>CBDHCJ010000001.1:0-2761980 GCA_965261045.1 uncultured Colwellia sp.
AGCGGCTAAATTGTCGCGCACGATCAGCTCTAAAATTCATAAAAATTAAGGCATCACCATCGTTAACTTCAATTACCTTACCAGCGTTATTGAGTATGGCACTAGCACTAACAAATTCATCATTTTCAGCGCGTGTGTAAGCGCTTGCTAACGCAGATTCCGCATCGCTATATTGGTACTTACTTGTTCCGGATACTATTAAATTATAGGCGGCTTCAACACGATCCCAACGTTGATCTCTGTCCATGGCAAAGTAACGGCCAATAACTGAGGCAATTTGGCCTTCACCCTTGGTATCGGAAAAAAGTTGCTCGAATTTTTGTTGAGCTTTTTCTAATGATGCTTTTGCGCTACGCGGTGGTGTATCGCGACCATCTAAAAAAGCATGTAAATATATTTTACTTGCGCCACGCTCTTTGGCTAATTCCATCATGGCAAAAATGTGATCTTCATGGCTATGAACGCCGCCAGGTGAAAGTAAGCCAAATATATGTACCGCTTTATCTTGCTCTACGGCTTTATCCACCGCTTGACATAAAGCGGGCGTTGAAGAAAACTCACCGTCGCTAATTGATTTAGTTATGCGAGTGAAATCTTGATAAACCACACGACCTGCGCCTAAATTCATATGACCTACTTCAGAATTACCCATTTGTCCGTCAGGTAAGCCTACTGCCATACCTGATGTTTGAATTAGCATGTTAGGGTAATCTGCTTTTAGTTTATCTAGTACTGGCGTATTAGCGGCTAGTATTGCATTAGAATCACTTTGTTCACGATAGCCCCAGCCATCTAAAATAATTAAAACGGTTGATTTTTTATTAGCCATGATCACTTTGCCTAGTCGATTTTTCAAGTAAATTTAGTTGTCGTCATTGTACACATTCTTGATGATTTATTTAAGTAAATCATGTTCTTCATTTTATCCGTTGCTAAGAGGATAATCATTAGCCTTGATTATGAATCGTTAGGTATCCTGAAACGAGCATACAGGAAGTATCATGGGTATAAATTCGCTATTCCAACTCACTTGGGTATAATATGGCGATTTTATTATTTACCATCTTTAGTACTTATATATAGTACTTACTGAAAATTACTGAAAAGAGTCATCATTTATGGAACTATTTATTACTTTTGCTAGCAACAATGGCATGTTAAGTGCGGTTTGGGTTGCCCTTGTTGTTATGATTATCGTGACAACAATTAAAATTCAAATGTCACCTGTGAAACAAATTAGCCCACAAGACTTAACTTTTTTAATGAATAGAGATCAAGGTGTTGCCCTTGATATTCGTAGTGAAAAAGATTTTAACAGCAGCCATATCCTTGATGCTGTGGGCTTATCTAATGAAAAAATCACTAAAAATGGTTTTACTAGCCTTGAAAAGCACAAAGAGAATCCCATTATTGTTGTATGCAGCGCAGGTATTAGTGCGGTAAAAGTTGCTAATGATTTACATAAGTCAGGCTTTTCTCATGTGAGTGTCTTAAAAGGTGGTATGGGTGCATGGACAGGTGCTGGTTTGCCAGTAACTAAGCAATAAGTTTCGAGCGGAGAATTATTTATGACAAAAGTTGAAATTTACACGAAAGCTTACTGTCCTTTTTGTACACAAGCCATTGCTCTACTTGAGCAAAAAGCAGCAGTTTTATCAGTAATGAAGGTTGAAGAAATAAAAATTGATGGTGATATGGCGTTGCGTGAAAAAATGATTGCTCGCAGTGGTGGCGGTTATACCGTGCCGCAAATATTCATTGATGATGTTCATATAGGTGGCTGTGATCAACTAGTCGCGTTAGCAATGAATGATAAATTAGATGCTTTGTTGGTAGAATAAATAGCTAACAAATTAGTTAACAAAAATAGAAACAAAATATAAAAGATAGGAAACTCTTATGAGTGATAAAAATCAAAACGAAGTAACAGAAAGTAAACAAGAAGAACAAACTGAGCCGCAATTTGCCATTCAACGTATTTACACTAAAGATGTGTCTTTTGAAACGCCAAACTCTCCAGCTATTTTTCAAAAAGATTGGAAGCCAGAAATTAAATTAGATTTAGATACTCGTTCTAATAAATTAGCGGATAACACTTTTGAAGTGGTTTTAGCTGTAATGGTAACAGCCACAGTTGAAGGTCAAACTGCCTTTTTAGCGGAAGTACAACAAGCAGGTATTTTCACTATTGGTAACTTACCAGAGGCGCAATTAGCGCATACTATTGGTGCTTTTTGTCCAACAACATTATTCCCATATGCACGTGAAACCATCGCTAGCTTAGTTAATCGTGGTTCATTCCCACAATTTAACTTATCGCCAGTAAATTTTGAGGCATTGTTTGCATCTTATGTACAACAACGTGCAGCCGAAGCTAAAGTTAACGTGCCAGAAAGCTCTGAAACTCATTAATGGTAGAGACACGAGTCTTAGAGAGTTAGGCACTTTGCACTTTTTACTTCGAAATTTGCTACTTTTTTGCTTGGCAAGATTTTAATTAGACAGAGAAAGAGAAAATTATGACTGCTTCTGCCAAAATTACCGTATTAGGTGCGGGATCTTATGGTACGGCACTAGCGATTTGTTTGGCACGAAATGGTCATAAAACTCTTTTATGGGGACGTGATGCTAGCCAAGTAGATAACATGGTTAGTGCTCGTGAAAACGCTAAATATTTAGCGGGCTGTACTTTCCCTGATAGTTTGCAAGTGGCAAGCGATTTACGTCTAGTAGTACAAGCAAGTGATAACATTTTAGTGGTTGTACCTAGCCATGCCTTTGGCGATATGCTCAAGCAAATTAAACCCATGCTTGATGAATCAGCTAGGGATAATGTTAAAATTGCTTGGGCAACAAAAGGGTTAGATCCGCAATCAGGTGACTTACTACAAAATGTCGCTCGAAATATCTTAGGTGAAGACATTGCTCTAGCGGTATTATCGGGCCCTACTTTTGCTAAAGAGATGGCAGCAGGGTTACCAACGGCTATTTCATTATCGTCTACCGATGATGACTTTGCGACAACACTCTCTGGTTTATTACATTGCGAAAAATGCTTTCGGGTTTACCCCAACAAAGACTTTATTGGGGTGCAATTAGGTGGTGCGGTTAAAAATGTTATCGCCATTGGTGCTGGCATGGCTGATGGCATTGGCTTTGGTGCTAATGCACGTACTGCTTTAATTACTCGCGGCTTGGCTGAAATGACCCGTTTAGGCATTGCCTTAAAAGCAGACCCTACTACGTTTATGGGTATGGCAGGTTTAGGTGATTTAGTATTGACTTGTACTGATAATCAGTCTCGAAATCGTCGTTTTGGCTTAGCGTTAGGTAAAGGTATTGGTGTTGAGCAGGCGATGAAAGATATTGGTCAAGTGGTAGAAGGTTATCGCAATACCAAAGAAGTTCATACCTTAGCAAAACGAATGAATGTCGAAATGCCGATTGTTGAACAGGTATATCGAGTGCTTTATCAAGGTAAGGCTGCAAAGTTGGCGGCTGCTGACTTGCTATCAAGAGATCAAAAGCAAGAATAAAAACTAAATGCATGAGTGACGAGCTTAGAAAAGCACGGTTATACTCATGTTACCTCGAAATGCTCTTATACGGCATCAACAAAAGCCAATTGGCGCCACGCATCGTAAACAATAACAGCAACGGCGTTAGATAAATTCATACTTCGACTTTCTTTTAACATCGGAATACGAATTTTATTTTTATCGGGGATCTGCACTCGTACTCTTTCGGGCAAACCACTAGTTTCCGAACCAAATAATAAATAATCTCCTTGAGTGAAGCTTACATCACCATAGAAATTATTGGTTTTGGTGGTAATAGCGAGTATGCGTTTTGGTTGCTCTTGCTTAACAAACGCCTCGAAATCTTTATGGCGCTTTATTGCGGCAAATTCATGATAATCAAGGCCAGCTCTACGCAGTTTTTTATCATCTAAATCAAAGCCAAGTGGTTCAATTAAATGTAAGCGAAAGCCTGAATTAGCACATAAGCGAATTATATTGCCAGTATTTGGCGGTATTTGTGGTTGAAAAAGCACAACATCTAGCATAATGATAACAACGTAAGTTTGAATGGTATACTCATGATACTGCAAAATATCTGCTTCAGGACGTCTTGATCTAAGCTCTGTTGTACCTGAAGCGTTGAAACGATAAAAATAGCGCGAGTCTGTTATTCCAAGTTTGTTAGAGGATGTTGCTCAAACCATTGAATAACCGCTGTTAATGCCTGCTCACGGTAAACATCACTTTCAAAAAATAATTCATGATAAGCGTCGGTTATTACTAGCGGTTTTCCGTTGGGGCATGAATGTGACTGTAATTGGTGCAATTGTTGACAAAAGTCATTTTGAGCTTGGTTGTTTATAACCTTATCTTGACCAGATTGCAGCACCAATGTTGGTGTGGTTATTTTTTCTATATTGTTGAATATTTTCTCTAGCGCCACAAGAGACTCAGTTAACCATTGTATGGTTACACCGCCAAGTTGAATTTTTGGTGTGGCGTTATATAGCTGGGTAAAATGCTGATAGCGTATCAGTGAATGCATTAAAACATTATCGGAAAAGGCATCGAGAGTGAAATCTTCATGACCAAACAAATACCAAGGAGTATCATCAAACCATTGGTTTAATTGTGCCGAAGTTTTTACTAGCGACTCGGCGATAAAGTCAGGGACGCCACTACTATTAAAGCCTAGCATCGGCGAAGACAGCACTGCCGCTTGTATATTGTTGGGAAAGTCTTGTATATATCTGGCGGCAATTGCTCCGCCCATTGAATGGGCTAATAAATAAGGCTTGTTACCTTGACAGTGGGGAGTAACTATATTTTCAATAAAATTATTTAGATCATCAACATAGTACTGAAAATTTTCGACATGGCCTTTGTGGGAGTTGGCTAACAAATGCTGAGATAAGCCTTGGCCACGATGATCAATAAGAAAAATACTATAACCGTTATTGAATAAATCAAAACTGAGCTCTTTATATTTTAAGTAACTTTCACTGCGCCCAGAGGAAATAATTAAGCACTTGGTTGGCATGGTTTTATTGTTGTTAATGAAGGTAGCATAATTTATGCGCACATGATTAACGCCACTAAAATGGGAAAAATTACCTTGTTGCCAAAAATGAGCAATTTCACCAGTATATCGGCTTGCAAGTTGTGACTCTGTGGTAAATTTATCATCGTTAGCGAATGCCATAAAGCCTACTAAAAAAAGTATTAAAGTGATTGTTTTATACATATTAATGTATATCTCCGTTAAGTTGTACACCAACTATCGTCCTGTTATTTGTTATCCCGTAGATGTTTTAATACGGGATCTTATCTTTAACATGATAGATACTGAGCCTGTCAAAGCTGAACTTGATTCAGTATCAGTATGACAAGATTATTCAAGAAGATGGTTTAGTTGATATCTCATTGTCTAACTCAGCCTCTAACTCAGCCAATTGGGTTTCTAATTCAGTTAATTTAGCACGAGTTTTTATCAATACTTGCGTTTGTACATCAAACTCTTCACGTGTAACCACATCGAATTGTGATAACTTACACTGTATCACGGTTTTGGTTTTATCTTCAAAATCACGAGCAAGATCTTTTAAGCTTGATGGAATGGCATCGGTTACTTGCTTGGCTATTTCTTCAATTTTTTTTGCATTTAGCATGGTCTTTAGCATGATAATGTTACTCTGTTATTTTTACTTAGCGTCATTGTAACTGTTTTGTCTTTGAGTAAAAACAGGTAAAATCAGCGACTGTAAATTTTTATCTTATATAACTAAACCGAGCGACAATGAAACTTAACCCCAGACAAAATGAAGCGATTAAATTTGTTAGCGGCCCTTGCCTTGTACTTGCTGGGGCGGGCTCGGGCAAAACCGGTGTTATTTGTCAAAAAATTGCTTACCTCATTAAAAAGTGTGATTACAAGGCGCGCAATATTGCTGCGGTGACTTTTACCAATAAAGCCGCGCATGAAATGAAAGAGCGTATCGTCAAAATGTTAGGTAAAGACTTAACACGTGGTTTAACCGTTTGCACCTTTCATGCGCTAGGTTTAGATATTGTTCGTAGAGAAATTAACGTGTTGGGCTATAAGCCAGGCTTTACCTTGTTTGATGATCAAGATTCTATGGCGTTATTAAAAGATCTGACCATGGACGAATTTGATGGAGATAAAGACTCACTTAGTAAATTACAAAGTATGATTTCCAACTGGAAGAATGATCTGTTCTTACCTGATGCGGCATTAACAATGGCGAGTGATGCTGATACGCAAGAATATGCTGAATTGTATCAGCGTTATCATCAGCATATGAAAGCCTATAACGCGCTTGATTTTGATGATCTTATTCTTATTCCTACCTTGTTAATGAAAAACTATGAGGAAGTGCGGCTACGTTGGCAAAATAAAATCCGCTATTTATTAGTAGATGAATATCAAGATACTAATGCTAGCCAATATGAATTAGTAAAACAAATTGCTGGAGAGCGTGCTGGTTTAACTGTTGTCGGCGATGATGATCAGTCTATTTACTCTTGGCGTGGCGCTAAACCAGAAAACTTAGTGTTGCTAGGTAAAGATTTTCCTCAACTAAAACTGATCAAGTTAGAACAAAATTACCGCTCAAGTGGTCGTATTCTAAAGTGCGCTAATACTTTAATTGCTAATAACCGTCACGTTTATGATAAAGCCTTATTTAGTGATTTGGCTTATGGTGTTGAGCTAAGAGTAATACAAACTAAAAATGAAGAAGATGAAGTATCACGTATTATTGGTGAGTTAATTGGTCATCGTTTTATGAATCGTAGCCGTTATAAAGACTATGCTATTTTATACCGTGGTAATCATCAGTCACGTTTATTAGAAAAAGCGCTCATTACTAACCGAATTCCCTATAAAATTAGTGGTGGAACTTCGTTTTTTTCACGCGCAGAAATTAAAGACATAATGGCCTATTTACGCGTGCTAGTTAACCCCGATGATGACAATGCTTTTTTGCGCATTGTTAATGTGCCAAAGCGTGAATTGGGCCCGGCAACGTTAGAAAAGCTAGGTAATTATGCCAATATACGTAAAATCAGTATGTTTGCGGCTAGTTTTGAGTTAGGGCTTGAGCAAACACTCACGGGTCGTGGTTTAATGAAGTTACAAGCCTTTACGCAATGGTTGGTTAATGTTGGGGATCAAACAGAGCGGGGCGATACTGCCGCAGTGTTGCGCTCAATGATCCGTGAAATAAATTATGAAGATTTTCTCTATGATACTTCGCCTAGTGCAAAAGCGGCGGAAATGAGGATGAAGAATGTCACCGAACTTTTTAGTTGGGTTACCCAAATGCTAGAAGGTTCGGAAGATGAAGAGCCGATGACCTTACCACAAATAGTTACTCGCTTAACATTACGTGACATGATGGAACGCAATGAGGAAGAAGACAGTTACGATCAAGTGCAGTTAATGACCTTGCATGCCTCTAAAGGTTTAGAGTTTCCGTATGTGTTTTTAATTGGCATGGAAGAGGGCTTATTGCCTCATCAAACCAGTATTGATGAAGGCAGCGTTGAAGAAGAACGTCGTTTGGCTTATGTGGGTGTTACTCGCGCCCAACGTGAGTTAATATTTACTTACGCCAAAGAACGCCGCCAGTTTGGTGAAGTTTCTCGCACCGAAGCCAGTCGTTTTTTACATGAACTACCTCAAGATGATTTGAACTGGGAGTTAGGGCAAATAAAGAAAACTGAGGCGCATAAAGAGCAGTCTAACAAACAAGGTGTGGCAAATTTACGCGCGTTGTTTGGTAAAGGGAAGTAGGGGGTATGTGATATCAGTTACTTGTTCAGAAAAAAATACCTTTTTCCTCTTTAAACATAGTATCAAATGTGACAATTATGTATTGTTCATTTTTATCTACTTTTGGTAAATTTTTAAATATCCCTTGTGTTGATTCGTGAATCCTTCTGAGTGGATCACCTAGATTATCTCTTCGAATAAATGCAGCTTCCCATTGACTTTTCGTCGCTTTTCTTTTGAACATATCAGAAGAATCCAGATAAAAATCTTCATGATCTTCATACTTTTTAGTTATATCATCCAATATTTTATCGGCATTAACATTGCCTATGGCTATAGATATTCACGACAACCATTCATCAAGAAAATAGATAGCCCAAAACCCCAGATAGTTTTGAGCTTCGCGCTCAGGATGAACGGTGTTTTTATCTCTGCGTGTTCTGAGTCCGTTGAAGGAGAGCTGTTAGCTAAGCAATAAAAATTATAGCTAAGGAAATCAACGCCCCTACCACCAGTATACTTACCACGATATTTTTACTTTGCTGAGTTTGTTGTGCAAGTAACTTTTGCATTAACAAGGTTTGTTGTTGTTGGTTTTCTTTACCAATTTTTAAGTAGTCATAAACTAGATCGGGAATTTCTGGTAGTTTTTCATTCCAAAAAGGTAAGTTGTCTTTAATTTTAGTAAATACCGCTTTTACACCCATTTGTTCTTTCACCCAATTTTCTAAAAAGGGTTTAGCAGTTTGCCATAAATCTAATTGTGGATAAAGCTGACGACCTAAGCCTTCAATATACAGTAAGGTTTTTTGTAGTAGTACCAGTTGAGGTTGTACTTCCATATTAAAGCGACGGGCGGTGTTAAATAAGTTAACCAACACTTGTCCAAAAGAAATTTCAGCCAGTGGCTTATTAAATATAGGCTCACAAACCGTGCGGATAGCAAATTCAAATTCATCGACACTGGTACTGGCTGGCACCCAACCTGAATCTACGTGTAATTGGGCTACTTTACGGTAGTCTCGGTTAAAAAAAGCGACAAAGTTTTCGGCTAAATAACGCTTATCTTCACGGTTTAAAGTGCCGACAATACCGCAATCAATGGCGATCCATGTTGGATCAGCTGGATTGTTAGCATTAACAAAAACATTACCTGGGTGCATGTCAGCATGGAAGAAACTGTCGCGAAAAACTTGTGTGAAAAATACTTCTACACCACGTTCAGCTAGCAGTTTCATATCAACACCAAGCTGTGTTAATGCTTCGATTTCAGCGACGCCAATGCCATAAATACGCTCCATCACTAATGCTTTTTTTGAGCTATACTCACTATGAATTTCAGGCACATAGAGCACTCTGTCGTGTTCACTGCCTTGTTCAAAGTTACGCTTTAGCTGAATGGCATTTGCGGCTTCACGGTTAAGATCTAATTCATCCAAAATGGTTTTACGGTATTCGGCAACAACTTCTTTTGGTCTTAAGCGCTTACCTTCAGGTAACCAGCGCGCAATAATACCTGCAAAGCGCGACATCACTTTTAAATCGGCTAAGATGGTTTTACTAATATTAGGACGTAATATTTTGATGACGACATTTTGCTTGGTATTATTTTCAAGCAAGGTAGCAGTATGTACCTGTGCGATAGAGGCAGATGCTAGAGGGACTATGTCAAAATCACTAAAATGTTTCTTGAACATTTCGATACCTATAGCATCAATAATTAATTGTTTAGCTAATTCACCATCAAAAGGGGTGACTTTATCTTGTAGTAATGCCAGTTCATCGGCAAAGTCTGACGGTAATAAATCACGGCGTGTGGACAGCATTTGGCCAAATTTAATAAAGACAGGGCCAAGGGCCTCGATAGCCAAACGAAAACGTACAGCTACGGCTTGATCCTTGCGCTTATTTCTTAACCAAAATAATGAAAAGCGACCAAGTTTAGCATACCAAGGGAACATTTTTCGTGGCACCATTTCATCTAAGCCATAGTGTAAAAATGTTTTAATAATGCGGTATAGTCGTATGCTACTCACGTTATTGAAGATCCTTGCTATTAATTAGTGGTTGGTTTAGTGGCGGATTAGTTTAGAGATACGCTGATTGATCTTATCAAGCCGTTGACTCACCTCAAAGACTTGTTGGTTGAATTGGTCAACTTGGCTTCGTGTTACCACTAAGCGCTTTTCATGCACTAAATATTCACTGGCATCAGCGTTAATCTGCCTGACTGAAAATTGCAATTTAGCCGATATTTTCTTACCTAATTGCATTAGTTTATGTGTGGGTATGTCACCAATATGATTGGCCAATTCACTTTGCCAATCAATCTCTATGTTTTCGGCTAAGCTAGCGAATTGTTGTGCTACTTTTATATCACCAGTTAACTCTAATTTGTCTTGTTTGATTAACTCGGTGATTTGTTGCTCTGCTTTTATTGCTTGTAAGGTTTTGATACTTGTTTTGATGGTACAGTCAGCGCGTTCGGTCAGTGCTGTTACCATAATCTGTGGCTTTTGGGAGGCATTACAAACAGTAAAGCTTAAGGAGAAACCTAATTCAGCTAATTTGAGAGTTAAGGTTTTTTGCGTTAATTTTTCTAATGATGTATTGGTAGTGCTTAATGCTAAAGCCTTGTTAATAATCACTTCTAATGTCGCGGCTAAAGTTTGTGGAATCATTAAGTTAGACGTTATTTTTGATAATGCATTAGCCATAATAATTAAAACTTATAACCTTTGTGTAAAGCGACTACACCACCAGTTAAATTTTTAAAGCCAGTTTGTTCAAAGCCAGCATTATCCATCATGGTTTTTAACGTTTCTTGATCAGGATGCATACGAATAGATTCGGCTAAGTATTGATAGCTAGCGCCATCTTTAGCCACCAGTTCACCAATTTTAGGTAAAATGTTAAACGAATAAAAATCGTAAGCTTTATTGAGTAGTTCATGTTCAGGTTTTGAAAATTCAAGTACCAATAAACGACCTCCAGGTTTTAACACACGATAAATAGAACGTAATGCCATGTCTTTATCTGTTACGTTACGTAAACCAAAAGCAATGGTAACAATGTCAAAGGTGTTATCTTCAAAGGGTAAATATTGGGCATTAGCTTGTACATATTCTATATTTTGTACTAAACCTTTATCGCGCAATTTATCACGACCAACATTGAGCATAGAGCTGTTAATATCTACCAGTATTACTTTGCCTTCTTTACCTACTAACTGAGAGAATTTAGCGGTTAAGTCACCAGTGCCACCAGCTAAATCAAGTACTTTGTTACCTGGGCGAACACCACTGGCATCAATGGTAAAGCGCTTCCATAAACGATGAACACCAAATGACATTAAGTCATTCATTACATCATACTGCTTGGCTACGGAGTGAAAAACATCAGCGACCATAGATGCTTTATCTTCCTTATCAATGGTTTTATAACCAAAGTGAGTGGTGTTGTCTTGGGTAGTACCTTGTATGTCTGGCGATTGATTTTGTTTTGGAGCTGACATCTTCTATTCACTGATTTTGGTAATTGTCGATAGTTTACTGTATGTAAGCGGGATCAACAAATAGCAACTAGACTTTTGTTGATCTAATTCCTAATCTGCTTTGGCAGCAGCTAATCTTAAGTGGGATATTTGAATAAATAATAGAGGAATTCATCCGAAAGTTGGCTAAATTGTCGATAGACCGATAGACATAGTAAGCACAGTAATATTATTTTATCATGAAAAAATAAAAGGGCTATTAGCCCTTTTCTACTTTATGCTTTAGCACTAACAACAGGTTTAGACTTATCTTTATGTTTGTGATCATGTTCTTTATGATCTCCATGATCTTTAGCGTTGTTCGCGAACGGCTGACCATTATGGTAGTGATATCCACTACATAAGCCTCTATCTATAGATTTCTGGCTACAATTGTGACCGCCGTATTGATCTGTTCTGCCACCATGAGCAGATGCGTAGCTTGTTAATAAAATAATAGCAACTAGCCCAATTAATACTTTTTTCATTTCTCTCTCTCTCTCTCTCTCTCTCTCTCTCTCTCTCTCTCTCTCTCTCTATTTGCTGTTTACATACTATAGTGCTTTGTGTTTTTTGCAAGTATATTAACTGATTGTTACAGGGCAAACGGGTTTAAATCCACCAATTAGGTGGTAATTCAAGCAAACAGTTTTGATCTATTGACCGATCATTTTGATCGTGGCATATAATGGTCTTTGCTTGAATTATTATGACAGAGACTACTATCAGTAAAGCGTTTGGTGACTTAACCGAACCAAGAATAAATAGGAATTTGCGTCACCCGTTGGTTAATATTATCACTATTTCTATCTGTGCCATTATTTGTGGGTGCGATGATTTTTGTTCTATTGAGGAATATGGCAACGCTAAAGAGGAATGGTTTAAAGGATTTTTAGATCTAAAGCATGGCATACCAAGTCATGATACTTTTTCTGATGTCTTGAATCGCTTAAAGCCGAAATAATTTTCTCAAGCTTTCACACAATGGGTAAGTCAACTAGGAAATTTGAAAGGTGATATTGTTTCTCTCTTCGTCAAACCGCATTTTGCATTGACGATTGATTTTCGCGACAATGACATCAAGAAACGATTGGTACTCGGCAATTGTCGTGAAATCTCGACTGCCACGTAATCGTAACTGCTGATCAACTTTCTGCTTTAAATGGCTATGTGCTACTTCTATGGCGCCATTTTCGTGAGCGACGCCTTTATTATTACGCGTCGCAACGACGCTGTAGTGATTGCATAACTTTTGATAACGTTCAGTTAACTTTTCCTGTTCATAATGATTATTAAATGCAGCACTTAAGCTATCGGTTCGGTGTGTTTGTGGTACACCACCACTACGCCAAAATGCATTTTGCAAACCAGTAGAAAGTGATTCGAAGCTTTCACCACCAAAGACAAGTTGAACATATGTCCAGCCACTAAACACTAACTTGTAATGAAAGAGTACTTGACCGCAATGGATATTTCAAGTTTGTTCATCCACGTGTAATCAGATATCCCCATAAATCCGGGCATGTACTTTTGCCGAAAGATAACCTCTTGCTCTGGCCCTTGGGTTGCTAACCACTTTTTGACGCGACGTTGTAATGTACGTAAATGGTTGTGACCAAACTTACCTGGCATGAGGGTATCAAGCTGATCTAATAACGTTATGGGTTGAAGCTTAGGATCTGCTTTGAGTAATGGCACTAGATGCGCTTCAAAGGCACCGTCAAATGGATCTTTGCGTGTTCGGTAGACTCTAGGTTTATTTGTGGTTGAATGTTTTCCTGACTCAATGCGCCAGCCAAGCTAATTGTCGCCTAATACTCCGTTCAACAGCCAGAGAAGTCGTTAATAAAATCATAACCAGTTATATCGGCAATTTTATTTCTAGCCATTTGCATTACGTGATCAAGAACGCTGCATACAGGATCAAAGCCATCCCAATTTTGATAGCCCATGCTTTCGCGAGCATCATCAATAACATCAAATAACTCAGATTCTCTTAACTCGACCTCATCTCAAATTTTACAAGCAGCTTGAAGATCTAAATAACCAAACGAACAAAAGTAACCTTGTAATTCACTCACGACATTTCTCATAATTCAAGAAATTAAATAATAAAGTGAATATTAAAAATCGGTAAGACGCAAGAAGTCAAAGAACCGTTATTTTGCAAGGCACGTAGGAAAATCGGTTATTGATTTGCAGTGCGAACCGATATAATTAATTAACTTTATGATTACCCTATCGTTGTATCAATAAGACTCTTTTTTTTAGTCTTTCAATCTCTTTAAAAGTTACGTCAGGTTTAAAATCACATCTCAATAAACATGGGTTATGAATAATAACTTCGGATCCCTTTCTTTTCGTTTGGGCTGTATAGGTAAGTCCAAATGCATCAGGATCAAACTCTGAATAAATTGAATTTATTTCTGGTGTATCATCATAAGTTACGATCCAAGGCTGTGTTATTTTTTTTACACTTTCATATAAACGATAATGATCATCGTGTTCAAAAAAGTTTTGATATAAGCCCTTTCCTTTTACATAATATGGAGGGTCAATATTAACTAAGCACTTAGTTTTAATTTTGGAAACACGTCTCTTTAAAAAATCAACCGCATCTAAGTTTGTTAATACAATATTCTTTCTACGTTTAGCTATTACTCTTATTTTCTCAATTAACGTGCTTTTATTAAAGCGACAATCTAGCTTATAGTCACCATCTTGCTTTAAGCCGCCAATAACACCTGCTTTAATAATACCTGAACGATTGGTTCTATTTAAAAAGAACGTAGAAAAACCTAATGTTAAAACTCCCGCATCAATCCCAATTTGCTGAATTTTCTTTTGATGATGCCATTCATCCATTGTAATTGGGGTATTCTCTATAAGTGCACATAAGGCATCAGTATGGTTTAATACACTATCCCAAAAGGCATGAATAGACGGATTTAAGTCGTTAATATAAACCTTACTAACATGGCCTTTTAACAATAGATACCATGAAATAGCAGAACCACCAGCAAAAGGCTCAGCATACACCCCACCCTCAAGGTTATTTAACTTGAGAGTTTCTAATACGTAAGCGGTAAGCTTAGATTTACCACCGGGGTACCTAAGAGGAGAATAAAACACTATGAATCCCTATATTCTATGAGTGAACTAAATAGCGGTGTTAGCATATCCCAAAAACCGCATATAAATCTAGCTTCCATTTTAAAGGTATCATGAGAATGAATATAGTTATTTAAGGTATTTAAGCTATGATCATTGGTTTTATTTCTCAGTTGCTGAATTAAATTAATGATATGTACTTTATCATGATCATTTTTATCAATATTGTCTTCAATATATTTTAAACGTTTATCTAAAGGTATTTTGGCAAACGTAGTCTTATGAATTGCAGTTAACTTACTAATATCATCGTTTTCTTTTAAGTATTCACTTACAGATAGATCTAGAAAAACCCTTAGCAATACCGATGCTGCACAAGTATGTGTTTTAACGGGTAAATTTTTCATTGCCAGAAATACATCAATTAATTTAGCACTACTTACATTAATTTTAGCAGAACTATGAACAATTCTTATTCTAGAAACATCATTTCTTCTTGTTTTTGGTGGCTGTAAACTTTTTTTAGCTGGGGGCTCCTGCGGTGCAACTGCTGCTGGTGTGCTATCTTCCTCAGGTTTTTCTGGAGCATCTTCTACATTTATAGGCGTTTTACTAGCATCTTCTGGCACTTTTACTAGGGGTAAAGCATTTAATAAACGCTCGTAATTTTCACCATTTAAAAAACGAGTATCCACTTTAGTATCAAACTCTTCTTGAGCTTTATCTTCGTTAAATACAAACTTTAAAAATTCAGCATAAGCTTCTAAAAAACTATTTTTATCTGACGTTAATAGAACCTTAGCACCATCAAAACTTATTCCCCATTTTTCCTTAACAAGCGCACTTGAAAACCATCGCTCTAAAATAGTGATAGGAATGTTTTTACTATAAACACGCTCCCTTTCAGTCTCAGATAATTTATTAATTACAACAAAGTTAGTAGCTAAATCTCGTAGTATTGCAAAACGTATGGCTTCATTAATATCTGTTATTGGAAGTTTAGTTAGCTCTTTTACCTTATCAATATCTTGATTAAATTCTTCATATAAGTCTGCTATATAACGATGTTGTTGGCCTCTATCCCATCTAAAATGAGTTTCTGATGGTGTGTGACGTCGAATTATATAAGAAATAGTACTTTCTTTATCAGGAGCCACGCAAACGTCAATTTTTTCAATGCTGGTCGGGTCAATTTTTTTGGACATGTCCATCATAAATTTACGAATAATGAAAGGAGATTTATGAGGAGAGCGGAGTAATTTAAGAATGAGAACCCGACGATTACCTTCCGCGACCATATATCGATCTTTCTCATTTTTCCAAGTAATTATTGGCTCAAAATCTATAAAGCCCTCATTTACAATTGAACGGGCTAAAACTTTAAATTTATTTATATCAATTATGTTTGAAACAAAGCTCTCAGCTAATGCTTTAAATGTAGGATAACCATCTTCAGTTTCTTCTAACCGAGGGTTATCAACCCATAATTTTAAATTATCAACTGTTCGTATTGTTCGTTTTTTCCACCAGTGTGCATCCATTACTACTTCCTTTATTTTCTGTTCTGATCCAGTCCGAGTAGATACTCTTTTAAGTGAGCTGCATTGATATTGCGCAGGGCTTAATTCACCAAGAGAACTATGCCCTCTCTTTTTATGATAATCAACTTCAACCCATTCAATTTAGATTTATATTATTGTGGCTTAATGAATCTGTACACCAATAAGGGTAGAATTACCTACATTAAAGAGGTGTACAACAATGACAAGATCAAGACCAACCTATTCAATAGAATTTAAGAATGATGCAGCATGTTTAGTGCTGGATAAAGGATACACGCTATCGGAAGGATGCAAAGCCGTTGGCGTTGGCGATACCGCTTTACGCCGCTGGGTTAATCAGCTCCGTGTTGAACGAAATGGAATTACCCCTAAATCCAAAGCAATGACAGCTGAACAGAAGAAAATACAAGAGCTTGAAGCAAAAATAAAACAGATAGAATGGGAAAATGACATCATAAAAAAGGCTACCGCTCTCTTAATATCAGACAGCATCAAACGATAGATTTGATCCGCCAATTATCAAGAGAGCATGGTCGTACAAATAAACTTTGTGAAATATTTAATGTACAGCGCAGCAGCTATTATTATCGATTGTCACATAAAGATTTGGTTGATGATGAACGTGAATTGTTAAAACAATTAGCCGTAGATATACATACCGATAGCCGAGGTGCTGCGGGCGCTAGAACCATAGCTGGTGAGCTGTCACAGGCGGGTCATAACGTAGGTCGTTATAAGGCAAAAAACTTAATGATTGAAGCTGACATTTCAAGTAAACAAGCGAAGAAGCATAAGTATAAAATAGCGAAAAAAGAATCAAAGATAGCGCCTAATTTATTGAATCGACAGTTTAATGTTGACGCTAAGAACACCTATTGGTGCGGCGATGTAACCTATATATGGGCAGGTACGCAGTGGATGTATCTTGCTGCTGTAATGGATTTATTTAAAAGAAAAATTGTCGGATGGGCATGCTATGACAGTCCAATATTTAACAAAATATACCAAGCTCATGAGTATAGTCAAGAACTATTGAAATTTAACTCACCTGAACAGGGTCAAAAAATCACCTTCCCTCACAGGGTGAACGGGTAAAAAGTAAGCAATCAGTTTTGATCATTTGACAGATCCTATTGATCGTGGTTTATAGTAGTCTTTGCCAAGCATAAACCATGAAAGAAACCACTATCAGCCAAGCCTTTAGCCATTTAACCGAACCAAGAAACTCTGCTAGCGTTCGTCACCCTCTTATTAATATTCTAACCATTACTGTTTGTGCCATTATTAGCGGTTGCAACGCATGAGAATATGCAGCAATCGAAGAGTATGGTAAATCTAAAATAAAATGGTTTAGAAAGTTCTTAGAACTTAAGCATGGTATACCCAGCCATGATACCTTTAATGACGTGCTTAACCGCCTAAATCCTACTGAATTTAATGATGCTTTTACCAAATGGATAAATGAAATTAGTCAGCATAAAGAAGGCGTCATAGCCTTAGACGGCAAAGTCATGCGCCGAACCTTAGACAAAGCTTCTGGAATGTCAGCCACTCATTTAGTTAGTGCGTGGTCTGTTGAAAATAATTTTTGTCTGAGTCAAATTAAAGTCGCGGATAAATCGAATGAAATAACCGCTATCCCTGTTTTACTTGACCTTATCGACATAAAAGAAGCAACAATCACAACTGATGCTATGGGATGCCAATATAAAATTGGTGAAAAAATTGTAGAAAATGAAGCCAACTATGTTCTGGGGCTTAAAGGAAATCAAGGCGAGTTTTATGATGATGTAAAACTGTATTTAGATACAAAGCTTCAAACTAAATTTAAAACATCACCTCACAGTATACATAGATCTATTAATGGAGAGCATGGGCGCATAGAAACAAGAGAGGTTTGGTTAACGACGAGCGTCGACTGGCTTGTAGAGCGTCACCCTAGATGGAAAAGCTTAAAGAGTATTGCCGTTATATGCTCCACACGAGAAATGAATGGAAAAACCACCTATGAACAGCGACATTATATCAGCAGCAATGAGGATAAAGATGCAAAGTTTATAGCAGGAGCTATCCGTACTCATTGGCATGTGGAAAATAAGCTACATTGGCAATTGGATATTAGTTTTAATGAAGATCAGAATCGTTTACGCAGTGGTTATGCTGCTCAAAACATCGCATTGATAAATAAAATAGCACTTAATTTATTGAAGAACGAAAAAAGCGTAAAAGTAGGAGTTAAAAGTAAACGGTTAAAAGCAGGCTGGGATAACGCCTACATGATGAAAGTGCTAACTGTTGGGGCTACGAGTGTATAAATTTAACCCGTTTGCCCTGCCTTCCCTCACATCCGCTGTATTGAGAGAACTTTGTCTGTTACCATGGATCGCATATTGAACATTATTCGGGTAAAAAACTCATTTAAATATGAAGACAAAATTAGTAAAAGCTCGAACCAAAAGCGACAAAAAAAGGAAGTTTATAAGACCACAAAAGAAAATTGGCTTAGCTTCAAATTTATATACATTGGGTATCTTGTTTTTAATCCTAATAGCTCTATTTACTAGTGTTTATTTTAAAAGGCACGGTATTGCTTGTGCTCTGATACCGTACATGGATTATCAAGCAATACAACACAATTCATATGCCAATGTTGGACTATCAAAAAATCAATACACTGCCTTTAAAGCACTCATTAATTCAGCATCAGGACGTATTGAAAATACTTATGGTGAACCGATTTCAAAGCCCATAATTCTTTTCACTTCAAAAAAAACAACGGCTGCTAAATGGGGGGCTAATGAAACTGCAACCTTGCATAGAACACCTTGGCAAACGTGCATTATAGTAGGGCCCTATGGGGAAAATACTGACGTCCTTGCTCATGAGTGGCTACATGCCGAAATTCAAGAACGAGTTGGATTTTTACGTATTCAAAAAGAAATGCCCATTTGGTTCGACGAAGGAGCCGCTCTCACTCTAGATTACAGGGAGCCCTACCAGCCAATAGATATTCATATTTCGTTTGAAGAGGTCAGTAGGGTGCAGAATTTAGTAAACGGAAATAAATTTTATTCCGGCGATATAGTGAAAAACTACCAAGCAGCAAGAATGGCAGTCATTCCTCTGATTAGGAAAGAATATTTTTATAAAGACCTTGAAAAAATTTCAAAAGGCCAGAGTTTTAATCAGGTTTTTAAGAACAAGGTGAATACACGAAAAGTCAATATTCCCTAATCAACGCCGACTGTTCTGATTTAATCAAACGTAAGCGCTCAATCAACCTACGGTATTTATTCCGCAGTTAGCTACAGCTAAACTGTGTCACTGTGGGAGATCACGTCTTTACTAGCGGCGGTACTTTGCAGTGCCGCGAGCGCGGCATTATTTGAAGGCTAAGCTACTTGCAGCTGCTTTGAGAGCTTACGACAGCATGGCGTATAAGTTGGCACCATTAATGATTTGTCGAGTAGCGGGGTTCAATTCCTGACAATATCCTTAAGGCACGCCTAGAGCTGGGCGATAAACCCAAACCTGTGTGAAATAATAGACTGCTAATTATTGAATGGTTTTTAGATAATTCCAAGGAAGGTAATTTTCTGGATTGCTTTTGTCTCTTTCTTTGTCGCGTTGTAGCACCCTGCATTCTGAAGTGGTCAAGTAAATCTGTACACAGTAATAGGAACTTATGCTCTTCTCTCTGCTTCATTTGGCGAAAGATAATTATTATAGCTATGCCCCCGTCTAGAATTATAATGAGTGATTATATAATCTAGCGTATCTTTCTCTGCCTCTTTGAAAGATGAATAGCATGCTTTAGGCATCCATTCAGTTTTAAAACTTCTGAAAAAACGTTCCATGGGCGCATTATCCCAGCAGTTCCCACGACGGCTCATGCTTTGTTTTATCTGGTAACGCCAGAGTGTTTGACGAAACTGAAAACTAGTATAATGGCACCCCTGATCAGAGTGAAAAGTGACATTTTTAGGTCGCTCTCTAGATTCAAATGCCATCCGTAACGCTGCACTAGTTAGGTTACTATCTGGACTGTCATAGCATGCCCATCCGACAATTTTTCTTTTAAATAAATCCATTACAGCAGCAAGATACATCCACTGCGTACCTGCCCATATATAGGTTACATCGCCGCACCAATAGGTGTTCTTAGCGTCAACATTAAACTGTCGATTCAATAAATTAGGCGCTATCTTTGATTCTTTTTTCGCTATTTTATACTTATGCTTCTTCGCTTGTTTACTTGAAATGTCAGCTTCAATCATTAAGTTTTTTGCCTTATAACGACCTACGTTATGACCCGCCTGTGACAGCTCACCAGCTATGGTTCTAGCGCCCGCAGCACCTCGGCTATCGGTATGTATATCTACGGCTAATTGTTTTAACAATTCACGTTCATCATCAACCAAATCTTTATGTGACAATCGATAATAATAGCTGCTGCGCTGTACATTAAATATTTCACAAAGTTTATTTGTACGACCATGCTCTCTTGATAATTGGCGGATCAAATCTATCGTTTGATGCTGTCTGATATTAAGAGAGCGGTAGCCTTTTTTATGATGTCATTTTCCCATTCTATCTGTTTTATTTTTGCTTCAAGCTCTTGTATTTTCTTCTGTTCAGCTGTCATTGCTTTGGATTTAGGGGTAATTCCATTTCGTTCAACACGGAGCTGATTAACCCAGCGGCGTAAAGCGGTATCGCCAACGCCAACGGCTTTGCATCCTTCCGATAGCGTGTATCCTTTATCCAGCACTAAACATGCTGCATCATTCTTAAATTCTATTGAATAGGTTGGTCTTGATCTTGTCATTGTTGTACACCTCTTTTATGTAGGTAATTCTACCCTTATTGGTGTACAGATTCATTAAGCCACAATAGTCGAACGCATCAGTGAACATTATTTGATCCCCGTACTCGAACAAATGCTTACTGCTTTTCCCTTTGTATTAAAAGGATTTCATGCAGATAATGGCTCAGAATATATCAACAAACACGTTTGTAAGTTACTCAAAAAACTTGAAATAGAACTGACTAAATCGCGCTCTCGCCACTCAAATGATAATGCATTAGCGGAAAGTAAAAATGCCTCAATAGTAAGAAAACAGTTTGGTTATCAGCACATTGCTCAAAAGTGGGCGCCGCTGATGAACGAGTTTAATTTAAAATATCTTTATCCTTATATAAATTATCACCGACCTTGCTTCTTTCCAGAAATAGTCACTGATAACAAAGGGAAACAATGTAAAACATACGCGTACAAAAACATGATGACGCCTTATGAAAAATTAAAATCATTACCAAAGGATAAAGTTTATTTGAAATCAGACTTTAACTTTGAAATACTGGATGAACAGGTAATGGAAATGACAGATAAAGCCTGTGCAGAATTACTTCAAAAAGAACGTAATAGATTATTTAACCAGATCTTTGAACAAAATAAACGAGCCTAAAGATTTACTTATTTCAGACTCATTTGTTAATTGGAAAATACTGTATATTAACTGATTGTTATTATTTTAGGTTATTGCTCAGTTTACTATCAAGTTTTTTGTGATATCAGGAGTATAACTACTCTTCTACTGACTTTATCGCTTCAAAATCATCTTGAGAAAACCAACCACATATAATGGTATCGGCCTGTTCAGCACCAGTACGTTTAAGCGATGAAAATGCTTGGACTTTAATGTCACCATTAAGGGCGTCTAGTACTTTTTTAACTTTTAGTACCTCGGCACTAGATTTACCTTGTGATAATTTGTCAGATTTTGTGAGCAATGCTAATACTGGAAGTTCGCTATCTACAGCCCATTCAATTAAATCTATGTCTAAATCCTTTAATGGGTGTCTTATATCCATAAGCACAACTAAACCTTTTAAGCTTTGGCGCTTTTCTAAATATTCACCCAAGGCTTTTTGCCATTTCTTTTTCATTTCTAGCGGCACTTTGGCAAAACCATAACCAGGTAAATCAATAAGGCGTTTATTGTTTCCTATTTCAAAGACATTGATTAGTTGAGTTCGGCCAGGAGTTTTACTGGTACGAGCCAAGCTTTTTTGATTAGTTAAGGCATTTAATGCACTTGATTTTCCTGCATTTGAACGTCCAGCAAAGGCAACTTCAATACCACTGTCTTCTGGTAATTTTCGAATATCTGGCGCACTAATGGTGAAGGTCGCTTTGCTTAAATGTATTGTTGTAGAAGAAGACAAGGGCTTAACTCGTTGAAAAAGTAAAAACGTATTATAGCGTTTTTTTGTTACTTTTTTTTATTAAAAAACAAATAAAATATCAAAATACTGTGTTTTTCAGTGATTTTTTCTTAGATGTTGTTACACACTGAATATATTAGTGTAAAATGCCGTCACTTTTTATCTATTTAGTTTTTGACAAGCAGAGAGCAACTCAATGAAAAAAATTATATTTTCACTATTGTTAACAATAGGCGTTATTAATATAGCGAATGCCGCAGAAGGCGATGCCGATGCTGGTAAGTCCAAAGCTGCTGCCTGTGGTGCTTGTCACGGCGTAACAGGTCTTAACCCTCATCCTACATATCCAGATCTAGCGGGTCAACATGCGGCATATATTGCCAAACAATTGGCTGATTTTAAATCAGGTGCTCGTACTGATATGATGATGGAGCCAATGGTGGCAAATTTATCTGAGCAAGATATGGCTGATTTAGCGGCTTATTTCTCAATTCAAAAACGTGTTAGCGAGCAAGTAACGGCTACTGATAATAGCGCAGAGCCAAGCGCAACAGTTTCAATGGGTAATGTAGAAATTGTTACGTCAACTTCAGCCAAGGCAATTTATGCTGGTGATGTGAAAGCCGGGCAAGAAAAATCAGCAATGTGTGTGTCTTGCCATGGTGCTGATGGTAATAGCCCAGTACCGACTTACCCTAAATTAGCAGGTCAAAGTGCTAACTATATGGCTAAACAGTTAGCTGATTTTAAATCGGGTGACCGTGTAGATCCTGTTATGGCTGGTATGGTTGCGGCTTTATCAGAGCAAGATATGCATGACTTAGCAGCATACTTTGCCGTACAAGCACCAACAGCAGGTCAAGCTGAAGGTAGTGATCTAGGTCATAAATTATATTTTGGTGGTAATGCCGATAAAGGTATTGCTGCTTGTATTGCTTGTCACGGTGTAAATGGTAAAGGTATGGCTCAAGCTGGTTTTCCTGCGCTTGCGGGTCAAAATGCCGATTACTTGAAAAAGCAAATTGCTAGTTTCCGTGATGGTAGTCGAGGGAATGATCTAAATAATATGATGGGTAATATCGCGATTAAACTATCTGATAGTGATATTGACGAGTTAGTAAAATATATGTCTTCGCTTAAATAGCTGCATTTTATAGTATAAATTTTTAATGAAAGCAGCGTTTATCGCTGCTTTTTTGGGTTATATCCCTTAGAATATTAATAGCTTGAACAGCCATGGTTTAGTTACTGAATATCGAACGTTAAGGTAGCTTGGATATGATGCCAATCAATCAATCAATCAATCAATCAAACAAACAAAGTTAGGATGATTTGAATAAAACAAAAAGTATTGAACAGTTAATTGCCTGTCAACAGTGTGATGCGTTGTATGACAAACCAACGCTAAAGCAAGGACAAAGTGCAAAATGTGCTCGTTGTGGTAGTACTATGGCTGAGCGAAAAGTTGATTCAATAGAGCGTAGCTTTTATTGGTCACTTGCTGGGATTGTGCTGCTAGCCCCTGCCGTATTACTGCCCATTATGGGGGTTACAGTAGTGGGGCAATATCATCATGCTTCTTTGTTTGATTGTATTTTAGTACTTATTGACCGTGGCTTTTTTATGATTGCCATCTTAGTCTTTTTGTTTGCTCTAGCAGTACCAGCTGTTCGTTTATTCGGTGCTTTTTATATTGCCTATAGCTTTAAGTTTAATCGGTTTAAACCTTCATTGTTGCATTTTTTTCGTGCGTTTCATCATTTAGATAACTGGGCAATGCTAAATGTTTTTATGTTAGGTATTGTTGTTTCTATGTATAAACTTTTTAATGATATTGAGCTTTCAATAAATATGGGTTTGTTGGCTTTTATTTTCTGGCTTATTTGTTCAACTCTGGCCTCAATTGCATTAGATCAAGACTATATATGGCAAGAATTGGAGAATAAGTTTGTTGATTAATACCGCCCAAGAAAGCGGTCTAGCGCTTTGTTCAAAATGTCATAAACTCAATAATATGGTAAAGAGTGCTAGCAATGTAACACAACTGCAATGTATTCGCTGTCATGGTATGTTTTATCCCCGTAAGCCGCATAGTTTACAATATACCCTAGCGTGGAATATCGCCGCGTTATTAGCCTTTATTCCAGCAAACATTTACCCAATAATGATTATTTATTCGATGGGCATTGGCGAGCCTAACACTATACTTTCGGGTATTGGTGAGTTTATTGAGCAAGGATTGTACCCTATTGCCATCATTATTTTTACTGCTAGTATTATTGTGCCATTACTCAAAATTATTGGCTTGTTTTTACTGGTTTATAGAGTACATACTAGGGTACGATTACGACCAGATAAGCACAGTAAGTTTTATCATACATTAGAATTTTTAGGATCTTGGTCTATGCTTGATGTTTTTGTTGTCGCTATACTGGTGGCTGTGGTAGATCTTGGTTTTGTAACCTCAGTTGCTGCTGGACCAGCAATTAATTACTTTACTTTGACGGTCATTTTCACCATGATCGCCGCACATAGTTTTGATCCTCGCCTTTTATGGGATAGAGAACAAGGTAGTGAAAACGCTAAGGAAAAGAATGACTATTGATAAATCATTAGAGAGTGATAACAGTGAAGCATTTTTAGTTGAAGTTGTACCACGTCAAGGTATTTCAATTGTATGGTTTGTGCCTTTTATTGCGCTGATTTTTGGTGGCTGGCTAGGAATTAAAGCGCTGTCTGAACAAGGTACTTTTATTACTATTGAATTTGAAAATGGTGCTGGTATTGTGCCGAAAAAAACTGAGATTCGATATAAAGGCTTGGTTACTGGTTTGG
This sequence comes from uncultured Colwellia sp., assembly GCA_965261045.1. Taxonomy (GTDB): domain Bacteria; phylum Pseudomonadota; class Gammaproteobacteria; order Enterobacterales; family Alteromonadaceae; genus Colwellia. The sequence goes on from CBDHCJ010000001.1 coordinate 25,084, forward strand.
TTGAAAAGGTAATGCCGTCTAATGATTTACAGTCGGTTATTGCTCATGTACAAATGTCGAAAACTTTTAGTGATTATTTAACGACAAACACTGAGTTTTGGTTAGTGAGTGCTGATATTTCTTTACAAGGTGTTTCAGGGTTAGATACTTTGTTATCAGGTAGCTATATTAATATTATTCCTGATATCAACGAAGATGCCGATAGCGAAAAGCATTTTATTGCGCTAAGTGAAGCGCCGCAACTTGATATGAGCACACCTGGGTTACACCTGACTTTGCAAGCCAGCGTGTTAGGCTCAATTAGTGAAAACTCACCAATTACTTTCAAACAAATCCCCATTGGTTATGTAACTGGCTATCATTATGTAGAAGACAACCAAGCAATAAATATCAATATTTTTATTGAGCAGGAATATGCTCACTTAGTGAAAGAAAATTCATTATTTTGGAATACTAGTGGTGTGCAAGTTACCGCGTCAGTCTCGGCAGGAATAAAAGTAAACACTGAGTCATTGGCCTCTATCATTGCTGGCGGTATTGCTGTTGATACACTAAGTTATCAAGAAAAATTGTCACCAGCTAAAAATGGTCAAAAATTTCCTTTGCATGCGGATTTTCAATCGGCAGAAATGGGGCATGAAATTGAATTAACTTTAGATTGGCATTCAGGCATTAATCGCAATGCAGTAATTTTATATCAAGGCTTAACCATAGGCACAATAGAGTCTTTTAGTAAGATAGATCTAAAAAGCAGAAAAATAACAGCTAAAGCTAAAGTCAACCCTAGAGTCGTTCCTTATTTAACCGATCAGTCTCAGTTCTATTTAGTATCACCACATATCGATTTAACTGGTATTTCTAATGCTAAAGCGCTGCTAACTGGTACCTATATTAGCATTCGTCCGTCATTACAAGGCCAGCCAACTGACAAGTTTGTTGTGTTCAATACTAAACCTCCTTATAAATATACTGAGCCAGGTCTACATTTAGTTCTACAAACTAACGATAGCCACTCTTTACCAGTGGGTAGTAATGTTTATTACAAGCAGCAGGTGGTAGGTAATATACAAGCAGTTGAAACTATTGGCGCTGAACAGCACTTGATACATATTCATATTAAAAAAGAATACCAAGATTATGTTTCAACTAAGAGCCATTTCTATAACAACTCAGGCATAAAAATAAAGGCTAATTTACAAGGTGTTAGTATCGAGGCGCAATCGTTACAAAGTATTTTAACGGGTGGCATTTCCTTTCTTAATGTTGAGACAAAAGCTAACCTTGAGCAAGACGTTAACAAAACCTCAGTAGTTAATGGTGATAAATTTAATTTGTTTGGCAATAAGAAAATTGCGCAGCAGCGTACTAGTTTTACCTTAACAATGTCCGCAAATGAACATATTAATAACAATACTAGAGTTTTATACCGTGGTGTTGAAGTTGGCGCTATTCATAATATTGAAGTGCAAGGTGGTTCGAGTAAATTACAATTAGGTCTGTTACCAAAATACCAACATATTTTGCGTACTGGCACCCAGTTTTGGTTAGCAAAACCAAACCTTACTTTATCTGGTGCAACCGATACGGATGCTTTATTAGGGGGAAGTTATATTACCTTTAATGTATATGCCGAAGAAGGTGAAGCTAAAACAGACTTTATTTTATTAACCTCGCCACCAGCTAAACGCGCGAGTGCTGCAGGTTTGCAATTAAGCTTGTTAAGCGAGAGTGCAAGTGTTGCAACACCAGGTGGTAGTGTTAGTTATCGTGGTGTTACCGTAGGGCAAGTGGATAATGTTATCTTGGATAAAAAAGCCGATAAGGTGCGCGTTAACATTACTATTGATGACAAACATAAATCATTAATACAGGCAAGTACTCGTTTTTATAATGCGAGTGGCATTACCCTAAGTGGCGGTCTAAGTAATCTTGTTGTTAAAACCGAGTCTGTTGATGCCCTATTGCGTGGTGGTATTAGTTTTTATAATCCTGATACTAAGCCGCAATCGGTTATAGCGGTTAAAGAATTAGATAGCTTTCATTTATTTGAACATTTTGAACAAGCTAGCAGTGCCGGCCTATCTATTCGCATACATTTTGATGACTTTACCGGTTTGAAAATAAACACTAGGATTATTTATCAACAACAAACAATTGGTAGAGTAGAGCGGTTAGTTTTTAATGACGATGAAATTGGTGTTACCGCGCTAGTGTTATTAAATGATAGAGGCACAAAATATGCAAAACAGGGTAGTCAGTTTTGGCTAGTAGAGCCAGCCATAGGTTTGGTAGGATCGAAAAATGTTGCTCACTTGCTTGAAGGCGCTTTTATTGCACTACTCCCTGATGCTGACTTATCAAATGATGTGAAAATTGAGTTTACAGCACTGGCAATGGCGCCAACGGTTACCCAATTACCTTATGGTTTGAATGTTAAGTTAACGACACAACGTTTAGGCTCAATACGCGTAGAAAATCCTGTGTTATATCGACAAGTCACGGTTGGTAAAGTCATCGGCATTGACTTGTCAGCAACAGCAGATAGTGTGGATGTGTTTATCAATATTGCCAAGCGTTATGCGCCTTTGGTACGTAGTGATAGCAAGTTTTGGAATGTCAGTGGTATTAATATTGAAGCAGGTATTTTTTCTGGTATTAATATTGATTCTGAGTCTGTTGAAGCACTTATTGCTGGTGGCATCGCATTTGCTACGCCAGAGCCGACTAATAACAATAGTGAGCAAGACAAACAGCATTTTATTTTGTATCAAGATGCTGATAGCGACTGGTTAGAGTGGCAACCAAAAATAATTATTGGACAATAAAAAGAGCATAAATCATAACTGGGTATATGCGACAAGTTGTGCAATAACTTTTTCAGGGTATCTCGCTTTTGTAATGGCCGTAACTACGGCAATGCTATCAACACCTGTTGCTAAAACTTGTGGCGCGCGCTCAAGGTTAATACCACCAATGGCGACCACAGGTATAGTTAAGTTGTCATCCCCATGGTTTTTTAATCGGGGATCCAAAGTCTTCTTGCTTGCAGGGTAACGTATTGTTAATACCTGAGCTAAGTTTTTAATACCTTGTATTTGCCCTGTCATGTCTTTGGTTGTGGTTGGAAAAATAGCCCCTACGGCTAAATATGACGGTGCTAATTGCTGTGCTAGCAGAAACTCATAACAACCATGGGTGCTAATGCCTAAACGTAAACCAGCGTGCTGAATCTGTACTAAATCAACATCCGCTAAATCTTCTTGGCCAAGATGAACACCAAAAGCTCCGTGTTTTATCGCCAACTGCCAATAATCATTAATAAATAAACGCGTTTTATAATTTTTTGCTAATTTAATGGCCTTGATGAGTACTTGTTCAAGTTCGTCTTGGGGTAAGTTTTTAATACGCAGCTGAATGATTTCTAAGCCTAAAGGTAATATGCGCTCTAGCCAATGAAGTGAGTCAATTACTGGATATAAGCCAAGCTTTTTACCTTGCAAGTTTAACGAATTAAAAGCAGATAAATGTAATAGTGGCTTGCTAGGGTTATTGACAATTTTCGGGAAGCTTTCGCTTTTCAGTGGTAAGCTAACTTGTTCAAAGGCACCATAGTAACGGTGTTTTCTTGCTAGGCTTAATGCTTTGGTGGCTGTTAAGCCTTGGTTGATAAACGCTTTAGTTAACATGAAGGCATCACGTACTAAATAACCCTGTGCTAAAAAGGCCGATAATGCTGTGGCAAAGCTACAACCGCCACCATGGCTATAGTTTGTGTTTATTCGTGGTGAGCTAAGTTGATAACAGATAGCCGTTTGATTTTTATTCTGATTGTCTTGTTTAAGTTGATTTAATTGGTGATAACAAAAATCTAGGCATTGCGTTTTATCATCACTATGACCACCTTTAATGATTACTGAGCTGATAGCAAAGCGATGATGTATTTTTTCGGCTAATTTTTCAATGTTAGCTTCACCCTTGAATTTGATCAGTGGCGTAGATAAGCTTTTAGCTTCAAGTAAATTTGGGGTAATAATATCTATTAACATTAATAGTGGCGTTAAATTAGCAACAGTTAGCGAAGAAAAGCTGCCGCCAACACTGGCTTGACCTACAGGATCATAAACAGTGATTAATAATGGATTAAGTTGCTTTAATTGCACTAGCACTTGCGCTAACCAGTGAACTTGCTCAGTATTGGCAAGTAGTCCAATTTTAATAACGATGGGTGGTTTATCGTAAGTTAAGATCTCAACTTGCTGTTGTAATAATTCAACTGATATTGCGTTGACTGACATCAGCTGGGTAGAGTTTTGTATGGTATTGGCGGTGATTAAATGACAAACTTCTACGCCTAAGGTATGACCCGTTTTAATGTCAGCAGCAATGCCAGCACCGCCTGAGCAGTCGCTACCAGAAATAGTCCAGATAATTGCTTTTTGTTTAGGTTTTGGCTTTGTCATTATTATCGTATTAACTTGTTTGTTGAAGCCAAAAAGGTGTATCTAGTGTTGGCGTACTTGGGTGAGCTGTTTGCCTTTGCTCCATTACACCAGCAATGTATCCTTGCTCTCCTGCTTTTAAGGCTTGGCTAAAAGCTTTTGCCATTAATGTAGGGTTATCAGCCAATGCCACCGCACTATTGAGCAAAATGCCATCATACCCCATTTCCATCGCTAAACAGGCATCGGAAGGTTTACCAATACCAGCATCTAAAATTAAGGTGGCATGGGGTAGACGCAAGCGAATAGTTTCTAAATTATAAGGATTCATCAGCCCTTTACCTGTGCCGATAGGTGATGCCCACGGCATGATTACCTGACAGCCTAAATCATATAAACGCTGACAAAGCACTAAATCATCAGTGCAATAAGGTAATACCTCAAAACCATCATTAATAAGTTGCTCGGTGGCGGTTAACAACTCGATAGGATCTGGCTGTAAGTTGTAATCATCACCAATCACTTCAAGTTTTAGCCAGTTGGTTTGAAAAATTTCTCGACTCATTTTTGCTAGTGTCACCGCTTCTTTAGCGGTTTTACAACCAGCAGTATTAGGCAGTAAGTGACCATTTACTTCTGCTACAGCTTCTTGCAAAAAACGCCAAATTTGTTGGCCTGATTGTTCGCTTGGATTTTGCCTTTTTAAGGACAAGGTCACCACTTGTGAGCCACTAGCGAGTATCGCTTGTTTCATTATCTGTGGTGATGGGTAAAGCGCACTACCAATAAGTAGGCGGCTATCAAGTTGCTGGCCATAGATATTAAGTGGCATAAATTTTATCCGCCTTGAATAGGTAGTAACACGTCTAAGCTGTCACCATTTTTTACCATGGTGCTGTCATAATCGGATTTACCAACAAAATCACCATTTAATGCGACAGCAAAGGTACTTTGGTGTGCTTCGATAAAATGCAAGGTTAATGCCGCACTAACATGAATATGGTTTTCATAAGGCAAGGCATAAGCTTTGCCATTGATATGAATGTTCATTAAATCACCTCTTCTTGTTGATTGTTTTTTACGGTAGCAAAATCTATGGGTAGTTGCTTGCTGTAAGGTAAGTTGGCATAAGGTAAGTCGTCCACAGGTACGCTTACGTTTTGAATGTTAGCTACTAATGCTAATACTTGCTTAAGTACCACAGGCGCAATTAAAAAACCGTGACGAAATAGACCATTTACCTGAATTAATTGGCTTTGCTTACCCACATTTAACACACTAATTTTCGGCTGGTTATCACTAAAGGCAGGCCGACATTGACTAACATGTTGGCGAATATTAGCTTCAGCAAAACCTGGATGCACACTGTACGCTGCGCTTAGCAGCTCCATTGCTGAACGTACTGTCATTGGTGAGTTATCATCACTTTCTATTTCAGTAGCGCCAACGACATAAAAGCCTTTGCCTTTCGGCGCAATATAAAGCTGATATCTAGGGTGCATTAATCGAATAGGTCGTGAAATATTTACCTGTGGTGCAAACAACTGAAAAAGCTCGCCACGCACTGAGCGTAAATCTGTTAACGGCGCACAAGCTTGGTTACTATTTTTTAAGCTTGCCCCTGTGCCACGACAATCAATCACCAACTCAAAATTTTGCTGATGATTTTTACCCTGTGGTAAATTGCCTTGTAGTGACTTGTTTTTCTGCGAATAAGTCACTGATACCACCTCTTCACCATAATTAATAGCAGTCACTAAACATTCACTAAGCCAGTTAAATTGGTCATCACTTCTTTCTTGCTCAAGTTGTTTACGCAAAGCAATTAATAATCGGCGATTATCTATTTGCCCTTCCTGCGGCAGGTACAAGCCTTGATTAAAACTGCGACCTAATTCAGGTTCAAGCGCTGTTAAATCTTGGCGATTTAATTGTACAGCCGAGTGCTCGGCATAGTTATTTTGCAAATGACGAACAAAGCGCTGGTAATCACCTTTGTCTTGCTCATGACTCACCATAATTGCGCCCGTTTGCTGAAAAATGGTGTACTCATCTAAACTCGCCAATAATTCAGGCCAAAGTTTTAACGAGGTAAAGCCCATCTCAACAATATTTGCCTCACAATGCAGTGACTCTCCTAACGGTGTTAACAAACCTGCCGCAGCATAAGCGGCACTGTGATGCGCCAACTTAGTATCTTTATCAAACAAGGTGATATTATGCTCCGCTCTTAACAGAGAAAGTGCTAATAATCGCCCTATTAAACCCGCGCCAATAATAGCTATGTTCATTTTATGGTGCCTACAATCATATCGGTATTATGTCCTATCTTTTGAGTCAGGAATAACAAAACAACCGCTAGGTTTCCGCTTAAACAACCATGGGATTGGTGGTATAGAGTTACTTTGCTAGTTGGTAAATTTTACTACCGGTAGCTTTAAATTCGGCGGACTTTTCTTGCATAGCTAGCTCACGTTCATGCTCTGAGCTTAAGGTGATAGTTTCGTCAAGCAATTTGATTTTAATCTCACCTTTGCCGTTTTTACGGTCAAGCTCTGCTGCATAATCACGGACTTCTTGTGATATTTTCATTGAACAGAATTTAGGTCCACACATTGAGCAGAAGTGCGCCACTTTACCTGACTCTTGCGGTAAGGTTTCATCATGGTATGCTTTGGCAGTTTCAGGATCTAAGCCAATGTTAAATTGATCGTACCAACGGAACTCAAAACGTGCCTTGCTCATAGCATTATCACGAATTTGCGCACCAGGATGACCTTTAGCTAAATCGCCAGCATGGGCGGCAATTTTATAGGTTATGAGTCCTTCTTTTACGTCATCTTTATTTGGCAAGCCTAAATGCTCTTTGGGTGTGACATAACATAGCATGGCACAACCGTACCAACCAATATTAGCGGCACCTATGCCTGAGGTAATATGATCGTAACCAGGAGCAATATCAGTCGTTAATGGCCCAAGTGTATAAAATGGTGCTTCATCACAATGGGCTAATTGCTCTTCCATATTTTCTTTGATCATATGTAATGGCACATGACCTGGCCCTTCAATGATCACTTGCACATCATGCTGCCAAGCAATTTTGGTGAGTTCACCTAAGGTATGTAATTCAGCAAATTGTGCTTCATCATTGGCATCAGCCACTGAGCCTGGACGCAGACCATCACCTAATGAAAACGAAACATCATAGGTTTTTAAAATTTCACAGATATCTTCAAAATGGGTATATAGGAAGTTTTCTTTGTGGTGCGCTAAACACCATTTAGCCATAATAGAGCCACCGCGTGAGACTATGCCAGTAACACGTTTTGCCGTCATCGGCACATAGCGTAATAATACCCCAGCATGAATAGTAAAGTAATCAACACCTTGCTCGGCTTGTTCAATTAAAGTATCACGGAAAATTTCCCAAGTTAAATCTTCAGCAACGCCATTTACTTTTTCTAGTGCTTGGTAAATTGGTACGGTACCAATGGGCACGGGCGAGTTACGTAAAATCCATTCACGAGTTTCATGAATATTACGACCAGTTGATAAATCCATCACCGTATCGGCACCCCATTTGGCTGACCATACGAGTTTTTCTACTTCTTCTTCAATGCTTGAGGTGACCGCAGAATTACCAATATTGGCGTTTACTTTAATTAAAAAGTTACGGCCAATAATCATCGGCTCACATTCGGGGTGGTTAATATTGACTGGGATAATGGCACGACCGCGAGCGACTTCATCACGAACAAATTCGGCAGTGATCTGCTCAGAGCCACCTTCCTTAAAGAAAGTAGCACCAAAACTTTCGCCTTTGTGCTGTTGTAATAAAATTTCGTCTTTAACTTCTTCTCGTTTGAGGTTTTCACGAATGGCAATATATTCCATTTCTGGGGTGATAATACCTTGGCGAGCATAATGCATTTGGGTGACATTTTTGCCTTTTTTGGCAACACGCATTTTGGGTAAATGTTCAAAACGAATATGATCAACACCTTCATCAGCAAGACGTTGTTGTGCATAAACCGAGCTGTTTGATTGTAAAAATTCAACATCGTCACGGGCATCTATCCAGCTTTCGCGTAAACGAGGTATGCCTTTGTGCACGTCTATTTCGACATTGTTGTCGGTATAAAATCCAGAAGTATCATAGACACAAAGCGGTTCGTTTTTTTCATAAACGGGGTTGTTTTTATCACCAGAAATTAAGGTGTCAGTTAAGGTGATTTCACGCATACCCACTTGAATGTTATGCCTTGTGCCTTGAACATACACTTTTTTAGAGTTAGGGAAAGATTGATCTGAAACGTTTTTTAAGAAAGCTTCTGCAGCTTCGCGTTTTTCACGTCGTGTTTGTGGTTTCTGCTCTTGTTTATAAGAGCTTGTTTGCTTGGTCATGGTCGCACCTTGTTTTTGTTTTTCTGATTAATTAAAAAATAAAAACCAGAGAAAGGTAAAAAATAGGCGGAGCTTGTAGCAAAAAAGAATTTAGTGACGAGTTGTTAATAACGAGTTACAAATACTCTTTCTTGTTTCCTACGCAGATATTAATCTGATCAGGTTTACGGATCCCGCTTTCACGATCTCAGCCTTTGGCACTCCGACAAGTATTGCGTTAAGTGCTATCAAATGAATAGAGCTTAACGGAGCTGATTTTAACTTGAGTATACTTGATAGGCAAGCATTAATAATATTTTGGTCGTCAATTCACCCGTCAAAGCATTGAGAAAAGATTTGCAAGTTATGCCAAGCGTTAAATAATTCAAGAAAGCCTTGGCTTACGCCTTTCCTCAGACATCAGGTTGATGTACTGATTAATATGAACACTTTCAATTGTTACCCTGAATGATTGGAGCCAGAATTGCTGTAACAATTGCTTGTGGGTCAAAATTGCATTTGCTACAATCCGGTAACCAAGAACGAGCACCGAGTATCGGCAAATGCACAAACTGCTGCGATTAATCATTAGCGTGGTATATTGAGTACGGCTGCATAGCGCCGAACATTTTCTAGATAGCGGCTAGGCAGCGTTGATTATTGCCAATCACCGTTCTTGTCTTGACGGTATGTTACTGCAAAGTAAATTATGTAGCCGAAGCCGTAAATATCAAAGAGGAAAAGCATGCAAAACTGGCCTATTGAATTTGATGCGCTGACAACGGAAGAAAAACAACGTTTAGAGTCCTATCTGCAACATGTCCAGCATTCAGCTGAAGCCTGCCTGTTTAGAGCAGGTGATAGCGGTGACAGCGCTTTTATCATTGATGAAGGAAAGCTGCGGCTGGAGCTCGAACAAGACGAACTTGATAGTGAAAATGTCATCACCACGATGGGAAGCGGCACCTTGCTTGGAGAGCTGGTGCTGCTTGATAAGCAGCCACGTTCAGTATCCGCCTTTGCGGAAACCGAACTCTCTCTTTATATGCTGACAGAAAAAGCACTGGCAACACTCGTTTCAGAACACACAGACCTTGCCGTTAAAGTCTACGCCGCATTGGGTGTCGGCTGCGCGCACAAACTACGTCAGACCAATCAGCGTATGTCAGAAGCACTAGTGCTGTCCCATGGTTCCATGCCAGATGTAGACAGGATGGTAGAAACAGCGATACAGGCACAGAAACAACTTGCCGCTATTGATGAGGCAAGCATCGATAAGGTATTGTCCCAACTCTGCGAAGCCATACTGGAAAAGGCAGAGTACTTGGCCATCAAAGTTGTTAAACAAACAAGACTGGGAAACATACAGGATAAAGCGACCAAACATCGTAATGTTTGTCTTGGCGTCTACTCTAATATTGTCGGTCGTACCGGGCATGGCATTGTTGGCCGCAAAAGACGCGGTGATGTGACCGAGCTTGGCGATGCCATGGGTGTTGTTTTCGGACTGATACCAGTCACCAACCCAGTATCAACCGCCTGTTTCAAGTCCTTGATTTCGCTAAAATCGCGTAATGCCATCATCTTAAGCCCTAACCGTATTGGCAGTGCGGCGGTGATCGAAACGGTTGATATTATCCGTGCAGTATTAAAAAAACACGGCCTCCCGGAAGACGCGGTACAGGTAGTACGAGAACGGAGCAATCGCGTATTAAGTAATGCCTTCATGCATCACCAGGGGATCGCATTGATTCTGGCCACTGGTGGTGCCGCCATGGTGGAAGCCGCTTACCGTTCTGGTACGCCAGCGATTGGTGTCGGTGCGGGGAATACGCCCTGTCTGATTGCAGCTGATGCTGATATTAGCCATGCCGCCAAATCTATTGTTCGCAGCAAATCGTTCGATAATGGTTTGATTTGTGGCTCTGAGCATAATCTGATTGTGGTTGAATCCGTGCGCGAGAAACTTATTGCTGCGCTTGAACGCGAAGGCGCGGCCATTCTTTTGGCAGAGGAAATTGAGCCTTTTACCAGTAAAGTTATCGCAAAAAAAACCGGCCATCTTGGGCGAATTGCTATCGGACAAGATGCCGATAAAATCGCTGATAAAACTGGGATCAAGCGGGATTACCCCATTCGCCTGTTAATTGTTCCCAGTGCAGGGGTCAGCGCCGACAACCCTTGGGCCAAGGAAAAAATGGCACCGGTACTGAGCCTGTTTACCGTCGCTGATGATCAGGCTGGGTTTGATGCCGCCGAACAAATACTGCATATCGAAGGCTGTGGACACACCGCCGTTATCCACACCAAAAATCGCCAGCTTGCAAAAGACTTTGGTAGCCGCGTTCCCGCCGCCCGTATTCTGGTCAACAGCCCGGCAATGCAGGGGATCGTCGGCTTATGTACTGGGCTTAATCCCTCATTAACCCTAGGATGTGGTAGCTATGGTGGTAATTCAACCACCGATAATGTTAGCTATCAGCATCTGATGAATATCAAACGTATAGCCTGGTTCCTGCCACGCAGAAAACTGGAAGAGCATTTGGCTAGGGTATCTCATTCCAGCACGAAATTATTGATGGGTATACGCCTGTTGGGATTCATACGGCGGATGTTCAACAGATGACAGCCTTCTCAATCAAACATCCCTGGCTAACGACTCTGCTATTTCTTATTCTGACAGCTGTCATCGGTTATGGCGCTGTCAATCTTCGATTTTCCGATGATATTCGGGTGTTTTTTGACAAAGAAAACCCAGAATTACTGGCTTATGACAAGCTAGAAGCTACCTTCTCACGTACCAATTCCATCCTGTTTGTTATGGCGCCGGCCGATGGCAATATGTTCAGTACGGACAGCATTGCGGCCATGCAAGCGCTGACGGCTGCGGCCTGGACACTGCCTTATTCCCGCCGTGTCGATTCCCTGACCAACTTCCAGTATACCTACGCAGAAAATGATGATCTGGTGGTGACACCGCTTGGTGATATGCCACTTGAAGCCATAGGCAGTATCGCCCTGTCGGAACCCTTGCTGCTAAACCGGCTGTCAGCAGCGGACGGTACCGTTGCTGGGGCTAACGTGGTCATCGCCCTGCCAGGTAAAAACCCGCTGGCCGAACAGCCGGAAGTAGTCAATGCGGCACGGGAAATAGCCGCCGCCATAGAGACACAATATCCAGGTCATACCGTTTATCTGACCGGCCTTGTGATGATCAATAATGCGATGGCAGAAGAAGGCCGCAAGGATATGGAAACACTGGTGCCGGTGATGATTGTCGTTATCATGGTGCTGATGATGCTGTTGCTGCGTAGCATTGCTGGAGCTGTTGCGACACTTATTGTTATTCTGGCTTCTATTGGCATCAGTATGGGCTTTGCTGGCTGGCTTGGTCTGGAATTATCGCCACCGGTGCTATCTGCCATCAATATCATCATGACCCTGGCCATTGCCGATTCGGTTCATATCCTTTCATCGTTCCAGCATGCCTGGCGGGATACGCCAGATCGTGTACTTGCCATGCAAGAAAGCCTGCGGGTTAATTTCATGCCAGTGATGGTTACCAGCCTGACAACAGCATTGGGTTTTATGACCATGCACTTCAGTGAATCTCCGCCGTTTCGGGTGCTGGGTTATATTGTCGCCTGTGGTGTGTTGGCCGCATGGCTGGCTTCGATGACACTGCTACCAGCGCTAACCATCCTGTTAAGTCGCAAAAACCCATCTAAAGTAAAGCAGGAATCCGCCCTGATGGGGCATTTAAGCTGCTTTATCATCGCTAGGCGGAAATTATTGCTGGGGCTGGTGGGAACCTTTGCTGTCATCGTGGCCTTTGGTCTGCCAAAAAATGATACAAATGATGAATTTGTCTCCTATTTCGATGAAAGCACTTCTTTCAGAATCGCGACGGATTTTTCAATTAAACATCTTACCGGCTTTGAGTTTTTTGAATATTCACTTGATTGTGGTAGTGCTGGCTGCATCAGCGAGCCTGACTATTTACAGAACATCGATGCCTTTGCTGTCTGGTTACGTCAGCAACCAGAAGTACGTCATGTATACAGCCATGGGGATGTGATGAAACGGCTGAACAAAAACATGCACAATGATGCGGAAGAATTCTACCGTTTGCCTGATGATCGGGAAACCGCTGCACAATATCTGTTACTTTATGAATTATCCCTGCCTTTTGGCCTCGATCTGACCGACAACCTCAATATCGACAAATCTTCAACCCGCATGCGCGTCAGCCTTGACAGCATTACTTCACATAGCATTTTGCAGTTGGAAGCACGGGCGCGGCAATGGCTAGGTGCGCATGTCAGCCATTTTGAGACAGAAGCCACTGGACAGACGCCGATGTTTGCACGCATCGGATCGCGTAATATTCAAAGCCTGCTAACCAGTTCGCTGGGTGCGCTGGTGTTGATTTCCTTTATTCTGATGTTTGTACTGCGCTCTTTTAAGTTTGGTCTGATAAGCCTGATTCCCAACCTGCTTCCGGCTGTGCTGGCCTTTGGTCTTTGGGGATATTTTGTTGGGCAGGTCGGGCTCGGGCTTGCCGTGGTGGTGGGGATGACCCTGGGTATTGTGGTGGATGACACCGTCCATTTAATGAGTAAATACCTTGCTGCCCGCCGTGAACAGGGGCTGTCCGCAGAGCAGGCGGTGGCCTATGCACTTGCTCGGGTAGGAGAGCCGATGATCCTTACCTCTATCATCCTGATTGCTGGGTTTGGTATTCTTGCCACTTCAAACTTTGAACTTAACTCAGGCATGGCCACTTTAAGTGCGGTAACCATATCAATGGCTTTGCTTGCCGATTTGTTTTTCCTTGCCCCACTGCTGATCACTCTGGAGAAAAAACATGATGCGTCATAAATTATTTATCATCGTCATACTGCTAACATTACTTCCCGCACAACTCATGGCGCAGACACCACAGGAACAAGGGCTGTCTATCGCCCGTGAGGCAGACAGGCACGACACTGGCTGGGTTGACCAGGCTGCCGATATGAAGATGATATTACGCACCAAGGCTGGGGAAGAATCTGTACGCATGATGAGCATGCAGGTGTTTGAACTGGATGCGGGTAATAAAAGCATGGTCAGGTTTCTGACCCCGCGTGATATAAGGGGAACCGTGCTGCTTACCTTTTCCTATAAAGGCAAGGATGATGAACAGTGGCTTTACCTACCAAAACTGAAACGGGTAAAACGTATTGCTACCAGCAGTAAATCCGGCCCTTTTGTCGGCAGTGAGTTTTCCTATGAGGATATGATTCCTCAGGAAATTGAGAAATATACCTATCAATATATCAAAAATGAGAGCTGCGGTGAGTGGGATTGTTTTGTGGTAGAACGTTACCCCACCGATATTGGAAGTGGCTATACCAGGCAAGTGGTTTGGCTCGACACCATAAAATACCGTGTCCACAAAATTGATTTTTATGATCGCAAAAAAAGCCTGCTCAAGACGCTGGAGGCCAAAAATTATCAATTATACCGTGATGACTTCTGGCGGCCAGAGATCAGTGTCATGACCAACCACCACTCTGGTAAATCTACAGAACTTCATTTTACTGACTATCAATTCGCAAGTGGCCTCAATGGACAAGACTTTGATCCTGATCGTATCGGACGCTAAAGTCTGTTTCCTGAGTATTCTGATGTTGCTGGCATGGCCTTTGTCAGCGGCTGGTGGTGAAGATGATAGCTATCTGGAATATTTTGCTGAAGTGGAGTTTGAAGCCAGATTATTCTCCAGCAAGCGGATCGAATCCTTTCAGCATGGCTCTGATGCGGCCATGGCTTTTCGCCCTGAATTTATCCTGGAACATGGCGAATGGGACATAAACGGCAAACTCCTGGCTCGCTATGACAGTGAAGATCAGGCGCGCAGCCATGTCGATATACGGGAATTACTTTTTAGCAAAAACCTGTCACGGGATGTTGAATTACGGTTTGGCATCGGGCAGGTGTTCTGGGGCGTTACTGAAGCGCGACATGTCGTCAATATCATCAATCAGGACGATCAGGTAGAAGGGCTATTGCGCGAAGAAAGGCTTGGCCAGCCTATGATTAACATGAACATCTATACCGATTATGGTCGGCTAGAGGCATATCTGCTTCCCTTCTTCAGGGAACGGACTTTTCCCTCAGCCACAGGCAGATTACGCACCACACCAAGACCCTGCGGCCGTTGTGATGCCTTATATGAATCATCCAGAGGCAGGCAGCGGGTGGATCTTGCCTTGCGCTGGTCTAAACGCTGGCATGGCTTGGATGTGGCTATCAGCCAGTTTCAGGGAACCAGCCGAGAACCAGTTTACCAACTGGTTTCACTGCCTTCCGATTCTTTTCAAATACCTTTTTACCATACGGTGTCGCAAACTGGCCTTGAAGCCCAATATGCCCATAAAAACACCCTGTACAAGCTGGAGGCATTTTACCGTAAAGGCCAGGTCAGCCCGTTTGTGGCGCTTGATGTGGGTATTGAGCATACTATTTCCAATATAGGCGGCTCTGGCTATGATCTTGGTCTGTTGGTCGAGTATCTTTATGAAAGTAGGGAAACGCTGGTACAGGATAGTTTCCTGTCATTTAATCCTCAGGAAAATGACCTGATGACCGGCTTGAGGCTTGGCTTGAATGATATAAATGATTCTCAGCTACTGTTCACCCTGACCACAGATCTGGACAACCAGTCCAAACTGTTCACCATAAAAGCCAACACAAGACTTTCTGATAACTGGACACTGGTCGTCGAAGGTATGTTTTTCGCCGATATTGATTCGCATGATCCACTGTATACCTTGCGTAAAGATAACTTTCTGGGATTGATGCTAAGATGGAATTTTTAGATAGTGAAATCACAAGACCTCTGATGGCGATATGTTGGGATAAGTTTGCAATTACCTGGATCTGCCACAGGCATGACAATGGTACTACTCTATCTGGGGGTTTGGGTTTGATATTTAATGGCATTTGGCACAAGCAACCGTTATGCTGAGGTCTCTATGAATATAAAATTTTGGGGAGTTCGCGGTTCAATCGCAACTCCTTCAGCAGATCACTTGAAATACGGCGGCAATACTTCTTGTATTGAAGTCAATGTGAATGATCGCATTATTATCCTTGATGCCGGTACTGGTGTGCGCCTGCTCGGCAATTATTTGTTGGAACGGAACCTCAAGGACTACCTCCTTTTACAGTCTCATACTCATTGGGATCATATTAACGGCTTTCCCTTTTTTGGGCCAGTATACCGTGACGATGTCAATATCAAGATCATGGCTGGGCATTTGATCGAGGCGGGGGGAATCGAAAAGGTGTTTTCTTCGCAAATGTGCCAACCAACATTCCCTGTTCCTTTTTCAGAGCTGGCAGCAAATCTGAGTTTTACCGATTTTAAGGCTGGGGATTCGTTCTCTCTTGGGGACGGTATCTTCGTCCGCACGGCTCCGCTTAAACATCCAGACGGGGCCACAGCTTATCGGATCGAATACAAGGCTAATTCTCTCTGCTATGTGACGGATACCGAGCATGTGATCGGGCAAGCTGACAAGAATATAATAGACCTGATTGAGGGGGCTGATCTGGTGATTTATGATTCCACCTACACAGATGAAGAATATCCTAATTATGTGGGTTGGGGGCATTCCACGTGGCAGGAAGGTATTCGGTTGTGTCAGGCTGCAAATGTCAAGCAATTGGCATTGTTTCATCATGACCCCTCTCATGACGATACCTTTATGGATAATGTTGCAGAGCAGGCACGCAATCTCTGGTCGGAAGCCTTTGTTGCCCGTGAAGGGATGACAGTGGAAGTTGGCAAAACACCGACTTTGACTCTAGCTCTTATTCCTGTACCATCCAGCACAGAGCCAAAATAACCAAAAATAAATAACGAGTAATTATGTATCATGTATTAACAAAATCTCTGCTGTTTAAAGACATGCCTTCCGAGGTGTTGGAATTTCTTGCAAAAGAAAGTAGCATGGTATACCTCAGAGGTGGTGATATACTTTTTAAAGAAGCCGATGAGGCGGACGGACTCTTTGTGGTTGTTCAAGGCAGATTGCAGGCACGCAAGGATTGTACAGTTGTTGGTGAGATAAGCCCTGGTGAAACCGTGGGTGAGCTGGCCTTGATTCAGGATAAAGATACCACCCGATCGCTTACTGTACAGGCTATTCGAGATACAGAGCTTATCTATATTCTGCGGCAGACTTTTGAAAAAATGATTGCAAAATACCCTAATACGCTGCTACCCATCACACGACTTATCATTCAACGCTATAAATCCGTTCTGGTTGGCGAAAACCGAACTCCTGCTATATCTACGCTGGCGATTGTGCCGGCAAGCGATGAGGTTGAGCTGGCTCCATTTATGGCTAAATTACAGGAAGCCTGTGGTGCGCGTAGTTTGGTGGTAGAAACGGAATGGTTTGAAACACAGGCTGAGGCGTCTAAGGATCGGCTGGTATTTTTGCATCGGCTAGAAGCAGAGCATACGCTATTGATATTTTCCTGCCTTTCATCAGCAGATGAATGTAGTCGGTTTTTTCTACGGCAGGCAGACCGGGTGATTTATGTTGCCAATGGCAATAGTTCGCCTGACTTACAAACGTTTTCTACCTACCAGCAACATGATCATATTGCCACATGGGATCTGGTACTACTCTATCAGGATGCAAGCATTCCGCCGCAAGGCACATCTGAATGGCTGGAAAATGGTAATTTTCATCGCTGGCATCACATCGCCCTGACCGAAAGCGGGCATTTTTCTAGGTTACTGCGCTGGCTTAATGGAACCGCTGTCGGACTGGCGCTCAGCGGAGGTGGCGCCAGAGGTTATGCCCATATTGGCTTTATGCGTGCGTTGGCTGAGGCTGATATTCCGATTGATATGGTAGGCGGGGTTAGCATGGGTAGTGTTATAGGTTCAGAAATAGCGCAGGGATGGGTTCATAAAAAGATTATGGATGTTACCCGAGCAGCGTGTACCCATATCAACCCACTGGGCGATTATAGCTTGCCGTTAGTGTCTCTGGTGTTGGGTCGTCGTCTCTCAAGGCTGCTAAGAGAACACCTTGGCGAGGGAAATATAGAAGATACCTGGATTCCCCTTTTCTGCCAGTCATGTAACCTGACCCAAGCCAGTGTTCATGTGTTTAAACGTGGCAAGATATGGCGTGCCGTTCGAGCCAGCATCGCTATTCCTGGTGTGGTATCTCCCTGTATTTATGATGGTGAAGTGCATGTCGATGGCGGAACCATTGATAATCTGCCAGTTGAAGCGATGTGGCAAAGTGGTGTTAAAAAGATTATTGCCGTTGATATTTCAACTGGAACAAGCCTGAAGGCAACGTGTTCTGACATGGATTTTGTATCTCCCTGGACGTTAATCAGGCAACGTTTTAACAAAAAATACAGCGGTGTGCCGCATATAGTAAGCACCCTTGTCCACTCTAGCCTTATGGGAAGTAGTGTCGCGCGCAAACAGGGGCAGGAGCTGGCGAGCCATTATGTGCGTATTAACGTCGATAGCATTGGCATGTTGGACTGGAAATCATTGGATGAGGCGGTTGAGATGGGCTATCAGCAGGGGAAAAAGTTTGTTAGCTCTCTGGAAGAGAAGCCTATTTAAGCCATCTAATCCCAGAGAGATTTCATTTTCTGTGCCGTATTGCGTTTTATTTCGAGTAGTGTAACAGGTGATTTCGCACGCACAGTAGCGGTTCGATGGCAACGCTCAAATACGGCAATTTCACCAAAATGAGCACCAGGGCCAAGTGTAGCAAGAATATCATCCTCGTCCTTACGGATGACGACCACTTCGCCACTTCTAATCAGATACATGGCATTACCCATGTCACCTTCGGTCACAATATCCTGCCCAGTTTCATAATAACGCTCATCAAGCGCAAGAGAATTATGATCGGTAATACTGGCCATATCACGTCCGGTAAAAGGCCAAATACACCAGTCAAACAGGGTGCGGATACGACGATCCCACAAGGGAAGATAAGTAATCATGAATATCCGCCATACCAGCCATGCTGGAAAGCCGCTCACTTGAATACCTTTAATATGCCCGACGGCTTTGCGGCGTCCAACGCAACATGCATCTCCCAGCCCGGTAAAACGGTAGTCTTTTAAAGGTTTACCATGATACAAGCGAGCAATATTCTTGCCAATATGTTTTCCGACTGTGATGGCATAAAGAGCCAGCGGAGGCGCTGTATTACCAGTGCGCATCGGGACTGCGGCACAATCTCCACCAGACCAGATGGTCTCCTGTCCTTTGACCAGGCCACTTGCATCACAGATTAATCGTCCGCGCTTATCACACGGCAATGACCAGTCCTTAAACATGGGAGAGG
This sequence comes from uncultured Colwellia sp., assembly GCA_965261045.1. Taxonomy (GTDB): domain Bacteria; phylum Pseudomonadota; class Gammaproteobacteria; order Enterobacterales; family Alteromonadaceae; genus Colwellia. Next base: position 44,294 of record CBDHCJ010000001.1, read on the forward strand.
TGGTATTTCCGGTGCAGCTAACGATGGTTCGAGTAGCAATGGTTTCATCATTTGTAGTGATGGCGGCCGTTGGTGTTGCCGACTGCAATCTGGAATGGAGGCGGATTTCAATGCCAAAGCGTTCAACATACATGGCTGCCTTGCGTGCAAGTTTCGGATAATGTTGTTTCAGCTCCGGTAATATAGCATCACCAGAATGCAGTAAGACGATGGAGAAATCCTCTCTTTTTAAGGAAGGAAATTCCTTTTTTAGCACGTCATCAATAAATTCTGAAAGCTCACAGGCAATTTCTACCCCGGCATAATTTCCCCCGACAATGACAAAGGTCGTCAAGCACTTGCGTTCTTCGGGGTCGCTCTCAATTGCTGCCAGCTCCAACATAAGAGGAATATGGTTACGCAATTGGATACAATCAGAAAAAGCCTTGAGTCGGAAGGTATTTTCTTCGATGCCACTGTAGCGCGTCAGATCATCGGAGGTTCCAAGCCCTACCACTAGATGGTCATAAGGGATCGTATATTCACGACCATCCAGAGAGCGGCTGGTAACAACTTCCTTACGATTGAAATCTACCTGCAATATTGTGGCATTGTGAAATTTGGCGGGTGCGCAGAGTCTGCGCACTGGGCTAGTGATATTGTTTTGCTGAATCTTGCCATTGACCATCTCGGCAACCAGCCCGTGAAACACATGGAAATTATTATAATCGATTACAGTAACATCAACCTCACCACGCCGGATCAATGGACGCAGACCTTTGACCACATTAAAATTTGTATAGCCTGCACCCAGACAAACGATTTTCAATGGTTTGCTGTTATTTACAGGTTTAGACATGTTTGTCTCCTTTTGTTGTGCATGCTAGGACGGATGAGTATACCACTGGATTGGTGGCATCAGTTAGCCAGTCTCATGGACACAGCAGGGGTTTGCTGAAGCTGCAAATTCAAGACATTGGCTCTGTGTATCTGCGGGATAGAATAGCACAGGACAAATATTGTCGCGCTAATTTTATTTTTTCAAAAAAAGTTAATTTTATTGAATTTTTTCAATTACCAAGATCAGATCAAAATAGTAATAACAAAAACATCTTAATCGTCTAGCTCGACCTGTGCCTGATAATAAAACTCAAAATAGGGGAAGTGCAAGGACATAGCAAAGAAATTGAAAAAATGACGATAAAAATCATTTTGTTCAGTAAAAATCAAATCACCGATAATTGCTGGTATATAGAATCGTTGAGTGTATAATGTACAGAATTTATAGAGGATGACACATGAAGGTAATGTTCTTCGCTACTGCTCTGGTTGCAGTTTCTGTTTCGCTTCCGGCGACGGCCAATTCGCTGAAAGATGAGTTAACCTCTTTGGCTCGGGAACATCCGTTAATAAAGAGTGCGGGTGAAGACCGAATATCAGCACAGCAACAGATCGAGGTATCGCGCTCTGCGTTGTTACCCAATGTGCTGCTGACGGCAGGTACTGGCTATGAGGATCAAGCACGCTCGGGTGGTGTTGAATTTAATTTCACCAAACAGACGGGGCTGATCTCGGTAAGGCAGTTGCTGTTTGATTTTGGTGCTGCTAGAGGGGCTTTGGAAACCAGTCAAATCTTGGAACAGCAGGCTGGGGTGCGTGCAACACAAGCCAGCCAAGATTTACTGCTGGCGGGCATTCGCGCCTATTTCAACTACGTATTTGCCAGCGAGCGGGTGATGTTGGCTCGCGAGAGTGAGCAAAGCGTGGCAACGATCAGAGATCTTGAACAAAAGAAACTAGACGCCGGTCGCGGTTCCCAAGCGAATGTGTTCCAGACCGAGAGTCAACGCATAGGTGCCAAGACAAGAGTAATACAAGCCGAGGGCGAACAAGGAATAGCTGCGAACAGCTATGAGCGGCTATTTGGTCACCTGCCTCCAGCCTACGAGAGCATGGAAAAAACACAACAACCATCGGTTGCATTGCCAGAAAACCTTATAAAAGCGACTGAAATAGCGCTGAAGCGTGAACCAGGTCTCATTTTCGCCCGAAAAAATTACGAAGCAGCCTCAAATGAGATAGATGTAGCAAAAGCCGCTTATTATCCTAGATTTGAGCTGGTCGCCGAGAGCGAATATCGCAACGATGACATCGGCATCCAAGGCACTTTTAGGGAAAATCGCTTACTGCTGCAGTTGCAGTATGACTTTGATCTGGGGTTTAGCCAGCGCAATGAAGTGGCCTCGGCCAGAGCCGTTCAGCGCTCAGCGAGGCATGCCAATAAAAATCAGCAACGGGTGACGAAAGAGTCGATTCGCAATGCATGGGAAAGGCACGAGATGGCGATGAAGACATACGAACTGGCACAGCGGCAGGCATCAAAAGCAGAAGAGTTTCTCGAGCTTGCCAAGCGCGAAAGGGATTTGGGAAAAAGGACATTACAAGACATACTTGGCGGTGAATTATTGCTGCTGAATGCACGAACTTCACTGGCTTTGGCCAGAGCGGAGATGACGGTTGCCTCCTATGTGATTTTGCGGGCGACAGGACAACTTGAATTGAGCGTAATCTAGCGCAGGCAGGTTAGCAATATGGCACAGAATACAGATCAGGCGGTTGGATTAGTCGAGTCGATAGAAGGACTCGTAACCGTGCTTCACGCGGACGGGGCAGAGACCGAGCTTGCGCTTGGCTCACCACTGTACCTCAACGATCAGATTACCACTGGCGAATATGCGGCTGTCTCGGTTCGTTTTGTCGATAAGACCAGTTTCTCCATTGGTGAAGATTCACGGCTGATAATAGATGAATATATCTACGATCCCACTACCGCTAAGGGCAAAGTCGATATATCCGTGTTGAAGGGTATGTTCGTGTTCATCAGCGGGCTGGTTGCTGATGAAAACCCGCAAAACATGACCATCAGCACCCCAGGTGCTACGATTGGTATTCGCGGTACTGAGGGTGGCGGAGAAATTGGGGAGGCTGGCGAATCCAGCTACTACTTCAACGCTGACGGCATTATTGAAATTATCACCCTTATCGGTAGTGTAATTGTTGATGAAACCATGGAAGTGGCGGTGGTTTCGCCCAATGGTACGCCGATACTGGCTACCGGCTGGACCGCCGAACAAATTATCGAAACCTTCGTCTCTGCTCTCAGGGTTGCGCCGCTGGAAATCTCACAGCGAATCATCAATGCTGATGGTAACTTGAATGTGGATGCGCGTGAATATATGGAACGCTTGGTTCAGCAAGCACCTGACAGGGACTCTGCTGATGGCGCGAGTGACGATAAGGACGATCAGTCGGAATCTGAAGATCAGGGTGATGCTGATGTACAGAAGGATTCTGGCGAAGAAGAGGGCGAGGAGTCTCAAGCCGCTTTGTCTGACGGCGCAAAAGTAGAAGCTGATAGTTCCGCCGTAGCACTGGACATAAGTTTTGCGGAGGACGAGAGCCAGAACCAGGAAGATAACCCGTTGGCGCAGCAAGATCTGTTAAACAATTCTCCAGAGAACGTAGTGGGGGCTGCGGCCAGCTATGTACTAGAAGTGGACGCCATCAATGTAGATAACACCGCACCTGTGTTCAGTAGTGGTGCCACCGCCAGCGTGGCCGAAAACGCGGGCATTGATACCATAGTTTATAACGCTCAGGCGAACGATGCTGGTGGGGCGACAGATGATGGCATTACCTACGCCTTAAGCGATGCCGATGCCTTTAATATCAATGCTAACAACGGCGAAGTGACACTAAAAGCACCAGCAGACTTTGAGACCCAGTCCAGCTATGCGCTGGCGATCACCGCCACCGATGCCGCTGGCAATGCCGCGACGCAGACAGTGACAGTGAGCGTCACCGATGTCAATGACGCACCAACCCTCATTGGCACGCCCATCACTACGGTGGCAGAGGACACGGCATACAGTTTCATCCCGACAGGGGCAGATGTGGACACAGACACAACCCTGACCTATTCCATTGCTGGTAAACCCGACTGGGCCACTTTTAACGAAGAAACGGGCGAATTAAGCGGTACACCCACCAATGATGATGTCGGCACCACCTCGGGGATTGTGATCTCTGTCTCCGATGGCAGCGATACCGTTTCCCTGCCAGCCTTTGATCTCGCCGTTAGCAATGTGAATGACGCGCCAACCATCATTGGCACGCCAGATACCACAGTGGCAGAGGACACGGCATACAGTTTCATCCCGACAGGGGCAGATGTGGACGCAGACACAACCCTGACCTATTCCATTGCTGGTAAACCCGACTGGGCCGATTTTAACACCACCACCGGTGCCTTGACTGGCACGCCGACCAACGCCGATGTTGGCAGCACCTCGGGGATTGTGATCTCTGTCTCCGATGGCACGCTGACCACTCCCCTGCAAACTTTTGATTTAGAAGTCACCAATGTCAATGACGCGCCAACCATCATTGGCACGCCCGTCACCACAGTGGCAGAGGACACGGCATACAGTTTCACCCCGACTGGGGCAGATGTGGACGCAGACACAACCCTGACCTATTCCATTGCTGGTAAACCCGACTGGGCCGATTTTAACACCACCACCGGTGCCTTGACTGGCACGCCGACCAACGCCGATGTTGGCACCACCTCGGGGATTGTGATCTCGGTCTCCGATGGCACGCTGACCACTCCCCTGCAAGCCTTTGATTTAGAAGTCAGCAATGTGAATGATGCGCCGACCATCAGCGGCACGCCTGCTACCACAGTGGCAGAGGACAGCACCTATAGTTTCACCCCGACTGGGGCGGATGTGGATGTCGGCACAACCCTGACCTATTCGATTGCTGGTAAACCCGACTGGGCCGATTTTGACACCACCACCGGTGCCTTGACTGGCACGCCGACCAACGCCGATGTGGGCACCACCTCGGGGATTGTGATCTCTGTCTCCGATGGCACGCTGACCACTCCCCTGCAAACCTTTAATCTCGCCGTCACCAACACCAATGACGCGCCGAGCATCAGTGGCACGCCAGATACCACAGTGGCAGAGGACACGGCATACAGTTTCACCCCGACTGGGGCAGATGTGGACACAGACACAACCCTGACCTATTCCATTGCTGGTAAACCCGACTGGGCCGATTTTGACACCACCACCGGTGCCTTGACTGGCACGCCGACCAACGCCGATGTCGGCACCACCTCGGGGATTGTGATCTCGGTCTCCGATGGCACGCTGACCACTCCCCTGCAAGCCTTTGATTTAGAAGTCACCAATGTCAATGATGCACCGACCATCACAGGCGAGCCTGCTACCTCGGTTGCCCAAGATGCGGAATACATTTTCACCCCGACTGGGGCAGATGTGGACACAGACACAACCCTGATCTATTCGATTGCTGGTAAACCCGACTGGGCCGATTTTAACACCACCACCGGTGCCTTGACTGGCACGCCGACCAACGCCGATGTCGGCACCACCTCGGGGATTGTGATCTCGGTCTCCGATGGCACGCTGACCACTCCCCTGCAAGCCTTTGATTTAGAAGTCAGCAATGTGAATGATGCGCCAACCATCACAGGCACGCCAGATATCACAGTGGCAGAGGACACGGCATACAGTTTCATCCCGACAGGGGCAGATGTGGACACAGACACAACCCTGACCTATTCCATTGCTGGTAAACCCTCATGGGCAACATTCAGCACCACAACAGGTGCCTTGACTGGCACGCCGACCAACGCCGATGTTGGCACCACCTCGGGGATTGTGATCTCTGTCTCCGATGGCACGCTGACCACTCCCCTGCAAACCTTTAATCTCGCCGTCACCAACACCAATGACGCGCCAACCATCATTGGCACGCCTGCTACCACAGTGGCAGAGGACACGGCATACAGTTTCACCCCGACTGGGGCAGATGTGGACACAGACACAACCCTGACCTATTCGATTGCTGGTAAACCCGACTGGGCCGATTTTGACACCACCACCGGTGCCTTGACTGGCACGCCGACCAACGCCGATGTCGGCACCACCTCGGGGATTGTGATCTCGGTCTCCGATGGCACGCTGACCACTCCCCTGCAAACCTTTGATCTCGCCGTCACCAACACCAATGACGCGCCGACCATCATTGGCAGGCCTGCTACCACAGTGGCAGAGGACACGGCATACAGTTTCACCCCGACAGGGGCAGATGTGGACGCAGGCGCAATCCTAGTCTATTCGATTGCCAACAAACCCTCATGGGCAACATTCAACGAAGCAACAGGTGCCTTGACTGGCACGCCGACCAACGCCGATGTCGGCACCACCTCGGGGATTGTGATCACTCTGACCTCTGGCAGCGATACCGTTTCCCTGCCAGCCTTTGATCTCGCCGTCAGCAATGAGAATGACGCGCCAACCATCATTGGCAGGCCTGCTACCACAGTGGCAGAGGACACGGAATACAGTTTCATCCCGACCGGGGCAGATGTGGATGTCGGCACAACCCTGACCTATTCAATCGCAAACAAACCCTCATGGGCAACATTCAACGAAGCAACAGGTATCTTGACTGGCACGCCGACCAACGCCGATGTCGGCACCACCTCGGGGATTGTGATCACTCTGACCTCTGGCGGCGATACCGTTTCCCTGCCAGCCTTTGATCTCGCCGTCAGCAATGAGAATGACGCGCCAACCATCATTGGCACGCCAGATACCACAGTGGCAGAGGACACGGCATACAGTTTCATCCCGACAGGGGCAGATGTGGACGCAGGCGCAATCCTAGTCTATTCGATTGCCAACAAACCCTCATGGGCAACATTCAGCACCACAACAGGTGCCTTGACTGGCACGCCGACCAACGCCGATGTCGGCAGCACCTCGGGGATTGTGATCACTCTGACCTCTGGCGGCGATACCGTTTCCCTGCCAGCCTTTAATCTCGCCGTCAGCAATGAGAATGACGCGCCAACCATCATTGGCACGCCAGATACCACAGTGGCAGAGGACACGGCATACAGTTTCATCCCGACAGGGGCAGATGTGGACGCAGGCGCAATCCTAGTCTATTCGATTGCCAACAAACCCTCATGGGCAACATTCAGCACCACAACAGGTGCCTTGACTGGCACGCCGACCAACGCCGATGTCGGCAGCACCTCGGGGATTGTGATCACTCTGACCTCTAGCGGCGATACCGTTTCCCTGCCAGCCTTTGATCTCGCCGTCAGCAATGAGAATGACGCGCCAACCATCATTGGCACGCCAGATACCACAGTGGCAGAGGACACGGCATACAGTTTCATCCCGACAGGGGCAGATGTGGACGCAGGCGCAATCCTAGTCTATTCGATTGCCAACAAACCCTCATGGGCAACATTCAGCACCACCACCGGTGCCTTGACCGGCACGCCGACCAACGCCGATGTTGGCAGCACCTTGGGGATTGTGATCTCTGTCTCCGATGGCACGCTGACCACTCCCCTGCAAACCTTTAATCTCGCCGTCACCAACACCAATGACGCGCCAGTGGGCTTGCCGACCATCACTGGCACAGCGACCCAGGGCGCGACCCTGACCGCGGACACATCTGGCATTGTGGATGTGGATGGTCTCGGAAGCTTCAGCTACCAGTGGCAAGCGGATGGCAGAGCCATCAGAGGCGCAGATGAAGCGACCTTTGTTCCGACCCAAGCCCAGGTGGGTGCTGCCATCACCGTGACGGTTTCCTATACCGATGACGGCAAGACCGCTGAAAGCCTGACCTCTGTTGCGACCCCTGCGGTTACCGATGAGATTCCTCCGGTGTTCAGCGGTGACGACAGCGCCCGCCTGCCCCGAAACGCCGCTGAGTTCGTCCCGATCTACAATGCCCAGGCGAGCGACAACAACGGTGCGGCGGATGCGGGTATTACCTACAGCCTGGGCGAGATGAATACCCCCGACTTCAGGATTAATCCCAACGACGGTAAGGTGTCTATAAAGACAACGGGCTCTAGCATCAAAGACAGCTACGTCGACCTGAAGGTGACGGCCACCGATGCGGCCGGCAACCAAGCCACGAAGACGGTGCCGGTGACGGTGACCGCTGCGGATAACACCGTTCCGGTGTTCAGCAGTGCTGCCACGGCCAGCGTGGTCGAGAACACCTCCATTAACACCGTGGTCTACGATGCCCAGGTACGCGATGCGGGCCAGGAGCCTGATGTAAACATTTTCTACGGCCTGGAGGGTGCCGATGCCACCGCCTTCAAGATCGATGTCGGCAGCGGCGAGGTGCGTCTGAGGAAAACGGCGGACTTTGAGACCAAAAACAGCTACGCGCTGGAGGTGATCGCCCTCGATGCGGCTGGCAACAAAGCAACGCAGGCAGTGACCGTGACGGTGATCGATGTGGAAGATGTTGTATTTACTTTTGAGGAACATCGCGCTACTGATGTTATATTGCATACCGTGTCCGCAGCAGAAGGTGTTGCCATACCCGTATTCAACTTTGTACATTCGGATGGTGAAAAAGATACCACCAGTGAAGACGGGAATCTCATTTTCCGCAACGGCAATAAAGGCGAAATCTTCTTTACGCAGGAAGGCAGCATTAGTGAAGTCAACAATCACGGGGTGTTGACCTCTAACATCAATGAGTCCCCCTATACGGTTGAGGTCACAGGCAGCGCTGGCACGGTCGCAGCGAGAACTCTCCAGTTTGTCGCCAAGGTAACAGAGTCACTAGCACCGTATTTTGTGGATAGCTTTGGCGCACCCCTGGCTTTGCCTACAGCGACGGCTCCTCAATTCATGAGTAGTCTGATTGGCGATGATAGCGGGCTGCATTACTCTAAGGTATTTAGTTCCCCGGTTTACGTTGCCGATGAAGAAAATGGTATCTCTGGATATAAAGACTCGTCGGGTAAGTTTGTATACAGCGGTAACACTAACACGCTGACCCGCACCCCAAATACCGATCTGCAAGATTCAGGGAGTTCGAACAACTGGGCTCCCAGCAAGTTCACTTTTGGTGAGGCTGGCTCGGGATTGATCTTCCGCTTTGGCGATAGTGATAGTGATAGTTACGTGGTACCCGATACCGGTACCGATACAAACTGGACGGTCACTAATCCTGCACACAAGGCAGTCGGCCCCTCAACTGGGAATATTTTTATCGATAACAACAACGATGGCACTTACGATGAAAAGGTGAATGGCGTGGGTGATGATCTTATCGCAAACTTAGTTGCTGGGTCTGGTCGATTAATAACCACTTTCCAGAAAGAGACCAGCGCGACCACTGATGATGTTTCCGCGCTGCTACAGTCTCTGCATTTTGGTTACTTGGGGCAAAAACCCACGAAAATCAATATCCTTGCCAATGATGGCGACAGCGACAATCCTGACGCCGACAATGTTATTGACCATACGTCGGACTATTCGGTGGCAGTGGTCTAGTTATGGCAGTCCAGAAGTTTGCTCTTTTCGCTGGCAGACGGGTTCTCCCCCGTTGAAATTCAGTTTTTGGCAAGCGGCGGGGAGGCTTCTTCGCCGCCGTAAGGCGAACCCGCAGCTGTTCCGCTGGATCATCGTGAGTTCGGGGTTTGCGAATATCCTGGGTCTTGCTTCCTCTATCTATGCTATCCAGATATTTAATCGTTATGTGGCCTACGGCCTTGATGGCACGCTCATCACGCTGACGATGGGGGCGGTGCTGGCAATATTGCTGGAGTTCACCTTCAAATGGATCCGTGCCCGCTTGAGTGCAGCCCTGCTGCAACCACAGGAAGCGCTGGACTACGATGCGCTGCTGGCTCATCTCAATAAGATCGATGCGAGCGCGCTGCAGCAACCGAACCAAATTAGATCGGCCATGCGCTCCCAACAGCGGCTTGCGGAGATCTATTCTCCAGCCAACTTTGTAAGCTTGCTCGACATGCCTTTTGCGCTGCTGTTTTTACTGGCTGTGCTACTGCTTAATACGGTGCTTGGGGTGCTGGCTCTACTAATATGTGTGGCCTGTTTTGCCATGGCTCTGTGGCATGGGGACAGCCTGATATCAGCGCTTGAGGAGCAGCGAGAGAAACAACAACGGCTTGATGTGATGGTGGGGAATGCCGAGGCAGTGGATGTCGTGCGAGCGCACAATCTGCACTCTGTGGTGCAGCGCGAAAGTCGCCTTATCTTGGCGGATTTCCTGCGCAAGAGATATTCGCTGCTGGCAAAGCAGGTGCAGCAGGGTTCGAATATCCAGTTGGTTTCAGCCATGACCTCGGTAGTGATTATTGGCACTGGCGCGATTTATGTTACTCAGGGCCAGCTGGATATCGGCAGCTTGATCGGGGCAAATATTCTCGCGCTGCGCGCCGTCAATCTGGTTAATCAGGTGGGCCGGCTTAGTCAGAGCCTGATGGCAGCGGAAAGTCTGCAAGCTGAAGTTCAGGAAAGCAAACAACTGCCCACACGTGTTAGCGGGAACACCCGTCTCGCGCAGTACAAGGGCCGGCTGGAACTGAAAAACATTGCCCATACCTGGGATGATCGCCTTGGCCCCCTGTTCGCAGATTTCTCTATCGATATTCAGCCCGGCGAGGTGATTCTGCTGGCAGGAAGTAACGGAAGCGGCAAGACAAGCCTGGCCAGGATTATGGCTGGCTTGCTAAGCCCGCAGCGCGGCCAGGTGCTGGTGGATGGGATCGATTTGCTGCAACTGACCGCCAAAGACTGGCATCTACAGCTTGGTTATGTGGCGCAGGAGCCTGAGTTTGTGAGCATGAGCCTGCGCGCCAATCTCTGCGGTGAACGCCAACTGAGTGATGAGCACCTACGCGAAATACTGGATCTGTGTGACGTGCTGCCGTTGGTGGATCATCATTCGAAGGGGCTGGAGCAAATTCTAGATCAGGGTGGCGTGCATTTGCCCCCTGGCATTCGCAAGCGACTGGCACTTGCTAGAGCGGTGCTGGCAAACGGCCAGTTGCTGATTCTGGATGAGCCCCACGCTGGTATGGATGGTGCCGGCCTGACGGCGCTCATGAATGTGCTGAAAAAACTGACAGATGAACGTCGAACCATCATTATCTGCGCCCATGACCGCAATATTGTGCAACAGGGGGCACGTCTTGTTGACCTCAATCATAAACCTGTGCCTGTCGTAGAGCAGATATGATAAGCCAACTGCCAGAAGAATTTGCCGATCTGGGCCGTGTGCCATCGGCTTTACATCGCTATACCCAAATAATTGGCGCTGGCTTATTGCTCGTTGTGGCTTGGGCTGCCCTGATGCCCTTGGACGTGGTGAGCATTGCCGAGGGAGAAGTGATTCCCGCCGATAAAATCCACCAAGTGGCGCACCTAGAGGGCGGTGTGATTAGCGAGGTTTTGGTAGCACAGGGAGATACGGTGTCAGCCGGTCAGTCACTGCTAGTGCTTGAAAGTACCGCCAGCGGCGCATCGGTTGCCGAGCTTCGTCACAAAATTGATTCACTCGCTATTGATGTGGTGCGCCTCGAAGCATTGCTGGCTGGCAAGGCGGAACTGCATGTTAGCGATGGCTTTGATTATCTGCGGGAGGATCTGAAAAACAAGGCGATATCGCTATTTGTTTCTCAGCAGGAAACATTACAAAGCCAACTGGCTGTGCAGGATGAAGAAGTTGTGCGTAGACAGAAGCAGCGTGCAGAAATTCAGGCACGACTGAATGGCGAGCGTGAGCGCGTTGTGCTTTTGGATGAACAGATTGCCATCTCTGAGGAGCTGATGGCGTTGGATCTTGCCAACCGCTATGAGCATATTAATTTGCTCAAGGAGGTAAATGCACTGCAAAGCGCCATCAAACAGGATGAAGAGGTGCTGTTGACTGCTGACGCAGCAATAAAGCAGGCGCAGGAGGTGCGTGAGCGAATAGTTGCTGAAAACAGCGCCGAGTTTTCATCTCGCCTAGATACGGCTGTCCGTGCCCGACGTGAGTATGAGGAGCGGGTAAAAGGCTATGAGGACAATCTCAAAAGAACCGTTCTGATCGCGCCCACATCTGGCATCGTAAAGCGTGTTTATGCCTTTACCCGAGGTGGCGTGGTGCGCGCTGGGGAAACGGTGATGGAAATTGTGCCAGATCAGTCTCAGGTCGTTGTTAAAGCGAGATTGCGGCCACAGGACATTGGCTATGTGACCGAGGGTGATGTGGCCTATGTGCGCCTGAACTCCATCGATGCGGTGCAATTTGGCTATTTGCCGGGGGAAATAACTATTATTAGCCCAGACACCCTGGTCAATGAGCAGGGGATGGCCTATTACGAGGTGCGTATTGTTACTGAGCGAGACTACTTTGAGAATGATGGCGCGCGCTATCCGTTGGTGCCAGGTGTGGTAGTTACCGCTGGTATTGTGACTGGTCGGCGTAGTGTGTTGCGTTACATCTTTTCGCCTTTTCTGAAAACCACGTATTTCTCCCTCACGGAGCGTTAAGGCGTGAAAGCACTAATCGAGAAACGCGCAGCGATTTTAATTGGCCTTGTTTTGACCGTGGGGATTATGGCCATTGAGATCAGCAACACTCCCTTGCTAGAGCGCTATCTTGACCGTATTGATAATATCCTCTACGATTTTCGCATGCAGGTGCTGTTGCCACCCAAGGCATTGCTTAGCGATAAAATTGTCATCGTCGATCTGGACGAAAAGTCGCTGCTGGAACATGGCCAATGGCCTTGGTCGAGAAAGATTGTGGCACACCTAGTTGAAGAAATGGCGCTGGCGGGTGTGAAGGTAGCGGCATTTGACGTGGTGTTTGCGGAGCCTGAGCAGAATGCGGCAGATAGCTTGATTGAGGATCTGGCACTACGCGGTATGCTTGCACCAGCGCGGGAAAAAATGCTCCAGGAGGTGTCGCCCAGTGTTAGTAACGACAAGTACCTGTCCAGCTACCTGAGAAAAACCGATGTAGTGCTTGGCTATGTTTTCCATGACGATGAAGAGATCAAGGCGGGTAAGCTGGGCTATCCAATTACTAGGCTGCGTGGCGATATGTCCTCCCGTCTAACCGCTGTAGTGCGTGATGGTTACTCGGCAGCACTTGATATATTGCAGCGCAACGCCAAAGACAGTGGCTTTATCAATGTGCTGCCAGACAGCGATGGGTTGATTCGCCGCGCACCCCTGATCCTGCAACATGACGACGGGCTCTATCCTTCTTTGGCGTTGGCGGCAGTTATGTATTACACCGATACTCGGCGCATTAGACCTATGTATCAGGATATCGGTGAGCTGGTCAGTTTTCAGGGTGTGCAGCTTGGTGACCGATATATTGCCACCGATGGGATTGGTCGTATGTCACTTGGCTTTAAGGGCGGTGCTAAGAGCTATCAGTATGTGTCTGCTGCGGATGTTATCAGCGGCATGTATCGTAACGGTGGACTTAAAGACAAGCTGGCATTCGTCGGCACCACCGTTTTGGGTCTGTCCGATGTCAGGGCGATACCCCTGAGCCAGTCCTATCCCGGCGTTGAGGTTCATGCAACGGTAGCCGACAATATTATCAACCAGGATATGCCCTATAAGCCTTCCTGGGAGCCGGGGGTTTTGTTGGTTCTTCTGGCTGCCCTCGGTTTCCTAGTAAGCTTGGTGCAGCCTTTTCTGCGACCACTGTGGCTGGTGACAAGTGCGCTTGTTGCCCTAGCCTTTGTTATGCTCAGCAACTTTTATTTGTGGCAGGTGTATCGCTTTGATTTAACCATGGTCACGCCATGGCTGCTGATCATTCTGCTGTCGCTATGGAATGGAGTTTCAACGCTGTTGAAAGAAAATACCCAGCGTCTGGCTATTACCGCCATGTTCGGACAATACGTCCCTGCCGAGCACGTCAATGCTATGCTGAATGATCCAGAGAGATATTCCATGGATGGGGATAACCGCTTGATGTCGGTTATGTTTGCCGATATCCGTGGCTTCACCAATATGTCGGAGAAACTAACCGCCCAGGAGCTTAAAATGGTTCTGAATCGTTTTTTTACCCCGATTACCCGTGTGATTTTTGAAAACCAGGGCACTATCGACAAATACGTTGGCGACATGGTGATGGCATTTTGGGGTGCCCCGCTGGAAGATGCTGGCCACTCGTCCCATGCAATCATGGCCGGCTTCGCCATGCACGAGGAGATTCGCAAGTTGAAGCTGGAGTTTGCGGCAGAAGGCTTGCCCGAGATTGATATGGGTATAGGCATCAACACTGGCAATATGAATGTGGGAGATATGGGTTCCGAGTACCGTCGGGCCTATACCGTTTTGGGTGATGCGGTTAATCTCGGTTCGCGGGTGGAAAGCCTGACAAAATTCTATGGCAGCTTGTTTCTGGTAACCGAAAGCACCAAGTTGGCAGCGCCTGAGTATATTTACCGCCAGGTGGACAATATCCGGGTAAAAGGCAAGCTGGAGCCAGTCAAAATATTTGAGCCTCTGTGTCTTGCGCAACAGGCCAGTGCCGATTTGCTGTCTGGTGTTGAGCGTTATAGTCAGGCATTGGAATTATACGGTAGCCAGCGCTGGGATCAGGCCGAAACGCTGTTTACGCAACTTCAATCCAACTCGGCGCATCAGAACCCGCACTTGCCGGGAATTTATCTGCAACGCATCGCTGAATTACGCCATCAGGATCTCGGTTCCGACTGGGACGGCGTGTACATCCATACCAGCAAATAATATCCGCTCGCTTGGGGGGAGCCTTGCTTAATTCCAATAACAACCGCTATCACAAACTGACCTAAGCCATGAATAAATTTCAAACAAGCCTATTATTGAGGTAGTCTAGCCCGTTTTTTGTGTGGTACTCACAATATCATGCGCCATGTTTTTTGTCCTTTAGCGGAATGTTTACTACTTGGTTTTATAGTAAAAAGTCTAAAATTACCAACATGCACCCATCGTATATTTTGTATGATTAATGAGCGACTTTTTGTTTTTCATTAATAGGCTTGCATTAAATAGTTGATATTAGGTTTGCATATAACTCGCCCAAACGGGTAACTGTTTCGGAGCCAGCTTCAGGACTAAATTCAATCATATCAGCTGCAAAAGTACACACAACGGTAGATCCTAATTTAAATCGGCCCATTTCTTCGCCTTTTTCAAAGGTGATAGCATCAAGCCCTTTAGCAGGGTATTTCCATCTGAAAATATCACTACCTGCTGGTGGGGTTATCGTGCCTGCCCATGTAGTTTCTATGCTGGCGACAATGGTTGCGCCAACAAGCACCATTGCTAGCGCACCATATTCGGTATCAAAAATGGTTACTACGCGTTCGTTTCGAGCAAATAAATCAGGAACATTATTGGCTGTTAATGGATTAACTGAAAATAATTCCCCTGGTACATAAATCATTTCTCGTAACGTTGCAGCCATTGGCATATGAACTCTATGATAATCTTTTGGCGCTAAATATATGCAAGAAAATTTACCTTTTTGAAAAGGGACGGCAGTTCTGATATCGCCACCTAATAAAGACGTTAGGCTGTAATTAAAACCTTTTGCTTGAATAAGCTTACCTTCAACAATATTCCCTTGTTGTGAAATAGCACCATCGACGGGATAACATAGTGTTTTGCTATCTGGATCAACAGTACGCGCACCTTCCTCTAATTCTCGTGTGAAAAAGTCGTTAAAAGTATTAAAGTCATGCGCTTTCTTAAGCTTAGCTTCGCTCATATTGATATCATAGATTTTGATAAATATATCAATCAGTTTAGTGGTTAGCCAACCCATTTTAGCTGCAGCCAGTTTACCTACTAAGCGTGAAATTGCATGTTTAGGCATGGCATATTGTAAAGCTATTTTAACTCGGTCGCTTAGCGTGTTTTTTGCAGGTAATGGGCTTGAAGATAAGTTTTCTGAAGACACTGTTTTTCCTTTAATTTTAATCGATTAGTCATTAAATCGTGAAGTTAATTTGTTTTCGCCTAAACTGACTAAAATGCGTTGAAAGCTTACTAGTCGCTTAGGATTAATTTGCTGCTTATTGGCTGTAGTTAATGCACAACCAGGATCGTTTATGTGTTTACAGTCTCTAAATTTACATAGCCCAAGAAATTCTTCAAACTCTTTAAAGCCATTAAAAACTTGTTCAGGTGTTAAATGCCACAAACCAAATTCTCGAATGCCAGGTGAGTCAATTAAGTCGCCGCCATCGTCAAAATGATATAATCGAGCAACGGTGGTAGTATGCTGCCCTAAACTGGAATTTTGTGATACTTCTTTAGTGATCAAGCCAAGCTCAGGCATTAACGCATTGACTAAGGTTGATTTACCGACACCAGATTGACCAACAAAAATACTGATATGTTGATTTAGCTTCGCTTTAATTTCGCTAATACCAGCATTTGTTTTGCTGCTAGCATAAAGCACTTGGTAACCAATATCGCGATAAATTTGTAATTGCTGCTCAATGTCGTCTTGTTCTGTTTGATTTAGTTCGTTGAGTAAGTCGGTTTTATTTAACACGATAACAGGCGTAATACCTGTTTGTTCTGCGGCAACTAAGTAACGGTCGATAATATCACCATTAAAAGCTGGCAACAGTGAAGAAACTATCAATATTTGACTAATATTAGCGGCAATGGGCTTTACGCCATTGTATACATCAGGACGGCTTAGTACGGAATCACGTTCATGCACCGCTTCAATAATGCCTCTAATATTGTGTTGTGTTTCTTTGCCTAAGCGCCAAAGTACCTTGTCACCACAAACTAAGGAACTAATAGAACGACGTAAATTACAACGATATATGATGCCGTCAGCACCTTCAACATCAGCGTGTTGACCAAAGCGACTAATAACGGTGCCATCTTGTGCCATGGCTAAATCATCATCTTGCCATTGTACTTTATCTACTTTAGCACATAACTTTTTGTCATGGTTTGCTTTAATGCGACGCTGTTGTCCTTTGGTCAGTTTTTTCTTTGTCATTACTATTGTTGTGACCAGATCAGGTTGATCATTTTATTTAATCCTAGTTATTTGTCAGTTATTATACTTATAATTACTATCTATTGCTTGTGCAATTTATAATACCAAGTTTACACATGAATAAACTTGGTACAAGGGACACTTATGACATGTAGCGACACCAATTTAATTTGGCTTGATTTAGAAATGACAGGGCTAGAGCCTGAAATTGATGTAATACTAGAAATTGCCACTATTATTACCGATAGCCAGTTAAACATTTTAGCTGAAGGGCCTGTATTTGCTATTAGCCAATCGGATAGCGTGCTCAATAATATGAGCGTTTGGTGTATTGAACATCACGGTAAATCAGGTTTAACACAACGTTGTCGAGATAGTGAGGTGAATCTAGCTGAGGCTACTACACAGACGACAAAATTTATTGAACAATATGTACCAAAGGGCACATCACCTATGTGTGGTAATAGCATAGGACAAGATAGGCGTTTTATTAATAAATATATGCCTGACTTTGAAGATCATTTTCATTATCGTAATTTAGATGTTAGTACAGTGAAAGAGTTAGCGCGCAGGTGGAAACCTGAAATATTAGATAAAGTAGTCAAAACGGGTGCACACTTAGCTTTGGACGATATTCGTGAATCCATCGCTGAATTAAAAGTGTATCAAGAACATTTCTTTAAGGTATAAATTCAATTTATACCAATCAAAAAGATATATTTGGTATTTTTTTATAGCAATACTAGTGTGTTATTAGGACTAGGCATCTCTAGGGAGACCTTTTTCAATAGAGCGAATTAACCTAGCATTAAGTCTTGCGCTGTTGTCGTTTATTAATTTTAGTTTGTTTTGTTGCGACAGTGCCCAGTGAATATGTTCAGCAACCATAGGTGATGCGGTCATTAATTTTTGCTCTAGTGCTGCGATGATATTGGTATCAAAAGGAGCGTTACCTAATGCCACAGCAATATTGCGTTGCCAACTTTGGAAACCAATTCTGCGAATTGGTGAGCCTTGTAAGTTTTCTAAAAATCGTGCTTCATTCCAAGAGAATAACTCCAGCAAGGTGATCTCATCGAGATGATGTCTTGCTTGGAAATCATTTTCTAAACTTAGCTTGGCATATTTATTCCACGGACAAATAAGCTGGCAATCGTCACAGCCATAAATTCTATTGCCCATTAAAGGTCTAAGCTCAAGCGGAATAGGATCAGGAGATTCGATAGTAAAATACGAAATGCAACGACGAGCATCAACAACATAAGGTTTAACAATAGCTTTGGTTGGGCAAATTTTGATACAGGCAACGCAGCTACCACAATCATTGGTAATGTTGCTGTTATCCGTAGTGCCAACCGAACTTAACGGTAAAGGAATGTCGATGAGTAACTCACCTAGAAAAAACCAAGAGCCCGCTTCTTTGTTGAGTAATAAACTGTGTTTTCCGACCCAACCTAAACCAGCTTTTTCGGCTAACGGGCGTTCTAAAATAGGTGCAGAATCGACAAAAGGACGAAAATTAAAACTTTCACATTCCAGATTTTCAAAGTATGTAGTGATCTTTTTTCCTAACTGCTGTAGGCGTTTGCGCATTAATTTATGGTAATCACGACCTAACGCATAACGGCTAATGTAAGCGTGATTTTTTGATTTTAATATCTGTGCGCATTTTGCTTGGGTTGGCAGGTAATCTAAGCGGACACTGATTGCTCTGATAGTGCCTAGCACTAATTCTGCAGGACGAGCACGCATTAAGCCATGACGTGCCATGTAGTTCATATTACCGTGATAATTGTTGGCTAACCAATTTTCAAGCGCTTGTTCATGCTTTGATAAATCTATATCGGTAATGCCTAATTGAGAAAAACCTAATTCTTTGCCCCAACATTTGATTTTTTCCACCAATTCAGGGTAGTTAATAGCCGTTGTATTTGTCATTTTTAAAACTCGCCCTACGGATCCCTGAAATGCACATTTTGAAGTATCATGAGTATATGAGTTGATCACAATGAGACCTTTGCAAAGCTCTTTGCAAAGGTCTCCTGCTATATGCCATCAGTGGTGCAGCTAGCTCTCTTCCTCTATCTTCTTCCAAAAAAGCATCAAAAGTGAATTCTGCCCTCTAGCTGAATAGCCTGATCCGCTCCTCGGCTGCCCTCTAGATGAACACTGCTTTCACGGCGTTCGCCAAACAGATGCAGATCGAAGCGAGCCGTACCCTGCCAGCGTATGCCTAGACGATAGCTATTGATAGTGCCTAGGGTTATTTCGCTGTAGGGGGTTAGTAAGCCAACTAGGCTGGGGGCAAGCAGCCCATAGCTTAGTCTTGCGCCTAGGCGTGCGTCGTAGTCTGGTGCGCTATAGTCCACCGCACTGTTGTGCAGGTTGGATTGGGGCAGGCTCTGTTGCCATAGGGCGCTGGTATCGCTACTACTCCCGTTATAGCCATAGCCTGGTCTTAGACTGAATGCCAGACCAAGCTTGTCAGTGCCTGGATCTAGGCTGATCAAAGCCTGAATGCCCCATTCTTTATAGTTACCCTGTCCTACTAGGGCATGCAGGTTGCCTTCTAGCGTTAGGCCAGTCAGGTTGGCGTAGCGCATACCTGCCCCGAGCACTGCGCCCGTGCCGCTGTTGCCGCTATCACCGCTGTCACCATCATAGCGGGCACCTATTTCCAGCATGGGCTTGATGCTGCCACCGGATGCCAGTGTGTATTGCCCAGCTATTTCTAGCAGGAGTCTAAACCGTTGGCTGTCGATGGTTTGTTTGGCGATGTTCATATCGGCTGCTGCGTTGATGTCGGTACGCGCTAGCAATAGGTCGCTCTTGAGGCTTAGGCCAGATATAAGCTGCCCTTTGATGCCCGCCGCCAGAGATAGAAGGTTGGTGTCGGTGCTGTGGCTGCTGTAGGTGTTGCCCTCTTGTGCTTTTTTCTGATGTTTAAGGGTTAGATCACCCTGACCATAGCCTAGGCTGCCCCACAGGTTGGTGTGATCCTTGTTCCATGCCAGATAAGGGTGGATACTGGTCATTTTGTGGTTGTAGCTGCCCTCATCACCTTCTAAGGTGTAGTCGACATCGCCTTCGCTCCAAGTTACCATGCCCCCCAGTAGTAGGTTATCTAAGCGCTTATCAAGGCCCAGTTGGAGGCTGGTTAGATCACCCTGCCAGTCAAGGCCTGAGTCGTTTTCGCTTAGGCGAGTGTAATCACCACTGCCCCATAGCGCCAGCCCAGTGTTCGCAGCACTTGCTTGATCAGCGTCTGTTTGGTTAGCACTTGTTTGATCAGCACTGTTCAGTGGGATCAGGAAAGAGGAGTTAGTTAACAGCTGTTTCCAGTTTATGTTGCCGTCTTTGTGGGAGCGGGTATAGCCAGCGAGTTTTTGTAGCAGATCAGCGGTCAGTTTTTCGGTTGTTGTGGTTTCGCTGTTAAATTGTATTTGATAACCATCAAGCTGATAGCTTGCCGCTGTTTCTGCTGATGCAAAGGCACTGTCGACACGGCGCTCTACCGAGGCAGCGCTGCTAGCGACCAGTGCTTGAGTCAGACGCGGCATAATGGCCTGATTTAGCCGTTGGATATCTTTTTCGCTAAGCCCATCGGCTAATACGGTGATGGCTACCGTAGCGGTGTCCGTACCACCCGTATTAGTGGCGGTGATGATGTAGTTGGTTGCAGGTGCAGCCGCTGTTGCTGTACCTGATATAACACCAGTGGTTTTGTTAAATGACAGTCCATTGCTAATGGCTGGGTCGATGCTGTAGCTGACAACCGCACCACCCGTTGAAGTGATGGTTGTATCCGCAATAGCAGTGCCCACTGTTGCCGTTATTGTAGCGGGGCTGATATTGATGCTCGGGGCAACATCATTCACGGTGATGGCTACCGTAGCGGTGTCCGTACCAGCGCTATTAGTGGCGGTGATGGCGTAGGTGGTTGAACCTGAAACTGCCGTTGGTGTACCTGATATGGTGTCGTTGCTTGTATCAAGTGTTAGTCCATCGGGGAGTGTTGTAGCGATGCCATAACTCGCAACCGCACCACCCGTTGAAGTGATGGTTATACCTGTAATAGCAGTGCCCACTGTTGCCGTTATTGTAGTGGGGCTGATATTGATGCTGGGAACGGCTATTGTCGGTGCGGTACTATCCACTACAGTGCCGGTCACGGTGTCGGCGGTTGAGTCCGTGGGGTCTTCGAGCGTGGATGCGGCATCGTTGACCGTTGGTACTGTCGTAGATAATGTCTGACTAGATGCTCCAGAAGCACCAGTTTCTTCGACTTCAGATGTTCCAGCAGGTACAGGACGATAATTCGTTACTGGGTGATCAGCAAAGTTTACAAGCTCGCCTTTAGTATGACCCGTAATGGAACCTACTGTTTTTGTGTATGACAGAGTAATGGTCTCACCGCCGACAATGTTGCTCGACAAGGTAAGAAGCAGCGCCGAAGGAGAAGAAACCGGGATACTAATACCCGTTACTACTGGATTTGATGCCGCTCCTGATATGGTAAAGTCAGCAGGATTCTGGTCGTCACTGACAGTTAGTATTTCAATGCCAAAAGCTAGGAGTATCTGATTTGGCTCTGAAAATGTTTGAGTTGGCCCTATAGGTAGTCCTTCTATTGCGTTATTGGTTACAGGCCTGGCAGAAAAATCCGCCAGCACTTCGCCACCATTTTCTTTCCTGATACCCCGATTACGATCACGGTCTAGCCCTGTGTCTGTTCCTGTTTTTGTGTATGCCAAGGTGATGATCTCACCGAAGGTAACCTCGCGATTCAGTTGGATACGTACTGTGTTGGGGAGATCCACAGAAGCATCAAAACAACGGGTAAAACCCTCTATCGCCAGAGGGTCTAGATCTGAATCGCCACCTGACGAGAGCACGGTAAAGTCAGTTTTTCTCCTCTCTAGCTCCTCTCTGAAGTATAGTACATCTGCATTAAACGTCATACATATGCCAGTTTTATCAAGCCCTCTTATCGGAACCGTACTGATATCTGTAATGGCTAGAGGAGGTACGGTGTTTACAAGGCTTCGATAAGCAAAGAATGCAACCACACTGCCGTCATCACCCGTAATAGTACCTGTGTCTGTGGGTAGTTTAAAGTATGTAAGGTTTACTCTTTCGCCATGAGAAACCGTTATACCCAGGCTGAGGGTCAGAACCTTTTTATTATTACTTAAACTTAACCCAGTTACGGCTCCCCGTTGAGTCCCTCCAAGCCCTGCTACTGGAAACACCCTTACCCCAAAACGAATAGTCGATAGGTTGTTGAGATTTACTTCTTTGTCAAAGGTCAGAATTATGGCATTGCCTGCCGCATTAACCTCTGCCGTCGTTATCTCTGGGGCAACTGCTTGTATATTACTTGTTATAACCCTTGCACTAGAAAAGTCTGAAAGCATGCCTGACTCTGTGCTAATGCCATTTGCTCCTGCTGTGTATGCCAGATTTACCACTGCATTTTTAGCAATCGCACCTGACAGAGTGAGTTCCAATGTATAATTGAAATCCGCACTAGCTACCTCAAGACTGGTAACTGTGATGCCTGGCGCTCCTGATACGGTAAAATCACTAGCCACTGCATCATTGACAGTTACTGGCTGATAAAAGAATATCTTTATTGTACTTCCTGCTTCTGTTGCAACAGGATCATTGGTATTTACGTTTATCTCTATCTCAGGAGATTCATCAACTGCCCCAGAGAATGTTCCCAATTGATCTGAGTTCTGTGGTGCTGCTTGAACCTGGGCACTTTCCGATGCCAACCCAATCAACAAACTCAGTAAAAGGGCAAGGCGCCAGTGGATCAAGAATTTTAAGGTGTGTGTCATTGTATGGCCTCATTATTAGAATTTATAGGTAACCGTGAACTCATAGTTTATGCCAAATTTAGGGACTGACTTCGTTATGCTGAATTGCCGTAGAAACTTATTCAAGTTCGACTTGCAGAGTTGCATTTATTACTTGAATCCAGCAACACTTCACCGACAGCGTTACTATAGTATAGATAATAGATAATAGATAATTGAAAATTAAGAGATTGAATATATGCTGTCAGTGGTAGGTAACTGATGGTATGGGTGATGTATTAAGTGGTATTGTTGCTGATAAACAAGGGGCAATATGGTATGTTAGCTAGCGGTTTATTTGCGCTATTACAGCAGCTAGTGAATCACAATAGCCTTGTTTTGAGTGAAGAGAACTGAATGAAGATAACTGTATGAAAAGAACTGTATGAATAAAATCAGATGAAACAACTGGAATATTTTTTAGCGGATGAAAATGCAACTATTGCGGTAGGCGAACGCTTAGCCAAGGTCTTATTGACTCAAAATGAACAGACAGGTAAGGCAGAGTCAGCATTGGTTGTGTATCTAAATGGTGACTTAGGAGCAGGAAAAACAACACTAACCCGTGGATTTGTACGTGGTATGGGACATCAAGGTAATGTAAAAAGCCCAACGTATACTTTAGTTGAGCCTTATGATTTACCACCATGGCAGGTATATCATTTTGATTTATATCGCTTAGGTGATGCTGAAGAGTTGGAATATATGGGGATTCGTGATTATTTTTCGGCAAATTGTTGCTGTTTTATTGAGTGGCCTGAAAAAGGTGCAGGAATTTTGGCTAAAGCTGATATAGTCATTGAGCTTGATTATCAAAATGATCAAAGAACAATAAAATTATGTGCATCTTCTGTGCGCGGCGAAAAGCTTCTACAGTGCTACTCACAGCTTCATAGGCAAAGTTAAAGTGTTTTTTAAAGATTATATGTTTAAATGTTGAATATGCGGTTGTTATCAATAATGTTTACCGAGTTGCTTTGGCTGATAATAGCTGTGGCATCATTGACAGTAAATAATGTTGTCGCAAGTAATGCTGTTCCAGTAAATCGTGCTGTTCCAATAAATAGTATTGATGGTATTCGCGTTTGGCCAGCGCCAGAAAATACCCGCATTGTTTTCGATCTTAAAAGTAAACCAGATTATAACTACTTTAGTTTACATAAACCTAACCGTTTAGTGATTGATTTTAATCATACTAAAAATAGTATCGCTTTGAAAAATTTAGCTGATCATGATCCTCGTATTAAACTGTTTCGTACCAGTACAGCCAAATCAAAATCTAGCATTCGTTTAGTGCTAGAGTTGGCAAAAACCTACCAACTAACCATTTTTCCTTTAGCGCCTGCTGGACAATATGGTAATCGCTTAGTTATTGATTTATATGATAAGATTAGGACACCTCAAATAACATCAAAACCTAAATCTAGTTTAGGTGATATTATTATTGGTATTGATGCTGGCCATGGTGGTGAAGATCCTGGCTCTATTGGCGCTAAAGGTACTTATGAGAAAAGGATTACTTTAGCTATTGCTAATAAATTACAAAGGTTAATCAATAAAGAAAAAGGCATGAAAGCGGTTATGATCCGTTCTGGCGATTATTATGTCGATTTAAATCGTCGTACTAGTTTAGCAAGACAAAAGCATGTTGATTTTTTAGTTTCAATTCATGCGGATGCTTTTCGTACTTCAGGCCCCCATGGGGCATCTGTTTGGGTAGTGACACAAAAGCGTGCTGAGTCTGAATTAGCCCAATGGCTATTAAATCGCGAACAGAAATCTGAGTTATTAGGTGGTGGTGGTGGCGTTATTAAAAACACAGCAGATAGCCATTTAGCGTTGGCCTTGGCTGATATGAGTAAAGAGCATTCTTTAGGGGTGAGTTTTGGTGTGGCAAGTAAGGTTATTTCTCAGTTAAGAACAGTGACTAAAATGCATAAAAAGACCCCTCAAAATGGTAACTTTGCCGTGTTGAAATCGTCAGATATTCCGTCAATATTAGTCGAAACAGGCTTTATTTCTAATCATAAAGAAGAGAAAAATCTGGCCTGGTCTAAATACCAACAATCATTGGCCAATGCCATTCACAGTGGTATACGTAATTATTTTATGGCACATCCTTTAACTGGTAGTTACTTTGCTTCAGTTGGTTATAAAAGTCATAAAGTGCGCAGTGGTGAATCTTTATCCGTGTTAGCGCAGCGTTATAATATTCCTATGACTACATTGAAATCAGTAAATAAGTTAAAATCTAATGTTTTACGTGTTGGGCAAACCCTGAAAATTCCTCGAGCGGGATAACTTTTTGAGCATTACCATATTATGACAATTGCAATACTACCCACGCGTTTAGCAAACCAAATTGCAGCCGGAGAAGTGGTAGAAAGACCTGCCTCAGTTATTAAAGAATTAGTTGAAAATAGCTTAGATGCTGGTGCAACAACCATTCATGTTGAGGTAGATAAGGGCGGTGTTAAACGTATTCGTATTTCAGACAATGGCGCAGGCATTGTTAAAGACGAATTAACCTTAGCACTTAGTCGCCATGCTACTAGTAAGATAAAAAATCTTAATGATTTAGAAGCCATTAACAGTTTAGGTTTTCGTGGTGAGGCGTTGGCAAGTATCAGTTCGGTGTCACGTTTAACCTTAACTTCTAAACCTCAAGCTCAATCAACTGCTTGGCAAGCGAATGCCGAAGGCCGAGATATGGCGGTAACCATTACACCAGCGGCACATCCTGATGGAACAACTATTGAAGTATTGGATTTGTTTTTTAATACGCCAGCGAGACGTAAATTTTTACGTACTGAAAAAACAGAATTTAATCATATTGATGAGGTTATTCGTCGTATTGCTTTAGCATGTTTTGATGTCACTTTTACCTTAACCCATAACGACAAAATTATTCGTCAATATCGAGCTGTCACTAACAAGGTACAAAGCGCTAAACGTGTCGCTATGGTGTGTGGGCAAAAGTTTATAGACCATGGCATTGAAGTAAATTGTCAACACGATAATATGAGTTTTACTGGTTGGCTTGCTACACCTAGTTTCGCTCGTAATCAAAATGATCTTAGTTATAGTTACGTCAACGGGCGCATGATGCGCGATAAGTTAATTAATCATGCTATTCGTCAAGCATATGCCGATTTACTACCACCTGATACTTATCCGGCTTTTGTCTTGTTTTTACAGCTTGATTATCGCGAGGTTGATGTGAATGTGCACCCGGCTAAACATGAAGTGCGCTTTCATCAAAGCCGTTACGTACATGATTTTATTTATTCAGTTTGCCATAAGGCATTAATGGATAACAGGTTAGATATAGATCTCAATGATAAAGCGCAAACTGCTTCATCAGCTGTACTTCATACAGAGCCTACTGATGATAATGCACAATATGCGCGTCCAGATTATATTCAACCTTTACAGCAGGTTAAAGAAACTACTTATCCAGCTAACTTTGCCAAAGGAAACTATAACCAACGTGATTCGGTAACAGCGGCTGCCGTGGAAAACGCTCAACAATTAATGACCCCAGTTATTGCGGTTAAGAGTATTGCGGTTAAGAATAATGAGCAATCTTTTGCGGGAAAATCGTCGGCTTTGTTTGATAGCGCTGTATCTGAGCATAGTTTCTTCTTAACCATAGAGCAGGGCGGTTATGGTGTCTTTAAGCAGCAAAATAGTTTGCGCATGTTATCTCTATTTGAACTGGCTTATCAGGTTAATAAAAATAAAGTAACCCTGAGTTGGCAACAAAAGGATCCAGCCGCCACAACTAATTTAGTCAGCCAACCCTTGTTATTGCCCGTTGTCTTAACACTTTCTAATCGGCAAATGAATACCGTAAAACGTTATCTGCCACAGCTTGAACTAGCGGGTATTATTTGTGTCATTCAAAATGAAAATAAAGGCAAGCAACAACTACAAATACGCCAGTTTTCAGCGTTATTACGCGATAAAGATGTAAGTGCTAGTTTTATAACTATTCTCGATAAATTATCATTGAAGCAGGAAAGTGGCATCAATGATAAGGAGCTTAATTGTGAGAATGACATTATTTGTGCTATTGCCAACGCTATGATTGCCACTGAGTACAGTGTTGAACAAGCGAAAATGTTGTGGCTAAGTGCTAAAAAAGAGTTGTCAGATGAATTAATTGAGTATTTGCTCTTGAATTCTGTTGCCCTTGACCTCACATCTGAAATTAAGCAATTAAAGACTAAGCTATAAACAAAGAAGAATTAACTTGTGTCGAAGAATAGTTCATCAATAAAGCAACCACCTGTTATATGTTTAATGGGACCTACGGCATCGGGTAAAACCGCTTTAGCTTTGGCTTTACATGATGCGCTACCTTGTGACATTATCAGTGTTGATTCAGCATTAATTTATCGTGACATGGATATTGGCACGGCTAAGCCAACCGCTGAAGAATTGGCGAAGTATCCACACGGTTTAATTAATCTTTGTGATGCGGCGCAAAGTTATTCTGCCGCTGATTTTTGTCACGATGCTTTGGTTGAAATTGCAAAAATTAGAGCGAATAACCGTATACCTTTGTTGGTTGGCGGTACAATGATGTATTTTAAACGTTTGATTGAAGGTATTTCACCTTTGCCAGTAGCGAACAGCGATATTCGTCAACAAATAGAAGCAGAAGCTAAGCAAAATGGCTGGCAGGCCATGCATGAACAATTGTTGGTAGTTGATGATGTCTCGGCAAAGCGAATTCATCCGAATGATCCCCAACGCATTACTCGGGCATTAGAGGTTTTTCGTTTAACGGGTAACACTTTAACACAATTAACTAAAATTAAGGGTGCTAAGCTTGAAGGTGATGTTTTACAATTTGCTATAACACCACAAGAACGTAGCACGTTACATGCACGAATTGAACTCCGTTATCAGCAAATGATAGACCAAGGTTTTGAGCAAGAAGTTATGAAACTTAAAGCTCGTGATGATTTGCATGAGAATTTACCATCCATTCGTTGTGTCGGTTATCGACAAATGTGGCAATATCTCAATGATGAGTTTGATCATAAAGAAATGATTTTTAGAGGCGTGTGTGCCACGAGACAATTAGCCAAACGACAGTTAACTTGGCTGCGTAGTTGGCAAAATTTACACTGGCTGACCACAGGCGATGACACAAATTTGGGACAAGTATTGGCTTTAGTTGACAAATGATCACAATGACGACTATAAATATAATATAGCGTCGTTATCAGTAAGCAAGATTAAAATATTGGTGTATAATTAACTGGTTATACGCTGAGGGTTAGCAATAATTACATTTATTATTAGTCAAAATTTTTTTGATTAATTACTTATTATTTAATAATAAAAAAAAAGGAGCCATATAATGGCAAAAGGTCAATCTTTACAAGACCCATTTTTGAATGCGTTACGTCGTGATCGTATTCCAGTTGCAATATATTTAGTCAATGGTATTAAACTACAAGGGCAAGTAGAGTCATTCGATCAATTTGTTATTTTGTTGAAAAATACTGTTAGCCAAATGGTCTATAAGCATGCTATTTCAACTGTAGTGCCTGCTCGTGCTGTGAACACAGCTTCTTTAGCTGATTCAGACGAGTAAGAACAAACTTATTGGTATACTTAATTAAGTGTTGATAATGAATTTCAATAATAGATATAGGCTTAGCGCAGTTGTTTGATCGTTATCAAGCGGGTGAACAAGCGGTGCTTGTTCACCTAGATTTTCCTGATGAGAGCACCCGAGAAGATTTAACAGAATTTAAAATGTTAGTGTCTTCTGCTGGCGTAAATGAATTAACGGTTGTCACGGGTAAGCGAAATACTCCTCACCCCAAATTTTTTGTTGGCTCAGGCAAAGCAGAAGAAATAGCAGACGCGGTTCGCCTATATGAGGCTGACGTGGTGTTGTTTAATCATAGCTTATCTCCTTCTCAAGAAAAAAATATGGAAGCATTGTGTAAATGCCGAGTGGTAGATCGCACCACGCTAATTCTTGATATTTTTGCTCAACGTGCCCGTACCCATGAAGGTAAATTACAGGTAGAGCTAGCGCAATTACGCCATATTAGTAGCCGTTTAATTCGAGGATGGACTCATCTAGAGCGACAAAAAGGTGGTATTGGTTTACGGGGTCCTGGTGAAACACAATTAGAAACTGACAGACGTCTATTGCGTGAACGAATGATTAATATTCGTAAGCGTTTAGAAAAAGTTGAAAGACAACGACAACAAGGTCGACGTTCAAGAGCTCGTGCCGAATTGCCTACCTTATCATTAGTTGGTTATACCAATGCCGGTAAGTCGACTTTATTTAATGTGTTAACTCAATCAGAAGTGTATGCTGCTGATCAATTATTTGCCACGCTTGACCCAACCTTAAGACGTATTGAGCTTGAAGATGTTGGAGGTGTTATTTTAGCCGACACAGTAGGTTTTATTCGTCATTTACCTCACGACTTAGTTGCTGCATTCAAAGCAACATTGACTGAAACTCGTGAAGCTGAGCTATTATTACATGTCGTTGATATTTCGGATGATAGGCGTAGTGAAAATATCGAACAAGTTGAATATGTATTATCTGAAATTGAAGCGGATGAAGTACCACAACTTATTATTTGTAATAAAATTGATAACTTAGATGACATTGAACCGAGAATAGATCGTGATGATCAAGGCCGACCGATCAGGGTTTGGCTCTCAGCACAAGCGAATATTGGTATGGATTTATTCTTTATTGCTTTAGCAGAGCGATTGGGTAATCAAGTTGTACAGCATCAATTAGCTATACCGCCTAGTGCTGGAAAACTACGTGGTATATTATACAAGTTAAATTGTATTAAAAATGAATATTATGATGAACAAGGTCATTGTCATCTAGATGTTAAGCTACCGAAACGGGAATGGAACAGACTGATAAAGCAAAACGCCAATCAAATAGAGCAGTTTATTGTAAATTAATGTGTTAATACTCATATAGAGTCTTATAAAACAAATGTTTTTATCATAAACTGAGCGTAGATATTATGCTTCGACTGTGGATTCTTCATGTTCTGCTTGCACGGAATAAATTGCCGTTTGCCAAGAGCTTGTTGAAGAAAACTTGTTAAGCTAATGAAAATTACTAATTTAATAACCTAGCGGAGAACACCATGGCTTGGAACGAACCAGGGAATAATGATAAAGACCCTTGGAAAAATAAAGGCGGCAAAAATCAAGGACCACCAGATTTAGACGAGTTACTGAATGATTTAGGTAAAAAAGCCAGTAGTATTTTTGGAGGCAAGGGTGGCGGTAAATCTACTGGCGGATCAACACCTTCAGGTAAAAGTTTTTCTAGTATTGGCATAAGTTTAGTACTAATTATGGCGATAGTTGTTTACGCTTTTAGTGGATTTTATACCATCAAGGAAGCCGAACGAGGTATTGTGCTACGTTTTGGTCATTATTCAGGCACAGTAGAGCCTGGTTTGCGTTGGAAATGGACCTTTATTGATCGTATTATTCCAGTTGATATGCAAAGTACCCGTGAAATGCAATCATCTGGATTTATGCTGACTCAAGATGAAAATGTGGTTCGTGTTGATATGCAAATTCAGTATCGTATCGTAGAAGCGCGTGATTATATTTTTAGTGTCACTAATGCCGACGATAGCTTGAACCAATCACTTGATAGCGCCTTACGCTATGTTGTTGGTCATGCCAAAATGGATGATATACTCACGAGTGGTCGTGAGAGAATTCGTCAGTCGGTTTGGAAAGAATTAGAAAAAATAATCAAGCCTTACAACCTAGGTTTGATTATTGTTGATGTTAACTTTAAAGATGCTCGTCCACCAAATGAAGTAAAAGAAGCGTTTGATGATGCTATTTCTGCACAAGAAGATGAAGTCCGTTTTTTACGTGAAGCCGAGGCTTATGCTCGTGGTATTGAGCCAAGAGCTCGTGGTCAGGTAAAACGTATGGAACAAGAAGCGTTAGCTTACAAAGAACGTACTGTGCTAGAAGCAAAAGGTGAAGTCGCTCGATTTGAAAAAATTCTACCTGAATATCAAGTAGCGCCTGAAGTAACACGTCAGCGTTTATATATAACGACTATGGAAAAAGTATATAGCAATACCAGTAAAGTGATGGTAGATGTTGAAGGTGGTAATAACATGATGTACTTGCCGTTAGATAAAATAATGCAACAGTCTTCAACTAACCGCACCGCACCGCAAGCATTTTCACAACCGTCGCAATCGATACCGCAAAGAACAAATGTTAACACCTCGCCTTCCAATTCTGGGCGAAATGATAGATTTAATAATGGGAGAAACTAACCAATGAAAAACTTTTTCATTGCAATTATTACGTTAATTTTTATTTTAATGGCTTCTTCGTCTGTTTTCATTATTTATGAAGGTCAGCGTGGTATCGTTTTTCAATTTTCAAAAATTAAGCGTGATGCTACGACTAATCAAATGATGGTATTTGAACCGGGACTGCATGTTAAAATACCTTTTATTGAGTCGGTACGTAAGCTAGATGCTCGTATTCAAACGCTAGATGAATCGCCTGATCGTTTTGTAACTTCAGAGAAAAAAGATTTGATGGTCGATTCGTTTGTTAAATGGCGTATTGTTGATTTCTCAACATACTATTTACGAACTTCAGGCTCAGTTGACAACGCTAGAGATTTACTTAAGCAAAAAGTAAATAACGGTCTTCGTACTGAGTTTGGTCATCGAACCATCAAGGAAATTGTTTCTGGTGATCGCGATAGTATTATGGCTGAGGCATTAGAAAGTGCTGCAAGTAGCCGTGAAGAATTAGGTATTGAAGTGGTTGATGTTCGTATTAAAGCCATTAATTTACCAACGGAAGTGAGTAACTCTATTTATGAACGTATGCGCGCCGAGCGTACTGCCGTAGCAAAAGAGCATAGATCACAAGGTAAAGAACAAGCAGAAATCATTCGTGCAACTATTGATGCTAAAGTGACGGTAATGTTAGCCGAAGCTCAAAAATATGCTTCTATCGTACGTGGTGAAGGTGATGCACTAGCGGCTAAAGTTTATGCAAGCTCTTACAGTAAAGATGCTGAGTTTTATCGTTTCTATCGTAGCCTTGAAGCCTATGAGAAAAGCTTTAATAGTAAAAGTGATATCATGGTGATTAAGCCTGATAGCGATTTCTTTCATTATTTAAAAGATGGTAATAAAGCCAAAAAGTAGCAAATAACTTATTACTGAAATAAAAGTTCAAAGCCAGCGTAATTGCTGGCTTTTTCATAGACAATACCAATAGATAACACCAATAGGAG
Source organism: uncultured Colwellia sp. (assembly GCA_965261045.1). GTDB lineage: Bacteria > Pseudomonadota > Gammaproteobacteria > Enterobacterales > Alteromonadaceae > Colwellia. The sequence goes on from CBDHCJ010000001.1 coordinate 76,367, forward strand.
ATAGTTAATGACAGATACACTACTATTAACTTTTGGTTTGGTGCTAATTATTGAGGGGTTAGCTCCCGCTTTATTTCCAAATAAATGGCGCGCGTATTTACTTAAATTAACAGAGCAATCAGTTGCAGATATTCGAAATATAGGTTTGTTTATTTTAGTGCTAGGAACATTTATTATTTGGTTATCGCAATAATGATTGTTTAATTATAAAAAAGACTAATCATAACTAACTAACTTTACAGATTATTTTTAAAGTTCAAGAAAAAGCACACATTTTTTCTTGGACTAAATATTTATTTTTGTTAGAATCCCCGCCTAATTTTCTTATGAAATAGTAACAATGGGCAAAAACGTAGTTGTTCTAGGTACCCAATGGGGTGACGAAGGTAAAGGTAAGATCGTAGACTTACTAACTGGTAAAGCACAATATGTCGTTCGCTATCAAGGTGGGCACAATGCAGGCCACACTCTAGTCATTGACGGTGAGAAAACCGTATTACATTTAATTCCTTCAGGCGTGTTACGTGAAAATGTAAAATGTTTAATTGGTAATGGCGTTGTATTATGTCCTAAAGCCCTAATGACAGAAATCAAAATGCTCGAAGCTAAGGGTATTCCTGTTCGTGAACGTTTACTTATTAGCGATGCGTGTCCGTTGATTCTTCCTTATCATAATGCTTTAGATGCCGCCCGTGAAATTGCTCGTGGTGCAAAAGCTATCGGTACTACTGGGCGTGGTATTGGCCCAGCATATGAGGATAAAGTTGCTCGTCGTGGTTTACGTGTTGGCGACCTTTTCTGCGCTGAATCCTTTGCGGCTAAATTAAAAGAAATTATCGAATATCATAACTTCTCATTGGTAAACTATTATAAAGTTGAACCAGTGAATTTTGAAGAAGTGCTTGCTGATGCACTAGCCGTTGCCGATACCATTAAAAATATGACGGCAGATATTTCAGAAATACTTGATCAAGCTCGCAAAGATGGTGAGTCAATCATGTTTGAAGGCGCACAAGGTACATTACTTGATATTGACCATGGTACATATCCTTATGTAACTTCTTCTAATACTACGGCTGGCGGCGTTGCTACTGGCTGTGGTGTTGGCCCTCGTCATTTAGATTATATTCTTGGTATCACTAAAGCATACACCACACGTGTTGGCTCTGGTCCATTCCCAACCGAATTAGATGATGATATTGGTGAGCACTTAGGTACTGTTGGTCATGAGTTTGGCGCCACTACGGGTCGTGAGCGCCGCTGTGGTTGGTTTGATGCTGTTGCTATGCATCGTGCTATTCAAGTTAACAGTATTACTGGTATTTGTTTAACTAAACTCGATATACTTGATGGTTTAGAAACATTAAAAATATGTACTGGTTATAAAACGCTCTCAGGAGATATTATCACTGTACCGCCAACGGCAGCTGAAGGTTATGAAAAAATAACGCCAGTATATGAAGAAATGCTAGGTTGGAGCCAAAGCACTGTTGGTGCAACATCAATAGAAGCTTTACCAGCTAATGCTTTAGCCTATATTAAGCGTATTGAAAAAGTGACAGGCATTCCAGTAGACATTATTTCAACTGGCCCAGACCGAAATGAAACTATTATTAAAGTAAATCCTTTTACCTAACAAATAATAGTTAAAACCTTGACAAAACCAACCTTTGAGTTGGTTTTTGCTTTCTTATTGATTACATTTAGTTGCGAGCATTATCCAAGTATTATGATCCCAAACCTGATAATGACCTGTGAACCACAGATCGTTACTAGATCAACCTGCTATTTGCTTTTTGATTTTAATGCCAACTTTACCAACTTTGCGCTCGGTTTCTGATTTGAGCAAGTGTAAAGATAGGTGGCGTAATATTACCATGTTTGGTGACCATTCATCGTTGTGAAAACGCCTTGATTTATCATGAGAACGTCTTTATGTCATTGTTTCCTATTAAAGCGTGGGTCGGTGATATCGTTGAAATGTTCGATAAAGGTAGGCTTCTGTTTGGTCATTTTACCTCGCTTAAAGCGAAGTAATAGATAAAATTAGGGGATCTGTGTCAAGTTATTTTTAATGCGATAGCCCTGTAAATATCTATGTATTAAGTTATTAATTAGTATTAAAGTGGTTAAGTTGTGATAGTTAACTCTTATATGCTATTTTGTTAAGAATTCTTAGGTTTAATAGTGACTATTTTACGAAATAATATGATTTTATTACTGTGATCGTTTATGTTTATTATAGCTTACAGCGCTTTTATATAGTTAAATAGCCTTATATTAGAGATAAGCAATGCAATACACTATAATTATAAAAATCAACGCTAGAATATCAATTGAATATTGATATTTAAATAACATACCGACGCACTAGGGAACTACCATGACAGATTTTCGCCAACAAGCACTTGATTATCATGCTTTACCAACACCAGGTAAAATCAGTGTTTCATTAACTACAGCTGCTGAGACTAGCGAAGATTTATCGCTGGCTTATAGCCCAGGTGTTGCTGAGCCATGTCGTGAAATAGTAGATAACCCTGAAGACGTATATAAATATACCGCTAAAGGTAATACTGTTGCCGTTATTAGTAATGGTACCGCCGTTTTAGGGTTAGGTAATATCGGTCCTATGGCTTCAAAACCAGTAATGGAAGGTAAGTCATTATTATTCAAGCGTTTTGCAAATATTGATTCATTCGATATTGAAGTAAAACACAAAACTGTTGAAGAATTTGTTAACACCGTTGCCAATATTGCTGATAGCTTTGGTGGTATCAACCTTGAAGATATTAAAGCACCAGAATGTTTTGCCATTGAAAAAGCGCTTATTGAACGCTGTAAAATCCCAGTGTTTCATGATGATCAGCATGGCACTGCCATTGTTACTGCTGCAGGCATGATGAATGCACTCGATATTCAAGGTAAGGATATTAAGCAAGCCAATATCGTGTGTTTGGGCGCGGGTGCGGCCGCTATTGCCTGTATGGAATTATTGATAAAATGTGGCGCTCAGCGTGAAAAAATCTATATGCTCGACACTAAAGGAATAGTACATACCCGTCGTGATGATTTAAATGAATATAAAAAATTTTTTGCTAATAATACAGACAAGCGTACTTTAGATGATGCTATTGAAGGAGCCGATGTGTTTATCGGTGTTTCAGGGTCAAATTTATTAAGCTCAGAGCAAGTTAAATTAATGGCGCCTAACCCCATTATTTTTGCTTGTTCTAATCCTGATCCTGAAATTAAACCTGAATTAGCACTAACTGCCCGTGATGATATCATTATGGCTACAGGTCGTTCAGATTACCCCAATCAAGTTAATAATGTATTATGTTTCCCGTTTATTTTCCGTGGTGCACTAGATGTTCGTGCTCGCACCATCAACGATGAAATGAAAATTGCTGCGGTACATGCCATTAGAGCATTAGCGAAAGAAGAAGTGCCTAGTGAAGTATTAGCCGCATGTGATGAAAAAAAGTTAACTTTTGGTAGGAATTATATTATTCCAAAACCAATGGATTCACGCTTATGTGCTGCTGTCGCTTTAGCTGTAGCAAAAGCTGCGGTAGATTCTGGTGTGGCGGCTTTACCTTTACCTGAAAATTACATGCAGTAATTTTTCATAGGTGAAAGCATAAAAAAGACTCATGATGTTACCTGTATTGCTACTCTATACAGGCTAGCTAGTGGCTTTACGGTTTGCATAGTGCGTTGGTAGCTAGTGCTGGATTATAAAAGCTACTTAACAATAAAAAACAAATAAAATGGACAAATTATTTTGTTCATTTAAGTTGCTACAGAAGTTCATTAGAACAACCTATTCAAACCGTTTAACGCGGCTACGCGAAATGCTTCAGCCATGGTTGGATAATTAAAGGTTGTTTCAACGAAATACTCAATGGTGTTACCGCCATTTTTTTGCTGCATAATTGCTTGACCAATGTGAATGATCTCCGCGGCATTTTCGCCAAAACAATGAATACCTAATATTTCTTTTGTTTCTCTATGAAAAAGAATTTTTAAAGAGCCAACTAAATTGTTAGAAATTTGTGCCCTAGCTAAATGTTTAAACTGTGCTCTGCCCACTTCATAAGGAATTTTTGCTGCGGTTAGCTCTTGCTCTGTTTTTCCTACAGAGCTGATTTCAGGGATAGTATAAATACCTGTTGGAATATCAACAATTAATTTTGCGTTACTGGTATTGTCGAGCATAGATAAAGCCGCAATGCGTCCTTGATCAAATGCCGCACTGGCAAGGCTAGGGTAACCAATTACATCACCAACGGCATAAATATTATCTACCTCTGTTTGGTAACAGTCATTAACTTTTAACTGACCACGACCATCAGCTTTTAAACCTGCAGATTTAAGTTCTAAATCGGCAGTATTACCAGTACGGCCATTAGCGAACAATAATAAATCAGCCCGCATTTTCTTACCTGACTCTAAATGAACGATTACTGCATCATCAATTGCTTCAACTCGCTCTATTTGTTCACCATGACGAATAACTACCCCATTGTTCCATAAATGATAACTAAGTGAGTCTGACATTTCAGTATCTAAAAATGATAATAAACGATCGCGAGTATTAATTAAGTCAACCTTAACACCTAAACCGCGAAAAATTGATGCATATTCACTTCCTATGACACCTGCGCCATAAATAATAACGTGGCGTGGGGCATGACTAAGATTTAATATGCTGTCGGAGTCGTAAACTCTTGGATGATTAAAATCAATATCCTCTGGCTGGTATGGGCGAGAGCCTGTGGCAATAATCACTTTCTTTGCAGTAATTTTTTCAACGGAGCCATCATGGCATAATACCTGGATGGTATGGGCATCAACAAATGAGGCTTCACCTAAAATATGCTTAACTTGATTTCGGTGATAAAACCCACTACGTAGATTCACTTGTTTACGTATTACGGCAGCAGCGTGACTTAAAATATCTTGAAAAGTAAGTTGTTTTACTTGCTCATCACAGTTAAATAACGGGTTGGCATTATATTCAATTAAGCGGCTAACCGATTGGCGTAACGCTTTTGATGGAATGGTACCCCAATGAGTACAGCCACCACCCACTTGATGATAACGTTCAATGATAGCGACTTTCTTTTGACGTTTGGCTAAATTCATGGCGGCGCCTTCTCCACCAGGGCCTGTGCCAATAATGATTACGTCATAATCATAATTTATTGATCTGTTAGTTTGTGTCGATTTTGTTTTTGCCAAGGGAAATCCTCAAATCCTGCGATGTTTCTTGATTAATAAAATTTTAGCAGGATTCAAGGCAAATGGTAATAGACCTAGCGCTTATTATATTGATTCTAAAGCTGGTTTGGTTGTCATCGTTTGCCAGCGAAGACGTTGTGCTATTAAGTGTCGTTTTACTTCTTGATATTGAAACATTAAATCTGATTTTTCCACTCCTGCAAACACCTGTTCTCGTTTGGCAGCGAGTAATTTTTTTCGCACTTGATAAAAATCATTTATTTTATTAATCAGCAAATCATACTCTTGTTGCAAATTGATAAGTGCCTGTTCGGCGTTAGGGTGTGCGCCAAGCCTTGCTTTACTACGCTTAAGCGTCATAGTAATACGCATCTTTTCAATTTTATCTTCTGGGCTGGTACATAATTTATGCGTTAGTCCTAGCCATTGGCAGGTTTTAATCAACCATTTTGTCGGATCAAATTGCCACCAGCGAATACCATTGCGGTAATCACTTTCAAAAATATGGTGATAATTGTGGTAACCCTCACCAAAGGTTAAAAAAGCTAAGAAGCCATTATCTCTAGCAGTATTTTTATCTGTATAGGTTTGTTTACCCCATATATGGGCGAATGAGTTAATAAAAAAAGTCGTGTGGTGATTGATAACTAGGCGAAAAACACCACTCAGTAATAAACTATTTATTATATTGCCATGCCATAAACCAAAAGCAATAGGCACGCCAAAATTCATTGTTATCGTTAATAACAAATAATATTTATGCTGCCACATAACAATGGGGTCTTTTTGTAAATCGCGAACATTTTTATAATCGTGATAACGATTCGCTTGATACTCGCGGCACATCCAACCTATGTGCGCATACCAAAAGCCCATTTTGGCCGAATAGGGGTCAATGTCGTTATTATCTACATGCTTATGATGAATTCTATGATCTGATGACCAATGTAATATACTATTTTGTAAGGCAAAAGCACCACCTAGAGCAAAAATAAATCGTAAACTCCAATGAGCTTGATACGCTTTATGCGACCAAAGACGATGATAGCCAGCGGTAATTGACATGCCACAGTAAACAAAGCAAATAAAGGCAAAAATTATTTCCGTAGAATCAAAGCCATAAGTGAAAGCTCGATAGGGCACAGCGACACTTGCTATTAAAATAGTGACTGCAAAAACAATGACGTTGGGCCAGATGATAGCGGGCTTATTCATTTCATTTCCAAAGGTATAATGATTTAAGTGTACAGGTGTACACTGTTATTTGTAGTGTAACTGTATCATTAGACCAGTCAAGGTGATTCATAATTATTTTTTGAACTAGCGTGGCGAAACTGACATTAATTATAGATTACAGTATGATTAACGCTGAATGTTCTTTGATGAGTTGTAACGATGAGTGGTGTTCGCGCCCAGCAAAAAGAAAAAACCCGTAGATTATTAATTGATGCTGCGCTAAATCAGTTAAGCGCAGAGCGAAGTTTTTCTAGCTTAAGCTTACGAGAAGTAGCTAAAGAGGCAGGGCTTGCACCAACCTCTTTTTATCGCCATTTTTCTGATATGGATGAATTAGGACTAACGTTAGTTGATGAGGCGGGTTTAACACTTAGACAATTAATGCGCCAAGCAAGACAACGTATTGCTAAAGGTGGCTCTGTTATTCAGATATCTGTTGCTACTTTTATGGAGTTAATTGAAAGTAATGGCAATGTGTTTAGATTATTACTGCGTGAACGTTCTGGTACATCAGCTGCATTTCGCGCGGCGGTAATTAGGGAAATTCGTTATTTTACTATGGAACTTTGTGATTATTTACAACACGCAAATGATCTTGATGGTGAAGTTGCTTATATGCAAGCTAATGCTGCGGTAACTATTGTTTTTAGTGCGGGCTCAGATGCACTCGATATCGATGATAAAACAGAGCGTGAGCAATTATCTAAACAAACAATTCAACAGTTACGTTTCATGGCTCATGGGGCAGCTGAGCTGAGCGACCGCCGTAAAGCGGTGAGAAAAAGAAAATAGGTAATGCTATAGAAATAATAATTATTTACGAATAAGAATCATGCCTACTTCAATATGATCGGTATAAGGAAATTGATCAAATAAGGCGAATTTTTGAATTACATGTGTCTGGCTTAATTGAGTTAAGTTGTCTTTTAAAGTGTTTGGGTTACATGAAATATAGATGATCTTGTTAAAGCGACTAACTAACTCAACACTATCTTCATCTAAACCTGCCCGTGGTGGATCAACTAATACCGTATCGTAATGATAAGTTGTTAAATCGAATCCCTCTAAACGCCTAAACTTACGCTCGCCATTCATTGCTTGGCTAAACTCTTCACTAGACATACGAACAATATTGATATTATCAATGTTATTCGCCTTTACATTTACTTGTGCCGACCTTACTGATATTTTGGATATTTCAGTGCCTAATACACGGTCGAAATTTTGTGCTAAAGCAATACTAAAGTTACCATTACCACAATATAATTCGATTAAATCACCCTTTGCATTTATTGTCGCTTGTTGAGCCCACAGTAACATTTTTTCATTAACACCACCATTTGGCTGAGTGAAACTATTTTCTACTTGTTGATAAATAAAAGTATTAGCGCCAACTAGTAATGACTCCATTACAAAATCTTTATCAATAATAATTTTTTGCTTCTTAGCACGACCAATGATATCTACTGGTGCAATAGAAGATAGCTCTTCTTTAAGGACTTTAGCAGCACTCTCCCATGTCGGCTCTAATGGTTTGTGATAGAGCATACTAATTAGTAACTCACCACTTAAGGTTGAGAGGAAATCTACTTGAAACAATTTATATCGAAGCTCCTTTTGCTTTTTAATTAAAATAAGTAGAGCTTTCATTGCCTGATTAATTAACTTACTTGCGACAGGAAAATCATTGACACGAAATTTTTCTTTGGTCTTGCTATTAAACATAATGTAATAAAGATCATCACCCTGATGCCAAACTCTAAATTCTGCACGTAGCCGATAGTTCAATGGTGTAGAAGGGAAAACTTGTGCCTCAGGGACATTCAAGCAAGAGAATAACTCTGTCATATCATGTTGTTTTTTCGATAATTGTTGTACGTAGTTATCGGGATGAATATGATCAAACATTCTTGAGCCTTATAAATAGTTGAGGGAAGAAGTAAATTAAGAGCGCAAATTTTACCCCCGCATATATTATTGTCTAGGCTTTTTTGGATTAATTTAATAGGGATGTAAATATTAATAGCAATAAAAAAAACCTATTAATACAGAAAATATTAATAGGTTTAGGATCATTCTTTTATTAGAAAGATGATCAATCGATAGTTTCAGTATGCTCAGGCCGCTCCTTTGCCTCTCTAACTTTTAATGTACGCTGTTGAAATTCAGTATCATTCAATGCGCTAATCGCCTTGTCAATGTCATTTGACGCCATTTCGACAAAACCAAAGCCACGACGCTTTCCTGTGTGTTTATCTTTCATCAATCTTACTGATTGCACAATGCCATGATTAGAAAATAGTTCTTTCACTGCGGTTTCATTAGCTCGATAAGGTAAATTGCCAACATAAAGGGTTTTAACGTTATCTGAAGGTTTTTGTGTGGGCTCGTTTGTATTAGAGGTACTTGAAAAGTTACTAAGTAGCGGAGCTACAAAGGCGCTGATAAAAACAATAGCAGAAACAATAGCAGGGGTAATTGAAACAGCACTAGTAATGATGTAAGCAAAGATAGCAAAAACGATAGCTATAATTACGGTTGAGATTTGCGAAGACTTCATAATGAATACCTAATTATTATTTTAATTTATATGTTTATAACTGTTTATAACAACAAAAAATGCCATTCTATGTTACCCACCTTTTATAAGAGTGCAACTATAAGTGTAAAAAACATGCAATTAAACCGCTCCAGAAGCTAAACTGTGTTATATATGCACGTTTAGTTCAATTTATCTTCGAACAAACAAAAGATCAAAAATAATGCTTGCACCTTCTCATTAGATCTATAAAATGCGCAACCAGTTCCAAGGGGCTAAGCCAAAAAGCTTAATCAACTGGATGTTTTGATAAGTTATCTCAAACCTTTTAAGGTAAATGAGCTAACTTAACCTTTACTTTTAGGTTGAACTTTTAGGTTGAACTTTTAGGCTAAACTCTTAGGTTAAGTAGAGTTGTTTGAAAGTTTAAAAGAACTTAAAAAAAAGAGTCAGTTTTTTGTAAAATAAATGTTGACATCAAAACTTGGACGCGTACAATGCGCATCCTGCTTCGGGCAAACGGCAACGTTAAGCACAAACCTCGAAGCGCAAGGCGAGTAACGAATGCGATTACTGCCTGCTCTTTAGAATGTATTTAGAGTGCTCTTTAACAATTAGTTATCATGCAATTTGTGTGGATACTCACCTTAATTTGTTTTTACCTTGCTCTTCACTTTTAGTAGTGGAAGCATAAAAAACGCTTAATGATGATGTTCACATAAATATTTATATAAATACTTATATTTACTTATATGTAATGGGTTATTTAGTTTTCACCTTTTAGTAGGCGAAAAACAAATAACACGACAGAATTCATTGAGCAGTAAGCTCATCCTACAGGGTGGCTTACACAAACGATTTTTAATTGAAGAGTTTGATCATGGCTCAGATTGAACGCTGGCGGCAGGCTTAACACATGCAAGTCGAGCGGTAACATTTCAAAGCTTGCTTTGAAGATGACGAGCGGCGGACGGGTGAGTAATGCTTGGGAATATGCCTTATGGTGGGGGACAACAGTTGGAAACGACTGCTAATACCGCATAATGTGCTTTTTGTAGTGAAAAGTACCAAAGGGGGGGCTTCACTTTTCGAAGTGGATCTCTCGCCATTTGATTAGCCCAAGTGAGATTAGCTAGTTGGTAAGGTAAAGGCTTACCAAGGCGACGATCTCTAGCTGGTTTGAGAGGATGATCAGCCACACTGGGACTGAGACACGGCCCAGACTCCTACGGGAGGCAGCAGTGGGGAATATTGCACAATGGGCGCAAGCCTGATGCAGCCATGCCGCGTGTGTGAAGAAGGCCTTCGGGTTGTAAAGCACTTTCAGTTGTGAGGAAAGGGGATAGTTTAATAGGCTATCACTGTGACGTTAACAACAGAAGAAGCACCGGCTAACTTCGTGCCAGCAGCCGCGGTAATACGAGGGGTGCAAGCGTTAATCGGAATTACTGGGCGTAAAGCGTTCGTAGGCGGTTTGTTAAGCAAGATGTGAAAGCCCAGGGCTCAACCTTGGAACGGCATTTTGAACTGGCAAACTAGAGTACTGTAGAGGGTGGTGGAATTTCCAGTGTAGCGGTGAAATGCGTAGAGATTGGAAGGAACATCAGTGGCGAAGGCGGCCACCTGGACAGATACTGACGCTGAGGAACGAAAGCGTGGGGAGCGAACAGGATTAGATACCCTGGTAGTCCACGCTGTAAACGATGTCAACTAGCCGTTTGTGTCCTTGAGACGTGAGTGGCGCAGCTAACGCACTAAGTTGACCGCCTGGGGAGTACGGCCGCAAGGTTAAAACTCAAATGAATTGACGGGGGCCCGCACAAGCGGTGGAGCATGTGGTTTAATTCGATGCAACGCGAAGAACCTTACCATCCCTTGACATCCAGAGAAGCGACTAGAGATAGACGTGTGCCTTCGGGCACTCTGTGACAGGTGCTGCATGGCTGTCGTCAGCTCGTGTTGTGAAATGTTGGGTTAAGTCCCGCAACGAGCGCAACCCCTATCCTTATTTGCCAGCGCGTTATGGCGGGAACTCTAAGGAGACTGCCGGTGATAAACCGGAGGAAGGTGGGGACGACGTCAAGTCATCATGGCCCTTACGGGATGGGCTACACACGTGCTACAATGGCAAGTACAGAGGGCAGCAATACCGCGAGGTGGAGCGAATCCCAGAAAGCTTGTCGTAGTCCGGATCGGAGTCTGCAACTCGACTCCGTGAAGTCGGAATCGCTAGTAATCGTAGATCAGAATGCTACGGTGAATACGTTCCCGGGCCTTGTACACACCGCCCGTCACACCATGGGAGTGGGATGCAAAAGAAGTGGCTAGTTTAACCTTCGGGAGGACGGTCACCACTTTGTGTTTCATGACTGGGGTGAAGTCGTAACAAGGTAACCCTAGGGGAACCTGGGGTTGGATCACCTCCTTATCTTGATGTAAAAACAATTAATGGAAACTTCGGTTTCATGAGTATTCACACAAATGACATGATAACTAAATTGAAAAGTACCCTGAGGGGGCTATAGCTCAGCTGGGAGAGCGCCTGCCTTGCACGCAGGAGGTCAGCAGTTCGATCCTGCTTAGCTCCACCATTTTGATTTTTACTTCGTTAGTTGAATACTCGTGTAAGAGAAACTACACGTCGTATCCAAAAGCCTTGTAAAAGAACAAAATGGACTCATTGCTTTTCACTAAAGAAAGAAGGCAAAGGTAATGCATCGTGTCGATGAGACATTACCTTTGGTTTTTTAAACCACGATTTAAGCGAATGAGACTTAAATTGACGTTCTTTAACAATCTGGAAAGCTGATATAAATATCGGTATTTATGTCGTAACAAATGGTGTCGCGCCAAATGTTACCTAAGGCATAACTACCAACAAAAGCGATATGCACTCTCCCAAGGGTGTATATCAAGATTCGATTATGTTCTACTCGAACATAATTGTCTTATCAAGTAACTCATCCTATTTCTTCGGAAATAGTGAGTACGTGAACATGTCAGACTTTACAATGAATTCAGAGCAGCATCTGAATATTTCAAGATTATTTTTCTATTGTTCTTATAAAAAACGATGAAAATACTTGGGGTTGTATGGTTAAGTGACTAAGCGTATGTGGTGGATGCCTTGGCAGTTAGAGGCGATGAAGGACGTGTTAATCTGCGAAAAGCAAAGGTAAGGTGATAAAAACCGTTATAGCCTTTGATGTCCGAATGGGGAAACCCACCCAGTATAAGCTGGGTATCCTAAGGTGAATACATAGCCTTAGGAGGCGAACCGGGAGAACTGAAACATCTAAGTACCCCGAGGAAAAGAAATCAACCGAGATTTCCTTAGTAGCGGCGAGCGAACGGGAAGCAGCCCTTAAGCTGAGAGGACGTTAGTGGAATGTTCTGGAAAGGACAACGATACCGGGTGATAGTCCCGTACACTAAAACAACCTGTCAGTGAAATCGAGTAGGACGGAGCACGTGAAACTTTGTCTGAACATGGGGGGACCATCCTCCAAGGCTAAATACTCCTAACTGACCGATAGTGAACCAGTACCGTGAGGGAAAGGCGAAAAGAACCCCTGTGAGGGGAGTGAAATAGAACCTGAAACCGCATACGTACAAGCAGTGGGAGCTCGGCTTAGCCGAGTGACTGCGTACCTTTTGTATAATGGGTCAGCGACTTATATTCTGTAGCAAGGTTAACCGAGTAGGGGAGCCGTAGCGAAAGCGAGTGTTAACTGCGCGTTAAGTTGCAGGGTATAGACCCGAAACCCGGCGATCTACCCATGGGCAGATTGAAGGTTGAGTAACATCAACTGGAGGATCGAACACACGTATGTTGAAAAATGCGGTGATGACTTGTGGGTCGGAGTGAAAGGCTAATCAAGCCGGGAGATAGCTGGTTCTCCCCGAAATCTATTTAGGTAGAGCCTCGGACGAACACCATTGGGGGTAGAGCACTGTTAAGGCTAGGGGGTCATCCCGACTTACCAACCCTTTGCAAACTCCGAATACCAATGAGTGCTATCCGGGAGACACACAGTGGGTGCTAACGTCCATTGTGAAGAGGGAAACAACCCAGACCGCCAGCTAAGGTCCCCAAGTACTAGTTAAGTGGGAAACGATGTGGAAAGGCATAGACAGCTAGGAGGTTGGCTTAGAAGCAGCCATCCTTTAAAGAAAGCGTAATAGCTCACTAGTCGAGTCGGTCTGCGCGGAAGATGTAACGGGGCTAAACTAGTCACCGAAGCTGCGGATTCATAATTTATTATGAGTGGTAGGGGAGCGTTCTGTAAGCCGTTGAAGGTGGATTGAGAAGTCTGCTGGAGGTATCAGAAGTGCGAATGCTGACATGAGTAACGATAAGGGGAGTGAAAAACTCCCCCGCCGAAAGACCAAGGTTTCCTGTCCCATGTTAATCAGGGCAGGGTAAGTCGGCCCCTAAGGCGAGGCGGAAACGCGTAGTCGATGGGAAACAGATTAATATTTCTGTACTTTTATTTATTGCGAAGGAGGGACGAAGTAGGCTAGGTGAGCACGGCGTTGGTAGTCCGTGTGAAAGAAAGTAGGCAGGTGACTTAGGTAAATCCGGGTTGCTGTTAATGCCAAGATTCGAGACGAGACTCTACGGAGTTGAAGTCATTGATGCCATGCTTCCAGGAAAAGCTTCTAAGCGTCAGATAAATAGAAACCGTACCCCAAACCGACACAGGTGGTTAGGTAGAGAATACTAAGGCGCTTGAGAGAACTCGGGTGAAGGAACTAGGCAAAATAGTACCGTAACTTCGGGAGAAGGTACGCTGCATATGGGTGAGGGAACATGCTTCCTAAGCTTAGCGCAGTCGAAGTAACCAGGTGGCTGGAACTGTTTATTAAAAACACAGCACTGTGCAAAATCGAAAGATGACGTATACGGTGTGACGCCTGCCCGGTGCCGGAAGGTTAATTGATTCGGTTAGTCCTCGGACGAAGCTGATGATCGAAGCCCCGGTAAACGGCGGCCGTAACTATAACGGTCCTAAGGTAGCGAAATTCCTTGTCGGGTAAGTTCCGACCTGCACGAATGGCGTAATCATGGCCACACTGTCTCCACCCGAGACTCAGTGAAATTGAATTTGCGGTTAAGATGCCGTATACCCGCGGCTAGACGGAAAGACCCCGTGAACCTTTACTATAGCTTGACAGTGAACATTGCTCCTACATGTGTAGGATAGGTGGGAGACTTTGAAACCGCGTCGCTAGAGGCGGTGGAGTCAACCTTGAAATACCACCCTTGTAGGCGTGATGTTCTAACCTAGGGCCCTTATCGGGCTTGGGGACACTGTCTGGTGGGTAGTTTGACTGGGGCGGTCTCCTCCCAAAGAGTAACGGAGGAGCACGAAGGTTGGCTAAGTATGGTCGGACATCATACGGTTAGTGCAATGGCATAAGCCAGCTTAACTGCGAGACAGACACGTCGAGCAGGTACGAAAGTAGGTCATAGTGATCCGGTGGCTCTGTATGGAAGGGCCATCGCTCAACGGATAAAAGGTACTCCGGGGATAACAGGCTGATACCGCCCAAGAGTTCATATCGACGGCGGTGTTTGGCACCTCGATGTCGGCTCATCACATCCTGGGGCTGAAGTCGGTCCCAAGGGTATGGCTGTTCGCCATTTAAAGTGGTACGCGAGCTGGGTTTAGAACGTCGTGAGACAGTTCGGTCCCTATCTGCCGTGGGCGTTTGAGAATTGAAGAGGGCTGCTCCTAGTACGAGAGGACCGGAGTGGACGAACCACTGGTGTTCGGGTTGTCATGCCAATGGCATTGCCCGGTAGCTACGTTCGGAACTGATAACCGCTGAAAGCATCTAAGCGGGAAGCAGGCTTTAAGATGAGTTCTCACTGGCGCATTAAGCGCCCTAAAGGGTCGTTGGAGACTACAACGTTGATAGGTCAGGTGTGTAAGGGTTGTGAGGCCTTGAGCTAACTGATACTAATTGCCCGTGAGGCTTAACCATACAACACCCAAGTAGTTTTGTGCTACGAAGTGATAGTATGAAGACTGACAAAGAAAAATCACGTACTTAGGTATTACTTGAACTAAAAACGATATTTATTGCTCTTGAGCAAAGCTTTCTAAGATTGTCCCTTTTTTGTTTAGCGACAATAGCGCTGTGGCCCCACCTGATCCCTTTCCGAACTCAGCAGTGAAACGCAGTTGCGCCGATGGTAGTGTGGGAGTTCCCATGTGAGAGTAGGACATTGCTAAACTCCTATTAAGAAAAGCCCGTTACGAAAGTAACGGGCTTTTTGCTTTTTGTGATTTGTGATTTGGAATTTAAAACATGCCGTTGATGAAACGTGCAAGCGCCGATGGTAGTGTGCTTATGTTAGGTAAAGCCCATGTGAGAGTAGGACATTGCTAAACTCCTATTAAGAAAAGCCCGTTACGAAAGTAACGGGCTTTTTGCTTTTTGTAATTTGGGATTTAAAACATGCCGTTGATGAAACCCACAAGCGCCGATGGTAGTGTGCTTATGTTAGGTAAAGCCCATGTGAGCGTAGGACATTGCTAAACTCCCATTAAGAAAAGCCCGTAGTTTATGCTACGGGCTTTTTGCTTTTTCTGTTTGCTTACTTTGTTACCCCAGTTTGATGGGATCTAATTATTACTGTTGATTGATACTGTCATTTAAGTGGGTAATTGGTGTTATTGCAGTTTTTAAGTACAATAGGGTACTTTTAAATAGCCTCCGAATATTTATGAACACTAGCCAACAGTATTCTTTGCAAACGAGTAATAGCTTTAATGTCAAAACCATTTGTCCGAAAATTTATTTTCCCAACTCGTTAGAAGATTTGCAGCAGCTTGTCAGTGTCATTGATTCTGCGTTTTATATCTTAGGGGAAGGTAGTAATACGCTATTTGTTGAGGAACAAGCCCCTGTTATTATTAAACCAAATTTTCAAGGTATATCTATCGTTGAAGCTAGCGACCATTATGAGGTTACTGTTGGTGCTAGCGAGAATTGGCATCATTTAGTGGGTTATTGTATTGAGCGAGGAATTAACGGTTTAGAAAATTTAGCACTTATTCCTGGCAGTGTTGGTGCAGCGCCAGTGCAGAATATTGGTGCTTATGGTGTTGAGTTCTCAGACTTTTGTCAACAAGTGGAGTATTTTGATTTTGCCAGTGCTAGTTTGCAGCGCTTGACAACTGAGCAATGTCAATTTTCTTATCGAGATAGTATTTTTAAAAGGTCACTGCATAACCAAGTTATCATCACACAAGTGACTTTTTATTTTAACAAAAAATGGCAAGCAAACCTCAGTTATAGCGGTTTAGATTGTCTAGTAAAGACAGTAAACGCCAAAGAAGTCATGCTGAAAGTGGTGCAATTACGGCAAGAAAAACTGCCTGATCCCGCTGTTTTACCTAATGCGGGTAGCTTTTTTAAAAACCCTGTAGTTAGTGAATTACAATTCAACCGCCTTATACAACAATACCCTAGTTTACCCAGCTACCCACAAAGTAATGGTCAAGTAAAGCTTGCTGCGGGTTGGTTAATAGAAAAATCGGGATTGAAAGGCTTTCGCTATAAAGGTGTCGGGGTGCATGATCACCAAGCGCTAGTTTTAGTAAACTACGCTAACGGACAGGGTAGTGATATCGTTGGCTTGGCCAAATTTGTGCAACAACAAATTCAAGACAAATTTGCGATAAAAATTATTCCTGAAGTAAGAATGATTTCCTGCCAAGGAGAAGTATCGTTTGAATCACTGGTTGATACCTTGCATTTAAGTGAGGTTAACTATGACTAAAATGATTAAAGAGCATTTAATCCGCGCTCTTGCCAAGGGTAACTTTGTGTCAGGGCAAAAGCTTGGTGAAGAGCTTAACGTGAGCCGAACGGCAATTGCTAAGCATGTTAAAGTTCTATCGACGATGGGACTAGACATTTATAGCGTAACAGGCAAGGGCTATAAGTTATCAACACCACTATGCCTATTAAATAAGGAAAAAATATTACAACAATTAGCGCAAGGTAATAGTACCTTAGTCGATGTGCACAGTTTAATTGATTCAACCAATGATTATCTCATGCGCCGTTTACCTAATCAGCTTATGTCGGGACAAGTTTGCTTAGCTGAATATCAAAGTGCTGGTCGCGGTCGTCGCGGTCGTCAATGGATTTCTCCTTTTGGATCTCAAATCTATCTTTCTATGTATTGGTACTTAGAGCAAGGGCTATCTGCTGCTATGGGTTTAAGTTTAGTTAGCGCGTTAGCCGTTAGTGATGCTATCTATGCCGTTAGCCATGTACAGGTACAATTAAAATGGCCTAATGATATTTATATTGAGGGCGTAAAGTTAGCTGGCATATTAATAGATCTTGAAGGGCAAGCAGTAGGGCCTAGTCATAGTGTTATCGGGATAGGTTTAAATTTAGACATGCCAGCGCAAGCTGCACAACAAATAGACCAACACTGGACGGACTTACAAAGTCACAGTAAAAGAACAATTGATAGAAATGTCTTAAGTGCGCAATTAATTGACTGTTTACAAACACGCTTATACCAACATCAAAGAGAAGGGCTGACGGCAATGTTAGATGAATGGCATGCTCATGATGTTTATTTGAATAAACGAGTAAAATTGCTCACTGGTGAGAGAATAACACAAGGGATTTGTCGAGGCATCAATAACCAAGGGGCTTTATTACTTGAAGTTAATGGTCAGGTTAAGCCTATTTACGGCGGTGAAGTGAGCCTTCGAGGTGATGAATGATTGCTTTGGTTGATATTGGAAACAGTAGGACAAAATATTGTACTGTTAATCAAGGTAAGAGAAGCTCATCACAACGTATTGGTAACGAACAATTATCAAATCAATTTTTAGCGAAACATTTTAGTAAGGCTGATAAATTAATCCTTGCTAGTGTTAGTCATAATAAAATGACGGATGAGATTGAATTATGGTGTCAGCAACATAATATAAGCTATCATCAGGTTGTTAGTGAAAAGAGTAAAAATCGTGTCGTTTCAGCATATCATCGACCGAGCCAATTAGGTGTTGATCGATGGTTAACATTGATAGCAGCAAACACACTATACCCAAATGAAAATACGTTAATAGTAGATGCGGGTACAGCAACTACTATTGATCTACTTGCATCGAACGGAGAGCATCAAGGAGGGTGGATTTTAGCGGGAATAGATACACTGTTCACCTGTGTTTTGGATAATACGAGCCAGGTACGAGCAAATGTGGTTAAAACAGCCAGCTTGGCTTTTGGGGCTAATAGCTCTGAAAATGTTAATAATGCTACCTGGGCTGCTACTATTGGGGCAATCAATTTGGCAGTTTTACAAAGTGAGCAACAAGGTGTCCCAATCGGTGAGGTTTTATTGACTGGTGGTAATGGGCGAGTGTTAGCATCGTTGCTATCACATCAATGTACAGTGATTGAAGATCTAGTCTTTATTGGTCTACAAGCATATATTTAGTAGCTAAGAAAATAAATAAAATCACAGTTTGGGTAAAAAAACATCAAACGCTCATTAAACCGATAAAAACATCAATTTTTTCTATTTTGCACTTGCAAGCAGCAAAACATTACTCTAGAATTCGCACCACTTAATGTAGTGCCGACTTAGCTCAGTTGGTAGAGCAACTGACTTGTAATCAGTAGGTCGCCAGTTCGACTCCGGCAGTCGGCACCATTAATACTACTTTTCTTAAAGGAAGTAGGTAAATATACTGGAGGGGTTCCCGAGTGGCCAAAGGGATCAGACTGTAAATCTGACGGCTCCGCCTTCGGTGGTTCGAATCCACCTCCCTCCACCATATTTTTAGTTTATGGCTTATTCTAAAGAGAAAAAGCATAAACTTTAAAACAGAGATAATCTGATAGAGTAAGCGGGTGTCGTATACTGGCTATTACCTCAGCCTTCCAAGCTGATGAAGCGGGTTCGATTCCCGCCACCCGCTCCAATCTTTGTGATTTAATGCTGATATGGCTCAGTTGGTAGAGCGCACCCTTGGTAAGGGTGAGGTCGGCAGTTCGAATCTGCCTATCAGCACCATTCCTTAGATAAATCTATCCTATTATTTCGAATATTGTAAATTAAACTTAATTCTATACCCAGAGGTATTTTAAAATGGCTAAAGAAAAATTTGAACGTACGAAACCACATGTAAACGTTGGTACAATCGGACATGTTGATCATGGTAAAACAACATTAACAGCCGCTATCTCTGCGGTATTAACTAAAGTTCATGGCGGTGAAGTTAAAGATTTCGCACAAATCGATAATGCTCCCGAAGAGCGTGAGCGTGGTATTACCATCAATACTTCTCACATCGAGTACGATACAGCGGCACGTCACTACGCACACGTAGATTGTCCAGGCCATGCTGATTACATCAAAAACATGATTACAGGTGCTGCTCAAATGGATGGCGCTATCTTAGTTGTTGCTGCGACTGATGGCCCTATGCCACAAACACGTGAGCACATCTTGCTTTCTCGTCAAGTTGGTGTTCCTTACATCATAGTATTCATGAACAAATGTGACATGGTTGATGATGAAGAGTTATTAGAGCTAGTAGAAATGGAAGTTCGTGAGCTTCTCTCTGAATATGACTTCCCAGGTGATGACTTACCAGTAATCCAAGGCTCAGCTTTAGGTGCGCTTAATGGTGAAGAAGAGTGGGAAGCAAAAGTTATCGAACTAGCTGACTACTTAGATTCATACATCCCAGAGCCAGAGCGTGCAATCGACGGTGCCTTCATCATGCCTATTGAAGACGTTTTCTCAATCTCAGGTCGTGGTACTGTGGTAACCGGTCGTGTTGAGCGTGGCATCATCAAAGTTGGTGAAGAAGTAGAAGTTGTTGGTATCCGTGATACACAAAAATCAACCTGTACTGGTGTTGAAATGTTCCGTAAACTTCTTGATGAAGGTCGTGCGGGTGAAAACTGTGGTGTATTATTACGTGGCCTTAAGCGTGAAGATGTAGAACGTGGTCAAGTACTTTGTGCTCCAGGTTCAATTTTACCTCATACTAAGTTCGAATCAGAAGTCTATGTACTTTCTAAAGATGAAGGTGGTCGTCATACGCCATTTTTTAAAGGCTACCGTCCACAGTTCTACTTCCGTACAACAGACATCACTGGCTCAGTAGAGTTACCAGAAGGTGTTGAAATGGTAATGCCAGGCGACAACTTGAAATTTGTTGTTGAGCTAATCAACCCAGTAGCGATGGATGAAGGTTTACGCTTCGCAATCCGTGAAGGTGGTAGAACAGTTGGTGCTGGTGTTGTTTCTACAATCTTAGACTAATTGATAACTAATTTGCGCTAGCACTGCACCTAGCATTAAATTAATCTATCAATTTGATTTAAAGGTCGCTTACGCGGCCTTTTTTGTTTTATGTTTTATGATTTTTAAACTCGCAACTATCTACTCTAAACTTAAATACACTAACAAATACTTCTTGAGTAATATGCTCGGCTGAGTATAATAGCGCCTCACTTCTCGAGTATCTCTTAATTCCCTTAAAAAACTAAGATTCACCCGACATGTGTAACTATTGATTTAGTAAGTCATAAGTACTTATTAAACCTTTGTAGGGGTGTAGTTCCAATTGGTAGAACAGCGGTCTCCAAAACCGATGGTTGGGAGTTCGAGTCTCTCCACCCCTGCCATTAAGAGCGTCGATAAAGAGGCGCTAATTAACCTTATGAGTGTGGTTAGATTGTTTCAAATTAGATTGATAATTACGGAATAAAAATATGAATGCAAGTACAGAAGAGCAGCCAAGTAGTTCTCTAGATGGCTTAAAATGGGGTGTTGTTGCCTTATTGTTAGCAGCAGCTATTGGTGGTAACTATTATTATGGTCAAGAATCAGTATTACTTCGCGCCGTTGGTGTTGTAGTTGCTGTTGGTGTTGCTGGCTTGGTTGCTATGCAAACATTAAAAGGTCGTACCGCTGTTGGATTTGCCAAAGAATCACGTACTGAAGTACGTAAAGTGGTTTGGCCTACACGCCGAGAAGCTATTCAAACAACAGGTATAGTATTAGTCGTGACCTTATTAATGTCATTATTACTTTGGGGATTAGATTCAGTTCTTTTCTGGTTAGTCGGCTTAATTACAGGTATGAAGGTATTATAATGTCTGAAGATTTTATGAAAGACTCAATTGACGGTAACAAAGCAGAAGAAACTGAAGAAAAAGTCGCTAATACGAATCCTAAATTAAAATGGTATGTTGTTCAGGCATTCTCTGGTTATGAAGCCCGTGTACAGAAAACCTTAGTAGAACATATTGAAATTCACGGTTTACAAGATAAATTTGGTGAAATTTTAGTTCCTACTGAAGAAATCGTTGAAATGCGTGCGGGACAAAAGCGTAAAAGCTCTCGTAAATTTTTCCCTGGCTATGTGCTAGTTCATATGGAATTAGATGATGAGTCATGGCATTTAGTTAAAAGTGTACCACGGGTATTAGGTTTTATAGGTGGCACTAAAGAAAGACCAGCACCAATTACACAAAAAGAAGCAGATCGCATCTTACAGCGTTTAGAAGATACTGATAAGCCCAAACCTAAGACATTATTTGAGCCAGGCGAAGTTATTCGTGTTATTGATGGACCATTTGCTGATTTCAATGGTGTGGTTGAAGAGCTAGATTACGATAAAAACCGTATCAAAGTTTCTGTGCTTATCTTTGGTCGTGCAACACCCGTTGATCTTGAATTTGGTCAAGTTGAGAAAGGCAGTTAAGTTTCGAGTGTTAAGTCACTAGTTACGAACACATAAAAACCAAAGCGCTGTCTTTGGTTTTTATGTTCAGGATGAACGGTATATCGCGATGCCAAGGATGGCAAAGAGCGTGTTTGTCTAATTTTATGCAATTAGAAAAATAACTTGAAACCTAATGATTGATTAATATATAATCCGCTGCCGCGTTTTTTTAGCGTGGTCTAAATTTATCCGTTTTTTAATAAAATCGTTGGAAAATGGCTGATTTAATAAACAGGGAAGCGAAAGCTACTAAGATAGTAACTCGCGTTAACTACCCACAAACAAGGTATTTTAAAATGGCTAAAAAAGTCCAAGCTCTAATCAAGCTACAAGTAGCTGCTGGTGCAGCTAACCCGTCACCACCAGTTGGTCCTGCTTTAGGTCAACACGGTGTTAACATTATGGAATTTTGTAAAGCGTTTAACGCCAAAACAGATTCATTAGAAAAAGGCGCTCCAGTTCCAGTCGTTATTACTGTATATAATGACCGTTCGTTTACTTTCGAAACTAAAACACCACCTGCTTCTTACTTATTGAAAAAAGCAGCGGGCGTAAAAAGCGGCTCTGGTCGTCCTAACACAGACAAAGTTGGTACGGTAACAACAGTACAACTTGAAGAAATCGTTAAGATGAAAGAACCTGATCTTACTGCTGGCTCTATAGAAGCTGCAGTGCGTACCATTGCGGGCAGTGCTCGTTCAATGGGTTTAGTGGTAGAGGACTAATTAATGGCTAAATTAACAAAACGCGCTCGTCTTATCCGTGAAAAAGTAGACGTAACAAAAGAATACGATATCAATGAAGCAGTTTCTTTATTAAAAGAATTTGCTACTGCAAACTTTCGTGAAGGTGTAGATGTTGCTGTAAATCTTGGTATTGATGCTCGTAAATCAGATCAAAATGTACGTGGTGCTTCCGTATTACCAAATGGTACTGGCCGCGATGTTCGTGTTGCTGTATTTACGCAAGGTGCAAACGCAGAAAAAGCGAAAGAAGCTGGTGCTGATATTGTTGGCATGGAAGACTTAGCTGAGTTAGTTAAGAAAGGTGAGATGAACTTTGATGTTGTTATCGCTTCACCTGATGCTATGCGTGTTGTTGGTCAATTAGGTCAAATCTTAGGCCCTCGTGGTTTAATGCCTAACCCTAAGGTTGGTACAGTAACTCCTGACGTAGCTGGCGCGGTTAAAAACGCTAAGTCTGGTCAAGTACGTTACCGCAATGACAAAAACGGTATCATCCATACTACTATTGGTAAGGCTGATTTCGATGCTACACACTTGCAAGAAAACTTAGAGTTTTTATTAGAAGCGCTTAAGAAAGCTAAGCCTGCTAATGCTAAAGGTCAATACATTAAGAAAATTTCTCTTTCTACTACTATGGGTGCTGGCGTTGCCATCAACCAAGCAAGCTTAACGCAAGCTTAATTGTAGGTTGGAATTTATTCCAAAAAAGATTCACTTATTGAACCTTTACAAGGGCGAAATTATAACCTATAATTTCGCCCCTTAAATTTTGGTAGGAGTTGGTGTTTTTTGTCTTAACAAGTAACAACCAACCCCCGTCCAAGACCGTAGGAGCAAGATAAAGTTAATTAGGTGCGAGTTTCGAAGCTCATAACTAAAAAACTGTTAACTTCATTTTGCTTAATTTCCTACGTAGATGGTGATTACCCAGATATTTCCTTAAATTCTGGTCCTCGCCGTAATGGTCTAATTGATAGGGTACTGTCAGTTAGGGATTGTAAATACTGGTACTTTTTACCAGTTTAAACCAGGAGTTAAAGCCAATGGCTATCAATCTTGATGACAAAAAAGCAATTGTTGCTGAAGTTCAAGAAGCTGCCACTGGCGCTCAATCAGTTGTAATTGCGGATGCCCGTGGTGTTACAGTTGAAGCAATTACTGTATTGCGTAAGCAAGCACGTGAAAATGATATATGGATGAAGGTTGTTCGTAACACATTAGCACGTCGTGCAGTAGCAGGTACTGAATTTGAGTGTGTTAATGACACATTCAAAGGGCCTACTTTAATTGCATTTTCAAACGAACATCCAGGTGCCGCTGCACGTTTATTTACAGACTTCGCTAAAACTAACGAAGACTTTGAATTAAAAGCAGCAGCATTTGAAGGTAATCTTGTAGACGTAAATATGTTAGCTAAGCTACCAACTTACGATGAAGCAATTGCCCGTTTAATGAGCGCTATGAAAGAAGCATCTGCTGGCAAATTATGCCGTACGATTGCTGCAGTTCGCGATCAAAAAGAACAAGAAGCTGCTTAATTTCAGTAGAAATTTTAGTAAGACTTTTTGTATTTATAGTTATTAAAAATCAGGAAATTAAATTATGTCTATTTCTAAAGACGATATCCTAAATGCTATTGCTGAAATGTCAGTAATGGACGTTGTTGAACTAATCGAAGCAATGGAAGATAAGTTTGGCGTATCTGCCGCTGCCGCTGTTGCTGTTGCTGGCGGTGACGCTGGTGCTGCTGTTGAAGAACAAACTGAATTTGACGTTGTAATGACTAGCTTCGGTGAGAAGAAAGTTGCTGTGATCAAAACAGTTCGTAGCGCAACAGGCTTAGGTCTTAAAGAAGCGAAAACTTTAGTTGAATCTGCACCTCATGCTATTAAAGAAGGCGTAGATAAAGCTGAAGCCGAAGCGCTTAAGAAACTTCTTGAAGAAGCTGGTGCTTCTGTTGAGATCAAATAATCTGTTATTAAATAGATTATTTGCCTGAAAAGGCATGGCTGGTGATTTAAACCTCACCGGCCTTTTTGCGCTTTTTTTGTTCGAAAATAAAGGATGTTTTTTTTGAACGAAACAGTGCATTATTTAGTATCAGATAAATTGTTTATTAAATAACAACTTATCTCGTAATGTTTAGACGTAAACATTACAGCAATACCCTGTCTGAGTGCGCATTGCTCACTGGACAGATTTGGCCATAACCAGCAAGCTGAGGAACCCCATGGCTTACTCGTACTTTGAGAAAAAGCGAATTAGAAAGGACTTTGGTAAAAGTGAACAAGTAATGGAGTATCCATTCTTATTGTCCATTCAACTCGATTCTTTCCGCAAGTTTATTGATATTGATGCAACAGGTGAAACCGGTCTAGAGGCTGCTTTTCGTTCTATTTTCCCAATTAAAGCTTATTCAGGTAGCTCAGAATTACAATATGTAAGCTATCGATTAGGTGAACCGTTATTTGATGTTAAAGAATGTCAGATACGTGGTGTAACTTATTCGGCACCGCTGCGCGTAAAATTACGCTTAGTGGTTTACGATAAAGAAGCGCCAGCAGGTACTGTAAAAGATATCAAAGAACAAGAAGTGTACATGGGTGAGATCCCGTTGATGACAGATAATGGTACTTTTGTCATTAATGGTACCGAGCGTGTTATCGTTTCACAGTTACATCGTTCTCCAGGTGTATTCTTTGATCACGATAAAGGCAAAACACATTCATCGGGTAAAGTATTATATAACGCACGCGTTATTCCTTATCGTGGTTCATGGTTAGATTTTGAATTCGATCCAAAAGATAACTTATTTGTTCGTATCGATAGACGTCGTAAATTGCCTGCATCAATTATGTTACGTGCATTAGAATTTTCTACCGAAGAAATTTTAGATATGTTCTATGGTACAACTGATTTTGCCATTAAAGGTGATAAGTTGATCATGGATTTAATTCCTGAACGTCTTCGTGGCGAAACGATTACCTTTGATTTATCAATCAAAAAAGGCGAAGTATTAGTAGAATCAGGTCGTCGTATCACTGCTCGTCATATTCGTGCTTTAACGAAAGCTAAGATTGATAAATTAGAAGTACCAGCAGAATATATTGTTGGTAAGGTATTATCAAAAGCCTATATTGATAAATCAACGGGTGAAGTTGTTGCCGAAGCAAATGCTGAAATTACTTTAGAACTGTTAGCTGAATTAAGCCAAGCCGGTCATAAGACGTTATCAACATTATATATGAATGAATTTGATGTTGGTTCGTATATGTCAGATACCTTACGTATCGATAACGCTGCTAACAAATTGGAAGCGTTAGTTGAAATTTACCGTATGATGCGCCCAGGCGAGCCACCAACAAAAGATGCTGCTGAAACGTTATTCAACAACTTGTTCTTTGCCTCAGAGCGTTATGACTTATCGACCGTTGGTCGTATGAAGTTCAATCGTCGTGTTGGTAACGCTGATGATGTCGGCTCAGGTATCTTATCAAATGATGACATTATTTCGGTAATGAAAACCTTAATCAACATTCGTGATGGTAAAGGCGAAGTTGATGATATTGATCACTTAGGTAACCGTCGTATTCGCTCTGTTGGTGAAATGGCTGAAAACCAATTCCGCGTTGGTCTTGTTCGTGTTGAACGTGCAGTACGTGAACGTCTAAGTCTTGGTGACTTAGATGCCATTATGCCACAAGATTTAATTAACGCTAAGCCTATTTCTGCGGCAGTGAAAGAGTTCTTTGGCTCATCACAATTGTCACAATTTATGGATCAAAACAACCCGTTATCAGAAGTAACGCATAAGCGTCGTATTTCTGCCTTAGGGCCTGGTGGTTTAACCCGCGAACGTGCTGGTTTTGAAGTACGAGATGTACATCCAACGCATTACGGTCGTGTTTGTCCAATTGAAACGCCAGAGGGGCCAAACATTGGTTTGATCAACTCGCTTTCTTGTTACGCACGTACCAACGATTTTGGTTTCTTAGAAACACCATACCGTAAAGTAGTTGGTGGTATGGTTACTGATGATATTGATTACCTCTCAGCGATTGAAGAGGGTAACTTTGTTATCGCTCAAGCTAACGCTGTTTGTGATGACAGTGATAAATTAACTGAAGAGCTAGTAAACTGTCGCTATAAAAACGAATTTACGCTGAAATCTGCTAATGAAGTTCAGTATATGGATGTATCACCACAACAAATTATTTCTGTGGCAGCATCACTTATTCCATTCTTAGAGCACGATGATGCTAACCGTGCCTTAATGGGCTCGAACATGCAACGTCAAGCAGTGCCTACACTAAAAGTTGATAAACCTTTAGTGGGTACTGGTATGGAAAAAGTAGTCGCAGTAGATTCAGGGGTAACGGCTGTTGCTAAACGTGGCGGTGTGGTTACTTATGTCGATGCTTCTCGTATCGTTGTTAAAGTTAATGAAAATGAAATGCATGCTGGTGAAGCAGGTATTGATATTTATAATTTAACTAAATACACACGTTCAAACCAAAATACTTGTATCAACCAACGTCCAGTGTGCCGCATGGGTGAGCCAGTGGTTCGTGGTGATGTATTAGCTGATGGTCCGTCTACTGATATGGGTGAATTGGCGCTTGGTCAAAACATGCGTATTGCTTTCATGCCATGGAATGGTTACAACTTCGAAGATTCAATGTTGTTATCAGAACGCGTTGCTATTGAAGACAGATTTACCACTATTCACATTCAAGAGCTAACGTGTATCGCTCGTGATACCAAGTTAGGTAGTGAAGAAATTACTGCTGATATTCCAAACGTAGGTGAATCTGCTTTAGGTAAATTAGATGAAGCTGGTGTTGTATATATTGGCGCTGAAGTAAATGGTGGCGACATCTTAGTAGGTAAAGTTACCCCTAAAGGTGAAACACAATTAACGCCAGAAGAAAAACTACTACGTGCTATTTTCGGTGAAAAAGCAGCGGACGTTAAAGACAGCTCTTTACGTGTACCAAACTCTGTTAAAGGTACCATTATCGATGTACAAATTTTTACTCGTGACGGTGTTGAAAAAGATGCTCGGGCAGTAGAGATTGAGCAAATACAACTTAAAGAAGTTAAGAAAGATCTTGGCGATGAATTAAGCATCTTAGAAGATGGTATTTTTGCGCGGACTAAAAAATTACTATTAACTGCTGGCTTAAACGAAGCTGACTTAACGGGTATGTCTCGCGATAGATGGTTAACGCAAAATTTATCTGATGAAGGTCAACAGGCAGAATTAGAGCAAATTGCTGAACAATACGATAACATTAAAGCCGATTTCGATAAAAAGTATGAAATTAAACATCGTAAAATTACCCAAGGTGATGATTTAGCACCAGGTGTATTAAAAATTGTTAAGGTTTACTTAGCCGTTAAACGTCACATTCAACCAGGTGATAAAATGGCGGGTCGCCATGGTAACAAAGGTGTTATTTCAAACGTAGTGCCAGTTGAAGATATGCCATACGATGAGTCTGGTGTACCCGTTGATATCGTCTTGAACCCGTTAGGTGTTCCATCACGGATGAACATAGGTCAGATCTTAGAAACTCACTTAGGTATGGCGTGTCGCGGTATCGGTGAAAAGATCAACCGCATGTTAGAAGCGCAAAAAGAAATTCATAAACTACGTAACTTTATTCAAGAAGTTTACAATGTTGGTGAATCTCGCCAAAAAGTTGATGTTGCCAGTTTCTCTGATGATGAAGTTTTACGTTTAGCAGCTAACTTACGTGCTGGTTTGCCAATTGCAACCCCCGCTTTTGATGGCGCTGCGGAAAAAGAAATTAAAGAGTTATTCAAGCTTGCCGATATGCCAGAAAGTGGTCAGTTCGTATTAACTGATGGCCGTACAGGTCGTAAGTTTGAACGTCCAGTAACCGTTGGTTACATGTATATGTTAAAACTAAACCATTTAGTTGATGACAAAATGCATGCTCGCTCTACTGGCTCTTACAGCTTAGTTACCCAGCAACCACTTGGTGGTAAAGCGCAATTTGGTGGCCAGCGTTTCGGTGAGATGGAAGTATGGGCACTTGAAGCATACGGCGCCGCTTACACCTTGCAAGAAATGCTTACGGTTAAGTCTGATGACGTTGCTGGTCGTACCAAGATGTATAAAAGCTTAGTTGATGGCGATCATCATATGGATCCAGGTATTCCTGAGTCATTTAATGTCTTACTTAAAGAAATTCGTTCTTTAGGGATCAACATTGAATTAGACCAAGACTAGGGTTTAAGCAATAAGTGGCTGAGCTTTTCCTATGTGAGAAGCCAGAGAGGGAAGAAAGCAACTATGTTGCTTTCCTCTAAAGATTTAACTCCGACAGGAGAAGAGTGTGAAAGATTTACTTAAGTTTCTTAAGCAACAAAATCAAACGGAATCGTTCGATGGTATTCGCATCGGTCTAGCATCACCAGATCTAGTTCGTTCTTGGTCATTTGGTGAAGTTAAAAAGCCAGAAACCATTAACTATCGTACTTTCAAGCCAGAGCGTGATGGTTTATTCTGTGCTCGTATATTTGGCCCAGTAAAAGATTACGAATGTCTTTGTGGCAAGTATAAACGTCTTAAACATCGCGGTGTTATCTGTGAAAAATGTGGTGTTGAAGTTACCTTAACTAAAGTTCGCCGTGATCGTATGGGTCACATCGAATTAGCAAGCCCAGTTGCGCATATTTGGTTCTTAAAATCATTACCATCACGTATTGGTTTATTACTTGATATGACGTTACGTGACATTGAGCGTGTGCTTTATTTTGAATCCTATGTTGTTACCGAGCCAGGTCTGACAACATTAGAAAAAAGTCAAATTTTAACGGAAGAAGAATATCTTGATTCGTTAGAAGAGCATGGTGATGAATTTGACGCTCTAATGGGTGCTGAAGCAGTGCTAGCTTTGCTTCAACAAATTGATTTAGACACTGAAGTTGCGCAAATGCGTGAAGAATTACCAGAAATTGGTAGTGAAACTAAGCGTAAGAAAATCACCAAGCGTTTAAAATTAATGGAAGCCTTTGCCGCTTCAGGTAACAAGCCTGAGTGGATGATCATGAACGTACTACCGATTTTACCACCGGATTTACGTCCGTTAGTACCTCTTGATGGTGGTCGTTTTGCGACTTCTGATTTGAACGATTTATATCGTCGTGTTATTAACCGTAATAACCGCTTGAAACGTCTTTTAGATTTAGTAGCACCAGATATTATTGTGCGTAACGAAAAACGTATGTTACAAGAGTCTGTTGATGCGCTTTTAGATAACGGTCGTCGTGGTCGTGCTATTACCGGCTCTAACAAACGCCCTCTTAAATCTCTTGCCGATATGATCAAAGGTAAGCAAGGTCGTTTCCGTCAAAACTTACTAGGTAAGCGTGTTGATTATTCGGGTCGTTCAGTAATCACCGTTGGTCCAACATTGAAGTTACATCAATGTGGTTTACCGAAAAAAATGGCCTTGGAGTTATTCAAACCATTTATTTACGGTTTATTAGAGCGTCGTGGCTTAGCTACGACAATCAAAGCGGCTAAAAAATTAGTTGAACGTGAAGGCGCAGAAGTATGGGATGTACTTGACGAAGTAATTCGTGAACATCCAGTTATGCTTAACCGTGCACCAACACTTCATCGATTGGGTATCCAAGCGTTTGAGCCTGTCCTTATTGAAGGTAAAGCAATTCACCTTCATCCGTTAGTTTGTGCGGCATATAATGCCGATTTCGATGGTGACCAAATGGCGGTACATGTACCGTTAACCATAGAAGCACAGATGGAAGCACGTACGTTAATGATGTCAACTAACAACGTATTAGCCCCAGCAAACGGCGAACCAATTATTGTACCATCACAAGATGTTGTTTTAGGTCTTTATTACCTAACACGTGATTGTGTCAACGGTTTAGGTGAAGGCATGGTATTTGCTGATCCGAAAGAGGCTGAGAAAGCCTACCGTACCGGTGCTGCTGAGCTGCATGCTCGGGTTAAAATTCGTATCACTGAGCATGTTAAAAATGCTGATGGTGAAATGGAAGCGGTTACCACATTACGTGACACTACCGTTGGTCGTGCCATAATGTGGCAAGTATGTCCTGAAGGTTTACCGTATGAGTTAATCGATCAGCCATTAGGCAAAAAACCTATTTCAAAACTGATTAATCATGCATACCGTAACTTAGGTTTAAAAGAAACGGTAATATTTGCTGACCAAATCATGTACACAGGTTTCCATTATGCAATGATAGCGGGTGCCTCTGTTGGTATCGATGATATGGTTATTCCTGATGCTAAATATACTATCATTGAAGATTCAGAAGCAGAAGTTGCTGAAATTCAAGCGCAGTTTGACCAAGGTCTAGTAACCAAAGGTGAGAAGTACAACAAGGTAATCGATATTTGGTCGTCTGCTAACGAAAAAGTTTCGAAAGCGATGATGGATAACTTATCTAAAGAGAAAATCTTAAACCGCGATGGTGAAATGGAAGAACAAGACTCTTTCAACTCTATCTTTATGATGGCGGACTCAGGTGCTCGTGGTAGTGCCGCTCAGATCCGTCAATTAGCTGGTATGCGTGGCTTGATGGCTAAACCTGATGGTTCAATCATCGAAACACCAATCAAAGCTAACTTCCGTGAAGGTTTGAATGTATCAGAATACTTCATCTCTACTCATGGCGCGCGTAAAGGTCTTGCTGATACAGCATTGAAAACAGCTAACTCCGGTTATCTAACACGTCGTTTAGTTGATGTTGCCCAAGATTTAGTGGTAACTAATCATGACTGTGGTACTACTGATGGCTTATTAATGACACCATTGATTGAAGGTGGTGATGTTGTTGAACCATTACGTGAACGAGTGCTTGGTCGTGTAGTTTGTGATGACGTATTAATTCCTGGTACCGAAGAAGTATTACTTCCTCGTAACACACTCATTGATGAAACACTTTGTGACGTTATTGAAGTGAACTCAGTAGATCAAATCAAAGTACGTTCAATCATTACCTGTAAAACAGATTTTGGTATTTGTGCTAACTGTTACGGTCGTGATTTGGCTCGTGGTCATATGATCAACCAAGGTGAAGCTATTGGTGTGGTTGCGGCACAATCAATCGGTGAACCGGGTACACAGCTTACCATGCGTACTTTCCATATTGGTGGCGCGGCATCGCGTGCTACTGCTGAGAACAGTGTACAGGTAAACAATACCGGTACTTTGAAATTACAAAATGCTAAATTTATTACCAACTCAGATAAAAACCTTGTTATCACATCGCGTTCATCAGAATTAACCATTATTGATGAAATGGGTCGGGTAACGGAAAACTATAAAGTACCTTATGGTGCCATAGTTTCTAAAAATGATGGTCAAGGTGTTACTGCTGGCGATACTATCGCTAACTGGGATCCCCATACGCATCCAATCATTACTGAAGTAAAAGGTAAGGTGCAGTTTGTTGATTTAATTGATGGTGTAACCATGATTCGTCAAACAGATGAATTAACAGGTTTATCAAGTATTATAATCACAGAAGCGGCACAGCGTAATGCTACTGGTAAAGAGATGCGTCCAGCATTGAAATTAGTCAATGCCAAAGGTAAAGATGTAATGATAGCTGGTACTGAAATACCAGCATTGTATTACTTACCTGGTAACGCGATTATTAATCTAGAAGATGGTGCTGATGTAGGTGTTGGTGATGCTTTAGCTCGTATACCGCAAGCCAGTTCAAAAACTCGCGATATTACTGGTGGTTTACCACGTGTTGCTGATTTATTTGAAGCACGTAAACCTAAACTTCCTGCCATTCTTGCTGAGAAAACCGGTGTTATCGGTTTTGGTAAAGAAACTAAAAGTAAAGTACGCTTATTGATCACCCAGCCTAGCGGTGAAGTTTATGAAGAGATGATCCCAAAAACCCGTCAATTAAACGTGTTTGAAGGTGAGCAAGTGGCTAAAGGTGAAGTTATTGCCGACGGTCCTGAGTCTCCACATGATATTCTTCGTTTACGTGGTGTTGCTCCAGTGGCTAACTATATTGTTAACGAAGTACAAGAAGTTTATCGCTTACAAGGTGTTAAGATTAACGATAAGCACATTGAAGTTATCGTACGTCAAATGATCCGTAAGTGTGAAATTCTTGATGCTGGTGATTCCAACTTCCTTAAAGGCGAACAAGTTGAAGTGGCACGCGTTAACATCGCTAACCGAGAACTTGAAGATGCAGGTAAGCAACCAGCGGAATACGAAATGCAAATGATGGGTATTACTAAAGCCTCATTAGCAACTGAGTCATTCATCTCGGCGGCATCGTTCCAAGAAACAACCCGTGTACTTACTGAAGCAGCTGTTGCTGGTAAGAAAGATGGTTTGAGAGGCCTTAAAGAAAACGTTATTGTTGGTCGTTTAATTCCTGCGGGTACGGGTTATGCGTATCATCAAGAACGTGCAAAAGCAAAAGCCGCTTTCAATACTGTTGACGATACGCCAGTATCTGCCGATGAAGCTGAGCAAGCATTAGCTGATGCGTTAAGTGCTGATATAGGCTCTGCTAGTCAGTAAGCGTTACTCTTATTGGTCGTACTTTAAGGCGACACAGTAAGTTGAATAAAAAAAAGCCGTACTCTGAGAAGGGCACGGTTTTTTTATGTTTTAAATTAGCAGTAAAACTTGACAGTTTACGTGTTGCCCTATAGAATTTCGCGACCTTATATTCTGTGCCTAGTAGGCATTGGATTTTAAGCTAAGATTTTTTCATGTTTATAAGCGGGTAATTTGACAAACTTAGTCAATTGAAATTACCCAAAGTTTAACTAATCAGGAGCTATAATGGCAACTATTAACCAACTAGTGCGTAAACCACGTGTTAGACAAGTAACTAAAAGTAATGTTCCAGCGTTACAAGCTTGTCCACAACGTCGCGGTGTTTGTACTCGTGTGTACACTACTACCCCTAAAAAACCTAACTCAGCACTACGTAAAGTAGCTCGTGTTCGTTTAACTAACGGCTTCGAAGTTACTTCATACATTGGTGGTGAAGGTCATAACTTACAAGAGCATAGCGTGATTTTAATCCGTGGTGGTCGTGTTAAAGATTTACCCGGTGTGCGTTATCACACCGTTCGTGGCGCACTAGATTGTTCTGGTGTAAGCGATAGAAGACAAGGCCGTTCTAAGTACGGTGCTAAACGACCTAAATCTTAAGTTTTTCCCTCTCTTACCTAATAAATAAGAGATAAGAAACGTTAAGTAAGGCCAAATTAAAATTTTTTTAAATTTATCTATTTTGGGTTAAACCTGAATAATACGGAGAATTGAGATGCCAAGAAGACGCGTCGTAGGGCAACGAAAAATATTGCCAGATCCTAAGTTCCATAACGAACTTTTAGCAAAATTCATCAACATTTTGATGGTTGATGGAAAGAAATCTACTGCCGAAAAAATTGTATACGGTGCATTAGATATATTATCAACAAAAGAAAGTGATAAAAACCAAATTGAGTTGTTTGAAACAGCTCTTGAGAACATCCGTCCATCTGTCGAAGTTAAATCTCGTCGTGTTGGTGGCTCTACTTATCAAGTTCCAGTTGAAGTACGTCCAGTGCGTCGTAATGCACTAGCCATGCGTTGGTTAGTTGAAGCAGCTCGTAAACGTGGTGAAAAATCAATGGCTCAACGCCTAGCTAACGAAATGTTAGATGCGTCTGACAGCAAAGGTTCAGCGGTTAAGAAACGTGAAGACGTTCACCGTATGGCTGATGCTAACAAAGCGTTCGCTCACTACCGCTGGTAAACCAGTAGTATTGACTGAATGTATTGCTCACTTGAGGTTTTTTGCCTTAAAGTGGCATATGGCTAGCAAGAGTACTCTTGCTAGCCATACTTGTTTTTAACATAGTTGAATTAACCAAATGTTTTATCAAACAAATATTTGGTTTATTTAATTACTTACTTAGTTTGTTATTCATTAGTTAGTAACAAATAAGAGGATATCAATTGGCCCGTATTACCCCTATAGAGCGCTACCGCAATATTGGTATTTGTGCGCATGTAGATGCAGGTAAAACCACCACCACAGAGCGTGTATTATTTTACACAGGTCTTTCGCATAAGATTGGAGAAGTGCATGACGGTGCAGCAACCATGGATTGGATGGAGCAAGAGCAAGAGCGTGGTATTACTATCACCTCAGCGGCAACGACTTGTTTCTGGAAAGGAATGGAAGGTCAATTTGATGATCATCGTATCAATATTATTGATACCCCAGGACATGTTGACTTTACCATTGAAGTAGAACGCTCATTGCGTGTACTTGATGGTGCTGTTTTAGTGTTGTGCGGCTCTTCAGGCGTGCAACCTCAAACCGAAACGGTTTGGCGTCAAATGGAGAAATATGCGGTACCACGTATAGTTTTTGTTAATAAAATGGACAGGGCAGGTGCAGACTTTTTATCTGTTGTAGAACAAATAAAAGACCGTTTAGGTGCAAATGCAGTACCTATCCACTTAGCTATTGGCGCTGAAGAAGATTTCAAAGGCGTCATTGATTTAATTAAAATGAAAGCGCTTAACTGGTGTGAAGAAGATCATGGCATGACTTTTAGTTATGAAGATGTTCCTAGTGATATGGTGGAACTTGCCGAAGAATGGCGAGAAAACCTAGTAGTTGAGGCAGCGGAAGCTAATGAAGAGTTAATGGATAAATACCTTGAAGAAGGCGATTTAACCGAAGCTGAAATTAAAGCGGGTTTACGCGCGCGAACTTTAGCAAATGAATTGATTTTATGTAGTTGTGGTAGTGCTTTTAAAAACAAAGGCGTGCAAGCGGTTTTAGATGCGGTGATTGAGTATTTACCATCACCAACTGAAGTTGCGGCTATTACTGGTATCAACGATGATAAAGATGAAACCGAGGGTACACGTGCTGCCGATGATAGTGCCCCATTTTCCGCATTAGCGTTTAAAATTGCCACAGATCCTTTTGTCGGTACTTTAACTTTTTTCCGTGTTTATTCAGGTGTAGTACAAACGGGCGATAGTGTTTATAACCCAGTAAAAGGTAAAAAAGAACGTTTTGGTCGTATCGTGCAAATGCATGCCAACGACAGACAAGAAATTAAAGAAGTACGTGCTGGTGATATTGCCGCAGCTGTTGGTTTGAAAGATGTCACCACGGGTGATACCTTATGTGATGCAAAACATATTATTACCTTAGAGCGCATGGAATTTCCAGAGCCAGTAATCTCAATAGCTGTTGAGCCTAGAACTTTAGCCGCTCAAGAAAAAATGGCTATCGCTTTAGGTAAACTTGCTGCGGAAGATCCATCATTTAAAGTGCATACTGATGATGAAAGTGGTCAGACTATTATTTCTGGTATGGGTGAGCTACATTTAGATATTCTAGTCGAGCGTATGAAGCGTGAATTTGGCGTAGAATGTAATGTAGGTAATCCACAAGTCTCTTATCGTGAAACTATTCGTGGTACGGTTGAGGTCGAAGGTAAATTTATTCGTCAGTCTGGCGGTAAAGGGCAGTTCGGTCATGTTTGGTTGAAATTAGAGCCGTTAGAAGAAGGCACAGGTTTTGAGTTTGTTAATGAAATAGTTGGTGGCTCAGTACCAAAAGAATATATTCCAGCAGTAGAGAAAGGCTGTAAAGAACAAATGGATAGCGGTGTTTTAGCTGGCTTTCCATTGTTAGATATTAAAGTTACGCTTTATGATGGTTCGTTCCATGAGGTCGATTCAAATGAAATGGCATTTAAAGTGGCTGCTTCAATGGGCTTTAGAAAAGGCGCGTTAGAAGCAAATCCAGTAATACTAGAGCCAATGATGAAAGTAGAAGTAACCACTCCAGAAACCAATATGGGTGATGTGGTGGGTGACTTAAACCGTCGTCGAGGTTTAATAGAAGGCATGGATGATGGTCCTGCTGGTTTGAAAATTGTAAATGCATTGGTACCCTTAGCCGAAATGTTTGGTTATGCTACCGACTTGCGTAGTGCTACACAAGGCCGTGCATCTTACTCTATGGAGTTTCAGCAGTATAATGAAGCACCGAAATTGGTAGCACAAAAAATTATGGCAACTCGGTAGAGTTCCATTAATTATATACAACAAGCTCGGTCGTTTGGCTGCGCTGTATTTATTAATATTAACTTTTTAACATTTAAGTTTAAGGTATTTTAAAATGGCTAAAGAAAAATTTGAACGTACGAAACCACATGTAAACGTTGGTACAATCGGACATGTTGATCATGGTAAAACAACATTAACAGCCGCTATCTCTGCGGTATTAACTAAAGTTCATGGCGGTGAAGTTAAAGATTTCGCACAAATCGATAATGCTCCCGAAGAGCGTGAGCGTGGTATTACCATCAATACTTCTCACATCGAGTACGATACAGCGGCACGTCACTACGCACACGTAGATTGTCCAGGCCATGCTGATTACATCAAAAACATGATTACAGGTGCTGCTCAAATGGATGGCGCTATCTTAGTTGTTGCTGCGACTGATGGCCCTATGCCACAAACACGTGAGCACATCTTGCTTTCTCGTCAAGTTGGTGTTCCTTACATCATAGTATTCATGAACAAATGTGACATGGTTGATGATGAAGAGTTATTAGAGCTAGTAGAAATGGAAGTTCGTGAGCTTCTCTCTGAATATGACTTCCCAGGTGATGACTTACCAGTAATCCAAGGCTCAGCTTTAGGTGCGCTTAATGGTGAAGAAGAGTGGGAAGCAAAAGTTATCGAACTAGCTGACTACTTAGATTCATACATCCCAGAGCCAGAGCGTGCAATCGACGGTGCCTTCATCATGCCTATTGAAGACGTTTTCTCAATCTCAGGTCGTGGTACTGTGGTAACCGGTCGTGTTGAGCGTGGCATCATCAAAGTTGGTGAAGAAGTAGAAGTTGTTGGTATCCGTGATACACAAAAATCAACCTGTACTGGTGTTGAAATGTTCCGTAAACTTCTTGATGAAGGTCGTGCGGGTGAAAACTGTGGTGTATTATTACGTGGCCTTAAGCGTGAAGATGTAGAACGTGGTCAAGTACTTTGTGCTCCAGGTTCAATTTTACCTCATACTAAGTTCGAATCAGAAGTCTATGTACTTTCTAAAGATGAAGGTGGTCGTCATACGCCATTTTTTAAAGGCTACCGTCCACAGTTCTACTTCCGTACAACAGACATCACTGGCTCAGTAGAGTTACCAGAAGGTGTTGAAATGGTAATGCCAGGCGACAACTTGAAATTTGTTGTTGAGCTAATCAACCCAGTAGCGATGGATGAAGGTTTACGCTTCGCAATCCGTGAAGGTGGTAGAACAGTTGGTGCTGGTGTTGTTTCTACAATCTTAGACTAATTGATAACTAATTTGCGCTAGCACTGCACCTAGCATTAAATTAATCTATCAATTTGATTTAAAGGTCGCTTACGCGGCCTTTTTTGTTTTATGTTTTAAGATTTTTAAACTCGCAACTCGGAACTATTTAGTTATGTCTTGGCAACCGACACTAACTTGGCAAAATGCCCAAAAACGTGCGCAAATATTGCAGCAAATCCGCCAATTTTTTAGTGATCGCAATATCGTTGAAGTAGAAACGCCTGCTTTATCATTAGGCACGGTTACCGATATTCATTTAGATGCTTTTGATTGTCGTTATCGTTTTTTAAGTGATAATTCAATAAAGCAATCAGCACCTTTATATCTGCAAACCTCACCTGAATTTCATATGAAGCGTTTGTTAGCTTCAGGTTATGGCTGTATCTTCCAAATAGCGAAGGCATTTCGCCATGAAGAAGCAGGACGGTATCATAACCCTGAATTCACCATGCTTGAATGGTACCGGTTAGGCTTTGATCACTTTGCCTTGATGGGCGAGGTAGCTGAGTTACTTCAAATGGTTTTGGCTTGTGCTGAGCCTTCGCGAATATCCTATCAACAATTATTTATAGAGCAGGTTGGTTTAGACCCGTTAACGGCGAGCCGAGAACAAGTGTTAACGTTAATAGAAGAAAAAAATAAGATCAGTGATTGGTTAATGAGCGAGAACAATAATGATATTTTATTACCGTTTGTTTTTAGTGAAATCATTGAACCTAATATTGGTAATAGTGCGCCATGCTTTGTTTATAATTTTCCTAAATCGCAATCATCGTTGGCTAAAATTTGTCCAGAAGATGACAGCGTTGCACAACGGTTTGAATGTTATTACCAAGGAATAGAATTAGTTAATGGTTTTAATGAACTAACGGATAGTGATCTTCAACAACAACGTTTTCAAGAAGATAACAATATGAGAGTATCACTTGGCTTAACAGAGAAGCCAGTAGACAAAAATTTTATTGCGGCTTTATCTTATGGCTTACCACAATGTTCAGGAGTTGCTTTAGGCATTGATCGTTTAGTTATGTTAGCATTAAAAGCTGAGCATATTGAACAGATCATCAGCTTTCCTGTCAGCCGAGCTTAAAACTCATAAGGGTGTGGTTAATTTACTAATGTTATATTATATCAATTGTGATAGTATTACAAAACAGCACAAAACAGCAAGCACCTTCAGGTTTTGTGCTGTTTTCAGTTATAGTTAAACTTGTTAGATATTTGGAATGATATGTTAGACAGAATAGGTATTACCGCAACATCACTTTGTGCATTGCATTGCATATTGCTCCCTATTTTACTGCCAGTATTACCTTTATTAGGTTTGAGTTTTTTGGCTGATCATGCATGGGAGCATGTTGTTTTACTAATGACCGCAGCATTGGGAACCGTCGCCTTATTTTCTGGCTTTAAACGTTACCATAAACAATTATATCCCTTTTATTTGTTATATTTAGGTGTAGCTCTATATTGGATCAAGCATGACTTTTCAGAAGAGTTAGAAGTATACTTTATTATTGGTGGTGCCAGTTTAATCATTGCCGCTCACTTTATTAACATCAAGTTATGTAATAGCTGTAAGCAATGCGATGATAAGGTTTGTACTTCGTAAATAAGTTTAAATACCCAATTCTTTCAATTTTCTTGTTAATGTATTTCTTCCCCAGCCGAGCTTTTTAGCGGCATCTTGCTTATGTCCTTGAGTAAATAGTAGCGCTCGTTCAAGCATTATTTTTTCAAACTCAGGTTGAGCAGTATCTAAAATTGCACTTTTTCCTTGTGACAATTCTTGATCCATCCAATCACTCAATGCTGCTTGCCAAGATGAGGTTTGTTGATTAATTTGAATGGTTCTTTGTGTTAGTTCATTCGGTAAATCTTCTAGCAATATTTCTTGTCCACTTGCCATAACGGTTAAAAAACGACAAATATTCTCAAGTTGTCTAACATTACCTGGCCATTGGCAATTTTGGAAAAAAATAGCGGCTTTTTTACTGAGTGTTTTTGATTCTACACTTAGCTCATTGGCTGCTTGTTTTAAAAAGTGTTGACTTAACTGGGCTATATCTTCCTTACGTTCGCGTAAACTAGGCAAGTGAATACGAATTACATTAAGACGATGAAATAAGTCTTCTCGAAATTCGCCATTATTAACACGGTCTTCTAAATGTTGATGAGTCGCAGCAATAATACGCACATCTACTTGTACAGGCGAGTGTCCACCAACACGGTAGAATTGCCCGTCGGATAAAACACGGAGTAAGCGAGTTTGAATTTCTAATGGCATATCGCCTATTTCATCGAGAAACAATGTACCACCATGGGCTTGTTCAAAACGCCCTTGGCGAATGGCATTAGCGCCAGTAAATGCACCTTTTTCATGACCAAATAATTCTGACTCAATTAGATCTTTAGGTATTGCCGCCATGTTTAACGGTATAAAAGGCGCTTTTGTTCTTGGGCTATGAGAATGTAAAGCATGGGCAACTAATTCTTTACCAGTGCCAGACTCACCATTAATTAAGACACTAATACTTGAGCGTGATAGACGGCCAATTGCGCGAAAAACTTCTTGCATTGCTGGTGCTTCACCGATTAAACCTGCCGCCAGAGGAGCATTATCTGTTTGTTGTCTTTTTGCTTTTTGCTCGCGGGCATGAGTTAGG
Source organism: uncultured Colwellia sp. (assembly GCA_965261045.1). Taxonomy (GTDB): domain Bacteria; phylum Pseudomonadota; class Gammaproteobacteria; order Enterobacterales; family Alteromonadaceae; genus Colwellia. The sequence continues at coordinate 117,006 of CBDHCJ010000001.1, forward strand.
GCTCGCTTAGTTAATGTTACCGCTTCGTCCATGTCAAATGGTTTAGGTAAATACTCAAAAGCACCACCTTGATAAGCATTAACGGCACTGTCTAGATCTGAGTGAGCAGTCATAATAATTACAGGAATATTAGGGTGATCTTTACTAATAGAGTTAAGCAAAGTCATGCCATCGATATTTGGCATTCGAATATCGGATATAATAACCTCTGGTTGATTATGATCTAAGGCGATTAATAAGTTTTTAGCACTTTCAAATGAGGCGGTGGTAATATTAGCGCTAGCAAAAGCTTTTTCTAAAACCCAACGGATTGAGCTATCGTCATCAACTATCCATACTTGTTCGGTTATCATCTTCTTTTCCCTCAGGTAAAGGTTGTTAAGTTAAGGTTTAAGGTGCTGACGTTAATGCTTCTTGCGCTGCTTGCGTTAAAGGTAATATTATTATGAATTCTGTATGCCCAGGTCTACTATGACAAGATAGCTTGCCATGATGCTGGATTATTAGTGTTTGAGCTATGGATAAACCAAGCCCTGTTCCGTTTGAACGTCCTGATACCATAGGATAAAACAGTGTATCTTGAATTTTAGTTGGAATACCAGGGCCATCATCAATGATACTAACTGTTACCGCTAGCTTTATATGCTTGCCATTGATGGTTTTATTGCTAGCAATACGGGTTTTTAAGGTTATATTATGGTGTTTATCTATTGCCTGAATGGCATTGTTTACAATGTTTAATACCGCTTGTTGAATTTTTTCTTGATCACACTCAATAACAGGAATAGAGGGATCATAATCACGTTTCAACATAATGTTTTGTTCACTTGAATAGCGGACTACTTGGAGTACTTTTTCTAAAACAGAGTGAATATTGTGACTTTGAATTTGCGGTACTTGATTCGGACCAAGTAAACGATCCACCAAATTAGTTAACCTATCTGCTTGTTCAATGATCATGGCGGTATATTCTTGTTGCTCAACATTCAACTCTTTACTTAGTAGTTGCGCCGCACCGCGTAAACCACCTAGAGGATTTTTTATTTCGTGTGCTAATCCTTTGATTAAATCACGGGCAGCAATCCATTGTTGCTGTTGAAATACTTCTAGGCTGATTTGCTTTTGTTGATCAATTTGTTTGAACTCTAATAGCACATGGGGAACCCTATCGAATTCGACAACTGAAGCGGTAATTTCAGCCGTAAATCGGTGGCTTGCACTAAATTGTATAACAATATCGCTATCGGTAAATTCCTGCCCTGTAGTAAGTAGTTGTTCTAACCGAGATTTGTTGATTGAGGTATTAGTAAAAATCAATTCACATGAAGAGCCATAAAGTTTGAACAAACTTTTAGTCAGTAACGCTTCCGCAGCTGGATTGACATAACAAATATTTAGATTTCGATCAAGAATAAGTACCGCGGTCACTAGCTGATTAGCTAATGTTTGCTGATACTGTAATTTGAGCTGTTGAATATTTTTTCTCTGATGCATCATAAAGCCTCATATGCATACCAAAGGCGCACCAAATAAGTGCGTGAATTTCAGTATATTCTAGAAAGGTTTTATTTGCAGCGATTTATGCCGCTATTTGGGCTAATTTACCGAAGCTCGGTGCATATAAAACGTTATTGTCTTAGATGATGCAACAACCTTGCCCTTTTCATTAAGCAATTTTATTTTTATTTGGTGCTCACCACGATCTATATTAGGTAATGAAAACATGGTGTGAGTTTGAAGTTTTAGATGGGGTTTATCGTCTAATATTAATTGAATTTTTAAACCAGGTTTGAATATTGGTTTAACACTACCACTAATATAAACAGAGCCAGTATTATCACGGATAGTAGAGTTATTTTTAGGATAGTTGATTACTACTTGGTATTTATCTTCTATTTTTGGGGTTTTGATAGCTAAAACTTGAGTTTCGATACTGGTAGAAGAGTTAATTACATTACCTTTTTTAGTTTTTACTTCTTCAGCACTTGGTCTGGGCGTGTCAGAATATACTAATACTTTTTGGTCATTGCGCCAGACATAAATTTTAGCGGTGCTACTGTAAACAGGAGTCGCTATAGATAAAGCCAATAAGGTAAGTAGTAAAATTCTAATCATAGTAAAAAGTAAATATATCCTGTTCCTTTATATATTTACAAACAGGATAAAAAAGCTCACCGAAGTGAGCTTTGTATAAAAGCGCTTAAACGCTGTAGTACATATCAAATTCTACTGGATGAGTTGTAGAGTTTAATAATTCAATTTCTTTACGCTTAAGACCAATATAAGCGTTAATCATATCGAGATCCATAACACCACCTTCCATTAAGAAAGCATTATCAGCTTCTAATGCATCAAGCGCTTCCTCAAAAGAAGAACAAACTTGTGGGATAGCTGCTGCTTCTTCTGCTGGAAGATCATATAAATCTTTATCCATAGCATCACCAGGGTGAATTTTGTTTTTAATACCATCAAGACCAGCCATTAACATAGCGGTAAAGGCTAAATATGGGTTACCTGTAGGATCAGGGAAACGCACTTCAATACGCGTAGCTTTTGGTGAAGGCACCATAGGGATACGAATTGATGCCGAGCGGTTACGTGCAGAGTAAGCAAGCATTACTGGTGCTTCAAAGCCTGGAACAAGACGTTTGTACGAGTTAGTTGAAGCATTTGTGAAAGCGTTTAATGCTTTAGCATGTTTGATGATACCACCAATATAATAAAGTGCTAGTTCAGATAAACCGCCGTACTTGTCACCAGAAAATAAGTTTACGCCGTTTTTAGCAAGAGATTGATGTACGTGCATACCCGTACCGTTATCGCCAACTAAAGGCTTAGGCATAAAGGTGGCTGTTTTACCATAAGCATGAGCAACGTTATGAACAACATATTTGTATATTTGCACTTCATCAGCTTTTTTAACCATGGTATTAAAGCGACAAGCAATTTCGTTTTGACCACAAGTTGCTACTTCATGGTGATGCGCTTCAATAACTAAGCCCATATCTTCCATTACTAAACACATGGCTGAACGTAAATCTTGTGAAGAATCTACAGGCGCAGTTGGGAAATAACCACCTTTAATACCTGGGCGATGTCCCGTGTTACCTTCTTTGTATTCAGTACCTGAATTCCAAGCAGCTTCTTTATCATCAATTTTATAAAAAGAACCACTCATATCTGTATGGAAACGTACATCGTCAAAAACGAAGAATTCTGGTTCTGGACCAATTAATACAGTATCAGCAATACCTGTACTACGTAGGTAGTTTTCAGCGCGATTAGCAACAGAGCGAGGGTCGCGACTATAGCCTTGCATAGTACTTGGCTCTAAAATATCACAACGGATATTTAATGTTGCTGCTTCAGTGAACGGATCTAAAACGGCAGTAGCGGCATCAGGCATCATAACCATGTCTGATTCATCAATACCTTTCCAGCCTTCAATGGAAGAACCATCGAACATTTTACCTTCTTCAAAGAAATCTTCAGTCACTTGGTGATGAGGAATTGAAATGTGTTGCTCTTTACCTTTTGAATCAGTAAAACGAAGATCAACAAATTTGATATCGTGCTCTTTAATTAAATCGAAAACTGCTTGTGACATTTTGTCTCTCCAGTGAGGTTAGTTTTAAATTTCTTTTTGGCTTTCACCACTTTTGGTTTTTACCAAGGGTTGGGCAAGTACAAGCTAAAATCATGCCAAAAACAAATTATTTAATAAACAGGTAGTTAGTTAATATTAAAACGCTTGCGAGCACTATATTGGTGCGCAGTGGTTTGTTTTGGTGCAACATATGTAAGTAATGCATAAGTAATAAATAACTATAAACTATTTTACTATTGTTGCCTGTAACTAATTTACTTTTTTCTGCATATTTCTTGTTATTAATTAAACTCTATCGTTATAAAACCTCATCTAAAACAGGCGCGATGAGAATTGATATCTTTTTAAACAAATTTCCTGTACAATGCGCGCCCAATTATAGCCCTATTCGTTAATAAGCTTGGTATAGCAAATAACGATAGTAACAGTGAGTAACGCCTGTGTTAGATAAATTAAGAAATGTGGGGATTATTGCCCACGTTGACCACGGAAAAACTACCTTAGTTGATAAATTACTTGAGCAATCAGGTACTTTAGATGCACGTACAGGACATGACGAACGTGTAATGGATTCAAACGATATTGAAAAAGAACGTGGTATTACTATTTTAGCTAAAAATACCGCTGTTAACTGGGGCGGCTACCGTGTCAATATCGTAGATACTCCTGGCCATGCTGATTTTGGTGGTGAAGTAGAGCGTGTCATGTCAATGGTTGATTCAGTACTATTGATTGTTGATGCACAAGAAGGCCCTATGCCGCAAACGCGTTTTGTTACGCAAAAAGCCTTTGCTCAAGGCTTAAAGCCTATCTTAGTTATTAACAAAGTTGATAAGCCAGGATCTCGCCCTGATTGGGTTGTGGATCAAGTTTTCGAATTATTTGATAACTTAGGTGCTACCGATGAACAACTTGATTTTAAAGTGATTTACGCTTCAGCGATTAACGGTTGGTCTTCACTAGAAGAGGGTGAAATTGGCACTGATATGACGCCTTTATTCGATACTATCATCGCAGAAGTGCCAGCACCAGATGCGGATCCTGTCGGACCATTTCAAATGCAAATTTCGCAACTTGATTACAGCTCATACTTAGGCGTAATTGGTGTTGGCCGTATTATGCGTGGTAGTGTTAAGCCGAACCAGCAAGTGACTGTTAACCTTGCTAATGGTGGTGTGCACAACGGTAAAGTAGGTAAAGTATTTGGTTATTTAGGCCTAGAACGTCACGATATAGCCGAAGGTTTTGCTGGTGATATCATCGCTATTACTGGTTTAGGTGAATTGAAAATTTCAGATACTATTTGTTGTCCAACAGAGGTTGAAGGTTTACCCGCGCTATCAATTGATGAGCCGACTATCAACATGACCTTCCAAGTAAATACTTCACCATTTTGTGGTAAAGAAGGTAAATTTGTTACGTCACGTAATATTAAAGAGCGTTTAGAAAAAGAATTAATTCATAATGTGGCCTTACGTGTTGAGCAATTAGACGATCCTGATAAATTTAAAGTATCGGGTCGTGGTGAATTGCACTTAGGTATTTTAATTGAAAACATGCGTCGTGAAGGTTTTGAATTAGCGGTATCACGTCCTGAAGTCATCATCCGTGAAGTTGACGGTGAATTACAAGAACCTTATGAAACAGTAACTATTGATGTCGAAGAGCAACATCAAGGCTCTATCATGGAAAAAATGGGTATCCGTAAAGCAGAATTAACTGACATGGCACCAGATGGTATCGGTCGTATTCGCATGGATTTCATTATGCCAAGTCGTGGTTTAATTGGTTTCCAAACTGAATTTATGACATTAACGTCGGGATCGGGTTTGATTTACCATACCTTCTTCGAATATGGCCCTCATAAAGGTGGTGAAATTGGTCAACGTTTAAATGGTGTTATGGTTGCTAATGCTACGGGCAAAGCCTTAACCAACGCTATTTTTAACTTACAATCTCGTGGCCGTATGATGATTGGTCATGGTGTTGATGTTTATGAAGGTCAAGTCGTTGGTATCCATAGCCGTGATAACGACTTAACCGTTAACGTACTTAAAGGCAAGCAGTTAACTAACGTACGTTCATCAGGCACTGATGAAGCGCAAGTATTAACACCTGCCATTAAAATGACTTTAGAGCAAGCGTTAGAATTCATTGATAATGATGAATTGGTTGAAGTTACACCTGAAAATATTCGTATACGCAAAAAATTCTTAAAAGAGAATGAGCGTAAACGTGAAGGCCGTGCGACCAAGTAATAAATATATTGTCTAGCATTATCTAGTGTTATCTAGCATTATTTGAAAAAGCCGTTTGATGTATAATCAGACGGCTTTTTTGTCTTCCTAGCGAAGCTGGCAAATTCGACAGCCGCCGTTGAATATCACGTGTCGTTTTTGTAGCGTGAATTATGATACTTTCTTTCTCGCTGAGTTTCATCACTATTTGCATATTGCTTGCTGTATGCTGTTCGAATATTTTCCATTGTTTTTCTCGGTGAATAAATAATGGCGTTACTTTAGATGATTTAGCTGGTAATGGAATACGGTCTAAATTAATCGCTTACTTTATATTATAGTAATGTTAATAAACGCTTTGAGATGATATCTGTTGGTATATTCTCGTTCAAGTGACTCCACGACACCCTAATAGAGCCATTTATTCTATCTTCATCTAATCCCATCGATGAGAGAACATGTGAAGGCGTGTAGCTATTAGATGTACACGCTGAGCCATTTGAAACAGCAACAACCCTTTTAAGAACAACCATAGCCGCTTCGGAATTTATTTCAGGGATTGAAAAGTTTAAAACAAAAGGAGAGCTATTTTCCCCATTGTACTGTGCGCCCATAGTATCAAGTACAGCAATGAGTGAGTTTTTTAAACTTAACGCATGTTCTTGCCATTGCTTAGAATGTTTTTCTGCCAATTTACATGCTAGCCCAAACCCTGCAATTAGTTGAACAGGAAGCGTACCTGGTCTAAGTCCTTTTTCTTGCCCTCCACCAAATTGAAGTGGCTTTAAAGGAGGTTTAATGAATCCCCTTTTTCGCATGATCAATGCACCAATACCTTTTGGCGCATAAACCTTGTGCCCACTGGCGCTTATTAAATCAATTCTTTTGTTAGCTAAGTCTTCGCTTAATTTCCCAAAGCTTTGTGCGGCATCTACGTGAAAATATGCTTTTGATGATGCTAAAATATTGCAGATTTTAGTTATTGGTTGAATGCTACCTGTTTCGTTATTTACGTGCATAATAGACACTAACAAGGTATCTTCTCGAAGTAGTTTTTCAACATCAGATGGGTTTAATATACCACTTTCATCGACTTCAATATAAGAGACCTCAAAACCCTTTTTAACTAGATGTTCGATAGGCTCTAGTACCGCTTTATGCTCTATTCTAGTCGTAATAATATGTTTTTTATTATGCTTAAAGCCATACTCCAACAACCCTAAAATGGCTAAGTTATTGCTTTCTGTTGCACCACTAGTAAAAATTACTTCAGATTTATCTGCATCTACAATTGATGCGACTTGAGCTCTTGCCTTTTCAACAAGCCTTCTAGCTTTAGCTCCAAATTCATGTGTTCTACTTCCAGAATTTCCATACTCTTCAACCATTAATCTATAAACCAAGTCAGCTACAGGTTTAAGTACAGGAGATGTAGCATTTGAATCCAGATAGGTAGTCATTAATAAACCCGCTTTGAAAAAGAGAAACACAAGACATACAAATTATATTTGTGTATGATACACGCATTTGTTCGTACGAACAAAATTAAAAACTCACGAACAGCTTGTTAATCGAACAAAGTGAATTATGAATTCAATAATCTCAGGAACGTCATTCCCAGCTATTAAAGGAACTCAAGCTAACTCAGAGTACTTTACTGTCATGTGCCCTTTAAAGAGGCTCAAAAAAATATTTACTTTAGATGAATCTCAATTTTCAGTAGATAAACGTGCACAAAGGTTAATAAATGAAGCTCGTATTCCAGAGATAACTAATTATATTCTCGATCAAAGAGAAAAATATGTTTTTTCTTCTATAACAGCATGTATTGATGGTAACTGTGAATTTGTCTCAATTGGTGATTCTAAACATGAGCAACGAATTGGCACCTTGATAATTGATGAAGATGCTGAAATCTACATTACAGATGGTCAACATCGTAATGCTGCAATTTTAGAAGCTTTGAAAGAAGATCCATCATTAGCTGATGAAACAATATCAGTCGTATTTTTTGCAAACAAGACCTTAGATGAAAGACAGAGAATATTTAAAGATCTTAATTACTACTCAGTAAAAACAGATGGCTCATTAAGTATTACATATGATGACAAGCCTGATGCAATTGTCTCTAAGACAATCATTTTCAAGAGCCAAAGACTAACGAAGTTGGTCCATATGGAAACCAGTAACTTAGGGCCACGTTCAAAAAAATTAATTAGCCACAGTGCCGTTAATAAAGCAACGAAGCTTCTATGTGGGACTATCAATTATGACAATTATAAAAAAATGACACCAATCGCATCAAGCTATTGGGAAGAAGTGATTAGAAATGTTCCTGCATGGCTTTTAGTTTGTAAAGATGAAGTCTCAGGCGGGGAGCTTCGGGATGAATCAATTCATGCTCATTCTGTGACTTTTCAAGCTTTAGGTATTGTTGGCCGATGGCTTTTAGAAAATGATAAAGGCTGGAAGAAAACTTTAAAAGAGTTAAAGAAAATAAACTGGGATAGAACAAATAAAAATTGGGAAGGCCGTTGTGTTATCAATGGCAGCATGCATAACAACCCTAAGGCAGCGCAGTTAACTGCAATAAAAATCAAAATGTTAATTGGATCTCAATTAACGGATAAAGAGCTAATAGCTGAAGATAAATTTATTGAGAATAAAAATGGATAATACAATTGAACAGCAGAACTCATCTGCTTTCTTGGCTAAAGGCTTAAAAGAAACCTTACGTGATTCAATTGAACACGTTAAAACTCTATATAAAAGTGACCAAATACCTTGGGTAATTGGTTATAGTGGAGGTAAAGACTCGACTGCGATTTTGCAGTTAATTTGGTTTGCGCTTATAGAGCTAAAAGAAGAAGGCGTAACCAATAAAAAAGTCCATGTGATTAGTACCGATACATTAGTAGAGAATCCAATAGTTGCGATGTGGGTTGGTAAATCACTAAGTAAAATGTCTGAACAGGCAAAAGAACAAGGCTTACCAATTATACCTCACCGCTTAACCCCCGAAGTTAAAGATAGATTTTGGGTAAATTTAATTGGCAAGGGATATCCAGCTCCTCGATATAAATTTAGGTGGTGCACAGATCGATTAAAAATTTCACCTTCTAACACCTTTATTCAAAACATGGCGAATAAGAATGGTGAAGCAATTCTGGTATTAGGTACACGAAAAGCAGAGAGCACCGCTCGTGCTGTAAGCATGGAGAGATTCGAGAGTTCGAAAACTAATACACGTAAAGCCTTAGGGTTAACTGAAAATGGATCATTAGACCGTGTTTGGGTATATACACCTATTGCTAGTTGGAGTAATGACGATGTATGGGTTTACCTAAATAGCATAAAAAATCCATGGGGCTTTCCAAATCATGATTTGATGGGAATGTACCAAGGCGCAACTGACGGTGGTGAATGTCCTTTAGTTGTTGATAAAAGTACTCAAAGTTGTGGTGACAGCCGGTTTGGTTGTTATGTTTGTACAATGGTTTCTGAAGATAAGTCTATGAATGCCATGATAGCTAATGATGAAGAAAAAGAGTGGATGTACCCACTTGTTTCTTTAAGAAATGAAATCGAAGTTAATGATGCTAACAAACAGAAAAAGATAGAAAAGCTTACTCGTGATAAAAAGAACCGAGACTTTAGACGTATGAAGGGTAATTTAACCGTTCATATTTCTAAGCATGGAGCAGACTTAGTACCAGGACCCTATATTCAAGAATTTAGAGAACACTTATTAGAAAAAGTACTTGAAGCACAAGTTGCCGTTCAGCAATTAGGTCCGCCAGAAGTTAAGAACTTGGAGCTATTACCATTAGAAGACCTAGAAGAAATCCGTAGGGTTTGGCTTGAAGAAAAGCATGAAGCTGAAGATAGCGTTCCTAAAATATATGAATTAGCTCTAAAAAAGGAATACCCTGGAAAAGCCCGTGCTCATCACCCCATTCTAAATTTAGATGTACTGCAAAAACTAAAAATTCATTGTGTTGAGCAAGGAGATCCTGATGGGTTGTTGTATCAACAAATTCGCTCAGTTATGTCTATTGCTAATAAGCACCGCAATCAACTACGGAGAGCGAAACTTGCTGATGATTTAAACGCAAGTCTCGATAAGGGGGCATTTAGCACATTATATGAAGCAAAAAAGTTTGCACTAGAGCGTGAACGTCACCGCTTGCAAATCCAGTTAAGCAATTCAACAGCATTAACAGAAGAAGAGAAAGAAGAAATTAATACCAAGATTATAATGGTCACTAAATCAATTAAAGAAGAGGGTTTCAGTTCATTAATAATTGAGACTGAAGAGGTTATAGACTAATGAGATTAAAGAAGTTAACTCTTCAGAACTTTGGTATATACAAAGGCGAACACATCGTAGATTTAACTGTGAGTGAAGATAAGCCCATCATTTTATTTGGGGCGCTCAATGGTGGCGGAAAAACAACCTTTCTAGATGCTCTACAACTCGTGCTTTATGGAAAATTTGCCAAGTGCTCAAATAGAGGTGTTCAATCGTATAGCAAGTTTTTAACTGCAACTAAAAATAGATATGCAGATGAAAAAGATGAAGTTAAACTTTCTTTAGTCTTCTCACATGCTACTGACACATCAATAAACGAGTTTGAAGTTATTCGAACTTGGAATACAAACAACTTAGAAACAGTTGATAAAGTTCAGGTTGTTTGTAATGGAGAAAACGACCCCCATTTAAGCCAAAGTTGGGATGAATTTGTTAATGAATTTATTCCTTTATCTCTATCTGATTTGTTCTTTTTTGATGGTGAAAAAATTGAAAATCTAGCACATCCAGAGCGAAGTTCTGAATTAATTAGAACAGGGATTGAAAACTTACTTGGATTAGATTTATTAACTCAATTACAAATAGACCTTAGCAATGTTGAACGCAAAAGAAAAAGTGAAAATATTGATAGCTCAGTCATAGATAAAGTTATTACTTGTGAGGCGGAAATAGGAGATCAAGATATAATTGTCTCCAATATAAAAGTAGAAAAAGCAAACTTAGAGAAAAAGATAAGTGAATATAAGGTTTTAATTAATAAAGCCCGCCAAAAAATTAGGAACTCAGGTGCTCATTTAATCGAAGAAAGAGACATTATTAAATTTGAGTTAGGCGCAATTGAAGCAAAACTAAAATTTAACTTACAACAAAAGATAAAACTTGATGCTGGGAGTGTCCCTTTATCGTTAATTAAAAGTTTACTAGCTGAGACAGAAAAACAAACCAAATTAGAACAAGAAATTACGAAAGCTCAAATGATTTCTAGCGAAATCAATGAGTATGAAAAAGCAATAAAGAACATTCTTTCAAAAGAAAGCATCGATTTAGGTACAATAAATATAATCGATAAAAGCATGAACTCTATTTCTAGTAGAAGAAAGGAAACCGCCAAGCAAGAGCGTTATATCTATTTTGAACCAGATATATTTACCGATTTAGAAAAACGCATCTATGAAGCCACTCGACAGCGAACAAAATTGAACCTAGATAAAGAGTCCTTATTGGAACAAAAAGCACTTTTTGATAAAAAACTAGAATCTATTCCTGATTACAAAACAGTTGAACCTTTAATTAAAGATCTAGCAAAACTAGAGGCTTTTGCTCAAGATAGCAAAAATGAACTAAAGCAAGTACACGTGTTATTAGAACAAGCAATTAATAAGAGTGATTATTTAAACTTACGCTATACAAATTTATTGACTCAGCAAAACAAAGATACATTTGAAGAAAAACACTCTATACAAGTTGCAGATCACATTGTAAAACTTAAAGATACTATGTCGTCATTTGCAGATAAGTTAGTAAGTGAAAATATTGAATTATTAGAGCAACATATCAAACATAAATTCATTGCTTTAATGCGCAAAGATAATTTAATTAGTGCTATAAAAATTTGCCCTTCAACATTTGAGCTTTCTCTAAAAGATATGAATGCTGAGTTACTGGAACCATCAAGGCTATCAGCAGGCGAACGCCAACTGCTAGCTATTGCAATCCTCTGGGGATTAGCTGAAGCATCAGGGAAAGAGATACCTACAGTAATAGATACACCTTTGGGTCGTCTTGATGGAGAACACAGAACTAAGTTAATTGACCATTACTTCCCTCTGGCCAGTAGCCAAGTGATCTTATTATCCACGGATGAAGAAATTAATGGTGAATATTACAGTAAGTTAAACAGTAGTGTTGCTCAGGAATATAGTATTAATTACCTTGAAAAAGAAAGAACATCTGAAATAAGTAAGGGGTATTTTAATGCCGCATAATATTGATTCAATTAGATTATCTGAAAAACAAAAAACGCAGCTTTCTCAATTGAAAAGAAAAACAGGCATAGAAAATTGGAATGTACTCTGTCGATGGGCTTTATGCATGTCATTAGCAGAAAGCTCTGTGCCACCTGTTGAAGATATTCCATCTGATAGTAATGTTGAAATGACTTGGAAAGTATTTGGCGGTGAACATGCTGATGTGTATTTGGCAATACTTCGCCAATCATATAAAAAACAAAGTGAATATTTAAATAATATTCACTTTTATGATTTCTTTAAGTTGCATTTAAACAGAGGAATAGCCTTTTATTCTTCCTCTGTTAAATAGTTTTTGATTAGGCTAACTCAGCATCAGAAAATAAAGGAAGGTACTTATATAGCTTTATAAACTTTTGAATTTCAGATGGAGGTATAATTCCTTTTAAACTCGTTATGTTAGTTTGTGCTGTTGGCATATGCTCCATTAATGCCTTTACTTCTTTCAAAGTTAAATTAGGTGCATTTACTTCGTATATATCGTCATCATCACGATAAAAATCAAATGTATCTAACTTACAGTTATTTAAAGTTGTTAGATCGTCTTGGTCACGATAAAAAGTAAAGCCTAAAGTAGACATTTCACACCCATCTTTATAACTAAAGTTCATTATTTGCTTGAATTTTAACGGGTTACTATCCCCTTGATTAATTATTAGTAACCTTTTATTCATACAGTTAATAACTATTTTTCGCAAGAGTTTACTATAGTTATCCCACTTTGCTAGCCCTCTAGGTTCAAAGTCATGAGGGATATAACTTTCTCCTATCTGTTTTCTTAAATGATGAATTGATCTCTCGCTTTCCTTTATTTCGGGGTGACTTTTATCCAATTCAGCTTGCTTTAGTGGTCTACTATTATAACTAATCATGAAAACACTACCTACATCGATACTAGACATCATAGTTGCTACATCAGTTAAGCAGCTCTCATCTAGAAGTCCATCGTAATCTAACCAAGCAATTATTTTTTTAGGATCCAGTTTTAATGTTGGGAGTATATCATTAGACATACCAAACTTAAGAACTATACAATTTAAAGGTTTATTAAATTCATACTTTATTTTGTTACCAATATCACCTTCAATACTTATTAAGCTATTGATATGTAGGTACTTGTGGAACATCAAGTAATCTGTGAAATATTTAGAACCAAACCCGACATAAGTATATTCTGATAAATAATGAAATAACCCGAACCGTGTAAGAATATCCCTTATCATTTTCCTTTCAATATTCTTTTCTACTCTAGTCGAGTAATTTATTTTTCGAGAACTTTTCATTATTCACACTCATAACTATAATAATAACTGAATGTTTCTTTGCCAACTTCACTAGCTGATGTAACTCCAAGGCTATCTTTTACCTGATTTAATTTAGCAACATCCATTTGATAAGTTATAGTAACTTGACTAGCCGCTCTTGCTTCAATTTTTTCTGGATGAATAAACTGTTCACTACTAGCATCTATATTATAAATACTCACAGGTGTTGCATTTCGAATAGATAACTCTAGGACTCTCTGGTCTTCATCTAGTCTGTTATCATTGACTTGTTTTCTTTCGGATTCACGTTGATTTAAAAACTTAACTATTGGCTCTAACGCTTTTATCATCATCTTATTTGCAAAACGATATATAGGATTATCTGTATCCACACCTGTTTTAGTAGTTGTCCATGGTAGTTTGGAAGAGTCTTCAGCTTCAAATTCAACTACGCCTCTAAAAAAAGCTAATCTATCATGGTATTTGGGAATACTGTTTGTACCCCACAACGTTTTGGCTGTTTGCTCAGCACTTTCCACAAGGCGCTCATTACAAACTATGTACCAACCTCCTTCAGGGTAACTCTGTTCATCAACACCAGAACGAACTGTTATTTTTACACCATTATACTCTTGCTCAAGGCACACTACGCCAAGCTCATCAGATGTTCTAACTCCGATATCGAATTTATTTGTGTCTTTCTCATTGATAATTATTTTAAGACCGCGGCTGATACTTCGAAAATATGCTTTGGATACTTCGTCTTTGAAGGTACGCAAAAATTCGTTATCTGTGAATTGTTCTGAAATAGAAGGAGTTAATTGCTCCGCTTTTATGTAAGTGCCAGAAATATCATCTTCATTTCTTTCTAGTTCTGATAACGAAAATGCCCACTTCTCAGATGAATCTGCTAACCACTCATTCACATTAACATTTAAAGAAAATGCTCCCTCGTTAAAAATAGACTTTACAGAAAACACTCCTCCTAATTTAAAAAGAGTGCGTTTCATTCCTACACCAAATTGACCCACGGTGTTTGGAGTTAAACGCGCTTGGCTGCTATCCCTACCAAACCTGAATGCGTATTTCTTTGCTGTTTCAATATCAAATCCACCACAATTATCTTCGATACAAAACTCAGTAGAGTTCATAGTGAGTCGAATAATCTTGTCCGACACATCTCCGCTAGCATTTGCAGCATCAACACTATTGTCAATCAAATCCAATATAGCTCGATCTAAAGGAATATCTCTAGTAAGCATAGAAATGAAAAATTCTTTTGTCGGATTAGCATCTACTTGAATATCAGTCACTTAATTTTTCCTTGCTTAAATTTTTTCGATTTTAATAATTTTTTACAATCTACCAGAATTATCATCTGGATCATCTTCATTCATAAGTAAAGCTTTTATGGGTTGGCTGGCACACATACCAACTTTGCTCTTAAACAGCTTGAAGTTTTCTATGGCTTTGAATTATTACTTTCCCACAATCGAGTAGAAGTATTAAATTTACCACCTTCGTTAATGAGCAGGCCAGTAATTGAACTATCTATATCTAACCCAGTTAATATTTCAACTTGAGCATTAATTTCAGAAATATTCATAGGTTCATACATATCATCAAGAACTTTCCGAACCGCTTCTGCGAAGGTAAAGCGTCTGGTATCTTCACCCCAATCAGATAAGCCAAGAAACATTGAGCGACCAAGGTAAAAACGAGGATCCCTCTGAGCCAAATTTATTAATGCATAACTATTCTCTTGAATATGAAAAAGACTTCTTTCCTTCAAAAATGCACCAACTTCGGTTACATGAATCCCTTTTTGTTTTTGAGTTAAAAAGCTATTCAATTCATTCAAGAAAATCCCTTGCTCTTCTACTGAACTAATAACATCTCTGTCAATTAAGCCCCAAGTATCAGGTCCAACTTGTAACATTCTTTCAGTTGATTGAATTTGTAAAGACTCATGAACTCCACGAATAGCTTCTAACTTCGCTTTGATCTCTTTGCCTTTAAGCGGTTTACCAGCATCTTCGAGTATCTTGGTAAATGCATCAGCCATATCTACTCTATCCGTTGGTGATTGCCCTGAATCAGCCCTAGCCCACACGTTTTTATTTAAATATGTTAACTGGTCAGAGTCTTCAAGAATGATATTCAACAAATAAAGATCTAACTCATTTGGTAAAGAGGGAAACCTTTCTTTTAATGAGTTTAATAATTCAGTCACATGCCATTGTTTTGCTAGTGGTCCTTCATAAACACTTTTATTGATTACCAACCTAACATGATTACAAGTTAGGTCTGATATAGGGCTAAATCGTTTTAACCCATAAACCCCTCTCCCAAACAGTTTTGCTTCAGTCCCTTGTAATCGAGTATTAACATTGTGGTTGGATATTTCACGACCAAGTATGGGTTCTGCTCTCCTAGCAATTTCAGAAAAGTGAAGTGGTGATTCAGCTTCATTTAAAACTACATTTAAAACAGACTCAATTGATTTACCAAAAGAGAGTAAAATATCATTTGAACTAAATTGAAGGCTATTGAAGTGGTCAAGTAAATCTGTACACAGTAATAGGAACTTATGCTCTTCTCTCTGCTTCATTTGGCGAAAGATAATTATTATAGCTATGCCCCCGTCTAGAATTATAATGAGTGATTATATAATCTAGCGTATCTTTCTCTGCCTCTTTGAAAGATGAATAGCATGCTTTAGGCATCCATTCAGTTTTAAAACTTCTGAAAAAACGTTCCATGGGCGCATTATCCCAGCAGTTCCCACGACGGCTCATGCTTTGTTTTATCTGGTAACGCCAGAGTGTTTGACGAAACTGAAAACTAGTATAATGGCACCCCTGATCAGAGTGAAAAGTGACATTTTTAGGTCGCTCTCTAGATTCAAATGCCATCCGTAACGCTGCACTAGTTAGGTTACTATCTGGACTGTCATGGCATGCCCATCCGATAATTTTTCTTTTAAATAAATCCATTACAGCAGCAAGATACATCCACTGCGTACCTGCCCATATATAGGTTACATCGCCGCACCAATAGGTGTTCTTAGCGTCAACATTAAACTGTCGCTTCAATAAATTAGGCGCTATCTTTGATTCTTTTTTCGCTATTTTATACTTATGCTTCTTCGCTTGTTTACTTGAAATGTCAGCTTCAATCATTAGGTTTTTTGCCTTATAACGACCTACGTTATGACCCGCCTGTGACAGCTCACCAGCTATGGTTCTAGCGCCCGCAGCACCTCGACTATCGGTATGTATATCTACGGCTAATTGTTTTAACAATTCACGTTCATCATCAACCAAATCTTTATGTGACAATCGATAATAATAGCTGCTGCGCTGTACATTAAATATTTCACAAAGTTTATTTGTACGACCATGCTCTCTTGATAATTGGCGGATCAAATCTATCGTTTGATGCTGTCTGATATTAAGAGAGCGGTAGCCTTTTTTATGATGTCATTTTCCCATTCTATCTGTTTTATTTTTGCTTCAAGCTCTTGTATTTTCTTCTGTTCAGCTGTCATTGCTTTGGATTTAGGGGTAATTCCATTTCGTTCAACACGGAGCTGATTAACCCAGCGGCGTAAAGCGGTATCGCCAACGCCAACGGCTTTGCATCCTTCCGATAGCGTGTATCCTTTATCCAGCACTAAACATGCTGCATCATTCTTAAATTCTATTGAATAGGTTGGTCTTGATCTTGTCATTGTTGTACACCTCTTTTATGTGAGTAATTCTACCCTTATTGGTGTACAGATTCATTAAGCCACAATACTATCAGTAAATATATTCCAAAGAACAGGAAGAAGCTCTGTTGCACCTTTCTCGTCTAAAGATGCTTTGAATGTTAGGTTAATATCATTTTTAGTCCAACTTTGCTCTTTTGCTTTATTTTTTAATGTTCTTTTAAAGGATCTAACTAAAGTATCCCAATCATCCTGACAAACTCTAGAAATGATAACCGAACCCTCTATTGTTAATATCTTAATTTGATTCTCAGAAAACAACCCAATTATTGCTGCTAAATGCTGATAATTACCAATAAAGCCAGAAAACCAAGCATCCTCAACCTCTAACATTTCCAGGTATAGAGGTTGCTCTCTACTGAGCAATAACTCACCAATTTTTATGGCGATACAATCATCCCAGAATTCAGTTTTGATAATTTTTTCGACATTTTTCTTCTGTATTTGGCGAACACGCTCACGAGTAACCCCTATAACAGCTCCCATTTCTTCTAAGGTTTTTACAGAACTGTTATACCCTGTTCGCCCTTCTAATATTGTTCGTTCATTTGCTTTTAATAATGATAATGAATTTTCAAAATGTTTCTTTAAGGTGGTTTGGGAAGCGTGTTCAAAATTAGGAGCCTCTGTTGCTTCTTTTCCTATTTTTTCATCATTATGAACGTTGATTATCGTTGTATTGTCATCACCAGAATTTACAGGAAGCGTATAAGACAGTTTTTCAACACTCGCATCTAACATTTTACACAGGTCTTTAGCCGATTTTTTGCCGAAATTAGCCCATTTCATCATATCTTCCAATGAATAACCTATGGCATCTTTTAATATAAATATGCTTTGCACATTAAAAACATTGCTTGTTCTGACGGTTAAGCCAAGCTGAGTTATGTGAGCCTCTAAAATAGAGGTGGGCAATAAAGGTATTAGTTCAGATGGATCTTCAATATTTATAGATCGCTTTAGAGTGTGATAGCGAATTAGCTCTAATTCTCTTACTTGTGTATCAGATAGAAATTGTTTATTTTCGAAATATGACTTTTCATCAAATATACTATTATTTATACATGCTTTAGCTGATTCGGAATTTGAGGTAAGTATTCCTTTTATCCAATTATTGGACATGTCAGATTTACTTCTTATAAAATCAGGCAGGTTTTCTGAGCTATCTCTATAAAATTTAGTAACACTAGCGTCTAATACATCATACAAATCTTTAGCAGATTTTTTTCCAAAATTTGGCCAGTTCATCATCCTTTGCAAGGAGAAACCTTCAATCTCCTTTAGTTTTAATATGTTTTGCGCATAAAAAACATTACTGGTTCTAGCAGGGAGATCCAATTGAGAAATATTAGAATCTAAAATAAATGTAGGTAATATAGGAATAAGTTTAGATGGGTCGATATCCTCAATTAATTGCTTTAACTCTTGATAGCGAAAAATCTCCAATTCTCTTAATTGAATAGTTGACAAAAGCTTATTGTTTTTAGAGTATGATTTAACATCGTGGATACCCACTTCTTGGCACGCTTTAGCTAATTCAAACTTTAATTCTGGTAGTTCTTTTAACCAGCCCTCAAATTCTTTTGGTACTGTGCTTAACGCAAAAAAAAGACCAGCTTTGTTTTTACCGAAAAATTTGCTTGATGACGCCTGACTATAATCAGTCCCTTCACAATGCCTATTAAGTTCAAAGTTTAAAACATGAATAGGCTTTTTAGCGCCAAATTGAAAAAGGCTTTGCTCAATAATGTGTCCATAAATTTCTTCTTTTGACATTGGCTTAGCAACCGATTCAAGTACTTCAAGTGCTGCTGATGCTATTGTGTGATTACTTTCTGAATGGGCTGAAGTCTCTATACTTGGTTGTTCGCTGAATAATTCATCATCATCCAAGGCAATGTCATAACCAAAACCCTTTATAAGCTGAAATAGAGGAAGCTTATCATGTTCAATGACTGCTTTATTACTAGTATTATAACCTTCAGGCAATGCCCACTTGACGCTTGAAGATACCAATACAGCCCCATAAAAATGCTGTATTTCGTCATAGCTAGGTACTTTAGGACGGATAAATCCAATGTGAATTATGCCAATTTTATTGTTAGATTTTTCAGTTTCCCACAACGTATAAATAGAATTTAGATCTCTGTGTATAGTGATGTCTGATGATTGAGTTTCACTTACGATGCAAAAAAACATTTTCAAAACTGACATAGACTTTAACTCTTATCTAGAAAGTATTCTGTTAATGGTAATTCACCCCGTTTCTGGAAGTGTTCATAAAACTCTTTAATGCCTTGCTCAGCCAATCGCTCAATATAGCCATAAATAGTTACATCGCTTGGGCATGAATCTAAGCACTCAACTACTGTGAACAATGTTCTATCTCGATCTAATTCATTAACCCTAAACACTGAATTACTTTTATCGTTGAGTGCAGGGGGTGTTTTATTTTCTTTTATACCGAGTGCAACAGCTAACCTGTATATATCAAACTTAATCAACTTAACTTTCTCTTTTTTAGAGTCGCTATCTGGATTAAGTTCTGTTAATAATTCATCAAGTTGTTGTGCCACTAACGGTGTTAGTCCTATTCTGTCAGGTTCGTTCATTAGTTGCTCCTTACAATTTGAGATTCTGTAGCTGAAACTCGTTCTATTTGATAACGCGCACCTATTCGCTCGGCAAAGTTAGATAAATCTCTACTCGGATCAATCTCACCTTCATGTACGAGTAGAACAACTTGGTCGGCCATTTTAGGTAGGTATTTAAGAACATTACTTCTGTGTTTAGGATCTAAACGCCCTAGTGGTGTATCCATTACAATTGGGCCCGTTTTTCTAGCTGTTTTGTTTAATCCATCGATTAATGACAAAGCAACCACTTGTTCTGCTCCAGCACTACGCTCTTTTAATACATTTCCTGTTTGATCAATAATTGACAGACCATAATTTTTGTTAATTTCTAGCCCAGTATAAGTTTTTTCGGTAGTTAATTCGCTAAAAGCATTTGACGAATAGTCTGCTACCTGACTTCTTAAAGCATCTCTCAGCTCATCAATCCCTGTTTTAAATAAAGACTCCAAACCTTGATATAAGTTGACTCTGATAGTACTAGACTTTCCTTGGCTACCTGAAGTTTTTGATATTAAAGCTGAAATATGAGCTTGCTCATCGCTTAATTTATTAAGTGAAATCTTAGTTTTTTTAATGTCATTTTCGAGTTTAAATAGTTGGTTACCCAATCTATCTTTTTTCTCTCTCTGACGCATAATTTGATCGGTATCGAACCCTTTTATTTCTTCCTCAATATCATCAAGTTCTGTCTCAATTTTGATGATGTTAACGTTCATTTTCATTTGTTTTGAAACTAGCTCACAAATTCTGCTGCCTTCATTACTTGATTTGATTTTAGATAATTTATCTATTTGTGAGTTTATTGTAGTAACGTCATCTAGATTTACATTTGATAATTCTGCTTCTGCCTTTAATCCTATAATTTTTTGCTCAATTCCATTCATTTTCTGTTGTGGAATAGTTTGAGTACAGGTGGGGCAAATAGGGTTGTCTAAACTTTTCTGTAAAGCTGTTATTTGAGAGTCAAGTACTGCCTTTGCTTTAGTTGCAGAGAATAAAGAATCTCGCTTTGCCTTCAAGTTATTTACAATCGGTTCAACACTTTTAAATAAAACATCTTTCCATGAATCTCGAAATAATTCCCTTTGCTCATCAGCATCATATGCAAGCTGTTCTTCAATTGTTTCTCGTTTACCTTTTAAAACATCAAGTTCATATTTTTTCTTTTGTACTGCTTCGGTATTTTTAAGCTGATCTTCTATATCATCAATTTGTTTTTGAACATCACGCTTTAAAGTCTCTAGTTCAGCTATGTCTTTTTCTCGTATTAACTGCTGTGTTTCATTAATTCTTTGTTGTTCAGCATGCATTTTTGCTTCTGAAGAGTTTTTAGCATCTCTAGTTTGGATTCTTCGGGCATCTTTAAGTAAAGAGGTGAACTCATTTCTTCCATTCACTAAAGCAGGTACACCAAGGGTCTGCTCTATATGCTCTTTAATTTTTTCACCTTGAGCATCGCCTTCTAAAAGTAGGTTCTCATATTCTTGTAATAACTCACCATCAAATAGGAAAAAACGTGAGACATCTTCTGGTGACACTTGGTTTATTTCATTAACAATTAAATCCCCCGTTATCACTTGATTATCAATTTTAAGTCCAATTGATTCATCAAAGTCACCATCATTTTTTGGTATCGACACATGGTTTTTCTTGTCTAACTGCCTACGTAGTTCATATTGTCGATTTTCATGAGTGAATTTAAGGATAATTGACATTGACCAATCACCTTCGGAAGCAGCAATACTATTAACAAGGTTTGTTCTAGGGATAGTTCTTGAGTGACGACCAAGTGCTAAACCATAAAACCCCCAACGTATTGAATTTAGAAAACTAGTTTTTCCGCGCATGTTGTCACCAAAAAGTAACATTACGTTTTGAGTTTCATGCTGAGGGAATTCTATTTTTTGCTCGCCTTTATAAGGCATAAAGTTATAAATAGTTAACTCTTGTAGTTTCATATCAAATTACTTCCTTGCTGCTCGACCACACGCTCTTCAACAATCGCTTTTATCTTAGTGACAGTATCTCTGCCTTTGTCATATTGATGTTCTTTTTGTACTTGGTAGCACTCTTTAATAAGGCTTTCATCAAGATTTTTTCCAAGCTCTAAGTTTAATCTCAACAATACTTCTAGTGGGTCACTTTTATGTGTCATTATAATTACTCCTCAATACCATCAGAGTCTAATAGACCATATTCTTCAGGGTCTATTCCTAGCTCAATTGCTATGTTAATTAGTTTGTTTGAGCCAGATTTGTTAATGGCTGTTTTTGAAAATTGTATGCTTCGTTGTAGCTCACTTTTTAGAAGTGATAACTGCCTTGGCTCTTTTTCTAAGCAAATAGGAACCATAACAGCATCATATATAACTGCTTTATACTTTCCTGGACAGGTACGTAATACTCGTCCTCTACGTTGAATAAATTGCCTAGGGTTTTGAGATGATGCCAAAATGATTGCGTGAGAAATTTTTGGGATATCTACACCTTGGTCTAAGCAGCGAATAGAGACCATGATGCCTCCAAACTTTTTAAACCATTCTAAGGATGCTGCTGCATCTCCTTCCATGTTTGTATGGTATTCACATGGAGAAAATCCTCTGATTTCTAATGCTTCCATAACTTCAGATAGCTGGAACTGATCCTCACAATATATTAACCAACTTTCGCCATCAGAATAATTGTCAACAATTGTTCTTATAGCATATGGAACTTTGGCTTCTGCTTTTTTGGCAATTCTAGCTCTTTGAATTAGCATATTTTGCAACCTAGCAGAAGGAATAGGCGAGCCATTACCATCCCTTTGAGAACGGGCGAACTCTTTCGAGATATCTTTAGTAGCAATTTCCCACTGTTCTGACTCTTCAACAGTAAATCTTATTGTCTGAGGGAGGTATTCATATTCAACTAATCTACCACTTTTAATTGCGTCAATTAATGTAAATGGTGGTTGCACTATAGATCCAAAATAATCAATTATTTTCTGTGTTCCTATTGGGTCGCTATACCTCAAAGGAGTCGCACTTAAGCCTAATTTTTTACCCGCTTTAATCGTTAATGTCTTCGAATTTTTATTACTTCCAATCTCATGTACTTCATCAGCAACTACCATGAGGTGATCACCACCTGATATAGCATCTAAAAATTCAGGTTTATAAGCAGTCCCCATAGTTACCAATACTACACGTTGACCGAAACCTCCTCCCTTTTGCGTAAAGTGTTGCAATCTACGATTTTTTCGCCATCTATTATGACCATCTCCAGCTTTCAAGATTGTTGCTTCGGGAATTTCTTCTTTTATTTCTTCAGTCCATTGCTTATGCAATAAACGATCAGGAACTAGAACAATAGCAACTCCATCTTCGATTAGGTGGTCTTTTAAAGCAGTTAAAGCGGTAAATGTTTTACCGCTACCTGTGGCATGTTCAAAGATCCCTTTATAACCTTGATTTCTCCAACCTTCTAAAGCTGATTTTTGGTGGGGTAAAGGAATTCTTTTGTTGAGCGAACTTGAAGTTTTTTTCTTTTCTTGTTCATTTCCTATGGAGAAATAGTCCGTAAGTGCTTCTGGTACTATTTCATCGATTGAATTCAAAGCTCTTTTTTCTAATTTATTTCTCGCTACGGAGGGAAAATCAATAATTTCTAACTCTTCAATTTGATTCGACCAAAGTTTTTGAAAATACTGGTTATGGCGTTTTACCTGACGCTCATCTCTGCCATCTTTCCAGCTACAAAAAACATCGAGAGATTCGTAATTTCCTCGTTCGTGCCAACCACTCCATGTTTCATTAACAGAGCCTTTAAAAGAAACGGAAGAGCTTTCGTCTGTTAATATGCCTAATTTTTCATGATAAATACCAGCGGAGTTCTTCCTAAAAGCAATTTTTACTTCCATGACTTTTAACTTTATGAGGGTAGCCAGAGCTTCGGTATTTTTAATAAACCTACTATCGCTTAATAATGTATCAACAGCATGGAGTATTTCTTGATTAGCTTTGTGAACATCACAGTCATAACCTTGTTCCAATGCGTCAATGTCAGCAGCAGATAAAGAAGGTGAGCATACTAGTTGAATTTTTCCGCCTCTTTTGGCGAAGTTGATAATTTCAGATCCGATAAGGAGAAAAATTGTTGAGCTAAAGTAACCAACAGAGCGTTTGTAGGTTTCACTTTGATTCAAACATGGGTATTGTGGCTTAATGAATCTGTACACCAATAAGGGTAGAATTACTCACATAAAAGAGGTGTACAACAATGACAAGATCAAGACCAACCTATTCAATAGAATTTAAGAATGATGCAGCATGTTTAGTGCTGGATAAAGGATACACGCTATCGGAAGGATGCAAAGCCGTTGGCGTTGGCGATACCGCTTTACGCCGCTGGGTTAATCAGCTCCGTGTTGAACGAAATGGAATTACCCCTAAATCCAAAGCAATGACAGCTGAACAGAAGAAAATACAAGAGCTTGAAGCAAAAATAAAACAGATAGAATGGGAAAATGACATCATAAAAAAGGCTACCGCTCTCTTAATATCAGACAGCATCAAACGATAGATTTGATCCGCCAATTATCAAGAGAGCATGGTCGTACAAATAAACTTTGTGAAATATTTAATGTACAGCGCAGCAGCTATTATTATCGATTGTCACATAAAGATTTGGTTGATGATGAACGTGAATTGTTAAAACAATTAGCCGTAGATATACATACCGATAGTCGAGGTGCTGCGGGCGCTAGAACCATAGCTGGTGAGCTGTCACAGGCGGGTCATAACGTAGGTCGTTATAAGGCAAAAAACCTAATGATTGAAGCTGACATTTCAAGTAAACAAGCGAAGAAGCATAAGTATAAAATAGCGAAAAAAGAATCAAAGATAGCGCCTAATTTATTGAAGCGACAGTTTAATGTTGACGCTAAGAACACCTATTGGTGCGGCGATGTAACCTATATATGGGCAGGTACGCAGTGGATGTATCTTGCTGCTGTAATGGATTTATTTAAAAGAAAAATTATCGGATGGGCATGCCATGACAGTCCAGATAGTAACCTAACTAGTGCAGCGTTACGGATGGCATTTGAATCTAGAGAGCGACCTAAAAATGTCACTTTTCACTCTGATCAGGGGTGCCATTATACTAGTTTTCAGTTTCGTCAAACACTCTGGCGTTACCAGATAAAACAAAGCATGAGCCGTCGTGGGAACTGCTGGGATAATGCGCCCATGGAACGTTTTTTCAGAAGTTTTAAAACTGAATGGATGCCTAAAGCATGCTATTCATCTTTCAAAGAGGCAGAGAAAGATACGCTAGATTATATAATCACTCATTATAATTCTAGACGGGGGCATAGCTATAATAATTATCTTTCGCCAAATGAAGCAGAGAGAAGAGCATAAGTTCCTATTACTGTGTACAGATTTACTTGACCACTTCAGGGCGATAGAAGTCAGCGACAAGGTTTGATTCGCCTGTTCGATATTCTTCTTTTAGCTGAAGTTCATATAAATTCAAGGTAATTGCTCTATGGTAAAGCCAGTAGATACTTTATACAGTAATAATTTTGATATTACACCTAAAGCTTTTTGTAGATTCACTTTATCTCCTTATCAAAGATAGCTACTTTCAGGGTGGGATTACATTGTGCTTTTTATCCGAAATGTGAGATCCCTCCCTGTTTTAGTGAGGCGTTAGCTGCTTAAAAATTTGCGGAGTTTACATAGTTTCAGTAGAATCAATTTATGCCTACAGTATTAAGAATTGGCTCCTTTCGTTTCTTCTTTTATAGCAATGAAAATGGTGAACCAGCACACATCCACATACAGCGAGAAAACATGCTCGCTAAGTTTTGGTTAAAACCTGTAACTTTAGCTAGTTCAACGAGGTTTTCCCGAAAAGAATTACGTAAACTTCAGTAATTGGTTGCTGAAAATAAAGAAGCATTTTTGGAGGCTTGGAATGAACACTTTAGCGATTGAGTTACACCCGCAAGCTCAAACTATCAAATGCACTGATGCTGATTTAATTGTTGAGCTGCTAGATGGTCGTACAATTTCAGCTCCGCTAGTATGGTTTCCACTATTATCGCGAGCAACACCAGAGCAATTATCTAACTGGGAATTACTCGGTGACGGTGATGGTATTTACTGGCCAGAAATTGATGAAGACTTAAGTGTCGCAGGCTTATTGTCTGGCGCACATTAAATCAGCAGTTGACAAATGAGAATAGATCTGGCAACTTTTCCAGTCTAATAAGCTGTTAGCTACCTAATGGAGGTTGCAAGTGAAGCACCAAATATCAATATTAGCAATTGTCATTTTATTAGGGATTATTGTTTTTGCTGTAATGTTCCGTTATGAGTATTTGGGAGCCCGTTATGAGAGAGCCTATGAGTATTACTTCAGAGCTGATCGCTGGACTGGTTGTGTAGAACTCTGGTATAATGATAGCGCCTCTGAAAAGATATTCAAATCAGAGGCGCAATCATGTCAGTAAATTTGAAATTACAAAGACCAAACCTGAAAAACATTCCGTTCATGGGTTCTGGCAAAAAATTAGTAAAAAAGGAAATAGGTATCGGCTCAAAAGTTATTATTAGAGCTGTTTCTGGTGAAGATCATATTGTAGAAATTCTTGAAAATAATTTGAATGGCTATTTGGGCAAGATTAAGTTAGGTGAAAAAATAGAATTCATAGAATTCAGTAAACAACAGATATTTCTAATATTATAGTAATCGGTAGCTAACAAACTGTTAGGGCTCTCTGAGTTTTAATCCAAAATGGAGTTTAAATGATAAATGCAGTAGATTTACTTTCTTGTACAGCAGCGCAAAGAAAGGTAAGAATAACTAGTCAAGCTTTTTTATTATTAGTCTTGTCATTTCTACTTATAAGCTGTAAAAGCACAGGTGTTGTTAAAATGAGTCCAAACTCTTATTTTATTGGTAAAAAAGACAGCTCGTTTGGAATTGGTATATCTCTTACCAATAAAGCAGCGGTCTACCAAGAAGCAAACATATTTTGTAATAAAAAAGGGCTGGAAGTCAAAAAACTTCGTGAAACTGTAATCTCCGCAGTACCTGCACGGCTAGGCTCTACCGAACTACATTTTAAGTGTGTAAAAGTTGGTGGTGAAGCAGCGGCTCTTAAAAAAGATCCCGACATAGTAATTGAAGTAAAAAATAATCAATAATAACAAGCAAATAACAAACGACTATGGCGTCAATAGTTTATTTTCAGTAGTATTGATGTCCCACATGATGTCATCTCTTAACATCGAATTTAGAAGGGTGCAGATACTTTTTAACGACGATAAGATCCTTTTAGATCAATAGCTTATTTGGCGATGTCACTGTTAAAAGGAAAGGTTATACGCAACGTAAACAAACCAAAACCTTAAGTTCTTGCTCAGAGCCAAGGCTCTTGGCTATAAGATCGGCTCAGGCATAGAGTGATTTTTAAAAAAGGTTTGTACTTGTTATGACGGTAGTGATTATTGATAAATATCTCGTCTATGCCCAATAAGAGCAGCCAAGATAACCAAACGATTATCTTGAATTTCGCAAATAATACGATAATCTCCTACTCGATATCGCCAGAAAACCCCTAAATCACCTTTAAGTGATTTTCCTAATGTTCGTGGGTCTGCCATAGCTCCCAACCGGTGATCAAGAAAATCTATAACACGTTTAGCATTGGTTTTATCCATTTTCTTCAAAGATTTAAATGCGTTGTCTGAATATTCAATCTTCCAAGCCAAGATCTGCCCTCACATCAGAGCTATGATGAGTCTTTACGTCCCCTTTATTAATATCAGAAACTACTTGAGCAGCAAGATAATAATCTTCTAAATCTTCCAAATGAGTAAGGATCGCTTCTCTGGCATAAAACGTTTTTGTTCTACCTGTTTTAAATGCAAGATCAGATAATCGAGTTTCAATATCATTAGGTAATCGAATAGCTAACATAATAAAGCCCTTAAGTTGATATACACGTATATCATAACGTAGAAAAGAAGATAAAACAAACCAACACCAAGGGGTAACTTTTGAATGAAATAGCGACTTTTTTAGATAATCCTTTGGGTATACGTGCTGCAAAATAAGCCAAAAAAACGTCAAGGTCATGGTGTTATAGGAGGTATCAATAATATCCTTATCTGGCAGTACACCTCAGTATAAATACCTTGTTCTACCGTTAGCCTGTTGGCAATGCCACTCTATATTTTGATAATTCTCGATTAAAAACAGCAACTCCTTGGTCTGGTAACTTATGAGCAAAATGGGCTTCAAGCCTTGCTCTTACCTCAGAATAATCCTCCCACGCTAGAGAGCTGGTATAACCATGCAAGTCTGAAAAGACTTTAGTTATTGTTCTAAACTTACCATTTCTTGTTGCATGCCTTAATCCGTTTAAGTAACTATCTCTGTGAACTGTGGGTACAATAATTTTTATTTCTTCTGCACTCACTAATTCTGCATTCATCATAATTCTTGCTAACCGGCCATTACCATCATCAAATGGGTGACATTCAGAGACTAAAAATTGCATAAAAATAGCCCTTGCCAGACCTTTTGGCAAACGTTGATAGATCGGAAATGCTTGTGCAAATGTGCCTTCTACTTGCTCTGGCGATACAAAAACAGTATCACCAGCCTTATTCGCTTTTATTTTTAACTGTCCAGGTCTCTTCTCAGGGCGGGCATCCATGATTAAACTGTGCCGTTGTATTAGCAAATCTAATAATTCATTGGTGCTATTCGGCACTGTAACCATTTCAGTGTAATCTTGAACTAGATCAAATACGGCTGAGACATCATGGCTATCTTGATGACGGTTATATATTTCATTTTTCTCAAAAATGATCTGCTCTGCTTCTTCTATTTCAAATTCTATACCTTCAATATAGTTAGAAAAATAGCTTTCAAAAAATGACAAGTTTCTCCAGCTAGATGAGTTGTATTGATAAGGTCTTGATACCAAATCGCATTGAAGTAAATACTTTGCCAAATTTTCAAATGTTTGGAGTCTATTCAGATCAAAAGGTTCTTTTTTTGCTACCGATATAGCCCTTTTTGAAGACAATGATTCTATTGGCTGAGTAGATAAAATTGCACCTATTAATCCTTCTAGTAACTGAAATTCCTTCTCCATGTTAAGCACTGAATAATGTGCTTGTGCTTCATCACGAATGCGGTTAAGTTCTTTTTCTCCATAGTGCCCTAGGAGACGACATAACTCTTGTTCAACCCAATTTTTACCTAATGATTTGGGGGTAATTACATCCTTATGGCTAATTTGTAGATTTTCTAACAGATAACGTGTTGGTGAACTTCTAAATGAATTAGGTTGGAAAGGCTCCTTTAAATGTTCAACATCGCCTGGCAGCACTTCTATCGTTAATAAATCACTGATTTGTACTTTCTTACGTATTTTTATTGGCGCAGTTATGTAAATCATCTTATTTTCAGGTAATAACGATACTGCTGTAGCATGTGACACAACAGCCGTTGGGTATAAATATTCTACAATTTGATACCAGTTATTTTGCAGGAGCTTAGGTACTTCTTCCCATGCAGCATCAGTATAGATACCTTGTCGTATTCTTTTTAGCTCACCTTTGCCTACAGCTTTTGAAAACTGTTTTGCCTCAGCGGTATCTTTAGCAAATATTAAACGAGACATATGGGTACCAATGAATTACTAGATATAAACAATATTTTAGGTGAATAAATAGATATAAACAATGAATTATAGTGAATTACTTAATATAAAGATGCTTTTAATTAATTACTCAATATAATGAAAACTCACTATAACTTGATAGAAGCGAAAATTATTTCGTTAAAAAGTAAGGGTGTTTATTATCTTCACTTAAAGTGCTTAGCATAAGTGGATCTGGCTTTATATATTGGGAGGTGTTGCAATACTCTTTCAGGGTTATTCTCAACATAGCTAAATGTAAACTTTAAGGCGCTCTGTGGTTTATACTTTTCTACAAAGTTAGTTAATGAAATAGATCGCTTATTCTTACCACTTTTTACTTCTATTGGTATGTAGTCACCTTTCAATGATTTCAGCAAGAACTCAATTTCCATTGAATTACCACGTTTAAAGCTAAATAGGTCATTTTTTTCATCTGGAAAAACCATGCTACTGACGATTTCATTCAAGACAAATACTTCAGCAATAAAGCCTTTATATGCATCTTTTCCATCTTTAATATTCTGATAAGTCATTCCAATCATACTTGTTAAAATACCTACATCGTGAGGTACTAATTTGAACATGTTATCTTTTTTCTGAAAGTTCATATTAAAGTTATTATTTACGCCATCTAGAATAAAAATTCTATGTACTAGCTTTAAGCACTCAAGAAAGTCTACAGGTGCAACTATATCTTCATAACTTGAACTTGTATTTCCCAGAACTCTTTTAAATTTAAATTTTGGAGTAGACCCATCTTCAATTTCAGCGATCTTAGTTGCCACCGCTTCATAAACTCTTTTTATATTCAATGTGGTAGCAGGATGATCTTTAGAAAATTTTCCAAAGTCATTTTGATAATCAGCGATTAAATTTGCTTTCACTTTTTCAACAGCTTTAATTCTTTTCAATGGCTCAACATCAGGGTAGGAAGTCCATGCATTTACCGCCTCTGGCATCCCTCCAACAAACCAATAATCCGTTATCAAGTCTATTAGCTTATTATGAGCTACTGTAGGTACTTTTGAGTGGTCAGGCGTATCAACAAATTTTAATAATATTGAGTTATTAGTAGCAACTAAAAATTCCCTAAATGTCATAGGGTACATTGTTACTCTTTCAGTTTTACCTACGGGGTAATTTTTAAATAAGCCGACATTTGACCCAGTTGCTATTAGATGAATATCGGGAGCATCTTCATAAAAAAATTTTAATGAGGTAAGCGCATCTTGAGAAAAACCTATTTCCTCAAATACTAATAAATCTGTTTTTGGATTAAATGGTTTTCCTAAAGCAATTTGAGCATTCTCTAAGATACTCGAAGGTTGTAAACCATCCTCAAAAATATTACTGAGAAGCCCTTGATCTCTCATAAAATTGAGTTCAAACACATTTTTATAGTTTGCCTTCCCAAATCTTTTAACTGAACTTGTTTTTCCTACTTGTCTTGCTCCTGCTAACAAGATAGGTTTTCTATTTAGTGAATTTTTCCACTCTATAAAATATTGATCATTGTTTCTGAAAAAAGAATTCATTACAGTCTGCATCATCATCTAACAAATATACTCAGTATAACTTACTTGGTACTTTTATCGACCTAAATCACAGTGAACTTGGTACTTTTATCGACTTAAATGACAATGAACTTGGTACTTTTATTGACTGTTTTCTATTTACTACGCAAAAAAAGGCTTCAATCATTCAAGGTAACAATTGAAAGTTAATTTAAAGTAAAAATCTGAGGAGTCAGTGCGGAAATTTACGATAATGGTTCTACCACAAACAAATATCAATGACTTCCTTATGCCGATCTTAGACCGAACATCACTTAACTCATCAGACAAAGCATATCTTCTCGCAAAATCGAGTCTTTGCCAGCTAATTGTCGCCTAATAGATGTTTTTCCAACTAGCGAGCAAAGAGATGATCCTAACAGGTATTTTATGTATGCTATTAAACCGCCTATTATACTCATGATACTTCAAAATGTCTGCTTCAGGATGTCTGAGCAATCCATGATCAAGGCGCATTTTTTATTAATGGTTATTACTGGAATACAGCTTCCCTTAAAAACAAATGCAACGATGAGTATAGGCTGTGTTTTTATGTTAGTAGCCCAAAAACTGCTCTAATTTACTTGCATAATACAATGGTAGCACTAAAGCATCAGGGTTTTCTATTGAGCCTTGTGAGCCAATAAATTTTATTGTTTTTTCAGGTTGATAGCGTTGAACGTAAACATCAAGAGACTTAGCTCTAGTTCGCTTACCACTTTTTACTTCAATTGGGAGAATACTGCCGTTATCGTGTTTAAATAAAAACTCAATTTCACTTCGAGCATACTCCCATGAATAGGTCGAGCTACCGTATTTTGCTATGAGTTCATTTTGTACAAAATTTTCGGCAATATAACCTTTGTAGTTAAATACCTGATCTCTATGTTCTTTATATGAAAGCCCAAGCATATTACCTAGCAAACCGATATCAAATAGGAATAGCTTAAAGATATTTTCTTTTGCTAAAGCTGGTAATGGTGAGCTGGGCTGACAATCAATAGGTTGGCACTTAGATAGTAATTTACATTTATCCAACCAATTAATTGGCCCAGCTAATTCCTGATATCTCGTTTTTTTCTGAATAACGTCTTTGAATTTAAAGCGCTTTACCGAACCATCAATATTTCGTGACAGCTGAATAGGGATGTTTTGAAATATTGCTTGAATATGCTGTGCGGAGACCTTGTCCGAATACTTACCAAAATCTCGCTCATAACCGGCAATCAATGCAGTATGAATTTGATTAACGTTCTGAGTTCTTTCTAAGATACCAGTGTTACTCTCAGTCTCAAACCATGCTTTAACAGCTTCAGGCATCCCTCCAACATAATAATAATCAAGCAGTAAGCTAAACAACTTATCGTGAGCAACTGCCGTCATTTTGTTTTGTTCGAATGCTTTAATAAGTGGCGTTTTTCCTGATGCCCATAAAAACTCTTCGAAAGTGAGCGGATAAAGTTCAAGTAGTTCTACTTTTCCAACCGGGAATGAGCCTAATAAGCCAATGTTAGAGCCTGAAGCGCAAACATACATATCAGCGCATTGCTCAGAAAAAAACTTTAACGAGTTGATAGCCGCTTGGCACTCACCAATTTCATCGAAAATAATAAGAGCTTTGTCTCGCTCAATGCTTACATTCAGTTCAAGCTCGATATTGTCAAGTATGTCTTGCGGGTTTAAAGAATCGTCAAAAAGGTTGGCTAATGCTGGTTGCTCTAAAAAATCTAAGCGGATAACTTGTTCGAAGTGCGCCTCGAATAACTTCTCTAGTAGAAATGACTTACCCGTTTGTCGCGCACCATCAAGAAGAATAGGCTTACGCTCACTTTTATTCTTCCATGCAATTAGCTTTTCAAGTAGTAATCGTTCCACTAGATACCCATTAAGCAAATGTATATTTGACTACTGAGTATATTTTAAAACCATTCAATGCGCAACAAAGTGTGGGTTTTATACATTTTATTGCGCATAAAAGTGTGATTTAAACCCTGTTTTAACCGCAATAAAGTGTGGTTTTTATTGATATTTTAACAAGGTGAAACAGATTGAAACATCATTCTATATTCTGGATCTCTAAAATAAGCCCAGATTAAAATTTCACAATTTATTAATCAGTTACTTGTAACAGACGTTCCCCCGATCTGCCATTTAACGTGATTTTCAAATTCTTTTTTCACTTTGCTCCTTAAATTCATTTTTAGAGAAGCAGATGTGAAAAATTACAGTAAATCAGACATCATAAATTTAGTTAAGACGGGTAAGAAAAAAACGATCCGCGTCTATCAATCACTATACCTCGAAATTCGCTCTCAAGGCAACGCTAGTTGGGTCTATCGATATCAGCTCAACAATCACCGTACTCAAATGGTCGTTGGCATCTATAGCGATACTAACCCAGATCTCATGGACTACGACAAAGCCATGAAACAAGCTATCGACTATAACGCCATGGTCTTAAACGGTGACAACCCAAAGCTTGATAAAGCACGCAAAAAATATCACGACATTGAAACCGTTAATGATCTTGCGGATTTATTCATTGAGCAGAAACGAAAGCACATAAAAACCATCTATCCCTTAACAAGAATTTATAGCAATGAAATTCAGCCCTATGTTGGTCACTTATTGCTTAAGAAAGTACACCCCTTCGATATCTTCGAACTCGTCCAAAAAGTAGTGAATTCCGGTCGCCCATCCGTGGCGACTCAGACTCTATATTTGTGCAAGAACATGTTCAAGCTGGGGGTAAAGTGCCAGTTAATTACATCAAACCCAGCTGAAAACTACACAGCCAAAGAAGATGCTGGTGGTAATCCACTGCCAAGAGATGTCGTGTTATTAGAAGAAGATATCGAGATCATGTTCACCGTATTTCGCCAGCACCCTCAAAAGGTGCCTGGGCCAACTTATATCGGTATCACCATCTTGCTGATATTAGGTATGAGAAAGATGGAGCTATTCTCAGCGCGTTGGCAAGATGTGTGTTTAGAAAGGCAGTTTTTTCAAATTTATGCCGATAGCACCAAAGCCAAAAAGTCATTAGCGGTACCTCAGCAGTTTTCGGTGAAGCCAGAATTTAAGCTATATAAGGGCTATCGAAGAGATAAAAAAAATACTTTTCGCGCTGTTTTTGCATCGCAAATAAAAAAAGTGAATTTTATTTGAACTTTTTGTCTCTACCGAGATCAGATCAAAGTATTAGCAATGAAAATATTTGAGAATGACTTGGCTTCACGACTAAAAACCAAAAAACATCTAAATTTTAAAGCACTTAGAGCATCAATGGCTGAGCACTTTTCTGCCATTGATGACAATCGTCAACAAAATAAATGTGACTACAGCCAACACGATATTTTGATGAGTGCTTTTGCCTGTATGTTCTTTCAAGATCCCTCCTTGTTGCATTTTCAAAAGCGCTTAGAGCAGAATCAACAACGCAACAACCTTAGAAACATTTTTAATGTTCAGAATATTCCTAGCAATAATCAATTGCGTGATGTCTTAGATGAAATCTCAAGCGAAGCCTTAGCGCCTATATTTAAAGACTTTTATGAAAAACTGAGAAGGCATAAACATTTAGAGGGCTATGCTATTTTACCTAATGTGTTGATGTGCGCAATTGATGGGACACAATACCATAGCTCCACCTCGATCCGCTGTAGCTGCTGTTTAACCAAAGAACATAAATCAGGTGAAATCACCTATAGTCATGGTGTCCTGCAAGGTGCCATCATGCACCCTGATAAGAAACAGGTCATCCCCGTTATGCCAGAAGCCATTAAAAATGAGGATGGCACCAAGAAACAAGATTGTGAGCTCAATGCCAACAAACGTTTTATTGCCAACTTACGAGCAGACATCCAAGGCAAAAATTTATGATTTGTGGTGATGGCTTAATGTCGAATCAGCCGATGATTGAAGAGACAATTAAGGGAGATATGCACTATTTATTTGTTGCTAAGCCCGGAAATCATAAGTATTTAGTTGAATGGCTTAGCGATTTTGAGCAGCTACCTAGTACAGAGTTTATTGATGATAAAGGCAATAGACACATTTATACTTGGCAAAATGACGTACCTCTTAACGGCAAAGAAAAAATCATTAACGTGAATTGGTTTCAATATCAATTCAAAAATATTCATGGAAAGATAACTAAAATCCATCGTTGGGTAACAGACATAAAAATGAACGAAGATAATGTTACCGCCATGACTAAAGCAGGGCGTTGTCGGTGGAAAATTGAAAATGAGTGTTTCAACACACTTAAAAATCAAGGTTATCATATAGCGCATAATTATGGTCATGGAGATAAGAGCTTAAGCTACAACATGTACCTGCTGACCTTGCTAGCCTTTTACTTCCATCAAATATTTGAATTGACCGATGGTGTATACCAAGCTTGTCGTGTTTCGTTTGGCTCAAAATCTCATTTATGGGAAAACTTTAGAGCAAGCATCCGAATGTTAGTTGTAGAAGATTGGGCGCATTTAATGGATTTGCTACTTAATCCTGATAACGATGAGGTAACAGCCACAAAAAATTCTTAAAAAAATAAAAATGCAGTGATGGACTTAATCGTCTAGCTCGATCTGTGCCTGATAATAAAACTCAAAATAGGGGAAGCGCAAAAACATAGCAAATAAACTGAAAAATGGCGATAAAAATCACTTTGTCTCAGTAAAAATTAAATCACCGATAATTTCTGGTTTATATGTTTCCCTGTATATTTCTTCTGACAAATATGTTATAACGATTGTAACTTTTATAAATTTATATAACCTAAGGTGACAGTTGTTTTTAAAACACAATTCAAACCTTCTCGTCTTTATCCTGTCTATATTTTTCTTGTCGTGTATGACAAAAGGCATGTCATGCTTGGCAATCATGTTGTCATACATGGCAAATAACGTGTCAAATGTTCGCTCTCATAGAGAGCGCCCAAACGGAATTTAATCACACAACGATGTAGGCTCAATTTAAAGATGTAACTAATATCAAAGTAAACAATCTAATTAAGATAGTGATAGTGATAGTGATAGTGATAGTGATAAAGGTATTAATTCAGCTTTAAATAAAACATTAAAGAGTACAACTACTGGAAATGCAGATTTCTATGATTAAAATGCATTTAAAGCCACAGCTATATTTCTGTTTCCTAAAGATTATTGAAGATAAGAACGATACTTTTGAAAAATGCCCACACCGGGCACTGATAAGGATCTAGAATACTTGATAGTGCCCATCTTTTGTCTAACAGAATAATATCGCATAAGGCAGACATAATAGTATCCAAAATAATAAAAAAAGTGCTAATACAGACACTATAGTGTCCAAAATGATGTGGTTATGAAAAAACTATCTTTATGATCATCGACAGATGTTCAGGCATCGATGCAAGAATGGCTAATTGAACAACTAAAAAGTCAAAAACTATCTAGGAACCAAGTGTCAGAGATCAGCACTGGTCCCCCATCAACAATCAAGAAGTTGTCGGTGAATTGGTTCAAAACCGACAAGGGGTTTATTTTCAATATAATGATGATTACTTAAATCTAAATATCAAATTAATTCCATACGTGCAGCTGCGGTACTGTCAAGCTTATTGAGAACTTTACGCGTTAGTTTGTACAGCTTCATGACATCATGATATAGACTGAGCATATCCCTAAAAGTACCATTATCACCATGTTGGTCGATATATTGATAAGCATCATCAAATACTTTCAACTCGGGTTCTGTAATTTTATTATCAATGTAATCTACAAAGACTCCGATTGACTCACAATTAACTCGAGCCTCACCGGGTGTTATATAAAGGTCATCAGTATCCTATCAGACGTCAACTAACTTGTCCGATCGTATTGCCTCTTTTAAAAATCTAACTTTTACCTGCCTAGCCTCTAATTAAATCAGCTTTATTTAGTAAATAAATTTTCTACTTACTACTTATTAACTATTTTACCATTTTTGCATTTAACCCTAAGTAATCATAAGAGCTCTTAATTTTTCCTCATTACGTTCTTGCGTTAAACGCCATTGTGCGATTCTTCTTTGTAAGGTTCTCGTTTGTGCATAAAAAGATTGTTCAGGGTGTTTCTCTGTAAGCCATTTAATAATATTGACTGCATTTAACTCTGGTTTAAGCTCCAAGCGCAGCCTTATCTCATCCCAAACTTTTTCAAATGGATCCCTTCGAGTTCGCCAAGTACGAGGACATTTTCTTAAATCAATTTTTTTGCTTGCATGATAAAACCGATTGACAGGATTTATACTTTCTTGGCATTCAATCGGAGTATTAATAAAAGATGCTTTATTAACGGTTAAGTTATCATCTACTTGGGCATTGTTATTCCAAGCAACGTTCTAGAGTGAATCTTGTAACTTTTGAATATTGTCTAATAAATTAACTGGATCTAAGTTTTTATATTCGAAAGTTAATCGTTTCTTTACCGAGCCGTTAATATGCGATGAAAGTAAAATTCGTTGATATGGTGTCTTTGCTTTATCATACTTTTTGGATACTTTGGCTCCAAGCCTTTCCTTTGAAAGTAACTTCAATGAAGGCTGGAAAAAATTAATATATTTCCTCAATATTTTGTATAAACAGGCTAAATGTTCCCAAGCTTTTAGCCCTTCATATCGGTCATATCCTACAAGACGTCTTATTACAGAGCCATTTTTTTCTTCTACATGAGCTTGGTCATTTTTTCGGTGTGTTCTTGCTCTAGTAAACGTAATTTGTCTTTCTTCACAATAATCTAATAGCTCATAATTAATAAATTCACTGCCACAATCAGTGTCGATACCACGAACATCAAAAGGTAATAAGTCTTTGGCAACATTTAAACCATCTATTACATCTAGGACACTTTTTCTCAACATAGGCATACATTCTAGCCAACCGATACTTATATCTACCATGACTAATGTATTCAAGAATGGACCATTTGTGTTACCACCACAATGAGCCACAAGATCAATTTCTAAAAACCCTGGTATAACATCATCCCAATCTGCAAATGTTCTAACTTGGATTTTATTCTTTAAAAGATTTCCCCTCTTGGTCGTGCTTATTGATAGCCTTTTTTGCTCTCTCAGGTTTTAACAGGCGATCAACAGTAGAAGCACTAATATTAAGCAATCTTTTTTTACATCGATAGCAAGCCTAATGTGGCCATGGCGCTCCATGGCATCAACTAGTTCAGGTAAGAAATGGACTAAGCGTTTAGAGCAGATTTGATTCGCTGCCTGCCATAAAATGACTAAGGCATGGCGTACTTGTTCATCATAAATTTGAGATGTTAATCTTCTCGGTAAGGGGTCTGCTACCTGCTTTGAATTTAATAATTGGATTGCATACTTTCTGTTATATCTGCTTAAATTCACGAAACATCTCTTTAGCTCGATTTTCAACCCTACCCAGTTCTTCGAGTAACTCTTCAGCATCAGTATTTACATACTTCTCACGGTACATATGATATCCAACTTTTGTTATCTATTGTGGTGAACTACTTACTTAAGTTTCTAGTAATTGTTTAAGCATATCAAGTCACCCTTTCTTAGCTGTAATATTTATCAAGCACCCTATGAAAATCAATATGAG
Source organism: uncultured Colwellia sp. (assembly GCA_965261045.1). Classification (GTDB taxonomy): domain Bacteria; phylum Pseudomonadota; class Gammaproteobacteria; order Enterobacterales; family Alteromonadaceae; genus Colwellia. The sequence continues at coordinate 155,729 of CBDHCJ010000001.1, forward strand.
CGCAAAGGTACTGTTGTTTTTCTAACATCAGAATCACCAAAAATTTCAACAATTACGAGAAGATGATTAAGTGATGATCTCTGAAATTTCTGGTGATTGAGCTTTTAAGTATTCGGTTCTTGCCAAAATGTTTTCACTTATTAACTCAAAATACTCAATGTCTTCAGGTGTGAAACTCGCCTGACTTTTTAAGCTGTTGATGAAATTACCATGAGTAAGTTGATTGACAACCTTGTCTGCTAAAGATACGAGTTGTCTTGATAGTAGTTTTTTATCAATAGCACATGTTTCTGCGAAATCAGCTAATTGATATGCGTGAATGTCACCTGGTTCAAACTCGTCTCCCATTGCCATAGCTAACATGTGTTTAAATTGAGGGAACATGGCGACATTCACTAGATCATAAGCTGGAGTAAACTTAGCGTTATTCTTATCAAAAAATAGCGAAACATTCTTTCCGTGGCTGTCATAATTACTGATCATTAAATTAAATAACTGCCAGTTTATAAGCCACTGTGTACTTTCGACAGGCGAAGACATGCCTTTACAAAATTCAAATAGCCTTTCTAGACTGGCACCATCTCGAATATGTTTAACATCTCTTCCGTCACCTAAGTTTCGCTCATATTTGTAATCTCTTGGTAAATTTAACGCTTGGCAACCATCAATGACATGACGTCTCATGACTTTATTGACATCAGAGTCATATTTGCGGTCGAACCTTTTTACAATTAGTGCAGGATGCGAACCAAATCGTGTAAATTCCACATCGGCTGTAGGTAAATCGATAGCACCTGAGAGTTTCATACAGAAAAATTCATTTAAAACTAAATTAGGACAATTCTTCTTTTCAAATTTTAGGATATGCGTAGAGCATAATGAGCCGTCACCAAAACCAACTTCACTAGCTTCATTAATAAATACATTCAGTTTATCTTGAACTCCGGCCACGCTAAGGCGAGGCTTATCATCCCATGTCAGTAGACCAAACTCTTCTTTATGGTCAAGACGCTCCGTGAGTTCATCCTCTCGTAATACTCTAAATTGTGGGTGTAGTTGTTGGGGATCACCTTCTTGTTGACCAATGAAGGTTATAGCCCCTGAAAGATCATTACCAATAGCACGAACTTGTGAATAGACGTTTTTTTCCGACACACCGAGGTTTTCAGCGAGTAACTTCCTTGCTTCTCCTTCTGGTAGGGCATTATCAAGGTAGTTATATGCGACTTCTGGCGTATGTTGAGAGTTCAGAGGTAAACTAGGTGAAATAGCAAAGCCTTCTTGTTGCCATTGCTCACTATAATTAAGCTTCAATAAATTGGTGGCGCGATCTAATTCTAAAGTACCAATAACATTATCACCGAAATTCACACTGAGTCTGTATTCTGATGTCTTAGCCATAGGTATTAAATCCATTCTTCATCAGGCGTTGAGATAGTTCCTGCTGATGACAACTCTTTAGAAGTAAGTTTAATTCCTAATCCGCTTAAAACAGAGAAGGCAGCAGATAAAGTACAGTTAGCATTACCTTTTTCAATACGAGATAAGGTATTTATACCGACCCCACATAATGCTGCACAATCAGCTAATTTAATACCAAGCTCAGTTCGCTTTGCTTTTATTAATTGCCCCAATATTTCTGAATTATCAATAAAGACAGCATCTGGCATTTTAGAACTCTTTACTTTCTTCGCCATGGTTTATCAGCCCGCACAATAAATTAATCACCATAACTGGTGATTATAGACTCCTTTTGAAGAACATCAAGTTTATTCACCGCTACTGGTGATTAATGTATAAAAATAGGCTGACACCTGTAAATTAACCGCTATCGGTGATTAATTTAAAATTATAAGTTGAATGCGTATAAAATCTATACACTATATTTTACACCCCATAATTAATTTAAATAAATAAATATAAATTAAATATTTATCATTAAAGTATTTAATATTTACCAGGAATGTATTGGCATTACTTTCACTGTATGAATAATATTAAACCATAGATAAATAATAAAAAATAATGAGAGGAGGTAATTAACTTAAACATAGGTGGGTAAAATGAATATTGATAATTTAGAAAAAGTTTATTTAAAAAATAGTGAATTAAATTCAGCGGTTGTTGACTACATTGAAAGTAATAAAGAATCACTTATTGAGAACCCCTTTCTTGATGAAAGTATCTTTGGCACGAGCGATCCAGTTCTTGATAACGATTATAATTATATCGAATGTGAATATGACTTAATCACGAAATCAGAGTCAGGTAGTCAAGAGTCATATGATGAACTTATAGAAATATTTGATTTAAGTGCAATTAGAAAAGAACATATCGAAAAAGAAATTCATATAATAATTTTCGATATAGATGAATATGAAACTTGCTATTTGGCGAGCTTAATCGGTCGGTATTATAGTGATGGTTCTTTTATTAAAAAGATCACTCAGCAAATCGAAATACCAAAATATAAAAACTAATTTTATCCTAGAGAATATTGATGGCTAAAGCAGGTAGAACCCCTTTATCAAGGAAAGAAAAAGCGAAAAGGAAGACAGCTAGAGACTATCGACACTATTTAGAGATAAAACAGCTTTCGCTCCATGATATTAACTCAAGTAGAGTTGGCAATAAAAAAATGGGACGAAAGCCAATTCCCATCGCAGAACAAATATCCAGAGCGAAATCTCAATTTTTAAATTCATTAAATGAATATAGAAACATACTAGCCGATGAAAAAACGGAAATTCCTAAGCTAAAAATAATGCTGCTTGAACTCAGAGGCTATAGGTTAAATGATGCAGCTGGGCGTAAAAAAGCTAACCGAACTATTTCATTGATTGCATATGTTAAGAAACAAAGAGAGTTACTCGAATTAGCAGAAGCCTCACCTTGTTCACTTCAAAACTATTCTGGTCGTGGCAGAAAGCCAATGTCTAAAGTGCAGAAAACTGAGCACTATCAACAAAAAATAAAAGATGCCCAAACTGAAATTGAGGATTTTCTATCAAGTTGCTCAAAGTCAGAGCAATTATATTACTACATTATTAATTCTAGAGATGAATTAACAAGAGTTGAGAGTTTTTTAAAAAACAATTCGGATGATGAAAATGCTAGTCATCTAAGAGATCATCTTCTCGAAGGAATTCCATCATTAGAGAAAGCATATCAAGATGCATTAATAGAGGAATCTAAACCCTCTAATGAGCCTTATGAGCAACCTAAAAATAATGCTCTTAGTGAAGGAAACAATGCAGAAAGCACAAGTAAACTTCAAGCATTGTTAATTGACGAAGAAATAAAGATACTAAATGAGTTAGAGTTATTATTAAGAAAAAAAATTAGCTTATTAGAAAGAAATCGTGCTGTTAAAGTAGAAATAGAAAGACTTAAACTTTGATAAATTTAAGTTGGATTTATTTATCTCAATTAATGTAGGGATTTTCGATTTAAAGTCTTAAAATAGACTGGCACTGGTTAATCCACTGATACCTGTTTGTAACGAAATTATAAAGGTATCAGTGAAAATTTAGAGACTGTAACTACTATTCCAGTAGCTTTCTTAATGGTTACAGAATTCCTACTCTATGTTTTGGATCTGCTCACGCATCTGTTCAATAAGCACTTTAAGCTCTACTGCGCTGGCAGTAACATCTGTGTTAATTGATTTAGAGCCTAAAGTATTCGCTTCGCGATTAAATTCTTGCATCATAAAATCTAAACGACGACCTTGAGCGCCACCTTTTTTAAGGATTTTTTTGGTTTCACTAACATGGCTATTTAACCTATCTAATTCTTCTGCAACATCCATCTTTTGCGCTAGTAGTACTAATTCTTGTTCCACACGAATTGAGTCCAAGTCAATATTAGCATCGGTAAACTTGTCAGTAATACGTTTACGTTGCCATTCAATCACTTCTGGCATATATGTTTGCACTTTATCCGCTTCAACTGTTATTGCTGTTAAACGTTGTTTAATCATGGCTTTTAAATTTTCACCTTCACTTAAGCGGGCGTCAATAAAATCTTTTAATGCTTGCTCAAAGCCCTCTAATAACTCAGCTTGAATAGCAGAAACATCGGCTTCCGAAGCTTCCATAACACCAGGCCAGCGCATAATTTCTAAGGGATTAATTTGGCTATTTAAAGTCTGTTCATTAATCCAGTTAGCATGCTGAACTAACTGTAGCGCTAACTTTTCGTTAAGTGCTAAATCACTTTTGGCATTAGAGTTAATATTAAAACTTAAGTTACATTCAATTTTGCCGCGATTTAATTTTTTACGAAAGCGCTCTCGCAATAATGGTTCAATACCTCTAAATTGCTCAGGTAAGCGAAAATAGGTTTCTAAAAAGCGTTGATTAACACTGCGAATTTCCCAAACCGCATTGCCCCAATCACCTTTAACTTCAACTCTGGCAAATGCCGTCATGCTGTGGATCATAATAAATATTCCAAAAATCTAATCAAGCTTGTTTTAGCCATTGTTGTTTTATGTATTCAGCGACACGAAATGCATTGGCATAAATGGTAAAAGTATAAGGTACACTGCCACCTGTAGGCATAAAAGAGCCATCGGTCACATACAAGTTATCAACTTCATGGGCTTGGCAATTTCTATCTAATACCGATGTTTTTGGATCATCACCAAAGCGGCAACCCCCTGCCATTAAGTTTGTTGCTGGATATCCACTCACTGAAGAAGAAATATTTTTTGCTCCCAAAGCAACCAGTAGCTTTTCGGCTTTTACTGACAAGTATTCACCTACGTCTAAATCATGGTTATGATAACCAATACGCACTTTTGCTACTGGATCACCCCACTTATCAGTTACTTCATCGTCTAAAGTCACAAAGCAGTCATCTGTTGGTAGCCAGTCATTAAACACTTCAAAACGTAGGGTTTTATATGAGGTAAACTCATGTTTCATACTTTGCTTTAATGCTTCACCCCACAGCAACTTGTCATCACCTTGGTTTTCCCCTTCACTAACAGTGCCCCACTGAGTACCACTAGCGCGCGCAATAGGGTTTTGATGGAACAAAAAGTCAATTGTGCCCCCCTTAGCTTGACCTTTAGTATTTGCACCGACAAAACTTTTATCATCAATTTCATACCAATCTTGTAATGCTCGATTGATAAATGGGCCTACAACTTTTAATTCTTTTACCTGCTGTTCACTGAGCTGATCATAAAGAAAATCGCCACTGCCAGTACCGCCGCCACTAAAGAGTAAGTTTTTACCCACCTGACCACTATTGTTAGCCAAGCCATTAGGAAATTTTTCTCCTGTAGAAGCTAACAATAAACGCGAAGTTTCTACTGCCTGACACGCAACTACATAGGTTTTTGCGCTAACGCTTTGCTTTCGACCTTGACCGTCATAAAAATGTATACCTGTAATGCTACCTGTGTTATCCGTTGCTATTTTATACACTTTAGAATTAGGCTTAATAGTACAATTACCAGTAGCAACGGCATGATTAAGTAACGCAGCTCTACCGCTACCTTTAGCGCCTGACGAACAACCATAACTACTGCAATATCCTGAGTACTCACAGCTGCGCCGCCCCATAGCTGGTTGTGATAACACGGCTCTTGGTACAGGCATAGCATGATAACCTATGCTTTTAGCTGCTTTATCTATCCATGATGACATGGGCACTTCGCTAATAGGCGGATAAGGAAAATCAGTAGAGCGCGGCTCTTGATGAGGATGTTCAACTACCCGCCCTGAGACACCAACTTCACGTTCAACTTTTGCATAATAAGGCTCTAATTCATCATAACTAATTGGCCAGTCAACAACATTAGCGCCATCAATAGCACCAAACTCCGTTTTTAAGCGAAAATCTATGGGTTTTAAGCGATGAAAATAACCACTCATAAAGTTTGATGAGCCCCCCACTACCGTACCATTCCACCACGTCCAACCTGAATCACTGGTTGCTTCACCTTGCCAGAAAGTATTACCATCTTCATCTTGGTATTCTTCTTCAATAACATGCTGTTCATCGTTAAGTTTAGGGTTATATGCATCATGAATACTAATAGCTAATTCATCTTTAAAAAAATCTTTTTCTGTCAGCCAAGGGCCTTTTTCTAGCACTAAAACTTTAGCGCCCGCTTTTGCCATAGTGTAAGCCACAGGCGAAGCGCCTGCGCCACTGCCAACTAGACATACATCAAAATCTACTTCATTTGTTTTACTCATGCTTTAGTGCTTCTTTTAACATCGATGTTTTTGATAGAAATTCTATTATTTACGGTTCGTTGAACTATTGCTTTTGCACGTGGCGGTAGCTCAAAATAACGTTGGCCTTTTTCAGGTAGCGGAAATCCTGCTTGATGCCCTAACCACTGCCAACCAATACCTTTAGGGTTACCGCCATAAGCAGGTGGTGTTAACATTGCTTCAAAAATATAACTTAATAACGTGTTTAACCAATTTTCACCTGCGCGTGAACGACTGATACCACGAAGTAACAACTCTTTTTCATCAAAAGATAACTGAACAAATGACTTACTATATTCACTGTTAGCAAAACCATTTAACCAGCCAACGCCTTTAATGATAAAGTCTTTTTCTTGCTGCGAGGTCGGCTGTACTGTCATTACTTGGTATAAATAAGGCAAAGCATTAATCTCTGAAGCACTAGGCCCTGTTGAAGATGCCGGTAATAAATGTGTTAGTGTGGCATCCAGCGTTAACCAAGGATCTGCTTGCGTTAATTTCGCCAAAGATGTTTGGGCTTTTGAGCCGAATGAAAAAGCAGGCAATGCTATCATACCCGTTGCGCCAGCAGCAGATTTTAATACATTGCGCCGACTTATTTGTCGCGCCAGTGCTTTTTTAGCAAGCCTTTTTTCTGTAAACCAAAGAGGGGTCTGATAGCTTTTATCGAAAAATGATTTCAACTGATAATTCCCTATAAATTTGTCTGTTTAATTTTATTGGCATTAACTTCCCATTTAGTGAGAAACGCCAACCAATAGTCTGTTGAATAACCGTCACTGTTTTGTAATTCAGCAGTATCTTTAGATAACAACATTTCTCCGCTTGCCGTAGAGACATACATATGCGGATAACCAAATACGGGTGGTAATGCTTTCATAAAAGTATCATTTTCATTTGAGTCACTAACACTTACTTTCAATAATACATATTTACTATGTAGTGCCTGAAAAACAGTAGGATTTTTTAATAAGAAGGCATCCATTTTATGACACCAAGTACACCAATTTCCGCCTATCTCAATTAAAACATTACGATTCGTTTTTTTAGCTAGTGCCAAAGCAGCATTAGCATCTTTAAAAGGATCACGTTTTTCATCATATATCTTGCTATATTCTGGCAACTCATGCGCTGATGGTAACTGAGCTAATGAGTTACCATGTATTGACTCAGCATAAGCTGAACTAACAAAAAACAAACAGGCGTTTAATGTTAAAGAGAATACGGCTAATAAAACTGATTTCATTCTTTTCTCACTATTAAATTACCAACTAAATTACCAACTACTGGCAAGATGACCTTTATTATCATAACTATATTTCAAAAAAAGTGTTGAGGCATTATGTTAAGGCATTATAATACCGCCAATTATTTTATTTGAGCTTATTAAAAGGATCACATTATGCGTCCAAGCGGCAGAACATTAGGGCAAATTCGCCCAGTAACCATTACTCGTCAATTTACAACTCATGCTGAAGGCTCTGTACTTATTGAGTTTGGCGACACCAAAGTTATATGTACTGCTTCAGTTGAAGAAGGTGTACCTCGTTTTTTAAAAGGCCAAGGTAAAGGTTGGGTTACCGCTGAATACGGTATGCTACCTCGTTCAACCCATAGCCGTATGCGCAGAGAAGCGGCTGCTGGCAAACAAAGCGGACGCACGTTAGAAATTTCACGCTTAATTGCCCGAGCTTTACGTGGCGCGGTTGATTTAAAGGCTTTGGGTGAAAATACTATTTCTGTAGATTGTGATGTAATTCAGGCAGATGGCGGTACACGTACCGCTTCTATTACTGGTGCTTGTGTTGCTTTAGTTGATGCGCTTAATTATATGCGCACTAAAGATATAATTAAAACTAATCCACTTAAGCATATGATCGCCGCTATTTCTGTAGGTATATATAAAGGTGAGCCAGTAGCTGATTTAGATTACGCTGAAGATTCAAATGCAGAAACTGATATGAATGTCGTTATGACCGATACAGGTAAACTTATTGAAGTACAGGGCACCGCTGAAGAAGAGCCGTTTAGCTTTGAGGAAATGCAAGCCATGATGCAACTATCTAAAGATGCCATTAACGAATTATTCGACCATCAAAAAGCGGCATTAAGCTAAACAACTTAGCTTGGAGGAAAAAGATGAAAGATTATCAACGCGACTTTATTGAGTTCGCCTTATCTAAACAAGTACTGCGCTTTGGACAGTTCACTTTAAAATCAGGCCGTACAAGCCCATATTTTTTTAATGCCGGTTTGTTTAAAACCGGTGGTGATTTAGCCCGTTTAGGACGGTTTTATGCTGCCGCGCTAGTTGATGCTGACATCGACTTTGATTTAGTCTTTGGCCCCGCTTATAAAGGTATTCCTATTGCCACCACTACCACAGTAGCATTATTTGATCATCACAACCTTGATGTACCTTATTGCTTTAATCGCAAAGAAGCGAAAACTCATGGTGAAGGCGGCAGCTTAGTTGGCGCTGAGCTTATCGGAAAAGTTATGTTAGTTGATGATGTGATCACTGCGGGCACAGCAATTCGTGAATCGATGGAAATCATTAAAGCGCACAATGCCGAGCTTTCAGGCGTGTTAATCGCCCTAAATCGCCAAGAAAAAGGTCAAGGTGAATTATCAGCTATTCAAGAAGTTGAACATGATTTTGACACTAAGGTAATTTCTATTGTTACCTTAGCTGATGTAGTCACCTTTCTTGAAGAAAAACTTACGGGTAATAAAGCTGAAAATACTGAATTAGCGATAAGTTTAGCGAGTATTAAAAAATACCGCCAAGACTACGGTATTTAACATTTGGCTTGGCTCATTTTGATCTAATAATATGGTTTTGTCGTTGACAATCAATTATTGAACTGAGTTAACAACCACCTTGTTAGTACTTGAGCAAACTCATCAAGGTGTGAAATAAATGGCGCATGAGATGCCCGCTCAAATAGATGTTGCTCACTATTATTAGTAAGCTTAGCCACCAGCTCAATTATTGACTTAGGTACAAGGCTATCAGCACTACCATATAAGCGTAAAAAAGGCTGCTTTATATCTATTAGCCTTGAGCGATAATCACTGCTTTCTAGTAATTTTAATGATTCATCTAAGGTATTCTTATTCGCCATTTCATGTTGAAATATTAGCTGACTAAGTTGCTTTATATCTTGACGAATATGTGGGCTGCCCATGGCTTGTATTTTTAAAAAGCCACTGATAGTTTTTTTGGTATCTATTTGCAGTTGCTGATGAAAAGCGTTGAGAACATGTGGTTTTATCCCCGGCCACACCAGTGGATTAACCATTTTTTGTGTAACTCTTTCCTCTGATCCTTGTTCAAGAAATCGTGGAGAGCTTGCTACAGTAATTAAAGCCAAAACTTTTTCAGGATATTTTAACGCCATTTCGGTCGCTACTAAGCCCCCTAAAGACCAACCTAAATAAATTGCTGGTTGTTCTATAGTATTGGCAATATGTTGACAAACATTAGCCAAAGAATAAGGACTAATTTTTTTATTTACATTGCTACCAAAGCCAGGTAAATCCAAGGTTATAATATGAAAAACATCCACGAATTCTGGGGGTAAACTCGTGATCAGCGGTCGCCACACTGCTGAATTTAAGCCCCAACCATGGAGAAATACAATGGGAATAGCGTTTTTTTTAGGCTCAAGGTAAGTGGAAAATTGAAGGGTTTCTACCATACTTATATCTTAGGAATTTATTTAGATTATACAAAATGGATGATAACAATGGAATGGCAAGCTTTATCTAAACTGAAAAACTTTTGGCGATCACAAATTCAAACTTATTATCGCCACATACTCCTTACCTTTTCTCAGTGTGATTTATGTGGCAATACCGTTCAACAACAATCACTAATATGTTCGGCTTGTTTAGCTGATCTACCGCTATTTAAACAAGCAATTATTCAAGGAGATTTACTTAATTGGCCGTCGGTAAACAAGGGTTTGCCGCGTATTCATTTCGACCACTTGTTTTGTCTTTCACCCTATTTAACCCCATTTAATCAATGGTTGCCACAATTGAAATACCGAGGACGATTTGAATTGGCTTCATTGTTTGCTTCTTTACTTATAAAGCAATGGCAAGAAACAGCTTCAACCTCATCCGTTGATCTGGTATTAAGTGTGCCGCTACATATTACTAAATGGCAACAACGTGGCTATAATCAAGCCCATTTAATTGCTAAGCCATTTACGCAGTCACTGCAATTACCTTATCAAGGCTCAGCCTTAGTTCGTCTTAAAAAAAACACGAGTCAAGTAGGAAAAACGGGTAAACAAAGGCGTAAGAACTTAGCGAATGTTTTTGCCTTAACTCAACCACTAGCCAAAGAGGTTAAGCATGTCATGCTAATTGATGACGTATTAACCACTGGGAGCACGGCTAGTGAAATTAGCAAACTATTAAAGCGCACTGGTATTGAAAAGGTGACTGTGGTCACGGTTTGTTTGACACTGCCTAAGTGTTAATTATTTAGCTTGAGCACTAAAAGCCTTAGCAAAAAACAAACTATTCGCTAGCAATTTAGCGCTACCTAACCAATAACCACGGAACGCTAAAACATCAGTGCTAGCAATAACCCTGCCTTGGCCATAATTATGAGCAACAATAGCGGCATTATGAGCCAAACGATTGACTAAATTTTTATCTGTATAGCCACTAAGTAATGGTGTGGCAGTGTATTTTGCTAACCTAATAAAAGGTTGCTGCCCAGTTTCCATAATCAAGGTACTATTACGAAATAAAGGCAAATGTGAATCACTATAACCAAAGGCTAATGGGTGTGATGTATCAAGTGTAGTCGCAAAAATAGCGCCAGCAATGCGCTGTCTCGCAGCTAGTTTTTCTTTGCCTTTATAGTTTGATTGTTCGCTATCAAATAATTGTGTTATTTGTTTTTTACTAACAAAGTCGACTGATAAAATATCTTGCTCTGCTAACCATTTAGCGCCACGCTTTTGACCAAAAACCACGCCACCTTGCTTTATCCACGCTTTTAATTTACTCACATTTTCATCTGATATTGTATTGTAATTACCAGTTACTAAAATTAAGTGGCTGTAGCTAGAAAGATCAATCTTATCCAAACGAGAATGCTCAATAATACTTATCGGTATCTGTAAGGTTTCATCAAGATAAAATCGAATTTCTCCCGCTTCATATTGGGATATACCTTTACCGCCTAATAATAAAACTTTCGGCAACGTTAAAGGTTTAAAGGAAGTACTTCCAAAATCAATACCTTGGCTGGTTAAGCCACTATGAATAGTAAATAGCTCAATATTCATTGTTAACGCCGATTCAGCCAATATTGTTCGCCAATTGGATTCTGATTGTATTGCAGCAGGAATAACGATAGTACCACTAGCTAAAACCAGATTTTCACCCTGCACTTGGCTGACAAAACCAGCGGTTGCCACTTTAGCTTTAATTTTTTTACTCAATAATTGGTTTAATAGTTTTGGCGCTAAAGAATGATTCCATTCAAAAGCATAAGCATAATCTGCACTGCTGGTATTGATTTTGCTAACCTGAGTAATATCTTTGTTAGACCAAGGGCTATCCGCCAGCTCTAATCCCCAAGCGCTATCAAGCTGTTGAAAATCAATATCCATTGCCAGTGGCATGGTCCAACCTGAAACGTCATAAAAGGTATTATCTGAAAAATTAGTTTCTTGATTAAATAACGCTTGAATCAATCGATATTGAATTTGCTTTAATGGTACATAATAACTGTTTTTAGCTAGATACTCTTTGCCTTTATAGCTGAAGTCTTCATCAAGCGGATAAGCGCTAATTTGATGTTGTTCTAGCTTGCTTAGTAAAGCATGTAGTCGATATTTATCTTTTGCTTCATGAATCAAGTAACCATCAATTTTTTGTTTTTTAGCTTGCTTTAACGCTTGTAAATAAAAGTTTTTACGGTACTTTTTGAGTTCTACGCGGTTTTGCCAAGCACCTTCAATGGTTGAAAGCGAAGTGAATACATGATTTTGAATACCAAACTCAAAGGTTAGTAAGCCATTAATGGTATCTTGCTGCATACCACGAGAACTTGCTTGTTCAAATAAAATACCGATGCCACCGTTAATGTCAGGGTAAGTAGAGCCTTTACCATAGTAGAAATCATCGTAATGCTCTTCGCTGTAATATAAACGCTGTGCTTTATCTAACGCATTGGCATGGTATTTTGCTAACGTCTTAGTTAAGTTCGTATTCTGCTTTGGCGTCAGCGGATGTACTCGGCTAATAACACCTGGCTGAAAAAAATAACTGCTGTTAGCCCCCATTTCATGATAATCACCCAAAACATGTGGCTGATATTGATGAAAGTACTTTAATCTATGGCGACTTTCTTGCTGTGATAGCAATAACCAATCACGATTTAAGTCGAACCAAAAATGATTAGTTCTGCCGCTGATCCAATCTTGGTGGTGCTCAATATGTTCAGCATCACTATTATTGGCTGAGCCACGATAAGTGCTCACCCAATTAACGAATCTGTCCATACCATCAGGGTTAATACTTGGCTCTAACACAATAATGGTATTTTTTAACATCTCATCAATAGTTTTTTCTTTACTGGCAGCAAAATAATAAGCCACTACCATTGCCGCATTTGCACCACTAATTTCATCACCATGAACACTATAACCAAGCCATATAACTAATGGTTCATTCTCAGTATTCTTTTTTTTATTTGATGATAATATTTTTTGATTCTTTTGATGAATATGTCGCTTAGTGAGAATATCATCTAAATTAACTAGGTTTCTCTCACTAGAAATTGTGACTAAAAACTGCTCTCGCAATTGAGCCGTTTGACCAATAGAAGTGATTTTTATACGCTTTGAATTATGGGCTAGGGAATTAAAATATTGTTTTAATTGATCATGTCTTAAATGACGTTGACCTATTTCAAACCCTAGCGTTTGTTTTGGTAGCGGAATTCGCTGATCAAAACGGGCGTGTTTTGGTAAGTAATCTTGTACTGACGCCGCGTATAATGGCGAGAATGGCGAAAATGAAGTGAATAAAAATAACATAATTAACAAGCGAGCGAGCAACATTAAATTCCCCTTTTATTGTTCTTGCTTAAAATAGCAAATAAAAGCATAAAAATCATTAGCGCATCGCAAGATTGAGGAGTAAAATAACCGTATTTGAGTAAAACACTCAAATTATGTCCCTGAAGTATGTACCTGTTTAAGAATAAAGAGAGTCACAGTATTATGATCACTATTTCACCTACCGCCCAAGAGCATTTTGTTAAGCTACTATCTCAACAAGCAGAGGGCACACATATTCGTGTATTTGTTGTAAACCCAGGCACAGCAAAAGCTGAATGTGGTGTTTCATATTGTCCTGCTGATTCCGTAGAGCCTGATGATATAACATTACCATTTGAAGGCTTTTCTGCCATGATTGATGCCGATAGCAAAAGTTTTTTAGAAGATGCTGAAATCGATTTTGTTACCGACCAAATGGGCTCTCAACTGACCTTAAAAGCCCCCAATGCTAAATTACGTAAAGTAGCTGATGACGCGCCGCTGTTTGAGCGTGTACATTACTTTCTTCAGGCAGAAGTTAATCCTCAACTAGCTGGACATGGCGGTGAATGTACCTTAGTTGAAATAACTGATGACGGTTATGTAGTATTACAATTTGGTGGTGGCTGTAATGGTTGTAGCCAAATTGATGTTACCGTTAAAGACGGTATTGAAAAACAGCTAATGGAATTAATGGGTGATGATATTAAAGGCGTGAAAGATGCAACTGAGCATGAACGCGGTGAACATTCTTACTACTAAGCCTGCGACAAATTCATGCAAACTCAAACGGTAATAAATGAATAATTTACTCGCTAGATTAGGCCAAGATCCAAAACGTAGCTTATCGCTTATGCCGCTTTAATGTTACCTATACCCATGTAATTCATGCAACTTATGTATTTTTGTTACTGTTACTGTTACTGTTACTCATAACTTTTCTTAATACAATGCGACTATTTTTTGGTAGTCGCTCAGCAATTTATCACTGTCAATACTTGGTACTTGCCCTAGCACTTGCTCAGGTTTAAAAATAGCCGCTATTTTTCCATCAGGATTAATTAATACCAAAGAGGCGCTATGATCTACCAAGTAATTATCTCCATCGCCACTTATCGCATACATTAGCCCCATATTACGCGCGAAAGGAAACAACACTTCATGTCCTGCCCGTAGTGCTTTAAATTCACCATTGAAATAATTGATATATTGACTTAGTTTTTCTTGGTTATCTCGCTGTGGGTCAACACTTACCAATAACACTTGGCTATTGCTGGCAATAGCCTTTAGATCATCATAAATAAAATTCAAATTCTGTAGGGTAGTTGGACACACATCAGGACAAGAAGTGTAGCCAAAAAATACAACAGACCACTTATTTACTAATTGTGCTTTACCAAATGCCTGACCATTATGATCAATTAACTCAAAAGGCTTTATTTCTCTTGGTTGCTGATAATATAAGGCATGTTCAGGTTGTGGTAACTTGGTCAGCGTTTTAAAACTAATGACACCAAAGGCTGTAGCGGCAATCGCTATAATAACCAAAAAACATTTACTCATTAAGATCTAACCTATCGGCAATAAATAGTGATCGAACAATAAAATCACAAATAATAACATCAAATGAATTATAGAGAACTTAAAGGTGTCCATGGCAGTGTTTTCATCAGCATTAAATTTAAGTTTCCACGCATAAGCAAAAAACATTAAATTAAGAGTTACTGCGCCAATCAAATACAACCAATTACTCATGCCAACTAAATAAGGCAATAAACCTACAACAAAGAGTAATACCGTATAAAGCAATATTTGTGTTTTAGTGAAGCTAACGCCATGAGTTACAGGTAACATGGGAATATTGACCTTGGCATAATCATTTTTACGATGGATAGCTAGCGCCCAAAAGTGTGGTGGTGTCCAAGTAAAAATGAGCAACACTAACAATAACGCATGCGGATGTATCTCATTGGTCATCGCCGTCCAACCAAGTAAAGGCGGAATTGCCCCCGCTAAGCCGCCAATGGTAATGTTTTGTGGTGTTGCTCGCTTCAAATACAAGGTATAAACAAAACTATAACCCACAAGCCCTGCTAAGGTTAAAAAGGCGGTTAAAGGGTTAACTAAGGCATATAACAATACAAAGCCCAGCGTAGCAATGCTAACGGCAAAAATTATGGCATTATTCACGGTGATCCTGCCCTCTGGCAGTGGTCGGTTATGAGTGCGCCCCATAATGGCATCTATTTTTTGATCAACAATATGATTAATTGCCGCCGCCGCTGACGATAATAAAGCAATTCCGAACATCGCGGGTAAAAATAACGTCCAAGGTAACCCCCCCTGTACCGATAAACTCATACCAACGACAGCAGTAAGTACCAACAATGCCACGACTTTTGGCTTGGTTATATCGTAATAAGCACGCCACTTAGGAATAATAATGGGTTCAATGCCTGTTTCTGCTAATACTTTACTCATAATTTTCTCCTATAAATTTCCTGGCGTAGTTTGTAGGTCAGTGCAATTAAGGTGAGCATCAAGCAAGCGGCAACTAGGTTGTGGCCTACCGCAACAGATAACGGTAATGAAAACCAAATATTACTCACCCCTAGACCTAACTGAGTAATCAAAGCTAAACCAACCACAACAGCAGAGGTTTTAAATGTTGAAGTTTGTGCTTTAAAATAAATCATCAACAACAGCCATGTTAAATAGATTGTGATAGCGATAGCACCAAATCTGTGTACCACATGGATGGTAACTCGTTCATCATGGGACAAATGACCAAATTCATAAGTTTCACGCTCTGGTGGTATTAAATCAAATGACTGCTCAAAATTAAGTTGCTCTTGCCACCCTGATTGACAAATCGGTAACTCAACACAACTCAAGGCGGCATAATTTGACGATGTCCAACCGCCCAATGCTATTTGTCCTGTTAAAAGTACAATAGCCAATAGAGCAAAACGATGGTATTTCTTTATTGAAAAATCACTGGGACTTATACGATGCGTTTTTAAACGTAAGTACAAAAGAAATAACAAGCACAGGGTAGTAAAACCACCAAGTAAATGCGCCATAACCACAATCGGCATAAGCTTCATTGTTACGGTCCACATACCTAGTGCCGCTTGAAATATAACGATAACTAAAATAAGCAAAGGTAAACGTAATGGCGTATCTTGTGTACGATTTTTAAATGACAACAAAGCAATAGCAAGGATCAGTAACCCCAATGCACCAGCAAAATAACGATGGATCATTTCATTCCACGCTTTGGCTGGTTCAACTTGTCGCTCAGGATACGCCTGTTCAGCTAAAGCAATTTGCTCCGCTGTTTCAGGGACATCAATTAAACCATAACAGGTTGGCCAATCTGGACAGCCTAAACCTGCATGAGTTAAACGGGTATAGGCTCCTAGGGTAACCACGATTAAGGCGAATAAAATACTGACAAAAACTAATTTTTTCACCACAGGATCATGTTGTGTATAAAGGCTATTTTCCATGTTTAGCCTACCTTAGAATATTTCAGCAGTTTCTTCATATCAGCCAAAATTTGCTTACCAAATTGTGGTAACTGCTCAATGTTTTCAGGTAATTGATGACTCAAAAAAATGTTACCAAGGGGATCAACAATCAGCACTTGTGACTTAGCTAATTGCTGTTTTGCCTGCTCAGGCATAGCAAATAACTGCCATTTACTTTTGGAAATTTGACCTAATTGCTCACTAGAGAGTTCCGTTTGATATAAGGCAACAGGGGAAACCCTTGGCATATCTTTGCCTAAAGCAACATAAGTATTATGAACAGTTTCAAGCGTTTTCTGACAATCTTTGCCACAATGCTTTGGCAAACTGTAGATAATAAGCCAGTGCTGCTCAAAATCTGCGCTTGATAAGCCTAATTGCTCAAGCGTTAACTTATTCGTTAACAAGGTGCCTTTATTGGTCACGCCCATTGCCAACCATTGCCCCTCTAAAGCAAATTTGGCTAAAATAATGGGTAAGGCAAAAGCGGCCAATACCATTAACAAACTGCGGCGACTTTTGTTTTTAATAACGCTTTTTTCTGGAGAACTCATACTTCTAGGCCTATTTTCTCATTTGAGCTTAATTACTTTTTCTTGAGTGTGATGATAACTTTTTGTGCCAAACTTCAACCAAAACATTAAGACCAACCAAGCAAGAGCTAAACTAAACCACTGAAACGCATATGCTCGGTGTTTCTCTGGCGGCATAACAATAGGATGCCAATTTTTTTCAAACCCTATAACTTCATTTTTATCTAAATAAATAACAAAGGGCAATAGCTGACGATGAATTAATGTCGAAAATTTATTTAACTCCACTTGCTGAATTCTTAATGGCCATTGCACATCACTAAAAACTTGCTCTTGTAATTGAATGCCAATCTCAACTAACCGCACATTACCGCGCATGTAATGCTCACCGGCTAACGCTTTGATTTGAGGTAACTCTTGTCTATTAATAGAGCCTTCCACCCAACCAAGGTTCACCAAAACCGAATATTGCTCAGTAATTAGTACTTGATAGGCTCGATAGCCTAAGCGACCCTTATTGATTTGATTGTCTAGTAAAAACACAACTTGCTCATCAAACACCCCGTCGATTAATACAGGCATATCATTAATATTTTCATTAAGCGCAAGTGCGTTTATTTGCTCTAACGATAGGGGGGCGTGCGACTTAAGCTGTTCAATACGTGATAAGCGCTGTTCTTTTTCTAAAGCGCGACTACTTTGCCAAAAACCAAGCTTTACTAATGCCACAAAAACAAGCACAGTAAGCATTAACCACAGAAAATTTAATTTGTTACTACTTAGCACCTAAGAACTACTTCCTTACAACATGTTAATACTTACTGGTTTAATCACTTCCCTAATCACCCTTAATCCACGACCTTATTAAGTTTTTATGCTTCTTGATTCTAAAGCCTCTTACTTCTTTAGGAATAATGGTGAAGATAATTCGCTTTAATTCAAGGAAAAAGCACCCAGTTGACAAGTGCAATGAGTGCCTTTGACGAGGAATTTAAACGAAGAATCCAGTCAGTATGTCTAAATAATGTAGACGAAGACAAACAGTATCACCCACACTACGTCAACAAAATGCCAATACCAACTAGCCGCTTGAAAAGCAAAATGGCTCTCAGGGGTAAAATGCCCTTTTAATACCCTAAAAAACATCACAATAAGCATGATACAACCCAGTGTTACATGCATACCGTGAAAGCCAGTTAACATATAAAAAGTTGAGCCATAAACGCCGCTAGTCAAGTACAGTTGCATTTCCTCAGAATAGCCATGCGCATATTCTTGTACTTGGAAAAACAAAAAGATTAAACCTAAAATGATAGTTAACCCTAACCATACTTTAAGTTGCGGACGCTTATTTTTCTCTAAGGCAATATGAGCAAAATGTGCGGTAATAGATGAAGTTAACAACAATACGGTGTTAATTAACGGCAAGCCATACCAACCCATGCCTGTAGTTTCTGTGCCACCTGGCGTTTTTAATAAGGGCCAAGTTGCGGTAAATTCAGGCCATAAAACTTCACCTGTCATTGCGTTATTGCCTGCGCCATCTAACCAAGGCACCGAAAGCATTCTTACATAAAATAACGCGCCAAAAAAAGCGACAAAAAACATTACTTCTGAGAAAATGAACCAGCTCATGCCTTGTCGAAAGGAGTGATCCATTTGATGACTATATTGTCCTGCCATCGACTCATTAATAACATTTTTAAACCATCCAAACAGCATATATATCACTAAAGCGATGCCTACTAAAAGCAAATAACCACCATAACCATCAGTTGTAGGGTTTTTACCAAAATTATCGCTAACATAATTACCTGCACCAAAAGCAATCATAAATAATGCCACCGCGCCAACTATTGGCCAATGACTTTGTGCCGGTACATAATAACTCTCATATTCTTTTGTTGTCATTTTTTGTTCCCTTACTCTTTAGTATTTACACTAAAAAACTATGAATCCACTTTTGAGCTAATGTCATATAAAGTATAAGACAAAGTCAATGTGGTTATTTCACTTGGCAAATCAATATCAACATAAAACTGCAAGCCCATTTCTACTTCTTCACCCGCTGTTAGCGGTTGTTGAGTAAAACAAAAACATTCAATTTTTTGAAAATATCCTGCCGCAATTCCTGGAGAAACTGACGGAACAGCTTGTCCGACAATATCATGTGTTGATTCATTTTTAGCGTAAAAATTCACAAATTTCACTTCACCCGGATGAACAGAAATCTCATTGATTACTGGTTCAAACTGCCACGAAATTCCATTGGCAGTTCGGGTAATAAATTGCACTTTAATGGTGCGCGAAGTATCAATACCATCAGCCGCATATGCTACGCCAACGGTATTGGTTTTACCGTTCAAACCAGTGATATCACAAAACACATCGTATAAGGGTACTAAAGCGAAACCAAAACCAAACATGGCAAACACCATTAATACTAGCTTTTTTATTACTTTAGTATTGTTTGTTTGCTGTGCCTGAGTTTGCTCAGTTCCCTTATTCATTTTTAGTCAATC
This sequence comes from uncultured Colwellia sp., assembly GCA_965261045.1. Lineage (GTDB taxonomy): Bacteria > Pseudomonadota > Gammaproteobacteria > Enterobacterales > Alteromonadaceae > Colwellia. The sequence continues at coordinate 175,629 of CBDHCJ010000001.1, forward strand.
TTAGGTGGCGTACTAAAGGTATGGTATGGCGCTGGGCTTGCTACCGTCCACTCTAAACCTTCCGCGCCATCCCATGGTTTAGCTGGCGCTTTAACACCACCCTTAATACATTTGATCACCACGGCTAAGAATATAAGCTGTGACAAACCAAAAGCGAAACCACCAATGCTGACCCATTTATTAAAGTCAGCAAATTGCAAAGCATAATCAGGAATACGACGTGGCATACCAGCCAAACCTAAAAAGTGCATTGGGAAGAACAGCAAGTTAACTGAAATTAATGAACACCAAAAATGCCATTTACCCAGTGTTTCGTTATACATATACCCAGTCCACTTAGGTAACCAGTAATAGGCACCTGCATAGATAGAGAATAAGGATCCAGTTACCAAGACATAATGAAAGTGAGCAACGACAAAGTAAGTATCATGATATTGGAAATCGACTGGAGTCATCGCTAGCATCAAACCAGAGAAACCACCAATAGTGAATAGGATCACAAAGGCAATAGAAAACAACATTGGCGTTTCGAAGGTCAATGCCCCACGCCACATAGTCGCTACCCAGTTAAATACTTTAACACCAGTTGGCACTGCAATTAACATGGTGCAATACATAAAGAACAACTCACCAAATAACGGCATACCAGTGGTAAACATATGATGCGCCCAGACAATAAATGACAACAAAGCTATTGACGATGTGGCATATACCATAGAACTATAGCCAAACAACTTTTTCCGCGAAAAGGTAGGAATAATTGTCGACACAATACCAAAAGCAGGCAAAATCATAATGTACACTTCAGGATGACCAAAGAACCAGAATATATGCTGGAACATGACTGGATCACCACCACCAGCGGCATCAAAAAAACTAGTACCAAAATAAGTGTCGGTTAGTAACATGGTAACCACACCCGCGAGAACGGGCATAACCGCTATTAATAAATAGGCAGTGATGAAAAATGTCCACACAAACAATGGCATTTTCATATAAGTCATACCAGGGGCACGTAAGTTCATGATGGTAACAACGATGTTAATCGCCCCCATGATTGACGATATCCCCATGATATGAACAGCAAAGACAAAAAATGCGGTACTACCATTTGAGTAGGTGGTTGATAACGGCGCGTAGAATGTCCAACCAAAATTAGGGGCGCCGCTTTCCATAAAAAATGAACCAATTAAAATAGCGAAAGCAAAAGGTAAAATCCAAAAGCTCCAGTTATTCATACGTGGCAAGGCCATATCTGGCGCACCTATCATCATAGGTAACATCCAGTTAGCAAAACCAGTAAAGGCGGGCATAATGGCACCAAACACCATGATCAAACCATGTACCGTGGTTAATTGATTGAAAAAATCAGGAGCAACTATTTGTAAGCCTGGCTGAAATAATTCCAACCGGATTATCATGGCTAAACTACCACCAGTTAGAAACATGATAAAAGAGAACCATAAATACAAGGTACCTATGTCTTTATGGTTAGTTGTGTACAACCAGCGTTTTATGCCTGTTGCTTTGCTGTGATGGTCATCATGACCATCCATTGTCTCAGTAGCTTCTGAGCTAATAGTATCTGTTGTCATTATCTATTCCCACTCACTGCTTTAACATCTGCACTTTGTACTAAATCACCCGTATCATTACCCCACGCATTACGCTCATAGGTAACCACTGCGGCAATTTCGTTCAAACTTAATTGTTTACCAAATGGAGGCATCATTCCTTTACCGTTTAGCACTAAAGAGATATGTTCTTCAATAGGCTCTTGGATAGCAACGGCACTACCTTTAAGCGCAGGGAATGTAGGAGGTAAACCTAAGCCAGTTGGTTGGTGACAAGCAGAGCAATGAGCCACATAAGTAGTTTCACCTAACTGCATTAATTCATCTTTACTCATAGAAGAGCTTAAAGAAGCTTTCTCAGCATCCGCAGCTTTTGCCGTCAATACATGTTGTTCATTTAACCAAGCGTCATAATCTACGGAAGATTTCACTTCGACAACAATGGGCATAAAGCCATGGTCTTTACCACAAAGCTCCGCACATTGACCACGATAAACACCAGGCTCAAGTACATTCGTCCACGCTTCATTGATAAAACCAGGATTAGCATCTTGCTTAACAGCAAAAGCTGGCACCCACCACGAATGAATAACATCATCAGAAGTAATTAAAAAACGAACTTTTTTATTTGCTGGGATAACCAGAGGTTTATCTACTTCAAGTAAATAATTTTCACTTTTAGCGGCGCCATTACCATCAAAGCTGCCATTTTGATTTTCATACTGCTCTCGTGGTGTCGAAAGCACAGAATAGTATTCAATATCTTGATCAAAATACTTGTAATGCCATTTCCATTGCGAACCAGTAACTTGAATAGTAACGTCGGAATCAGCATTATTTTCCATGTCAATCAAGGTACTTGTTGCTGGAACAGCCATACCGATAAGAATTACAATAGGAATTGCCGTCCAAAGCACCTCTACTTTAGTGCTTTCATGAAAATCAGCCGGCTTGACCCCTTTTGATTTTCGATGAAAAGCCATCGACCAAAACATTGCGCCAAACACGACCACACCAATAGCAGTACAAATGTAGAGCACCAGCATATGCAAGTCATATACTTCTCTGCTAACGACTGTTACCCCTTTAGTTAGATTTAATTGGGTATCCGCCCAAGCTGAATTGGAAAGCAGACTGCCTACAAACAGCCAACCCCCCGACCACCAACTCTGGTTACTTCTGCTCACTCAACCTCTCCCCATCTTTCTTTAAAAATATAAAACAGAAATGCAGCAATGTACATCACAACTCATTGAACTGAATACCTGTTAATTTCATTATTATTTTGTACCGTTATTTTTTTGTTCGATTGCTGAACTAGAATTACCCATAACTTGATCTAGGTCAAACAATTTTTATAATGCGCATAAATAAATACCATAATTTTAAATAGAGTAACAACTCTAAGATGGAACAGAGGCTTGAGTAGTACAGGCTAAAGGTATTTCCATCATTTAAAAAATAAATATTTACCATAGTTTAATTCAGCAGCAGTAGTTGGTTGATTTATGAACTATTTGCCGAAGGAAAAGGGAAGGGATGATGTGAAAAAATATTAAAAAGGTAAACAACAGAGGCGCTTTAGTGATCAATAGCTCGTAATCAATAGCTAGAGGCCTATTTTACATCCAACTACCGTTACGAATAATACCGACGGCAATACCTTCAATAGTAAATTCTTGGCAGGTAAGATCAACCTTAATCGGTGCAAAGTCTTCATTTTCAGCCTGTAAATAAACGATATTATCTTCACGTTTGAAACGCTTAACAGTGACATCATTTTCAACGCGAGCAACAATCACCTGACCATTTTGTACGTCAGAGGTTTGATAAACGGCGAGTAAATCACCGTCTAAAATACCAATATCTTGCATACTTTCGCCATTGACTCGCAGCAAATAATCCGCGGCAGGATGAAACAAATTACCATCGATTTTGTAATGTTCTTCTATATGCTCTGCTGCTAAAATGGGCTCTCCTGCGGCAACACGACCAATTAGAGGTAAACCTTCTTGTTCAATTAACAGCTCAACTAAACGAATACCACGAGAGGTACCTGGCAGTATTTCTATATAGCCTTTTTTCGCTAATGCTTTTAAATGCTCTTCTGCCGAATTGGCTGATTTAAAACCAAAAAAGCTAGCAATTTCCGCACGAGTAGGTGGCATCCCTGTACCGTTAATGGTCTCTTTAATAAGATCAAAAATTTGCTGTTGTCGATTAGTTAACGATTTTAGTTTGTGTGTAGCAACCATAAATAATTCCTGTATATATTGACAGTAACACTGGTAGTATATACAGGAATTTAGCAAAATCAACACTTAACTTCTAACACTTAACTTCAACTCGGTTTAAGTCGGTGTGAGTTCATATTTCATTGGAAACGTCATCTTCGAGTAAGGCTATCACCAACTTTATACGTTCTTTGTATAATTTTTAATTGTATTGTAAATGTTAATGTTATTAATCTAGATATTTACTTCATGATAAAATTATTATGACTAATTAATATTGCCATAACCGTTTTAACGTTATTGTTGCTAGCTATCATCAGGTTAGACCCTTACAAGGACATGAATTAGAAGTACTTTATTCTTTAGTTGCCTTACGATTATGTACCATCGTTTGTAACTCAGCATTAGCGATACAACAACAACCTGATAATGAGTATTTATTGATCTCGGTAAAACCTGCTTGGCAACTACTTAAACAGCTCAGCGCGTTAAACCCTTACGCTGTGTTATGCCAACTTCGTCAAACCTGTCAACTTCCTATCAATAGCGGAAAAAAAGCTGAAAAAACATCAGTTATAATCATCAGTTATCGCAATAAACATGAATAATTAACTTAACAGACACAACAAGGTTACTATGAACTTTTTAAAAAAATTAGGCATTAATGGCCAAAACTACGGCGCATCAACAGGCATAAAATGGATGAATACTGACAATAACGGTCAATTTGATATTTCCTCTCCTGCTGATGGCAAAGCCATCGCGAGCGTATACCAGTGTTCAAATGAAGACTATGAACACGTGATGACTACTGCACAAGCAGCTTTTAAATTGTGGCGTACAGTACCCGCGCCTAACCGTGGTGAAATTGTCCGTCAAATTGGTAATACACTCCGTGATTTGAAGCAACCATTAGGTGAATTGGTTGCTTATGAAATGGGTAAGTCATTACAAGAAGGTTTGGGTGAAGTACAAGAGATGATCGACATCTGTGATTTTGCTGTTGGCTTATCTCGCCAATTAGATGGCTCTACCCTTCATTCTGAGCGCCCTTTACACAGAATGTATGATCAATATCACCCACTAGGTATCGTAGGTGTTGTTTCAGCCTTTAACTTCCCTGTTGCAGTTTGGGCTTGGAATACCATGATTGCAGCAATTTGTGGGAATGTCACGGTATGGAAACCTTCTGAAAAAACACCATTAACCGCTATCGCCTGTCAAAACATTATCAAAGCAGTGCTAATAAAAAATGAATTGCCTGAAGGTATTTTCTCTTTAGTGATTGGTGAAGGTAATGTACTGGGCGAAGGCATGTTGCATGATAAACGCATTCCACTGATGTCAGTTACTGGTTCAACACGCGTTGGTCGTCATGCAGGAACTAGCGTTGCGGCAAGGTTTGGTAAATCGATCTTGGAATTAGGTGGTAACAACGCCATTATAATAACGCCACAAGCCGATCTTAAAATTGCCATTCCTGGTACTATTTTTGGTGCGGTGGGTACCGCTGGCCAACGTTGTACTTCAACTCGCCGCGTTATCATTCATGAAAGTATCTATGAGCAAGTCAAAGACATTTTGGTGAAAGCCTATCAAGGTTTGAAAATTGGTACACCGATGGATGAGAACAACCATGTAGGTCCCTTAATTGATCAACAAGCGGTAGCAATGTTTAGTGATGCCTTAACTAAAGTGCGGGCAGAAGGTGGTAACTTGCTTTGCGGCGGTGAAATATTATCAGGCGCAGGCTATGAATCTGGTTGTTACGTAACACCTGCCATTGTTGAAGCTGAAAATGATTTTGACATGGTACAACACGAAACATTTGCGCCAATCTTATATTTAATAAGATACGCTGGTGATGTTCATGACGCTATTGCCGTGCAAAATGAGGTAGTGCAAGGTTTATCCTCAGCTATCTTTACGGATAGCTTACGTGAAGCCGAAAACTTCCTATCGCACTGGGGCTCAGATTGTGGCATTGCTAATGTAAATATTGGTACTTCTGGTGCTGAAATTGGTGGCGCATTTGGTGGTGAGAAAGAAACTGGCGGAGGACGAGAATCAGGCTCTGATGCGTGGAAATCTTACATGCGCCGTCAAACTAATACTATAAACTACTCAACTAAATTACCGCTAAGCCAAGGTATTAAATTCGATATATAACATGGTAGTTATTTGTTTTCTATCATGTTTACCCCTGTGTATTTTGTTACAGCAATAAACTTTATTATAACAATAAGCTTTGCTCAATTTTACAAAATTCATCTGTGGCATTAATCAGTGAATTTGCGGTTGATTGTGGTACGCCATAAACCATGGTATTCACATTATATTGGGCTTTAATGTAGCTTAGCAGCATATCAAAATCGCCATCGCCAGACAGTAATACAATGGTGTCAATATCTTGTGCCGCAGCCGCTGTCATAATATCAATGGTAATGCCTACATCCCAATCACCTTTGGCTGAACCATCACTACGCTGAATAAAAGGCTTAAGTTTTACCTTAAAACCAATATGTTTTAGCGCTTTTTGAAATTTATGCTGTTGATCATCACTGCGCGCAATGGCATAAGCCGTCGCTTGTACTATATCGCCCTTAGCAAGTAATTCTTGCCACAATAATCGGTAATTAAATTGGCGTTGATAAGCATCACGCGTGGTGTAATAAATATTTTGTACATCAACAAAAACGGCGACTTTCTGCAAAACACTTTCCTTTAATCTAATTTAGATCTGTTTTCTATGGTTTACTATTCTTTTGTTCGTAAAGTTTTGTCCATAAAAGCAACATTATTATTGCTTTGACGCTCAAGTGATGCTGGTCTAACACAATAAATGCGCCATGATCATGATTTGCTTTGGCACCTAGAAACGCATCTTGAAGTGGTTTAAGTATAAATGCTAAACTCTTTCTTTGATTTAGCCAACAATTAATTTTAGCGATGATGATGTCTATATTACGTTCTTTTTTTTATTTATTATTAAAACTGCCTTTGCGTTTATTGGTTCGTAGTAAAATAGTGCAAGATGCCAAGGCATCAGTTGAAACACAAACTAGCCCCATTTTTTATATAGTAAGCCATCAATCTGCCAGTGACTTATTAATACTTCAAGCAGCCTGTAAACAGCAAAATTTACCCGACCCACTCAGCCAAGTTAAAATAAACGATGAACTTTTTGATCGCACTTTATTTTTAGAAAAACCCAAGTTGGTGTTTTCATGGTTCAAAACAAAAGCAACAGCCGCACTACATCAAGGGCTAGATATTCTTAATCAGCATGATATTGATAAAGAACTTGATGCGCAACTAATACCAGTAAACCTCATCTGGGGTAGAGTACCAACCCAAGAAAAAAACAACGCAACTGTTGCGTCGTTATTAGCAGAGCAAGCCTCACCCACTTGGCTACGAAAATTTTTTATTGTACTTTTTCTAGGGCGCGATAACTTAGTACGATACAGCCAAGCACTCTCGTTAAGAAATATGTCTGACAATCACGGAAATGATGAAACAACAGCACATAAATTACTGCGTGTTGCTCGTTTTCATTTTCACCGCCAAAATATTGCCGCAAAAGGGCCACGTCTTATTCATCGTCAACAAATGTTCACCGCATTATTTGCCAACCCGTCAGTAATGCGTATTATCAAAGACGAAACTAAAAGCAAAAATGTCAGCACCGAACAAGTTAAAAAACAAGCACAAGCAATGATGGAAGAAATAGCTGGCGATTATAGCGTTTCATTGGTGCGCTTGGGTGAACGAATTCTATGCTGGCTGTGGGGACGCCTATATAGCGACATAAAAGTAAATAATTCCCAAGTATTACGAGAGCTTGCCCAAGACGGACACGAAATTATTTACGTGCCTTGCCATCGAAGCCACATGGATTATCTATTACTTTCCTATGTAATTTTGCAAGAGGGCTTAGTTATGCCACGTATTGCCGCCGGAATTAACCTAAACTTTTGGCCCACAGGTGCTATTTTTAGAAAAGGCGGTGCCTTTTTCATTCGCCGTAGCTTTGCTGGCAATCGTTTATATTCAACAATTTTCCGCGAATACTTAGGCTTGTTGTTTGAACGTGGTTACTCCGTAAAATATTACACCGAAGGTGGCCGTAGCCGTACAGGCCGCTTATTAGCCCCTAAAACGGGCATGCTAAGTATGACCATTCAAAGTTTACTTCGTGGCATCGACCGCCCGTTAACCTTAGTTCCCGTGTATATAGGTTACGAACATGTAATGGAAGTTGGTACTTACCACAAAGAGCTTAGTGGCAGTGAAAAGAAAAAAGAATCTATGTTTGGTGTACTTAAAGCCATTAAAAATTTACGCAACTATGGCAATGGTTATGTTAATTTTGGTGAGCCCATCAATATTAACGACTACTTAAATAAAAAAGTACCCAATTGGAAAGACGCTATCAACCCAATCGATCCACAAAAACCTAATTGGCTAACACCAACGGTTAACGATATGGCGAATCAATTAATGAGCCGTATCAACCAATGTGCCGCGCTAAATGGTGTAGCATTAGTTGCCCTTGTTCTACATGCTAGCGAAAACAAAGCCCTTGCTAAGGTTGATTTAGAAAAACAGTTAGATTTCTTTCTAAACATTCAACGCCACGCCCCTTTTAGCGAACAACTGACTATTCCTGAAGAAAGCGGTAGTGAATTGTTAGCTCATGTTATTTCACTTAATAAAGTAACCGTCTCAAAAGATAGTTTTGGTACTATTATTTCACTAAATGATTCTGCTAGCTTAGAGATGCGATACTATCGCAATAATATTTTACACACTTACGCTTTAATCGCTTTAGTGTGCAAGTTATTAACTAACAACAGTAAAATTGCTCATAAGCAACTAACAGATCAAACCGTAAGTTTACTTGTTACTTTAAAAGACGATCTGTTTTTGTGGCAAACTCCAGAGCAAATGAGCAAACAAGTTGGACAAGTTTTAGCGGTTTTAGAAACTGCGGGTATTGCTAAACAAAGTAAGGCTGAGTTTTGGTCATTAACAGATGACACCCAACAACTCAGTTACATGCACCTTATGGCTGAATGTATTGATGAAAGCCTACAAAGGCTTGCCATTATAACCTCATTAGCAAGGCGCTTAGCACCACTGACTAAACGAGATTTAGAGCAAAAAGTTGTCGAAATTGCTAAACGATTATCCGTTTTAAACAATATCACCGCACCTGAGTTTATCGACAAAACAGCGCAAGCTACATTAATTAATACCATACGAGAACAAGGTTATATCGAACTTAATGACGACGGTTTACTGATAACAACGGATACGATGGAACAACTTAAATCTTCAGTAACCAACCTAGTTGCCATTGAAGTATTGCAAAGTATTGCTCGTTCATAGGTTTATTAATTGGAAAATACTTCACAACATTAAAAGTAATATTAAAAGCAACATTAAAAGGAAATAATTGTGTCAAAGAAAATTGAGTCTCGCTATTCGTTTATTGAGCAAGTAGCTTGGTGGGAAGGGCGTATTAATGCAGCACAAATTAGTGCTAAATATAACCTTTCAAGACAGGCTGCCAGTAGCGTAATCAAACAATACCAAGAACAATATCCAGATAACTTAAATTACGACTCATCAGTAAAAGGCTATATACCAACAGCTAGCTTTAAGCCCCAAAGCACACAAATAAATTTTTCTGACTACTTAATTAACGTTGCTAAGAATAACCTCGGTATGGTTACAGACATAGGATTAAGCATTCATGAAGTAGAAGCGCCGCTAAGGAATATAAACCCAGAACAAATTAGACCAATACTACGAGCTATTAGAGAAAAACTTGCGATAGACATTGGCTATATTTCATTATCAAGCCCCGAATACCTAGATCGAATTATTCAACCACATGCTTTAATCTTTGACGGTCTGCGATGGCATGTCAGAGCCTTTTGTAACAAAAATCAAGAATTTCGAGATTTCACATTATCACGATTTAATGGTAATGCTGTTTTTGAAGGTAAGGCTACAGTAACAGCAAAGCAAGACAGTAAATGGCAAACCTTGGTTGATGTAATTATAGAGCCAGATCCAAGGCTTAACGATAAACAAAAGCAAATAATAGCAACCGACTTTCAAATGATTAACGGGCAACTAAGCATCAAAACTCGTGCCGCACTTGTTAATTACATGTTGCTTCGGTTAAAGCTCGATAGCTACAAGAACACGGCTGAAGAACAACAAATAGTGTTATCTCAAAAGAGTCGAAAAAATATTACCCCTTATTTACCAAAACCTAGTTAGTTTGTTTACATGCTTTTAAATACAGCATTGAGCACAGGTTTTAAGTTAATTATTATGCTGAGCATTGAGCGGTTACCGTAAGTCTAACGAGAACGAACTAAAAGTAATACAAGCGTATCGTATGTAATTATGTAATATCAAGGGACAGTATGGATAACATAAAATCGTCAGACTTAAAAAGTATATTACACTCTAAACGTGCCAATATGTTTTACCTTGAATATTGCCGAGTAATGCAAAAAGACGGACGTGTACTGTATTTAACTGAAGCTAAAAAAGAGAGCCAATACTTTAATATTCCAATAGCCAATACCACCATTATACTGTTAGGTAATGGCACATCAATTACCCAAGCCGCCATGCGTATGTTAGCTCAAGCTGGCGTATTAGTAGGTTTCAGTGGCGGCGGCGGTACACCGCTTTATATGGCAAATGATGTTGAACAACCCATAGAGTGGTTAACGCCACAAAGTGAATATAGGCCCACCGAATATTTACAAGGCTGGTTAAGTTTTTGGTTTGATGACGAAAAACGCTTAGCCGCAGCTAAACAATTTCAACAAGCACGCATCAAATATCTCAATAAAATATGGCACAAAGATCGTGAATTAAAAGCAGAAGGCTTTACCATCAAGGATAAAACCATTCAAACCGCCTTAGCCAAGTTTGACACCAGAACATGTGAAGCAACTAAGCCACAAGCGCTGTTATTAATTGAAGCACAACTTACCAAAACCCTTTACAAATTTGCGGCAAGCTGCACCAATATCAATAACTTTAAACGACAACATCAAGCTGCTGATCCCCTTGAAAACTACCATGACAAAACCAACGGCTTCTTAAATCATGGTAATTACTTAGCCTATGGCTTAGCCGCCACAACCCTATGGGTATTAGGCATACCCCACGGCTTTGCTGTCATGCACGGCAAAACCAGACGCGGTGCATTAGTGTTCGATGTAGCAGACCTAATAAAAGACGCCCTTGTACTGCCATGGGCATTTATCTGCGCCAAAGAAAACGCCACCGAACAGGAGTTTCGCCAGCAATGCTTGCAGGCGTTTACCGACCACAAGGTACTGGATTTTATGTTTGAACAGGTGAAAACCATCGCCTTACAGCATCACGAAACCAAGGCTGTCAACGAGGGCGAAGCCAGATGATGGTCACCTTTGTTTCACAGTATTATCTTTGTTTTCAAGATGAATATTCAAAGTTATCTTGGAAATGGAAGAACGAACATGTTTATCTGGCAGAATTTGGTGAAGGTGATATTGAAATAAAAAACGATAAATTAGATGGTTTTGGTGATGGTAGTAATTTTTGGTTTAATCTTGATGCTAAAATAATTTATCAAAAACTTGCTACTGATTTTAAGATAGATCTAAAAGAAGTTAGCTGTCGCTTTGGCGAGATTCGTTTAATTGAATATGAAAAAAGCCAACAAGAATATCAATACCATCCTAAGCTAGGGGTTTATAAAATTATTGGAAAGAACAATGAATGACATCAATAATTTAATCAACATAGACGACAATCTGATACGAGGCAGTATTATCACTGTCCGTAATATGCAGATTATGATTGACAGGGATTTATCTAAACTGTATGGCGTTACTAATAAGCGACTCAATGAACAAGTAAAGCGGAATATTGATAGATTTCCAGATAAATTTAGATTTCAATTAACCCAACCAGAAAAAAATGAACTGGTCGCAAATTGCGACCGGTTGCAATCCTTAAAGCATTCAACAACCCTGCCTTATGCCTTTACTGAGCAGGGTGTATCTATGCTATCAGCGGTATTGCGTAGTCCAACAGCCATTAAAGTAAGCATTCAAATTATTGAAGCCTTTGTTAGTATGCGGCAATTTATGGTTAACAATGCCGCTCTTTTCCAAAGACTGGACAACATTGAACACAAACAATTAATCACAGAAACCAAATTAGACAAAGTTTTCACAGCATTAGAAGCTAATGAAATTACACCACAGCAAGGCATATTCTATGATGGGCAAATATTTGATGCTTATTTGTTTGCATCCAAATTGATAAAAAGTGCCAAGAAAAGCATAATCTTGGTTGATAATTATGTTGATGAGAGTGTGTTGGAATTACTGATTAAACGCAATAAAAAAGTATTAACAACCATTTACACTAAAAGTTTAAGCAAGACTTTCAAACAGGATGTTATCAAACACAATAGCCAATATGAGCAGATTATTATAAAAATATTTGTCAAAGCACACGATCGGTTTTTGATTATTGACAATAAAACAGTCTATCATTTTGGGGCATCCATTAAAGATTTAGGCAAAAAGTGGTTTGCATTTTCTAAAATGACACTTGATGCGAAAGATATTTTAAATAAACTAGAATTAGGAGTTGTCAATGAATGATAAATTTAATAACTGGCAAGAAGTGATTGTTGATTTTTTTGAAAACAAAAAAGAAGCGGAAGTAGAACCTGTATTAAAGTGAATGCTTTTATTAAATTAGATGAATCTCAACAAGTTTTTCCCTCTCAAGAAATGAACATGGGAGAAAAAGGAAAGGTTTTATTTCAATTAAATGGTTGCGCCGCTATTCATAATGTAAAAATCGGTAATGCCATTCGAACTATTGGTACTTGGTATGGTGATAATGCAATTGCTAAAAAGGATGAAAAGAAGACTGAATCTGTTTCTATAACAGATAAAACACCCATCGCCATTGAGCCTTACGGCTCCGTTACTCAACGAGGCATCGCCTATAGACCAAAGAACGATGATTTGTATACACTGATGCTTGCTTGGATTAACGAAAAGGAAATTGAGGAGGATGATAAAAATTATGTTATTGCTAATTTAATTCGTGGTGGTGTGTTTAGTAAAAAAAGTCAAAGCTTGATAGCTAAAGGGTTAATATGATTTATTATATTGAAATAAGTTTCTTGCCAGACGCAGGATTTAACAGTCAAGAAGAGGGTATAACCGCTATGCTCGACAAGACTTGCATAAAAATCGCACAGGCGCAAAAAATCAGCAAACTATTCCAAATTGAAGCCGACCTCACCAAACAGCTTTACAAAATAGCCGCTGGCAGAACCAAACATGGCGATTTTGTGCGCGAAAGAGAATCAGTTGATATTGCCAATGCTTTTTTGAACCACGGCAACTATCTGGCTTATGGCTTAGCCGCCACAACCCTATGGGTATTAGGCATCCCCCACGGCTTCGCTGTCATGCACGGCAAAACCAGACGCGGTGCATTGGTGTTCGATGTAGCAGACCTAATAAAAGACGCCCTTGTACTGCCATGGGCATTTATCTGCGCCAAAGAAGACGCCACCGAACAAGAGTTCCGCCAGCAATGCTTGCAGGCGTTTACCGACCACAAGGCACTGGATTTTATGTTTGAACAGGTAAAAACCATCGCCTTACAACATCACGAAACCAAGGCTGTTAACAAGGATGAAGCCAGATGATGGTCACCTTTGTGTCACAGTGCGAAAAAAACGCTCTCAAAAAAACACGCCGAGTACTTGATGCATTTGCAAACAGGATCGGCGACAACACTTGGCAAACCGTGATCACCAATGACGGTTTACAAACCGTAAAAAAACTACTGAGAAAGACCGCCAGTAAAAAGACTGCGGTGAGTTGTTTTTGGCTTAGAAGCCGCTCAAGAAGTGAGCTGGTTTGGGTGGTAGGGAATAGGAATAAGTTTGATGAGCAGGGCGTTGTGCCGGTGAATACAACCAAAAAAAATCATCGCCATCTCGAGTGGGAAAGAGGCTGGCTTACGACTGAAGTGATTGCCATTGCCTCTGGTATTGCAGGTTTATTTCATGATGTGGGTAAGGCTAATGACTTATTTCAGAACAAGCTCAACCCGAAAATAAAGGCTAAAAATTTTGAGCTTTATCGACATGAGTGGGTTTCTCTGCGGTTATTTCAGGCTTTTGTCGATAGAAATTCTGATGAAGAGTGGATAATTAAGCTGGCGAATGTGGATGCAAAAGTGGAAGAGGAAATACTGCATAGATTAGTGGTAGACAAAACACAATCAACTTCTTTTAACAACCCCTTTGATACTCTTCCGGAGTTTGCAAGGCTTGTCGCTTGGCTAATCGTTTCACACCATCGTTTGCCAGCATATCCCAGAGAAAGGGAGGTTGAACCTAGCCTGAGCAATATAGACAATTGGATGAGCGAGGGTTTCGATAACTTATGGAACTCGGAAAATCACCTTAAGCCAGACTGGACTAAAGAACAAATTAAATCAAATTGGTCATTTTCAAGTGGTACTCCTTTCAGAAGCGAAACGTGGCAACAAAAGGCTGTCCAGATATCAAAGCGGGCTGTACGCTGTGTAGGCTTGGTCAGAATTAACTGGTTTGACAAACCATTCGTGATGCATATATCGCGTTTAACTCTGATGCTGTCAGATCATTGCTACTCAGCAGGGGGAACCACAGTGCAGTGGCAGGATTCAAACTATCAAGCTTACGCCAATACCGATAAAAATCGACATTTAAAACAAAAGCTGGATGAACATAACGTGGCTGTTGGGCATTACGCTTATCTATTTTCCAGATCATTACCACGCTTTCGTGATGAATTGCCTTGCATTAGCGATAACCGGGTTTTGAGAAAAGGCTTGGGTAGAGAAAAAGAATTCCAATGGCAGGGTAAAGCCTATCAAACGGCTGTAAGTATTCAGAATACCGCCCAAACACAAGGGTTCTTTGGTATCAATATGGCGTCAACCGGCAAGGGTAAAACCATTGCCAATGCCCGAATTATGTATGGACTGTCGGATGACAAGGAGGGTTGTCGTATCAGCATTGCCTTGGGTTTACGTACATTGACATTACAGACTGGCAAGGCTCTCAAAAAAAGGTTGGATCTTGATGAAGGTGACATTGCCACACTCATTGGTTCTCAGGCTGTGCTGAAATTAAGCCAAATCAATCAAGAGGATAAAAAAAGTGAGAATAGATTTTCCTCTTGGGGTAGCGAAAGTCTTGACCTTGGCGCGGATGGTGACGGTTATGAAGTTATCTACGATATTGATACCTACGAAGGACTTTTGGATAAGTGGTTCAAAAATAATCCAAAAAACCAAAAACTGTTGCACGCTCCGATTTTGGTTAGTACTATCGATCACTTAACCCCTGCTACGGAAGGTGTACGAGGTGGCAGGCAAATTGTTCCAATGCTGCGGCTACTAACATCGGATCTTATTTTAGATGAGCCGGATGAATTTGATTTAAACGACTTACCAGCACTTGCCCGTCTGGTCAATTGGGCAGGTATGTTGGGGGCAAAAGTTTTGTTATCGACAGCGACCATGCCGCCCGCACTGGCTTATGGTTTGTTTGAAGCCTATCAGAAAGGGCGGAAATCCTATCAAGCAGCTACCAGCAGTGATCAATCAATGAAGCCTATTGTGTGTGCATGGTTCGATGAACTTAATTCACAATCATCAGAGCATGATGGCATTCAATCCTTTATTAAGACGCATGATGAATTTGTATCAAAGCGAATTAAGGGGTTAGAGAAAACCAACCTGGCATTGCGAAAAGCTCAATTATTGGATATTCCCGTGTTAGGTGATGATTCTTGCTGGTCATCATTGCTGGGCGAAATCATTCAAAAAAATATGACAAATCTACATGCAACGCACCATGAGAAACATGAATCAGGCAAAAAAGTTTCTATCGGGTTGGTTCGCATGGCTAATATCAACCCATTAGTTGCGGTTGCAAAAGAACTATACAAACGAGAAGTACCCAAAAACTATAAAATTCATTATTGTGTATATCATAGCCAATACCCATTAGCTCAGAGATCGCTCATTGAAGACAAGCTGGATCAGGTGCTTGACCGGAAGAATCCGCAGGCAATATGGCATACCCCTGATATTAAACAGGCGTTGGTAAATTGCTCTGAACAAAACCACCTGTTTGTTGTACTGGCTACGTCAGTTGCTGAAGTTGGCCGAGACCATGATTATGATTGGGCCATTGCCGAACCAAGTTCTATGCGTTCCATTATCCAATTGGCGGGACGTATACAACGGCACCGAAAACAAGAACCGAAAGAAGCGAACCTCTATATTCTGAATAAAAATATTAAAGCGCTTAGGGGCGAAGAAATTGCCTTTGCAAAACCAGGATTTGAAGCAAATAATAGAAAACTAAATAGCCATGATCTGCACGATATTTTAGAGGTGTGCCAATATGACGAACCTGATTCCAAACCCAGCATACAGATACCAGAGAAGTTTGAAAAACAGGCTCCTTTTTCAAATCTGGCCATGATGGAGCATATGGCCTACCGAGAAAAACTGCTGGGTGACAACAAACAAGAAAACAATGCTAGACTATGGTGGAAAAATAAGGTGAGCTGGTGTGCTGAGTTACAGCGCAGGCAGCCTTTTAGAGCATCGTCTCCAGACCAAGCCTATTGCCTTTGTATAGACGAAGATTCTGATGAGCTGGCTTGGGAAATAAAAAACGAAAATGTAAGCCCTGTTGAGTATGAACCAGTTTCAGACATTACCCCCAAGGAGATAGAAATAGATAACGGGAATCAGCCGTGGTTTGACACCGATATTAAAGGCTGCTATAAAAACTTATCAGAGAAGTTAGGCATATCACTGAAAAACACAAGTCATTGTTTCGGTGAGGTTCGTTTGCGGGAATATCAGAATCAAGACATTCGATGGCATTATTCGCCGTTACTTGGAATTTTTAGAGAGGCTTAGATAATATGGTCGCAATGATGAATGAGAAGGTTGTTCAGGTTATCGATGACTTTTTACTAAGGAAAAAGACTGCTAAGTCAGAAAAGCTATTAAAAGATGTTATCAAAGATATCGCTGACATTGTAAAGGCATCATCTGAGACAAAAAAAATAAAAGAAAAGGTGGTGAAGATTGTAGAGGCTGAAAAAAGTAATGAGCTGAATTCATTGGATCATATGAGTATGAAATTTAAGTCGCTATGCGAACTTAAATATAAAAATTTCAATATGACAGTTGGGAAGAAGAAAAACCAAAAACAATTAAAGATTCTTGATCTTAAAAAGCATATTGAAAATAAGAATAGTTTACTTTGTGAGAAATATATCCCCGTCAACTGGATAAACTATGTGGCCGAGAATTTGGGCGAAGTGAGTATTGATATAACACATATTGCCAAGCTAACACATTCAAGTGCACAAGGATCGAATGTTAACGTAAAAGCCTATAAATCAAAAAGTACTAAACTGTTACTTTCAACAGGAGGTGCTGGTCAGAAATTACCTGATGATTTCTCTTACTCAGATGCCAAATATGCTCCTGTTGCAGAGTTCTTACAACTAGATTGTGAGGGTGAACTACTTGGCAAGGTCGTATCTGATGATCCTTTCGTGCTACGCTCCTTTGCTGAAGATAATGATCAGGTTTTGCAATGGAAAAGGCAGTTTGAGTGTGTGTTTGAAGAACATGGGAAGTCTAGTCATGAGTTATTAAAACAGATATATTTCCCCGTACTGGCTGATTATCATTTATTAGCCCCTTTGGCTTCTTCCAGCCTGGCTAAATTTATCTATGATCGTGTTTGGCAGACTCGACAGAAGAATATGCCCGCAAGAGATGCAAGAAATAAAGGGCTATATTGTAAAAAAGATGATGTTTTATTTCATGGAACTGCGATTTTAAAAGTAACACAGAATAATCATCAGAATGTTTCTAATTTGAATGGAAAAAGATTAGGTCAATTAATTTTATTCCCCTGCCAATCGCCACAATGGAAAACACAGATAAAACCACCTAGTAGAAAAAGAAAAACGATATTTAGTTTTAATCAAGAACTTTCGCATGCTGCCAAAGAACCAGTTAAACGACTCCAAAACCTGTTACTGGCTATCAAGTCAGAAAGCTTGAGCTTGAATCTTGCGCGCAAAAAACTGATTGCTTCCCTGGTAACAGAAATTGCTGATTCAGTGTTTGACTATGCAGCACAAGTACAGAATTTAAAGAACTTGGCTGGTTGGTCGCAAGAGTCCGATCTAGCTGCACATCAGCAATACTGGCTTGACCCATTCAGACAAGATGAAGTATTCCAGACAGCTCGAACCGATCTTGATTGGCAGGCAGATATCGAAACGGATTTCGCCAGATGGGTTAATCAACAACTTAAACATAAACACTTGACCTTGGGTGTTGATCAGGAGAAACATTGGAAAAAACTGTTTAAGCCATTGCTGCGGGAATTTAGCGCACTTACTGATGCAACGTTAGCCGAGCATCATTCAACGGGAATACGGGTATGAGCAGTGCGTATATAATTTTTGAACGCATTGAGGTGCAAGGTGCTAACTGTATTGCCGGATTTACTTATGGCTTTCCAGCGATTACACACTTTTTGGGTTTTGCTCATGCGTTATCTAGAAAACTAGAGCAAAGCGATTCGTTGCAATTGCAAGGCTGTGCGGTAATTTGTCATCAGCATCAAATTCAAGCCTATCAGCCTAAAGGATATGGTGATTATGTGTTTGCTCAAAGTAAAAACCCACCCATGTTTAAAAAAGGTGCGAAGAAAACTTCGACAATTATCGAGGAAGGCAAGATGAGTATGTCTGTCTCCTTGGTTATGGAGTGCCCAAATTTCACGATGAGCAGAGAGGTTGAAATTGAAGCGGTTAAGAAAAATTTAATTACCTTGGCGCACCAGCATCGTTTGGCTGGCGGGAGTATCCATAATATCCAGGCTGTGCATGTGTTCAGTGAAAAAAGCGATCCGGAACAACAAATTAAGCAAATGCGACAAATTAAACGGGCGTTATTACCGGGTTTTGTATTGATGGATCGCTCGGGTTTACTGGCAGAGCATTATCAAAACCTGCGGCAAAGCCAAACAGATGCCGAGTTAATTGATGCCTGGCTGGATTTTTCCGCAATGAAGTATGAGGCCAAGCCAACATTAGAGGATGCCCAAGCGGAAGCTGATTCAAAAACAAAAGCGGAATGGATGCGGTTAGAAAAGCCAGCAAAAGGCTGGCTGGTGCCAATCACTAATGGCTATAAAGCAATTGCGCCGATGTGTCATCCGGGGGAAGTGACCAACACACGAGACCCAACCCGTACATTCTGTTTTGTTGAAGCTACTCACAGCATTGGTGAATGGCGCAGCCTGCATCGAATTCAACAGGTAACGGATATGTTATGGCAATATCATTACGAAGACGACTGGTATTTATGCCGGCAGAAGCCGTTGAGCGGAGAGAGTTCAGAAACAGTTCTAACAGATGCTGATAAGATTAAGTTAGAAGATGATTTAGATGATTTTTTAAATTCACTTTAGTAGGAGAATAGACATGGTAAAAGCGCCCACACCAAAGATTAAGACACAACCTCCTGAGATATTAGCTTTCAGCAGAAGGCTTGAAGTATCTGACGCGCTAATGACTTCAGGCTTGTGGGACAATGTCGGTAAAGAAGACAGTGAATGGAAGGATATAAAACTTCACGACAAGCGCAACCGTGCAACACATAGTCAATATGGTGCCAAAAAGGATAAAAAGGAGGAATCCAATTTATCCTGGGGTGACGATGCGGCATTGCCTCACGATGCAGATACATTAAGAATACAGTTTTCCTTAAAGGTA
The DNA here is from genome assembly GCA_965261045.1 of uncultured Colwellia sp. Taxonomy (GTDB): domain Bacteria; phylum Pseudomonadota; class Gammaproteobacteria; order Enterobacterales; family Alteromonadaceae; genus Colwellia. The sequence goes on from CBDHCJ010000001.1 coordinate 195,375, forward strand.
ATGGGAGGACTGCGAGAGCCAGCAGCTTGTAATGACCCGGATTTTAAAAATAATTTGTCTGAAGTCATTTCAAGGTATGGAGAAAGATACCAATTTATAGAGTTGGCAACTCGATATGCTCACAATATTGCCAACGGTCGGTTTTTATGGCGTAACAGGGTTGGAGCAGAAAATCTGCGTGTGAAGGTAAAGCACAGAGAGCACAGAGAGCACAGAGAGCATACATGGATTTTTGATGATCACCAGCTGGATGATTTTGTGAAACCTGAAGAAGATAGTCATTTGGCTGCACTGACCAAGGTTGTTCAAAGAGGCTTGCAAGGTGATAGCTTCGAGCACTTGGAGGTTACTGCGTTTGCCAAACTTGGCTTTGTCGGGGCGCGTGTCTGGCCATCACAAGAAATGGTACTAAATATACCTAAAGGCGAGAAGAGTAAAATTCTCTTTCAGTTGAATGGCTGTGCCGCTATACATTCCGAGAAAATTGGCAATGCGTTGCGCACGATTGATACCTGGTATTCTGAAGGTGAAAACATTCAAGCTATTGCCGTGGAACCCTTTGGCTCGGTGACCACGAGAGGTGAGGCTCACCGGAAATCCAAAAATGATTTTTATACGCTACTCATTAAATGGTTAAAAAATAGTAAGATGAATGAACAAGCCCAACACTATGTCATTGCAATATTGATTCGTGGCGGTGTATTTGGGGCGAAAAGTGATAAATAGGGAGTAGAAATGAAATTCTATCTTGATATTACCTTGCTGCCAAATGTGGAAGCCAACCTCGGCTTTCTTTGGCAAAAAGTCTATCAGCAAATACATATTGCTTTAGTTGAAAATAGCTACTTATCAGATGAAATTGTGATAAATCCGCAAGGTGAAAAGGAGCCTTTAAAGCGCTCAAACATCGCATTATCTATTCCTAAATATGGAGATAAAGACTATCCGTTAGGTGATAAAATTCGCTTATTTTTCCAGTCTAAACAGCAGCTTGATAGTTTTGATGTGGAAAAAACTTTAAAACGTTTACAAGATTATGTTTATATTAGCTCGATAAAAGACGTACCTACTATTGTGAAACAATATGTATGTTTTCAACGTAAGAGAATTGATGGTGAAACGAGAACAGCAGATAAACTGATTAAAAAAGCGAGGCATATCTCTAAAAAATTTACCGTTGATTACGAACAACTACTCGCTGAATTAAAGGAAAAACCCTTAACGGAAAGGGAAAAGTTGCCTTTTATTCAAGTAGAAAGTCAATCAAGTGAAAAACTTGAAAACAATGATAAAACTCAATTTAAATTGTTTATTGAAAAAAAATTATGTAATAAATCGTGTAAAGGCACATTTAGTTGCTATGGTCTAAGCAAAACAGCCACAGTACCTTGGTTTTAACCCTTTATTTTGGATCTTTAAAAATTAGAAAATAAAACAATAAGTTACAACGGCACCTGTAAAGATTGGTTAAACTGCCAATTTTCTTGCAAGTTCTTGTTGTAACTTATTTTTTACTTGATAAACTGTTGTCCACTGCCGCACAGGCAGCTTAGAAAAGTGCTCTAATTTACTGTTTATCATGACATTTGTCCACTGCCGCACAGGCAGCTTAGAAAAAGTAGATGCTCTTTTAACTTTTTAGACGAAGGTCCACTGCCGCACAGGCAGCTTAGAAATTTTTTTGATAGTGCTGATTGCACTTGTAAGCGTCCACTGCCGCACAGGCAGCTTAGAAAGATTAAACAACCTAGATCACACCTAAATTCTGGTCCACTGCCGCACAGGCAGCTTAGAAATAGATTCCCGCCATCACAAATTAAATATAAATGTCCACTGCCGCACAGGCAGCTTAGAAATGTAGTAACTTTTAAATTCACGTAAAAAACTTGTCCACTGCCGCACAGGCAGCTTAGAAAGTCCAAATTTCATTATTACTTGAGTCTGTTAATGTCCACTGCCGCACAGGCAGCTTAGAAATGCCGCGCTTTTTCTTCTTTACGCTTAATATTGTCCACTGCCGCACAGGCAGCTTAGAAACGTTCGTTACACTGCTATGGGCATACTTTGGTGTCCACTGCCGCACAGGCAGCTTAGAAATGAAATTAAAATATCGCTGTTTGTTGCTGTTTGTCCACTGCCGCACAGGCAGCTTAGAAAGAACGACACCAGCAGATCATCAAAAATGCTTAGATTCACTGCCGCACAGGCAGCTTAGAAATTTATCTTTTGCTAGCGTAAATTCGTCTAAAAATTCACTGCCGCACAGGCAGCTTAGAAAAACAGATGAAACTTGTAATCAATATTACCTAAATTCACTGCCGCACAGGCAGCTTAGAAACCAGCGCCTTGTTTTTTGTTCTCAACATCAAGATTCACTGCCGCACAGGCAGCTTAGAAAGACGATGCTAAAAAGGCGTTAGCCAAAATTGATATTCACTGCCGCACAGGCAGCTTAGAAACAAAAGTTAAAGAAAAGATAAAAGAAATGGCTATTCACTGCCGCACAGGCAGCTTAGAAATACGCCAAAGTCATTTCTAATTTTATCTACAAATTCACTGCCGCACAGGCAGCTTAGAAATTCGAATTCAATATCTCCATCAACATCTAAAAATTCACTGCCGCACAGGCAGCTTAGAAAAGCCAGCGACGCAATTATCATCGTCTTTCAACATTCACTGCCGCACAGGCAGCTTAGAAATAGGTGTTGCTAAAACTTTTGTTCACCTTGGCATTCACTGCCGCACAGGCAGCTTAGAAAAACTGTCTAACTTCTTTGATATCTTTGTTTTGATTCACTGCCGCACAGGCAGCTTAGAAATGCGCCTGATAGCAATGCAGTTGATTTTGACGATTCACTGCCGCACAGGCAGCTTAGAAACACTTTGAATCAAAACCTACCTTTTTAGATTTATTCACTGCCGCACAGGCAGCTTAGAAATAACAGCGCTCAAAAACGTATCAATGAAGTAGATTCACTGCCGCACAGGCAGCTTAGAAATGAAACCAAGGTGACAGAAGAAGTCAAAACTGATTCACTGCCGCACAGGCAGCTTAGAAACTAATTTTTTAGGCGGAGACTCTCAAGTTTTGATTCACTGCCGCACAGGCAGCTTAGAAATAGGTGTTGCTAAAACTTTTGTTCACCTTGGCATTCACTGCCGCACAGGCAGCTTAGAAAATCACTATATACCTCATTATTTTTATTGTGTAATTCACTGCCGCACAGGCAGCTTAGAAATCAAGGCGCACAGGGAAATTCTATAACGGGTCGTCCACTGCCGCACAGGCAGCTTAGAAAGCGTGATGCAGATATAGATGATATAAGAGATAATTCACTGCCGCACAGGCAGCTTAGAAATTTCTGAGATTTTTTCGAGTAAAGGCTCAATTGGACCACTCCATTGATCACCTAATTGATAATACTGGTCTAGTGATGGTAAAAATGACATGTCAACACCCGCGATGCTTTTACCACCAGCTTCAAAATATCGAGCCGATTCTATCTGGTATAGTCTTTTCTCATGCTCTGCAATATCTTTAGCAACTGCAACAAGTTGTTTTATTGCAGGATCAGACTCCATTACAACAACACCTTTAGGTTTTGTAGAGCACCCCACTAAAGACAAATATAAAGTTACTAGCAAAACCATCTTAGTTTTATGTTTAATTATTATTTTCACAATTCCCCTAAAAGTTAATAAACAACTTTCTCAAAAACGCACCATTGCCTCTAAAGGCGATTGGCGCTGCCTTTAAACGCAATGGTGCGTTTAAAGGTATGTTTGTTATGAGCTTAAAAATCTGATGTAACAGTGTTACTCGCTACAAAACATCATGTCGCAGTAACAGGGGGGAAGAAAAAGAAAAGGTTGTTTATAAAAGGAGCACGATAGTATTGAATAAACAACGATAGTGTTGACCACTATAATTTAGATGTTGTTATTTCTGTAGGCTATCAAATTAGATCCCAACAAGACGTAAAGTTTAGGCAATGGGCAACCAAGCTTTTAAAAGAACACTTACTTAAAGGTTATACGCTTAATGAAAGTCGATTAAAGCACAACGCTACGGAATTAGAGAGTGCGCTTAAACTTGTCCAACGATAGAGGCTAAAGCGGCTCACTTACTTTATTTCGTAGTAAAAAACCATCCGTTTAGTGACGGTAATAAGCGTACTGCTGCTTTTCTTTTTATTGATTTTTTAAATAGAAATAATCGACTTTACAACTCAAGATATGAGCCAGTTATTAACGACACTGGATTGGCAGCAATTACGTTGTTGGTGGCTGAATCAGATCCAAAAGAAAAAGAAACAATTGTTAAATTGATTGAGAACCTACTATCCGAAAAGTGATGGAAAAAATCATTTAAAAATGAATAACACAATGGAGAACTTATGACTTGGGTACAGGCTGCATCTAAACACATTGCTATTTTTCGCGGTGTAAAAAAGCCGTCTAAGCGAGATATTCAAGAAGCCGAAGCTTTGTTGCATCAAGCTAATGTTACGCGTGCAAAAGTCAGGTTTACCCCTTTGGAAGTAAGAATAAACAAGTGATAAATTAACGGAATACGAAGAAAAATGGAAAAACTCACGGTAGAGAAGTTAGTTAATGCTATTAGATGTGCTGATCAGGATGAATAGCAGAAAGCTCAAGTGGAAGCGTTGTTCTCTTTCGCTCAGTATTTTTGACCACCTGATTTTTTGGTACTATTGGTTTTTAACTTCTTCTTTCTGCTTGGATCTGATGGGGGCGGTTTACTGCTGTGAAGTGGTCAAGTAAATCTGTACACAGTAATAGGAACTTATGCTCTTCTCTCTGCTTCATTTGGCGAAAGATAATTATTATAGCTATGCCCCCGTCTAGAATTATAATGAGTGATTATATAATCTAGCGTATCTTTCTCTGCCTCTTTGAAAGATGAATAGCATGCTTTAGGCATCCATTCAGTTTTAAAACTTCTGAAAAAACGTTCCATGGGCGCATTATCCCAGCAGTTCCCACGACGGCTCATGCTTTGTTTTATCTGGTAACGCCAGAGTGTTTGACGAAACTGAAAACTAGTATAATGGCACCCCTGATCAGAGTGAAAAGTGACATTTTTAGGTCGCTCTCTAGATTCAAATGCCATCCGTAACGCTGCACTAGTTAGGTTACTATCTGGACTGTCATGGCATGCCCATCCGATAATTTTTCTTTTAAATAAATCCATTACAGCAGCAAGATACATCCACTGCGTACCTGCCCATATATAGGTTACATCGCCGCACCAATAGGTGTTCTTAGCGTCAACATTAAACTGTCGCTTCAATAAATTAGGCGCTATCTTTGATTCTTTTTTCGCTATTTTATACTTATGCTTCTTCGCTTGTTTACTTGAAATGTCAGCTTCAATCATTAGGTTTTTTGCCTTATAACGACCTACGTTATGACCCGCCTGTGACAGCTCACCAGCTATGGTTCTAGCGCCCGCAGCACCTCGACTATCGGTATGTATATCTACGGCTAATTGTTTTAACAATTCACGTTCATCATCAACCAAATCTTTATGTGACAATCGATAATAATAGCTGCTGCGCTGTACATTAAATATTTCACAAAGTTTATTTGTACGACCATGCTCTCTTGATAATTGGCGGATCAAATCTATCGTTTGATGCTGTCTGATATTAAGAGAGCGGTAGCCTTTTTTATGATGTCATTTTCCCATTCTATCTGTTTTATTTTTGCTTCAAGCTCTTGTATTTTCTTCTGTTCAGCTGTCATTGCTTTGGATTTAGGGGTAATTCCATTTCGTTCAACACGGAGCTGATTAACCCAGCGGCGTAAAGCGGTATCGCCAACGCCAACGGCTTTGCATCCTTCCGATAGCGTGTATCCTTTATCCAGCACTAAACATGCTGCATCATTCTTAAATTCTATTGAATAGGTTGGTCTTGATCTTGTCATTGTTGTACACCTCTTTTATGTGAGTAATTCTACCCTTATTGGTGTACAGATTCATTAAGCCACAATACTGTTGCTACTATTGAGCCCGAGGCGTTTACAAAGCAAGGTAACGATAAGTAGCAATAAATCCATAGCGGTGCGCATTGAAGGTGATAGCGTTTTATCAGCTTTAATTTGTACTCGATTATAAATGGCATTACTGTTATGATATATAGTATTGAGTAATATTTTAAAGGTTTAATGGGCGAGAACATGCCTAAAATTTCAGCTATTGATTTGTTTTGTGGAGCTGGTGGGCTTACGCATGGGTTAATAAAGTCTAAAGTTAATGTGGTGGCAGGATTTGATATTGAAAAATCTTGTAAATATCCGTACGAGAAAAATAATTCGGGGGCGAAGTTTTATTTACAAGATGTTTCTCGTTTATCCTCAGAGGATGTATTAAAACTTTATCCTAAAGGGGATATTAAATTACTTGCAGGTTGCGCCCCATGCCAGCCTTTTTCAACATACTCTCAAGGCAAAGTAGCTTCGAAAGACGAACGCTGGCCTTTGCTTTATTCTTTTTCTCGTTTGATTCGTGAAGTTGCTCCAGAGTTGGTTACTATGGAGAATGTACCAGATGTTATAAAGCATGATGTTTACCATGATTTTGTAAAAGGGCTTGAAAAGTTAAATTATCAAGTTTGGGCAAAAAAAGTTTTTTGTCCCGACTATGGTATGCCACAAATGAGAAAACGACATGTTTTGCTTGCATCTAGAATCGGATCTGTTGAATTAATTCCAGCCACTCATTCTTCTGAAAATTATATTTCGGTTGAAGAATCAATAGGCCATCTTCCCCCTATTCTGGCTGGAGAGGCACATGATAGGGATTCTTTACACCAATCGGCTGGTTTATCTTCTTTAAATTTAAAACGAATTAGCCACTCTGTACCTGGTGGGACATGGAAGGATTGGCCTAAAAGCTTAGTTGCTAAGTGTCATAGAAAAAATAGTGGAAAAACATATTCAGGAGTTTATGCTCGTATGGTAGGAAATTCCCCCGCCCCGACGATGACAACGCAATGCTTTGGATTTGGTAATGGGCGTTTTGGGCATTATGATGTGAAACAAAATCGCGCAATATCATTACGTGAGGCTGCTATTATCCAAACTTTTCCAAACAATTATGAATTTTTTAAAGAAGGTAGCTCATATAACTTTTCAAGCATAGGGAAGATGATTGGCAATGCTGTTCCTGTGGTACTAGGAACAGTTATCGGTAAGAGCTTTATAAACTCCCTTTGAGATTGTTTATAAAGCTCAATTGTTAAGTTGAAACTCTATATAGCTGTTGCTCTAAATAAGCATTCATACCATTTAGCACAGCTTCAAGGTAAACGTATGCTTGTTGACTATATTCTATTAACGCATCAACAGCAGTATCTTGGCCACACTGCTCAAATGATAGTCTTCCGTGAGCAAGAGCATTTCTTTTATCTTTAATATTTAAGAAATTTCTTTTTAAGTCATCATAATCTTCACCAGTGTAATCATATTTGAAGCCATAATCTTTTGCTTTTTGTTTTATCTTTCTTACGTCAACATTCCCATTCCACAACCTAGAGGAGTCATAACCTAACTGGACTAATGCACTATTAATAGCTGTGCTTTTTAGCTCCTTCATTGAATCTGTATTGACAGCCCCTTTAAAATTTGAGATGCAAATTTTTTGAAGGTTATCATTAAGTTGTTCAAATGTTATTTTATCATTGTGTAATTGTGTGTGTACCGCATCTAATGCAGCAGTCATTGTAGATTCAAGCAAGTTATAGATTAATAAATAGCCAGTTGCAGATATGGTTTTTATTAAGCTTCTATCAATTTCATAATCTGAAATTACTACTACATCATCATCATTATTATTATTAATAGTCGGCTTATGGGCGATAGCATTTGCTTTAAAATCAACTAAGGCTTTAGCGAATTGAAGGTGCCTATCAACTTCTAGTTTACGCTCCTCTAAAAGGTCTTTAACCTCATCTATTAAAGGGTTTGTCATTTCAATATCCTTAATCGAAAAGATCTGTTTGTGGGTCAATATCAATTTTTCTAGGATCATTAAAAGTTGCTTGAGCATCACCTTTATATTTCTACCTTCCTGCCTAAAAGATTATCCCTGACAAAGTGAATTCTATTCATTAATTTTCCTGGGTTGTTACTTGCATCTGAACGAGTTAGCTGCATAAATTCTTGGCTAGCCAACCATCTGCTAACTTGCTTTGGAGTTAAATCTGGGTTTTCTTCTAGGGCTAATGATGTTCCAACGGCAATTGCTTCAAACCGTATTCTAGGAACGGAGTTATTACTTGGGCTTTTCTTGAAGCCGTTAGGAAAGTGCTTTTCAACAAAATCAAGCATGGTGGTGAACTTTAATTCATAGCTCTCTTTATCGAAGCTATTTTCATTCATATAGTCCAAGTAATCATCTAAAAAAATATCGACACGATGTTCGAACTTTTTGTACCTTTCAAGGTAGGCGAAAAATCGGAGAGTTAACTCTTGTGGCTCTCGTCTATCTATTCTAACTTTGCTAAGGGGACATATCTGTGAAAATTTAGTTACTGTATCTGGCAAATAACGGATAAAGTCACTAAATGCTCCTGATTTTGAGCCAATTCGTTTTTCCATTGAAACTAAATTAGTTCCACCTGTATTGAGTCGGCTAAACATTTCACGCCTAGCTTCTTCATCCATATCGCTAGTAAGCTCTATCATACGAATGGTTTTTTTCTTCATGCGTCTTTGACGCTGTATTGGTAAATCGCTATAACCAAAACCATTTAATTTTGTTAATAACTGAAGATCTTGAAGAACAAATTGATTTTGGTAGTATTCAACAATAGTTCTTGTTCGCTGGGAGCCATCAATTATCTCTGTTCTTCCGTCTGCATCATCAGCACAAAAAAGGTAAGGTACTGGTAAATTTAATAATAGTGATTCTATGAAGCGACTTTTTTGTTTAGGTTTCCAAATCATTTCTCTTTGATAATCAGGAATGTATATTTCCGCCTCATCGTTTTCAAGCTTTTCGGTAAATTTGCTTACTAGAACTTCAATAGGATATTCCCTAATGTCGTAGTCAGAAATTTTTTGTTTATCTATTATCTGATTTTCAGCTTCAATTTTATTTTCTTCCGAACATTTCTTCTTAGTATTAAATAAGTCTTGTGGCATAAGTAATCCTTTTGTTAGAGAGGGAGAGCTCCTATAGATATATAATAGTCTTGAAAATGTTTGAATAAAAGCATAAAAATAATTTTTGTGTTATGAAAGTATCAGACGTCAACTAACTTGTCCGATCGTATTGCCTCTTTTAAAAACCCACTGATAGTTTACTACTTTAAATTATAGTAAAAATGAGATTGTGGACCAGGCTGGGATCACGCATTTCGAATAAAAAGCACAGTATAATGAAAATATTTTGAACTTAATTGAGATTGAGCGATCAGATCAGTATCAAAAACTCACCGTAGATTAATTATGAAGTCGTTATTTCAAGAAATTGAAAGTATTGAAGATCACAGAGTAGACGCGAATAAAGATTACGAATTAGCTGATATTATTTTCTTAACAATAGCTGGGTGCTTTGTGGGGCAAAAGGCTGGAAAGCGATAAACATATTTGGGAAAGCTCAAGTGGATTGAGTTCGGATGATGGAAAATCCTTAAGATTAAAAGTGATAATCGCCTCAGCCTGCCCTTTCAATGCTGCTGCAACAACGTGCCTATCATCGACATCAGGGAGCGTTAAGCCGTCAATTAACGGCTCATAGCCAACAACAAGACAATCGGGCACATTTTTATTCATAAGAATCTTAGTACGATTAACCTTTACCTGATCTAGGTCAGGGTTATTCTTAAGAAGATTGCGAATCCATTCATCGTGAATTTCATCTGTCCAACGTGCTCGGAAAAGACCTGTGTTTGCAAGGTACATCAAATAGCTTCGAAGTGGTGCTGGATACAACACACAAGCATCAAGTATTACGGTATAACTTGCCATTAATATCCCATACCCATTTCCTGGTCTAATGCAGATAACTCATCTAAAGTAGACAACCTATCTACTTCTAGATTTTCTTTGTATTTTATCACATCTGAAAAAGGTACTTTTCTTCTGTTGCCAGTACGATAAAACGGAATATCCCCCGAATCTAATAACTTAATCAATGTTGGTCTAGACATGTTTAATAAGTCAGCAGCTTCCTGTGTTGTTAATTCTGCGTGTATCGGCGTGATATTAACCGAGTTTCCTTGGCTCAATTGAGTCATCATTTCAATCATCATGCTCAATACACTTGAAGGTAAAGTTACTTCATGAGTATTACCTGACTTATCAATAATATTAATTTGTTGAGCCTCGCCATTACTTTCAATAACAGCAGATAGCTCTTGGCTACCAAGCTTAGCCATTGCAATTTCTTGAGCGTTCGGCAAAGTTGTAATGTTCATTGTAATTTCTCTCTTTAATTTTTTATTCATCAACTCTACTCTTATTATTCGAAATATTCAAAAACAAGTCAAGTATTCGGAATATTCGAAACACTATAAAAAACACGTTTTCTTTAAAAATATAGTGTAAGTGGCTTATTAGGTAGTTAAATAATTAACTCGTTAACTTAAAAATGCTTGATAAGCTTGGTTGTCTGTCATTTCTTGGAATTGATAACCTAACGCATTTAAGTGTTGAAAAAAATCACTTTCTTTCTCTTTATCTACTTCAAAGCCTGTTAATACTTGACCAAAGGCTGCCCCATGATTTCGGTAATGAAACAGGGTAATATTGAAGAGCTCGCCCATGGCATCAAGAAATTTTTCTAATGCGCCAGGGTGCTCTGGAAATTCAAAGCTAAATAGACGTTCATTTTGAACTGTGGTATTACTTTTACCACCAATCATATAACGAACGTGTAATTTGGCTAGTTCATTATCCGTAAAGTCACTTACTTGATAGTTAGCGCTTGCTAATTCGATAAGTAGCTGTTGACGCTCTTCTATGCTACCACCTAAACGAACACCAACAAAAACATTAGCGCTGGGTTCGCCAGCATAACGGTAGTTAAATTCAGTGATCACTCTATTGTTTAACGTTTGACAAAAACGTTTGAAACTGCCTTTTTCTTCAGGAATGGTAACGGCTAAAATGGCTTCTTTTTTCTCGCCTAATTCACAACGTTCAGATACGTAATGTAAGCTATGAAAGTTCATGTTAGCACCTGATAATATGGCGACTAAATGTTTTTCATTCACCTTATTTTGACTGCTATATTTTTGTAAACCCGCTAATGATAAAGCGCCAGCGGGCTCAGCAATAACACGTGTTTGTTCGAAAATATCTTTGATCGAGGTACAAATTTCATCGGTAGTTACTGTGATAACATCATCACAGTAACGTTCAATAAGGCTAAAAGTATGTTCGCCAATACGCTTAACTGCCACACCATCAGCAAATAAACCTACTTGCTCTAGATCAACGGGCTTGCCAGCGGCTAGGGCGGCTTTCAAGCAAGCTGAATCTTCAGCTTCAACGGCAATTATTTTAGTCTTCGGGCTAAGCTGCTTTATATATACCGCCATCCCTGCTAATAAGCCGCCACCACCAACGGGGATAAAAACGATATCCGCATTGGGTAGTTGTTGTAATAACTCTTTAGCGACAGTACCTTGCCCTGCAATTACATCAACATCATCAAAAGGGTGAATGAGCGTTTTATTTTCGGCTTTAGCATATTCAATTGAGGCTGCTTGTGCCTCATTAAAGCTGTTGCCCACTAAGCGTACTTCCCCGCCAAAACGTCGAACATTATCTACCTTGATATCGGGTGTCGTTTTAGGCATTACAATAGTGGCTTTTATGCCAAGTTTATTAGCGGCTAATGCTAAACCTTGGGCATGATTACCTGCTGAGGCAGCGATAACACCATGAATACATTCAGCTTCATTTAAACTAGATAACTTGTTATAAGCCCCCCGTAATTTAAACGAATGTACGGGTTGTTGATCTTCACGTTTTAGATAAATTTGATTATTTAAACGTGCCGATAACTTAGTTAATGGTGTTAGCTCTGTTTCTATGGCAATATCATAAATAGGGGCAAGTAAAATACGCCTAAGGTAATCGTGTTGTTCTGTTTGTTGAGTTAATAGCTGTGATTTGGTCATTGCTTGTACCTTATTTATCTACTAAACCATCTAGTAAATCACGATTACGAACTACGCTTTTATCGGCACTAGGCGCCAACATTGCATAGTTTTTTAATGGGTAGCTTATTGGGCGAACACGATCTTTTAGCTGCCACGCTTGATATATACTCATAATACTTTTTGATAAATAGCACATACGCCTTAGGCACTGCAAAGCTGTGATGCGTTATTGTCTACCTCAACACTTTTGATGTCGACCAGTTTATTAATTTGATCAATTAACAGCGAGATGGGACGATCACTACTGACCATTAATTCAATCGTGGCAATATTATTACCCGTGTTAACTTGGGCGTTCATACCGTTGATTAAAAAACCACGATAGCGTGTTACTTGTAAAATTCTTTCAAGTACTACTTGCTTGTCATCCGTCATGATAATTAATGTGTACTTGTTCATCGTTATAGAATTCATGTTACGCACTCTCCATCATTTCATTGTTGGCACTATTAGGTGGCACTAATGGCCAAACATTGTCTTTGGCATCAATGTTAACTTGTAAAAAGTAAGCTCCATCATGATCTAACATTTCCTCAATCGCGGCAGTTACTTCACTTTTTTGGGTGATTTGTTTGGCTTTAATATCAAAAGCGGTTGCTAACATAATAAAGTCAGGGTTGTCTGATAAATCTGTTTCACTTAAACGGCCATCAAAAAATAAGTCTTGCCATTGTCGAACCATGCCCAACTTGGCGTTATCAATTAGTACTATTTTTACTGGAATTTGATAGCGTTTAATCGTCGCTAATTCTTGTATATTCATCATGATAGAGCCGTCACCAGACACCACAATAACCGTATCATGTGGGCGACTTATTTGTGCGCCTATTGCGGCAGGTAAACCAAAACCCATAGTGCCCATGCTACCACTGGTTAAAAAGTTGCTTGGATCATTAAAGCTCATGTGTTGTGCCGCCCACATTTGATGTTGTCCTACATCGGTAGTGACACAAGTGTTTGCAGGCATTAATTCACTAATTTGTTTTAGTACTGCCGGTGCATAAATATTATTGCCAGGATGATCATAACGCCAAGCCCAGTTTTTTTTCATTTGTTGCACTTGTGTTTGCCAATCTTGTATGGTTAAAGACATTGTTAATAAGGGCAGATTCTCTTTTAAATCGCCTAAAATAGGAGCATCGGCAATTCTGCGTTTATTAATTTCAGCGGTATCAATATCAAAATGAATGACTTTAGCATCAGGAGCAAATTGATCTAATTTTCCAGTTACCCTATCATCAAAACGAGCGCCAACAGCAATTAATAAATCACAGTCATGTACGGCTAAATTGGCCGCTTTAGTACCATGCATGCCAAGCATACCAAGATAGTTTTCGTCATCAGGGTTTATCGCACCTAAACCTTTCAACGTTGACACTGATGGTATGCCAGTTTGCGTGGCGAAGTTGCGAACTTCATCCGTGGCATTAGCCATACCAACACCACCACCAACATATAAAATAGGTTTTTTAGCATGGGTTAATAAATCAAGTGCTTTAGTGATATCTGCCAATGGTAATTTTACTTTATTCTTTAACGACGAAACTTTTGTAAATGTTTGTTCAACGGCAGCAATTTGAATATCTTTTGGAATGTCGACTAATACAGGGCCTTGTCGTCCTTCAAGGGCGATGGCAAATGCTTGGTGCAATACCTTTTCCAAGTCAGTAATATTGGTTACTTGAAAAGAATGTTTAGTACAGGCGAGGGATAAACCAAAAATGTCAGTTTCTTGAAAGGCATCACTACCCATAGCTGCCGTAGGTACTTGACCTGTAATGGCTACCACAGGAATGGAATCCGCAAGGGCGTCAGCTAAACCCGTAATTAAATTTGTTGCGCCAGGACCAGATGTTGCCATGCAAACACCAATTTTTTCTGAAGCACGGGCATAACCAATTGCTGAAAATGAAGCACCTTGTTCATGACGACATAAAAAATGCTGGACATTGCTGTCAACAAGGGCATCGTAAATAGGCATAATGGCTCCGCCAGGATAGCCAAAAATATGCTCTACACCGTGCTGTTCTAATACTTTAAATAGTAATGCGCCGCCTGTTAACGAGTTGCTGTCGGTCATGGTAATTCCAAAAATTGTTGTCAAAAAATAAAATGGTTTAAGTGTTCGTTTATCTTTGTTTTTTATTGCTAAAAAACAGAAAACCCTCGGTTCTTTCGAAGCGAGGGTTAGTATTTCAGTTTTGCTTTTCTTTAGCCCAACAAAAACCCTCGAGGTAATTTAATAATCACTATGACGAGGACATTGTTAATAATTGAGTTGACGTTTTGCATGTTATTTAGTATCACTTTTAATCTAGATTGATGCTTTTCAGTTGTTTTTATGTTCAGCTCTTGAGCTCTTATTCAGCGCTTGTTTAATTAATACCATAGCTCTAATGTTAGGAGCAAGCTTTTTTGTTAGCGTTTTTTTATGGGGCGAAAGAAGTAAAAGTTATAATAAACATTTTATCATAACTTTGATTCATTTGTTAATTGGAAAATACTATCGGCTAAAAGTCGAAAAAAGCTTAATATTTACCTACACTAAAAGTCATGAAATGAAATCAAATAAATGGAATTATTATGTCGCTTGCTTGTGTTTATAGTCGTGCTCGTGTTGGTTTAGAATCCCCTTTGGTAACCGTTGAAGTTCATTTAGCTAATGGCTTACCTGCTTTTCACATCGTTGGTTTACCAGAAGCGTCAGTGAAAGAATCTAAAGACCGAGTACGTAGCGCCATCATTAATTGTGGTTATGAATTTCCAGCTAAACGGATCACCATTAATTTGGCGCCAGCAGATTTACCCAAAGAAGGTGGTCGCTTTGATTTGCCTATTGCTGTCGGTATTTTAGCTGCCTCTGAACAATTGCCGCAAGTTGATTTAGCGCAGTATGAATTTGCTGGTGAATTAGCGTTATCGGGAGAATTAAGAGCCATTATTGGTGAAATACCTATGGCAATGGCTTGTTGTGATAGCGGTAGGACGTTGATATTGCCAGCAAAAAATAGTGAACAAGCTAGCTGGGTAAAACAGGCTAAAATCCATTCTATTGAACATTTAACGCAGTTGTATCCTCATTTTGCTAGGCAAACACTATTGCCGTTAGTGCTTGAAAAAGCCATTGAAAATTTAGAGACAAGCAATGGGCTTGATATTGGCGATGTTATTGGTCAACCTCTTGCAAAACGCGCTTTGGAAATTGCTGCTAGCGGTAATCATAATTTACTTTTCATAGGGCCACCAGGCACAGGAAAAACCATGCTAGCTAGCCGTTTAGCTGGAATATTACCTAAAATGACTGAAGCTGAGGCTTTGGATGTTGCCGCTATTCAATCGATCAGTAATCAAAATATCAATGCTACATCATGGCTAACACGACCGTTTCGAGCGCCTCATCATACGGCATCATCAGCGGCACTCGTTGGTGGTGGTAGTCAGCCTAAACCAGGAGAAATCTCATTGGCACATCATGGTGTGTTGTTTTTAGATGAATTACCTGAATTTGAGCGTAAAGTGTTAGACGTTTTACGTGAGCCAATGGAGTCAGGCGAAGTCACCATTTCACGAGCTATGTACAAGCAATGTTTTCCCGCACGTTTTCAATTGATTGCCGCGATGAACCCAAGCCCTACTGGTTTTTATAATGATAATCGCAGCACACCAGAGCAAGTACTTCGTTATTTGAATCGTTTATCTGGTCCTTTCCTCGATAGAATCGATATTCAAATTGAAGTAGCGCGTTTACCTCGGGGTACTTGGGCGAGTGATACCCAATTAAACGAAAGTAGTAAAGTTGTACAACAACGTGTGCAAGCTTGTAGGCAGCATCAAATTAATCGTCAAGGTAAAGCAAACGCACATTTAGGTACTAGTGAGTTGAAAAGTTATTGTCATTTAACCGCAGAAGAGGATGAGTTTTTAGAATTGGCAGTGGAAAAGTTGGGATTATCGACTCGTGCGCATCATAAAATTTTAAAAATTGCTCGCACTTTGGCTGATATGGCAAACAGTGAAAATATTTTACATGAACATCTTATTGAAGCGCTTTCTTATCGGGCCATGGACAGGTTATTAAGACATTTAACCAGTTCGGTAAGTGTTTAACTTCGAAACTCGTAACTTTTCATTTGATACTCTTTTTACCTGATACACTTTTCACCTGATACTACTAGGCAATGGCATCAAAGAATGCTTTGATTAATGGTTGGCTTTTACTTTGATTCAAACAGCAAACCCCTAAATCAAAAGGTGCTATTTCACCTACATTAGCCAAATATTGTACGCGATCTTTTACCGGACTATTTTCTACTACCACTTGTGGCACTATACCAACGCCACAGCCTAAGGCAACCATACTCACTAACGCCTCATGACCAGAAACTGTTGCGTAAATATTGGCTTTGCCTTGTTGTTTTTTACGATACCACAACTCAAAACGTTTTCGTGCAGGACCATGTTCAGGCAAGATAAACGGAATATCTGACCAAGCCAATATTCTCTCATTAAGCTGCTGTTGCACAATGCAATTCATTGTGGGTGCTATTACCGCCAGTGGAATGGTAGCAAGGTGTTGAAAGTAAACACTGCGGGGTAAGTTTTCAGGATTGGCGGCAATGGCAAAATCGACCGATTTATTTTGAACTTGCTCAAGGGCATCGGCAGCGTCACCTGTGGTTAACATAATTTCTACTCGTGGGTGTTGCTGACGAAAACGTTCTAGCAAGGGTGGTAGATGACTATAAGCGGCGGTTACCGAACAATAGATACTGAGTTTTCCAGTCAGTACTTGTGGGGTTTCATCTAAAGATTGTTTAAACATTTGCCATTGCTCAGCTTGTTGCTGTGCATAGTGCTGAAATTTTTTACCTGCTGTGGTAAGTGCCACAGTGCGATTGTCACGTAGTAAGAGTTCAGTGCTGACTTCATGCTCAAGACGTTGAATGGCTCGACTTAGTGTTGAAGGGCTCATATGAAAAGCTTGTGCTGTTTTGCCAAAATGTAATGTGTGACTCAAATGCACAAACATGGCTAATGATTTTTGATCCATAAGTTCTACCCTTTTTTTAGTTCCACCCTTTTAGTGTTGCAAAAGATGCAACGTATTAATGCAAATATATCACTTTTGACAATATGATTGCTAGCGTATGATGTTTTCAGGGTCAGAAAAGCTGATCAAACTAATGACAAAATTACAGGAAATACCATGAGCAATTATTTTAACACTTTAAGCTTACGCGAAAAACTTGGCCAATTAGGCAAATGCCGTTTTATGAAACGTGAAGAATTCAGCGATGGCTGTAACTTCATCCAAGATTGGAACATTGTTATTGTGGGTTGTGGTGCTCAGGGTTTAAACCAAGGTTTGAACATGCGTGATTCTGGCTTAAACATTTCTTATGCGTTACGTGATGCCGCAATTAGCGAAAAACGTCAGTCTTACCAATGGGCAACTGAGAACGGTTTCACTGTAGGTAACTATGCAGAGCTAATTCCACAAGCCGATTTAGTATTAAATTTGACGCCTGATAAACAACACACTTCGGCGGTTACCGCGGTAATGCCACTAATGAAGCAAGGTGCTACGCTTTCATACTCACACGGTTTCAACATTGTTGAAGAAGGTATGCAAGTACGCCCTGACATTACCGTTGTTATGGTTGCGCCTAAGTGTCCAGGTACTGAAGTACGTGAAGAATACAAGCGTGGTTTTGGTGTACCAACACTTATCGCAGTTCATCCAGAAAACGATCCACAAGGCAATGGTTTAGCTATTGCTAAAGCCTATGCGTCGGCCACTGGTGGCGATAGAGCAGGTGTTTTAGCGTCTTCTTTCATTGCTGAAGTTAAGTCTGATTTAATGGGCGAGCAAACAATTCTATGTGGTATGTTGCAAACCGCAGCAGTACTTGGTCATAAGCAATTAGTTGCCAAAGGTATGGATGCTGCATACGCACGTAAATTATTACAATACGGCTTAGAAACTACAACTGAAGGTTTGAAGCACGGTGGCATCACTAACATGATGGATCGATTGTCAAACCCTGCGAAAATTAAAGCGTTTGATATGGCAGAAGAGTTAAAAGTTATTTTACGGCCATTATTTGAAAAGCATATGGATGACATCATTGAAGGTCGTTTCTCACAAACCATGATGGCTGACTGGGCAAATGATGACGTTAACTTACTAACATGGCGTGCAGAAACAGCAGAATCGTCTTTTGAATTGGCCGCTGATTGTGATACTGAAATTACTGAGCAAGAGTACTACGATAAAGGTATCTTCGTTATTGCTATGATCAAAGCTGGTGTTGAACTTGCGTTTGATGCCATGGTTGCCGCAGGTATTGTTGAAGAGTCAGCTTATTATGAGTCACTTCATGAAACCCCGTTAATTGCTAACTGTATTGCTCGTAACAAGTTATATGAAATGAACGTAGTAATTTCTGATACTGCTGAGTACGGTAACTACTTATTTACTCACGCGGCAGTACCTTTACTTGAAGAGTTTACTGCTAAGTTAAGTCTTGAATCGTTAGGTGAAGGTATCAAAGACGGTTCAAATAATGTTGATAATGTACGTTTAATTGAAGTTAATGAAGCGATTCGTAACCATGGCGTTGAAATAATTGGTAAAGAACTGCGCGGTTATATGACTGATATGAAGCGTATTGCAACTAAATAGGGAGAATGTTCAATATTCTGTGTCAGGTTATTAAATATCCAACACCTTATCTAGGCGGCCTTCAAAATAAATAGCTAACTGAGACAATGCTTGACTTCAATTCTGAATGGGCATTGTCCATTTTTCGCTGGCGTTAAGTATATAACTGGATTCAAGTACTAAAAAACACTACACGGCGCAGGAAAGAAAAGGCGAGGAAATTATAGGTATGGATCAACGATAGAAAAATTCACCAAAAAAAGTATATTTTTTTTGGTGAATGGTGCGGAAATAGTAAAGTATTACCTAACAAGACAATCGGTTAACCAAGTGCCAATATCCTCTAATTGCTGTGGCATTACACTGTGAGCCATTGAATAGGTTTTCCATTGAGTATTATAGCCTATATTTTTCATTAACTCGTTTGCTCTTTTCCCAGATGACATAGGAACAACATCATCAAGCTCACCATGGTGTTGCAATATGGGGGTGTTTTTATTGGCAGTACTTAACTGGGTTGGTAATTGATCTTGTGTAGGTAAATAACATGACAATGCTAGTATTGCTGCTAATGTTTGTTCAAACCTTAAGCCAGTAAATAAACTTATTACACCGCCTTGGCTAAAACCTGCTAAGACAATGTTACTTGCTGGGATTCCGTTATCAATTTGCTCTTGAATTAAAGCGCGCACCAAACACTCAGAGTAAAGTATGCCATCCATATCTGCCCGATTATGCAGATTATCATTTTTAATATCGTACCAAGCTGGCATCATAAAACCATTGTTAATGGTGATGGCTTGTTCTGGTGCATGTGGAAAGACAAAACGAATAGTATGATCATGCGGTAAATTTAATAGTGGCACCACTGGCGCAAACCCCGCGCCTGAATCACCTAAGCCATGCAGCCAGATGACACAAGAAGTAGCAGTTGTTATTGGCTCAATGGTAATGCGATCTAGCAATGTTGTTAGTTTATGCATCATATCTCTTTGTGTTGAATATTCTATAAGGCAGACTAATATACTTTATTTCGTTTGAAAGTAGGTAGTTACTTGTGGATTTAAATTAGTGATTAGTTAACAACTAACTTTGCAAGGCTTTAGGTAGTAAAGCTTATGGCATATTTTGATAACCAATAGGACACTGAAAACGCTTAATTCGTGCGATTAATTGCTGTGTTAATTTCAGCTTCTAATGCATCGGCAAAGGGTTATTGCACGACAAAACCAAACGCATAAGGGTCATCGTCATCTATAGTGATGCAATTTTTACCAAATACCCGTGCCCAACCTTCGATACTTGGCATGATGGCGGAAATTTTTCCATCTTCAGTATCTAGCGCTACGATTTGCTCAATTTTGCCGACGAACTGACTACCGATATAACTTTCGTGGATAAAAGTATCACCAATTTTTAGTTGCCCCTTAGCAAATAATTGCGCCATTCTGGCACTGGTGCCTGTGCCGCAGGGGGATCTGTCGATGGCTTTATCACCATAAAACACGGCATTGGCAGCATCAGAGCCTTGCGTTTGTGGCTTTCCTGTCCATAGTACATGAGAAATGCCATTAACGCTGCTATCTTCGGGGTGTACACAAGTGAGCTCGTTATTGGCAATTTCACGAACCATTAAGCTCCAATGCAAAATTTGATTCGCATCCCATTGTTCAATACCAGGGAAATTTTCTTGTGGTTCAATAATGACATAAAAGTTACCGCCATAAGAAACGTCGACTTTTAAGCAGCCAAGGCTGGGAATAGTTAAGATGACATCGCGATACACTAAATAAGAAGCAATGTTGAAAATTTTAACAGAAGTTACCTTGTTAGCTTCTTGTTGGTATTCAATCGTTAGCTGACCTGCGGGCACATCAATAATCAACTGGTTCTCAACTTTAGGTATTAACAAGCCATTTTCTAATGCCGCAGTAATGGTGCCAATAGTACCGTGACCACACATAGGCAAGCAGCCAGAGGTTTCAATAAAGAGTATGGAAGCATCCGCATTGTCACTACAAGGCGGATACAAAAAGGCGCCCGACATCATGTCATGGCCGCGTGGTTCGAACATTAAGCCTTTGCGGATCCAGTCATAGTTTTCAATGAAGTCTAGCCGCTTGTCACTCATGGTTTTCCCTTGCAGGTTAGGGTGACCACTGGTGACTAAGCGTACTGGGTTGCCACAAGTGTGAGCATCAATGCAAAAGAAAGTGCCTTTAATCATAACTGTGTTAATCCGTTGGTATTGGGCTTGTTTGATAAACAAGCCGATAAATTGTTATTCTCGATGTTGCTGATCGGGAATCCATTCATTAGTTAAAGCGAGTTCCTCGATGAAAACGCCTCAAGGATGACTAATTAAGGATAGGTGAATAATGACTATTTTTTTAACTAAATTTAGTCAAGAGTAAACTTACTTAAATCAATGCGACTTTCATTCTCGTTATTTAATAGTGAGTGTTAAGCTCAATATGTTAATTTGACTAGGCAAAAATATTGCTAGCAAGGCTTAGGTATATTGTATACAGTAAAAGATAAGTTACAAGTATAAATTTTAACTTAAGTTTGATTGATTTAATGGTTGAGCACTGATTGATTTAACAGGTAAAAAACAAATGAATTCAAATATAAATTTTTTATCAAAAGGTGGTTTCAACAGCCAAAAAGTTGTCGTTATTGGCGCTGGAATTATTGGGATAAACTGTGCACTAGCATTGCAGTCTTTGGGTTATCAAGTAACTCTGGTTGATAAGCAAGGTATAGGCGAGGGGTGTTCTAAAGGCAATGCTGGTCATTTTGCTACAGAGCAGGTTTTTCCATTAGCTGAGCCGTCATTATTATTACAATTGCCGAAAATGTTGTTTGACCCCCTAGGATCAGTCGCTTTATCGCCTAAATATTTTATTAAAGCAATGCCTTGGTTTATACAGTTTTTTAATAATATGCGCGTTAGTAAAAGGGATAAAAATAGTGCCGCAATCAAAACGTTAAATAAGCAAGCGATTGAATATTATAAACCTTTATTGCAAGCGGCTGGTGCCGAGCACTTATTGATCACTAAAGGCTCTTTATTGGTGTTTGAAAAAACGCCTTATTGTGATGTGATGGCTATGTATCAACATTATCAACAAGCAGATGTTGGTGTTGAATTATTAGATAGAGCACAAACCTTAGCACTTGAGCCAAACTTAAATGACAACATCACTTATGCCTTATATTTTACCGACGTTGCCCATACGGGTGATCCGCTAGAAATTTGTAATGCATTAGCTGATTATGGAAAAAATTTAGGTATGGAATTTAAACAATTAACCGTTGACAGTATTGTGCAAAACGAAGCAGGTGTGGTTGTTAATACGGTAAGTGATATTGGTGATGAACAGCACAATTTTGGTCAATGTGTGCTTGCTACAGGTGCTTGGTCAAAAGATTTATTAAAAAGCTTAGGCTATTCACTGCCAGTAGAAGCCGAGCGTGGTTATAGCTTAACCTTAGCCATGGCTGAAAATGAAGAGCAGCTATTATCTCGTCCAGTTGCCTCAGCAGAGCGTAAGTTTATTGTCACTCCTATGAATAATATGTTGAGGTTATCTGGCACAGTTGAGTATGCAGGTCTTAATGGTAAAGCTAATTATCAACGGGCTGATATGCTCAGAAATAATGCTGAATTCATTTTAAAAAAATTGCCGATGGAAGCTGGTGATAAGCTAGTCAATGGTATTGAAAAACGTTGGATGGGGTTACGTTCTTCATTACCCGATTCATTGCCAGTGATCTGCAAAGCTCCACAGCATGATAAAATTTTCTTTGCTTTGGGACATCAACATTTAGGTCTGACCCAAGGGGCTATTACGGGTAAGTTGATTGGGCAGCTAGTTAGCGAGCAGATAACCGATATTGATGTTACGCCGTTCTGTATTACTCGATTCAATTAACTGTGCCTAGTGGTGTACAAGTACCACTGTACTGTATATTATAACAGTGCATTTCGAGCTGCTATGGAAAATCCTGATGAATTTGTTTGAACAAATATTAACTGAACCAATTAATATTTTATCTAAAGATGGTGTGGTTAATTATCATGGCGAAATAATGCCGCTAGATGAATCCGACTTTTATTTTGATGCGTTATTTAGCGAGGTTGATTGGCGCTGTGATCAAGCGGTAATTTTTGGCAAGCACATTGAAACCAAACGCAAGGTTGCTTGGTATGCAGAGCAGCCTTTTGAATATACCTATTCCAACATTACCAAACGTGCTTTAGTGTGGACGAAAAACCTGCAAGCTTTAAAGGCTATGGTAGAGCAACAAACGGGTGAAAGTTATAATTCGTGTTTACTCAATTTATATCACAATGGTAGTGAGGGTATGGCATGGCATAGTGATGGTGAAACAGATCTCAAAGAAAATAGTGCTATTGCGTCATTAAGCTTTGGCGCAACACGAAAGTTTGCTTTTAAACATAAACAAACGAAAGAAGTAGTATCACTTGCTTTAAAAGCAGGAAGTTTATTGGTGATGAAAGGGGTAACACAAAAAAACTGGTTACACCGTTTACCACCGACTAAAAAAGTTCAGGATGCACGCATTAACTTAACTTTTAGAACAATTATTTCGTAAACAAAGTAACAAGTAACATTTGCAAGCAGATAAAGCGCTATATCATGCAAAAGCGAGTGGTAAAAATCGAGCAATGCAATATCGACAATATAAGCAACATAGGCTACATTTGCACCAACAACAAAATTAATTTTGGTAATAGCTATTCACCGCACCATGAATGATAATTTTATTCAACAATCATTACCGCTACAGCATTTAACCATAAATGCAATTACCCTAGCGCAAAATTATTTAATGCAAGGTGGTTATAGAGCGCAGCTCCATTTTGAATTAGAAGGTTGTTATCGTTTTGATAATAATAATAATAATAATAATGATCAAAAATTAGATTTTAGCCGTATTAATCAATGCCTACGCAAGCTAGATATTGATGGTGAAATTGTTTGTGAATATTGGCGAAATCAGTGGGAATATGTCTCACTTTTCAATAATCAAACGCCATTAAAAGAAGCACATAATTTACAGCAGATCATCACTAAGTTACCAATACTTTTTCAACAATTTTATGGAAAAAATTCAGCTATAGAAACCTTGATCCAGCCAGTGGTCTGGTCTGGCGATCAAGGGAAGCTCATTTCCGGTTCTAGCCAAATTTTTACTAATGATACTCGCGCGGTTCATATTCCTAATGCTGTGCAGTTAAATGTTAGTGTGCTTGATAGTAAGGGTAATAATCTTATAGCTAAAGAAGGTTTTGGCGAGTATTTGCAAAATTGTTTTTTACGTACCAGCTTAGAGTGTTGTTTATTATATCTACCTGAAGAAGCCGCTTTTGAGCGTTTAGCTTTGAAAACACGTTATGGCTTAGCGCAAGAGCTTTGTTCGCCTGTAGATATATCGGGTGGCCATCAAGGCAGCATTGCTTTATATAAAAAACGTGGCAAGCATAATCAAAATATGGGTGAAGAGCCTTTATTGTACGATAGTAAGAATCAAGTGTTATCAGTGCAACAAAACTGGCAAAAAACGGCCAGAATAGAACATAGGTTGGGCGCTGCTAGTCTTCATTATAACCCTTTTATTAATGTGCTTTATGGCTTGATAAATGTGTTAGATGCAGTGCAAGCTTATGAACAAAAGTCGTGTTTGTTAATCGATAGCTTTACCCCTATCTCTCTGCCACAGTCACTTTTTACGGAAGAACTTAATACTGCTACTTTAGGGGCATTGGATTTATTCAAAGCCAGTACTTGGTTTAGTGATAGTATTAATCTCATAGAAGAAAAAACTAATTTTGCGAAATCAAATAATGTGCTTGACTGTCCTATGAAGTTAGGCGATAAAATAAAGCAAGCAATCTTAGAGCATTATCAGATCAGTATTTTTAACAACACAGATT
This sequence comes from uncultured Colwellia sp., assembly GCA_965261045.1. GTDB lineage: Bacteria > Pseudomonadota > Gammaproteobacteria > Enterobacterales > Alteromonadaceae > Colwellia. The sequence continues at coordinate 220,204 of CBDHCJ010000001.1, forward strand.
TAACTAAATAACTAAATAACTAAATAAATAAATAAATAAATAAAATAAGTAATTGATTTATGGATGTCAGTAAAACTAAGAGAGCCAAGCTACCGCTATTGAATGGCGAAAGTATTAGCGCGAAGAGAAGTGAGTTAAAAAACTATTTTAAGCAAATATGGGCTAAATACGAGTCTCTGTTTTCACTTATAAATGATGATCGCGCTTATTATTTAAGGCCTGAGCGTTTACGTCATCCCCTCATTTTTTACTTTGGTCATACCGCTAGTTTTTATATCAATAAACTTATATTAGGCAAATTTATTTCTGAGCGGATCAATGGCAAATTAGAAGCTATTTGTGCGGTTGGGGTTGATGAAATGAGTTGGGATGATCTAAACAGTGCGCATTATGATTGGCCTAGTGTTGATGAGGTTAGAGTCTATAGACAACAAGTAGCTGAGCTTGTTGAAAATTTAATTGATAACATGTCACTGTCATTACCCATAACTCAAGATTCATTAGCTTGGATTATTCTTATGGGTTGTGAACATGAATGTATTCACATTGAAACCTCGTCAGTGATCATGCGCATGTTGCCTTTGCACTACCTTACCTCTGTTGAGCCTTGGTCTACTTGCCATAATACTGGTAGAGCACCCATTAATGAGTTGGTGTCAGTGAAAGGGCAGTTAATTGAGTTGGGTAAACCAACCAGTGATGATACTTTTGGCTGGGATAATGAATATGGTTACGATCAGTTAAAGGTTAAAGATTTTCGCGCATCAAAGTATTTAGTTTCTAATCAAGAATATTTAGCCTTTATTGAAGCTAAAGGCTATCAGCAAGGTGATTATTGGACCGAAGAAGGGCAGCAGTGGCTTGCTTTTACTAAAGCTAGCATGCCACGTTTTTGGTTTAAAAGAGCGAATGATAATAATGAGGATGTTTATTGGCAACGTAATTTGCTAAATGAAATTCCGTTGCCGTTAAACTGGCCTGTTGAAGTTAATTATCTTGAAGCCAACGCTTTTTGTCACTGGAAAAACAGCCAAAGCATTGATAATAAAAAGCAATTTATTCGTTTGCCCACCGAAGCTGAGTGGCTTTGCTTGCGTGACAAGGTTGAAGGTGACTTAACTACTTGGCAAACAGCACCAGGTAATCTTAATAATGAAGGTTATGCTTCTTCTTGCCCCGTTGATCAATTTGAACACTATGGGCTTTTTGATATTGTTGGTAATGTTTGGCAATGGACTGAATCAACCATTGATGGTTTTCATGGCTTTGAAGTACACCCTTTATATGATGATTTTTCTACTCCTACTTTTGATGGTAAACATAACTTAATTAAAGGCGGTTCATGGATTTCTTCTGGTAATGAAATAACGAAACACTCGCGTTATGCCTTTCGTCGTCATTTTTTTCAACATGCAGGCTTTCGTTATGTGCAGAGCCAAAGTAAGGAGCTGCCTAATCTTGAATCGAATCATTATGAAAATGATACTACTATTTGCCAGCAATTACATGCGCAATACGGACAAGCTAAATCAGCGGTAAAGAATTATAGTCAACAAATAACCGACCAATTAATAAAATGTGTTGAAAAATACCAAGTAGCTAACAATACCTGCCTTGATTTAGGCTGTAGTGTCGGTCGAACAAGTTTTATTTTAGCTCAATATTTTAACCAAGTTGATGGGGTCGACTTTTCTGCTCGTTATATTCGTCATGGAGTGAATTTACAACAAGGGAAATCTGTCCGTTATTTATTAGAAAAAGAAGGGGACATTGTTGATTTTTATGAGATCAACTTAACCGATGTTGATTTACCTTGCAGCGAGAATATATTTTTTAGTCAAGGTGATATCAGTAATCTTAAAGCTGTCTTTAAGGGCTATGATGCTATTGTTGCTCAACATGTACTTGAGCAAAGCTATGATCCTCGCGCGTTTTTACAAGAAGTACATACACGATTAAATGCTAAGGGCTTGCTTATTATTGTTTCAAGTTATGATTTTGATGAGCAATACACCGTAAAAGAGAATTGGTTGGGAGGGCTAAAAATTAATGGTGAAAATGTTACTGGTTTTGAGGGCTTATCATTAACGCTAGCGCCGCATTTTAACTTATTAGAGCAACAGCAGTTAACTCGTCTTATCAAAATAAACCGACGAAATTTTACTTTGAGCTTTCCTCATTTAAGTGTGTGGCAATTGAAATAAAGTCATAAATATCAACCACTTTTATTCCGTTCGCTCTGAGCCAGTGAAAGAAGTTAGATTATTGTTTGTCTTAAACAAAACCCTTTTTTCCGTTTGTCCCAAGCTTATCGAAGGAAGCCTGTCAAAAGATGCACCAAATAAAAACGCCAGGTTAATATTACTGTGCTATTTTGGTGCACTGATACTTTTTTTGTAAAGCCAATTTTATTAAGTTATTGATTTTTATGTGTTAATTGTTTTGGCATATGAATTGTAATGTAATGTTCAAAGCTCAAAGTATTTAATGAAAACAATAAATAGAGGTCTGCAATGAAAATAGTTAACGCAATCATTAAACCATTCAAACTAGATGATGTTCGCGAAGCCATTTCTGAAATTGGTGTTGAAGGTACCACCGTCAGTGAAGTTAAAGGTTTTGGTCGTCAAAAAGGACATACTGAATTATACCGTGGTGCTGAATACCGAGTGGACTTTCTACCGAAAGTGAAATTAGAAATTGCCGTGAACGATAATATTGTTGAGCGTTTAGTGGAAACCATCATTAAAGCTGCCTACACTGGAAAAATTGGTGACGGTAAAATATTTGTTTATAACCTTGAGCAAGTGGTACGTATTCGTACTGGTGAGCAAGATTCAGAAGCCTTATAAGGAGAAAAACAATGGAACAAAATATTTTTCAATTACAATATGCACTTGATACCTTTTATTTTCTTATTTGTGGCGCATTAGTCATGTGGATGGCTGCTGGTTTTTCTATGTTAGAAGCCGGCTTAGTAAGGGCTAAAAACACCACTGAAATTTTAACAAAGAACGTAGCCTTATATGCTATTGCTTGTATTATGTATTTAATTGTTGGCTATGACATTATGTATGGTGGCGGCGTATTTTTAGATGGTGTTGCGCTTGATGGCGCACATAACGCTGAAGCTTTAGTCGGTGTCGTATTAGCTGAGTCTGCCGAGGCAGGTTTTGAGGGCGGTGCTGTGTATTCAAATGCATCAGAGTTCTTCTTCCAAGTGGTATTTGTTGCCACAGCTATGTCAATTGTTTCTGGCGCCGTTGCTGAGCGCATGAAACTTTGGGCTTTCTTAGCTTTCACTGTAGTCTTAACTGGTTTTATCTACCCAATGGAAGGTGCTTGGGCTTGGAATAATGATGCTGTATTTGGTCTTTACACTTTAGGTGAACTTGGTTTCTCTGATTTTGCAGGGTCTGGTATTGTTCATATGGCGGGTGCTTCTGCGGCATTAGCAGGGGTATTATTATTAGGCTCTCGTAAAGGTAAATATACTAAAGACGGTAAGGTAAATGCAATTCCTGGTGCTAACTTGCCTATGGCTACTTTGGGTACATTCATTTTATGGATGGGGTGGTTTGGTTTTAATGGTGGTTCAGTATTAAAGCTTGCTGATGTTAATAGCGCTAACTCAGTTGCTATGGTGTTTTTAAACACTAATGCCGCCGCCGCTGCAGGTGCAATTGCTGCCCTAGTTTTTGCTAAAATCTTATTTAAGAAAGCGGATTTAACTATGACGTTAAATGGTGCCTTAGCTGGTCTTGTTGCGATTACTGCCGAGCCATCAACTCCTTCGCCATTACAAGCGACTATTTTTGGTGCTATCGCAGGTGTTGTCGTAGTGTTATCCATTATTGCACTTGATAAAGTTAAAATTGATGATCCCGTAGGTGCAATTTCTGTTCACGGCGTAGTGGGCTTATTTGGTTTGCTTATTGTGCCAATTACCAACTCAGATGCTAGTTTTAGCGGTCAGTTAATTGGCGCGGCAACTATCTTTGTATGGGTATTCAGTACTAGTTTTGTCATATGGTTTTCCTTGAAAAAAGTTATCGGTATTCGTGTAAGTGATGAAGAAGAGTACGAAGGCGTTGATATAAGTGACTGTGGTGGTATGGCAGCATATCCAGAGTTTACTAGGGATTAACCTTTTATCTAAAAAAGATACTTGTTAATAAGAAAAAGCTAGCAGAAATGCTAGTTTTTTGTTATAGGTCAATAAGTTTGGGTATATATTGATATAATAAATCAAAATATTATCTTTTTTCTGGTACTTTTCTCTGGTAACTACTCGTTCAAGGCTTACTATGTGGCGTATATTATTGTTGTTGTTACTTTCGTTTTCGTTTTCGTTTGAGATTTTTGCTCGAACTGAAAGTTTGGCTCAGCAACTAGCTAAGATTGCCCAACAAAAAGATCAAGTTGAAGTAGTAGCCCACTTAGATAAATTACTTAATAACAAACAGCTAACCGATGTTGAACGTATTAACATACTGATATTACAAAGCCGAAGTTATATCGCCTTAAATGAGTTTGAGCAAGCATTACGAACCACTCAAATAGCTAAAAAAATAGCGGTTCAACAAAAACTATTCTTGCAGCAAGCCAATGCAAATAAGTTACTTGGTATTATTTTTTATTATCAAGGCCAATATGAGGAAGCGCTTGAATACTATCAAGCGGCTCTTAACTATTTTAAAAAACAAACATTTTCAGCTGTTATCGCTATTAAGCAGGCTAATTTATTAAACAATATTGCTTTAGTGCAAACAGCACAAGGCAATGCGGTAGCCGCTCTTACAAATTATCAACAAGCTGAGCCTTTATATCAACGTTTTGGTGATGAAGTAGATAAAATTGATGTGCGTTTTAACATTGCCACGCTTTATATTAGTTTACGACGCTTTGATATTGCTATTAGTATGCTAAAAAAGGTTATTGCAAAAAGGGCTGACATTGGCGATGACTATGGTGTGGCCAAGGCATCAGCTGATTTAGGCGTATCGTTTAAGTATTCAGGTCAATATCAACAAGCAAAGCAATATAACTTAACCGCACTACATTATTTTCAAAAACATGATCGACAGTATGATGTAGCTTCTCAGCTTCATAATATTGCCGAAATATATTATGAATTATCCGATCCTGATAAAGCGTTGATCTATGCTGAACAAGGTGTTGATATTAGCCAACAAATTGGTCATAAAAAAGCTTATGGTGGGAGTTTACATACTTTAGCAAAAGTCTATTTCTATCAAGGGGATATTGAGAAAGCCAGCAAGTATGTTTATTCTTCAAATGTTATTGCTAAAAAAATGGGCTATCAAGAGTTAATTAATGATAATTTAGGGTTAATGTCGTTAATTTATGCGGCGCAACAAAGCACGGTGCAAGCCTTGAAAGCACAGTTAACTTATCAACGAACGCGGTTAAAATTATCAAATGAAACGTTAAATGAGCAGATCGCACAATTTGAATCTTATCAATTAGCTCAACAAGTGAATAGTTTAGAGCAAAGTAAAAAATTACAACAATTAGAAGCGACTAAGTCTGAACAGTTGCGAAATTTTATTTTCTTAGGAGGGATCTTTTTGTTGGTGGTTGTGTTTTTAATTTATCGCCGTTATTTAGAAAGCCGTTTAAAAAATCAATTAGAAAGCAGGGTTAAACATCGCACTGAAGCCCTAGAGTTTCTAACCCAAGAGTTGCAAAATGCTAATTTAATTAAGAGTCAATTTTTAGCCAATATGAGTCATGAAATTAGAACACCGCTCACCGCCGTTATAGGTCAAGCAGAAGCGATTATTCATGGTGATTTTGATGATAATGTAATCGCTAAAGAAGTAGAAGTCATCCACAGTAATAGTTTGCATTTGCTGCAGTTGATAAATGACATTTTAGACTTAAGTAAAATTGAAGCAAATAAATTTGAGCTTGAAGAGCGGCAACAAGATTTACATAAGATAGTGAATGAATTAGGTAATATTTTTACTGAACAAGCCATGAAAAATAACTTATCTTTTACTATTAGTCATCATTTGCCTAGCCCTTTTATTATTAATATCGATGCCTTAAGGCTTAAACAAATTTTAATAAATCTTTGTTCTAACGCAATAAAATTTACCAATGAAGGCTGGGTGACTTTAGATATTGCCATCATTGATAAAACATTGTTTTTCACTGTAACTGATACAGGAATTGGCATGAATAAAGAGCAACGCGCAAAAATTTTTAATAGTTTTAGCCAAGCAGATAATAGCATTAGTAGGCGATTTTCTGGATCTGGCTTAGGGTTATTTTTATCTGATCAATTAGCAAAAGTGATGTTAGGTCAAATTACTGTGACTAGCCAAATAAACCAAGGAAGTACCTTTATTTTTAAATTACCCTTTGGTGATATTTACTCTATCTCAGAAAATCCCAGTAATAATTGTGATGAGTTTTCTTATATTTCTTATGATAAAAAGCGTTATAGCGGTAAAATTTTACTCGCTGAGGATCATGATGATAATCGCCGCTTAATTACCCGGATATTAACAAGTTTAGGATTAGAAGTGCTAAGTGCTCGCAATGGCAAAGAGGCAGTTGAGTTGTGTGTTAAATATAAGCCTGCTTTAACGTTATTAGATATACAGATGCCTGAAATGGATGGAATACAAGCGTTGAAAAAGCTGCGAGAATTTGGCTGTACTAATCCTGTTTATGCCCTGACTGCCAATGCAATGTCTCATGAAATAGCACAATATTTAGCACTGGGCTTTGATGGACATCTAAAAAAACCAATAGAAAGGGAACCGTTTTTAGCTACTATTGGTCAATATTATACTGAGCGGGTAGCAGCGCAAGAAGGGCAAAATAATACACTTGAGGATTTTGATATAACAGATCTTGTGCAATCATTTATCGCTAACTTGTCACAAGATAAACTCGATATTTTACAGTATAGTGAAGATAATGATAACTTGGCTAGAGCTGCTCATAAAATAGCAGGGGCGGCAAAAATGTTTGGCTTCGCCGAGTTATCGCAAAGTGCGATTACATTAGAGCGTGCAATTAAATGCCAGCATATTGACGTTGTTGAAGAGCTAGCTCATTGTTTACTTGATGAAATTAGTTCAGTTCAAAACACTAACAAAGTGAATAGTGATTTATGAAAAATACTCTATTAGCGAGGATTGACGTTGGCAAGGTTAGAGCCATGATTAGAGGCATGGTTGATAAACAAATACCAGCCATTCTAATGCAAGTTGATGTGCCAGATAAAGATGATTTGTGGTAAGTGATGTAAACAGAATACTTTTTTTTGTGTACAATAAAGAAATATAAAGAAATATAAACTTTTTTAATTTTAGGAATTTCATATGGCTAGAGAACAATTTGGTATTTGCGCTGAGCCTAACTTACATGGCAGTTATCTATTCTTTAATGTCTTAGATGATAAAAATGCTTTTATTCGTACCGCATTGTCCCGCTTACCTGCATTGTTTGAAGAGTATGCCGATCAATACTCAGAAGCTAATTTAACTGGAGTGATTGCGATAGGTGCGAATTATTGGGATGAATTTTATCCGCAAGCACGCCCTGCATTGTTGGAGCCCTTCCCGACAATGTATAGTGATGATCGAGTGGCACCGAGTATTAATGCTGACATTTATATTGAGATACGCAGTGATCGTGCTGATGTTAATCATATTGTTAACGCTAAAGTTTGCCAGTTACTTGCTGACAGCGTTGAATTAATTGAGCAAGTACAAGCCTTTCGTTTTTTAGATGGTCGAGATTTAACAGGCTTTGTTGATGGCACTGAAAATCCTCAAGGAATGCATCGCCGAGAAGTGGCTTTAGTGAAAGATTGCGAGGACACCATATTTGCAAGTGGTAGCTATGTACATACACAAAGATATCAACATAACTTAACGCTTTGGAATTCACTAGAAAATAAAGAGCAAGAAGATACTTATGGCCGTACAAAGCTAGATAATATCGAGTATGAAAGTGAAGATAAACCGCTAACGGCTCACACTAAGCGTACAAACTTAAAAGATGATCAAGGTAATGCTATTGAAATTTTAAGACAAAGTATGCCTTATGGTGATATGAAGTGCCAAGGATTATTTTTCGTGTCTTATTGCCATTCACCTAAACCGTTTGTAATGATGTTAAAAAGCATGATTTATGGTGATGAGCATGGCAATGTAGATCACCTTCTTAAATACACTCAAGCTGAAACTGGGGCGGCTTTTTTTGCGCCTAGCTTAACTTTTTTGACAAAACTTGAAACTATAAAGCTAAAATTAAGATAGAAGATGTGAAGCAATTTATAATTGAGTAATGTTTATCATTGCTTCACGTGAGTGACCTGAGGTTTTAAGCTCATTTAAATAATGCTGCCAGCGTTGATCATATTCTTTGATGAGTAGTTCTAGATAATTGGAGGAATATATAGCACTGTGTTGATCATCAAAAATAAACCGATAACCATGCTTGCCGACACTTTCTATTGTTGTTAATTTAACCTCTTTTTTATGGCTAACCAGTGCTTGTTTTTGATGGTTATCAGTTGTTGGAGGGAAAACGCGTAAATATTCAAAATTTAATCGAGCAACCTTACTTTTATCAGTGTAAATAGTAAGGTTTTTTTCAGTATTATTGATAATCAAACGCGTAATAATCATATAGTTTATTAATAGCTTAAAGAGTTAGAGTATAAAGAGTTAAAGTATAAAACGACTCAAATCTTCGTCTTTAATCACTTCGCTCAAGGTGCTGTTTACATAGTTTTCATCGATCAATATAGTCTCACCTGATCGTTGGTCGGCATGAAAAGATAGCTTTTCTGTTAATCGCTCCATCATGGTGTGTAGCCGACGTGCTCCAATGTTTTCAGTAGTCTCATTTACTTGCCAAGCGGCATTAGCTATAGCTTGAATGCCATCGCCACTAAATTCAACATTAACACCTTCAGTCGCTAATAGTGCAATATATTGCTCTGTTAGTGAAGCAAAGGGTTCGGTTAAAATTCTAACAAAATCATCAGATGTTAAGGCTTTTAATTCTACCCGAATGGGTAAGCGACCTTGTAACTCAGGAATTAAATCTGAAGGTTTAGTCATTTGAAAGGCACCTGAAGCGATAAACAAAATATGATCGGTTTTGATCATGCCATGCTTGGTACTAACCGTTGAACCTTCTACTAAGGGTAACAAATCACGTTGTACACCTTCTCGAGATACATCTCCACCACCGCTACTGTCAGCGCGTTTACAAATTTTGTCAATTTCATCAATAAAAACAATACCATTTTGCTCTACTGCGTAAATGGCCTTTTGTTTAATATCATCGTGATTAACGATTTTAGTCGCTTCTTCTTCTTGTAACGCCTTAACGGCATCTTTAATTTTTAGTTTACGTTTTTTGGTTTTATCGCTCGACATGTTTTGGAACATGCTCTGCAATTGCGAAGTCATGTCTTCCATACCAGGAGGCGCCATTATTTCAACGCCTACTTGTGGTGCGGCTAAATCTAGCTCTACTTCTTTGTCATCTAATTTACCTTCTCGTAATTTTTTACGAAATATTTGGCGAGTATTAGTGTTTACGCTTTCTTTGTCATTACCAAAGCCGTCACGAACAGGAGGCAATAATACATCTAAAATACGCTCTTCAGCGGCTTCTTCTGCTAAATGCTGTACGCGACTCATTTCGTTTTCTTTAACCATCTTGATAGCCATATCGGCAAGATCTCGAATAATGGTCTCAACTTCTTTACCAACATAACCCACTTCGGTGAATTTTGTTGCTTCAATTTTGATAAAAGGAGCATGCGCTAATTTAGCCAAACGACGGGCAATTTCAGTCTTACCAACACCCGTTGGACCAATCATTAAAATGTTTTTTGGGGTTACTTCGTTACGTAACGCTTCATTTAACTGCATACGACGCCAGCGGTTTCTTAACGCGATAGCAACAGCACGTTTAGCATCACTTTGACCAATAATATGGCTGTCTAATTCGTGGACAATTTCACGGGGAGTCATATCTGACATATTTTAATCCTCATTTCGTCTTGGTTTACTACCAAGGCAATAATTTTTCGTAATTCGCCACTATAGCTCGTCTATTGTATGTTCTTGATTGGTAAAAACACAAATATTGCCAGCAATGGTTAATGATTTTTCAACAATCTCTTTGGCTGTTAATTCGGTGTTTTCTAACAAGGCGATTGCCGCTGATTGTGCAAAATTACCGCCGCTACCAATGGCAATTAAATCGTGCTCTGGTTGCACCACATCACCATTGCCAGTAATAATTAATGAGGCGGTTTCATCGGCTACCGCAAGTAAGGCTTCAAGTTTTCTTAAGGCACGATCACTACGCCAGTCTTTTGCTAATTCTACCGCCGCTTTGGTTAAATGACCCTGATGTTGTTCAAGCTTACTTTCAAAGCGTTCAAATAAAGTAAAAGCATCTGCTGTACCACCAGCAAAACCAACGAGCACTTTGTTATTGTATAAACGACGTACTTTTTTGGCATTGCCTTTCATTACGGTATTACCTAATGAGACTTGACCATCACCACCAATGGCTACTTTGCCATTGCGTCTAACTGAAACGATAGTAGTCATACTAACTCCAATCTGAATAATTATATTTTTATTGTAAATTTAATTGGGATCATTGCTGACTTTTCAAGGAGAGAGTTAAATTATTCCCATAAAAAAACTTTGCAATAGTTAACACTATTATTTCTCAATTTATGCTTATCTTTTTCTGCTAATCTTTTGCGTTCATAAGGCCCTAATATTACCTTGTACCAAGTTCCGTTACTGCCGATAGATTTTTTAATTACTGATTCTATACCTGAAAAAGCAATTGTGGCTTTTAATGATTCTGCTCGTGTCATTGTTTTAAAAGAGCCGCACTGTAATCTGTAAGGACCTTTTTGTTTTACCCTGTATTGACCCACTTCAATCTCTTTAGTTTTTAAGTTTTCAACATAGGTCCACTTTTCTGTTGGCGGTTTAGGTAAAGATGTTTTTTTTGTTATTGACGTTGTTGTTTTATTTTGAGCGGGAACTTTAGTACTTGGACTGGTTTTTAAATACCATAAGCTGTAAGCAAAGGCAGCAATTAATGCGATAATTGTAAAGCCAGTAAGCTTGGCTTTACATGTCAATGTAGTTGCAGGTTGGGATGTGCTTTTTGGGTAAGGATTGTTTTTTTTCTTTTTGGATGGTGTGCGAGTAATATAATCTTGATTTGACATGGGTGGTAGGATAATCGCGGAAAATTTTAGCTATTTTAACGACTCACCAGTTTAAATCAATAGGATCAATATCCAAAGTCCAACGTACTTTACTTTGCCATTGGTTAGTTGGTATTACTATCAGTAATTGCAAAATAGCGACATGTAACTCTTTTCTAGATTTTGCTTGTAGAATCAAATGATAACGAAATTTACCTGCCTTTTTTTCCATGGCGGCAGGCACCGGCCCCGCAAATTCACAGTTCGGTAATGTTTGCTCTGTTAGTGCCCGTAAAAATTTTTCAGGGTAATTTGGATAATTTGCTTCGGCGCGAATTAACGCTTGAAAACTAAAAGGGGGTAATAGTGCCTGTTTGCGCTCAATTAAAGCGTGTTTAGCAAAATGCTGATAGCCGTTATGCACTAAATCTTGTAACAACGGATGATCTGGATAGCTAGTTTGTACTAGTACTTTCCCTGGTTTGCTAGCACGACCAGCACGACCTGCTACTTGGATAAGTAATTGCGCCATTTGTTCGCTTGCGCGAAAATCAAAACTAAATAATGCGCCATCACCATCAAGCACCGCGACTAACGTTACATCAGGGAAGTGATGGCCCTTGGCTAGCATTTGTGTACCAATTAATAGTTGGTGTTTTTTATCGGTAATTTCTTGTAATAACTTAGTTAACTCGCCTTTTTTTCGTGTACTGTCTCGATCAATTCTCACTACACTAACATCAGGGAATATTTCGCTGATGCGTTGCTCTAGTTGCTCAGTTCCTTGTCCAATAGGTGCAATGCGAATACTGCCACAACTTGGGCATTGTCTAGGTACTCGTTTTTGGCTACCACAGTGATGGCATATTAATAATTGTTGCTTTTGATGGAAAGTATAAGGTTTGTCACAGCGCGAACAATCGCACAACCAATGGCATTCTTGGCAATTAATGGCAGGAGCATAACCACGACGATTTAAAAAGACTAATACTTGTTCACCGCGTGCTAATGTTTGTTTAATTTCATGTTTCAAACTACCCGAAAGACCAAATTTCATTTGCTGCTTAGCGATATCAATCAATGATATTTTTGCTTTACGGCTTTTGCCTGCACGTTGACGTAGTTGATGGTAGTGATATTTTCCTGATAGAGCATTTTGTAGTGATTCAAAACTTGGTGTAGCACTACCTAAAATAATAGGAATATTTAATTGTTGGGCACGTAAAATGGCAATGTCTCGCCCATGATAACGAAAGCTGTTTTGTTGCTTTAGCGAACTATCGTGTTCTTCATCAACGATTATCATACCTAATTGATGTAACGGCGAAAAAATAGCAGAACGAGTGCCAATAACAATAGCCGCACTACTTTGTTGTGCATTAAGCCAAGTGTCTAAACGCTCAGTGTCATTTAGGTTAGAATGATGCAAATAAATAGGTACGTTAAAGCGTTGCTCAAAACGCAATAAAGTTTGGGGCGTTAGGCCGATTTCAGGCACTATGACTAACACTTGCTGATTATTAGCCAGTACATTTTCCATGGCTTGTAAGTAAACTTCGGTTTTGCCTGAGCCAGTGATACCATCAATTAAGTGGCATGAAAATTGCCCAAACGATTGATTGATTGCGGCGACAATAATGGCTTGCTCAGTAGAAAGTATCTGCTTATTTTCTTGTGCTAACGCAAGGTCTTGCCAAATAAATTGACAAGGCTGCTGTTTAATTTCTGTTATCAATTCTTTTGTTGTCAGTGCATTAAGTTGTGCTTTGCTATAGCCTAGGCTACGTAATTTTGCCCAACTTATGCCTTGATGTTTATCTATTAATTGATAAAGCGCAAATTGTTTAGATGCTTTTGTTGTTACTTTCTCTAATTGTTGTTTTTGCGTGGTTTCTGTTATTTCTGCACTATGCCAAACCATAGGCGGCTGCACATTTATCGTGTTAACTTGGCGCAATAATTTAGGTAAAGCTTGTTGGAATACATCACCGATTGGATGATGGTAATAATTTGCACATAATTTCAGAAAACTTACTAAAGAAGCGCTTAAATGAAAACTATCGTTAAGGCGTTTCGCAATAGGCTTTATTTTTTTTGCATCAATGTTACACTCATGATTAACAGAGACAACAATGGCAATAACTTGTCTTGCACCAAAAGATACTGCAACTCGTTCACCAATATGTATTGGTGGCTGTTGCATATTTTTAGGAATTTGATAAGTAAATAACTGTCGCATGGGTACAGGAACAGCAACTTGTACATAACTTTTAGGTACTAGCTCGACAGGTATTACTTGAGGGTGAGTTACTTGCTCAGACACGTGATAAATAAGAGTGATTAATGTTGTTAATGGTTACTATCTTACCGTAAATACTTTCTTTTATTAATAAGTGTTTTTTTTATCAGTTTTGTGCTGCTTTTCGCTTGCAGTCGTTATTGTGATCATTTATTATTCGCCCCCATTAATTTTTACACCGTATGGTGCTTGGCGTTTTCTATTAATTAGTTTTCTATTCATTAATTTTCTATTAATAGTAATAAAACGGCTAAGTGGCGATACGCCCAATTTCTCGAAAGAGATAGAGGTTCCCATGAAAGAAGGCATTCATCCTAATTACGTTGAGTTTTCAGCAACTTGTTCTTGTGGCAATGTTATTAAAACTCGTTCAACAGCTCGTAAAGATATTCATTTAGACGTATGTTCTGCATGTCACCCATTTTATACGGGTAAGCAAAAAGCGGCAGAGACTGGTGGTCGTATTGATAAATTCAACAAACGTTTTGGTGCACTTAGTAAGAAGTAAGTTTTACTTTTCATGTAATTTGCTATTTAGTGGCAAATAGTAGCAAAGCATCAAATGAAAAAAAGCGCCGACTGGCGCTTTTTTGTAACTAAATTTCAAACAGGCAATGCTAATGGCTCTGTGTGGGTAGGTATGGTTAGCGGTGACCTAGCGGTAAAATAATTAGCTTTAAGGGATAAGCTTTTTCAAAAGGAATTATTTAAAAAGATTAAAAATACGCGTGATCTTTTTAATAATATTCTGTACAATCCGCATCCCTACGTTACAAACTGTCTTTTTATTACTTTTAAGCTGACTTAATAGGTAGTGAATAGGGCGTTAGGCTCGATACTCGAAGGGGTAATTGCGTGGTCTATTATTAACCGACAAGCTAAGCATTAGTTTAACTTGTTATTTAAGTAACATTTTAATATTGGGTTTTTTAATGAAAACTTTTGTAGCTAAACCAGAAAGCGTACAACGCGAATGGTTCTTAGTGGACGCCAAAGATAAAACTTTAGGTCGTATCGCTACTGAAATTGCTAGCCGTTTACGCGGTAAGCATAAACCAGAATATACTCCTCATGTTGATACTGGCGATTATATCGTTGTTATTAATGCTGAGAAAGTACGTGTAACTGGTAACAAAGCGAAAGGTAAAATTTACTATTCGCATACTGAATTCCCTGGTGGTCTTAAGCAAATTAGCTTTGAAAAGCTAATTGAAAAAGCACCAACACGTGTACTTGAATTTGCTGTTAAGGGCATGTTACCTAAAGGTCCTTTAGGTCGCGAAATGTTCCGCAAATTAAAAGTGTATGCTGGTGCTGAGCACAAGCATATTGCACAACAACCACAACTTTTGGAGCTTTAAGCAATGGCTGATAATCAATATTACGGTACTGGTCGTCGTAAGAGCTCTACTGCTCGTGTGTTTATGAAAGCTGGTAACGGTGCAATCACAATTAACAAACGTGATATTTCTGAGTACTTCGGACGTGAAACTGCTCGTATGGTTGTTCGTCAACCATTGGATCTAGTTGAAATGTTAGAAAAGTTTGACTTTAACATCACAGTAGTTGGTGGTGGTATTTCTGGTCAAGCTGGTGCAATTCGTCACGGTATTACTCGTGCATTAATGGAGTTTGATGAAACTTTCCGTCCTAGCTTACGCCAGGCTGGTTTCGTAACTCGTGATGCTCGTAAAGTTGAACGTAAGAAAGTTGGTTTACATAAAGCACGTAAGAAACCTCAATTTTCTAAGCGTTAGAACCAAATTTATCATACATTTTATGATTTTAAAAAACCGACTTTTTGTCGGTTTTTTATCTTGTAAAAAACAGCCTATTTCTTTATGATCATAAAAAAAATTTTGTCGATGTACCGTTTAGTATAAATTCGATCAAACAAAAATAATAACGATGTTAGTTTAGAGACGCTTTAGTCTGCGTTTTTTGTTAATGAATAATAATTGTTTGGTAATCAATGTGAATTGGAGAGTATGAATGAGCAATGTGCCTGTAAATAACGGCCGCCGTCGCTTCTTAACTGCGGCTACTGTCGTTGTTGGTGGTGTTGGTGTAGCTGGTGTAGCTGTGCCTTTCATTGGTTCCTGGAATCCTAGTGCTCGCGCGAAAGCTGCGGGTGTTCCAGTTAAAGTCAATGTAAGTAAGATCGAGCCTGGTCAGTTAATCCGTGTTGAATGGCGTGGTAAACCTGTTTATATAGTTCGACGTACTGAAGAAACCATGAGCGGTTTAGCAAAGCATGATGATCAATTACGCGATCCTAATTCCGAAAAAGCGCAACAGCCAAGTTACGCAACCAATGCTTACCGCTCTATCAAGCCTGAATTTTTAGTAGCGCTAGGTGTTTGTACTCATTTAGGTTGTGCTCCTACCTATCATCAAGGTGATTTTTCTGAGAAAGTTGAAGGCGTTGAAAATGGTTTCTTCTGTCCTTGTCATGGTAGTAAATTTGATATGGCTGGCCGTGTTTTTCAAGGGGTTCCTGCACCATTAAATTTAGTGGTTCCTGAGCATTCATTCACCAGCGAAGATACCTTACTAATTGGTGTTGGCGCTGATACAAGTGAAGGAGCGGCATAATGTTTGCTAATTTTATGGCTTGGATGGACAAGCGTTTACCTTTAACCGATGCTTGGAACAAGCATTTGGCGCAATATCCAGCACCAAAAAACTTTAATTTTTGGTACTTTTTTGGCTCGCTAGCCATGTTAGTATTAGTAAACCAAATTTTAACTGGTGTATGGTTAACCATGAGCTATGAGCCATCTGGTGATGGTGCGTTTGCTTCGGTTGAATATATCATGCGTGACGTTGATTACGGTTGGTTATTACGTTACATGCATTCAACGGGTGCTTCTGCATTCTTTATTGTGGTTTATTTGCACATGATGCGCGGCCTTATGTATGGTTCGTATCAAAAACCACGTGAATTATTATGGATCTTCGGTATGTTGATCTTCTTGGTGTTAATGGCTGAAGCCTTTATGGGCTACTTATTACCTTGGGGTAATATGTCTTATTGGGGCGCACAGGTAATTATCTCCTTGTTTGGTGCAATTCCCGTAATAGGTGATGACTTAACCTTATGGATCCGTGGTGATTACGTTATTTCTGGTGCTACTTTAAACCGTTTCTTCGCTTTACATGTTATTGCAATGCCATTGGTATTAGTTATTTTAGTCTTTTTGCATATTTTAGCGCTACATGAAGTGGGCTCAAATAACCCAGAAGGTATTGAAGTTAAGAAGAAAAAAGGCAGCATTAAGCCTGAAGAACTCAGTAAATTTACTTTCCATAAACAATATAGTGATAAATACGATATTGTCGATGCTATCCCGTTCCATCCCTATTACTCAGTAAAAGATATAATGGGTGTTGCTGGTTTCTTGATTTTATTTTGTTGGGTAATGTTCTTTGCGCCAGAAGGGGGTGGTTACTTTATAGAAGCGCCAAACTTTGAGCCTGCAAATGGTTTGAAAACGCCTGAGCATATTGTACCCGTGTGGTATTTTGGTCCTTTTTATACTATTTTACGCGTTATTCCAGACAAGCTATTAGGTGCTATTGGTATGTTCTCAGCCATTATTGTGTTGTTCCTTGTGCCATGGTTTGATCGCGGTGTGGTTAAATCGGTTAAATATCGTTCTAAATTGCATTTATTTAACCTAATTCAGTTCTCAATTTGTTTTGTCGTATTAGGTGCTTTAGGTACATTACCAGCAACGCCAGTTTATAATATGATTGGTACCATTGCTAGTTTCGGTTACTTTGGTTTCTTCGTAGCACTTTGGTTTTACAGCAAAAATGAAAAATGTAAGCCAGTACCGATGAGGATTTCACACTAATGAAAAATTTAATTAAAGCAGCAATAGCTTTTGGTTTAGTTACCTTAGTGTCTGTGTCTGCACTTGCTTCGTCAGGCGATATTCACTTAGACAAAGCAAAGAATGATTTAACCGATAAAGAGTCATTAAGAAATGGCTTTAAAACCTATATCAATTATTGTTTAGGCTGTCATCAGTTACAATATCAACGTTATAATCGTACCTTTAAAGATTTAGGTATCGAAGAAGCTGATGGTATTGAAAATTATATGTACACTGGCAAGAAACCAGGTGATCACATCACCAATACCATGCCAGAAAAAGAGGCAGCTAAATGGTTTGGTACTGCGCCACCTGATTTAACCCTTGAAGCGCGTTTACGTAGCCCAGATTGGATCTATACTTACTTACGTTCATTTTATATGGACAGTGAACGTCCATTTGGTGTGAACAATAAAGTATTCAAAGATGTTGGTATGCCACATGTATTGCAAGATTTGCAAGGTGTTAGCTCAATTGACGAACATGGTAATATAACACCAGCTATGGGCGGTAGTTTAACGACTCAAGAGTATGATGTTTTAGTGCGTGATCTAGTTAACTTCTTAGAATATGTTGGTGAGCCAAGTAAACTTGAACGAAAAAGTATGGGCGTTAATGTCTTAATATTTTTGTTTATCTTCTTCATTATTGCTTACTTCCTTAAGAAAGAATATTGGAAAGATATACACTAATATTACGAGTTATGAGTTGCGAATAGAAAGTAACGAGTAAATGGTTACGAAAAATACTGGGGGCTTTGTGCCCCCATTATCCGTTTTATTGAATAAGTAGTTTAAAATTAGGAGGCCCTATGGCCGTAGCAGCAAATAAGCGTTCAGTAATGACGTTATTCTCGCATGCTGATGATATGTATAGTCATCAAGCACGTATAGTATTAGCAGAAAAGGGCGTTGGTGTTGATATAAATTTAGTTGATTTAGCCAATTTGCCTGAAGACTTAATTGACTTAAATCCTTATGGTACAGTACCTACTTTAATCGATCGTGAGTTAGCGTTATATGAAGCTAAAATCATTATTGAATATTTAGATGAGCGTTTTCCTCATCCACCATTGATGCCTGTTTATCCAGTATCACGTGGCCGTAGCCGCTTAATGATGCATCGCGTTGAACATGATTGGTATAGCTTAGCTAAAATTATACTATCGGGCTCTGCTGATAAAGCAGAAAAAGCTCGTCTAGATTTAAAAGAAAGCCTGTTAAGTATCGCGCCTATTTTAAATGAAGCACCATACTTTATGAGTGAAGAATTCAGCTTAGTTGATTGTTATATTGCTCCATTATTATGGCGTTTACCTGTTCTTGGTATCGAGCTTGATGGACAAGGCTCAAAAGAGCTTAAGACTTATATGTTACGTTTGTTTGAACGTGAATCATTTCAAGCCTCATTAACTGAAACCGAGCGAGAATTACGCTTTGGTTACCTAGCTTAATACTGGATCCTTCTCAGATGAAAATGAGTTCGAACAAGCCCTATATAATTAGGGCTTATTATGATTGGATTTCAGATCATGATTTAACACCTTATATTGTTGTTGATGTGAATGTTTATGGTGTTTTAGTGCCTATGTCATACGTAAATGACGGGCAAATAGTTTTAAATGTTGCTGCATCAGCAGTGGGTACTATTGCCTTAGGTGTTGAAACTATTGAGTTTAGCGCGAGGTTTGGCGGTAAACTTGAGCATATTACCGTGCCATATGGTGCTGTAGCGGCCATTTATGCGAAAGAAAATGGCGCTGGTATTTCTATGCCGATAGAGCATCCTACTGAACAAGATATGGATGATAAAGATGATGTGAAAAGCAAGGTTAAATCTAAACCAAGCTTGAGCAGTGTTTCATCTCAAGCGGTTGTGCCGAAAAAATCAACAAAAAGCAAAGCGAGTTTGAAAGTAATTAAGTAGTTTCTAAGTCAATATAAAAACACGGTGTAACTACTCAGCAGGGGTAAATATATTGGGCAGCATGCCATTTAGTAATAACGTTAATGCGGTGGACGCACTAATTCCTTGCTTTTTGCAGCTCGACAGATAGCTACGAAGCCCAAAAAACATTTTTGCTCCATTCTCACTTCTAAAGCACCCTGATATTTTTTGTTGAACCTTTGCCATCCTCAGATCATTTTCACCTTGATTATTGGTGAATGGCACCGCTTCATCCGTCATGAACCTGAGCACATCACTTTCATAATTTTGCAGTCGCTCAAGTAGATTACGTGATTTAGTTCTCTTCGGCCGACCTCGTTTGCCTTTCACCTATATCGGCGGTGGACTTTCCTTTTCTCCCGCTTTTAGCATAGCTTGATAGTTAAGTAGTAGCATGCCTTGTCTTTCAGGGCTAAGTAATCCGCCGGCGTTACCAACCTCCTGATTGAGCTCCAATAAAAACACGCGCATTGTTTCAGCCCAAACTTGGCCATCCTGTTCGTAAGCACAGATTAATTCACGCAAATGATGCGCATTACATAGCGCATGTAGGCTCTTATAACGATAATAAGGTTTCCAATGTTCGTGACACATTACGCCTTGAAATTGCGGCAATATGCCAATTTCATCCATCGCTTCAGCGCCTCGTTTTTCGTGTACTGACAAATAGGTCCAATCTAGAGAAGAGGCATTATGCAACCATTGTCTTTTCCCGTTGATATAGTTACCTGGCGGTAAAAGCGCTCTATCAACGGGCAATTTATGGGTAATATCTGGCGCAATATCAAGCGGAAGCGTTGTTCCCTTTCGCCCTTTTTGACCACCTGATTTTTTGGTACTATTGGTTTTTAAATTCTTCTTTCTGTTTGGATCTGATGAAGGCGGTTTACTGCTGTTGCTACTATTGAGCCCGAGGCGTTGACAAAGCAAGGTAACGATAAGTAGCAATAAATCCATAGCGGTGCGCATTGAAGGTGATAGCGTTTTATCAGCTTTAATTTGTGCTTGAATATTCTCGATATTCGACTCGATATCGATGCCGCTTATTTTCATTGTTTAACATAGCGTAGCTAAAAACTCATACAAAATACCTATAAAAAACAAAATGACAATGATAGATCTTGATATGCTAGTCAATAAATAGCAATATTGCATTATTGTATATCAATAGAGAAATCATGATGAATAAAGCGGTGTCATTAACCAATAATCAAGGTGCTTTAGAAGTAACGATGGAGTAAAAATGTTCTTTGGGCTTCGTAGCTATCTGTCGAGCTGTAAAAAGCAAGAAATTAGTGCGTCTACCGCATTAACGTTATTACTAGATAGCATGCTGCCCAATATACTTACCCTTGCTGAGGAGTTACTATTTATTTTTGAAATAATAAAAATAGAAATCAACGCGAAAAAAACTTCCCTGACCAGCTGTATTCCCTGGTTTTAAAGATTTTTTATGTTTAGCGAGAATTGCTGGCCAATTGTAGAGTATACGACTGTGGTAAATGAGCATAAAGTAGCCATGCTCGTTTATCAGTATTGTTTTATGATGTTTAGGCCAATGCCTTTGAGTAATGTATGGGTTAAAAAATCGCCAGCGGCGTCAAAGTCGTCACTATCTAGGCTAGGTTTATCCAGCACTAATTGGATCTGTGAAGAAAAATCGGCATAAGTTTGGGTTGATGCCCAAATAATAAAAAAGAGATGGTAAGGGTCTATATCATCCATTTTACCCTGAGATATCCATTCTTTAACAAGCTTTACATCCTCCTCTAAAGCGGGTAGTAAATTATCTTTGAGATACTGCTTAATATGTGGTGCACCATTGATTATTTCATTAGCAAATACTTTTGAGCCATTAGGCATGGTGCGTGAAATCTCTAATTTTCCACGAATGTAGTTTGATAGCATTGTCGCGGGGTCTTCACCTTGCTGGCCAAGTAAATTTAAACTATGCAGCCACAGATGAAAAATTTTTCTTAAAACTGCTTGGTAAAGCTCCTCTTTAGAAGAGAAATAATAGAGCATATTTTGCTTTGATAAATCAGATTGTTCAGCAATTTCTTCAATAGTTGCCCCATTAAAGCCTTTGAGAGCAAAAGTATGCTCAGCAGCATCAAGAATTTTTTGTATAAGCGCTTTTCGAATGCGAGTTCGACGATGAGTTTTTTCTGTTGAGCTATCTTCTTGGGGCTGCTTAAACATACTAATTCACTTTAATATCAATAATAGAGTAGACAGTTAAATGTGAATCGTACTGCCTTTAACTACAGTATATTTTTATTGTTGTGAAGATAACAGGATAATATTAACTATTGATGTTGCATCAGTAGTTAATATGCCAGACAAGATACTTAATTCAACCCAAGTCATTTCGAGTGACTTGGGTATATGCATATTCTACTGTCTTGGCTTAGAGAATTTTAAGAAGGAAATGAAAACTCTACTCCTTCGCGCAGAGCCGTGGAAGGCCAACGTTGAGTTATCGTTTTACGCTTAGTGTAAAAACGCATTGCATCTGGCCCATAGGCGTGTAGGTCGCCAAACAAAGAGCGTTTCCACCCACCAAAGCTATGATATGACACAGGTACAGGTAATGGAACATTGATTCCAACCATACCTACTTGAATGTGGTCTGAAAAGTATCGCGCAGCTTCACCATCACGGGTAAAAATACAAGTACCATTGCCATACTCATGATTGTCAATTAATGTCATTGCCTCCTGCATGGTTTTTACTCGTATTACTTGCAGTACTGGGCCAAAAATTTCTTGCTGATAGCTCTTCATTTCTGGGGTGACATTATCAATCAGCGTACCACCAACATAGAAGCCACTAGGATAACCAGGTACCTGTGGTGTTCGGCCATCAACAATAATGCTAGCACCTTGCTTTTCAGCACTATTAATAAAACCTACTACCTTTTCTTGATGCTGCTTTGTAATGACGGGCCCAAAGTCATTGCTGGCATCCGAAAATGCACCTACTTTAAGAGTGATCATTGCCTTTGTCATTTTTTCGACTAAAGCATCTCCAGCAGCCTCGCCTACAGCAACTGCGACTGATAGCGCCATACAACGTTCTCCGGATGAACCAAAAGCTGCACCAAGTAATTGATTAACAGCATTGTCCATATCAGCATCAGGCATAACTATTGCGTGATTTTTTGCGCCACCTAAGGCTTGACATCGTTTACCATTTTGGTTGGCTTTTACATATATAGCCTCGGCGATAGGTGTTGAACCGACAAAGCTAACAGCTTTAACTGTAGGGGATTCCAATAGACAATCGACTGCCTCTTTATCGCCATTTACTACATTGAGCACTCCTGGTGGTAACCCTGCTTCATGTAATAATTGTGCGATTAACATAACTGAGCTTGGGTTGCGCTCTGAAGGTTTTAATACAAATGTATTCCCACATACAATTGCCATAGGGTACATCCATAACGGCACCATTGCAGGAAAGTTAAAAGGAGTTATACCAGCAACAACACCAAGTGGTTGAAACTCGCTCCATGAATCAATATTAGGACCAACATTACATGAATGTTCGCCTTTTAATATTTGCGGAGCGCCACAGGCATATTCGACATTTTCTATTCCACGTTGTAGCTCACCCATAGCATCATGACTAATTTTTCCATGCTCAAGTCCTACTAGTTTACAAATATCATCGGCGCGTTTTTCTAATAATTGTTTAAACCGAAACATCACTTTAGCGCGTTTTGCTGGTGGAGTTTTGCGCCAAGCTGGAAAGGCTGCTTGTGCACAAGCTATCGCTTGTTCAACAGTATCGTGGCTGGCCAGCGCAACTTGTGTGCTAATTTCACCAGTTGATGGGTTATATACGGGTTGTTGGCGTTTACTGTCGATGATTACTTCACCATTAATTAAATGTCCTACTATATTCACAAGCTTCTCCTGTACACCACTATTCTATCTTGGTGTCATTGATTTATTAAAATTAATTGAGTTCTAAAATTGATTCGCCTACAGCATTAATTACATTGTCTATTTCGTGAGGTTGGCTAATAAAAGGAAGCCCCAATTGAATGGTGTCTCCACCATAACGAACATAAAATCCTTTATCCCAGCATTTCATTGCGATTTGATAAGGCCGAAGAGCAGGTTCACCTAGGGCTGATTCAATGGTTAATGCACCAGCAAGACCATAGTTACGAATATCACTGATATATTGAGTACCATGTAATGAATGTAATTTATCTTCAAATATAGGGCTCAGTTCACGAACTCGTGTAACTAATTGGTCATTTTTCAGAATGTCTAGTGAAGCCAAAGCAGCGGCACAAGCTACTGGGTGGCCTGAGTATGTATAACCGTGAGGCAATTCCATCATATAGTCTGGCCCTCCATTATCCATAAACGCTTGATAGATATCGTCGTTCACAATAACTGCGCCCATTGGGACAGCGCCGTTTGTAAGTTGCTTGGCAACATTTAAAATATCTGGCGTTACGCCAAACTCTTCGGCACCAGTGTTAGAACCCATACGTCCAAAGCCAGTAATTACTTCATCAAAAATAAGTAATATTTCATGTTGATCGCAAATTTCACGTAGCCGTTTTAAATACCCAACTGGCGGTGGAAGGACTCCTGCAGACCCTGCAAGCGGTTCAACAATAACAGCGGCAATATTTGATGCGTCATGTAGGGCAATAAGTTCAAGCAAGTCATCGGCTCGATGCGCGCCACTTTGTGGCATGCCTCGAGTGAAAATATTTTCTACCAACATCGTATGAGGTAAGTGATCAGCATCTACTCCTTGACCATAGATGGTGCGATTTGCGCCTATGCCTCCAACACTAAAACCACCAAAATTAACACCGTGATAGCCTTTACTACGACCAATCAATTTCGTTTTAGTCCCTTTGCCTTTCTTACGCCAATACGCCCGAGCTATCTTTAAGGATGTATCGGCACTCTCTGAGCCAGAGCCAGTGAAAAATACATGGTCAAGGCTGGGAGGAGTGAGCTCTTTAATTCGATTAGCCAGTTCAAATGCACCGCTATGTCCATATTGAAATGCAGGTGCATAATCGAGTTTGTTGAGCTGTTTGTAAACAGCCTCAGCGATTTCTGGACGGTTGTGACCCGCCCCGCAGGTCCATAAGCCCGAGAGACCATCAAATATTTTTCTACCATCGGCAGCTGTGTAATAAGCTCCTTTGGCACTGGCAATGATGCGCGGATTTTCTTTGAATTGGCGGTTAGCAGTATAGGGCATCCAATAAGCTTCTAGCTCTGCACGGCTTAAGTCTAACGAGGGACAATCTTTAGTAAATGACATAAGCATGTTCTCCTTAAAAAATTACTGGTCAATATGGATTGTAGGTATTAAAGACCAATTTAATTGAATACTGAGTTTACAATTTTTGACCAAATGATTAAATTCATTTATGCTTGCTTTTAAGTTAGCAGATGCTTACCTAAGTTTAATGGCACGGTAACTGGGTTGATTTTAAAGTCTTATGTGATTTTTTTGGTGGGAGGAAAATAAAAATGAAAACAAAGTCTCCTGTATTGGCTGGTCAATTGGCCGATGCCGATATTCGAACGTTACGTGTTTTTAATACCGTGGTGGAGTGTTCTGGCTTTACATTAGCGGCAGTAGAGCTAAATGTGACGCGTTCGGCAGTGAGTTTAGCAATGGCCGATTTAGAGCAACGATTATCCCTTCGGTTATGTGAACGTGGACGAGGTGGTTTTGCCATGACTACTGAAGGACGTGAAGTTTATCGTCAAACCCAGAAATTATTAGCGGCACTAGATGAATTTCGTAGTGGCATCAATTCGATTCACTTTCATCTCAAGGGTGAGCTTAATATCGGAATAACAGATAGTCTGGTAACTATGCCAAAAATGCGTATATCTAATGCGCTCGCTCAACTAAATAGACTAGGGCCTGACGTACAGATTAATATACAAATGATTCCTCCCAAAGAAATTGAAAATGGCGTGCTTGATGGGCATTTACACACAGGAATTATTCCAGTATTGAAAACTATTAAAGGCCTTAAGTATAGTGCTTTGTATGATGAAAAATCGTCTTTATATTGCAGTAAAGATCATCATTTGTTTGCTGTCAACGACAATAATATTTCGAATGTCCGCTTAAAAGACTTGAATGTGGTTGTTCCTGCTTACGAGCAAACCGAAGAAATTAGCGCCTTACATCAAAAGCTCAATCCTTTAGCAACTTCAACCGATCGCGAAGGAGTCGCATTTTTAATATTAACAGGTCGTTATCTTGGATATTTGCCAGATCACTATGCTAAACGTTGGGTTAATGAAGGGAAGATGCGCGCGATATTGCCACAAACAATGACCTACCAAACTCATTTTGCAATCATTACCAAAAAAGGGATCGTCCCAAATCCAGTATTAGAAAATTATCTTGAGCAACTTAAAGGCAATCCTTAAGAATTATCAACGCGCATATAAAAAAATATAAGCGAATTATTTAACGATATTTTAGAACAATTCGATCCTTATCAAAGTACAGACAAGCCTACCTTTAACCTATTTATCACTTGCATCGATTGATGTTTAAATATTAATTGTACAAATGGTAAAAAATTATACCAATTGGAAAAATAAATATTGACAAATGATATTAGTCTGTCTAATACTTAACCAAACAATAACAGTTAAATTATGAGTAACATACTTAAATGTTGTTGTTTTAAAGGTGTTTATCATGTTTTTTGATCAATAATTGTAGTGGTGTTGATGCAACTGATTACTGTTTAGCGAGGTATCCCTGTTTTGTTAATACAGGAAACTTAGCAGCATTTTTAGTCTTGCTCGACAATGATTTTGTGCCAGATGATGGTTTTTTGTGCTCTTGATGAATTTAATTTAGGTACAAATACTGAAGATTAATCCACAAATTATTTTTAGTGTTTTAGCTAATAAATAGGTTATGAACTTGCTAGATAAGTTATCAATAAAATAATAATAACTCCAAGCTCTTTGAGTTTTGGTGAAAATGAGGAACGACAATGAATACCATAAATAAGCAAAACTCGCACGCTATACAAGCTGGTGAATTTTATGAGTTAGATCCTGAAGCAGACGTTAAAAACAGTGCCCATTACAATGAAGATATTGCCCCTACAAAAATAAAAGATCGAAGTTGGAACACATGGAATGTAGCGGCTCTTTGGGTCGGTATGGCTATTTGTGTTCCTACCTATACTTTAGGCGGAGTATTAAGCGCTTACTTCGGACTCAGTGTAAGTGAAGCCTTAATCACGATTTTAATCGCTAATATAGTAGTATTAATTCCGCTGACACTGAATGCTTTTCCTGGTACTAAATATGGCATTCCTTTCCCCGTTCTATTGCGTTCATCATTTGGTGTTAGTGGCTCTAATATACCTTGTTTAATCAGAGCATTAGTAGCCTGCGGGTGGTTTGGCATACAAACTTTATTTGGTGGTATTGCTATCCATATTTTACTTTCTAATATATCTGAAACCTGGGCAGGGTTGGGAGGTGTTGGTGAAGTGATTGGCTTTTTCATTTTCTTAGTGATGAATTTGTCAATAGTAATTAAAGGATCCGAGTCAATTAAGATGCTTGAAACTATGGCTGCCCCACTCTTGCTTGCTGTAAGTATTGGCTTGATGATGTGGGCTTATCCTCAAATATCTGTTACTGAGTTGTTAGCAACACCAGCGAATCGTCCTGCTGATGCATCATTTTGGCAGTACTTCTTGGGTGGATTAACGGCGATGGTAGGATTTTGGGCTACATTGTCACTTAATATTCCTGACTTTAGTCGTTATGTAAAATCTCAAAAGTCACAAATTACGGGACAAATTATTGGGTTGCCATTAACGATGTTCTTATTTGCTTCATTAGGGGTAGTACTAACGGCAGCATCGACCACGCTAGTAGGCGAAACAATATCAGATCCAATTAATCTTATTGGTAAAATTGATAGTCCTATCTGGGTAGTTGTTGCGATGGTGATGATAATTATCGCAACTTTATCTACTAATACTGCAGCGAATATTGTGTCACCTACGAATGATTTTCAAAATGTAGCACCCAAGAAAATTAATCAAACTCGAGGTGTGTTAATTACAGGCCTGTTAGGTGTAATACTGATGTCTTGGGAATTGATTAAAAAGTTAGGTTGGATTGAATCAGATGTCAGTGTTGAAGCGATGTATACCAACTGGTTACTAGGTTATTCAAGTCTACTAGGTCCTATTGCGGGGATCATGATCGTAGATTATTTTATTATTAAAAAACAGAAGCTTGATTTGCCTGAATTATATAAAACGAACGGAATTTACGGCGGCTTTAATAGTGCAGGGCTTATTGCCTTCGCTATACCTGTAGCGTTAACTCTTATTGCATTAACTACTGGGTTTTTGTCTTGGTTTTATCAGTATGGTTGGTTTACAGGATCTGTTTTAGGTGGTTTGGTTTACTTTATTGTCGCATCTAAAGACAAAGAAGCTGTAAATAATCAGAAAACAGTAGAACAGTCTTAATACATTTAAAAAGAGCTAGAAGGATATATTTATGTCAGTAATTATAAGCGGTGGTACAGTAGTCACTGCTGACACAAGTTACAAAGCCGATGTTTACTGCCAAGATGGTAAAATTTTGGCAATAGGCGATAATCTAGATGTTCCATTAGACGCTGAGAAAATTGATGCCACTGATAAATATATAATGCCCGGCGGTATCGACCCGCATACTCATATGCAATTACCATTTATGGGGACTGTGGCTAGCGAAGATTTTTATAGCGGCACTGCTGCTGGTTTAGCGGGTGGTACAACGACAATCATTGATTTTGTCATACCTGCTCCTCAGCAATCTTTACTTGAAGCATATGAGCAGTGGATGGGGTGGGCAGAAAAGTCGGCAGGAGATTACTCGTTTCACGTTGCAATCACCTGGTGGGACGATTCCGTTTATGAGGATATGGGCACTTTAGTACGTGAGCATGGTGTTAATAGCTTTAAACACTTTATGGCTTATAAAAACGCGATCATGGCAGATGATGAAACTTTGGTAAAAAGCTTTCGTCGCTCGATGGATTTAGGAGCCATACCAACCGTACATGCAGAGAATGGTGAATTAGTCTTTCAGCTGCAGCAAGAAATGTTAAACCAAGGGATCACAGGTCCAGAAGGGCATCCTCTTTCTCGGCCTCCTGCGGTTGAAGGGGAAGCGGCGAATAGGGCTATACGAATTGCTGAGGTGCTGAATGTTCCAATCTATATTGTTCACGTTTCATGTAAAGATTCAATGGATGCGATTACTAAGGCTCGTAACGAAGGGCAACGTGTTTATGGTGAATGCCTCGCGGGTCACCTTGTTGTAGATGATAGTGTTTATCGCAGCGAAGATGCCGAGTTTGCTGCGGCACATGTGATGAGCCCACCATTTCGGTCTAAAGAACACCAGACAGCACTATGGCAAGGGTTACAAAGCGGTAACTTGCAAACGACAGCCACAGATCACTGCTGTTTTTGTGCCGAACAAAAGGCGGTGGGTAAAGATGATTTTACCAAGATTCCCAATGGTACCGCAGGCATTGAAGATCGCTTAGCTGTTATTTGGGATAGTGGTGTCAATACAGGTAAATTAACCATTAACGAATTTGTCGCTACCACCTCCACTAATGCGGCAAAGATCTTTAATATGTATCCACAAAAAGGCTCGATAACTGTCGGTGCCGATGCAGATCTTGTGGTATGGGATCCGAAAGGTACTCGTACAATTTCAGCTAAGACCCATCATCAAAATATTGATTTTAATATTTTTGAAGGCCGCACAGTAACTGGGATTCCTAGCTGTACATTGAGCCGCGGTAAAATTGTATGGGCTAACGGTGTTTTGGATGCTGTAAGAGGTGCTGGACAATACGTCAAACGTCCTGCCTTTAATCCAATGTTTAACGCACTGAAACGACAAAGTGAAGTCAATAAACCAACTGCTGTAAAACGCGACTAGCTAGTCGTTTTACATCCACCAATTTAGATGTGAGGTATATCTGCCTTGCACCTAATATATTGAAATATTTTATAATGCTTTTAATGGCAGGAAGTTATGTGTCTGAAAATTGTATTTGCGAATGTTTCCACACAACAATAATTAATAAGAAAGAAAGGAAATAATATGAAATTAGTCAAAGAATATACAGTAAGGGCATTACCGCTCAGTTTATTATTCGCTGGTACAATGGCTATCAGTTGTAATGCGACAGCCGAAATGCAATGGAGTGATTTTAGCCTAAGCTACTTATCTGGTAGTCAATATGAAGTTGGCGATAAAAGTCGACAATTTCTAACAACAGAGCATGCTAGTGGTCATACTTGGGGAGATAATTTCTTTTTCTACGACCGCTCAAAATCTAAAGACGGCACGATAGAAGGCTACGCTGAGTTATCACCGCGCTTAAGTCTTAGCTATCTTAGTGGCAATGATTTGTCCTTCGGTATCGTTAGTGATGTATTCATTGCCAGTACATGGGAGAAGGGATCAACGTTTGATAATTATTTATTAGGATTAGGGGTAAGTCTCAAGGTTCCAGGGTTTAATTACATTACTGCGAACATTTATCAAGCCAACAATAGTGCTTGGGATAACGATCAAATATTGACAGTAACTTGGGGTTGTCCTTTTAAATTAGCTGGAGCTGACTTTCTGTATGATGGCTTTGTAGATTGGAGTAATAGCACTGATAGTCAAGCATCTGAAATGAATTTCACTTCACAACTTAAGTACAACATTGGCGATGCATTGGGCACTAAGGCACCTGTTTACCTTGGGCTAGAGTATGCGTTCTGGAATAACAAATTTGGTATTTCTGGTGTTGATGAGCGCAGTGCATCATTTTTATTAAAATGGCATTTTTAGCAGTTAAAACCTTTGCGTTGCCTTTATCTGATGGCAACGTCTTTCCTTTCTATTTTATCATTTCAATAGTAAATATTTGGTCTTTTTAGACTGAAGTCAATCTTTATTTTACGTTCACAATCTCATCAAATCGGTTATAAAGCATACTTATTTTTTATACATTTAACTTTATAACTTATTGTTATTAAGTTATTTTTTAAAGGTAACAAAAGTTTTTTATTAATTAACTTGACCATTTGGTAAGTTTTAATCTAGTATATATTTACCAAATGGTAAATTAAGTGTAACAAATTAACGCTTAGCCTATTTAAACAGCAGTGAAATAACAGAGACTTTATTTAAAGCACAAATATTTCTGAGTTAGTACTGCAAAGAATAAAAAGGTAGTGGTCATGACTAAACTTTCAGCAGAGCAAGCTTATCAACTTGAAAATGTACAAGGGGAGCAGCTTGATGCATTACGTAAAAAGGCCTGCACTGTCAGAGATCGTCATTGGGGTAAAGTCATGACTTACTCACGCAAAGTATTCATTCCGTTAACCAATATGTGTCGAGACGAGTGCAAATATTGTACTTTTGTTCAGCGTCCAGAATCAGGAAACGCGAAGATTATGTCACCCGCGCAAGTATTGACCATTGTAAAGCAAGGTCAGCAGATGGGATGCAAGGAAGTATTATTAAGTCTTGGCGAAAAGCCTGAATTACGCTATCGCGAAGCTCGTCAAATGCTAGCTAAGTTGGGTTTTTCTAGCATGGTTGATTATGTCGTAGAAATTTGTGAGCTTATCTTAAAAGAAACAAACTTGTTGCCTCATGTTAATGCCGGAACGATGGACTGTGCAGAGTTTGTAAAACTTAAAGCGGTAAGTGCGAGTATGGGGATGATGCTAGAAACCGTGAGTGAGCGTCTTTTAGAAAAGGGGCAAGCACATTTTGCCTGCCCAGACAAAGTACCAGCGACACGTATTGCTACCATCGTTAGTGCAGGTCAGAAACACGTACCATACACGACCGGTATCCTTGTTGGTATTGGCGAGACATGGAGTGAGCGCGTTGATAGCCTAGTTAAAATCAATGAATTACACCATCAGTATGGTCATATTCAAGAAGTTATCGTACAAAACTTCTGTGCCAAAGATGATACCCAAATGGCAGATTTTCCAGAACCTAGTCTGGAAGATATGTTGCGTACGTTAGCCGTAGCTCGTCTTATTCTCGACCCTAGTATTAGTTTACAAGCACCACCTAATCTCCAGCAACGATACAAAGATTATATCGCTAGTGGCATTAATGATTGGGGCGGGATTTCGCCACTAACCAAAGATTTTATTAATCCTGAGCGTGCTTGGCCGCAAATAACGCAGTTGGCTCAGGTTACCCATGAATGTGGTTATCAGTTGCAAGAACGGCTAACGGCTTATCCAGATTATTTGAGTCAAGCAGCCTATTTTGAACCAGTAATTTTACAGCGTCTCAAACAACATTGCCGAGAAGACGGTTTAGCAGAGCAACAATTTATTGAGCAGTCAACTTCAACGTTTAAAAAGACACTTCAATTTGAATCAACGACGCTTTATCGCGTAGCACTGTAAAGGAAAAGGTCATGCCAAATAATATCAGCATGTTAGCGAAACCATCAGAAAAGCTCACTCGTTTATTTAGCACGATTGAGCCTGCAATAGCCCAAGTTTTACAAGGGGTATTAGCTAATCAAGAAGTGAGTGAGCTTCAGGGGTTACAACTATTCGGCACGGCAGGCGATGAACTCGACGCCTTGATCGAAACCGCTGATTTATTACGTGCGAGAGCCGTTGGTGATCAGGGCAGCTTTGTTATTACTCGAAATATAAACTTTACTAATGTATGCAACATGGGGTGCAAATTTTGTGGCTTTGCCAAACGAAAAACTGAGGCAGGTGCAGAGCTATTGTCTTTTGATAAAATTGCAGAACATGCACAGCAAGCTTGGGATGCTGGCGCAACAGAAGTGTGTATTCAAGGTGGGTTACATCCGGATATTAAAGGTGACCATTATCGCAACATCTTAAAAGCAATCAAGGCACAAGTGCCAAGCATGCATATTCATGCCTTTTCCCCGTTTGAAATATGGTATGGCGCTCTCAAGAGTAGAATGTCAACAAAGGCATTTATTCAGGACTTAATTGATCATGGTTTGGGATCTATGCCGGGCACTGCTGCCGAAATTTTAGATGTCGATATCCGTAAACAGCTAACCAAAGACAAGCTTTCAACTGAGCAATGGATAGATATTATCACTACGGCTCATGAATTAGGATTACCGACCACTGCAACAATAATGTATGGTCACATTGATTCACCTAAACACTGGGTCGAACATATTGGGAAAATCCGTACTATTCAAAAGAAAACTGGTGGATTTACAGAATTTGTGCCGCTAGGTTTTGTTCATTATGAATCACCGCTCTACACCAAAAACAATCATGTCCGTCCAGGTCCAACGTTCGATGAAAACATTAAAATGCATGCTATTTCACGCGTGATGCTTAATGGCTGGATCGACAATATTCAAGCGTCATGGGTCAAGCTTGGGCCTGAATACGCTACTCAAATGTTACGTGCAGGTGTTAACGATTTAGGCGGTACATTAATGAATGAAAACATTACTCGCTCATCGGGGGGCATTTATGGACAAGAAATGACTTCTTTGGAAATGATCGAAATGATTAGTCATGCAGGACTAAAACCAGTGCGCCGCAATACCTTATATAAAACACTTGAGCAATTTCCAATGTCAAGTAATGGCCGCAGCGATAACTTCAAAGTTGTGGAATTGTCATCACAAGAACAACCGATAGAAATCGTTCAATTACCAAGCCATAAACAAGTTGTGGGAGCATAAGGATGAACAGTGCGACCAAAGAAAATAGTTCAATGAAAGTCGTGCTTTTGTGTGGAGGTGTCGGTGGTTCAAAGATGGCAGAGGGACTCTATCATAGTTCTTTTGGTGATAACTTAAGTGTTGTTGGCAATGTGGCTGATGACCAAGAGTTCCATGGCCTGTGGATTTCTCCAGACATTGACACCCTTACATACACCCTTGCAGATATTATCGATAGTGAAAAAGGTTGGGGCTTATGTGATGAAACGGATAATACCTTAACTGCCTTGAACCGATTAGGCTGTGATACGTGGATGTACCTCGGCGATCAAGATTTTGCAACACACATTTATCGTACCCAGCAACGCACTCTTGGTGTTCGACCAACCGAAATTGCCAGCACTATAGCAAAAAAGTTAGGGGTTAAAGCCAATATTGTTTTACCCACAGATCAGGTCATTCAAAACCGAGTACGAACAGCCCAAGGTTGGCAAGATTTCCAAAGTTACTTTGTGAAAAATGGTTGCCAAGAAAACATTCTAGAAATAGATCTGATTGGGATTGAACAAGCTCATGCCACTCCCGAGGTGCTCACTACTATTGCAAAAGCCGACTTGATAATTATTGCGCCAAGTAATCCTATTGTAAGTATTAGTCCGATTTTAGCGATATCAGGTATTAAGAAGGCTTTGCACAAAGCATCTGCACCTGTAATCGCAGTATCTCCCATTATTAACGGAAAAGCGATACGAGGACCTGCTGATCATATGATGAATGCCGCTGGATTTAGTGCTGATGTGATGGGCGTTGCTCAATGTTACCAAGGGATCATTGATGGCATTGTGATCGACAACGCTGACCAGCACCTGATGTCACAATTGGAGCAAAAAAACCTGCAAGTGATGGTAACAAATACACTAATGAATAATCGCGAAAGCAAGGTTGATTTGGCTGATGCTACTGTGATGCACATGGCACAAGCCTTTACGTTAGCGAAGGAGGCTTAGATGAAAACCAATATTGTCATCCCAATGAAGGCACCTGATATTTCAAAAACTCGACTAGAACCTTACTTTTCC
This sequence comes from uncultured Colwellia sp., assembly GCA_965261045.1. Taxonomy (GTDB): domain Bacteria; phylum Pseudomonadota; class Gammaproteobacteria; order Enterobacterales; family Alteromonadaceae; genus Colwellia. The sequence continues at coordinate 254,422 of CBDHCJ010000001.1, forward strand.
AGTGCGCAGCGTCAAAGGTTAGCGCTGAAAATGTTTGAATCAACGTTAATGTTTTTTAGTCAACATTTCCCTAACTATCATGTGTTGGTAGTAACCAGTTCCGCACTTATTTCACAAATAGCTGAAAAGCATGATGCCACTGTTCTTGTAGAGCGATTACCTGGTTTGAATTTAGCGGCGACTAGTGGTGCAGTGTGGAGTATTAACAATGGATTTGACTCTCAGTTATTAATTCCCGCTGATATTGCACGACTCGATGTAGAAGAAATGAAAACCTTGTTATCAGCCAAACGAGCATTGCCCTCTGTGTTATTAGTCCCAGCAGAAGATCGCGGTACTAATGCGCTTTTAACCACACCGCCAAATGCCATTGAATTTTGTTATGGCATTAATTCTAGTATGGCGCATGAGCAAGCTGCAGTAATGCAAGCGATTGATTTTCAATCACTAGCGCTACCGCATTTGTCCTTGGATGTTGATACGCCAAGTGATGTAGCACAGCTCGTTGCAGTAACTAACCCATTAATTAAGGAGTTAGCTCCACAATGGAATTGAGTAAAAACACACCTGTCACTATTAGTGCCATACCTGGTATTCCAGAAATAGATAGTGGCGACGACTTAGCGCAAATCATCTTAGCTAGCTTAGATCGAGCACAAATGATCCTTGAAGAAGGTGACATTTTAATTGTTGCGCAAAAAGTTGTCTCTAAAGCAGAAGACCGCTTGGTGGCTCTTAATACAGTAACGCCTTCAGAAGAGGCATTAACGCTAGCGCAACAAGTTAATAAGGATCCACGAAAAATTGAAGTGATTTTACAAGAGTCTAATCGAGTCGTACGAGCAGTAAAGCGTGGTGAAGATGAAGAAGGGATTGTCATTACAGAGCACAATTTAGGTTTTGTTTGTGCTAATGCTGCTGTGGATGAATCTAATTGCGCTCAAAAGGACACGTTGATTTTACTTCCCGTTGATCCTGATCTTAGTGCGAGAAAATTACGCGACCATCTTAGCGCTGCTTTTGGTGTTAGAGTTGGTGTAGTAATCACTGACACTTTTGGTCGACCATGGCGTATGGGGTTAGTTAATGTTGCTATAGGACTTGCTGGAGTGCCTGCGAAAGTGGATTTAATTGGAGAAAAGGATGCGTTTGGAGGAGAGCTATTCGTTACTTCCCCCGCTTTAGCGGATGAACTTGCCGCAGCGTCTGGTCTATTAATGACTAAAGATGGTATGAAACCCGCCATTTTGTTTAGGGGAGTCGACTGGATAGAGCAGCAAAGTAGTGCTCATGAACTAGTACGCCCAGCAAATGAAGATTTATTTAGATAAGTCCTACGGGATTAATAAATATAAATACAACAAGAGGAATTAATATGAAAATTGCAATTTTAGGAGGAACCGGACCACAAGGAAGCGGGCTTGCACTTCGCTTTGCTATGGCAGGTATCAACGTAGTACTAGGTTCAAGAAATGCTACCCGTGCTAAAGAAATAGCTCAAGAGCTGTCGAGAAAATTAACCAGTTGTCCTGGCACTATCAGTGGACTCGATAATGACGGCGCAGTTGCAGCGGCTGACGATATGGTTATTTTGGCGGTTCCATACAGCGCACATGATGCGACTCTTTTGGGTGTTAAAGAAAAACTAAAAGGCAAGATATTGGTTGATATCGTTGTGCCGTTAGGCCCTAAGCCAACTATGGTTGATATGCCAAGTGAAGGGTCTGCCACCGAAGCTGCACAAGCAATACTTGGTGATGATATTCCGGTGGTTGGTGCTCTACATAACGTTTCTGCACATACGCTAAATTCACTAGCAAACTCAATAAATTGCGACATTTTAGTTTGTGGCAATGACATTGACGCGAAGAAAAAAGTGATGGCATTAATCGCACAATTAGATGTTGCAACGTATAACGCGGGACCAGCGGCAAATGCGCGGTGTATTGAAGCTATCACCCCTATATTAATTCGCTTAAATATTTCTAAAGCGGTGCCATTTTCCCATGCGGGATTGAAAATTTGGGAGCCAGGCACCTAAACCTACTCAATAAACACTTATAATATAAAAAAGGAAAAAATGATGGATTTTGGAATTACTTTTAAGGGCTTTGTTAGCCCAGAACGCGCACGTAGCTTAGTTAAGCAAGCTGAAGAAGCAGGGTTTACCCATTGTTGGTTTTATGACTCACATATCTTATGGCGAGAATGCTACCCAGCGATAGCAATGTGTATGGAACATACGTCTAAAATGAGTTTTGGCCCATGTGTTACTAATCCTAACTCACGTGATTGGTCGTTGGCTGGTAGTTTGTTTGCTAGCTTAGCATTGCAAAGTAACAATCGATTTCATGTTGGACTTGGCCGAGGCGATAGCGCAGTGCGTGTTATGGGTAAAAAGCCAGCGAACTTGGCACGTGTGGCTGAATTTACGACTAAAGTTAAAGCGATGGTTCGTGGTGATGAGGTGGTTTATGGTGAATGTCCAGAGCCGGTGAAGTTACCATGGGCTACAGGCTATGAGCTACCAGTTTATATCGGTGCTTATGGCCCCAAAGCACTTAAAACTGCTGGCGAAGTAGGCGATGGTGTTGTTCTTCAAATTGCTGAACCATCATTGGTTAAGTGGTTCGCCGACCAAGCAATCAAGGCGGGTGAAGAAGCAGGTCGAGATATGTCTAAATTTGAAATTATTGCCTCTGCACCAGCCTATGTTGGTGATATAGACAATTGTGTTGAAGCAACTAAATGGTTCCCTGCCATGGTTGGTAATCATGTTGCTGACATCGTTGAAAAATATGGTGCACACAGTGGTCTAGTACCAGAAAGTTTAACTGAGTATATTGAACAACGTAAAGGTTATGACTATTCGAAACATGGGCAAAGTGACAACCCTTACCTTGACTTTATCAGCGAAGATATTGTTAAAAGTTTCTGTGTGTTGGGTGACATGGATGCGCATATAACTAAGCTAAAAAACCTCCAAGAAGCGGGTACAACGCAATTTAATATTTACCTTGATAATGGTGATGAAGAAAATATCATCGAACAGTATGGTAAACATATTATTCCGTTATTTGGTCAAAAATAGCTAGATCTTACCCGCTAAACTTAGCGGGTATTAACTCGAACATAGGAGTTTAAGTCAATGTTAAGTAATAAAATTAATGGTGATCGCTTGTGGGATAGCCTAATGGAAATGGCTAAGATAGGTGCAACCGAGAAAGGTGGTGTATGCCGTTTGGCATTAACGGATTTGGATCAAGAAGCTCGTGACTTATTCGTACAGTGGTGTAAGGACGCTGGCTGTAGTATCCGAATTGATAAAATGGGTAATATTTTTGCTCATCGCAAGGGAAAAGATGATAGCTTACCTCCTGTTGTTATGGGAAGCCATATCGATACGCAACCAACGGGCGGTCGGTTTGATGGTATATATGGTGTGTTGGCAGGACTAGAAGTAATCCGTAGCCTCAACGATCATAACATTGAAACACTTGCACCAATAGAAGCAACTGCGTGGACCAATGAAGAAGGTTCTCGTTTCCCCCCAGCGATGGTTGCTTCAGGCGTTTTTGCGGGTGTTTTTGATCTTGATTATGGCTTATCTCGTGCTGATTTAGACGGTAAAACCATGGGGCAGGAGCTTGAGCGTATTGGTTATGCAGGCAGCGAAGAAGTTGGTCAGCGAGAATTTAAAGCTTTCTTTGAAGCGCATATTGAACAAGGGCCAATTCTTGAGGATGAAGAGAAAACAATTGGTGTAGTTACCGATGCTCAAGGTCAGCGTTGGTATGAAGTAAAGCTCACAGGACAAGAGTCACATGCTGGGCCAACGCCGATGCTTAGTCGTCGTGATGCGCTGGTTGGTGCTGCTAAGATTGTTGATCAAGTTAATCGAATTGGTTTGGATAACTTACCTGGAGCCTGTGCTACCGTTGGTTTATTGCAAGTATTCCCTAATTCTCGTAATGTGATTCCAGGGGAGGTTTTTTTCACTATTGATTTCCGTCATCCTAATGCGGACATTCTTTCAGCAATGGATCATGAATTACGCGAAATATGTGAAAAAACGGCTAAAGACCTTGGTTTGACAATGGAATTTGAACAAATTTGGTATTCTCCACCAGTACCATTTAATAAAAACTGTGTTGATTCTGTGCGCAAAGCGGCCGAAAAATCAGGTTATTCTCATCGTGATATTATCAGCGGTGCAGGACATGACGCCTGTTATATTTCTCGTGTTGCACCTACCGCAATGGTATTTGTACCTTGCGAAGACGGCATAAGTCACAATGAAGCAGAAAATGCAGACCCCGCGGATATAGCGGCTGGCTGTGATGTACTGTTCCAAGCTGTTGTTGAACAAGCCAACATACCTTAAATTTAATAGCCGAGAATTCTCGGCTTCTTGGATTCACATTAAGTGCATAACTTGTTTAAGTAGCAAAGACGGTTAGTTATTTATAAACTGATCATCTTTTCTCCAGCAAGAGATGTAAAAATGAAAAACTATAAACCTATGCGCAACGATGCCAGATTTACGCATTAAAGAAAACGGATCCAATCATTCAGGGTAACAATTGAAAGTTAATTTTAAGTAAAAAGTCTGAGGAGTCAGTGCGGAAATTTGCGATAATGGCTCTACCAAAAAACAATATCAATGACTTCCCTATGCCGATCTTAGACCGAACATCACTTAACTCCTCAGACAAAGTACATCTTCTCGCAAAATTGAGCATTTGCCAAGCTTATGGTGATATTTCTCAGGTATCCTCAGAATTTAATGTCTCCAGAAAACAGTTTACAAGGCAAAAGACGATGGGCTAGAAATACTCAATGCCGCTGTAGCGGGCTGTGATGTAGGAAAGGCTGTGACGGTTGACTCATGGTGGGAAACATAAAGGCACTTCAGCTTATGAAACGTTAACCGGAAAACTGGTGAATGACTGGCTGACAATGTTGGCCTTTCCGCCCTCAAAAAAATACACACGCAGGAATAAAGTTGATAGAAATCCATAATGCAGCAAAAATAAATACCCACTGCCAACCGTACCAAGCTAGGCGTTCAAATATTTCCATGGCATTAGCTACATAAAATGCGGCAGGAAAAGGGGGTAGAGATTATTGGAGAGCTTTTCATCAAATACCCACAGTATTATTGTTATATGTTGATTATGGTAAACACAATAATGGTATACAGTGACAATGCTTTTATTATGCTTGCTCGATAACTCGAAACGTTAACCCGCTTCGCGCTGTGATAAAAATGCTTTTATTTCATCACGAGAGCTAAGGATATGCTGCTTTAATTTAGCCACGGCATTGTTAGTATCTCGTGCTTGGCAAAAAGCTAAAAGTTCAGCATGTTCTGGCCCAGCTTTAGAGATACCACCAGCCCATAATAAATGCATGCGAATATAACGGTCGGCATTTTTATTAAGTATATTAACCAAGTCAGCTGTTTGTGGACGATTAGCGCCAGAATATAAGCAATTATGAAAGTCAGAGTTTAATTCACTCCAAGTATTTGCCGCATTTTCTTTGCCTAATGCACTATCAAGGTTAGCTAAAATATCTTTCGCTTGTGATAGCGCGTCATCAGTAATGTTCACTATAGATGCAGCTAGTAAATCACATTCTATCATCGCTCTAAGTTCAAATAGCTCATCGACTTGATCAGCATTTAGCTCGGTAGCGCTAGCACCTTTATGGGGTTCAAAAGCGACCAAACCTTCCGCTTCAAGTTGCAACAATGCTTCACGAACTGGAATACGGCTAACATTTAACTCAGCTGCTAATGCTGCCTGACGTAATGGTTGCCCTGCGACAATTTCACCACTGAGTATTTTTTCTCTTAATATTTCAACAACTAACTGGGTTCTAGTTTTATATTCAATTGCCATTTTGTTTTACCATTTATTTAATTGCTTATTTTATACAATCTATTATAGGGACATTAGCGATGAAAAAAAGGGGTAAGAGAAAATCACAGTTTTTTAAGTTAGAAGCTTTCATTGGTTGCGAAGAGGAGAAGCATGCTTTAAGACGGTAATGAATAGTTTATTCAATCGCTAGAAGCTAGCGGAGTTCGGATCATTATCGGTAGTTTTCAAAAGAGTTGCCGACTAAAGTTTTAGCTTATTACTAAAAAAAATCCACTAGCGAATTGATCTCCAGTGGATTTTTAAGTTACTACTTCATGTCTTTACATTACTACCTTTTCCTGCCTATAAAGTAGATCACTTAATTAATGAAACGGGTATAATTAAAACTGATAACTGACACTAAAATCAATGGTACGACCTAAAATGTAACGGCCATTTAACAAGGATGTTGCATTTGAATCTCCGCGTGGGTCACCTTCTGTTAGTCCTTCTTCATTGGTTAGGTTATTCACAGCTAACTGCATTTGAACTTCATCAGAAAGGTTTACAATCATGCCAATATCAACTTTCTCATAACCTGTTAATGCTAGCGCACCATTATTCTCTGATTCACTGTAACGATCATCAACTGCGGTAAGCGTGCCATATAAGATGGCATACATGCCATTGTTAAATTCAAGATCATAGCTTGGGGTGATACGTACTTGGTAGTTTGGCAGTCTTGCTGATTGGTTGCCAATAATGCTAGTGTCGCTATGCTCTGTAACCTCTGTTTCTTGTAGCGTAGCATTTAAGTTAACAGAGAAACCATTGTTGGTGTAGTAGTTAAAATCAATCTCTACACCATAGGCTTCGTTAGTGAAAATTTCTGCTGGATCGCCTGGAGTAGCAACGAATGTATCGCCTTTTACTTCGTTGAAAAATGCGGTGGCATATAGTTCATAGTTATCACTGGCTAGTTTATAACCTAATTCGAACTGGCTAACTTCTTTGATTAAATCTTCACCACTTTGGTATGAATCAAAGTTATCTCTGAAATCATCAAAGAAAGGCATTTTACTACCTTCACTGGCACGAACAAAAATTCCTTGTTTGTCAGCAAACATCCAGTTGGCGCCCACTGTATAGGCAGTGCTTGATTCATCATAAGATACTGCTTTGGTAATTACGCCATCTAAGCCTTCATCAACTGTGTATTCAATTTTGTGGTTTTCACGACGAAGGCCACCATCAATAGTGATTGAATCTGATATTTCATAAGAGACAGCAACATAAAATGCTGTGGTACGCCCATCACCAATGCTATTAATATCGTAATTCCAACCACAACTATCGATATTATCATTACAATCAATACCAGTAAGATTCTCGCCGCCAGATGCAACAACATGATAAGACTGATTGCCTAATGCCCACCAATCTTTAGCTGAAAAAGTCGAGTTATAAAAACCTGCGGTTACGCTGCCTATGTCAAATGTTTTGGTTAAGGCAAAATCATTGGTAAATGCTTCAATTTGTTTTTTTACTACCCAACGACCAATTTGTTGAACAAGAGTATCATCTGAATATTCGGTGCCAGTAGCAGCGCCAAAGGCGGTATCGCCACTATCAGCAACTGTTGATAATGCGACAGGTGCTCCGTTTGGCACTAAACCATAGGTATCAGCATCACCATTAGTGTAGATAAAGCGTTCAACGAGTCCCCAGCCATTATTAAAGTCTAGATCAATGCTACCGCCAGATACCGAGCCATCCCAGCCTCGACCTTGGCCAAAATCTATTGTTTCAGTGGTTTTATTACCATCTAAGCCATATTGAATACTTGCTTGGCGATTTAAACTACCTATTTGGGTAAATTCATTGTCAACACCATCAAGATCAATAGGGGTTGGCAAATACCACACACCATGGTCATCAGTTTGACGGCTATAAAGGTTAATTTTACCGTTATCTAATGCTTTAGTGATGTTAATGGTAAATTGATTACCCTCTTCGGCATTAAAGCCCGCATCACGAATGCCTGGTGAGCTTTTAAGGTAACCACCAATCATGAAGTACAGATCATCAGCAAGACTACCACTAACTAATGCGTCTACACGTTGTAAACCGTAATCAGAGGTAGAATATTTCACCAAACCTTCAGTATCTTCCGAGCCTTCTTTTAACAAAAAGTTGGTGGTAAGCCCTGGTTGTCCGTTAGATATAACTGGGTTTGTACCACCACGGAGTGCTTCCATAAACTCAACAGTCTCATCTAAACGAAATAAGGTTGAATTTTCTAGAAAAGAAAGGGTTGGTGGTGGAAAAATAGGCGCACCTTGCAGTTGAACTGTAAGGAATGGTGCATCTCCACCACCAGGGAAGCCACGAACAAATACGTTAGCACCAGAAACACCACCTGAACTTTCAGACCAAACACCTGGAATGGCTTTAAAAAGATCCGCGGTGCTTTTAGGTGCTAATTTTTTTATATCATCTTCAGAAAAAGAGCTAATAGCGAAACTAGCCTCTTCTTTTTTTATCGCTTTACCGCTGAAAGTACCCGTTACGACAATTTTTTCTACATTATCATGATTAGTCCTGAATTCAGCAGTTTCTGTGGATTTTGGTTCTGCTGCGAAACTTGTACTTGTTTGGCAGGCAAGTGCAATAAGCACTGCTACAGATGATAGTTTGAAATTTTTAGTCATATTTTGTGTCCTCTATACCAATCTTAGCAAATGCTATATCAGCTCTTAATTATATTTGTTGATGTTTCCTTCCCCAGAATTAATATAAACAGCAATGCAATCGTTTGCAAGACCTTTTTGCAAACGATTGCATCTTTGCTGTTTTCAATTGTAATAATCGCTAGTTATGTAATAATTCTTTAGTTGTTCTATTTTTACTAATTATGGAAATGAGTGTATTGGCTAACGAAAATAAATTAACTTTGGCGGGACTAGCTAAATTAGCTGGGGTTTCTACCTCAACAGTATCTAGGGCGTTAAACGATAACCCTTTGATCAAAAAAGAAACTCGTGAAAAATTGCAAGCATTAGCTACTGAGCATAATTTTAGTTTAAATCGATCTGCAAGCCGGTTGCGCACTCAAAAAACAAATGTTGTTGCTGTTATTTTAAATTTAACCGACAGTACCGATCAAAGCATTAGTGATCCCTTTTTACTTAAAGTGGTCGGTGATTTAAATCAAGCGCTTAATCAAAGTGGTTATGAATTGCTGTTATCAAACTCATTCATGGCGACTGAAGATTGGGCTAATTACTTTATCAGTAGTAGCCGAGCAGATGGCATAATTGTTATTGGTCAAGGTAAGAGCACGGCAAAAATTGAAAAAGTTGCCGACTCTGGTGCCCCTCTTGTTGTTTGGGGTGATCCTACCGCACAATCTAATTATGCTGTTGTTGGTAGTAATAATGAATTAGGTGGCTACTTAGCGACAGAGCACTTAATTAATTCTGGTTGCAAACGTATTCTCTTTCTTGGTGATCCTGAACATGCAGAAATAAGTGAGCGCTATAACGGTTATGGCAGGGCATTAACACAGTACGATATTGAGATGAGCAATGAATTAACGCTATTTTGTGACATTACGAGTAAAGTTGCTTATGAAGAAATAGGCAGTTTAATACTAGAGCAAGGGCTTACTTTTGATGGCATTGTTGCATCAAGTGATATGGTTGCTCTTGGGGCGTTAAAAGCGTTGAAAGAGCGCTATGTTAGTATTCCAAATGATGTTGGTATTGTTGGTTTTGATGATATTGCCATGGCAGAGCTATTTCATCCAGCACTAACTACCATCAAACAAAATACCAAAGCGGCGGCAAGTATCATGGTTGAGCAATTATTGGCTCAGTTTCATGGGCACAAGGCAAAATCAGTAATTATTGATATAGAATTGATAGAACGTAAATCGACTAATGTGAGTTAGCATACGCGTTTTTTAACAGCGTTTTTCAACAACCTAATGCAAACGTTTGCATTTGTTGTTTTTTGGTTATAGACTGGCCTTAAATATTCAACGATGAGTTTATTTATGTCACGTTTTATTACTATAAGTGCCATTGCCGCAAGTTATTTTGTTTTTGCTATTTTGCTTAATAGCGTAGGCACAGTCATACTTCAATCAATTAATACATTCGATGTTAGTAAGCCTCAAGCTAGCTCTTTGGAAGGTTTTAAAGATTTATCAATAGCTTTTGTTTCCTTTTTTGTTGCATCAATTATCCCAAGAATTGGCTATAAAGTTGCTTTAGCAATAGGCTTAATCATTGTAACATTAGCCTGCGCTTTAACGCCTTTAGTTGGCAATTTTCTAGTCATCAAACTGTTGTTTGCTTGTATTGGCGTATCGTTTGCCTTTGTTAAAATATCTGTCTATTCAATTATTGGTCAGCTAACCGAGTCGGTAAAATCTCATTCTTCATTACTTAACACTATTGAAGGCATTTTCATGCTTGGCAGCTTGTCAGGTTACTGGTTATTTGGTTTTTATATTGATTCAGGCTCAGCAAAATCTACTGATTGGTTGCATGTTTATTATGCGCTAGCAACACTATCGTTATTAACCTTAGTATTAGTGTCTTTTTCTTCTATTAGAAAAGCAGAGCAACCTTCATCAGCGACAAGTATATTTACCGATTTTATTGATATGATAAAGATGAGTTATCAACCTTTAGTGCTTATCTTTGTTATCTCTATTTTTCTGTATGTCTTGATTGAACAAGGCATAGGAACTTGGTTACCAACATTTAACAATGAAGTTTTAGGTTTACCAACAAATGTTAGTGTGCAAATGACAAGTATTTTTGCTGCGGCACTGGCACTCGGTAGATTATTGGCTGGGCAAATTCTACGTTATATTAATTGGTACGTTTTCTTAAATATTTGTCTAGCAGGAATGGCGTTAATTATTGTAATGTTATTGCCATTAACACAAGAGTCTTCAACTGGTTTGGTTACTAGTGTCTTTAATGCCCCAGCGGTGGCTTATTTATTACCACTCATTGGTTTAATGATGGCTCCTATTTATCCAGCACTCAATTCAGTGATGTTAACGAGTTTAGTACGGTCAAAACATGCTGCTATGACGGGTTTAATTGTCGTCTTTTCTGCACTTGGAGGCACCACTGGCTCAATTATTACAGGTTTTTCTTTTCAAGCGCTTGGTGGTCAAAAGGCCTTTTACCTCTCGTTAATACCTATGGGATGTCTCATGGTTAGTTTGTACTTTTTCAAAGTGACAACAGCGAAGTATTCTGTTTAAAACGATAACTATATTAATAAAGGGAGTAGTATGACGAACAACGATTTATTGAATAAACAAGCTCAAGACAGCTTGCATTTTTTTGACAGTGAATTATTTAAAGAAGTGCAAATGAGCGGTCTATTTGTTGACAGTAAAACTTTTGCTGATGCTGTTCCGCGAATAGCTTTTAATGAAATATTGCAGCAATACCAAACAGAAAAACAAAATAATTCAGCTTTTAATTTAAAGTATTTTATTGAACAATTTTTTGATATTACTGAGCACCAAGAAATACGTGTAGCCAATACAAAGCTTGGTATTAATGAGCACATTGAATCATTGTGGCAAGTACTAAAAAAGTCTGCTGATGCTGAAATTGCAGGTACTTTGTTACCGTTAAAAAATGCTTATATTGTACCAGGAGGACGATTTCGAGAAACTTATTACTGGGATAGCTATTTCACCGCTTTAGGTTTAGTGGAGTCAGATCATATCGCTTTAGCCGAGTCGATGCTGAATAATTTTTTAGATCTACAATCACGTTATGGCTGTATTCCTAATGGCAATAGAAGTTATTACCTTTCTCGCTCACAGCCACCTATTTTAGGTTTGTTGGTTGAATTACTTTTACCTTTTCAAAAGAATAAGCAAGAATTTATAACAGCGAATATTGCTGGTATTGAAACTGAATATAACTTTTGGATGAAAGGCAAAGAGCTTTTGTCACAGGGGTGCTCTGAACATAATCGTGTGGTTAAAATGCCAGATGGTAGTTTTTTAAATCGATACTGGGATGATAACGCCTCTCCTCGGCCAGAGTCATATCGTGAAGATATTGAATTACTTCAAGAATCGAAACCTGAAGATTCAGCACTTTTTTATCTAAATATTCGTGCCGCATGTGAATCTGGCTGGGATTTTAGTTCACGATGGTTGGGTGATGACTATTCGTTGCCATCTATTCGAACTACCCGTATTTTGCCTATTGATTTAAACTGTTTGTTGTATAAACAAGAAAAAATACTTACACAATATTATGAAATGCTTGGCGATAAGGAAACGAGTCTTGTTTATGCAAGATACGCGACAATGAGAAAATCTGCGATACAAGGCTATATGTGGTCAGAGCGTAATGGTTTCTACATGGATTATGACATAGATAAACAAGCCTATAGCTCAGTAAAATCACTAGCGGGAATATTGCCTTTGTTTGTTGAATTGGCAGATGTAAAACAAGCTGAACAGGTAAGTCAGGTTATTCAAAAAGAGTTTCTTAAGCAGGGAGGTTTAATCACTACAGTGATTAATAGTAGTCAACAATGGGATTCTCCCAATGGTTGGGCTCCTTTGCATTGGTTTGTTGTACACGGTTTGTTAAATTACCAACAAGAACCTTTAGCAATAACGGTTCAGCAACGTTGGCTTAATACCGTAGAAGGATATTTTCAACAAACAGGTAAAATTATGGAAAAGTATAATGTTTGTCAGCAAAGTCAAGCAGCCAAAGGCGGAGAATATGATGTACAAGAGGGGTTTGGCTGGACTAACGGTGTTTATTTAGCATTTAGTTCACAATTGAAAAATAAATGTGTTTGATGGTTTTAATAAAATTATGATGGGGCTAGTGAGCTTATCGCTGCTTTAGCAAATAATAACTGCAGTAAAACGTGCGCTAAACCACTAAACTCACCATGTTACGCTATGCTCTCATAAGCTCACGTTATTCGAACATATAGGTCGCTGAGATACCAAAAGTTCTAGGTTCGCCCCATACACCAATGGTACCAGGGCCTATTGTATATACATGTACGATATCTGCTTCATTTGTGATGTTCTTAGCCCATAATGAAACACTGATGCTCTCATCAGGGGAAAGCCAGCTTATACGCCCATTTAATAAACGAGTTTCTTCCAATAGAACATCTTTTTTAACTAAGGACATAGCTTGTTCGCCAGTATAACTATAGTCTAAACGAAAATCTAATTCGCCTTGATCAATTGGAGCAAAGTAGTTCATAGTCAATTGATAACTGTTTTTAGGTGCCTGACGTAATGGATTACCTGCGGCACCAACACTACCGCTAGCGGTGTCAATAAAGAGATCACTTACTTCAGTATCAAGATATGCATAGTTACCTGAAATGTTTAGGTTATCTGTCATATTCCAGTTAAATTCAACTTCTAGCCCTTGAATGTCCGCACTACCAGCATTTTTAGTTTGGAAAGTACCGAAAGCCGACCCTGGCGTAGGACCAAATCGTACCACTTGAAGATCCTGAAAGTCAGTATAAAATAATGTGCTATTAAATCTTAATATGTTTGCAAGAAAATCACCTTTAAAGCCTAACTCATAGTTAACAGCTGTTTCTGGTTTTACAGGAGTTATAGCTACCGATTTAACACCTTGAGAGCCAGCGTATCCACCGCTTTTGAAGCCCTTAGATATTGAGGTGTAAAACATTAAGTTATCATTAGCTTGATATTTTAAATTAGCCATTGGGGAAATATCATCCCAACTTTTTTTATCACCCGTTGTAAATGTTTCATTAATAATTGCTACACTTCCATCGACTCCGTCACAGTCAGGCGAATTAGCAACTAGCTCATTTGAATCATGTCCACAGTTTAATCCTGTTGTGGTGTAGTCTTTTTCATCATTGGTGTATCTTAAACCAAAAGTTACATCCCATTGGTCGTTAAAGACATAATTACCTTGTCCATATACAGCATAACTTGAGGTTTTATTTTTTGCATAAGAAACTTCATTACCGAGAACAAATTGTGGGGCAGCAAAAGTATTCATAGAAAGGCTCCATTGCTCTTTACGTTCAGTTTCTTCAGTAAATAAGAATAAACCCGTTGTATAATTAAATGATCCATCTAAAGTGGATACCCAACGGAATTCTTGTGAAAGGGTATCAATATCTTCGACAATATCATCAATAAGATCAACACCATAAACGTCATCTTCTGGTGTTGACGGATCACCAAAATTATAACCGCCACCAGCAGGAGAGCCAATAGCCGCCATCTCCCAATCAGTTTCTGCATGTCTTAGTGCTGTAATGGTAACAAACTTTCCATTATCAAAATCTATGGTACCCGTTAAGCTTACACCGCTAGCTTTTCGCGTTGAAAAACCATCAACAGGGCTACTTGATTGGAAATCACCTGTAGCATCTAAGTCTGCCAATTGACTAAGATAATCGAAATTACCGTTGGCAACAGGTATACGTCCCATATCCGTACGATCATCTTCCATATGATCAGCACTTAGCAACCATTCGCTTCCTGTACCTTGATACAAGAGTTGCCCTCTAAATGAGGTGCTATCTTCATCTTTTAAATCTGTATGCAATAGCATGTTTCGTACAAAACCATCATGCTCTTTATGTGCTAGGCTAAACTTACCAAATAGATTATCACTCAATGAACCATTGATTAAACCTTGGTAACGTAGAATACCTTCATTACCTAAAGTAGCACCAACTTTCGCTCTGAAGTCATCGGTTGGCTTAGCTGTTATAACACTAATTGCACCACCTATTGCATTACGACCAAAAAGAGTGCCTTGAGGCCCGCGTAGTACTTCAATTCGCTCCATATCAAACATATCAAAATTAATACTAGCACCACGGCCGATATAAACACCATCTAAAAATAAGGCTACTGAGTTATCTAAACCAGCCCCATCATCAGTAGAGTTTATGCCGCGCATAGATATATTTGCCTGACCAGGTGCAAATTCAGCAAACGTCATCCCAGGTACAAACTTGGCTATCCCCGTGGCATCATTAATATCTGCTTTTTCTAAATCTTCAGCACCCAATGAAGACATGGCAATAGGTACTGATTGAATGTTTTGTGTTCTAAATTGTGCGGTAACTTCAATTTTTTCTATTGTTCCTCTTTGACTTTTATCACCTTCCGCATATACATGGCTTGTGAGCATTAATGAGGTAAATAAGCCCAGCGAAGCCTTAATTGCAACATCTAATTTATAGCGTTTAAACAGCGATATTACTTGAATCCAGCATTCACTAGGTTGATTGTTGTAAGTCATTTATTTCTCCAAAATGGTTATGTTTTGTATTGTTTTTATTATCAGATAGACCGTTATGTGATATATGTCACCAGCCCTCTGTCAAAAAAATATAGTTCGACTTTTGGATAATGTCAATTATTTATGTATCGTTTTTTGTTTACGTTTTTTCTTGTACACTTTGTTGTTTATTTTATTTGTTATTGATCATGGTGTTATGTTTTATTTGTTTGGTTTTTATTTTGTCTTTTTGATACGTTTGTTTTTTATCTCAGTAGTTATTATGGTAACATCGTAAAATATTTATCAATTATCAATTCCTTTTTGTAAATCATGACTGCGATTAAATCTATTTCGGATCTCTTACAATATTTAGGCAACCAGCGGCCTGTGCGTGGCGGCTCTCTTATTATTTCTATTTTTGGTGATACCGTTTCACAGCATGGAGGCTCTATTTGGTTAGGTAGTTTAATTGAGATACTAAAACCTTTTGGTTTGAACGAGCGATTGGTGCGTACGTCGGTTTATCGTTTAGTGCAAGAAGGGTGGTTATCAACGTCAAAATTGGGACGACGCAGTTATTATCGTTTAACGGCTATGGGGCATAATCATTCGCTTAAATCTGCTCGACGCATTTATGCGGCAGAACGCGCCATTTGGAATAATGAGTGGACTTTAGTGATGCCAGTGCATTTAGCTGATGATTTAAAAGATAAACTCAAAAAAGATTTAGCTTGGTTAGGTTTTGCTAGTTTAACTACTGGTGTTTATGCTCACCCAGGGGTTGAGCGTCGTTCGTTAGATGAAACGTTACGAGAATTAGATATTGCAGACGATGTGATTGTGATGAAAGCTTCAACCGAAGATATTAGCTCCTTACATAGTTTGAAAAAGCTGAGCTACAAAAGCTGGAATATTTCAAATTTAGAGCAAAAATATAAAAGTTTTTTAGAGCGTTTTCGCCTAGTAATGAATGAAATTAATAATGCCAAATCAATATCTGATGAACAATGCTTTCAAGTAAGAACTTTGGTCATTCATGAGTATCGCCGCATTTTATTAAAAGACTTTGATTTACCACTTGAAATATTACCTAATTATTGGGCTGGGCATGCGGCGTTTAATTTACGTGAAAACTTGTATAGAAAAGTTTCTGCATCTGCGGAAAGGTTTATCGTTGAAAATATGGAGTCATCGGAAGGGTTATTACCCAAAGCTGATGCTTTATTTTATGAGCGTTTTGGTGGCTTAAAACGTTAATCATTAGGTCACACTTTCAGCAGATAAAATAAAAGTATGAAAATGATCACATTATTTGTTAATGAAGTCGTTATACGGTGCTATGCTTTTTCAGCAATCAAACTCGACATTGACAAAATTATTCCTAAAGCAACGCCTAACAGTGCCGCAAAAATAATTTGTCCATCAGTTGGCAGTAAAAAGGTGATTGTATGTGCGGGTATCCAAAAAAACGGAATGGTTTTCTTGAAAACAAAATTCCATTGAGTTTTCCAATCCAGTGCTACCATCAGTTTGCCAAATTCAAGTCGTTTAAATAGCCCTGAAATCGTGCCGTTATTGTTAATGATATGCATATCAGTGATTTTATGTATCGTCATTAATATCGGTGCGAAAATGGTATTAAGTGAAACACTAATAGCAAAGGCGACTAAAACTTGAGTAAAAGAAATACCTCCTTGCATCGTGTCATCAATATTTGTTACACCAGCATATTTCAGCACCATAGGCGCACCTGTGGCAAAAATAATAAACGCGATTTTGATGGTTATTCCCAATAACCCCCATACAATTGCACGTGGCACAATACCAAAACCTGTTTGATTGTATTGACCAGTTTTTATCCGTAAACCTATCATTTCACCAAAAGTAGCAAGTAAGGCGAATTTAATAAAACTCATGATAAAACCATGCTGAGCATTAAAGTCGAGATAGGCATAATAAAGCGTAGAGGAGATAAAAAAGGGTGATAAAAGGGCACTGGTGGCTAATAATGCCGCCATATCATTTTTTTTCATATTGAAACCTTATTTTTATTATGTGTGTTGTTAAAAACTCAGCACTAGCGCTGTACTGATTCGTTAAAGGCAGTTGCGCGTCGGTCGGTTATCAATAACACGTTTGGCTTTACCTTCAGAGCGAGGTATAGATTCACGGGCAACAATATTAATTTTTGTGGAAACACCCACTAAGGTTTTAATTTTGACTTGTAACTCTTTGCTGCTAAATTCAATTTCGTTTTCTGACAACACTCTTGAAGGTTCAACATGCACAGTTAAAGTGTCTAAATTCCCAGATTTATTCAATTCAATTTGATAATGCGGAGATAAGGTTTCAATCGCTAAAATTTGTTCTTCAATTTGTGTTGGGAATACATTAACACCGCGAACAATAAGCATATCATCACTGCGCCCTGTTATTTTATCCATACGGCGCATGGTACGTGCAGTTCCTGGTAGTAATCTGGTTAAGTCTCGGGTGCGGTATCGAATAATAGGTAAGGCTTCTTTGGTTAAACTGGTAAAAACTAATTCGCCTTCTTCACCATCAGGCAATACTTCACCAGTTTCTGGGTTAATAATTTCTGGATAAAAATGGTCTTCCCAAATAGTTGGACCATCTTTAGTTTCAATACACTCCATGGCAACACCAGGGCCCATAACTTCTGAAAGTCCATAAATATCAACTGCGTCAATTCCTAATCTTTCTTCAATATCTTTACGCATGGCATTGGTCCATGGCTCAGCACCAAAAATACCCACACGTAAATTTAATGACCGAGGATCGACACCTTGACGCTCCAGTTCATCGGCTATGTTAAGCATATACGAGGGGGTTACCATAATAATATCAGGGTTAAAGTCTTGTATTAGCTGAGCTTGCTTTTCAGTTTGCCCACCAGACATTGGAATAACCGTACAGCCAAGTTTTTCGGCACCGTAATGAGCCCCTAAACCACCAGTAAATAAACCATAACCATAAGCAATATGAACAATATCTTTATGAGAGCCGCCAGCGGCTCTTATGGATCGAGCAACAATATCAGCCCATGTATCAATATCGTTTTGGGTATAACCTACCACCGTAGGTTTTCCGGTTGTACCACTTGAGGCATGAATGCGCACCACTTCATCCATTGGCGTCGCGAACATATTAAAGGGGTAGTTTTCGCGCAAATTTGACTTTACTGTAAAAGGGAACTTAGATATATCAGTTAATGTTTCCAAATCATCAGGGTGTACACCAGCTTGATCAAACTGTTCTTTATAAAAAGGGGAGTTGTTATAAGCATGCTCAAGTGTCTTTTTAAGTCTTTGTAGTTGAAGTGCGCGCAATTCTTCAACACTTGCTGTTTCAATGGCTTCTTTTTCGTTGTAATTAATTATGGATGTCATTTTATGCGTTATTCCCAAGTTAGTAATAATTGGATTTTTACTTTTACAATCCTAAAGCACTACGTTAGTATTGTTACTTCGTGATTTAATGTATCATATTTTAAACTTAGTTAATATGTCAATTATAACTGTATATTTTAGTGTGGTTGATATTGAACCATTGCTGGTCTAATTAAAGGACGTATCTATATGCTGAATTCTAATGAACTGAACCTCCAAGATGCATCTATTCAACAATTGCGCGTAATGCTGGTTGAAGGTACTATCAGTTGTGAACAACTGGTTCGTTTCTCCCTTAACCGAGCCGAGGAGTCGAGTAACCTGAATGCCATGATATCTCTTGATGTCGAAGGCGCTATTATGAGTGCGCGTCAATTAGACAGTTTGCATTCAAAAGGCCATTCAGCAGGAGTGTTGCATGGAATTCCGTTGGTGGTCAAAGATAATATTCATGTGCATAACATGACTAATACGGCAGGCACACTGGCGCTCAAGGGTTTTTATCCAGAAGCTGATTCACCGGTTGTGTCGAAATTAAAAGCGGCTGGGGCTATTATTCTGGGTAAAGCTAATATGCACGAACTGGCCTTTGGTATTACTAGCAATAATCACGCTTTTGGTACGGTAGGCAATCCTCATGCACCTGAAAAAACAGCAGGGGGCAGCAGTGGAGGTACAGGATCAGCTGTTGCTTCAGGCATTGTCCCTGCTGGATTAGGCACTGATACTGGCGGCTCCGTAAGAATTCCCTCAGCCTTAAATGGTATATGTGGTCATCGCCCAAGTATGAATCGCTATCCACAGGAAAGTGTGACACCTCTTTCCCATACCCGTGATACCATTGGCAATCTGGCTCGCAGTGTCAGTGATCTTATCTTACTAGATGCAGTTATTTGTGACGATACGGAGGCTCTGCCGCAAGTGCTGTTGTCAGATCTTCGCCTTGGAGTACCAAGAACTTATCTATACGACAATCTTGATCCTGAAGTTGCTCAATCTGTTGAGAAAGTACTAAAAAGCCTTAAGGATGCTGGTGTTATACTGGTCGAAAAAGACATTCCAAAAATTGAAAAATTAATGGCGGCAACGGCAGATATTATTGTAATGCATGAAACAGTTGTTGGGCTAAAAGAATACCTAGAGAAATTTAATACTGGCGTAACAATGGAACAATTGGCTGATAAAATTGCTAGTCCTGATGTGAAGTTTATTTTTGAAATGATTACTGGTGAAGGAGCGATAGACGAAGCAACTTACACAGGGGCGTTAGAGAAAAAACGCGAATTGATGGATATATATACCCGCTATTTAGAGGAAAATAAATTAGACGCGATTGTTTTTCCAACTACCCCTGTACCCGCAAGACCTAATGCTGACATTACAGAAACGGTTGTAATTAATGGAGTGGAAACTCCTGTTTTTTCAGCATATATGCGTAACACCGAACCAGCAAGTATTATAGAAGCTCCTGGCATTAGCTTACCTATTAACAATGTTTGTGGCGGTATGCCTATTGGCCTTGAATTGGATGGTTCATATCAATCTGATCGCAAATTACTTGCGATTGGGCTGGCGATAGAGAAATTAGTAAAAGGATAATATTCAAATAAAAACCAAAATTCCGGGGGTGTTCATAATTCTGTGTCATTCAAGTAAAATAAATAAAAATTTTTAGGAGTGACACATGAAAAAACCTTTTAACTTTGAGCAAGCATTAGAAGATCTACAATCGGGTAAACAACTTATTGGTAAAGATGGGATCTTAACTCCGCTGTGCTGACCTTGCTAGCCTTTTACTTTCATCAAATATTTGAATTGACCGATGGTGTATACCAAGCTTGTCGTGTTTCGTTTGGCTCAAAATCTCATTTATGGGAAAACTTTAGAGCAAGCATCCGAATGTTAGTTGTAAAAGATTGGGCGCATTTAATGGATTTGCTACTTAATCCTGAGAACTATGAGATAACAGCCACAAAAAATTCTTAAAAAAATAAAAATGCAGTGATGGACTTAATCGTCTAGCTCGACCTGTGCCTGATAATAAAACTCAAAATAGGGGAAGCGCAAAAACATAGCAAAGAAACTGAAAAATGGCGATAAAAATCACTTTGTCTCAGTAAAAATTAAATCACCGATAATTGCTGCGAAGTAATAGATAAAATTAGGGGATCTGTGTTAAGTTATTTTTATATTTTTAATGTGATAGCCCTGAGAATAGTATATTCAATCTATCAATTTCCAATAAGTTATACTAGAGTAACAGTAACGTTGTCGGTGAGGTGTTTACACTCCGCAAAATAAGTCGTGTAAATAACCCATCAAACTAGAGAAAATTAGGGGATAATCCAAATGAAATCATCGCTTTCAATAAAAATGATTAATAATCATGTAGTTACCCCCCCCCCCGCGATTCTGGCAGTTTTTAGCCAATCTTTGTAATTACAAAAACACTCTCCCTCTCCTTATTTTAAGTCTGGCTTTTTCTCTGTCAGTAAATGCTCAAGAGGATGCTCAACAGGCGGTTCCCGACCTTCCCGCGTTCCCCAGTCCCAGCTTCCTGAACGCCAACGTGGGCATTGCCATTAGCCCCGTCACCATTACCAATAGCGGTGGTGCAGCCACCTACAGTATCAGCCCAGACCTGCCAGTTGGACTGTCCATTGACCCCAATACGGGCACCATCTCGGGTACGCCAACGGAGACTGCTTCTTCTGGGCCAAATTACACCATCACGGCTACCAATGACGCTGGTAGCGATAACGCCAGTTTCACCCTAACCGTTCGAGCAGATACTGCTCCCGACATCAGCGTCAGCCCCAGTATGCTGACCTTCACCGTAGGCATCGCCGTTACAACTAACCCCATCACCATTACCAATAGCGGTGGTGCATCCAATACCGGCTTCAGTCTCACGGGCGCGAATGGTAAAACTTTGACTGAGAACACCGGTCTGTCCTATAATTTTGTGCAGAAAGTCATTTCTGGTACACCAACGAAAGCCGCTAGTGCGGAGATTTACACCATCAAAGCTAGCAATTCTGGAGGCAGCTCCGAGGTCACCATCACCATCACTGTTAATGCAGCATCGGACACCACCGCACCAATCATCACCCTGAATGGTGCAACCTCACAAACTATTGAGTTGGGTGCAGGTTACACCGAGCTTGGGGCAACAGCTGATGATGGCTCTACGGTAACCATTGATTCATCTGCATTTATGGATGTTGTAGGCACATACACCATTACCTACACAGCAACCGATGGCACAAACCAAGTAACAGCAACTCGAACTGTAAACGTAGTTGACACCACAGCACCGACAGTCGCCATTAGCACCACAGCACAAACGGTCAACACAGCATCATTTACCCTTGAAGGCACCACTGAGGCGGATGCCACCGTTGATGTACTCAAAGATGGCACATCCATTGGTGCCGCAAGCGTATCGGGTGGTACTTGGTCGAAAGTCGTAACATTGACTGATGGCGCCAACGTATTCACCGCAACCGCAACCGATGCCACCGACAATACATCAGCCCCAACCGCTGCGGTTACCGTCACGCTGGATAGTGATGCACCGACAGTCGCCATTACCACCACAGCACAAACGGTCAACGAAGCATCATTTACCCTTGAAGGCACCGTTACCGTTGAGGCGGGTGCTATGGTTGATGTACTCAAAGACGGCACTTCCATTGGTGCGGCAATCGTATCGGGTGGTACTTGGTCGAAAGTCGTAACATTGACTGATGGCGCCAACGTGTTCACCGCAACCGCAAGCGATGCCACCGACAATACATCAGACGCAACCGCTGCGGTTACCGTCACGCTGGATAGTGATGCACCGACAGTCGCCATTACCACCACAGCACAAACGGTCAACGAAGCATCATTTACCCTTGAAGGCACCACTGAGGCGGATGCCACGGTTGATGTACTCAAAGATGGCAATTCCATTGGTGCCGCAAGCGTATCGGGTGGTACTTGGTCGAAAGTCGTAACATTGACTGATGGCGCCAACGTATTCACCGCAACCGCAAGCGATGCCACTGGCAATAGATCAGACGCAACTGCTGCGGTTACCGTCACGCTGGATAGTGATGCACCGACAGTCGCCATTACCACCACAGCACAAACGGTCAACGAAGCATCATTTACCCTTGAAGGCACCGTTACCGTTGAGGCGGGTGCTATGGTTGATGTACTCAAAGACGGCAATTCCATTGGTGCCGCAAGCGTATCGGGTGGTACTTGGTCGCTTGCTGTAACACTGACTGATGGCGCCAACGTATTCACCGCAACCGCAAGTGATGTGGCAATGAACAAGTCAGCCCCAACCGCTGCGGTTACCGTCACGCTGGATAGTGATGCACCGACAGTCGCCATTACCACCACACCACAAACGGTCAACGAAGCATCATTTACCCTTGAAGGCACCGTTACCATTGAGGCGGATGCCACGGTTGATGTACTCAAAGATGGCACTTCCATTGGTGCGGCAAGCGTATCGGGTGGTACTTGGTCGCTTGCTGTAACACTGACTGATGGCGCCAACGTATTCACCGCAACCGCAAGTGATGTGGCAATGAACAAGTCAGCCCCAACCGCTGCGGTTAATGTCACGTTAGACACCGCCGCACCGACAGTCGCGATTACTACCACAGCACAAACGGTCAAAGACGCATCATTTACCCTTGAAGGCACCACTGAGGCGGGTTCCATGGTTGATGTACTCAAAGATGGCACGTCCATTGGTGCCGCAAGTGTAACAGGTACTCGCTGGTCGCTTGCTGTAACGCTAGATGATGGCGCCAACGCATTCACCGCAACCGCAAGCGATGTGGCAATGAACAAGTCAGCCCCAACCGCTGCGGTTACCGTCACGTTAGACACCGCCGCACCGACAGTCGCGATTACTACCACAGCACAAACGGTCAAAGACGCATCATTTACCCTTGAAGGCACCACTGAGGCGGGTGCCACGGTTGATGTACTCAAGGGAGGCACATCCATTGGTGCCGCAAACGTAACGGGTACTGACTGGACGTTTGCCGTAACACTGACTGATGGCGCCAACGTATTCACCGCAACCGCAAGCGATGTGGCAGGTAACACATCAGACGCAACCGCTGCGGTTAACATCACGTTAGACACTGCCGCACCGACAATAACCATTACCACCACCACACCACAAACGGTCAAAGACGCATCATTTACCCTTGAAGGCACCGTTGAGGCGGGTTCCACGGTTGATGTACTCAAAGATGGCACGTCCATTGGTGCCGCAATCGTATCGGGTACTGGCTGGACGTTTGCCGTAACACTGACTGATGGCGCCAACGCATTCACCGCAACCGCAAGTGATGTGGCAATGAACAAGTCAGCCCCAACCGCTGCGGTTACCGTCACGTTAGACACCGCCGCACCGACAATAACCATTACCACCACCACACCACAAACGGTCAAAGACGCATCATTGACGCTTACTGGCACCGTTGAGGCGGGTGCCACGGTTGATGTACTCAAAGATGGCACGTCCATTGGTGCCGCAATCGTATCGGGTACTGGCTGGACGTTTGCCGTAACACTGACTGATGGCGCCAACGCATTCACCGCAACCGCAAGTGATGTGGCAATGAACAAGTCAGCCCCAACCGCTGCGGTTAATGTCACGTTAGACACCGCCGCACCGACAATAACCATTACCACCACCACAGCACAAACGGTCAAAGACGCATCATTGACGCTTACTGGCACCGTTGAGGCGGGTGCCACGGTTGATGTACTCAAAGATGGCACGTCCATTGGTGCGGCAATCGTATCGGGTACTGGCTGGACGTTTGCCGTAACACTGACTGATGGCGCCAACGCATTCACCGCAACCGCAAGTGATGTGGCAATGAACAAGTCAGCCCCAACCGCTGCGGTTAATGTCACGTTAGACACCGCCGCACCGACAATAACCATTACCACCACCACACCACAAACGGTCAACGCAGCAGCATTTACCCTTGCAGGCA
This sequence comes from uncultured Colwellia sp., assembly GCA_965261045.1. Taxonomy (GTDB): domain Bacteria; phylum Pseudomonadota; class Gammaproteobacteria; order Enterobacterales; family Alteromonadaceae; genus Colwellia. The sequence continues at coordinate 279,033 of CBDHCJ010000001.1, forward strand.
CCGTTGAGGCGGGTGCCACGGTTGATGTACTCAAAGACGGCACGTCCATTGGTGCGGCAAACGTATCGGGTGGTACTTGGTCGAAAGTCGTAACATTGACTGATGGCGCCAACGCATTCACCGCAACCGCAAGTGATGTGGCAATGAACAAGTCAGCCCCAACCGCTGCGGTTAATGTCACGTTAGACACCGCCGCACCGACAATAACCATTACCACCACCACACCACAAACGGTCAACGAAGCATCATTTACCCTTGAAGGCACCGTTACCATTGAGGCGGATGCCACGGTTGATGTACTCAAAGACGGCACTTCCATTGGTGCAGCAATCGTATCGGGTGGTACTTGGTCGAAAGTCGTAACATTGACTGATGGCGCCAACGTATTCACCGCAACCGCAAGCGATGCCACTGGCAATAGATCAGACGCAACTGATGCGGTTAACATCACGTTAGACACCACAGCACCTACAGTCGCCATTACCACCACACCACAAACGGTCAACACAGCAGCATTCACCCTTGCTGGCACCGTTGATGCGGGGGGCACGGTTGATGTACTCAAAGATGGCACATCCATTGGTGCCGCAAGTGTAACAGGTACTCGCTGGTCGCTTGCTGTAACGCTAGATGATGGCGCCAACACATTCACCGCAACCGCAACCGATGCCACCGACAATACATCAGACGCAACCGATGCTGTTATCATCACGCTAGACACAGCTCCGAGCTTCAGCTCTGCCGCGATTACCGCGATTGCTAACAAGTCCTACACCTACACCGCTGGCACAGCTATCCCAGTGCTCACCTTACCCAAGGCCACTGGTGGTAATGGCGCCCTAACCTACAGCCTAAGCCCGATCCTGCCACAGGGTCTAACCTTTGACACCACCCGTCGCACCATCAGCGGTACACCAGAGGCGGAGACCGCCAGCACTAGCTACACCTACATAGCAGCCGATAGCGACACCAACACCGCCGCCACGGATACGGCCAGCTTGACCTTCAGCATCACCGTATTATCTGATGGGCTTAGCGAAGAAGATATCCAACGGCTAAACCTAGCCATTATGCCGCGTCTGACTCAAGCACTGGTCGCTAGCAGCGCCGCCTCGGTAGAGCGCCGTGTCGACATTGCCTTCACACCAGCAGCAGCAACGGCAAGCTATCAGCTTGATGGTCATCAAATACAATTTGATAGCGAAAAACTGACCAGTGGTCTGCTACAAAAACTCGCTGGCTATGCCCGCACCCACAAAGACGGCAACATAAACTGGAAACAGCTGTTAACTAACTCCTCTTTCCTGATCCCACTGAACAGTGCTGATCAAACAGGTGCTGATCAAGCAAGTGCTGCGAACACAGGACTGGCGCTATGGGGCAGTGGTGATTACACCCGCCTAAGCGAAAACGACTCAGATCTTGACTGGCAAGGTGATCTAAGCAGCTACCAACTGGGTCTTGATAAGCGCTTAGATAACCTACTGCTGGGGGGCATGCTAAGCTGGAGCGAAGGCGATGTCGACTATACCCTAGAAGGTGATGAGGGCACTTACAACCACAAAATGACCAGTATCCACCCTTATCTGGCATGGAACAACGCCCGCGCCAACCTGTGGGGCAGCCTAGGCTATGGTCAGGGTGATCTAACCATCGAGCAAGAAGACAACAGCCACAGCACCGACACCAACCTTCTATCTCTGGCAGCGGGCATCAAAGGGCAGCTTATACCTGGCCTAAGCCTCAAAAGCGACCTATTGCTGGCGCGTACCGACATCAACGCAGCAGCCGATATGAATATCGCCAAACAAACCATCGACAGCCAACGGTTTAGACTCCTGCTAGAAATAGCTGGGCAATATACACTGGCATCCGGTGGCAGCATCAAGCCCATGCTGGAAATAGGTGCCCGTTATGATGGTGACAGCGGTGATAGCGGCAACAGCGGCACTGGCGCAGTGCTCGGGGCAGGTATGCGCTACGCCAACCTGACTGGCCTAACGCTAGAAGGCAACCTGCATGCCCTAGTTGGACAGGGTAACTATAAAGAATGGGGCATTCAGGCATTGATCAGCCTAGATCCAGGCACTGACAAGCTTGGTCTGGCATTCAGCCTAAGACCAGGCTATGGCTATAACGGGAGTAGTAGCGATACCAGCGCCCTATGGCAACAGAGCCTGCCCCAATCCAACCTGCACAACAGTGCGGTGGACTATAGCGCACCAGACTACGACGCACGCCTAGGTGCAAGGCTAAGCTATGGGCTGCTTGCCCCCAGCCTAGTTGGCTTACTAACCCCTTACAGCGAAATAACCCTAGGCACTATCAATAGCTATCGTCTGGGCATACGCTGGCAGGGTACGGCTCGCTTCGATCTACATCTGTTTGGCGAACGTCGTGAAAGCAGTGGCAATCTGGAGGGCAGCCGAGGAGCGGATCAGGCTATACAGCTAGAGGGCAGAATTCACTTTTGATGCTTTTTTGGAAGAAGAGGGAGCTAGCTGCACCACTGATGGCATATAGCAGGAGACCTTTGCAAAGAGCTTTGCAAAGGTCTCCTTTTTAGCAGATAATCGCTATTCCATCCTGCTATTTGCCTCGCTTAAAGCGAAGTAATAGATCGAATTAGGGGATCTGTGTCAAGTTATTTTTAATGCGATAGTCCTGTTAATAATTACAGCAGTTTTCGGTGAAGCCAGAATTTAAGCTATACAAGGGCTAGCGAAGAGATAAAAAAATACTTTTCGCGCTGTTTTTGCATCGCAAATAAAAAAAGTGTGCAACAGTGATAAAACCAGAATGTGTACTGACGTTTGGCGTCATTGACTTAATCATATTTATTACCTCACTTCACCTCACCTCACCTCACATTAAAGGGATCACAATTTGTGTGATTTTAGATGAGGCAACGACACATAAGTAATATGAATTTTAATGAGTCAATGGGCTGATCCTGTCAATGTTAATAAAGAAGCTTTTATTGTAAAAAATAATACAAACGACATTGATTATCATTTGCCATTGTGTTCAAATAGCGGAACTTTTGAAGGTATTGCGTTTTTTCCTATTTTATTACCACCGCTTTCTTCAACCATTTTCGCTAACAGTGTTAGTACTAAAACATTAAATCACTATAATATTGGAACTTTAAACATGATGAAGAAAACACTAATTGCTTCAGCATTAGTTGGCCTTTTTGCCAGTAATGCCGCTATCGCAAACCAAGAAACTGATGAGCTACGTAAAGTTATTGCTCAGCAACAAAAAGTTTTAGAATCTTTAGAAAAACGTTTAGATGAAACGGATCAGAAGCTTAATGCGACTGCTGACCAAGTTGAAGTCACCACTCAGACCAGTATTTTTGCTAATACGTCAATTGGTGGTTATGGTGAATTGCACTATAACAACTATGACAATAGTGATGCGAAAGTTGATTTTCACCGTTTTGTCTTATTTTTCGGCCATGAATTTAGCGATAGCGTACGTTTTTTCTCTGAATTTGAGTTAGAGCATTCAATTGCTGGCGAGGGTAAAGCTGGTGAAGTTGAACTTGAGCAAGCCTATGTTGAAGTTGATATTAACGAGGATGTTAGCACTAAAGTTGGTTTGTTCTTAATTCCAGTAGGTATTATCAATGAAACTCATGAGCCACCAACATTCTACGGTGTTGAACGTAATGGCGTTGAGAAAAATATTATTCCAGCAACGTGGTGGGAAGCTGGTGCGTCATTTAACTATAAGCCTTCTGGTGGTTTAAGCATTGATGGTGCTATCACCAGCGGTTTAAATGCTACTAAGAAGGGTGATGAAGGTTCTTACAGTTTTACTGGTATTCGCAAAGGTCGTCAAAAGGTAGCAAAAGCATCGGCTGAAAATTTAGCTTATACGGGTCGTGTTAAATACACTGCTATTACTGGTTTAGAGCTGGCGGCAACGTTGCAATATCAAACGGATTTAACGCAAGGTTTAGGTGAATTGGACACAGCAAGCGCGACTTTGTTTGAAACCCATGCTATATATCAAGCTCAAGATTTTACCTTACGTGCATTGTATGCTCGTTGGGATATTGATGGTGACGAAGCAAAAGCTTCAGGTAGTGATGAGCAAACTGGTTGGTATGTAGAGCCTTCTTATAAGTTTAATGACAAAGTAGGTGTTTTTGCTCGTTATGCTGAGTATGACAATAAAGCGGGTAATAGCGACTCAACAACAGTTGAATCAAGCAGTGTTGGTGTAAATTACTATATTCATGAAAATGTAGTATTAAAGGCTGATTATGAAAATCTTGGTGGTTCTAAAGACTCTTCAGGGTTTAACCTAGGTTTTGGTTATCAATTTTAATTAATAATTTATCATGGCTATGTAAATTACATAGCCATGTAATTTATTCATTATTATTCATTATATAGAGAAAGTTAATTGTGCTATTCACTTTTCTGTAAAAATTAAGATGAAAAAATATTTATATATTTTTGTTTTGGCTGTGCTTTTTAGTAGCGTAAGTTTAGCGGCTAAAGGTGTTTATCAAACACCAAAGGATTTTATCAGTCAGTCATTTTTAGATATTAGACCGCAAACAAAAGTTTTGTGGTTAACCAAGGATGATAAAACGGTTATTGCCGAAATTTTACAGCATAAATTTAATCGTATGCGTATTCATTATTGGCAAGCAGCTAATGAAACGGTATGGATCTTAAATGAAATAGGTAAAGAAAAACCTATTACTATTGGTGTGCATATTAAAAATAAGAAAATACATCACTTTAAAGTACTAACCTTTAGAGAAAGCCGTGGTGATGAAGTGCGTCATGACTTTTATTCTCAGCAATTTATTCATTCAAAATTAATAAAAAACAATCAGCTTAGTCAGCATGTAGATGGCATTACTGGCGCTACTTTGTCGGTAAGAGCAACAACAAAAATAGCTCGTTTAGCGCTTTGGTTTGATGCTAAAGTGACCGCGAGCAAGTTATAACGACTAGCTAAAATCAAAGGGATGCGGCAGAATAGTGCTAAGCTAAATTACCTTATCAGTCATATTAATCTGCAATGAAACTAATTTCTAAATCGTTACATTATCGCTTAATTCGACACTTGCGCGAATGGCATCGAAAATTTGGCATTATCGCCGCTTTTTTTATTATATTTTTATCTATCACTGGCGTTGCACTTAATCACACCACTACACTTTCATTAACACATAAACCTATTAGCAATATTTGGTTATTAGATCACTATGGTATTGCGTCACCAAATGATATTCGTTTTTACCAACAGAATTTATTGCAAGTTACTAATAATTTAGTGTGGCTTGATGGCAAACTTCTGTTAGAAAGTTCGAAAGATATTGTTAGTATTGGTGTTATTTCAACCCAGGTAACGGGTGATGTAAGCGGTGAGATGTTTATTATTGCGAGCCAAAACCAGTTATTCTTATATAACCACCAAGGTGAGTTACTTGATCAACGGGGAACAGAAGCAGGTATTCCAGAAGGCATTGAAGCGCTAAGTATTGACAATGATATGGTCATTGTTAAGACATCATCAGGGTATTATCAAAGTGACAGTAACTTTCTTGATTGGCAAGCTATTTCACCACTATTAGAGCCTTTATGGATAACGGCACAACCAGTTTCATTACAACAAGAGCAACAAGCAGCATTGGCTTATAGATCTCAGTTTTTAACTTTGGAGCGTATAATTTTAGATGCTCATAGCGGTCGTATTTTTGGATTAGTCGGGGTGTTGTTTATGGATGCCATTGCTATTTTACTTATATTACTTTCGTTAAGTGGCGTCTATCTTTGGATACGATATATTCGAGCTAAGCGGTAATCTTGTTTGCGGATGAAAGAGCTATTGAAACAAGGCCCTTATTTTATCTAAACCTGTCGAGAAAACCCTGTGATCAGAGCGAAGCGATGTCGCGGGGTAGTTCACTATTTCGTCCCTTAAAAAAGGGTGATGTGATTGAAGCGCAAGTATATACTGGTTGAGTTATATTCATAAATTGTAACAAATAGCCAGTAACATTTAGGTATCAATCTTTTTAATCATTATCAATATCGCTTATAGTGATTTTTATAATCAAAGTATTGTGAGAGCAAAATGGCTCAAGAAACTCAAAAGATCTTAGTAGTAGATGATGACATGCGTTTGCGCTCTTTATTAGAGCGTTATTTAGTGAAACAAGGTTTTGTGGTACGTAGTGCTGCCAACGCCGAGCAAATGGGCAGATTACTTGAACGTGAAAATTTCCACTTGTTGGTACTTGATTTAATGCTGCCAGGTGAAGATGGCTTATCTATTTGTCGTCGTTTACGTCAACAAAAGAATAATATTCCCATTGTAATGTTAACCGCTAAAGGTGATGAAGCGGACAGAATAATTGGTTTAGAGCTTGGCGCAGATGATTATATGCCTAAACCTTTTAATCCAAGAGAGCTATTGGCTCGAATAAAAGCTGTTTTACGTCGTCGGGTGCAAGAGGCACCAGGGGCACCTTCTATGAATGAAGATATTATCTCTTTTGGTGACTATCAGCTTAACTTAGCCACACGAGAAATGGATAAAGGTGATGTTAGTATGCCTTTAACTAGTGGAGAGTTCGCGGTATTAAAAGCATTAGTTACCCATCCAAGAGAGCCATTGTCGCGTGATAAATTAATGAATTTAGCGCGCGGGCGAGATTATTCTGCTCTTGAGCGTAGCATTGATGTGCAGGTTTCTCGTTTACGCCGTATGCTTGAGAAGGATCCAGCCAAACCTAGATATTTGCAAACGGTTTGGGGGTTAGGCTATGTATTTGTGCCAGATGGCAGTTATAAGTAAATTTTAAGTCTATGATGTTATGACAGTATTACCCCGTAGCGCCTTTGGTCAAACAGTTTTACTTATTGGTTTTTTGTTATTTGTGAATCAAGTTGTTTCTTATGTCTCTTTTGCATTATATGTTGTCGAGCCTAATCAGCAGCAAATAAATCAATTATTAGCTAAACAAGTACGAGTGGTTTTTATTGATCTTAAAGATGCCCGTTTAAGCCCAAGAATGGCTGAAGCTTTTCACCGTGAAACTGGTATAGGGGTATATAGAGAAATCGATGCCCTAAAGTTGGGTTTAGGCTTAGCAGGTTATTATCCTTATCGTAGTGAGCAAATGTCTGAATTATTGGGCGGTCCTGCTGAGGTGAGAATTTCTCAAGGAGATGAATATCTCTTTTGGATAAGACCACCTCAAGCGCCAAACCTTTGGGTGAAAATTCCTTTAATGGGTTTAGAAGAGGCTAATTTTTCACCGTTGATTTTTTTTCTGGGTGTTATCGGTGTACTCAGTGTTGCAGGGGGTTGGCTATTTGTCAGACAATTGAACCGACCCTTAAAATCTTTACAGCGTGCGGCAGAGGATGTTGGGCGAGGTGATTTTCCCGAATTACTCACCGAGCATGGTACTTCTGAAATTATGGCAGTTACCCAAGCATTTAATCATATGTCTAAAGGTATCAAACAATTAGAAGATGATAGGAATTTATTAATGGCGGGTATTTCTCATGATTTGCGTACGCCGTTAACACGCATACGTTTAGCCAGTGAAATGATGTCAGAGCAAGATGAGTTTTTAAAAGATGGTATCGAGAATGATATTGAGGATATGAATAATATTATCGATCAATTTATTGACTATATTCGTCATGACTCGAAAGACAAAGCCGAACTTGGCGAGTTAAATGTTTTGGTAGAAGAAGTTGTTAACGTTGAAATTACTGCTGATAGAAATATTCAAGTTGTTATTGGCGAGTGCCCTAAAATACCGTTGCGGCATGTGGCAATCAAGCGTACATTAGCAAATTTAATTCAAAATGCACTGCGTTACACTCAAGGCGATATTGATATTTTTACGGGTGTAGATAAGATAAAAGGTTGTGCATATTTTATTGTTAGCGATCAAGGTGAAGGTATTCCTGACGCTGATATTGAGCGCTTATTCCAACCTTTTACTCAAGGTGATAAGGCTCGTGGTACAGAGGGGAGTGGTTTGGGTTTAGCTATTATTAAACGTATTGTTGATACCCATGGCGGTAGCGTTGAATTGTCTAATAAGGCAGAAGGTGGTTTACAAGCAAAGGTATGCTTACCATTGAAATTTTAGCTTTTAGCCCGTTTTACAAAAAAGTCACTCATAATTATTTACGAGTGACTTTTTTGGTTTTACATTCTCGCAACTGGCAACTGGCAACTGGCAACTGGCAACTCAATTATAGCTGAGGACCGGCAGCGACTAGTGCTTTACCGTTATCAGTATCAGTGAACTTATCAAAGTTATTAATAAAACGGTTTGCTAAATTAACCGCTTTATTGTGCCACTCACTAGCATTTTGATAAGTATTTCTAGGGTCAAGAATATCCCCTTCAACGCCAGCAACTGTATTGGGTACCGCTAAATTGAACATCGGAATAATAGTGGTTTGGGTTTCATCAATTGAACCATCCAAAATTGCATCAATAATAGCGCGGGTAGCTTTAATTGAAATACGTTTACCTGTGCCATTCCAACCAGTATTCACTAAGTAAGCTTCTGCCCCTGCATCTGTCATACGCTTACGTAAAACTTCGGCGTATTGTGTTGGATGTAAACTTAAGAATGCTGCGCCGAAACAACTTGAGAAAGTTGGTGTTGGTTCAGTGATACCACGCTCAGTACCTGCTAATTTAGCGGTAAAGCCAGATAAGAAGTAATACTCTGTTTGCTCAGGTGTTAGTTTGGCAACAGGCGGTAATACGCCAAAAGCATCAGCAGTTAAGAAGATAACTTTTTTCGCATGGCCTGCACGTGAAACACCTTTAACAATATTATCGATGTGATCAATAGGATAAGAAACACGCGTATTTTCTGTTTTTGAATTGTCATCAAAATCAACAGTACCGTCATCGGCTACGGTGACGTTTTCTAGTAACGCATTACGGCGAATAGCATTATAAATATCAGGTTCATTTTCTTTACTTAACTTGATCGTTTTTGCGTAACAGCCACCTTCAAAATTAAATACGCCATTGTCATCCCAGCCATGCTCGTCATCACCAATTAATTGGCGTTTAGGATCGGTTGAAAGAGTCGTTTTACCAGTACCAGATAAACCAAAGAATACCGCAACATCACCGTCTTTGCCTACGTTAGCACTACAATGCATTGACGCGATACCTTTAAGTGGTAATAAGTAGTTCATCATTGAGAACATACCTTTTTTCATTTCACCACCGTACCAAGTGCCGCCAATTAACTGAATTTTTTCGGTTAAGTTGAAAGCAACAAAGTTTTCTGAATTTAACCCTTGTTCTTGCCAATTAGAATTAGTGGTTTTAGCACCGTTCATTACCACAAAATCAGGTTGGTAAGTTTTTAGTTCATCATCACTTGGACGAATGAACATGTTTTTAACAAAATGTGCTTGCCATGCTACTTCAGTAATAAAACGCACTTTTAAACGAGTGTCATTATTTGCACCACAATAGGTATCTACAACAAATAAGCGTTTGCCAGAAAGTTGTGTGGTAACTAACCCCTTCAACGTTGTCCACGTTTCTGTGCTCATTGGCTTGTTGTCATTTTTGCCTTGATCAGACCACCAAACCGTATCGCGCGTAACATCATCACGTACAATATATTTATCTTTAGGAGAGCGACCGGTAAATATGCCAGTATCGACATTGACTGCGCCAAGCTCCGTGACTATACCTTTGTCAAAGCCTTCTAGACCCGCTTTTGTTTCTTCATTAAAAAGCAACTCATAAGATGGATTGTAAACAATTTCTGTAACATCATTAATGCCATATTGTGACAAATCAATTGAGCTTTCTGGGGCGGTCATAGCGAATTCACTCCTAAGGTATGACGAATTTTAATTTAGTGGTGTAAGTATAAAAGTTTTTATAGTGTTAATAATTCGATATTCTATGGGATTAATCTGTAAAACGAAAGTAAAAAAGAACCTAAGATGAAAGTTTTCAGTATAAGCAATAAAAACATTCAAAATAGTCAGGTGTTTCTTGTTAGTAATTTTACAACAATAATAAGAGTAAGGGCTGGGGGAGGGCAGGAGTTTGACACTCTTTTAAGTGATTTTTATCCAAAAGAGTGTTTTATAAAATAGAGTCGAACAAAGTGAAAGTTTATTACTAAGGCTTATCTTTCGAAATGAAACTTTTTAAATCGTCATAAAAAAAGTTATAAGTCGTTAAACAATAATCACAGGTCATGGATATTTTGCTTTGTTCTGCTAATATTGATTCAATTTCACTTGGCTCTATCTGTGAAATAGCCCCTAAACATTTATTATGAGAACAACCACATTGATAGCTGATCGTTTGCGGTTCAAATAAGCTGACTTTTTCTTGATGGTACAAACGGTATAACAGTGCTTGTGCCTCAAGTGAAAATATCTCTTCAGCTTTAATGGTGTGGGTTAATTGCGCTAAATGCTCAAAGTCACTTGCTTGTTTTGCCAAATTTTCATCGCTACCATCCCCATCAGGCAATAATTGCACTAAACTACCAGCAACTTGTTGTTTATCATCATCACTAAAAAGCCATATTTTAGTTGGAATTTGTTCCGACACCTTAAAATAATGAGCTAAACATTCAGCTAGTGTTGTTTGCTCTAAAGCGACGACACCTTGATAGGCTTCACTTTGTGCTGGCCTAATGGTAATTACCATGGTGCCTTTGCCAATGAGTTCATGTAATGAGTTGGCCTTTGTATTTTCTTGTCCTGGCTTTAACTTGGCTATACCGCGCATTTTCTGATTATTATCACCATTAACTGACATGTAACCAATAGGACCATCACCTTGTAGTTGTACGGTTATTTCCCCTTCAAACTTTAATGTTGCGGTAAGTAGGCATGTAGCTGCCATCAATTCACCTAGTAGCAAGCGAACACCAATGGGGTAATTGTGGTTTTTAATAATGTTTTGATAGCTTTTACTTAATTGTACTAATTCGCCACGTGCATGCATGTCATCAAATAGGTAGCGGTTAAGTACATCTGTACTAGCAATAGTGGTTTTAGTTATGTCGGTATTAGACATAGTGCTTATATCCTTTCTTTGAATTCTCTAAGTTTGCGACGTTGTTTTTTGTCGGGTTTAGTGTCGCTTGCTGGGCTAAGTAGTATACCTTGCTTACGAGCTAAGCTATTTTTTTCTCTTGTTGTTATGCTCTTATTCGTTTCTTTGTATAAGCTTTGTGCAAAAGTTGCGTCACGGCGTTTATCAGCCAAAGCGATTACTTCTACTTCTTTTTCATCAAAGCCCTGACGAATTCTTATAGCGTCACCAATAACAACCGCTTTACCTGATTTAGTTCGTTGACCATTATAAAAAACTTTACCGCCATCAATCATTTGTTTAGCAATAGCGCGTGTTTTATAAAAGCGCGCTGCCCAGAGCCATTTGTCGAGTCGAGTTGAGTTGCTGTTATCAGGTATTGTCATAAAGGTGTTATTTTTATTAGTAAAGTAGTTCAAAAGCGAACAGATAAATTTTTCTGAAAAGTAACATATTTTAGCCCGCACTGCGCCCTATATTAAGGTAGTGATATTAAGCTAGTGTAAATAATAATTAAAAAACCTGTGCTTTGCTTGTTGTGGAGCTATAGGTCAAGTATTATCAGTCAATTATAATATACTCATGTTACCTCGAAATGCTCGTTTCAGCGAGAATTAAAAGGCTTAGAGGCAAGGCATTGATTGAAGAGAATGGCTGTTCAGGAGAATATGCTCCAGCATTCTATAATAAGCTACATCCATGTAGCGTCCTTGTCGAAATCGTATAGTTGTGGAAGTCACGTTTTTTACGATAAAACCTCTCTACTGGCATCAAATAACTAATAGATTAAAATGAAGATATGAATAAATGGCTATAAGCGACAATTTAACATTATTTGCCACTAACCTGGCAAAACTTCCTCAGCAAAAAATAGCACAAGCTGTTAGTTTTTTGCTATTGGTTTATATCGCTTTTTTAGGGGCTAAAATAACATGGTTAGTAGTGCCACAAGAGTCGATGAAATTCAGTTCAGTGGCAACGGCAGATGTGAAGCAAGCAAGCTCAACAGCTCAGACTTTTAATTTGTCAGCATTACAAGCACTTAACTTGTTTGGTCAATATAATGAGCAAATAAAAGAGCTTGTTGAACAGATAACTGATGCGCCTGAAACACGCTTGCAACTTACTTTATCAGGTTTGGTTGCTAGTGATAAAGCTGAAACAGCGGCTGCTATTATTGAACACCAAGGTAAACAAGAAACCTATGGTGTTGGTGATATTATCTTAGGTACCCGGGCTAGCCTTGAGCAGGTGTTAATTGATCGAGTGATCATCAAGCAATCAGGCCGTTTAGAAACATTAATGCTTGATGGCGCTGACTATAACCAGCCAGCTCAAAGTATTGCTAATAAAAAGACAAAATTGCAAGCCCATTTTCAACCTCACCTTCAACTTCATAAAGGTGCCGACAATGGCTCACGTAGAGCATCAGTTAAAACAAGCATAGTCGATCAGCGTTTGAATAAAAAGTTGGCGAAAAATGCAGCACAATTAAGAGCCTATATATTAAAGAATTCAGGTGAAATAACTGACTATTTACGTATTACACCCGTTCGTATAAGTGGAAAAATAGTCGGTTATCGGTTATCGCCAGGAAAAAACCCAGCGTTTTTTAAACTCTCTGGTTTACAATTTGGTGATATAGCAGTGCAAATGAATGGTTACGATTTACTGGCACCATTAGAAGCGGTACAGGCATTGTCAGCGTTAAAAACCGAGCGAGATATTTCGTTATTAATACAACGTAAACAAGATCTGATAGAGATACTTTTTAGTATTGATTAAACATAACAATAATTATTTATAAGATAAGCGTCATAAGGAATTTTTCATGGGCACAACCTTAAACGTATTCGTGGTTAAACAGTTAACCCACAAGTTTAAGCAACTCAAGCAACTCAAGCAACTTAAGCAATTGGGTATGGTTTTGATAACGACAATCACTTTTAGTGGCATTTTTGCTGTTGAACAAGCGAGTGCTGGTCAATATTCTCCTAGTTTCAAAAATACTGAAATAGTTGAATTTGTTACCATTGTTGGTAAAAACTTGAGAAAAACCATGATTGTTGATCCCAATGTGCGCGGCAAGGTAAATGTGCGTAGTTATGATGTGTTAACGGAAGAGCAATATTATCAATTTTTCTTAAATGTACTGGATGTCTATGGTTTTGCTGCCGTGGAAATGGATAAAAATATTATTAAGATCATTCGAAATAAAGATGCCAAAACTGCTTCTATTCCCGTTGTTGGTAGTGATAGCGATATTAGCGGTGATGAAATGGTTACTCGTATTGTTGAAGTGAAAAATGTTACCGTACGCGAGTTAGTGCCGTTATTACGTCAATTATCAGATCAAGCTGGCGGTGGTAATGTTACCAACTACGATCCTGCGAACGTTATTATGCTCACTGGAACAGCGGCCACGGTAAATCGTTTAGTAAAAATTATTGAACGAGTCGATAGAGCAGGCGACCAAGATGTTGAAATTGTTAAGTTAGAGTATGCCTCTGCTGGTGAAATGGTGCGTATTATTGAAGCAATGAACAAGCCCTCAAGTGGTAAAGCAGGGCAGCCAACATTTTTAATTCCAAAAATTGTTGCCGATGATCGCAGTAATAGCGTTATTGTTAGTGGTGAAGTGAAAGCGCGTGAACGTGTTATTCGTTTGGTGAAACGCTTAGACAGTGAATTAGAAACCAGCGGTAATACCCGCGTTTATTACCTTAAGTATTCCAAAGCGGAAGATCTCGTTAAAGTACTTGATGGTGTGAGTAAAACTATCGCTTCTGAAGGAAACACAACGACATCAAAATCGCGTAATAAATCAAAAACTGAAACCAGTATTGAAGCGCACGAACCAACCAATACCTTAGTTATTACGAGCCAACCAGATATGCTCCGCTCGTTAGAGTCGGTTATTCGTCAGCTTGATGTACCTCGAGCGCAAGTGCATATTGAAGCGATTATTGTGGAAGTGTTTGAAACCGATGGCGTACAGCTTGGCGTGCAGTGGTATAGTGAAACAGGCGTTTTTACCCAATTCAACAACAGCCCAGTACCCGTTAGTAGTTTAGCGGCCGCAGGAAAATTAGCGGAAGGTGAAAAGGGTAATATAGTAACAACGATTGATTCTAATGGTAATCCAGTAACAACAAAAAACCCTGATACTAAAGGCGACTATTCACTTATTGCTCAGTTATTAGGCTCGGTTAGTGGTGGTATGTTTGGTATCATGAAAAATGATTGGGGCGCTATTGTGCAAGCGGTAAGCTCTGACACCAATTCAAATATTTTAGCAACCCCGAGTATTACCACATTAGATAATGAAGAGGCTTACTTTTTAGTGGGCCAAGAAGTGCCTATTATTACTGGTTCACAAACAGGTAGTAATAATAGCAATCCTTTTCAAACTGTTGACAGGCAAGAAGTTGGAATAAAGTTATTAGTGACGCCACAAATTAATGAAGGCAATAGTGTGCAGCTTACCATAGAGCAAGAAGTTTCTTCAGTTAGCGGCACTACAGGAGTTGATATTGCCATTAATAAACGTGAAATCAAAACGACGATAATGGTGGAAAGCGGAGCGACGATTGTTTTAGGTGGCTTGATTGATGAAGATGTGCAAGAAAGTGTGCAAAAAGTGCCATTGTTAGGTGATATCCCTTTGCTTGGTCATTTGTTTAAATCTACCAGCAACACCACTCGCAAGCGGAATTTAATGGTGTTTCTTCGTCCAACTATTATCACCGATGCAAAAGTAATGAGTAGCATGGCGAAGGAAAAGTATAACTTTATTCGCGCTGATCAAATTCGTAAGCAAGAAGAAGGTTTGTCATTAATGAGTAATAAAAACTTACCAATATTACCAAAGTGGAATGATGATTTAACCTTACCTCCTTCTTTTGAAAAGTATCAAGAATCTATTCAAAAAGAGAAAGGTCATTTATCACAAGACAAGTCAGAACAAGAGAATAAAGAGTAATGTCTGAGCAAGTAAATGAGGCTACAGAGTTGGCAGCAGAACAAATCAGTGAGCAGCTAACTGAACTTGATAGTAATGAATCAAGCACTATCGCTTGGCGTTTACCTTTCGCTTTTGCTAAGCGATATAGTGTTTTACTTAGTAGGAATGAATTAACTAAAATAGCGATAAACGAAAATGGCAACGGTGCCGAGCAAGTAAAGAAAGACGCCACAGAGTATGTTTTATATTGTTTAGCAGATATTAGTTTGGAAACTATTGTCGAAGTTCGCCGTATTATTAAAGCGCCGTTTAGTTTTAATGTTCAAGAGATAGCATCGTTTGAATTACTGCTAACTGAGGCCTATCAACGTGACTCATCAGAAGCACAGCAAATGATGGAAGATATTGGCAATGAAGTAGATTTATATTCTCTTGCCGATGAAATGATTGAAAGCGAAGATTTATTAGAGAATGAAGATGATGCGCCGATCATCAAACTTATCAATGCTATGCTAAGTGAAGCAATCAAAGAAAGCGCCAGTGATATTCATATTGAAACCTTTGAAACGGCTCTTCAAATACGTTTTCGGGTTGATGGTGTATTACGTGAAGTATTAAAGCCTAATCGAAAATTAGCATCTTTGTTAGTTTCGCGTATAAAAGTTATGGCAAAACTGGATATAGCTGAAAAACGTATTCCACAAGATGGTCGTATTTCGTTAAGGATTGGTGGTAGAGCGGTTGATGTACGGGTATCAACCATGCCAACAGGCCATGGTGAGCGTGTGGTATTACGTTTGCTTGATAAAAATGCCGCTCAATTAGATCTTGAAAACTTAGGCATGACAGATCATAACCGTGCTGATTTCTCAACCTTAATTGAAAAGCCGCATGGCATTATTCTAGTTACTGGCCCTACAGGCTCTGGTAAAAGTACCACCTTGTATGCAGGTTTAACCCAAATTGATGAAAAAGATCGTAATATTTTAACGGTTGAAGATCCAATCGAATTTGCGATTGAAGGCATTGGTCAAACGCAAGTAAATACTAAAGTTGACATGACCTTTGCTCGCGGTTTACGTGCTATTTTGCGTCAAGATCCCGATGTGGTGATGGTAGGTGAAATTCGTGATTTAGAAACCGCACAAATTGCCGTGCAAGCCAGTTTAACTGGACACTTGGTCTTATCTACTTTACATACTAACACCGCGGCAGGTGCGATTACACGTATGGAAGACATGGGTGTTGAACCCTTTTTATTATCTTCAAGTTTACTCGGTGTACTGGCGCAGCGATTAGTCAGAACGCTTTGTCTTCATTGTCGCATAAGTCATTTACCTGATGAAGAAGAACGTACGTTACTTGGATTACCAGAAAATAATAGCCAAAAAATATATCGCGCCATTGGTTGTACTGAGTGTAGTTTTAAAGGTTATCGTGGTCGAACAGGTATTCATGAGCTTTTGGTGGTTGATGATACAGTGCGGGAAATAATTCATAATGGTCATGGTGAGCAAGCAATAGAAAAATATATTCGCCAGCATACCGCATCTATTCGCCGTGATGGTTTTGACAAAGTCATGTTAGGCAAGACCACGTTAGAAGAAGTGTTGCGAGTTACGAGAGAAGATTAATGGCAACCGATGTTAAAGAAGATCACAGATTAAAAAATAATGGCAGCATTTGATTACCAAGCGGTTGATAGCCGTGGCAAAACTACAAAAGGTGTTATTGAAGGCGATACACCAAGACAAGCGCGGGCACTATTACGTGATCAAGGGTTAATGCCAATAGAAGTTGTACCGACATTAGTGAGTAAAAAAAACAAATTAGGAAAAACCAGTAACCGAGGCAATAGAGGGAAGGTGTCTGCTACTGAACTTGCATTAATCACTCGTCAATTAGCTACCTTAGTTGAATCTGGCTTACCTCTTGAAGAAGCGTTGGTAGCAATAGCTGAACAAGGTGAAAAAAACGTCATTAAAAGTATGATAATGGGGGTGCGTACCAAAGTTACCGAAGGCTATGGTTTAGCGGAAAGTATGGCAGAATTTCCGAAAGTATTTAACCACCTTTATCGTGCTATGGTTGCCGCTGGAGAAAAATCAGGTCATTTAGATAAGGTATTGAATCGCTTAGCCAATTATACCGAGCAACGAGAACAAATGCGCTCACAACTCATTCAAGCATTAGTTTACCCTGTTATTATGATGGTAGTTGCTGTGGGGGTTATTGCTATTTTATTAACTAAAGTAGTGCCACAAATTGTTGGCCAATTCGAACACATGGGGGCAAGCCTTCCCAGTTCAACTAAGTTTTTAATTGCCAGTAGTGACTTTTTACAAGCCAATGGTTTTTATATTCTTTTATTTATGGCGGTAATCCTGTTGCTCTTTTCGCAATTATTGAAAAAGCCAAAATTTGAAATGGCTTATCATCGGCGAGTTATTGCGTTTCCGGGTATAGGTAAGGTCGCTAAAGGTCTTAATACTGCTCGCTTTGCTCGTACCTTAAGCATACTATCAGCCAGTGCCGTACCTCTATTAGAAAGCATGAAAATTTCAGGTGAAGTGCTCGATAATTTATATATTAAGCAGCAAGTGAAATTAGCCGCTGACAAAGTTCGTGAGGGATCTAGTTTACGTTTATCGTTAGAACAAACTAAATTATTTCCCCCTATGATGTTGCACATGATTGCGAGTGGTGAAAAAAGTGGTCAACTTGAGCAAATGCTTGGTCGTGCCGCAGATAACCAAGATAAAGAATTTGAAGCATTAGTGAATATATCATTGAAAGCCTTTGAACCAGCCCTCATGGTAGTTATGGCAGGGGTGGTATTATTTATTGTCATGGCAATATTAGAGCCAATTTTGAAGTTAAATACCTTTGTTGGCGGTTAACCTCAGTTATCAAGTAATAAAAGTTTACATAATATAAAATTAGAAAATTAGGAATAAAGCAATGAATAAACAAAAAGTAAAAGGTTTTACTTTATTAGAAGTGATGGTGGTTATTGTTATTATCGGCATGATGTTAAGTGTGGTTGTGCCCAACTTAATGGGTAGTCAAGATACGGCTAAATTGCAAAAAGCAGTGCAAGATATAACCGCCTTGGAAAATTCATTGAGCATGTACAAATTAGAT
Source organism: uncultured Colwellia sp. (assembly GCA_965261045.1). Lineage (GTDB taxonomy): Bacteria > Pseudomonadota > Gammaproteobacteria > Enterobacterales > Alteromonadaceae > Colwellia. The sequence continues at coordinate 297,241 of CBDHCJ010000001.1, forward strand.
AACTATGACTATCCAAGCACAGAGCAAGGTTTAGAAGCATTAATTGATCAAACTGATATTGAACCTATTCCACGTCGTTATCCCGAAGGTGGTTATGTAAAGCGTTTACCTAAAGATCCTTGGGGCGGCGAATATATTTTATTGAATCCAGGTGAGCAAGGCAAAATGGATGTTTTTACCGCAGGACCAGATGGCGAAGTGGGCACCGAAGATGATATAGGTAATTGGAATTTAGGCGATTACCAGTAATTTCCCCAAAACTCATATACTGCGTTGTGAAATACTGGTTTAGCTGAAGTAACTATTCATTTACTGTCATCCTCATGGTCTATTAGTTGAGGCTCTTGTATTTAAACCATCAAGATGCCTTATTAAGTGATAACTAGAATGCTCGCTGTTAAAGGAGGGGTAGCCATAGTTATCAGAAAAGAAAAGCTAAAGATTAAAACATGAAAAATCATTATTTGTTATTTTCACAGTCAACAATAAAAACCAAAGGTTTCACTTTGCTTGAAGTCTTGGTGGTTATTGCTTTAATCGGTTTAATTATTTCTAGTGTACAATTTAATTTTTCTGGTAAACGCCCCGAAGATACCCTAAAGAAAGCAAGTTATCAATTTGCTGAGTTATTTGAAAGTGCCGCAAACTATGGCTTGTTAAATAATATTGAGCTTGGTTTATATCTTGATAAAAGCAGTTATCGTTTCTTAGGATATGATGGCGTTAAATGGAGTGAAATACCAGAGCAAGATTGGTTAGCAACACAAGATTTACCTGAAGGAGTCATGTTTACACTGATCTTAGATGATTTACCTATTGAAGAGCCACTGCTTTTTGATACGTCGGTATTCAAAGAGCAAAATGAAGAGTATCTGTCTTTTACTGCGATTGAAGCTGCGAAAGAAGCAGAGCAAGAAAAACAACTATTACCACAAGTTTATATTTTATCTGGTGGTGATATCACGCCTTTTAGTTTAACGTTTCACTTTACTGAAGAAGCCTCACTTTATGATGATTTATCTGATCTAGGCTATCGAGTAACAGGTATTTATAGCACACCTTTAGCAGTAGAAGGGCCTGTGTTAGATGATTGATTATAGACAATCAAAAAAAACACTTGGTTTCACCTTGATTGAAGTGATGCTCGCGATGGCTGTTTTTTCTATTGCCGGCATTGCACTGTTAAGTACAGCCAGTAATAATGCCCGTCATATAGGTCATTTAGAAAATAAAATGTTTGCTAATTGGGTAGCAGCTAACCAGCTCGTAGCGGCAAATTTAGTAGAAAAGTGGCCACCAAAAAACAATGCAAAAGGTGAAGTAAAATTAGCGGGTAGAGCGTGGTTTTGGCAACAAAAAGTTATAAAAACTACCGATAAAGATATGCGCACCATTGTGATAGAGGTTCGCCTAAAGGCAGATGATGAATTAACTATTAGTAGTTTAACTACTTATGTTGCTAAGGTGGAAAAATAATGCTTAAGCGTTATAACCAAGGCTTTACCTTGTTAGAGGTATTAATCGCCATTGCCATTTTTTCCATTATTAGTTTATCAAGTTTTACTATTTTTGATACGGTTCTTAAAGGTGATGAAACTTCAAAACAACGAAGTGAACGTCATAATAAATTACAGCGGGCTTTTTTAATTATAGAGCGAGATATTACTCAAATTGCCCGCAGAGGTGTTCGGTTAAATGGCGAGTCACCTTCAGAGCATTTTTTGCAAACCTCAGATAATGCCTTTTTATCTGATAAGCAAGCACTCACTTTTGTTCGTCATGGTTGGACAAATCCGGGATTATTATTGCCGCGTAGTGATATGCAAGCCGTGGCGTATCGGTTAGTTGATGAAACGTTAGAGCGGTTACATTTTAATTTTGTTGATGCTGTGGTGGGCGAAGAGCCAAAAGTACGACCATTAATTAGCGATGTTATTGCCTTAGCATTTGGGTACTTCGATGGGAAAAAATGGCAGCAGGCATGGACAAAAAAAACCTTACCATTAGCCATTGCCGTTGAAATTAATACTAAAGATTATGGCGTTATTCGTCGGCAATTTTTAGTGGCGGGTGACGGTAAAGCAAGCCAAAGTGAAACGCCAGGTGAAAACCCATAATGATAACATCGAAATACTATAAGCAAACGGGTGTAGCGCTAATTACTGTGATGTTGATTGTGGCTTTATGTGCCGTAATTGCTAGCCAAATGACCGCCCGTTTACAAATGCAGATGCAAGGTAACACTAACATTGCCTTTAATCAGCAAGCTTATTGGTATGCTATGGGCGCAGAAGCCTTTACCAAAAGAGTATTGATAACAGCATTTAAAGAAGATGAAGATGTTACACATTTAGGTCAAATTTGGGCACAAGGGCAAACTACTTACCCCGTTGATTTTGGTGAAATATCCGGTGAAATTACTGATTTACAAAGTTGCTTAAACCTAAATGCACTGAGAGCATCATTAAGTAGCTCTGGTGGTGCTAAAAAGAAATCACAAACAGACAATCGTAAGAAAGTTCCTGCTAGGCTTGCTTTTGAAGCTTTATTAATTAATCTTCAAATTGAAGGGGTTAGTTCGTTTGAAGTGGGATCTATGGCAGATGCTTTAACTGATTGGCTAGATGAAAATAGTAGTATTAGCGGTACAGGTGGCGCAGAAGATAATGATTATGCTTCACGTGAGTTTCCTTATTTAGCGGCAAATAATTTTTTAGCCAGTGTTAATGAACTCAGAATTATTGAACATTTTACCCCTGTAATTATTAAGGCGATAAAACCTTATGTCTGTGTTATACCAGCCAGTGAACAGCATAAAATAAATATTAATACCATAGATGCCGAGCAACCAGAATTATTACAAGCCTTACTTAATTCTACCTTAGATGAGGCAGAGCAAATACTCAGCGCACGAGGTGATGAAGGCTTTGCCACCATTGAAGATTTTTATAACTTACCCGAAGTGACTAAATTAAAGAATAGTGATGATAAAAAAGATCAGTTTGTAGTTGATAGCGAATACTTTAAACTAAAAGCCAGTGCCAGCTTTAATGGTAGCTTTTATGCTATGAGCTCAATTATGAAAGTAGCTAATAATAAATATATTGATGTGATAAGTCGCACCGTAGGACGCAAGTAATGGCCGAAATTTTATATATACGCCTTGGTAGCCAAGCTCAAGATGAAATATCTTGGCTAATATTTAGTGCTGCCGAGCAAGAAATTATTGCCAGTGGCGTATTAACTTGTGCTGAGCAGTTAAGTGATTTAACCGAGAAAGCACAACAACGCTTGGTTAACGTTTTTGTGACAAGTAGTGATGTCCGGTTAAAATCTTTAACGGTAGCAACTAAATCGCAACGTTCCATGCGCGCTGTGGTGCCTTATATGTTAGAAGATGAGTTGGCGCAAGATGTTGATGATTTGTTTTTTGCCTATGCGAGCAATGTAGATGATGATGACGGCAATAACTGTTTTGTTGCTGTGGTTGAACGAGCACAAATGCAACAGTGGCAAACGTGGTTAAGTCATGCCAATATAAAAGCCAGAACACTTCAGCCTGAGGTATTAGCTATGCCATATATCAAGGGTCAATGGAGTGCTATAGCATTACCTTCGTCAAATAACGCCTCCAGCCAAATTGTTGTGCGTCAAGGTCCGTGGCAGGGTTTTACGCTTGATAACGAAGCATGGAAATTTAGCGCAGCGCATATTTTTGCCAAGCTAAAAATCCCTCAGCATTCTGACGAACAACAAGCCAGCACTGTTACTCTTAATACCTATTCAATATTGCCTTATATGCAAGCCTGTAGTGATAAAATCACAGTGGTTAACACCGCAGAAGAATTACCATTAGCCTTGTTTGCACAACATTGTCAGTCTAGTTCGTTTAATTTATTGCAAGGTGAGTTCAACGTTAAAGAACTCACCTCAATAGGGGTAACTAATTGGTTATGGGCAGCAGGCATAGCAGTTTGTGCTTTATTGCTGAATGTAGGCTATAAAAGTGCGCAATTATGGCAATTATCTGCTCAGCAAGAGCAAGTAGAAACGCAAATAATAGCGCGTTATAAACAGGCTTTTCCAGCAACTAAACGAGTACATATTGGTACGATAAAATCACAGCTAAATAAGAAAATTGTCCAACGGGGAGGCATAAGCGATAGTGCTAGCTTTTTAACTATGCTATCTAAAGTGCAACCAGCTTTTGCTAAGGTGCCAGGTTTAAAGCCTGAATCGTTAAAGTTTGACGGTAAAAGGCAAGAATTACGTGTACAGGCGATTGCCGATGATTATCAACACTTTGAACGTTTTAAAAACGCGCTTAATGCGGCTAATTTTACGGTAAAACAAGGCGTGCAAAATAACCAAGGTGAACAAGTGACTGGCTCATTTAGTATTGTTAACCAACAAAACAGCAAAAGCAAAGGGCGTTAATAATGGATTTAGCATCAATTAAAGCATGGTGGCAAGGGCTTAACCTACGTGAGCAGCGTTTGGTGGTGATAATGGGCTCGGTAGTATTAGTATTTTTACTTTATAGCCTAATATGGCAACCTTTAAACGATAACCTAGCGAAAGCTGAAAAAAAACTCGCCAATCGACAAATGTTATTGACTTGGGTTTCTGGTAATATCATTAATTATCAACGTGTTAATCGTATAGGTGCGAGTAAAAAAAGTAACATCAGCTTGTCTAGCATTATTAATCGCACAGCCCATCAGCAACAACTAACAATTACTCGCATGCAACCACAAGGTGATAACCTACAAGTCTGGCTTGATAGCGCCCCTTTTACTCAATTGTTATTTTGGCTTGAGCATTTGGTTAATAACGAAGGCTTGCAAGTGCAAGCTATCGACGTAATCCAAAGTGATAAGCAAGGTGAAGTACGCGTTCGCCGTTTACAGTTGGCTAGGCAATAAAATTACCTATTAAACAGAGATTATCAATGAAAAATAAGTTCGCTATCGTCACCCTTTTTTTACTAACCTATCTTGGCTTTTTAATCGCAACATTACCGGCAACCCTGTTATTAAATCAGTTGCCAATACCCAAAACACTTACTATTTCAGGGGTTACGGGCAGCGTTTGGAATGCTAACGTAGAGCAAATAACTATTGGCAAAACCAGTATTGAAAAAGTTAACACTGAACTGAGTTTTTGGTCTTTGTTTGCGTTAACGCCAATCTTATCCATCACCTTTGGTGACCCATTTTTAGCTGGCTCTGAGGGTACATTTACCTTAGTAATTTCTCAAGAAAAAGCAGAAATTAACGATCTGAAACTATTAGTAAAAGCCAATAAAATTGCACAACAGCTTACTTTACCCTTGCCAATCTCAGCTCAAGGCAATGTTGAATTAACCTTGTTAACAGCAGAAATTGATTTGCAAAAAAACAATCAATGCATTACGGCAAAAGGTGGGGTTGTATGGTCTAAAGCTGGTGTGCTTGCTTTAGATCACAACATTAAACTGGGTCATTTTAATGCCAAAATTGCCTGTGAAGATGGTGCTTTGGCGTTATTGCTGTCACCAAAAAATGATTTAGGTTTAACCTTTAACGCTTATGTGCGCCCAAATGGTGGTATTTCAGGCAATGGCTTTTTAAAACCAGGGGCAAAATTTCCTCCAGTGCTTAATAGCGTCTTGCCATTTTTAGGAAAAAAAGATAATCAAGGACGCTATCGTTTGTCTTTTTAACTGCCTTTTTAACTGCCTTTTTAACTACCTTATTGGATTAGTCAAAATATCTTTAGTTAACTGCCGATAATCTGCAATTGAAGTAAAGTCAGCGAAGCTATTCGCGGGTTTTTTACTATCAGGGTTTTCTACCGCTAAAATATGTTTAATGCCATATTTTTGTGCTGATTTTAATACAGGTAAGCTGTCATCAACAAATAAGGTGTTATTTACATTAAACCCTTGTTTAGCCTGTAATTTTTCCCAAAGCAACTGTGACTCTTTTACTACGCCAAACTCATGGGTTGAATAAAGTACATCAAAATACTTATCTAACTGAGTACGTTCAATTTTTAATGATAAGGCATCAGGATGGGCATTGGTTACTAAAATAATTTCACGACCACTTTGCTTTAATGCCGTTAAAAATTCGTCAGCATCGTCACGTAATTGAATTAAATGTTGTATTTCTCGCTTTAGCAACGGGATAGGCATTTGGGTGAATTCGGTCCAGTAATCTAAACAATACCACTCAATAGTCCCCGTGAGTTCTTGGTAATGACTAATGAATTTTTGCTTGGCTTCTTCAACGCTAATACCATGTTTTTCACTATAGCGCAGAGGAAAGTGCTCTAACCAAAAATGGCTATCAAAGTGTAAATCTAAAATTGTTCCATCCATGTCGAGTAAAACAGTAGAAATTTCTGACCAATTGAGCATTTAGAGGTTCCATAGTTAATGTTTATCGTGTCATTATAACGGTAATCAGTTGAATTAATAATTAATCTTGAAATCTTATGATAGGGAATAAACGATTACCCATAATTAATGGTCAAAAACAAGTCGCTAAAAGCCGTTTATTTACTATCGAGCAGCTTGATTTAACCTTTAGCAATGGTGAACAACGCCACTATGAGCGTATGATTGGCTCAGGAAGAGGGGCGGTAATGATAGTCCCTATGCTTGATGATAATACCTTATTGTTAGTACGAGAATATTGCGCTGGTACGCATAGTTATGAACTCGGCTTTCCAAAAGGCTTGATCGATCCTGGTGAAAGCCCTGAACAAGCGGCGAATCGTGAGTTAAAAGAAGAAATATCTTATGGCAGCGAACAGCTATTGCATCTTTCTCAGGTGATGATGGCGCCAGCATTCTTTAATGCCTATATGGATATCTTTATTGCTCGAAATTTATATGAGGCACAGTTGGAAGGTGATGAGCCTGAGCCATTAGATGTGGTGCCTTGGGCGATAAAAGATTATAAAAATTTACTACAACAAGCTGATTTTAAAGAAGCGCGTAGTATCGCGGCACTAATGTTGTTAGTTGATCATCTTTTCCCAACAAAATTAGGATAAAATATGAGTAATGAAAAATTGCTGAGTATTGCCCTAGATAGTGCCAAAAAGGCTGGTGTTGAGGTAATGAAATATTATCGAGATAAAAGCTTCACGGCACAGTTGAAAGAAGATAAAAGCCCAGTAACGAGTGCCGATATTGCTGCTAATGATATTTTGATGGATCAGCTGAGAACCTTGACACCCGATATCCCTATTATCTCTGAAGAAGTAGGCACAGTATCGTTAGCACAACGCAAAAATTGGTCTAAATATTGGTTACTTGATCCCATTGATGGCACAGGAGAGTTTATTATAGGTAGTGGTGATTTTGCTGTTAATATTGCTTTAGTTGAAAATGGTTGGCCAAGTATTGGTGTTATTCATGCTCCTGATCATCATTTGACTTATTATGCTCAAACTCACTTAGGGGCTTTTAAAGAATGTAATGGTCAAGGCAATGTTCCACAAGAAAAAAGTCAAATTCAGGTAGCCGAGTATCAAGAAAAGCGCTGCATTAAAGTCGCTATTAGCCGGCGACAACAGCTTAGTTTAATGGGGCAATACTTAAATGATGATTATGATTTTGATTACATTGCTTTAGGCAGTTGTTCGCTTAAAAATTGTTTGATTGCCGAAGGTGGTGCCGATTGCTATCTACGCATAGGTGTTACGGGTGAATGGGATACAGGGGCTAGTCAATGTATTTTGGAGCAAGCTGGTGGCAGTATTATAAACAGTGAATTTAATCCGCTGACTTATAATAAAAGAGAAAGTTTGCTTAATCCTGACTTTCTCAGTTTAGGTAATCAAAATATTCATTGGCAAGATGTTATTAAAGCACATCGAAAGGTTTATTGATTTTCGCTATTGAACTGCTCTTGGGGTAAAATATTCACACTCTCATGTAGCTCAGAATACACTAATACTGCACTACCTTGCTCTAATTGTAATTTAACTTGGGCAATTTTATCTGCTTTGCTAGTATCTATTGCGCCATAATCTGTACCTTCGCGTAAAATAAAATCTTCAATGATAGCCGTTAGCGTATCTTTGCTAATTTGTTCTAATGGAATAATCATCTGTTATTTCTCGGTATCTTGAGTGAAATATTCACTTAAAAAATCAGGTACACGTTGTTCCAACCAATATTGTGGTTTCAATGGATTGTTACCATAAATAAAGCCGACATGACCGCCATGCTTCGACACTTCAAAAGTTAAATGTTTGGGAAGTTTTTTTTGTGGTAATGAGTATCGATGATTAAGGAAAGGATCATCAGCGGCGTGAATAAATAAGCAAGGCTGTTTAATATTTGCCATGACCTGGTTGCCACTGGCTTGTTGATAATAATGCTGTGCATTAGCAAAACCATTAAGTGGTGCTGTGACATACTCATCAAAATCATGGAGGGTTTTGATAGCCGCTAGTTGTTTTACCTTGATGTTACTGATTACCTTTGTGGCAATTTTCTCTAAGGTGCTGTTTTTAAGCATTTGCAATAAATACTTTTGGTATAATCGAGAAAAGCCTTGGTTAATACGAACGCTGCAACGGGCTAAATCTAATGGGGCACAAATAACAGCTGCTGATCGGTAAGGGTTATTCGGTACCTGCGCTAAATACTGAGTAAGTACATTACCCCCTAAAGAAAAACCTAATACCGAGAACACACAGTGTTGATAACGATCAATAAGCTGCTCAGTTAAATAACTGATATCTCTTATGTCTCCTGAATGATAAGAGCTTGCTTGTCTGTTTGCTTTACCACTACAACCACGGAAATGCATCAATACGGCAATCCAACCTCGTTTTTTCACTGCATTAAGCATTCCTTTAGCGTAATGGCTATCTTTAGAGCCTTCTAGGCCATGCAGAATAACAATAATGGGTAAGGTGTTGTTTTTTTCTGGCTGCTCAGTCCACGCTAAATCAATAAAATCACCATCAGGTAATTCTAATGTTTCAGTTGTGGTGGTTAGTTGTTGCTTACGGCGAAAAATCTTAGCAGCAAGCGTTTGAAAGTGGGCATTGGTGAGCCACCAAGCTGGTTTAAATTTGCTAGCAGAATACATAGTTAATAATAATGACAAAATTAGAGAAGCTAGATTGTACGATAAAGCCATTGATTAGGCTATATGCTGTTATGGTTATTAACCAGTATGTGATTTAGATCAATAGAGGTCTTTCTTTTGTGCCATTTCAGCTTTAAGTTTTTCTTGATCTATGATTTTTTTGTAAATTTGGTTGGCTTTTTCGATGGCATCATTTTTTTTGGCTGTTGACAATTGTCGTTCATCTAATAAGCGACTTTGATTGGCATCAGGGTAACTATTCCACGAAGCTATAGTATTCCATACCAGTGACATCTCAGTGCTTTTTTCCACACCTTTACCTTCACTGTATAATAAGGCTAAGTTGTATTGTGCTAAGGCATAGTTTTGGTCGGCGGCATGTTGATACCAACGAGAGGCCTTAAAATAATCCTGTTTCACTCCTGTACCGTTAGCAAACATTACTGCTAAATTAAATTCTGCGTTCGCTAAACCTTTTTTGGCAGCTTTATGAGTTAAGCGGTAAGCTTTTTTTAAGTCTTGCGGAACTAATTTTCCTTCACTGTAAATTAAGGCTAATTCAAACTGCGCATCAGAATAATTTTGCTCTGCCGCTAATCGAAATAACTCTAGTGCTTTCATGCCATTTTTAGCAACGCCATAGCCCTGCTGATAAACGATAGCCATTTGATACTGAGCTGGTGCATAGCCCTCTGCTACTAAAGGGCGAAACTGTTCAATAGCCGCATGAAATTCACCACGATTCAACTCGTAAACACCAAGTTCTAGATCGTTACCTTGGCTTAGTGTTGAAAAGCTACTCAGTAATAAAAAAATCAAAGGTACTATTTTTTTAGTTGGCATAATTTTTCTCTTTTAGTTTTAAAATCTTTTACGGTAAAGGTGTTGATTATTGATTAATGTGTGCATTAACTACAGTGTAGCTTAATTTTTAATTTATGATGTGAGTATATCTTCAATTTGTTCGGCTAATGCTAACCATAGCATTTCATTTTCTTCTACTTTATCTTTTAAACTCGCTTGTAGTTTCAATTGTGTGGTTAGTTCATTTTTGCGTTCGGCTTGATAAATGTCACTGTCGCTAAGTAACGTTTCTACTTGAGTTAATGCTGTTTGCCATTGGTGAATTTTTTTCTCTAATTGATCAGCTTGTTTACGCAGCGGTGCTGATTTTTTACGTAACTCAGCTTGTTGTTGGCGTAATTGCTTCTTATCTAGCCCTTTATCGGCAGTGTTATTGTCATTTATATCACTAGAAATAGCTTGTTTTTTATCGTCATTAAGCCATTGCTGATAATCATCAATGTCACCACTAAAATCACTAACCTGACCGTTAGCAACTAAGTAGAACTCATCAACACAAGATTCGAGTAAAAATCGGTCATGGGCAATTAATATAATAGCGCCACCAAAATCTTGTAAAGCCATCACTAGGGCTTGGCGCATTTCTAAATCTAAATGGTTGGTCGGCTCATCAAGTAGTAGCAGCTGTGGTTTTTCTAAAACAATTAGCGCTAATACTAAGCGTGCTTTTTCACCACCAGACATACGATCAATTGTTGCTAAGGCTTGATCGCCACTAAAACCAAATTTACCTAAAAAAGTTCGTGCTTGTGGTTCTCCTAATACGGGTTTAGCGCGAATAATATGATCAACAGGGCTTGAGCCACTATGCAGTTGCTCTAATTGGTGTTGAGAGAAATAGCCTATTTTCAATTCTTGGGCACAATAACGCTCACCATTGAGTAGCGTTATTTCGCCAGCTAAAGATTTTATTAAGGTTGATTTACCAGCACCATTTCGTCCTAGTAGCCCTATACGACTACCAGGAATTAGTGTTAAACCAACATCATTAAGAATAATTGTTTTAGGGTTATAACCACACTGACTTTCCGTTAATGATAGCAAGGGGTAAGGTAGGCTGTCGGGTTGCTCAAAGCTAAAAGTAAATTGGCTATCAACATGGGCTGGCGCTAAATTAGGCAGTTTTTCTAAGCGTTTTAAGCGACTTTGTGCTTGTTTTGCTTTACTGGCTTTAGCGCGGAATCTCTCAACAAAAGCGGTTAAGTGTGCCGCTTCTTTTTGCTGTTTTTGGTATTGAGCATCTTGTTGTGCTAAATGTTCGCGGCGTTGTCGTTCAAAAGCAGTGTAATTACCGCGGTAAAGTTTAGCGCGTTGGTGTTCAATATGTAAAATTTGACCGATAACGGTATCAAGAAAATCTCGATCATGAGAAATAAGTACTAAAGTGCCAGTAAAACGCTTTAGCCAACGCTGTAACCAAATTACAGCATCTAAATCTAGATGGTTAGTGGGTTCATCAAGCAGTAACAAGTCTGCTCTACTGATCAAAGCTTGGGCTAAGTTCAAGCGCATACGCCAACCACCAGAAAAGTCTTTAACAGGGCTAGCTAATTGCGTTTGTAAAAACCCCAAACCATGTAGTAATTCACCCGCACGGGCAGGTAAACTATAACCATTAATGATATCAATTTTATTGATTAAGATGGCTTCTAAATTACCATCGTCATTTTTACGGGCTTGCGCTAATTGTTGTTCAAACTGACGAAATTCTTTGTCACCGTCCATCACATAATCAAGAGCCGATTGTTCAAGTGATGGTGTTTCTTGTTTTACGGTCGCTATCTCCCAACTACTTGGCATGCTCAAATCTCCAGCATCTGGAGATAGTTCACCTAATAACGCGGCAAAAAGAGATGATTTACCACAACCATTGCTGCCTACTAAACCAACTTTATGGTTGGGATGAATAGTAAAACTAGAGGCCTTGATAAGGTTTTTTGCGCCTCTATCTAAGCTTAAATCGGTAGCAGTGATCAATGGTAGATCCTTAAAAATAGAAATAAAAAATACCTGTACATTGTCGCTTTTCCTACGGGGTCTATTCAAGTTAAAATAACGATTAATCGATTATTTTAACGAAAACGAATGAGCCAATGAAAAAAAGATTTATTGCGGGGGCAATTTGCCCAAAGTGTAAAGCACAAGATACTATGGCATTAACGAAAGAAAATGGTGTTGAAAAAGTCACTTGTGTTAGTTGTGGTGAGCAAATGTCTCAGCCAGAAGCCCATGTAGAAAAAGCCGTACGTCAACATGAACAAGTTATAGGTGTATTTAAACCCTAAAAAATTTATTTATTGAAACCTCAAATTACTCACATTAATAATGTGGTGGCGGCGGTTCTATTTCATCTTTACTTGATAATAAACTTCCAGCATCTTTTAGACGATTAGCCACTAATTGAATTTGCTCTTTCAGTTCAGCTATTTGCACTTGGTGCACAGCTAATTCTTCACTGAGTTGTTCTATTACATCATCTTGAAAAAGATTGCGAGACTCTAGTGTATCAATGCGTTCTTCGAGTATACAGAGGTTTTCTTCTTGGTTTATGTTAGTCATGGTTAGTCATGTACTCAATTCTATTTTTGCATATTTTCTTGCATATTAATGTACTTGGGATGTGCCAAAGTTCAACATATCCAGAGAAACTTTCTGTTATTAGGGTGTTATTATCGCTAAATGCTAAGCTATAAACAACTGCTCTAGTAGGACAATTCGCTTTTTTGGCGTAACGTGTCAATAACCTTCTGATTGATCAGTATTCATATTCTATAAGGTAAAGTTTTCTCGGCTAGCGGTTAACACATGGCTAATACTAAATTATCACTGCTATTTTGCCCATTTATATTTTAAGACGTTTTTTCTAAGTCCAAAACACTAATGTTGTGATGAATTGAATAGATCAGGCTCCATTTGCCGTCATTGGAAAAATTAAGCAACATATTAATACTTTTTTATTTTATCATTTCTAGTTAGTATAAGGCGTTTTTAAAATTGTTTAGCTTTATTGTAGTTAAACTAGAATGATAGATGGATTGGAGAATTCTCCAATTGTGATGTTTTAATGGAGAAAATAAATGAAATTATTTAAACCCACTTTAGTTGTGGTTGCTTTATTCGCTGTGGTTGGTTGTCAAGAAAATGTGACAACAGAAGAAGCGAAGGCACCAGTATTAGAAACAGAAATACAAAAACAAGCCTATGGTTTAGGTGCTTCGATTGGTAGTTATACGCAACGTAACCTAGAAGAGCATGACACATTAGGACTAACGTTAGATAAAGAATTAATTGTGCGTGGCTTTGTTGATAGCATAAATGATAAAGCAGTGATTGAAAAAGAAGAAATTCAAACCTTGTTAATGAATTTAGAACAAACCATGAAAACCAAACAACAAGAAAGAGCAGTACAAAAAGCAGAAGAAAGCTTAGCTCTTGGTCAAAAATTTCTTGAAGAAAATGCTAAAAAAGAGGGTGTAAAAATAACTGAATCAGGTATTCAATATTCAGTATTAACTGAAGGTGAAGGTGAAAAACCTGCGGCTACCGATAGAGTAACAGTACACTATAAAGGTACTTTTTTAAATGGTGATACTTTTGATAGTTCATATGATCGTGGTGAGCCAGCGGTATTCCCTCTAAATCGTGTTATCCAGGGTTGGACCGAAGGTGTACAACTTATGTCAGTTGGTTCTAAATTTAAGTTTACTATTCCTTCAGACTTAGCCTATGGCCCAAATGGTAATCCGCCACGTATTCCAGGTAACTCCGTATTAGAGTTTGAAATTGAGTTATTAGAAATTCAAAAAGCCGAGCCAGCTCCTCAAGTGGGTGATCAGCCTTCTGCCGAGAAGTAAATATGAGTTCAGTTGAATGTCGACGGCATTGATATTCACTTAAATTGCTCAAGCTTTGATGATTTTATTAATAAGCAACAACCTGATGTGGTGATGTTTGATCGCTTTATAATGTTTGATTGCTTGATGATAAAAGAGCAGTTTGGTTGGCGTGTTAGTGAACAATGTCCACAAGCGTTGAGAATATTAGCTACTTGACGCTCGTAACTAAAGTACTTTTTCTAATATCTTTGTTAACCGCTGTGCTGCTAGTAACAATCGTTGCTCCATCACAGCTTGGTATTGTATAAAGTAATTTTTCGGCAGTCTTATTTTAGTGGTTGGCTTTTGGCAATTGCCTTGGTTATTTACTTGGCAATAGTTAAAGCGAGCACTTTTTACTAACTGAAAAGATTCGTTAGCCCACAACCAAACTTGCTCTGCTTGCCAGTTTGGTTGTGGATGTTGATCCCATTTTGCGGTTAACAAGGTTAGCCATTTGGCTTTACTGTGCTTTCCTCTATATAAAATACATTCATCCCAATACCTGTGTAAGTTATTACACTTAGTCTCTAAGTGGGAAATTTTCACTGTATTCCCTCCTAAATCATCGGCAAAACTGATATGTAAAGGTTGATGAATATCGCCTAACCAATGACCTAAAAAAAGTAACGCTTGTGCTTGTTGCCAATTATTTTGTTTGGAGGTTTGAGCTAACATTCGTTGGTGTGTCAGAATACCTTGAGGCAGGCAGTTTTTATTACAGTCGTTAGCCCTTATGTTAGTGTAATTTCGCGGTACGTTCATATAATGCCACGTATTATATGCTTTGAAATTCTTCAATCGTTTGATAGCATCAGCCCAAGTACAAGCATTAGAAAAGGTTATTGGACTATCTTGTTTTTTATAGTTGTAATTATTAATTAAGTTTTGATGTTTTTTGGGAATAGCATTAAGCAAAGTAGATATTTGAGTTTGCTTCGTTAAGGGTAAATGCTCAAAAGCCAATTGACAAACAATTTGGTGACCCAGTTTTCCTAAGCCAAAACTGGGTTTGCTCACGACTAAAGCGACCAAAAAGAAAGTAATGGTTATCTTAAATTTTTTCATCTGTGAGACCTATTATTTGACAAAAATCTCCATTTCGTCACCAATCTGCTTACGCATTTCCATTAATTTTTTCGCACTTGCATGTTGTTTTTTATCGGCATCGGTGTGAGGGATCCATTGTGCTATATGCTCTGGTTGACCATTTTGATCTACTGCTACCATAATCACAATACAGTGAGTGGTTAAACGGCGATTTAGGGATTTTGGATCACAAGCGTTAACTTCTAAGGCTATGTGCATAGAAGAGTTGCCAGTGTAGATAACTTTGGCCTCTACTTCAACTAAACTGCCCACATGAATAGGGGCGATAAAACGGATACCACCAGCATAAGCGGTAACACAATAGCGACCACTCCAACCAGCAGCACAGGCATAAGCGGCTAAATCAATCCATTTCATTACGGCACCACCATGAACTTTTCCGCCAAAGTTTACATCTTGAGGCTCAGCTAAAAATCGTAGGGTAATATCCCGTTGTGGCTTATTCATTGTTTAATCTCTTGGGTTACCTATTAAGGGAAATTTAAATGGTTAACGTTAGATAAGCAAATTTTATTTACAAATTACCCGTATTGGATCGCATAATTAAAATAGTTGTAATTGACCGTTGCGTTGTTGATACGGAGTTAGTAAGAGGTACGGAGTTAGTAAAAGGTTGGAGTTAGTAAAGCAATTGGTTTAGCGCATAGATCCAAAATTGTACCAGTGCTAGAATACGCGGCATAAATTTGTTGTCATCTAGATTAATGACAACGAGAGCAAGCAGACAATAAATAAAGTTAGAGGATTTATTGGTGACTGAATTAAAAAATGATAATTATTTACGTGCGTTATTAAAACAACCAGTAGACTACACCCCTGTATGGATGATGCGTCAAGCTGGACGTTATTTACCTGAATACCGCAAGCTTAGAGCGACGGCAGGTGACTTTATGTCTCTGTGTCGCAATGCTGAGTTTGCTTGTGAAGTCACTATTCAGCCTTTGCGTCGCTTTAAACTTGATGCCGCTATTTTGTTTAGTGATATTTTAACTATTCCTGATGCTATGGGTTTAGGCTTGTATTTTGAAACGGGTGAAGGCCCTAAATTCACTAACCCGATTACCTGTAGAACAGATATTGAAAAAATAGGTATTCTTGATCCAGAGGATGAATTGGGCTACGTAATGAATGCTGTACGTACTATTCGCAAAGAACTCAATGGTGAAGTGCCATTAATTGGTTTTTCAGGTAGTCCATGGACGCTAGCAACTTATATGATTGAAGGGAGTAGCTCTAAAGCTTTTACTAAAATCAAAAAGATGATGTTCTCAGACTCGCAAAGCTTACACTTATTACTTGATAAGTTAGCAGACTCTGTTATTACCTACCTTAATGCTCAAATTGCTGCTGGCGCACAGTCGGTGATGGTATTTGATACCTGGGGTGGCGTGCTGTCTCCACGAGACTATAAAGACTTTTCATTACAATATATGGCGAAAATAGTGGATGGTTTAACTCGCCATGCTGACGGTCGTCAAGTGCCAGTAACGTTATTTACTAAAAATGGCGGTATGTGGCTAGAAGATATTGCCGCGACGGGTTGTGATGCGGTAGGACTTGATTGGACTCTTGATATTGAAAACGCTAAAGCGCGTGTAGGCGATAAAGTTGCTTTACAAGGTAATATGGATCCGTCAATGTTATATGCTCCTTTACCTCGTATAGAGGAAGAAGTAGCGAAGATATTGGCCAGCTTTGGTCAAGGTGGTACAGGGCACGTGTTTAACCTAGGTCATGGTATTCACCCTGATGTTAAACCTGAGCATGCGGGGCACTTTATTGAGTCGGTACATCGCTTAAGTAAGCCATACCACAAGTAAAAAGTTACAAGTAAAAAGTTACGAATAATAAAAGTGGCGAGTTTTATTGAGCTTGCTACTCGTAATTTTAGTCTTCTTCTGTATCATAAGCGCTAAAATCAGTTATTCCTTTTTCTTCTAGAATACGACGTACGCTTGCTGGTAGTTTTTCATTATTATCTTTCGCCAAATCTTCATCATCAGGTAAAGGTTGTCCGGTAAAAGCATGTAAAAATGCTTCACACAACAATTCACTGTTAGTAGCATGACGTAAGTTATTTACTTGGCGTCTGGTTCGTTCATCGGTTAATACTTTCAATACACGTAAAGGAATTGATACGGTGATTTTCTTCACTTGTTCGCTTTTTTTCCCGTGCTCAGCATAGGGATTTATATATTCGTCATTCCACTGAACCATGTTATTTCCTCAATATTATTCTATTTACTACGCTTGTTATAAGGAGATTTTACTGATTGTTGAAATTCAGTCAAGTAGAAGTTTAGAAGTCTAAAAAATCTTGACCTAAATAATCAAAAAGTTTAGAGTTATAGACGTCCAAACATCTAATTTTTGGTTAAATAAAGTGAATAAGAGGAATGCGTATGTCGCTTAATAAAATTACCACTACTGCAGTACAAGCAGGTATTAATACTGATCAACACCATGGTGCTGTGGTTGCGCCTATTCATTTATCAAGTACATACTCATTAAAAGGCTTTGATGATAAGCGTCAATTTGACTATTCTCGTACTGGCAACCCTACTCGTGCTACTTTTGCTCAAGCTATCGCTAAATTAGAACAAGGTAGTGTTGGTATTGTTACTAGCACGGGAATGGCAGCAGTACATTTAATTTGTCAGTTATTATCAACAGACGATTTAGTGGTGATTCCTCATGATTGTTACGGTGGCAGTTTTCGTTTATTTACCCATCTAGCTAAACGTGGTCAATTTAAATTGATTGTGATTGATCAAAATGACGAGCAAGCTTTAGTAGAAGCATTAGGCAAAAAGCCTAAATTAGTTTTATTAGAAAGCCCAAGTAACCCGTTATTACGTTTGGTAGATATTGAAAAAATCACTAAAGCTTGTCATAAGGTAGGTGCTTTAGTTGCCGTTGATAATACCTTTTTATCGCCAGCTTTACAGCAACCACTTTTACTTGGTGCCGATATTGTTCTTCATTCCACAACCAAATACATTAACGGTCATAGTGATGTTGTTGGTGGTGTATTAGTTACTAAAGAGCAAGAATTAGGTGAAACCTTAGCGTGGTGGGCAAACTGTATTGGTATTACTGGCAGTGCCTTTGATAGTTTTTTAGCTTTACGGGGTTTAAAAACCTTACCTATACGCATTAAACAGCATCAAGAAAACGCGGCACAAGTGGCAACATTTTTAAAAGATCATTCTGCAATTGATGTAGTTTACTACCCAGGATTTATTGATCATCCAGGTCATGATATCGCTAAAAAACAGCAATCAGGCTTTGGCGCCATGTTAAGTTTTGAGATGAAAGGTGGCGTGGCGGCAGTGAAAAAATTATTCGCTAATTTAACTTTGTTTACCCTAGCGCAATCCTTAGGTGGTGTAGAAAGTTTGATTAGTCACCCGCCAACGATGACTCATGCGGGTATGGAAGAAACAGCTCGGCTAGAAGCAGGTATCACAGATTCATTGGTACGTATCTCTGTTGGTATCGAAGATATTGAAGATATTTTAGCTGATTTGGCCAATGGTTTAGAGCAGAGTCAAACTGTTTAGCTACGAGTTATGAAATATAACATACATGAGTATAAAGCCGAGTTTAGTGAGCGATAAAGTAAAAATGACAACATTAAGTATACCTGAAAATAAACTAGCAAAGCACGCGATTAACGTCCATAAATTTGGTGGTAGCTCGTTAGCGAATGCGCAATGTATCGAACGTGTTCTTGATATTATTCGTCAAAATTGTCAGTTAAATGACATTATTGTCGTGTCTGCCAATGGTAAAACAACCGATGGCTTGTTTACGCTGCTTAGTTTAGCTGAAGCTGCTAATAAAACTGACTTTACTGAAAATTTAGCTGAGAATTTAGCTAAGCATATAGCTGAATTAAAGCAGCAACAGCTAGCATTAATCAATGGCTTATTAAATACGCAAAACGCCAAGCAATTAATACAGTCATTATTAATAGACATTACGCAGCTAACGCTATGGTTAGCAAGTGATTTAATTGTGCATAGAAATGATATTCTAGCTTTTGGTGAGCTATGGTCTGCGCGGTTATTATCAGCCTTGCTTAATGAAACAATTTGTCCAAGCAATACTATTGATGCCCGTGATTTTTTGGTTATTGATAATGAGCAAAATTGTGTCGTGAATCAGGCTCTCAGTGGCGCTCAACTTAAAGTCCTATTACAATTTGGCAAATTAGCGGTGTTAACTGGCTATATAAGTAAAGATAATCGTGGTAACTCTTGTACATTAGGGCGTAATGGCAGTGATTATTCAGCAACTATTATGGCCTCATTAGTAGGCGCATTAAATGTTACTTTATGGACTGACGTTGACGGCGTTTATAGTGCGGATCCTCGTGTTGTACCTAACGCCAGAAAATTGCACCGCTTACCTAATGGTGTAGCTAAAGAGCTTGGCCGTTTAGGCAACCCCGTATTGCATGCTAAAACACTTAACCCACTTGTTAACGAGCACTTAGCGCACCATTGTCACTTACATGTTGCTAGCAGTTTCGATGCTCAAGTAAGTGGTACTGAAATAGGTAAATTTGGTCAAATTGCGAAACAAGAATTGTCAGTTACTTATTTGAATGAATTGCTCTTAGCGCAGTCAGTCAGTTTTACTGGTAACTTTGCTAAACAGGCTATCGCTGAATTTTCACCTATATGTGCGGATGATAAACAAGGCTTTATTGTTATTGAGCAAAGCCAACAACATGCGTTAAGTCAATGGCTGGCAAGTTATGATGTTAAGGTAACGTTTAAGCTGGTGGCAATTATTGCTACCGTTGGTCATAAGGTAGCTTTACGAGGTGATATTAAATCACGCTTTAAGCGCTCTTTAAAAAGTGCTCAGCCATTATGTCTAGTCGCTAGTGAAAATAACCATAGTGTTATTGCTATTTTACCCGAGCCGTGTTCTGTTGAATTATTAAATAATGTCCATCATGACATCACTAAAGATGCTCGTCATATTGCGGTAGTTATCGCTGGGCTTGGTAATATTGGTCAGCGGTTTTTGGAGTTATTACCAGCGCAGCTGAATCGAGTTTATGCTTTAGAAAACATCCATTTAGTAGGGCTGTTATCGTCGAAGAAAGCGCTGATTAATAATGATGGTATTGACGTGAATCAAGCGCTAGCCTTGTTTAAGCAAGATGCGCAAGATTATGATCACCAGCAATTATTGTCGTGGTTGAATCATCATCCATATGATGAATTAATTGTGGTTGATATCACGCCAAGCGAAGACTTTAGCTTATTGTATCAAGATTTTTTTGCTCAAGGTATTCATGTCATTGGCGCTAATAAATGGGCTGCTTCAGCAAGTACACTACACTATAACCAGTTAGTAAATACTGCCGATAAACATAATAGCTTATGGTTAGGTAACACCACGGTAGGTGCGGGTTTACCCATTAATTATGCTATTGAAGACTTAAAGAATAGCGGTGATAAAATTACCGCTATTGCGGGCATATTTTCTGGTACATTATCATGGTTATTTGAAAATTATGATGGCTCAGTCGATTTCTCAACTTTGTTTCTAGATGCTTTAACACAAGGAATTACTGAGCCTGATCCCAGAGAAGATTTATCTGGTTCTGATGTTCAGCGTAAATTACTTATTCTAGCGCGCATGGCTGGTTTTGAATTATCACTTGATGATATTGACTGTAAAAACTTAGTACCTGAAGCATTACAAGGGCTAACAACACAAGAATTTTTAGCAAGGGCTAATGAGCTAGATAATTTTTTTGCTAACGCTTTAGTTGATGCTAATAGCAAAGATTGTTGCATACGCTATGTAGCACGTTTGCAGTACGACATTGAAAAAAATAAAATAACAGCACAAGTTGCCTTAGAAGAACTACCACAATCTCATGCTTTTGCGAGCCTAACACCCGGTGATAATATTTTTCAAATTAGCAGCCAATGGTATCAAGAAAACCCGCTTATTGTTCGAGGCCCAGGCGCAGGTAGAGATGTTACTGCGGGAGGCTTACATTCAGACTTAGTGAACATTTGTCAGCAATTAGTTCATCGACAACACCAAGTAAAAATAAAGGGATTAAACTAGCCCTAGTGTTACAGCCAGCTTTTGAGGTAACATGAGTATCTTCATTTGAAAAAGCTTGAAAAAGTTTAAAAAAGGATATTATTGTGAATAACCAGTTTATCAAAGCTAAAGCCGCCATCGCCTGGGGGCCAAATCAACCACTAGTGATTGAAGAAGTGGATGTTATGTTGCCAAAATCGGGCGAAGTCTTAATAAAAATTATCGCTTCGGGTGTTTGTCATACTGATGCTTTTACTTTATCAGGAGACGATCCAGAAGGAATTTTTCCTGTCATTTTAGGCCATGAAGGTGGTGGTATTGTTGAACAAGTAGGAGCAGGTGTCACTAGCGTGCAAGTGGGCGATCATGTTATTCCGCTTTACACACCAGAATGCGGTGAGTGCAAATTTTGTTTATCGGGTAAAACCAATCTTTGTCAAAAAATTAGAGAGACGCAAGGTAAAGGTTTGATGCCAGATGGCACCACACGTTTTTATAAAGACGGTCAACCTATTTTTCATTATATGGGTTGTTCAACTTTTTCTGAATATACCGTTTTACCCGAAATATCATTAGCAAAAGTGAACCCCGAGGCACCGTTAGAAGAAGTATGCTTATTAGGCTGTGGTGTAACTACTGGTATGGGGGCAGTGATAAATACAGCTAAAGTTGAAGCTGGCGACACTGTGGCTATTTTTGGCCTTGGTGGCATTGGCTTATCTGCGGTTATTGGCGCAGCTATGGCGAAAGCCAGTCGTATTATTGCTATCGATCTTAATGAGTCTAAGTTTGAATTAGCGAAAAAACTTGGTGCAACTGATTGTATTAATCCAAAGGATTTTGACAAGCCCATTCAGGAAGTTATTGTTGAGATGACTGGTGGCGGTGTTGAATATTCATTTGAGTGCATTGGTAATGTTAATGTTATGCGCTCGGCGTTAGAGTGTTGTCATAAGGGTTGGGGTGAGTCGATAATTATCGGTGTTGCTGGTGCAGGACAAGAAATTTCGACACGTCCATTTCAACTCGTTACAGGTAGAGTGTGGCGCGGTACTGCTTTTGGCGGCGTAAAAGGACGTAGCGAGCTACCTGATTATGTTGAGCGCTATCTTGCAGGTGAATTTAAACTGAATGATTTTATTACTCATACTATGGCTTTAGAAGATATTAATGACGCGTTTGATTTAATGCATGCTGGAAAAAGTATTCGTACCGTTATTCATATGGATAAATAAAGTGACGAATATTGAATGGTGAGCACCTTGAGGTATAAATGAACATAACACAAACTAGTAAAACTAAGACCTTTGGCGGATGGCACTATCAATACACGCATCAAGCGAGCACCACAAATTGCGAAATGCGCTTTGCTATTTATTTGCCACCACAGGCAGAAGATAACAAGGTACCAGTGCTTTATTGGCTTTCAGGCTTAACCTGCACCGATGAAAATTTTATGCAAAAAGCTGGGGCGTTAAAAATTGCCGCTCAGCTTGGTATTGCTATTGTTGCGCCAGATACTAGCCCTCGTGGCGATGGCGTACCAGATGATGAAAATGGCAGTTATGATTTTGGCTTAGGTGCTGGTTTTTACGTTAATGCGACACAGATGTATTGGCGAAAACACTATCAAATGTATGACTATGTTTTAACTGAACTGCCAACCTTGATTGAACAACATTTCTCGGTAACTAATAAGCGAGCGATTAGTGGTCATTCTATGGGAGGCCATGGTGCGTTAATATTGGCGTTACGTAATCCTGAGTTCTACACCTCGGTTTCTGCTTTTAGCCCTATTTGTAATCCTATGCAAGCACCTTGGGGTAAAAAAGCGTTTTCAAATTATTTAGGAAATAATAGCGAAGATTGGCAACAATATGATGCCAGTATCTTAATGGCTAAAGCGACGAAAACTGTACCAACTCTAGTACATCAGGGCAGTGATGATAGTTTTCTAGCTGAGCAATTAATGCCAGCAGCATTAGTAAATGCGGCAGAAGGCTCTGATTATCCTTTGCATCTCGAACAAGTGGCTGGATATGATCATAGCTATTATTTTATTGCTAGCTTTATTGAACAGCACTTGCGCTTTCACAGACAGTATTTGTAATAGCATAAATAATTAAGGGAAATCATCGAAAATTGCTGAATAACTGTAATAATATAGTCGTAACTGTGATAAAAATAACTCCTAATTAACTCAAATGCTGGATTCAAGTGCATTTATTACTTGAATCTATCATAAGTCAGCTAGGCTGATCAGCTAACAACGTAACTACATAATAGGAATAAAAATACAATGAATATACTTAACGGCACTACAAACGGAACGAAAAATCTAGTTGTCATCGAACCTAAAGATCCTAAATTAGACGATATAACAATAACTTTACCGCCCGCTAAAACTGTTTCTATATTAGCAGCGACCTATGAAAACTATAACGTAAAAGTAATGACCCAAACAGGGGATCCAAGTAAGGCAGAAAACGCTGAATTAAGGCAGTTAATAACGAACATTATTGCGGTGAAAAAAGACGATGATCTTATCGTTACTGCCGCCGATGCTAGCAAAGTTATTTTCAGAGGTTTTTACATCTTATGTGAAGATGATGCTTGTAGCGTGACATTAGGTGGTGAAGAAGTGGGGGGGGGGGGGGTTACAATAACACCAGATAGCCCCGTCGGTCAAGCATTGAGTGATGGCAGTTTTATGGTCTACACCTATGCTAACAGCGCTGTCTTGGCTG
Source organism: uncultured Colwellia sp. (assembly GCA_965261045.1). Classification (GTDB taxonomy): domain Bacteria; phylum Pseudomonadota; class Gammaproteobacteria; order Enterobacterales; family Alteromonadaceae; genus Colwellia. The sequence goes on from CBDHCJ010000001.1 coordinate 321,016, forward strand.
ATATGCTCACCGAGGATGATGGAGTAACGTTAGGATTAAGTGATCTGCCTAAAGGAGCCGTTAGCTATATTCCAACCGCAAACAAAGAAACAAATTATCAAGAGAGCAATAATGAAGCGCCGCATTGGTGGTGGCTTGCTGGTGGTATCGCTTTAGCCGCTGTTGGCATAAAAGCTTTTGACGATAGTGATAACAATGTTAACACACCTACCAAGGGTAAGGTGACCATCACTGGGACAGCCACAGAAGATCAAAACCTAACAGCAAATACCTCAGCTCTGAACGATGGTGACGGTGTAGGCACATTTAGCTACCAATGGTGGGCAAATGACGGCACTAATAACTTTGCTATTACGGGCGCAACCAATAAAACCTTAGCCTTGACCCAAGCACAGGTAGGTAAAACCATCACTGTGGTAGTAACACATACCGATGCACAAGGCACAGTTGAGCCAGCGATAACCAGTACAGCAACCACCGCCGTTGCTAATATCAATGATCCTACCACGGGCGTTGTCACCATTGATGAAGCAGCAACAGCAACAGAAGACCAAACACTCACAGCAAACACCTCAGCATTACAGGACGAGGATGGTAAGGGCACATTCACCTACCAGTGGCAAGCAGATGATGTTGCTATTTCGGGCGAGATCAATAACACCTTGATCTTGACACAAGCGCATGTAGGTAAAGCCATTACCGTAGTGGTGATACATACCGATGCGTTCGGCACTGTTGAGCCAGCAAAAACCAGTACAGCAACCACAGCGGTTGAAAATGTCAATGATCTTACCACAGGCGTTGTCACCATTACTGGAACAGCCACAGAAGATCAAAACCTAACAGCAGATACCTCAGCCCTAGCAGACGAAGATGGTAAGGGCACGTTCACCTACCAATGGCAAGCTGATAATGTTGCTATTTCGGGTGCGACCAGTGCAACCTTGACCTTGACGCAAGCACATGTGGGTAAAACCATCACACTAAAAGTAATACATACCGATGCGTTCGGCAATGTTGAGCCAGTAATAACCAGTGTGCCAACCGCAGCGGTTGAAAATGTCAATGATCTTACCACAGGTGAGGTGATCATTACGGGGACAGCAAGAGAAGACAAAACGCTCACAGCAAACACCTCAGCCCTGATGGATGAGGATGGTTTGGGCGCGTTTAGCTACCAATGGCAGGCAGATGGTACTGATATTATGGGCGCAACCAATTCAACCTTTACCTTGACGCAAGCGCAGGTGGGTAAAATCATCACAGTAGAAGTGAGCTATACCGATGCGTTCGGCACTGTTGAGCCAGCGATAACCAGTGATCCAACTGTTGCGGTTGAAAATGTCAATGATCTTACCACGGGCGTTGTCACCATTGATGGAGCAGCAACAGCAGCAGAAGACCAAACGCTCACAGCAAACACCTCAGCCCTAGCAGACGAAGATGGTGTGGGCACATTCACCTACCAATGGCAGGCAGATAATGTTGCTATTTCGGGCGAGACCGATAACACCTTGACCTTGACGCAAGAGCAAGTGGGTAAAATCATCACTGTAGTGGTGATACATACCGATGCGTTCGGCACTGTTGAGCCAGTTATAACCAGTGATCCAACTGTTGCGGTTGAAAATGTCAATGATCCTACCACAGGCGTTGTCACCATTGATGGAGCAGCAACAGCAGCAGAAGACCAAACACTGACAGCAAACACCTCAGCCCTAGCAGACGAAGATGGTAAGGGCACGTTCACCTACCAATGGCAGGCAGATGGCGCTGATATTGCGGATGCAACCAGTGAAACCTTGACCTTGACGCAAGCACAGGTGGGTAAAACCATTACTGTAGTGGTGATACATACCGATGCCTTGGGCATGGTTGAGCCAGCGATAACCAGTGCTCCAACTATTGCGGTTACTAATGTCAATGATCTTACCACAGGCGTTGTCACCATTGATGGAGCAGCCACAGAAGATCAAAACCTAACAGCAAACACCTCAGCCCTAGCAGACGAAGATGGTCTGGGCACGTTTACCTACCAATGGCAGGCAGATAACCTTGCTATTTCGGGCGAGACCGATAACACCTTGACCTTGACGCAAGCACAAGTGGGTAAAACCATTACTGTGGTGGTAATACATACCGATGCCTTGGGCACGGTTGAGCCAGCAAAAACCAGTACAGCAACCGCTGTGGTTACTAATGTCAATGATCCTACCACGGGCGTTGTAACCATTGATGGAGCAGCAACAGCAGCAGAAGACCAAACACTGACAGCAAACACCTCAGCCCTAGCAGACGAAGATGGTAAGGGCACGTTCACCTACCAATGGCAGGCAGATGGCACTGATATTGCGGATGCAACCAGTGAAACCTTGACCTTGACGCAAGCACAGGTGGGTAAAATCATCACTGTAGTGGTGATACATACCGATACGTTGGGCATGGTTGAGCCAGCAAAAACCAGTACAGCAACCGCTGTGGTTGCGAATGTCAATGATCCTACCACGGGCGTTGTCACCATTGATGGAGCAGCAACAGCAGCAGAAGACCAAACACTGACAGCAAACACCTCAGCCCTAGCAAACGAAGATGGTCTGGGCTCGTTCACCTACCAATGGTGGGCAAGTAAAGACGGTAATAACGAGGCTATTTCGGGTGAGACCGATAACACCTTAATGTTGACGCAAGATCAAGTGGGTAAAATCATCACTGTAGTGGTGACACATACCGATACGCTAGGCACTGTTGAGCCAGCAATAACCAGTGCTCCAACTGTTGCGGTTACTAATGTCAATGATCCTACCACAGGCGTTGTAACCATTACTGGAACAGCAAGAGAAGATCAAAACCTAACAGCAAACACCTCAGCCCTAGCAGACGAAGATGGTCTGGGCACGTTCACCTACCAGTGGCAAGCAGATGGCGCTGCTATTTCGGGCGAGACCGATAACACCTTGACCTTGACCCAAGCACAGGTGGGTAAAATCATCACCGTAGTGGTGACACATACCGATGCGCTAGGCACTACTGAGCCAGCAATAAACAGTGCTCCAACTGTTGCGGTTACTAATGTCAATGATCCTACCACGGGCGTTGTCACCATTGATGGAGCAGCAACAGCAGCAGAAGACCAAACGCTCACAGCAAACACCTCAGCCCTAGCAGACGAAGATGGTAAGGGCACGTTTACCTACCAATGGCAGGCAGATAACCTTGCTATTTCGGGTGCGACCAATAACACCTTGACCTTGACCCAAGCACAGGTGGGTAAAACCATTACTGTCGTGGTGATACATACCGATGCGCTGGGCATGGTTGAGCCAGCAAAAACCAGTACAGCAACCGCTGTGGTTACTAATGTCAATGATCCTACCACAGGCGTTGTAACCATTGATGGGACAGCAGCAGAAGACCAAACGCTCACAGCAAACACCTCAGCCCTAGCAGACGAAGATGGTAAGGGCACGTTCACCTACCAATGGCAGGCAGATAATCTTGCTATTTCGGGTGCAACCAATAACACCTTGATGTTGACGCAAGATCAAGTGGGTAAAACCATCACTGTCGTGGTGACACATACCGATACGCTAGGCACTGTTGAGCCAGCAATAACCAGTGCCGCAACCGCAGAGGTTGCTTCTACGGCACCAGCACAAACTGTTACTATTGATATGGTGAGTGATGATGTCAGCACTCATGGCAGTGCTATGGCAGCCATAGCGGCTGGCACAACAACAGATGACACCACGCCTACCTTAACTGGCACACTGAGTGCTGCGCTTACTACTGGGCAAGTGCTGGCAATATATGATGGTGATAGCGCAACAAAACTAGGTGATGCAACTATAACCGGCGACACCGGCACCGACTGGACTTACACACCGAGCGCATTAACAGCAGACAGCCATAGTTTTACCGCGCGGGTTCAAGATCCCATGACTGGTTTGGGTCTAGCAAGTGCCCCTTATGTGATTAACATCAATCCCAGCATTAGCATGACAGTAACCGATGATGTGGGTAGTGTAACGGGAGCGGTTAATCTAGGGGTGCGCTATATTCTACTCAAACAAACAGGCGACTCAAAGAAACAATTGGGGGTTAATGAAGTTGAAGTCTTCTCAGATGGCACTAATATTGCCTTAAATAAAACCGTCACCGCGGGATATGATAACCCTAGCGGCGATCCTCTAGCAGCCGTTACTGATGGTAGCCTAATAAGTACTGATGGTTATCTCCCAGCACTTTCGACTACAGACAACTGGGTGCTAGTTGACTTAGACGGTTACTATAGTGTTGAAAGTGTCAACCTTTATGCGTTGACTCCGGATGATTTGCATAGATCAAACATCAAAAATGTCGCTATTTTTGCCAGTAACGAAGATCTTAGTAGACTGACCTATGCACAGTTAACGAATGCTACAAACGCGATTCCCCTAGGCAATACGGGCGCGACACCTAGTTATAAAACCATCTTAACTACAGCGATTAATAATACTACAAACGACAGCACACCGACCTTGTCAGGTACTTTAACCACTGCCCTAGGCATGGATGAAGAGCTAGCTATTTACGATGGCACGAATAAACTTGCTGTTGTCATGGTTGATAACAGCGATCACTCATGGACATTCACTACGACAGTGTTAACAGATGAGTTACATACGTTTACAGCGGTTATTCAAGCGGCAGATAACACCAATATTGCCAATGCTCGGGTGATCAGTGCGGCATACACTATTGCCATTGATTCTAGCATCACTGCACCGACACAAACCGCGACTATTACGGCGGTGAGTGATGATGTCAGCACTCATGGCAGTGTTGAGGGAGCCATAGCGACGGGCGAAACAACAGACGACACCACCCCTACGTTAACGGGTACACTGAGTGCTGCGCTTACTGGTGACCAAGTGCTGGCAATATATGATGGCAGCACAAAACTAGGCGAAGCGACTGTGACAACCACAGGCTCTGACACAACTTGGACTTACACACCGAACAGCGCATTGCCAGCGGGCAGCCATAGTTTTACCGCGCAGGCTGAAAGCCCCGTTGGTGGTAATAGTACGGCAAGTACCGCCCATGTGGTTAACATCAATCCTGCCATTAGCATGACAATAGCCGATAACGAGGGTGCTGTAATGGCAGATCTTAATCCAGCGGTGCGTTATATCCTGCTCAAACAAACAGGCGACTCAACTAACCAATTGCAAGTTAATGAAGTTGAAGTCTACTTAGATGGCACAAATATTGCTGAAAATAAAACCGTCACGGCGGGGGCATATAATATATTTGATGGCTGGCTTCCGTCAGGCGTTACTGATGGTAACCTAGAAAGGGTTGCCAGTCATAGTTATGCCTCAAATCAAGCTACGGATGACAACTGGCTGCTTATTGACCTAGGCGCTTACTATAGTCGTATTGACCGTGTCGACGTTTATGCCTCGGGTCCGGCTGATCGTGATATTATCAACATCCGCAATGTCGATATTTTTGCCAGTAACGAAGATTTTAGTAGTCAGAGCCATACAGATTTAATAGATAATGTAAACGCGATTCGCCTAGGCGGTACGGGTTCAGCACCTAGTTATACAACCAGCTTAACTACAGCGATTAATAACACTACAGACGATAATACACCGACCTTGTCAGGTACTTTAGCCATTGCGCTGGGTGCGGGTGAAGAGCTGGCTATTTACAATGGCAGCACGAAACTTGATGGTGTTGCTGCCGTTAATGACGATAACACATGGACATTCACTCCTACGGACCCGTTAGAGGATGCCAATTATGAGCTTAAAGCGGTTATTCAAACGATAGATGAAGACGAGATTGCCAATGCTCATGTGATCAGCGCGCCATACACTATTACCATTGATACTAGCGCCGTTCCTGCGGGAGTTGAGGGAGCCACAGCAGCACAGGGAGCCGCAGCCGCACCAGAAGCTCTGTATTCAAGTTATGCTTCACCTCTTGAAGCGTCTCTTGAAGCAAGCGTGGAAGCAAAAGATCCGATTAGTGGATTGTCGGTTAAAACATACAGTTTGCCATCAACCGCGAAAGATCAAACCCTTGATTTTCCTGACGAGCATACTGAAATCAATGTGGTCAATATCGCTGGCTCAGGCGCTAATACGGTGAAAATTCAGTTAGACGATGTGTTACAAAGTGGCATAAATCTATTTAATGATGCCAATGGCTGGGACGGTTTAGATGGCGCAGGTAAACATCAACTTGTAGTAAACGGTGATGCTGACGATACGCTTGTACTTGATACGATGGCCGAAGCGGAAAGTTGGATAAAAGAAGGTACAACAACTAACTCGGATCATACTTATCTTGTTTATCAGTTTGAGCAAAATAATGCTGATGGCGTATCACAAGTATTACAAGTGCTGGTAGATCAAGACATGATCCGTGATGGTGCCATTCTTTAATTAGTCTGACACAGGGGGCAGACATCAACTAACTAAACGCCTCACAGCGTGTTTGCTGTGAGGGGTTAACTTTTAAATGATGAGTTTAGCGGCAAAGCATATACGGGAATTGGGGCAATCTGTCCTATAGGTATTGGTGCAAAAGAAAGCTTTGATGCGCTAATTAATGGTGAACATGGCTTTAAGCCGATTTTTAATTTTGAACCTAGTGAAAAAGGATGTAGAACCACCTTCTGCGCTGCTGTTACAGACGAACTTAATCCTCGTGATCATTCGCCTTTCAATGATATGAGTGAAAAAGAATATAAAAGATTTTTAAAAAGACTTGATAGACATCAAGTTTTTGCAATGATATCAGCTGCAGAAGCCATTAATATGGCAAACTTGAACGATATTACAGATCTAGATATATTGGATTACATTGGTGTTAACTTCGCTACAGGTACTGGCGGCACCAATGCTAGTTTGGCATTTTCTTCCTACAAAAAATAATTAATTTGTTAGTGACTATCCCCTGTGTTTATGGTGTGGGGGGTAGTCACTAAGTATGGATTTCATTAAAAAAATAATGATGCAATACTAGGGTCTGTTGATCTTTGGTGATTATATTTTGACCTAAAAAGGCAATCTCGTATAATAACTTCGCCAAAAACAAATATACTATGGAAGGTATTCTATATCGAATGCGAACAGGCTTTCTATCGTCAACACTTAGATCCTTTGAAAGCATAGAAGCACCCACCCACCGAGCGGTAGGTCGTTGCCTAGGTTTATATTTTAGATCGGGAAAATAAGCACCTTTTAATCCTTCACAGGGTAATTTAAGGTGCGGAAAGACGGTTATAAACAATAACGCTGGATCATTTTCACCAGCAAGGTTTCTGTTTTTTCTATTTCGCTATGGGCTAAAAATTCATTAGGTTGGTGAGCTTGATCAATTGAACCAGGCCCAAGCACTATGGTTTGACAACCTAGCTGTTGAATAAAGGGTGCTTCGGTGGCGTAATTTGCCGCGCAACAACTATGATCGCTGATTTCTTCGGCAATGCTAATCAAACATTCTTCGTCATTTGCACACTTTTCTTGTTCAAAGCTTGGCGAGCTAGGATGTAACTCTTTAAAACTAATGCGGCTGGGGTACTTCTGTGCTAATGGTTTTAACGCTTCGCTTAACCAATGGAGTAGCTCGTCATCACTCATGCCTGGCAGTGATCGTAAATCAATGTCCAAATCACAATGGCCACAAATACGGTTAGCATTATCACCACCTTTAATTGCACCTAAGTTTAAAGTAGGTCCAGGCACATCAAAAGCTTCATTTTTATAGTTAAGAGTAAACTTTTCTTTTAACTTAATTAACGCGCCGATAACCTGATACATGATTTCAATGGCATTGACACCCAAATTCGGTTTGCTTGAATGGCCTGATTGCCCTTGCACACTAATACGATGTGACATATGTCCTTTGTGCATTATTACCGGTACTAAGTTAGTGGGTTCACCAATAATTGCCACCTCTGGTTTTACCGCTTGGCTTTGGGCAAAAAAACGAGCCCCCGCCATGGTGGTTTCTTCATCAGCAGTTGCTAAAATATATAAGGGTTTTTTTAGTTGCTTAGCATTAAGCCCTTTACAAACTTGTAAAATAAAGGCAAAAAAACCTTTCATATCACATGTGCCTAGGCCAAAAAATTTATTGTCTGTATCTACTACGCTCATAGGATCGCTTTGCCAACGGCTTTCATCAAAAGGTACTGTGTCACTATGGCCAGCAAGTAATAATCCACCTTCACCACTGCCTAGTTTGGCAAGTAAATTATATTTATTGTCACTGTCTTTATGTACACCAGGGATTTTTTGAATATCAATAGTAAAACCTAGTTGTTCAAACCATGTAGCAAGCAGTTGAATCACTTCTAAATTACCTTGATCCCAACTGGCTTGGGTTGAGCTAATAGAAGGGCAGGCAATTAGCTGAGTTAATGCGTGTTTGAAATTAGGTAGTTTTGACATAAAAATCCAGATGTTAAATAAATAAATAAAAATTAAATAAATAGTTATGCTTCTTTGTTGCATAACTACCCACTAGCTGATAGATTACCTATTCAGTGTAAATAACCTGCTTTTATAAGGCTACTTTTTTCATAAGGCACTTTCATAAGGCATAGTGTAATGCTAATTGTTTAAAGAATACGACAACGATAGATAATTATTTTATTATCTCTTGGATGCTTTAGTTATAAGCGGTTGCTTGTACCCTTGTAAAAAGCATGTTGTTATTAGTTTATTTGAATATTAAGGTTGTACATGGTGTCAGAAGTTCAAAAGGTTGCCGTTATCGGCGCAAGTGGTTATGCAGGCGCCGAATTGGTTGGTTTATTATGTCAACACAATAAAGTTTCAATACAGCATTTAGTTGTGTCGGAAAACTCTACTTCCGGTGGAAAGCTTTTCAGCGAATTACATGGCCGCTGGCAGGGAATTTGTGATGTATCTCTACAGTCTTTTTCCAAAAAATGGTTTGATGAATTCTCTAAAGATCTTGATGTGGTTTTCTTTGCTACACCTCATGATTTCAGTGCTGATTGGGCGCAAGCATTTGTTGATGCTGGGGTTAAAGTATTTGATCTTTCTGGTGGTTTTAGACTTAAAAACCCTCAAGATTATCCAGCTTTTTATGGTTTTGAACATGCCAATATAGCGGCGCTAGCAAGTGCTAAATATGGCTTGGCCGAGTGGCAGCAAGATGATATTGCCAGTACTAATTTAGTTGCCGTTCCTGGTTGCTATCCAACAGCTAGTTTGCTTTCCCTTAAACCTATCACCAGTAATCATTTTCATATTGAAAATTCACTTATCGTGGTTAATGGTATCAGTGGTGTTAGCGGTGCAGGTAGGAGTGCTTCTTTAGCCACTAACTTTAATGAAGTTAGTTTAAAAGCATATAATATTTTACAGCACAGACACCAGCCTGAAATATCTCAAGAAGCGCATGCACAGGTGATTTTTAATCCACATTTAGCTCCTTATAAAAGAGGTCTGTTGGCAACGGTGACTTTGCAGTTGAAAACCGATGTTACTGCTAAACAAGTAACACAAGCCTTTGAGCAAGCCTATGCTGATAAACCATTGGTGAGACTAGTAAATTCTTGGCCGCAAATCGGCAATGTTGCCAATACGCCATTCGCGGATATACATTGGCAGCTTGATGAAGAAAAGCATGTGCTTGTGGTGAGTTGTGCTATTGATAACTTGCTAAAAGGTGCCGCATCACAGGCGTTACAATGCTTTAATATTTCTCTTGGTTTACCAAGTGAGTATAGTTTACTGTCAGTAACGAGTAGCGAAGTGAAAGTAACTAAGCACAAAAAATAAGAGAAAAGATATGAGTAATCCTAAACCTTTAGTTATAAAAATAGGCGGTGCCATCTTAGAAAAAGAAGATGCACTTAATCATTTATTATCAGTGATTGCTAAACTAAAGGCTGACGCAAAAGTGGTTTTAGTGCATGGTGGCGGTTGTGTCGTTGATAACATGTTAGCGCAAGCAGGTTTTACTACGGTTAAAAAGCACGGTTTAAGAGTGACACCGAAAGAACAGATAGGATTAATTAGTGGCGCATTAGCGGGTACGGTGAATAAATCGATTGTCGCTACGGCAAATAGTATGAATTTACCTGCTGTAGGGTTATCGTTAACTGATGGTGATATGATTCAATGTAAATTATCACCACAAGGATTAGGGCAAGTAGGCCTTCCTAGTGCAAAAAATAGCACCTTATTAGATGCCTTGCTAAATAGTCGTTTTTTACCCATTATTTCTTCTATTGGCGCTTTACCTAATGGTGATTTAGTGAATGTGAATGCTGATGATGCCGCTGTGGCTATTTGTCAGTTATTAAACGCACAGTTATTGTTATTAACTGATGTTAATGGCGTAAAAGGTGTGAATGGCGAGTATTTATCTAGTTTAAGTAGTGAGCAAGCAAACACGCTAATTGAGCAAGGTGTTATTGCTGGTGGCATGACAGCGAAAGTAAATGCCGCTTTACGTGCTGCGAATCAATTACGACGAAGTATCGCGGTTGCTAGTTGGCAATCGCCAGAGCAAATTATGCAATTGCTTGATGGTCAGGGTGTCGGTACACAAATTCAACCTGATTAGCAGCTTATCGCGCTCCTCTATTAAGAAACCACGAGGGCGGTGAAAGTAACAAAAAATTTTAATAGAAGATACTTATGTCGAACCAATTAAACCATTTTTTAGCTGATGATCAGCTGAACAAAAACCAATTATTAGCCTTGATTGAGCTAGCCATTAAAATTAAAAAAAATCCAACAGACTATAATCAAGCATTAGCTGGAAAGTCAGTGGCGATGATTTTTGAAAAACCATCATTAAGAACACATGTCAGTTTTGATATGGGTATCAACAAGCTTGGTGGTCATGCCTTGTATTTAGGGCAACAAAATGGCAAGTTAGGTGAACGTGAACGTGTGAGCGATTATGCCAAGAACTTATCATGTTTTGCCGATGCGATTGTCGCTCGGGTATTTAGTCATGATTCAATTCAAGATTTAGCCAAACACGGTAGCGTTCCTGTAATTAATGCTTTGTGTGATGTCTATCATCCTTGTCAAGCATTGGCCGATTTTGTTACCTTAGCTGAGTTACTCCCTTCCTTAAATAAAAGTGATTTAAGTAGCGTTAAATTGGCTTATGTAGGCGATGGTAATAATGTGTCTAATTCATTGATGATGATGGCGGCAATTTTAGGTGTTGATTTTACTTTGCTTACGCCAACAGGTTATGAGGCAAAAACAAATATTATTGCAACAGCGCAAGCGTTGGCGAATGAATCGGATGCTAAATTGACTATCACCACCGATATTGACGCTATTGGCACACAAGATGTTATCTATACTGATACATGGATTTCAATGGGCGATGAAGAGGCGAGTCAAAAAGCACGGATATTGACACATTTTTCCCGATATCAAGTCAATCATGAATTAATGACGAAGGCTAACGCAAGTGTCGTAATGCATTGTCAACCAGCACATTTGGAAGAAGAAATAACCACAGCACTATTTGATAGCGAGATGGCGGTGGTATTTCAGCAAGCAGAGAATAGAATGTGGGCACAAAATGCCGTATTAGTAAGCCTATTAGGTTTATAAGCATATCGCTAGATTCCCGAATAGAGCACTCAAGGATGACATTGAAACAAAGTAATTAATTTAAACAAATTTAGAGAATAAAATCATGAGTATTCAAAAGAAAAAAATTAACAAAGTAGTTTTAGCTTATTCAGGTGGCTTAGACACTTCTGCCATCATTCCATGGTTAAAAGAAAACTATGATAACTGTGACGTTATCGCATTTTGTGCCGATGTCGGTCAAGGTGAAGAAGAGCTTGTTGGCATCAAAGAAAAAGCTATCGCTTCTGGCGCTTCTAAGTGTTATGTGGTCGATTTGAAAGAAGAATATGTAAAAGAATATATCTACCCAATTCTTAAAACGGGTGCGGTTTATGAAGGTCAATATTTGTTAGGTACGTCAATGGCCCGTCCTATTATTGCTAAAGCCCATATTGAAATTGCCTTAAAAGTTGGCGCTGATGCGGTTTGTCATGGCTGTACGGGTAAAGGTAATGATCAAGTTCGTTTTGAGTCGTGCTTTGCCGCGCTTGCACCTGAGCTAACTGTGATTGCGCCATGGCGTGAGTGGGACATGGTTTCTCGTGAAGACTTACTTGATTATTTAGTTGAGCGTAATATTCCATGTGCGGCTTCATTAGCTAAAATATACAGCCGTGATGCCAATGCTTGGCATATCTCTCATGAAGGTGGTGAATTAGAAGACCCATGGTGTGAGCCCTCGAAAGCAGTATGGACTATGACGGTTGATCCTATGGATGCACCTGAGGTACCAGAAAAAGTACAATTGAGCTTTGTAGAAGGAGAATTGGTTAGTGTTGACGGTCAAGATTTTAGCCATAACAACATGCCAGCTTATGACGCGCTTATGTACTTAAATGATAAAGCGGCAGCACATGGTGTTGGTCGTATAGATATTGTTGAAAACCGTTTAGTGGGTATGAAATCTCGAGGTTGTTATGAAACGCCAGGTGGCACAGTATTGATGGCGGCATATAAGGGCTTAGAAACACTTATTCTTGATAAAGAATCATTGAAATATCGTGAATCAGTAGGTCATGAATTTTCTCATGTTATTTATGATGGTCGTTGGTTTACGCCGTTAGCAAAAGCACAATTAGCTGCTGCCGCTTCTTTTGCCGAAAAATTAACTGGCGATGTTGTGGTTAAACTATATAAGGGTATGGCGCAAGTTATTCAACGTCGTTCTCCTAATAGCCTTTATTCAGAAGCATTCGCTACGTTTGGTGCTGACGATGTTTATGACCAAAAACATGCCGAAGGTTTTATTCGTTTATTCAGTTTATCTAGCCGTATCACTGCGCTTTCTCAGAAGGAGAAGTGACCATGGCTTTATGGGGCGGACGTTTTAAAGAAAAAGCGAGTGTACAATTTAAAAAATTTAATGACTCACTGCCAGTTGATTACCGCATGGCAGTGCAAGATATTGTGGGTTCAATTGCTTGGGCAGAAGCATTAACAACTGTTGAGGTGTTAAGCCAAGATGAATTTTCTCGTATAAAAGCTGCATTGTTAGAGCTTAAAGCGTCAGTTGAAAATGATCCTAATCAAATTTTAACGTCTGATGCGGAAGATATTCACAGTTGGGTTGAAATTAACCTAATTAAAAAAACCGGTGATTTAGGCAAGAAACTCCATACTGGCCGTAGTCGTAACGACCAAGTGGCGACAGATTTAAAACTGTGGTGTAAAGAAACTGGCGGTGATATTTTATTTGCCTTAGTTAATTTACAACAAGCATTATTAAACTTAGCTGAACGTGAAAGCAATACCGTATTACCTGGCTATACCCATTTACAACGAGCACAACCAGTAACTTTTGGTCATTGGTGTTTAGCGTATGTGGAAATGTTTAACCGTGATATTGGTCGCTTAAAAGATACGTTATATCGTGCTGATACTTCGCCGTTAGGCTCTGGTGCATTAGCGGGTACCGCTTATCCTATAGACCGTGATTTATTAGCGCATAATTTAGGTTTTAGCAGTGCAACGTTAAATAGCTTAGATGCGGTATCTGATCGAGATCATGTACTAGAACTACTATCAAGTGCCAGTATTTCTATGATGCATTTATCGCGTTTCGCTGAGGATTTAATTTTTTATAATTCTGGTGAAGCAGGTTTTGTTGAAATGAGTGATTTGGTTAGCTCTGGCTCATCACTTATGCCACAAAAGAAAAATCCTGATGCTTGTGAGCTTATTCGAGGCAAAGCTGGGCGTGTTATGGGCTCGCTTACAGGCATGATGGTAACCATGAAGGGCTTACCACTTGCTTATAATAAAGATATGCAAGAAGACAAAGAAGGACTTTTTGATGCTCTTGATACTTGGCAAGAATGTATGGAAATGGCGGTGTTAGTTGCCGATGGTTTAAAAGTAAATCGGGTGCGTACTTTAGCCGCTGCGCAACAAGGTTATGCAAACTCTACAGAATTAGCTGATTACCTTGTTGGTAAAAATATTCCATTTCGTGAAGCTCATCATATAGTGGGTGAAGTTGTGTTAGCCGCGATTGAGGCAGGTCATGCCTTGGAAGAATTTTCGTTGGCACAATTACAGGAATTTAGCGATAAAATAGAACAAGATGTTTACCAGTATTTATCCATTGAATCTTGTTTAGATAAACGGGTTGCACTTGGCGGTACATCAAGAACGCAAGTACAAAAAGCGTTAGCTGATATTCAAGGTAGCCACGACAGCTTAAATGCACAAGTTGTTGGGGCGCCAAGTAAAGACCAAATTAATATGGCGTTAAAGCAAGTAAAACAACGGTTGAATGCCCAAAAAGCCGCAGCGCTTTCAGTGCGAAGAGCACGTATGTCAGATGTTGATAAAATATATCAACAAGTTAATTATTGGTCAGATAAAGGTGAAATATTACCACGCACACGTGACAATATTATTTATGATATTCAAAACTTTGTTGTTGCTGAGGTTGATGGCGAAGTAGTCGGTTGTGCTTCTTTGTATATCTATCAAACGGGTTTAGCTGAAATACGCTCAATTGTGGTTGATAAGTCTGCTCATGGAGAAGGACAAGGGCAAGCGTTAGTACAATACTTACTTGAATTTGCTCATCAAATGGAGTTACAAAAAATTATAGCATTAACGTATATTCCTGAATTCTTTAATAAGTTAGGTTTTTCCTTGATTGAAAAAAGCTCACTGGCAAATAATATTATTGAAGACAGTGAACAAAGTCCGCATAAAGATCCAGCGGATGAAGTAGCGATGATATATATCGTTGATCGTTCAGGCAATACTTAGTTCAGGTAATACTTAGTTCAGGTAATACTTAGTTCAGGTAATACTTAGTTCAGGTAATACTTAGTTCAGGTAATACTGTTAAGTCGTAAAAAAATGAAGTAAAGAACATGGATAATTATATAAATAACATTAAATGGTTTAGAAACGCGGCACCATATATTAATGCTCATCGTGGTAAAACTGTGGTGTTAATGTTTGGCGGTGAAGCCGTATCACACATAAATTTTGCCAATATTATTCATGATATTTCTTTGTTACGTAGTTTGGGCGTTAAATTAGTGGTGGTGCATGGCGCCCGTCCACAAATAGAAGAGCGCATGATACAGCGTGGTATTAATCAAGTTATTGAAAACAACATTCGTGTCACCGATGCCGATACACTGGTGGCGGTTAAAGATGCTACGGGTTCATTACGCTTGCATATTGAAGCCTTATTAAGCACTGGTCTAGTAAACTCACCTATGTATGGCTCACAAATTCGCGTAAGTACAGGTAACTTTGTTATTGCCAAGCCTATGGGCATTCGTGATGGTGTCGATTATAAATATACTGGTAGTGTCCGTAGGATTGACTCTGATGGCATTAACATGCAGCTAGATTATGGCTCAATTGTTTTATTATCACCAATAGGTTATTCGCCAACGGGGGAGGTATTTAATCTTGCTTTAGAAGATGTAGCAGCGCAAACTGCCATTGCCTTAAAAGCGGATAAATTGATCACCTTAACGGAAGATGAAGGGCTAATAGATAAAACCGGTGAGTTGATCAGAAGTTGTAGTGTTCGTCGAGTTAAAACCTTATTAGATGAAAAAGATTGTCATGTGCGTCAGTTATTGCTGCGAGCAATCATTCAAGGTGGTGAAAATGGGGTTGAACGTTGTCATTGTGTGAGTTATCAAAGTGATACGGCATTATTGCAAGAATTATTTACGCGTGACGGTGCTGGTACTTTGATTGCTAAAGATCATAAAGAACAAATATCAATTGCGACTATTGATGATGTTGGCGGTATATTGGAATTACTTGCTCCGCTTGAGGTTGAAGGTATTCTAGTCAAGCGTTCACGTGAATTACTTGAAATAGAAATTGATAAGTTTACCGTGATCAAAAAAGAAGACGTTATCATTGCTTGTGCCGCATTATATCCATATTCGAAGGCGAAAATGGGCGAAATAGCCTGTGTTGCTATTCATCCTGATTACCGTAAAGGTCGTCGCGGCGGACGTTTGATGGCTGCTTTAGAAAATGAAGCTAAACAACAGCAACTTTTATCGATATTTGTGTTAACAACGGTAAGTGGTCATTGGTTTCTCGAACAGGGTTTTATTGAGCAACCTATGCATAAATTACCTGAAGGTAAACAAAAAATGTATAACTTTCAGAGAAAGTCAAAAGTTTTTATTAAAGAGATTTAATCTTCTTCGTTGTTAATGCCATCTTCACTTTGAAATATATCAGCACTATTATCGGTACTTATGTATTCGGTAGGTACAGTACCTACTTTAAAGTATTCAAATAGGCTGCTTTTATTGGTTTGAGTAGTTAACTTACCTGTCGCTTTATCAATGCGTACTGAAACTATGTCAGCAGGTGGCTCAAAAGTTTCATTGGGGAGATCAGTTAACGCAACTTTCATAAAGCTTATCCATGCAGGTTGGGCTGATTTAGCACCAAACTCTTTGCCGGTAATTTGATTTTTACCTAGGTTATTGTTGTATACGGATTTACCTAAGTTACGGCTAGGATCATCAAAGCCTATCCATGAGGTTGTCACTAATCGACGAGTAAAACCAGAAAACCAAGCATCTTTGGCTTCATTAGTAGTGCCAGTTTTACCAGCAATATCACGACGTTTTAACGTTCTAGCTCGCCAACCAGTACCTTGCCAACCATTGTCTATCGACCAATCGGCTCCCCAAATAACACTATTAAGTGCTTGGGTGATCAAAAAAGCATTTTGTGCCGAGATCACTCTAGGTGCTGAAATTAATGGCGGGCTAGTTAACTTTGCGTTTACCAATGTACTCTCTGAAATGTTTGCGGTAATTTCTTGCTTGCTTGGATTAGCGTTGCTAGGAATTGAACAGGGATCACAAGCAACAGCGGAATTAGCTTGATAGATAATTTCCCCTTGTGCATTTTCAATGCGTTCAATTAAGTAGGGCTCGATTAAAAAACCACCATTGGCAAAAGTAGCAAAGCCAGTAGCAAGCTCTAAAGGCGTTAATGAGGCTGATCCTAAGGCTAATGACTCATTACGAGGTAATTCATCGGGTGCAAAACCAAAGGAAGAAAGATAATCTATGGTTTTATTAATTCCAATACTTTTTAATAACCTTACCGCAACCACATTTTTTGATTGCGCTAAGGCTAAATGCATCCTAATTGGGCCAACATAAGTTTCAGGCGAATTTTTTGGTCGCCATACAATACCCGTACTTTTATCCCATTGATTTATAGGGGCGTCATTAATTAAAGATGCCAGAGTAAAGCCATTTTCTAATGCCGCCGAGTAAATAAAAGGTTTAATATTTGAACCTACTTGTCGTTTAGCTTGGCTAACTCGGTTAAATTGGCTTTGATTGAAGCTAAAGCCACCAATGGCAGCTTTAATAGCGCCATTATCTGGTGATAAAGAAACAATGGCGGCACTGGCGATAGGAAGTTGGCTTAACCGGTATTCGTTTACTGACACCTTATTAACTAATATCACATCACCATAGCGGAATATTTCACTTGCTACTTTGGGCGGTTTACCTTGCATTTGGTCATTAATATAAGGACGTGCCCAAGCCATACCTGCCCATGAAACGTTAGCTTCTTTATTATTTCGTAAGGTAATATTGACTGATCTTTCGTTTACTTGAGTAACGACAGCAGGCTCTAACATTTGATAATAATGAATATGACTAAGTGCGGTTGCTATTTCCTCATCTGTTAATGGCTCAAGTATGCTAACTGGTTGGGGATTATCGTCTGTAGATAAATTTTCAATGTCTGTCACTTCATCGTCAAGACGAAGTGATAAAATGGCACCACGATAGCCATGACGTTGATCATAGCGTAGTAAATTTTCGGTAACAGCAGAATGTGCGGCTTGTTGTAATTTATTTGTTACGGTAGTAAATACGCTAAAACCACCGGTATAAGCTTTTTCTTTTGTGTAACGAGCAATCATTTCTTGATGAGCCATTTCAGCAACATAAGGCGCGTTTAATTCTATTTTTGCGCCATGGCGTTTGCCCGTTATGGCAGCTATTTTAGCTTGTTGGTATTCTTGTTCAGAGATGTAGCCACTAGTTAACATGCGTTGTAATACCGTTGTTCTACGTAACTTAGCTCTTTCGGGCGAGCGAATAGGATTATAGCTAGATGGTGCTTTGGGTAAGCCAGCTAATACTGCAATTTGTGCTAAGTTAAGCTGATTAATATCTTTACCATAATAGACTTGTGCTGCCGCACCGAAGCCAAAAGATCGGTGTCCTAAGGGGATTTTATTAACATAGAGGGTTAAAATTTCATCTTTAGTTAATAAACTTTCAATATGAAAAGATAAAAATATTTCTCTAATTTTTCTAATGTAAGTTTGTTCACGAGTTAAAAAGAAGTTTCTAGCTACCTGCATGGTGATGGTACTAGCACCACCTCTACTGTTCCCCGTTATTTGACCAAAAACAGCACGTGCCATACCGATAGGATCGACACCAAAATGAAAATAAAAACGGTCATCTTCGGTGGCTAACAAGGCATTGATTAACTGTTGAGGAATTTCATCAAAGGTTAATGGTTTCCGTTTTTTTTCACCAAACTGAGAAATCAACGAACCGTCAATACTGTAGATTTTCATTGGAATTTGCCATTGAACATCTTGTAAAGATTTGATGTCGGGTAGCTCATCACGCAAAGTTAAATATAAAACAAATATGCCAAAAAAAATAATAAAGACTAGAATAACAGTAAGTTTGAAAAAATTTTTGACAGAAAACACTATATTCTCTCTCTATTGGTTTATGGATAAAATTGCCAAGTAATACTAGTATATCTTGTAATACCATGTAATGAATGTATTTATATGAAAAACATCTCTAAAATAATTATAACAATATAACAATATAACAATATAACAATATAACTATAACAGTATAACTTAGTGGGCTGATATGCTAGATAATTTATGGAAAAAGAAAGCAACTATGATGGTAGGGATCGATATAGGCTCTCATGCCGTCAAAGCGGTTTTACTCAGCCAGAGTAGTGAAGGCTACATTTTAGAAGACTTCGCTATAGAGCCTATGACACGTGGTGCCGTTGTTGATCGTGAAATTCAAGATATTGAAGCGGTTGGTAATGTTATTGCTAAAATTCGCCAAAAAATATCTATGAAGGCGAAAGAAGCATCAGCCGCAGTATCGGGGCAAACAGTGATTACTAAAATCATTTATATGGATGTTGCACTTAGTGAAGATGAATTAGCTAGCCAAATAGAAATAGAAGCTGACAGTTTAATTCCATATCCTTTAGATGAAGTAAGTTTGGATTTTGAATCGTTACATGTTAACGAATCAGATCCTAGTAAAGTTAATGTCTTACTTAGTGCGGCACGAACAGAATCTATTGAAGCGCGAGTTGCGGCATTAGAGCTTGGTGATTTTCATGCGAAAGTTATTGATGTTGAATCTTATGCGGTGAGTAGATCGTATGAGTTATGCTTGTCACAATTACCTGAAGATGCGGTAAATAAAACAGTAGCAATTGTTGACATCGGTGCCGTCATGACGCTTTTTTCTGCAACCAAAGCAGGAAAGCATATTTATAGCCGTGATCAAATATTTGGTGGTGAACAATACACTCGTTCAATTGTTTCATATTATAACAAATCATTTGAAAAGGCTGAAGAAGCAAAAGTCACCCTCGATTTACCCACTAACTATACTTTTGAAGTGTTAGCGCCTTTTCATACCATTTTAAGGCAACAAATAGGCCGAGCAATTCAAATGTTTTTGACTTCAAGTGGTGCCGATACGATTGATTATTTACTGGTATCTGGTGGAACCGCTTCTATTGAAGGCATAGAAAAGTTACTTACCGATGAATTGGGTATTCATACCATTATTGCTAACCCCTTTCATGATATGGCAATGGCAAAAACAATAAATACAGATGAATTGTCGAAAATAGCATCACAATTTATGGTGGCAGCAGGCTTAGCTTTAAGGAGTTTTACGCCATGACATATATAAATTTGCTGCCTTGGCGCGAAGAAGCACTTGAAGCTAAGCAACAAGAATTTTTTATCATTTTAGCTGTCGTTGGGATGTTTGCCTTTGCTTTGATTTTTGCGGTTAACTTGAATTTTCAAGCGCGTATAGATGGACAACTAACACGTAATAAATTTTTGAAAAATGAAATTCAACTAGTGGATATACAAATTGCAGAAATAAAAACCTTAAAAGATAAAATAGCCGCATTACAAAAGCGTATTGATGTAGTCGAGCAATTACAACGCAGTCGTAATGTTGGAACGAAAGTGCTTGATGAGATAGCGACGATAATTCCTAATGGTATTTATATCACTCAACTTGATAAGCAAGGTCATGTCATCTACATTACTGGAAAAAGTGAATCTAATAATCATTTAGCTAATATGATCAGAGCAATTGAATTATCAGATTTATTCACTGACGCTACTCTAGAGTTTATTACCGCTGATGATGGCTCGCCTCAATTACTAAGCGGTTTTAAAATGCGGGTAAAAATTGAAGGGCTAGCAAATGACTCAAATGCTGGACTTGTAAACGCAGCAAATGGAGGTGGTAAATGATACCTATCAAATTTAAAAGCCCTTTGCTAAGTGTCGTACTAATGCCTAATTGGGGAATGGCTAATTGGAGGTCTTTTGAAATTTAATACTTCACAATTTGAAAACTTAACATTAGAAAATATTGGTCAATGGCCTTCTGCGGCAAAGTTGGTATTGACTATTTTTTTATTTATTACTGTTATTGGCTTAGGGTATGTTGGTTTAGTTAGTGACAAAATTAAACAACTTGATCTTGTTATTGCTGAAGAAACCAAGTTAAAGCAATCTTATAAAGTTAAATACCATGTAGCAGCAAATTTAGCGCTTTTTAGAGCACAAATGGTGGCAGCAGAAGATATTTTTGCTAACCAATTGAGAAGTTTGCCTAATAGCCATGAAACGCCAAGTTTATTAGACGATATTACCTTTATAGGCACTATAAGTGGATTAGAATTTGTCAAATTAGAGTGGCAATCTGAAATAAGCAAAGAGATATATATTGAATTACCCATTGATATCGAAGTAAATGGCTCTTACCATTCTTTTGGTAACTTTATCAGTAAAATAGCAGGTTTATCCCGTATTGTTACTTTACATGATTTTAAAATAGATATTTCACCAAAGAGTAAAGATACTTTAAATATGAAGCTTGAAGCTAAAACTTACCGCTACCAAGAGGCTAAAGTCAAATGAAGAAATTAGCGTTAATTACTTTAGTATTAGCTAGTGGTTGTTATGATGATACGAGTGATCTTAGTGCCCATCTTCAACAAGTTAAAGCAGCAACAAGCAGTCAAATTGATCCCATGCCAGAAGTACACCCATTTAATCACTATGATTACTCTACATTTGATTTGAGAAGCCCATTTTCTTTACCAAGACCAGAAGTCGTTCAGCAAAAAATTCAACCAATGTTAGGGTGTTTAAGCCCTGATCCCCACCGTCGCAAGCAAGCATTAGAAAAGTTTGCTCTTGGTGAGTTAACAATGCGTGGCACAATGGGTGATGATGTTCTACTTTGGGCTTTAGTTGAGGCACCTGATTTCACTCTACATAGAGTTGCCGTAGGTAGTTATATGGGTTTGTTCAATGGTCATATAATAGAAGTGAATGCTAAAAGCGTAAAATTGATTGAGTTAACATCTGATGGTGCAGGTTGTTGGGTAGAACGTGAAACTGCGATTAAAATTGCTCTATCAAAGTCTGAAGGGTAAAGGGAAATAATAATGCAATTTAATAACATGAAAAATTATAAAATTTTTACTCACATGGTCAAAATGAGTCAAACTTGGCTCGTTTGTGTAACTATGCTGACACTTGTTACCAGCTCTTTTAATCTCAGTGCCGAACAAGCACATGATAGTAAATTATTGGGTATTTCTTATAACACCATTCAAGATGATCAAATTGAATTGGTATTTGAATTTTCAACTGAAATACTTTCACTACCAGTGGTAAAAACTTCAATGGATCCCGCTTATGTTGAGGTTAGTTTTGCGGCCAATATTTATGATGATAAAGTTAGAGAAACGTTAATTAATCATGCGGGTATCATTGATATCGTTTTAGATAACAGCTCAGGAAAAGTTGTTGCCTTGATTAATTTAGATCAATTGTCTGTGTTTGATGTCGCTTTACATGGTAAGCAATTCTCTATTACCTTTAATTATGGTCAATCAGCTGAAATTGTTGAAGCATTAAGCCCAGCAGGTGAACAATTTATTAATCATATAGAATCCCTTGATTTTCGTTTGGGTGAAAATAATTCTGCTGAAATATTAGTGTATCTAAAAGACAGTATGGTTGCTGTTGATGTGAATGATAAATTAGGAAAAGTTAACGTTGAATTTCATAATACCCAAATAATTGAAGAGTTACTTTATAAGCTAGATGTAACCGATTTTGGCACTATAGTTTCAGGAATTGAAACATTTAAAGATGGTCGAAATACTCGTTTAGTGATTGATGTCAATGCATATTTTACCTTTTCACATCACCAAACAGATAAGTTATTTATCTTAACAGTTAAAGAAAAGAAAGTGTCTGATTACTTAGGTAATAGCGAAGATTTTATTGGTAGTATAATATCACTCAATTTTCAAGATATTCCCGTACGTACAGTGCTGCAAATTATTGCTGATTATAATGAATTTAACTTAATCACAAGTGATACAGTGACAGGAAATATTACTTTGCGGTTAGATGGCGTTCCTTGGGATCAAGCACTTGATATTATTTTGAAAGTGAAAGGTCTTGATAAGCGTATGCAAGGCAATATTTTAATGGTTGCGCCAAGCGATGAACTCGCTGCCCGAGAAGCTAAGAATTTACAAGCGCTACAGCAAATGGAAGCGTTAGCACCATTGTATTCTGAATATGTACAAATAAATTATGCCAAAGCGAGTGAATTTGCTGATTTAATTAAAAATGAAGATAACAGTATTTTATCATCTCGTGGTAGTGTCTCAGTAGATGAACGTACTAATACTTTATTAATCCGTGATACTGCGAAAAGTATTGAAGATATTAAACGAATGGTTAATATTTTAGATATTCCTGTGCGTCAAGTTATCATTGAAGCACGTATGGTAACGGTTAAAGATAATATCAATAAAGAGTTAGGCATTCGTTGGGGAGTTACAGATGCCAACGGGCAATATGCAACCTCTGGCTCTTTAGATGGAGCAAACTCAGCTAATGCCGATTTTGCTCCATTAGCTGATAGATTAAATGTTAATTTACCGGTAGCTAGTCCAGCAGGAGCTTTAGCATTTCAAGTGGCTCGATTAGCTGATGGTACCATTTTAGATCTTGAACTAAGCGCCATGGAAAAAGAAAACAAGGGTGAAATAATTGCGAGTCCTCGAATTACTACGGCAAACCAAAAAGAAGCTTATATTGAACAAGGTGTTGAAATTCCTTATCAAGAAGCAGCTTCAAGCGGGGCAACCGCAACACAATTTAAAAAAGCGGTACTTAGTTTAACGGTAAAGCCACATATTACCCCCGACAATAAAATTATTCTGGATTTAGTGGTTACTCAAGATACTGTTTCTGATGTCCAAAGTGGACAAGCTCCCGCCATTGATACCCAACGCATTGGTACTCAGGTGTTAGTGAATAATGGTGAAACGATTGTACTAGGTGGTATTTATCAACAAGCAATTATAAGAACAGTATCTAAGGTACCAGTATTGGGTGATATTCCTTATTTTGGTTGGTTATTTAGCAACACTAACCAGTTTAATGAGAAAAAAGAATTACTAATTTTTGTCACCCCACGCATAGTAACTGAGCACTTTTAGCATTTATTATTGATTAAATAGTCGTTAAGTCAGGTTTTTGTCTTAGTTAACGACAATGTTGCTTGCAATCTTACCCTAACAATTGCGATAATTACGCCCTTGAAATTGCCGAGGGAGACCTCTATAACGTCAAAAGGTGTTTAGGCCGATATTACTAATCTACCTTTGATATGATCTGTAACGAACGAGTATTAAGTAAATCTAATGGCAGAAAAACGTAACATCTTCCTGATTGGTCCTATGGGTGCGGGGAAAAGCACTATAGGTAGAGAGCTTGCTGACAGGCTACATCTTGATTTTTTTGATTCTGATCAAGAAATTGAACGTCGTACTGGAGCAGACATTGCTTGGGTTTTTGATCTTGAAGGCGAAGAAGGTTTTCGCAAAAGAGAAGAGGGTGTTATTGAAGACCTAAGTGAAAAACAAGGTATTATTTTAGCAACTGGTGGTGGCTCTGTAATTAGTGACCAAGTTCGTAACCGCTTATCTGCACGCGGTGTTGTAGTGTACCTTGAAACGACAATTGATAAACAAGTGGCTCGTACTCAAAGAGATCGCCGTCGACCATTATTACAAACATCAGAAGAGCCTCGTACGGTATTAGAAAACTTAGCCATTGAACGTAATCCTTTATATGAAGAGATTGCTGATGTGATCATTAAAACTGATGATCAAAGTGCTAAAGTTGTAGCGCACAAAATTATTGAGCGTTTAGACTTTTAATTTCATTTATAGTTATTGCCGTAGTAGATACAAAGCATGCCCACACTTCAGCTTGATTTAGGCGCCCGTAGTTATCCAATATATATAGATACAGATCTGTTAAATGACTCAGAGCTGTTTTCTTCTCATATTCGCGCTAAGCGTGTTTGTATTGTTACTAATGCTGTTGTAGCACCTCTTTACCTTGCTAATATCAAACAAAAACTAGCCGACTTTGAACTTGATGAAATAATTTTACCTGATGGCGAAGCTGAAAAAAGTTTAGCTAATTTTGAACGAATTATGTCGCATTTATTAGCGAATGAGCATGGTCGCGATACAACGCTAATTGCTTTGGGTGGTGGTGTTATTGGTGATATTACTGGCTTTGCTGCTGCTTGTTATCAACGTGGCATAGACTTTATTCAAGTCCCAACGACTCTATTATCACAAGTCGATTCTTCTGTCGGTGGTAAAACTGCGGTAAACCATCCGCTTGGTAAAAATATGATTGGCGCTTTTTATCAACCTAAAGCGGTCATTATTGATATTGATAGTTTAGCTACTTTACCTGAACGAGAATTTAATGCAGGTATGGCTGAGGTAATTAAGTATGGAATTTTAGGTGATTATGACTTTTTCGTTTGGCTAGAGAATAATATTACGGCTATCAAAGCTGGTGATAAAAATACACTAGCTAAAGTAATTGAAAAATGTTGCCAATGTAAAGCGGATATTGTTGCTAGTGATGAAACCGAAGTTGGTGTGCGAGCACTACTTAATTTAGGTCACACTTTTGGTCATGCAATTGAAGCAGAGCAAGGATATGGTAGCTGGCTTCATGGTGAGGCTGTTGCCACTGGCATGGTACTTGCCGCTAAGTTAGCAGTCGCAATGAATTTGCTTGAAGTGTCAGATCTTTATCGCATAGAATCGCTTATTAAAGCATTTGATTTACCTTTAATAGCTCCTGAAACAATGGGTTTTGATGATTTTGTTTGCCATATGCGCCGAGATAAAAAAAATATCGGTGGAAAATTGCGTTTTATTGTCCCTACAGCCATAGGACAATCAGAAATTCGCGATGATATTACTCAAGAAATACTTCAACAAATTCTATAATCATTTTTGTTTTATCTAAAGTTTAGTTTGATTTTAGATAAACAGCATTGTAGCAAGGATTGAATATGTTTACAGAATGACTAGTATTTGTAAATTATCTGAAAGATGGATGATTGAGGTGGTACGGTTAATTTGCATAAAACTATAGCTCGTTTAATCTTATCGTTTTACATAAATAGAATCTTTTGGAATAAATGTGGTACTGATGAAAGCAAATAAATCCATGATGGCCTATATTGGCGCTAAACCAAGTGGCGCTAAACCAGATGGCGCTAAACCAGATGGCGCTAAACCAGATGGAAATAAGGAAGCTATTAGAGATTCTGACTCTTGGTATACGCCAAGCGTATATACAGATATGGTTCGTGAAGTTATGGGAAAGATAGATCTCGACCCTTTTTCCTCTAAAGAAGCGAATAGCCATGTAAAAGCAAAACGTTATTTTGATTTTAAAAGTAATGCATTTAAACAAACCTGGTTTAAAAAGCCAGGGAAAGTTTTTATGAATCCACCCTATGGTCGAAAAATAATCAACGCAGCCATAGCTATTTTTATAGAGAAATGGAACCGTGGCACCATCTCAGAGGCTATAGTGCTAGTTAATAATGCGACGGAAACCAAATGGTTTCAATTGTTGCTGAGATCATCAAATATGATTTGTTTACCTGAAAAGCGTATTGCTTTTGAAGCGATTGATGGGAAAAACGTATCAGGAAATACTCGAGGTCAAGTGTTTTTATATTTTGGCTCTGAAACCAGTAAATTTAAGGATGTCTTTAAGGAAATTGGTATCATTCTACAGCCAATTAAAGAGTAGATTTTAGTTATACTCATTGTTGCATTTGTTTTTAAAGGAATAACCATTAATAAAAGAATGCGAGGAAATTTCTTTATAGAATAGACTTTCCTTGTTCTATCAAGGATTGCTTTACCTTCATACTAAAACTACTAGCACGTTTAATAATATCATCTTCATTAACCGTTAATGCTTTACGATCTTCCATTAATAATTTGCCATCAATAATGCTGTGCCTAATATCGGTTGCATAGGCAGAATAAACGATTGCAGAGTATGGGTTATAAATAGGCGTCATATTGGGCGTTTTAGTGCCAATAACAATAATGTCAGCCAATTTATTTACTGCTAATGAACCTATTTTTTTTTCAAGATTAAGTGCTTTAGCACCGCCCATTGTTGCCATTTTAATAATATCAACCGCATGCATTAAACTTCGATCTTTATGCCATAATTTATGCACTTTTGCGACTTGGTTAAATTCATCAATTAAACTAATAGTGTTGCCAGACATCGGCCCATCTGTTCCTAACCCTACATCAACACCTTGTTTTAACATGTCAACTACTGGTGCAACACCTTTTGCTGCCTTGATGTTAGCACTGATGTTGTGCGCAACACCGACATGGTATTTCTTTAATAAAGCAATATCTTGTTTGTCCGCTAAAATTACGTGGGCACCAACCAAATTTTTATTTAAGACGCCAATGCTTTCTAAATAAGCGATTGGTGATAAACCGTTAGTACGCTTGGCGATAACAGCTTGCTCCCGCTTCGACTCTGCTAAATGGGTTAGTACGGGGACATTGTAGGCTAATGATAATTCAGCAATTTTTTGTAACGTTTCAGTGCTATTGGTATAAGGGCCGTGTGGGGCAAATGCGGGGATAATACGCGGATGATTTTGATACTGCTTAATAAAGTGTTCAGCGTAAGCTATACCCTCTGCTGCTGTTTTTGCATCGGCTTGTGGATACTTGATCACGGTCTGCCCTAACACTGCACGCATCCCAATTTCATCTACGGCTTTGGCTACTTCGTCTTCAAAATAATACATATCAGCGTAAGTGGTAACGCCGCCTTTTAACATTTCTAAATTACCTAATTCAGCACCTAAATAAACCATTTCACGGGAAACAAATTCTTTTTCTAACGGGAATATATAACCATGAAGCCGATCATCTACATCATCACCTAAAGAACGAAATACTGACATTGAAGCATGGGTATGCGTATTTATAAAACCAGGAAGAACTAAGTCTCCGTCTACATCAAGAGTTCGTTTCGCAGTAAACTGCTGGGCTTGTGATTGTGAGCCAAGGGCAATTATTTTATTATTTTTAATAGCAACAAAACCATTAGCATATTCGGTAAGCTCTGCATCCATGGTTAAAATATGTCCATTGGTGATTAATATATCAACTGCTTGTTGGGCGTTTGAATAGTTTGAAAGAGAAAAAATTAAACATGTGCTAGTGATAAACTTAGTGAAGTGATTAAATGTCATGGTATTAAACCTAATGTTAAGGGCAGGCGGTATACTTGTGCTAGTTCACATTATCTTTTGAGTTAGCACAAGTATAAGTTAGTAATTAGGTTAACTAGAAACTAATTTTAAGATCGGCTCCCCAAAAACGTCCATCGTTAACAATACCCGCAAGATTATTGATCGTTAAACCACCTAATACGGCGGTTTCGTCTGTTATATTTCGACCATAAGCAGCAACTTCAACACCGTACTCATTAATATCCCAACTATAGCCAATACGTATACCGCCTTCTAAATAAGAGTCTTGGCGCATTTCAACAGCATCAATTAAAGCAAACTGCACTTCACTTGCGTAGAACCAATCGGTATAAAGATAAAGTTCACCATCACCTAATTCTTTGCTATAGCGCAAGGTAAAGTTTCCAATCCACTCGGGAGCACGCGGTAAAGACAAGCCATCAATACTAATTAAACCATTGTCATCGACCTGATTACGCACCGTACAAAAACTACAGGTTGAAATAGCCGCGTTTTTATCCTTGATTTCAGTGTTGTTGTAACTAACGCCTATAGTGGTTAATAAATCAGCTGTTATCGCATATTCGCTATCAACTTCAAAACCATAACCAACCGTTTTATCTAAGTTTAACAGCTCTTTTGCGGCACCTTCATCAAAAGATGATTGAGCGGTCATTTGCTGATCATCCATTTGAAAGTAAAAAATATCAAAATTAACCCGAGCGGCACCATCTAATAAATCAGATTTTGTTCCAATTTCTATAGAATGGATAGTTTCTGAGTCAGCAACACTTAGTTGTGGATTCTTACCGCTAATCACACGCCCTTGAATACTTGGTGCTCTAAAACCTTTGGCGATACGACTGTATAAGTTTGTCTCACTAGAATATTCATAAGTTGCGCTTAAATCCCAGCTAATTGCAGAGTCTTCAGGCTTGGCGTAGAAAGGGTCAAAAAAACTCCCATCACGTCCAGTTGATATGATTCGTTGGGCAACATAATCTTTTTTATCTTTTGAATAACGAATACCGCCAGTTACGTGTAACGCGTCGGTAATATCATAATCACCAGAAACAAATATTGCCCAAGCATCTGTTTGTTGAGTTTGTGTTAAATAACGTTTAACACTACCATCTTCATTATAGTGATAGGTATCTATATCAAGATCTTCGGTGAAAAAGAAAACACCTGCTTGGTAATCAAATTGACCTAACTCATTTGAAGCAATACGAAACTCTTGGGTAAATTGGCTATGTTCTGGAATACCGTCAGCACTTTCAACTGAGAAAAGCGGTACTGTACCCAGCTCACCAGTGTAACCTGAGGGATCACCAAAACTACTGACCCGGTAACCACCATCAACATCAGCACGCGAGAACATCTCTACAGACTCATAACCCGTCACAGAAGTATAAGTATGATCAGTGGAAGCATATTCTAACTTCATACTACTGCCGTTAATTTTAACACTTTGCGTCGCTCGTTGAGCGGCATCATGATGGATAACATTACGGTCAAAACCCGCTTGAAAATTATTAGTTCCTGGTTTAATGGCACTAGCACGGAACACAGTAGGTGTACCATCTAAATCACGGGTATGATAATTAAATAATGCAGATAAATCTTGGTTGGGCTCATATAAAACTTGAATTTTTGCAGCTTGATCTTCATAACCACCTAAAATATCTTTTTCTTCAAAACCTAGCGCTTTGGTTTCTATAAAATCATCACGTGTTTGGTTTAACAAAGAAACGCGTACTGAGACAGTGTCAGTTAACCCTCCACTTAGAGCACCTTGAATCGAAATAGTATTTAGAGAGCCATAAGAAGCAGTAAAATAACCTTCAAAACCTTGTGTTGGGCGATTAGAGGTAAACTTAACTAATCCAGCGGGTGTATTTCGACCAAAGAGTGTTCCTTGGGGACCTCGTAATACTTCAACACTTTCCATATCAAAAACAGGGAATCCTTTCAAAATAGGGCTTTCTTGTATGATATCATCATAAATTACAGATACGGGTTGAGACGCGTTCAAATCAAAATCTTGATTGCCTAAACCACGTATATAAAAGCGCGGAAATGAACGACCAAATGAAGATTCAATTTTTAAACTAGGGATCCGTGCTGACATGAAGCGAATATCAGCACCATTGGCGGTAACACTATCTAATAAATCATCTTTCATCACAGAAACGGAAATAGGCACGTCTTGTAAGTTTTGTGGGCGACGCTGTGCGGTAACTATAATTTTTTCGATAGTAGTACCTTTTACTTTGACAGAAGCACTATTTTTGCTGGAATTATTTGATTGTTCTCCATTAGAGACCTTTGTCTTTTTTTCGTCTATTTTTTCTCCACTACTAGCTTTTTCTTCAATGGCTATGGTTTTATCATTAATATAACGATATTGTAATTTTGTGTTTTTAAGTAACATATTTAATGCTTCTTGCTCAGTATATGAGCCAGATAAAGCTTTCATCTGTAATCCTTCAGCGACATTTGAAAAGAAAACAATTTGTTTACCAAACTTTTTTGCCAAACTTTGCAAGGCATTATCAAGTGTTCCTGCAGTAATTTTTATTTGCAGTTGATTTTGTTCTACTACTGCATTCTTTTCAGCGGCAAAGGTTAAATTACTAGCAAGAGAAAGCATAATAGAGAGTAAAACTGGCTTATTTTTCCAAGTTGGTGTTTGTAAGTTCATGTTTGAGCTCCTATGGTCATTATAAAATATATTGTATTTATCTAAGTAAAATGGTGACTTATTTTCATTAGATCATATATTAAGAGCGATTTCACACCAAAATTAGGTACAGGTTTATTTATAATTAGTTTATTTCAAGTCATTCTTTTGCTCTGTAATAAAAGCCCGCCGTAGAGCTATCGTGATTAGTATTTATCGTATTACTTTCTAATTCGTTTTCGATTTTATTGGATTTTTTTGCTATTTTTAGTACCTACTTTAAACCTAAAATCACTCTTACACAGTATGATGGATACATAGATACGATTATATAAAACAAATTGAGCACTATAAATAATGCACGAATAATGCACGATTTTATTGTTTTGATATAAAAATATGATATAAAAAACATGACTAAAAAAACAGCAAATAAAAATACTCAATTTATTACTTCTTTATATGGTTGTTCATATAAAGAGTTATTTTCATTTTTGCTTCAACGCGCAACTAAGGAGCAAGCCCAAGATATTTCACAAGAAGCATATATTAGGTTGATGAGAATTGAACGCACTGATTTAATTAAACAGCCTAAAGCCTATCTTTTCAGAGTAGCGGCTAATTTAGTGTATGAAATGAGAATGAAAAGCCATCACAGTGCTGAAAAAGAAACATTTTATTTAGACAAAGAAGTCTCAGCGCCTGATGAATACAACCCTCAATTACACCATGAAAGGAAAGAGGCGGTTGCTGATTTAGAAAACATTATCAGTGGTTTACCCCCTGTGTATCGATCAATCTTGCTGATGCGTAAACGTGATGGTTTAACCCATAATGAAATTTCAAATAAACTTGATATTTCCATTCATACAGTGAGAAAGTATTTAACAAGAGCTGTGGCTGAGTGCCGTAAAGCATATAATACGGATAAATAATTATGACAATTATCAATCAACCTAATCACCTTATTATTGAGCAAGCCTCCCATTGGGCTATGCTAGCTGATGAGAATGAGCTCGATGCTGAACAAAAAAATGAATTATGCCAATGGTTGCTTAAAAGTCCTGTTCATATTGAAGAGTTTTTATATAGTTGTTCATTTTTTGACTTATTAGCTGATGTGGATACTACAAAGCAGATATCAATTGATGCACTGATAGAAAAAATCAACAATAACCCCCACATTATCCCTATTAATGATAAGCAATCTGTTGTTATGTCATCTTATCCTCGTGAAAAAGTAATAAAAAGAGCGTGGCTAGCTCTAACGGCAAGTATTATGTTTGGCTTCGTCAGTTTAAACTATTTACTTAACACCCCATGGCAAAGTACCTCGACAGCCAAAACGCACTATTTCACCGAATTTGGAGAGCAACAAAGTGCCCCCCTAAAGGATGGCTCTATCATTTATTTGAATACCCAAACCAACCTTGATATAGATTTTTCTGAACAATTTAGAGATATACGATTACACAGTGGTGAAGCGATATTTAAGGTAGCACATAATCCTGAAAAACCTTTCCGAGTATGGGTTAATGGTGTTATGTTTCAAGCATTAGGGACTGAATTTAATGTTAAAGCAAATCAACACAAAGTTGAATTAACGGTAATAAGCGGTGAGGTAGCGTTAAGCAATAAGTTTTTTGATGAAAGCAATTTACTCTTACCTCAAAATACTATTAAATTAGCATCAAATATGACACTAGATATCACTGATGCTAAAACACTGATCGTATCCGTAGGTCAAGCAGCTGTGGTTCAAAATGATGGCAAAATAACCACAAATATAGACGCTATAATCGCAAATAAAACGTCTTGGAAAATTCGCCAATTAATATTTAAAAATGAGAAGTTACAAGATATCATCTATGAATTCAACCGATATAATGCCATTCAAATTGAGATTAATTCTAAAGCATTATCTCAACTACCAATAACAGGTGTATTTGAAGCCAATGATCCATTTTCTTTACTGGAGTTTCTCGAAAGTTCAGGCAAGGTAAGGATACATAAAGAAAGTACTAATAGAGTGATTATTTATTCGTCGTAGATTTAGTTCTCGTTTGGTGGTATCCCATCCTGTTCGTATTGGTATAATAGCTAAAAAATAATTTTCCCTATGATTAAACATATTTCTGCTACTAATTTTACTGATTGCCAACGCCTTTTTCATGGGCGAGGTCATGCCTATGAAAAATTATCTCATGTGAATATTGACTGGTTATCCCCCGTTATTTTAATTACTCTTTATCAAGCGGTAGATGAGGCTTGGTTACTAACACAAGCAAAAGCTTTACACACTTTAATTGGTGAATGTTGTAGTGTGCAAGTGCAACGTCGATATGAAAAATTTGCACCCACACAGGTATTGTTAGGTGAGGTTGTTGATAAGACCATAGTGACCGAAAATGATTTGTCATATCATATTGAATTTGGCAAAGTGCAAAATAGTGGTTTGTTTTTAGATATGGTTAATGGTCGAACCTGGATAAGAGAATATGCTCAAGATCATAATGTTCTTAACTTGTTTGCTTATACGTGTGCCTTTTCTGTTGCTGCTACCGCAGGTGGTGCGAGTAAAGTGGTTAATATAGATTTAAGCAAAGCCTCTTTAAGTAAGGGGCGAGAAAACCACCAATTAAATCAGCTAGCAAAAAAAGATGGTAAGAAAGTTATTTTTGAAGGGCTCGATATCTTTAAGTCAAATAGCCGCATTAAGAAATACGGGAAATATGATTTATTGATTTGTGATCCGCCATCCTTTCAAAAAGGCAGTGTTAATATTGAACGAGATTACGCTAAAATTATCCGCCGAATTCCTCAATGGATGAACACAGGGGCTAAGTTGATGTTATGTTTGAATTCCCCCGATCTTGACGCACAATTTCTAAAAGAAGAAGTTGTGCGAGAGTGCCCAGATTGTGTCTTTGACCAGCAACTTGCTAACCCTGAAGTGTTTAAAGAGGTACATAAGGGTAAAGGCTTAAAAGTACTAATTTTTACTTATCAGCCAAAAAGCTAGTTTTTCGAATCAGTAGCTTACTTTCTAACTCTAAAGAAACGGGCAAATCTTGGTATACCTGCTTTAGTTTTACCATTGTATTTAAAGGTGATTAAACTGCCAATTTCTGGCGGTTCATGCCGTTCTTGATCACTAAAGCCTGAGCCTATTTTGAAAATGATACCTTCGGTCGTTTTTACTTGCAGAGCGCCTAGCATGCGCTGATATTTACCCTTGCCTTTAATGTGTGCTATCACAGTAGCTTCAGCGTCTTGGTGTTTTTTTAGCTTCATTATATTAGCGGTTCTACCTACGTGATAATAAGCATTATCACGGTGTAACATTAAACCTTCACCGTTGTTTTTGATTATCTTATCAAGGGTTTGATCTAGTTGTTCGATTGTGCTGAGTTTAAATTGCTTAACAATTGATAAGTAAGGAGAATTTACTTTTTTTGTTAATCGCTGCATAGCCGTTACTCGCTCAGTAAAGGTGCCTCCATGCTCAGGCAGATCAAATATCATAAAGCGAACCAATTGCCAGCAAGTTTCATCGACAAGCTTTTTTCTGACACATGAAAGCGTTTGTTGAAAATGATCCCTTTTAATCCATAATTCGCCATCAATGGCATTGTCAGGCCAACTTTGGGTAAACCATTCGGGGCTATAAATAAGATTACCTTGACGAGTTAATAATTGAGTGCCATTCCAGTAGCCGCGCATACCATCAAGTTTTTCAGACAGCCAATATTGGTTAAGATCAGTAACGGCTTTATAGGTTGTCGCATGTTGAATCGCTGGTTTTGATTGAGGCACAGCTTGAGAATTTAATGAGAAGAGTATGAGTAAAATAAGAATGAATAATTTCATCAGTAACATCCATGTTTAAATAATTAATCTAATAATAGTCTAATTTTTTGTCTATTATTAGATTAATTAGAGAAAAGTATTTATAAAAAGTAATTCATGGAAAAAATAACTCAAGGACTGAATGTATGCACTTCATTAAATTGATAACTTTTGTTAGCGTATTACTTTTGTTTGCTTCCGTAAGCGAGGCAAAAAAGCGTTGTAAACCTTTACTAGAAAAATTACATAATATTCAAGCAATGCAGCGTAATGGTTATTCATTAAAACGTGGCATTAGCTTACGAGCCAGAGAAGATAAAGCGCGTGATAAATGGTGGCAATGTGAACAAGGACGAGAGAGAAAAGCTAAAAGTAAAAGCAAAACTAAGAATAAAGATAAGAACAAGAGTAAAAATAAAAACAAGTCTAATCGTGCTACCGATAAACTGACCGCGCCTACAAAAATATCAGCAGGCACACCGTTTAAGACCAGTAATGCTATTGTGATCAAATCAAAATACCAAGGAGATAAAAAACAGGCATGGCTTAAATTTTATCAACAGCCTGCTAAGTGTAATCGCCCTAAAAACTTAGCTATTTTTGTATATTGTAGTGAAAATAAACAAGCACAGCGAATTGATTTTGAGAAAAAATACAAGCAATGAAATAACGAGTCTCGAAAGCATAATATCGGATTTTTCGAAATTATTAACCATTATAAGCTGTTTTTGAGTTTTTATATTGCGCTACCATAGTGTTAACACTGTCTTGACAATATTCACGTAAGCCACTTAATAACATGTGTTTTTTACCATGACCAACTATTTCACCATCACTCACTAAATCAAACTCAAGCCAAGCATCACCACGTTTTCCTTCGATAGTTAAACTTGTTTCCGCTAACTTTAATGTCAGGGTAGTAATGTCAAGGCGATCTAAGCTTATCTTCATAGATTGATACATAACCATAGGGCGAATGGGGTTAAGCATGACATTACTTTCTGTCATTAACTTTACTAAAATATCAGGAAAAGTATGACCAGAAAAATCTACATAGACTTTAGTTAAGGCATTTATTAACGATGTACAATGAGTTTTTTCGCCACTTGCCTCAACGGTTAAATAGGCTTTATCTTTGCTATCTACAATATCAAAACTCTTGATTATTTCATTAGGAAAAGTTAACTCTATGCCATCATTAACCATGCCTGAAAAGTTAAAACTCATCTCTTTATGTAGGCCTGATTTAGCTATGATTACTGAAAACAGTAAATCGCCAGGCACACAAAATCGCTTGGCTTCAATATTGTGTAGAGGATTAAAATCATCAGCTACTTGTTTAGCAAAATCACTCGCTTGTTTGCGGGTAAAGCTGATTTTTTCATTATTAATAGGGCAATATTGCTCAATAAACATTTTTTCTTGTGACATATCTACATCTTTCACTTTTAAATAAAATTTAGTACTAATTCAGTACCAATTTAGTACCAAGTTAACATAACGAGACATTCTAACAGTGCTGAATTCGTATAGTAAGTGCATAAATCGAAAAAACGATGGTAAAAGTAATTAAACAGACCTCTAATCGGAGGAATTAAGGTAAATAGAGGCTAATTTTTCTTTTTGTTTTTTAGTCAGTGCTCGTAGTTGGTATTCTCGTTTACTGGCGGTACTTTTATCTTGTGCTGTTTCACTATAAACAAGTACTACTGGTCGCCTTGCTCGCGTATACTTTGCTCCTAGCTTGGTATGGTTGTGTTGATGTAGGCGTCGCTTGATGTCGGTGGTGATGCCTGTATATAAGCTATTGTCGTTACAGCGAAGAAAATAAACATACCAAGTGTTGTTTTGAGTCATAAAGAGCAGATATCAAGTATTTTAAATAATGGTAAATAAAAGTGTTAGAGATATCAAATATTGTTAGTTTGGCAGATTGGGAAATTGAACTCAGTGCCATTCGTTCTATGGGTAATGGAGGGCAGCGTGTTAATAAAGTTGCTACCGCTATCCATTTACGGTTTGATATTAAACGCTCCTCTCTTCCTCTTGTTTATAAAGAACGTTTGTTGGCCTCAAGTGATACTCGCATCACTAAAGATGGCGTTGTTATTATTAAAGCGCAGTCTTTTCGTACCCAAGAAATGAATAAAGAAGATGCGTTAAAACGATTGAAAGCATTAATTTTGTCCATTATGTTGGTGCCGAAAAAAAGAAGGGCGACAAAGCCAACGAAAGGCTCTGTACAGCGTCGATTAACAAGTAAATCCAATAGAAAAGTAGTTAAAGAAACACGAAAAAAGTACAATTTTAACATTAAAGTCAAATATAGAGAGTAAAAATGGCAATAAGAGCAATAGGCGCTATCGAAAAACTAACGGCACAACTTGATAGTAATAATTTAGTACAATATCAATTGCCTTTAGCAGCGATAAATTCAGATACAACTGAGAAACAAAGTATTGCCTTAAACCCTATCATAGGCAAAGTGCTCACTTTAAATTTTCATGGTAAAATTGCATGTAAACATTGTGGTAAAACCACTAAAAAAAGTTATTCCCAGGGCTTTTGCTACCCTTGCATGATTAAACTAGCACAGTGTGATATGTGTATTATGAAGCCTGAAACTTGCCACCATCACTTAGGAACTTGTCGAGAGCCACAATGGGGTGAGCAACACTGCATGGTTGATCACTATGTCTACTTATCAAATACCTCAGCGTTAAAAGTAGGGATAACTCGCCACACTCAAATACCAACGCGATGGATTGATCAAGGAGCAACACAAGCGTTACCTATTTTTATAGTAAGTACTCGCTTATATTCTGGCTTGGTTGAAACAGCTTTAGCTAAATTTATTAGTGATAAAACAAACTGGAGGGCAATGCTTAAAGGTAGTAATGAAACGATTGATCTACAAGCTAAAGCTAAAATATTGATCCCTCAAATAAAGCAGCGTTTAGATGATATTTCTCTTAAGTTTGGTGATGATGCGGTTCAATTGCTTAATGAAGACGTGGTGGATATAAATTACCCTGTTAGCCACTATTTACCCAAAATTAGTTCATTTAACTTTGATAAAACACCAAGTGTATCAGGCGTTCTGTTAGGCATAAAAGGGCAATACCTTATTTTTGATCAAGGGGTGATTAATATGCGCAAGTTCTCATCCTATCAAATTAGTGTGGAATATTAATGTTATAGCCAAACCACCTCAAGATGCGAGTTTCAGGACGCCTGAGCGAAGCATTATAATAAAAAAAAGCGAGTACCTTAAGGTGACTCGCTTTTTTGGTGTCTTTAATTAATGAAAACTAAAGCGCAACAATGTTCTCAGCTTGAGGGCCTTTTTGACCTTCAGTAACTGTGAATTCAACTTTTTGACCTTCGGCTAACGTTTTGAAACCATCACCAACAATCGCGTTGAAATGAGCAAAAACGTCAGGGCCACTTTCTTGCTCGATGAAACCGAAACCTTTAGCTTCGTTAAACCATTTTACTGTACCAGTAGTAGTAGACATAATACATATCCTAATTAATTTATGAGTAATTGAGCTTTTCCAATATTGTTTTTTACTTGATAAAAGACAATATTGATACAAGCAGGTTTGCTAAAAAGTGTTGCTATTACTTATAAAACAGGACGGGTTAATTATTACGGGTCAAAAACCTATTACG
The DNA here is from genome assembly GCA_965261045.1 of uncultured Colwellia sp. Classification (GTDB taxonomy): domain Bacteria; phylum Pseudomonadota; class Gammaproteobacteria; order Enterobacterales; family Alteromonadaceae; genus Colwellia. Next base: position 359,340 of record CBDHCJ010000001.1, read on the forward strand.
GGTAAAACAAGCAAAACATAACATCGAAATGGTGTACAAAAATATAAAACTAACTTCAAGCGCTATGGATTATAAAGCCGTACTGGGTGTTGTCAATAGAAGTTGCTCATTTTGATGGTGTAAAGACAAAAAAAACGATTTTGTAGTGTCTACAGGATCGTTTTTTTCAATTTTGTGGGGTAATAATGCTTTTTCAAGCAATTTAACCCCGCAGGTAATAAACAGCTAAACTTGGATAAAATAGCTTTGGCTTTTGCCTTTTATCGTTTAATCTAGCCAACTATATTCTACCCATTAAAAAGGGTGATAGCATTTTTTTGATAGAGTTCACTTGGCTAATTGAACAGTGTCCGCACAGTATTAGGCTACTCTATTTACACAAATAATTGTATTAGAACGGCTTTGCTTACTATAATACCAAGCTAGTTTAAAGCTGATGGCTATTTAAAACTTATTTAAACAGGATTTTCACAATGACAAGCACCCAACAACGCGCCGAGCTACATCGTCAAATCTGGCAAATCGCCAACGATGTGAGGGGTGCCGTCGATGGCTGGGATTTCAAACAGTACGTGCTTGGCGCTCTTTTTTATCGCTTTATCAGCGAGAATTTTGCCAGCTACATCGAAGCCGATGACGACAGTATCAACTATGCCGCGCTGCCAGATAGCGTCATTACGCCAGAGATCAAAGACGATGCCATCAAAACCAGGGGGTATTTTATCTACCCCAGCCAACTGTTTGCCAATGTGGTCGCAGCCGCCAATATCAATGACAGCTTAAATACGGATCTGGCCAGCATCTTTGCCGCCATTGAAGCCTCAGCCAGTGGCTACCCTTCTGAAGGCGACATCAAAGGCTTGTTTGCTGACTTCGACACCACCAGCAATCGCCTTGGCAACACGGTGAAAGATAAAAACGCCCGCTTGGCGGCCGTGCTTAAAGGCGTGGTAGAACTGAAATTAGGCGATTTTCACGGCAACCAAATCGATCTGTTTGGCGATGCCTACGAATTCCTGATCTCGAAATACGCCGCCAATGCGGGGAAATCCGGTGGCGAGTTTTTCACCCCGCAACACGTCTCCAGGCTGATCGCACAGATTGCCATGCACAAGCAAAGCAGTGTCAACAAAATCTATGACCCCGCCTGCGGTTCCGGCTCCTTGCTGTTGCAGGCCAAAAAACACTTTGATGCCCATATCGTTGAAGACGGGTTTTTCGGTCAGGAGATCAACCACACCACTTACAACCTGGCGCGGATGAACATGTTTTTGCACAACATCAACTATGACAAGTTCAACATTCAACTGGGCAATACCCTGATCAATCCGCATTTTGGCGACGACAAACCGTTTGATGCCATTGTCTCCAACCCGCCTTATTCGGTGAAGTGGATCGGCTCAGACGACCCAACGCTGATCAACGACGAACGCTTTGCCCCTGCGGGCGTGTTGGCGCCAAAATCCAAAGCGGACTTTGCCTTTGTGCTGCATGCGCTTAAGTTTCTTTCCGGCAAAGGGCGCGCGGCGATTGTTTGCTTTCCGGGGATTTTTTACCGCAAAGGAGCGGAGCAGAAAATCCGCAAGTATTTGGTCGATAACAATTTTGTCGAAACCGTGATTTCGCTTGCCCCAAACCTGTTTTACGGCACCACCATTGCGGTGAATATTCTGGTGCTGGCGAAAAACAAAACCGATACACGGGTTCAGTTTATCGATGCCAGCGGCGAGGATTTCTTTAAGAAAGAAACCAACAACAATGTCATGCTGGATGAGCATATTGAAAAAATCATGAACATGTTCGAGAGCAAAGAGAATATCGACCACGTCGCCCAATCGGTGCCCTTTGAGAAGATTGCCGAGAATGACTATAACCTGTCAATCAGCGCTTATGTCGAACCCAAAGACACCCGTGAAGTGATCAATATTGCCGAGCTGAATGCCGAAATCGAAACAACCGTTGCACGTCAAAGCGAACTCCGCACACAAATTGACGCGATCGTTGCGGATATTGAAGGAGCGGCTGCCGAATGACATTAGAAAACAAATTAAACATCAGCAATCAGGTTGAGCTGGCAAAAGCAGAGGAAAAAATCAGCAAGCAAAAAGCCAAACAGCTTTTTGACTCTGGCGATATTACCAGGGGGGGCGTCGGCACATTCGCCGGACTTTGCTTCATCCATGCCTGTTTGTTTGAAGATATTTATGACTTTGCCGGCAAAATTCGCAAGGTGAATATCGCTAAGGCCAATTTCCGTTTTGCGCCGCTGATGTATTTACAGCAATCGCTGGAGTATATCGACACCCTGCCGCAAGCCAGCTTTGATGAGATTATCGAAAAATATGTGGAGATGAACATCGCCCACCCCTTCAGGGAAGGCAACGGACGCGCAACCCGCATCTGGCTGGATTTAATCTTAAAGCAAGAAATTAAACAGGTGATTGATTGGAATCGGGTGGATAAGGCAGATTATCTATCCGCCATGGCGCGCAGTGTGGTGAAAGATATTGAGATTAAAGCGTTGCTGAAGCAGGCACTGACCGACCAAATCAACGACCGCGCCCTGTTTATGAAGGGTATTGATGTGAGCTATTACTATGAAGGCTATAGCGAATTCAAAACCGGGGAGCTTTAGCTATGAGCAAGGTGAACTTCCTGGAAAAGCTGCTGGATGGGGCGGAGGTGGAGTGGAAGGCTTTGGGGAAGGTTGCGAAAGTTCAGCGCGGAGCATCACCTAGACCAATAGCACAATACATAACTGATGATAAGGATGGCGTGCGTTGGATAAAGATTGGAGATACGTCATCCGGCTCTAAATACGTTCTCAATACCGCCCAAAAAATCACGAAAGAAGGAGCAAAAAAATCAAGACTATTAAAAAAAGGGGCTTTTATTATTTCTAACTCAATGAGTTTTGGTCGACCTTACATACTCGATATAGACGGAGCTATTCACGATGGTTGGGCTTCAATTAGTGCCTTTGAAAAATCGTTAAATTCGGATTTTCTCTATCATTATCTATCATCCAATCTTGTTCAAAATTATTGGTTGAGTAAAATTAATAGCGGTTCTGTTAGTAATTTGAACGCAGATATTATTAAAACGTTAGAAATCCCCATCCCATGCCCAGAGAACCCGGAGAAGTCGCTGGCGATACAGACGGAAATCGTCCGCATTCTGGACGCTTTCACCGAGCTGACCACCGAGCTGACCACCGAGCTTAAGGCCCGCAAAAAACAATACAACCACTATCGCGACCAACTGCTCACGTTTGATGAAGGCGAGGTGGAATGGAAGCCTTTGGGGGATGTTGGCGAAGTTCGTATGTGCAAACGTGTGCTAAAGAACCAAACTTCCGACGTAGGGGACATCCCATTTTTCAAAATTGGAACGTTCGGCAAAGAAGCAAACTCCTACATCCCTCGGAAACTTTTCGAGGAGTTTAAAGAAAAATATAGTTACCCCAAGGTCAGCGAAATCTTGATTTCAGCAAGTGGAACGATTGGCAGAGCTGTGATTTTTGATGGGGAAGAAGCCTACTTCCAAGACAGCAACATCGTTTGGCTTGAAAATGATGAAAGCAAAGTGCTGAACAAGTACCTGTTCTACTTATACCAGATTGCAAATTGGCATGTTTCAGATGGCGGGGTCATCAAGCGTTTATACAACGACAACATCAAGAAAACGCTGATCCCTATTCCATTCCCAAGTGACCCGAAGAAGTCGCTTGCCGAACAAGCCCGCATCATCGCTATCCTCGACAAATTCGACACCCTGACCACCTCCATCAGCGAAGGCCTGCCGCGCGAAATTGAGCTACGCCAAAAGCAATATGCCTATTATCGTGACTTGTTGTTGAACTTCCCTAAGCCAGAAGAGGCGGCGGTATAAGATGAGCAAGACACTCACAGAAATTGCCCAGCAGTTAAAAGATGCCAATAAAAAGGTTCAGTTGATCTATGCCTTCAACGGCACCGGAAAAACGCGCCTTTCTGGTGTATTTAAAGAGTTGATTGCGCCAAAGATCGATGATGCCGATGTGGATGATGGCGACCAGCCAGACCCGCCGCGCACCAGAATCCTCTACTATAACGCCTTCACTGAAGACTTGTTTTACTGGGATAACGACTTGGAGCTGGATACTGAGCCTAAACTGAAAATTCAACTCAATTCATTCACCGGCTGGATTTTGAAGGATCAGGGGCAGGACCGCAATATTATCACCAACTTCCAGCACTATACGAATGATAAATTGACCCCACATTTCTCTGAAGATTTCACCGAAGTAACGTTTTCCCTTGGGAGTGGTACGGACGATCAATCAGACAATCTGAAAATCTCTAGGGGTGAAGAGAGTAATTTCATCTGGAGCATTTTTTATACGCTGCTCGAACAAGTAATCAGCGTTCTCAACGTCCCTGAACTTGATGACCGTGAAACCAATCAATTTGATCAGCTGGAATATGTGTTCATTGATGATCCTGTTAGCTCGCTTGATGAAAATCACCTGATTGAGCTGGCGGTAAATTTGGCGGCATTGATCAAATTAGCTCCGCAGGGTTTGAAATTCATCGTCACAACGCACAGCCCGTTGTTTTACAATGTTTTGCACAATGAACTTGGCTTGAAAAAACAAGGCAAGAAAGAAGGCTGCTATCTGTTGGGGCGGCTGGAGGACGGCACCTTTAAGCTGAACGTCAAATATGGCGATTCCAACAAAAGTTTTTCCTATCATCTGCATCTAAAGCAAACTCTAGAGAAGGCAATCTCTGAAAATAAAATACAAAAATACCACTTCACGCTGTTGCGTAACCTGTATGAAAAAACGGCCAATTTTCTGGGGCACAAAAAGTGGGGCGATCTTTTGGATACTGTGCCAGGTGAAAAACAAGCATACCTGAACCGCATCATTCAATTCACCAGTCACAGCACCCTATCTAACGAGACCGTTGCTGAGCCAACGCCGCAAGAGAAGCAAACAGTAAAGTTTTTGCTCGACAATCTAATTAACAATTACGGCTATTTGCCGCAGGACGAACAAAATGGTTGATTGCATCAAACCGATTGCAGAATTGAATAACTTTATCGTACTCGATAAATACACTAAGGGTGGGCTGGTCAATGAAAGCTATCAAAGCGAAGATGATTTAGAACAGGAATTTATCAGAGACTTGCAAAACCAAGGCTATGAATCCCCGCTTAGCCTAAATAACCCAAAGGCGATGCTGGCCAATGTGCGGGTGCAGTTGCAAACATTGAATAACGTGCAGTTTACCGAGGACGAATGGCGGCGTTTTGTGGAAACTTATCTGGATAAACCCAACGATAGCATCATCGATAAAACCCGCAAAATTCACGATGACTATATTCATGATTTTGTCTTTGATGATGGCCGCATTCAGAACATCTACCTGCTCGACAAAAAGAACATTGCCCGCAATAAACTACAGGTGATCAAGCAATTTGAGCAAAGCGGAACCCACGCCAATCGCTACGATGTGACCATTCTGGTTAATGGCTTGCCGCTGGTGCAGATCGAACTGAAAAAACGCGGTGTTGCCATTCGCGAAGCCTTTAACCAGATACACCGTTACAGCAAAGAGAGCTTTAATGCCGACAACTCATTGTTTAAGTATTTGCAACTGTTCGTGATCTCAAACGGTACCGACAGTCGTTATTTTGCCAACACCACGAAGCGCAATAAAAACAGCTTCGACTTCACCATGAATTGGGCGAAGGCCGATAACAGTCTGGTCAAAGATCTAAAAGATTTCACCGCCACCTTCTTCCAAAAACATACCTTGCTCAAGGTGCTGTTGCAGTATTCGGTATTCGATGTCAACGATACCTTGTTGGTGATGCGTCCTTACCAGATTGCCGCCACCGAGCGTATTTTGTGGAAGATCAACAGCTCTTTTGAAGCCAAAAACTGGAGCAAGCCGGAAAGCGGCGGGCTTATCTGGCATACCACCGGCTCTGGTAAAACGCTGACCAGTTTTAAGGCGGCGCGCCGGGCTACCGAACTGGATTTTATCGACAAGGTGTTTTTTGTCGTCGACAGAAAAGACCTCGACTACCAGACCATGAAGGAATATCAGCGTTTTTCGCCTGATAGTGTTAACGGTTCTGGCAACACAGCTGGGCTTAAGCGTAATCTGGGCAAAGACGATAACAAGATCATCGTCACCACCATCCAGAAGCTCAACAACCTGATGAAAAGCGAAAGCGGCCTGGCTGTTTATAACCAACAGGTGGTGTTTATTTTTGATGAATGCCACCGCAGCCAGTTTGGTGAGGCGCAGAAGAACTTGAAGAAGAAGTTTAAAAAATTCTATCAATTCGGCTTTACTGGCACGCCCATTTTTCTGGAAAATGCCCTCGGCGCAGACACCACCGCCAGCGTGTTTGGCCGTAAGCTGCATTCTTATGTGATTACTGATGCCATTCGCGATGAAAAAGTGCTCAAGTTTAAAGTAGATTACAACGATGTGCGGCCACAGTTTAAGGCCATTGAAAGCGAGCAGGATGAGGGAAGGCTCAATGCGGCGGAAAACAACCAAGCCTTATTGCACCCCGAGCGTATCCGAGAAATATCCCAGTATGTCCTGAATAATTTTCGCCAGAAAACCCATCGTCTGCAAACCGGCAGCCAAGGTTTTAATGCCATATTTGCCGTGAGCAGTGTTGACGCTGCCAAGTTGTATTATGAAACTCTTAAAACATTACAGACGGATAGCGATAAACCGCTTAAAATCGCAACTATCTTCTCGTTCGCTGCCAATGAAGAACAGGATGCAATGGGCGATATTCGAGATGAAAGTTTTGATGTATCGGCCATGAATAGTAGCGCCAAGGAGTTTTTAAGCGCTGCCATTGGTGATTATAACAAACTCTTTAAGACCAGCTTCAGCGTGGATAGCAAGGGTTTTCAGAACTACTACCGCGATTTGGCCAAGCGGGTTAAGTCTAAGGAAATAGATTTACTGGTTGTAGTCGGCATGTTCCTTACTGGCTTTGATGCCCCTTCGCTCAACACTTTATTTGTTGATAGAAATCTGTGCTACCACGGTTTGGTGCAGGCCTATTCACGCACCAACCGCATTTTTGACGCGACCAAAACCTTTGGTAATATCGTTACTTTCCGCGATTTGGAGAGGGCTACCGTCGAGGCCCTTACCTTATTTGGCGATGAAAACACTAAAAATGTGGTGCTGGAAAAAAGCTATAGGGAATACATGGATGGTTTTACCGATGTGATCACCGGCGAAGCAAGGCGCGGTTTCATGGACGTGGTGAGCGAGTTGGAACAGAGTTTTCCAGACCCTTCCGCCATTGAAAAAGAGGCTGACAAGAAAGAATTTGTCAAGCTGTTTGGCGAATACTTGAGGGCAGAGAATGTACTGCAAAATTACGATGAATTTGCCAGCCTAAAGGCTCTGCAAAACGTTGACATGAGTGACGCAGAAGCGGTTGGAGCGTTTAAAGCCGAACATTATTTGAATGATGAAGACCTAGCAGTGCTGCAAACCATCCGCATCCCTGCCGAGCGCAAGATTCAGGATTATTGCTCTACCTACAACGATATTCGCGACTGGCTGCGCCGAGAGAAGGCAGATAGCGAAAAAGAATCTTCAACCATTGATTGGGATGATGTGGTGTTTGAGGTAGATCTGCTGAAATCCCAGGAGATCAATCTGGATTACATTCTGGAACTGATCTTTGAGCACAACAAGAAAACCGAGAGTAAAGCCGACTTGGTTGACGAAGTGCGTCGCGTCATTCGCGCCAGCATAGGCAACCGCGCCAAAGAAAGCCTGCTGGTGGATTTTATCAATCAAACTGATCTCGATGAACTTGGCGATAAAACCAGCGTGATTAAAGCCTTCTTTGAATTTGCCAAGGTTGAACAGCAGCGCGAAGCGGAGGAACTGATCAATACTGAAAACTTAAATAAAGACGCGGCTAAGCGTTATATCATCACATCGCTAAAACGAGAATATGCTAGCGAAAATGGTATGGAGCTAAATTCAACCCTCCCCAAAATGAGCCCGCTTAATCCGCAATACAAAACTAAAAAAGAAAATGTTTTTCAAAAAATAGCTGCATTTGTTGAAAAGTTTAAAGGAGTGGGGGGACAGATTTAATCCAAGCATTATAAGGTATTAACGTTTAAATCAGTATTTTAAAAATGTAAAATAAAAGAGGCTAAAACTAGCGTTTGTGTATTTTGTGTATGATAAGTAAATAGAAACTGGCAAGTTACGCTTTATCCAGACAAAACCCGTAAACAGGAAAAGATAAGACTTACCTGTTTGTCTTACGCCATCTAACAGAATAGGTTTTCTCTTAGATTGTTGTTTCCAAGCCTGTCATTTATCAATAATTGTTCGATTGAACATAGAAGGCTCTTGTATTATTTTGGGGCATTATAACCGTATTCATCGTATAAAGTGTATTTAAATATCATTTATTCATACGTAAAAGTGTTGTTTTTTATTTTTATTCGTCGGTAAAAGTGTTGTATTGATGGTGCTTAAAGAAGATACCTACCAGGGTGGGATCACGCATTTGGGATAAAAAGCACAGTATAATGAAAGTATTTTTAACTTAATTGAGATTGAGCGATCAGATCAGTATCAAAAACTCACCGTAGATTAATTATGAAGTCGTTATTTCAAGAAATTGAAAGTATTGAAGATCACAGAGTAGACTCAAATAAAGATTACGAATTAGCTGATATTATTTTCTTAACAATAGCTGGGGTGCTTTGTGGGGCAAAAGGCTGGAAAGCGATAAACATATTTGGGAAAGCTCAACTTGATTGGTTAAGGAAGTACCGAAGTTTTAGCAATGGCATTCCAACAAGACACTCTATTGGACGCATAATTAGAGGTATCAAGGCTGATAGCCTTGTTTCAAGCTTTATTAACTTTTCAAATGCGGTGCGAGAAAAAGAAGGTAAAGCGCATATTAGCTTTGACGGTAAAGTCATTTGTGGATCTAAACATGGCGATATAGATGCCTTACAACTGATGACGGCGATGGTGGTAGATAATGGTCTCATCATCTACCAAAAAGAAACCTCAACCAAAACAAATGAAATACCTGTTATGCAAGCAATGCTAGCGAGTATAGATATTAACAATTCGGTTATTACCGCTGATGCAATGCACTGTCAAACAAAAACCACCACGGTAATACGTGAAGGGGGTGGAGATTACGTACTTCAAGTGAAGAAGAATCAAAAGAAGCTATATAAAGAAATCAAAGCGTACTTCCATAAAACTTACCGTGATGAACCTAAGCTATTGAAAAAAAATACCTTTAAAGAATTAGATGGAGAGCATGGGAGAATTAACGAACGAGTATATCGACTTTTACCGATAACCGAGTGGTTTGATGAAACGGAGAAATTTACAGATAGTTTTGCGGTAGTGGAAGTACAACGGACTCGACACCTAAAGACTAAAACAGAGCAAGAGACTTCGTATTACATAACGTCATTAAAAGAAGCGGTAAAAATAACGGCAAAATATATACGTCGGCATTGGGCTATTGAGAGTGTGCCGCAGGCACACAAGTTAGTAGCATAGGATTTGCTTATTAAGTTGTGGCTAAGCTCACAAGAAGATGGTGGTAGGTCCACCGAAGTCTGCTGTCACAAGTCGGCTTCAAACCACTGCAAGTGGCTGTTATTAAGAGTGATGGTCATAAGCGTTGCAGTCAAAGTGCGAACATTAGTTCGGCAGGTATGGTATAGAGAGACGAGTTAAGGCGAACCTATGTTGACGCGTCGTAATCCAGAGACTTGACATCAAAACCAGGGGCGTTTCCATCTCTTGGGATAAGTTTACAGGCGAATTGTGAATGTTGTGTAAGCGGTGTCCGGCGTATAGTGGGCGTGACTCTATATCTGGCTTTTTGTGGGAACAGTATTTTCCAATTAACAAATGAGTCTGAAATAAGTAAATCTTTAGGCTCGTTTATTTTGTTCAAAGATCTGATTAAATAATCTATTACGTTCTTTTTGAAGTAATTCTGCACAGGCATTATCTGTCATTTCCATTACCTGTTCATCCAGTATTTCAAAGGAAAGGCTTGGAGCCAAAGTATCCAAAAAGTATGATAAAGCAAAGACACCATATCAACGAATTTTACTTTCATCGCATATTAACGGCTCGGTAAAGAAACGATTAACTTTCGAATATAAAAACTTAGATCCAGTTAATTTATTAGACAATATTCAAAAGTTACAAGATTCACTCTGGAACGTTGCTTGGAAGCAAACAGCATTATTTATCATCGTCTATACTTAAATTCTCCATATATTGATATAACATCATAAATATTCCCCCCTTACTATATACCTCTTCCATAAGTTATTATTCGTTATTGTCGAGAATTAAAAATTTTGTGGCTCCCTGTTACAACATTTTGTTCAAGATAAAAAGAACCACTAAACTCTATGCGGCCATAATTATGATTCGAAGAAAGAGAGCCGCCAATCACGCCTTTTTTACCTAACAAGGTCCAAACAATCTCCAAATCATTTTCCTTTAACATCTTTAAAAATGGTTCTTTTTTAACTAATAAATGTGCTTTTGTATCGTTTAGAGCTTCTGCTGCAAAACAAACAATATTATTAGCTTCATCGACATAACTACCTTCTTGAGAACCATGTTTTAATTTCATATTGTTAAAAATTAAAAAACTTGGCTTAAGAAAGCTTAAAGTTTCAGTCTTTGACTGATCAAACTCTTCTCCCCAACGATAACCGATAGAAGTAACACCAACATCAGCAATCTCAGCCCTTGTCTTTTTGTCTGTAACTGTTACCCAATCTGATCCACTGTAGTAATCAGACTTAAAGAATTTAAATGCCTCTGACCAGTAATACTCCCTATTAAACAACTGATATCTATCAGTACTTTCAGGCATCCATCGCCCCATATAATGTTGGCTTTCGGCCCAGTTTTTAAAATGTTCATATTCGGATGACTTAACCAAGTAACTTCTAAGATGACACCAAACTTCTTTGCGTGGATGTTCCCAGTCTTCCTTTCCTATCTCTTTAGGCTCTTTCCAAGACGGGTAACTTTCAAGAACAAGCCAGTCACCACCATTATTATCTTTTACTTCAATCAACCCCTGCGGGTTGTTCAATATAGAAGTATCTTTTACCCAATTTTCAAAAGTACAATCCCACTCAAAAGCTTCTTTGCTAATCCACCATTTATCTTCAATAGGTATGCATTTATTCCCTGTGTTTTTAAGCAAAATTGTCGGATCTATATCCCTTTCATAGGGCTCCCATGGACCTAGATAAGGAGACTCTTCTCGCTCATCACCGTATCCATCATAACGGATGTAATTATCAGAAAGCCTTGCCATGAATTCATGAAATGCGATCCATTGATACTTTTTACCTATTCGCTCTTGGTGGGATTCATGGCGTCCTCTACCTGTGCCAATGCTTCTATCAAAATCACCATGCTTATCTGGAGACCAGCCTAACTCTATTACGCGATTAAAAATAAAGCATTCAGCTAACCTAAGGTCAAAATGATCATCTGTATCTAATAAGTTGTTATTGTGATCAAGGTATGGCTCTATATCTCTTTCATAAAGAGCTAAATTTTTTGTTGATAAAGCCTCTTTAAAAGCTAATTTATTAGCAGATAGCACTTCTTCTGTTTTTCTACCAATAGCACTCCCCATACGGATTATAGTTTCACCTATAACCAAATCATCAGAGTCTTCAGTATAAATAATAGGGTCTAATGAATTAAATAATTCAAGCTGCTTTTCAGGTAAGTCGCTCTTAAAGCTTTTAAAAAGTTGTTTCCTATTTACAGGAGTTTGACCAAATTTACATCCAGACCAATCTGAATTATTAAAGTTTGTACCTATGGTGTACCTAGAGAAATCACCGCCCCTCATAACTGAACCCCACAAGTCACAATAATCTTTCTTATCATAAATATTTTTCAGCTCTTCTTTAGTTGGTATGTCATCAGGCCATTCACTTTTGTATGGAGGCTTAGTTTTGGTTAATTCAATACCTTCTTTTATCAATCCAAGGTGTGAAACATACTCTATAATCTCTCTTGCGTAGTCTCTTAAAAGAATATTTGGGTATACATCTTCTGGCTCAAAGACCTTTGCATAAATTTTTTCAGCTAAACAGCTTAACTCATGATGATCCTCTGTTCGCAATACACAACCTAAAGCAACAGCTAACACCCTTTCCCAAACATAAGGGTCATCCACACCCTCAAATTTATTGATAATCTCAATCAATACTGGAATTCTATGTTCTAGCAAATTAACTAAAGCTTTAGTAGAACAATCCCTCAGCTCTCGATTGCTTGACGTTAAAAACCAACAAAGCGCAGTAGCGACTAACTCGATTGAATCATCAGATATGTAACTCTTATCAGAGCCATCCCAAGCCCAATCTATTAGATGTCTGAATGTAGAGTCTTCACTGTACTTATATTTTAATTGAGTAGTCCAAAATGCATCTCTGTTTGGTAAGGGGTGCTTAGATAACAAATTATGTATGAAATTCGCATTAAATGGGTGCCCTTCAATACCAGAGATTGAAATCAGTATTTCTAAAAAGTGGCTAAAAGTACTCCTAAACTGAAGTACGTTGTCATTTATAAATGGTTTGAGTTTGTCGAAATCTATCGCTGAAATTTCTCTCCAAACTAAACTATCAATAAAAGAATTTATCAAATTATCATGCTCACTGAACTCTGGCAGTAACTCGTAGAGTTCTTTTCCATACTTTTCAGGTAATTGAATCGAAAGAGCCTCAACTATTCCTTGGTTATAATAAAAGTCATACTCATCGTTAAAGTAACTTTTTAAACGGCCTTCAGCTTTAAATTCATCTTCAATATTTTCAACACCGTCAAGTAAGTATTTAACCGTTAAATGATCGTCAAATCTTTCAAAAGATATATAAACAACTTCTTCAACAGTATTGTCCTCATTACGAATAATAGCTTTAGTCAGAAGCCCCTCATCTATCAACGCACTAAGAAAAGTTTTATCGTTAACATAGTCTTGTACAACAGACTGAACTGCAAAGTGTGCATCTTTAAGTGAAATACTTTTAGAGCCACTTTCGAGCTTAACCCTGATTAATTCATTAAGAGCATCATTCACTAATGGAAAGCTCGGATCGAAGCTGTATTTTTTAGGTGAAGCGAGTGATTTGTTAACACCTTCAACAAAAAAATTCAGGATGTTAGAAATTCCATTAACCCCAACAGGAACTTTAGTTAAGCCATTTTTTTTGATCCCTTCACACAATAGTTTAAGAAATAAAGGGTTCTTAAACTCTGGATTTAGGTTGGGCGATGATGGTCTTTCTATGTTGTAATTATCGTAAAATAAATTAACGGCTTCTAACTCAACATTTTTCAATCCGGTATGCTCATGAACTTCGAAATTATTACGTAATACGTTTTCATCAGAAATAGTTACATCTTTATATGTTGATCTAACTGACATTACTAGACCAAGCCATTCAAAGTTTTTGATTTCATCTACAAAGCTATTGATATTGTCATTCCAAAATTTGTTACCATTTCCTTCATTGATTGCATCAATAAATATTAAAACCTTTTTACTTGTTTTTTGACCATACAAATTTAGCTTTTCTAAAAACTCACTGGATGTAATGTTGAGTTGTAACCTCTTAAAAATTTGCAGCCAAGGAGATTCATCGAAAGTAAGCTGTTGCCCTAGTAAAAAAAGGGATGAGTGTCCTGATGCTATTCTTGTTTCAATGACATCTGCAAGAAGGTGAGATTTACCAATACCAGCCTCTCCTTCAAGTAGTAGAAGTGGGTTATTGGCTAACTTTACCGTTATTGAGTTTAAGAATATACTTAAAGTGTCACACTCATAATCAAGCTCACTAAGTTTTCGCAAAGTTGATAAATACTTATCACTATAGCTATTAGACTCATCCGCAGTTTTGATTTCTTCCCTTAGGTTCCATAGCACAGATTTTGACTCAGAAATAGCATCTTGGAAGCTAGAAATATACTTACAGAATATTTCTGTTGGTATTTTATTTAATGCAGAAAAATTGACTTCTTGGTATATGGCATTAATGTTTTTTAAAGATTCAGATATTTTAGATTGCTGTGAGGATATTTCATCACAGCTATAGAGCTTGTTTCCTTTAATCAGAAAGCTATCTATATGTGAATAAAAGAGTTTTGAAAAATTGTTAGTCCTACCGAGGCCCTCAAATATCTTTGCTATTTCTAGCTTTACGTTTAGTTTAGGTGTGTAGCGCCCACCCAAGTCAGCTATTGCCTGTCTGTTTTTCTTATTTAACCAATCATCCCTTAAGTGAAAAGTTAGTTTCTCATCTAATGATTGCAATGAGAGTTTAATTTGAATAAGTTCATCACTGATATCGAATATCTTTTCCTTATAAGTCTCTTCGATATGGAGATTTTTTAACGTTTTACACTTGTTTATTTTAAGCGCTAGAATCGCATAAAAACGCTCAAGTTGCTTTTGAGTTGGGGGAAGCACACTTGGATATTCACTAAACTTATTCAATAACCTAGCTTTATCGGGCAACTCTTTAAAGAGAATATATTCGTTCAATACATCAAATAATGGCTGAGATTGATAAAACGGAACCTTATCTGATTGAATTGGGTATTCAACTTCAAACTCTGAGGTCGTTTCCTCAATAAGCTGATAAAGTCTGTCTACATATCTTTGCTTTGGAAAAAGTTTTTTGCGGAACCATCCGTACCCCTCCTGAGATATGAATTGGTCTACAAATTTGGTAGCAACGTAGTAAGCCCCGCCACCAATGGCCAATGAAACTGGTTCCATTTTTATCTATCCTTTCACTTTATTAATGCTTTGCGATATTTATACTTAAATATCAGACGTCAACTAACTTGTCCGATCGCATTGCTTCACTAATTATCAAACTAGTAGTAACTTGTTGCCTCATCTAAAATCATACTACTTAAACCACAAAATGGTGGTAATTATGTTTAAATCGATGAGTTTATATGCCAGAAAAGAACTGATTCATGAGATAAAAGGAAAATATCAGCAAGCTAACTGGCTTGAGAAAAGTGAAATTTTAAATGGATTTATTGCTGTTACCGATTATAACAGAAAGTATGCAATCCAATTATTAAATTCAAAGCAGGTAGCAGACCCCTTACCGAGAAGATTAACATCTCAAATTTATGATGAACAAGTACGCCATGCCTTAGTCATTTTGTGGCAGACAGCGAATCAAATCTGCTCTAAACGCTTAGTCCCTTTCTTACCTGAACTAGTTGATGCCATGGAGCGCCATGGCCACATTAGGCTTGCTATCGACGTAAAAAAGATTGCCTAATTATCAACAACAATAGCTATTCGTTCATTTTGTCCCGCCACCTTTACTTGTCTTATCTTCAATTAGGTACTCCAACTAATACACAGAATTCTAATAATAGAGGATAATGAAGCCCTGTCAACATGTAACTAACTGATTATTAAGTTTATTTTGTTAGCTTAATAAAAATAACCATTGTAATAGCGAACCAATTATTTTACTTAACCCTGTTCTGCATTCGCATTCATATGCTTTTTTTCCACAATTGCAGGCCAAACCTTTGCTTAATAAGTCTAACAAGCCTTCAAGCTGTAGTACGTTCAAATGGGAAATAAAACGCTTAACAAAGTAACGTTCACCTAGCACACCATCAAAGTCTTGCTTATGGCTAGGGTACAAGTTAGCGCAATTTCGAAAGAACACTTCTAGTTCATTCGGTTTAAAGGAGTCAGTATTAATTGATTCGATTACATTTGCTGTGATATTTAAAGAGGAGCTGCTAGCCTCGGTAATTAAATCACATAGGTCTAAGTGAGGATCGTAAGATTCCAATCCTATTAGGCACTTGTATGCTAGCATACGTGTTTGTTTACTTTCAGTAGAAGATAATAAAAGCTGACGTAACTCTATATCTAACCACCTTGCAGCTTGGGTTCCCACCAAAAGCTCAAGCAATAAGTCTCGCAAATCGCCATCACCTCCATCAGAGATAATTGGCTTAACCTCTTCCATTACATCTTGTGTAAATAAGCCTGCAACACTGAAACTACGCCAGGCGTCACTTCGCCTAAAGTAAGGGTCAATAGCTTCTACTTCCTTCAAACGTGACAAAAGCATGGCCTTTGAGGATGTAGCTAATTGAGAAGGGTCGCCATTCGCGAGTACCGCATATGGATCAAGTTCAATTGCTGTCTCTTCAATTGATTTACTGCCCAGTGCGGCCATCCAGCCTATTAACCCTCTTAATTCATCTCGTACAGTAGAGTTTGGAGCAATGATTGGCAAACACTGT
Organism: uncultured Colwellia sp.; assembly: GCA_965261045.1. Classification (GTDB taxonomy): domain Bacteria; phylum Pseudomonadota; class Gammaproteobacteria; order Enterobacterales; family Alteromonadaceae; genus Colwellia. The sequence continues at coordinate 375,731 of CBDHCJ010000001.1, forward strand.
GCAGTAGTCAAAGGATCTAAAGGGTTAGCGATACGCTTAGTGAGATAATCTGCTGCACAATATTCAGCAACTATTTTGTGTACAGGGCGATGCTGGTCAGCATTATCTCCAGGCTTAAAAAGGCGAGTAGCTAGGACACCACTAATATTCACACTACTAGAGCTCAACAACGAACCAACTAAAGGATACATCCTGTTTTCGTTTACTTCACTTATTCTTATCCCCTCAGCACCAGAGAGTAGTAGCTTTGCAAAAATTTCTGAAGATAAGTTAATCTTTTGATCACTAGAAAGCGAGGGGGTCGGTTTAGTGTTAGCATTTACTTCTCTTGCTAAACTTGTAATGGCTTGAGTAAAGATTGAACGTTTGTCGGTAAAGTGTCCTTCGCTCTCAATATAAGCATCTGCAAATAGTTTAAGAAATTGTGGGTTTGGGAGGAGAGGTTCCAACGAGAACCTAGTAACCTCAGCTTGAAATTCTATAAAACTATCTTTGTAACTACTCAGCAGGGGGTAAATATATTGGGCAGCATGCCATTTAGTAATAACGTTAATGCGGTGGACGCACTAATTCCTTGCTTTTTGCAGCTCGACAGATAGCGACGAAGTCCAAAAAACATTTTTGCTCCATTCTCACTTCTAAAGCACCCTGATATTTTTTGTTGAACCTTTGCCATCCTCAGATCATTTTCACCTTGATTATTGGTGAATGGCACCGCTTCATCCGTCATGAATCTGAGCACATCACTTTCATAATTTTGCAGTCGCTCAAGTAGATTACGTGATTTAGTTCTCTTCGGCCGACCTCGTTTGCCTTTCAGGGCTAAGTCATCCGCCGGCGTTACCAACCTCCTGATTGAGCTCTAATAAAAACACGCGCATTGTTTCAGCCCAAACTTGGCCATCCTGTTCGTAAGCACAGATTAATTCACGTAAATGATGCGCATTACCTAGCGCATGTAGGCTCTTATAACGATAATAAGGTCCAATGGTCGTGACACATTATGCCTTGAAATTGCGGCAATATGCCAATTTCATCCATCGCTTCAGCGCCTCGTTTTTCGTGTACTGACAAATCGATCCAATCTAGAGAAGAGGCATTATGCAACCATTGTCTTTTCCCGTTGATATTGATACCTGGCGGTAAAAGCGCTCTATCAACGGGCAATTTATGGGTAATATCTGGCGCAATATCAAGCGGAAGCGTTGTACCTTTTCGCCCTTTTTGACCACCTGATTTTTTGGTACTACTGGTTTTTAAATTCTTCTTTCTGTTTGGATCTGATGAAGGCGGTTTACTGCTGTTGCTACTATTGAGCCCGAGGCGTTGACAAAGCAAGGTAACGATAAGTAGCAATAAATCCATAGCGGTGTGCATTGAAGGTGATAGCGTTTTATCAGCTTTAATTTGTGCTTGAATATTCTCGATATTCGACTCGATATCGATGCCGCTTATTTTCATTGTTTCACGTGATTATCAAAAGGAAAGTAATAGAATAACGCCTAGAAAGGATCAAGCAAGTCGATCCTTTTTTTATTTTAGATAGTCAGGGTTAAAATTTTTTTGTCCTGAGTAGTTACAACACGGTTTTAGTAGTGGTTTGGGTATACATCGCTACAAGTATTCAAATGCCTTAAATACAGAATTAACACCGCTAATATTACGAGTGACATTAATTGCCGCGTCAGCTTCTTTTTTCGTTACTAACCCCATCAAAAACACTTCAGCATTTTCCGTAATGACTTTGATGACATTACCATTAACTTTGTCACTAGAGAAAAGTGCGGTTTTAACTTTAGATGTTAACCAAATGTCATTTGTTTGTCTGGTAATTGAGATCAGGTTACCAATGCGGATTTGATTGTGAATACGCACTACGCCATTGATATTGTTTATTATTTTTATTGCTTGATCGCTAAGATAAGTGTTTGGTGCTTGGCCAATAATCAGTACTGAGCCATTAACGCTAATAATATGCAAGTTGGTGTTGTCGCTTAATGGCTTATTCTTCGTTATCTTATTATAAGCTTCTACTTCAATACGTTGATCATCAATTTGATTACCAATACTACGTCTGTCTGTTGCCATAGAGGCGGAGACGCCAGTAGTGACAGCAACTACAGCAACAGCCGCGCAGCCTTGTAATACAAAAATAATGAGTAAAACAGCGCCAAGTTTAAAGGAGCTATCCTTAACTGGAATGAAAAAAGTAAACATAAAAATTAAGACTCCGATTGAGGGAATAAAGTAGTATCGATGATTTCGCATAAGCAATGTAGCACAATTAAATGCACCTCATTGATACGAGCAGTACGTGCTGAAGGTACTCTGATCTCAATATCACTATCACCTAATAAACCCGCAATGTCTCCACCATCATTACCCGTTAGCGCAATAATAGGTATATCACGAGATACTGCACTTTCAACAGCTTTAACTACATTTCGTGAATTACCGCTAGTCGATATAGCCAACAAAACGTCACCATTATTACCTAGTGCACGAATTTGTTTGGAAAATACGTCATCAAATTGTGAGTCATTAGCGATTGATGTAATAATGACGCTACCAGCAACAAGGCAGATAGCGGGTAAACTCGGACGTTCAGTTTCAAAGCGATTTAGCAATTGAGAGCAAAAGTGCTGAGCGTGTCCCGCTGAGCCACCGTTGCCACAAGCAAGCATTTTATTACCAGCTAATAGGCTTTGCACCATCATCATGCCTGCTTGCTCTATCGCATTAGAAATAGCTTCAGCTGCCGCTATTTGGGTTTGAATACTTTCAGTGAAATTATTTTGGATCTGTTCTAGCATGGGGTAAAGCAACTCCGGTGTTGTGCTGTTAAGAATCAAAAAGCATTTTTGAGCCAAGTTACCTGTGGTTGATTAATATTGCCTTCTAAGGCGATAACATCAAAACGGCAAGGGGTATTATATTCATTTAAGTTGGCTTTATGGAAAAAAAATTTAACACAATGGTTAATTTTATTTTGTTTGGTTTGAGATACTGCCTCAATGGCACTGCCAAAGTGATTATTTTTACGATATTTTACTTCAACAAAAACGAGAGTATCGCCATCACGCATAACTAGATCAATTTCACCTTGTCGGCAATGTACATTTCTTTCTATGAGAGTTAAGCCATGTTGTGTAAGATATTTCTCAGCAAACACCTCGGTTGCTTTACCCCGTGCATGGCTGGTATCTGTGTTAATCCATGGCAATTTGCATCACCTTATCATTTTGGTATTGCCCCCAAATTAGGCTACGAGTTAGCACATTTTTGTCATTAAGTTTCAATACGCCCGTTTGTCCAAAGTGTCGAATATAAGGCGCTTGCTGCATTAATGTCGCTTTATTAAGTAAATTGTAGCTATCATATCCCATGGCGAATATTTGCGATAAACTGTCGGTGCGTTTAGGCCATAGCCTATGACTTAACTGAGCTAAATTCTTATTTTGTTGCTTGGAGGTTAATAGCCAAGGCATTTGAGTGAAAGTTAAACCTTGCAAGTCATTAATATTGCCACTGTTGTTATCATCGAAATTGCTATGGCTACGAGAGCTAGCAAAAACAGGGATAATAGTAGCGAAAGGGCTCGTATTGACATCAATATAAGGTTTAATCAAGCGAGTTTGTGCTGCGGAGCCTATTAGATAAATCATATCAATATCACGGCGATTCCTCGACTCTGCCTTAATGTTATGTTTAAGCCTGCTTTTTAACTGTCTAATGCGAGTTTGACTAGAATTCACATCAAGACCTTCTTTTAGGCTTGATTGCATTTGTTTGCCTTGATTGAAGTAAATTATATCAACCAAATTGCCAGTTAATGTTTGCCATTGTTGACTAAAAGCAATGGCTAAGCGTTTTGATACTTTGTCTTGGTGACTAAAAATAATCGGGTTACTATAGTTTTGCTGGCTGAGAGTTGCCGCCGCCTGTTTCGCTTCTTCTTCTGGGCGCATAGATAAGGCCGTTTGATAGCTAGCGAGTTTTTTATTGCTAGGTAAATTAAGAAATAGACTAGGAATTTGCAGCTCAACTTGTTGCTCACTCAGGGCTAAATAAATTTCAACATTAGATTTTAACAGTGGGCCAATAACATGATCTATGTTCAATTCACTAAATTGAGCTACTAGTATTGTCCAGTCTATTTTATTGGTATCAATGAAATGAATATTATTGGCAGTATCGTTTTTATAAGCGGATAAAATGCCTTGTTGTGCTGCTAAACCAGCACTTTGCTGCTTGCCACTTAATGGTAATAACACGGCAATATTTTCAATTTTATTAATAGATAAATTCGTCGTTTCTAGCTGCTCAACAATAAGAGTGGCGGGATGAGTTGGATAACGCTGCTGCCACAAGCTTAAATAACGAGAAAACTGTTTTGGATTAGCGCCAAACCTGTGACTGTAATTTAATAACTGTTGCCAACCACCAATAAAAGGAGGCTCAGCGTTAACTAATTGGGCTAGTTGCCACTGATTTAATAATTCAAGTTTGTGCCATATTGACAAAATATCTTGCGTTGAGGGATCCGTATTCAGTGAAAAAGCCATTAATTCCGCAGCAAGGGCTTTTATAGGTTGTTTTTTTGCTTGTAATACCTCATTTAACGTAAGGTAATATTCGAGCGACAGCTTAAGTTGTGAAGCAGGGCTTTGAACATTAACATAAGAAACCAATTCGTTGGCAAGTTGCAGTTGTTTATATGCAAGTTGATAATAGTTTAGTACCTGTAAACTCTTTGCTTTAACAAGTAACAATCGATAAGTAAATTCGTAATTTTTTTTCACCAAATCAGTTGTTTCATTAGCTAACCAAAGCGCCTTTGAAAAATTTTGTTCTTGTAAGAATAATTCACTAGATTCAACGAGCAACTTATTAATTTGCGTTATTGGTAGAGTCGTTGTGGTCAGGTTATTAAAGCTTTGTGCCAAAATGAGTTTTTCTTCGGCTGTTTGTGCAACGATCATTTTATCTGATTTTTTACCCGCTGTTTCGCTCGGTAATTTTGTTACTGATGTTTGCGTACTACAACCGCCCATAAAAAATGCAATAAGTAAGATTGCTCTAAACAAAATATTGGTGCGCTTGTACTTAAGTAGCCTAGTCAAAGCCGTTCCTTATAAACAAAATACTGAAAATTAGCTTGGTTCAAATTGTAAAAATCCGTGCGTTTTTATCTCTGTGTAGGGTTATAATAAACGCCATTGCAACGAGTCTCAACTAAATTCAAATGAAAGAAGTCAGTTTACATGAGCGAATTTAACATAAACCCCGGTACCTTATATATTGTCGCTACTCCTATTGGTAATTTAGGTGACATCAGTTCAAGAGCTTTAGCTGTATTAACACAAGTTGATATTATTGCTTGTGAAGATACTCGCCATACGCAAAAATTATTATCAGCTTTTGCAATTAAAAATAAAACCTTGTCTATGCATGACCATAATGAGCGACAAAGACAAGATTATATTGCTCAATTGCTGCAAGACGGTAAAAGTATAGCATTAGTTTCCGATGCAGGTACTCCGCTTATTAGCGATCCTGGCTTTCATTTGGTGCGCCATTGTCGAAGCCTTGATTTACCTGTTTCTTCTATTCCTGGCGCTTGTGCTGCTATTGCTGCTTTGAGTGTTGCTGGGTTGCCTACCGATAGATTTTCTTTTGAAGGTTTTTTACCATCAAAACCTGGCGCTAGACAAAGTACATTGTTAACGTTAGCAAACGAGCCTAGAACCATGGTGTTTTATGATGCCCCAAGGCGCGCCATTAACACCATAAAAGATGTTGTTAGTACGTTAGGCGGAGATCGCTATGTTGTTATTGCTCGCGAACTAACGAAAACCTTTGAAACGATACATTCAGATACTGCTGATAATTTACTTGCTTGGTTAGAGCAAGATCCGAATCAACTTAAAGGAGAAATGGTGCTGATCATTGAAGGTTATAAAGTTGATATGAATGAAATTTCTAGTGAAGCCATTAAAACACTAACACTACTATTGGCCGAAATGAAACCGAAAAAAGCCTGTGCAATTACCGCTGAAATTCATGGAGTAAAGAAAAATGCTTTATATGACATAGCATTGAGTTTGAAAAAGTAATTTTTTATTAATAAAAATAAGAAAAAATTACTATGTGAATCTAAGGAATAACTTGCTCAGTGCTTAGCTAACAGGTAGAATGCGCGTCGAGCTGACTAGACAATCGCTGCCTAATTTACGTTAGTATTTTTAGGGGGAGGAAAGTCCGGGCTCCAATGAGCAGGGTGCCAGGTAACACCTGGGCGGCGCAAGCCGACGACAAGTGCAGCAGAGAGAAAACCGCCGATGGCTTTCTTAATTTATTAGGAATAGAACAGGTAAGGCTGAAAGGGTGCGGTAAGAGCGCACCGAACCTCTGGTAACAGTAGGTTGCAAGGTAAACTCCACCTGGAGCAAGACCAAATAGGGTTTCATGACTATGTTAACGTAAGTTGCATAGTATAAGCGTGGCTCGCGTGGAAACCGGGTAGGTTGCTTGAGCCTTAGAGCGATTTAAGGCCTAGACGAATGATTGTCACTTCTTTTAGAAGATACAAAACCCGGCTTATGTGTCAACTCACCAATTTTAGTAACCGCTTAACTCTTCAGGTTTTTTGTTTACTTTATTAGCCAAGTTTGCTAGGGTTTCCTGACGTTTAAAAAACGTCGTGAACTCCTGAATTCAGCACTTACAATAAAGACCCTTTGGAGTCATGGTACGAAGGTTTAAAATTAAAAAATATAAAATTAAGGGATATTACTATGAAAATGACTAAAGTTATAGCAATGGCTGTTATGTTAGCTGGCGTACTATCACCGTTAGCAGTGACTGCTCAGGCGGGTACGCCAGAAGAATCATTAAAGCACTCAAACGGACTGCCCGACAGCAACAAGCAAATGTTCGTGCTAGATAGCACTGTCAAAATAAATTCAAGTTTTACCTATGCTATGCTCGATCCGACGACGAACATCAATCAAAAACAACTTTTTCTACTTGAACAAAAACAACAAGGTAATATCGCCCTAAAGGGGATCTACTTTGGCGGAGCCGTCACTGGGCTTGCGGATTACTGGCGTAGCAACCGTGATAGCAAGTTCAGTTACTTAATGCGCCACCCGACCGCAAAAAACCAAATTGGCAAAACCGTATCAGAGGCAGGCATTCATTCTGCACAGTTCAGCTTGATGGCCAATATGGGCGATTGGGTTACCGCTTATAGTGAGTTCCTGTATGATCCTCAACAAAGTTTTGGCGGGGGCACGATTACCGACCTTAACCGCAACCAAGTTCAGCTGCGCCAAGGTTATATCACCATTGGTAATCTGGATAAATCGCCCTTCTATTTCACCCTTGGGAAAATGGCGACACCCTTTGGCTTGACCGATACAGTCAATCCTTTTACCGCATCAACTACCTGGCATGCTTTTGGTGGGCTGGCCTATGGGGTTATGCTGGGCTATAGCGAAAATGGCTTGAATGTCCGAGCCGAATTAGTTCAGGGGGGTGCCCAATTCCGCGCCGCCAATGTACCTATTGAGGGCACATCGGTTCCTAGTAAGCTGAATAATTATGTGCTTGATGGCAGCTACACCTTTTCCCTTGGCGATGGAAATGACACGGCCATGATTGGGGCATCCTATGAACGGGGCAGTGCCTATTGTCAGAACTATCCCGTTTTTCACTTCATACCCTGCGATGAAGAAAACCCGGCTTGGGCCGTCTATAGCAAGCTTACTGTCGGGCAATTTACCTTTATTGGGGAATTCAACAAAACCACCGACCTTTGGCCTGGAACCTTTAATCCGCATCCAGATCTTAGCCAATTTGCTGCCAGTAAAGTTTCAAGCATTGGCCTTGGTGGTAAATATGAAACCAGCATCAACGGAAAGCGTATTGATTATTCCCTTGAATATAGCATTTTCAATGCTGGCGATAGCGGCTCACCATGGGAACGGCAGGACCAATTGGTTCTGGGTGGTGCCTACTTCCTGACCGATACAGTTAAGTTATTTGCCGAAGGGATATCGATTCAAGGTTATGCCCCGCTAAACTTCATCAGTGGCGGCGGTGGTCCTAAGATAGGTCCTGGCCAAACCCACAGTGACAGGGATACCCGCAATTTAGGGCTGGTGCTGGGGATCAATGTAGCCTATTAGTCATCGATTGGCATAAGGTGAGAGCTTTGCACAATAGTTCTTTTGGTTTTCTAGCGCAGTAAAAAGTGCTCCCATCTTTCTAAGGCGGACAAACCATTATCACAGGCTTGTGATTGTTAGTACCTTGGTGGCGCTAGTATAAAATAAAATAGAGTAGAGTGCAGTCGAGTGAAGATACAGATACGGTTGATTACACCCATCGTCCTTGTGATGTTGCTGGGTTCAGGTTTTAATTCAGCGCTCGTACACGCACACGAGGTTTGGTTTCTGCACCCAGCGGAAGTGCTGTGCCTCTCGATGATGACACCGCCGGTATTTTTCACCTCTGCTGGCCACTTCGCCTTAATCATGCTGCCAATCGCAATGCTCGCCCTGTTGGGCATTTTCATTGAGCCGAAATGGCGGGCAATTGAAAATAAGTCATTTTCTTTTAGCAATTTGGATGTGAAGGAGATTTCGAGCATCATTCTCTGTGTCGGGCTTGCGGCAATGTTGCTGGTGGCTGCGTTTGGCCTATTGCCTATGATGGGGCAGGAAAGCGGTTCAACAACACTGCTTGTCGCCAATGGGATTTTGTCGCCAGCGGAGGCACAGATGCCGTTCATCTTATCGTTGGAAGTTGCCTTTGCGGTCATGCTCATTATTGGCTTTCAGGTGCGGCTGGCCGCTCTCGGTGTCCTCGGTCTTGTCATTTTCGGGCACTTTTTGTTTGGGCTGTCTTTTTTCGACTTCAGTCTGCACTTTGCAGCCCCTGCTTTGTTGCTGCTGTCATTTGGCCGAAAGACATCCCCAGGATGGCTGCAGCCACAAACCTGCCTTCTCGGATCCCTGGCGAAACAGCTGAAGCCGGAAGCTTGTTATGCCGTGGCCAGAATTATAACCGGGGTTGGATTTATGTATCTGGCTCTGAAATACAAATTTCTGGAGCCGGTCTTATCCATAACCCTTTTCAATCATTCAGAGTTTTTCGATCTTGGCGTGTTGAATGGTCCGGCTGTGCTGGCGATGGGCTTTATTGAGTTCATCACTGGCTTCTTCCTGATATTTGGTGTTCTGGTTCGTCCGGTCGCAGTGTTCTTGGTTGTCGCCTTCACATTTTTCGCCTTTATTCTGGGAGAATCGGTTTTCTATCACAGCCAACTTTACGCGCTCGTTTTGGTTTTTGCTATTTTCGGCACCTGTCTGAAGCTACCCTCAGAGTCGCGTCTTACCACCGAGGAAAATCCTGAAAAAAATGGTGGTTTTCAAGTGGATACAAATAATAAACCAGACACGAACAGGGTGCCAATCGCTGGAATATTTTGCGCGATAATATTTGTCCTGTGCTATTCGATCCCTCAGATGCACAGAGCCAATGCCTCGAATTCTCAACTTGAGGGCGAACTAAGCTGCGTGCATGAGAATGGCGACAGTAAATCAAAAGGTTCAGAGTTATTGATTAGTCATTAACTCATAAGCGTGAATTGCCACATTAATTTTTCCATATACCTTTTCTCTTATCATAAACCAATAACTCTGATCCCCTTTGATATGCGAGTTTTGATGAAAGATCAAATTAAACACAGCTTAATTTTGGCTAATGCTTTACATTTACTGTTATTAAGGTAAATTAAAACATGTGTTTTAATTGTTTGTTTACTTTTGGTTTGTTTTACCGATAAAGCAAAGTAATTTTCATTTAATTTAACGTAATAGACTTGTTTGTAAAAAAAGCTGAATAATTACGATTTAACAAATTAATAAGGGGTTGTTGTGGCAGAGTATAAAGTTCCATTAAAAGATATGAATTTCTTGTTATATGAAGTATTTAAAGCCGATGAAATGTGGCAAAAATTACCTAAGTTAGCAGAGCAAGTTGATAAAGACACTGCTCAAGCAATTTTGCAAGAATGTGCCAAAATTGCAGAACAAGAACTTGATCCTATTGCTCGTAAAGGTGATGAAGTAGGAGTAAGTTTTAAAGATGGTGTAGTTACTACCGCGCCAGGTTACAAAGAGGCTTTTAATACTTACGCTAAAGGCGGTTGGACTGCACTTGGTGGGGATGTTAACTATGGCGGTATGGGAATGCCAAAAATGTTAACAGCTATGCATGAAGAAATGCTCTGTAGTGCTGATATTTCTTTTGCCCTTTATCCTGTCTTGACTGCTGGAGCTGCTTTATCTTTAGCTAAGCATGGTAGTGAAGCATTAAAACAACGCTACTTAACTCGGATGTATGCGGGTGAGTGGACGGCCTCTATGTGTTTAACGGAAGCACATTCAGGCTCAGATTTAGGTATTATCCGCACTAAAGCAGTGCCGCAAGAAGATGGTAGCTATAGCATTACTGGCAATAAAATATTTATTACTGGTGGTGAGCATGATCTTGCTGAAAATATTGTTCACTTAGTTTTAGCAAAATTGCCTGATGCACCAGCTGGCTCTCGTGGTATTTCTTTATTTTTAGTGCCTAAATTAAATGTTAATGATGATGAAACGCTAGGTGAATCTAACCATGTTAGCTGTGGCTCAATCGAGCACAAAATGGGTATTCACGCTTCTGCTACTTGTGTCATGAATTTTGATGAGTCAAAAGGTTTCTTAATTGGCGAGCTAAATAAAGGCTTAGCTTGTATGTTCACCATGATGAATTTTGAACGTATTGGTGTGGGAATCCAAGGATTAGGCGCAGCTGTGCGCTCATATCAAAATGCTCTTGAATATGCTAAAGATAGATTACAAGGTCGAGCACTTGATAGTAAGAAAAATGGGGTGAAAAACCGAAATCAAGAAGCCGATTCTATCATGGTACACGGTGATGTTCGCCGTATGCTATTAAATATGAAGGCATTAAATGAAGGATCACGTGCGCTTTCTAGTTATATTTCAATGCAACTCGATTATGCCACTTATGGATCAGGCGAAGAGCAAGCTAAAGGTGAAGCCTTAGCGGCATTAATGACACCTGCTGCCAAGGCTTTTTTTACTGACTTAGGTTTTGAAAATACAGTCACTGGTCAGCAAGTTTTTGGTGGTCATGGTTATATTTGTGAATGGGGTCAAGAACAATTAGTACGTGATGCCAGAATTACCCAAATATACGAAGGCACCAATGGTATTCAAGCCATGGATTTATTGATGCGGAAAGTAGCAGGTTCAAAAGGCGCTATGCTAAAAGTGTTTATTGATGAAGTGAATACCTTCATCGAAAGCAGTAAACATGAGCAAGCCATGAATGAATTTAATACTCCTTTAGCAGAAGCTTTAACTGATTTAACCGAATTAACGACTGAACTATTATCTAAATCACAACGTGATATAAACGAGCTAGGCGCATCGGCAAATGACTACCTGCATGTATTTGGTTATACGGCAATGGCATTTATTTGGGCGAAAATGGCACAGGTTTCTTTGTCACAGCTAGAAAGTAATGGTGAATATGGTGCTGATTTCTATCAAAGTAAACTGCACACGGCTCGCTATTACTTCACCCGATTATTGCCACGTAGACTTTCTTTAATTACTTCAGCAAAATCTGGCTGTGATTGTTTGTTTGCTATTGATGAAGAGTTATTTTAGATAATAGCAATTTGATCAACTTGGTTTAAAATAATCAACAAAAGCCCTGTCTGTAAATGCGGGCCTTTCTATTTGGGATAATGTTGCTCTGTCTCTTCATCTTTAGAATATTTTGCTGGTCTTGGTTGGGGATGAAACTCTGACTTAGCAATATTACTTCCTGAAACGATTCTAGCTCTTAAAGCTATTGATCCTGTATGAAATCCCCTTTGTGAAATCAAGGCAAGAGTGAAATCAAAGCAAAAAAGCGGTCAAGTTAATTGTCGCCTAATATGGCGCCGATTGGCCAAGGCTGGTAGTTGATGTCTGATAATATTAAGCTATGCTTAGCCTTACTGTTTCGAAAAAACGAAACGGTTTGTACAAACGTAAACAAAACGCTGGTCGAATACAATAAATGCAAAAGGCTAATTTTCAATGAAAGCCTATTGAAGCTATTCAACGAGTAATAAAAATAGCTGAATTCAGGATGTTTAAGGATAAGTTATGATTAAAATAAAATTGGGATTAATAATCGTGGTCAGTATCATTTCTGGTTGCCTTTCAGGTTGTGGGGGTGATTCAAATGAGGGATCTATTAATGACTCTACTACTGCAACTACCAGTAGCCCAGTAGTAGCGGTCGATTATCGAGTAATTGATGGTTATTTAAGCGCTGCAGATGTGTGTGTGATTAAGCAAGGAGAAACAAACTGTGAAAGTATTGGTTCAACAGATGAGAATGGTCTAATCTCTGTTGCTGGTGATATAACTGCTGGGCAAATTGTAGCTAAAGTTATCGCTGGTAAAACAAAGGATGCAGACAAGATAGGTTTTGCGGGGAAAACATATGAAATGGTTGCTGATATTTCTTCAGACACTCCCAATGTCATCACGCCATTTACAACTATTGACGTATTAGATGAGACTAAGACAATGGCTGATATTGCAGCTGAGCTTAATCTACCAGAATCATTATTAAGAGGTGATTATATTGCATCTGAGGCAGCGGAGAAATCTCGTGTCCATGCTTTAGCAAGAGCGATTGCTACGGAATTATCACCAACTAAAGATGAAAATAGTCTTTCAGCTCTAAATGCAAAAGTAACAGTAATACAGGAGTATATAACAACCGAACTGACTAATACTAATGTTGATTTAAATACGGTAAACATCGTTATAGATGGTGGCTCAGTTACACATGAGGTTGCAAGTAAACAGATAGCTGACTTTTTAAAAAATGGCGATGCTGAGGTATACATAGGTAGTCTTAATTCTTCATATTTTACTAGCTTTGGCGTAAGGTCTGCAATGTTTAGCGATGAACAAGTAATGATAGGTGGTGGTGACACCTACAGTTATAAAATTGAGGGTGATGAGCTTATTACGACTGTTAATGAGGATATGGAAAAAGAAAAATTTCTCTACACTTCTGCCAATTTAGCTTTGTCTGTACCACTAGAAGATAAAGATCTTATTGTCACTTCTCATGCAATGTTTGGTGCGCCAATTGATTTAAATTCGATTGATGAATGGGAAAAAAGTGACTTTGTTGATCAGACATACTATTTACTTTTTGATGATGCGGATGGGGAAATACCAGAGCCTATAATAATGACACTAACTTTTTCAGCGTCAACCGTAGTAATAATTGACGGTACTGATGCATCAGTAGAGTCGCCATGGGAAATATCTTTAGGAAGGCTAAAAATCAATATGCTTGATGCGGGCGTTGGAGAGGAAAGTCTTCTTCTTGTAAAATCGATTTTTGACGAAAATATAACGCTTATTAGGGAACAAGTAGATGGCATAGCACCAGGTTTACTATTTAAAGAAGAGTCTTTAGCCCAAGCGATTTTTGATAAATGGCTAGGGCTTACTGAGGGTTAGTAATGCCCCTTAGATTCACATAGTAAGTGCATAACTTGTTTAAGTAGAAAAGACGGTTAGTTATTTATAAACTGATCATCTTTTCTCTGGCAAAGATCAAGCAACAATCAAGAAAATTAAAAACCAAATAATCAACAACTTAAACCAATTTTAAAAGCCCTTTAAGTACATTTAGGACTATTCCATCAAGCAAGGATCAAGCAAATGGCACGTAAGATATGACTCTATTTCAGCTTTATCAGATCTTGTGATTAGCGATATAAAACGGTTTTTAAATAGTCGTCAGTCAAGTAAAACTCTGGATCTTTTCCCGTTAGCGCTTTAGTCAAGGGAACAATCTTTATCCGAACGCCCATTCCGCGAGAATCAACATAGCCATAGTCACGCAGAGCCTCCATAACAATGGTATTTCTGGGCGAGCGTTGACCTGCTGTCATTTTTTCTACCGTCATAGCGTTAGGCAAGCTGCCAGGACTAATGATTTCAAGTCTATTGGAGTAACTTGATACTTCAATTTCAATAAAGCGCGTCCAATCACGGTGCGCTAGTGCATTAATAAATGCTTCTCGAACAGCTTCTAGCGGATAAAACCATTTAGTCTCTCGTCTCAACCCTTCATCTATCTGCCCTGACTCTTCAGAAATGAAAGGGCTCATTGCATCCACAAACTTCTCAATGATACCAGCATCAATTAATTGTTTGTCACCATGTTCAAAATCCCAGCGCCCAACCATTGGACCATCAAAAATATCATCTAATGCTGCTTGGTATTCTTTATCTTCGCCATTGAATGCCATGACCCGTAAACCTGCTTGTTTAAGGTAACGTCTGGGGTTTTTACCAAACAAAACCAAGCCAGCGATAGTGCAGTATATGTTACCTTCAACTTCGGTTAAAAAGCTAAGTCCAAGTAATCTCGCTTGCCATTCTTCAGGCGTTTTAGGCACATCAGGATCTTGTAAAATATCCTTAATATAATTATTTAAACGCGCTTCATCTAAGCAACTGATATTAGTACGAGGTACAGGCATGACTTCCGTGTGTAACATTCCACCCATTTCAAATAAGCGCATTTGCTGCTCTCTAGTGGCCAGTCGAGAAGTCGTTCCAACGCGAATAAATATCTCTTCCTTGCTATTGTGGCGCCGAACATAAGGTTTAGAAATACCGACCGGAAACGTTACAATAGCGACCAGATTTTCGTCGTCAAGTTTGATCTCTTCGTAAAAAGGTAAAATCATCGGGTGGATCTTATTTTGAAAAATATTCATTACCCATTCTTCAAGATTTGAGCGCTGAATACCGCTGATAGTTCCATCATCATCGACACCTAAAATCAGCCTTCCACCTTGAAAGTTAGCCATAGCAACTACTTCTTTTGCCAGTTTCTCTGGGCGAATATCATCGCGTTTTAGTTCTACTCCTGAATTTTCACCATTGGCAATAATTTCAAGTAATTCTGTTTTTAACATTCACTTCTCCTAAGACGGTAATCTATTTAGTTAAAACCGTATTTTTCACGACGTTGGTTGAACGCACTCTTACCGCCTTCTAAAATATTTGCTGCTAATTTTTGCACTTCAGGCATATCAATCGCCCCTTGTTGCTCTGCACGAATTAACCCTTTGTTGCCTTCAACACTCAGTACGCCAATCCACTCGGCATCACCAAAGACAGGAATATTTGCATTGTGAGTTGCAAATAAAAATTGTCGGCTTAACTTAGCCCTACGCAGCTCAGCAACAATTCGCTCAGCAATAAAGGCATTGTCTAGATTATCTTCTGGTTGATCGAGTATGAGTGGATCTTGATTATCCAATAAGAGAATATGTAGAACCGCTGTACATTGTTGACCTGTCGATAAGCCTTCAATAGGCCGAAAAATTGCGCCTTGCTCACCATGAGACACATTAAGCTCTATAGTCATGGTATCTGGAATAATCAACTCTTCTAAAGCAAGCAAGGTACGTTCTGAAAGGTGACATAATGCCCGAACAATCGTATCCGAAATACCAAACATAAGGCTTAACTCAGCTTCACCTTTTCGTATAATTTTTGCGAGATTACCAGATGAAAACTCACCTTCTAGCACCCATGCTAATCGTTTGGCACCTACGCCCTCTAGATCACAATTACTTAAAAAATCAACTAGCACCTGTCGATTCCCCTCAGGTTTTAAATTCAGTCGTACTTTCTGATCTAACTTACGCGTTAATCGCTTAACTGATTTTTGCATAGCACTCGCACGCGCACTGGTTTGTTGATCTAACTCCAATAATAATTTTTGACGTTCATTATACAGCGCATCAAGCTGCTTTTGTCTTGCTTGCAGCGTAGTTTGTTTTGGTCTGATTTGTTCAATTTGTTTTAACAGTGTTTGATATTCAACACCAATTTGTCTGCCCGTTTTACCTTGGCTTGTGGGGATCTCTTTAAAGGCATTTTCTAACTGTAGATCTTCAACTCGCTGAGCCTCCAGTAGAGTTTGCTGAATAGGTAACAGGCGATCCACAGCTTTACTCGAAGCTAATTCAAGCTGGTTTATGCTTTGAGTCAGTGAGGTACCCAAACCATCTAATATTACCCGCTGTTGTTGTAACAGATCGCTATGTGGTAATCCGTTTAGGCTAGCATCACTTAAAAAGACGGTGTCAGGCAAACTTTCCTTGAGTGTATCAATAGCTTCTTTTACTCGGTTAAGCTCTTCAGTGACACGCTTATTAAGCTGCTTTTCTTTTTCTAACTTGGGAATGATTTTTAGTTTTTCATCAAGGCCTAAGGCCCGAAACTGTTTGGCCTGCTCTTGTAACTTAGGCAAACGCTCAACTTCTGCCTCGATATCTGATTTTTGGCTAAGCGCTTTTTCAATCGAGCCTTTATTTTCCTTAAGTTTGCTCAATACTCTGGCAATGTTAGTATCAAACTGCTCATGTTCTCCTTCTAAAAAGCGCGTAATCAGCTGATTTCGGCTTTGTTGATCTCGTGTTATCTCGTAGATTTCATTTTGACCATAAAGCTCAATGCCTGGTAGTAGATCCGCTGGCTGATAAGGTGACACATCACCATTTTCACCAGTAACCACTGGCTGGTTGCCATATTTACGGCTCACTATAAATTGTCGACCATGCATAGCGGCAGAGCGCAGCGTTATCTCAACCATACCCTTTTCATAGCCTAGATTGCTTTTTAAAATAGCATCATGCTGAGCCTTCGCTGCTTTACCAAATGGCGGTAAATCAAATGCAAAACGAATACATTCAAGCAATGTCGATTTACCTGTGCCACGGCCACCAATGACTGCATTTAAATGCTCAGACAGTTCTATATCTACTCCATCAAGATAGCCACCAATAAAACGGATACGTTCAAGTGCCGAGGCATAATTTTCGGGCTTGTCTGAATTGAGACGAACACGAGATCCCGCATCTAAAAAAGCGTGCTTGAAAGAAGCAAAGCAAGGTTTGGTCATTTTAATTAAACAAGAGGCATGTTCTTTTTTTATATCGTCTGGCTTGGCAACATCGGCTGCATTGATGACAGCCATTTCACGCGTGCGACAATAATTAGCATCTTTGTTTAAAAAAGCTTTTCGGTAAAAATCACTTTCTACCCCTTTAAGATCGTCGATTGTTTTGGGGATCTGTGCTGCTAATAAAGCTTTATTCCGCCAAATATGATCCATTCTGCGCTTTAATACACCATCGTCATTAGTGCTATGGGCGGCAAAAATAAACCCCTCTTTTTGATTAACATAATTAATAATATCAACTGCCGACTTTTGTACAGGGGCGGCAGGATTATTGATATTGATACCTAAAGCACCTAAATGCATTTTGACTAAATCGGCGGATGTCGCTTCATCGAAGAGGCAAACGAAATGAACTTTTTCACTCGATGCCACTTCAAAACCCGGAAACACAACAATACTATTAGCAGAAAAAAGCTTACGTATCTTTTCAAAGCCATCAATACATCCGTGATCTGCCAAACCGATCACTTCAATTCCCGCTTCCAACGCAGCATTGAGTAATTGAGTATTGTACTCATCTTCTGAAAGCACCTGTTGCTGCCCCCTATATTGAATATAGCCAGCAGAATTAACCTGTAATGCACATTTAAAAAAACGTGCTTTGGTGTATTTATTATTGAATTCAACCATGTTTATGTTCCTTATTTACGGCTTTATCAGTACTGACAAACGGCAAGCGGGCTCTGCCTGTAAGCAGCTCTTGCATCATGCTTTTTAAGTCGTTCTTTTCAGCAAGAGCGGTAATGATTTTATTTATTTTATCGCCTATTTCTTTATCGTTTTTAAGCGCAATGAGATCATCGAAGCTGTTGCATTTATTACTTGAATTCAGCATTATTCGTTCAGTCTCAGATCATAAAAAAGTAGCTATATCACTGAGCGGCTTTTTCACCTGAGCATGCGCAGGTACGGTTGCACCTTCTGCTGGATGACCAGCAATTAGTAGCATGTAAGCACGTTCATTGTCACCGCGATTACACACTTTATTTAAGAACGACATTGGTTTTGGTGTGTGCGTTAATGTTGCTAATCCTGCGTTATGTAAGGCGTTGATTAAAAAACCTGTCGCTATGCCAACCGATTCATGCACATAATAATTAGTGTTTTTATCTGCTTCACTTATACCGCCTTTTTTCTGGCTAAAAATAGCAATTAACCATGGAGCCTGTTCTAGGTAAGGTTTGTTAGCATCTGTACCTAGCTCTTTTAAGGCATCAAGCCACTCTTCACCTGCACGCCCTTCATAAAAACCACGCTCATGATGTTCGGCTTGTTCTCTGATCTGTTTTTTTATATCGGCTGAGCTAACGGCAACAAAATGCCAAGGTTGATGATTAGCACCACTTGGTGCTGTTCCTGCGGCTTTTAGACAGTTTTCAATAATGGCTTTATCAACATTTCTATTGCTGAATTTCCGAATAGAATGGCGGCGTTTTATGTCTTGATAAAATGTTTCTGAACGCGCAAGCATTTCTGTTGCTGGGTATTCAATGTAGTCAGTTAATGGTGAGCAGTCATGATCTTTCATAATAGTGCCACTGGTTATTTTTATTCAAAGTGTCATTATTTTAGCAGAGTTTATTGGTGTTTTAAAAAGTAATAAAAATCCGACAATTTTTAAAGAGAAAGTTGTCGGTTTAAATTTATGGTCATTTTGACGCTAGTTGGTTTTAATTCAAGAAAGAAACACAGAGTTGATGCAAGTCAATGAGTGTTTCAGATGAAGAGGTTAGGGCTATTAGCAAAAAAGTTAACCTATAAAAGCTCTAGCATTACGGAACATACGTACCCAAGGTGAATCTTCACCCCAGCTATCAGGATGCCAAGAGTTAGCAACGGTGCGGAACACTCGTTCAGGGTGTGGCATCATAATGGTTACTCTACCATCGGTGGTGGTTAATGAAGTAATACCATCAACTGAGCCATTTGGATTAGCTGGATAGGTTTCTGTAATATCACCATAGTTGTTAACATAACGCATTGCTACTGTATCTGAGTTGTTGGCGGTATCAATCGCTTCATCACCACTAAATTCAGTGCGACCTTCACCGTGAGAAACGGCGATTGGTATTATTGAACCAGCCATGCCTTTAAAGAATATCGACGGGCTTTGTTGAATTTCAACCAATGAAAAACGCGCTTCAAAACGTTCAGATTTATTTTGTACAAATCGTGGCCATGCGTCACTACCTGGAATGATCTCTTTTAGGTTAGACATCATTTGACAACCGTTACATACACCTAATGAAAAGGTATCAGTGCGTTCAAAGAAAGCTTTAAACATGGCTTTAGCGCTAGGGTTGAATAAAATTGATTTTGCCCAACCTTCACCAGCACCTAAAACATCACCGTATGAGAAACCACCACATGCGACCAAACCGTTAAAATCAACCAAATCGATACGGCCTGTTAATATGTCTGACATGTGTACATCAATGGCAATAAAACCAGCGCGGTCAAAAGCCGCTGCCATTTCAACATGAGAGTTAACGCCTTGCTCACGTAAAATTGCAATGCGCGGATTGCTGCTATTTTCTGCATCTTTAGCAATTAAATCAGCAACTATATCTTCGTTGATGTCAAAGCTAAGCTCGCTATTTAAACCGGGATCTTCGGTATCAAACTTTACATCATGTTCTTGTTGGGCACATTCTGGGTTGTCACGCATCGATTGCATTTTATAGGTGGTTTGTGCCCATGACATGCGGTAATAAGTACGAGAATTTTCTAAAATAGTTGCTCCGTTGCGTGTAAAGCGAATTGTGTCGTCGTTATTCATACGACCAATATCAGTACAACAATCTAACACACCATGCTTGGCTAAAATTGCGTCAATGGCATTAACATCGCTGGCGCGAATTTGCATTACCGCACCTAACTCTTCATTGAACAATACTGAAACCTTGTCACCTTTAAGTGCAGATAAGTCAATATCAACACCAGTGTGACCAGCAAAAGCCATTTCACAAACCGTAGTAAATAAACCACCATCAGAAATATCATGATAAGCAATTAATTTTTCTTCACGTACTAAGGTTTGCATGGCATTGAAAAAGCCTTTTAAGGTTTCGGCATTATCAACATCTGGCGTTTCATTGCCTAGTTGTTTATAAACTTGTGCTAAACATGAGCCACCTAAACGGTTTTTACCTTTTGATAAATCAATGGCAACTAATAAGGTCTCTTTATTAGATAGGCCAAGATCATTACGTAACTGCGGTGTAACAGTTTTCCGAATATCTTCAACTACACCAAAAGCGGTGATGATCAATGACATTGGCGAAGTAACACTTTTCTCTTCACCGTTGTTTTGCCATTTAGTTTTCATAGACATTGAGTCTTTGCCTACCGGAATGGTTAAACCAAGTGCTGGGCATAATTCCTCACCAATGGCTTTTACTGCTTCATAAAGGCCCGCGTCTTCACCAGGATGACCTGCAGGTGACATCCAGTTAGCTGAAAGCTTAATACGGTTTAAGTCGCCAATATCAGTGCCAGCAATATTCGTTAACGACTCTGCTAGAGCTAAGCGAGCAGAAGCGCCAAAGTTTAATAAAGCAACGGGTGTACGCTCGCCTAATGACATTGCCTCACCGTGGTAAGAATCAAGAGCAGATGCGGTAACGCCACAATCGGCAACAGGTACTTGCCATGGACCAACCATTTGGTCGCGATTAACCATGCCAGTTACTGAGCGATCACCAATGGTGATAAGGAAGGTTTTCTCGGCAACCGTTGGTAAGCTTAAAATACGGTTAGCAGCATCTTCTATATCAATTTCACTAACGTTTAATACATCGCCAGTGGCAGTAGCACTTTGTACGTTTTTGAAAATTTTAGGGGTTTTACCTAACAACACATCAAGGGGTAAATCAATGGGGGTATCTAATTTTTCGTTGTCAGCAAAGTGTGAGTCAGTAACGGTTAATTGTGCTTCTTCGGTAGCTTTACCTACTACAGCAAATGGAGCACGTTCTCGTTGACATATTTGTTTAAAAGTCGCCAGGTTTTCATCAGATACTGCAATAACATAACGCTCTTGAGATTCGTTACACCAGATTTCATGAGGAGCCATGCTGCGTTCGTCATTAGGTACATTACGAAGTTCGAATATACCACCACGGCCACCATCAGAAACTAATTCAGGGAAAGCATTTGATAAACCACCAGCGCCAACATCGTGAATAAAGGCGATTGGATTTCGCTCTCCTAATTGCCAACATTTATCGATAACCTCTTGACAACGACGCTCCATCTCTGGATTTTCTCGTTGTACCGAGGCAAAATCTAAATTTTCTGCTGATTGACCAGAGGCCATTGACGATGCGGCACCACCGCCTAAACCAATGTTCATGGCAGGGCCACCAAGAGCAATTAAGTTAGCACCTACAACAATCTCGCGTTTTTGTACATGTTCATTTCTAATATTACCTAAACCGCCAGCAAGCATTATAGGTTTGTGATAACCACGTACCTCGGTGCCATTGAAAGAGTTGACTTGTTCTTCATAAGTACGGAAATAACCTAAAATAGCTGGGCGACCAAACTCGTTGTTAAATGCTGCGCTACCTAATGGCCCTTCAATCATAATATCTAGCGCTGAAACAATACGGCTTGGTTTGCCAAAGTCGGTTTCCCATGGTTGTTCAAAATTAGGAATGCGTAAGTTAGAGACTGAAAAACCAACTAAACCAGCTTTAGGTTTTGAGCCTATACCTGTTGCGCCTTCGTCACGAATTTCACCACCACTCCCTGTTGCTGCGCCAGGGTAAGGAGAAATAGCAGTAGGGTGATTGTGTGTTTCTACCTTCATTAATATTTGAATATCTTCATGGTGGTAGCCATAAACATTAGTTTCTGGATTTGGGAAGAAACGACCACCCTTGTTACCTACCATAACCGCAGCATTATCTTTATAGGCACTTAATATGTAATCACCATTGATTTCATGGGTATTACGAATCATTTTAAATAATGATTTTTCTTGTTTTTCACCGTCAATAGTCCAGTCAGCGTTGAATATTTTATGACGACAATGCTCAGAGTTTGCTTGGGCAAACATATAAAGTTCAATATCGTGTGGGTTGCGGCCTAACTTAGTGAAGTTTTCAAATAAGTAATTCACTTCATCGTCGGCTAGCGCTAAACCTAGGTCAATGTTAGCTTGTACTAAGGCATTTTTTCCGCCGTTTTCAATATCAATAGTGGTTAATTCACTGGGCTTAGCGCTGATGAATAATTTATCGGCATCAGTGAAATCGGTAAATACGCTTTCCATCATGCGATCATGCAATAAACCGATAAGTTGTGTTGCTTGCTCTGCGCTTAATTTTATATCATCTTCAAAACTAACATAGTAAGCCATACCACGCTCTAAACGTGCTACTTTAGCTAAGCCACAGTTATGCGCAATGTCAGTTGATTTAGATGACCATGGTGATATTGTTCCTGGACGAGGGGTTACTAAGTGAAATTGTCCTTGTGGCTCATGTTCTTCAATTGTTGGTCCATAGGTAAGTAACTGTTGTAAAACCTTTGCTTCGTTAGTGGTTAGCTCATCGTTAAGTTGAGCAAAGTGGGCATATTCGGCATAAATTTCAGTTACAGCTAGTTGCAATTGTGCACACTGAGCTAATAAATTTTTTACTCTAAAATCAGAAAGTGCTGGAGCGCCACGAAGGTTTTTTATCAACATCGACATAGGATTAATCACCAAATTTTATGTAAGCTTGTTATGTAGCTCATTAATTGACACAAGAGCTGAAAATTTCGCGCATATTATAGTTTAATTCTTACTTTTTAGTAAGCACTAAAAATTCAGGAATATATTAAAAAGCATGCTGAAAAAAAAGTACTTGGCTAACAAGCAAATACACGACACAATTAAGCTTATGAAATATTCACTTTTTAATAACTTGCCCCAAACAATTAGCAAGAAAATATTATTTACGTTCTTGTTAATTCCGTTGCTTCTTTCTTGTAGTGAGCAGAAGTCACCAGCAAGTTTTGCTCGCATTCTTGAACGAGGCTATGTTAGTGTCGGCACCTTGTTTGGCCTTAATAGCTATTATACTCAAGCAGATGGTTTTGCTGGTTTCGAATATGAACTAGCACAAAAATATGCGGATTACCTAAAGGTTGATTTAAAAATAGTGCCTAGTTATTCCCTTGATGAACTATTTATTAAACTCAACACGGGTGAAGTAGATTTGCTTGCTGCTGGTTTGTCGGTAACAGACAAACGGTTATTGAGCTTTCGTTTTGCGCCAAGCTATGAACAAGTCAGTCAAAAATTAGTGTTTAAACAAGGAAAAGTGAGACCAAGGGAAATTAGTGATCTTAACGGTAAGTTAATGATCACAGTGAGCTCAAGCCATGTTGAAAATTTAGAAGTGCTTAAGCAAGTACACAATGAACTGAATTGGTTAGAAACAGCGGAATTTGATAGTGAAGAATTATTATTAAAAATATTGAATGAAGAAATTGATTACACCATTATTGATAGCAACGCCCTAGCGGTAAATCGTCGTTATTATCCAGAAATCAGTGTTGGATTTACTATAAAAAAAGCGGAGCCGCTGGCTTGGATGGTGAGTAAAAATGGCGATGATGCCATTTTAGCCAGTTTGATCGAGTTTTTTGGACAAGTGCATCATAACGGTACGCTGTTAGCACTTGATGATAAATATTATGGTCATGTTGAGCAGTTTAATTATGTAGAAACTCGCACTTTTATTAAAGCAGTGTCGACAAAACTTCCAACGTATCAAGCCCTATTTGAAAAATATGCTCAAGAAATTGATTGGCGCTTATTAGCGGCAATTAGTTACCAAGAATCTCATTGGCAACCTGATGCTCGCTCTCATACTGGTGTACGAGGTATGATGATGTTAACGCTTGCTACCGCTAAACAGATGGGCATTAAAAGTCGATTAGATGCGGAGCAAAGTATCCGTGGCGGCAGCAAATACTTTAAACGTATGATAGATAAAATGCCTGATAGAATTCCTAGCCCAGACAGAATGTGGTTTGCGCTTGCTTCTTATAATGTTGGTTTTGGTCACTTAAATGATGCGAGAATTATCACACAGCAGCAAGGAGGCGATCCCGATCGTTGGGTTGAAGTAAAAACGCGTTTGCCCTTATTGCAGCAGAAAAAATATTATAAAAAAACTAAGTATGGTTATGCTCGTGGCAAAGAGCCTGTGCATTATGTGGACAATATTCGTCGTTATTACGATACCTTAATGTGGTTAGATGCGAAAGCAAAAGAAGTTGCTGAAGATATTGTTACCTCTGCACTGGAATCAGAAAAGATCAACAAACCCTAGTTTGATTATTTTAGGTGCGGAAAGACGGTTAAACCATTCCTCTTTAGCGTTGCCATATGCCTCAATAAAACAAAAAATACTTTTATTTAAACTATGCTTCCATATTGTTTAGCAGTCTTACCAAAGACCTACCTAATGCTGCGGCCATGTTTACAGGTACTGCATTACCTATTTGTCGATATATAGCAGACAACGGCCCTTGAAACTCCCAGTCATCAGGAAATGTTTGAATACGAGCATATTCTCGGGATTCTAGTGGTCGAGTCTCAAGAGGATGGCAACGTTCCGTTTGTTTTTGAGCGGGAGAAGTAGTCAAAGTTAAACTAGGTTTTGACATTGAAAGTCTTCTAGCCATGCCCGTTTTACCTCCACCTAAGTCATAACTACCTTGCATATACTCTTTTTGGAGGTCATCACTAAGGTTTCTCCAATAACCACCTTGTGGAACTTGCTCCATGATTTCGGCTTTTCTTTTTGGGTATTTTTGACCAATAGATTTAGGAACATCTGAGTCATAAAGCTCACCTTTGCGAAATGCATCATCAAGAGTCATAACTCGATTGTATGCCGAAGGCCAATGAAACACCGCATTACTTACTAAATCATTTCGAACACCAACTAAAATCAACCGTTCTCTTTTTTGAGGCACTTTATAAAATATGGCCTTCATAACTTTTGGAGCAACAATTAATGTATAACCAATTTCTTCTATGACTTTTTTGATTGTATCAAGTGTTCTACCATTATCATGTGTAAGCAATGCCCTTACATTCTCAGCCATAAATACTTTTGGAGAGGTTTCTTTTATAGCTCGCGCCATCTGATAAAATAGTGTCCCCCTAGTATCTTCAAAGCCTAAACTTTTACCTGCATATGAGAATGCTTGGCAGGGAAATCCGCCAGTTAATACATCAATTTCATCATCAATATTTGTAAAATCAATCTCTGAAATATCCCCTTGAATGACATTCCAGTCAGGTCGGTTATATTTCAATGTATTGCAAGCATGCTTATCCATTTCATTTAGCAGTACGCTTTTAAACCCAGCCTGCTCCATGCCTAAAGCTAAACCTCCGCCACCAGCAAAAAGCTCAATGAGCTTATAACTTCTATTTGGCGTGACATTTAATTCACTGTCCCATTTAGATTCATGGAGACTTTTAATAGCTGGAAAATGCAATACCTGAGCCTTGTCGATTAGTCCTGACCTCTCACAGGGGACTATTTCTCCCTTTTTAACCTTTGCTTCTATCGATCTTTTTGAAAGTGATAGAATATCAGAAAGCACTTCCAAGCTATAAAAATTTTGCTGTCTTTTTTGGACATCAAGCATATGACGTTTCCAATTATTAATAAATTATTACTACTGTCTAAGTATACAGAGAATTAATTTCCAGGTCCATAATAATTTAACTTCAAATAGATAATATTTATTTACAATGAATCAGCATCCTAGCCCAATAAAATTAGCTTTCAATTAATAACCCAGTAAGTAAAAAACTATTTACCATGACATGCCATGTGATCAATATTTTTTTTCTGCTCGACGACGTTTAAAAAAAGCGGACAACAGCTGGCTACATTGCTCTTGCATAACGCCACTTGTGATCTTTATTTGATGATTTAGCTGTTCATTACACACCAGATTAAAAGCACTACCAGCAGCGCCTGTTTTTAGATCATAGCTGGCATAAACAAGCTGTTTTATGCGGCTATGTACCAACAAACCTGCACACATAGGGCAGGGCTCTAACGTGACGTAC
Source organism: uncultured Colwellia sp. (assembly GCA_965261045.1). Classification (GTDB taxonomy): domain Bacteria; phylum Pseudomonadota; class Gammaproteobacteria; order Enterobacterales; family Alteromonadaceae; genus Colwellia. Next base: position 401,976 of record CBDHCJ010000001.1, read on the forward strand.
AAGGTGCAATCTAGCAGACGATAATTATTAAGGTGCTCTCCAGCTTGGCGAATAGCGAGCATTTCAGCATGGGCTGAAGGATCGTTACGTCGTATTGATTGATTAAAGCCTTCACCTATAATTTTTCCTTGATAGACCACTACTGCGCCAACAGGAATTTCATTATGTTGTTCAGCCTGTTGGGCTAGCTCAAATGCTTTTTGCATAAAGTATTGATCAGTATTTTCACATGCTAGAGTCATCAGAGAAAAAGCGCCAATAAATCATTTAAATACCGGTGACCAAGTTGTGTGACTTGCCACTTACCTTCGATAGATAGATTATTAGTACAAGTCATCAGCTTTTTATTCTGAGCTTGTAATAGCGTTGGTAATACAGTGCTAGCAACTAATCCTGTGCGCTGTTGGTATTCTACTAAGGTAAAGCTAGAAAACAATCGTAGTTGATTCATCATGTATTCAAAAGCCAACTCATCACTAGTAACAGTATTTAAGTGATCTAATGGTTCTCGGTTTGGATCAAGGTAACCTTTAGGGTGCTTAACTTTAACCGTGCGCTGAATAACCGATTTTTTTATGTCAGTAATCTTGCCATGTGCGCCACAACCTATGCCAAGGTAGTCACCAAAGCGCCAATAGTTAAGGTTATGTTGGCTTTTTTTATCATCTTCAGCACCATTTTTTACTAGGCAAAAGGCAGATATCTCATATTGTTGATAGCCAGCATCACTCAGTAATTTAAAACCTTGATCTTGAATCGCCGATAAAATTTCATCTGACGGCAATTTAGGTGGTTTAGAATGAAAGGCGGTATTTGGCTCAATGGTGAGTTGATACCAAGAGAGATGATCTGGCTTTAAACTAATGGCTGTTTTTAAATCATCTAGCGCATTGTCTACGCTTTGATTTGGCAAGCCATGCATTAAATCTAAGTTGAAACTCTTTATGCCAGATTGATGAGCGAATTGTGCTGCTTGTTTTGCCTGATCAACGTTATGAATTCTTCCTAATTTAAGTAATTTATCTGACTCAAAACTTTGTACACCAATGGATAAACGGGTCACTCCTGCTTTGGAAAAGCCGATAAATTTATCGGCTTCTACTGTGCCAGGGTTCGCTTCTAAAGTAATTTCAATATCGTTAGCTTGAGAAGAGTTGTGCTTAAAACGAGATAATACTTGATCGAGTAAACGTTCAATAGCCTTAGCTGAAAATAAACTTGGCGTACCACCACCAATAAAAATTGAATGTAATGATCGTTGTGACAAATCAAAGCGAGTGATATCAGCATCTAAATCAGCGATTAAGGCATTGACATAGCTTTGCTCTGGTACTTGTGACTTCAGTGCATGAGAATTAAAGTCACAATAAGGGCACTTTTCTACACACCAAGGTATATGAATGTAGAGTGATAGTGGTGGTATAGTTAATAATTTAGGATTCATGATACGGTTGTTATCATTTCGTTTTGGCTAATGCTATTGTTAATTTGGCTAACGCTTGACCGCGATGACTTAAGTTGTTTTTTATATCTCGTGGTAATTGTGCTGAAGACATTTGTAAATCATCTTGCCAAAAAATGGGATCATAACCGAAGCCTTGTTCACCTTGCTTTTCACGACTTATACTACCTTGCCACACACCGTGACAAATAATTGGGGTAGGATCATTTTCGTGTTGCATATAAACTAAGACACAATGAAAACGTGCACTGCGTTGTTTATCTGGCGTATTTTCTAATGCGGCAAGTAGCTTATTAGTATTGTCATTATCTGTTGGGTTTTCGGTAATATCACTGGCATAGCGAGCTGAATAGACACCCGGCGCACCATTTAATGCATCAACTTCTAAACCTGAATCATCAGCTATGGCTGGTAAGCCCGTAATTTTAGTAGCATGCCGCGCCTTGATAATGGCATTCTCAACAAAGGTGGTGCCTGTTTCTTCAACGTCAGGTACATTAAAATCACTTTGAGGAACAACTTCGATTTGGTCTGTAGCGAGTAAGCTTGCTAATTCTTTAACTTTACCTTGGTTACCTGTGGCTAAAACTATTTTTGACATGAGATGTTGATACTTTTTCTTGATACATAATGATGGCAATAATAACGTACATTACTTAGTTGTTGTAAAATTATCTTTGAATAGTGGCAGACAATATTATCAGCCACTATGTTGCTCTATACTCATGTTACCTCGAAACTTATTCGTTAATCGACATAAAATTTTTGAGAAAACTTCAACGTTTGCTGCTCTTTGCCATCATTGATGGCTAAAGTGAAATGCAGCGTCTCTTCGTTGCTGTATTTAATTTGAGCTAAATAATAAATGGCATCACCTTCTTTTACTTCGGTAAATTCTAAGGTTTTAAATTGCCCTAAATTATTTTTTGCTTGTCCACTAATGCTAACGGTTTTAGCGGGATTGTCTGTTTTGCTATTATCAAGCACAGAAATATTAATAAGACCATTATAGCGGCTACGGGTTATACCATAAGCCTTAGCTATTTCTGGCGTGAAAAAAGTTGAGCCAAGAGCCATATAATGTACATTCATTGAGCCGAGTTTTTTCATGTTTTCAGCACTTGCGTGAGTAGTAGCAAAAACGCTGATGGTGATCGCTAGCAATAGTTTCATTATCAAATTTTTCATGCGGCTCTCCTGATTAGTCTATTTTAATAAGGTCTATACCCAAGTCACTTCAAGATGCAGGATTCAGCTGAAACTCACATTTTTAGGTGGTTTGAGTATATCTCTCTATTATAGAACAGATCTGAAGAACAGATCTGAAAAAAGATATTTGTAGTTCAAAATACAAAGTTCAAATTTTATTTCTACTAATATAATTACAATGCACCCCAATAAGGTAAAGAATTAGCAAGCAAAATATTAATGACATTCATCGCTAAAAAAGCAACAATTATAGATAGGTCTAATCCGCCAAAATTTGGAATAATACGCCTGATAGGGTTTAAAAATGGCTCTGTTAATTGATGAAAAATCATTAAGGTTGAATTGTAACCTTGCACTACCCAACTCATGATAGCCATGAAGATCATGATAACAAAAAGTAAAAATCCTGCTTGTTTTATTAATGCCAATAGACCAATGTAAAAAGCCAAAGTGGCTAATAAACTTTTACCTGCTAGTGTCGCTAAAGTGAAAAATTTTAATGTTGCAACGGTATAAGCAACAAAAAGAGTTGCTATGTCTAAACCACCTAAGCTTGGAATAACTCTACGTAAAGGTACTACCAAAGGGTTGCTCACTTTAACGATGAATTGGCTTAGTGGATTATAAAAATCAGCTTTAACCCACTGTAGCCAAAAACGCATGATCAAAATCATTAATAACGCATCAAATGCGAATCGAAGTAAGTATATTACTGCTTCCATTATATCTCCTAACGTAACATTTTATTTTTGTTAATTTGTGCTCGAAACTCGAAACTCGAAACTTTTAATGACCCTTTGTCATTTCTTCAGCACGGGCAAGAGCGGCATTTATTGCATTACTGACCATTTGATCTAGGCCCTCTTTTCTAAATTGCTCAAGAGCGGCAAAGGTCGTTCCACCTTTGGAGGTGACATTTTCTCTTAACGTACTAATGGCGGCAGTATTATGTTCAACCATTTGTGCTGCGCCAAGGGCTGTTTGCTGTACTAGCATTCTACTTTCTTGGGCGTTAAAACCTAAGATTTGTGCTTGTTTTTCCATGGCTTCCATAAAGAGAAAAAAGTAGGCGGGTGCTGAGCCTGCAAGGGCAGTAATATTGTTAATTTTATCTTCAGTTTCTAACCAAATAATTTTACCAACAGCAGACATTAACTTATCGCTTACTGCTTTTTGCTCACTGTTTACTTCTTTTGAAGCAAACAAACCGCTCATACCTAAGCCTAATTGTGCTGGTGTATTAGGCATAACCCGTACTAGCGCTACTTGACTGTTCAGTGCTTGTTGAATTTGAGCAATTGTAGTACCTGCTGCGACAGAAACGAACAGTTTATTGGCAATATCTGATATATTACTGAGTTGTTGACAGACATCACATATAACATTTGGCTTAACACTAAGTACGATAATATCAGCAAACGTTGTCGCTTCAATATTGTCGCTGGTTTGTTGTACACCAAACTCATTTGCTAATCGGATTCTATTTTCTGGTGAAGGGTTGGCAACGATAATATTTTTTGCCGCCACTCCCGAGTTAATTAACCCAATAATGATTGCGCGTGCCATATTACCGGCACCGATGAAGGCTATTTTTTTCATAAATACTGTGTCCTAAATTTTTTTGCTGGTTTTGATGTTCGTCATTTTTTTTGAGTCGCAAGTTACTTTAATTTCTTTCCCCAAAGATGGCTCTGCCGATTCTTACCATAGTTGAGCCATGGGCTATAGCCGCGCTTAAATCGTTCGACATACCCATTGAAAGAGTGTCTACTGTTGAATATTGGGTTTGTAATTTTTTAAACAAGTGCTGCATTTTTTCGTAACTTGCGATGTCGGTATTTTTTTCTGGAATAGCCATTAAGCCTCGTAAGGTGAGTTTATCACAGTTATCAACAACCTCAGCTAAAGAAAACAGTTCACTAGCCATGATGCCTGATTTCGATGACTCTTCACTAATATTGACTTGTAAACAAATATTTAGTGCGGAATTTTGACCATAATTTGAATAGCTTGTCTTACTTAAGTACTCATTACGGTGTGAATTTAAGCGTATGGCAATTTTAGCTCTATCAACGCTGTGAACCCAAGAGAATGCTTTCGCAATTTGTTTAGTTTTATTGGATTGAATAGGGCCGATAAAGTGCCAGCAAAGATCTGGCAAATGTGATAGTTGAGCTATTTTATCAACAGCTTCTTGTAAATAGTTTTCACCAAAATTACGTTGCCCAGCCAGATAAGCTTTTTCTATCGCTGTCGTTGGTTTGGTTTTACTGACCGCGAGCAAAGTGACAGAATTTTGTCTATTATTTGAGAAAAGAGCATTTTCTTGATTATTAGTATGATAAGTAGCATAGCAAGCTTGATCAATTTGCTGTTTGATTTTTGCTATATTTTCTTTAATTTTGTTCATGATTTTTTAGCTAAATAATGTTGAGCCTAAGGCTTTGACAGGTATATTTTTTAACAGAGACTATTTTAGCAGATAAACCGAGGGTTTTTTATGGATATTACCGAACTACTCGCATTTAGTATGCAGCATGAAGCGTCAGATTTACATTTATCAACGGGTTCGCCACCATTGATTCGAGTCGATGGTGATGTGCGGAAATTAAATATCCCCGCTTTTGATGCTAAAGATGTAAACGCCTTGGTTTACGATATTATGAATGATCGTCAACGTAAAGAGTATGAAGAAAAGTTAGAGGTAGATTTCTCTTTTGAAGTACCAAACTTAGCACGCTTTAGGGTAAACGCCTTTAATCAAAACCGAGGACCTGCTGCGGTATTTCGTACGATTCCAAGCAAAATATTATCTCTTGATGATTTAGGATGTCCTGATATTTTTCGTGATATTTCCGATACGCTGCGTGGTTTAGTTTTGGTAACAGGTCCAACAGGCTCGGGTAAATCAACCACTTTAGCAGCAATGGTTGATTATATTAATATCACTAAAAATGATCACATTTTAACGATTGAAGATCCTATCGAATTTGTTCATGAAAATAAGCAATGCTTAATTAATCAACGAGAAGTGCATCGAGACACTTTAAGTTTTGAAGCGGCTTTACGCTCAGCACTGCGTGAAGATCCAGATGTTATTCTGGTAGGTGAAATGCGTGATTTAGAAACTATTCGCCTTGCTATGACTGCGGCTGAAACAGGTCACTTAGTGTTCGGTACACTTCATACAACTTCCGCTCCTAAAACTATTGACCGTATTATTGATGTATTCCCAGCAGCGGAAAAATCTATGATGCGTTCTATGTTGTCAGAATCTCTTCGTGCGGTTATTTCTCAAACCTTGATTAAGAAAGTTGATGGTGGACGAGTAGCAGCCCATGAAATTATGATTGGTACACCTGCGATTCGTAATTTAATTCGTGAGAATAAAATTGCACAAATGTATTCATCCATTCAAACAGGTAGGTCTAACGGTATGCAAACTATGGATCAATGCTTACAAAACCTAGTTAATCGCGGCATGATCACCAAAGGTGCTGCGATGGAGAAAGCAGTAGATAAAAATCAGTTTAAAAGTGTTTAACATGCTTTTGAAACATTGAAACATAGAAACATAGAAATATAAAAAACAGGAATATCTAATGAATTTTCATCAGTTATTAGAAAAAATGGTGAGTCTCGGCGCATCTGATATGTTTGTTACAGCTAAGTTAGCCGTTAGTGCAAAAATTAATGGTGAATTACAGCCTATTTCTGAGCATGTCTTGTCAGATGAAGAGTCGTTAGGCTTGGTTCATAATGCAATGAACGAAAAACAAGTTCGTCAATTTGATGAAGAAAAAGAGTGTGATTTTGCTATTTCTATTGACAGTATTGGCCGCTTTCGGGTTTCTGCTTTTTGGCAACGTGATATGGCTGGCATGGTCATCCGACGTATTGTTACTGATATTCCTGATGTAGATGATTTAGGATTACCTTCAATACTTAAAGATGTGGTGATGTCAAAGCGGGGCTTAGTGCTTTTTGTTGGTGGTACCGGTACGGGTAAATCAACCTCGATGGCATCCTTGATCGATTATCGTAATCGTAATTCTCGCGGCCATATTCTTATCATTGAAGATCCAATGGAATTTGTTCATGAACATGCAAAATGTATGATCACTCAGCGGGAAGTAGGCTTAGATACTGAGTCATTTGACGCAGCACTTAAAAGTTCATTACGACAAGCTCTGGATGTTATTTTAATTGGTGAAATTCGTAATCAAGAAACGATGGAGCATGCTTTAAGTTTTGCCGAAACAGGTCATTTATGTATTGCCACTTTACATGCTAATAATGCTAACCAAGCTATTGACCGAATTATGCATTTAGTTCCAGCTGAGCAACATGACAAATTATTATTTGATTTAGCGTTGAACCTACGTGGCATTATTGCTCAGCAATTAGTGCCAACTAAAGATGGCAATGGTCGAGTTGCTGTTATAGAGATATTGTTAAATTCACCTTACATTGCAAAGCTGATCAAAAAAGGCGATGTAGGTAACATTAAAGAAGTAATGGAAAAATCTAATGAGCTAGGTATGCAAACCTTTGATCAAGCACTCTTTAATTTATACCAACATGGTTTAATTACTTGTGCGGATGCGATTCATCATGCCGATTCTCCGAATGACTTACGTTTAATGATCAAACTTAAAAGTAATGATCAAAATGGTTCGGGGGGGTTAGCAGGTGTAACTATTGAAGGCTTTGAACCCAAAGAATATTAAATTGTCTTCGGATCTTGTCATTCGATACTCATTTTGGCACTGTCTTTTTTGTAATAAAACTGTCATATAACTGTCGTATGATTCTAATCGATAAAATTTAACATCACAGGTGATTTTAACAAGTAGAAATGATCACATAGTTAGTGAGATTGGTATCAAGTTAACATTGCTAGATAAATACGTTATTATCCGCCCTGAAAAATAATAAATTGGAAACTAATTATGGCCAGAAGCACAATATTAGGTGTATTTGCAAAATCACCTATTAAACCATTAGAAAAACATATTAAATTGGTTGTTAAATGTAGCAATCAACTTATTCCTTTTTTTAGCGCTTGTTATGAGCAAAATTGGAGTGAAGCGGCTAAAGTTCGTCGTAAATTATCTAAATTAGAACAAGATGCTGATGCCTTGAAACGTCAACTACGTTTAGAGTTACCTGGTGGCTTGTTTATGCCAGTAGACCGAGCTGATTTATTAGAGTTACTTACTCAGCAAGATAAAATCGCTAATCGTGCAAAAGATATTGCTGGGCGTATTTTAGGTCGTAAATTAGAAATACCAGTTAGTTTACAAGCGCAATTTTCAGAATATTTAGCTCGTTGTATTGAAGCAACAGAAAAAGCAGCGGAAGCAATTAATGAGTTAGATGACTTGCTAGAAACAGGCTTTCGTGGTCGTGAAGTCGTATTGGTTGAAAAAATGATCAACCAATTAGATGAAATAGAAAATGATACTGATTCAATGCAAATTGTTTTACGTAAAGAACTACTCGCCATAGAAAATGGGTTGAATCTGGTTGATGTAATGTTTTTATATCAAATCATTGATTGGGTTGGTGACTTAGCCGATCTTGCTGAGCGTGTTGGTGCACGTTTAGAAATTCTTTTAGCTAGAAAATAGGGTATTACTGATGGATATTATTCTTAACTCAGGTTCTACTTTCGTTATTATCGCTGCTGTGGTTGGTTTATTTATGGCGTGGGGTATTGGTGCTAATGATGTTGCCAATGCTATGGGAACCTCGGTTGGCTCTAAAGCGCTAACGATTAAGCAGGCTATTATTATCGCCATGGTATTTGAATTTGCTGGTGCTTATTTAGCTGGTGGTGAAGTAACTTCAACGATTCGTAAGGGAATTATTGATGCCAGTTTCTTTGTTGAATCGCCTGAATTACTCGTTTTTGGCATGATTTCAGCACTATTTGCTGCCGCTACTTGGTTACTTATTGCCTCGGCTTTAGGTTGGCCGGTATCTACTACACACTCTATTGTTGGCGCTATTGTTGGTTTTGCTGCCGTTGGCGTTAGCGCAGATGCTGTAGAGTGGAGCAAGGTTGGAGGTATTGTTGGTAGTTGGGTTATCACGCCACTTATTTCTGGTGTTATTGCTTTTGTTATTTTTAATAGTGCTCAGAAACTTATTTTTGATACCGATAAGCCGCTACAACAGGCGAAACGTTGGGTGCCACTTTACATGTTTTTAGCTGGTTTTGTCTTAGCACTAGTGACTATCAAAAAAGGCCTTAAGCATTTAGATCTGCATATTGGTGCTACTGATGGCTTTATCTATGCCGTTATTAGTGCTGTTATTGTCACTATTATTGGGAAAGTGTTTATTCATCGTCTTAAATTTGATGAATCAGTAGCTCTTAAAACGCATTATGCCAATGTAGAAAAAGTTTTTGCTGTGTTGATGATAATAACGGCTTGTTGTATGGCGTTTGCTCATGGTTCAAACGATGTTGCTAACGCGATTGGTCCACTAGCTGCTGTTGTTAGCATTGTTGATAATGGTGGCCAGATTACCGCGAAATCAGTGATTGCTTGGTGGATATTACCACTAGGTGGCTTTGGTATTGTTGCTGGTCTGGCTATTTTTGGTCATAAAGTTATGGCGACTATCGGTCAAGGTATCACTCATTTAACCCCAAGTCGCGGTTTTTCTGCCGAATTAGCTGCGGCTTGTACAGTGGTTATCGCCTCTGGTGCTGGCTTACCTATTTCAACCACACAAACATTAGTTGGTGCTGTGTTAGGTGTAGGTATGGCTCGTGGTATTGCTGCGATTAACTTAGGAGTTGTACGTAATATTGTCGTGTCTTGGGTAATTACTTTACCAATTGGTGCAGGATTGTCGATATTGTTCTTTTGGATGATACAAGCGACTTTTACTTAATTATACAAGTATACAAGCATAAAAAAGCCACAACGTTTGTTGTGGCTTTTATTTGTTTGCCCAGCGAAGCTGGCAAACCCGATAGGCTGAAAGAAGCCTTATCACCCTGACTAAGGGGAAGATGATCCGAATGGCAAGGGCGTTATTGGCTAACGATAGGGTCTGAAGGAAGCCATAGGAAGATAGAGGTACACAACTAACCGTAACCTGTTTCGGCGGTATTGGTGGGTAAGCGTCCAAAATAGCGCGAAGCCCTATACTTAGTCAGACCAATGCTGTGATTGAGGGTGGAATTTCTATCAGGGGGTCAGTGCAGTAACTGGGGAAGCCTGGCATTGTATCCAATCAAAATCTAAATAGGGATAAACTCCCTCGCTAGAAGGCTTAACGCGATAATGAAACAAACCCAACTGATGTAGATAAAGCTAATGACAAGTGATGTGAGACAATAATATGAGAGTTCATTTTAGCCTTTACGGACGCATGCTTTCACTGCAAGCGCTGTATGTGGCTTACAAACAAGTGAAAAAGAATCGAGGCGCTGCTGGCATTGACGGGCAGAGCGTAGATGGCTTTACCATAAATTTGGAAAAAGAGCTCAAACAATTATTGCTTGAACTGAAGGAAAAGCGCTACCAAGCGCAACCAGTAAAACGAGTTGAAATTGCCAAAGACGATGGCGGCAAACGCTTACTGGGCATTCCAACCGTTCGAGACCGAATTGTTCAACAATGTTTATCGAATATCATGACACCAATATTTGACCCACACTTTCATCCATCAAGTTATGGCTATCGCGTGGGGCGAAGCTGTCATCAAGCTATCAGCAAAGCGACGCTATTTATACGCAGATATAACAAGCGCCATGTTGTTGATATGGATTTGTCGAAATGTTTTGATACACTCGATCACGACTTAATTATAAAGTTCGTGAGGAAACGTATCACAGACGGCAGTATCTTAGACTTGATAAAGCAGTTTCTCAAAAGCGGGGTGATGATAGGCTCAACGTTTGAAGATAGTGACATTGGTAGCCCACAAGGTGGCGTTATCAGTCCATTATTATCGAATATATACCTAGATGAGTTTGATCAAGAAATGATGAAACGTCAGCACAGAATAGTGCGCTACGCCGATGATATCTTGATATTCTGCACCTCAAAATCTGGGGCAGAAAACGCATTAAAAGTAGCGAGTCATATGCTAGAAGTAACACTGAAACTTAAAGTGAATGAGCGTAAAACCCATATAGCGCATAGCGATACAGGGATAAAATTCTTAGGGGTGACAATTGGTAGCAATTACACCCGTATTCAAGAAAAGAAGCTCAAAAACTTAAAAGTAAAAGTGAAACAGCTCACTAAACGTAATGGAGGAGGAAATTTAGCTCAAGTGTTAAAACGACTCAATCCAGTGCTAAGGGGATTTGTGAATTACTTCAAAATAGCGAATATAAGTTCAGTTTTACAGACACTGTCTGCTTGGATCAGGCGAAGATTAAGGGCGGTACAACTAAAGCTGTGGAAAAAGCCGACAAAATTACATAGGCGATTGAAGCAATTAAAGTACAAGCCACCTTTTAAGTTTATCAAGATGAACTCATGGCGAAGTGCCAAGAGTCCACTGGCAAACTATGCTATGCCAAACAAATGGTTTAAAGAAATAGGCTTGTATCAGATAGATGAAGTGAAAACAGGGGTTCTTGCTTCTTATTATTAAAACAATAAGAAACAGTAAATTACAGGAGCCGTATACGAGATCCGTACGTACGGTTCTGTGAGAGGGATGAGGCAAAAGCCTCACCCTACTCGATTTTATTAAGGATTATTACTTGAATCCAGCTTTGCGTAAAAATTACAGCTTTCTTAGCTGCGTGCAGTTACTTCTAGTAAATGATAACCAAACTGAGTTTGTACTGGGCCTTGTACTTCATTAATTTAATTAGTATAAGGTAAGAGTTTAATCTAAAAAATAGATGTGCTATGAATAACGATGCCCTTAATAATAAGCTACCTAACCTTAAACATTTATACTATTTATTGGCACTTGATAAATATCAGCATTTTAATAAAGCAGCCCAAGCTTGTTTTGTTAGTCAGTCAACATTAAGTAGTGCGATTTTAAAATTAGAGCAGCAGTTATCTTGTCAATTACTTGAACGAGACCATAAGCGTTTTATTTTTACTAGCCATGGTAAACAAGTAGTGACACTTGCACAGCAACTTTTACTTAGTGCCAATGAGTTCACTGCTTTTGCCCAGCAGCAAGGCTGTCATAATAGTGGTAGTGTCAATCTTGGGTGTATTCCAACTATTGCACCATTTTTACTCACTGACTTAGTACAAGCTTGTCAAAAGTACTTACCAAATATTGAGTTATACTTACGAGAAGATACAACTGAAAATTTATTATTGCAGTTAGATCAAGGTGAAATTGATTGTGTAATACTTGCTTTTCCTATTCCCAAGAATAATTTTTTTTCTAAAATATTGGGAAAAGATGATTTCTATATTGCATGTGATAAAGCGTTAGTGAATAGTTTTCAAAAATCTTTTGATTATCAAAGCCTACCAGAAAAAAGTGTTTTTTTACTAAATAAGGAGCACTGCTTAACTGAACATGCTGTATCAGCATGTAAGCTAGCGGATGCTAGTCTTATTAATAGCTTTTCAGCCTCTAGTTTAGCCACCTTAGTTCAAATGACTGCGTTTCATCATGGTGTTACTTTTTTACCCAAAATGGCGGTAGATAAAGACATTGGTAAGTTAGAGGGATTGCTAATTAAGCCCATGCAAGGCGAGGTATATAGAGAAATAGGTATGGTATGGCGTAAAACTAGTATGCGTGAAGCAACGTTTATGTCACTAGCAAATGTTGTTAGTGAGTTTCTAATGAGCTAATAGATCATTCTGTTTAAACATCCGCTTAATTATTTTTAATTATTTTTTTTTACACGGCTTAACTGTTGATTGGTTGCTAGTGTATGAAGGAAAACTATTATCTATTAGGCGACAATTTAGGCGACAATGTCAATTTTTTCATCATTCGAGCGGGTAAAAAAAAGCAAATTATAATAACAAGGTTATTTATTATCTGCTTTCATTTATTGTATTAGACCAGCTTTACTTAAATAAATGATATAAAAATATTATGTATTGTTAGCAAGCGCTTGCTTTTTATCTAATCTAAATTGATGTAATAATGGCTCAGTGTAACCACTTGGTTGTTTTGCACCGCAAAATACTAAAGCAGATGCGGCTTTAAAGGCAATGCTATTAGTAAAATCGTCACTCATTGCTTGGTAGCTTGGGTCATTTGCATTTTGACCATCAACAATTTTTGCCATTTTTTCTAGACTCGCTTGTACTTGCTCTTGGCTGCAAATTCCATGGTGCAGCCAGTTAGCAATATGTTGACTAGAAATACGTAATGTTGCTCTGTCTTCCATTAAACCGACATCATTAATATCAGGTACTTTAGAACAGCCGATACCTTGATCTATCCAACGAACAACATAACCTAGAATTCCTTGGGCATTATTATCTAACTCTTGTGTTATTTCAGCGTCACTCCAATTAGTATCTGTTGCCAATGGAATGGTTAAAATATCATCTAAGCTAGCGTTTTCTCGCTGTATCAACTCTTTTTGCTGTGTAAATACATCAATGCGGTGGTAATGCAATGCGTGCAGTGTTGCCGCGGTTGGTGAAGGAACCCAAGCTGTATTTGCCCCTGCTTCAACATGATTAACTTTAGTTGCGATCATGTTAGCCATTTGATCTGGAATAGGCCACATGCCTTTACCAATTTGAGCCTTTTGGCTAAAGCCACAAGCCAGTCCTACATCTACATTGTTATTTTCATAGGCGCCAATCCAAGGTGTTAGCTTGATATCCGATTTACGTGCCATTGGGCCTGCCGCCATGGAAGTATGAATTTCATCACCCGTTCTATCTAAAAAGCCAGTGTTAATGAAAACTACGCGTTCTTTAGCCGCATGAATGCAATTTTTTAAATTGACACTAGTGCGCCTTTCTTCATCCATAATACCCATTTTTATGGTATTACGCGGTAGTGATAGTGCATCTTCTACACGGGCAAATAAGGTATCAGCAAACTGTACTTCATCAGAGCCATGCATTTTGGGTTTTACAATATATATGGATGCTTCACTGCTATTACCTAATTTACTATTACCTTTTAAATCATGTAGAGCAAGTAGAGAGGTAATCATTGCATCCATAATTCCTTCTGGAATTTCACGCTTTTGCTCATCAATAATGGCATTGTTGGTCATTAGGTGACCAACATTTCGTACAAACATTAAACTGCGACCTTTAAGTTGTATCGTATCGCCTGATAGTGATTGATAGCTGCGGTCGTTATTCATTTTACGGGTGAATACTTGGCCATTTTTATTAATTTCTTCTGTCAAAGTACCTTGCATTAACCCTAGCCAATTACGGTAGGCTAGTACTTTGTCGTCACCATCAATGGCCGCAACAGAATCTTCGCAATCCATTATAGTGGTTAGTGCTGATTCAAGGATAATGTCACTTAACGCTGATGGCTCTAACTTTCCTATAACACTGTGCGCATCAAATACTAGCTCTAGGTGTAAACCATTATGTTGAAAAGCTAAAGTGCTTAGCTGACTGATGCTGCCAGTGAAACCAATAAAAGCACAGCTTTCTTTTAGTTGGCTTTGTTCGCCATTGGCTAAACTCACCATTAATTGCTGTTCGTTTAAATGATAGGCAATAACGTCTTGATGGCTACCATTAACTAATGGAATAGCTTGATCTAAAAAATCTTTCGCATAACGGATAACTTTTGCGCCGCGTACAGGATTATAACTACTTGCTTTTTCTGCGCCATCTTCACTGCTAATTACGTCAGTGCCATAAAGGGCATCGTATAAACTACCCCAGCGGGCATTTACGGCATTTAAGGCAAAGCGAGCATTCATGATAGGTACAACAAGTTGAGGGCCTGCGATGGTAGCTAATTCGGCATCTACATTTTCTGTGCTAATAGAGAAATTTTCTACCATGGGTGCAAGGTAGCCGATGTCAGTTAAAAACTGTTTGTAGCGGGTAAAATTAAATTTATCGCCAAAATTATTTTGATGCCAAGTATCTATTTGCGTTTGTAAATCATCTCGTTTAATAAGTAACTGCGCATTTTCACCTGATAAATCATTAATTATTTGGGCAAAACTTTGCCAAAAATGTGCTGATGTTATGTCTGTATCTGGCAAAGCTTCATGTTCAATAAAATCATATAGATTTTGATTTATGGTTAAACCAGCTAATTGAATTGTTTGGGTCATATTTTCTCACTTACCTTGCTTATTTGGCTGCAGCGTACTTTGATAATATAGCTTGATAAAAGCGTTATGAAAGTTTTCATTGTTATTCTATTCAGGATAGTTATAACTAGCAATAGTCGTAAATTGATATCTATTATAAATGCGGTTAATACTGTACAGGAAAATCCAGCTATCATCATGGTAAATGTAAATGGTGTGATTGATATATCACCAGAAAATTGCTCAGTTAAGGTGATGCTAATGGGAGTTATTACTGACTTGATCTAGCATTATTCTACCATTTGCACTTGTCTAGCAGCTTCAATGACTAGATGCCTAAACCATACATGGCTAGCATCATGATGTAGTAATGGACTCCAGATCATTTTTAATTCTATATCGGGGATCTCAAAAGGCGGTTTGATGATAATATAACTGCTATCATTTTTATGAAGCATGGCCGCTTTGGTTGGTAATGTTGCGATTAGGTTATCTTCATAAGCTAGTTGCATGGCAACGTGGTAATTTCGGGTGAACACCTTGATGTCGCGCTTTTTGCCTAATCTTGCTAGTGATTCATCAACCCATCCAAGCTTTTGTACATCATCTGGGTTCATACCGACACCAACACCAAAGCCTGTTTTTGATACCCAAACGTGTTTAGCTGCCAAATAAGAGTTTAAATTAAATTGAGCAACTACGGAATTATCAGCACTGAGTAAGCATGAAAATGAATCGCGCCAAATAGATTTTTGATGAAATGATTGTGGTAATTCATCGAAACGGTTGATCGCCATATCTATTTTACCAGCTTCAACATCATGAAAGGTAACATCACTTGGTGTCATAATATCAATAGTAACATTTGGTGCAATTTTGTTAAGTAGTTTTAGTAGCTTAGGTAATAAGGTTGAAGCTGCGTAATCGCTGGCCATAATGCGAAAAACACGGGTACTATTTTGTTCATTAAATTCTTCTTCGCTTTGTAGTGCTTCCTCTAATTCAAGCAATATTTTTCTAATAGTTGGCGCTAAGGCTCTTGCTCTTTCCGTTGGCACCATACCATCAGAGGTACGCACTAAAATAGGGTCATTAAATAAATTGCGTAAACGCTTTAAGCCATTACTCATTGCTGGCTGGGTAATATTAAGCTGATTAGCTGCACGGGTAACATTTTTTTCTCTAAGTAAAACGTCTAGATAAATAAGTAGGTTTAAATCAATTTTTGAAATATTCATCAGTTTAATGGCTCTCTATAAAAACATAATTTAAATAGATATAAGCGAATTTTTCATAATATTCAATGTTTTTTATTGAATTTTTTATGCTGTTTAAGAACTAAAAAAACAACTTGTTTTTTATTAGCTATTTTTGTTGATTAAAGTCGCAATTTAATCGAAGTGTGTGTTTTTGTATTTCTTGTGTGAATGGTGATAATAATTAATATACATTTTAAAAATACATAGTGATTGTACTATTATTTTTGTTGTCCAGCGTGACAGCTTACAAAGTTAGTTACACCAACCTGACTTTTTTATATACTTTTTATATACAATACAGTGGAGATTGATATGTCTAATTATCTAAGTGCTATAGAAGCGGTTAAAGCAATTAAAGAAAAAGCAGGTAGCTCATGGGCTGCTATTAACCCTGAATCAGCTGCCCGTATGCATGTACAGAACAAATTCAAAACGGGTATCGAAATAGCTAAATATACTGCAAACATTATGCGTAACGATATGGACGCTTACGATGCTGATAGCTCTAAGTACACCCAATCTCTAGGTTGCTGGCACGGTTTTGTTGGTCAACAGAAAATGATTTCTATCAAGAAGCATTTTGATGGTAAAACAAACCGTCGTTACTTGTATCTTTCGGGTTGGATGGTTGCTGCGCTTCGCAGTGAGTTAGGCCCTCTTCCTGACCAATCTATGCACGAAAAAACAACCGTAGCGGCCTTGGTTAAAGAGCTTTACACTTTCCTTAGACAAGCTGATGCACGTGAACTAGGCGGTCTTTTTCGCGAGCTAGACGCGGCAAACAATGCTGACAAAGTTGCCATCCAAGATAAAATCGATAACCATGTTACTCATGTTGTGCCAATTATTGCAGATATCGATGCTGGTTTTGGTAACGCTGAAGCGACTTACCTCATGGCTAAGCAAATGATCGAAGCCGGTGCTTGTGCCCTTCAGATCGAAAACCAAGTTGCCGATGAAAAGCAATGTGGTCATCAAGACGGTAAAGTAACGGTTCCTCACGCTGATTTCCATTCTAAGATTCGCGCATTGCGTTATGCTTTCCTAGAGCTAGGTATCGACAACGGTATTATCGTTGCACGTACTGACTCTGAAGGTGCTGGTCTTACTAAAGAAATCGCGGTTGTTAAAGCGCCAGGAGATCAAGGTGACATTTATAACTCTTTCCTAGACATTGAGGAAATTGACGTAGCTGACATGGCTGAAGGCGATGTATGCTTCAACCGTGACGGTAAGCTTGTTCGTCCTAAGCGTTTACCTTCTGGTTTATACCAATTTCGTCAAGGTACTGGTGAAGCGCGTTGCGTATTTGACAGCATCGAAGCAATTAAAGCTGGCGCTGATCTGCTCTGGATCGAAACGGCAACACCAAATGTTGCCGATATCACGGCAATGATGAACGACATTCGTAAAGAAATCCCGAATGCTAAACTTGTTTACAACAACAGCCCATCATTCAACTGGACTCTAAATTTCCGTCAGCAAGCATTTGACGCAATGCTTGCTGCTGGTGAAGACGTATCTGCATACGTTCGTTCTGATTTAATGAATGCTGACTACGACGAAACTGAATTGTCTACAAAAGCTGATGACAAGATCCGTTCTTTCCAAGCTGATACTTCACGTGAAGCAGGTATCTTCCATCACCTAATCACTCTTCCTACTTATCACACAACGGCATTGTCTGTTGATAACTTGGCTAAAGAGTACTTCGGTGAAGCGGGAATGCTTGGTTATGTTAAAGGCGTACAGCGTAAAGAAATCCGTCAGACTATTGCCTGTGTTAAACACCAAAACATGTCAGGCTCTGACATGGGTGATGATCACAAAGAATACTTTGCTGGTGAAAACGCCCTTAAAGCAGGCGGCGCAAAAAACACATCTAACCAGTTCGGTTAATCACCAACTCGTTAACGTGTTACTTAGCGTTTGTGAATAAACTTGATAGAAATAAAAAAGGCTAGGGCTGTTAAGAGTTTTAGCCTTACTCACCGATGGTTATGCCGCTTACACGAAAACACTGGCAAAACTCAGCGAGAAAGAAAGCATCATAATTCACGCCACTTGTTGGGTGCATGCGCGTCGCTATTTTGGCTATTTTAAGAGAGCCTTGTTGATTGAACCGATAGCCGCACAAGAAGCGATTGATAAAATAGCCAAGCTTTACAAAAACGAAAGATACATCAAAGACAAGATAACCGAGCCTGCGGACGTTTTAGCTTATCGACAAAAGCACAGCGAGCCTATTGTTACTGAACTTTTCACCTGGATTTATGAGCAGCGACAACGTACCGACTTAACCCCTACCATTATCTTGTTGATGTATTACAACGCGTCAGCATTCATCTATAACATTTAAGTTATTACTCCTGATTTTTAATCCAAATCAACGACAAAAAACCTCTAGCACGACTCATCGCGACATAATGAAGAGTTTTATCGGCATCATCATTTAGTTTTTCAGGTTCAATTAGATCAACAACAATAATGACTTCATTTTCCAAGCCTTTGAAATTTTTGATTTCAGCAAAACTTATATCCTTGGAAGGGAAAGCTCTCACCGAATAGTCATCTAGTTCAATTATTTGATTTTGTATTTTTTTCGTTAAAGATGATGCTGACGATTTACCATATGAAAAGGGCGATAAAATAGTGATAGATTTAGGCATTACCCCTTTTCGTAGTAATTCTGTAATTTTACATTCCAAAGCAGATGATGATTCAGAATGATGTACAGAACACTCTTCAACCTCTGGGCCTTCACCTGTTCCTTTAGTGCCCATATTGGCATGAAGCTTTGTTTGAATAGATGACAATATATTTAGCGTATTGCGACAATTGGTTGTAAGTGGAATTTTGGCAGGTCTAAAGCTCTCTAAGTATTCCAACACCTCACTTTTAGCTTCACTGAACAAACCAGACTGGTTATTTATGTCATGAAAAATATACCACTCACCGTGTTCAAAGCCACCGTCAAAGATATTATCAAGTAACTCTATGTCTTCAAAGTTAAACAGGTCTTGCCCTTCATCAAGTATAAGAATGTCAAAGGAGTCTATACCCGCTCTTTTCAAATCAACTTTAATACTATCAATTGCACAGATAACAACATTTTCTTCTTCAATTCTTGTCTCTAGATACCTTCGTAGCCAATTAGACTTACATACGATTGCAACCTCACAATCTTCACTACTAAGTCTGCGAGCTAGCTCTGCTGCAAGAAATGTTTTGCCCGTGCCTGCACCACCAGAGCAAAGTACTTGCGAATTAGCACTTACGATATCAAGGTACTTATATTGATCTTCTGTTAATTGAACAACCGTTCTTTCCGAGCGCTCTAATCTTGAATATAGTGCTTCAACTAGCTCAAAGTTAGGTCTCAAAAATTTCTTTAGCCCCGAAATATCACTTGCTGAAAGTTGTGTATTATTTCTAGGTCTACTTTGCCAATATTGAAAGAAATTCTTTAGCCAGCTCTCAACGTTGCGAAAATTTTTACCGTCACAAACAGTCTTTCTTTCCCACTCAGAACCTTTATGCGCCCATTCAGTGTCGGGGAATATAACACCGTACCCTATAGGCAATGTTTGACTTAAAGATAATGAAAATTGATTAGAAGCTGCAATCGCCTTTTTGATTGCGTGCATCGCAGTTTCTGCTTGTCGAAATGGATCTTGAAGGGAGTGGTTTCCATGATGATTCCTTGTTGACCAGCGACCATCAGCATATTCAATTCCACCACCTTTCACTTCTAAAACAAAAATACCAAACTTGGAAACAATAACAAAATCAGCTTCACCAAATTTTTTGAACTGATGATTTGTTATATTAAGTGAATGTAGAGCAACATATGAAAAATCATTGACAAATGCTTCTTTAAGCTTTTTGAAAACACGTAGCTCTGCTTTGCTGTTAGTTTCATAGGGGGCATTAGGGATTATTTCCATTTATCTACTTATCCCCGAATTTCTTACATATCTCGCGATAACGCTTGTCATCAATCACAGTAGTAGACATAGTATTAAAAAACTTATCCTTTAAAATACTATATTCTGGAACAATAATTCCATCATATATTTTTTTACCTTTAACTGACTGATAATCTTTATTGGGTATTATTGTTTCAAAGCAATCATTGGCATCAAACTTTTTCCCAAACCAAGCTATAAACTCTATTTTCTTTGGAGATAACATATCTGTTAACAATAGTGGTTTAGGCGGCTCTTTAAATTGAATCCCGGTGTTAGCTTGTTTATGAGCGTAATTTGCCATGAGTGTTGATATGTATAAGTGCATACCTTCGTATTCAACAAGCCACTTAGGTAAACCTATAAAGCTACTATTCATGCCAAATAGCATACCCAATAATATATAGTCTTCTTCACTAAAACTGGCGTGGGTGTAATTTATAAGTTTTTCAACGCTGTCCTTATAAAAGAGCATAAATAAAAAAAGCTGAATTTTGAATTTATTTGGCTCTTTTTTAT
Organism: uncultured Colwellia sp.; assembly: GCA_965261045.1. Classification (GTDB taxonomy): domain Bacteria; phylum Pseudomonadota; class Gammaproteobacteria; order Enterobacterales; family Alteromonadaceae; genus Colwellia. The sequence continues at coordinate 422,613 of CBDHCJ010000001.1, forward strand.
AGTCATTAATAAACTCTTCAATTATTTGTTCATCGGACTTTTCTATTTTTGAGCGATGATAATCTGTTAAAAAGTCGGCAATAGATTGGGCTTTAGGATTAGGAGATGAATTTAAAATTTCAATAATTGAGTTTTTATACTCAATGTTCTTTCTTTTTTGATTATTATTCAATACATCAAGAATGGTGTTCCACTTTTGAAGCTTAGCGTTTTCATTTGAAAAAAAGTAGTCATAAATCCATTTATATTCTAAAGGGTAATTTTCATTATCAGAAAACGCGCTAATAGATTCAAATAAACTAGCTGACTTTTCACCATTTTTAGAGAAGTATAATGAAAGGGATGCTAAACCACCAAATGAATAAGCTTTATTATACTCAATGGGATTGTGCTCAATATTTGCAAAACTATTATGAAACAAATTACTACTTGAAACTAATTTTTTAAATTGAGCTTTATCCCTCCTGCACTGCAAAATTTTAATTGAAACATTATCTACTATATCTGCATAAGAGTCTTTGAATTCATCTAAATTTGCCTTATCTTGAAACATTACTTCTTCTATACAAGACAATGGTAAAGGTGCCTGAATTAAAATGCTCTCATAATCTAACTCTGTTGTCTTTTTGCCTTGAAGTGATGGAATAGGAACACTATTTGATGTCTTAGGACTTAAATCATCAGCGTTAAAACTATCTTCAATATCACAGCGGGTGTGGATACAGTCACCCAAAATAATATCTTTTAAATTAACTTTAATGATACAGCTAATTAAACTGGCACCTTCAGACTTAGCTAGCGCAAGTGCTATTTCAGGCACTACATTCTTAAAAAGTGGGATATGCCCTGAATATCCTTCAAGAATATCTTTGTAATAATCACCAACAAACCCACTAGCGTCTGTGATTAACCCTTGGGCAAGCATCATCTGCAAATTTTCAGTATTAGTTGGAAGTAACCATATTGCTTCAGTTTCAGTTGATGTCGCCATATTAAATGTTATCTCTTATCATTAGTTTTTCGTCTGTCGGCAGTAGTTCTTCTACTTCATTAGGGATTGCGGCACTCCTTAGTAAAAATAGTTTCTCCTTTGCCCTAGACGACATTACATACAACCGTTTTTTTATTGCATCAGTATCATTATTTATAACCTTCAAATCATCCAAAACAATAAAAACTGTATCAAATTCAATCCCTTTGACGGACTTGTCACACAATACAACAACCCCTCCCATTGAAAAATCAATGTTCACACGTTGTTTCGACTCATTAGAATATGAAGAAACAGTTATATCGTCACTAGTAGTGGCTTTAGATAAAAATTTTGTATAACTATCTCTTTTGGTTTCTGTAGCAACAATAACACCGATTAATTTCGAAGTATCTCTCATTGCCTCTCGGTGGATCATTGATACACAGCTATTCACCATTTGATAAATATAGAAGGTGGGGGTGTCTAAAGATGGCCTATCTGGAAGACTAGGAACAGGTGTAGCCTTATCGGTATAAAAATGTTGCGCAAACTTGGCAATAGCTGAGCTATTTCGGTAATTCTCATTAAGCTCAACAACCTCATCATTCTCTAAAGCTAAAACATCCGTTAGTTCTTGCCTAGACGAATTATCTTCAGTTATTTGCTGGTTTTGATCGGCCACAATAAAAAAGTTTTCATATCCTAATGCCTGCAATGATTCATAAAAGCCTACGGGCAAATCTTGCCCTTCATCAATAATAAAATGGGTATCTGTTGCTGATAAGTGAGATAAATTCTGTTCTACATAACTATCAAACCTTTTAATTACTTTGTCATAATCTGGTGAGTGTTGGACTTCCCTGCCGTTTGAATCGACTTTATGTGGCATCTTTTTTAAGTCATAGTCACCCCCTGGAGCCAATTTAAATTGAAGAGTATAGAACCAGCTCTGCGCTGTATCTGATTTAAGATCAATATCACAGACTTGCTTCGTTGAAGAATTTAAAACATGATTAAATGTTAAGAAGAGGTAATTATTTTTTTTGTGAAATCTCCTAGCTCGTAAAAGCGCAACTACTGATTTTCCTGTTCCTGGCCCCCCAATAACCAAATGTTGACCAAACTCTTTAAGCCGAAGTACGGCTTTTTGATCTTTATTTAATTCATCAATACCAGGGAGATCAAATATTCTTTTGCTCATCAGTTACCTCTTTAATAAAACTTGTAATATCAGGAATATCAAGAGAGTTACTCCCTTTGATAAAGACCCTATCTAAAAATACATTTCCAAATTCACAGCTTGTTTCTGGCAATAATGCACAAGCGTGACATGCCGCTCTATTTAACCAACTTGGACCTTGTCCTCGATGCTCGGTACATACGGGGTCATGTGAACACCACTGTGCATGCTTAAAACTACCTGATAATAACTTTAAGAACTCTCTAGGTTGAGCGTTTTCAATAATTCCACCTAAGGTTCCTGCAATATCAGGAACGGCTGTATAGATTAGAATTCCAGCCATTTTATTATCTTTACTGTGATAAATTCTTTCTTTTAAAGAAGCAGCAGGATAGCCAGCAACAGACTCTAATTCTCGAATCAATAGGTGAGAAATAGTGTGTAATAGCAAAAACCTTGGTGTTACCGTTAAATCAAAATCAAACAGTAAATCTGAATTTTCATATCTATGCTCAACTTCATTTGCACGTTTCATCACACTAGGGGTACTTTCCCACTCGGACAATATATCCTCATTTAGAGTAAAAAATAGCCCTTCACCAAATAGTTCGATTGCAGGTAACCAGTCACTCTTTCCAACAATATCAGGGGCGGTAATGACTTTTTCTTCCTTTTCATTTTCAGTACTACTTCCAGCTTTGGTATTTTTTCTTTGCGCAGGTAGTCGAGAAAAGCCTTTAAATACTTGAATTTCACGTAATCTTTTAACAACAATTAAGTTATCTACAAGCTTGTTTATCAATAACAATTCATCGGTTAATAATTTACCTAGCTCCTTCCAATTCGACGTTTTATGTTCAGTAACAAAGTCTTCCTCATCACTAACATTTTCCATCACTGTGAGGAATGCATTATATTCATCTTTAAATAAATCACCTGACTTTATGACATTTAAAAATGGGTAACCATCTTCTATTTGACTCATAGCAGCACTGATTTCATCAACACTACAGCTATATTTTGTAGCGGCTCGTTTTAATACTCGTTCCTTCTGTAAGTTATATCTAGCACTATCAAAATCATGTCTGAATTTAGAGTTATTAAAAAGACGGTTAATCACGGTAGATTTATCGACCCTTGATTCAGGCGGTATAACAAGCGCATTCATCGTTGATGGAGAATAAATTCTTGGATCATTCACCTCCAAAATGCTTATATCCTTCAGAGTAAGTTGCTCTCCTTGTTCATAAATCCAAGGCTGTTTAGTATTAAGCCTAGTTAACTTACTCTTATGTACATCGCTGTTTTTACTATTGCAGCGAGTACATTCTATTTGTAGCTTTCCGTTCGCAATATTCGTTAATTTAAGATAGCTATTTGAATAGTCAATTTCACATTTGCTCTTACTTTCTATATGACAAATATAGTGCCAAGGTACCTCTGCTAATTCTCCTAATGTGCTAATTGCGCACCAAGATAATTGCTCTAACCTTGAGTTACAATGCTCACACTTTACATTATCAACGGACTTTTGATCTGTCTTACTCCATAAATTTTGATGAAGCATACGACACTTTTTGCATCTAAAAAATGAAGGAAATAAAACAGTAGGAATATACGCTCCCTCTATTTTCCCATTTTCTAATTCTTTAGCTGTGGGAGGTTTTCTTAAATCTTGGCTTAGCCCTAGCGCTAATTTAATACGTTCAACATAGGGTATATTTTCTGCCGAAATATTACCTGACTCATCAGTCCAATGACGTGTATCAACCACTGAAACTAACAAGTCATCTTTATCTCGTGTTATTGCACCAACCCCTGAATAAGACATCAAATGAGAAAACCTTACGGGCGTGTACTTTTGTTTATGATACATCTCTTTGCTTAATTCCTGTTATCAGTTTAGTTAGTGCTATATTTTCAACATTTCGCATTGACTGTAATGTTTCCCAAGCAATACTGTTTCTGTCTTTTTCACCGAAGTTACAAATCAAGTTATACGTACCTCTATCTTTGGAGTTGTAGACTAGTGTTTTATTTTCATTGAATTTGATTTTATTGTGCCAAGAATCAACCAAGCTATTAATATGAGTATTTATCTGCTTAATTTTTTCTTTTTCTTCACTTGTTACTTTATGATTTTGCTTAATTGCTCGTTTGATCCTACCTTTGAATTTCGCAATGATACTTTTTACTTCACTCGCTTCAGGATCTAGATTACCTGCTTTATTATTTTCCAATAATCCAATATCTGAATACCTTAAGGCGATAATCAATGCAGCATGCAATGCCCTACTACATACTTGATAGGTAAAAGGTGTAAGGCTCGAAGGTTCAACAAAGCGATAAAAAGAATCATGATAAGCTCGAAAATTTTCATAATGAGACAAACTTCTAGCTTGCGTTTTGTAATAATTAACAAAAACTACGCCAGGAGTATCACCTCTCCCAACACGACTACTTGCCTGAATATATTCAGCCGTTGTTAATGGTTGCCCGTTAATTATCATTAATGCCAAACGTGAAACATCAAGCCCAACTGATATCATGTTAGTTGCAAGCGCAACATCTAAGTGTGCTTGCTCACTTTTATCTTTCGATAGTGCATCAAATATCTGAGCTGTTTCGTCGGCTGTTCGTTTACTGGTTAACGAACCTGATGAAATATCCCTAATAGGGAGATATTTTCTAAATATGCTTTGAAGCTCAGGTGGAACTTGGTTTCTTTCTAGGATATTACTTAATTCCGAATCATTTACACCTAGTAAACTATCAAAATCAAGTTCAAATGAACGACATCTAGGATATTCATACCAATCTTTATCCTCTTCTTCCAACTCTTTAATAAAGCATTCTTTTGTTAAATTTATTAAATGGGATTTGGCTCCTCCTTGGAAAACCGTGTGACTATTATTTACCCCTTTTAATGATCCATGGTAAATAATTTGAGTCCACCAAGAATCCAAATATTGCTCCACACTTTCCTCGTTAAATAGCTTGGTCGGTGCCGCTAATAAAGTACCTGCTAATGGCTCCATGCAACTGTTTTTGGAAAGTTTTGCCGCTAAATACCCGATATACAACCGCCCAGACTTCTCTTCGACAGGAACTGTTTTAGCAAAATATGAATCATCAAAACGCAACCCAGAAGGGGGGAATAATTGCATATTTCTTGCGAATAAACTTTTCACTTGTTTTGCCGCACTTTTAATAGTTGCCGTTGATGCAATATATTTAGCGTGAACTCCCTTTGCTATGAATAAGGTGTCAATTCCAGCTTCATACATTCCGACAATAGAGCCTAATGCACTAGATATTAGATGCAATTCATCTTGAATAATTAACTCTGGAGGACGATTACCATTTTTACCGAAAAAACTAGCCGTTCTTTCTTCCCACGCTAGTCTTGCAAACTTATCTACAGTTGCTATCAATAAACTTGGGGGGTTATTATATAAGGATTCATCAACCACGTTATACGGTAAAACATTGTTATCTTCTTTCCCTAAATCACATTGTTTATTTGTACATGTAAAGTGGAAGTCATTAGCTACAATTTTGTAATTATTATGAGTGAACTTATGCCCACACCAAGGACAGCTTGATAAAATAAATTTGCTGTAATCTTGTTTTTTAAGGTATTCATTCACCTCGTAAATAGTATTAGGAGAGCTTGCCTTACCGAGCCAAAGCCCTATGCTTATAGGTGCTTTACCTAAGCGAGCCGCATCTTTTTTGCGAATGATTTCTAGCGCTGAAATAACCTTACATGCTCGAAGAAATTGCTGTGAAGTTAGCAGCCTTAGGGTATAACGCATAATGGCAACGGTGCCGCCATAACTGGCTGGATAAGTTAGCCGACGATAGATGAATAAAAAAGCCATTACACCTAAATAAGCTTCAGTTTTACCACCACCTGTAGGAAACCAAATTAAGTCTACTTCTTCCCTGTATTCACTATTTTCATCAATTGATGATTCTAAAACCATTAGAACAAAAGCGAGTTGAAAAGGTCGCCATTGATAAACCTTATCGGTTTTATATCTACCGCTATTCCTATCGTTTGAAACCATTTGAAGAAGCATTGCTTGATTCATAACTGCAAATGCTGTTTTAACATTATCGTCTTGCTCAAGCACTTTTAAGCTTTTTCTCATTCTCTGTTAAGTTGGTGCAGGAGATTAGTTCCAATAAACATCAGTACAACAAAATTGTGGAACATAGCCAAGCCTCAAGTGTCTATCAAAAAAAAGCTAGGCCGAAGTTGGGCTACTTGGCTGAGTTTGCTGCCTGCTGAGATTATTAATGCTGTCTCTGCGCTAAAATCTACCGACTACACTCATTGTTGCAATATTTATTGATTGTGTTATTGTTATAACATTGTTATTACTTGGGCGGTTATTATGGAAACAACAATTAGAAAGTTTGGTAATTCAAAAGGCGCAATTATCCCTGCTGGTTTGCTTAAACAGTTAAATCTTGATGTGAATGATAAGGTTGATGCAAAGGTCGAGGATGGACGCATAGTGATAGAGGCTATCTCTAAGCCTAAGTATTCATTAAATGAGTTACTTGCTCAATGTGATAAAAACTCAATGACTTTACATGATGAAGATAAAGCATGGTTGAGTAACCCTGCTGTTGGAAGAGAAAAAGTATAATGAGTAAGACTTACGTTCCAAAACGTGGAGATATTGTTTTTACGGATTTTGATCCATCTGCTGGTCACGAACAAGCACATCAACGTCCAGCACTGGTACTATCACCAGAGCAATTCAACAAACAGATTCAGCTTGCTTTGGTTGCCCCAATAACTTCAACGATTAGAGGTCATGGTTTTGAAGTAAAGCTTGATGATAGCACCAAGACAAAAGGTGTGGTTTTGTGTCAACAGAGCAGAACAATAGATTACGAATGTCGCGGCATAAAATTTATTGAGAAAGCGCCCAATAAAGTTATTGATGATGCTTTAGCGCGTGTTCGTGTTTTAGTTAGTTAATGATAAGAATGACCAGCAAACGTTCAACACCAATTTGTTTTAGGCGACAATTAGCTTGGCCGAGCGTATTGCCTCATTCTAACGCCTCTTGGCGTAAGGTAAAACTATCCATTTGCATGACTTGCGTAAAAAAATCAATAACCGTTTGTTCTATTTTATCTGAGCCAGTTAAGTTCAACTCAACAACAGATATAAATCTTCACGATTAAGTAAATCAGCAGTTAATGATGGTAAAGGCAAGGTCTTTATGACAAAATTCATTCGATGTCTCTTGTGGTTTTTTACCTTGTCTAGGTAACAAGTATTTTACCATAATGAGACATCAACTTTTTTAAAATCATAAAGTTATTTTGTTTTTATTGCTTTTTTTAATCCCGAAATTTGAATAAAATAGTTAGTTTTTTGGCAAGCGACCAAATTTTGATTCTTTGCTCCCATGAATTAAATTTTGAAGCAAAACAACAAAAAGGGAAACTATATGAATAAAGATCTCAGTTTTGATTACTTAACTCACTTTAAACAAAATAGTGGCGCATTGCGGATGTTATCGTCACCGCACTTTTCTTTGCTTGTTAGTTTTTTCTTTATTGCCTTTATTAAAAATAACCGCCGCGCTGTGTCGTATCAAGAGCTGATCGCCTTGCTTGATTATCAATTACAAGATATTCGAGACAGTCATGGTGAAACTTTATTTCCTAAACCAGCTAAAGCTTATATTGATGATTGGATCAATCAGAAAGTCGGCTATTTGCGTAAATACATGCCACAAAACAGTGATGAGCCAGAATGTGATTTATTGCCAGAAGTAGAAAAGGCAGTGCGTTGGTTACAAGATCTGCAAGGGCGGGAATTTGTTGGCACAGAATCTCGTTTAAAAATGGTATTAGATCTTGTTGCCAATCTAGTACATGGCACCTCACAAGATACCGAAGCAAAATTAGTTACTTTACGTAAGCAACAAACTGAAATTGCTCAGCAAATTAAAGCTGTAGAGCAGGGCATGGATGTTGGTTTATCGACAACACAAGTACGGGAACGGATGTTTTTAGTGTCAGATATGTCAAGACAACTTTTAGGTGAGTTTCGACAAGTAGAGGCTAATTTTAGACAACTTGACCGTAGTACGCGCAAAACCATCACTTTAGCTGAGCAACATAAAGGAAAAGTATTAGAGCAAGTTTTGTCAGGGCAAGATGTGATCGATGACTCTGATGAAGGTAGTTCGTTTAGTGCTTTTTTTGAACTACTGATGAGTGCATCAATGCGTGAAAATTTACGCCAAGATCTCAAACTCTTATTGGATTTAGAACAAACAAGAGAATTCGCTAAAAATGATGAGTTATTACGGCATTTGTATCGCTATTTGTTGGATGCGGGGACGAAGGTTAATCAAACCAAACAATTGATCACGGAACATTTAAGTCGGTATATTCAAGATCAATCACAAGATAACCGTCGCATTATCGAACTTATTCGCGCCTTTGAAGCAAAAACCTTAATCATGCCGGAATTATTAAAAGGCTCTGCTGACACGTTGCTTTTTGATCTAGATGATTTTAGCGCGGGCATTTCATCGGTTCTAACTCGACAGTTATTTCAAGCAAAACATAAAGAGCAGTTAGACTCGGTATTAGAAATTGCTGATGATGATCCACAAGTTGATTTAACCGCGTTATTTGATATTAGCCAAGTTAGTGAAGTGCAGTTATTGCATAATATTGAAAACAGCCAATATCTTAATCAGGGTCAAACAACCTTGGCACAAGTTGTCGCTCAAGTACCTATAGAGCAAGGGCTTGACGAAGTATTAACCTATTTAAAAATTGCTTGTGAACAACAAATAAATGCTCACATTGATGAGCAACAAAAACAGCAGATTAGCTGGAAATTAACTCAAGGAGAAACACGACAGATATTGGTTCCCTTAATCACCTTTATTCGCGAATCTCTTCCTTTAGAGACCCCAATATTATCTGGAAATAATGACCATGACAGAAGCTAAAGAACATACCGATGTGATCACTGATAGCGAGTTAGTTAGCCTGCAACAATCATCGGTAAAAATTCGTTTACTTAAAGGGGCAATATATCGCCAGAAACAATCTGATTTATGGGCTTGGTTAGAGCGAGATCAATATCAAATTCGTCAATATTTCGCTGAAATTGGTTTATCTTTACGGTTAGACGAGGCTGAGGGCTACGCTTTTTTACGACAAATTGATCTGGAAGTTGAGCCAGAAGTCGCACAAGTATCAGGGCTGTCATCAGCAGAACAGTTGCAAACACCAACAGTATTAACCTTACCTCGTTTGATGAATAAAAGAGCATTACCCTTTGCTCAATCATTATTATTAGTGTTGATCCGTAAGCGTTTAGCTGAACATGACAGTGAAGAAAGTAGTCCGCGTTTAATTATTACCAGAGCAGAAATACACCAATGGTTACAGCCCTATTTTGATACGGAACATAATGAATTAAAACAACAAAGAGTGTTTAATGCTTTACTTAATAAAGTGATCGATTTAGGTTTTATTCGGGTATTGAAAAATTATCCCGATGAATTTGAAGTCCAACGTATCATCAAAGCCTTTATTCATGCTGAACATATCGCTCAGCAACTTGAGTTGTTAAAAGCTTATGCAAAAAGTAAGTTAACTGAAACCAGCACTGAAGCCTAAATAGAAAGCCAAATGCAAGAGAACTAATTGATGACAGAGCAAATAAACACAACATTACCTGAATCACAAACTATGTCGCTAATTGATCAACCGTTAACTTTAGCCAAAAATAATGCTGTGGCTAATTCCTTAGCAAGAGGCTTTCGTTTAGAAAAACTTGAAGTGTTTAACTGGGGAACGTTTGATGCCAAAGTGTGGCAGTTAACAGCACAACAAGATAACTGCTTATTAACGGGCAATATAGGTAGCGGAAAGTCAACACTTGTTGATGGTTTAACAACCTTGTTAGTGCCACCTCGAAAATTGGCGTTTAATAAAGCCGCTGGTGCCAGTGAAAAAGAACGTTCGTTAGAGTCATATTTTCATGGTTTTTATACTTCACAGCAAGATGAGCAGGGCAAAGCTAAAGCGGTTGGTTTGCGTCAAAATAAACATTACAGCGTATTATTGGCACAGTTTCATGCCAGCACACTTAATGAAACCATTACTATTGCACAAGTTTTTTGGTTAAAGCCTGGAGAGTATAAAGTTAAACGACTTTATGTTGTTGCACATGAGGCATTAACTATCGCGGAAGATTTTTCAAATTTTGGCGCTCAAATTTTACAGTTGCGTAAAAAATTGAGAAAAAATGAACAGCTTGAATTATTTGACAGTTTTGCACCTTATAGCCAAAGTTTCAGTAAATTTATGGGCTTAGGTACCGATGGTAAAGCGCTGGAGTTATTTAACCAAACTATTTCGATGAAATCGGTTGGCTCCGTCACTGATTTTGTTCGCCAGAACATGTTAGAAAAACCCAATGTTGAGGTTCAACTTGCCGAGCTTGAACGTAACTACCAAGACTTAAAGCGGCTACATGATGCCGTCGTTGCTGCCCGTCATAAAGTTGATTTATTACAGCCTGTGGTAAAACAAGGAGGGCAAGCACTAACGGCACAAGAGGATAAAATACAATACTTATCAGCACGAGATGCTATTGACTCTTTTATCGCTAAAAAATCTGTAGCACTTTATCAACAGCGTTTAGTTAAGCGTCAACAAGAACTTGACCGTTTACAAATAAAGCTTAGTGAGCTTGAGCAGAAAAAACTGTCTATTGAACGTAATAAAACACAATTACAAGAAGAAATTAATAGCAATGGTGGTTTACGTATTCAACAACTGGCGGATGAGATCAATCGTTTAGCAATAGAACGCGATCAAAAGCAGCAAGTTTATGGTATTTACAAAAATTTAGTCAAAGATTTGAGTTTGTCAGAGCAATTGATTGCTAGGACATTTTTAACGAATATAAACGCGGCGAAAAATATTGTTGAACACCAAACTGATCTTATCTCACAAGTCGGTGAAGATATTTTTATCGCTCGTAAATTACTAGATAGCTTAAAACAAAACCAAGCTGAAATTAATGATGAGCTAAATGCGTTAAAACAGCGGAAATCGAATATTCCACTTCAGCAATTAAGATTACGCCAACGTTTATGTGAAACCTTAAAACTTAATGAAGAACAATTGCCATTTGTAGGTGAATTACTGCAAGTAAAAGCTAAACAAAGCCATTGGCAGGGAGCGATTGAACGGGTATTACATAACTTTGCTTTATCGTTAGTTGTGCCCGATAAGTTTTATACGCAAGTCTCCCAATTAGTGAATAATACCCATTTAGGCGGTCGTTTAGTTTACTACCGAGTAAAAGCAGAGCAGTACCGATTTATTCGAGATGATAATGCGATAGCCGCAGATAGCTTAACTGAAAAGATTGAAATAAAAGCTGATAGCGAGCATTACACTTGGTTGAAAAATGAATTAAGTCAACGATTTAATTATCAGTGCTGTGATGACTTAGCCGATTTTCGTCGCAGTGAAAAAGCCATAACTGCTAAAGGGCAAATGAAATCGGGAAGATCTCGTCATGAAAAAGATGATCGTCATGATATTAACGATAAACGTCGTTTTGTTTTAGGTTGGAGTAACCAAAAAAAATAGCCTTATTAACCGCTCAAACGGATACCTTACAAGCTAAAGAGCGGCAACAGCAAGAGCAAATTACCGCATTGAATCTTGATAAAACACAACAAGAAAACATTCGCCAAAGTGCAAATAACCTAGCTAATTTTAACTTTTCTTTTGATCAAATTAACTGGCCGTCAGTCAGTGGTAGTATTACTGAATTACAAACTGAAAAACAACAGTTAGAACAAAGTTCAGATGTATTAAAACAATTGCAAACACAGCTTGATAGTGCCCAGCAAGAAAATAAACTGATCAGCGAAGCATTTAATAAAAGTAACCAAGAACTTGGTAAAAAGTCCGCAGAAATTGATAATGATCAACAGGCAATAACTGACAATCAACAGGTTTGGCAAAGTTTACCTGAGCATCAGCAAGGTCAATATTTTACTATTTTGACGAAATTTATTGATGAGTATTTTGCTGACAAGACATTCAATTTACGAGAAATAGCTACCCGTAAGCAAGAGTTGAATAAAAAGTTAAATGATAAAGTACAACACTTACAGGAAAAAGTGGGTAAGAAGGAACGCGCGATGGTTAATGCTATGGCTGATTTCGCTCATGAATTCCCTAATGATGTCACTGAATTAGACAAAAGCCTTGCTTCGTTACCTGAATATAAAGTTATGCTCGATAAACTAGTGATTGAAGACTTGCCCAAGCATGAGCATAAATTTAAAGAAATGCTGAATCGCGATACCATTCGAGCCATGGCCATATTTAGAAGCCAGTTAGAAAAATTTAATGAAGATATTGATGCGCGTATTACTTTGATTAACCAAGCATTACACGGTTTAGATTATCAAGCAGGCACTTATATTGAAATTGATGTTATTAACTCGTTTGATGTTGATGTACGTGATTTTAAAGAACGGTTAAAACAGTGTGTGGAATATGCGACGGATGACAGTTTATATTCAGAAGAGAAATTTATTCGGGTAAAAGACTTAATTGAACAAATGCGTAACGAGCCAAAATGGACACAAAAGGTTGTTGATGTACGTTATTGGCATTTGTTTAATGTGGTAGAGCGTTACCGTGAAGATGATAGTGAAAAAGAATGTTATTCTGATTCAGGAGGTAAATCAGGTGGTCAAAAAGAAAAACTAGCTTACTCTATTTTAGCCGCAGCGATACTATTGCAATATGGTTTAATTGATGAACAATCTCATTTAAACATCGCGGTAAAACGTCGTTTTAATTTAGTGGTAATTGATGAAGCCTTTGCTCGTGGTTCAAAAGACAGTACTCGTTTTGGTTTAGAGTTATTTAAAAAATTGGGGTTACAGTTATTGTTAGTCACCCCTTTGCAAAAACTTGATGTTATCGAGCATTATGTTCAACAGGTTCATTATGTTGATATTCAAAATAATTTATCAATATTATTAAATATGACTATCGCGAAATTTCGTGAAATTTTACACAATAAGCAACAAAAGTTGGTAAACAATAAAGGTGAAGTTAACAAGCACAGTCAATATCAAGATATGATTGAATGAAAACGCCCATACAACTAAAGCAACAACTTAGTAAAAAATGGCAAAGCTATTTCTTTCATAAAGCTTGGCTTGATGGATGCCCACTCAATACTGAACAGGTTGATTTATTATTCCCTTATTCATTAAAGCTAATAAAAATCACCGATAAACAAATGTTGCATCAATTTAGTGAAGTAACTCGCTGGATAGAAGAATTAAAAATTTATCAAACCAAACATAAGCAATATTTTAGCCTGATTTGGCAAGAAGTGAATTTTCGACGTTTAGGCAAGCAGAAAATTCCCTGTGCTATCACTTTTAATAACCTTGAGTATTTAGCACGCTTTTTAGGGAAGTGGCAACAATGGCAAAGTTTCACCGAGCAAGCGTTAGCCAGTGCCAAGCAATTTTCGTCATTAATTCCTTTGTTACAGCAGCAGCCGAGTGAATTAGCACTAAATTTATCGATTTGGCCGCAGTTATTAGTGGTTTGTCATTATTTTATTGCTAATCCTAGACCCAATTGTTATTTACGCGAGTTAAGTATTAAAGGCATTGATACTAAATTTATTGGTGCGCATAAAAGTATTTTGAAAAAACTGCTCGATCAATTATTACCTATCAATACTGTTAATGCTGGTTTTGAAAAATTAACAGAGCATGGCTTTGAGAAGCGTTTTGGTTTGAAATTTCCACAACCGCGTATCCGTTTTCGGGTGTTAGATCAAAGCATGCTTACTGATGTTGGCGGTTTTTCTGATTTAGAAGTAACTATTGATGAATTTGCTAAGTTAGATATATTGTGTGACAAAGTGTATATCACAGAAAATAAAACTAATGGCTTAGCTTTTCCTCAAGTAAATAATGCGATTGTTATTTTTGGCTTAGGTTATGGTATTAGCATTTTAAAAAATATTACTTGGTTACAACAATGCCGACTTTTTTATTGGGGTGATATAGATACTCATGGCTTTGCTATTCTTTCCCAAGCACGCAGTTATTTTCCTAAATTACACTCCTTTTTAATGGACAATACCACTTTGCTAGCTTGCAAGGATTTTTGGGGACAAGAAAGTGTAGATAAACGTCATCAAGCCGAGCATTTACCCCAGTTAACAACGAGTGAACAACATCTTTATCAACAGCTTAAAAATGAACATTTCCAAGAACGGCTTAGGTTAGAGCAAGAACGTATCCCTTTTGATTATTGGCAGCAAAGACTACATGGTTAGTCTTTAATGTGACGATTCTGTAAAATTTGGTTAAATAAGCGAAATGGTGTGGTTTTCGTGCCTATTGCTGGTCTAATATTTTAACCAGCGTTGAAAAATCTGACGTACTAGATAAAATAGAATAAACGATTATTGATTTTTTACGCAAGTCATGCAAATGGATAGTTTCACCTTACGTCAAGAGGCGTTAGAATGAGGAGAGTTCATTAATATAGACTAAAAATGAACTTCGAAACTTGAGTTATTAATTAATGTATAGTTAGAGTGGAATTCTTACATAAGGACTAAATAATTGAAAGCATTAACATTAGTATTAGCATTAACATTATTTTCAAATATTGTTGAAGCAAAAAAGAGCAATGATTTTTTTTTAGATGCGGGGGTGGGTGTGGAATATGGGGGGCTTGGAACTCAATTTCATTTACCATTTTACGTCAAGCAAGTAGAGGTTTTTATGTCTGTAGGGCTTTTTGCTGCATCTACCGAAACGGGAGGAGAAGTTGGGGCAGGGGCTGGTATGAATTATTCTTTAGATCAAAATAATTCCCTCTCCTTATATTATGGTGTAGTTAATAAAGAAAAGCATCTAACTGACACCTTAGAGGTGAAAACTGAGTCAGATTACGGGTTATCTATAGGGTATAAATACTTTTTTAGCGGAAAAAATCAGTCAGGATTTTCACTAGGTGTTAGTTACAATATTTATCAAGATGATAACTACCCTTTTCTTAGTGTTGGATATCGTTTTCAATAAGGTTCTTAAAGGCTATGTTCCCATTAAATGTTGTTGAGCTTTGAACAGGTTGTTTTTGTTAGGGTTCGAATTGTTAATCTGGTGATAGGGTGCAGATACCGTGGTGTTTCTGGTATTTGGGTAATAATTTACCCTAGGAGTAGATACAAAAAAGCCCTAATCGAGGTTAGGGCTTGATGCTTCCTACGAAGGAATGGTGCCGACTGCCGGAGTCGAACTGGCGACCTACTGATTACAAGTCAGTTGCTCTACCAACTGAGCTAAGTCGGCACACAAAGCTGTGTGCGATAAATACATTCTATATGAACAAATTATCTTGGCACCGTATTAACAGCAATTATATTATCAACACTTTTTAAATGGTGCCCCGACCCGGAATTGAACCAGGGACACGAGGATTTTCAATCCTCTGCTCTACCAACTGAGCTATCGGGGCATCTTACTAAACGGCTTTCGCTACCTCGTTAAGACGGGCGCTATTAAACTGTTTTTCCTTGACTCAGTCAACCATTATTTTTAATTAAATTGCTGTTTGGTGTTTTTTTCTGCGCTTTCTGGTTTTTAAATACACTTGGTCTATTATGTTATTTACTTGGTGGAACATAACCTTCGATGTCAGGCTCAATACCGTCAAATAAATAAGCAACCATGGTTTTTTCTAAGAAAGCACGATCATCAACATTCATCATGTTCATTTTTTTTTCATTAATTAACATCGTTTGTTTTTTTTGCCAATGCCCCCAAGCTTCTTTGCAAATATTGTCAAAAATGCGTTTACCTATTTCGCCTGGATATAATTGAAAGCCTAAACCTTCTGCTTCTTTTTTTAGGTTTTGACAAAATACTGTACGGCTCATAATTAATTTCTCTTTAATTGATTTGGCTGATAGCTGATTTGGCTGATTTCGGATAATAAACCCAGTAATTTTTTGGTGGAAGCAGCTAAGCCTACATTAGCTTCAAGCGGCAAATTATACCATTTTTGCTGGGACGGTTCGCTAATTTGTTGATTATTTATTTGCTCTATTTTATTTGAATTTAATTGTGTGCAATTGATAATAATAGGCGTTATATCTAAATGGAAGTGACTAAAGGTATGTCTAAACGGTGATAGTTGCTGTTGCTCAACATGCTTTAGCCCTAATCGAGTTAATAACTCAGGAATTTCATGCGCTTGATTGACCTCATAGAAACACCATAAACCTCCCCAAATGCCCACAGGAGGACGCTTTTCCATTAATACTTTATCGTAACTTGTCGATGTTAATCTAGGGATAACCATAATAGTACTTTTTTCTGGTATTTTTTTCCTCGGTTTTTTCTGGGGAAAATTGGCTTGCTGTGCGCTAGCAAATGCTAAGCAACTGGTTTTTAGTGGGCAAATATCACAATTGGGTTTACTGCGAGTACAAACGGTGGCACCTAAATCCATCATTGCTTGAGTATAAAGACCAGTATCTTTTACTGGGGTTAATGTTTCGCTTAGATGCCAAAGTGCTTTATCAAATTTTGCTAAGCCATTATAGCCTTCTACTAAGTAGCTTCTAGCAAGTACCCGTTTCACATTTCCATCTAAAATGGGATGATGCTGATTCAATGCCAATGATAAAATAGCACCAGCAGTTGAGCGACCAATACCAGCTAAGGCAATAACTTGCTCAATATTCTCTGGAAATATGCCACGATAATCGTTGGCTATTAACTTTGCTGATTTATGTAAATTTCTAGCTCGGGCGTAGTAACCTAAACCAGTCCAGTGATGTAATACTTTATCTTCGTCGGCAGTCGCTAAGTCATTAATAGTAGGAAAACTTTCTATAAAACGTTGGTAGTATGGAATAACAGTGGTTACTTGGGTTTGTTGTAACATAATTTCAGAAATCCATACACTATAAGGTGTTTTATTCTGTTGCCAAGGTAAGTGTTTTCTTCCTTGTTGGTGATACCAAGTTACAACGTGTTGTGCAAAATTTTCTGCTGATTCAGGCGATATTTTTGTATTTGTAGGCATGTTATTATAGTTAATTCTATTTATTGTGCATCAGTGTAGCTAAATTGCTAGCTGTGCTCAATATGCGAACATCTTTTACTTGCTAAGAATTAAAAATCTGTTTGGAGCTATGACTTAGCCCGTTGTATAATGCCGCCACCGAGAGTTTTAAAACACTTTATACAGCGTTAAGTAAATTTGAAAGATGATGTAAATTAACAGCTTAGAGTTAAAAGAAAGAGAAAATGACAGATACCACTGAAAAAACACATAAAACCTTAGAGCAAGCCGAGCAAGAAGGTAAATATATCCGTAAAGTGCGTAGTTTTGTTAAACGAGAAGGACGTTTAACTAAAGGTCAAGAGCGTGCGTTAACGAAGCATTGGCAAACTATGGGATTAAAACACAGTGACGGCTTAATTAATGCAAAAGCATTATTTGGTAATAATAATCCTGTGGTATTAGAAATAGGTTTTGGTATGGGCAAGTCTTTAGTTGAAATGGCGAAAACAGCACCTATGCTTAATTTTATTGGTGTTGAAGTACATAAACCTGGCGTTGGTGCTTGTATCTCGTTAGCGGTTGATGAAGGTGTTAGTAACTTAAAAGTGTATCAACATGATGCCATTGAAGTATTATCTGATTGTATTCCTGACGATAGTTTAACTACAGTGCAATTGTTTTTTCCAGATCCTTGGCATAAAAAGAAACATCATAAGCGCCGTATTGTGCAAGCGAGTTTTGTTGAAGCTATTTGCCGTAAATTAAAGGTTGCGGGTATTTTCCATATGGCAACCGATTGGGAAAATTATGCCCAATGTATGTTAGAAGATATGCAAAGCGCTCAAGGCTTTAATAACGTATCTGAAACAAATGATTATGTGCCTCGACCTGATTCTCGACCGTTAACTAAATTTGAAAATCGTGGTCAGCGTTTGGGTCATGGTGTTTGGGATTTACAGTTCGCTAAAGCCTGATCTTTCGATTCCTGATCTTTCAATTAGAGTAAATATTGCCTCTCAACATGAAATAAATGCTGAGCATTTCGTAAATCACCTGAATCTTTTAGCCACTGCTCTGTGATGATCTCTCGTTGTAAAGCGGCATGTAATATACGGCTTTTATATTGGCACCAATAAAATAGTGTTGCTGCCTGATGGCATTCATTATTGGGGAAAATTTCACTTCGGTTGGCTGTTAATTCTTCAATAATACTTGCAACAACTTTATCTTTTAAGTCGTCATTAATTTTTTGCTTAAAACGAGTAAAGCGTTTCGCCTTAATTAACTGCCAAATTAGCCACATTAACGAAGCTAAAGCGAGTATTGAGATAATTTGCATTTATTTTATCCTGAAAACATATTCATATTCATATTCATATAACATAATAACAATTTCATTAACAAAGCGCCTGATTCATTTATTAGTAGTAGGTAAACTGGAACAATATTATATAATTATATACAAAAGGATTTTTTCAGGCGTACTTGCTTCTTCTTATGGTTTAAATTGTGCGCCTTCATGCATTAATAGCTTAGCTTTTAATGCTAAGCCTCCGGCATAACCGGTTAACTTTCCATTACTTCCTATTACGCGATGACAAGGTACAATTAAAGCAATAGGGTTGGCACCATTAGCACTTCCAACCGCTCTAACGGCTTTCTCATTGTTAATTTTTTTTGCTAACCAGCGATAGGTTTTTGTTTCTCCCTGTTTGATTACACATAAAGCTTGCCAAACTTTTTGCTGAAATGGCGTTCCTTGAGCTGCTAATGGCAGATCGAAGTTTTTCCGTTCACCAGTAAAGTATTCTGTTAATTGTTGACACACTTGAGTAAACTTTTCTGGGTTTTTATGATGATTTTCAGGAATTATCAGTGCTTTATTACCTTCAAGATCACCTTCAAAATTACCCTCAAATTTTTTGCCATCAATAAAGGTTAACGTTGTTAAACCTTCATCATTGGCGGTTAGCGCAATGTCACCCAAAGGTGATTTATAATAAGTGTAGTACACGATAATCCTCAAAAGTTATTCGATACATTTCTTAACAAAATAACATTATTTCATCGTTTTTTAAATAGTTAGCTAAAGGCAGGCGTATTGGGGTCACTCTTACAGGGTTAATATTGATTTAGACAAGCTTCCGTGGATAAACAAATAAAATTAACATTACACCAACCTCAAGATGCGAGTTTTAGAGCGACTGAGTAAATAATATATAAATAAAATACGATTTAATTTGCGCTATGCATTGTGGTAGGGGAAAATACGCGCAATTTTTATTCTCTACTACAAAATAGATCTGGAGCTAATATGTCGTCGCGTCAAGAGCTAGCCAATGCAATTCGTGTTTTAAGCATGGATGCCGTACAAAAAGCAAAATCAGGACACCCTGGTGCCCCAATGGGGATGGCAGATATCGCTGAAGTTTTATGGCGTGATTTCTTAAAGCATAACCCAAGTGATCCTAACTGGGCTGATCGCGATAGATTTGTACTCTCTAACGGCCATGGTTCAATGCTAATTTATTCTTTGTTACATTTAACCGGTTATGACTTGTCTATTGACGACTTAAAAAACTTCCGTCAATTACATTCTAAAACTCCTGGTCATCCAGAATATGGTTACACTCCTGGTGTTGAAACAACGACAGGACCGCTTGGAGCAGGTCTTTCAAATGCGGTTGGTATGGCAATTGCTGAAAAAACCTTAGCCGCTCAATTTAACCGCGAAAACCATGATGTAGTTGATCATTTCACCTACTGCTTCTTAGGTGACGGTTGTTTAATGGAAGGTATTTCTCATGAATCTTGTTCATTAGCTGGCACATTAGGCTTAGGTAAACTAATCGCTTTTTGGGATGACAATGGTATTTCTATTGATGGTCATGTCGAAGGTTGGTTTACTGATAATACCCCACAGCGATTTGAAGCATACAATTGGCATGTAATTAGTGTTGATGGTCATGACTCTGCTGCTATTACTGCCGCCATTGTTGAAGCAAAATCAGTAACAGATAAACCCAGCATAATTTGTTGTAAAACTATTATTGGTTTTGGCTCTCCTAATAAATCTGGCACCCATAACTGTCATGGAGCTCCATTAGGTGACGATGAAATTGCTGCTACACGTGAATTTTTAAACTGGTCTCATGCGTCATTTGAAATACCTAAAAATGTTTATGCTCAATGGGATCAAAACGAAAAAGGTAGTGCAAGCCAAGCAAGTTGGAATGACAAATTCAGTGCATATCAAGCAGCTTATCCTGAACTTGCTAGTGAATTTGAACGTCGGGTAATTAAAGGTGAATTACCACAAGACTTTGAAGATAAAGCCAATGCTTTTATTCAAGAGTGCCATGAACATAGCGAAAACATTGCCTCACGTAAAGCCTCACAAAATGCCATTGAAGCCTTTGGTAAAGTATTACCTGAAATGCTAGGTGGCTCTGCCGATTTAGCTGGCTCAAACCTAACACTTTGGTCAGGCTCAAAAAGCATTGAAACTGATGCCGCTGGTAACTATATTTTCTATGGTGTACGTGAATTTGGTATGAGCGGCATTATGAATGGTATTTCGCTTCATGGTGGTTTTATCAATTATGGCGCAACTTTCATGATGTTTATGGAATATGCTCGCAATGCCGTGCGTATGTCTGCACTTATGGGCATTCAAAACATTTTTGTTTACACTCATGACTCTATCGGCCAAGGTGAAGATGGACCTACTCATCAACCTATTGAGCAATTAACAAACCTAAGAACAACACCAAATTTAACTACATGGCGCCCTTGTGATGGCACAGAATCAGCAGTTGCTTGGAAAGCTGCCGTACAAAGCCAAAAAGCACCTACAGCATTGGTATTTTCGCGCCAAGGTCTTACTGCCATGAAGCGTAACCAAGCACAAGTTAGTGATATTGCTAAAGGTGGTTACATTTTACAAGATTGCGATGGCACACCAGATGTTATTTTAATTGCTACTGGCTCTGAAGTTGGCTTAGCGGTTGATTCCGCCAAAGCACTCACTGAGCAAGGCAAAAATGTACGTGTGGTTTCAATGCCATCTACCAATGTATTCGATGCTCAAAGCAGTGACTACAAAGCATCAGTGTTACCTGAAAATGTCATCAAACGTGTTGCTATTGAAGCTGCCCATGTTGATTTTTGGGCCAAATACGTTGGCTTAAATGGTGCCGTTGTGGGTATGACTACTTTTGGTGAGTCTGCGCCAGGTAATGTATTACTTGAGCACTTTGGTTTTACCGTTGACAATGTAGTTAATACAGTTAACCAGTTGTAAGGTGAAAACTTAAGCTGCAAGAAGCCATGCCAGTTGCAGCTTATCACCTAAATGGATGAATATATGATAAACATTGCTATTAATGGCTTTGGCCGTATTGGTCGCAGTATTGTTAGAGCCTTTTATGAAAACGGTCGAACAGACAATTTTAATATCGTTGCTATTAATGATCTAGCACCTGCTAGCGGCATGGCTCATCTATTAAAGTACGATACCACCCATGGACGTTTTGCTTTTAAAATAGAGCAACAAGGGGAACAGTTATCCATTTTTAATGATAGCAATACTCAAGATAATATTGCTTTATATCATTTTGAACAGATAGAGCAATTACCATGGCAAAAACATCAAGTTGATATAGTTCTAGATTGTACAGGTAAGTTTGGTAGTCAAACCGATGGTTTAGCTCATATAAAACAAGGGACTAAAAAAGTATTATTTTCACACCCTTGCACACACGATATTGATGCCACTATTATTTATGGTATTAATCATCAACAACTCAACAATGATGACCGTGTGATTTCTAATGGCTCATGTACTACCAATTGTATTGTGCCCGTAATTAAAGTACTCGATGATGCCTTTGGTATTGAAAGCGGCACCATAACCACCATTCATTCGTCAATGCATGATCAGCAAGTTATTGATGCTTATCATCCAGACTTACGTCGTGCACGTGCCGCAAGCCACTCCATTATCCCTGTTGATACTAAACTAGCCATTGGCATAGAAAGGATCCTTCCTAAATTTAAAGGTCGATTTGAAGCGATAGCCGTACGCGTACCTACCCTCAATGTTACGGCTATGGATTTAAGTGTTACTGTCAATAAAGATGTCACAATTGATGAAATTAACCAAACCATCATACACGCCCAAAGCACTCCTCTGAATAATAATGGCTTACAAGGCGTATTAGCTTACACTGAAGAGCCATTAGTTTCTGTTGATTTTAATCATGATCCACACTCTTGTATTGTTGATGGTAATCAAACTCGTGTCAGCCATAAACGGTTAGTTAAAATGCTAATATGGTGTGATAACGAATGGGGATTTGCTAATAGAATGTTAGATACCGCCAAAATAATGGCAAAATAACAGGGGCAAAAGGTAACGATTCACCTCACCTTGGACATACGTCATTTCATCGGTTTATTTACCATTCAGGGCAATCGTATTAAAATATTTGTAGTGTTTTTAGCCGATAGTAGCGCATAAAGTAATAAAAAAACACATCGTCCAATCTATGCCATTGTTTCCTTTTAAGACGTGGGTCAGTGATATCTTTGAAATGTTCGATAAATGTAGGCTTCTGTTTGGTCATTTTACCTCGCTTAAAGCGAAGTAATAAATCAAATTAGGGGATCTGTGTCAAGTTATTTTTTAATACGATAGCCCTAGCTAGAAAAGGACTTCCAATGTATAATATTTTTCGAAAATAGGTAGCTAAGAATAGCTAAATTATAAAGGATATTAATGATAAAATCATTCATAGCAGCATCGATATTATTCACCCTCTCTACTTCCGCAACCCCTCTAATTACATTTAAAGTAGGCCAAAAAGCCAAAGCAAGTGAAGTCAACCATAACTTTACTGAAATCAATAATAAGGCTAAACAAGCAACTTCAGAAATTAATGTAATTAAACAAGAGCTTGGCTTAGGCTCTGGCAATAGCCTGTCGGCTAAAGTTGCGCAAAATAGTACTGATATAAATGAGCTATCAAGTGGTGTGACAAGCTTGTCTACCGAAGTAGACTCATTGAAAACGAGCAATGAAACAATAGTATCTGATCTTTCTGCAATTAGTACAACATTAGAAAGCAGTGCTACTTCTGTTGCTGTTGCGCAAAATAGTAACGATATAAATGAGCTATCAAGTGGTGTGACAAGCTTATCTACCGAAGTAGACTCATTGAAAACGAGCAATGAAACAATAGTATCTGATCTTTCTGCAATTAGTACAACATTAGAAAGCAGTGCTACTTCTGTTGCTGTTGCGCAAAATAGTAACGATATAAATGAGCTATCAAGTGGTGTGACAAGCTTATCTACCGAAGTAGACTCATTGAAAACGAGCAATGAAACAATAGTATCTGATCTTTCTGCAATTAGTACAACATTAGAAAACAGTGCTACTTCTGTTGCTGTTGCGCAAAATAGTAACGATATAAATGAGCTATCAAGTGGTGTGACAAGCTTATCTACCGAAGTAGACTCATTGAAAACGAGCAATGAAACAATAGTATCTGATCTTTCTGCAATTAGTACTACATTAGAAAGCAATGCTATTTCAGAAAAACAAATATTAGCCAATGGGGTCGCTATGACTATGAGAAGTTATGGTTTAAGTTATTACTCAATTGTAACCTCTACAGGTGCATTGATTACTGTTGATGCCGAAGGCTACCCTGATGTAACTCGTCGGTATTATGAATCTAATGATTGCAGTGGCACACCTTATACGGTTCACTATATCTTAAATTCCAATACTTACATAAATGTTGTTCGTGGCTCGGGCGAACAATTGCCTAATCCTAGATTAAATACAGAAGCAAAGATTCATTACTTTGACAATACCATTTACTACACGCCTAAAAACCCAGATATTGTTAAGCTAAACTATCAATCGCAACGATATAGCAATAGGACTTGTGGTACTGGCGATAGAAGGCCTATATATGCGTCTGAAATTTTAATCAATGATGTCAGCGAAACAGGTATTGAAGAAATACCATTAATTTTTACAGGTGTTGGCAGTGATCTTATAGTTACGGCTGAAATAGGTGAAGCAAGTGAAGCAATCGATCGCAGTAACCGTGAGGTATATGCCAACGGAATGCGTATCGGTACAGTGTCATACTCCTACCTTCCTGATTCCTCAAGTGAAGCCATCTATGGAGTTCGGCTTGATAACTATCAGGGTCAAACCGTAACTATATCTAAAGATGGTAGTTACTCTGGCTTTTCAACCACCGCAAGTAAAGATTTGTACTTCACTTCAGATGATTGCTCTTCAACTCCTTATGTTAGAGTACTTAACGATTATGATAAGCGCTGGTGGGACGAAAGCAAAGTATCATTGGTTTATATTAAAAATAACGATACGTATTATGAGCTTAGTGATCAGGTGTATAAAATGACTGACGGGGAACAAAGTTATAAAATCGATTACAACGGTAGCTGTTATAGCGACCGAGGTTCGCAATCTAGTTTAAAAAATGGCTATAAAATGGCAACTGTTACAGTATCACCGACAGTTCCTGTATTTACCCCACCAATAACTATTGAAGGTTATGATGAACCAACACAATATGATCTGCTTCCTGAAGCTATGTAACTTGAGTTATTTAATGATTTTCAGCGTATATCATTTAGTTATGGCTAAGGAAGGTTAGAGATGAATAAGTTATGCTGGATTCAAGTAATAAGTATTCTTTTGATTAGTTTAGTCATTTCTGCATGTGGAGGGGGAGGAGCGCCTGAAGAGTCGACAAGTCAACAACCAGACACAGGCACTCAGCCAGACACAGGCATTCAGCCAGACACAGGCATTCAACCAGACACAGGCATTCAGCCAGACACAGGCATTCAACCAGACACAGGCATTCAACCAGAAACGAGCATTCAGCCAGACACAGGCATTCAACCAGACACAGGCATTCAACCAGACACAGGCATTCAACCAGAAACGAGCATTCAGCCAGACACAGGCATTCAACCAGGCACAGGCATTCAGCCAGACACGAGCATTCAACCAGACACGAGCATTCAGCCAGACACGAGCATTCAACCTGATATGATAAATAATTGGGGAGAAGGTAGCTGGGACGATATCAAGTGGCAATAAATAAATCAGTATTTAGCCTGCTATCAACGGGGCAAAAAAAGTTAAAGCCGCGATGGTTACCTTGATATCATTCATCAACATAAAGCGAGAAGACAACTACAGGTAAATTATTGGCAACCCTTACAACACACCTACAGTGATATTGCTTCGCTACGATGGCTATTAAGTTAAAGTTTATCTTGCATTAACTGGCTATTCACCCTACTATACGCGTCCTTAATTCAGCCTGAACTTTTTTGTTCCTTGCCTCAACTGGTGTTGGCTGAGCCAGATAATGGGGCTACAACCGTAAGGAGCTCGTAATGCGTCATTACGAAATCGTATTTATGGTTCACCCTGATCAGAGTGAACAAGTGTCTGGTATGACCCAGCGCTACACAGACTTGATCAACGCTGCTGAAGGTAAGATCCATCGTATTGAAGACTGGGGTCGCCGTCAATTAGCATATCCAATCAATAAATTGCACAAAGCACATTATGTTCTTATGAACATTGAAGCGCCACAGTCAGTTATTGATGAACTTGAAACTTCTTTCCGTTATAACTCTGTTATTATTCGTAACATGATCATGCGTACTAAGAACGCGGTAACTGTAGCATCGCCAATGGCAGCTGCTAAAGATGACCGTCGTGATGATCGCCGTGAAGTTAAGAAAGAGGTTGCTGCGCCAGCTAAAGCTGCTGAAGTTTCTACAGAAGAAAAATCAGAAGAAGCGGCTAGTGAATAAGTAATCTGTGATGTCCTCGCAAGAGAATTGCCTTACGTTGACAGGTAGCGTGGTTAAAACCACAAAACAGTCAACCAGCCCAGCAGGTATTGTTCATAGCCAGTTTTCAATAGATCATAAGTCTATACAAAATGAAGCCGGTATGAATCGACAAGCATTTGTCAGAATAAAAGTTGTTGCTACTGGTGATTTATCACACTTAACCCGTGAATTAATTGTTGGACAATATGTAAAAGTGAGTGGTTTTATTAACCGCCACGAATCAAGAAATGGAAATCCGTTATTGGTTTTACATGCTCAACAAATAGAAATGATTAATTAGTGTTTTATTTTTATGTTAACGCGTAAATAAAACCAAATTCGGAGAATATTATGTCTCGTTTTTTTAGACGTCGTAAGTTTTGTCGCTTCACAGCTGAAGGTGCAACTTCTATCGATTATAAAGATATTGCTACATTAAAAAACTATATCACAGAAAGTGGTAAAATTGTTCCCAGCCGTATCACAGGTACTGCTGCTAAATATCAACGTCAATTAACTCGTGCGATCAAACGCGCTCGTTACTTGTCATTGTTACCATACACCGACTTACACAAGTAAGCTTAAAAGGGGTTTATTATGGAAGTAATTCTTCTAGACAAAATCGCCAAATTAGGCGACCTTGGTGACAAGGTAACTGTTAAATCAGGTTATGCACGTAACTACTTATTACCACAAGGTAAAGCAGTTTTCGCATCAGCAGCTAACGTTGAACACTTTGAAGCACGCCGTGCTGAATTAGAAACCAAGTTAGCTGAAGTTTTAGCAACTGCTGAGGCTCGTGCAACTAAAGTTGTTGAATTAGCTGAAGTTACTATTGCATCAAAAGCTGGTGAGGAAGGTAAGTTATTCGGCTCTATTGGTACTCGTGACATTGCTGATGCAATCACCGCTGCTGGCGTTGAAGTTGTTAAAGCTGAAGTACGTTTACCATTAGGTACAATCCGTGAAACAGGCGAATTTGAAATTGCTATTCACTTGCATCATGATGTTGATACCAGTGTTAAAGTGATTGTTATCGCTGAAGCATAAGATAAGTTTTAAGCTGCGGGTTAGGAGTTACAAATTGTAAAGCGTAACTTGCAGCGATAAAGCTATTTTAAAACACCGCATTTTCTTATTTAGTTGTAAGAAATGCGGTGTTTTTGTTTGTGTTATTGCATAGTCAACAATTATTAGACAGTTGGATTAATAACAACTTTCAAACATTCGAGCCTGCATTTCAAGTCTATTTTGAGTCCATTTACAGTTTATTTTGGGCAGGGCAAACGGGTTTAAATCCAC
This sequence comes from uncultured Colwellia sp., assembly GCA_965261045.1. Taxonomy (GTDB): domain Bacteria; phylum Pseudomonadota; class Gammaproteobacteria; order Enterobacterales; family Alteromonadaceae; genus Colwellia. The sequence goes on from CBDHCJ010000001.1 coordinate 450,119, forward strand.
CAATTAGGTGGTAATTCAAGCAAACAGTTTTGATCTATTGACCGATCATTTTGATCGTGGCATATAATGGTCTTTGCTTGAATTATTATGACAGAGACTACTATCAGTAAAGCTTTTGGTGACTTAACCGATCCAAGAATAAATAGGAATTTGCGTCACCCGCTGGTTAATATTATCACTATTTCTATCTGTGCCATTATTTGTGGCTGCGATGATTTTTGTTCTATTGAGGAATATGGCAACGCTAAAGAGGAATGGTTTAAAGGATTTTTAGATCTAAAGCATGGCATACCAAGTCATGATACTTTTTCTGATGTCTTGAATCGTTTAAAGCCGAAAGAATTTTCTCAAGCTTTCACACAATGGGTAAGTCAACTAGGAAATTTGAAAGGTGATATTGTTTCTATCGATGGCAAATGAAAAAAGCGTAAAGGTCGGCGTTAAAACTAAACGTCTGAAAGCTGGGTGGGATGAAAGTTACATGATGAAAGTATTAACCGTTGGCTTTACATCTGTATAATTTAAACCCGTTTGCCCTGACTCGGATCATACTTATCTTGTTTATAGCTTGGATTCCGGTAATCCTGATGGTGTATCGCAAGTGTTGATAGATCAAGACATGATCCGTGATGGTGTCATCCTTTAACTAGCAGACTGATTAATATCAGAATGATTGAACGCCTCACCGCGTGTTTGCGGTGAGGCGTTAACTTTTAAAGATAAAAATGGCTTATTGTGCGGCTTACGTTACAGTTTAGGTTGTAATAGCTTGGGTAATTCAAAGTATTGCTTTTGCTGTGTCATAGGACAAATAAAACTCAAGCTAACCGCACACAGTTGGAGATTAAGAGGTTCATTGCTATCAGCTATGCCGTGCAGTCTATCACCCACCACAGGTAAACCAACGCTGGCGGCATGAACACGAATTTGATGTTTTCTGCCACTGTCAATTTTTACCTCGATAAGTGATTGATCTTTATTTTCATCATAAGATAAAAAGCCAAAAGTACTACGGGCTATTTTACCATCAATATTTGTGTTAATAACTTGCGGCTGTTCATACTTGCTATGATCACCATGCACGATGATCTGATAGTGTTTTTCTAGCGCACTTTTTTCTAAAGTACGGCTTTCTAAAGTACGGTTTTCAAACATGGCAGTTAACGCGCGAGCAGCTTTTTTGCTATGGGCTATTAAAATTAAACCTGTCGCCGCTTTGTCTAAACGATGGACGATAAAAACAGCACGTTCTGATGTAAAATACTGCTGTGCAAAACGGGCAATAGTGCAATGATCACTCCATTTAGAGCCTTGAGAAAGCATACCAAAGGGTTTATACCAAACGCTATAATTAACCTCGTCGCTGATTAAAATAGCTTCGGAAATTTCACTAGCAAGCACCCTTTCATTATAATAAAAGTGCAACTTATCATCCTGTTGCAGGGCTTTTTTAACGCGGCGCAGTCTTTGGGTGTGCTTACCCCTTGTTAGCCATAATGCACCTTTACTAATCGCTTGCTTAAGTTGAGCCTTACTTAGTGCATTGCTTGTTTTTGCAAGGCTATCAAAAAGTGCTGTTAAAGCGGTGATAGTATTAGCATCAATAGCGTTATCAAGTTTTACATGATGCTCAAAAATAATGGTCATAAACGGCAGAAAAAAAATAAAATCAATATTGCTGAGCTTAACACTTTTAGCCATTAAGCGTTATCAGGTAAGATGAATTTTAATAATCTCATTGTTTAACGTAACAATGAATAGTAAACGTTCAGTATTACTTGAATCTAGCTTTACCTTAGTAGAAAATAATTTTCAAAGTTTAGCTGAACTCAGGTTATAATTCTTTCATATTTAAGTAAAAATAAAGAAGATGATAAAATGAAAGCAGGTATTATTGGCGCCATGGAGCCTGAAGTTGCTATTTTAAAATCAAAACTTTCAAACTGTGAAACTATCACTCATGCTGGTTATAGCTTTTATCAAGGACAAATTGATAACAACGATGTAGTGATTGTGCAATCAGGTATTGGCAAAGTTTCCGCTGCACTAGCAACGGCAATACTTATTGATAAATTCCATCCAGACTATGTAGTTAATACGGGCTCAGCCGGTGGCTTCGAGCCATCACTGAATGTAGGCGATATTGTTGTTAGTTCAGAGGTAAGGTATCACGATGTTGATGTCACAGCTTTTGGTTATGAAATAGGTCAATTACCAGCGAATCCTGCGGCTTATATACCTCATTCGACTTTAGTTAACGCCGCACAAACCAGCATCAATGAGCTAAAAAATATCAAAGCTATGCTAGGCCTGATCACCACAGGTGATACCTTTATGACTAAAGAAGCTGATATAGCCAAAGCCTGTGCTAACTTTCCAACAATGGTTGCTGTAGAAATGGAAGGGGCTGCCATTGCCCATACCTGTTACCAGTTTAAAGTGCCATTTGTTATTGTTCGATCTTTATCAGATATTGTGGGTATAGAATCGCCAACTTCATTTGATAAATACTTAGAAACTGCCTCGATTAATTCATCTCAGTTAGTGATCAATATACTTAACGCACTAAAAGGTAAAACATTAGATTAGTTATAACTGAATTCAGGATAATTATTTATTGTCTTTATCGCTTTTAGCTTGCCATTGAATAGTAATATGACATTATAAAGAAAGGCTTAAACCTACCTTTGGAAATCAATTATGTTTAAATCAATTATGTTTAAAGTTAACAATCTTATTATTTTAGCGTTTAGTGTATTTTCTACCCTGGTATTTGCTGGCGAAACACCACAAATATTACAACACGAATTATTAACGGCACGTAAAGCACTTCAACATAATATAGTTGTTTTAGATGTACGCTCTAAAGAAGAGTATGACCACGGTCACCTTGTTGGCGCCATTAACATTAGCCATAACACCATTGCTGATAAGCTGAATCAATTATCACAATATAAAAACAGCACTGTTGTAGTTTACTGTCGTTCTGGTCGTCGTGCCAGTATTGCTGAACATATTTTAGCTGAAAATGGTTTTAAAAATTTACGTCATTTAACAGGCGATATGAATGGCTGGCTTAAAGCAGAATTACCCGTTGTTATTAGTAAGCATGCGCACTAATAAAGATATTTTATTATGCGCTCGCAGCCATGCTTGGTGGTAGTTTATTTGTGATATTCCACTTATTGGTTGGCCTGAAAATGAAGCAACCATAGCGGCTATTTCAGGCGCGTTGATGTTGAGGTTAGCAGCTATTTATTGGCAAGTGTCACTGCCCGCATTTCATATTATTGAGAAAGAGTAAGACTTCTATTTCAATCATGGCACTTTTGGCGATACGCTTTGAACTTTTTTGAAGGTAAAAGAAAATATATATTTTATCAAGCATAGCAAAAACAATGGTTTAAGCTTCTATTCCCCAACCATCACTATAACCAGAAAATTTGGTTGCCAATTGCTCAAAATCGCGTTCTTGTTTTACCACCACTTCATGGCTTGGCACCATATTCACAGTACAATCAACATCCCAAACATTGGGCGTTTCATCGGCATGCACACTTACGTTAACATTAGCTATATTCTGTTTAACAAAATCAGCCATTGCTTGCGCTTGAACTTGCTGCTCAAACAAATGAAAAAAAACCACATCGTAAGAGAGGTTAAGATCGATACCTGCTTGCTGCATTTCAGCTAACACTTGGCCTGTTTCATCAGAAGGAAAGTTCATATATGCTTTTTCTCAGTTTAATTTTAATGGTTTTTTCTTTATCTTTATTCGCGTCTACTCTGTGATCTTCAATACTTTCAATCTCTTGAAATAACGACTTCATAATTAATCTACGTTGAGTTTTTGATACTGATCTGATCGCTCAATCCCAATTAAGTTCAAAATAGTTTCATTATACTGTACTTTTTATCCGAAATGCGCGACCCCCACCCTTAATTTTACTATGTTTATAACCAGTAATCATATTGATATTTTTAACGAACTTTGCTTGACATAAGTTTGCTTTAGTCACTAAACTATATCAATGTGGTAAAAAGTGGGTAATTGTGGATCTTGATGTATATTCAAGATGATTTTTAATTATTACCGCAAAATGTTAAACAAAAGTAAAGTTGATATAAGTAAATATTATGTTCAGAGGCACTAGCGCAATTACGCTTGATAGCAAGAATAGAATCACGGTACCTACAAGATATCGCGAGGAGCTATTTGCCGATTGTCAAGGAAAGATGATTTGTACGGTTGATATTCAACATCCGTGCTTATTACTTTACCCCTTACTTGAATGGGAAGAAATTGAATTAAAACTTTGCAGTTTATCAAGTATGAATTCACAAGAGCGACTATTACAGCAAGTTTTACTAGGTAATGCTACAGATTGCGATATGGATAAAAATGGTCGTTTATTACTTAATGCTCCATTAAGGCAACATGCGGGATTAGAAAAGTCTGTGATGTTAGTAGGGCAACTGAAAAAATTTGAAATTTGGAGTGAGTCAGCATGGCAAGCTCAAATGCAGCAAGGTATTAGTAAAATACAATCAGGTGAAATTGAATTAACAGACCGTTTACTTGATTTATCTTTGTAAACCGTTTGTAGTTGATTTTAGTCGTATTTTTAGCGTTAAACATACGCGTTATATTAAAAAGGTTATCAAAATAACAACATGAAATCAGATAAAACACATATTTCTGTTTTATTAGCTGAGGCGATAGATGGCTTAAATATCGACCCTAATGGTTGCTATATCGACGGCACTTTTGGTCGTGGCGGTCACTCGTCGTTGATCCTTTCTAAATTATCAGCACAAGGTCGCTTGATTGCCATTGATCGTGATCCATCAGCCATTACGGCGGCTGAAAAATTCAAAGAGGATAAACGCTTTTTTATTGAACACCAAGGCTTTGCTAGTTTAGCTAACATAGCCATGAAACATGATTTAGTCGGTAAAGTGAACGGTATATTATTAGATTTAGGCGTATCATCACCACAACTAGATGAAGCTGAACGAGGCTTTAGTTTTATGAAAGATGGCCCATTAGATATGCGTATGGATACTAGTTGCGGTCAAACGGCAGCACAGTGGTTAGCCGTTGCTGATGTTGAAGATATCACTTGGGTATTAAGAACCTTTGGTGAAGAAAAACATGCATGGCGTATTGCCAATGCCATTGTTGATGCGCGCGAAGAAACCCCTTTTATCCGTACTAGTCAGTTAGCCAAATTAATAAAAACTACAGCACCACAGCGTGCAATGAAAAAACATCCAGCAACGCGAAGTTTTCAAGCCATTCGTATGTATATCAACAGTGAACTAGAGCAAATTGAAAAAGTTTTGGCTGCTTCTTTAACTGTATTGGTTGAAGGCGGTCGTTTAGTGGTGATTAGTTTTCATTCACTTGAAGATCGTTTGGTTAAGCAATTTATGAAAAGGCATTCACAAGGTAAACAAGTACCTCGCGGTTTACCGATTAGTGAAATAGAGTTAAATAAAGGTAAAAAACTGCAATTAGTAGGTCGTAAATTAAAACCGAGTAAAAGTGAAGTAGAAGTTAATGTACGCTCGCGTAGCTCGGTATTACGTATTGCCAAACGTTTGTCGCATATAAACAACTAATTGTGCTAAATCAAAGAGCAGTGCAACGTAAATCTGTGCTAACGCTAGATATTTGGCAAGACATTGTACAACATGTTGTTAGTTACGCTTTATTAGCTTTGGTGGTGATATCGGCATTTTCGGTGATTTATTACACCTATGTAAACCGACAAACTACCAGCGAATTAGAGCTGTTATTTACCCAGCGAGATGAGTTAGACATTGAATGGCGCAATTTATTATTAGAGCAAAATTCTTTAGCAGAGCACAGTGCAATAGAAAGTAAAGCGAATAAATTGTTGAATATGAAACGGCCAGATGCCAATTCAGAAATAATCATTACCTTAGAATAAAAAATTAAAATAATTGTCTAACAAATAGCGTAAGTAACGAGAATATAAACCAGTTAAATGAGCAACAAAGTGAGCGTAAGCGTGAGCAAAAAGGCAAGCAATCGCAGCAGGCAACAAACCATTACCGCATGGCGTTATTATGCAGTGTTGGCTATTGTTGCCTTGATTTATGCGGGATTGCTAGCACGTAGTGCTTATATTCAAATAATTGAACCTGATATGTTGAAAAATCAAGGTGATATGCGTTCGATGCGAATTGCAGCTAATACCGTACAGCGTGGCTCTATTGTTGATAGAAATGGCAATAAATTGGCCATTAGTGTACCCGTAGAAACTGTGTGGGCTGATCCAAAAATTATTATGGATAATAATGCGCTTGCTATGGTTGAACATTGGCAAGCACTTGCTGATGTTTTAGGTCAAAATGTAAATAAATTAACCACTCGTGTGATACGCCATCCAAGAAAGCGCTTTGTTTATTTACAGCGAAAAATATCACCAGCCATGGCAAGTTATATTCGCGAATTGAAAATCCCTGGTATTCATTTGCGTAAAGAATCAAAACGTTTTTATCCAACGGGCGAAATAAGCGCCCATATTGTTGGTTTTACCAATGTCGATGATAAGGGCATTGAAGGGATTGAGCGAGTATATGATCAACTACTTACCAGTAAAGGTGGTAGTAAACGTTATAGAAAAGATGCTAAAGGTCGCAAAGTTGAAATTTTGTCGATTGAAGCGGCACAAGAAGCGCAAGATATTACTCTGACAATTGATCAGCGTATTCAAGCGATTGCTTACAAAGAGCTGAAAGGCGCTGTACAGGCTTTTAAAGCGACTTCTGGTTCGGTTGTTGTGGTAGATATTCATACAGGCGAAATATTAGCCATGGCGAATAGCCCTTCTTATAATCCTAATAATCGTCGTAATACTGCTATTCATCGCTTTCGTAATCGTGCCATTACCGATATTTACGAGCCCGGTTCAACCATGAAACCACTTACCGTGTTAACAGCATTAGAGTTTGGCTCAGCCAAGGTGAATAGTGTTATTGATACTAGCCCTGGTTGGATGCGCTTAGGTGGACGACGGGTTAACGATCCTATCAATCGCGGTAAATTATCAATTGAAGAAATCTTAGTTACGTCATCGAATATGGGCACGACTAAACTTGCCTTGTCAGTGCCAAAAGATTTTTTGCTTGATAAGTTTTTTGATGCAGGTTTTGCTGATAACACTGGCACAGGTTTAGTTGGTGAAAGTTCTGGCATGATGCATGACCGCCAGCGCTGGTCAAAATTTGAGTTAGCAACACTATCATGGGGTTATGGTCTGGCAATAACGCCTATACAATTAGCTCGTTTTTACGCCGCTTTAGCTAATGGTGGTATTAAGCGTGAGTTATCTATTGTCAAAAGTGAACAAACAAGCGAAGGTGTGCGAATTTTTTCTCAAGAGAATTCTACCGCAGTGATGACAATGCTGGAAACTGTGATCGATGAGCATGTACAAAAAGCTAAAGTAGCTGGCTATCGCATTGGAGGTAAAACGGGTACTTCATTTAAAGCGATTGCAGGCGGTTATGGTAATGACTATGTAGGTTTGTTTGCAGGTATTGCCCCTATTTCTGATCCAAAAGTGGTTGTGGTTGTCGTTATTAACGATCCAAGTGGTGATTTATATCATGGCGGAGAAGTTGCAGCGCCAGTATTTTCCCGAGTAATGAAAGGGGCACTGCGGATATTAAATGTTGTGCCTGATGTAAATAGCAAATTAGCCCCAAATAACGAGTTGCGAGTTACGAATAAAAAGCAGTTATTACTTGAATCCAGCATTACTCATCCGGAGGCTCATGATGCCTAAGCCTTCAAGTCATTTTATTGTGCAATTGCTAAATGATTTTGCAATCAAGTTACCTAATGATTACACCTTAGCTAACAGGTTGGGTAACTTAACTAATGACAGTCGTCAGCTTAATGATGGTGACGTTTTCTGTGCCATCATTGGACATGCTTTAGATGGACGAAAGTATATAGCTAATGCTATCACTCAAGGAGCTAGTTTAGTTTTAGCTGAATGCACAGATAAAAGTGAGCATGGTTATATTGTTTTTCAAAAAGACGTTGCTGTTGTTAGTTTTTACCAATTAAACAAAAAATTATTTGTTCTTGCTAGTGCTTATTATCAAACACCACAAGCAAAAATGACCATGATTGGTATTACTGGTACCAATGGCAAAACCAGCACTAGCCAGCTACTTGGGCAGATACTCACAAGTTGTCAAAAACCTTGTGCAATTATCGGTACTAATGGTTCAGGTCTGGTAACTAATTTGCAATCCATAGAAAACACGACGCCAAGTGCTACTGATTTAGTGCAGTTATTTGACAAATTTAGCCAACAAAAAGTAACACACCTTGCTATGGAAGTTTCTTCTCATGCGCTTGAGCAAAGTCGTGTTAACGGCAATACCTTTGATATTGCTGTTTTTACAAATTTAAGCCGAGACCATTTAGATTACCACGGTAGTATGGCAGATTATGCTGCCGCAAAAAGGCAGTTGTTTATTCATCATGCTAAACAAGTTGCAGTGCTAAATGGTGATGATGCACAAGTTAAAACATGGCTAGCTACATGGCCTGATAATCAAAATAACCTGTGGCTTTATGGGCATAGTGCCTATGTTAAAAATTCAACACAGTTTGTTAGCTGTCATAGCATAGTGCACCATAGCCAAGGTGTTGATTTTGTTTTAAATACCCACCTAGGCGATATTGACATTCGTAGCCCATTATTGGGTGATTTTAATATTGATAACCTATTAGCTGTGATTGCGGTGTTATTAATTGAAGGGCTTTCCTTAGTCAATATCGCTCGAGCCATTATTGGTGTTAACGCCATTGCGGGTCGTATGGAGGCTTTTTCGGCTGAAGAGGCAATTGCTCCAACAGTGATTGTTGATTATGCTCACACTCCTGATGCTTTAGAAAAAGCTTTGTTTGCTTGTCGCCAACATTGTCATGGTACTTTATATGTTGTTTTTGGTTGTGGTGGAGATCGAGACAAAGGCAAGCGAACGTTAATGGCAAAAACTGCAGAAAAGTATGCGGATTACTTGGTGATCACTAATGATAACCCGCGCACAGAAGTACCAATGAGTATTATTAATGATATTTTAGTGGGCTTAACGCCGCAGGCAAAATTCAATGTCATTGTTGATAGAAAGCAGGCAGTATTGGCAACTTTAGCCAAAGCGAGTAGTGATGATGTGGTGTTGTTAGCAGGCAAGGGGCATGAAAATTATTTTATTTTAGGTAAAGAAAAAATTGACTATAACGAGCGACAAGTAGTGATGGACTTCTTTAAGCATGTTGACGCTAATCCAACGCATGAATCAACAGGGAGTCAAATATGATTTCCATTGAACTAGCTATATTAGCTAATGTGAGTAAAGGTCAATTGATTTGTAGTGAATCACTTAGATCATTAACTATTAAAAATGTGGTTACTGATTCGCGTGCACTTAAATTACAAGAAAAGTCACAAGAAAAGTTACAAGAAAAGTTACAAGAAAAAGGAAAAGATGCTTTTTTGGCGTTAAAAGGTTCCAATTTTGACGGTCATCGTTTTGCCCAGCAAGTGATAGACAAAGGTTGTCAGGTGTTAATTGTTGATCATAAAATTAATGGTTTGAATACCGAAGATGTGGCACAAATTATTGTTGATGATACTCGTGTTGCTTTGGGTAAAATTGCTGCTTATGTGAAACAACAAGTGGCACCTAAAACCATTGGTATTACTGGTAGTAGTGGTAAAACTACCGTAAAAGAAATGTTGGCGGCTATTTTATCTCGGTTAGGTAAAGTATTAGCGACTAATGGAAATTTTAATAACGATATTGGTGTGCCCTTAACTTTATTGCGTTTAGAGCAAGATGATGATTTTGCAGTAATAGAAATGGGCGCTAATCATATTGGTGAAATCGCTTATACCACTGAATTAGTAAAACCTGATATTGCCATGATCAACAATATCGCTGCGGCACATTTAGAAGGCTTTGGTGATTTATGTGGTGTGGCTCGTGCTAAAGGTGAAATATTTTCTGGTTTAGCTAGTGATGGGGTTGCGCTTTATAATGAAGATACCAAATACACTAGCAAATGGCAGTGGCGTTTAACTGACAAACAAGTTCACACTTTTTCCTGTGCCAGCGCTAGATACACCGATGGCTCTGTTAACGCTGATTATTACAGCAGTAATGTTCGTTTAGATAATAACGGTTGTGCCAATTTTGATTTACAAACATCCCTTGGTCAATGTGTTATTAAACTGACGGTGCCAGGTAAGCATAATGTTTGTAACGCCGTAGCCGCTGCCGCTGCCGCCATAGAATGTGGCGCAAGTTTACATGATATTGTCTTGGGCTTAGCTGAAATGGTACCAGTAAAAGGGCGTTTAAATATTCATCATTTAACAAGTAGCGATTCATGTAATGAAATAAAACTGATTGACGATACTTATAATGCCAATGTTGAATCGATTAAGGCCGCAATATCCCTGTTAGCCAACTATTCAGGTCAACAAATTTTAATTTTGGGTGATATGGCAGAGCTTGGCAGTGAAGCACGTAGTTATCATCAAGAAGTGGGTGAGTTTGCCAAAGAGCAAGGCATTAACGTTTTACTTACCCTCGGCGTATTAAGTCAAAATACAAGTGACGCCTTTGCTTGCAAAAATGAAGCGATTAGTGATCACTTTAGTGAGCGTGATGATTTGTCAGCCTACTTATTTTCATTACTTAACCAAAAAAACCAAGAATCAAATATTAATATTTTAGTCAAGGGCTCACGTAGCGCTCATATGGAATATGTCGTTGAAGATATAATTAGTTGGCATGCCAATCATGGTGAAAAAAATCATTGTCGATCTCTTGAGGATAATTCCTAATGTTACATTGGTTAGCCGAATATTTAACTCAATATTATAGTGCCTTTAATGTTTTTTCTTATTTAACTTTTCGTGCAATTGTTAGTACGTTAACGGCGTTATTTATTTCACTTTATTTTGGATCTAAATTGATCCGTTATTTGCAAAGAATGCAAATAGGGCAAACGGTGCGTAGCGATGGTCCAGAAAGTCATTTATCCAAATCTGGTACACCAACTATGGGCGGTATTTTAATTTTAGCCGCGATTGTTTTTAGTGTATTACTGTGGGCTGATTTAAGTAATATTTATGTTTGGGTAGTGTTGTTTGTGGTAGTAAGTTTTGGCGTAATTGGCTTTGTTGACGATTACCGAAAAGTTATACGAAAAGATGCTAATGGTTTAATCGCTAGGTGGAAATATTTTTGGCAAACAGTAACAGGCTTAGCTACAGCGGTATTTTTATATCAAATATCACATCCAGAGCAAACATTTTTACTCATTCCATTTATTAAAGACGTTATGCCACAACTTGGCATTTTTTATATTGTGATGACTTATTTTGTCATTGTTGGTACAAGTAACGCAGTTAACTTAACCGATGGTTTAGATGGGTTAGCCATAGTGCCAACGATTATGGTTGCGGGTGCTTTCGCGTTATTCGCTTATGTTACTGGCCATATGAATTTTTCTAGCTATTTAAATATTCCCTATATAGCAATGACTTCAGAGCTAGTGGTGGTGTGTACCGCCATTGTTGGTGCTGGCCTTGGATTTTTATGGTTTAACACTTATCCCGCACAAGTTTTTATGGGTGATGTTGGCTCATTAGCTTTAGGGGCAGCATTAGGGGTTATTGCCGTTTTAGTGAGACAGGAGTTGGTACTATTTATTATGGGCGGTGTTTTCGTTATAGAAACGGCATCGGTTATTTTGCAAGTTGGTTCATATAAAATGCGCGGACAACGAATTTTCCGTATGGCACCAATTCACCATCATTACGAATTAAAAGGCTGGCCTGAGCCTCGAGTAATTGTGCGCTTTTGGATTATTTCATTAATTTTAGTGTTGATTGGTTTAGCAACGTTGAAGCTTCGCTAGATGAAGTCGGTATATGTTTCAAGTTAATCGTTTCAAGTTAATCGTTTCGAGTTAATGGTTTCAAGTTAGTAGCAATGAGTGAGAGAAAAAGATAAAAATGGCCTTGTTAGCAGATTTTAAAGATAAACAAATACTCGTGCTAGGCGCTGGCATCACAGGCATGTCTTGTGTTCGCTACCTTAGTGCCCAAGGTTTGTGTTTTGCTGTTAATGATTCACGTACTAAACCTTTTGCTCATGATTACGATGAACAGCAATTTAGTAAAGAATTTCCTCGTACCAGCTTACACTTAGGACGATGGCACAGTGAATTAATTGCCAATGCCGATATTATTGTGATCAGCCCTGGTATTGATAGAGCGATTGATGATATAGCGCAGAACATATCAGCTGATTGTTGTGTTATCGGTGATATAGAGCTGTTTTGTCAACTTAATAATGAACGCATTCATAAGCAAGGCACTAACCCCATTTCGATATTAGCGGTAACGGGATCAAATGGTAAATCTACCGTGGTTTCATTACTTGCTTATTTAGCTCAATGCTTAGGAGTAAACGCCCAACTAGGCGGTAACATTGGTCAACCCGTCTTAGATATTTTCACCAAAGAAACAACGGCTGAAAAAACATGTTTACCAGAGTTGTTAATTTTAGAGTTGTCAAGTTTTCAATTAGAAACCTTAACCACTATGAAGGCCATAGCAACTAGCGTGTTAAACGTTAGTGATGATCACCTCGATCGTCATCAGACTATGGCAAATTACCAACGTATTAAACAGAGTATATACCAGCAAGGAAAGTTAGCCGTTACCAATCGTGATGATGACGCGACTAAAACCGTTAATGAATCACAATCTGTACTTTCATTTGGCAGTGATATACCCGCTCAAAACCAGTTCGGCGTAACACGGATATATGGTAAAGCCACATTAGTTTTTGGGCAGCAAAGCTTAATCACCTTAGATGAGCTACCACTAGCGGGAATGCACAATGCGTTAAATTATTTAGCCGCTTTAGCACTTGGCTATAGTGCTGGTTGGTCGCTAACGGCAATGGTGAAAAACTTAGCAGGATTTACTGGTTTAGCACATCGGTGTCAACGAATAATCAGTCATGATGGTATCACGTGGATAAATGATTCAAAAGCCACCAATGTAGGCGCTACTATTGCCGCGATTAACGGTTTAGCGCAAACACTAACATCATCAAACGAGGTAAAACAAAAGTTAATTTTAATTGCTGGCGGCGATGGTAAAGGCGCTGATTTTAGCCCGTTAATTGAGCCCTTAGCAGCGCATGTTAGTCAGGTGGTTACTCTAGGTAAAGATGGCGATAAAATTGCCGAATTAGTCGCTAACGCTAGCAAAGTAACTAGTTTATTTGCCGCCGTACAAACCGCTAAAGCAAGTGCTAAAACGGGTGATATCGTACTGTTATCTCCAGCTTGCGCTAGCTTAGACATGTTTAAGAACTTCAGTGATCGTGGTGAGCAATTTATTGCTGCTGTGGCGAAAGTTTCGGAGACAAGTTAATGGCAAGGTCAACTACTATCACTAAGACTGAAAGCCAAATGCAACTGTCATTGGTTCAAGAAACCTTTGGCAAGATAGCCAATAAATTTAATTCGTTTAGTTCACCCAATGTGAATCATAACCAAGCGGTGTTTGATCGTGGTTTTGTCGTTATCGCCATCGTTATGCATATGATTGGCTTGATTATGGTAGCAAGCTCTTCTATGCCAGTGGCGGAACGCTTGTTTAATAACCCTTTTCACTTTGTTATTCGTCATACCATATACATAGTTTTGAGTTTAGGTCTTGCAGGTGTTGCTTTGCAAATACCTATGGCTTGGTGGCAAAAAAACAGCAGCTACCTGTTAATGTTTGGCATATTTTTATTGGTAACCGTTTTGCTTATTGGCCGCCCAGTTAACGGTTCAACTCGTTGGATTGTACTTGGCCCTATTACCGTACAAGCGGCAGAGCCAGCTAAGTTATTTTTCTTTTGTTATTTAGCCGCTTATTTAGTACGACATCGTGAGCAAGTGATGGAAGATTGGCGAGGGTTTGCTAAACCTTTAGTCGTATTTGGTATATTAGCTGGCTTGCTATTAAGGCAGCCAGATTTAGGCACCATTATCGTGATGTTTGTTACCACATTTGGCTTGTTATTTTTAGCAGGAGCTAAACTTTGGCAATTTATTGGCTTAGCATCAGTAGGTGTTTTTTTATTGTCTATGTTAGCTGTTTTTGAGCCTTACCGTTGGCGTCGCATCACCAGTTTTTTAGATCCGTGGCAAGATCCTTTTGGTAGTGGTTACCAGTTGACTCAGTCACTTATGGCGTATGGTCGTGGTGAAGTTTTTGGGCAGGGTTTAGGCAATAGCATTCAAAAATTAGAATACTTACCAGAAGCGCATACCGATTTTGTTATGGCAGTAGTAGCGGAAGAATTAGGCCTTATTGGCATCGCTTTAATTTTATTGTTAAGCATGGTGTTGGTGCTTAAGGCGTTGATGTTAGGAAATAAGGCGCTAGCTAAAGAGAGATTCTTTGAAGGTTTCTTCGCCTATGCTATTGGTATTTGGCTATGTTTTCAGGCAGCAGTAAATGTTGGTGCCAGTGTGGGCATAGTACCTACTAAAGGATTAACCATGCCATTAATCAGTTATGGCGGTAGCTCTATGGTTATTATGACTCTTGCTGTGGTGATCTTAATTCGTATTGATCACGAATTGCGCATGCAAAGTATTCAAGCGACATCCTCTAAAAGAAAAGAGAGAAGTGTTGGAGGTACTAATGAGCATTAAAGCTCCAGCCACTAAGGTTGCAACATTACTGGTGATGGCAGGGGGTACAGGCGGACACATATTCCCTGGACTTGCTGTAGCAGATAAATTAAAAAATGAAGGTTGGCATATTCACTGGTTAGGTACGGCTGACCGTATGGAAGCGGAGATTGTTCCTGAACATGGTTATGATATTTCCTTTATTAATATTAGTGGCTTACGCCATAAAAATTTATTAACTTGGTTGCTGTTACCTTTTAAATTGGTGGCTTCGTTATTTCAAGCGTTCAGTGTTATTCAAAAAATAAAACCTGATGCAGTGCTAGGTATGGGGGGATATGCCAGTGCTCCTGGTGGTTTAGTTGCGTGGCTAATGAGAAAACCATTAATAGTACATGAGCAAAATGCGGCAGCGGGCTTAACTAATCGGTTATTAGCACGTATTGCCACGAAAGTGTGTTGTGCTTTTCCAAATGCTTTTAAAGATGCCTTTAAAGATAATATTATTGCTGAGGTAGTGGGCAATCCTCTAAGAGCAAGTATTGCTGAGCAAGCCAAACATAGCGTTACGGAAGACAAGGTTATAACAAGCCACAATATTTTGGTGGTAGGTGGTAGTTTAGGAGCACAAATATTAAATCAAATTGTGCCAGTAAGTTTTGCGAAACTAATAAAAAAACCAAGCAGTGCTACCGCACAATTATCATTTAATATTTGCCATCAAACAGGTAGAGGTAAACAAAAAGATGTTATTGAGGCGTATAACCAACAACATTTAACCGATGAACAGGTACGAGTTACTGAATTCATTGGCGATATCGCCAACGCATACCAATGGGCAGATGTAGTGATTTGTCGTGCCGGAGCGTTAACGGTTTCTGAGCTAGCGATGGCAGCAACGCCCGCTATTTTTGTGCCTTTACCGCACGCGGTTGATAATCATCAAGTAAAAAATGCCCAGTACTTGGTTTCTCGTGGTGGTGCAATGTTAGTTAAGCAAAAAGACTTAACTAGCGATGGTTTAACTAAATTATTAAATGAATTATTTAGTGAACCACAAGTTTTAAAGAATATGGCGCAAGCAGCTTTTGCCGCCGCAGATGTTAATGCAACCGATAAAGTTGCCGATATTTGTCGGCAACTAGTGCACAGCAAAAAAGTTAAGTGAAGAAAATGAGTAATAACATGAACCAAAACGTGATAAAGAAAGGTCATACCAAAGTACCAGAAATGCGCCGCGTTAAACGGATCCACTTTGTTGGTATTGGCGGTGCTGGCATGGGTGGTATTGCTGAAGTATTACTGAACGAAGGTTATCAAATTTCTGGCTCTGATATTGGTGAAAACCAAGTGGTAAAACGTCTAGTTAAATTTGGCGCAGACATTACGATTGGTCATGCGAGCGAAAATATTATTGGCGCGAGTGTTATTGTGGTTTCAACAGCTATTAATGAGGATAACCCTGAATTAATTGCGGCAAAAGCCGAACGCATTCCAGTCGTTCGTCGTGCTGAAATGTTAGCTGAATTGATGCGTTTTCGTCATGGCATTGCTATTGCTGGCACTCATGGTAAAACCACGACCACTAGCCTGATTTCTAGTATATTTGCACAAGGACAATTAGATCCTACTTTTGTTATTGGTGGCTTGCTCAATAGTGCAGGTACTAATGCCCGTTTAGGTAGTAGTCGTTATTTGGTAGCTGAAGCTGACGAAAGTGATGCCTCATTTTTACATTTACAGCCGATGGTGTCGGTTATTACCAATATTGACGCTGATCATATGGAAACCTATCAAGGTGATTTTGAAAAGCTCAAAGACACTTATATTGAGTTTTTACATAATTTACCATTCTACGGTTTAGCGGTGGTGTGCATTGATAACCCCGTTGTTCGTGAACTATTACCACGCATTAGCCGTCAGGTGATTACCTATGGTTTTTCTGAAGATGCCGATATACGCGCAGTTAATTATCAACAAGATGGTTGTGTCAGTTATTTCACTGTAGAAATAAATGGTCAACCACCGCTTGATATGAGTGTTAACTTACCTGGTCAGCACAATGTACTCAATGCGCTTGCCGGTGTTGCCGTTGCCAAAGATGAGGGCATTGACGACGAAGCTATTTGCCAAGCATTATCTGAATTTTCTGGTATAGGTCGTCGATTTGAACATCTTGCTGATTTAAGCACTGATGCTGGAAATATGGTGCTAGTTGATGATTACGGTCATCATCCAAGTGAAGTTAGAGCCACTATTTTAGCGATGCGCACAGGTTGGCCAAATAAACGATTAGTTATGGTGTTTCAACCGCATCGTTATTCTCGTACTTGTGATTTATATGAAGATTTTGTTGATGTGTTATCACAAGTTGATTGCTTGTTTTTATTAGATGTTTATTCTGCGGGTGAAGCGCCTATTGCTTCTGCGGATAGTAAAAGTTTAGCCCGTTCGATCCGTCAACGGGGCCAAATTGAACCGATTTATGTCAGTGATATTGATGTGTTGCCAGCGTTACTTGCAGCACAGTTACAAGATAACGATATGGTGATCACCCAAGGTGCAGGTAGTATTGGCGCAGTAGCTCTTAACCTATCCCAACATACATTATTGCAAGCAGAGCAGGTAAAAAAATGACGATAACGATGCCAGAAGACATATCAAAGTCTCAAAAAAATAGGCCATTAGCTCAAGTAAAACAAAAAAAATTGGCGGTACTTTATGGCGGTAATTCAGCTGAACGTGACGTCTCGCTAAGATCTGGTAAAGCGATAGCACAAGGGCTAGAACAAGCAGGTTTTAAGGTACAGCTAATTGACACTAAAGATGTGCCGCTGACAGTGTTAGCTGCCCAAAATATCAAACATGTATTTATCGCTTTACATGGTCGCGGTGGTGAAGATGGTTGTTTGCAAGGTGCATTAGAGTTATTAGGTGTCAGCTATACTGGCTCAAATGTTTTAGGCTCGGCTTTATCCATGGATAAGGTGCGTAGCAAGCAAATATTTAAAGCATGTGGCATACCAACGGCGGCTTTTGCTGTGGTGACTAAAGCGAACTTCTCTGGGGTAGATATTGAACAACAACTCAATGCGCTAGGCGGTAAAGTAATGGTTAAGCCTGCACATGAAGGCTCAAGCATTGGCATGGCAATGGCAGATTCGCCTGAGAAATTGCATAACGCTTTGGTGGCGGCTTTTGGTTTTGACGGTGATGTTCTATTAGAAGCATGGATTGATGGCCCCGAATATACGGTAGCAATTTTAGGTGATGAAGCACTGCCTGCCATACATATGGAAACACCACGTGAATTTTATGATTATACCGCTAAGTACCAATCAACTAGCACTCAGTATCATTGTCCTTGTGGTTTAACTGAACAAGAAGAGGCGCATATAAAGGAGCTTTCACTGCGAGCATTTAAAGCGACAGGTGCGAGTGGTTGGGGACGTGTCGATTTAATGCAAGACAGTGAAGGACATTGGCAATTATTGGAAGTGAATACCGTACCAGGAATGACACAAACGTCGTTAGTGCCAAAAGCGGCGAAAGTGTATGGTTTAACTTTTAGCGAATTGGTTGAACGTATTGTTTTACTCAGTACTAATTAATATGGCTTGGAATTTATTCCGACAAAATAGACAATAAAATATGATAAATAAGCAATTAATTTCAGTGAATCAACAAGCATGGTCATTTGGCCTTGGCTTAGCGTTTTTCTTGTGTGTGCTTATTAGTTTAAGCAGTATGGTTTGGTGGCTGGCGAATATGTTGGTTAATCAAGAGAATCTACCAGTGAATTCAGTAGTGATCAGCGGTGAAATGCCCTATACCAAACATGACGATGTATTGGCAGCGATGAACAATATAAATTTGGGTAATTTTTTTCAAGTTGATGTGAATGATATCCAAAGTCAAGTATCAGCTTTACCTTGGGTTTATTCGGTTGCTGTAAGAAAGCAATGGCCTAATGAAGTGAAAATTTATGTTGTCGATCAAACACCTGTGGCTTTATGGAATGATGGTTTTTTATTGAATCAATTTGGTAAAGCGTTTCAAGCGGATACTAGGCAACTTACGCAGGCTTTACCACAGTTTTTTGGTCCTGAAGGTAGTGAGTTATTAGTGTTAGAAAATTTTATTAATTTAAATGACCTACTTGAGTATAGAAATTTATCTATTAATGAATTAGTACTTAGCGAACGTTTTTCATGGCAACTGACCTTAAATGACGGTGTTATGTTGAATTTAGGTCGTGAAGAACGAGTAAAACGTGTGCAAAGATTTATGGATGTATATCCTTTAATCAAAACTCACTTAGAACCACAACAAAAACAGACAAATAATAGCAAAATACAGTTAAAACGAGCGGTGGATTATATTGATTTACGGTATGATACGGGATTGGCAGTTGGTTGGAAGTCATCGTTACAAAAGCGAACACACCTGCCATTAAGCATGAAATTACAAAAACAACAAAAAACAAGTCACACATTTATGCTACAAACAAAAGAGTTTACCTTGAATGTCTAAAATTATAGAAAGAAATCTAGTTGTAGGATTAGATATCGGCACATCGAAAATTTCCGTTGCGGTTGGCGAAATCACACCCGACAATCAATTAAGTATTGTCGGTGTCGGTAATCAACCTGCACGAGGTATGGATAAAGGCGGTGTTAATGATTTGAATTTAGTCATTCAATCAATACAGCGAGCAATTAATGAAGCTGAATTGATGGCAGATTGCCAAATTAGATCTATTTATTTGGGTATTTCAGGTAAGCATATTAGTTGTCAAAATGAAAATGGCATGGTGCCAATTAGCGACAAAGAAGTGATTCAAGAAGACGTTGATAACGTTATTCATACAGCACGTAGTGTACCTATTTCGGCAGAACGTCGTATGCTACATGTGTTACCACAAGAATTTAGTATCGACTGTCAAGATGGAATTAAAAGTCCTATAGGTATGTCGGGCGTTCGTATGGAAGCCAAAGTACATATTGTCACTTGTGCTAACGATATGGCCAAAAATTTAGTGAAATGTGTTGAACGCTGTAACTTAAACGCCGATCAACTAATTTTTTCTGCATTAGCTTCAAGCTACTCGATATTAACTGATGATGAAAAAGAGTTAGGTATTTGTGTGGTAGATATGGGGGCAGGTACTATGGATATTTCTACCTTTACGGGGGGCGCACTTCGTCATACTGCCGTTATTCCTGTTGCAGGTAATCAGGTTACTAGTGACATTGCCAAAATATTCCGCACACCATTGAGTCATGCTGAAGATATTAAAGTGCAATATGCATGTGCCTTAAGACATTTAGTTAGCATGGAAGAAAGTATTGAAGTTCCAAGCGTTGGTGGTCGTCCTGCTCGTACCATGTCGCGCCATACATTATCTGAAGTAGTTGAACCAAGGTATCAGGAATTATTTGAATTAATTCAAGAAGAAATTCGCGAAGCGGGTTTAGAAGATCAAATTGCTGCCGGTTATGTTTTAACAGGTGGCACTGCAAAAATGGAAGGTGTGGTGGAATTTGCCGAAGAAGTCTTTCAAATACCAGTACGAATAGCGTCACCGTTAGCAGTGCAAGGTCTAAAAGAATATGTAGATGACCCAAGTTATTCCACCGTTGTTGGTCTGTTGCATTACGGTATGCAAGCGCATGAATCTGGAGCGAAAGAAAATCAAAAATTGAGTGGTGTAACGGGCTTATGGTCAAGGTTGCATGCTTGGTTTAAAGGTGAATTCTAACTTTTTTGAAAAGTTAGCTTAGAGCCATAGTGTTTCACAACGACATGGCAAAAAAAAGTTATAGATCAGAATTTATTCTGACAAATTTAGTAAAAAAGGAGAAAAAAAATGTTTGAACTAATGGAAGAACATAATGAAGAAGCGGTTATAAAGGTCATTGGTGTTGGCGGTGGTGGTGGTAATGCTGTTGAAGACATGGTAAGTCAAACCATTGAAGGTGTTGAGTTTATTACTGCAAACACTGATTCGCAGGCATTGCGAAATTCGTCTGCAAATGTAATTTTGCAGCTAGGTGCTGATGTAACTAAAGGCTTAGGTGCTGGTGCGGATCCTAATATTGGCCGTCAAGCAGCAATAGAAGATCGCGAAACTATAACGCAAACTCTTCAGGGTGCAGATATGATTTTCATCGCCGCTGGTATGGGGGGAGGTACAGGCACAGGAGCCGCACCTGTAGTTGCTGAAATAGCTAAAGAAATGGGGATATTAACGGTTGCCGTTGTAACCAAACCTTTTCCGTTTGAAGGCAAAAAACGGATGAATTATGCTGATCAAGGTATTGAAGCTTTGGCCAAAAGTGTTGATTCATTAATTACAATCCCTAACGAAAAATTGTTAAAAGTGCTTGGTCCTGGAACAAGTTTATTGGATGCTTTTAAAGCAGCGAATAATGTTCTATTAGGCGCGGTACAAGGGATAGCTGAATTAATTACCCGCCCAGGTTTAATTAACGTCGATTTTGCTGATGTGCGCACAGTAATGTCAGAAATGGGTACGGCTATGATGGGCTCTGGTATTGCATCAGGTGAAGACCGTGCTGAAGAAGCTGCAGAAGCCGCAATTTCTAGTCCGTTACTTGAAGACGTTGATTTAGCTGGAGCTCGCGGTATTTTAGTTAACATTACTGCTGGTATGGATATAAGCATTGATGAATTTGAAACCGTTGGTAATGCGGTAAAAGTATTTGCCAGTGAAAATGCTACCATGGTTGTTGGTGCTGTTATTGACCCAGAAATGACAGAAGAGCTTCGCGTGACTGTCGTTGCTACGGGCATCGGCGCAGAAGGCAAGCCAGATATTACACTTGTTAATCCTATACCTACGGTTGATTCTAAAGTTGTTGGTGGTGATTGCACACCAGCGGCACCGCAAGTAGATATAGCAGCAGGGCCTATTGTTATGACTGATAGTAATGTTCAAAAAGTTACTCATACAGATTTAGATAACTATTTAGATATTCCTGCATTTTTGCGCAAGCAAGCTGACTAATTAGACGAATTCAGCAGTGATTAATTATTACCAACACTCAATTAATATTACCAATTGATATTTGTAGGCAATTAGTTGTTAGGTAACGACAGAAACATACGGTCATTTTTGCTTTTATTGCGTATTTTTGTTATATTGCGCCAGCTAAAAAAGCACACCTTACAAATTAGGTGGTTTGCTAGGCTTTCTTCCTTATCAAAATAAAAAAGGAAGTGGGTACAACAAAGGTAATATATAGGCAAAACGAGGCTAATATGATTAAGCAACGTACACTAAAAACAAGCGTTTCAACTATAGGTGTTGGGTTACATAAAGGTGAAAAGGTACAGGTTACTCTCCGTCCTGCGCCAGCAAACACTGGTATTTTCTTTCGTCGTGTTGATCTTGACCCTGTGGTTGATATTAAAGTCACACCTGAAGCTGTGGGTGAAACAACCTTGTGTACCTGTTTAGTTAACGACCAATCGGTAAAAGTTTCTACTGTTGAACATTTGTTATCAGCAGTCGCTGGTTTAGGCATTGATAACTTAATTATTGATGTTGATGCCCCTGAAATCCCTATTATGGACGGTAGTGCTTTACCTTTTGTTTACTTAATTCAATCTGTTGGTATTGAAACACAAAATGCGGCAAAACGTTTTATTCGAATTAAAAAAGCGATTCGAGTAGAAGAAGGTGATAAATGGGTCGAATTACTCCCTTATGAAGGTTTTAGAGTTAACTTTGCAATTGAATTTGATCATCCTGTTATTGCTAATACTTGCCAAACGATGAGTATGGATTTTTCTAGCTGTTCTTTTATTAAAGAGATCAGCCGAGCCCGTACTTTTGGATTTATGAAAGATATTGAGTTTCTCCGTTCTCATAATCTTGCGTTAGGTGGTAGTTTGGAAAATGCGATAGTACTTGATGAATATCGTATGCTGAATAAAAATGAATTACGTTATGATGATGAATTTGTGAAACATAAAATACTTGATGCCATTGGTGATTTGTATATGGGTAGTGCGAGTATTTTAGGTGAATTGAACGCTTTTAAATCGGGTCATGGCTTGAATAACATGTTGTTAAGAGAAGTATTTAAGCAGAAAAATTCATGGGAATGGGTTACTTATGAAGATGATAAAGCATCCGCTCCCATAGAGTATCAAGAGGTTAATGCCGCAGTATTTTAATCCGTTTGGGTCTAACTCCCGCCGCTTGCGGTGTAAAGCCTTTTGATCTACCCAAAAAACCGAGCACTGACTCGGTTTTTTATGTTTATTGGCTAATTTGTATAAATCTGCGTAATTTGTCGACAAAAAAGATCTTTATTTGTTTTGCTTATCAGCGTTAGCGGCCAACGTTTGCAACTTTTTTCTTAACCCTTCAGGAGCCTTTTCCGCAATGTCTAATAAATGAGCAGCAGTACTAGTTGAAATACTTTGCACAGAACTTTTACTCTTAAGAGTCTCATCAAGCTTATAAGTATTTTGGTTCGGTGTTAGTCGGTGACCTTGAGGGTTCACCTTGATATCAATTTTAGTAAACTGCCCTTGAGTTTGTTCATAAAGTTGTCGGCATATATTATTACGTTCGAATTGCAATCTTTGTCCCCAAACAGGCGATTTGACCTCAATAATTAAAGTAGATTGAACAAAATTAGCAATATTGAACGCATCTTCTGGCAGGTCAGGGCATATTTGTCGTACAATATCAGACAATAAACTCAAAGAGTTGGTTTTTGATTGAATTTGTGCCAAAGTGCCAGTCGCAGAATTGAATAGCGTTGACATATTTTTGGGAGCTTTTGGTCTTCGCGCCATAGTTATTAACCTAAATTTTTAGCTGTTGTTAGTTAACATGAGTATAAAGTTTAAGGAAAGTATTAGGAAATAAATATGAGTTTAACACTACTGTACCGAGGAAAGAATGTAAGATTTTCAATGCGCCTAAATAAGCTGTATTGGCTTTCTGCTGTCATGATTTTTGCTTTGATTTCAGGTGTTATTGTTTATTTAGTGCTATCTACTAATGAGCAACCTAATAACGGTGCTAATTATTTTGCCAATGAAAGAACGGATGCGTTTAATGTAGAAGACAATGCCGAAGGCAAAGCAGAAGACAAAGTAACGTCTATTGAGCTAAAAGATATTGGATTTAAAAAACAACAATTAACTGCATTAACAATGAAACTAGCTGAATTACAAAGTCATGCGCTACGCTTAAACGCTTTAGGTGAACGCTTAGCTGATGATGCCAATATCCCCGAGCAAGAATTCAATTTTCAAACATTACCAACAAGTGGTGGTTTTTCTGAAACAAAGGGTGATATTGGTAGAAAATCTTTTGCACAATTGCTTGTAGATATCACGCAACTAGAAAATTATTTAGATCATAAAGAAAGTCAGTTAAATATGCTTGAATCTTTAACATTAGGTCACCATATAGAAAATACCCGCTATTTATCTGGTCGCCCTATTACTAAAGGTTGGTTGTCTTCTTATTTTGGTATACGTAAAGATCCCTTTAATGGTAGACCCTCAATGCATAAAGGTATTGATTTTGCTGGCAAAGAAGGTGGTGAAATTATCGCCACGGCATCAGGTATTGTTAGTTGGGCCGATGATCGGTATGGCTATGGTCTCTTGATAGAAATTAATCATGGTGATGGTTTGAAAACACGCTATGGACATAATAAACAGTTATTAGTTACTGTTGGTGACGTAGTAAGTAAAGGGCAAGTAATCGCTCGTATGGGTAGCACCGGACGCTCAACTGGACCTCATGTGCATTATGAAATTTTGCACAACGATAAACAAATTAATCCAATTAAATTTGTTTATCGTAAAGCCAAGTAACTATCTGACCCTTAGTGCTTAGTGCTTAGTATGAGCACATTCATCCAGAGCGCGAAGCAGTCGAAGCATATAAAGATTAAGTAAAGTTTATAATACTCACATAATATTCACATAGTATGCAAAATCATTTTGCCTACTAAATTTCACAAAATGGTTAAAGTAAGATGTTTGTAAATTTGTTAACAAAAATGTTTGGTAGTCGTAACGATAGATTATTAAAACAAATGGGCAGAGAAGTAAAAAAAATAAATGCATTAGAGCCGATTTTAGAAGCACTAAATGATGCCGAATTAAAAGCAAAAACAACTGAATTTAAAGAACGTTTAGCCAATAATGAAACATTAGAACAAATATTACCAGAAGCATTTGCCGTTGTTCGTGAAGCGAGTAAACGTGTTTTTAATATGCGCCATTTTGACGTGCAAATGATCGGCGGTATGGTGTTAAATGATGGCAAAATTGCTGAAATGCGCACTGGTGAGGGTAAAACGCTTACCGCCACATTGCCTTCTTACTTGAATGCCTTAACTGGTGATGGCGTTCATGTGATTACCGTTAATGATTATTTAGCAACCCGTGATGCGGATTGGAGTCGTCTATTATTTACCTTTTTAGGTATGACCGTTGGTTGTAATATTGCTGGTATGACACCAGAAGATAAGCAAGCGGCTTATCAAGCTGATGTAACTTACGGTACTAATAATGAGTTTGGCTTTGATTATCTCCGTGACAATATGGTGTTTTCACCTGAAGAGCGTGCCCAGAAAAAATTGAACTTTGCTATTGTCGATGAAGTTGATTCAATTCTAATTGATGAAGCACGTACACCACTTATCATTTCAGGACAAGTCGAAGATAGCTCAGCGTTATATAAAGCCATTGATGTCATAGTGCCAACACTTGAAGTGCAGAGCGAAGAAGATAAAGATCAAGAAACAGGTCAATCGGAAGATTTTATCGAAGGTGATTATACTCTTGATGAAAAAGCCAAGCAGGTTTATTTAACCGAGCGTGGTCAAATTCTTATTGAAAACATCATGCGAGAAAAAGGCTTATTACAAGAAGGTGATACCTTATTTTCCGCAGCCAATATTACCTTATTACACCATGTTATGGCCGCTTTACGCGCCCATAAATTATTCATCAAAGATATAGATTACATCGTAAAAGACGGTGATATAGTTATTGTTGATGAGCACACTGGCCGCACAATGGAAGGTCGTCGTTGGTCTGAAGGTTTACATCAAGCAATAGAAGCTAAAGAAGGTGTGAATATTCAAAATGAAAATCAGACCCTTGCTTCAATTACTTTCCAAAATTTCTTTAGAATATATGAAAAACTGTCAGGTATGACAGGTACAGCTGATACGGAAGCATTTGAGTTTCAACATATATACAGTTTAGAAACGGTTATTATTCCAACCAATCAGCCGATGGTTCGTGATGATATGGCTGATTTGATCTATCTAACCCCTGAAGAAAAATTTGAAGCAATATTAGAAGATATTAAAGACTGTGTTAAACGTGGTCAGCCAGTATTAGTCGGTACTATTTCTATTGAAACATCGGAGTTTTTATCTAATTTTTTGAAGAAGGCTAAAATTAAGCACAAGGTACTTAATGCTAAGTTCCATGAACAAGAAGCTGAAATTGTTGCTGATGCTGGTAAAGAAGGCGCAGTAACAATCGCCACCAATATGGCTGGTCGTGGTACTGATATAGTACTTGGTGGTAATTTAGATGCTGCTATTGCTGCTTTAGCTAAAGGGAATAAGCAACCGACAGAAGAGCAAATAGCCAAAGTTAAGGCACAATGGAAAATAGATCATGAACGCGTACTTGAGCTAGGTGGCTTGAAAATAGTAGCTACCGAACGCCATGAATCTCGTCGTATTGATAATCAGCTTCGCGGTCGATCAGGTCGTCAAGGTGATGCTGGTGCAACACGTTTTTATCTATCAATGGAAGATTCATTGATGCGTATTTTCGCCTCTGAGCGTATTTCAAATATGATGCGTAAATTAGGTATGGAGCATGGCGAAGCAATTGAACATCCATGGGTAACTCGTAGTATTGAAAATGCTCAACGCAAAGTAGAAGGTCGTAACTTCGATATGCGTAAGCAATTATTAGAATATGATGATGTGGCAAATGATCAACGTGGTGTTATTTACGAACAGCGTAATGAACTACTTGATGAGCCTGACGTTGGCGAAGTGGTAAATGCTATTCGTAGCGATGTCATAATGGGTATTATCGAACAACATATTCCACCGCAATCATTAATTGAAATGTGGAATGTTACTGGTCTAGAAGAACAACTTAAAGGTGAGTTTAATACTGATTTACCTGTAGCAAAGTGGCTTGATGAAGATAAAAAACTTCATGAAGAAAGCTTGCGTGAAAAAATTATTACTGAATTTGAACAGGCTTATAAAGATAAAGAAGCGATAGTTGGCGCTGACGTATTACGTCAATTTGAAAAAGCGGTTATGTTGCAAAGCTTAGATTCTCATTGGAAAGAGCATTTAGCAGCCATGGATCATTTACGTCAGGGCATTGGTTTACGTGCTCATGCACAGAAAAATCCTAAACAAGAATTTAAGCGTGAATCTTTTGAGTTATTTACTGAAATGTTAGATAACTTAAAATATGATGTGGTTGGTATTTTATCTAAAGTTCAAATTCAAGCAGAATCTGATGTAGAAGCGGTAGAAGAGCAACACCGAAAGTCAGAAACACCAAAAGATTTTCAACACCAAAGTGCTCGTGGTATTCATGAAAAACCTCAAATGCCACGGGTTGGCCGCAATGAACCTTGTCCATGTGGATCAGGTAAAAAATACAAGCAATGTCATGGGGCATTAACTTAGTTTTAAAACACTGTCATCCTCATGGTGTATTCATTGAGGATTTCAGGCTTACGGAATGACGGACACTCAAAACTATGCCTAAATCCATCCATGTTGCCGTTGGTGTTATTGTTTCAACTAATGCTGAGCAACAAACGCAATACTTTCTCACCAAACGCTTAAAACACACTCATCAAGGTGGTAAGTGGGAGTTTCCTGGCGGTAAGGTCGAAAACGGTGAAACTGTCGCACAAGCACTTGCTAGAGAGCTAAACGAAGAGATTGCCATAGAAATATTGTCATGTCAGCCATTAATGGTGATTGAACATAGCTATCCTGAAGTAAATGGTGATGATAAAACTGTGCGTTTAGAAGTGTTTATTGTTGATAATTTTATTGGTGAGCCAAGTGCTCAGGAAGGACAAAAGCAGGGGTGGTTTTCTCTTGAAGATCTTAAAGCTTTAGACTTTCCTAAAGCGAATGATGCAATCATTACCAAGCTCGTAACTCGTAACTCATAAGCACCTTCTATTCTGGCTCAACAAAAAACTTATTATTTAGCAAAAACTCATCTTCTAATGCATCAAGCATTTCTTCGGTTAATGGGATATCACCTTGTACTTGTTGTGATATTTTATGTCCTTCATCTGCCCATTCGCCCAAATCAATTAGCTGACAACGCTTGCTACAAAAAGGGCGGAATTCA
The DNA here is from genome assembly GCA_965261045.1 of uncultured Colwellia sp. GTDB lineage: Bacteria > Pseudomonadota > Gammaproteobacteria > Enterobacterales > Alteromonadaceae > Colwellia. Next base: position 478,317 of record CBDHCJ010000001.1, read on the forward strand.
TTTTCTTTACACCAAATGACTGGTTTTTTACAGTGAGGGCAGGATACTTTTAAGGTCATGGCTTAGGTCAAAAATTAATAAACAATGAAGCTATTATAGCGCTTGCTATGGATGAATAATAGTTAGCAACGAGCTAGTTGGAATTTAGTTGTTTGATTTGAATAACGTTGGCCATCTTTTTTGCATGGCAACATAAAACGAATTGAGTAACGGAATTTATTTCCACTGATAGTGGGGTAATACTGAGCACTCTGAGCAACTTTAATGCGTAATAACATTAAACCTTCACCGTTGTCTTGATAGAAGCCACTTTCGGTTTTTATACTTTTAAATTCAGCTCGTTGACGAATAAATTTCAGCACCAAAGCTAATGAGCCATTTATATTATCTAACAGTGACAACCAATGTATTATTTCAGTTGTTACTTGCTTCGTAGGTTGATGCAGCCAAAATTGTAATTGAGGAAGATCAAAACTTGAATTACCACCTTGAATGGCAAAACGTTGCTTTAAACTGGCTAATAATTTGTCTTCTTTGAGTTGACACCATGCTTGGGGATTTACTTTTAAGTGGCTAACTAATTTTACTGTTTTACGTAAATTATATTCTAGAACACTAGTATCAATATCAGGTGCTTGTGACCATACAACAAGATTTTGTTGTAATTTTTCTAAATCTTTAATCAATTCACCTTTGATATCACTACGCTCTAAAGTGTCGATTATGGTAAAAATAGCATTAAAAAACACTTGATGACTCGTGCTAATGCCCGCGTTGGCACAACTGCAAGCTTGGACAAATAATTGCTCAAGTTTTAGGTAATTACGAATACGCTCATTGAGCGGATGTTCATATAATATTGTTGTCATGCAAAAATTATGAAAATCTATTAATTACTTATTTAAGATAAAGCTATAGTAACCATAGAAAATTAAAATGGCGAATTATTTGTAGATTATTTTCTATACCCAAGCACCTGAAGCTCGTATTTTGAGGTAGCTTGGGTATATTCTCAGTTGTTTTTCAGTTGCTTGGTTGCCATGGTTAAATAATTTTGATGTAATTTAACAACAGCTTGTTTTAGTTCTGCTAAGGAATGATTGTCATTACTTAAAAGGTCATCGGCGTGAGTTTGTCTGATCTTTCTACTTACTTGGCTAGCAATAATGGCTTGGACTTGCATCTTGTTATTATTATCACGTTTAGTTGTTCTGCTTATTTGGGTTGTTTCACTGACATCAACAACAAGAACGCGATCAACTAAAGCGATTAAATTATTTTCAATTAGCAGCGGGGCTACTAACAAGCAGTAGCTACTTTGAGCTGTTTTTAACTGACAAATGAGTTGTTTTCTAATAAGAGGATGGAGAAGATTGTTTAACCATGTTTTATCTACATCATTACTAAAAATTCGTTTGCGAAGTAAAGCTCTCTTTAGTTGACCATCGGCTTGAATGAAATTTGCACCGAAGTATTCACCAATGCTGGTAAGGGCAGGGCTGCCTATCGCTATCACATTACGAGCGATAATATCAGCATCAACAATAGTTACACCATGATCAGCAAAAATATTGGCTACCGTAGTTTTTCCGCTACCAATACCACCCGTTAAACCAACAATAAAACCAGACATGATTACCTTTAACTAATTTGAATAATATACCATGACCAAATTCCTTCACCCCATAATAGCGTGATCCAACCTGCTATGGCTAAATAGGGGCCAAACGGAATGGCTTGTTCGCGTTTATGGTTTTTAAATAGCATTAATGAAATACTAATGATGGCACCAACAACTGAAGCCATTAAAATAAAAATAGGCAGTAATTGCCAACCAAGCCAAGCGCCGAATAAGGCAAATAGTTTGAAGTCACCATACCCCATACCTTCCTTACCCGTTAGCAACTTAAATAACCAAAAAACGCTAAATAAGCTCATATAACCAACGGCCGCGCCAATAACAGCATCGTTAAGTGGCACAAAAGTTCCATTGATATTAACCAAAATACCTAACCATAATAGCGGCATAACAATTTGATCTGGCAGTAGCATATGATCAAAATCGATAAGTGTTAAACAGACTAATCCCCAAGTGAGTATAAGTAATAATAGGGTCTCGACAGAAACGCCGTATTGGTTTGCTATTATTAAACTCAAAAGTGCCGTAGTAGCTTCAACTAATGGGTAACGAATGGAAATATCATTTTTACACTGGCTACACTTACCTCTTAAAAACAACCAACTAATAACAGGAATATTTTCATAAAAACGAATTTTATGCTGACACTTAGGACAAGTTGAATCAGGCTTAGATAAAGTAAGAGAAGTAATTGCTTGTGGAGGAATGCTTTTAACTTCATCAGCTAAAAATTCACGGCATTCAAGGTACCAAGTATTGCGCATCATTTTCGGTAAACGATAGATCACTACATTTAAAAAGCTGCCAATTATCAGGGAAAAAATCACCACAAAAATATTAAAGGCGGTGGCTGATTGTTGAAAAAAGATCAGGGTTTGCTCAAACATAAACTACTCATTTAACAAATTATAAATAAAAAAAAGATATCTGTTCGGCTTCCTCTTAGAAAGCCGTCATTCCGTAAGTTTATTGTACGGAATCTTATTACAAGACTGTTTTTATACAATCGTACCAATTTGAAATATTGGTAAATACATGGCAATAATCAAAGCACCAATTACCACACCAAGTACCGCCATAATCATTGGCTCTAACAAAGCGGTAAGTGAATCAACGGCGTTATCTACTTCTGCTTCATAAACATTAGCTACTTTAGAAAGCATATCATCAACCGCACCTGACTCTTCACCAATAGCCACCATTTGAATAACCATATCAGGAAATATATTACAATTTCGCATGGCTAAATTCATTTGCATACCAGAAGTTACTTCAGCGCGTACTGCCAAAATAGCATCTCTAAATACGGCATTTCCTGAAGCACCAGCCGCTGATTCTAATGCATCAATTAACGGCACACCTGCGGCGAACGTTGTCGACAGTGTACGGGCATAGCGAGCAACAGCTGCTTTTTCTAATAAATCACCAATCACTGGAAGTTTTAGTATTCGCTTATCAACTTGATCGCGTAATTTTGGGCTATTTCTATGGGCGCGCTTAAACAAAAAGATAAAAGCAAAAATGGTAGCTAACCCTAAATGCCAATAAGCGACTATAAAATCAGATATACCAACAACAAATAAGGTAAAGCTGGGTAATTCAGCGCCAAAGCTAGCAAATATCTCTTGAAATACCGGCACAACAAAAATTAATAATATGGAAGTAACAATACCAGCAATGACTAATACCGCAATTGGATAGGTTATCGCTTTTTTGATTTTAGCTCTTAAGGCCTCGGCTTTTTCTTTATAGGTAGCAATTCTGTGGTAAATAGTTTCTAACGAACCTGACTGTTCACCACAAGCAACTAAATCACAATAAAGATCATCAAAATATCTAGGATGATCACGTAAACAGTCTGATAGTGGAATACCTGAGGAAAGCTTGTTGCCAATTTCAGCTAACAGCTTTTGCATATTACCGTTATTGTGTCCTTTACCAATCATTTCTATGGTTTGTACTAAAGGAACGCCCGCCCTTAACATGGTCGCTATTTGTCGTGATATTACGGCGATATCAGCAAGAGTAATAGCTTTATCACCACTTATACCAAAAAGAGGTTTGGCCTTTTTCTTCACTTTGCTCGGCGTAATACCTTGTTTTCGTAATTGAGCTTTTAACTCAATGATATTATTGGCTGAAAGCTCACCATTAATTTTTTTACCTTTACGGTTAACTCCTTGCCAAATAAAAACGTTTAAAGCTTTCACCTTAGGAGCGTTTTTTGCTACTGCTGTCACCATAGTTTCACCTAATTGTTATTTAAGCATTGGTTACGCGATTAATTTCTTTAAGGCTGGTTATGCCATTCATCGCTTTTATTAATCCAGATTGGCGTAAATTGTTATAACCTTCTTTTTGACATTGTTTAGCTATGTCGAGAGAGTTACCACCTTCCATAATAATAGACGAAATTATTGGGCTGATTTTTATTACTTCATAAATACCGACTCGACCCTTATAGCCATCAGTACATTGTTCACAACCAACGGCCTTAAATAATGTTATTTCACTCAGTTTATCACGAGGAAAACCTTGCTCAGCCAATTGCACTTCAGATAATGCTTCTTTAGTTTTGCACTGTGGACATAAACGTCTTGCTAGCCGTTGAGCAATAATAATAGTAACGGAGCTGGCAACATTATAGGAAGGTACCCCCATATGAAGTAAACGAGTCAGTGTTTCAGCGGCAGAATTAGTGTGTAGGGTAGACAATACTAAATGACCAGTTTGCGCGGCTTTTATTGCGATTTCTGCGGTTTCTAAATCACGAATTTCACCCACCATAACAATGTCGGGATCTTGTCGTAAAAAAGAGCGTAGCGCGCTAGGGAATGTTAACCCAGCACGATTGTTAATTTGAACTTGATTAATGCCTTCAAGATTGATTTCGACCGGATCTTCCGCAGTAGAAATATTACGCTCTTGGGTATTTAAAATATTTAAACCTGTATATAAAGAAACGGTTTTACCTGAGCCAGTAGGGCCTGTGACTAAAATCATGCCTTGGGATTGTTCTAAAGCGTCCATGTAGATTTTTTTCTGATCAGGCTCATAGCCTAGCATGTCAATGCCTAACATGACGTTAGATGAATCTAGAATACGTATTACTACTTTTTCACCCCATATGGTAGGCAAGGTGCTAACACGAAAATCAATGGATTTTTTCTTTGATAAAGCGAGTTTTATTCGCCCATCTTGAGGAACGCGGCGCTCAGCAATATCAAGTTTTGACATAATTTTTAATCGAGCAGCCATACGTGCAGATAAACTTACTGGTGGACGGAAAATTTCAGATAATACGCCATCAATTCGAAAGCGAATACGGTAAGATTTTTCATAAGGCTCAAAATGTAAATCGGAAGCGCCTTTTTTTATTGCATCTAGCAGGATTTTATTGATAAATACGACGATAGGAGCATCATCTTCACCACTTTTAGCATCATCTTCTTTTTTATTTTCTTGAACTTCTAGGCCAGAAAGCTCCTCTGCATCAATATCCGTAATATCAAGGGCATCACTTTCGTCTTCTAAGACCTTTTCTATGCATATCTGTAAACCTTGTTCATCGGTTAATACTAGCTCAGTACTAAAACCAGTATTAAATTGAATTTCTTCTAAGGCATCAATATTTGTTGGATCTGACATGGCGACAAATAATACTTTACCCCGTAAAAATAATGGTAAGGCATTATGTTTGGTAATCAGTTTTTCATTGCGAATGCCTTCAGGTACAAGGCTAGTATCAAAGTTTGCCAACTGAATATAGGGATAGCCGAATTTATTGGAGAGAATTTTGGCTATTTTTTTGCCATCAATATGTTTATCTTCTACTAAAAAACGAATAAAAGGTTTATTTTTACCGCTATAGCCGGCACAAATATTATCAATGCTAGCAAGGGAAACGAGATGTTCTTTAGATAAAGCGGATAAAACGCTAGATTGTTGGTGACTTCCTTTCATAGTTTTTCAACATAACCTTTGAATAAACATAATGAGCACGTTAAATTTTAGTGTAACGTAATTTTGGTTAAAAGCACAAAAAATTATTTTATTGATGATTATTTCTTGAGTTATTCTATTTTATAGACATTAAAAAAGCTCCTGTAGGAGCTTTTTTATCAGGTTAGTTAAATAAAAGGTGTTAAAGTTGTTTTGATCTCATTTAACTATATTTTTAACATAACCCCGCATCAACACACGTCCCACCTTGCGTCCAAACAATAGTTTGGTTAGTTACAGCAGCTGTTAATGTATAGGTAGGTTGTTCCGTGCCAGGAAAGCCAGCACCAGTTGCTGTAATAACACCCTTATCCATGGTCACTTCACCCACGTTATCGCCGTTAGCATCGGTTATTGTTGCGGGAATACCAAGCGTTCCCTGTGTTAGAAGGTCTTTTGTAGCACTGTTTGTTTGAGCGTCACTGTTTGTTTGAGCGTCACTGTTTGTTTGAGCATCACTGTTTGTTTGAGCATCACTGTTTGTTTGAGCAGCAATTTTTGTTTGAACAGCAATTTCGGCTGCAATTTTAAATACACCTGTGGATAAGATAACTTCACTGAATTTAGCTTTATTAACATATGTCTGATAAGCAGGTAAAGCCACCGCAGCTAAAATACCGATAATCGCTACCACGATCATCAATTCAATAAGCGTAAAACCCTTTTGAGCTTTGTTAATCATTTTGTTAGTCATGTTGTTCATTGTGTTTAAGTTTTTCATAGTAATAGTTTCCATCAATTTCTACGGGGAGTGTAATTAATATGGGACATATTTTTGTAAATGTAAAATAATGTTATGTTTTTTTTAGTTTTTAATCGGTCTTTTACTTAACGGTTAAATACAATTGGCTGTAGATCTTTTGAATCGACGAAAGAAGAGCCTTTCATACCGAATGGTATAAGAGACTTTCACAATGACTGTTTCCTCAGAGAAAGGTGAATAGATATTCTTTTTCTTTGCTCAGCTCAATATTTTTACCCTAATTTCTGCTACATTAGCGTTCTTAAAATTTTTCACCCTAAGGCTAAGTAAATGGCAGATAAAAAATTCGGTAAATTTGCCAAAGAAAAGCAATTTATCAAAGATAAGCAAATTGATGAATTAAAAATACCGCCACATTCTCTTGAAGCGGAACAATCGGTGTTAGGTGGTTTATTACTTGATAATGAAACATGGGATCGGGTTGCTGAAAAAGCGGTGGCGGGAGATTTTTATAGTCGTTCACATCGGCTAATTTTTGACACCATTGGTGCGCTAATTGAATTAGGTGAGCCAGTTGATTTGATCACCTTGTCAGAAGCATTAGAAAACGATCAAAAGCTTGATGATGCTGGTGGCTTTGTTTATCTCGCTGAGATGATGAAAAACACACCAAGTGCGGCGAATATCACTGCATATGCTGATATTGTTCGTGAACGAGCAGTAACACGAGAAATGATCAGTGTTGCTAATGAAATTGCTGAAGCGGGTTATGATACACAAGGGCGCAGCAGTGCTGAATTACTCGATTTTGCTGAAACTAAAGTATTTGCTATTGCCGAAAAGCGCGCGGATAAATCAGAAGGCCCTGAAAGCATTCATTCAGTATTAGAAAAAACGGTAGACCGAATTGAAAAACTTTGTTCTACCGATACAGGCGGTGTAACTGGTGTGCCTAGCGGTTTTACTGATTTAGATAAAATGACTGCGGGCTTGCAAAAATCAGATTTAATCATTGTTGCTGCGCGTCCATCTATGGGTAAAACTACCTTTGCGATGAACTTGGCTGAACATGCTGCCATGACGCAAGAATATCCAGCGCTAATCTTTAGTTTAGAGATGCCAGCAGATCAAATTATGATGAGGATGTTGGCGTCTTTAGGTCGTATTGATCAAACTAAAATTCGTACTGGTCAATTAGATGATGAAGATTGGGCTAGGTTGTCTTCTACCATGGGTTTGTTAATTGAAAATGGCAAAATGTTTATTGATGATGCTGCTGGTTTAACGCCAACAGAGTTGCGCTCAAGAGCAAGACGAATTCATCGTGATCATGGTGGTATTTCTATGATCATGGTTGATTACTTACAATTAATGCGGGCACCACAATTTTCTGATAATCGTACCTTAGAAATTGCCGAAATTTCGCGTTCATTAAAAGCGCTAGCAAAAGAGTTGCAAGTACCAGTAGTAGCACTTTCTCAACTTAACCGTGGTTTAGAACAACGCTCAAATAAACGGCCCATTAACTCAGATTTACGTGAATCTGGTTCAATTGAGCAAGATGCCGATTTAATTTTGTTTATTTATCGCGATGAGGTTTATCATGATGACAGTGAATTTAAAGGTATGGCGGAAATTATTATTGGTAAGCAACGTAACGGACCTATTGGCCGTGTACCATTGACTTTTCGGGGTCAATTTTCTCGTTTTGACAATTATGCTGGACCACATGTATTAGAAGAAGACTAGTTGCTATTTGAATGAAAACCATCTTTAATTAGCGATAATCTGTGCTAATTCGTGGGGTAGTTCACAAGACAGCGAGCAACAATGCTGGCAATGGCGATCAAGAACACAATCGCCTAATGCCTAATGCTTAATGTAGGTTAGGTTTTAACTAACGTTTTTCTAACTAAACTTGATAAACCCACGCTAAAAAACGTTTTGAATCGGTTACATTAGTAAACTTGATTGATTTATCACCATTTTGATCAGTAACAACAATAGTATGTTTGTTAACTGAAATGGATCTAACTGGCGATTTAATTGAATAAACCATACCTTTATATGTATAAGACATAATAAAACTCTTTTAATTTGCGTTATAACGCATGAATAAGAAAAGCTATATTATTGTGTGAAAACTTTTAGATATTTATAAATATCAACTCAATACGAGAACATATCTCGATAACTCAGACAATAATTTTAGCTTAATAATTTGAGTGATGACTGACTGTGAAAGGGAAAGACAAAACATAGACTATCACCAAGGATAATCCGTTAAATAAACGAGAGGAGAGTAAATAACGGCGTAACTATATAGGCAACAGACTAAGAAGTAAACAGTTTTTATGGATTGCCTCTAAGTTATTCAGAATAAGAGCGTTTTAAATTTGATACTAAAAACTAGCCTCTACTGACAGGGCTTAAACCATATCAGTAAATGGATTATCACTAGGTAAATTAATTGCATGCTTAAACTCAGCAAAAGTTAAGCTGTGCTCATTAATTTCAATGGAATTTTCGTCAAGTAAACCCTCACCAAATTTATAAATAATGTCAAACTCACCTTGATTAGCGCACTGACGATAAGCTTGCTGAGCTTGCTCTACTAAAGTTAATTTCTCTTGATAATCATTCATAGCTTGCGCTGAATAACGTTTAGTCAGCATTGCTAACGTCACTTTCGGTGAGAATACTGCCGCGGTAGCATTATTACCACCAAAGCCTTTAGAATTAATAAAAGCAACATCCATATCATCACAATGCCAATGTTCGGTAGCAATATTTAAACGCTCGTTATGTACGTCTTCGGCAACTTTATCAATAGTAGTAACGCCAGGCATAATGTTGTCACTAAAAATACCTAATGCCATTGCCATTTGATCACCACTAGCTGGGCCAAGCGTGTGACCAACAAAAGCTTTTGATGCAGCAACAGGCCAATTATTAATATTAAAACTCGTCGCAATGCGATGATAAATTAATGATTCTGTTACACGATTTTGCGGTGTACTTGAACCATGAGCTAAAATAAAACTACGTTGTTGCACTGATTCTTTTCCAAGAATATTTTGGGCTAATGCTACTGATTTAGCCATGGTTATATAATTGCCAGGACCTGGTGCGGTAATTGATTTTTTATAACCATCGGCATTAATAAATACATCAGCAACTGATGCCATCACTTTTGCGCCCATTTCCATAACCAGCGCATCATCCATTAGTACGACAAACTGCGCCGCTTCGCCAATGGTAAAACCACAATTGTCACCAAAGGGACGACTAGTACGACGATGATCGGCAGTATCACTATTATCTAAATTATCTAATTTTTTTAAGCCATTTTCATTAGCTAACGCGCTCATGTTACCAAAGCCTTCGATAACTTCTGGCGTAATTGGTGCTTCTGCACTACCAACAACCGCAACCCTAATCCTACCCGCTTGCATATCTTGCACAGCAGCGCGCAAATTATATAAAAAGGTGGCACAAGCGCCAGAAGAAGAAAAAGTTATACCAACATTGCCAGTAACATAAGCATTGATAAAGTCAGTCGACATGGTATTTAACCCTAATGCCAACTGCTTAGTACTAACACGAGAGCCCGCCAAACGACTCTTTAATAAACCACCTAAGCCTTCCGCTTGCATTTGCCCAACAATAGATGCGGAGTATGTACCCACTTGATCAGGGCTAATTTTATCTAAAATAGCATCCCATTCGATACCCGTTGAGCGGATAGCATCGGTAGCCGCAAAAATCGTCGCTTGTAAGCCACGGGGTTGATAACGGCTATTATAAAGTGTTCCTGGGTCAAAACCAGTCGGCATTTGCCCCGCTGCTTTAATAGGATTATCACGATAAGCATCGTGAGAAATAGTTAAATTCTCAGGAATTTCTACGCTCACTTTACCCTTGCCTAAATCGGTAACATGCCAGGCATAAGGTAATGGATGTGGCAACTCTTTAGCACGCAATTCAAAGGAAATATTTTTATCCACTGGACGAACATGCATTTTTTGATACCAGTGGGTGGCATCAGGATCAAAGTGGTTTTTTTCTATTTTTCTGATCAAGGTACCATTAAGAATTTGTTGGCCAAATTTTGCTTCAATCTCACTAGCAGCAATATCATTACCTTGTTGATCAACTAACTGGCCATTTTTATAAGACACCAATTTCATTAAACTTGCTAAACCAACAAAGGTTTCTTGACGCGCCTCGGCATTAATTTTATCAATAACGATACGTCGAAAGCCCTGATGAAAGGAAGTACGGCCAGCGGCATTAATACCGCCTATGCCAATAATTACTGGTAATGATGATGTCATGAAAAAACCTAATCTAACAATAAGTAATAAATTTAATGCAATTAGTTTAAGGCTAAACGAAAAAAATTAATAAGCATAAACAGCCATAAAATACGCTATAATAGCCAAGCATGAAAAACATAACAAAATTAAGTCGTATTTGATCATGACAATAGCCAAAGAAAATGAATTACACGTTAGCTTAGTGATTTATCAACATGTCTTAGCAACAGGTCTGACCTTGGTGTTAGAGATGTTACTCGCTGGCGAAGCCTTTGCTCGTCGCTATGATAAATCAACAATAAAGTTAAAAACTCAGTTAGTGAGCCAAGAAAGTACCGCTGTTAACTCACGCGCAGGCCTAAAATTTTATCCCGATGTGGTTTTAAGTGAGCTACCAATTGAGCACATCATTGTGCCTGATATTATTTTAGTACCTAGTTTATGGCGTAATCCCAGACCAATATTAAAAAAGCACAAAAAACTCATTACTTGGCTTAACTACTGTTGGCAACAAGGCTCTACTTTACTTGGGGTTGGTACTGGTGTTTGTTTTTTGGCTGAATCAGGTCTACTTAATAATCATAGTGCCACAACTCATTGGCATTATGTTGAACAATTCAAGCGTGATTACCCTAAAGTTGAGCTAAAACCAGATTTTTTCATCACCCAATCAGAGCGTATATACTGCGCTGCTAGTTTAAACGCCCTAGCCGATATTATTGTCCATATTATTAGCCAAACTTATGGTCGAGCAGCAGCGCAAAATGTCGAACGTAATTTTTCTCATGAAATACGAAGACCCTATGAAGAGCAGCGTTATCTAGAAGGAGCTGTGGACAGGCACGCTGATGAACTGATCGCACAAATTCAGTTTTGGCTAGGTACAAACTTAAATAGTGAACTCAGTTTAGCGGCATTAGCTGAGCAATTTGGCTTAAGTCAACGCTCTTTTACTCGTCGTTTTAAAGCAGCAACAGGTGTACGTGCAACTCAATACTGGCAGCAATTACGTATTGAAACAGCGAAAGATTTACTTGCTTCAAGTAATTTGTCAATTCAAGAAATTTCTTACCATGTTGGTTATCATGATCAAGGGCATTTAACTCGATTATTTAAGCAAAGCCTGGCATTAACACCGAAAGGTTATCGCGCTATGGTAAGAAAGAAATTATTTACTCAAGAATAACCTTGTGAGTTTTTGCTCTCTACGGCAAAATAACCTAGTCTATATTACATTATCAGAGAATAGAATGAGCGAACAATTATCTACAACCCTGTCAATTGCCCAAAAGCAAATCAATCAAATGTTAACCATGCAAGATGCCATGAATAGCCGTGTAAGTGAAACGTGGCGCAATAATGGTTATGAGTGGTATCGTGCGATTTGGGTAGAATGTGCTGAAATGCTCGATCATCATGGTTGGAAGTGGTGGAAGCATCAAGAAATTGACCTAGCTCAAGTGCAGTTAGAATTAGTTGATATTTTTCATTTTGGTTTAAGCTTACGTTTAATAACAGGCGATAATGTTGATAATATTTCAGCAAAACTTGCTAAAGAGTTACATCAAGGTACCGCTGAAAATGATTTTAAGATTGCATTAGAGAATTTAGCATCAGCTGCTGTTACCAACCAAGCTTTTGATGCTAAAGCGTTAGCTGATTGTATGTCATTAATGAATATGGATTTAGATGAGTTGTTCCGCCAATATGTTGGTAAAAACACCTTAAACTTTTTCCGTCAAGATCATGGCTATAAAGATGGTAGCTATAGTAAAGTTTGGCATGGCAAAGAAGATAATGAAGTATTAGCAAACTTAGTTGATAACTTAGATGCTAGTGCTGATGATTTTCAACAACAATTATATGCCGCGTTAACAGAAAAATATCCAAACTAACAATTATTATGAGTATTGTTGCGAGTATTATTAGGGTTAAATCAAGGCGTTTTCACAATGATGAATGGTCACCAGAAACGCGATATTATAATTTCCGAGTTTATGCACAACACTCCAAGCTTTTCGCAGCTATTCAACTTGCTACCCTGAATGATTGGAGCCTAGTTTTAGTACATTAGCGTATATAATTTTCGACGGAATTTAGTTGCAATAACATCACCATCAGGTAGTGCTTTTAATACATCTAAAAACAGCGCTTTGCTTTTTTCTTTTGTTTGGGCTTCACCACTTTGCATTAAGCGAAATAACAATGTTAGTGCTTCTTCATGACGATTTACTTGGCTATACTGTGCTGCCAGTTGATGTTTGATTTCGACATCATCTGGTTTGTTGGCAAGTTGGGTTTCTAATGCTTGAATTGCTGGCGAGTTAGCTGCTTGGTTAGCAAGCTCAAGTTTAGCCACTAATGCTTGATAGTAACTATCTTGGTCAACCATCATTATACTATCAAGTAGCGTTTGTGCTTCGTTAGTTTTTCCTATTTGAATATTAACATCAATTAAAACTAGCTTAATATCGGCACGTTCTGCATCAAGTTGATAGGCCTGAATTATCGAACTTTGAGCCTCGGATAACTTGTTATCAGTTAATGCCATTTGTGCTTGAGCAAGTAATATATCTTCAGCTTTTGGCAAATGTTTTTCTAAAAAACTGGTGATACTTTCATCAGTTTGTGGTCCTGAGATACCATCAAGTGGTTGTCCATCTTTAACTAGAATAGCCGTTGGTAAACCCTGAATAGCAAATTGTTGCGCAATTTGTTGCTGGCTTTGACAATCTAAGCTTGCCATCAGTATTTGCTCACTAAAAGGCTCTACCTTTGTTGCCAGCAGATCTTTTAATTGAATACTCTCTGGTACTTGCTCAGCCCAAAATGCCACTAAAACAAGTTTGTTTTTTGACTCTTCCAACACTACTTGTTGGAAATTTTCTAAATTAATTGCAATCATATTTGAATTCATAGTATCTCCAGAGTAACTAATTTTTCTAGTATTGGTACGGTTAACTTAACTTAAGATAAACCATAGTAAACCAACACCTAAGATTAAACGATAAATAACAAAAGGCATCATACCTAGCTTATTTAACAGAATAAGAAAGTAATGAATACAAGTGTAGGCACTAACAAAGGCAAGTAAACTACCAAGGCCAATGGCTTGCCAGTCAACAGCTTCTGTTGATAAGACTAACTTGAGTGTTAAGTAACTACCTGCCATAGCAATAGCAGGAATAGATAATAGAAAAGAAAAGCGTGCTGCGTTATCTCTGCTTAACCCTAACATTAAACCAATAGTCATCGTGATGCCCGAACGAGAAGTGCCAGGGATTAATGCTATAGCTTGTGCCAAACCAATAAGCATAGCGCCTTTAAAACCAAGATCTTCTAGTGATTTATGTTCTTTTCTGTGGCCTGCTTTAATATCAGCAAAGCCTAATAAAAAACCAAATAACAAGGTAGTGGCAGAAATAACTAAGGCTGAACGTAAATGCTCTTCAATAAAGTCCTTACCTAATAAACCAAATAAGCCAGCAGGAATGGTGGCAAAAATAATCCACCAAGCTAATTTTCCATCAAAAGAACGGTTGTTTTTTTCTGAGCCTACATTGATTGTGCCTAACCAAGCAACTGACATAGCACCTATTTCTTGTCGAAAATATAACATTACGGCTAATAAAGTGCCGACATGTACAGCAACATCAAAAGCTAACCCTTGATCTTGCCAGCCAAAAATTTGTGAAGGCAATATCAAGTGGGCAGAGCTGGAAATAGGTAAGAATTCAGTTAACCCTTGTAGTAATGCTAAAATAATTATTTCTAATGTAGACATAAGATCTTGTTTTCTTTCTTTAGTTTAATAATATCTGTTGTTCTTTTTCTTTTTCTTTATTGTACAAGTGTACAAGTTACAAGAAATAACAAGTTTCGAGTTATGAAACGCTTACCGAGCAAGCGGTGAACGCCGAAACTATTTAATTTGCTATTCGCAACAGAATACTTGCTACTGTTCTTTTTGCCACTCGAAACTTATTTTTTTCAATTGTTGGTTAGTTTTGTCATAGTTTTGCCAAAGAGTATAATAATTTTGTTTTATTATGGGATGCACTACATGTGGTGCCACTTCACTTAATGGCCATAAAACAAACGCATTCTTGTTTATTTCATCGCGAGGTAATTGTGCGGGTGAATCAATAATTAAATCATCATAAAGCAATAAATCGAGATCTAGCGTGCGTGGACTAAACTTTTTGGCATCGCTAGTGCGACCATAACAAAGTTCAATATCACGCAGCTTAATTGCTACTTGCTCAACACTGTGTGAAATTTTAAGGCCAATAACCATATTATAAAAAGCGTTGCCACTAAAGCCTACCGCCTCACTTTCAAATAATGATGAAAGCTTTAATTGCTCAAAAGGTAAATCGAATGCACTGGCGAGGGTTTTAAGTCCTTGTCGAACATGATATTCGCGTTCGACATTACTGCCTAGAGAAATATAAATATCAGCCATTAACTTAACTTAACTTAACTTAATTTTGTTTGATTGAGTTGACCACGCTCAATTTCAACGCCAACAGTCTCAGCATTATGCACGGCACCTGGTTTGCCTATTTTTAATTGTAACCAAGGTATATGAAATTGAGACATTAAAAATGCCGCCATGCGCTCAGCTAATGTTTCTAACAAGTCAACAGGGTTTTCATTGGCAAAGGTTTCTATGGCGATAGATATCTCCGCATAATCTAACGTTTTTGCTAATTCATCATTTTCTGCTGCTTTGGCAGTATCCCATGCCATAGCTACATCGATCACTAAGGTTTGTTTAATGTCTTTTTCCCATTGAAAAAAGCCAATAGTGGTTTGAATATGCAAACCTTTGATAAAAACTTTATCCATGAATTTTCCGTTAAGTTATCTTTTGAAGGATTTGTTACAAAATAAAAGCTGAGTTTACCTGCGCGGGTGTAGAAAAACTAGCAGATAACAAGATAGAATGGTGAATAATGTTAATTTTTAAAAAAATTTAGATTGCCATGTTGCTATTATTAACACTTGCCATGATCATTGCTGCTTATTTAATCGGCTCAATTTCTAGCGCTATTTTGATATGCAAAATGCTTGGTTTACCTGATCCTCGCACCACAGGATCACATAATCCAGGGGCAACTAATGTGTTAAGAATTAGCAATAAATTAACCGCAGCTACCGTGTTATTTTTAGATATTTTAAAAGGGACTATTCCAGTATGGGGAGCTTACTTTTTATATGCTCATTTTTTAGAAAGAGAGCCTTTATATTTAGGCATTATAGGTGTGGCGGCTTGTTTAGGACATATGTACCCATTATTTTTTAACTTTCAAGGTGGTAAGGCAGTAGCAACAGCGCTAGGAACATTATTACCCATAGGTTTTGGTTTAGGTGCTTTACTTATTATGACATGGATTGCGGTAGTAAAATTAACTAAATACTCAAGTTTAGCTGCTATTATCACTGTATCAATAGCACCACTTTATGTGTTTTTTTTAAAGCCGATTTATGTTTATCCTACGTTGATGTTGAGCGTGTTAATTATTTTTCGTCATAAAGATAATATTGTTCGTTTGCTTAAAGGCACAGAAAATAAAATCAATTACCAGTAAATGGCTATCTACCTTTTAGGAATTTCATGAAAAAATTATATAAATCATTATTGTTAAGTTTATTGGTTTTGGCGTTAGCTCAAAAAATGGTACTTGCACAAGGGTTTCCACCCGCTAGTGTTAATGTCGCTAGCGCAAAAATGACTGAATTAGCACCTGTTATCTGGGTTTCAGGTACAGTGGTTAGTCAAAATGACTCCAGAATTTCCGCTGAAATTTCTGGACGTTTAACAAGTTTATCTGCTATCGGTACTCGTGTTGCTCAAGGTGATATTATTGCCCAAATTGATGATAAACAGTTAAAAATTCAATTAAGAGAAGAGCAAGCTAATGTGCTAAGTAGTAAAGCCCATTTGCGTTTTCTTGAAGCAGAAGTTGTTAGAAAAACACAATTAGTTAAACAGAAATTATCGCCTGCAACCGAGTTAGATAGAACCATATCTGAGCGTGACATTGCCAAAGGTGATGTGATTGTTGCAGAAGCAGGATTAGATAAAACCGCACAAGATCTTGCTTATACGCAATTAAAAGCCCCTTTTTCAGGTATTATTACTCAGCGTATCGCTAATCTTGGTGAGTATGTTAATGATGACAGTGCGATTATTCGCTTAGTTGAAATAGCCAATAGTGAAGCCAGTATTTTTGTTCCTATTGTGGTTTATCAATTTTTAAAAGCGGCTAAACAATTATCTGTTAAATCACCACTAGGCTCAGGTTATGCAACGATAAAAACGATAATTCCTGTTGCTAATGCTCGTTCTCATTTAATGGAAGTGCGATTAGATATGTCAACACTTGGCTGGCCTATAGGTTTGAACTTTAAAGCGCAAATCGCTAATGGTTCAAGTGAAATGCTATTAGTTGTGCCTCGCGATGCTTTAGTGTTACGTCGTGATGGTGCCAGCGTTTTTCGTGTTAATAAAAATGGTCAAGGGGCAAAAGCTGAAAGAATAGCCATTGTTATTGGTGTTGGTATGGGTGAATTTGTGGCTGTTACGAGTACTGATTCAAGTAAAGACATCCAAGCGGGCGATTTAATTATTATTCGTGGTGCCGAACGATTACAAGATGGTCAAAGTGTTGCGATAAAAAATAATAACCATGAACTTATTTCTAGCACTAGAGAGGTAGAAAGTAAAGCATCTGATAATAAAGGAAATCAGCCATGAGCTTAACTGCTTCCGCACTTAAAAATCCTACCGCGGTTATTGTTGCTATTTTACTGGTGGCATTGTTTGGTCTTATCAGTGTATTTAAACTGCCAATTCAATTAACACCTGATATAAGCAAACCTGAGATAGTTATTTCTACTGGTTGGCGCTCTGCTGCACCAGAAGAGATAGAAGCTGAAATAATTGAACGTCAAGAAGATGTACTTAAAGGTTTGCAAGGACTTGAATCGTTAATATCCTCTTCAGATCAGGGCAGTGGTAGTATTACTTTGCGTTATCGCAGCGGTGTTAATTTAGAGCGTGCTCTTATTGATGTAATGAGCGCGTTAAACCAGGTGCCTAATTATCCAGCCGATGCTACAGAGCCTGTAATTTCAGTTGGCGGTAATAATACCTTTACCGCCATCGCTTGGTTCGCGTTAAAACCATTGCCAGGTAATGAGCGAGATATCGTTAGTTATCAAGACTATGTTGAAGAGGTTATTCAAACGCGTATAGAGCGTGTTGCGGGCATTTCAAAAACGAATGCTTTTGGTGGCTTATCGTCTGAGCTACGCATAACGTTTGATCCCTATAAAGCGGCGGCACTGGGTTTAAATATTCCAGCGCTAGCATCAACGTTAGCAAATAACAGTGATATGTCAGGCGGTTTCAATGAAGTTGGCCGTAGAAAATACACCTTACGATTTTCAGGTAAATATGGTGCTGAGCAGCTGGCTGAAATGGTACTAGATTGGCGTGATGGCCAGCCCATATTATTACGTGATGTCACTAAGGTGGAACTTACCTTACAAGATAGAACCGGTATTTTAACTTTAGATGGCGACCCCGCTATTGCGATGAATGCTCAAGCTGAGCAGGGTGTTAATGTTATTGCTGTGATGGATGAGCTTAAGGCTGCTATGAGCGAACTTAATGCAGGGCCATTAAAGCGAGTAGGTCTTGAAATGATACAAATGTCAGATGAAACCATTTATATCAATCGCTCAATGGCATTAGTACGCAATAATTTATTGATGGGTGTTGCCTTAGCTATTATTGTTTTATGGTGGTTTTTGCGTAAGTTTCGCGCGACATTAATTGTTGCTTTAGCGATACCTATTTCATTAGTTATTACCCTTATTGTAATGTTCATTACTGGCAGAACTCTAAACATCATCTCTATGGCAGGTTTAGCATTTGCGGTTGGTATGGTGCTTGATGCGGCTATTGTGGTATTAGAAAATATTGTTCGCTTGCGTGAAAATGGAGAACCTCCAGAAAAAGCTGCGTTAAAGGGAGCTACCCAAGTATGGGGTGCCTTAATTGCATCAACAATTACCACTGTTGCTATTTTTCTTCCTATTGCCTTTTTAGATGCTGTTTCAGGGCAATTATTCGCTGATTTAGCTATTGCCATTGCCGTTGCTATTGTTGCTTCATTAATTATTGCGGTAACTGTTTTACCTACTGCAGCGCGTAACTTATTGTCGGAAGTCAATGCCGATGATCCTCATGCCCATTGGTGGCATAATATTACCAAAGGTATTATGCGTATTACCAGTACGCCGACAAAGCGCTTTTCTTGGATATTTGGTTTAATGTTTCTTTCATTTGTTGGTAGCTGGGTGTTATTTCCTCAAATTGATTACTTACCCAAAGGTAATCAAAATCAATTTCAGGCCTTTATTATGCCGCCACCAGGGTTAAGCTATCCTGCGGCACGCGTTGAAATGAGTGATGAAATCAATCGTCGAATTAAGCCATATTTAACGGGCGAAAAGCAACCTCAAATTGCTCATACCTGGATGGGTTTTTTTGGTAGTTTTGGTTTTATGGGTGGTCATGCCGTCAACGTTGATAATATTGATGAAATAATTCAAATTATTAATAGTGAGTTTTTACAGGGCTTTCCCGATACTATGGCCTTTGCTTCACAATCGCAGATATTTAGCCGTCTCGGAGGTGGACGCCGCATTGACGTTGATATTCAAGGTAACAATGTAGAGATATTACTACAAGCAGCACAAGCTGGTTATGGTGCAATAAGCCAAGCATTACCAGGATCGCAAATTCAACCGACACCAGGGTTAACCTTAGCTGAGCCTGAATTACGCATGACTCCTAATGAAAGGCGCATGGCAGAGGCTGGTTGGAATCGTTCACAAGTTGGTGCTATAACTCGCTCTTTAGGAACTGGCTTATATGTTGGTGATTTTTTTAATGGTCAAAAGCGATTTGATGTTTTTCTAAGATCAACTGACTGGCAATCACCTGAAGAGCTGGCGGCCATTCCTTTCTATACTCCCAATGCTGGCATTCAACCTGTAGGTGAATTAGTTGATATTGTTAGAACGGCGGGCCCAAGTTCTATCAGACGAGTTAATCGCCAGCGTACTATTACGTTACAAGTAACGCCGCCTGATAATTTAAGTTTAGAAGAGGCGATAGCAAGGATAAAAGCAAAAGCAGAGCCAGACATTTTAGCCGTGTTAGCGGGTGATATAACTAATGCAAGTGGCAGTGTTGCTAGCGTTAATTATCGTGGTACAGCAGAAGCCTTAACTGAAGCGTTAACCAGTATGGGGCAAAGCTTTTTTTTAGCATTGATCATCTTATACTTACTAATGGCGGCGCTATTTCGCTCGTTTAAAGACAGTCTTTTAGTTGTACTTACCATACCATTAGCCACTATCGGTGGTATTGGCTTTTTACAATTAACCAACTTAGTGATATTTCAGCCGCTGGACTTACTAACCATGATAGGTTTTATAATTTTACTTGGTTTAGTGGTTAATAATGCTATTTTATTGGTGTATCAAACACGTACTGGTGAGGGTGAAGGTCTCTCTCGACATGATGCGGTAGAGCAAGCGGTTCGCTTAAGGTTAAGACCTATTTTAATGAGCACTTTAACCAGTATATGCGGCATGTTACCGCTGTTGTTGATTCCAGGAGCAGGCGCTGAACTTTACCGTGGTATTGCAGCAGTGATTGTGGGCGGTATGAGTATCAGTACTGTATTTACCCTAATTTTCCTGCCCAGTTTATTACAGATGGGGCAAAGACGAAAAGTGGTAAGTTAGAAAAATTGCAAGTTGCGAAGCCAGCATTCTATCTGTATGTTGTCTTCGAAATTCTTGCATAGTTATTTGTCATACTGCAGGTAAAGAGTCTAACGGCCAACGCGGATTGGCTTTAAAAGTTAAATCCGCATTAGTACCTGCTTTTAATCGTTGTAATCCTGCATAGGCGATCATTGCGCCATTATCGGTACAAAACTCGGGTCGAGGATAAAAGACACTACCACCTAGTTTTTTGGTGGTAGTGGCTAATTTTTCCCGTAAGGCTGTGTTAGCACTTACACCACCAGCGATCACTAAACGATTTAAACTCTCTTGTTTTAGTGCTCGCTTACATTTAATTGCCAAGGTATCTATGACCGCCTGTTGAAAAGCGTGTGCAATATCAGCGTGAGTTTGTTTAAGTTCTATTTCAGTTAAATCAAGACACTCTTTACGAACTAAAGTGCTAGCCGCTGTTTTTAAGCCACTAAAACTAAAATCTAATCCCGGTCTATCTGTCATCGGGCGTGGTAATTTAAATCGTTCAGCAATACCAGATTCAGCCATTTTTGATAGCGCAGGGCCGCCTGGGTAATCTAATCCTAACAGCTTTGCCGTTTTGTCAAACGCTTCTCCAGCAGCATCATCAACAGATTCTCCTAATAACTTATACTGACCAATACCATCAACACGTACTAGCATGGTGTGACCACCTGAAACCAACAAAGCAATAAACGGAAACTCTGGTATATCATCTTCTAACATCGGCGCTAATAAATGACCTTCCATATGATGTACGGGCACGGCAGGTAAGCCCCAACCATAGGCTAAACTTCTGCCAATAGAGCAACCAACGAGTAATGCTCCTACAAGCCCAGGGCCTGCGGTATAGGCAACGCCGTCTAAATCTTGTGGTGTTAAATTAGCCTCTTTTAATACTTCTTTAATTAATGGAATGGTTTTGCGCACATGGTCTCTGGAAGCTAGCTCAGGTACTACGCCACCATAATCTGCATGTA
Organism: uncultured Colwellia sp.; assembly: GCA_965261045.1. Lineage (GTDB taxonomy): Bacteria > Pseudomonadota > Gammaproteobacteria > Enterobacterales > Alteromonadaceae > Colwellia. The sequence continues at coordinate 499,809 of CBDHCJ010000001.1, forward strand.
CGGCAATTTGGCTATAGAGTCTGTGTGCCATAATACCTGCATTGTCATCATAAATGGCAATGCCAGTTTCGTCACAAGAAGTTTCAATGCCTAGAATTCGCATAAATGATGTTTCCAAAAAAGGTTAAAAAGAGTGTTAAAAGCTTAAGTGGTAATTTTACCTAGCATTGGCATGCTTCGCTAGCCTAATTACGCTATCAGTTGAAATTAACCTTTACTTCGCTTAGTGGTTAGCAGTAGAATACGTCACCCATTTTTGATAGAGCGGGTGTAGATTAAGTGAAATTAGCTCTTTGTTGCGCTAGTGCATTGAAGTCAAACGCCGATTTATATAGATACATACTAAGGTAAACAAGTACATGCCAGTAATTAAAGTAAGAGAAAACGAACCATTTGACGTAGCATTACGTCGTTTTAAACGTTCATGTGAGAAAGCAGGTATTCTTTCAGAAGTTCGTCGTCGCGAATGTTATGAAAAACCAACTTGGGAACGTAAACGTAAAAAAGCAGCTGCTGTTAAACGTGCTGCGAAAAAAGTTTCTCGTGAGAACGCCCGTCGCGTTCGCATGTACTAAAGCAATACCTTAGTACCCTTAGGCTTATTAGATGTCACTTCTAATTCAACTCAAAGATGAAATGAAAAATGCCATGGCTGCAGTAAGCGCAGCCTTTAATTAGCAAAGGTTAATTAGCATTAATAAAACCGTAATGACTTAGGTTATTACGGTTTTTTTGTGTAGAATACTTTATAACTGTATTTATTCACCACTGTCATCCTTATGGTGTCTTTGCCTACAGAACGTAGGTACTTAGCTTTGGAACCACAAAGCTGAATTGATGATCTCAGAACTGATTCACAAGATTCCGTACAACAGACCCACGGAATGGCGGCTGCCTAAAAGCGAGGTGAATAGTTAGTATTAACTTTCCTTTTTAATGGATGAGCTTTTAACCGTATGGCTGGACGTATTTCTCGACAATTTATTGATGATCTATTAGCGCGTGCCGACATTGTTGACATTGTAGATTCACGTGTATCATTAAAAAAAGCAGGTAAAAACTACCAAGCTTGTTGTCCGTTTCATAATGAAAAATCACCTTCTTTTACTGTCAGTCAAGAGAAGCAGTTTTATCACTGTTTTGGTTGCGGAGAACACGGTAATACTATTTCATTTTTAATGGCGTTTGAACGGCTTGATTTTGTTGATGCCATTGAAGAGCTTGCTAGCTATTGTGGTATGGAAGTAGTACGAGAAGAAAATCATGCTACCCCCGCCGAGCAGCGCCGACAGCAGCAAGTTTATCAGCAAAAACAAGACGATTATGAGTTGATGGCTCACATTAGTCGTTTTTATCAGCAGCAATTGAAAGTTGCCGCTGATAAAGATATTGCTATTAGTTATTTAAAAGGTCGAGGTTTAAGTGGTGAAGTTGTTAAGCGTTTTGGTATTGGTTATATCAGTGACGCATGGGATGGAATGATGAAAGCCTATTCACGTAATGGGCAGGCTAATCAGCAACTTATTGATTTAGGTATGCTAATTCAAGGTGATAAAAGTCGACCGTATGATAGATTTCGTGGTCGTATTATGTTTCCTATTCGTGACAAACGCGGTCGAGTCATTGGTTTTGGAGGGCGAGTATTAGGAGATGAAAAACCTAAATATTTAAACTCACCCGAAACGCGGATTTATCATAAAGGTCAGGAGCTGTATGGTTTATATGAAGCGAAACAAGCTAATAAAAGCCTTAAGCGCTTAGTGGTTGTTGAAGGTTATATGGATGTGGTGGCGTTAGCACAACATGGTGTTGATTATGCGGTTGCATCACTCGGCACAGCAACAACAACAGAGCAATTACAAAGCATGTTTCGTACCGTTAAAGAAGTGATTTGTTGTTATGACGGTGACCGAGCAGGGCGCGATGCCGCTTGGCGTGCTATGGAAAATGCTTTGCCATTAATTGGTGATGGCTTTTCGTTGAAATTTGTTTTTGTACCTGATGGTGAAGATCCTGACTCGTTAATTCGTCAACAAGGACAGCAGGCGTTTGAAAAAATTCTCAATGAAGCGATACCTTTATCCCAATTTTTGTTTGATAAGTTTTTAGAAGATAACCCTGTTAATAGTATGGAAGAAAAAGTAGCCTTAATTGACAAGCTCAAACCTTACATTCATAAATTACCTGATAGTATATTAAAAAATGCAATCAACGAAGAAATGGCTTCACATTTTGGTGTGAATAGCGAAAAGCGATTGTTAGAATTACAGAAGATAAACGCTAATCCAATAAAGAAAGTAGCGCATAAAAACACTAAAATAACTCCCGTAAGGTTAGCTATTGTATTATTGCTAGAGTATCCCCATATAGTTAAAACATTAGGAGATATTTCAGTACTACGGACGCTAAATATTCCTGGTGTTGATTTACTCATGCAATTGTTGGATTTATGTCAGCAAAATCCGAACATGAAAACAGCTCAGTTACTTGAATATTTTCGTGAGACAGAGCAAGGTAAACAACTGGCAAAATTAATGTGTTGGCAGCATCATATTGAAGCTGAGGCAGCAGAGGATGTTTTTCTTGATAGCATTGATAAATTACTGAATAATTTTGTTGAACAACGCACCGAGTTTTTGTTACAAAAAGCACGAACTGGGCCGATGTCTCAACAAGAAAAACAAGAGCTACAAGCATTACTCAATGCCTAATGTAAAGTCACGACTATACTTGAGTTAGGTAAAATATTTAATGCAAAGAAAACAGCTATTTTTTAGTTGGATTGAATACTGGAAATAGCACAAAAAACTCGCTATAATTTGCCACTTTATTTGTACGGTTTTTGCTATCCAATTTATAACATATTGTTTAAAGAAACCATATTACCAGACATAGGCGGACACTCGTTAATGGAACAAGCCCCTCAATCTAGATTGAAAGATTTAATAACCAAAGGTAAAGAGCAAGGTTATTTAACGTTTGCGCAAGTTAACGATCATCTTCCTCAAGATATTATCGATTCAGACCAAGTCGAAGATATTGTTAGTATGATCAACGACATGGGTATTCAAGTTTTTGAAAATGCTCCTGATGCCGATACGTTAATGATGAGCGAAGCTAATACCGATGAAGACGCAGCTGAAGCTGCGGCTCAAGCATTAGCTACGGTAGAAAGTGAAATTGGTCGTACAACTGATCCTGTTCGCATGTATATGCGTGAAATGGGTACTGTTGAGTTATTAACTCGTAAAGGCGAGATTGTAATCGCCAAGCGTATTGAAGAAGGTATTAAAGAAGTACAACGTAGTGTTTCAGAATATCCGCCGGCAATAAACTTCCTGCTTGATATGTGGGATAACTTTGAAGCAGAAGAAGTGCGTTTAACTGACATTATTGTTGGCTTTTTAGACCCAGATGCTGAAGATGAAGATATCGCAGCAGCAGCGACGCATGTAGGATCTGAGCTTTCTAAAAATGAATTAGCAGATGAAGATAATGCTGATTCAGACGATGAGGAAGAAAAAGATACTGGGCCAGATCCAGAGTTAGCCCGTGAGAAATTCACTGCATTACGTGAAGCATATGAAAAGGCGAACAAAATCATTGAGCAAAAAGGGCGTGGTCATAATGATGCTCAAGAAGCCATTGACGCCGTTGCTGAAGTATTTAAAGAATTTCGCTTAATTCCTAAATTGTTTGATAAGTTAGTAAAAAACATGCGTAGTGTTATGGATAGATTACGGGTACAAGAGCGCTTGATCATGAAGCACTGTGTAGTTGGTGCTGGCATGCCTAAAACTACTTTTATTAAACTCTTTCCAGGTAATGAAACATCAAAAGACTGGTTTGAAGCAGAGAAATCAGCAGGACATAGTTATTCAGCCAAACTTGCTGATATCGAATTAGATGTTGAGCGTTGTATATACAAGTTAAACCAAATTGAAGAAGAAACCTTCTTAAATATACATGGCATAAAAGATATCAACCGCCGTATGTCTATTGGCGAAGCAAAAGCGCGTCGTGCTAAAAAAGAAATGGTTGAAGCCAACTTACGTTTGGTTATCTCTATTGCGAAAAAATATACCAACCGTGGCTTACAGTTCTTAGATTTGATCCAAGAAGGTAATATCGGCTTGATGAAAGCGGTTGATAAATTTGAATATCGTCGTGGTTACAAATTTTCCACTTATGCAACGTGGTGGATACGCCAAGCAATTACCCGCTCTATTGCTGACCAAGCGCGTACTATTCGTATTCCAGTGCACATGATTGAGACCATCAATAAATTGAACCGTGTTTCACGTCAAATGTTACAAGAAATGGGACGTGAGCCAACACCTGAAGAATTAGCTGATCGTATGGTTATGCCAGAAGATAAAATTCGTAAGGTATTGAAAATTGCTAAAGAGCCTATTTCAATGGAAACACCAATTGGTGATGATGAAGATTCACACTTAGGTGACTTTATTGAAGATGGTAGCGGTGAACTACCCGTTGATTCAGCTACCTCAGAAAACCTTAAAGGTGCAACACATGAAGTACTTGCTGGTTTAACTGCTCGTGAAGCAAAAGTATTAAGAATGCGCTTTGGTATTGACATGAATACTGATCATACTTTAGAAGAGGTTGGTAAGCAATTTGACGTAACGCGCGAACGTATTCGTCAGATTGAAGCAAAAGCATTACGTAAGTTACGTCATCCATCTCGTTCTGAGCAGCTAAAAAGCTTCCTTGGTGGTGAGTAAATAAGTTATTGTTTGAATTATATAAAAAGAGTAAGTTAGTTTTCTAGCCTACTCTTTTTTAATTTATTTTTTACCTTAGTTGCTCAACAAATGAGCTAACAGAAAAGAAAGATAAAATATTATAGCTCAGTAGGTGACAATAAAATAAAAAATGCTTATACTGCACGCGCTTTGTTGAAGTAAGTGGTAATTAACTCAGCAAAATGAATTTTTTAGACATTGTCCAAATATGTGAAAATGGGCCTTTAGCTCAGTTGGTTAGAGCACCCGACTCATAATCGGTAGGTCCCCAGTTCAAGTCTGGGAAGGCCCACCATTTTCATTGACCCTATCCCCGTAAGTACCGATTAACAATATAAATAACGTTAAAAAATAACGCTAGCTATCACTCTAGTAGTGAGTTTTCATTATTAGAATATCTCAACCAAAGTTTTGGTCTAGTAGTTTCATTAAATTACGCTTAGGTTTACATGCCTATGTAGTTAACTCCGGAGTTTGCTGTAAACGTCAGACTAAAATTCCCCTTAAGACACTACAGGAATGACCTCCCTGAGCCATGTGCATAGGCATGTTTTATAATCGACTTATTAATAAAAACTCAAACATGATGACAAAAATAATAATGATAATTGTTTTTATTTGTTTTTGTTGGTTTTTATTTTATATATTACGCTTTGTTAAATAAAATACTTTAGAATATCCACAGAAAGCAAGGGTTTAGTATAATCATTAAAGTACTAATAATTTGAGCCAAAGCAAAGCGTTGGCGCGGGTAATTCATTTAAATTCAATTTATGTTAGCTTTTTATTTTTATTTTTCTATGGTGTTTTTCTATGGCATTATTGTATAACGTCAGAATGATCTAGTGTAATTATACTTGTGAACAAAATAAAACCTTTAGATAGAATCGATATGACCATTTTAAAAACACTTCAAAGTGATGGTAGGATTTCTAATGTTGAACTGGCAAAGAAAGTTAATTTAAGTGCCAGCCCATGTTTAGATCGGGTTAAGCGTTTAGAAGCTGAAGGCTATATTAAACGCTATGGTGCCTTTCTTAATGCTAGCAAATTAAATTATTCAATGACTGCTTATATTCAAGTAACGTTAGACCGAACTACAGCTGATGTATTTAAGTTATTTAAAGTAGAGGTAGTCAAAATAAAGGAAGTAGTAGAATGTAATTTAGTTGCAGGCGGCTATGATTATTTACTTAAAATAAGGTTTGCTAACATAGATAGTTATCGCTTGGTGTTAGAAAAAATATCGGGGCTACCCGCTATTTCTCAAACACATACTTATATGGTTACTGAACATATAAAAGAAGATAGCGGCGTACCTTTCTAATATTTTGATAGGTAGGCGGTAAGTAGATGCTAAGTAGTAACTGAAACTGTGGCAGAAGATGCTATTGGTATGTTAATTGTGATGAAACCTACATTTTTTCGGTAAGTTTTCGTACAAAAAAATAAAGTGGACAAAATATTATACACTTTATGGTAATTAATGCTTTATATAAAGGAGACAAGGCTAGTAAAGCTTGCTAGCATCAAACGACCATCTATAAAATGATAATAACTAAAAGTAAAGGAAATTTATGAGCACATCTAGAGAGCATTTTAGCTCACGTATTGGTTTTATTCTTGCCGCGGCAGGCTCTGCTGTAGGTATTGGTAACTTAGTTGGTTTTCCAGTAAATGCAGCAAAAAATGGTGGTGGTGCATTTTTGCTTATGTACGCATTATTTATTTTTTTAATTTGTTTGCCCGTTATGATTGCGGAAATGGCGGTAGGGAGAAAAACAGCAAAAGAGCCCGTTGGTGCTTATAAGTCGTTAAGCCAAAAGAATGGTTTATGGGGAGCGGCAGGTTTTTTAGGTGTGCTAACTCCTTTTATGATTGCGGTATTTTATATGGTGATCACCGTGTGGATTTTTGGCTATATCGCTTTAACCCTAACAGGCAATTTAGATTATTTGGCTAGTAATGCCGGTTTTGGTGAGTTTATTAACAGCCCTTATTTGTTTATTGCTATGGCTGTTGTTGCTGCTATTGTGAATTTTATTCTAGTGGCTGGTGTCAAAGATGGTATTGAGAAAGCCGCAAAAACGTTAATGCCGACATTATTTTTTATGCTTATTATTATGGTTGCTTTTGTGCTAACCCTTGATAATGCTATGGCGGGTGTTAAGTTTTTTTTAATTCCTGATGTTAGTAAAATAAGCCCAAGCGTCGTTAATGGTGCTTTGTCACAGGCATTCTTTTCTTTGTCTCTTGGTATGGGGATTTTAATCACCTATGGCTCGTATATTAACAATCAAACCAATATTCCAAATTCGGCAAAATTAGTAGCTCTTACCGATACTGGTGTAGCTTTTGTTGCTGGTTTGATGATTTTACCTGCGGTTTTTTCGTTTAATCCTGATGTTAATCCAAATGAATTAAGTGATAGCTCAGTATCATTAATTTTCACCTTTTTACCTAAAATTTTTTTAGCGCTGCAAACCTCTATTGGTTACATTGGTGCTAGCGCGGTTGCGGCTTTTTTCTTTATTTTGGTATTCTTTGCGGCAATAACGTCGTTAGTGTCAATTATGGAAGTGCCAGTCTCTTACTTAGTTACCGAGAAAAAACACAGCCGTAAAAAAGCGCTATCAATTTTGTTAATGACATCTGGTATTTTAACGGTGTTTGCTACCGTATCGTTTGGTATGGTAACGTTCTTCACTGAATTTACCTCATACGCTGGTGGCACAAAATCATTTTTTGATGTTGTGTACGATGTTTTCTACGACACTATTTTACCACTTAATGGTTTTTTACTTTGTGTGTTTGTTAGTTACCGCTGGAAGAAAAACAACTTATCTGAGCATTTAAGTCTTGGTAACGATGGCTATATTGGCTCTTGGCTTGAGAAGTACATCAACTTCTCGTTAGGTACTTTTATTCCCGCCATCGTGTTGGTGATCTTTGTTAATACGGTTGCGCAAAAATTCTTTGCTGTGAGTTTGTTTGGTTTTTAGCATTAGCCAAGCTCAGGGTCGACGGTTACCTTCCGTGTGCTCTGAGCGCTTCAGCAATTTTTTACTTCAATAGAGATGCAAACTTAATTATCAGAAGATATTGATCTATCAGTTTTACCCAAACCTTTCATCAACACATCAAACATCAGTTCAGCAAAACCTTTAGCCACTGCCTCGTTTGATAATACCTTCATTGCCATGTTTTCATGTACGCCCATGCTTTGTATAATAGCATCGTTAATTGACTCAGAAAATGCGCCTAGCATGGCTTGTTCTTTGGTGTTATTGCGGAGTTCATCCATTACTATTTTATTTTCAGCAACTTTGCCAGCAATGGTATTAGCGTAATTAATCATATCGCCTTCGGATAAACCATCTCCAACAAATAGCTCATTCATGCGGCTGATTATTTCATTTAATAATTCAGTTTTAGCATCTTTTGGTGTTGCGCCACTACTTTTTTTTGTCGGTGCTAAAAATGATGCCGGCTCTTCACCTACTTTATGTCCTAGCTGTAAATTAGCTTCACGTTGCCCCTGTAAACGGTAATGTGTCATTGCCATATCAGATAAATCTATATCATCCTCTAATACATCAAAGCGTAATAAAGGGTGTAAATGCTTGGCGTAGATATTCAGTTTTTCTAAATCAAAATCTTCAAAATCTACTATTTGCGAGCTGAATTCGTAATAACGGCAAAATGAAATCAAATCTTTTTTAAATACTTCAATAATATCTCGTGCTTTTTTCGCATTTTTAACACTATTTTCAGCAAATTTAATTTTCTTATCGTTGTTTTCTGCTTTAGCTTTTTCTAATTCAGCTCTGGCAATATCCATTACATGGGTAGCTTCTTTATAACGAACAGAAAAACGCTCAACCGCTGGTTTACAAATATTAACTAATTTACTTTGTTGTGAGCGTTTATCATTATATGCTTCAACAAAGTTTTCAACTTCAATCCACTGATAAATACCAACAGTATTAAGTTTTTCCATAATGTCATAAACAAGGTTTGGATCTGACACACCAGCTAATTCAGCCGTTTGAAAATATACTTTAAACTCTGCTAATACTTCTTCTGGATCATTAACAAAATCCAGCACAAAGGTTTTATCTTTTCCCTTATAAATACGATTTAATCTTGAGAGTGTTTGAATACATTCAACGCCTTTTAATGGTTTATCAACATACATAGCTACCAATTTGGGCTGATCAAAACCTGTTTGAAATTTATTGGCTGCCAGCATTATTTGATAGTCATTGGTATCAAAGGCTTTAAGCATATCTCTACCACGTAAATTGGGGTTCATGCTTTTTTCAGTAAAAGCCGTATCTGTAAACTCTCCACCAGAATAAAGGGGATCATTTACTTCACCAGAAAATGCCACTATTGCGTTTACATTTTCATAGCCTTTGTTGGCAACATATTTTTCAAACGCCAGTTTGTATCTTACTGCTTCTAATCGGCTTGATGTCACCACCATAGCTTTAGCTTCACCACCTAATAAATGCTTAACCTTATTATTAAAGTGCTCAATAATGGTTTCAACTTTTTGAGCGATATTATGTGGGTGTAATCGTACCCATTTCGCCACTTTAGATGTAGCTTTTTTACTGTCGACTTCTATATCACCATCAGGGTTTTGATGCGCTAATTGATACGCTACACGATAACTGGTGTAATTTTGCAATACATCTAAGATAAAACCTTCTTCTATCGCTTGGCGCATTGAATAAACATGAAAAGCTTCGGGTTTATTATCATCACTAGCAGGTGATTCTGGATCAGGGCAACGACCAAATAGTTCTAATGTTTTACCTTTAGGTGTGGCGGTAAACGCAAAATAACTGATGTTTTTAGAGCCTTTTCTGGCTTCTAAACTTAACCTTAAAATATCTTCACTCGCAAGCTCGCCATCTTCATCTAATTGCTCAGCCCCTAATTTTTTTGACATAAGGACTTCACGTAATTTACGTGCGGTTGTACCTGTTTGGCTTGAATGTGCTTCATCAGCAATAACCGCAAAGCTTCTACCAGCTAAGGTTGAGTCTTTACGGATAGCTTCTAATACATGAGGGAAAGTTTGAATAGTTACGATGATAATTGAGGTACTAGCTTTTAGTTCACTGGCTAATTGGCTTGATTTACTCCCTTGCGCCTCTTCACGATTAACACGGGCGATCATGCCTTCGTTATGGTCAAACCGATAAATAGTATCTTGTAATTGGCTATCAAGCACCGTTCTATCGGTAATAACAATTACCGAATCAAAAACCTTATCGCCAATCTGCTTTTTAAGAGCTTCATGCTTAGAGCCATAATGAAGCGATGCTAATTGATGAGAAAGCCAAGCAATTGAATTTGATTTACCTGAGCCAGCACTGTGTTGAATTAGATATTTTTCGCCAGTGCCTTCTTTTTCAACGGCATTTAATAAAGTCGAAACCGCTGACCATTGATGATAACGAGGAAATATCAAGGTTTCTTTTTTAGCAATGGTGCCATCAAGTTGCTCTTTTTCTTCAACTTGTAGGTGAATATAATGACCTAATATGATTAATAAATTATCTTTTTTGAAAATATCATTCCACAGATAATCTGTTGAGTAACCATTGGAATTAACATCATTACCCGCTGCGCCTTCACTTGTTCCCTGATCAAAAGGCAAAAAGAAAGTCCTTTTACCTGCTAAACGTGTAGTCATTGCTACGTTATATTGACTAACAGCAAAATGTACTAATGCACCACGTTTAAAGGTTAATAATGGCTCAGGCTTTTTGGTTTTAGGATCTTTAGGTTGGCGATCCATCATGTACTGAACTTTAGCGTTATCTAATGTTTGTTTAAATTCAGATTTTAGCTCTAAGGTGGCAATAGGAAGTCCATTTACAAACAAAGTTAAATCTATTCTACCTTCATAATTATTAGGTGAATAAACCAGCTCAGGTACTATCCGTAATATGTTTTGGTTATAACGTTTCATTGTATCAGGGTTTAAACCATGATCAGGTTTAAAGGTACATAAACTAAATTTAGCACCTCTGTCTTTAATTAAATTACGTAATACCCACAATGTTCCTTTATTACTGGCAGATAAATCTCGAACAACCGTTTTTAACAGTGCTTCTTCAGGGTTTTTAGGATGAATTTTTAATTGCTTTTGCCATTGTTCAGGTTGAGTGGTTTTAATAAAATGAATTAAATCTTCAGGGTATAATGCCAATGTTTTATTATAATTTTTAGACTCACCCAATAACCAACCATGTGATTGCATTTGGTCTAAAATGTCGTTTTGAAAAACTACTTCTTGGGTTTTACTGCTCATTTTATTATTTATCCCTCATCTTTTTTATTATTTGAATTTAAGTTTTTCTCTAATCGTTGCAGCGCATCAGCTAAATCTTTATCTACCTGAGTAGGTTGTATATCTATTATATTTCGGTATTTATCATATTCTATTTTAGCTTTTAGCTTTTTGCTTGGCTTGATCTGCTGATATTTTACCTGCATGGGTTAAAATATCGAAGTCACTTAAGGTTAAAAAATCATCGAGTTTATTTTTCCAATCTACCATTTTCATTAACTTACCACGTTTAGCTTGCAGTTCTGCAAATTCTAAATATGAAGTAACTAAACGGTTTAACGTATCGAGTTCTTGCTCTGTGAGAAAATTTTTACCTGTTACTACTTCTTTACGAGTAGGCTCTTTACCTAAGAAATTTGTAACCCCCGCATGTGGTTTGTCGCTACTAATTCGTTCAAATACGACTTCTGCGGCAGTATGTCCATGTGCAGCCCAATGCATTTTATTTTGCACTACGGCAAAAAAGTTTATGCTACTTGTGGCTTGACCATCATAATCAATATTGGTGGCGTAAATATCACAAACCTTGCGCCAGAATACTTTTTCAGAGCTACGAATATCTCGAATACGGTTTAACAGCTCATCAAAATATTGACTAGATTCAGGTTTTTTAAGGCGTTCATCGTCCATAACAAAGCCTTTAACTAAATATTCTTTTAATGTTTGTGTTGCCCATTGGCGAAATTTAACACCTTGCGTAGAGCGAACCCGATAACCTACCGATAATATAGCGTCTAAGTTATAGTGTTCAATATCTCGTGATACCTGCCGTTTACCTTCTTGTTGAACTATTCGGAATTTCCGAAGGGTTAAATTTTGGTCAAGTTCACCATCTTGGTAAATAGAGGTTAAGTGTTCATTAATGGTATTAACTTTCTTTTGATATAAATCAGCAATCATTTTTTGAGTTAACCATAAAGTATCCGCTTCAAAACGGCATTCAACTTTAGTGTGACCATCAACACTTTGAAAAAGTACAAACTCACCTTGTGGAGCATTGGGAATAAAATCATCAGTCATAAGAGCCGCCTTGCCAGTTTCTAACATCAATTTTGCCTGTTACCGCAGCAGAAATGAGAGCTGTTTTGCGTTCTTTCATTAGCGTAATAGCAACAATAGATTTTTTGGTTAATATTTCAAATTTTCCTAACGTTGTGTCTAATTCTTCTGTAATTTTTATTTGCTCATCGATTGACGGAAGCGTAATTTCTATTTCATTAATGAAATCTGAATTTGCTCTAGGCATTTTAGAGCCGTAAGTAGAGCTATTAACTATTTCAATAAACCATTCTGAAATCATTGTATAAAAAAGAAAACTACTTGAAATATCATTATTAGGACGAAATGCCAGTATATCTCCAAAAGCAATTCCTGCTGTATCACACAGAAAAACTTTTGCTAAGTAGGGTCTTAGCTTTCCAAACAAGAGATCACCTTCGTTAAATGAAACATCGTCACCTGAATACTTTGAGCTTGTCGGAACATATTTACCTGTATGCCCCTCAATATTCTCTAGTGCTATTACCTTTTGAGTGATGATTTTTTCTTTTTGAGATAATAAATTTGCACAAAATTTTAATTTTTTTACTTCCCAATGCTCTGGAACTTCACCTAACCATTCTACGCCTGATTCTTTCATTGGCGCATCATGATTAAGCCCTTTGATGACTGCATGAGAAATTACCGCTTGGCGTTTTTCCTTTAATAGCGCAATTAACTTTTCTTGCTTGGTAATTAAAGTGTCAATTTTTGCGGTTTCATGGTCGAGAAAGTAAGCTATTTTTTGTTGTTCAAAATAATTAGGAAAAGAAAGAATGATATTCTTCATTTCCTGATAATTAGTACTCCATAAGTCAGCATGTATACCTTTACCGTACCTGTAAAATTCGTGTTGAAATGGATAGCTTCTAAATAAGTGATGTATAAATTTAGGATAAACTGTATTTTTCGGCTCTAAAACAATACTGATAAGTGAGACAGAGCCTTCTAAATCAGATACACCAGAAGAGCCTTTGCGATCAGAGCGACTATTTATAACAAAATCATTAGCACATACTTTTTTTCTGTTATCACCAGCATTGGTTTTTGCTGCATTGTCCAATTGTGGAACAATACCATTCATTGTTACTGATAGAGCGGAAAAAAGTTTATCACTTACTTTTTCACTTCTTTCTTGAAAATGCCCACCTAAACGCGTTATGTTCCACTCTTTTGGCACATCACCCAACCAATCTACGCCTGACACCTTGAATTCTGAATATTCCTGATAACGTTCTATCATTAATTAACCTCTTGTAATAATGTATTTAGTTGCCAATTATCGGGAAAACCCATGTTCTTTAATGGTACGTCAGGGTACGTTTTAAATAATGATAGTAAACTATTCATCCATTGGCTGTCAGGGCTGATTTGCTTCATTAAAAAAGCTAACAATAAAATCACTGAATATAAGCGTTTGGCAGGCTGAATTTGACTGCTAGGTAAAACGCTTGGAAATTGCCATTCAGCATCACGTAGCAATTTAGGTGCTATGGGTAGCTCACGGTTCCAAAGCCTTGCATGATGCGCACAACAATTACGAATAAACGTGAGTGTGTGTAACCAACTTGCTAGTTTATCTTGTGGCACATTAAAGCGTTTGGCAATGGCTTTGCGGTCGGCGTCTCGTTTTAACCCTTTATAAAGATGTGAAAGTTCACCAAGGGTTAATTCTTCAATAGCTGCCCAACAAGGAGGAAGATCTGGTTCGGAATAATTATTAGCGTAATAACGGCAATAGTTTTCTCTTTGTTTAATATTTTTCAATATGACTTTTTTATCATCATTATGTTTTGCTTTTTCTATTTTTTGAAACTCTGTCGCGAGTGTACGTTTTTCTTGTTCTTGCTTTTTAGTTAAAGTATTTATCAATTTTTGGTGGTTGTAGTTATTGTTAAATCTGTCTTTATTTAAATACCAATGGCTACCACTGTAAGGTTTATTTTTAACTTGATAGGTTGGCCCCATCACATTATTTATCATTGCTCGAATTGCTACTTCAATTCGCTCAACTGCATCCATTATGATTAAACGCAATTCTCGATCAAAGGCATACAAAGCAACAACTTGTTGAAATTTCGCACCTTGCTGAAAGGTATGATTATCATCATGTGGTATTTGTAATGGTCGCATATAAGCTGACAAACGAAAAAAACTGATCACTTCTAAATAGCACTTTGCTCGCTCTGGATCTTGAATACTTAAACCACGTTTTTGCAGTAAAGTTATTTGCTCATCAACACTAATTGAGGGTTTAGTAAACGGAATCAAACTCGGCTCCTTGTTAAAATCACAGGAGTAAGCATTGGTTTATTGTTTGTTTGAGATTTTATAAAGACATATAAAAAAGAAAACCCGCACAATTTCAGCATACTAATTATAAAAATTAATAGAGGCTTGGCGGGTGTATTGCTGAGTATATTAGTTTTTAATTGCTGTGAAATCAATATAAATAACAAATTATTTGACATTGTTTGTGTAAAAAGTAGTAAAAACATTATGAATGCACCTCTTGCAGTAACTGCATAATATCGGTAGAAACAGCATCTAAATCGGCATCTATTGCTGCCAATGCTCTTGGCGGTTGGTATACATAAAAATGGCGGTTAAAGGGAATTTCATAACCAACAATACCCACTTCACCATCTTTACTATCAACCTTGGTTTCATCAATCCAAGCATCTGGTACGTGTGGCAATACTTCACGCTTAAAGTAGTCAGTTACTAATTCTTTTAATGGTACGTTTTCATTATCACGCAAATCAGGGTTTGCCTCTGGTTGACCTTTGTTTTTACCTGAATCATATAGGCAAGTTTCAGCACTTTCATCTTGTTCGGCAAAGAATTTACAAATGCTTTTCTTTTCTGTTGCTGATAATTTTTCAGTGAAATGCTTGAAAAACTCAGTACGGCTATAAATTCTTTCTTTACCAATAAGAGATTGTAAATAGTCATAACCAGCAGGAGCTTTAAGTCCAACTACTATTTCTGGTTCATCTTTTTTAGCTTTAGGTGTGTTTTTCTTAATAAATTCTTGGTTATAACTTTCAAAATTGTCTTCGGTTACTTCAAATGCCAATTTCAATGGACGTTCAACGGTAATCCGTCTGTAACCAAACTCTTGATAATCAAATATTTTACTAAAATCATTTTCAACAAACTGTCCGTATGTTTTTACAATCGTTTCAATACTTTCTTCGGTTAAGTACCTACGTTTACTGCCAAGAGATTTACGCATGGCGGTATAGAAGATGTTTTCATCATTACCTTCAACCTCACCGCCACCACTGCGACCTCTACCACCTGTTTTAGCTCGTTCCTTTGAGGCATTAATTAGTTGTACCTTGCCTTTGCGCTGTGCTGTTTTATGATTTGACAGTACCCAAACATAAGTGGCTATGCCTGTGTTGTAGAACATATCAGTAGGTAATGCAATTATTGCTTCAAGTAAGTCATTTTCTAAAATGTAACGTCTGATTTCACTTTCACCTGAGCCAGCACCACCAGTAAACAACGGTGAGCCGTTTAGAATAATACCAATACGTGAGCCGCTGTTTGTATCATTACTACCGCTAACGGGTCGCATTTTGCTAATAAGGTGCATTAAGAATAATAACGAACCGTCTGACACTCTGGGTAAACCTGCACCAAAACGACCATCGAAGCCTTTGTTTTTGTGTTCATCATTGATTTTCTTTTGAACTTTTTTCCAATCAACACCAAATGGTGGGTTAGATAACATGTAATCAAATTTATCAGCAGGGAGTTGATCGTCAGATAAAGTATTACCCAATTTTATGTTATCGACCTTTTGCCCTTTTATAAGCATATCGGCTTTACAGATAGCGTATGACTCAGGGTTTAGTTCTTGCCCAAATGCCGACAATGCGGCGTTGTTGTTAAGTTCATGTACGTATTCCATACCTGATGATAGAAAGCCCCCTGTACCAGCCGTTGGATCGTAAATACTGCGAACTAAACCTGATTGGGTAAGTAGGTCATCATCATTACAAAAAACTAGAGAGGTAGTTAAACGAACAATATCACGAGGGGTAAAGTGTTCCCCTGCCGTTTCATTTGAGCTTTCTGCAAAGCGTCTGATTAATTCTTCAAACACTAAACCCATGTTGTGGTTATCAACCACTTCAGGATGAAGAACAGTTGTAGCAAAGCGTTTAGCCACTTTATAAAGTAAATCTGCTTCTGCTAATTTGTCGATAGTATTGAAAAAATCAAAATGTTCGAATATTTCACGGGCATTAGGGCTAAATGATTGCACATAGCTTTCAAGGTTTTGCGCTACGCCTGTTTCACCTAGCTTGTTTAAATCCATTTTACTGGTGTTATAAAAGCTTAATTTTGCAGCATGGGTTAATATTTTATCTTGTGCTTCAATCGGTTTGTCTTTTACTGATTCATACATTGCCAATACGCTTGGCTTGGTGTTTTCAAGCACACACTCTAAGCGTCTTAATAAGGTAAAAGGTAAAATAATGCGCCCGTATTGGCTTTGTTTAAAATCACCACGAAGAAGGTCGGCAACCGACCATAAAAAGGCTGCTGTAGAAGAGAAGTTAGTCGTCATTGCATATGCCCATTATGAATTTGCAAGTTAGTTGCCTAGTGTTAGTTGCCTAGTGACAACTAATAATTGCAGCAAATTTACTATAACAAACAAAAATTTGCTTGTTTCAGCCTTATCAAAGCCAAAAAGAAAGCTTATGTTGAATTAATTTAAAAGTGAGTGCAACAAATACTTGCTTTGCTCTAAACAGTCTATTAACGTGTTAGCAGAAATAATTCTCAATTAAATTTATATTATTAGAAGGAAAGTTTATTCATGGAATATATCGTTGAAAATATACTCACTAGCCCTTTTTTGTGGCTAACCATCGTTATTTTATATACCTTGAAAAAGGGCATCTATTTTGTTCCGCAAAACAGTGGTTATGTTATTTATACTTTAGGAAAATACAGCAGAACTCTTTCCGCAGGGCTCAATTTTATTATTCCTTATGTGCAGTCTGTTGCTGCGGATCGTAACTTAAAAGAACAATCACTAGAAATCATTTCACAGCCCGCCATAACTAAAGACAATATAACGTTAGAAATTGATGGTATTTTGTTTATGAAAGTTACAGATGCGGCAGCGGCAACTAACAATATTACTGATTATAAATTATCAGTAACCCAGCTTGCTATGACCACTATGCGTAATGCCATTGGTTCAATGGAATTAGACGAATGTTTTCAAAATCGAGATGCCATTAATGCACAAATTTTAGCTTCAATGACTGAAGCCACTGCGCCTTGGGGGGTAATGGTAACTCGTTATGAAATTAAAGATATTACGCCACCGCAAACTATCCGTGAAGATATGGAAAAGCAAATGACCGCCGAGCGTGAAAAACGTTCCGTTATTTTAACTGCTGAAGGGGTTAAAACTGCAGCAATAACCGAAGCGGAAGGTCAAAAAAGAGCACGAATATTAGATGCCGAAGCGGCAAAATCTGAGCAAGTATTAGCGGCAGAAGCATCAAAAGAGTCGCAAATACTAGAAGCAAGAGGTAAAGCCGAAGCGATACGTTTAGTTGCCGAGGCGGACGCTAGTGCATTAGAGGTGGTTGGTAATGTTGCTAATACTGAAGCTGGTCAATCAGCAGTAACGCTATCGCTAGCGCAAAATGCTATTGCAGCCCATCAAGCGATTGCTAGTGACAGTACTGTGGTACTTACCGATGGTAAAACCAGTGATAATATTGCTAATACCGTGGCGCAGGCAATTGCCGTATCAAGTAGTTTAAAATTACCTAGTTAACAATATCTAGTTAACAGTACCTAGTTAACAATATGTACCTTTGAAACATACATTTTGAAGTGTCATGGGTAAAGTCTAGATTTTACTCTTATTTTACTCTCTTATTTTATTAACGAGGCTTTATGGAATATTTTTTAGAAAACCCAGCTCACTTATGGTATTTAATTGCGGGTATTAGTTTTGTCATAGAATTGAGTGTTATGGGGTTAAGTGGTCCGTTATTATTTTTTGCTCTTGGCAGTTTAATCACGGGTGTTTTAGTGAGCATGGGGGTTGTTAATAGTTGGCAAAACGAAATATTAACCGTTGGTTTGTTAACCGCCTTGATTGCGGTTATTTTATGGAAACCATTGAAGACACTGCAAAATTCAAAAGAGAAAACTGATAATTCTAGTGATATGGTTGGTTTACAAGTTCTCGCTAGTTGTGAAGTCACCGCAACTAGTGGCACTATTCGTTACTCAGGTATTGATTGGCAAGCACGTCTAGCAAATGATACTAATGTGACATCAATAAATGAGCAAAGTCAGTGTCAAATTGTGGCAGTTACAGGTAATACTATGTTGGTTAAACCTGTTGATTGATAATATTGATAATGTGATTTCAGCGAAAATGGCGC
This sequence comes from uncultured Colwellia sp., assembly GCA_965261045.1. GTDB lineage: Bacteria > Pseudomonadota > Gammaproteobacteria > Enterobacterales > Alteromonadaceae > Colwellia. The sequence continues at coordinate 518,420 of CBDHCJ010000001.1, forward strand.
AGTAGCGCCGTTTTTATTTGTGCTGTATTAAAGAGTTATTTTGGCTGTAAACGTTGATTTTAGTCTCTGATCTGCCCATCACCATAAACGACAAATTTTTCTGTAGTGAGTGCTTCTAATCCCATCGGGCCATAAGCATGTAATTTACTGGTAGAGATACCAATCTCAGAGCCCAAACCTAATTGGTTACCGTCAGAAAAGCGTGATGAGGCGTTAACCATTACGACAGATGAGTTTATTTGACGAATAAATGCTTGGCTACGTGATATATCTTGCGTCACTATGACTTCAGTATGATCCGAAGTATATTTATTAATATGACTAATAGCATGGTTAAAGCTGCTAACTACTTTAACGGCTATTTCTTGTGCTAAATATTCCGCATGATAATCTTCTGTCGTTGCCAATTGCCCACCATCAAAGTAATTAAGGCTGCTTTGACAAGCGTGTATTTTTACTTGCGCTGACTCGGCCAATGCCTTGGCTGCTAATGGTAAAAATTGTGCGCTAATATCTTGATGTACTAATAGCGTTTCAAAGGCGTTGCAAGCACTTGGTTTTTGGGTTTTACCATTGACTAAAATGTTAACTGCTTTTGTTAAATCTGCTGATTTATCAATAAACAAATGACAAACACCTTTAAAATGCTGAATCACTGGAATTTGACTATTTTCGGTGACATAACGAATCAAGCCTTCACCGCCGCGAGGAATGACTAAATCAATAGTGTCTTTTTGTTTTAATAATTGCTCAATAATGCCACGACTTGTATCAGGGATAACACTAACAATATTTTTATCAAACCCTTGCTGTTCAATGATTTGGTGTAAACAGTTTGCTAACGCTAAGTTAGTATGAATAGCTTCTGAGCCACCGCGTAAAATTACTGCGTTGCCTGATTTAATGCACAAAGCGGCTGATTCAGCGGTTACGTTTGGGCGAGCTTCATAAATCATGGCAATAACGCCTAAAGGAATACGCATCTTCCCAACTTGCATGCCGTTAGGGCGTAATGATAAGTTGGCAATGTTGCCAACAGGATCAGTGAGTAGAATTATTTCCTTAATGGCAGAGCTGATATCTTTTACTCGTTGTTCGGTAAGTAATAACCTATCGAGCATCGCATCACTTAATCCTTTAGCTCTACTGGCATCAATGTCTTTGCTATTTTCACTAATGATTAGCGCACTGCTTGCTTTAATAGAATCAGCTATAGCGTGTAGCAAGGTGTTTTTTTCACTCGTAGTTAATTGAGCGGCAACTCGGCTCGCTTTTTTTGCTTGACCAGCCATTACTTCCATATTAAATGCGGACATTTTTTACTCTTTATTTAATTCTTTGAATGATTTCAATGATTTCAATGATTATAAAATTACCATATCATCACGATGAACCACTACAGTACCATGGTCATGACCTAATATAGTAACAATATCATCGCTATGTTTACCCATGATACGACGTAAATCATGATGGCCATATAAACATATGCCTTTAGCAATAATATTATTATTTTGATGATCAATTAAATCAACTGATTCACCCGCTTTAAATTTATTTTCTATTGCTTTAATACCCGCAGGTAGTAATGAAGCCCCTTTGTTTAATAACGCATTGACAGCGCCACTATCTAAAACAATTTTCCCCTGACTTTTCAGCGTGTGCTTAAGCCAGTGTTTTTTCGCGGTAATAATGGTTTTGTCAGCGACAAAATGAGTACCAGGATTTACTTGTTTTAATAGTGAAGCAAATACTTCACTATGGGTGCCATTAATAATGTAGGTATTGATGCCATGTTCAACCGCTTTTTCAGCTGCTTGAATTTTTGTTTTCATACCACCCGTAGCCAAATTATTTCGACTTGTCCCTGCCATGGCATATATTTCATCGGTAATTTTAGCGATTTTTGGAATAAGCACTGCGTCGTCATTTACTTTCGGATCTTTGGTGAAAACACCGTCAATGTCACTTAGTATAAATAAACTATCTGCGCCACAAACTTGGGCAACTAAAGCGGCAAGGTTGTCGTTATCGCCTACGGTTAAATCTTCCGTGGTGACGGTGTCGTTTTCATTTACTATGGGCAATACACCATTAGCTAACTGAATTTTAATGGTTTTTTGAATGCTTATAAAACGTTCCCTATCTTCTAAATCATCTTGAGTGATCAAAATTTGGCTGCATGGGATATCAAAAAAGCGTTGCCAATTAGCCATCATTTGCATTTGACCAACACTAGACATTGCTTTTTTTGTAGCAACTGATAATTTAGGAGAGCCATGATGAATGAGGCTTCGTCCAGCGGCAACACCACCAGAAGAAACGATAATTATCTCTTTACCTTGCTGTTGGCACTTAGTAATAAATTGCGAAATAGCTAAGATATATTTTCCACTACAACCTTTTTGCGTAGGTGCAACTAAGGCACTACCCACTTTGATTACAGCTCGATTAAAATTCATTATTACTCCTATTACTCTTATTGTTTTACTTATACTCAAGTGCTTTGGGGGCGACAAAGCAAAAAATGCTCATCGTTACCTCTATTTTGAAGGGAGAAACCACTAATAAAAATAGGTGTCTTGATTAGGATTCTCTTTGGCATCCTAAAACTTGAATCTTGAGGCGATTTGAGTATAGATAGCATGCGGTATTGCGGCAATAATTACAACCAAACCGTTAACTTTACTGGCTAAAACCGTAGATATAATTGTGCTTTTTAATAGCTTTAATGCCTAGTTATTGCATAGTTAATGTAAAAGCGATGGAATTACTCAATTGAAGTAGTTTGAGTATCGACTTAAAGCATGATTAAATAACTATTATCGCAATTTACTAACTGATTAAGTCAATTTTATCCTATGTTTAATTTTTTACCTGCCAAGTTGATTGGCTTTTTGTCTATGTTGCTATACACCATTAATACCCTTTTTTGGTTGCTGCCTATTCTAGTGTTTTCATTGTTTAAGGCAGTCATTCCCTTAAATATTTCGCAAAAAATATTTAGTTATTTGCTCGATTTAATGGCAAGTAATTGGGTGGCAATGAATACGCTAAATCAGAAACTGTTTACTAAAATTGAAATTAAAATTACAGGATTAGAAGAGTTAAATAGGAAAGATTGGTATTTAGTGTTAGCAAATCATCAAAGTTGGGTTGATATTGTGGTGCTACAGCGTGCTTTGCATGGTCAAATTCCATTTTTAAAGTTCTTTTTAAAAAAAGAGCTTATGTACGTTCCTTTTTTGGGTTTGGCTTGGTGGGCGCTAGACTTTCCTTTTATGAAACGCTATAGCCAATCATTCTTAAGGAAAAACCCTCATCTAAAAGGTAAAGATTTAGAAACTACTCGCAAAGCCTGTGCTAAGTTTAAACATAAACCAGTAAGTGTGATGAGTTTCATTGAAGGTACGCGTTATACTCAAGAAAAGCATGATAAGCAAAATTCACCTTTTAATCATTTACTAAAACCTAAAGTGGGAGGTATCGCTTTTGTCCTTAATGCGATGGGAGAGCATTTAAATACGATTGTGGATGTCACTATATATTACCCTGACGGTATTCCTACTTTTGTTGATTTTTTATGTGGTCAGGTTAAAAGGGTGCAGGTGGAAGTACATACCATGCAAATTGCTAAGGAATTAAGTGGTGATTATGTTAACAATCGAAGTTATAAAATTCATGTTCAAAAATGGTTAACACAATTTTGGCATGATAAAGATGTTAGGCTTGAGAATATGATGCAAAAATCGTCTCGTGAATAAAGTTAAAAGGACAGTAAATGAATGAGGCAATAAAAACATGGTTGATAGAGCAAGGCATGAATTCTAGCTATATCGAAACAAGTGCTATTAGTATTGGTCTATTTCTGATCTTGTTTATTTCTGTGATTAGTTATTATTTAGCTAAAAATCATCTACTTAACATGGTGACCAAACTCACCATAAAAACCAAAAACACTTGGGATGATGCCTTAATTGAACATAAAGTATTAAGCCGTTTAACTTTATTGTCATCTTTTATCTTGGTGTTGTTTTTAACGCCATTGATTTTGCCCAATGATATTTTACTCGCTAATTTGTTAGTGTTGTTTGCGAAGGTGCTATTAGTTTTTCAAATAGCCAAATCGATTAGTGCTGTACTTAATGTAAGTAAAAGTTTGTATCGTGAAAGTGCTAAACAGCGTTATTTTCCGCTTAACTCTATTATTCAGGTAATTAAGTTAGTTGTTTATTTAATCACGGCTATTATTATTATTGCGCTTATTATAGACCGCTCTCCAGTATACTTACTTAGTGGTTTGGGTGCGTTGACTGCTGTTTTACTGTTGATTTTTCAAGATACTATCAAAGGTTTAGTTGCTAGCATTCAAGTTTCAGCTAATAAAATGGTCATTGCTGGGGATTGGATTGAATTACCAAAATATGGTGCTGATGGTGATGTCATTGAAATTGGCTTGAGTACAGTAAAGGTAGAAAATTTTGATAAAACCATCACAACAATACCTACTTATGCATTGATCAGTGATTCTTTTAAAAACTGGCGTAATATGTATCATACTGGAGCAAGACGTATTAAACGCACGTTAATTATTGATCTTGCCAGTATTGATTTTTTTAGTTTAGAAAAAATTGAATTTTTAGCAAATACCAACTTATTAAAAAGTTATTTAACTGATAAAAATCAGCAGCTTGCTGTAGATCATCAAGCACTTAACTCTACGGTAGTTCAAGATGAAGCATCAACAAAAATCAACATGCGTCAATTGACAAATATCGGTACTTTTCGTGCGTATATTGAAATGTATTTGCATCAAAATAATAATATACGTAATGATTTAACTTGTATGGTGAGACAATTACCCGCTACTGCTAGCGGTTTACCTTTAGAAATATATTGTTTTGCTAATACAACAGATTGGGTGGCATATGAAGCGATACAAGCTGATATATTCGATCATCTGTTTGCTATAGCCCCTCATTTTGATTTACGAATATTTCAACACCCTAGTGGTTTTGATTGGCAGAGCTCAGTGTCGAAATAATAGTGATGAGTAGCGAAGGCATGAGCATGAAGTTGTGAGTTAATAGTAACGAATTAATAATAACGAATTAATAGTAACGAATTACGCGCTCGTTTGGTGCCATAAAAACTAGCTATTTGTAACTGGTTACCTTTGCCTAATTACACCTTCTTGCATGGTTGATGCAACTAATTCACCTTGGCGGTTAAATATTTGCCCTCGAACTAAACCTCGTCCGTTACTCGCTGAAGGACTATCCATACAATACAATAACCAATCATCACAGCGAAAGGGGCGATGAAACCACATGGCATGGTCAACTGTGGCAATTTGAAAATTTGGCAGCAAATGACTCGCTCCATGCGGTAATAATGCCGTAGGTAAAAAATGAAAGTCTGACGCATAAGCGAGCATACAGTTATGATTACGTAAATCATCAGGCAAATTGCCATTTGTTTTTAACCAAATTTGGTAGTTAGAATCGGCTTTTTCTGGCTTGAGCCAATTATATTGTTGAATAGGGCGGATTTCTATCGGCTTTTCAGCTAAAAATTTTTCACGCATCGTTTTTGGTAACGCCGCTTGGTGCTCTGAAATAAAATCACTGTATGAAGGAATATCATCAGGGCCAGGTACAACGGGCATGGTATCTTGATGATTAAAGCCCTCTTCAGGATACTGAAAAGAGGCGGTCATGTAAAATATGGCTTTACCATTTTGTATGGCTTTAACTCTGCGGGTGCTAAAGCTAGCACCGTTACGAATGTTTTCTACTTCATAAACTACGGGCTTTGATGCATCACCAGCACGCAAAAAATAAGAATGTAGTGAGTGTACAAAACGATTGGCATCAACAGTTTCTTGGGCAGCTGATAGTGCTTGCCCCATTACTTGACCGCCGAATAAGGCTCGAAAGCCTAAATCTTGGCTTTGTCCTCGATAAATTCCTTTTTCAATGGCTTCTAATGTTAGTAAAGCCAATAATTCATCTAACACAATACTCATAGTTTACTTCTTAGTTTTTACCGTTGGTTTTTTAAGCTGTTCAATATATTGATTTATGATTTTTTCGAGTAAATGTAATGGTATAGATCCATTTTTTAATATTTCATCGTGAAATTCACGAAGATTAAATTGTTGACCTAACGATTTTTCAGCCTCTAAGCGTAAGCGCTTTATTGTTAACTCACCTATTTTATATGATAAGGCTTGGCCAGGCCATGATATATACCTATCGATTTCTGTTTGAACATTATGTAATGATAATGCCGTATTATTGGCAAGGTACTCAATGGCTTGTTGTCTTGACCAGCCTTGGTTATGAATGCCTGTATCAACAACAAGGCGGCATGCTCGCCACATTTCGTATGTTAAGCGACCAAAATCATGATAAGGATCTTCATACATACCCGCTTCTATACCAAGGAACTCGGAATAAAGTCCCCAACCTTCTCCAAAGGCTGAAATGTATGTACGGTTACGAAACTTAGGAACATCTTGCATTTCTTTGGCAATTGAGCCTTGTAAATGGTGGCCAGGTACTGCTTCATGCAAAGTGAGGGCGGTTAATACATATAAAGGTCGTTTATCTAAGCGATAAGTGTTAATCAAATAATTTCCTGCTTGATCATTACGTGTAGGGCTAGAATAACGAGCGATGCTATACTTGGGTGCTATATTGGCTGGCACTTCAATGATGCCATAGGGCGTTCTTGGTAAAGTTGTAAACAGGGAAGGCAGTTTAGCATCCATTTTCTTGGCAATATAAGAGGCTTCTTTCAATAAATCAATAGGCGTTTTGGCATAAAATTGCTCATCATTTCGTAAAAAATCAACAAATGCCGCCAAGTCACCATCAAACTCTACTTGTTTAATAATAAGGTTCATTTCAGCACGTATACGTTTGACTTCAGCCAGACCTTTTTCATGTACCTGTTTAGCCGTTATATCAATTGTAGTGTAGTGTGCTATTCTATTTTGATAGTATGCTTTACCATTGGGAAGTGAGGAAGCTGCAATGTTATTTCGTGCATTTGGTTGGTAACGATTAACCATAAAATCATAATACTTTTGATAAGCGGGCATTACATTTTCAGCGATTACTGTTTTAGCTTCTTGTTGAATACTTTTTTGTTTTTTTAATGAAACATAAGCGGACATTTTTTTAAATGGCTGGTAATACTCACTATCGCTTGCATCTTCTTTAATATAAGCAAGAATAGATTGCTCAAAGCCTTCAAGTACAACTTTAGGTTGAGTGATTCCTGCTTTAATACCTAAATTCATCCAAGCAGTTTGTTGTTCAAAATAGCGAGGAATAGCGTGTAATTTTGACAAATAATCATAATAATCTTGCTCGGTCTTTAAATGAATTTGTTGGCGGATATCAGCGATCCATATGTGAAAGCCAGACTCAGCTGTTAATGGCATGTAATGCTCTTTATTTTGATAGCTGTCTAACTGGTTTTTTAGGCTGTAGAGTAAAACTGCATGATTTATTTGATTGTTATTATTGAGGTTTTTGTTGTCTATGTTAATAAGTGCTTGATATATAGTTTGTCGTTTTTTGTTTTGTAAAGCTAAATGCTCTGGAGATAAATTGGGTAGTTTGCCATTGTTACCGCCTTCTTGTGGATCGTTAAAGGGGCTGTTTTGTAGATAAAATTGTTGATGAGTATTAATTAATTGTTGTAACTGTTGATCACTAGTGCTTATGGTTAATTGCTGGCTAGGAATATTTGTGTGACTACAGCTTAGTAAAATAAAAAAACAAAAGAATATGAATAATTTTTTCATTGAGTTAACTCCGTTGTGAAAGCCAAACTAGGCGTTGATACTGTAACAGGCTTTTATAGATTATAAACAATAAGTATTTACACCGATATTTTTACAGCCTCAACGCCATAGTTAGTTAGTGATACGGGTATTTCGAGGTAACATGAGTATATATTAAGTCAAAAAAAGCCACGACAGCAGGAATTATTTTACTTATACTGGCTTCAGTCAATTTAACAATAAATAGTTCTGATAGACAAAGAGAGAGACGATTACTATGAAAAAACTTACTCTTGCAGTTGCTGCAACCGTAATAATGGCATCTCCTGTTTTCGCTGGTGATGTTGATGCTGGTAAAGCAAAATCAATGATGTGTAGTGCATGTCACGGTGCCGCGGGTATTTCAGCGATTCCAAATTATCCTAACCTTGCTGGTCAAAAAGAAGCTTATCTTGTAAAGCAACTTAAAGACTTTAAATCAGGCAAACGTAATGATCCACTTATGAAAGGTATGGTTGGGGCATTAAGTGAAGCGGATATAGTTAATTTATCGGCTTATTACGCTAGCTTGAAGTAAAAAATAGAAGCAATTAGATGCTCGTTATTAGGTGCTGGTTATTAGTCTCTAATTTTAAAAGCGCCATTAGGCGCTTTTTTAGTTTTTAATATGCTGTTTGATGAGTTGCAAAAAAGGCTGTCCATAACGAGATAGTTTTACATTACCTATACCACTAATCGTCAACATTTGTTGTGAAGTTTGTGGTTGTACTCGGGCTAGCTCTGAGAGGGTTGCATCATTAAAAACAATAAATGGTGCAATATCTTCACCATCAGCAATACTTTTACGCAGTTCTCGTAATTTGGCAAATAAAATTCTATCATAAGTTTTTTGCTGATTTTTATTTTGCCAATAACTGGCTTTTTGTAGGCGAGGGCTAGCTAACATTAACGGCTCAGTAGCTTTAAGCACACTTATAGAGGCTGTGGTTAAGCAAAGAATTGATTGTTGCTCAATGTCTTGTTGTAAATACCCTAAATGAATTAGTTGTCCGATAATAGCAAACCAATAACCAGGCGCTTTTCCACTGCCAATACCAAAGGTTGATACCTTATCATGATCTTGTTGTGATATTTTGCTTGTTTTTTCGCCTCGTAGTACATCAATAACATGGTGAATATCACCTTGTTGTTTAATACGAAAAACGCAAGATAATACTTTTTGTGCCGCTTGTGTAGCATCAAATTGGCTAGGAGGATCTAAGCAAATATCGCAATTACCACAGCCTTGCTCTGTATACTCAGCAAAATAGTTCAATACAACTTGCCGTCGACAAGTCTGGGCATTTATAAAAGCACTCATGGCAGCAAACCGCTGCATTTCAACATTTACCCGTTGTGGATTATTACCTTCACTTATACGCTTTTTAATATGTGCAACATCTTTATCAGCAACTAAAAATAAGGCTTCTGCAGGTAAACCGTCACGACCAGCTCTGCCTATTTCTTGATAATATGATTCTAATGTTCTAGGAGGTTCAAAATGGATAACATAACGAACATTGGGTTTGTTAATGCCTAAGCCAAAGGCCACAGTTGCGATTACAATTTGAATATTATCTTTGGTAAAGCCTTCTTGTACTATGGCGCGAATATCATTTCCTAAGCCAGCATGATAAGCCGCACAGTTAATGCCGCAAGCTGCTAGATATTTAGTTAATTTTTCTACTTGCCAGCGACTATTACAATAGATGATTCCAGAATCATCACCTTGTTTGCGCACGTAACCCAATACTTGCTTCTCACCGTCGTATTTTTGCGCCAAGGTAAAACGGATATTGGCTCTGTCAAAACTATCTAATTGAATGTAAGGGTTGTTAAGTGATAATTGCATGAGAATATCTTTGCGTGTTGTTACATCTGCTGTGGCGGTTAATGCCATCACGGGTACTTGTGGGAAATACTGTTTTAAATAGTGTAATTGAGTATAAGCAGGGCGGAAATCATGACCCCACTGAGAGATACAATGAGCTTCATCTATAGCAAATAAACTTAAAGGCAGCTCACTTAAACTTTGTAAAAAGTAACGGTTGGTTAAACGCTCAGGGGCGACATACAATAGCTTGATTTTGCCCTCTGATAGTTTAACAAAAATATCTTTAATGGTTTGACTGTCTAAAGATGAGTTGATAAATGCAGCAGGAATACCTTGACGGGTTAAGTTATCCACCTGATCTTTCATTAAAGCAATGAGTGGTGATACGACAATAGTAACGCCAGGCAGTAATATTGCTGGTAGCTGATAACATAAAGATTTACCGCCGCCGGTGGGCATTAAGACCAAAGAATCCCTACCTTGCATCAAGTTCTTTATGATCTCAACTTGGCCAGATCGGAAACTGTGATAACCAAAATAATGCTTTAAGGTATTAAACAATAAGGCATTATCGTTATCTGAGGTGGCTAAAGTGGTTGCCGCTGTATTCAATAGGTTTATCTTCAATAAGCTTTAAAAGCGCTATTTTACCTTAGACAACTCATTAACGTGATAATTTTTTAATGCTATTTAACAAAATAATACTAATTTAGTACGGTTATGCCAACAACCTAAAATAATGGCTAAGCTTGTGGTATTCACAACAAATAAAAAAGAGCTTACTAGCAACAAAAAAGTGATATTTTATTAAGCATTAAGCAAACACTCCTGTTCAAAGCCAGCAATTATTTGGGTTACCTTTCTTGCCATAGCATTATTTCAGTGTTAATAAATACGTAATTAAGTTTTGGTAATCTTTTTCGAAGTTATTTTTATCTAATTCCTTATTGTTAATGCGGTATTTACCATTAACAATAAGGGTTGGAACTCCTGTTAAAGCACCTTTTTTAGACATAGTATCTTGGTTGTGTTTCATTGATTTAGCTTTACTATTAACGCTAAAGCTTTTCATTAGTTTATCGAATTTATCACCATCAGCACCATGTAAAACAAAAATATTGCGGATATCTTTTTCGGAGGTAATTACCGCTCGCTGTACTTGAACATAGTTAAATACGGCACCAACTAATTTATTATCCATGCCTAACTGCTCAGCAACGATTACTGATTTAGTTAACATGGCTTGTACTTTAGGAGATGCTACACGTAGAAAATCAACATGGTTACGTTCAAATGTGACGCCATCGGGTAAATTGTTTTTAACGGTTTCCATAAAAGGTTCAAAGCGCAGACAGTGAGGGCAGTAAAAAGAAAAATACTCTCGTACCTCAGCTTTAGCCGAAACTGTTTCATTTACTTTAGTGTATTGTTTACCTTCAGTATACTTTTCCGCATAAGCGGTAATTGAGAAGGCGAAAAGTGGCATTAACAATACCATAAATAATTGCTGCATTTTATTCATTCTTATTTTCCTCTATTATTAAATCAAATTAAATTTCAATACCTTACCTACAGAAAGTACCCATAGGCAGACATTTGATCAGACCAAGCATTATACGGGTAATAAACTCAATGGCGGTTGTTGTAAAGCTGACATTTGCTCTTTCAGCATTAATATTTGCTGCTCCCAGTATTTCTCGGTGTTAAACCAAGGAAAGTTATGGGGAAAGGCGGGATCTTGCCAACGCTTACACAACCAGGCCATATAATTTACCACGCGCATGGTTCGTAATGATTCTATCAAAACAAGTTGCTTGGGTTCAAATGAAAAAAACTCTTCATAGCCTATTAATAGCGTGTCAATTTGTAACAATTGTTGTTGTCTATCGCCAGAAAGCATCATCCATAAGTCTTGAATAGCAGGCCCTGTGCGGCAATCATCTAAATCAACAAAGTGTGGCCCCGCATCTCGCCATAATATATTGCCAGCGTGACAATCACCATGTAGGCGTATTTGATGTTCCGGTTGATATTGCTTAGCTGCGATTTCGATGACTTGCTCTAAAATAGTAAAAAACGGTAATTGCAATATTGTGGGAACAAAACCGCTGTCGCTAATGATATCGCGTGCTTGGTAAAGCATTTCATCAATATTAAAACTTGGTCTGTGTTGAAATGATTCTAATGAAGATACCGCATGAATACGGCCAATAAAGCGTCCCATCCATTCAAGTTGATCTAAATTGTCTACTTCAAATATGCGACCACCGCGACATGGAAATACCGCAAAATGATAACCTTGATGCTCAAATAAACTTTTTCCATCTACTTTTAATGGTGCCACTATTGGCAATTCGCGCTCATCAAGTTCAAAGGAAAATTCATGCTCTTCCTGAATTTGTGCTAATTTCCAACGTTGAGGACGATAAAATTTAGTAACGTATTTATTCAGGTTTTCATCATGAAACTGATAAACGCGATTCTCATAACTATTTAGCGGTAATAAACCGCTATCAACATCAAAGCCTGCACTTTCTAAACCATCAATAATGGAATCAGGCGATAACGATTTAAAATCAAATTGTGCCATTGGGTTCACTAGTAAATTATTAACGTTTATTGAAAAAACGGCTTTCATGTTCAACGCTTATATCATCTTGTGGTGATACCTGTTCAACATTAAAAGTGATATTTGTCATATAGCCTTTTAATTCATAGGGAGCAACAGAAATGCTAATTGGTAAAGTGTATACCGTTGCTGCTTTTACATAAATTTCTTGTTTACCATGCCATTGAGGATTTTCTAGGCCTTTTATGGATAATTTATAAGTATTGTCGGTTTGTGACATGTTTAGAATTTTTAAGGTATATACGTTTTCAATATCGCCATTAAAATTTTCTTTCGCTAGCTCAGTTCTGTCGCGAATAATGTCTAATGACAGTGGTACTCGATTAACAATTTCTAATATCAGCAGAGAGCTCATTATTATTAACACTACAGCATAGCCGATTAATTTAGAGCGAATAAAATGAACTTTCTTACCTTCTAACTCATGCTCAGTGGTATAGCGAATCAATCCTTGTTTGTATTTCATTTTGTTCATCACGCTGTCACAAGCATCCACACAAGAGCCACAGTTAATACATTCGTATTGTAAGCCGTTCCTAATATCTATACCTGTTGGGCATACTTCAACACATAAATTACAATCAATACAATCACCTAAACCCATGGCTTTATGGTCTTGTTTTCGACTACGGGCACCACGGTTTTCCCCTCTATTGGTATCGTAGGAAACCGTTAAGGTATCTTTATCAAACATGGCTGACTGAAAGCGCGCATAAGGACACATATGTAAGCATACTGTTTCACGCATCCATCCCGCGTTGCCATAGGTAGCAAAAGTAAAAAAGGCTAAAATTACCGCCATAGTTGCCGAGGTGTTTAAGGTGGCTACAGTAATGAATAGGTCATGCATGGGGGAGAAATAACCAGCAAAAGTCATGGCGGTAAATAATGAGAATAGTAACCAACTGCCATGTTTAAGTGTTTTTTTCCATAGTTTTTTACCATTCATTTTCTGTTGATCTAACTTTCTACGTTGATTGGCTGTGCCTTCAATTTTTTCTTCAAACCAAATAAAAATAAATGTCCATACGGTTTGTGGACACATGTAACCACACCAAACACGGCCTAAAAAGGTGGTAACAAAAAACAGCAAAAAAGCACCAAAAATAAAAAACCATGCTAATAATGTTAAATCTTGTGGCCATAAAGTTAAGCTCCACAAAGTAAAGCGTTGCTCACTGATATCAAATAATACCGCCTGATGACCGTTAAACTGTAACCAAGGTAATAAAGCAAAAAAGGCAAAATAAACTAAATTCATTTGTTGTCTTAGTTTTTGAAAAAATCCTGAGCTTTTTCGTACATATATTTGATCGCCAGGCTTATAACGTTCACGGCTATTTTTTGCAGGGTATATTTTTACATTTTTAACGGGTATGTTAACTGCACTTTTTGATGATGGTGATGGTTTTTCGTTAGCGCTCACGATAAATCCTTAGAAGACAGAAGATGCTAATTAGTATTGGAAAAAAGTAGTATGTTAGTATTGTCAAATAAAATAGCGTCAAATAAAATAGCGTCAAATAAAATAGCGTCAAATAGAATAACATAAATTAGAGCATACTAAGATATGATATTTTATGAAAATTTATTGATCTTAATCGTCACAGCCGCATTATTTACACTTTTATCCTTAGCCTAAGGTAATTAAATTCTCTGACGAGCAAAATCAAGCACAAGTGTGTAAAACCATTAGTCAGTATGAATCAATGTTATAAATTATAATTAGGTTAAAGTTCCGTTAAAGGCTCCTTATAATCAGTATAAACTTTAGCAAGTAGAAAGTTTTTTCAGTAATTTGGCAAACTTTTCTGCACTGTGTTGTTCTTGTGCATGTTTACCATTTTGTACAATCCAATGACCGTTCACCATGACATCTTTGACAACATTTTGTTGACTAGCAAAAATAATGCTATCGAGTAAATGTTGATTATTACTTGCGAACAGACGAGTTTGTTTGCCGTCAAGTACCAATAAGTCTGCTTGTTTCCCTACTGCTAATGAGCCTGTGTTAGTGTTAGTGCTTTGTGCTCCACCGATAGCGGCTTTTTGCCATAAATTTTGACCAACAGATGCTTGTTCATTAGTAGAAAGCACAGCTCGTTGTTGTTTGTTTAAGCGCTGGGCATATTCCAACCAACGTAATTCTTCAATTGGGCTTATTGATATATGGCTATCTGAGCCGATAGCAAAGGTGCCATTAAGCGCTAAAAATTCAGCCGTTGGAAAAATACCATCACCTAAGTTTGCTTCCGTAGTAGGGCAAATTCCTGCAATGGCTTTGCTCGCTACTATGGCGTGTTGTTCTTGTTCATTTATATGTGTGGCATGAATGAGACACCAGTGCTTATCTAAGTCAAAATTTTCTAGCAACCATTGTACAGGGCGTTTTTTATAATAGGCAAGGCAGTCGTCAACTTCTTGTTGCTGCTCTGCAATGTGGATATGTATTGGTGCATTCTCATCAATAGCACGTACATGTTCAACTGCTATTTTTATCGCTTCTTTATCAACAGCACGTAATGAGTGAGGTGCTATACCCACATTAGTATTTTGATATTGTTTGCTGAGGGCAAAACAATCACTGACTAACCGATTGAATTGGGTACTTGAATTAATAAAGCGTTTTTGGCCATCATTTGGCTTTTGTTGACCAAAGCCTGCATATTGATATAACACAGGCAGCATGGTTAACCCTATGCCTGAGTGTTTGGCCGCGGCAAAAATTGCCTGTGCCATTGTGGTTACTGTTTTGTCTGTATCTAGATTGACGTAACTAGCGCCATCAATATTATGGTGTAAATAATGAAATTCAGCGACACGGGTGTAACCCGCTTTTACCATTTCAATATAAAGTTGAGTGGCTATAACTTGCACATCATTATGGTCAAGTTGCGTTAAAAATTTATACATGATTTTACGCCAAGTCCAAAAGCTATCTTGACCTTCACTGCCTTGTTCACTAAAACCAGCAAAAGCTCGCTGAAAGGCGTGGGAGTGACAATTAACTATACCAGGGATGACAGTACCAGATAATATTTCAGCCTCCCCTTTATTGTTTGATATATTTTTACCTGAGGCAATGGCAGTAATAATACCATTTTCAATAGTAAGGGTTTTATCTGTTGCCCAACCGTCACTTAATAAAATGTTTTCGGCATAATATTCCATTATTTATACTCTCCTTTATTTTTCTTCAACAAAATCAGCTAAACATTGCACAAAGCTTTTTAGCTGTTTTTTTACTTGCTCAGCTTTTTGCTCATTATAGTGGCTAGTTGGTTCATCCATATAAGTGTGCTGTGATAATTCAAGTTGTATCGCATGAATATTCTTTGCCGGATCGCCATAAGTTCGTGTTATATAGCCGCCTTTAAAGCGGTCGTTATATACACTACTGTAAGGGGAAAGATCGAGTTGTTGAATACGCTCAAGTAGTACGGCAGAGCAGCTATTTCCATCAGCAGTACCAAAATTAAAATCAGGCAGTTTACCAGAGAAAAACCGTGGAACGTGCGATAAAATAGAGTGAGCATCGAGTAAAACAACTTTATCATGCTTTTGTTTTAACTTTGCTAAGGTTTCAATTAGTGCTTGATGATAAGGTTGCCAATAGTGTTTAACTCTATTGGCTATTTCTTGGGTTGATGGTTGTCTTCCTTCAACATAAAGGGGGGATAAGTCAAAGGCGGTAGTAGGGCAGAGCTCGGTATTGTCTGCGCCAGCATATAAAACTTCACCACTAGGATTTCTATTTAAATCGATGACATAACGGTTGTATTTTGGCGAAAGTACATAAATGCCCATTGTGTGAGCAAAGTGGTATAACCTATCCATATACCAGTCAGTATCAGCAACATTTGTCGCACTTGATGTCATGGTGTCAGCAATGTTGTTAGGTATATGCTGACCATTATGAGGCATGCTGATCAGCATGCCTATATTACCTGTAGATAAAGTATAAGTTGGATTCATCACTAGCTCTTTTTATTGAACGACTTAATTTGTAATTAACGGTTGTATATACAAGTTAAGGCGTTAAGTTACCATGTTGTACCAGTGATTAGCAAATATTTTAGCGAAGCGCTATTTCACTAACTCTGCTGCTTTAAGTAATAATGCTTCATGCAAACGTACTTTGTAATTAGGATTTACATAATTAAATTGTATTAAGCCTTTGCTATCAATAACATAAATTGCAGGCACTGGTAACACTAAGCGTTTATCACCCGCTTTATTTTTTTGAAGTGGATTTTTTAAGCCCATCGCCGCAATATATCTGTCAGTGGTTTTTTGACTTGAATAATAAGCTAAGCCAAATGCCTGACTTGTTATTGAATTATAGTCAGCCAACAACTGGTAGTTTAGCTGATGTTTACCAATACTTTTTTGTAAATCTTGTTCATTATCGGTAGAAATACCAATAAGTTGAAATCCTAACCTAGCCAGTTTATTTTCAATTTTTTTGAGTTGACCCATCTGGGTATTACAAAATGGGCACCAACCACCGCGATAAAAAAACAAAATTGTCTTTTTGTTGTTTAGCACTTGCCCTAACGATAATTTCTTCCCGTTAATCGTGGTGACTTCTATCTCATTAGGGATTTGCTGCCCATTCATTAAAGGACTAACTTGCTCAGCCGTTTCAGCGATGACTTTAGTTACTTGATCATTGTTATTTGCTAGTGTTTGCAAACTAATAAATAAAATGGATAGGTTTATCAATAAAGTAGGTAATAAATTAGGTTTTGTTATGAGCATAATGCTTCTCTCAAGTTAAGTGTGATAGATACGAATGAAAAGACCAGATAAGTAGCAAATAATTTCAATAATAAGATAAAAGATAAAGAGTACCTTTTGAATTCCTAATCTGTTTTATTAATTAAGATAATTTGTTTAAATCATTTTAAATGTTTTCTGTTTTGATGAATAATGACCTTATAGCAAATTGTACAGCTAAACTTAAACCTAATTAATAAATCTTTATAGATTAAGGAAATCACATGTCTACAAACAATGTAAAATTTGAGAATAAAGAAGGTCAAGAAATTCCAGCAGTAACATTCCCTATCCGAGTCAATGATGATTGGAACAAGCGTGATACACAGGAAATTTTTGCAGGAAAAACCGTCATAGTTTTTTCTTTGCCAGGGGCTTTTACGCCAACTTGTTCATCATCACATTTACCTCGTTATAATGAACTAGCAAGTAAATTTGCTGCTAACGGTGTTGATGAAATCTTATGTGTATCTGTTAATGATACTTTTGTGATGAACGCATGGGCAGAGGAACAACAAGCTGAAAATATAAGTTTTATTCCTGATGGTAATGGTGATTTCACTGATGGTATGGGGTTATTAGTAGAAAAAAATGACTTAGGCTTTGGTAAGCGTAGCTGGCGTTACTCTATGTTAGTGAAAGACGGTGTTATTGAAAAAATGTTCATTGAGCCTGATTTACCAGGTGACCCATTTGAAGTGTCTGATGCGGATACTATGCTTAAATATATCAATCCAAAAGCAGTACAAACGACACAAGTAAGTGTGTTTACAAAACCAGGGTGCCCCCATTGCGCCAGAGCAAAAGATCTTCTGCGACAACAAGGTTTGCAATATGAAGAGCTGATTTTGGGAGAGGAAATTAGTATCTCAGCCATGAGAGCAATCACCAATGCTGATACGGTTCCGCAAATTTTTATTGGTGGCAAGCACATTGGTGGTGCTGATGAGTTAGCTAAATATTTTGCCTAAAAACTAACAATATTTTTGCTCACGCATTTTTTGCTCGCGCATTGTCGCTAGTATTTTAGTTGCACCCATTTTCTTAACTTGTTTTTGAAGATAGGGTGCCTTTGGGTATAGTGTGCTTTTGAGTATAATAGCATTACTTTTTTTTAGTCTAAAATGATCTTATGGATAACCAACCCTACAACCCATTACATGGCGTTACTTTAAAAGCGATAATTACCGAGCTTGAAGAGTATTTTGGTTTTGAAGCTTTAGGGCAACAAATTAAAATTAACTGTTTTACTAAAGACCCGAGTATTAAATCTAGTTTGAAATTTCTTAGAAAAACGCCTTGGGCGCGAGAAAAAGTAGAACAACTTTACATAAAAAATAAACATCATTTATCGAATAAACCATTTTGAAGTATCATGAGTATATACCCACATTAGCTAATAAATACTGGTATTATTTAAAAAAATAACCAATGATATTACCCCTATGACTTCTCCTAATCACTATATCCTTACATGGCAATGCCCAGATAATACTGGTGTACTAGCAAAAGTGTCACAAAGTTTATTTGAACATGGCGCTTTTATTACCGAAACATCACAATATAGTGATCCCTATACTGAAACTTTTTTTTCTCGTATTGCCTTTGATGATCGAAATTTAACGGTTTCTGCTAGTGAATTTAGTGAAGCCCTTGATGACTTAGCTAAACCATTAAATATGGCGTATCAACTACGTAATAGAGCTGATGTGCTCAATGTGATTATTGCAGTATCAAAAGACGATCACTGTTTAGTGTCACTGTTAACTAAGTGGAAATCAGGCGTTTTACCAATAAACATTGTCGCCGTGCTAGCTAACCATGAAGATTGCCAAGCTTTAGCTGATTGGCATGGTGTCCCTTTTCATCATTTTCCTATAACGGCTGAAAGTAAAGCTGAACAAGAAGCAAAAATACTAACGCTAATGAAGGAAACCAAAACGGATCTATTAGTGTTAGCGCGTTATATGCAGATTTTATCAGATGATTTGTGCCAACAATTAGCGGGACGTGCTATTAATATTCACCACTCATTTTTGCCTAGCTTTAAAGGCGCTAGACCGTATCACCAAGCGCATGCTCGAGGCGTTAAAGTCATTGGAGCAACAGCGCATTATGTGACCGCCAATTTAGATGAAGGCCCTATTATTACACAGGAAGTAAAACCAATAAATAATACCTTCACCATTGAACAAATGGTACATATGGGGCATGACTTAGAAGCAACAGCATTGAGTCATGCGGTAAGAATTCATGCTGAGCAACGGGTGTGTTTAAATGGCGATAAAACCGTAATACTTGCTTAATAGCACTTGCTTAAAGTTTATAGCATTTGTTCTGAGCTGTTCGCCCTTCGATAACTCATACTCAGTATTTGCATGATTTGAAGTGCATTACTTGAAGCGAAGCAAGAATACTGTACAACGTAACAATATCTATACAATCAAGCGTATTGAATTGCTGACGTTCGAGAATATCTAATATTGCCGTAAAAGTAGTGAACAAAGCAAGGATGTGATTAAAATTAGACCATGCTCAATTTAATAGAGATGATTACGTATGATAAACATTGAAAAAATTCACCATGTTGCCTATCGCTGTAAAGATGCCAAAGAAACCACTGATTGGTATAAAGATAAGTTAAACATGGGTTTAGTGTTAGCGATTGCTGAAAATGAAGTACCGTCAACGAAAGCCCCTGATCCCTATATGCATATTTTTTTAGATGCAGGTAATGAAAATGTCTTAGCCTTTTTTGAAATCCCTAATTCTCCTGACATGGGACGTGACGAGAATACTCCAGCGTGGGTGCAACATTTAGCCTTGCGTGTTGAAAATCTTGAAGCCTTAATTTCGGCAAAAGAGGATTTAAAAAGGAAAGGTGTAGATGTTTTAGGCCCAGTAAATCACGGCGTGTTTCAATCTATCTATTTCTTCGATCCAAATGGTCATCGTTTAGAATTGGCAGCTAACACGGGCACTCCTGAACAATTTAAACAACTCAATGAAGTTGGTGCCGCTATGGTTGAAGAATGGTCGAAAACTAAACGTGCGCCTCGTTATGCGGCATGGCTACATGAAAAAGATTAAGTCTTGAGTTTTTTAGTTGCGGGTTGCGATAAAATTTTATCTTCGGTACGGGTAACTTCTCTTTGATAACTCGAAACTATCAATTACTTTTTAACTTTTAATGGCGTAAAATAGCGTCATTAATAGTTTAAAAAGTATCAAGTTCATGTCTCGTACAAAAAAATCTAGAAAACCTGGCTCTGCGCCAACAGCTAAACCTAAGCTAAGTAAAGTTGAATTAGCGAGTGTTGAAAAAAGAACCCGTAAAAAAACAGGCAAAAAGCCAGGTAATCGTCAACAAGAAGCCATGTTGGCTCAAAAATCAGACCAACAGCCTCATCAGAATAAAGATCCTCGTATTGGCAGTAAAAAGCCGATAGAGCTGGGTGGCTCTGTGACTCAAGCCAAGAACAAGCTAGCTAAAACAACTAAAACTAAGAAAGATCCTATGGCGGCAATACGTATTGTGCAGGCAGAGGCAGAGCAAAATATTGCTCAAGCATTAGTAAATATTGAAAATGACGAGCGTTTACAAACCATTTTAGCAAAGCAAGATGAAGCAATAGCCTTAACAGAGCAAGAGGTAGATTACTTTAATGAGATGATGGAGCGTCATCAGCAATTAACTGAAAAGTTGGCTGAAAACGAACAGCCAGAAGATGAATTAAACGGTGACGCTGTTAGTTCAGAAGAAGATTTATGGCACAAATTAGATCATTCATCTTTACCAGATGATATTGATAAATTTGAATAAGGCTCGCTAAAAGGCTGAGGGTTAAGGTAAGTGCTACCTTTAGAGCACGCCTAAGCTAAACTTACAACCCGCGCTAGTAAATATCAACTCAGTGCCTTTGTCTGTGTTCACTTCCTTGGCTAAATCTATCCATTGGTAATAAACATTACGATGAATTTTTGCTAACAAATTTCGGCGAACTATGACGTATAACTCCCCCGCCTTGTTGATTGATAAAGGGTGCAGCGCATCTAAAATAAATTCATCACCAATATTATTTTTAACCAGCATATGAGTTTGATATTCATCTTGCCAATGCCACTCGGTTAGTACAAAAGGAACATCATCAACCGTGATTTTAATCTTTTCAACGGGAGTTACTAGAAAGTAATCATCACCTTCTTTTTTGAGCACAGAAGCAAGTAATTTAACTAAAGTCGTACGTTTAAAAATGGTGCCGCCATAAAACCAGTCGCCATTAGTTTTGATTTGAAGATCCATTTCACCACAGTATTCAGGGTTCCACTTTTCTACCGGAGGCAAGCCAGCAGAGGGCGATTTTTTACCTTGCGCCTTTGTTTGGTTTGCAAGTTGTCTAGCGATTTTTTCTAAAGACATAACGCTGCTAGCCTGATTGACATGTTTATCTAGATTGACATTTATTTTCCTTTGAAGCAATCGTTTACGAAGAGTTCGCCACTGTAAACGGTGTTAGCCTTAACGTTTGTACCGTGAACCGTGCCTCAAATAAAATTTATTCGGTCGGAGTGATCAAATTTTGATCGATATCTTCTCGTTCACCAGTGTTATGCGATCTACGTCTGCACGCTCAAAACTCAGTAGCATACATGGCGAACTGATCATTGAAGCAGCTATCTCACCAGGCGCTTGAATGATAATATCAATCATCAATACACTTTCAATTAATTCTGCCTCATTGGCAACGAGGCGCAATTGGAATCCCGCAGAGGGTTTCCGTCCTGCAGCCACTACAACCACAATGTCAGAAGAGAAGTCTACTATGGGGAAGACGACAGCTCCCAAACCTTGAATACTGGTAAGGAATCTCTCTAATTCAATTGGTGACTTTAGCAGCGATAATCCAGATTCCTGAATTTGACACATTTGAGATTGATAAACCACCCGTAGAGATCGTGACTTTGTCTCTGGTGCCTGACAAGAGACCAGCACAAGAACGACGAACAGCAGTCCAATGATCAGGGTTTTTATCACTGCCCATTTTTGATTAATCATTTGTTGGCTCTTCTTTTGTTATAAACCTGATACTGACACCTTTACGTGGGCGCGCTTTTGCATCACTCGCGCTCCCTACTAGATTCGCAATAATAGATACTAGGAAATCTAGGCCCGATATATTTTTATCGATGTTCACGCGTACAAATTGATTCAGTGTCGGATAGCCACCACAACTCTCCCCCAACTCACAAATAAGCAAATTATTGTCTATATCTGAGCCTGTCAGAACAAAATATTCTCCAGTGGGTACACCACTAAAATTGTAGCGGTATCGGCCATTCACTAAATCGACATTTTGCTGAGCAACCAGCTCTTCACTGTCAGCATCAAGCAGTAAAACAAATTGAAAACCTGCGTCTCCACCTTCATCGCTACCCGTTTCTACTGTCATTGAAACGGGAATCACCCATTCAGTTGTATTGCTGAGAACAAAAGTAATCACGCCAGAGTAGGTTGAGTCGGCAAGCCCCATTCTATTTATCGTGACATTGTAGATACCGATTCCGCCTTCATCGACAGTCTTAGCTTCCACTGTGAGCCAGCTTTCACTGGAGGCAATAGAGCTGACCGAAGGGGGCTTGTTGCCAATAGTTGTAAGCGACAAGTTACGACTAACGAGCACCTTACCAAAATCCAGACTTTTAGGCTCTATCAGAATAGCTCCTGCCACCTCACCACCAGCAAGCAACATCGCGTATTGTACTGCCGCTAGCGCATCGATCAAGCCATGACCGTAAGAATTATCGCGTCCTACATTACCAATATCCTGAGTGAGCGCCCCATTCATCAGTCCAGCGGTGAAGTCTGCTGCCGTCATGGCAGGGTATACCGCCTTCATCAACGCCGCCACCCCCGACACATGAGGCGTTGCTATAGACGTACCCTCAAAGAATTGGTAATTTGACTCGCCATTGTTATCAACAGTTTGAGTACTTAAAACACCATCTTTTTTGCCGTTGTCATCACTATCTACTAATAGATTGCCTCCAGGTGCCGTGACATCGACCGTATCACCAAAATTTGAATAAGGAGCTAAATTACCCAGTAAATCGACGGCACTGACCGAAATAACCCCAGCATAACTGGCAGGATAACTCGGCACCGACGTGGATTTGTTACCTGCCGCAGCAATAACCAAAATCCCAGCGTCATAGATCTCGTTATATGTATCTTGCGCTGACTGGCTGAACACTCCACCGCCCTTAATGACCAAACTCAGGTTAATTATATCTGCCGTCTGAGCAGGTACAGTGCCGCTGTCATTGCTCAACCCCGCAGCGTAGCGCACCCCCTGTAGTAGGTCATAACTGCTGCCACCACCAACACCCAATACACGTATCGGCATGATACGTGCATCCCAAGATACGCCAGCAACACCAATGTCGTTGTTGGTTGCCGCCGCTACTATGCCTGAAACATGCGTGCCATGCCACGAACTGTCATTACTGGGATCCGAAGGATCATTGTCAATGCCATCGCCATCCGCACTGATCTTGGGATCACTGATAAAGTCATAACCAGATACCAGTTTACTCGCAAGATCTTCATGCTGTAATACGACACCAGTATCTACCACAGCTACAATCACGTATCCAGTTTCAGGAGTACCCGTTGTAAGATCCCAAGCCTGCGGTAACCGAATTTGTGAATAGTGGCTCTGATAATGGTAAAACTCATCATTGGGTATGGCCATAGCATGTACTCGGTAATTAGGCTCCACAAATTCGATATCTTCTCGCTGCTTAAGCGACTTAATGCGTGCTAGTGAATCGTGCTTGTCCATATTTCTGTTGTGAATACGAGCTATTAACGATTGTTTTCTATCGGCAAATTTCACCGGCTTGCGATAAG
Organism: uncultured Colwellia sp.; assembly: GCA_965261045.1. Taxonomy (GTDB): domain Bacteria; phylum Pseudomonadota; class Gammaproteobacteria; order Enterobacterales; family Alteromonadaceae; genus Colwellia. The sequence goes on from CBDHCJ010000001.1 coordinate 542,409, forward strand.
GAAAGCTTAGTAATCCAGCCCGATCTACATCGGTATGACTTAAATTCAATTTTTCCAGCTCAGGCTTGCCATGGCTGGATTCAAGTAACATCTGCGACATGTCGCGAAGCTGCACAATTGCCTCACCAGGAATAAAATCAGCTGATTCTCCATAAGCCTTCAAGCCCGTCGCTAAACTCGTATTACCTATATGCAAGACATATTTACCAGTGCCAGCAAAGGCATTCACCCTGACGGTATACTGTCCTTCAGTACCCACCCCAACCGATTCAACAGATGTGTTTCTTTCCATAGAATGAACCACCAACTCCGAATTAGTGTCATAGAGCATCAGATCAAAATCTATTGATTGCGGATCCTCAGAGTCGAAGTCTGCCAAGCGCAATGATACAAATTGTCCTGCCAGTAGATCAACTGAGAAATAATCATCTGGATCTGCGCTATTTTCGAAATTACCTGTTGCCCCGTCTATTGATCCTGTCGGTACTTTACTGACAAAACCATTCAAGATTACTGGATTAGGCAGCATCTGCGCCTCAACCGCCTTATTATTACTTTCAAAAACGGTATTGGGATCTTTAATATACTGACGAGAAGCATCATTAACATCCACATCAACCTGGCTCTGCTCTACAGGAAATATTTCTCCGCTTAGCTCAAATGTGGGTGTAACAGTAAAGGTAATGGTATCGGTGGCAGTATCCCCGTCGTTATCAGTGACAGTGACTGATATGGTAATCGTTTCTTCTTGATCAACCTGTGGGGCTGTGAATCTCAAAAACTGCGGTGATGGCGATATAGATATAGTGGCATCGACAATCCTTGTACCTGTTGTCTGTACATGGACAATATCAGTGATCGTGCCGTCAGTGTCTGTGGCAGTCAGCATGACGGTTACTGCCTCGCCCTCGTCAACAATCAGATCAGGGCTCAGATCAGGGTTCAGATCAGGGCTCAGATTTATCGTAGGTGGCAGGTTAGGCGTAACAGTAAAGGTAATGGTATCGGTGGCAGTATCCCCGTCGTTATCAGTGACAGTGACTGATATGGTAATCGTTTCTTCTTGATCAACCTGTGGGGCTGTGAATCTCAAAAACTGCGGTGATGGCGATATAGATATAGTGGCATCGACAATCCTTGTACCTGTTGTCTGTACATGGACAATATCAGTGATCGTGCCGTCAGTGTCTGTGGCAGTCAGCATGACGGTTACTGCCTCGCCCTCGTCAACAATCAGATCAGGGCTCAGATCAGGGCTCAGATTTATCGTAGGTGGCAGGTTAGGCGTAACAGTAAAGGTAATGGTATCGGTGGCAGTATCCCCATCGTTATCAGTGACAGTGACTGATATGGTAATCGTTTCTTCCTGATCAACCTGTGGGGTTGTGAATCTCAAAAACTGCGGTGATGGCGATATAGATATAGTGGCATCGACAATCCTTGTACCTGTTGTCTGTACATGAACAATATCAGTGATCGTGCCGTCAGTGTCAGTGGCAGTCACCATGACGGTTACTGCCTCGCCCTCGTCAACAATCAGATCAGAGCCGAGATCTATTGTAGGTGGTACGTTAGGCGTAACAGTAAAGGTAATGGTATCGGTGGCAGTATCCCTGTCGTTATCAGTGACAGTCACTTCGAGGCTTATCACCATCTCAACGTTTACTTGTGGCGCGGTAAAACTCAAACTCTGAAGTGTGACCGTAGCATCAATTGATGGGCCAGAAAGTTGGATGGCAGCAATAGCGCTAATCGATCCATCGCTGTCTGAGGCTGATATGGGTATTACTACGGAAGCGCCTTCCTCAACCGTTTGATCCTCTTCCAAAGTAAGAATAGGCGCTTGGTTCGCCACTGGTGACGAGTCGCTAGAGTCACCGCCGCCAGAGTCACCACCACCACCACAGGCAGAGATACTGGCAACTATCAGAATCAATAAGACACACTTAATAAACATCAAGCGTCGCTCCCTGAAAAAGCGTTCTTTTATGCTCATTTAACTCCAAATTAACTTTCAATTGTTACCCTGAATGATTGGAGCCATTAAAAACATGCCTATGCACATGGCTCAGTGAGGTCATTCCCGTAGTGTCTTAGGCGGGAATTTTAGTCTAAAGTACTCAGATCTTCAATTAAAACACCTCGAGGATGACGTTTACAGTAAACTCCTGAGTTAACTACATAGGCATGATAGGCATGTTAAAAAATTAGCGTAGTAAATGTAAAAAGTGCAGATGTTTGTGGTATTGATCAATAATATTATTGATCACCGTAGTTTTTGACCAACCCATAATGTCATAATTCTGCCCTCCTTCTATCAAATGAACTTCTGCTCGATAGTAACTTTGTTTGTCGTCATCTACTTCACTAATAAAGTCAGGTTGTGAATACTTTCGTGTCAGTATCTGATAAACAAACTTTTGTTCTTCACCATGGTCAACAATTAAGCTCAGGCCATTTTCATGTGAAATTTCAACGTTAATTTGATTTTTATCTAGCTCTTTAGCAACTAAATCAAAGGCGGGTATAACGGTTTTGCTGACGAATTCATTGACATTGACCTTGTTGGGAAAATCAACAATATTCTTCAGTCGTACTTGCCAGCCATCATTACTTTCACTATTTGAATGTGGTGTAACCGTTATTAGTTGGCTTTCTTGTTTAAAAGCTTCAATTCTTAGCGCCTTGATCAAGCCAACAACAGCGAGTAATAGTATCATTGTAAAAGGCAAAGCGCTGACAATGGTCATGGTTTGTAATGCATTGAGACCACCAGCTAGCAGCAATATTGCAGCGACCACACCAATACCTACCGCCCAGTATACGCGCTGCCATAACGGGGTATCATTTCTGCCATGTGAACAAAGCATATCTACAACCATAGAGCCAGAATCACAAGAGGTGACAAAAAAGATCGTTATCATTAATACGCTAAGAAAAGAAAGCACTGAAGTTAAAGGGAAGTTTTCCAGAAAAACAAATAAAGCGACTGACGAGTCTTGACTTACCATATCTCCTAAAGCGACAACCCCTTGGTTGTAAACCAAATCAATGGCGCTATTACCAAAAATAGTCATCCACAATAAAGTAAATAGGGTTGGTATCAGCATTACCCCTAAAATAAACTCACGTATGGTACGACCGCGAGAAATTCTTGCTATAAATAAGCCAACAAAAGGCGCCCATGCTAGCCACCAGCCCCAATAGAATATCGTCCAACCACCTAGCCAATCCGTTTTCTTATAAGCAAATAAATTAAAGGAGTTATGCACTATATCGGCTAAATAATCCCCTATGTTTTGCAAATAGGCTTTTAATAAGAATACCGTTGGTCCAAGAACAAAAATCAGTACTAATAAGGCAATAGCCAAAATCATGTTGGCTTCAGATAACCTTCGAATACCTTTATCTAAACCGGTAGCAACAGACGTAACGGCAAAGGCGGTTATCACACACATGATGATAATTTGATTGATGATGGAAATATCAATGTCAAATAAGTAGTTAAAACCCGCATTAACTTGCGAAGCGCCTAGCCCAAGTGACGTTGCCACACCAAAAACGGTGCCAACTACCGCAAAAATATCCACCAAGTGTCCAGGCCATTGATAAATTTTTTCGCCAATTAATGGATATAATGCTGAGCGTAATGTCAGTGGTAAATTGTGACGATAGCTAAAATACGCGAGCACTAGCGCAACAATTGTATATATAGCCCAAGCATGTAGCCCCCAGTGGAAAAAAGTCATCTTCATCGCTTCTTGAACAGCCTCAACCGTTCCTGTTTCAGCTGTCGGGGGAGACAAATAATGCATCAATGGCTCTGCCACACCAAAAAACATTAAACCAATGCCCATACCCGCAGCAAAAAGCATAGAAAGCCATGTAGATAATGAGTAATCGGGTGTTGAATGATCGGGGCCTAAGCGAATATCACCATAACGAGAAATACCTAGAAAAATCACAAAAAATAAAATGAATGCCACGGTGAGCACATAAAACCAGCTGCCATTGTCAATAATAGCGGCTTGAATAACAGTAAAAAGGGCTTGTACTTGTTTAGGAAGTGCTACAGTATAAAGTAAAAGTGCAATGATAATAGATGATGCACTAATGAATACCTTTTTATTTAACTGACTCTTTTGTGAGGAAGGCAAGCCATTCTCCTAAATTTAATTTAATTTGAATTGATATTATATCTGTTAAACCATGCTGTAAATCATAATGCATAAAATTAACCGTTAAACAAAACCACTATCAAAATTACGACATTAACATACTAAAATAATAGATTGTTTTTCAATATATTATTTTAATATATTATTTTGAAAAAAGTATATTTAGTTATTAAGCTGAACAAGATAAAAGAATATAGAGAGGGAATATAGATAGAAAGAATATAGATAATATAGTTAGAGCTCTAAATAAAAAGTTGACAAAAACACTCAAACGCAAAAACACTTAAAGCCAAGGGATAATTAACATGAAACTCACTAAATTACATTGCGCTATTTTAACTGCGCTAGCCGCCTCAATATCAGCATCAGCCATAGCTGAAGAAACGCCAAAAGCTGAAAAGTCAAAAATAGAAATAATTGAAGTCACCTCAACAAAACGCGCAGAATCCATTCAAGAAGTGCCTGTTACCGTTACCGCATTAACTGGCGATAGCCTAGAAAAGCTTGGTGTTTCAAGTTTTGACCAGTATGTCGAATTTTTACCTAATGTTATTTTTCAGGGCACAGGTCCGGGACAAAATGAAATTTACATACGCGGCGCGGCAACCACACAAAGCAACATTGTGTTATCGTCCGTACAAGCATTACAACCTTCTGTTGCCTTTTATTTAGACGAACAACCCGTATCAATGCAAGGACGTAACTTAGATATTTACGCTACCGATGTTGAGCGTATTGAGGTTTTACCAGGGCCACAAGGTACACTTTTTGGTGCTAGCTCTCAATCGGGCACGGTGCGCTTAATTACCAACAAGCCTAACCATGATGGTTTTGCCGCAGGTTTTGATACCAGTACTAGCTCTACCACAGGCGGTGATATGAGCAATTCAGTTGAGGCATATTTCAACATGTCGTTAACTGATTCGCTCGCCGTGCGTGTTGCTGCCTATAATGACCACCAAGGTGGTTGGATAGATAATATTTTAAATGTACCTAATAAAGGTGGTTACATTGGCAGTACCGTAGTCATTAATCGGATTTCTGGTGGTCCCTTGAAGGGCAACCCTGAAAATGTTCCTATTACCTCACCCAAAAATGACGCTTGGGTTGAAGATGATTTTAATACCGCAAGTTATGCTGGGGCGCGTTTTGGTCTCTCTTATTTAATCAATGATGAATGGGAGCTATTAGTTCAACATACCCAACAATCGCTTGATACCGAAGGTGTGTTTTCTTATGATCCAAACCTTGACGGTGAAACATCAACCAATCGTTTTGTCCCTGAAAATAATAACGATGACTTTGGTTTAACCACATGGACATTGACAGGTCGGCTTGAGCATTTAGATATTGTTTATACGGGTGGTTATCTTGACAGAGATATCAATTCAACCATTGATTACACTGGTTATACCAATGGTGGTTCATTTTCTGCTTATTATGTTTGTAACTATGGTAAAGCTGTTGCCGCTGAAGACCAAGAGTGTCTTGATCCAACTAAGTTTTATAAAGAACAAACCGATACCTCACGCATCACCCATGAATTTCGCATCAACACCTCGGCAGAAAATCGCTGGCGTGTTACCGCAGGTGTTTTTTATGACTCTCAAGAATTATCAACCGTTGGTCTATTTAACATAGCTAGCACAGATAAATTTACTGATTTAGCCAGTAATCTTAAAGGAGCTGAAGGTATTAACAGTCATGGCGGGCCTTTTTCTTCTGAAATTAGCTTTGTTAATGATGTTACCCACACCATAGATCAAATCGCGGTATTTGGTCAGTTAGAGTTTGATATAACCGACACAGTTACCGCAAGTTTTGGTTCGCGCTGGTATCAAATTGATGACATTTATAAAGGCTCTACGACAACCGCTGACGTCAGTGCTAGATTACGCGCTTTTGGTGATGGTAGTGATGCCGCGTTAACAACGTTTTTTAAGGACAAAACGCCAGCAATTAAAACAGCTATTGCCAGTGGTCAGCTAGAGACTAGCTTGCTTGATAGTGATGGTACGTTAACCGTTGACGACACCATCATTAAAGCATCACTTGATTGGAAAGTGTCAGACGATGTCATGTTATTTGCTTCATACTCAGAAGGCTTCCGGCCGCCAGTTACAAATCGCGTAGGTGGAATAGCGGCTAGCAATCAAGAAGGTGCTTTTGAAGGTTTCCGTATTCCGGTGTACTCAACCACAGATAGTTTAGATAACGTTGAAGTTGGTGTTAAATCAACATTGTTTGATCAAACCTTACGCTTCAATGCTACTGCTTATTATTCAAAAATATCTGATCTGCAAACATCACGATTTGATCCAACCAATATCAGCTTTTTAGTGTTTACCGACAACGTAGGTGATGCTGAAATTAAAGGGATTGATGGTGACTTTACTTGGGTAGCAACGGATAATTTAATTATCAGTGGTGCCTTTAGCTTTATTGATACCGAGCTAACGTCGATAAATGATGAGCTTGCTGGTATTGCGCCTTCAGTCGGTAGTCGTTTACCTTATTCAGCCGAGTTCTCAGGAAATTTACAAGCCGAATATTTATATCCTATTGCTAAAGATATGACAGGTTATATTAACGGCTCAATAAGCTATACCGGAGAAAGACTAGCAGGTATGACAATGGATGCTTATGTGGTAGAAGATGCCACTAAGTTAATCTATGGCACTGGCTCAGGTTTGAGTATTCAAAAAGAAGCTGATGATTTTTCAGGTGTTAATTATAAAGACAGTAATGGAGCAACATTTGCTGGTGGTCGTTATGTGCAAGACAGCTATATTTTGGCAAACTTAAGCGTTGGCGTGACTAACGAAGAATGGAAAGCTGAGCTATTCATCGATAACTTAACCGATGAAAGTGCCATTTTATATATTGATACACAACAATTTACCCCAAAAGTTATGAGCAATAGACCTCGTACCATTGGCTTTAGGTTTTCATATGACTTTTATTAACTATTAGCCAAACACTAAAACGTTAAAAAAGTTCAATAAAGCCGTTTGATGTTTGTATCAAGCGGCTTTTTATTGATAAAGTACTTTTATAAGGTATTTACATAAAGTAATAAGCCTTTCATTGAGTATTATAAAATACAAATAATTCACTAATTTCCCATGGAGTTAAGTCATTGAACAACACATCCCCTTCAATTGAAATACAGTTAAAATCAATTCAACAATTGATCCAAACCACAAAATTCAATGACGCCATTAAGCAAAGCAAACAGCTACAGAAGCAAACCACAGACAAACAACATCAAATTGAATTATGGTATTTAATCGCCGTTGCCCAACGCTATGCAAAAACCTTTTCTCAGGCATTAACCAGTATTAATGCATTACTTAAACTGGATGAAAAACACAGCCGCGCTAATCAAGAGAAAGGCTTTATCAATCTTGCCTTAGATGAGCCAGCATTGGCTAAGGTTTCATTTGAAAATGCGGTAAAATTTAACCCAAGTTTAGTTGCTAGTTGGCAAGAGCTTATTCAACTTTATCAAGCAGCACAGCAGCAAGAAGCGCTACAAAAAGCAGCAAACCAGTTAGCTAAATTAAAAAAACTTCCCCCCGCTTTACTCGCCGTTACTGAGTTAATGCATGAAGGGAAATTATTAAAAGCTGAGCAAATTTGTCGCCACTTTTTACAAAATAATAAGCACCATATTGATGGCATGTGCTTGCTTGCCGATATTGGTATTGAGCTAAAAATCTATGATGATGCTGAATTTTTACTTGCTAGCGCACTTGAGCTAGCACCTGAGCATATTCATGCTCGCTCTCAATATCTCAACTTGCTTATTCGATTAGGTAAATACAAAGCAGCAAAGCAACAAGTTGAAAAGCTACTCAAAAAACAACCTGACAACCTAAGCTTTAAAGTAGCCAAAGCCAATGTCTTAACTGGTTTAGGGAAAATGGCACAAGCCATTACTTTATTTAAACAAGCAATAGCACAAGATAACAACATTGCCAGCTTTCATTTACAGCTTGGCCATGCACTCAAAGCAAAAGGCGATATTAAAGCAGCCGTTAACGCTTATCAACAAGCCTACCTTGTCAATCCAAGTTATGGCGATGCTTTTTGGAGTTTAGCCAACAGCAAAACTTACCGCTTTAGTGATGAAGAAATTGTCAAAATGCAAGCACAACAAGAAAATCAAACGCTGGCACTGCTTGATAGAATTCAGTTATATTTTGCAACAGGCAAAGCCTTTGAAGACAGACAAGCATACGACCAAGCTTTTCAAGCCTACCAACAAGGTAATGATTTACAACAAACACATAATAGTTTTGATATAAGTAAAATAGAGCAACAAGTTGACCAGCAAATAAAGTATTGCACAGCTGAGTTATTCGACCAACGCGGGCATTTGGGTCTTAACTTACCCGATCCCATCTTTATTGTTGGCTTGCCGCGTGCAGGATCTACCTTACTTGAGCAAATACTTTCCTCACACTCACAAATCGATGGCACGATGGAGCTGCATAATATTTTAGCTTTAGCTTCACGTTTACGTGGACGTAGCCATAGCCCTAGTCAAGGTCATAACGAAAGCCAATATCCTCAAAATTTAAGCAGTATTGACCCGACATACTTTAAACGTTTTGGTCAGCAGTTTATTGATGAAACACATATCTATCGCGAAGCTGCGCCACTGTTTATCGATAAAATGCCTAATAACTTTCTCCATCTAGGGTTAATACGTTTAATACTGCCAAATGCTAAAATTATTGACGCAAGACGCTCACCAATGGCTTGTTGCTTTAGCGGTTTTAAGCAATTATTTGCTGAAGGGCAAGAATTTAGCTATAGCCTTGATGATATAGGGCGTTACTACCAAGCTTATTTAAAATTAATGGCGCACTGGGAAAAGGTTTTACCTGATTTTGTTTTAACCGTGAACCATGAAGATGTCGTTGATGACTTGGAAAAACAGGTACGAAGGATGCTTGATTTTTGTGGTTTAGCGTTTGAGCATTCGTGTCTTGATTTTCATAAAACCAAGCGCACTATTAAAACACCAAGCTCAGAGCAAGTACGTCAACCTATTTATAAAAGTGCCACCGAACAATGGCGGCATTTTGAGCAGCATTTAGCACCATTAAAAAAAGTGCTAAATATCTCCTAAACAGATATATTTAATCTCTAAATAGTCATCCATACCATACTTTGAGCCTTCTCTGCCTTGGCCTGATTCTTTGATGCCACCAAAGGGGATGATTTCAGAGCTAATGCCTACTTCATTGACACCGACCATACCGTATTCAATCGCCTCAGATACCCGCCACACACGTGACATATTTTTGGTGAATATATAAGATGCTAAGCCAAATTCAGTGTCATTGGCCATTGTTATTGCCTCTTGCTCACTACTGAACTTAAAAATGGCCGCTACCGGACCAAAAATTTCTTCTTTGGTAATTCGCATCGTTTGGTTTAAGTTAGTTATTATCGTTGGCTGATAAAAGCTGTTACCTAAGGCATCTATTTGACCGCCTATAAGTACTTTAGCGCCTTTCTCTTGCGCGTCGACTACCAGAGAATGAACATTTTCAGCGGCTTTGACTGTTATTAAAGGTCCTATGGTTGTGGTGTCAGTAAAACCATTGCCTAAAGTCAACTGATTAACTTTTTCGGTAAACTTGTTAATAAACTCGTCATAAATACTGTCTTCAACAATTATTCGATTAGCGCAAATACAAGTTTGACCGGCATTACGGAATTTAGCGGCGATAGTACCATTAACTGCTTTATCTAGATCAGCGTCAGCAAAAATTAATACTGGCGCATTACCCCCAAGTTCCATTGAGGTTCGCTTGACTGTCTTGGTACATTGCTGCATCAACAGTTTGCCAACAGGCGTTGATCCTGTGAAAGTAAATTTTTTGATGAGTGGGTTAGATGTTAACTCTTCACCAATAACAGCTGCTTTGCTACCGACTACCACATTGAATAATCCAGCAGGTATACCTGCTTGATGCGCGAGTTCAGCTAAGGCTAAAGCAGAAAGCGGGGTTTCAGCTGCGGGTTTAAGAACAATAGCGCAACCAACGGCTAAAGCTGGTGCCGCCTTACGGGTAATCATTGCATTGGGAAAGTTCCATGGCGTTACAGCAGCTACAACACCAATAGGTTGTTTGATAGCTATAGAGCGGCGATCAGCGGTTGTGTTAGGGATCACATCACCATAAACACGTTTAGCTTCTTCGGCAAACCATTCAACAAATGATGCGCCGTAACCCACTTCAGTCTTAGATTCAGCTAGAACTTTTCCTTGCTCTGCCGTCATGATGATAGCTAGGTCATCTTGGTTGGCCATGATTAGTTCATACCATTTACGTAGTAAGTTTGAGCGTTCTTTGGCGGTTTTGTTTTTCCAAGATTGCATGGCTTTTTCTGCCGCTTCAATGGCGCGGCGAGTTTCATCTACCCCAAGATCGGCAACAGAAGTAATGACTTCGCCACTCGCGGGATTCTTAACATCAAAGGTTTTACCAGAATCAGCATCTAGCCACTGACCATTAATGTAAGATTTTGTTTTTAATAAAGAAGTGTTTTTCAAATTTAAAATTGACATATATTTACTCTGTGTTTTAACAAATTAAAGGAAATAGATTATAGTATCTTGGAGTAAGATGCTTATAACTACGTTGGAATATAGAATCAGCTTATTGTAAGTGACTGACTCATTTTTTAGGTTATATCGACGGCATAAAGTACTATGCCTAGCTTTCTTATATAACTTGAATGGCAGGGGAGTCACTGTGGTTAAATAAGTTCAAGCTTTTCTAATACGACTCTGGCAATTCTGAAACATTCAACACCTTGTGGAACACCACAATAGATCGAGATTGCATGAATGCTTGAACGAATTTCATCGACAGTAACACCATTGGTAATAGCGCCATGAAGGTGTAGTTCCCACTCATGCATTTTACCGAGAGCCGCAATCATAGTGAGATTCATTAATGATCGGGTTCTGGCATCGATAGTTTCATCTCCCCAACCAAAGCCCCAACACCACTGGGTCATTTCTTCTTGGAAGGGCAGATTAAATGAATCAGCTTTAGCAAGATTATCAGTGACATACTTATCACCTAACGTTTCTTTTCGTTTACGTAAACCTAATTCAAATAATTCTCTGTCCATTGTTCATTCCTATATCAGTTTATAAGCTATTTCAGCTGCTTCAGTTAAATGCTGAGCGCTAATTTTTTCAGCGCGTTCAGCGTCGTGCTGTTCAATTGCATCGAGAATGTTAGCGAGATTTTCAGGACCTCTAGACTGTCGACCTGCAGAGCTGAGTGTTAATGCTCGTAATCTGGAAATACGTCCATTCAATCGTTCTACCAAGTCCCATGAAACATTTTTGCCGCCAGTACTAAAGATAATTCTATAAAATTCAGTAGTCAGTTTTAATGTTTGTAAAATATCACCTTTTTGTAAATGGTCAGTCAATTCTTGATACAAGAATCGTAGATCTTTCATGGTTTCTAGGTTTGCATTCAGTGCGCAACTACGAATTGCAGCACATTCAAGCATGATACGAATTTCATAAATTTCTTTTACTTCGTCTTTACTAATAGTTGCTACCATGAAACCAGCGTTAGGTACTCCGACAATCAAACGTTCACTTTCTAAGTGACGAATACATTCGCGAACCACGGTACGACTGACACCCATATTGTCACATAGGCTACGTTCGACAAGACGCTCGCCTGGTTTAAGTGTATCGCTGGTAATAGCGTCACGCAGTAATTCTAAGGCATTATTTTTTAGTGTTTTAGGTCTCTCTACTTTTAACATCTGTTTAGTGGTTCCATATTTTATCTGATGATTTTTCTCCATAAGAGAAACATAAGGGTACCTACAGAAGTATATCAAACATTCTATAATTATGAACACTATATGATTGTATGCCATATTACAATCATTGATGATAATTTAATAAGTAAGTCATTTGCCATATTATTATTTTTAATAAATTTAAGTTGCATACCGTAGTGTTATATGATTGTATACCATATTACAAGATGTGCCGTTAAATTAAAAAGTGAATGAGTTATGAAACCAGAAATTAGAAAAGTCGTTAGTTTTGAAGAAGAAGTTTACATAGAAGGCTTCAAAAAAGTTGCAACACCCGTTCGAATGTTTGCGGTAGCAGCTATCGTTAAAAATCCTTGGGCAGGTAAATTTGTTGAGAATTTACGTCCTGAAATACTGGCTTTTGGTCCTGTTCTAGGTAAGTTGTTGACTGATAAAATTAGCGCTATAGCTGGCGGCGCTACAAATATAGAAGCTTTCGGAAAAGCCGCTGTAGTTGGAATGAATGGTGAAATTGAACATGCTTCTGCACTTATTCACACATTGCACTTTGGTAATCCTTTCCGTGAGGCGGTAGAAGCAAAGTCATTTCTGTCATTCACAAATACTCGTGGTCCTGCTAACGCTACCATTATGGTACCTATGATGGATAAAAATGATGGAGGTCGCCGTTCTCATTATCTGACATTACAATTTAATATTTCTGATGCACCTGGGCCTGATGAAGTTGTGATTGTATTAGGTGGCTCTACTGGTGGAAGACCACACCATAGAATTGGTGACAGATATCAAGAGCTAAAGGAGTTGGGTCATGATGTTGAAAACCCTGCAGCGGTATAAATCAACCAACGGGATTGCTTACAGTAAGTCAGGCTCAGGAGATCCCATTGTATTAGTACATGGTGTTGGTTTACGCGCCGAAGCATGGTTACTGCAAATTCCAGAGCTAAGTAAAACAAATACGGTATATGCTGTTGATATGCCAGGACATGGTGATAGTGAGTTACTAGCAGATGCTAATAGGTGTTTAGACAGTTATGTCGATGCTATCGCTACTTGGATAAAGGCAGAAATACAGGTACCAGTTATTATTTTTGGTCACTCCATGGGCTCCATGGTTGCTTTGAATTTTGCAACCAGATACAGCACTTTATGTGCTGGAGTTGGTGCGATGAATTCTGTTTATCGCCGTAGTAATGAAGCCGCGAATGCTGTGCAGCAGCGAGCCAAAAGCATGACTAATAACCCTGAGTTAGACCGCGTTGAGGTGCCAATTAAGCGCTGGTTTAAGCAGGAAGGGTCAAGTTTTGAAAAAAACATGGCTGAGCTTTGCCGAAGTTGGTTAGAAATAGCTCCCGCTGAAGGTTATGCCCGTGCTTATTCTATTTTTAGTGAAAATGATGGTCCTGCTGATAAGGCGTTGTCAGAGATTAAGGTTCCAGTGACTTTTATTACTGGTGATGAAGACAGTAATTCTTCAGCACTAATGTCACAGCAAATGGCAACTATTTGCTCTAATGGTAGTTATGCTGTTATCCCTAACTCGGGACACATGCTGCCAATAACGCATCCAGAAGCACTGAACCAGCTATTAGTTCAATTTATCGAAAAATGTAAAACAATTAATAAGGGAACTAAAATGACTACGATTGATCCAGGCGAACTACGTAATGCTTTTGGCTCATTTATGACTGGTGTAACGGTAGTTACAGCGATAAGTGAGACGGGGGAGAAGGTTGGATTTACCGCAAATTCATTTACTTCTGTATCAGTTGAACCACCATTATTATTAGTATGTCCGGCAAATAAATTATCCAGTTTTGATATTTTCAATCGCTGTGAACATTTTGTCGTTAATATTCTTGCCGAAGATCAGCAAGATGTTTCAAATACTTTTGCTGGTGGCAAAGGCGATCGTTTTGCCGATATTGCTTGGGACAGCGATGCTAATGGTTGTCCTATTATCAAGGGATCCGTAGCGCACTTTTCTTGTTCTACACACAGTAACATACCTGCGGGTGATCATATTTTATTGGTTGGTCAAGTTAACGATTTCTCCTCAAACGAAAAACTGGGATTAGGTTATGCGAAAGGCGGCTACTTTAATCTAGGAATGGAACATCGTGCTGAAGAATTGACTCATTCGTTAAGTGGTGTAGTTGGCGGCATTATAGAGTTTGATAACAAAATTCTATTACAGTCTACAGACGAAGGCTATAGCTTACCGCAAATAGAGATCAGCGAAGAACAAGGTTCAAAAGAAAGTCTATGTCGATACCTAGATACTCAAGGACTGGCTTGCGAAGTCACTGCCGTCTACTCAATTTATGAAAATTTAGCGAATAAAACGTTTACTAGTTTTTACCGTGTTAATGCTAACAATGGCACTACAGCAGGGCTTGGTGAATATATTGATATAGATCTGATAACAGATCTTAACTTTGTGTCCGATGACATTCAGAGCATGATGCAGCGTTTCATATTTGAAAAGCAAAACGGAGTATTTCGTTTATATGTGGGCGATCAAGAAGCTGGCGATATACATTAATTAACTTAGGGGAATACTATGAAGTTTTCACTTTTTGCTCATATGGAAAGAGTAGATAACGAACAGAGTCAGAGCGAACTTTATCAAGAATTTTTGTCTCTCTGTGATATCGCCGATAAAGGTGGTATGTGCACAATTTGGACTGGTGAACATCATGGTATGGATTTTACCATTGCGCCAAATCCATTCTTAAACTTGGTCGATTTAGCGCACAGAACTAAAAATGTTCGATTAGGCACAGGTACGGTAGTAGCACCATTTTGGAATCCTATCAAACTAGCGGGTGAAGCGGCTATGACCGACATACTCACCGAAGGACGTCTAGAGCTTGGCATCGCTCGTGGAGCATACTCGTTTGAATATGAACGCATGATGACTGGCGGGATGGATGCATGGGAAGCGGGAGAGCGTTTACGAGAAGCAATTCCAGCAATTAAAGGTTTATGGAAGGGTAATCACACACAGGAAAGTAAGTATTACAGTTTTCCTAAAACTTCTTCTTTTCCTAAGATCTTAACAGAGAAGGGGCCACCAATTTGGGTTGCAGCGAGAGACATAAACAGTCATGAATTTGCGGTAGAAAACGACTGTAATGTACAAGTTACTCCGTTATGGCAGGGATTAGACGAAGTTGAAGGTCTGATTGGAAAGTTCAACCAAGCATGTGAAATTCACAAAAAACGTCCTAAAATTATGATATTACAACATGCTTACATAGGTAAGGATGAAGCAGAGTTGGCGCAAGCGGCCAAACAATTAAATGAGTTTTATTGCTATTTTGGTGCTTGGTTTAAAAATGAGCGACCAATAGATCAAGGCTTAATCCAACGCCTTAGTTCAGAAGAAATTGAAGCACACCCTTTTTACAGTGCTGACAATATGCGTAAAGATCTGATGATCGGTACTTCTCAACAAGTCATTGATCGCCTCAAACATTATCAAGATTTAGGTTATGACGAATTTTCTTATTGGTCGGATTCAGGCATGAGCCGAGAGCAAAAAGAAGTTTCTTTAAAGCGCTTTATCGAAGAAGTAATGCCAGCATTTAGCTAAGTTTTCATGGAGAAATAGAATGATAAAAAATAATCTTCCCCACTATCAATTGCTGATTGATGGTGTTTGGACAGAAGGCTCTGATGGCCAGGTAATGCATAGCACTAACCCAGCTAATGGCGAGCAATGGGCTACATTTTCCTGTGCCAGTAAAGATGATGTAGACCGAGCGGTAAAAGCAGCAAGGCGAAATTTAAACAGTGGACTTTGGGCTACAATGAATGCGACTCAACGTGGTGCATTACTGTATCGATTAGCTGAATTAGTAGAGCAAAACTCACAAAAATTGGGTGAGATTGAAACTACTGATAGCGGTAAGTTAGCGGCTGAAACTGTCAGCCAATCTAAATATGTTGCTAACTATTATCGCTATTACGCAGGGTTGGCAGATAAAATTGAAGGGGCTACTTTACCGATAGATAAACCTGATATGCATGTGTTTACGACACCTGTTCCTATTGGAGTGGTTGCTGCGGTTGTTCCTTGGAATGCGCAGATGTTTTTGACCGCTTCTAAGTTGGGGCCAGCTTTAGCTGCCGGTTGTACTGTTGTACTTAAATCTTCTGAGTTAGCGCCTGCTCCTATGGTTGAGTTGGGTAAATTAATTCAACAAGCAGGTTTTCCTGATGGTGTGGTATCTATTATCACAGGTGATGCTGAGAATTGTGCAATTCCACTAAGTTCGCACCCTGATATTGATCGTCTTGCATTTACTGGTGGTTCTGAAACAGCAAAACATGTCATCCGTAATACGGCAGAAAATTTTGCGGTTACTTCATTAGAATTAGGTGGTAAATCACCGATTATAGTCTTTGAAGATGCCGATCTTGAAAGTGCTGCTAATGGTTTGATTGCTGGAAACTTTGGTGCTTCGGGTCAATCTTGTGTTGCGGGTTCTCGAGCCTATGTTCAGCGTTCAATCTTAGAAAAGCTTAGTCAGAAGATCGCTGAAAAAGCTAAAGATATAGTGATAGGTGACCCTCTGTCTAGCGCTACTCACATAGGACCTTTGTGTACTATCGCACAAGTAGAGTGTATTGAAAAAACCTTAGCAAAGGCGCTTGAACAAGGAGCCAATATCCGTTTTGGTGGTAAACGTGTTCCAGAGTTTGGCTCTGAAAACTACTTCCAACCTACTATGGTTGAGTGTCCAAATGATCAAATTGAAACGCTCAAAGTTGAGATGTTTGGACCTGTTATGTCAATTGTTGCCTTCGATACAGAAGAACAAGCAATTGCTATGGCAAACGATAGTGTTTACGGCTTAGGCTCTGGGGTATTCACACAAAATGTCGCCAGAGCACATCGAGTGTCAAGCAAAATTCAGTCAGGTATCTGCTGGGTTAATACTTATAGAGTCACTTCACCAATAGCACCCTTTGGCGGTATTAACCAATCGGGTTATGGTCGTGAAGCAGGCGTGCAAGCCGTGCTTGACTATATAAGAACAAAAACCACTTGGATTAATACCTCATCAGAGCCGATGAGCAATCCGTTTGTTATTAGATAGCAACAATAGCGATAGCCTTCTTTAAAGGCTTTTTATTTTATCTAAAAATCGATTGATTTTTAAAGTTAATGGGGAAGGTAGTTGTAATGAATATAAAACAAGAAATAACCGTTCTTAATGTAGAAAAATCTAAAGAAGGCTTCTATCGAGGGTTCAATCAAATCGTTACTGTCGGTGCTAAAGCCTTGATTCTCGCCTTAGTATTATGGGCTGCAGTTTTTTCCGACGATGCCGCACGAATATTAACTAGTGTAAAAGTTTGGTCATTCGCCAATATGGGGGCTTGGTATATCTATGTGATGGGCTTCTTTGTTGTCGCCTGCATCTTATTAGCGGCAATACCTTCCGTAGGTAAGATAAAGCTAGGGCATGCTAATGAGAAACCTGAATTTTCCAAATTTTCATGGATTTCGATGATGTTTGGCTCAGGCATTGGTATCGGTATGTTGACCTACTCCACTGCTGAGCCTCTGTATCATTTCGCCAGTAATCCGGACACTATCCAAGGCTTAACAGCGACAGCTGGTGCTGACAATATTACGGCATCGATGAAATGGGCATTTTTTCACTGGGGCTTTAGCGCTTGGGGTTGTTATGCAATTATCGGTGTTTGTTTAGCATATTTTAGCTACAACAAAGGTTTGCCGTTAACCATACGCTCAGCTTTGACACCTTTATTTGGGCGTAAGCTTGAAGGGGCATTAGGGCATATTGTTGATATATCAGCTGTTATTGCGACTGTATTAGGTGTTGCTGTAACTGTTGGTTTTGGTGTGAGTCAATATGCATCAGGTATCTATGAAGTCTTTGGTTTTGAATGGCTGTTAAATGCTGATAAATCACCTTCAACTCAGGGAATGTTATTTGCTTTGTCCATCGTTATGTCTTTATCCATATTGTCAGCTGTTTCTGGTGTAGGTAAAGGGATTAAATGGCTATCAAACATCAATATGTGGTTATCAGCTGCGTTAATTACTTTCTTTATGATATTCGGTGCTACGGCATTATCTTTCACGGCGCTTTTGGATGGCGCAATAGCCTATCTTGTTAATCTACCTACACTATTGTTCACTTATTGGAGTCCTTCTGAAGTCGAGCCGATGAAAAGCCTTTACTCATGGCAGTCAGGCTGGTGGACCATCTTTATCTGGGCCTGGTGGATCGCTTTTGCTCCTTTTGTTGGTCTATTCTTGGCACGTATCTCAAAAGGCAGAACTATCAGAGAATTTATTTTAGGCGCAATGATCGTTCCTACTCTTGTCTCTTGTGTCTGGTTTGCTTTTCTTGGCGGCACCGCTATCGACCTGGAACTTAGCGGCGTGGCAGCAGGCAGTATAAGTGGTGCAGGTCAAGAAGCACAATTATTCATGATGTTGAAGTTATTAGTATCTGAAGCTGTGTACCTAATAATGACATTATTGATATTAATACTGTTAACGACTTTCTTAGTTACCTCAGCAGATTCAGCTATTTTGTGTGTTAACACTATTAGCGCTGTTGGCGTGATACCGAATAAAAGCAAAACACATATCATAATTTGGGGAGTAATGTTCTCAGCGGTAATAGGGGTGTTATTGATTGCTGGTGGTCTAGGCGCTATTAAATCTGCTATGATTATTGCCGCTGTGCCTTTCTCCATCATTATGGCATTGATGGTAATTTCATTAATTAAGGCGTTAACGAAAGATCGCCTGATTAGAATAGAGTCACAAAAAGCCGCAGCTGAATAGTTTAGTTAGCGGTGTATGTTTCTCTTGCGGAACAGCATGGAGATTTCCAAGGCCGAGATAGAGGAAACAATAATTTCACTATCACTGGCTATGGTCTTGTTAATCGCTTCGAGAGCGGGGTTTGGTGTGATTTTGTCTCAACTGCCTAATTTCGAGCGTTGGCCTACCGCGATCAGTTATAATCCTTGCCTTCCCGCTCTGTTCAATGTCTCTAAACACTTCAAGAGCGTGAGCTTTCAATTCAGTTTTTGAAATTTGTTCCATATTTAAGCACCAAATAGATGACTATCATATGTAGTCATTCCAGCAAGCCTAGTGACTATGTACAATGGTCATTTTACCAAATGAAAAATCAAATAAACCTTTTGAAAATCAATGAGGTATTAATGCCACCAAAAGCAAAATTATTAGTCATAATAAAATCAGTTTTTTTAGTTAATCCCTCACCTTGGATATAAATTAAATCGCCACATTGAGGGTCAACACTTGCTAAATTAGCTGTTGGCGCAAACCAGTTATCTTTCATCATATTAATACTAGCCCATGCTTCAATACTGCCACAAGCACCTAAAGTATGACCAAGATAACTTTTAAGAGAGCTAATGGCGGTATTTTTACCTAATGCTTTTTCTGTCGCTTTGGTTTCAGCAATATCGCCTTTATCAGTTGCTGTACCATGACCATTTACATAGCCAATATCGTGAGGTTGAATACCGGCATCTTTTATCGCCATCTCCATGGCTATTTGCATAGTATCCGCAGAAGGCTGAGTTATGTGCTGACCATCAGAGTTAGTACCATAACCAACTAATTCTGCAAGAATAGTAGCACCACGTGCTTTAGCTGATTCATAACTTTCTAAAATAAAACTACAGGCGCCCTCACCAATCACTAAACCATCACGTTTACTATCATATGGTTTAGGGTTATTTTGAGGTTTATCGTTTTGAGTGCTGGTAGCAAATAAAGTATCAAAAACAGCCGCGATGGTGACACATAACTCTTCAGCACCACCAGCAATCATAGCTGTTTGTTTACCATATTTAATTGCTTCATAAGCATAGCCCAAGGCTTGTGAGCCTGATGTACAGGCAGAGCTTGTGGTATAAACGCGTCCTTTAACGCCAAAGAATACCCCAACATTCACTGCTGTAGTGTGCGCCATCATTTTAATGTAGCTCGTTGATGTGATACCCGTCATGATTTTATCGCTGAGCAAGTTGGCAAAATCAACAAAGGGTGCGGTCGAGCCAGTGCTTGAGCCGTAAGCTATGCCCATATTACCTTGTGTTAATAAGTTACTACCCAGTAATTGTGCCTGCGCTAATGCTCGTTCAGTTGTCGCTGTCGCCATTAAGGAAACTCGCCCCATTGAACGACACTGTTTTCTGCTGTAATGCTTTGGCTTTTCAAAATCAAGAATAGGGGCTGCTAAACGGGTATTAAGCCCATCATAACCATCCCACAGTCCATGGTATTTAACGGCATTTTCACCTTTTTTTAATTTAGCTGAAAAATCTTGCCAATTATCACCCAAAGCAGTAATAGCTGACATACCCGTAACAACGACACGATGCATTAACTTAAACCTCCATCAACACTGATAACTTGCCGAGTGATATAATTGGCTCCATCTGAAAACAAAAAATTAACCGTTGCCGCCACTTCATGATCACTGCCCGCTCGACGCATCGGCACTATTTGTTTGATCATGTCTTTAGGCATATCTGTTGTCATTTCTGTTTGAATAATGCCAGGTGCCACACAATTAACCGTGATTTTTCTTTTAGCTAATTCTAATGCTAACGCTTTCACTGCACCAATTAAGCCAGCTTTCGAAGCGCTGTAGTTCACTTGACCACGATTGCCTAATATTCCTGAAACTGAAGATATAGCAACAATTCGACCACCTTTTCTTAACTGTATCATCGGCATAATCAAAGGGTGTACTACATGATAAAAACCATCAAGGTTGGTGTGGATAACTTTATGCCATTCGTCTTTAGACATTGCGGGAAACGCGTTATCACTATGCACTCCAGCATTACAAACCACACCGTAATAAGCACCAAATTCTTCAATATCAGTATCTAAAATCTGTTTAGTTTGCTCATAATTAGCAATATCAAACTGCACAATACGACTATTGCTGCCTTCTCGCACTGAGTTTACCTC
Source organism: uncultured Colwellia sp. (assembly GCA_965261045.1). Taxonomy (GTDB): domain Bacteria; phylum Pseudomonadota; class Gammaproteobacteria; order Enterobacterales; family Alteromonadaceae; genus Colwellia. The sequence goes on from CBDHCJ010000001.1 coordinate 563,439, forward strand.
GGCTAAGGTTTGTTTCGCACCTTGAAGATCACTATGATAATGCACAACAATATCAAAACCGCTTTTTGCTAGTTCAATGGCAATTGCCTTGCCTATCCCCTTACTTGAACCCGTTACTAACACTGTCTTATTCATTTATTTTTCCTGCCATTTACTGACGATTATTCCTGCACATATGTACTTGCATTATCTGGTTGAAATACATTGATTTTTGCCTGAGCCAAAATGATTTCAGGTTGTTGGCTTGATACTATCATGCAGTCAAATACCGATAAACCTGCAGCGTCTTGCATTAATATCGTCGCTTTTACCTGTAACGTTTCGCCACCAGGAAAATAAGCAACATTAGGCTGGTATTTTCGCGTACCTAATAAAAAGCCTAACTTTATCTTACCACCCGAAGCCAATTCATTGGCTCCTGCTTGAGCAGCAATACATTGCGCCATATATTCTATGCCAATATAGCTTGGCACACCTTGCGGCTGTGCTTGATAAAATTCACTTTCGTTAGTGATAGTTACTGATACACAGGCGCTATTTTCATCAAACGAAATCAGCTCATCCACTAAGCGCATTGGCTTTCTATGTTTTATTACTTCTTCAATATCATACATATGTTTTATCGCTCGCTAGATAAAATCAGACTGGCATTATTGCCACCAAAAGCATAAGAATTAGACATACAATGACGAATAACTTGGTTTGATTGTAAGGGTTGTTGTAAATTAATTTTATCAATATTCGCATCAATATTACCTGAAATATTCATTTTCGGATAATGACATCCTTGATTAAGATCGCTTAACAGTAACCAACATAAACCCGCCTCAATAGCGCCTGCGGCTCCTAAACAATGACCATGCAATTGCTTACTGGCACTACACGGAGTATTTTTATTAAACACATGTCGCACTGCTTTAGCTTCCATAGCATCATTTTGCACTGTGCCTGTACCATGTAAATTAATATAACTAATATCTTGTTCAGAGAGTTGTGCCCGCTTTAGTGCGGCTAACATCGCTTGTATTGCCCCTTTACCCTCGGGCTGAGGAGCTGAAATATGGTGAGCATCACTACTTTCACCAAACCCGGTTAAGCTTATATCTGTTGACAATTTACTCATAACAAACAAGGCCGCACCTTCACCAATATTTATACCACAACGTTGACTTTGAAATGGCTGGGTATGTTTTGAGGAGATAGACTCTAAAGCACTAAAACCGTTAACGGTCATTTTACACAAACTATCAACCCCACCCGCTATCACTATATCGGCTAAACCACTGGTTAATAAGCGCTGGCCACTGATTAACGCTTTAGCACTAGAAGTACAAGCGGTTGATATTGCATAAACACTGGCATTAGCGCCAGCTAGCTTGGCAATAAATTCAGCGGTAGCGCCCATTTCTTGCATAGCGTAATGATAATTACGGTTATGTTCACCTGTACTTAAGTAATGCGCCATAGACTGTTCACCACTAGCAATGCCCGAAGTACTAGTGCCAATAACCACCGCTATGTTAACGCGCGTTTTAGCGGTATTTAATGCGGCTTTAACTTGCTCAAGTGACTCAGCTATTTGCTTAAAAGCCAATAAAGCTAATTGATTATTGCGACTATCTTGATATTCACCATATTGTGACATATCAGGCAAGTGCTCAATGGCACCTTCATTTACTTTACCAATAACAGTCTTAACACCAAAACTATCATCTGTCTGCATAAAGCTACTCTTGCCATCAATAAAATTTTTCATAACCGAAGCTTTTGTTACACCTAATGCGCAAACGATGCCGAGATCATTTAAATAAATTGCCATATTACTATTCTTCTACCGCTGAGATATTTTCTACCGATATATTCCAGCGCGCTAATTCCTTTATGATTAAGGTGTAATCTTGCTTAATATTGATTAAGTGCGTGATATTTCCATTGTGGCTAATTTTATACAAAATATCACCCGCTATACTGATTTCACGAGTATTTACCCTTGTTGTTGCTATGCTAGCTTGTTCTAACCCTAGAGCAACCTCGGATCTTGGCCATAAAACAAATTGCAACTCTGCCAATAGTCTTAATGGCTCTATGGCGATATTTTTATCAATACTAAGTTGACCACTATCCATTTGCCAATCGAGGGTGAACAACGACAAGCCTTCAATTGTCATAGCAGAAATTAACAAACGTGATGATGTCATTTCAATCTGCATTAAAAACTGCTTTTCTAAGCCTTGCTGTTTAACTTGAAATAGCGCCTGCATACCTGTATTGATTAAGTTTTCAGGTATAGGTTGCAACACATAACCAATATTATCGTCAAGTATAACGCGATGAGCACTATACACACCACGCACACTATGGGCACAAGCGGTAACAATAAGCACAGTGCAAATGAGTAGAATATGTTGTTTAATTGTTGCTAGCAAAGCGTACCTCATATGAATAACTATTTGGTTGCTTTGCAGCATACTAGTAAGCTATGACCTAAACCAATATTATCAATTTGTTGTTCGATTGTTAAACCACTTTTTTCAATTAACGCAATGAATTTATCAGCGGCATACATGCGACTATTGCCATTAGCAAAACAAGTAAAATAAAGTGAGGTAGCATTTAAACTAAATGCGGCGGCATCAAATTTTTGCGCATCCCAAAAGGTTTCTAAAATCAAAACTCGTTGCTCACCAGAAATACCGTTAGCGATATTTGTTAAAATAGTTTCAATTTGAGGCTCAGAAAAGCAGTCTAAAAATTGACTCATCCAATATACATCACCGCCTTGAGCAAGCGCTTGCTGAGGGTCAAGCATGTCACATGGGAATGCGGTAAAACGCTCACCTAAAGCAATCGCATCAATATTTTCTTGTGCTTTGGCTAATTGCGGAGGTAAATCCATTATGGTTACTTGTACTTCATTATCATGCTGTAAGCACTTAGTGGCAAAACGACCCGTATTACCACCAATATCAACAATATGTTTAGGTTGGTTAGCGAATACTAAAGGTAAAATTTCATCGAAGGCATGATCAGAATAAAAATGATCGAAGGCAAACCAACTTGCTCGTGTTTTATCAGGTAATTCAGGTAAATGTGGGTAAAGTGTCGGCCAATCACCAAATACTTTTAATCCTTCAGGCTTACCTGTTTTAATTGACTCAGTTAGATTTGCTAAACCTTGATAACCAAAATGCTGAGTAAAATCAAAGTTAACAATCGACATTTCATCATGTAATAAGAAGAACGATACTTTAGTTAGACGGTAACGAGGTGAATTCTTTTGCTTATCGTCATTATTACTTGAATCCAGCGTCACGCTTACTAAACCACAAGTTAAGGCGAAATCTAACAAAACACTCACGCCATATTCACTTACGTTTACTGCGATAGCTATTTCATTTAGCAACACGCCTTTACGTCTGTTTTTATCAATAAATTGTAAAATCCCTAGCTCTTTCATCGCCACAGTAGCTTGGAAAATATATGGAGAAAAGGCGATATATTGCGCCATAGATTTAGCGGCTACTGCTGAGAGTTCATCTTGTTCTGGGAATTGGATCATTTATTTGCTTCCATTTTTATAATATTTTAGGGTTCAATCCCTAAGTTTTGTTGATCTTTGCTTAATCACTAACGGGGTAAAATGGCTTAATAGCCAAGCTAATATTATGCCGAACAATAAAGTTAGGCCAAAACTGCTCACCGCAGGTGTTTGACTAAATGACATAACACCAAAAGTTAACGCTGATGATAATGCTGATAAACTAATGGTATGACTGATTAATTTGGTAACACCGTGGGCTCGAAAAAACACGACATAATCAATGGCTAAAGTAATAATTAACAAACATGCCAAAACATTAAAAATATTTAAACTTGTTTGAAAAAAGCCAGTGATCACTAAAGCCAAACCCGCACAAAGTGAAGGCACCAATAACATTAACAAAGCACTGATAAAGCCAAAAGAAAAGCTTAGTATCAACAAGGTAGCTAAAAGTGCTGGCAACGCAACTTGAAAAACATTCACTCTAACCTCGCCTAATTTCTCGGATAGTGCAGCGGGTAAATTAATATATTTAGCATAAGAAAATTGAGCAAGTATGCCTGTTTGCTCATCATTAAGCGGGGCATTCAATAGTAAGGCCGTCCAATATTGATCTGCTAACACTTTCACATCAACACCAATATTTTCAGCAATAAAGGGAGGTAACGACGCTAGTGGCTTTGCTCTATTCAGTTGATGCGTTATTACTTTTTCATCGAGATAAGTTGCAATGGTGCTAAAACTTCCTGACCGCCAATTTGCTTTCACTAAGTCAATATTTTCTTGTTGTATTACTTGAGGAAGCTGCCAATCGGTAATGCTTTTCAGCTTAACGTTATTTTCCTCAGATTTAGCTGCCCGTAATTTTTTAGTTAACTCTTGGTTATTAAGCAATAAGCTCTCTAGGCTATCATCTGAAACTAGCACCATATACGGGTATATATTTTCTCCCGTTAGCTGTGCGACCTTTTGCTCTTCTTGTGCCAAAAGTGCCGATTTAGTATTTAAATTAGCAATATTGTCATCAAATTTCAGTGTTGGCACCGTCACGACAAAAATAAGTAAGGCAAAGGCAATGTAGAAAAAATGTGTTTTCGGTTGTATTGCAAATAAAGTCCCAGTACTTGTAAAGCGAATGCAAGGCAGTAACAACAGCGCACTTAAATAAGCCCCGACTAAACCAAAACCGACAAATACCACTACCTGATGTAACAAACTGATTGGTGTAATAAAAAATAGGCTATAGCCTATCAGGGTCGAACCCAGCGCTATCGTTAATGGAAAAAACACTTTTTTGCGGATACTCTTGGTTGATTCATTGCTGTACTGACGTAAAACGAGAATATGAAAACCATAATCGACGGCTATTCCTAAAATACTTACCGCAAAAACAAAAGCAAGCAGATGAATAGCGTCAAAAATTAACGTTAACGCCACAATACCTACTAATAGCGCAGTACCTATTACCGCTAAGCAAGCTAACAAAGGTATTATCGATCTAAAAGCAAGAACAATAAGAACAATCACCCCAAGTAAAGAGAACAAACCAAAGCGGCTAATTTCTGACTGCGCTTGTAAACTAGCAGCAGCAGAATGGAGCAACATACCAGTCATTAACACTTCACTATCATTTGAACTAGTTGTTAGTAAAGTTTGATTCAAGTAATATTTTGTTTTAATTCGTTGTAATTCTTGATAAATAACCACCGAATCTCTGATATTGGTATATTCTGGCGCTATAGTAATAAAAATGGGAATATAGCTAAGTTTGTCACCCTGCAACATTAATTCTTGTGGACGAAATAACCATTTGCTATCGCTTTTACCTTTAGCCAACAAGCGCTCTTTTAAGAAGTCAGCTAAAGATAAACTCGCATCTTGAGTTAAAGAACTACTAACAATGGGATCTGCCCATTGATTTAACAAAGCAAAATAGTTTTCAGTTAACTGTTTTGAATTACCACCTGTGATGGCATTTTGTAGCGCCTGCTTATTCTCTGCTGATAAATGACTAAAGGGTGAGCCACCATAATAGTCGAGTAATTGCTGTAACTTTTGAGAATTTAATGGATTACTATAAAGCGATGCTAACCAAGGTTGGGCACGTAAACGTTGTCGTATTTTGTTCGCATTCAATGATGCCTGAGCAAGATCTTGATGACCTACCAGTAGCAGTAATTTATTTTGATAATTTTTGCCTAACGCGAGCGCAGCTTGATGATCTGATGAATTAATTTCAAGTGCTGCCAATAAGCCCGCATTATATTGCTGATCAGCATTGCTAACGTTCAGCGACAAAATAACGGCACTAATCATAACAAGCGAGAGCCATAAACCTATAGAGACTTTATTACTAAAATGTTTACCGCGACCAGTCAAAATAAGCTAACTCCTTGTTGCTGACGGGTTCACTTGATAACTGTAACCGTATTTCGGTAGTATTGCCTTTAGCTTCAATCAAGGTGATTGTGCTCGGTAGTTTTGTGTTGTTATTATTATCTTTAGGATTGTCTTCGTTATTACGACATAAATTTATTTGCTGAAACAAACTAAGTAAGCCAGCACTTTTAGGCGTTAATGCCAAGCATGACCCTTGTTTTTTAACGTCTGTGGTTATTGTTCGCGTAGTAAAGTATGGGGCTAGTTTTTCTTCATCAGCTGAAAAAAGCGTTAAAAAAAAGTCATTATCTAATTGAGATTCTTTATTAAGAACACCCTTTTCATCAAGGCTATAAACGCCTTCATTAGCAAATAATTTTGTTGAGTTAACGGGACTTTTCGTTTGCCATAATAAGCCTTTTTGGGGCAAATAAACAAACGCCCCTGTAGAAATAAAGGGACGCTTTAATGGCTTGATATTTTTATGTTGTGAAAAGGTTCCTTTAATAGGCATTTCAGCCGTTTTTAGTGCGAGCTCTGCTTCAACATTAGCTACTTGAATTTCAGCCACACTAGCAAAAAGCATTAACGGCAAGCAGCAAAAAAAATATAAAATCTTTTTCATCATCATTTATCTCAAAGGGTCGCTAAACAAGGCTGTAACTTTTCCATTAGAATTGCAGGCGATTCAAGTTGCAACTCATTACTTTCTATCGATACTGCCGCTTGCACTGTATAACCTTTCGTTAACTTAGCGCCACTTTGTTTATCGGTAATTAAATAGTTAATTTTAATTCTGTGTTCATATTCAACCAAAGATGCCGAGACCTTGATGCGCTGAGTAAATTTAGCTGAGCCGACATACTTAATACGCATATCTACAATAGGCCAAATATAACCCGAAGCTATCATGTTTAAATAATCATAATTAAACAAACGTAATAACTTACAGCGAGCCACTTCAAAATATTTTGGATAGTTACCATGCCAAACCACATTCATCGGATCACAATCATGAAAAGGTATTTCAATATCTACCGAGGTGCTTAACTGCTTTGCTTTGACTGAGGTTGAGTTAGTCATAAAGTGACCACCGTTGCTCTTGAATATAACTCACGGTTGCTCTTAACACTCCTTCAAGTGGCCTATCTTCAACCACTAATTGGAAAAACTCGCCAATATCATCCAACATGGCAGATACGGGTGCTGACAGCGTATCACGATTTAATTCTTTTTGGGATATACGTAAAGTAACCGCTTGATAACTTGATAGCAGGGTTGCGGCAACAACCTGTTCCGTCAGTTGTAATACGCGTAAACAATCTCGTGCGGCTATTGTTCCCATGCTCACTTTATCTTGATTATGACATTCAGTAGAACGAGAAAAAACACTCGCTGGCATGGTTAATTTTAACGCTTCAGCTGTCCACGCCGAAGCGCCAATTTGTACCGCCTTAAAGCCGTGATTAATAGCGGCACGTTCGGCTGGAGCTGCTGATAAATTAGCTGGCAAGCCATTATTATATTTAGTATCAACTAAACTCGCCATTTGACGATCTAGCAAATCAGCAATATTAGCCACGGCTGTTTTCATACTATCCATTGCCATAGCAATATGACCACCATAAAAATGTCCACCATGTAATACATGCTCACCAATACCATCAATTATCGGATTATCATTGGCACTGTTTAGTTCATTTTCAATAAACTGTCTTAACCAAGGTAATGAATCCGCTAGCACACCAATAACATGCGGAGCACAACGGATTGAATAACGATCTTGCAAGCGATGAGAATTTCTCGGGTGGTGGTGGTGATGTAAGTCATGCTGTACCCATGATGCCACCTCAGCTTGCCCTGGGTGTGGTTTAACGGAAAACAAAATATCATCAAAATGGTTACTGTTGCCCTTTAACGCCAAACTATTTAACGCGGTAATTCGCGCCGATAATTTAGTTAAATAAGCAGCACGATCAAAAGCTTGGCATGCCAAAGCCGTCATCACCGCAGTACCATTCATAATGGCTAAGCCTTCTTTAGGGCGCAAAGTGATTGGATTTAACTTCTCATTTGCCAAAGCCACTTTTGCGGTAACTTTTTTGCCTTGATAATACACATCGCGCTCACCACATAATGCTGCTGCCACATAGGAAAGTGGTGTTAAATCACCACTCGCGCCAACAGAGCCTTCTTGTGGTATTACTGGGGTAATATTCTTATTTAAAAAGGCGGTGATTAACTTTAACAATGGCCAACTAACACCTGAATAGCCTCGGCTTAATGAAGCCAACCGAGTTGCTAAAATGGCTCGTCCTTGTTCAGGGCTAAAATAATCACCTAGGCCACAACCATGAAAACGCGTTAAGTGTAGCGGTAGTTCATTAGCTAATGTGGCAGGAATTTCTACTGTACATGACTCGCCATAACCTGTAGTAACACCATAAATTACCCCATCTTCTTTTAGTAATGTATCTAAAAAGGCAACGCCAGCGTCGATCTTTTGTGTAAATTCGCTATCATCGGATAATGCTACTTGCTTGGTATTTTTAGCAATGGCAACTATATCTTCAATAGTTAATACGGCGGTGCCAAAAACAGTGGTGGCATTTTTTTCTAACATATCTACATCCTACTTACTTATTGCTGTGATTAACCGAGAGAAGCTATTTTTTGTCTCGGTCAATGTTATCTCGGTCAATGTTGTCTTGTTGCCAAAAATCAAAAAAATTAAACCATTGCAAAGGATACTGTGCGCAATATTTTTCTAAGGTTTGAGCATATTGATGAACTAATTTGGTTAACTCTGTTTCACGAGTTTTTCTTGTCCAATGGACACCTGGAGATAAGGTTTCAAAAATTAAATTATATTGTTGCTTTGTTTTTACTCCAGTTTTTAAACAAAACATCATCAATACGGGGCACTGTAAGATGCCGGCAAGAATAAAAGGTCCTTGAGAAAAAGGTGCTTGCTCACCTAAAAATTCACTATAAACTACTCGCCCTGCAACTGTGGTTGAGGTTCTATCACCAGCAATAACCACATATTCACCTTGTTCTATCTTTTCTTGTAACATGATAGCAAGCGCAGGCCCCATTGCTGTCACTTCAATTAAATTAATTTTGACATCATTGCTCAAACTATTAATGAAGTCATTAAACTTTTGTGCATGTTCAGTAAATACTAAGACATTAAAACATGCGCTGGTATTATCATTAGCAAGTGCGCGACATATTTCTACATTACCCAAGTGTGAGCTAATAATTAACGCGCCTTTTTTTTGCTGTAATAATGGCTCAAATATTGAGTAATTCACATGATTTATAGAAGCCATCGTTATTTTTCCTAACCAAACATCAACTTTGTCTAAAGCAGAAAAACCCATCGCTAAAAAATGCCTAAAACTCATCAGTAAACTTGGTTTTTTTGTTAAATAACCAGCTTGATACATTTTGTTGAGATAATTTTTTGACGCTATACGGCTGTCTTTACCACTAACAAAAAAGTAAAAAATAACCAGGTACAAAATTACCAGGGCCAAATAACGTCCACCATATTTATAAAACATGAACAGTGTTTTTAAACTCCAAAGAGAGCCACGCTCACGCATTAATGACCAATGATTAGTTGTCGTCATTAATCACACCGTTATTGACCCGTTTTATACTTGTCAAAAATCTGTGGGTAAGCAAATAGGGTAAACGCACTAACATACCTAAAACTAAACGAGTATGTAGCCAACTAATAAGTAGATTGTCATGTAAGGCTCGAAAGTGAGATTGACCATCTTGGGGATACTCAATTTTAGTCGGAATAAACTTAATATCAACATTGCGCCAGAAAAGCCGCACCATAATTTCAATATCAAAGTCCATACGTTTACCCAAACAAACTTGTTCAATTAACTGGCATGCTGATGTTAAAGGATAGACGCGAAAACCACACATAGTATCTTGTACTTGCAGAGATAGTGTCTCAATATGTACCCAAAAGTGCGTAATGGAACGCCCCCATAAACGGCCTTTTGGAATACTTTCATCATATACTGGCTGACCACTGATCAAGGCCTGCGGGTACTGTTGTGCTAAATCAAGCAGCTTTTTAATATCATTAAGATCATGCTGGCCATCAGCATCTACTTGTAAAGCATGACTATAACCCAGTTTTTGTGCGGTTATTAGCCCAGTGATCACAGCGCCTCCCTTACCTTGGTTTTCAGCATGCCTGACTAAATGAATGTCATCAAAAGCGTCATTTATTTTTTGCAAATTTTTTGCATGGTTAGCACTACTAGCATCATCAACGATAATAACAGCTAACTCTTGTTTTATTAGAGATTGAGTAATTTGTGCCAATTTAGCACTATGATTAAAACTAGGAATTATCGCGCAAATACGCTGCGCTTTAATCTTCAATTTAATTCTACTCGCGCCGAGGAAAATTTATCCGTGCCCATACTGTAGCTGAAGGTAAATTTTTGCGGTGATTTTTTAACAATCTCTAAGACCACCTTCATATCAGGTAATAGCAATTTTTGAAATTTCAACACGCTAACCGTTTGAACATTACCCAGCATGTTTAAATACATACGCGCAAAAGTAATTGCCCAATCTAACTGCACTACACCTGGCACAATAGCAACATCTTCAAAGTGTCCGCGAAAACACCTTAAATTAGCATTAAGAGTTAAATTCAATAACACCTTATTATCGTGCTGATCTACATAGTGAATACTAGGAAGTAACGCCTCAATGCTGTTCTTCATGAATATTTATTGCTCTACTTAAAAAGTTTTACTAGTTCTGATTTTACCAATTTCCCTTGACTATTAAAGGGAAGTTGCTGCACAAAACGCCATTTTCTTGGTAATAGTGAGGCATCAAACAGCGACAACAATGTTTTTTTACCGGTATTCACTAAATGTTTTTTCTGTACTAGATTATCAGGCACAGCATGGTTTTCAACTAACTGTATCACAGTAACTAACTGTGCTTTATTGATCACTGCTGTATCTAACATGAAACAATGACACGCTTTTACTTGCGGCATACTCAGTAAAACGTGTTCCATTTCATCAAGAGATAACCTTTTTTCATGTAACTTAATAACGCGATCAACTCTACCAAGCAAGTTGAAATAACGCCCAGTAAGCTTAACTTTGTCATCAGTTTTAAAGGTTTGCCCCTTAATTAAAAAGTTAGAGGTGAGCACCAAGGTATTATCATCAGCCAGTATTACTTGATGCTCTGGAAACAATTGCCACCTAGTGTCAATTGTTTGTTGCCGCCATGCAATACCTCCGGTTTCGGTGCTACCATAAATTTCAATAATTTTTTTCTGGCTATGCGCTAAAAAGTCATCGGCAACGCGAGCACTTAAAGCACCACCAGAGCAAAATATTTTACTAATACTCATGTTCACTTGCGCTGATAAGTGCTTGTTAATACGCGCTAAATAACTCGGGCTTGAAACAAAAGTAATATGATTAAAACGTTGGCAATAATATTCAACTTGTTCTGGATACGCTATCGTTTCACAAATGATCTGTTTATTACTAAATACTGGCCAAATTAATTTAAATAATAAGCCATATATATGTTTGTGAGTAACCGTAGATAACACACAGGCTTGCTTATGTGAGTGAACTAAATCAGAGTCTTGAGAAAACAAACCTTGTAAAGTTTCGATCTCATTTGCCAGTTGATACCAATATTTTTTAATAGCCTTTGCTTCTCCCGTTGAGCCAGAAGTAAACAAGGTAACACGACAGTTGCCATTAATTGCCAACATAGCAAGAGATTCAGTATTATTTGAATCCAGCGGCAAACAATCGTTTTTATTTAGACTAAAAGAGGGTAGTAGCGTCTCTTGATGACTGTTTGCTAAGCCGATATTACCAATGCTAATATCGGCAAATTTCGCGGCTTGTTGGAAACGTTCAAACTGGTTACTTTGGGCTAAAACAATATTTTTATTTGCCAACAACAAAGCAAAAAAGTACTGACTATATTGATAAAAATCATCATGATATAACAGCCAATTACGCTCACTATAGCTACTAATATGTAGAGCAAGTGCGATACATTCTTTTGCCCATTGCTGACCCGTTATTGCTTGTTCTTCACAAATAAATACACATTGATTATCTATCGGGAACATATAAGCATCAATTGTCATTAACTTTTTGCACCTTCAACCTGACTAGGTACTCTGAAGCAAACAACACCGCCATTAAAATGTAGGCAATAAAGCCATTATATAGAGTCCAAGTTTGTAAACTGGAGAATAATGCTGTGTAACTAGCAACCAAACCGTTGAGTATAAAAAAACCTAACCATACTTTCGTTACTATGCGAGTATACGCCACAGCATGGGCTGGTAAATCAGCCTGTGTTAGTCGAGCTAAGCGTTCAATGATAGGTGGAGGGTTAGCTAAAGAGTATAGAAAAACTAGTGCTAAAGAGGCATTAATAATCACTGGATAGAATAGCAAACCAATACTAGCATCAAAAATAAAGCTAAAAAGTAAAAAGGCGAAAATAATTAAAGAAATAACGTTACTAACCAAAGGCGCTAAAATGTTAACTTTTTTGTTCTCATTTATACTATTGTCCTTATTTATACTAAGAGTATTTTTTCTTAGTATAAATAATCGCAACAAAAACAATATTAACAAAGCAACGCTAATCATTCTTACAGAAAACTCAGCTAAACCATAGAAAACCACAAGAGGGTATAATAGCGTTAGTAAGGTAATAATTATTTTCATAACAAGCGCTTTTACAAAGGTGTCTTAATGTCTATAGTCATAAGGGCTATGAAATAGCAGTTAAGTCAGCTAGTGCGTCAACAATATCAGCAACTGTACGTACTTTTTTAAAATCCTCGGGAGCAATTTTTTTACCCGTAATTTCACGTAATCGAACCACTAAATCTACTGCGTCAATGCTATCTAGATCTAACTCGGCATAAAGCTCGGTTTCTAAGCTGATATCTTGTGCTGGTATTTCAAATTCATCAACCAATAATTCAGTTAACATTGACAATATTTCTTCTTTACTTTGCATGGTATTCTCAGTATTAATTTTGTTCGATAAATTGAACTAGGCTATTGATGGAATAAAAGTGTTCTTTAGTTTTCTCTGAATTAGCTTCAATTTTCACATCAAAAGATTTCTTAATCGCTAAACCTAACTCTAAAGCATCAATAGAATCTAAGCCTAATCCTTCGCCAAACAAAGGTTCGTCATCAACAATATCTTCTGACGATATATCTTCTAAATCGAGTGTGTCAATAATTAATAACTTTAAAATTTTTCGAGTCTCAGTCATTTAGTTCTAATTCCTTACAAAAATACTCTTGTGTTTCACGAGTAAGTGCGCGCACTGCTAATGAAGTGTTCACGCAATTAAAGTACTTGGTGTTATCAATGGGCGCGGGCGCGGTCAAAGTAATCAACACCTTTTTATTTGGCACATCATACCACGATTCTTTTTTAGTTAGTGTACTTGGTTTTACAGAAATAAATATTGGCTGATAATTGGCTTGGCATCGCACAGCAATATTAGCAGCACCTCGTTTAAAAACTAACGATTGTCCATTAACACTACGTGTTCCTTCAGGAAAAACGATAATGTTACAACCAGACGCTAAGCTTTTTTTACAGTCAATAAAAAGCTGCTCTGAATTATCATTATCAATGTAACCAACCCGTTTTACCACACCACGTAAAAAAGGATTTTTAAATAAAGCCGATTTTACTACACAATCGGCATTAGGCAAGTAAGCAATAATTAAAATAACATCAATAAGCGAGGGGTGATTAGCAATGACCACTTGCTCACGCATGTTTTTAAGTTGCTGAAAGTTCTTTAACTTAACAGTTAAAACACCAAAAAATGTCATTAAATCAACAAAAAAAACAAAGGCTTTATGTATGGTGTAATGTGCTATTTTTTTACGCCTAATTTTATCCTTAATAAATAAAGTTTGCAGGGGGAAAACCAACGATGAAATAAAAATAGCACCAATACCAAAGCTAATAAAACATAGTCCTGTAGCGAATAAACGCCAAGCGTGATTAATCGCTTTCATCATTAACATTCCAAGGTAAGCAAATAATTTTTACTCGATATTACTTGCTTGCCCCGTAAATAAAATTTACGGATAAAATCGACAGCTAAATCTATACAAGGCTCATTCATACTTGCATGCTTTTGACTGTCTAAAACTAAATTAATGGCAGCCAGTGTTTTCCAATTAACAGATAAGTCTGAAGTGGTATAGTTGTTTTGCGTAGAAAGGATCATAGCAACACAGCGAGCGGGTTTATTTTTTTCAAACTGACTATATTCTTCAGGTACAGGAAAATCACAATAGGCATAAATAACAGGGCTATTTTCTTGCTGACATTGCATCATAGCCTCTACTAGACCTTCAATAAAAGTATTCTCAGTGGCACTAATGGTGGTGGTTGGGGCTATATTATCCGTTGCAATACCAAACAAACCAGTAGTGGCATTATGCACAGATAAAGCAAACTGAGTCGGTGATAAGTCTTCACCTACAGCGGCATCTTTAATAAGAGTAACCGTTTTAGCTAAATCACCATGTTGTGAAGAAAAAATAAAAGGCAACTGTTGGTTTAGCGCATGCGGCATATCTAAGCAGTGTAAAATGACCTTGCTAAAAGGGCTCAAACGCCTTAATTGCCCCTTAGGATAATATTGAGGTTTTGGTGGCGTAAATTCTTTTGGTAGATTTTTATTGCCATTGGCCCATAGAATCAACGCATCTACATCGTCTAATCCCTGCAACCATATATTAATATCTTTTATATAAACTTTCATTTTTCTTTGCTGATTAAGGCGTTTTGCATTGAAGACAAGCTACTAATTGATGACTCAGCTGACGCGACTAACTGTTTCTATAAATTATGAATAAAAAGAGGCGGTTATTAAACGAGTAAACGCCTCATTTTTGGCTATATTGGCTACATCATCTGGGCAGTTAAATAATTAATCTTGGTAGCTTTCTTCAACTAGCGTCGTCTGTATTAAGCGATCTATATAAATAATCCAGTTATTATAGTTTTTATGAATGGTGTTTTTTTTAGCGTTGTATTCTAGGTTAGTGCTATCTACATAGTTAATCGAATATTGTTTGTCATTAAACGTTATTTCTATTCTAGCTGTATGTGTTCTCACCATAATTTCGGCCAAAACTTTACCGTTACTATTAGCTTTTACTTGCCAGCCCTTTTCTGTTAAAGCTTTTATTATGCTTTTTTCTACCTGCTTAGCTGAAACACCTGTAGGAATGTGTGACTGCTCAACATTGTACACAGAAGTTGCTTTACATGCCGATAAAACAAAAACAGAAAGTAAAACAAATAATATTCTTTTCATATGAATCCTTGTTTATTAAAACATTGTTAAATTGTTAATTTTCTCAAAAAGGATTATATACCCAAACCACCTCAAAATACGAGTTTCAGGATGAAATAGTGATTCATGATCAAGGCTATGGTGTAAACTTTTTATAAATCACCGTCTTTCTCTTGTGTGTCAAACTGATATTTATATAAAGATAAAGATATAAATAAGTGAGCCCTGACCATTGAGAATGCTATGGATTAATTATCACCACACACCAAAACATGGGTTACAATAGCGCTATTTATTAGCGCTTCATTTTGCGGTGAAGCTTCGATTCCTGCTAGTAAATAAATTATTTTCTGCCCTTGTTTCGCAAGTTCAATGACCTGTTGATAATTAATCAAAATATCAGAACTAATGACTTGCGGAAATTTTTCCGCATCACGGCGTATATATTCAATCAGTTCAATATTGATATTGTCATCATAAAACACAGCATCGGCGAATTGCATAGCACGGTGAGCGCTTAAGGTTAAATTATCTGGATTACCATCTTTGGTGTAAATAAAAATAATTTCGCCACAAGGTGGTGTTATTTCTTGCTTAATACTGGCAATAAGCTGTTGCTCTGCTTGCTGTTGTTTACCCTCAAGAATTGCTTGACCTATCGGGCCTCTAAGTGTATTTTCCCAAAAACTACGTCGATTACGTAAACCTTTTACTTGTGCTTTGACCTGCTCACGGAATTTGTAAGAAAAATCAGCTAACTTGCCATAACCTTGCGGTAAAATTTTTTCTATTTGTTCACGTAACATCCGAATTAAAATAGGGGCACTGCCAGAACTTGATAAAGCAATGATCATTGGGCTTCGATCAATAATTGCAGGGGTGATATAAGTACATAACTCTGGTTGGTCGACCACATTGGTTAAAATGCTTAGGGCGTGAGCTTCTTTTGCAATAGCCTTATTGACTGACATATCATTGGTAGCCGCTATCACTAGGTTGCTATGAGATAAATTACCTGCGTGATAATTATACTTTAACCAAGTTAATTGATGTAAGTTAATTAAGCGTTCAACGCTAGCACAAACATCTTTGCTCATGATGGTGATGTTAACTGTAGATTTTAACAATAATTCAATTTTGCGTGAGGCTACTTCTCCGCCACCAATAATCATGGCGGTTATATAATTTGCATCGAGAAAAATGGGGAAGTATTTCATTATTCAGCGTTGGTAATGATATGTTTATATTACTTTAACACTATTTTTTTTTCGCTGATAGCTAACTCGTTGCTCTAATTATTAAATAAATAACGCCGTAGTTGGTGATTTTAACAAGTAAAAATGATCATATGGCTAGTGAGATTGATGTAACATAATATTTACTCAATATCATGTGAATTTGTCGCAACTCTAACACCAGTGAATGATAAACTATCATCACGTTATATTATGATGAATTATGATGACTATATTATCGGAATACTGAAATGCCTTGGATACAACTGAGATTAAGCGCTAATGAAGAAACTGCGGAAAAGTACAGTGATTGGCTTGTTGCTTGTGGCTCGCAAGCGGTCACTTTTATTGACGCACTAGACACACCTATTTATGAGCCATTGCCTGGCGATGAAGTCATTTACTGGTCAAATACCGTGGTCATGGGGTTGTTTGATGCCAGCCATGATATGGATAAGGTGATTAGTTATTTGCAAAGTATTCATCCTGATAAAGCGGCGATGCACTATAAGCTTGAGCAATTAGAAGAGAAAGACTGGGAGCGTGAATGGATGGATAACTTCCATCCGATGAAGTTTGGCGAACGCTTGTGGATTTGCCCTAGCTGGTGTGAAGTGCCAGAGCCAGATGCCGTTAATGTAATGCTTGACCCTGGTTTAGCTTTTGGTACAGGAACTCACCCAACTACCGCATTATGTTTAACTTGGCTTGATGGGTTAGATTTACAAGGTAAAACAGTGGTAGATTTTGGTTGTGGCTCTGGAATTTTATCGCTTGCAGCATTAAAATTAGGCGCTAAAAAAGTGATTGGTATTGATATTGATCCACAAGCCTTACAAGCTAGTTTAGCCAATGCTAAACGTAATCATGTTGATGACAGACTTACGCTTTACTTACCGAGTGAGCTACCTAAAGATCAATCCCAATTTAAAGCAGATGTTGTCGTCGCCAATATTTTAGCTGGGCCATTACGTGAGTTAGCACCTACTATTATTGAATTTCTTGGTGATAAAGGTCTGTTATCTCTATCAGGTGTTTTAGAAGAGCAAGCGCAAACCTTACAAGAAATTTATGGCAAATGGTGTAATATGGCACCCGTAACCGTGCAAGAAGAGTGGGTTCGTCTTAATGGCCAAAAAAAGCCTACTTAACGATTGCGATTAAATAAAGTGTTATCAATTGCACAAAAACCACTCACATTGATACTTTAATAAAAGTCAATATTTAAAAGACGAAAAAAATCAAATATTGTTTAAATTATGTGCTTTTCAAGAAGCAAAAAAACACGTAAACTTAGCGCCCTTTTAAAGAGTCGCTCAAAAAGTAGTCAACGTGAAGATAGGTTCGTATCAATTTGACAGTAACGTATTTCTTGCCCCCATGGCTGGGATTACAGATCAACCTTTTCGAGAACTATGTTGTCGAATGGGGGCTGGTTTAGCGGTATCAGAAATGATGTCGTCAAACCCTAAAGTATGGAATACAGAAAAGTCTAAATTGAGAATGCTTCACAGTGATGATGCAGGAATTCGCAGTGTGCAAATTGCTGGCAGTTGTCCTGATGAATTAGTTTTTGCTGCTCAAGTTAACGCTGAAAATGGCGCACAGATAATTGATATCAATATGGGCTGTCCAGCAAAAAAGGTAAATAAAAAATTAGCGGGCTCTGCTTTATTAAAAGACCCCGTACAGGTTGAACAAATTGTTAAATCTGTAGTGAACTCGGTAAATATTCCAGTAACACTAAAAATTCGCACAGGTTGGTGTGAAAACAGCCGTAATGGCATTGAAATAGCAAAAATTGCTCAAGATAACGGTATTACTTCGTTAGTAGTCCATGGTCGAACCCGTAATGACTTTTATAAAGGCAATGCAGAATACGACACTATAAGGGCAATTAAACAAGCGGTTTCAATTCCCGTTGTGGCAAATGGCGATATTACTTCGGTAGAAAAAGCAGAGCAGGTATTAAGGTACACTGAAGCTGATGCCATTATGATTGGCCGAGGGGCTCAAGGACGACCTTGGATTTTTCGCGAAATGAATCATTTTTTGAAAACAGGAACCAAACTAGCTGCTCCCTCAGTGAATGAGGTATGTTCAATATTACTTGAACATGTAATGGAATTGCATCAGTTTTATGGTGACTATACGGGTGTGAGAATCGCTCGTAAACATGTGTCTTGGTATATTCATTCTCTTGCCTTATTGGGTGAATGTTTTACGCCGCATTTTGCAGGTGATCAAGGCAAACATTTTAGAACTACATTTAATGGCTTATCGTCAACAAGCGAGCAGCTTGAAACGTTAAACCTTTGTTTTAATCAACTTGTTCAATAATGAACTGAACAGTTGATTAGTTAATTTTTACTTATTATTAATAGAAAGAGTTGTACATTATGTTCGAACAAAATATTTCTTCTCCATTCATCACTGGTGATATTCAAACACAAACTAAAACGTCTCCGTTACGTACCCAAGCTAAAATAGCTATCAATAACTACCTAAAGCAGTTAAATGGTAATGATGTTGATGATATGTATGACCTTGTACTTAGTGAAATCGAAGCGCCAATGTTAGAAGAGGTAATGGTGTATACTCGCGGTAATCAAACACGCGCAGCTAACTTATTAGGTATCAATCGTGGTACTTTACGTAAAAAGTTAAAAAAATACAGTATGAACTAATATTCAGGCAGGGTTAACCTGTTAAACAAAAGCACCTTCGGGTGCTTTATTTTTTTATGTAAGTTGGATTTTAGCCCAGCATTGATGGCAAATGCTAAACATGTCGGGATAAACGTCGATATTAGAAAATATTTATCTCATTAAAAGGTATATGAAAAATCATGGATAATTCACGTCCAATTAAACGCGCACTGTTAAGTGTTTCTGATAAATCAGGTATTGTTGAATTTGCTCGAAGTTTGAGAGAAAAAGGTGTTGATTTACTTTCAACTGGCGGCACCGCTAAATTACTAGCGGATAACGGAATTGCCGTTACTGAAGTTTCTGATTACACTGGGCATCCTGAAATTATGGATGGTCGTGTTAAAACATTACATCCTAAAGTACATGGTGGTATTTTAGCGCGCCGTGGTATGGACGAAGCGATAATGATTGAAAACGGTATCAGTGCTATTGATATGGTTGTGGTTAATTTATATCCCTTTGCTAATGCCGTAAGTGATGAAAACTGTACCTTAGAAAATGCCATTGAAAATATTGATATTGGTGGCCCAACGATGGTGCGCGCTGCAGCGAAAAACCATAAAGATGTAACCATCGTTGTTAACGCTAGCGATTATGGTCGTGTTATTAATGAAATGAATAGCAATGATGACTCATTAACGTATCAAACACGTTTTGATTTAGCGATTGCCGCTTATGAGCATACCGCGAGTTATGATGGCATGATTGCTAACTACTTTGGCAAAATGTTACCAGCTTACGGCGAAAAAGAAGCTATAGCTGGCTTGAACTCACTTACAAGTGAAAAAGCTAAGTTCCCACGTACTTTTAATAGCCAGTTTATTAAAACTCAAGATTTACGTTATGGTGAAAATTCACATCAAGCAGCTGCTTTTTATAAAGAAGCTAGCCCTGAAGAAGCGTCAATTTCTACTTCCACACAATTGCAAGGTAAAGCGTTATCTTACAATAACATTGCTGATACTGATGCCGCATTAGAATGTGTGAAAGAATTTGACCAGCCAGCTTGTGTTATTGTAAAGCATGCTAATCCATGTGGTGTTGCTATTGGTGACAACATTTTAGCCGCTTATGAAGGTGCTTATAAAACTGATCCAACCTCTGCGTTTGGCGGTATTATTGCTTTTAACCGTGAGTTAGATGCTGAAACGGCTGAAGCTATTATTTCTCGTCAATTTGTTGAAGTAATTATTGCGCCAACAGTATCTGATGCTGCTGCGCAAATTGTTGCTGCTAAGCCCAACCTACGTTTATTAGCATGTGGTCAATGGGATAGTAAAACGACAGGGTTTGACTTTAAGCGTGTTAATGGCGGTTTATTAGTACAAGACAGAGATCAAGGCAGCGTTACTGACAATGACTTAAAAGTAGTAACCAAGCGTCAACCAACAAGCGACGAAATGCGCGATTTACAATTTTGTTGGAAAGTAGCCAAATACGTGAAATCTAATGCCATTGTTTATGTTAAAAATAGCAGAACTATTGGTGTTGGTGCTGGACAAATGAGTCGGGTTTATTCAGCGAAAGTTGCTGGAATTAAAGCCGCAGATGAGAGCCTTGAAGTGAAAGGCTCTGTGATGGCATCTGATGCATTCTTCCCGTTCCGTGATGGTTTAGACGCTGCTGCGATAGCAGGAATTACAGCGGTAATTCAGCCAGGTGGTTCAATGCGTGATAATGAAGTTATTGCTGCAGCAGACGAACATAATATCGCGATGGTGTTTACCCGTATGCGCCACTTCCGTCATTAATTTCGATTCTTATCGTTGTTCGGCACAATTTAGTTGTCAAATGTAGTCACTAACTAGCGTCAGCTCTGTGTTCTCCTATCAATTGAATCTAACAACTTACAGAGCCTTTATTAAGTATTAAAGCAGTGTTGATTTGTTCATGTTAAGTAACAAAATCAATACTGCTTGTTTATTTAAAATCTGCTATAACTATGGGGCTTTTTAATCATACCAATCAGTTAACGGAAATATTATGTTCAAATTAAAAAATTTAAAATCACTTTTAATCGCTTCATCACTAAGCTTTAGTGTGCTTGCTAGCTTCAACCTTTATGCTCATGACCTTCATGCTCATGGCGATCATAGTCATAGTGCTGATAAGGCACTTGAACAAGCGATTAGCGGTGATCATCGCTCTGTTAAAAATAAAGCACGTGATCAATATCGTCATCCAGTTGAAACATTAAACTTTTTAGGTTTTTTACCAACAATGACTGTGGTAGAAATCACTCCTGGCAGTGGTTGGTATACCGAAATTTTAGCTCCCGCGTTAAAAGGCACAGGTAAACTTTATGGCGCTCATTATCCTGACACAGGTGAAGATAATTATTATTCTAATTCACGCAAAAAATTAGAGAAAAAATTAGCATCAAATGTGGTATTTAGTGAAGTGGTATTAACAGATTTTGTGCCACGTAAGCAAAGTGAACTTGCGCCACAAGGTAGTGCTGATTTAGTCTTAACTTTCCGTAACTTACATAACTGGAAAGATGCTGGCGTAGCGCAAGTATTTAAAGATGCTTTTGATGCGCTTAAATCAGGTGGCGTACTCGGTGTTGTTGAACATAGGTTACCTGTGGGTGTTGCACCTGAAAAAGCGGTTGGTTATGTATCAGAAGCAAATACTATCAAACAAGCAAAAGCGGCAGGCTTTCGCTTTGTTGCCGCGAGTGAAATTAATGCTAATCCAAAAGATTTAACGCAACATCCAAAAGGTGTGTGGACACTACCGCCAGTATTGCGTTTAGGTGAGACGGATAAAGCAAAATATTTAGCGATTGGTGAAAGTGACCGTATGACTTTAAAGTTTGTAAAACCTGAAAATGCTAGTTTTAGCGACTTTAAACAGAAACAGAAAAATAAACAATAGCGCTAGCTTTCGTCACTCTCGCAGTACCTTATTTGAGAGACTTAACGCCGTAGTTGGCGATTTTAACAAGTAAAAATGATCACATAGTTAGTGAGATTGCTATAAAGTAACATTAGGAAAAATAAATGAAAATTTTAGTCATAGGCTCGGGTGGTCGAGAACATGCTTTAGCGTGGAAAGCGGCGCAATCTAGTCAGGTTACTAAAGTGTTTGTTGCTCCAGGTAATGCCGGAACAGCAATCGAAAATAAAGTAGAAAATATTACCCTTGATATTAGTGACAGCGATGCTTTAGTGGCTTTTGCACAAAATGAAGAGGTTGCGCTAACGATTGTAGGTCCTGAGCAACCGCTTGTTGATGGTGTGGTTGATGCTTTTCAAGCACAAGGTTTAACTATATTTGGCCCAAGTGCAAAAGCGGCACAGCTTGAAGGCTCTAAATTTTTCACTAAAAATTTTTTAGCTCGTAATAATATTCCAAGTGGCAGTTATGCTAATTTTACCGACGTTGAACCAGCATTAGCTTATATACATGAACAAGGTGTGCCAATCGTGGTTAAAGCTGATGGTTTAGCGGCAGGTAAAGGCGTTATTGTTGCCCTTACGTTAGTTGAAGCGGAAGATGCCGTTAAAGACATGTTAGCGGGCAATGCGTTTGGTGATGCGGGACATCGGGTGGTAATTGAAGAGTTTCTTGAAGGTGAAGAAGCGAGTTTTATTGTTATGGTTGATGGTAAAAATGTTTTACCTATGGCCACCAGCCAAGATCATAAACGTGCGTTAAATGGCGATTTAGGCCCTAATACTGGTGGTATGGGCGCATATTCGCCAGCACCAGTAGTAACGTCTGAAATTTATGATCGTATTATGGCGGAAGTTATCATGCCTACGGTTAAAGGTATGGCTGCTGAGGGAGCACCTTATCATGGTTTCTTATATGCAGGTTTGATGATTGCAGCAGATGGCACGCCCAATGTAATTGAATATAACTGTCGCTTTGGTGATCCTGAAACTCAGCCTATCATGATGCGCTTGCGATCAGACTTAGTTGAACTTTGTTTAGCGGCTACCCGTGGCGAGTTAGATAAAGTGACTATTGATTTTGATAGCCGTGCTGCCGTAGGTGTTGTGTTAGCAGCCAATGGTTATCCAGCAAATTATCCTAAGGGTGATGTGATTTCTGGTTTAGACACTAACATGGATGAATCTGCGAAAGCTTTTCATGCTGGTACTAAGTTAAATGAGCAAGGTGAAGTGATTACCAATGGCGGTCGGGTATTATGCGCTACAGCATTAGGTAACACGGTAACTGAAGCACAGCAGTTAGCTTATGAATTGCTTAATCAAGTAACTTGGCGGGGTGTAGAGTTTAGAACTGATATTGCTTATCGTGCAATTGAGCGAGAACAAAAGGTTTAAGTTTAACACAGCAAAGTTTTAAAAAAGGCTGATAAGAAATTATCAGCCTTTTTTAATTAGCGTTTAAAAACCTACTTCTTTGTCTTAGCGGCTTTTGCTGCTTTAACTTCAGCAATTACTTCTTCAGCTACGTTGTTAGGACAAGGGTTATAGTGGCCAAATTCCATTGAGAATTGACCACGGCCTGATGTCATTGTACGTAAAGTTCCGATGTAACCGAACATTTCTGAAAGAGGAACATCAGCTTTAATACGGACACCAGAAACACCAGCTACTTGATCTTTTATCATGCCGCGACGACGGTTTAAATCACCAATAACATCACCAACATGATCATCAGGGGTGAACACATCAACATTCATAATAGGCTCAATTAATTGAGCACCTGCTTTAGGAATTGATTGACGGAAAGCGCCTTTAGCAGCAATTTCAAATGCAACGGCAGATGAATCGACCGCATGGAAACCACCGTCGTATAATTCAATTTCAACGTCTAATACGGGGAAACCAGCAAGAACACCTTCAGCCATCATGCTACGGAAACCTTTCTCGATAGCAGGGAAGAATTCTTTTGGCACGTTACCACCAACAACCACTGAGTTGAATGTGAAACCTGAATTTGGCTCACCAGGCTTGATGCGGTAATCAATTTTACCAAACTGACCAGAGCCGCCAGATTGTTTCTTATGGGTATAAGAATCTTCGATGGCTTGTGTGATAGTTTCACGGTAAGCAACTTGTGGTTTACCTACTTCTAGATCTACATCATAAGTACGACGTAAAATATCTACTTTGATATCTAAGTGAAGCTCACCCATACCACGTAAAATTGTTTCGCCTGAATCTTGGTCAGTTTCAACTCTAAAGGTAGGATCTTCTGCAACCATTTTACCGATAGCAATACCCATTTTCTCAGTAGAGCCTTTATCTTTAGGTGATACAGAGATTGAGATTACAGGCTCTGGGAATACCATTGGTTCTAAAGTCGCTGGGAACTTAGGATCACATAATGTGTGACCTGTTTGAACGTTCTTCATACCAACGATTGCTAAGATATCTCCTGCTTGTGCCGAAGAAAGCTCAGTACGGTCATCAGCATGCATTTCAACCATACGACCAACACGTTCAGATTTACCAGTGAAAGTGTTAAGGATAGTATCGCCTTTTTTCAATGTACCTGAATAGATACGGATAAAGGTAAGCGCACCAAAACGATCATCCATAATTTTAAATGCTAACGCACGTAAAGGACCATTAATATCAACCGTTGCTACTTCACCAGTAGGCTCACCTTCTTCATCAGTGATTGGCTGAGGATCAACTTCTGTAGGGCTAGGCAAGTAATCAACAACCGCATCAAGAATTAATTGAATACCTTTGTTTTTAAATGCCGATGCAGCATAAGTTGGGAAGAAAGTCATATCACGTGTACCAGCACGGATACAGGTTTTGATTTGTTCCATCGTTGGCATTTCGCCTTCCATGTACGCTTCTAATAAATCGTCATCCATTTCTAAAGCTGTTTCAATTAATAATTCACGGTACTCAGCAGCTTTTTCTACTAAATTAGCTGGGATATCAGTGATTTCATAGTTTTCAGGAAGACCAGTGTCATCCCAAATGTATGCTTTTTCACTAAGAATATCAACACAACCAACGAATTCGTCTTCTTCACCAATTGGTAACGTCATTACAAGTGGGTTAGCACCTAATACGTTTTTAACTTGATCTACAACACGGTAAAAATCAGCACCTAAACGGTCTAATTTATTAACCATGATTAAACGAGCTACTTCTGAGTCGTTCGCGTAACGCCAGTTAGTTTCTGATTGTGGCTCAACACCACCAGAGCCACAGAATACACCAATACCACCATCAAGTACTTTAAGTGAACGGTAAACTTCAACAGTGAAGTCAACGTGACCAGGAGTATCGATGATGTTCATACGATAATCTTTCCAGAAACATGTAGTCGCAGCAGACTGGATAGTAATACCGCGCTCAGCCTCTTGTTCCATGAAGTCAGTTGTTGACTCGCCGTCATGTACTTCACCCGTTTTATGAATTTTACCGGTTAGTTTAAGGATACGTTCAGTTGTTGTGGTTTTACCCGCATCAACGTGAGCGAAAATACCAATGTTTCTGTATTTTGATAAATCTGCCATTACTTTACTCTATTTAAGTCGCTACTAAAAAAGCGGAATTGTTGAAAATTTGCGCGCGAGTATACCATTACTCGATAAAGATCGGTAGAAGATTGACAAATAAATTGCAAGTCGTATGAAAAAGCAGCATGTGCTGTTTATAGATGGTGCTGTTTATAGCTTATCTTATAGATAGCGCTGCTTATAATAGAACAAAGACTTTACCGTAGCTCTCTACGTAATAACTTACCAACACTTGACTTAGGTATTTCATCAATGAATATTACCTGCTTTGGCACCTTATAGGCAGTTAAGCTTTGTTGACAAAAATTAATAACATTTTGCTCGGTAATCGCTTGGTTTTTTGAGGCTTTATCAGTAACGATAAAAAGCTTGACTGCTTCGCCAGTTTTATCATCAGCAATGCCAATACAAGCAGATTCTAACACACCAGTCATTTTAGCGATTACTGCTTCTATTTCATTAGGGTAAACATTAAAACCAGACACATTAATCATGTCTTTTTTACGATCAACAATATGAAAGAAGCCTTTATCGTCAAGCATAGCAACATCGCCAGTTTTAAAATAGCTGTCGGCAGTCATGCACTCGGCAGTTGCTTCAACATTATTCCAATAACCCAACATCACTTGTGGTCCTTTAGCGCATAATTCCCCTGACTTACCTTGGGCAACTTCATTACCATCATCATCACGAATAGCTATATCGGTATTGGGTATAGGTACGCCAATACCAGAAACATAGTCTGTTTCTGTACCAAAATTCAAAGTCAAAATAGGTGAAGTTTCCGATAAACCATAACCTTCATGCAGTTTAACACCAGTAACTTGTTGCCATTTATCAGCAACGGCTGTTTGAACAGCAGCGCCACCACCAATACAAAGTTTTAATGAAGAAAAGTCGGCTTGTTCGAAACCTGGAGTATGTAATAAACCGTTAAATAAAGTGTTTACGCCAGTGAACATAGTTGCGGGTGTTTTTTTCCAAACGTCGACAAAGCTCGGCATATCTCGAGGGTTAGTCACTAACACATTGTTAGCACCAAAATAGAAGTAGCTTAACGTGTTCGTCATTAACGCAAAGATGTGATACATAGGAATGGCGGTAATAACAATGTCATTACCATAGTGAATATGATTTTTGGCAAACTCTTGATATTGCAAAATATTGGCGATTAAATTGCCATGACTAAGCATTGCACCTTTAGATAAACCAGTTGTGCCACCAGTATATTGCAAGAACAGTAAATCACTTTGGCACAATGTCGGCTCTGTCAACTCAAGGTTTTCTCCTTGTGCTAGCGCATCGGTGAAGTTAATGGTATTCGTTAGACGTTCATCTACTGGCGCACAGGGTAAACCTTTATTGATCAAGTCATCTAAGCTTATAGTGATAACATTTTTTATCTTAGTTTTAGCGATAATATCAGCCAGTACTTTGGTTGAGGGGGAAAAGATAATAATGGTATCAACTTGTGCGTCATTAAGTTGATGCGCAAGCTCTCTTGCGGTATACATAGGGTTGACGTTTACTTGTACAGCGCCAACACGAATTATCCCCCACATGGCCACAGGAAAACATAAAGTATTTGGGCACATTAGTGCCACACGTTCACCTTGCGCTATATTTAGCTTGTTTTGTAAATAAGCGGCAAAGTCCCTTGATAGTAAATCGACTTGTTCAAAAGTGAGTTCGGCACCAAAATTACTATAGGCTGGTTGCTGTTTATATTTTGGGATGGTTTGCTGAAACAAATCTACTAAAGAGGAACAACTAGTTAAATCTACTTCATGAGCTACGTTTTTTGGATAATTGGTAAACCAAGGTTTAGTCACGGCAAGTCCTTAAATAGCAGAAAATAAAGAAATAAGTTTGGTAAAATAAAGAGACGAACAACATAGTATTATGCTCGACTCTTTAAAAAGTACGATTGTCCGTACGATTACCAAATACAATACGCTGTGCTGGATTCAAGTCATTAATCGGCAAAATCATATTGTATTTGTACGCCAACCGTGGCAGGTCGATCTACAAAACCATAGAAGGTGTTGGTGCCAAAACTACTGCCAGATAAGGGTACATTGCCAGCATAGGTTATTATTTTTTCATCGGTTAAGTTGCGACCAAATATAGCAATACTCCAATTCTCAGCTTCGAGCGCTATCCGCGCATCAACTTTAGTATAAGCGTCAATATCGTAGAGCGGATCTAAATTAGGATGTACATTTTGTTCGCTAGCATGATAAAACCCGAGGTTAGCACGAAAATATTCAAACCCCAAAAATGAGACAGGCGCGAAATAATCAAAGCCAAGGGTGCTGGTGAATTTAGGGGTATATTGACCTCGCTTACCCGTGAAATCACAAAGTTGAACTCCGCCAGGTCCAATATCGCCATCGGGTACTTGGCGGTTATGGCAGTTGCCATTTTTGAAATCTTTAAATTCATGATCCAAATAAGCTAAAGCATAGTTCATTGTTAGCGTGCCAATATCAGAGTTCATAACTAACCAGCGGCCGTCAACTTCTATACCTTGTATTATGGTTTCTTTAGCATTGCCAACATTAAAGCCTAAGGTGCCATCGAATTGACTAATTTGTAAATTATCATACTCGGTGCGAAATATGGCTAAATTAACTTCTAATGTATTATCTAATAAGGATGATTTAACGCCATATTCATATGAAGTAGCCTCTTCCTCTTCAAATTCCCAAGAAGCTACATTATTCGCTCTGGTGTCGAAGCCACCCGCTTTGAAGCCTGTCGTTGCTGAAATATAAGTCATGATATTTTCATCAAGTTTATATTGAATACTGATCAAAGGTGTAAAAGCATTTTCACTGCGAGAGCTTGTTAAATTATGGCCCTCTGGTGATAAAGGGCTTTGCTGATTTTGAATCGCAAAACCGACATTATATAATATTGCTGCCGCAGGGTGGGCGGCAATATCGCCTGAGCCTATTGTACTTCCAGCTAATTCTCGGATGTTAATTTCTCGATGGCCATCTTTATCTTCTGAAGTATAGCGAGCACCTAAGGTGGCGGTTAAGTCGTCATTGAAATGATAATTACCTTGGAAGAATACAGACCACATAGTGCTATCTAAGGTGTAATTACGACTAGCACTGGTATTTGCTATAGGTAGCAATGCTGGTTTGGCTAAAGGTAAAATACTGTTTTCAGGTACCTTGATACGATCATCAAGATCTGTTTCACTACGTTGATAATATAATCCACCAATCCAGTCAAAGGTATCACCTAAGGGTGAAACAATGCGTAACTCTTGACTAAACTGTTGATATTCTTCCAATATGTCTACATTAAATACTGGCGCTGCAACATAGTCACAATCACATTCTTCTGTAAATTCATAACTCACCAAACTTGATATAGATGTTAAGGTATAATCACCACCAAGCATGAAATTAGCAGTTAATGTTACGTTATTCAGTTTATTATGGCTAAATTCGTCATTATCGGCTTGGCGTTCGAAGTTTATTTCACTTTCTGTAATAGCGCCCTTGTGACCAAATAAACCAAGATATTGAGAATAGTTTAACCCCGAAGCAAGGTTAACATCGTCTTGAACCACTTCTATTTGTCTGCCTGCTCCTTTAAAATTATTATGTTCTACTTTTAAGAGAAAGTTCATTGAGTCACTTGGCTCCCACAATAAACTTAAACGATATGCTTGTTCATCACGGATTGTTTCATCACGATCTCTAAAGGTATTATCGATATAACCATCTTCTTGGTAATCTCGAACGGCTATGCGAGCAGATAAAGTGTCTGTTAAACCACCAGAAACCATGCCATTAATTTCAGTTGCACCAAATTCTGGCTGATAAGAGCCTTCAATATGAGCGTTGAAGTCTTGTGTTGGTTGAGCAGAGCTTAAATTGAGAGCACCAGCAACGGAATTTTTACCAAATAAAATAGATTGCGGGCCTTTTAGCACTTCAACACGTTCTAAATCAAGAAAAGGCATACGCAGTAATTGTTGACGACCATAATGAACGCCATCAATGTATTGACCGACAGATTGCTCAAAGCCCTGATTATTTCCAGTGCCTATACCTCTCATATAAATTTGTGTTGAGATGCCTGTTTCGGTCATGTGCAAATTAGGCACGGAATATTGTAAGTCATCAATTTTCTCGATACCCTTTTCCTTTAAGTCGTCGGCACCTAACACATTAATTGATATTGGTGTTTTTTGTACATCTTCTGAACGTTTTTGCGCGGTTACTTGAATAACCTCTAAAGTCGCTTGTGTGTCGATTGGCTCAGATTTTGGTCGTTCTTGTTCTTGTGCCGAAGCATTACTCATTGCTAATGTAGCTAATGTACAAGCGCCTATTGCAAAAATCGCAAAAATTCTAGTCTTCCTCACTTTATTCATGATGTTCCCCATATGGTTTTTATAGTTTTGGCTTTTATAATATAAACAAGAGTGATGTTCAAAATAAGGTTAAATACGGTCAAAAATAAGTGTAAAGCGGTCTTAATAATGGTTTACTGTGTTTAAGTAGGACAATGAGACAAGCTTAATGATGCAAAAAAATGATTTAGCCTCTGGTGTTATTGGGCAAGTGTTTGCGCATAAACTGAGCTTTATTGCTGCGGTTTTAGCAAAGAATGGTGTCAACTCTGTTGTGCTTTTGAAAGGAACCGAAATCCCCCCGCATGAGTTAAACAACCGCGATTACAAAGTTAATAAAGATCAAATAGTGACTTTTTATCGAAATGTTTTAGCATTACGAATTCCTGTAATTAGTATCTTGTTGGGAGAATCAATCAAAGTTAATAATTATGGTTTATATGGTTGTACGCTTTTGTGTTGTAAAGGGTTACGTTCAACACTTGAATACTCTATTCGATACCATAATCTTACGACTAAAACAGTCTCTATGTCATTGCATGTTGATGAAAAGTCAGGATACTCGAGTTTTCGATTTGAGGATTTATTATTAGCTAATGATTTAACAAAATTTAATATAGAGCTTCAATGTGCAATAGTTCTCTCTTTAGTTAGAGAGTGTTTAAATAGTAAAGCGTTTGTTTTCGATGAATTAACATTCACTTTTGATAAACCAAAAAATTATCAGCTATACGAAGAGCACTTTCAATGCCCTATAAGTTACGACAGCCCTTATAATGAATTTGTTCTAACAAATGACAAATTACTACTGGCAACTCCACGAAGCAATCCATTTGCCATGCCATTGTTACTTGATAAATGCGATATGGTATTAAATTCAATAGCCGCTAAAAATGAATTTTTGATCACCGTAAATCAATGGGTGGCTGCTAATATGCACAAAGCACTCTGCGCCGAAGATCTTGCTAATTACCTTTGTATAACGCAAAGAACGTTAAGGCGAAAACTGTCTGCTCAAGGAACGAGTTTTAGATGTATAATTCAAGAGTTTCGTTGTGAAGCAGCAAAGAAGTTAATACTTGAAACAAGGTTAACTATTGAAGATATTGGCTACTCTATTGGTTTTAGTGATGTTTCAAACTTTCGAGCCGCATTTAAAAAGTGGACAGGGCAAACGCCTTCTAGCATGAGATAATGTATGTTAGTCAGAAATAGAAAAGGGAGTAGCATTTAAGATACTATTAAGCCTCTCAAACTAACAGTTGCCTTCATTATATAATTAGGTATAATACGCGTCCACATTCAGGTGAACTGGGTGTGTTTTTGTTTTATATTGCTGAAATTTATTTCAAGCGTAAACAAAAATAAGGAGCTAACAAATAGTTACTTCCTTTATACAGCAACGCTGATTTTGCGTTGAATGTTATTAAGTAATACAACCCCCTTCTAGTACCTAAAGAAGCAGAGGGATGTATTTTTTTGTTCTTTTAAAAGGGGATTTGATACATGTCAAATCAAAGAATTCGCATTCGTTTGAAAGCGTTCGATCATCGTTTGATTGATCAATCTACAGCAGAAATCGTTGATACTGCAAAGCGTACTGGCGCACAGGTTCGTGGTCCTATTCCACTTCCTACTCGCAAAGAACGTTTCACTATCTTGATTTCTCCACATGTTAACAAAGATGCACGTGATCAGTACGAAATTCGTACTCACAAACGCATGATTGATATCGTTGAGCCAACTGAGAAGACTGTAGACGCATTAATGCGTTTAGATCTTGCAGCGGGTGTTGATGTTCAAATCAGCTTGGGCTAAGAGGAGTTTTAACAATGACTATAGGTCTAGTTGGACGTAAAGTGGGTATGACTCGCATCTTCACTGAAGATGGTGTTTCTACTCCTGTTACTGTTCTAGAAGTTGAAGCGAACCGTGTTGCTCAGGTTAAAACTGTAGACAACGATGGTTATTCAGCGCTTCAAGTTACCACGGGCAAGCGTAAAGCAAGCCGTGTTAACAAACCAGCAGCGGGTCATTTCGCGAAAGCAGGGGTTGAAGCAGGTCGTGGCCTGTGGGAATTCCGCTTAAACGAAAATGAAGGTAGCGATATTGAAGCCGGCAGTGAAATCACTGTTGATATTTTCAATGACACTAAATTAGTAGACGTAACGGGTACTTCTAAAGGTAAAGGTTTCCAAGGTGGTATCAAGCGCTGGAATTTCAGCATGCAAGATGCAACTCACGGTAACTCAATTTCTCACCGCTCTAACGGTTCGTTAGGTCAGTGTCAAACACCTGGTCGCGTTTTCAAAGGCAAAAAAATGTCTAGTCACATGGGTGCTGTGCGCGTTACTACACAAAACCTTGAATTGGTTCGCGTTGACGCAGAACGTAACTTGTTGCTTGTTAAAGGCGCAGTTCCGGGTGCTATCAATGGCAACGTAATCATCAAACCAGCTGTTAAAGCTTAGTCCAGGAGATTTTGTGATGGAATTATCATTAAAAGACGCATCAGGTGCTCTTGAAGTTTCTGAAGCAACTTTTGGACGTGAGTTTAATGAAGCTTTAGTACATCAAGTAGTCGTTGCTTATGCAGCGGGTGCTCGTCAAGGTACTCGTGCTCAGAAAACTCGCTCAGAAGTTAGCGGCGGTGGCAAGAAGCCTTGGCGTCAAAAAGGTACTGGCCGTGCACGTGCTGGTACTACTCGTGGTCCAATCTGGCGTTCTGGTGGCGTAACATTCGCTGCTAAACCTCAAGATCACAGCCAAAAAGTTAACCGTAAAATGTATCGTGGTGCTATTGCTAGCATCCTATCTGAATTAGTTCGTCAAGAACGTTTAGTCGTGGTTAACGAATTTTCGGTAGAAACGCCTAAAACTAAAGACTTAGTTGCTAAGTTAAAAGGTTTAGAGCTTAAAGACGTATTGATTGTAACGAAAGAAGTTGACGAGAACTTGTTCTTATCAGCGCGCAACTTATATAAAGTTGATGTTCGTGACGTTGCAGCAATCGATCCTGTAAGTTTGGTTGGTTTCGAAAAAGTTTTAATTACTGCTGATGCAGTTAAAGAAATTGAGGGGATTTTAGCATGATAAACGAAGAACGTTTGTTAAAAGTGCTTTTAGCACCAAATATTTCTGAAAAAGCGACTGTAGCTGCTGAAGCAAACAACACGGTTGTTTTCAAAGTAACTACAGATGCGACTAAAGCTGAAATCAAAGCGGCAGTTGAGAAACTTTTCGAAGTTTCAGTAGTCGGTGTTAATACACTTAATGTTAAGGGTAAAGTAAAACGTACAGGTGCTCGTTTTGGTCGTCGTAACGACTGGAAAAAAGCCTACGTTACTCTTGCAGAAGGTAGTGATATCGATTTCGTTGGCGCTGAGCAATAGGAGAGTTAGAAAATGGCTATTGTAAAATGTAAACCTACTTCTCCGGGTCGTCGTCACCTAGTTAAAGTGGTAAACAAAGAGCTTCATAAAGGTAAGCCTTACGCACCATTATTAGACACTAAGTCTAAATCTGGTGGTCGTAACAATAATGGTCGCATTACGGTTCGTCACATTGGTGGTGGTCATAAGCAACATTATCGTATTATCGATTTTAAACGTACTAAAGATGGCATTCCAGCCAAGGTAGAGCGTTTAGAATATGATCCAAACCGTAGTGCTAACATCGCTTTAGTATTATACGCCGATGGTGAACGTCGTTACATCTTAGCCCCTAAAGGCTTAAGTGCTGGAGATACTATTCAGTCAGGTGTTGATGCGCTTATCAAAGTGGGTAATACTATGCCGTTACGCAATACACCATTAGGTAGTGTTGTTCACGCAATCGAACTTAAACCAGGTAAGGGTGCGCAAATTGCTCGTGCTGCTGGTACTTATGCTCAACTCGTTGCGAAAGACGGTGCTTATGTCACTTTACGTCTTCGCTCTGGTGAAATGCGTAAAGTTGAAGCGGATTGTCGTGCTACTTTAGGTGAAATCGGCAATGCAGAACACATGCTTCGCCAATTAGGTAAAGCTGGTGCTTCACGCTGGCGCGGTGTTCGCCCAACTGTTCGTGGTGTTGCCATGAACCCAGTTGACCATCCACACGGTGGTGGTGAAGGTAAAACATCTGGCGGTCGTCACCCGGTATCACCTTGGGGTGTACCAACTAAGGGTTACAAGACTCGTTCGAATAAGCGTACTGATAAATTTATCGTACGTCGTCGTACTAAGTAATTAGTATATTTAACTAAATGCTCTTAATTATCGACGATAGTTCGATAATTAGAGTACTGATAATTAAGGAATCACCATGCCACGTTCCCTCAAGAAAGGTCCTTTTATTGACCTACACTTGTTGACGAAGGTAGAGAAAGCGGTGGAAAGCGGGAATAAAAAGCCAATTAAAACTTGGTCCCGTCGTTCAATGATCATCCCTACGATGATCGGATTGACCATAGCTGTCCATAATGGCCGTCAACACGTTCCTGTATTTGTTACCGAAGAAATGATCGGTCACAAATTAGGAGAATTTGCACCAACTCGTACTTATCGCGGTCATGTCGCTGATAAGAAAGCGAAGAAGTAAGGGGAAGTTAAATGCAAGCTATTGCTATACATAAATTTGCCCGTGGCTCTGCGCAAAAAGCACGTTTAGTTGCGGATCAAATCCGTGGTGAACATGTTGAGAAAGCACTTGAAATTTTAACTTACAGCAACAAATCAGCTGCTGCTTTAGTTAAAAAAGTGCTTAACTCAGCAATTGCAAATGCAGAACACAACAAAGGTGCAGACATTGATGAATTATTCATTAAAACCATTTTGGTTGATGATGGTCCAACAATGAAGCGTATTAGACCTCGTGCGAAAGGCCGTGCCGATCGCATTATTAAGCGCACTAGTCACATTACTGTGATTGTGTCTGATTCTTAGGAGATATTAGTATGGGTCAAAAAGTACATCCTACCGGTATACGCCTAGGGATCACGAAACCTTTCGCGTCTACATGGTTTGCAACTAGCAAAGATTTTGCTAGCAACTTAGACGGCGACCATAAGGTTCGCGAATATTTAACAGAAAAACTTAAGCGTGCTTCACTATCTAAAGTAGTGATTGAACGTCCAGCCAAATCTATCCGTGTAACAATTCATACGGCTCGTCCAGGTGTTGTTATTGGTAAGAAAGGGGAAGATGTTGAGAAATTACGCTTAGCCGTTTCTAATATTGCTGGTGTTCCTGCTCAAATCAACATCGCTGAAGTACGTAAGCCAGAAATGGATGCGCAGCTTGTTGCCGACAGCATTGCTAGTCAATTAGAACGCCGTGTTATGTTCCGTCGCGCTATGAAACGTGCCGTACAAAACGCAATGCGTTTAGGCGCCAAAGGCATCAAAGTACAAGTTAGTGGTCGTTTAGGCGGTGCTGATATTGCACGTGCAGAATGGTATCGTGAAGGTCGTGTACCTTTACATACATTACGTGCTGATATCGACTACGCAATTGCGCGTGGTGATACTACTTATGGTGTTATTGGTATTAAAGTTTGGATCTTTAAAGGCGAAATCATTGGCAAAATGCCATTGCAAGTAGAGCAACCAGCTGCTAAGCCTAAAAGAAAAAATAACCGTAAAAACAGTAAGTAAGAGGAATAAGTAATGTTACAACCAAAACGTACTAAATTCCGCAAGCAATTTAAACTGCGCAACCGTGGCTTATCGCACACAGGTAGTTCAGTTAGCTTCGGTACTTTCGGTTTAAAATCGGTTGAACGTGGTCGTATGACTGCGCGCCAAATTGAAGCCGCACGTCGAGCTATGACTCGTCATGTTAAGCGTCAAGGTAAAATCTGGATCCGTGTATTCCCTGATAAGCCAATTACTAAAAAGCCTCTTGAGGTTCGTATGGGTAAAGGTAAAGGTTCAGTAGAATATTGGGTTTGCCAAATTCTTCCTGGTCGTGTTCTTTATGAAATGGAAGGTGTTTCAGAAGAATTAGCACGTGAAGCATTTGCTTTAGCCGCTGCTAAACTTCCGTTTAAAACTACCTTCGTAACTAGGACGGTAATGTAATGAAAGCTAGTGAACTTAAAGCAAAAAGCATTGAAGAGCTTAACGCTGAATTACTAGCGCTTCTACGTGAGCAGTTTAACTACCGCATGCAAGCAAGCACTGGTCAATTAGCACAAACTCATTTGCTAAGAATCGTACGTCGCAACATTGCACGTGTTAAGACTATCATAACTGAGAAGGCAGGTAAGTAATGAGCGAAGCCAAAATCCGCACACTACAAGGCGTTGTTATCAGTAACAAAATGGATAAGTCTATTGTTGTAATGATCGAACGTCGCGTTAAGCACCCTATGTACGGTAAGTACATCACACGTTCAACTAAGTTGAAAGCGCATGATGAAACTAACGTATGTAACGAAGGTGATGTAGTAACAATTCGTGAAGTAGCGCCAATTGCTAAGTCGAAGAACTGGACTTTAGTTGACGTAGTTACAAAAGCTTAATTTTATAAATTAAATTTTTAACGAAGTTACTTAAAAAAGACGCTAGCATTGATTTGTTAGGGTCTTTTTTTTTATAGGCATCTGACGCCGATGACATTTAATCTAGGTGAAGGTTTGTTGACAGTGCTAATAGCTGTGGTAAATAAGTTTCGCTTTCTTGTGCAAGCAAACACTGCTCGGCCAAGATATCGTGAAGGATCTCTTTACTGGTTAACGGATTAGCAAGTACCACGCGAAAAACAATTACTTTTTCACCTCCATAACGTGCCACTTCAATACGAGTACGTGAAACAAACGAACGACCATCTTCTCGTTGACGCTTTTGAATAAACTTAGTTAGTTGGCCTAACAACAAGTTTATAGCGTATTGTGTTTTGCTATCACGGTTAGCTATAGCCTTAGCCAGTAAAGTTTGTACTGACTTAGGTATATAACGGTAGGTTAATAAACATAATTCAGGCTCAGTGATCAGCTCAAAATCTTTATGAAGGCTAATAATTTCAGCAAAATATTCTGCTTTTTCTATTGCTTGGTTGATTAACATTTCATAACCTGGGCGGCTAATGATATGCAAGCTAGCGTACACTAGCATGGCCATACCCGAACGAGATCCTTCTAAGGTGTGACTGCCTAAATCTTTTGAGCCTTTACGCAAAATATACTCGGCATGATGTTCAATATCAGCCACCGCCGAGGGATCTTTAAATAACACCAGACCCGCGCCCATAGGTACATACATTTGTTTATGGGCATCAATGGTCACTGAATCGGCACGTTCAATGCCGTGAAGTAAATAACGGTGCTTATTAGATAATAACGTTGCCCCACCCCATGCCGCATCAACATGAAAGTGACATTGGTATTGCTCAGCAATATCAGCCATTTTAGTTAACGGGTCAATGTTACCTGTTTCGGTAGTGCCAGCTACACCAACAATGGCCAATACTTTAATGTTTTGTTTTGCTAACTGTTGGCATTTTTGTGCCAGTTTTTGGCAATCTATTTTATTGTTTTTATCGGTTGGGATAGCAATAACACTGTCTTGACCAATACCAAGAATATCAGCCGATTTTTTCAATGAATAATGGCCACGATCAGACACTAAAATAACCAAACCTTGATAACCATAATGTTGTAAAGCACTAAATAAACCTTGGCGAGTGATACCACCAAAGTCACCATCGGCTTTAAGCAGTTTGTTCCGAGCAATCCACAAGGCAGTAATATTTGCCACGGTACCACCAGAGCAAAAAGCGCCTAATGAATGATTTGCGCTATGTAGCCATTGTTGGTAAAAAGCATCATCACCTTGATAAACCAAGTTATGCATCATGCCTAATACTTGTCGTTCTAGTGGGGTAAACGCTTTTGAGGTTTCTACTTTAACGAGATTTTGATTTAGACCAACCATTAATTTAGATAAGGGTAAAATAAAAGCAGGTAAAGCCGAAGTCATATGACCGATAAAACTTGGGCTAGCAGTATGTACCGATTGCGCCACTAATTTATCAAGTAAATGACGTATATGTTCAGAAACAAATTCAGGCTGCTCAGGAATACGTGCGCTAATAAAGTCTTGTTCAATATCATATAAGGCATTGTTACTTGCAACAATATGGTTATTGAGAAAACCAGCTAAATTTTGCGATATTTCTTGTTCAATACGCCCTAGAGTAGAATCTTTCGCTTCGGCAATAGTAAATATTCTATGCAAAAACTCAGGTGTTGCTTGCGCAGTACGTTTAGATATCGTCATATTAGCTATTACTTTGTTAAGGTTAACTGCCAACATACTTGGCCACTGGCTTGGTATTTAGCTTCAAAAGGTGTTAGTGCTTGCTCTATTGCTACGTTAACTTGAGAAAGCTCACCTTGCAAGGATACTTGTTTTGCCGCTTGCTTAAATTCTTCTAAATATAAACGCCAATTACTGCGTAATATTAACACATCACCGATACTGGTCATTTGTGGAAACACCGCGCTGCCATGCCAACGACGTTGTAGATGTTTCGATTTAGGCCAGGGGTTAGGATAGAGAATATAATGCTTAGTTACAGGCCAGTTTGCCGCTTTAACCAAACGATAAAAATCGTTTAAATCTGCGCGCACTAAATGATAATTTTGTGCATAGTAGCCGTCTTCTTCCGTAAAGCCTTCAATATTGCGATTAATTCTGTGGGCAGACTTATCAACACCAATAACCAAAGCTTGTGGGTTTTGTTGTGCTAAAATTCGACTACTTTGACCAACGCCACAACAGGCATCTAAGATTATTTCTCCAGCAGGGATCGCTTGCAAAAATGCTTGTACTAAAAGATCCATTTCTTGAAAAGCTTGTTCAGTATGTGCCAGATAAGGTTTTTTAAAAGGATGTGATAAATGCTTTGCTACCATGTCATTTAGCTTTTCATGAATACCAGTTTGGTTGGTAAAAATGGCTTTAGAGTCACCTGTTGTTTGAATAGTCATTTCATTAAATTTTTATTCTTTGTTGTTAAATAGATCACACGCTCAAGATGAATGATTTCCGCTTGTTCTGAGCTTGTCGAAGGGGCAAAAGTTGAAGAGAGTTATTAAGTTCTCAACCCTATACCTTTATTAATCAATACCATAGCAATAGTAAATAAAGTGATAATAAAAAAGCCAATAACAGCAAATGAACTGACAATACTAACATCAGAAATACCTAAAAAGCCGTAACGAAAAGCATTAACCATATAAACTATTGGATTGATTTGTGAAACACCTTGCCAAAAATCAGGCAACAAACTAATAGAATAGAAGACACCACCAAGGTAGGTTAATGGTGTCAGCACAAACGTGGGAATGATAGAGATATCATCAAAACTATTGGCAAAAATAGCATTAATTAAACCACCCAAAGCGAAAGTCGCCGATGTTAACGACACCGTAGTTATAATAACCCAAACATTATGAATTTGAATATCAACAAAAAATAATGATACCAAGGTAACGATTAGACCCACCAAAATACCACGTGCCATACCACCAGCAACATAGCCGATAACAATCACCCAGTTTGGCACTGGGGCTACTAACATTTCTTCAATATTTCGTTGCCATTTAGCACTAAAAAAAGACGAAGCTACGTTTGAGTATGAGTTAGTAATAACACTCATCATAATCAAGCCAGGCACAATAAACGACATGTAATCAAAACCGCCCATTTTGCCAATTCGAGAACCGATAAGAGAGCCAAAAATAACAAAATATAAGCTAATAGTGATAGCAGGAGGTACTAAGGTTTGTATCCATATACGTAAAAACCGCTGAGTTTCTTTCGTTAAAATACTCTTTAAAGCGATAGCGTTATTCATTTTAGTTGGTCTCCTTATTTGATTCTTTTTTAGAGATGAGGTTAATAAATGAGGCTTCTAAACGATTACTTTTATTACGCATACTTAGCACGTTAATACCTTGCTTGGTTAATTGTTGAAAAACATGATTCAAACTTTGACTTTTATTCAGATCAATCTCTAAGGTATGATCATCAAGCACTCTGTATTCTACTTCATTTAAGGTAATGTTTTTATCATTGGGTGATAAATCAAAAATAAAAGTTTCCACATTAAGTTGTGCTAATAATGCTTTCATGCTGGTGTTTTCAACAATTTTACCGCCATTAATAATAGCAATGTTACGGCATAACATTTCTGCTTCTTCTAAATAGTGAGTCGTTAGGATGATAGTAATGCCTTGGCTGTTTAGCTTACGTAAAAAATCCCACATTGAACGACGTACTTCAATATCAACACCCGCAGTTGGCTCATCTAAGATCAACATTTGTGGTTCATGCATCAAGGCACGCGCTATCATTAACCGACGTTTCATACCGCCAGATAACATACGCGCTGCGCCGTTTCGTTTATCCCACAACTCCAATTGTTTTAAATATTTTTCTGCACGTTTAATGGCAACTTTACGTTCAACGCCATAATAACCCGCCTGATTGACTAAAATATTCATCAAAGGTTCAAACTGGTTGAAATTAAACTCTTGTGGAACTAAACCAATAAAGCTTTTCGCTTTCTCTAGATCGGTAGAAATATCATAACCAAACACCTTAACCTGACCCTGGCTTTTGTTAACCAAAGAAGTTATCACCCCTATAGTTGTAGACTTTCCTGCGCCATTAGGGCCAAGTAAAGCAAAAAAATCACCTTTTTTTACTGTTAAATCAATACTTTTAAGTGCTTTAAAACCACCTTTGTAGATTTTTTCTAGCGACCTAATTTCTAATGCATGAGACATGGTTTTGCCTTGAACGTTAACGAATAAAAAACAATCAAATGTAAGAAGAGTAAATATGGTGCTTTAAATATATTTTTCAACAGTAAAAATTAATATTTAGCCTGAGAAGATAACATTTATTGACAATCTGTTACTCTCTACTTAATCGCAGATATTATTAAGGAAACTATTATTAAGGAAACACTGTGTTAGTCAATCCAGTATTAGGCGACAATTAGATTAAACCTTTTTTAATTTTAAAAAAGAGCAAAATAAAAAAGAGCAAAACATGTCAGAAAAAAAGATCATAAAACTTAGTCAAAATCCCTTCAGCGTTGGTGACGTTGACGTTGACGTTGACGTTGACGTTAGTGACGTTAGTGACGTTAGTGACGTTGACGCAGCAACGTTCGAGTCATCTTTGCCAGCTCAGCATGGTCATTGTTATTATGCCGATGAAGCACTTGGCCTTTATATTGGTGTTTGCGATACCACTGACATAGTTAAAATTGCAGCGCCACATGCTTACGATGAGTTTATGACGATTATCGAAGGCGCGGTAGCAATAAAAAATAACAACACGGGTAAAGTAGAAACCATCATGGCAGGTGAAAGTTTTGTGATCCCATATGGTTATGATTGTCAGTGGCATCAACAGGGTTATTACTTGAATCCAGCTTTACGTAAGTTTTATGTAATTTATGAACCGCAAGAGCCACCTGAAAAGCCAGTCACAGAAAATGTCATTTATATTAATGAAAATAGTGATATTCCATGGCAAGCAACGTCTGATGGTCATAAGAAAAAAGTGCTTTATCAAAACCATAATCAAAGCTTCACTTGTGGTGTTTGGCAGGGTAATGCTTTTACTACCGACACTATCGCTTTTCCCTATAATGAATTTATCACTATCAAACAAGGCAGCCTTATTTGTACCGATGAGAACAATATTAAGCATCAATTCAACGCAGGTGAT
Organism: uncultured Colwellia sp.; assembly: GCA_965261045.1. GTDB lineage: Bacteria > Pseudomonadota > Gammaproteobacteria > Enterobacterales > Alteromonadaceae > Colwellia. The sequence goes on from CBDHCJ010000001.1 coordinate 605,267, forward strand.
GCGTTATTTATTCCACAAGGAACTCGTTGTGCATGGCAGGTTAAAGACAAAGTAACCATTTACTATAGCCAAATAAAATCAGCTTATTAATAGCTAACTATCGGTCAAACCGAAGGTACAGGTATTGAATTTGATATCACCTATTTGCCACTTTGTAATAAATATTTTTGACAATAAATAAGTGCTTGTAATATAGGTTATATAAAGATAGGTTACGTATAAATAAAATATTAGACGATAAGTACGGTGGGAAAGAGGTTCCTTTCTAGTCTAATAAGCTATTATACGCTAAAGTCACTCTAAGCGTCCTAAAAATTTTACATATTTATTGACCAAAATGAACCTAAAATGTAGGCTATAGGTCACTTTATTTACTTGGAATTCAACTTACAATGGCTGAAAGATTTGACATTATTAATGAGGTTTTTTGTGATGATGACCACAAGATAATTCATGGCGATGTATTGTCGGCTCTTAAGGAAATACAAAGTGAATCTATCGACCTTATATTTGCTGACCCCCCATACAATATAGGTAAAGATTTTGATGGCCTGATAGAAAAGTGGTCTGAAGAGGATTTTTTAACGTGGTGCTATGAATGGATTGAAGATTGCTTCCGCGTTTTAAAGCCAACAGGTACTTTTTATCTAATGAATAGCACAGAAAATATGCCATTTTTGGATATATTTTGTAGAAAATTATTTAGCATAAAAAGTCGCATTGTCTGGGCATATGATAGCTCAGGGGTGCAAGCAAAAACCTTTTTTGGTTCATTGTATGAACCGATACTTATGCTTACAAAACACCCAAAAAATTACACTTTTAACTGTAAGGATATAATGGTAGAGGCAAAAACTGGCGCAAAGCGCCAGTTGATTGACTACAGAAAAAATCCCCCTCAGCCATATAATACAGAAAAAGTACCTGGTAATGTATGGGAATTCCCTCGCGTTCGCTTCAAAATGCATGAATATGAAAACCATCCAACCCAAAAACCTGAAGCATTGTTAGAGCGGCTGGTTAAAGCCTCATCAAATAAAGGCGACACAATACTTGATCCATTTTCTGGAAGTTTTACAACGGGTGCTGTTGCTAGAGAGCTAGGAAGAAAATCTATTGGGATAGATATAAATGAAAGTTACGTAAAAATTGGAATTCGTAGACTAAATTTACCATCAAAATATTCCAAAGAAGAGCTTGAAAAGGAAAAGAAAAGGAAAACGAAAAACTTTTCTAAAAAAGTGAGGGATAAAGAGCCGAATGTAAGCTCTTTCCCTCAGCAAAGTTCACTAATCTAAAATACCATACTCTAGCTTAAAGCAGTTGATGACAATGTCTTTAAGTTGTGCCGTAAGTTCGTGGGAGGCGCTAACCCAATCTAGAATTCTGCGAAGCTCATTTGTAGTAAATATATCGTCAAATAGTACAATATACTGATTAACTAAAGCTTCACTTAAGTCATTATTTGCGTTTTTTTCAATTTGCTTCCTAACTTCTTGGGTTGTTAACTCAGTTTTAATTACAAAGCTCATTGAAAACCGATTTATCTTATCAAAATCTAAAAAATATTTTTTGAAATCTAGGGTTTCAGTTACTTGGAAAAATTTTCCTAATGGTTTTAAGACAAAATCTATCCCACCATCGTTAGCATTTGTTCGGCCCGTTCTATATAGGCATAGGTTTTCTGTATATTTTTTACCATCAATGATAGTTACCACTTCCGTTTGCTGAAAGTGCAAGTGCAATAAAGCAAAAGATATTATCTCAAATAACCGCGCGTCAGAGCTATATTCAAAACCTTTCTCTATAAGACTAACGACTTCTTCATCTGTTTTTGTTTCTTCAATTTCATTCAAATATGCCGTTTGGTTACTGGTAATTATTTCAATATATTTGTCGATGGAAGAAACGACAAATTTAGCGGTATCCTTTGGGTTCATATTATTTTCAGAAAGTAGTGCCACTGATATTTTTCTTGCTTTTTTTCTGTTACCGAGATCAGCAGGTTGAACGGGAAGCATTTCATCAGGAGCATTATACTGCCTTCTTACTTCATCATTTAATCTATTATCAAGAGGGTGGTTTTGTAATTTTGCTCCGAAAGGCATATTCTTCATTCTACTCATTAACTCTGTGAATGAAGAGCCATTTTCATTCCCAGCAACAAAGTCATCACATAATACATAGAGGGCATATAAATTCCCCAAAGATCGTCGAGCTTTACTGTCTTTATTTGACGCTTTTGTTTTTCTCTCAATATATTTGTGTACTATTGAAGTTCTTTGGACATTGTATTGTGCGGCTTCTTGGCGAACAAAATGTGTTTCAGTATCATTCATCAAGTAGATTCCTTTTCAAAGTCCATTAATTTTGAAGTAGTGATATTCAAAGAAGATGCAAGTTTAACTATATTAATGAGGCTAATATTTCTTTTACCTCGCTCAATACCACTTATATACGTACGATCCAGTTCGGATAAAGAGGCTAATTGCTCTTGGCTTAATTCAAGTTGTTGCCTTATTTTTTTGACATGGCTGCCAAATAATTGGAGTATTTTATCTTCGGTCATGATTACCCTCATATAGTTAGGGTAATCATCACAAGGTGATGACTATGTGTCTACGGACTATGAGTCACACATGGGTATAACAAGTCACTACACGGAAGTTTTGAACAACGTTAATAGCGTGTTCAAAATCACCTTTGATATTATTAATGCCTTCTTCGATTAAAAACCTAGCAAATTGTTGCACGCGGACTCCTAACGCTTAGCATTCTCAGCCCAAGGTTGGGTTTTGTATTTACGATGCAATGATTTAGTTAAGATGTTAGCGTTACTCACGCCTTAACCCGTATTAGGCGATAATTAGCTTGCATTGATGGCTGGAGTATTATCAGGTTGTGATAATATAACTCGACTATATTCAGCTAAAAATTCTGATGTGTCACTTAGGTAGTTAGGGTACGCTTTTTCAATAGATTTCAGATCACTTCTGGCAACAAATAGCACATTGTTATCAGCGTTTTTTTCTTGCTCAGCATAACGCTCAAGCGCTAATTCTTTTTTACCTGCACTATAAAAAGAAGCATTGCCTTTTTGCTCTTTTGTATTGTAAATTAAGGAGAGTATATCCGGTATCTTTAGATTTCTGTTTTATTTCATCCATTTTAAATGCACTATTAAAGGCATCTAATTTGTTAAATATCGAAAGCTTAGTGTTTAATAAAACCAATTCTTTTTTATAACGAGTTGCTGTTTCTTGTGACATTTCCCAAGCGCTATCTTTTACGGCTAAAAATTGTCCCATGATTTCAAAGAGTCTTTTCCAATGTGTGGTAGTTATTTAACCTTGTTTACTAGCCGACAAATTTTGAGGCTAGCATCTTGTGGGGAGTTATTATGTCTATATTTTTAAAGCAACTGGTTGTAATCCTAAATGCTTTACAAAGGGAATAAAATCTCGATCAGTGAACAGTAAAGGGATATTTTTGTCAATACAATAAGTGGCAATAATTACATCTGCTGTTTTTCTTATTGTTATACCTTTTTTTCTAAGTTCTCTATAATTATCTGCAGTTTTAACCGCAATATCTAAACCTAGCATTTCAAATTTTTTTAATGGTTTTAATAGCTCTTTTGCCATGTTGTACTGATTATCCGCATGAAACCCTTGCAAAATTTCAATTAAAATGAGATCTCCAATAGCTACAATTTCATTGCCTAAAGCTTTATCTAGTATATCTGTTTCAAGGTTGTTTTTGCCGTTAAAATAATCAATCCAAACGCTAGTATCAACTAAAATCATTTAGCCGTTCTCATTTCATCAAGATCGTCTTCCCATTTTAATTTACCTCTGAAATTTTTAATGTTACTTTGTTTATAAAATTTAACTAGCATTCTTAAACCTTCTTCCACAGCTTCTTTTTTAGTAGAAAATCCTGTGGCTATAAGTGCATCATTCATGAGTTGGTCGTCAATAACAATATTAGTTCTCATTTTGTCACCTATGTGTATTATGTGTTATTTATATACACATTATGGTGTGTATACAAAATATAACAAGTTAATTAAACGGAAAAATAACAGTTAGCGTGTTGCATTTATTACTTGAATCCAGCTATATATATCAGACTTTGGAGAATTAAAAATGAGAATATCAATTTGGTTAATACTGGTGACTTTGTTCACATCGTTGGTGTCTGCTGAACAAATCGAAACAACTATTGTGTCTGAGACTTTAATAAAGTCGAGCCATAGCTGGGATGGAACTCAGCTTCCGTTATATCCAGAAGGACAACCAGAAGTTACAATACTTAAAATTACAATCCCTGCTGGTGCCAAAATCCCCTTTCATCAGCACCCTTTTATTAATGCTGGAGTATTAATAAAAGGTGAATTGACGGTATTAACAAAAAAAGGTGAAAAACTGATCATGACAGCAGGTGATCCCATCGTTGAAATTGTGAATAAATGGCATTTTGGTAAAAGCAGTGGAAAGGTACCCGCAGAAATTATTGTGTTTTATGCTGGTATCAAAGGACAGCCAATCACAGTTAAATAGTTCTCATATAACAAAACGATTTATCACAGGCTTAAACAACGCGCACCCAAGACAGAAATTTATGACTTGTGGTGATTGTGCTCATTTAACTGTTTAGCTTGACCCGTGCCTGTAATAAAAGTCAACAATCAAGTCGCGTACAGAGAAAGAGCAGCACAAGTAATAAATGACTAAAAAAGTCATATTAACCCCGTAAAAATAAATCATCGATAATTGCTGTAAAAATCAGCACTATATTGACTTTTATCACCTAAATCTATATTATTCTCGCCTTCTAAAATCCCTATGTTTCTTAATAGTCACTTATACTCAGTTGGCTATTAACTGCTAGCTTCGCGCATGTATTGGTTATCTATAGATCGCAACAATACATAGCAACAATATAACCAATGAGATAAAAATGTTTGAATTACACGCGAGTAAAGTGTCGAACCTGAAAAATGATGTGCTATCAGGCTTAACTGTAGCGTTAGCTTTAGTGCCTGAAGCAGTAGCTTTTGCTTTTGTGGCTGGTGTTGAGCCGCTAGTCGGTTTATATGCCGCTTTTATGGTGGGTTTAATTACCGCTATTTTTGGTGGTCGTCCTGGCATGATTTCTGGTGCAACAGGTGCTATGGCAGTGGTTATGGTTAGTTTAGTTGCCATACATGGGGTTGAATATTTATTTGCTACTGTGGTGCTTACTGGCATATTGCAAATATTGGCAGGCCTTTTTAAACTCGGTAAATTTATTCGCTTAGTGCCTCATCCTGTAATGTTAGGCTTTGTCAATGGTTTAGCTATTGTGATTTTCTTAGCGCAACTAGGTCAATTTAAAGTGACTAATAGTGCTGGTGAACTTGAGTGGTTACAAAGCTCACCTATGATGATTATGGCAGGACTCATTCTATTAACCATGACTATTATTCATTTTTTACCAAAGTTAACCAAGGCGGTACCGTCATCCTTAGTTGCTATTGTTGTTGTTACGCTATTAGTACAAAGTTTAGAACTTGATACGCGTACCGTTGTTGATTTCCTTCGTGATATGACTAACGATCCTTCGGCATCTATTGCTGGTGGCTTACCACAATTTTCTATACCTAATGTTCCTTTTGATTTTGAAACATTAAAAGTCATTTTTCCTTTTGCCTTAGTACTTGCGACAATTGGTTTAATTGAGTCGTTATTAACTTTAACGTTAATTGATGAATTAACAGCTACCCGTGGTAGAGGCAATAAAGAGTGTATCGCCCAAGGTGCAGCAAATACCGTTACCGGATTTTTCGGAGGCATGGGCGGTTGTGCCATGATTGGTCAATCGATGATCAATGTTAATTCTGGTGGTCGAGGTCGAGCATCGGGTGTCACCGCTGCATTAGCATTACTTGGCTTTATTTTATTTGCCTCAGGTTTAATTGAAATGATCCCACTGGCGGCATTGGTTGGTGTTATGTTTATTGTGGTTGTTGGCACTTTTGAATGGTCAAGTTTTCGTATTTTGAGTAAAGTGCCAAAAGCTGATGCCTTCGTTATAATTTTAGTATCAAGTATTACGGTTGCAACTGATTTAGCTATTGCTGTTATTGTTGGTGTGATTGTTTCGGCGTTAGTTTTTGCATGGGAGCATGCAAAACATATTAACGTAAGTCGTAGCACTGACGAAAAAGGCTCTACTGTTTATGAAGTTACAGGGCCTATTTTCTTTGGATCAGTGTCTACCTTTTTAGAACAATTTGATATTGCCAAAGACAGTGATGACGTCATTATTGAATTTAAACGCTCTCGTGTTGCCGATCATTCTGCCATTGAGGCGATTGATACCTTAGCTGAACGTTATTTAGCAGAAGGTAAAACCCTACATTTGAAACACTTGAACCAAGAATGTAAGCAATTACTTGAAAAAGCAGGTGATTTAGTAGAAGTAAATGTAATTGAAGATCCTGATTATCATATTGCTACTGATAAGCTAGCCTAAATAACCTTATCAATATTAATATAGTGCGCTGATAAGTTATACTTAGCTTACAGCGCACTTTTGTTTAATGGTGGTTGTGTAAGTGCAATTAGAATTTTTTGATGTTCCAAGCCCTTGTGTGGGCATATGCCAGTCAGATGATAAAGGCTACTGCCTTGGTTGCATGCGCACGCGTGACGAAAGACAAAATTGGATCAATCTTGATAATAATAATAAGAAAAAAGTAATTAAACGCTGTATTCAAAGAAAGAAACGTAAACAGAATAAAAATAAAGCCGTTGAAGAAATTAATTTATTAGAAATAACACATGAAGCAGAGCAACCTTCATTATTAGACCCGTTAAATAAACCTAAAATAGCTAATGATAGTGATCTAGATTTTGGTGATTTTGAGCTTTAATTAGTCATTTTGGTAAAGGTATTACAAAGTACTAAAAAACGGTTGCTAGCCTATTAAATTCTAGCTATGATACGCGTTCTTCGAGACATAGTTCTTTTCAATAATATGATGTAAAGCCCCGATAGCTCAGTTGGTAGAGCAGAGGATTGAAAATCCTCGTGTCCCTGGTTCAATTCCGGGTCGGGGCACCATATTTGAAGTATATACTGGAGTACGTGTTGAATTTATTACTTGAATCCAGCCTTTCCTTTTATTTATCAAAGTATTTATTAAAGGAAAAACAATGGAATTAGTAAATTTATCAAACGAACAAGCTGCAATGTTAGCGAGTTATTTAACCGCTGTAGTTTGTGCTTTGATAGTTATTGCATTCATCTGTGCACTTTCTTGCCTCAAACATGGTAAAGCTTCAGATTATGTTTCTTATACTCCTGCATTACTCACATCATTAGGGATCTTCGGTACCTTTGCGGGTATTGTAGTTGGTCTTATGGCGTTCGATGCCAATAACATTGACGGTAGCATTGAAGGGCTTTTAAATGGTTTGAAAACGGCGTTCTTCACAAGTTTAGTTGGTATTATACTTTCTATACTATTTAAAGTTCTTCAAACATTAGGGGTAGTCTCTTCACCTCGAAATATTGAAGAAGTCTCATCAGCAACACCGGAAGACATTTTAGGAGCGATTAACCAGCAAGGGAAGTCTATTAAAAGTCTAGTTTCAGCGATTGGTGGAGATAGTGATGGCTCTATATTAAGTCAGCTAAAACTTTTACGAGGTGATATCAATGATAATCAGAAAATATCAATTAACGCTCAAAAAGAAGCAGTAGCATCACTTAAAAATATCGATGAACAATTAATAGCTCAAAAAGAATCCTTCAACATATTTTCAGATAAGCTCTGGGTAAAAATGCAAGACTTTGCCGATGTGCTTTCTAAATCAGCAACTGAAACCGTGATAGAAGCGCTTAAACAAGTGATTAGTGATTTTAATCATAATCTAACAGAGCAGTTCGGCGAAAACTTCAAACAATTAAATGAATCAGTAAAAGAGTTGGTTGTTTGGCAAGAGAACTACAAAGTACAAATCAGTGAAATGACGGAGCTGTATAAGTTGGGGGTATCCTCTATTACTGCTACAGAGGCATCAGTTACTGCAATTAGTAATGAATCCAAAATTATACCTGAAACAATGACTAATTTAAAAGACGTGATGGAAGTTAACCAACATCAGTTGTCTGAACTTGAAAATCATTTAGCCGCATTTAAAGATATCCGTGATAAAGCGGTAGAAGCGGTACCTGAAATCCGTAACCAAATTGACGAAACAGTTAAAACTATTGCAGCATCAGTTGAATCGGCAAATGGCCATTACAAAGAGCTATTAACAGAATCTGATAAATATATTCAAAGTCATATCTCTGCTTCAAATGACTTGCTTGATAAATTTGTATCAAATAGCAAAGAAGGTGTTGAAAAAATAGGTGAAAAACTAGTAGCAAGTGCGAGCACAGTTGAAAAAGCAATCACTACTGGCGCTGAGCAGTTTGAAACACAAGTTAAATTAACAAATGAGAGCTTACAAGAAACTACCAACGAAGTTAGCGGAAATACAGTAAAAATAAGAGAAGAGTTAGAGCATACAGTTAAAGAGCTAAGCATAAATGTTAGAGACTTGCTTGATAAATTTGTATCAAATAGCAAAGAAGGTGTTGAAAAAATAGGTGAAAAACTAGCAGAAAGTGCGAGCACAGTTGAAAAAGTAATCACTACTGGCGCTGAGCAGTTTGAAACACAAGTTAAATTAACAAATGAGAGCTTACAAGAAACTACCAACGAAGTTAGCGGAAATACAGTAAAAATAAGAGAAGAGTTAGAGCATACAGTTAAAGAGCTAAGTATGAATGTTAGAGACTTGCTTGATAAATTTGTATCAAATAGCAAAGAAGGTGTTGAAAAAATAGGTGAAAAACTAGCAGAAAGTGCGAGCACAGTTGAAAAAGCAATCACTACTGGCGCTGAGCAGTTTGAAACACAAGTTAAATTAACAAATGAAAGCTTACAAGAAACTACCAACGAAGTTAGCGGAAATACAGTAAAAATAAGAGAAGAGTTAGAGCATACAGTTAAAGAGCTGAGCATAAATGTTAGAGACTTGCTTGATAAATTTGTATCAAATAGCAAAGAAGGTGTTGAAAAAATAGGTGAAAAACTAGCAGAAAGTGCGAGCACAGTTGAAAAAGCAATCACTACTGGCGCTGAGCAGTTTGAAACACAAGTTAAATTAACAAATGAAAGCTTACAAGAAACTACCAACGAAGTTAGCGGAAATACAGTAAAAATAAGAGAAGAGTTAGAGCATACAGTTAAAGAGCTGAGCATAAATGTTAGAGACTTGCTTGATAAATTTGTATCAAATAGCAAAGAAGGTGTTGAAAAAATAGGTGAAAAACTAGCAGAAAGTGCGAGCACAGTTGAAAAAGTAATCACTACTGGCGCTGAGCAGTTTGAAACACAAGTTAAATTAACAAATGTGAGCTTACAAGAAACTAGCAACGAAATAGGTGAAAAACTAGTAGCAAGTGCGAGCACAGTTGAAAAAGCAATCACTACTGGCGCTGAGCAGTTTGAAACACAAGTTAAATTAACAAATGAGAGCTTACAAGAAACTACCAACGAAGTTAGCGGAAATACAGTAAAAATAAGAGAAGAGTTAGAGCATACAGTTAAAGAGCTAAGTCTGAATGTTAGAGACTTGCTTGATAAATTTGTATCAAATAGCAAAGAAGGTGTTGAAAAAATAGGTGAAAAACTAGCAGAAAGTGCGAGCACAGTTGAAAAAGTAATCACTACTGGCGCTGAGCAGTTTGCAACACAAGTTAAATTAACAAATGTGAGCTTAAAAGAAACTAGCAACGAAATAGGTGAAAAACTAGTAGCAAGTGCGAGCACAGTTGAAAAAGCAATCACTACTGGCGCTGAGCAGTTTGAAACACAAGTTAAATTAACAAATGAGAGCTTACAAGAAACTACCAACGAAGTTAGCGGAAATACAGTAAAAATAAGAGAAGAGTTAGAGCATACAGTTAAAGAGCTAAGCATAAATGTTAGAGATATGGTGAATGGCCTTATTGAAGACTCAAAAATGATGGCTAAGACGTTAACAGATGCTAATAAAACTCTTACTTCAGATACCGCTAATGCTCGTGATAGTGTTGTTCAAAGTATTGAAAATATGCAAAAACGCCTTGAGTCATCATTAGAAGATGTATTTGCATCCCAAACACAACATATGACTAAAGTTTTCTCAAATATAGATGCTGGCCTTAAAGACCAAGTAGGAAAAACAGGTGAGGCTGTTGAAAAACAATTAGGCATGATTGATCAATCTCTCCAGCAAGAGTTGAACCGTGTAATGACTGAAATGGGCAAGGCACTTGGCCAAATCAGTAATCAATTCGTAAAAGACTATACAAGGTTAGTAAGCCAGATGAGCTCAGTAGTAGAGGCGGCGTAGATTATGTCTTCAATTAATTCTGTTTTTGGCGCGTCCAAGCAGAAGGACGATGGCGAACATTGGTTAACGGTTTCAGATCTTATGGCTGGTTTGATGATGGTTTTTCTCTTTATAGCCATTGCTTTTATGCGTCATGTTTCAATAGAGCGCGATAAAATAAAAGATGTAGCGGTAACCTATCAACAAAATCAGGTGGCTATATTTGATGCCTTAAATGCTGAATTCACAAATGATTTAGTTTCTTGGCAAGCATCTATAGATAAAGAAACCCTATCATTTCAATTTAATTCACCAGAAGTACTCTTTGCTAGTGGTGAAAGTTCGTTAAAGGTTGAGTTTAAAGAAATATTAGTTAACTTCATTCCTCGGTATCTGAATGTTCTTGATAAATACCGAAGCAGTATTGATGAAGTTAGAATTGAAGGACATACCTCATCTGAGTGGGGTAATGGTACACACCCAGATGATGCGTATTTTTTTAACATGTCACTGTCACAAAATAGAACACGCAGCGTGCTAAATTACTCATATTTTCTCGCCAAACTATCCCGTGAACAAAGGGCATGGATCAAGTCTTCTTTTGCCGCTGTAGGTTTAGCATCATCGCGTTTAAAACTGAATGAAGATAATACTGAAAACAAACAGAAATCTCGACGAGTTTCATTTCGCGTAATTACCAATGCCGATATCCAAATTAGAAAAATTGTTGAAGGCTTATAAATGAAGTTAACGGTTGATTTTTCTGTACTTCATAATGCCGTGAAAACGATGGGAGCAGAGCGTATTGAATTTGAATTATCAAACGAACTAATCCCTATAGAGCCGATAGACAAACAGTTAAATGAAGGCTTAGAAGTAAATTTTGGGGATATAGAGTTTGAAACTGGCCTTGCTAGTTATCAAGGTCGTCAAGTTCTGTTATATATCAAAGATCATAGTTACAAAAATAAAATTTATGATGTCTTACAAGATGGCTCACAAGGTAATAAATTTCACGTAGCAGACTGCGACATATTAGAACGAATGAGGAAAAAAGGTCGCCTTGAACGGTACGTAGTAACAAATAAATTAGATGGATTGTTTGCCGTATCAGGTACAGACAATCGAACTTATGAGCTTATTGAAGGTGAAACAAAACTAAATGTTTGTCAATATTGCCTTGAATCTGTTAATTACCAAAAATTCTCTTCGTTAAAAAGAGGCGCACCAAGAAAAACGTTTGTTCAAGACTTTCACCTTACTGACTTTTTTGATACTTACAGTTCATTTTTCAAATTTATGCCAACAGGTGTGGCGAATAATCAAACCTCTCACTACACCAAAGATTGGGATGATATATCTAAAAAAGTACGGGTAAAAGTTAACTATCAATGCCAACAATGTGGACTTGATCTGAGCCAGCACAAAAGACTACTACATGTACATCATATTAATGGGGTTAAGTCAGATAACAGCAGCAGTAATTTAACGCCACTATGTTGTGATTGTCATCGTAAACAACCTGATCACCAACACCTGTTTATCAAACACGAAGACACAAAACGAATTTCTCAATTAAGAAGTGCACAAGGGCTTAATGTTAAAGAAAGCTGGCAAGACGTTTGCAAATTGGCTGACCCAGGTATGCATGGTGTAATTGATTTATTAGAAAAATATCATGTTTCTTTACCTGAAGTAGGTGAAAAAATTGAAAATAACAAACAAGAAGTTGTCGCTCAATTAGAGCTAGCATGGCCATTGAAAAAAGTAGGTATAGCCATCGATAAACCCGAAGCTATCGCAGCAACAAAGCAAGGTTGGAAGGTATACAGTATGCGCTATGCACTAAGTCAAATTGAACAACTAGCATCTAGTTTAAGATAATTAAAATAAATTCAAAAACAAAAAACAAAAAATAAAAAATCAACAAACTAGGCTCCTAGCATACGCTTTACTTTACATTGCTGCGTAATAGTTGTGTGATTGTAGCGTGATTGTTGCGAAGATAACTATGAAATAACAGAATCGAGTTGTTTTTTGCATCAGAAAAAATGAATTTTCAGGAGAATTTAGGTAATCTATGTTCATAAGTAAGGGCCTGCACCCTAAGGAATAAGATGAAAGATTTAGCAAATAGCTATTTAAAAAGCCTAGAACGACATCGTAAAGCATTCGACACTATGGCAGCCTATCAAGAGCAAGCTTTACAATTGTTAGCACAATGTAAAAAAACCTTAGTTAATGGTGGTAAGGTTATTTGGTTTGGCAATGGTGGCAGTGCTGCCGATTCACAACATTTAGCGGCAGAGTTTATGGTGCGCTATAAAAAAGAAAGAGCGCCGTTGGCTTCAATTGCTTTAACAACAGATACGTCTATTTTAACGGCACATGCTAATGATTATCACTTTGATTCTGTCTTTGAGCGTCAAATTTTAGGTTTATGTCAAAGCGATGATTTAGTCATTGGGTTAACAACTTCAGGTACAAGTAATAATATAAACTTGGCGCTGTCAGCTGCTAATGAAATTGGTGCATTTACAGTTGCGTTAACTGGACGTGATGGTGGAGAAGTTAAAGATATCGCAAAACTGTCTATTATTATAAAAAATGATGAAACAGCTCGAATTCAAGAAGCACATATGTTTATCGGGCACTGGTTATGTGAAGCGCTTGATTTGATTTATGACGAATTAATGGCGAGTAAAGCTTAATGGATTTATCATTTTTAAAGAATTTATCACAGGCTAAAGTATTAGTTGTTGGCGATGTGATGTTGGACAGATATTGGTATGGCGATACAGGACGTATCTCCCCAGAAGCGCCAGTACCCGTTGTAAAAGTGAATAAACTAGAAGATAAAGCTGGTGGTGCTGCCAACGTTGCAAAAAATATTGCACACTTAGATGGTCAAGTGAGTCTATTGGGGATTATTGGTGATGATGAATATGGTCGTATGTTAAAAAATCTACTTACTGATGAAAAAATAGAATCTCAATTAGTGATACAAAATGAGCATCCTACTATCGTTAAAATGCGTATTATAAGCCGTCATCAGCAAGTGGTTAGACTTGATTTAGAAGAAAACTTTACACAACAGCATAGTCAGTTATTGCTTGATAAATTAGATAATATTATAGAGCAATATGACTTTATTGTATTTTCTGATTATAACAAAGGCTCCTTGAGCTTAATCAAAGAAATGATAACGGTTGCTAAATCTGCTGGTAAAACAGTGTTAGTAGATCCTAAATCTAAAGATTTAAGTCAATATGCGGGTGCTGATTATATTACACCTAACTTAACCGAATACTCAGCTGTCGGTGGTCAAATAGGCTCTGAAAAAATCATTGCTGATTCTGCCCGTAAAATTATTAAATCTGCAAATATTGGCGCTATGTTACTAACACGCTCAGAGCAAGGCATGTCTTTAATTACAGAAAGTGAAAAATATGACTTTACGGCACAGGTATTAGAGGTTTCTGATGTAACAGGTGCAGGCGACACAGTAATTGCAACATTATCGGTTATGTTAGCCGCAGGAATGCCAGCTAAAGATGCGGTTGAAGTTGCTAACTTAGCGGCAGGTATTGTTGTGGGTAAGTTAGGCGCTGCAACTGTCTCACCAGAAGAGTTAGGCCGTAAACTGAGTCAGTATTTAGCACAAACGGGAGAGCATTATCAAGCACCTTTTGATGATGTATTACAGCATATTGAATTTGCGCGTCAAAATGGTGAAACGATTGTCTTTACCAATGGTTGTTTTGATATTTTACATGCAGGTCATGTATGTTATTTAGCGCAAGCTAAAGCAAAGGGTGATCGTTTAGTTGTTGGTTTAAATAATGATGAATCAATCGCTAGATTAAAAGGTCCAGAGCGTCCGATAAATCCATTAAAGGAACGTGCTATGGTGATTTCAGCCTTAGGCTCAGTTGATTGGGTGATCCCATTTGGTAAGCGAGAGAATAACGATACGCCAGCTAAGCTTATTGAGCAGGTAAAGCCTGATATTTTGATCAAAGGTGGAGATTACAGCGTTGATCAAATCGCTGGCGCAGATTTTGTACTAAAAAATGGCGGTAAAGTTGAAGTGTTAAAGTTTTTAAACGGTTGTTCAACTTCAAATGTAATTAAAAAAATTCAGCAGTTTTAATTATTCATGCCTATGTAGTTAACTCATTTAAAATCTATTTATTCGTATTTTTGCTGTGTTTATAAATTAAAGGTGAATTGTGGTTCCAACCAATCAGTATCAAGATATATGTATTCTTAGGTTATCTGCTATTGGCGATGTATGCCATGCGGTATCTGCTGTTCAAGCAATTCAACGACATAAGCCAAAAGCAAAAATCACTTGGGTTTTAGGTAAAGTAGAAGCTATGTTATTAGCAGACTTGCCAGGCATAAAGTTTGTTATCTTTGATAAAAAACAAGGTAAAGCAGCATATAAAAAGCTAAAAGCAGAATTAAAAGGCAAAAAATTTGATGTTTTATTGCATATGCAAGTGGCATTAAGAGCAAATATTGCAGCAGCTTATATTCCTGCAAAAGTTAAAATGGGCTTTGATTGGTCTCGCTGTAAAGGGGGTCATGCTATTTTTACTAATAAACGCATAGCCTCGCAATCTGAACCTCATGTTTTAGAAGGCTTTCAAGGCTTCGCAAAGGCGATAGGTGTGCCTCATTATGAGCCTAGCTGGCAAATGCCATATAGTGACGCTGATTTATCCTTTGCGACCCAAACCTTAAATAACTTTGCAACATCAAACAAAAAAATATTTGTGATTTCTGCCGCCGCCAGTAAAAAAGAAAGAAATTGGTTACCAGAGCGCTATGCCGCTTTAGCCCAATATGCTAATAAAAGTGGATTTAAAGTTGTATTGACAGGCGGGCTGGTTGATATGGAAAGAGAGCTAGCCCGAGATATTCAAAGCCATTGTGATTTTGAAATATTAAACCTAGTAGGTAAGACTAATTTAAAACAATTGTTATGTATTTTAAAAGAAGCAGATTTAGTGCTTGCTCCTGATACAGGTCCTGCGCATATGGCTGTTACTGTAGATACGCCTGTTATCGGTTTATATGCCCATTCGAACCCTAAACGCACAGGTCCTTATAAATATCAAGATTATGCGGTTGAAGTTTATCATAAAAACTTAAAAGCGCAGTTTGGTAAAACTGCAGAAAAGTTACCTTGGGGGAAACGCTGTAAAGGTAAAAATTTGATGTCACAAATTCAAATTGAAGATGTTACTAATATGTTTGATCGTATAGTAAATGAAAAAAACATTTTGGCGTTTGCATAATGAATAAAGCGGTATTTTTAGATAGAGATGGTGTGATCAACTATGATCATGCATATGTATCTAAAATTGAAGACTTTGAATTTATCGATGGTGTTTTTGAAGCATGCCAGCAGTTTATAAAGCAAGGTTTTATCATTATAGTAGTGACAAATCAATCGGGGATCGGGCGAGGTTATTATTCGGAGCTGGATTTTAATGTGCTCACCGATTGGATGAAATCTGAATTTAGCAAACATCAAATACCAATAACAGAAGTTTACTTTTGTCCACATCACCCTAAAAAAGCGTTACCAGAATACTTAAAAGCATGTGATTGCAGAAAACCTATGCCAGGCATGTTAAATCAAGCGATTGATAAATTTGATATCGATGTAACTCAAAGCATTATGGTTGGTGATAAAATATCAGATCTTCAAGCCGCGCAAGCTGCTGGTATTAAAACTAAAATATTAGTTGAATCTGGAGAAACGGTTACAGCTGAAGGAAAAGCGATTGCCGATGAAGTATGGCAAAGCTTATTTATACGTTGAATCATTAATATTTTTCATGTATTACCGTGGTGGTTTCTGTTTGACAGTGCATTGCATCAGCGGTAATAACCGCATTGTTAATATCTATACTCGCCTTTTGCCCCACAAAGCACTCCAGCTATTGTTAAAAAAATAATATCAGCTAATTCGTAATCTTTATTAGCATCTACTCTGTGATTTTCAATACTTTCATTATACTGTGCTTTTTATCCGAAATGCGAGATCCCTCCCTGTGAACCGAAGGTTATAATAATTGATATTTCTTGATCATTGAGTTCACCCACTCAATCCAACAACATCCATCAATTTTCCATAGTCGGTGACAACGTCATATTTGACCTTATCAGATTGGATATGTTCGTTGATGCCGTCGAAGAATTTGCGGGCACATTCGATTTTCGTTTTTTCAATTTCGCGCAATTTCATGGACGACATTGTGCCCTTGGTTTCTGCCACGAAGTAGATATGTTTGACACTGCCCCGCTCGAACGATATTGCCCAGTCGGGATTATAATCACCAACGGGTGTCGGGATCAAAAAGCCTCGTGGCAGTTTCGCATAAACCACCACTTTATCGCTTACATCTAGTTCATCGACAAAGTCGCGCTCAACATCAGAATCGGGGACACAATAATCATAGACGTGTTTCTTGAGTTTGCCCGTGGCGCGCGATAAATCCTGCCCAGCTTGGGCGGCAGTGAAAATATTGGTTTCATAGCGATCTTCAACCTTGTCATAATTGAGTTTTTCAATAATGGCGGTGGCTTTTTGTTCCTTGATCAACCTTGAAGCTTCCGTGATAAAGTGCTCTGGGTTTTGCTGAAACTGCATGAATACAGCTAGCTCAATTTGGGTGATAATTTCTGCTACGGTTTTACGGGTCAGATGAGCATTCTCGGCAATTTTACCAACCAGATCGTAGCTAACATCTGAATACACCGTACTGCCTCGTTCTGTATTTGTGCGGGTAGGCTTAAAACCTGCACCTGATTTAAGTTGTTCATCGGTTACGCTTGCCATTTGCTCGCCCGTTTGCACGGTATATTGCAACGGGGTAACACGAAGCTCTTTATTGAGAGCAGCAACCGATTTTCGCACCAATTCTCCTGATTCAAATTCAACACGGTAAACCGCCTTGCGATTGATGCGTGACCAGAGTTCCAAAAATTCCTTCCGCTTGAAATTATCATTAAGCGGATTGGTTTTCGGCTTGCGCCCATCATCAATATCGGGCAGTTTGCTATGGTCAAACACACTGTCAATCAGGTCGATTATTTGCGCCGTATAGGGGGCAAGTTGTTCGGTAAACTCTGCCAGTTTTCCGTCTGCTTTTGCTTGGTGATATGTGTCGGTGATGGCATCCATATCATCGGTGTAATCGTTTTTGATTAAGTAGCGATAAATCTGTTTCGCCATTTGCGGGGTAATTTCCACAGAACCAGATTCTGTCTCTATAATTTTGCCGGTGAAGTAAGCTTCGGTGGCTTTTCTCGGGCGTGCCGAAAGAGCCTCAGCAATTTCAGTTTGCAGTCCAGCAACAAAATCATGATAGCTTTCGCTGGCGACCACCGTGAGCACGTTAATGTCATGCACAATGGCGGGATGATCCACGCGCTCGCCATATTGATCAACGGACAAACGTAGCCCGCGCCCTACTTCCTGACGGCGTGACAGTGTGTTATCGCTATGCTTCAACATGCACATAACAAAGACATTAGGATTGTCCCATCCTTCGCGCAGGGCGGAGTGGGAGAAGATAAAGCGGGTTGGTTCGCCAAAGGACAACAGCCGCTCCTTGTCCTTCAGGATCAAATCATAAGCATCTACATCATCGGAATCGCCCGTACGTTTGCTAACATTCGGATCTTTCAGATGGTTAGTTTTTTTGTCGATGGCGAAATAGCCATTATGGGTTGCAGCTGCATCAATGTCCGCCAAATATTCGCGATAAGCCTGATCAAGCGGCAATTCTGCCAGATATTCGTCTTTTAAGGTTTGATATTCACGTTCAAAGACGCGAGCATAGTCGCCTTTTTCATCTGCTTGCGCATAATCACGGTATTTGGCGACTGTGTCGATAAAAAACAGCGATAGCACCTTGATGCCCTGGGCAAAGAGCTGCTTTTCTTTGTCAAAATGCGCCTTGATGGTTTCGCGTATCTGGATGCGGCGAATGTCTTGTTCACTCACATTGCCACTGGCTTCGCTGGCATTTAGAACCACTCCATTGGTGAATTCAACTGTGTCTTGATTATAGTTAATCCCGCTGATGGTAAAGCCACGATATTGGTCCAGCTCGCCAGATTCGACAAACAGGTTGCGCCCGCATTCCAGCCGTTTCAACTGGCGCTTAATCACCCCCGATGCCCGCTTCACTTCCATCTCGATGCGCGCCACGGGTGCTGTTTTGGAAATTTCAATGCCTTCCAGATAAAGGTAGGCATTAGTACCCGCCAGTCCGCGTGTTTGAATTCCGCGCACGGCGATTTTCTTCACCAGTTTCTGGTTATAGGCGTCGAGTGCATCGAGGCGGTGAATTTTGTTGTGGTTGGTTTTGTGGGTGGCGGAATAGCGCAAGATGAACAGCGGCTTGAATTTGGGCAGGGCGTCCATGGTTGCCTTGCCTTCCATCTTTTGCGGCTCATCTAGTATCAGGATAGGGCGGTTGCTGCTGATCACATCAATAGGGCGGCGCGACTGAAAATCATCCAGTTCCATGTAAATACGCCGTTGGTCTTTGCCTGTGGCGGCAAAGGCCTGCGTATTGACGATCATCACATTGATACCGGCATCCGATGAAAAGCTTTCTAGCTCATGCAGACGTTTGGAGTTATAAATGAAAAACCGTGCGCGCTTGCCGTAAGTTTCGGTAAAATGATCGGCAGTAATTTCGAATGATTTTTTTACCCCCTCACGAATGGCAATGCTTGGCACCATAATGATGAATTTTGACCAGCCATAGCGTTTATACATCTCGAAAATACTTTTGATATAGCAATAGGTCTTACCGGTGCCGGTTTCCATTTCAATATCAAGATTGAGGCGCGCACCAGGCTTGTAGGATTTGGGCTTTGGTTTAACCATGCCCGTGCGGTCGGTCTCGGTAAAATCAGCAAGTGATTTTGGCAGAGGCAGGTTTTGGCGTTTTTGCACCGCCTGAATATTTTTTAGAAGCTGAATATCTGTCAGGCGAATATCGTTATTCCTGAATCCATCTTCTTCAAGGCGAACCTGTTTTCTTTTGCCCTGGTCAATGCGATAGCGCAGAGCATCACTTTTGGGCTGTCCGGCAAAGCAATCCAGCACCGCATCCACGGCGTTAGTTTGATAGGGTTGTATTTTGAATTTAAGTTTCATTCTTTTGCTCCCTTGATTTGTTTTTCTGATGTGAAATCAGGGCTACCATTTGTTTGTATCAGGTATTCAAATGTTACTTCATCAAATTCACTATCCCGTGTATCATCTTTTATATCTGTAACTTTAATAGCTGCAAAAAATCCATTAATGTTTTGTATTGTGGCTATTTGATTAATCTTTATACTTCTTACCCTAGATGAACCGTCATAAATTCTAGCGTCATCAATATCTGTAATTGTGTGTTTGTCTTTGACAGTAGCTACTGTATTTATGTTGTTGGGACAATTATAAAGGTGTATTGATATGTTACTTGCTTTTGAAAACTTCAATGTAAATCCGAGTTCTTCTTGCCCAATAAAATAGCGTCCATCATTGTTTGAATAATCGAAAGTTACAACCCCTTTAACGGCAGGCGATATATATTTTTCTGTGTTAGGTATGAATTTTTGGGTTGAAAAATTCTTGATATTATCAAAAGGATTTTTGCCTATTGGTGGTATAGGAAGCACAGGTTCATCTAACAACTCCCGAAGTAACTTTTCATAGTTATTTTCATATAAAGAGTTATTTTCAAAATTAATATGTAGCTTTCCTTTTAAAAAAGTAGGAACTTTTTCAGAATTATTATTCCTGATTACCGGGATTATCCATTCTGCATTCAAATCACGCATCATGTTAGCTGTCATGATCTGCTTTTCATAACCTACGCCACCACTCTTTTCGTTCGCTTTTTTCTCATATGCTTCTGAACAAATACAAACGATTTTACTTGAAGATGATAAACCTCTCTCTATAAAAGAAGCTATGTCCGACCCCAAACTTAAATTCCAACGGTCCAACAAAACATCAACGCCGTTTGAACGTAATCTTGTAGCTAATTGTAATACCCAATATTTATGCACGTCATTATCATGTGAGTAAGATATAAATACTTTAGGTGCCACTTCCATTTCTCCTATCAATATGCGGTGGTTGATGCGCCATGACAGCTAACTGTTTATCAGATGTCTTGGTGGCGTGATTAAATATGTCAGGCGAATATCGCTATTCTTAAAACATTCGTATTCAAACCCGGGTCGATAATGCTCACCTTTCTTCACTTGCCGGATCAATACGGTAACGCAAAGCATCGCTTTTGGGCTGTCTGGCAAAGCAATCCAGCAGCGCATCCACGGCGTTAGTCTGGTAGGGTTGAATTTTGAATTTAAGTTTCATTTTTTCGTATCCTTATAGCGCTACTGACCTGCCGCGCCCCTTTCATTTGAACTAAATTGATTTGACATCGGTAGCCGGCGAAAGCTGGCGGAAAATCTGCTCGACATTGATTTTTACTGCATCCGATGCGAAACCGTTATCACGGAACACTACTCGCACCGGTTTATGAGCTGCCAGTTCCTTGACCAGTTGTTCGGTAATGCCTTGGTCAAAACAGGCGATCAGGTCATAGGGCTTATGATTGATGAAAAAGACGGTTTTGCCCTGAATGGTCTCGCGGTGGATGGGCAGGGTCAGGTCAACGCCCCAATCCACCAGCACCTGAAACAGCAAATCTTCAGGATTTCCCCGCCCCGGCTTGATATTATCCACAGCGGCCAGCAGGTCTTTCTGCTCAGTCTGTTCCGGCGTGTAATAAACATCCGCCATATTGGAACTGTCGATTTTCAGGACACGGAAGCCGATGTCTTTGTTCCAGTTTTCATGGCATTCGCCTGCAAGGATTTTTTTGCCAGCGCGACGAATGCGTTCTTTGGCTATTTCGGCGATGGTTTTGTAACCGGCTTTGCAGGCTTCGGATTTTTCGTCCGTTTCTTCAGGCAGTTGCACCATGATGAATTTACGGTTGCCGCCGTCCTTGGCGTTGAGCTGCATGGTTGCGTGGGCGGTTGATGAAGAACCAGCAAAGAAGTCTAGGATAATATCATTTGGTTCTGTTTTTGCTAGACTAATCAATCTATTTAAAAGGCGGATAGGCTTTGGTCCATCAAACGCTCCAGCTGCGAGTAATGAAGTAACTTCTTTAGCCCCTTCTTGGCTATGCCCAACATCTTTGTAAAACATTATGGATTGTGGAGCCAGTCCGTCAAACTTCAACTCGGACAAAAAACGCTTTATACATGGCACATTATTGCCATCTACACCGAAATATATTCGGTTATCGTCGAGTCTCTCTAAAAATGCGTTTTTAGAGAGCCTCCAACAGCGTCCTGTTGGAGGCTCTATGACACGTCCCGAGGGTGTTGTAATTGGATAATCGTATTCCACAGTATATGACTTAACTGACATATCACTCGGCTTCCAAACACCTCGCGGATCATTGTCTAAATTTTTATATCGTGCGTTTGCTTTTTCTGTACGCGGCAAACGCCCAATTTGAAAGGCATTGATAGACTTGGCATACATCAGAACATAATCATGGCTATTAGAGATATACTTTGCATCATTTTTAGGCGCGTAAGCCCGCTCCCATATCAACTCTGCAATAAAATTTTTATCACCGAAAATTTCGCTACAAATTTTGCGTAAACTTGCCACTTCATTATCATCAATACTGATAAAAATAACCCCGTCATCCCGCAACAAATTACGCGCCAGTTTCAGCCTCGGATACATCATACTCAACCAGTCCGAATGATAACGCCCATTGCTTTCGGGGTTGCTGAGCAGCCTGCCGCCGTGTTCATCAATCTGCCCGCTGTCTGCCAGATAGTCCTGTTTATCGGCAGTAAAATTGTCCTTATAGATAAAATCCTTGCCGGTATTATAGGGCGGGTCGATATAGATCATCTTGACCTTGCCGAGATAGGTTTCCTGCAACAGTTTCAGCGCATCCAGATTATCGCCCTCGATAAACAGGTTTTGCGTGCTGTCAAAATCAAGGCTCTCCTCGCGGCAGGGACGCAGAGTTTTGGCAATGGGCGCATTGGCGGCAAGCAGGGCTGCGCGCTTGCCCGGCCAGTCCAGCCGATAGCGTTCCTGTGCCCCTTCGACAATGCTATCCGATAATTCCTGCCTGAGCTGGTCAAAATCAACCGCCAAGCGCGGCTTGCCGTTCTCATCGGTTGCTTCCGTTACACAATTTGGAAACAACTCGCGAATTTTAGCGATATTTTTTGCCGTTAAATCAGGGCTGTGCATTTTTAGTTTTTTCATGTTCGTAATTTCTCGCTTGCCTTAAATATTCTGGCTTGTTCATTGTTCATAATGTGTACCAGGTGGCCCTTGCTTTGCCGTGCCGTCTGATTTTTCCGGACTTTACCAGCTCGCGCAGTCGCAGCTTGATTGTATTTCTGTTTGCGCCGCTTGCTTCGGTAATCTGCATGATATTTTGGCGATTATGGGTGCGTAACAATGCCAGAATTTTTAAGGAAATTTCCGGCAATTCGGCATCATCACTGGTATAGCATGATAGAAAGTTGACTATTGAACAGGGTAGCTCTCCTAGGAAAGCTAAGAACAGATAAATCTAAGTTAATAAGGTTATAGCGCTAATTCTATCACCATTACTTTTAGTTCATCTTTAGAAATAGAGTTACTGTGATTGGTATCAAAGCGGTTGAATATAGTTTCGCACATGCGAATGCCTTTATCTTGTAGTAATACATCAATTAATTCAACAAATTCTGTGCGATTAATTACACCATCTTTATCTTCGTCAAACACATCAAATAGTTCATCTACCCACTGATTTATTTCCATGAGGATTCCTTTGGTACTTAGGGAGAAGTTAATAACTAAACTTTATCTTTTATTGAAGCGTTTGTGAATGGCTATTTATAAATAATTACAAATAGTTGCATTTCAAACAGTGAAAAAATAAAATAGAGAGCTTTTGTAAACACACTGTAAAAAACAAATTGGATGGATAAAATGATAAAAAATAGGATGATTACTTTATTGTTTGTTTTACTGGTAAGTTTTAATGCTTATAGTCAAAATCAGCAACTGAGTATAGGTCATTGCCATGTAGATGGAATTAAGGCTCAAGTTAAATGTGGAAAACTGCAAGTACTTGAAGATTATAGTAAACCAGACGGTGAACAGATTACAATAAATTTTGTGGTATTACCTGCCATAGATAATAGTGATAATAAAATCCCGTTGATGTTTCTTGCTGGTGGTCCAGGGCAAGCTGCTGCTGAATTAGCATCAGGGTTAACAAGGGTGTTTTATGAAGTGCGCAAAACCCGTGATTTGATTTTAGTCGATCAACGAGGCACTGGGGCGTCTCATCCGTTACAATGCGAAGGTGTATTAGCACAGGATGTTTATGTGTTAACCCCTGAAGACTTCTCTGTGCAAGATGTCAAAGACTGCCTAGAAAACTTAACTGCTGATCTTAGCCAATATAATAGCGAAAATGCCATTCGAGATTTTGAAGCAGTACGCTCAGCGTTAGGTCATAAACAAATTAATATTTATGGTGGTTCATATGGTACACGTGCTGGGCTTGTTTATATGCGCATGTTTCCTGACTCTTTACGTAGCGTGGTGTTAGATAGTGTCGCACCAATAGACGTGCCAATTGGCTTATTTGGTCAAAGTTCAGCACACTCCTTTAATTTATTGCTAAAGAACTGTCAAAAAGAGCCAACTTGTCAGCATGCATTTCCTAAACTAGCTCAAGAGTTTCAAGCTTTATTAGAACGTCTTGAACAAGCGCCAGTACAAGTAAATATTGCCCATCCTCGTTTAGGAACACCAACAAAATTTGTAATAAGTAAAGCAAAGTTACTGGGGATAATTCGTATGCAATTATACTCGGTGGCTGCACGCTCATTGGTGCCTTTGGTTATTCATCAAGCTTATTTAGGTAACTATATGCCTTTAGCAGGCTTAATCGCACAAACAGAAAGCGGGCAAGGTATTTATATTGGTTTATTATTTAACATTATTTGTAATGAAGATTATCCAAGAATATCGGCAACTGACTTTGAGCAAGATGCTAATAATAATTTTGGTGGTGATGAGAGCCATTTTGGTTTTAAAATGGTTTGTTCATTGTGGCCACAATATAGCCCTAATGAGGCATTTTATACACCAGTAACCGCTGATATTCCAACACTCATTTTATCAGGTGAGCTAGATCCAGTTACGCCGCCAAGTAATGGCGAATATAGCGCTAATTCTTTGCCAAACAATCATCATATTGTAGTAAAAAATGCAGCTCATACCGTTGTGATGAGTACTTGTGCTAGTGATATTATTAATGAGTTTTTAACCTTACTTAAACCAAAAGAGTTAGATGAGTCTTGTTTAGATGATGTTCCTAATGAGTCTTTTATGACCAGTTTAAATGGCGGTACAATGAGTTTATCAACATTGATCAAAACACAAGGAGGTATGACTAATGATTGAAGTTAATAATTTACGTAAAACGTTTAGTGGCGAAACAAAAGGCTTGTTTGGTAAAAAAGAAAACCGCCTAATAGCCCTTGACGGATTATCTTTTACTGCCAAAGATGGTGAAATAACTGGTATTTTAGGCCCTAATGGTGCAGGTAAAACCACTTGTTTGCGTACTCTTTATGGTTTACTTAAAGCAGATTCAGGTAGTGCCATTATTGATGGTATTAATGTGGTAGAAAATCCGCTACAAGCAAGAGCGCGTTTAGGTATATTTCCAGATAAATTTGGGCTGTATGAACGTTTAACTGCCTATGAGCAAATAGATTATTTTGCCAGTATTCATGGCTTACAAGGAGATATAAAACACCATGCCATAGAAACGGTAATTAAAGATTTAAATATGACAGAGCTAGCGCATAGAAAAACATTAGGCTTTTCTCAAGGGCAACGAATGAAGGTAACCTTAGCGCAAGCACTAGTGCATCAACCGCAAAACTTTGTTCTTGATGAGCCAACTCGTGGTCTTGATGTGATGAGTACTCGTGTACTGCGTAACTACCTTGCTCGGTTTAAAGAGAAAGGTCATTGTATTTTATTTTCATCACATGTAATGCAAGAAGTTGCCGCGCTGTGTGATCGAGTGATTATTGTTGCCAATGGCAAGTTAGCGGCACAAGGCACCCCAGAAGAATTATGTGAACTAGCTGGCGAAACGCAGTTAGAAGACGCTTTCGTTAAAATCATTGGCTCAGATGAAGGAGTAGCGGCATGATCCAATTCAAAGCACTACTAACAAAAGAGTTGAAAGAAGCATTTCGAGATAAACGCGCTATGATGATGGCTATGATGATGGCGGTGGTGGCACCAGTAATGATTTTTGCTATCTCAAAAGTTATGATCAAGGAGGCAGTAGACACTCCTGCTATTTACCTTAAAGTATCAGGGGTAGAATATGCACCAAAACTGATTAACGCATTGAACGATGAAAATATCTTATTATTTAATGATGTACCAATTGATGAAACAGTTATTTGGGATGAACGTAATTTAACCTTAACTATTCCACAAAGTTTTAATCAAGACATGCTAGACGGTAAAACTATTGATATTTACCTGAGTGCTGATTATAGCGAAAAGGCCAATTTATCACCTATTCGACGTATAAAAAACACCATTACTAACTATGCTAGCGCTATTGGTTATAAACGCTTGTTAGTGCGTGGTATTGATGTAGGTTTGTTACAAGTAGTTAAGGTTATAGAACAAGACACTTCCTTACCAAACTCTAATGCCATGATCATATCTATGATGCTTAGTTTGTATTTATTAATGGCTGCTTTTATGTCGGGTCTTCCTGTTGCTATTGATGCTAGTGCTGGCGAACGCGAGCGTAATGTATTAGAAATGCTATTATGCCAACCAGTAAGCACCATTAAAATTGTTTCAGCTAAACTGTGCTGTGCCAGTTTAATTGCTTGTATTGGCGTATTGTTAACCCTAAGCCTAACGTCATTTTCAGTGAGCTTTATTGATTTAACTAAAATTGGTGCCAGTTTTAGCCTTGATGCTTATACTATTTCAGCACTGTTATTATTGTTACTACCTATTTGCTTTTTTGCCTCGGCACTGCAGTTGTTTGTTGCTTTTCAATCGAAAAATTTTAAAGAAGCGCAATCCTTGGTTTCTATGATCATTATGCTGCCTGCTATGGTGCCAGTTATCATGATATTTATTGATGATAAACCTAAATGGTTAGAGTGGTTACCAATTTCAGGGCAATCATTGATCATGGAAGATCTATTTAAAGGGCTGCCAGTATCGTGGGTATTAATGGGCTTTACTGGCTTAGTTACGATTAGCATTACTATTTTGTTAGTGCTATTGATGGCTAGGAAATTGCGCTCTGAAAAAGTAGTATTAGCGTTAAGTTAACTCACCACAATCGATCAACAGACATAATTGATGTCGCTAATATACTTATGATACTTTTATTATTTTGTTTTATATCTTTATCGTTATAAGGCAAGACAAAGTGAACTAAAAGCCATCGGTTTTATCATGTACATTTTGAGCTAACTCAGGCAGAATACGCGGCATTATTTTAGTACTTTTATGTACGGTTAGAACTTACAACCATTATGGTTGTTTATTTGAGGAAAAAACATGTTTACTCGTGATATGAATATTGCCGATTTTGATGCTGAGCTTTATCAAGCAATGTGCAAAGAAGTTGTACGTCAAGAAGAGCACATTGAGCTAATTGCTTCTGAAAACTACTGTAGCCCGCGTGTACTTGAAGCGCAAGGTTCACAATTAACGAACAAATATGCTGAAGGTTACCCAGGCAAACGTTATTATGGTGGTTGTGAATATGTTGATATTGCTGAGCAGTTAGCGATTGATCGCGCTAAAGAATTATTTGGTGCAACTTATGCCAATGTGCAGCCACATGCTGGTTCGCAAGCAAATGCTGCTGTTTTCCAAGCCTTAGTTACACCAGGGGGGAAAGTGTTAGGTATGAGCTTGGCTCATGGTGGTCATTTAACTCATGGTTCGCATGTAAACTTCTCAGGTAAATCATACGAGGCATTTCAATATGGTCTTCATCCTGAAACAGGCGATATTGACTACGAAGAGTTAGAGCGTCTTGCCCATGAACATAAACCTGAAATGATTATTGGTGGTTTTTCTGCATTCTCTGGTATTGTCGATTGGGCGCGTATGCGTAAAATTGCTGATAGTATTGATGCATACTTCTTCGTTGATATGGCTCATGTTGCAGGCCTTGTTGCTGCTGGTCTTTATCCTAACCCTGTTCCACATGCTCACGTTGTAACTACCACAACTCATAAAACATTAGCTGGCCCTCGTGGTGGTTTAATTGTTTCTGCTTGTGACGATGAAGCGATTTACAAAAAATTGAACAGTGCGGTATTTCCTGGTGGTCAAGGTGGCCCATTAATGCATATTATTGCAGCGAAAGCCGTTGCCTTTAAAGAAGCATTAGCACCAGAGTTTACAGTTTATCAGCAAAATGTATTAGACAATGCCAAAGCTATGGTTGCGGTATTACAAGAACGCGGCTACAAAGTTGTTTCTAACGGCACAGAAAATCATTTATTACTGCTTGACTTGATTGATAAAAATATCACAGGTAAAGAAGCTGATGCGGTATTAGGTAGTGCCCATATCACGGTTAACAAAAATGCAGTTCCTAACGATCCTCGTTCTCCTTTTGTTACGAGTGGTTTACGCTTAGGTACGCCAGCAATTACTCGCCGTGGTTTTGGTGTTGAAGAAACGAGTGCTTTAACTGGCTGGATCTGTGACATTCTTGATGATATAACCAATGAAGGCGTGATTACACGTGTACAAGGTCAAGTTATCGAACTTTGTCGCCGCTTCCCAGTATATCAAAAGTAATTATTTGGGGCTCCAATCATTCAGGGTAACAAACTAATTTACTAATTTTAGTGAGTTTATATTAAAATGGTCGCAATTAGCGGCCATTTCTGATCTTATTTCTCGAAACTTAATTCACCCTAGGTAAATCATGTATTGTCCTTTTTGTAGCGCAACAGATACTAAAGTTATTGATTCTCGACTAGTTTCTGATGGTCATCAAGTTCGCCGTCGTCGTGAATGTCTCGCTTGTCATGAGCGTTATACCACTTTTGAGAGTGCTGAATTGGTGATGCCACGTATTATCAAACGTGATGGTACTCGTGAGCCATTTAATGAAGATAAGATGCGCAGTGGCTTTAGTCGTGCATTAGAAAAGCGTCCCGTTAGCACTGAGCAAGTTGAATTATCAATAAACAAGTTAAAATCACAATTACGTGCTACTGGTGAGCGAGAAATTACGAGTGAAATGCTAGGTAATTTGATCATGTCACAATTAAAATGGCTAGATAAAGTTGCCTATTTACGTTTTGCTTCGGTGTATTTATCGTTTGAAGATATTAGTGAATTTGCCGATGAAATAGCTCGCTTAGGTAAAGAAAGCCTTAGCCGAAGAAATAATGGTGACAAAAATAATGAAAAAAACACAGAGCAAAGGAAGTAAGGCGTTTAGCCAACAAGATCACCAATATATGGCGTTAGCTATTAGGTTAGCAAGGCAAGGTCACTATACTACCTCACCTAATCCTAGCGTAGGCTGTGTATTAGTTAACCGTACTGAAGGTAAAGAGCAAATTATTGGTACTGGCTTTCATCAAAAAGCAGGGCAAGGACATGCCGAAATTAATGCACTAGCTGATGCTAAATTAAAGAATCTAAAATTTATTCAAGGTGCGACAGCGTATGTTACGTTAGAGCCTTGTAGCCATTTTGGTCGAACGCCACCTTGCGCCCAAGCATTAATAAATGCAGGAATAAAACGTGTGGTAGCGGCAATGGTTGATCCAAACCCCGATGTTTCTGGTTGTGGTTTAACAATGCTAGAGCAAGCGGGCATTAAAACTGAATTTGGTTTACTTGAAAATGAAGCCCAAGCACTTAATCTTGGCTTTATTAAACGGATGACTCAAGCGTTACCTTATGTTCGAATAAAACTCGCGGCAAGCCTAGATGGTAAAACGGCAATGAAAAGTGGTGAAAGTAAATGGATTACGTCGCGAGAAGCTAGACAAGACGTACAAAGGCTAAGGGCCAGAAGTTGTGCCATTATTTCAGGTGCTGATTCTATCCTAATAGACAATGCCAAAATGACCGTACGTTGGTCTGAATTGGGTGAGTTACAGAAAAGCTATAAAAAAGGTGATATTCGTCAGCCTGTGCGTGTAGTAATAGATAGTCAAAACCGTTTAACATCTGAGTTGGCTTTTTTTAACCATCAATCACCCGTTATTTTAGTGCGCATAACTGAAAGTAACGTCAATGATACCAGTGCTATTGCTTCCCCCCTTGAAAACTTAACCGCATGGCCTCATTTTGTAGAACAAGTACATTTACCGTCTTTTAAAAGTAACTTAGGCGAAAATAAACTTGATTTAACTAAGCTCTTAACAATGTTAGCTAAACGTGGTTTAAACGAAGTGTTGGTAGAATCAGGAGCCAACCTATCGGGCGCATTTATCGAGCAAAACTTGGCTGATGAACTTATACTTTATCAAGCGCCAAAATTGATGGGTGGTGATGGCAAAAACTTGGTCGAAATGCCAAGTATTACCAGCTTAGCGCAAGCTAAATCGTTAGCAATTACAGATGTTCGGCTAGTAGGTGGTGATATTCGTATTACGGCCACATTGACAAAAAATACCTAATAGATAATACCTAATAGATAACACCTAAATTGAGAAGTACTATGTTTACGGGAATAATCGAAGCAGTTGGCACAATTAAAGCCATCAATATAAATGCTCAAGGAGCACGTTTAGTGATTGCCACTAATGATCTTGATATGAGTGATGTTAAACTTGGCGACTCAATTGCTACTAATGGCATTTGTTTAACCGTGGTTGATTACGATCAGCATAGCTACAGCGCCGATGTTTCCAATGAAACCTTAAAGCGAACAGGTTTTGCTCATTATGATGTTGGCATGGCGGTTAATTTAGAAAAAGCCATGTTAGCTAGTACACGCTTTGGCGGGCATATGGTTTCTGGTCATGTAGATGGCGTATCTGAAATTTTATCCATTACTAACAATGGTAATAGTATAGAATACTGGCTATCAATGCCATCAGATATCGCGCACTATATTGCTGAAAAAGGCTCTGTTACTATTGATGGTACTAGTTTGACGGTAAATGCTATAGCGCAAGACTCTTCACATGGGAAGTGTAGACTAACAATAGTGCCACATACAGTTAAAGAAACTATTTTTGCCTACTATCAAGTAGGCACTAAGGTAAATGTGGAAGTTGATTTAATTGCTCGTTATTTAGAGCGTTTATTAACTAAAGAACGTGCTGTAGATGAAACCGAGTTTAAGTCAAAGGTGACGGAATCTTTATTACACAAAGCTGGCTTTATTAAATAAATGTAATTATTCACTTCGCTCTGGCAGGTACATTATTTCGTAGGTTTATTATACGAAATCTTGTGTATTAACCCTGAGAGCCTAATTTAATACCCTACGGTGATGACGATAGGTGAATAAAAAACAACCAAAGAGAATCTAATGAATTTACATACACCACAAGAGATAATTGACGATATTGCTTTAGGTAAAATGGTTATTTTAATGGATGATGAAGATCGAGAGAATGAAGGTGACTTTATCATGGCTGCGGAAATGGTTACCCCTGAAGCGATTAACTTTATGGCAACTCATGGTCGTGGTTTGATTTGTTTGCCAATGACTAGAGAGCGCTGTCAACGCTTAAAACTGCCTTTAATGGTTGATAAGAATGATGCGCAATTTAGTACTAATTTTACTGTATCTATTGAAGCAGCAACCGGAGTGACTACTGGTATCTCTACAGGAGATAGAGCGACGACTATACTTGCCGCTGTAGCGAAAAATGCGACTCATTTAAATATCGTGCAGCCAGGTCATATTTTTCCGTTAATTGCCAAAGATGGCGGTGTACTTAACCGTGCTGGTCATACTGAAGCTAGCGTTGATTTAGCTCGTATGGCAGGCCTTGAGCCGGCGGCAGTAATTGTTGAAATTTTAAATGAAGATGGCACGATGGCACGCCGTCCAGATTTAGAAATAATTGCCAAAAAACACGATATTAAAATGGGTACTATTGCCGATTTAATTGAATTTAGAAATACTACCGAAACTACCATAGAGCGAGTTTCTCAATGTAAACTCCCTACTGCGTTTGGTGAGTTTGATTTAACTGTGTTTAAAGATACTATTGATGGTCAAGCGCATTTCTCCTTAACTAAAGGTGAAATTAAAACCGATGAGCCAACCTTAGTGCGGGTACATTTAGAAAATACCTTTAGAGATTTATTGTTTAGTCAACGTGAAAGTGTTGCTAAATGGCCAATGGCGAATGCGTTAGAAAAAATTGGAAAAGAAGGTGGCGTTTTGGTGTTATTAGGTAAACATGAATCGCCAATGGGCTTGATTAGCTTAGTTGAAAAATACGCAAAAATAGATGCTGGCGAAACGGTGAAAGAAGTGAATCGCCATGTTGGCTCTCGTAATGTTGGTGTTGGCTCACAAATATTATCTAACTTAGGTGTTAGTAAAATGAGACTACTAAGCTCACAAACTAAATATCATTCACTGTCTGGTTTTGGTTTAGAAGTGGTTGAGTATATTGCGGAGTAAATAAGCCAATAAAATTAACAATTAACACTAGGTAGATTTTGGTTTTTATGAAATTAATAATAATATTAGTTAATTCTTTGTTTTAAAAACAAGGTGGTAAAGCTTCGAATGATTTAAAATACTATTTAATAATAGATGAAGAAATATGAAAAAATTTAATAGTTTAATTACTGTTGCTAGCTTATTTATTGGCTCTACTACTAGTGTTTATGCTGAAGATACACAACTAAGCTTTTATCAAGCAATAAAAATAGCACAACAAAATGATCCTTGGCTTGACGGTAGCCGATATAAGCAGCAATCTTTAGCCTTGTTAAGTCATGCGGCAAATACTCAGGCGGATCCTAAAGTCTCTATTGCTGTAGCTAACCTGCCGACAAATGGTTTTGATTTTTATCAAGAAGGCATGACTCAATTTAAAGTGGGTGTTTCACAAATGTTTGCCCGTGGTGATAGCTTGAGTCTTAAAAATCAACAGCTTAAACTACAATCAGAACAACAGCCATTGCAACGTCAAGACAGAATAAACAAAGTTGCAGCTACTGTGGGTGCTTTATGGCTTGATTTGTTTCGTGTTCAGCAAAGTATTGCTTTAATTAAGGAAAATCGTAGCTTGTTTGGACAACTGGCCGAAGTGGCTGAGGCTAGTTACGGCAGTGCTTTTGGTAAAACTCGTCAACAAGATATTGTTCGTGCGCAATTAGAATTAACTCGGTTAGAAGATAAATTAAATCAGTTGCAACAACAATATGAGCACTATCAAGGTATGTTAGGACAGTGGTTAATTAATGTTGCGCTAACCCCTCAAGACAACCAAGCCCCTCAACACAAGCAAGCAAACCCGACTATCACTTTACCGCTCAACGTTAGTAAGCAATTGCCACAAGTGGAGCTTATTAATCATGCAAGTGTCTATAACGAACAATGGTTGTCTGTAGAAAAACTAGCGGCGTTATTATCTTTACATCCATTGGTTAAAAGTATTGATAAAAAAATTGCTGTAACCAAAACAGGAATTGAACTAGCTGAGCAAAAATATCAACCGCAATGGGAAGTTAATGCTAGTTATGGTTATCGAGGTGATGATGCCATGGGCAATAGTCGGGCAGATTTATTCTCAGTTGGCGTGGTGCTTGATGTGCCTTTGTTTACCGAAAATCGTCAAGATAACGAGGTTAAGTCAGCAATTTCAAAAACAGAAGCCGTTAAAACTGAAAAGCTATTGTTGCTTAGGCAATTAATGTCAGCCTTTGCTAGTGCTAAAGGGCGGTTATTACGTTTAACTCAGCGACAAACCTTATATCAAGAAAAGTTGTTGCTACAAATTCACGATCAAGCTGAAGCTTCTTTAACTGCTTATACCAATGATGATGGTGACTTTGCCGAAGTCGTTCGAGCACGTATTGCCAAGCTTAATGCAGAGATTGATTTTTTAGCTATTAATGTTCAACAACAAAAAATCATCTTAGAAATTAACTACCTATTTGTTGGTTCATTATCGAGTAATGACTCAGGAAAATGATTTTGATAACAGTGGAGAGTAACAATGAATCCAAATAAAAAAACATCTGTCCCAATTTTAATAATGGGGATTGCTATTGGCTTTGCGATCAGTGGTGTTTTATACCTATCACAATCAAAAAATCCATTGAATAATAATCAAGGTGTAGAAAAAGTAAAGAAACAACCCTTATATTGGGTTGCGCCTATGGATGCTAATTATCAACGAGATAAACCAGGAAAATCTCCGATGGGTATGGATTTAGTCGCTGTTTATGCTGACTCAGGAGAAGGGGTAGATGAAGGCCCTGGCACTATTCGCATATCGTCTGAAGTTATTAATAACTTAGGTGTTCGTACTGTTAGTGTTCAATATAAAAACATGCATAATCAAATAAGTACCGTGGGTTACGTTACTTACGATGAAGATAAATTGGTACATATTCATCCTCGTGTTGATGGTTGGATTGAAAAGCTTTATGTTAAAACGGTAGGCGCTGTGGTGAAAAAATCTCAGCCACTTTACGATATTTACTCACCAGAGTTAGTGAATGCGCAAGACGAATTATTGCTAGCGTTAGAGCGTAAAAATAACCGTCTAATTAATGCCGCACAAAATCGTTTGATAGCGTTGCAAATACCTAAAAGCGCCATAGCAAGGTTAAAAAAATCACGCAAAGTTCAGCAGAGCATTACCTTTTATGCTCCACAAAATGGTGTGGTGGAAAATTTAAAAATTCGTGAAGGTTTTTTTGTTGAACCGGGAGCAACATTAATGGCTATTGGCGACTTATCACAAGTATGGGTAGAGGCTGAAGTGTTTGAGCGACAAGCCGCACAAGTGCATGTTGGCACAAAAGTGACTATGCGTTTAGATTATTTACCAGGCAAAGAGTTTAACGGTAAAGTTGACTTTATTTACCCAACTTTAGATGCTAAAACCCGTACGGTAAAAATACGTTTACGTTTTGATAATCAATCAGGTGAGTTTAAGCCGAACATGTTTGCTCAAGTGACTATTCATACTAATGATGAAGCACCCGTATTACTTATTCCGAAGGAAGCGTTAATTCGTACAGGTAATCAAGATAGAGTCGTTTTGGCGCTAGGTGATGGCAGTTTTAAATCGATAGTGGTAACCGTTGGTCGCTTTGATAGTGACTCAGTAGAAATATTAGCTGGTTTAACCGAAGGCGAAGAAGTGGTTAGTTCAGCACAATTTTTATTAGATTCAGAGTCGAGTAAATCTTCTGATTTTATGCGTATGAGTCATGCTTCTCAAGAGATGAATGACAATGCTATGGATATGTCACAACCGAGTGAAGTGATATCAGCAACAACTATCGGCATTATTAACTCAGTAATGATTGACCATCGTATGGTAAATATTTCACGGGCAGCAATTGAGAAATGGCAACAAGCCGCTGCGACGTTAGATTTTTTGGTTGATGAAACACTTAAGATGGAAAATTTACAAAAAGGTAATGAAATAAACTTTACCTTTGAAATTCGCGGTGATGATTTTGTTATTACTCGTTTTGATAAAACAGAACTTATTATAACTGAACAAAAGTTGCCGGAGTAAGCCATGATCGCAGCAATTATCCGTTGGTCGGTACATAATCGATTTTTTGTGTTATTGGCAACATTTATCTTAGTAGGTATTGGTCTGTATTCAGTTAAAAATACTCCTGTAGATGCTTTACCTGATTTATCTGATGTACAAGTAATTATTAAAACGAGTTATCCAGGGCAAGCGCCACAAGTGGTTGAAGACCAAGTAACTTATCCACTAACCACCGCGATGTTATCGGTACCAGGGGCAACTACGGTACGTGGTTTTTCTTTTTTTGGTGACTCTTATGTTTATGTAATTTTTGATGAAGATACCGATCTTTATTGGGCACGTTCGCGCGTATTAGAATATTTAAGCCAAGTTGCACCTAATTTACCTCGTACAGCTAAACCACAATTAGGCCCCGATGCTACAGGTGTTGGTTGGGTATACTTATATACCTTAGTTGATCGAAGTGGCAAGCATGACATCAGCCAGTTGCGTAGTATTCAAGACTGGTTTTTAAAATATGAATTGCAAACGGTTACTGGCGTTAGTGAGGTTAGTGCCCTTGGTGGTATGGTGAAGCAGTATCAAGTGCAGGTTAATCCTGACAAATTACGTGCTTTGGGTATTCCTTTATCGTTAATTCAAAAAGCAATAAAACAAGGTAATCAAGAGATTGGCGCTTCTGTTGTCGAAATGGCTGAAGCGGAGTACATGGTGCGTGCTACTGGCTATATTAAAAATGCTCAAGACTTAGAAAATATTCCGTTAGGTGTTAATAAAAATGGTACACCACTGTTATTGAAAGATGTTGCCGATATTGTTATCGGCCCACAAATGCGCCGTGGTATTGCTGAATTAAATGGGATGGGTGAAACCGTTGGTGGCATTGTCGTGATGCGCTTTGGTGAAAATGCTCAGCAAGTTATTGTTAAAGTAAAAGAAAAGCTTGAACAGTTAAAACAAGGTTTACCTGAGGGAGTAGAAATTGTCACTGTTTATGATAGATCAGCACTAATAGAGCGGGCGGTCGATAATCTAAGTTATAAATTATTGGAAGAGTTTGGTGTCGTTGCACTGGTTTGTGTGTTGTTTTTATTTCATGTTCGTTCATCATTAGTGGCTATTATTAGTTTACCTGTGGGGATTTTAACTGCATTTATCGTTATGCATGCTCAAGGGTTGAATGCCAATATTATGTCGCTTGGCGGAATTGCCATCGCTATCGGCGCTATGATAGATGGTGCTATTGTGATGATTGAAAATATGCATAAACATATGGAAAAACTTTCGTCTGAAGGAAAAACCTTAACCAATGAAAATCGCTGGCAAGTAGTGATAGATTCTGCTGTTGAAGTAGGACCCGCCTTATTTTTCAGTTTACTTATTATCACCGTTAGCTTTGTGCCCGTTTTTACCCTTGAAGCACAAGAAGGTCGAATGTTCTCGCCACTAGCGTTTACTAAAACTTATGCTATGGCAGCCTCAGCAGCACTGGCTATTACCTTAGTGCCTGTATTAATGGGCTACTTTATTCGAGGGAAAATTCTGCCTGAATATAAAAATCCAGTTAACCGCTTGCTTAGTGCAATTTATTTACCTGCCCTAAAAACAGTATTGCACTACCCAAAAAGCACCTTACTTGCGGCATTAATGATGGTAGCTGTTGGCCTTTATCCATTAGATAAAATTGGTAGTGAGTTTATACCGCCTCTTGATGAAGGTGATTTAATGTATATGCCGACTACGTATCCAGGTATTTCTATTGGTCAAGCAAGACAGTTATTACAGCAAACCGATAAATTAATTTATCGTGTGCCAGAAGTGGAGTTGGTGTTTGGTAAAGTAGGACGTGCGGAAACAGCGACCGATCCTGCACCATTAACCATGATTGAAAGCTTTATTCAATTGAAACCTAAAGATCAATGGCGTGAAGGTGTAACGTTGGAAAGTTTAATACAAGAGCTAGACGCTTTAGTTAAACTTCCAGGTGTTACTAATGCTTGGGTGATGCCAATAAAAACCCGTATTGATATGTTAGCGACGGGGATTAAAACCCCTGTGGGGATTAAAATTTCGGGGCCGTCTTTAACTGAAATTCAACAAATAGGTCAACAAATTGAAACTATTCTAGCAAACGTAGCAGGTACGGCTTCTGTTTATTCAGAGCGTGTTGCTGGTGGTCGTTATATCAAGGTTGATATTCAACGAGCTAAGGCAGCGCGTTTTGGTTTAAATATTAGTGATATTCAACAAGTGGTCGCTACCGCTATTGGTGGTATGAATGTTACTCAAACGGTAGAAGGTTTAGAGCGTTATCCAGTGAATATACGTTATCCGCAAGATTATCGTAATTCACCAGAGCAACTTGCTTTATTGCCGATTGTTACGCCAAGTGGTCAACGGATCCCTTTAGGTGATGTTGCCAATATTTTTATTGAAGATGGGCCTCCAGGTATAAAATCAGAAAATGCTCGTCTAAATGGTTGGTCTTTTATTGATATTAACAGTGATATAGACATAGGTAGTTACGTTGAGAATGCGCAAAAAATATTACGTGAGCAGTTAGTTCTACCCGCTAGTTACTCTATTACATGGGCTGGGCAGTATGAATACATGCAACGAGCGAAAGAAAAATTAACTTATGTGGTGCCACTAACCTTAGCCATTATCATTATACTGCTGTATTTAAACTTTAGAAATATGATCGAAGTTGCCATGATTATGGGTACATTACCATTGGCTATGGTCGGTAGTATTTGGCTGATGTATCTTGAAGGCTATAACTTTTCGGTTGCCGTAGGTGTAGGTTTTATTGCGCTGGCAGGAGTTGCCGTCGAGATTGGCGTGATTATGCTGGTTTATCTAAATCAGGCATATCAAACAATGCTAGCCGAGCATAAAGCGCAAGGCCTACTTATTGATAAGTCATCGGTATGTAATGCTGTTTTAGAAGGCGCAGGTAAACGCGTTAGGCCTGTTATGATGACTGCTGCTGCCATTGTTGTTGGTTTGTTACCTATTTTATATGGTACAGGCACAGGGAGTGAAGTGATGAGCCGTATTGCAGCGCCTATGGTTGGCGGCATGCTTAGCGCGGTAATTTTAACCTTATTGGTTTTACCAGCACTATTTTATTTGTGGCGCGTGAGTGGTTTAATAAACCATAATAATGGCGCTGATTGATAACAGGGCTTAGGGATAATGATGTGGTAGAAACAATGTAGTAGAAACAAAAAAGCGAAGAATGAGTTTAACTCTTTCTTCGCTTTTTTAGCTTAATAAGTTAAAACTTATACCGCTAGAACGTTTTCTGCTTCAGGGCCTTTTTGACCTTGTTTAACAGTGAACGTTACCGCTTGACCGTCAGTAAGAGTACGGAAACCGTCTCCTGAGATAGCGCTGAAGTGAACAAACACGTCAGAGCCATGTTCTTGCTCTATAAAACCGAAACCTTTAGTTTCGTTGAAAAATTTAACTTTACCAGTAACTGTATCAGACATACTTACATTTTCCCGTAGTCATAAAAATAATATTAATGTGGTTGCTTTAATGAACAATTTCATCAAAATCAAAACCGTTTTTACCCGAGTAAATGCCCCCTACCATAAGTAGTACAGGAAGAGGAAGGAACAAACTATATCCGTAACAAAGCACATGTAATACAAGCCATAATTAAACGAATAATTAGTTTGCATCGATTAAATCTGTTTGTTAAAAAACACACAAAGACAAACCGTACCTGATAAATCTACAACACAAAAACTCAACGCGAACGGAGCATAACACAATTATTTTTAATTTGCTTTATAAAATATTGGAATAGTTCAATATTTATAAAGAAAAGTTACGAGTTGCAAAAAACGGTGTAATTCGAAACTCGCGACTATTAACTATTAACTCATAACTGAATTATAGTGCCGCTATTTGCTGTTTTTGCTCTAACATTTTTGCTAAGGCTGATTCAGCTTCCTTTAGTTTGGCTTTTTCTTTTTCAATAACAGCAGCAGGGGCTTTACTAACAAAATTTTCATTGCTTAACTTACCACGGGTTTTAGCCGCATCTTTTTCTAACTTATCCATCGCTTTGTCTAAACGAGCAAGCTCTGCGTCTTTATCAATTAAACCTGCCATTGGAATAAGTACTGACAAATCACCGACAACAGCTGAAGCAGAAGCTGGCCCTTGTTCGTTATCAGCTAGTACGGTAATGCTTTCAAGTTTAGCGAGTGTTAATAAAAACTGTTCATTGTTGTTTAAACGACGTTGATCATCAGCACTAAGGTTTTTCAGCAATACAGGTAAGGCTTTACTAGGCGAAATATCCATTTCACCACGAATATTGCGAATGGCAACGATAAACTGTTTTACCCACTCTAAATCATCAATGGCTTGTTGGTCGCATTTTTTGACATTATATTGCGGAAATTCTTGCACCATAATAGAGTCGCCAGTTTTGCTAAAGTCACTTAATGGTTGTACGCGTTGCCAAATAGTTTCAGTGATAAAAGGCATAATAGGGTGCATTAAGCGTAATAAACCTTCTAATACATTCACTAAAGTATGACGTGTACCACGTTGCTGTGCTTCACTACCTTTGAATAAAACGGGTTTAGTTAATTCTAAGTACCAATCACAGAATTGGTTCCAAGTAAATTCATATAAAGCTTGTGAAGCAAGATCAAAACGGAAAGCGTCAAAAGCTTCATGTACAGCTTTTACGGTTTGTTCAAATTGGCCGATGATCCAACGATCAGCCAATGATAATTCCATTTCACTATCACCTGCTTGGCCGCAATCAAACTCTTCAGTATTCATTAATACATAACGACTAGCATTCCATAATTTATTGGTAAAGTTACGGTAACCTTCAAGGCGTTTCATGTCCCAACTTATATCACGACCAGTGGTGGCAACGGAAGTTAGTGTGAAGCGCAAAGCATCAGTACCGTGTGCTTCAATACCATTAGGGAATTCTTTCTTGGTAAGCTGTTCAATTTTATTAGCAAGCTTAGGCTGTAGCATATTGCCAGTGCGTTTTGTTAATAATTCTTCCAAACTAATGCCGTCAATCATATCTAAGGGATCGATAACATTACCTTTAGACTTACTCATCTTATCGCCATTTTCATCACGAATAAGACCTGTCATGTAGATTTTCTTGAAAGGAATTTGCGCTTTACCGTTTTCATCTTTGTTAAAATGCATGGTCATCATGATCATACGGGCAACCCAGAAGAAAATAATATCAAAACCAGTTACCAAAACATCGGTAGGATGAAAGGTTTTTAAATCGTCAGTCTCTGTTGGCCAACCTAAGGTTGAGAAAGTCCAAAGGGCTGAAGAAAACCAAGTATCAAGTACATCCTCATCTTGTTTTAGCGTGACATCAGCGGCAATATTGTTGTTCGCCCTTACTTCATCTATCGTGCGACCAACGTAAACTTTACCACTTTCGTCATACCATGCAGGAATACGATGTCCCCACCATAATTGACGTGAAATACACCAGTCTTGAATATCTTTCATCCAAGAAAAATATAAGTTTTCGTATTGCTTTGGTACAAATTCAATTTGACCCTCTTTAACGGCATCAACCGCAGGATCTACTAATTTTTCAACACGCACATACCATTGATCGGTTAATAATGGTTCGATAATTACGCCTGATCTATCGCCATACGGGGCAACTAAATCATGATCTTTTACTTCAACTAATAAACCTAAGTCATCCAATTTAGCAACGATAGCTTTACGGGCCACAAACCGATCCATGCCAGCAAACTCACTTGGTAATTCGGTGCTATAAGCATCACAAGTCTCGCCTTTGGTATCGTATATTTCAGCGTTGGCTAAAATAGTAGCATTTTTATCTAGAATATTAATTTGTGGCAAAGCATGACGTTTACCTACTTCATTATCATTAAAGTCGTGAGCTGGGGTTATTTTCACACAACCTGTGCCTTTTTCCATGTCAGCATGATCATCGCCAACAATAGGAATTAAACGATTAACAAGTGGTAATAGAACTTGTTTACCAATTAAATCTTTGTAACGGGGATCTTCTGGATTAACCGCAACACCAGTATCACCAAGCATGGTTTCTGGGCGAGTAGTGGCTACCACTAAGTAATCCAAGCCTGCTGTTGTTTTAGCACCATCGGCTAATGGATAACGTAGGTGCCATAGGTGACCTTTTTTATCTTTATTTTCAACTTCTAAATCAGAAATAGCAGTATGAAATTTAGGATCCCAGTTCACTAAGCGTTTACCACGATATATTAAGTCATCTTCAAACAGGCGAACAAATACTTCTTGTACTGCTTCAGACATACCCTCGTCCATGGTAAAACGTTCACGGCTCCAATCAATAGAGTTACCTAAACGGCGCATTTGTTTACCTATGGTACCGCCTGACTCTTCTTTCCACTGCCAAATTTTATCGATAAAACTCTCACGCCCATAATCATGACGAGTTTTATCTTCTTCAGCGGCAATTTTTCGCTCAACTACCATTTGCGTGGCAATACCTGCATGATCGTAACCCGTTTGCCATAAGGTGTTTTTGCCTTGCATACGCTGATAGCGAATTAAGGTGTCCATGATGGTTTGTTGAAAAGCATGACCCATATGCAAAGAGCCAGTGACATTCGGTGGTGGGATAACAATGCTATAACTGTCGCCTTCACCCGTTGGGCTAAAATAACCTTGCTCTTCCCAGCTAGTGTAAAGAGATTGTTCAATGTCGGTTGGGTTGAATGTTTTTTCCATCATTTTTCCGCTATAAAGGTTATAAATTGTAAATGGGGGCTTTACTCTAATAAAAATACAGTGTTGTATTAAGTACGATCTAGATTATTGTGATTTAGATACCGCTTGGCTCTCAACTTGAAAGCCCCATTGACGATACGTTTTAAATCGCTCACGGGCTTGTTGTTTCAATGTATTGTCACTAGGCACAAAATCAACAATAAATTGAAATTGACTGGCAAAATTTGGCACAGTGCTAGTTAAGTTAATCAAAACTGGTCGACGACCATGTGGTGCTTGGTAACTAATTTCTACCGCAGCACCTTGTTTAGAGCCTTCACCAGATAAGTTGTGTGGCACAAAACTATCACTGTCAAATGCCCATAACATTTCATCTATTTGTTCTGCTTTATTTTGATCTTGAGTATAAATAAATACCCGCTGATTTTGGCGATAAAAATAGCAGGCTTGCAAACAGGCATGATAAAGCGCGGAACTAGTGTCAATTTCGCTCGTTTTCGTCTCATCCTGATCAGGGAGTAAATAAAACATTACCTGTGTTTGCATTAATTATTTATCTCTTATTATTGTTTTGAAACTCGAATTATTCGCCTTGTTCTTGCTCTGCTCTGTTAAGTAAAAATTGCGTTAACATGCTAACTGGGCGACCTGTTGAGCCTTTGTCTTTACCACCACTGCGCCATGCTGTTCCAGCAATATCTAAATGTGCCCAGTGATATTTTTTAGTGAAGCGTGCTAAAAAACAAGCAGCGGTAATAGTGGCAGCACCTTTGCCTCCGAGATTTGTCATATCGGCAAATGGGCTTTCAAGTTGCTCTTGATAATCATCCCATAAAGGTAGGCGCCAAGCTCGGTCGCCACTTTGCTCTGAAGCATTTAATAATTCATGAGCAAGCGGGTTGTGTGAGCTTAATAAGCCAGTAGCATGTTTGCCTAAAGCAACTATGCAAGCACCAGTTAACGTAGCAATGTCAATTACGGCTTCTGGATCGAAACGTTCAACATAGGTTAACGCGTCACATAATACTAAACGACCTTCAGCATCAGTGTTTAACACTTCTACTGTTTGTCCTGACATAGTCGTTAAAATATCACCAGGGCGGTAAGCATTGCTGCTTGGCATGTTTTCACAGCCAGCTAAAACGCCAATCACTTTAATGGGTAGGTTTAATTCAGCCAGTGCGTGCATAACACCTAAAACACTAGCAGCACCACCCATATCGTATTTCATTTCATCCATGCCAGCACCTGGTTTCAACGAAATACCACCACTGTCAAAAGTAAGACCTTTACCGACTAAAACAAGTGGTTTAGAGTCATCATTAATACCATTGTAAGTTATGATACTCATCAATGATTCATTCACAGAGCCACGGCCAACCGCTAAATAAGAGCCCATTCTTAGCGCTTCCATTTCTTGTTCACCAATAATGGTGGTTGTTATTGTTTCATAATTATTGGCAAGAATGGTTGCTTGTTTAGCTAAATATGCAGGATTACATATGTTTGGTGGCATGTTAGCAACATTTTTACAGGTATTAATACCTTCTGAAATTGCTAACGCATGGTTGATCGCACGTTCACCAATAGAGAGCTCACGTCGTGTTGGTACATTGAAAACAATTTTACGAAGTGGTCTACGCGGCTCTTCTTTATGTGTTTTTAAACTATTAAAACTATATAAACCGTCTTGAGTCGCTTCCACAGCTTGGCGAACTTTCCAATAGGTATCACGGCCTTTAACATGTAGTTCAGACAAAAAGCACACCGCTTCCATTGAACCAGTTTCGTTTAGAGTATTAATAGTTTTATTAATTATTTGACGATATTGGCGCTCGTCTAATTCACGCTCTTTGCCACAACCTACCAATAAAACACGTTCACTAAGAATATTAGGCACCTGATGTAGTAATAACATCTGTCCTGATTTTCCTTCTAAATCACCTTTACGCAAAAGATTACTGATATAGCCTTCACTAATTTCATCGAGTTGCTCTGCTGTTGCACTAAGGCGGCGTGGTTCAAACACACCAACAACAATACAGGCACTGCGTTGCTTTTCTGGGCTACCGCTTTTTATACTGAACTCCATGAGCTCTCCTTTTAGAAAATAATGGTTTTTTCTTGGCTATTCATTTACTATAACTTGATAAAATCAGTAAAAAAATAGCACTCTTGACTATTTAATTGATATCGCTAAGGGCTATAATTATAACCGCCTTAATCAAAATAGCTTGTTTTTTGACTATATAGTTTACATACTAAAACGGCAAGTTTACTGAATATTTGCTGCAATGTCAGAAA
Organism: uncultured Colwellia sp.; assembly: GCA_965261045.1. Taxonomy (GTDB): domain Bacteria; phylum Pseudomonadota; class Gammaproteobacteria; order Enterobacterales; family Alteromonadaceae; genus Colwellia. Next base: position 649,597 of record CBDHCJ010000001.1, read on the forward strand.
AAACATAGTTTTTATGGGATCTTTTTGTGATCATCTTTCGTTATTTATTAAAAGAAGTAGCTAAAACACAACTTGCAGTATTTTTTGTGTTAATGACTATTTTTATCAGTCAGAAATTTGTTCGAGTACTTGGGGAGGCATCAGAAGGAAGCATTCCTGGACAAATGGTGATGATTTTTATTGCGTTAAAAATTCCAGATTTAGCTGGCATGATGTTGCCATTAAGTTTGTTTTTAGGTGTACTCTTAGCCTATGGTCGCCTATATGCGGACAATGAAATGACAGTACTGCATGCTTGTGGAGTGAGTGAGTGGTATGTCGTACGAGTGACTTTAATATTAGCGTTTATCACCGCTATATTTACGGGTGTTTTTACTTTGTATTTAGCGCCGATGGCATCGGAATATCAATATCAGGTAAAAGATCAATTAGCGGTAGATTCAGGTCTAAGTTCATTAGTTGCAGGACGTTTTCAAAAAACAGGCAATAAAAAAGCGGTAATTTTCATTCATGGTAAAAGCCGTGATGATAATAGTTTTGATAAGGTTTTTGTTGCTCAATTACCTGATGATAATCACAGCGAAGAAAGTATTATAAATGCTAGTTTAGTTTATGCGAAGCAAGGCAAAGTTTTTGAAGAAGAGTCAGGATCTCAACGCTTAGTTTTATCTGATGGTATCCGTTATCATAGTGATGCTATCAATGGCGAATTTCAATCGGTAGCCTTCGATAAGTATTATATTCAAATTCAAGATCAAGAAGTAGAGCAAAAGCATAGAAAACTAAGCGCGTTACCCACTCAAGCCTTATTCTCACCAACAGAAGAAAAATTAGTTGCCGAGTATGGTGCTACTATTCAATGGCGCATTGCATTTCCTTTAGCTTGTCTTATATTAACTTTTATTGCTGTGCCGTTAAGTGCGGTGAACCCTAGGCAGGGTAAGTTTGCTAAAATGCTACCAGCGTTGATGCTATTTTTAGGTTATTTCTTATTGCTAACGGCAATGCGTTCAGGGGTGGAACGTCAAGCTTTACCTGTAACTATTGGGTTGTGGCCTATACATATCAGTGCCTTGTTTTTAGGGATGGTTTTGCTAATAAAACAACGAGGTAGTGGTAAAAAAATCAAAGCGAAATTGCCAAGTTTTAAACGAAGTCGCTCAGGTAAAAGTGATGTAGAAAACCAAAGTAGAGGACAAATATAATGCGAATTTTAGATGCTTATATCGGTCGTATTATTGCGTCAACTACTTTTTTAACGCTAACGGTTTTTATTAGTGTTAGTGGCATTATTAAATTTGTTGAACAAATGCGTGCCGTTGGTCGAGGGTATTATGATTTATCTCATGCCGCGCTTTATGTGCTTTATGCGGTGCCAAGAGATGTTGAGGTGTTTTTTCCTATGTCGGCACTTATTGGCGGACTTATTGGTATAGGAATGTTAGCGAGTAATAGTGAGTTAGTGGTAATGCAAGCGGCGGGCTTGTCTCGGTTAGATATTATTAAATCAGTGATGAAAACAGCTACTTTGTTGATCTTTGTAAGCATGGCTGTAGGAGAATGGCTAGCACCTAGAGGAGAAGCGACCGCGAGGGAAATTCGTACTCATGCTATATCTGCTGGGAGTTTAATATCATCTAAAAATGGAGTTTGGGCAAAAGACGGTGATTACTTTGTTAATATTGGTGAGGTATTAGAGCAAGGGCAGTTGAAAAAGATTCAAATTTACCGTTTTAATGAACAACTTAAATTAGATAGTTGGCTTAGTGCTGATAGTGCGATATATCAAGAAAATGCTTGGCTACTGTCTGGTGTGGTTAACACTCAGTTGAGTAAACAAAAAATCACGACCACTAAGGTAGAACAACAAATATGGGAGTCGTCATTAACACCAGAAAAACTGGGGGTAGTAACGGTTACGCCTGAATCCTTATCTGTGCGCGGCTTAATTGATTATTTAGATTACCTTGAAGCCAACGAACAAGATCCTAGCCGTTATCAGCTCGCCTTTTGGCGAAAACTAATGCAACCTATTACTGTTGCCGTTATGTTGTTGGTTGCTTTATCATTTATTTTTGGTCCGTTACGTTCAGTGTCTATGGGGGCACGAATTATGATGGGCGTGGTGACAGGAATTTTATTCTTTGTTTGTAATGAAGTTCTTGGCTCTTTGAGTTTGGTGTATCAGTTTCCACCACTCATTGGCGCTATTTCACCTAGTATATTGTTTATTAGTGTCGCGTGGTATTTTATGAGCAAGAAGGTGACATAGCCAAGATGACGAGTTTTGAAGTTATACATTATCAGTATTATGTTTCTTCACAACTTGTCACTTCTATAGTCTACCTTGATTTGCTTCTAGCGATAAGATCACAACTTCGGTGTTGGTTAATCTATCTTGCAAACTGAGCTTATTTTTTCGGTCAAATAAAACCGTTAAGTTACCTAAGCCAAGTAAGGTAGGTAATAAACGCTTTAACCCTGTTGTTCTAGTGATACGAGTACCATCTTGGTTTTGTAAACGTAATCGCCACGCTTTCATCCCTAAAGTTTGACCGCTTTTTGTCCAGAAGAAAACAAAGAAAAAGCTTACCCAAGTAAGTTTCCAAAACTCATTTGGCCACCGTAACCAATAAGTATTTGCTATGGTGTCAGAAAAATGTTCAAAACCTTGCATACCATACAAGCCGAAATAATATCCAAGAAACATGATTAAAAATGAAACTGCTCCAGCTACCATATAAACAGCGAAAGCAATAAGAAAATCATATATCCATGAGCCAACACGACGACGAAAGCCAGCTCTAGGGAAATGTTCTTCAAGGGTGTTACTCATAGAAAACCTTTTAGATTACTGTATTTTAAAAAGAATACAAAGTCAGCAGGAAATGGCTTGTTAGTTTACCAAGCTTTAGCGAAAAAGTGCTAGTTGAGATTAACCATTACCTCATTTATTATTGACTAGTTACCCTAGTATGTTGAAATTTTATAGTTATTGAGCTCGAAGCAACATCCTCATGAGTACCGAGAATACGTGTAAAGTTGCTTACCAAGTAGCAGGTTTAGCGGATAAATTTTTTATTTGAATAAAAACACTTGTCAACTAAGGTTTTTCTCGTATAATGCCTCCACTTCTTTTTAGCTAGAGCCTCCTTTTTAGCTAGAGCCTCCTTTTTAGCTAGAGCCTCTATCGAAAGATGTTGTGTATACAAAGTACAGTGGGTTCTTGTCTGAGGTTAAGTGATAGAAAATGAGTACTGCCAGCGTGATGAAATTGGTATACATGGGGGATTCAAAATCCCCTGTCGAAAGACGTGTCGGTTCGAGTCCGACCGCTGGTACCACTATATTAATGCCTAGATCTTAATCGAGCTGGGCTTTTTTTTACCTGTCGCTTCATCTACTTAAAACAGGATCGAAATTTAAAAAACTGTTTAAGGTATCGCGTCCATGGGCGCATTGACGCTCCTATGTCAATATTTGTCGAGAACTTGTCAGATCTCGGCAAATAATTGGCAATAACTCTCTGGCTATATACCGTTTCAAACACCGCTGAATCTCTTTAATACTAAGTAAGCGATCAATTTAGACCGTATTCCATTACCAGTCAAATCATCTAAAATAACGCCATTATTTATTCACTGAGAAAAACAATGGCAAACATTCATAGAACAGCCAACCTAATTGTCGCCTAATAAAAAACTGATGTAGCATTTATAATCGCTCACGTTAAAAAAACCAGTAAAACAAACACAAAAACAGCGATAAAATACAAAAAAACAAAAGATATCGCCCTTTTTGAGTTGCTATGTATAGGGCGATATGTATAATGATATGTTTAATTATCGCCCATATTGCGTATCGAGGAACAATTTAAATGTTTATAGGCCGTAAAAATGAAATAAAATCCTTGAAGTCTGCCGTAGCCAAAACTAACGGAATCGCTAAGATTTTAGTTCTAACAGGTAGGCGTCGAGTAGGAAAAAGCGCCCTAATAGAACATTTTTGTCAAAAACAATCAAATAAGCACTTTTATAAACTTATTGGAATGCCACCTAAAAAACAAAACCGTACTAAATTGGAGCTGGCTAACTTAGCTACTCAAATGACAGAAACCTTTAATATACCAAAACCTGTTTTAAACGACTGGGATGACGCCCTATTTGCTATCGGAAAATATGTTGAACATGGCAACTGTATTCTTATGATAGATGAAATCAATTGGTTTGGTAAAACTCATGGAGATATTTCTAGTAGCCTTTTCACCCTTTGGGAAAATAAACTAAAGAATATTAAGGGCTTTACACTCATTTTCACTGGCTCACTCGCCGGATGGATAAAAGACAACTTCTCTGAAGATACTGCTTGGTACGGTAGATTGTCTTGGGAAAGTGTTTTACAACCCATTCCTATGAATGATGCCCTAGAGTTTATACCTTCTCGAATACGACAACGACTGACAATAAATGAACAAATACGATATTTACTTATATCGGGTGGCATCCCAAGTTACTTACTGGAATTTGATTTTTCAGAAAACTTTGAAGATAATCTAAAACGTTCTGCATATAGCTCTAGCGGTTATTTATTTCGAGAGTTTAGCACCCTGATGACTGATCTATTCCGCACAAAGGGCAAGAGAATTGAGCAGATCTTATATATACTTTCTAAAGATAAATGCTCTGCGGAGCAAATAGCTCATAAGCTCAAATTAGAAAAAGCAAATGGGCACCTGTATAAAGACTTAGACATGATGGAACAGAGTGCATTCATTCGTTCAGTTAAGCCGTGGAATCTTGCAAAAGGAACTTTTAACAATCGTGATGCGATATTTTATATTTCTGATCCATATATTCGATTTTATTTTAAAGGCATTCTTCCCCACACTGAAAGCATCAAAAGTGGATGTGCTCGCCTTCCTGATAATTTAGACTCTTTATTAGGTTTTCAGTTCGAATATGTGATGCGAGAAAACTTAAATACGCTATGCAAAGCACTTGCTCTTGAATCTAAAAGCATTCTTAGGTTTGCACCATATCAAATCAAAGGATTACAAATTGACATATTGATTGAAACGAGGCGCTATTTCTATATTGTTGAGTTGAAATTCTGCTCAGCCCCCCTTGACAGTCGAGTGGTTAGAGATATGAAGCAAAAACTTGACCGTTTTAAATGCCCTGCAAACAAAAGTGTTAAGACGGCTGTTATTCATGTAAATGGAGCCAGCGACAATGTACAAAATAGTGACTATATTGATATCTGTGAAAACCTTTCAGATCATCTATAAAACTAATTTTAATAGTATTGGTTAGCTAAAAACGTAGTGCTGAATTTTGAATTTGCTTGGTATAATAACTCACCCATCGATTTAGGAAAATTATTAGTTCATGAACAACTCTATCTCTAGCCAAAATAAAGTTCCCGACATCTCCTTTGTTATTGAGTTTTTAAAAAAATTACAAGATCAAATTTGCCAAGCATTAGAGCAAGCGGATGGTTATGGTAAGTTTATTGAAGATAACTGGCAACGTAAAGAAGGTGGCGGTGGTCGCACATGTGTTATGACCAATGGTGATATAATAGAACAAGGCGGTGTTAATTTTTCTGTTGTCTCAGGTGACAAATTGCCACCGTCAGCTACAGCACATAGACCAGAATTAGCAGGTAGAACATGGCAAGCTTGTGGTGTGTCTTTAGTTATTCACCCGAAAAACCCTCATATTCCTACTTCACATGCCAATGTTCGCTTTTTTATTGCACAAAAAAAAGGTGAAGAGCCCGTTTGGTGGTTTGGGGGAGGCTTTGATTTAACGCCTTTTTATCCTAAAAATGAAGATGTTTTACATTGGCACCAAGTAGCGCACGATTTATGCTCACCTTTTGGTGAACACGTTTATAGAGATCATAAAAAGTGGTGTGATGAATATTTTTATTTAAAACATCGAGATGAAACCCGTGGTGTTGGTGGCTTGTTTTTTGATGATTTGAATAAGTGGAATTTTGATACTTGTCTACATTATATTCAAGCGGTCGGGCAGGGTTATATTGATGCTTATGTACCAATAATTAACCGCCGTAAGTATGATGAATACACTGAGCAACAACGACAATTTCAATTATATCGTCGTGGTAGATATGTTGAGTTTAATTTGGTGTTTGATCGCGGTACTTTGTTTGGTTTGCAATCAGGCGGTAGAACTGAGTCTATTTTAATGTCGATGCCGCCATTGGCGCGTTGGGAATATAATTACCAAGCAGAAGAAAATAGTGATGAAGCTAAACTAGATCACTATTTATCCCCACACGATTGGTTAACTGAATTGACTGTAAGCAATTAATATTATTTCCATTCAAATACAGTGCAGCTAGAGAATACTAACAGTGTTAGTGTTTCTACTTAACGATTAAAAACGATTGTTTTGTAAGTCACCAAAAGCTTGCATAACTTCTGCTTTCGTATTCTTCACAAAAGTGTCATTTTTGTTGTGTACAATAGTATAATAAGCAATTACATTCAGACTATTTGTTTAAGGCGTATTATGTATGAGTGGATACATTTTAGTTGTTGAAGATGAAACACCAATTAGGGAAATGATTACCTTTGTTTTGGAGCAAAATGGTTTTAATTCGGTTGAAGCTATTGATATAAAACAGGCAAAAAATAAAATTATAGAGCCGTATCCTGATTTAATTTTGCTTGATTGGATGTTACCTGGCGGTAGTGGCGTTAAGTTAGCTAAAGAATTAAAACAGAATGAATATAGCCGCAATATTCCTATTATTATGTTAACGGCTCGTGCCGATGAAGATGATAAAGTTAAAGGTTTTGATGCGGGGGTTGATGATTACGTTACTAAACCTTTTTCACCTAAAGAGCTTATTGCTCGCATCAAAGCGGTTATTCGTCGAGTTTCACCTACCTTGTTATCAGAAAAAGTTGAATTTCATGGTTTGAAATTAGATCCCGTCGCTCATCATGTCACCATTAATGAACAGCGTTTAGATTTAGGCCCGACAGAGTTTCGTTTATTACATTTTTTCATGACTCACACTGAGCGAGTATATTCGCGTGAGCAGTTGCTTGATAATGTTTGGGGCACTAATGTTTATGTAGAAGACAGAACGGTTGATGTACATATCAGGCGTTTAAGAAAAGCCATTTCTGGGGCGGGTCATGAAGAATTTATTCAAACGGTTCGTGGCACGGGCTATCGTTTTTCTGGCAAAGTTAAAAAACCAGCCTAGTGATATAATAAATATCGAACATGATGATTAATGAATGCTGAATTCAGGAATATTAACGATGTGACTTTACAAGACAGTATTAAACAAGACAGTATTAAACAAAGCAGCATTAAACAAGACAATAAAGAAAATGCATACGCCAACTTACAGCAAACAAAATTTCCGTTTTCACTCTGGTATTGAAGCATTACCAGATGCGGCGTTAATTTTATCTCTTGATTTAGTGATAATGTCAGGAAATAAAAAAGCGCAGCGTTTACTTGGTGTACGTTTTCCAGATGATATTGGCAAACATATTGAGCAGTTACTCATCGCTTCAGAATTTTCAGGTTACCTACAACAAGATAATTTTGAGACACCTTGCTTGATTACATCACCCATTAATGATGAGTTACAGTTAGAAATTTCTGTTATGGCATTTGGTGGCAAACGAGTCATTCTTATGGCTCGTGCTATTGCTAAGTATCATCGTTTGAAAAAAATGCGTCGTGAGTTTGTCGCTAACGTTTCTCATGAATTAAAAACGCCATTAACTGTGGTACGTGGTTATGTGGAAATGATTCAAGAAACAGAATACGCTTTAGATCCTCATTGGAAAAAAATTTTTCATACTATTGAAGGTCAAGTATCTCGTATGGAGCGTTTGGTTGAACAACTGTTAAGTTTATCAAAAGTTGAAAATAATCGTGATGACGATGATATGAAAATGGTTAATATGCCAACATTAGTTGAAAATCTTGTTGAAGATGCTAGATGGCTTAATCAAAATAAGCAACATGAAATTCATACTCATATTACTCAAGGTATTGGTGTTTTTGGTATTGAAACCGAATTAAAAAGTGCTTGTGCAAATTTAATTTCTAATGCCATCGCCTATACTCCGACGAATGGCAATATTGATGTTAGTTGGCGGTGCAATGGCGATAAGGTAATTTTTAGCGTTAAGGATAATGGTGACGGCATTAAAGCAGATCAGCTAAATAGACTTACTGAGCGTTTTTATCGTATTGATAAATCACGCTCTCGTGATACTGGTGGCTCAGGTTTAGGTCTAGCTATCGTTAAGCATGTTCTGCTACACCATAAAGCTGAATTAGTGATCACCAGCGAATGGGGGCAGGGTAGTGAGTTTGCTATTTATTTTGATGAAGGTTTAGTCTGTTAACAGGGCATAAAAGTAGCGAGTAAAAAAAGTAACGAGTTATGAAGCCTTTCACCTGTTTAGTATGATGTTTTCGAAACTCGCTACTAGAATTTAATACTTGAATCCACTCATCATTATGACTTAGTAATATCTACCATTAAATCATCAGCGATATGCTCTAAAGCACTAATTAAATCATCTAGGTTATCGTCTTTCATTGCGACTTGTGCTTTTGCCTTAAACATAAGTTGCCCTGTATGTGGAGCACTTTCTTTCGAGCTAACGAGCTTGATTAAATTACCACCTTGGTTGTGAATTACTGATGAAATTTCTTGTACTATACCCGCTCTATCATTAGCTGTTAATTCCAATACTAAGTTGGTATTTATCTGGGTTAAACTTGGCTCTGCTAACTTTATTTGGCAACTTAAGCCTTTTATATTTTTAAGATCAGAGGTTAATGCCTGCGTGTTTTCTTTATCTACAGCCACTTCAATTACACCAGCAAAAAAGCCTGATAAATGGTGTAAACTGCTCACTTGCCAATTGCCATTATGCTGGCTAATAATTTTAGATAAAATGTCAACAATGCCAGTTTTATCTGGGCCAATACAAGAAATAACAAGATGATTCATAAGGTTTCCTTAAATTCGATACATTAGTGTTGTTTATATAAGTTTTTGGTAAGCATTAATTTACATTAAATAGTACGAGATAGTTGGCTAAGCTCTTTGTCTCATTGTTCGCTCAGATTGAAAGCTCAGATTAAAAGCTCAGATTAAAAATAATACACGGGTAAATTGTTGTCTGTTCTCTATCAAAATGATGCTCATTGAAGTTGAGCATCAGTTGAGCAGCAATAAAATACAGCCTTAGTATAGACTGGTTTTTGCATAAATGGTATAGAAAAAAGATCGTTAAAAATTAATATTTTAATGATCTTTATACTCTGATTGTTCGTACCTCACGCTCAGTACTAACGGGTACTTTTTCTGTTAATACTAAGATCCTTTGGCTCAAGTAAACTGATTTTTATTTCCGTCTGCCCTGAGCCTGTCGAAGGAAATATTAGCCAATTTTTTTATATTTAATTCTATGAGGTTCAATGGCAGCAGCACCTAGGGTTTTCTTGAGCCATGCCTCATAATCGGTGAAGTTACCTTCAAAGAAGTTGATTTGCCCTTCATCGCGATAATCTAAAATATGGGTGGCAATTCGGTCTAAAAACCAACGGTCATGAGAAATAACCATGACACAGCCAGGGAATTCTACTATGGCTTCTTCAAGGGCGCGTAGGGTTTCTACGTCTAAATCATTGGTTGGCTCATCAAGTAGTAATAAGTTACCGCCAGTTTGTATCAGTTTAGCCAAATGAACTCGGTTACGCTCACCGCCAGATAAGTCTTTAATAAATTTTTGTTGATCATTACCTTTAAAATTAAAACGACTGCAATAGGCTCTGCTTGGTATCTGGTAAGTACCAATTTCTAAAATATCATGACCTTGTGATATCTCTTGGTAAACTGTGTTATTAGCATTCATATCATCACGGAATTGATCAACACTAGCTAGCTTAACCGTGTCGCCAAGCTCAATGGTACCAGAGTCTTGTTGTTCTGCGCCTGACATCATTTTAAACAAAGTTGATTTACCTGCGCCATTCGGACCAATAATGCCAACAATTGCGCCTTTAGGTATAGAAAAACTCAGATTATCAATGAGCACTCTATCATCGAAAGACTTAGTGAGATTGTTGACCTCTAGTACCTTGTCACCTAAACGAGATCCAGGTGGAATATAAAGTTCATTGGTTTCATTACGTTTTTGATTTTCCTGACTACTTAATTCTTCAAAACGTGCCATACGGGCTTTACTTTTCGCTTGACGGGCTTTCGGATTCGAGCGTACCCATTCTAACTCTTGCTTGATGGTTTTTTGTAAAGCACTTTCTGATTTATTTTCTTGTGCTAGCCGAGCGTCTTTTTGTTCAAGCCAAGATGAATAGTTACCTTCCCATGGAATACCATGGCCTCTATCTAATTCTAAAATCCAACCCGCAACATTATCAAGGAAGTACCTATCATGGGTAATTGCAACAACAGTGCCTGAATAGTTATGTAAAAAGCGTTCTAACCAAGCAACAGACTCCGCATCTAAATGGTTGGTTGGCTCATCAAGTAATAACATATCTGGTTTTTGCAATAATAAATGACATAAAGCCACCCGACGGCGTTCACCACCACTTAATACTGCTATTTTTTGTTCCCAAGGTGGCAGACGTAAGGCATCAGCAGCACGTTCAAGTACGTTATCAATATTATGGCCATCTTGAGTGTTAATGATGTCTTCGAGTTCACCTTGTTCTTTGGCTAAAGCGTCAAAGTCTGCGTTTTCTTCAGCATACTCGTTATATACTTCATCAAGGCGTTTTAGTGCATTTTTAACTGTTGATACCGCACTTTCAATAATCTCACGTACGGTTTTATCTTCATCAAGTTGTGGCTCTTGTGGTAGGTAGCCAATGTTAGTACCTGACAATGCTTTAGCTTCCCCTTCAAATTCAGTATCAAGACCTGCCATAATACGAAGTAGTGTCGATTTACCTGAGCCGTTTAAACCTAAAACACCAATTTTCACGCCAGGGAAAAAAGAAAGAGAGATATTTTTTAAAATAGTGTGTTTGGGTGGAACGACTTTACTAACGCGGTTCATTGAAAATATAAATTTGTCTGGCAATGCCATAAAAAGTCCTAATAAGCTGTTAATTATCTGGGTATTATTTTAAGTAACTCCTGTCAGGTTGGCAAGAGGGAGCCTAACGGTTTACTTATTTCAGACTCATTTGTTAATTGGAAAATACTGTCTAATATATGTTAAATAAGAAAAAGATAAATTAGCATTAATATTTAATTTAAGACTTGGAGAAGAGTATATGACGGTTAACCATAAAGGACGTTGCGAGCTTATTGTTGCGAGATACGAAAACACCATGCTGAGTGTGTGAGGGCATCGTAACTCGGAACTTCTCTTACTCATCACTGTCTTTGCTAGTTTAAATCCAACTTGGCACAGAATCAGCGTTAATCACTTCTGCATAGTTTGGACGTGCTCTTACCACGGCAAATTCATTATCTTTTACCATCACTTCTGGTGCTAACATTCGGGTGTTATAAGTAGACGCCATTACTGCGCCATAAGCACCACAGCTCATGATGGCAATTAAATCACCTGTTTTTGATTCATTTACTTGGCGGTTTTTGGAAAAAGTATCACCAGTTTCACAAACAGGGCCAACTACATCATAAGTTTTCAGCGTAGAATTAGTCGCATTTACCGCAAGTATTTCGTGATGAGCATCATACATGCTTGGGCGAATCAAATCGTTCATGCCGGCATCAAGTATTAAAAATTGACGTTCTTCACCCGTTTTAACAAAAACAACACTTGATACTAAAATGCCCGCATTCCCTAATAAAGAGCGACCTGGCTCAACAATAATTTTACAGTTTAATTGACCTAATTGTGCCTTAGCTACTGCCGCATACGCTTGTTTACTTGGAATACTTTCATCGCTATAAGTTATGCCTAAACCGCCACCGATATCAATGACACTAATATCATGACCATCACTTTGAAGATCAAGTACTAATTGCGCTATGCGTTTATAAGCTTCTTCAAAAGGTGCTAATTGTGTTAACTGTGAGCCAATATGAACATCAACTCCTTGCACTTTAATATTAGGCAATGAAGCTGCTTGTTTATAGGCATGTCTAGCTCTACTAATTGGCACGCCAAATTTATTTTCAGCTTTTCCAGTAGAAATTTTTGCATGGGTATTTGCGCAAACATCAGGGTTTATACGAAAAGCAATGGCAGCTGTAGTTTTTAACCGTGTGGCAACCTGGCTTATCAATTCAAGCTCTGGCTCAGATTCAACATTAAATTGAAAAATGCCTTGGCTTAATGCGTACTCAATTTCTGATTCAATTTTAGCAACCCCAGAATAGACTATTTTGTCTGCGGGAATTCCAGCAGCGCGAGCGCGGAGAATTTCACCCATCGATACTACGTCGGCACCTGAGCCTAATTTTGCTAAAGTAGATAACACCGCTTGGTTACTATTTGCTTTTACGGCATAACAAATCAGTGTTTCTTGGTTGCTGAAGGCTTGTTGGTAGGCTTGAAAATTCTGGGTTATAGCAGTATTTGAGTAACAGTAAAAAGGCGTACCTACTTGTTTCGCTATATTGCTAATTGCTACGTTTTCAGCAAACATTTTGCTGTTAATATACGGAAAGTGTTTTTGAATTGTCATGTGCTTAGTCTTTGTTTATAGATGTAACTTTTTGAGTGTGAATAATCTATTCTAATCTTTAATGCTGTTCAATATAAATAGCTATAATATTTTTTCTCTAGTTTATTTCGCTGAATATAAAATAGGAAAGCTAAGTTTAAAATGACATCCTTGTTGGATTAAGTTTACTTCATTTTCCATTTGGTTATTTTGTAGTAAATGAATGTCCCCATGATGTGCGGTTAATAAAGTACTGATAATAGCTAAACCCAAACCTGTGCCGCCACTTTGTTTTGCCGTGGTGAAAAAAGGTTCAAAAATTCGTTTAGCATTTTGCTCGGAGATCCCTTTGCCATTATCACTAAAGGTTAATATAAATTTTTGGCTCCAATCATTCTTGGTAATGCTAATGCTTACGCTATCACCACCATGTAGCACTACATTTTCAAATAAATTACTAATGATACTAGTGAGCAATTCATTATTCATATAAACAGGCATTGTGCTAGCTGGTTTTTCAAATGAAATATTTATAAGAGTACTTTGATAAAACTCTATTTGCTGTTCAATAACGTTAACTAGATCACTTGGCGTGGCCGGGATATTTTGAGTATCAGCTTTAGCTAGTTCGGTTAATTGGCGCATTAACAACTCCATCCGCTTGGTGTTTACCGCAATATTATTAAGAAACTGTTGTTGCTCTTGTCTTGAAAGATCATTGATATGATCTTGTAAAATCTCTGTAGCCCCTTTAATGCCCGTAATGGGCGTTTTAAATTCATGAGATACATAAGAGGCAAAATTTTTAATTTGCGCTGCTCGTTGGCTTTGTTTATTAGACATTTTTACCAACGTTTCTGACAGCAGTTCAAACTCTGCGGTAACGGGATGCTCAAGTACAGTTAATTGATTATCTGTTGCTTTTTTAGCTTGTGCAACTAATGCTTTTATTGGTTTAGTAATGGCATAAGCCATAAAAAGAGAAATGGCTAAAACAATCATAATTAATAAAATAATGTATGAAATAAATAGTGTTATATGTTGATAGATATGTTGATAAATATTTGCTGGTGTGCGGATTAATAATATTGCGCCAATAATTCGTTTCTCAAGGATAATAGGATAACTTACGTGAATACGAATATCTGATGTGCGGCTTATCGGTGACAAAAAATGATCACCTTTTTGTTGAGTCCATTTTCTAATGACTCGACTAATCTCCCCGTTTAGTGCGCTAACGACTTCTGGTCGATTGAGTAAGCTTTTCTTTTTGATCTTTCCTGTTGATGACACTATGATGCCGTTAAAATCAATGATATGCATTCCTGAAAGTGTGGTTAATTGTACTTCTTTTAATAAGGCATCAAAGCTCATACCTAACTGCCAAGCAATTGGTTCAACAACAATATCGGTTGCCTCAGGGGGCAATTCTTTGGGATAAATGGGACTCTTGAAGAGATCTAAAGTTGCGGGTACTGGGTGCCACTTCCCCATGATAGGGTCATCTTTTTGCCAGTATTTCTCAGGTAAAGCTTTGCCATAAGTTTGTATGGTTAAATCGGGATGATTTTTTTGCAGTTCTTTTGTATAAATACTGGCTAGTATTACAGCTTGGGTGATCAATGAATTTTCAGTTTGTTTAATTAAGGTACTGTCGTATAACTTCACCAAAGCAATACCAACAACAGGCAAAGATAAAATGATTGAATTCATTAAGATAAATATATAACTAAGTCGAAGGCGTATCTTCATTGTTATAATATCAAGTCTTTACAAAGATTTATTCGGAAACCAACCCCATGTACTGTATCAATGGGCGCACCACCAGCCTTTTTAAACTTATTGCGAATTCGGCGCAAATGACTGTCTATGGTGCGATCACTGACGGAAATATTGTGAGAATAACTACCATCCATTAATAGTTCTCGGCTAAAAACATGTCCTGGGCGCTTTGCCATAGTATTTAACATTTGAAATTCGGTAGCTGTTAATTCTAGCAGCATATTATTCCATTTAACCTCATGGGTATCACTATTAATAAATAATAAACCATGATTTATTTCACTGCATGAAGCTACATCACTTTGGATGATATTGGCACGTCGTAAAATAGTTTTTACTCTGGTAACTAATTCACGTGGACTAAAAGGTTTAGTGATATAGTCATCAGCACCAAGCTCTAAACCAAGAATTCGATCAATTTCTTCATCTCTTGCAGATAAAAATATCAGAGGAACTTGTGATTCATGTCGAATAATTTTACAAACATCTGTACCTTCTAACTCAGGCATACTAATATCTAGGATAATTAAATCGGGTTTTTGGCTTTTAAATTGTTCTAATGCCTGTTTACCATCTTGCGCTTCTATAACGTCAAAATTAGCCCTAGTTAAACTAAACGTGATCACCTCTCTGATATGAGCATCATCATCAACGACTAAAATTTTACTATTCACGATCCTACTCTCCAACTACTCTTATCAATTAAATATCGTTAGTTTTCTTGTAAAAGACAAGCTGTATTTTATTAATTGATTAAATTACGCGAAAATTGCAAAAAAAAGATGATGTAAATATGTTTTTTTGCCCTTTGTTATGCAAATGATCTTGACATAGTAAAGTTGTTTAATAAATAACCTGTATTTAAGAAGAGCCAATACAAGAAATACAAGAGAAGCTCCCTAACGTTTGAAAGGGTATTTAAGGGGTATTGTTGGAGTTTAAAGCTAGGTGAATGGTATTTATATTACCGACCGTTGTGCCTTTATTGGGCCTTTATTGATTTAATTTGTAATTTCCTATGTTTTTAAACTGTAAATTGTTAAAAAAACCTTTTCCTGTAAGAAAGTGCTATGAAATATGGAGTATGAATAGGAAATATGATGAAAAAATTAAATTTAGTTAATTTGTTTAATGCTCCAGCACTCCCCATTTCGGTGTTGTTAGTATCATTATTACCAGCTGAAGTTATTGCACAAAGGTCTAACTTTAGCACGGATGTTATCGATGTTAGTGAGCGGCAACTTTATCCTAATTACTGGCTAAATAAATTACCCAGTGAACGAAACCCCTTAATGAGTCAAGCTGAAATTGCCAATTTTAATGCTGACTTGATAACTAATAATATTTATATTTTCGATCCATTAGCCATGCCCAGCCAGCTAACAAGAGCAGAGTTGTTAGCTAAAATTAAGCAAATTAGTACTGCATCATCTTCACCACGTGTTAATGATAATGGTAAGCACCTTGGTAAAGCGGATTACGCTAACTATGCTGCTATGACTAACCAAGCCGCTGTGGAAGCGAGTAATAAAATCGTTTTTGGTTTGGTGGTCAAACGCTCAGTACTGCGTACTTTCCCCACCCCAGACAGAATCTTTAAATCAAGTAATGACCGAGATTTAGACAGGTTTCAAGAAAGTGGCTTATTTCTAGGTGACGCTGTAGCTATTTTACATATCAGCAAAGACGGGCAATGGTTTTTAGTGCAAGCTTATAACTATCTAGGCTGGATGCCCAAAGGGGATGTGGCTATTGGTAATAAAGCAGAAATAGCTCGCTTTAAAAATGATAATAACTTTCTTGTGGTCGCTGGCGCTAAAGCCTTTACCAATTATGTACCTAACCACCCTGAGCTATCAAAAGTACCGTTAGAGATGGGTACACGTTTACCTTTAGCTAAGCGAAGCGAATACGCTAATCAACTTTATGGACAGAATCCGTTTGCTAATTATGTGGTTAAGTTACCGGTAAAGAACGCTCAAGGTGAGTTAGCCTTTGCCCTTGCTCCTATTCCTCGCAGTCAAGATGTTTCGCGGGGTTATTTACCGTTCACCAAGACAAATTTAGTCAAGCAGTCATTCAAGTTTTTAGGGGAACGCTATGGCTGGGGTCATGATTATAATGCCCGAGATTGTACTGGTTTTATCGGTGAAATTTATAAAAGTTTTGGTTTAATTATGCCACGTAATTCTGAGCAACAAGGAAAAAGTGACTATGGTGTTAACCGCTTCTTTGCCAAAGAAAGGGTAAAAGCGGATAAGTTAAAAACCATCACTGCTATGCAAACTGGTGATCTTATCTATATTCCTGATCATGTGATGATGTATTTAGGGCAAGACAATGGTAAACCATATGTTATTCATGATGTGAACGGGTTAGGTTATGTAAATAGCCAGGGCGAAATTTATCGTGGTACTTTAAATGGGGTTTCAGTAACGCCGTTATTGCCGTTGCAGCATTCTAAATCAATCAGTTATGTTGATAGCATTTACAATATCAAGCGTATTAGAGCGCAGTAGAAATAGCTATTTATGATCTTTGGGGAAGTTATATCAGACGCCGCTTTGCCGCTTTATAAACTCTTGGGTGGTGGTAGTTCGCAACTTAAAACCGATATTACCATCAGTGTTGATAACATTGATAAAATGCTTAGCGATTGTCAAAAGGCTTTAACACAAGGTTTTTTCATTACTTTATTATTCCAACCGAATTGGTTTTTGATTTAGCTTTTACCTGGAAGTTATGTCTCGCTACTTTTATTTCTACATTAGTATATTTGCTGGGCTCATGTAATCCTACTAATAAACAAATAAATCAACCTGAGCCAAGTGCATAGTCAAGATAAAAAATAAGCTTTTCGATTATTCCAGCGATAATTCCAGCGATATGTTAACTCGTTACTATCTATTCTTGCTGCACAAAAAACACTCGTTATTTGTTTGTTATTTATGCGATCATTGTGTTTTTTTTGCATAAATAATCGCTTTAATTATGGTAGACTTAAAAAGGAATAAAAAATACTATTTATAATAAATATAAAAAATAATTTATTTCTATTTATTTCTAATTGTGGTGTTTTACGATGTTTTGTTATCCAAGGTTAAAGGGAATTTATTGCTTAGTGTAAATAACAAAAAATATTATTACCTGAATTCAGCTTATACAATGTCGGAGTCTCACAGATGAAAGCAAACATGAAAAAAACTAAATTCCAACACTCATTGCTAGCCTTAGCTGTAGGAATTAGCTTATTGGCAGTCGTTCCTACTGTAAGCGCATTACAAGGCGGTGCTATTAAAGGTAAAGTTATGACACAAGCGACGAATACTGCGCTTGCTGGTGTTTTGGTTACGGCAACTAGTAACGTCATGCCAAAAGCTCGTACTGCGGTTACTAATGAAAAAGGATCATATAATTTACCATTACTTATTCCAGGTACCTACCTACTAATATTTACTGCTAAAGATGGCTCAGTAACTAAAGCCATAGTTGAAGTATTGTTAGATCAAACGACTCGTTACAACCAAATGATAGCTAAAGACTCTATTGAAGTTATCACCATTATTGGCTCTTCTATTGTACGTGAAGGCGATTCATCATTAACTAACTCTATTGGTGCTAAAGTAGTTGAAGCGGTGCCAGTTGGTCAAGATTATCGCAGCTTAATGAAGTTGATTCCAGGTGTGCAATACTCAGAAAATAATATATTAGGCCCGTCAGCGGGTGGCTCAGGTCGTGATAATAAATACGGCTTTGATGGTGTTGATATTTCATTACCTTTGTTTGGTAACTTGGCCTCTGAGCCATCAACGCATGATATTCAATCGGTATCAATGGACAGAGGTGGTTCTAAAGCAGTAGGCTTTAACCGCTCAGGTGGTTTTTCCATTAATACTGTATCTAAATCTGGTACCAATGAATTTCATGGTAAAGTTGAATACAAAACTCAACCGAAATCGTTAGTTGCCGACAAAGATGATGCCGATGGTGAATCATATACGATAGATAAATCTTGGCTTACCGCCAGTGTCAGCGGGCCAATTATTAAAGATGAACTATTCTTTTATGGCTCTTATTACCGCCCTGAAGTAGAGCGTGAAGATAAAGTTACAGCGTATGGCCCTGCTAAAGATTATAGTGACATTCGTGATGAATTTTATGGCAAATTAACTTATGCACCGATTGATGATTTATTATTCAACATAAGCTACCGTACGTCTGATCATAAAGTGCGGGGTGCTTCAGTTGGTGCATTTGATGCTGACAGTACTTCAACGGGCTCTGATACCACCAATGATATTTTCACTTTTGATGGCTCCTATATTATTAGTGACTATACCACTTTAACTTTTGCATATAGTACTTATGAAAATAAAAACAAAGGTGGTCCAGATACCTTATTCCCTGATGTTGTGCCTGCCTTTGGATCGCCATTAGATGTAAATAATTTTGATCAGTTAGGTGCTTTTAATGTCCCTGATGCTGATAGTAATGATCCGCTTTATGATACCGCTGGCGCACAAGCCCTAATTGAGCAATATGGCTATGTTGGTGAAGATGGTGAAAAACATGGTGGTGGTCAAGTAGGTGGTAATACTACCATTAACAACCAAGATTTTAAGCGTAAAAGTTTTGAATTGAAACTACAGCATGAGCTTGAAATTGGTGATGTGTATCATACTTTGAATTTTGGTTTCCAATGGAAAGAAGGCACGGAAATATTAAGCCGTTTATCTAATGGCTGGGGTAGCATTTCTTATATTGGTGGTTCTGTGCCAGATGATTATACAGGTGATGAATCGGTATATTATCAAACTACAACGCAACAAATGAGTTTTGTTGATGACTCTGGTAGCGTAGTTGAAGACATTACTTCTAGCAACAAAGCGATTAACATTGAAATTAATGATAGCATTGAGTGGGGGGATTTTACTTTCAATATTGGTGTGTTAGTAAGCCAAGATACGTTATATGGTCAAGGTTTAAAAGCTAATTCAAGTAATGTTTCTGGTTTTGAATTAGCCCCAGGTCATGAATATGAAATGCATAAAACTGATTTCTCAGACATGATCCAACCTCGTTTAGGTGTAAGTTGGGAATATGAGCCAGACGCCACTATTTTTGCTAATTACGCTAGTTATAATCCTGAAGCTAGCTCGTTAGCACGTGCCGCATCATGGGCACGTAATACTCAAAAATCCTTGAAAGTATACTTCGATGAAAATGGTGATTATTTAAGCTTTAATCCCGCGAGAGGCTCATCAGGTAAATTTTTCCAAAAAGGCATTAAGCCACGCACTATCGATGAATTTACTATTGGTACTTCTAAGTTAGTTACCAGTCAGCTAAATGTACGTTCTCATATTCGTTACCGCGAAGGCTCTCATTTCTGGGAAGATACTTGGAATGGCTCACGTGGTTATGGCGAGTATGGACCGTTTGGTGGTGTGCCAGCACATATTGCTGAAAAAGGGTTATATATTCCTGAGTTAGGAGATTATCGTGCTGACGTTGGTGGTTCATCTTATGTTATTGCTGAGCTTGACGATAGCTATACTAAGTACTGGGAAGTTAGCTTAGAAGCAGAATGGCAGGGCGAACGCTCATACTTAAATATTTCTTATGTTTACAACCATTATTATGGCAACTTTGATGCTGATAATGTTAGTGGTTCGAATGATGCTAACTTGTTTATCGGCTCTTCTAACCTTGCTGATGGTAAAGGTCGACAATTATGGGATGGTAAAGATGGTGAATTATCTGGTGATAAACCGCATGTATTTAAAGCTTACGGTTACTACACACTAGATTGGGAAGCTAATATTGGTGCTTACCTATTGTATCAATCAGGTGATGCATGGGAAGCATGGGATGGCTCTTTATACGGTTTCTCAAGCTCAACAATCCGTTTTGCTGAACCAGCAGGAACACGTCGTAGCCCAAGCCATTGGCAAATGGATGTAAACTACACCCAAGATTGGGTTGTGTCAGATCAATATGTGGTTAAGTTCCAAGCGGATATCTTTAATATCTTTGATAACCAAACAGGTCGTAATCCTAACCCGTATGTTTCAAGTGCTACTTTTGCTGAGCCACGCAGCTTATATAGCCCACGCAGAGTACAACTATCGGCGAGTATTGAGTTTTAATTCAAATTCAATTTAGGTAAACCGTAAACCACTGCCTCTGGCGGTGTGATTCAATTAGGCTTTGCCGTTAGGCATGAAAATTTGAGAGAATGCTCTCTTAAAATTAAAAATCATCGCTATAGTTGCTATGCGCTTCAAGGTTGAATCTGCCCAATTTATCCTAGTTGTAAGCATTTATCACCGAAAGTTAGATGTTTTATCGATTTATCGATTGAGCATATGTCGGTGAGTTAAATCTTTATTATAAAATTGTGATGTATGTTGGCACTGTTTTAACAGTTGATGGAAATCATTTAGCTCTCTATCCATACTAGTTTCAGGAAGATAAAGGTGGTATCCCAATGCCGATTTTAGGCTTTTACAATGATGTAAAAATGCGGCGATAGGGCCTGAAATTTTCAAGCCAGATTGCAAAATAAATGGCGTGAAATTAAGCTGAATTTGTTCTAATGATAATGATTGCTGCATAAAAGCAAACTTGAGTAAAGGTTGTTGTTCATGTATCAGTCTATTGGCTAACCTAGGTGATATTTGTTGCGCTAGTGCCTCTAAATTGACTAAACGAATACCTATATAAGGCAGAGCAACTGTGGTGAGTCCGCATACTTCTATTATCGGCTTTATTGCTTGAATTTGTTGCCAAGCAAGTTGCCATTTACCGTATCTGTGATGATACTCCAGTCTTTTCGGGGTTATATGATAACTAAACTGTGGTTGTAAATACTTTGCCAGCCCTGTAATAATCACGACTACAGCCAGCAAAAAAATAAACATTAATACTAGTCTTAGCGTTTGCCAATAATACTGGCTAACTAATAAGGTTAACAATAATAGTAGCCAGCCAACTAATAACAGAAATATCGCATGATGGTTGGCTTGCGCTTTAATATTAATAACAGGTAATCGTGTTGTCATGATAATACCGTTTATTTAGTCGCCTGCTGTCAACGTCACCTTTAAGGTGCTTTAATGGTAGAGCTCGTTCATTTTTACTAAGGCTCTGGTTTAAGACACAAGGGAAATGACGATCCTGAAGGATGTACATAGGTATATTTATTATTAACGGTAGCTTTGTTCAAAAAAACTTTCAATAATTAACCGTGCTGATTCTGCATCGATATTGTCTTTTTTTAAGTTTTTATAACCGCCACGGGCAAATAATTGTGCTTTGGCATCGGCAGTGGTTAGCCTTTCGTCTTGAAACTCAACCTTCAAGCCAAAACGTCCAACGATGCGATTGCCAAATTTTTTTGCGTCTAAGGTTAGTTGCTGCTCACTTCCATCCATATTAAGTGGTAGTCCTACTACAATGAAATCAGGTTGCCACTCTTTTAAATAACTTGCTAATGAATCCCAGTTTGGAATGCCGTCATTGGCTTTAATTGATCCAAGAGGTGAAGCACTGCCAGTGATTTCTTGACCAACAGCTACGCCAATATATTTTTTACCAAAATCAAAACCAATAACGGTACGTTGACCAATGGGGTTGCTTCTTTTTACCACGATTCTTTACCTAAAAAAAAATTTACCTAAAAAAATCACCTAAAAATTTCGGATTGTGAGTTTGTAGTCATCGCAGTGTACGTCCTTGCTTGTAACTTATAACTATTAACTAATTATTAACTGCTGTTATGCATGTCCAATATCTGAGGATAAATGCGCAATATCAATACCAAGCTTTTCGGTGGCTTTTTGCCAACGTTGCTCAATAGGGGTATTAAATAATATCTCGCTATCAGCATCGATAGTTAGCCAATAGTTAGCTTGTAATTCCGATTCCAGTTGACCTGGGCCCCAACCGGCATAACCTAAGGTGACCATAAACTGTTCAGGTGCTTTTTCTGTACCTAGTGCAAGTAAAATATCTTTAGAGGTGGTGATCATTATATCCTGATTCAGTGCTAGAGAACTTTTCCAGCCTGATTGAGTACGGTGTAGAACAAAACCTCTGTTTTGAGAGATAGGGCCTCCAGAAAGTACTAATTGCTCTAAGCTATTATTAGAGACTAGGTGTTCTTTTTGCGCTGAGGTGTTATTTTCTCGCTCAGGGCTATCGGCTTGTTTAAGCGGTTTTTTATTTGTGTTGTCGTCTTCACCGTCATTTTCATCATCTATTTGTTTTAACAAATCATGCAAGGTGATGTTAACGGGCATGTTAATAATCAAGCCCATAGCACCTTCATCATTATGATCGCAAATATAGGTAACGGTTTTATTAAAGTAGTCATTGCCTAATGATGGCATGGCAATTAAAAATTGATTCTCTAAACTTTCCATTTTTACCTCTAAAAAATTATAACGGTCAAAGTCTATTATTATCGACACTATTGTCTAATATTTTCTTCAATAGCGTCCATTAACTTACCACTAATGTTAATAGGGTAAGCCGCTTCTATTTCTCGTATACAGGTAGGGCTAGTAACATTAATTTCAGTAACTTTATCACCAATAATATCTAAACCAACAAAATATAAACCACGTTTTTTCAGCTCAGGTGCAATGGTTTCAGCAATGAGTTTATCACTTGGGCTTAATGGTCTGGCAACGCCTCGTCCACCGGCGGCTAAATTACCACGAGTTTCTCCTTGTGCGGGGATGCGTGCTAAGCAGTATGGCATTGGTTCACCATTGACAATTAAAATACGTTTATCGCCATCGACAATTTCGGGCATATATTCTTGTACCATGGCGTATTGCTGACCATGGTTTGTTAATGTCTCAATGATAACGCCAACATTGGCGTCATCTTCTTTTATACGAAATATCGATGAGCCGCCCATACCATCGAGTGGTTTGATAATAATGTCTTTAATCTCTTGATGAAAAGCACGAATTTGTTTATCACTTCGTGTTACTAGAGTACGAGGCGTTAAATCAGCAAACCAAGCTGTAAATAGTTTTTCGTTACAATCTCGTAAACTTTGTGGCTTATTCACGATTAAAGTGCCTTCAACTTCTGCGCGCTCAAGCATATAGGTTGTATAAATGTATTCGGTGTCA
The DNA here is from genome assembly GCA_965261045.1 of uncultured Colwellia sp. Taxonomy (GTDB): domain Bacteria; phylum Pseudomonadota; class Gammaproteobacteria; order Enterobacterales; family Alteromonadaceae; genus Colwellia. The sequence goes on from CBDHCJ010000001.1 coordinate 673,211, forward strand.
AACGGTGGATCTTTACGCATTAAAATAGCGTCAAGTTCACTTAAAGCGATGTCTTGTTGGTTTGATAACTCATACCAATGATTAGCATCATCAAATACTTTTACTTTTTGTGTATTGGCTCGTGCTCGGCCTTGAATAAGGTATAAATCTTTCATTTCCATGTAATAAATTTCATAGCCACGCTTTTGGGCTTCAAACATCATTGCCATGGAAGAGTCTTTGGCAACCTTAACCTCAGAGATAGGATCCATGACGATACCGAGTTTTATTTTTTTAGATTGTGCCATTGTTATTTTCTATCCTATCTTTATATTATTTAAAATCGCCAAAACGACATTGCAGCGCGGTAATTGCGGTAAGTGCCGCTGTTTCTGTTCTTAGCACCCTTGGGCCAAGTAAAATATCTTGAAAATTAGCTTGGTTTGTTTGGCTTATTTCTTCATCAGTTAGGCCACCTTCTGGGCCTATTAACAATCTAACTCGCAGCTCGCTAGCTGATTTTTCCATTGGTAATGTCATAACGGAATGCTTAGCTTTAGGATGTAAATTAAGTTTTAATGCCGCTGTCTGTTCACTTATCCAGTCTTGTAAAAACATCGGCTCAGCAACTAAAGGTACAATACAACGACTACTTTGTTCGCAAGCACTGATCACTATTTTTTGCCATTGGTTTCGTTTTTTAGCAAGACGCTCGCCTGATAATTTCACCCCGCAACGCTCGGTAAATAATGGCGTAATTTTATTCACCCCAAGTTCGACGGATTTTTGTAAGGTAAAGTCCATACGATCACCACGCGAAATACCTTGGCCTAAATGAATATTTACGGGTGATTCGTTGTCTATAGCTTGCTGGCTGATTATTTCAACACTAGCATGTTTCTTTTTAACATCAACTAATTTAGCTTGGTATTGAAATGCTGCTTTGCCATTATTTTTACGACCATTAAACAGGGTGACAATATCGCCTTCACTTAAACGTAAAACTTTCACCATATGACCAAAGGCATCATCAGATAATTTCACTGTGTTGTTTAAAATAATATCTGTATTTTGATAAATTCGTATTTTGGACATAGTCTAGCAAGGCTTACTTTTTATTAGTAAGAAGATAGATACAAGATAGGGATTAAGGTGTTAAAAAACAATGGGGAGGTTAACTATTTTTTGGCTTATAAATGAAAAAACCAGTGAAAATACTGGCTTTAATGTAATTATTGTATTAAACCAGCTTCACCTCATCTTGAAGAGCCGCCATTTTGTAAAGATCTTGCTCGGAATCTTGTGTATCAATTCTGAGATCCTCAATGAAAACACTATGGGAATGACAGCAGGTGAATAGTTACGTTTTAATTTTATAAAATTTTCAGTGTGAACTGTAAACTATATTCCTGCTGCTTTACGTAAATCATCGGCTTTGTCAGTTTTTTCCCAACTAAAGGCGGTAAAAGTATCATCACCAACAGTCATTTGAAACGGCTCTCGACCAAAGTGACCATAGGCTGCTGTTTGTTGGTACATAGGATGTAATAGGTCTAACATTTTGGTGATGCCGTAAGGGCGTAAGTCAAAATGTTCACGCACTATCTCAACTAATTTTTCTTCGCTGACTTGACCAGTACCAAAAGTATCAATAGAAATTGACGTTGGCTCAGCAACACCAATCGCATATGACACTTGGATTTCACATCTATCAGCAAGATCTGCAGCAACAATATTTTTGGCAACATAACGACCCGCATAAGCTGCGCTACGATCCACTTTTGAAGGATCTTTACCTGAAAATGCACCACCACCATGACGTGCCATGCCGCCATAGGTATCAACAATAATTTTACGACCAGTTAAGCCGCAATCACCTACTGGACCACCAATAACAAAGCGACCTGTTGGGTTGATGTGATATTTAGTATTTTCAGTTAATAATTCTGTTGGTAATACATGTTTAATAATGTTTTCCATTACGGCATCAACTAAGTCTTCTTGCTTAATATCAGGATTATGTTGAGTTGAAAGTACTACGGTATCAATGGCTACAGGCTTGTTGTTTTCATAAATGAAGGTAACTTGTGATTTAGCATCAGGGCGTAACCAAGGTAAAATACCCGATTTACGCGCTTCAGCTTGACGCTCAACTAAGCGGTGAGAGTAATACACAGGAGCAGGCATTAACGTTTCTGTTTCATTAGTAGCATAACCAAACATTAAGCCTTGATCGCCAGCACCTTGATCTTCTGGTTTAGAGCGATCAACACCTTGGGCTATTTCAGGTGATTGTTGACCAATTAAATTCATAATGCCACAAGTCGCACCATCAAAACCAACATCAGAAGAGGTATAACCAATTTCACTAATTACATTACGAGTGATAGTTTCTAAATCAACCCAAGCATTAGTACTCACTTCGCCTGAAATAATAGCAACGCCAGTTTTTACCATGGTTTCACAAGCAACACGGGCAAATTTATCTTTCGCAATAATGGCATCTAAAACCGCATCAGAAATTTGATCGGCTATTTTATCTGGATGGCCTTCAGAAACAGACTCTGAAGTGAAAAGGTATGTAGACATAAATCCTCAGCAGTTGGCATTTTAGCGTGTCTCTTTAGGGGTGATATAGTAGCTTAACTCATTAAAGCTATATATAACCGATACTAAAATGTAAATATTGATAGTAATACAATAATAATTCGCAGAGTCTACTCTTTTCAATCTAACTTTTCTAGTGTTTTTACGCCTAGACGTCTAAATGGCTGTGATGAAGGCTTAGGACTATGTTCAATCTGAGTATTATTTTACAACCAAGTATCATAATTTTGTCTACCTAAAATAGCTGTAATTTCTATTATATTTGAGTTAATTCGATAATAAATACTGTCAGACTTGTGAGTATAACGTCTATATCCAGCGCTAATATGATCTACAGTTTGATAAATATAAGGGTCTTCTGAAATTGTTCCAAATGCTGTAAATAGGCTATTAAAATATAAGTCGGCTGCTTTTTCACCAAACTCCTCACTACCAAAACTATAAATACGAAAAAGATCATCCTTGGCATTTTGTGTTAAAACGTATTTATGCATTTATTTCAACTTTTTTTTGAACTCTTTCAACATCTCTTCTTTGCTCTGATTAATAATACCGCTAGATTCTGATTGTGCTAGTTTCTGATTAATTATATCAGCACGTCTAGCCTGCCTGATCAGATCATTAATGAGTTCACTCTTATTACTATATTCGTGATAGGTAGAAATCTGCGATTTAAGCCACGCATCATTTGGGCTGGTTAAAGTAATACTTTGCCTTGTCATAATTTAAATCCATAAGAATGTGTGGTTGGTGTAAATATACACCAACCAATAATTTGTGTAAAACAAAGATTATCAGAATTAATACTGCTGTTATTTTATCTCTATTGTTTTGCTTAAATTGACGAATTAGAGGGCGTGAAAAAGTTAGGTCTTGATGGAAATACCGCCGTAGTTAACTTTAGTCCTGAACACCGTGTGATTTTCTAGAGGATGTGCGGAAATATTAAGATAATCTAGGCTTCATTGATTTTGGTTTTAAAAAGACTTCCAAGGTGCCGTAGTTAACTTTAGTCCTGAACACCGTGTGATTTTCTAGAGGATGTGCGGAAATATTAAGATAATCCTAGCTTTATTGATTTTGGTTTTAAAAAGACTTCCAAGGTGCCGTAGTTAACTTTAGTCCTGAACATCGTGTGATTTTCTAGAGGATGTGAGGAAATATTAAGATAATCTAGGCTTTATTGATTTTGGTTTTAAAAAGACTTCCAAGGTGCCGTAGTTAACTTTAGTCCTGAACATCGTGTGATTTTCTAGAGGATGTGCGGAAATATTAAGATAATCTAGGCTTTATTGATTTTGGTTTTAAAAAGACTTCCAAGGTGCCGTAGTTAACTTTAGTCCTGAACATCGTGTGATTTTCTAGAGGATGTGCGGAAATATTAAGATAATCTAGGCTTTATTGATTTTGGTTTTAAAAGATAATATAGGTTTTAAAAAGACTTCCAAGGTGCCGTAGTTAACTTTAGTCCTGAACACCGTGTGTTCAGGGCGGAAATCTCATACTAACCGTAGGCTTCCCGATACGAGCCGGGCTTGCACAATAGCTAATAGTCAACTTCCTAAGGTAAAACTTATCGGCTCAGGGACGTAGTCACTTACAAACACCCCAGAAGACGAAGTCTATTATAACGAAAATTTAGGTAGAGATAAGTTTTTTTTACTGTTATGAGCTAAGTGTTGTCAATTTAAACGTTTTACGCTTGTTTATCATTCAATTATGCTATGGCTTGCTCTCAATCCCAATAACTCACTATTGGTCAATCGGCCGCCTTGCCCTGAAATATTTTTCCAGCGCACAATAAAATCACAAACGTAATTAAATTTGTATCCTGTTATTTTTCATGCCTTTTGGCTGTGGCAATGTTAGGATAGTGTTATAGTTTTTTTTATTTATTTTAAGTTATTAGTCATGTCTGAACATTCATCTCAAAAAAGTAAACTCGATTTTGCTTCAGCTCAAGCCGTCATTACCACCAGAAATATTCAAAGTCATGCGAGTGAAATTCATGGCGTACTAACGGGGCTAGTTTGCGCAGGTTTTACTTTTGAAGACCAAAACTATATTGATATGTTAAATGACTTATTTAATAATGGCGAAGGCTTTCCAAATGCAGTTAAAACAGTTATTAAACAGATGTATAGCGAGTTGTGGAGTGAAATTCTTGACGATGCTTACACTTTTCAATTAATGCTGCCTGATGATGACGAGTCAATTGTTGAACGTGGTCATGCGTTAGGCGCTTGGGTACAAGGTTTCAATTTAGGTTTTGGTTTACAGCAAAAAGATAGCCCAGTAACGTCAAGTGAAGTAAAAGAAGTGTTAACTGATTTTGCAGAAATAGCTAACCTTTCTGATGAGATGGAAGAAGATGAAGATACCGAACAAGCCTATTTTGAAATCGGTGAATATGTGCGAATTTCAGCTTTATTATGTTTTACTGAACTAGGTTCGTCGCCAGTAACTGTTGATAATCGAAACACGAGTAATACCATTCATTAAAATTGTTTTTTTTATTAGGTAAGTATTAGAGAGATATTAGAGAAGTCATGGCTATTGAGCACATAACAAGGTCGGCACCATTACCAGGCATCGCTAGTTTACCTATGAGCGATTTCAAAACACATCGGAATAATTTTTTCAACAAAATGGCAACTAACAGTATTGCCTTCTTTAGCGCTGCCTGTGAAGTGACTCGAAGTAATGACACGAAATACGCTTTTTGCCAAAATAAAAACTTTTACTATTTAACTGGCTTTAATGAGCCTGATGCGTTACTTGTTTTACTCAAAACAGGTGAAAACCAACAATCGATACTCTTTTCTTTGCCAAAAGATAAGAGCCATGAAGTGTGGCATGGTCGTAGAGTGGGTCAAAAACAAGCTTGTCAGTTTTATAATTTTGAGCAAAGCTTTGTACTTGATGAATTAACTCGCTTAGTGCCTGAATATTTAAACGGTTTAAAGCAAGTTTATTTTTGTTTTGATGATAGTAATATATCACAACAAGCTTTTACTTGGTTATCGCAAATTAGAGCAACTATTCGCCAAGGCGTTAAAGTACCTGAGGTGTTAATTGACGCTAGCCCTATTATTAATGATTTACGCTTAATAAAAGGTGCTAATGAACTCGACGTAATGCGCCAAGTTAATTATATTTCTGGATTAGCCCACCAACGAGCAATGCAAAAAGCAGCAGTAGGAAGGTTTGAATATCAAATAGAAACTGAAATATTGCATGAGTTTTCTCGTCACGGTGCACGTCATCCCGCATACGCTAGCATAGTTGCTGGTGGCGATAATGCGAATATTTTACATTACACCGACAATAGTGAAACGCTGCAAGGCAATGACTTATTATTGATTGATGCAGGTGGTGAATTATCTGGTTATGCCGCTGATATTACTCGAACATTTCCTATTAATGGTAAGTTTACTGCCCCACAAAAATTATTATACCAACTTGTGCTTGATACCCAATTAAGGGTAATTTCGGCAATAAAACCGGGTGTTACTTTCGCTAAATTAAATGAAATAGCAAATGAATGTTTAACAACAGGTTTAATGGGTTTAGATATTTTATACGGTGATGTAACGCAATTACTTAAAGATAAAGCGTGTAAAAAATACTTTATCCATGGCTTAGGTCATTGGCTCGGATTAGATGTACATGATGTTGGTGACTATCATATTAATGATAACAAAGAGCCATGTCGTGAATTTGTTGCTGGTATGGTATTAACCATAGAGCCAGGGCTTTATATGCCTATTGATGATATTGATTTAGATGAGCAATGGCGTGGTATTGGTATTCGTATTGAAGATAATATTGTGGTGACCGAGCAAGGCTATGAAAATTTAACGGTTAATTCACCCAAAACTATTACTGATATAGAAGCGTTGATGAAAAAGTAAAGCGACAAGCTTTCTGTTCTTCTGTTATAAGCAAATATAAGCAAAAAGAAAATAGAAATATGGACAATAATAAAAAGTTTTTCGATATTATCATCTCTGGTGGTGGGTTATCGGGTGGTTTAATGGCATTAAGTCTGGCTGATTTAACCAAAGCTGATGGCAGTTTATTATCTATTGCCATTGTGGAGGCGCACACGTTTGAAGAAAAGCTGGCTGAAACAAATACTCCCCCTTTATTTGATGATCGTGTATTGGCGTTATCACATGCTAGCGCAAAGTACCTCGACAAGATTGGTGTGTGGTCGACACTATTGCTTGATGCTTGTGCTATTGAAAAAATTGATATTTCAGATCGTGGCCATTATGGTAAAGCGCGTGTAGAAGCACAAGATCATGGCGTATCTGCATTAGGCTATGTTATTGCGATGGACAAAATTGGCCAAGGGCAATTAAAAACCTTAACAAACAAAAAAAATGTTCAGTGGTTTAGCCCAGATACCATTACGGATATTAACTGGCAACCAAACAATGAGCCCGTTGCAGAATTAGGTAATGAACTAGACAACAGCGTAGTTGAAGTGACACTTAGCTCAGGAGAAGTGTTGCCAACAAGTTTATTACTTGCCTGCGATGGCGCTAACTCTCCTTGTCGCAAGTTAGCCAATATTGACGTAAGCCATAGTGATTATCAGCAAGTTGCGCTTATTGCCAATGTTGCCACTGACAAAGCACATCATCATAAAGCTTTTGAGCGTTTTACCGAGTTTGGCCCCATTGCCATGTTGCCTTTGGTCGCGTTAAAAAATGAGCAAAATCGTTGTTCACTAGTGTGGACTATGTCATCTGAGCAAAGTGGGCAGATACTAGCCCTCAATGATGATGAATTTAGTCATCAACTTGAGTTAGCGTTTGGCAGTTGGCTTGGCGCAATAACTCAAGTAGGTAAGCGCGATGTTTATCCGTTAGTGCTTATACAAGCCAAGCAGAAAACGTATCATCGTATGGCGCTTATTGGTAATGCCTCACATACTATTCACCCTATTGCTGGGCAAGGCTTTAATCTAGGCTTGCGCGATGTGCAATTGATGGCAAGTTTGATAGAAAAACAGATTAAAAATCAAATCGATATTGGTAGTTTTGCTTTACTCAATGAATACTCGCAAAAGCGGCAACAAGATCAAAAACAAGTCATAACCCTAACTGATTCATTAGTCATCTTGTTTGCTAATAGTTTGCCCCCTTTAGTGGTAGGGAGAAATATCGGTTTGAAAGTAATGAATTATTTATCGCCATTAAAAAAAGCCTTGGTAAACAAGTTGATGGGTTACTAGGATGAGAAACAATGCAAAAATTTGATATATTAATTGTGGGTGCTGGCATGGTAGGTTTAACCTTAGCTTTAGCATTGAGAAAAACCACCACACTAAAAATTGCCATTGCTGATACTTTACCTGTCAATGAATTAACATCAGAGCCAGAGGTAAGAGTAAGTGCTATCAATATTGCTAGCCAAACACTTTTTGAAAATTTAAACGTTTGGGCTGATATTAAATCAAACCGTCTACAGCCTTATCAAAAAATGCATGTTTGGGATAAAGGGGGTTTAGGTAAGTTAGATTTTTCTCTCGATGATTTAGACAGCTTTCCTAAACATGAAAACCTAGGCTGGATTATTGAAAATAAGGTGATTCGTCAAGCTTTATGGCAAAAGGCTCAAGCTGATGAGGGAATTATTTTTTTTACCAATCACAAGTTAGCCAACATTGCCGAAGGTGATAGCGAGGTTTTTGTTAGCTTTAAAGCCTCACAAGCACCATTAATAACAAAATTGGTTATTGGTGCCGATGGTGCTAACTCATGGGTGCGACAACAAGTAGATACACCAATGATCACACGAGATTATGATCATCATGCCATTGTTGCCACGATAAAATGCTCACAAGGTCACAAAAATACTGCATGGCAGGTGTTCTTACCTACAGGCCCCTTAGCGTTCTTGCCACTTTTTCCACAAAATAATGCCACATGTTCTATTGTTTATTCAACATCACCCGAAGAAGCGAAACGATTAACAGCCCTCAAGGCAACAGACTTTGCTAAAGAACTAACAGCGGCTAGTGATGGTAAGCTAGGTACTATTGAATTAGTCAGTGAACGTTTTACATATCCGTTAACCATGCGTTTGGCACAAGACTTTGTTAAAGGTAAAGTGGTGCTTATTGGCGATGCTGCGCATACTATTCACCCGCTGGCAGGGCAAGGCGTTAATCTTGGTTTATTAGATGGAGCAGCATTGGCACAAAGTATTGCTTCAACAATCTCAGAGCAAGGCATGATAGATAAAGATATAGCCTCACCACGTGTTTTAAAAGCCTTTTCACGAGCGCGAAAAAGTGAAGCCGCTGACATGATTGCTGCCATGGAAGCAATAAAGCAAACGTTTAGTATTCAACAATCAGGAGTTAAATTATTACGTGGTATTGGTATTAGCTTACTTGATAATTTTAAACCAGCTAAAAAAATTTTGATAGAACAGGCGCTTGGTCTTAAAAGTGAGTTACCTGAATTAGCAAAAAATAAAATAAAATTAATCCCTACTATCGGTTAATTAATCAGCTTTAAACTGCTTATAATTTTTAAAATAGACAAATTTTAAAATTTAATTCTGATTTTGTTGTTAAGTCGGTTTTTAATTTTAAATGCGTAGTGATATTTTGTTGAATCGGCATAAGGCAACGGCTATAATTAGCGCAATCTAACAGCAAATACTTGGCTGGCATACTTTAGGTATTATATATGACTAATAAAACCGTACTACATACAAAACACTTGGCATCTGGCGCTAAAATGGTTGACTTTTACGGCTGGGAAATGCCAATTAACTATGGCTCACAAATAGTAGAGCATAATGCTGTTCGCCAAAATGCTGGCATGTTTGATGTTTCTCATATGACCATTGTTGATGTACAAGGCGTTGATGCTAAAGCCTTTTTGCGTCGTTTAGTCATTAATGACGTTGCAAAATTAACGGTTGCTGGTAAAGCGCTATATACCGGTATGTTAAATGAAGAAGGTGGTGTGATTGATGATTTGATCATTTATTTCTTCTCTGATACCAACTATCGCTTAGTGGTTAACTCTGCAACTCGTGAAAAAGATCTTGCTTGGATGAATAAACAAGCGCAAGGATTTGACACTGTTATTACAGAACGTCCTGAGTTTGGCATGATTGCCGTACAAGGGCCACAAGCTAAAGCTAAAGTTGCCGAGTTACTAACATCAGAGCAAATTACTGCCGTTGAAGGTATGAAACCATTTTTTGGCGTACAAGTGGATGAATTATTCATCGCAACTACGGGTTATACTGGCGAAGATGGTTACGAAATCATTGTACCCAATAGTGCCGCAGAAGATTTTTGGCAAAAACTATTAGATCTAGGTGTTACTCCGTGTGGATTAGGTGCTCGTGATACTTTACGTTTAGAAGCAGGCATGAACCTATATGGCTTAGATATGGATGAAACGGTATCGCCATTAGCTGCTAATATGGCTTGGACCATTAGCTGGGAGCCAAGTGAGCGTAACTTTATTGGTCGTGATGTATTAACTACGCAAAAAGCCGCAGGCACACAGCCTAAACTAGTAGGTATAGTGCTAACAGAAAAAGGTGTGTTACGAAGTCATCAAGTTATTGTTACTGAGTTTGGTCAAGGGGAAATAACCTCTGGGACATTCTCTCCTACATTAGGTCACAGTGTTGCCTTGGCACGAGTACCACGTAGCGTGAAAGTTGGCGACGTTGTAGAAGTTGAAATGCGTAAAAAATTAGTAAAAGTAACCGTTACTAAACCTAGCTTTGTGCGTAATGGTAAAAAAGTCTTTTAATTGAAAATATCCAAAGATGCTCTATTATTGAATGGAGCAGCTAACTAATTAACAATAAAATTTAAACGAATTTAACCATAGGAAAATAAAATGAGCAACATTCCTTCAGAATTAAAATATGCTACATCGCATGAATGGGTACGCAATGAAGGTAACGGTATTGTTACTGTTGGTATTACCGAACACGCCCAAGGCCTTTTAGGCGATATGGTTTTTGTTGAATTACCTGACGTTGGCGATAATGTCACCACTGGCGATGATATTTGCATTGCTGAATCAGTAAAAGCAGCATCAGACATATATGCCCCTGTTACTGGTGAAGTGGTTGAGGTAAATGAAGATCTTGAAGACTCACCTGAATTAGTTAATTCAGATGCTTTTGGTGACGGTTGGCTGATCAAAATTAAAATGGAAGATGCTGGCGAATTAGCCGATCTTTTAGATGCGGAAGGGTATGCCAACTCTATCGACGAAGACTAATTTTCGGTCACATTCTTATTTTATGCGGCATTGTCTAAAAATTGATTAACGACGCTAAAAAATGAATGCCTAATATTAAGCCTCTGACAAAAAGTTTGGGGCTTTCTTTTTATTTGTAAAAACTATATTTAAGTGAAACTGTTATGACTTCTCAATCACCAACTAACTCGTCAAACTCTTTGTCATTAGCACAGCTAGAGCAAACACAAGACTTTATTCGTCGCCATATAGGCCCTAGTGAAGCACAAACTAAAGCTATGCTAAATGACATTGGCGCAGAATCGGTTGATGCGCTAATTGATGAAATCGTTCCCGACGATATTCGTTTAACTGAGCTACCAGCGATTGGTGATAGCAAAACAGAAGTTCAAGCATTAGCTGACTTAAAAGCCGTTGCTAATTTAAATAAAATCAACACTTCATATATTGGTTTAGGGTATTACCCAACCTTAACGCCGAATGTTATTTTGCGTAATGTACTAGAAAACCCAGGTTGGTATACTGCTTACACGCCGTATCAACCTGAAATAGCGCAAGGTCGGTTAGAATCATTACTTAATTATCAGCAAATGTGTATTGACCTAACAGGGCTACCACTTGCTAGTGCTTCATTACTAGATGAAGCCACAGCAGCTGCTGAAGCTATGGCGTTAGCGAAACGTGTTGCTAAAAACAAAAAGTCTAACCTATTCTTTATTTCAGAAGATGTCTTCCCACAAACTATTGACGTAGTGAAACAACGTGCTGATATGTTTGGTTTTGACATAGTTGTTGCACCAGCTAACGAGGCTCCAGAGCATGATATTTTTGGCGCATTAATTCAATATCCAAGTGCTACAGGTGAAGTGTCTGATATAAGTGACTTGATTGAAAAAATTCACGCCAACAAAGGTATTGTTGCTGTAGCCGCTGATATTATGAGTTTAGTGTTGTTAAAAGCGCCAGGCGAGTTAGGCGCTGATGCGGTTATTGGTTCAAGCCAACGTTTTGGTGTACCTATGGGCTATGGTGGTCCACATGCAGCATTTTTCACAACATCTGACAAATACAAGCGCTCATTACCAGGTAGAATTATTGGCGTATCAAAAGATACTCGCGGTAATGCAGCATTACGTATGGCAATGCAAACACGCGAACAACATATTCGTCGTGAAAAAGCCAACTCAAACATTTGTACAGCACAGGTATTACTGGCAAATATGGCAGCGTTTTATGCGGTTTATCATGGTCCTAAAGGCTTAAAAACTATTGCTAACCGTATTCACCGTTTTACTGATATTTTATGTTTAGGAACGGCAACTAAAGGCTTAACCGCTATTCATGCTAACTACTTTGATACGTTAACATTTAATACGGCTGATCTTAAAAATAATAGCAAAGCTGAAATTGTTGAACGTGCGTTAATCTCTGGTGTTAATTTACGTACCGATGTTGAAGAACAAATAAGTATTTCACTTGATGAAACCACAACCCGCGCAGATGTTATGCAATTGTTTACTGTTTTATTAGGTGCTAATCATGGTTTGGATGTTAGCGACCTTGATGAAAAAATTGTAGCGAGTGGTCATTCATCAATTCCTAGCTCTTTGTTACGTAAATCAGCAATACTATCGCACCCAGTATTTAACTCGTATCATAGTGAAACTGAAATGCTGCGTTATATAAAACGCCTTGAAAATAAAGATTTAGCATTAAATCATTCAATGATTTCATTAGGTTCTTGTACCATGAAATTAAACGCAACTGCACAAATGATCCCTATAAGCTGGCCTGAGTTTGCCAACATGCACCCCTTTGCACCGCAAGATCAAGTTATTGGTTACAAGCAAATGATTGAAGAACTGGCTGACTGGTTAGTTGAATTAACAGGTTATGACAAAGTATCAATGCAGCCTAACTCAGGTGCGCAAGGTGAATACGCAGGGCTTATTGCTATTCACAAATACCATGAAAGCCGTGGTGATTCACATCGTAACATTTGTTTAATTCCTGCTTCTGCACACGGTACTAACCCAGCATCAGCGATGATGGTTGGTATGAAAGTCGTTGTTGTTGCTTGTACTAAAGATGGCAACGTCGATATGGATGACTTAAAAGCGAAAGCAGAAGAGTTACGCGACAGCCTTTCTTGCATCATGATTACTTATCCATCTACTCACGGTGTTTATGAAACCACCATCAGCGAAATTTGTAACATAATTCATGATAACGGCGGTCAAGTATACCTTGATGGCGCCAACATGAATGCCCAAGTAGGTATTACTTCTCCAGGTTTTATTGGTGCTGATGTATCACACCTTAACTTACACAAAACCTTTGCTATTCCTCATGGCGGCGGTGGTCCTGGTATGGGGCCAATTGGTGTTAAATCACACCTTGCTCCGTTCTTACCTGATCATTCTTTGGTGAATATCATCAAAGACAATCAAGGTAATGGCGCAGTATCAGCAGCACCGTACGGTAGCGCTGGTATTTTACCTATTACTTATCTATACATTGCACTTTTAGGTAAAGAAGGTGTTACGGCAGCCACTAAATACGCAATTACTAATGCCAACTACTTAGCGACTAAACTAAGTCAGCACTATCCTATTTTATATACCGATCCAAATGGTCGTGTTGCTCATGAATGTATTGTTGATTTACGTCCAATTAAAGAAACCAGTGGTATTACTGAAATGGATATTGCTAAGCGATTAATGGATTATGGTTTCCACTCACCAACAATGTCATTCCCAGTAGCGGGTACACTAATGATTGAGCCAACTGAGTCTGAATCTAAAGTTGAAATAGATCGCTTTATTGAAGCGATGATTTGTATTCGTGATGAAGTACGTAAAGTTGAATCAGGCGAGTGGACTTTAGAAAACAACCCTTTGCATAATGCACCACATACTTTAGCTGATATTACCTCAACATGGGATCGCGCTTACTCTATTCAAGAAGCGGTATTCCCAGTACCGAGTGTGGCAATTGATAAATTCTGGCCAACGGTAAACCGTATTGATGATGTATACGGGGACAGAAATCTTATTTGCTCATGTCCGCCAACCGAAAGTTATATAGACTAGTTTTTTTTGTGTGCCTGAATATATAAAATTCAGACAATGTATTAAAAAATAGACAAACTCCGGTTTGTCTATTTTTTTGACTAGAATAATGAGAGCAAATTTTAAGAGGCGTTAGCTAAGCAGTATTGGCCTCTTCCCTAAAGTCATCAGCTCTTGCTGCCATCCAATTATTCACTTCTGAAACATAGTTTTCCCATGCGTCAGTTGTTGCCACTAAATCAATAATCTTTGACTGACCTATATTTTTGTCCCAGCCTAACCTAGTTATAATATCTAAGATGTAAAGGTGGTCGTCTTCTACATGAATTTCTCTAGCCACTTCGATAATTTCATTAAATTCTTCATTATCCGTGTGTTCACAGGCAATAATTAAAGAATGTATAAACTTTTCTGGCTGGGTATTTTCTGGTAAAACAAACTGTAGAATCTTATTCAAGGCTGACGTTTTATTATCTATAGCTTGTTGATCATGCCCTGTAATAACCTTATTTAGTCTGACCTGTTTCTCTTCAATAGTTTTATAGGTATCACCATCCAGAACAAATATTGCATTTTCGCAATCATCCCCTCCGAACATAAGTCCAGCAACAGTTGTAAAACAGTTAATTACTGCCCCGAAGTAAGCGATCATTCAGGGGCTAGATCACCCCATTCAAGCCAGATCTGACGTTAAAAAATTATCAGCGAACTTTTCTTTCCAAACTATTGGCGTAAGCTCTTCAACTTTTGAGGCAGGATGCATGCTGACGCGTTGTAATACATCAACAAGATAATGGTAGGGGTTAATGTTATGAAGTAAGCGATCAATTTAGGCCGTATTCCATTACCAGCTAAATCATCTAAAGTAACGCCATTATTTATTCACCGAGAAAAACAATGGCAAACATTCATAGAACAACCAAGCAATGGCAGCAAATATTTGCGCAACATACAGCAAGCGGTTTGCAAATAGCGGCTTTTTGTCAGCAACAAAAACTTAATACCTCAAGCTTCTACGCTTGGCGTAAGCGTTTAGCAAATAATTCGCTTTATTCTGGCGTAACTGACAGCCCAACACCAACAGATAACAGCTCGAACGATTGGGTGAATATTATGCCAGAGCAAACATTACCTTCACAATCCCCATCACAAGACTGGGACATTGAACTCGCTTTACCTAACGGCGTAGTTTTACGCATGAACAAGCGCTAATGTTACTTCAAGATCCTAACTTATCCGTATGGCTTTATGCTCACCCAGTCGATATGCGCAAGCAATTTGATGGATTAGCGGCATTAGCGCAAACCAAGCTCAAACGCGAAGCCAGTAGTGGTGAGCTATTTGTGTTTATCAATAAACGTCGAACTCACATCAAAATCCTTTACTACAGCAGCGGTGGTTATTGTTTATGGAGCAAACGCCTTGAGCAAGGTTAGTTTCATCGTGTCACCAATGATGAAGATAAAATGCCTCTGACGTGGGCACAATTGCAATGTTTAATTGATGGCATTAATTGGCAAAAAGCGCCAAAAAACAAGCGCTTTAGTCAGTAATTTTTGTTATAACATGCGCTATGAAAACGACCGAAATCAATCACTCACAACAAGCTAAAACTCAAGCCCTTGAGGAGCGTAACGCTGTGCTTGAACAGCAATTGGATTGGTTCAAGCGTCAATTGTTTGGTCGTAAATCAGAAAAACAATTGCTTGAAGAAGATAGCAACCAAGGTCAGTTATTTGACCTTGGTAAAGAAGACGGTACAACCAAAACAAGTACTGATATTAAAGCCCATCAACGCAAATCAAACAAGCAACTTAATGGTTGATAAAGGCGTTTATCACTTACCGCTTTATCGGCAACATCAGCGTATGATTGACTCAGGTATTCATATTAGTCGAGCCACCTTAATTAACTGGGTACAAAAAGGCATTGAGCTACTAAAACCGATTTATCAAGCCCTGCTAAAGTCCATCGTCACCAGTCAAATTCTTGCTATGGATGAAGTCCCCATAAAAGCGGGGAGAAAAAGCAAAGGGAAGATGAAACAAACGTACTTTTGGCCGATGTATGGTGACAAAGATGAAATAGCCTTTACTTGGTCTAACAGCCGAGGCTTTTTGCATGCCCAAAATCAGTTGGAAAACTTTGCAGGAACTTTACTCACCGATGGTTATGCCGCTTACACGAAAACAGTGGTAAAACTTAACGAGAAAGAAAGTATCATAATTCACGTCACTTGTTGGGTGCATGCGCGTCGCTATTTTGACAGAGCCTTGTTAATTGAACCGATAGCCGCACAAGAGGCCATTGATAAAATAGCCAAGCTTTACAAAAACGAAAGATACATCAAAGATAATATAACCGAGCCTGCGGACGTTTTAGCTTATCGACAAAAGCACAGCGAGCCTATTGTTACTGAATTTTTCACCTGGATTTATGAGCAGCGACAACGTATCGACTTAACACTTAAAAACCCATTAAGTAACGCCTTAAATTATGTCAACGAGCGGCAAGTAGAATTAAAAGTATTCTTATCAAACCCACGGTTTCCATGGATACTAACCTCCTTGAACGGGCATTGCGTGTGATACCTATGGAAAGGGAAAATCACTTATTTTGTTAGAGTGAATTAGGCGCAGAGCAACTAGGTATATTACAAAGCTTATTAGTGACATGCCGTCTTCAGAAAATTAATCCCTACCATTATCTTGTTGATGTATTACAACACGTCAGCATGCATCCTGCCTCAAAAGTTGAAGCGCTTACGCCAATAGTTTGGAAAGAAAAGTTCGCCGATAATTTTTTAACGTCAGATCTGGCTTGAATGGGGTGATCTAGCCCCTGAATGATCGCTTACCTTTGTATGAGTATAAAAAGCTTCAAACACTTTGTCCGTTAATTTTTAATTCAACTCTCGTAGATACAATCCAAGATTTTAAATTTTTGCTAGATAAACTTAAGAGCATGAGTCGTGGTGCATATGATAACGAGGATATTCAGGAGGAAACTGATATCATATGTGAAGAAAATAAAGATCAACTAAAGTTTGAGTTTTAAATATTATGATTTATTTAGATACAGCAGCTTCCTATCCTATCCTCCCTGAAGTAAAAGCAGCCCTATCAGATGCTTTTGAAAGCTTCTATGCTAATTCAGCTTCTAGCCATTTGTTAGGTGAGCAAGTCTCTGATGAAATTAATAAAGTTCGAGTGCAGCTAGCAGATCAAATAGGTGCATATCCAAGTGAAATTATTTTTACTAGTGGTGCGACAGAATCGAATAACATTGCCTTTAAAAGTCTTCTTCTAGGCAAAGAAATACCTGAAGATAAAAAGCATATTGTCACCACGCAGATTGAACATAAATGTGTATTTTCCATATGTGATTACTTGAAATCCATAGGTTACGAAATTACCTACGTGAAGCCAAATAAAGATGGAATAATTGAAGCTAATGCAATAGCTGATGCAATCAGAACTGATACAGCTTTTGTTTCTGTAATGCATGTAAATAATGAGTTGGGCACCATTAACCCTATTGCTGAGATAGGCAGATTTTGTTTTGATGCAGGAGTTTTATTTCATAGTGATGCCGCGCAAAGCTTCAAAAAAACTGATATTGATGTAGATGATTTAAATGTTGATGTAATGTCCTTTTCCGCGCATAAAATTGGCGGCCCAAAAGGTATAGGCGCAATCTATATTCGTGATTTACGTAAAAGGCATCTAATGCCCGTGATACATGGAGCTGGTCAAGAGGATGGTTTACGAGGCGGTACTGTTGCTGCACCACTTATAGTGGGGTTCGGTAAAGCAGTTGAGGTATTTCCTAATTATTATAAAGAATTTACATCAAAAAATGCCAAACAGTACCTAGAGAAGCTGTTGTCTGAATATAATGTGCCATATGAAACAAATGGTAGAGTTGATACCCTCCCTAACTGTACCTCTCTTACATTACCATCTACAGATACTTCTTTATTGATTAGGAAATATGAAAATGAATATTGTCTTGCTCAAGGCTCAGCTTGTTCCTCAAAGGAAATAGAGGCTTCTCATGTTTTAACTGCATTAGGTTTAACTAGAGAAAAGGCAGAAAGAACATTGCGTTTAAGCTTTCCATTAGATTTGAAGCTATCTGATCTTGATAGGTTAGTAGCAGCCATAAAAAAAGCGACTTAATAGTCGCTTAATTTATAACTTGAAAAATAGATTACTTATAGCAAGTTACACAGGCTCCACCGCCTTCTGCTTCATCATAAATATCATCAAGCTCACCAAATTCACAAGTACCTTCAATATCTCCAAGTAAAGCATTCCTACGCTTTTTCTTGTTAAAACGGGCAACTTGCTTTTCATGGTTGTCTCTTATCCTCTGTTGTACCACAGGATCTTCTAAAGTGCTTAGCGGTTCACCTTGTCCCATCCAATAAAATTTTTCGCCTACTGTAGTATTGGTTTCATCTCCTTTCTCGAATAGCTTAGCTTCTTCATATAATTTGGGATGTTTTTCCATTAATTTTAGCCATTCTATTTTTCTTTGATAGAAGCAGAAAGTACAACCTGAACGAGATCGCCATTGATAATAAGCAGGCAACTCTAAGCCATTTCGTTGAAGTATGTTTTCTATATCACTTTTTACTATGCCACCTTCTCGAAATGGAAATATTGAAGTAATTGGCTTTTCAATGACCATAAAGCCAGAACGTTCAGGCTCATCTGCGCGAATGCCAACATAGTTATATACCTCATAACCATCATTAATAAAGCCATCAACCCATCTTTCGAATGGCTTTAATTTCATTTGTACTGTACACCAACGATCACGTTGTGACGGCAAATAGTTTCCATGTTCTTTAAGGAGGTTCGAGAAGTCTTTTTCTCCTCTCCCCTCAATATTATTGAGTGAACGTGCATTTAATCTATGTATATAACCTAACTTCTCTTCCAGTTGATCTATAAATTCGTTCGTTTCTGGTAACTCATAGCCTGTATCAGTAAAGAAGTACTCTATTTCAAGATCAGGCTGAGTCTCTTTTACATATAAGGCTAAAGCACTGCTATCTTTTCCGCCTGACAGTCCTAAAACATGTTTGATTTTTTTACTCATTACTAACTTCCGCCTCTGACTGTTCCATCAATGAAGAAAGTAAATTAGTTAAGGTCGCTAATTGTTTATCTCTCGGCATTTCAGCTATTGATGATTTGACATTGTTAATTGCAGATTTTACGTCCGTATCATCTTCCAATCCAAATTTAGTAAACCCTTCAAATGATCTATGGTTTCCATTTTTGTCTTTTGTCATGAATGAAAGTGTTTGAGTAACACTGTTTGTATCAATTTTACCAAAGGATTCAATTCTCAAAAATTGAGTACATAAGTTATGTAATTCATCTAAACCACTTCTCAGGTGTTTATCGGTCCAATTTCGTTCAGGCACTCCTGTAGCGAGGTTTATCACTAGTTCAAAAGTCCCTTTTCCATCTATAAATTTAATAAGTCTAGAAGCAAGCTCTTTAACATTTGGTCTTTGAGCCATTTCGACAATTAACTTACAACGAGCTTTTAAATTATTGTCAAAATCAGCCGATAAACCACTTAATATAATTTGTTTAAAACCTGATAAAAGCATATCGTGCTGAGCAGACAAGTCTTCAATGGCGGTCTTCAAACAATGCCCTAGCTTTTCATCTAAATCACTTTCGTTCTTATTTAGTTCGAAAATATTAGGTAAATCATCGAGGATTAATTTATAGGGATCATTGGCTGCAATTACCCGGTTTCGAAAAGCTCTAGCTGCTTTTGTTAATCCGTTAGCATCTTTACCTTTTATAAAACTCTCACCACTGGTTTTTTTGACCCAAGTAGGCAGCGTGTGAACAATTTTGACTATATGCTTTGCAATACTTAAAACAGCATCGTCAGTTTTACTTTCACCAATTGTTGCTTTTGCTAATGTATCTAATAAATGAGTTTGGATTTCTGAGATCTCAAAATATCTAACACCTGCTTCAGTTGGGTGCTTGTAGATCTTAGTTACTAGCTCTTCATCTAACTCAGGGATAAATATAAATTGCTTTGTTGAGTCTAGATCATAAAAGGCTACGTGACCTTCTAAAGACTTAAGTAATGCTAATCCATATAAGCGACATAAGCCTGAAGTAAGGCCAAATGATGGTCTCATCCATCTATTATAAAGCGCATCAAGCGTAATCATTTTATTGCTAGATTTAATGAAGTCTACACCATCTTTCCATAATGCATACATTTTAGGATCAGCTTTTATTGCTTCGCTGCTCCATTGTCTAGGAAACACAAAACCTTCATCTGTTTTACAGTGCCAGCCTTTACTTTTTATGCATGATAAATAAATACCTTTTTCAGGAGGAAAGGAGTTACTGTCAAAGCCTAAGTCTTCCTTATCCCCATGCTCTAACATCGCATTCATTAATTTACGAATAGCACTATTTGCACTACCAGAGGGCCTTGATCTATTTACTAACTCATTAATAACTTCTGGTGACGAATGGAATATCTCATCCGCTATTGTTGATGCAATGACAGAGAGAGGTGAGTAAGGCAATTTTTTACCCAAATATGTCCATTGCGCTTTACTAAAAGCTAAGCCTAATTCTTTATCGATTCCCTGTTGCGCAAATTTTATTCTATTTGCTAACTCAGCTTTAGCAATGTGGTCATGCTTGATTTTTTCTTCTTCATTTTCTATCTGCGTTAAAGCAATAAACTCAATGGCTACGGATTTTAAACTATCTAATGAAGAAATATTTCCTATAACAGTGTAAGGAACTTCATCAGCTAGCTTAGCAAGCTCCTCTGACATACTCGGGCTAGCGGGGAGTAAGAAACGCAGGAAAGCATTACCTGTTAATGGCTCATTTTTGAAAGAATCAATTAATGTTGAATCCAACTTATTCACAAGTAAGGTATTTGCCCATCTCATAGTGCCAGTTTTGTGATAATGAGTTGTAGCTAAAATATTTTGAGTAATATCACAAACATTTGTCCAATCAACCCCTTGGCTTACTGAATCAATGCGAGCTAATATCTTACTATGGATGTCTATATCACTGCCTTGGAAAATAAACAGTGCATTACGTTCTCGTCTAAAAATAACAATTGACCAACTTTCTAATTCAGTCAATGCTTTTTCTATCAGGCACTCATCTATTCCACGTGATTTAAAGTAATTTAATAGCAAGTATCTTCTGGCAAATAGTTGATGGTCAAAGCCAAAAATAGTTAATAACGATATCAATTTAGTGATTGAAACGTGAAGGTCTGTTCCCTTATCTCTTGAGCGATAAATAGCATCGCAGCCTTCAAGCCATTTTTTACTAACATCTGAAGTTACAATCAAATGATGAAGGTTATGATGGAGGTAATCCCATAATTGTTCTGGTTGATATAATAAAAGGCTTGAAATATCATCTGAATAGTTTTCAGTTAAAAACTCTCTAAAGCCTAACTTTTCATGCGAGGCTAAAAATCCAAATAAACTTCGCTCATTTTGTGAGAACCGCTGTCTAGATATAGGACCAAGCAACAGACTCACTAGAGGGTCTAGTGGTAAAGTTTGGAGTAAAGCATTAATGTTTTGATTTTGATTTTTAAATGATAAAGCAACACTCTGAACTAAACTCTTATATTTCGTTTCTAAAAGTTTTTTAGTATTATTACTTTTTTTAATTGATTCCCCAACTAAAACAAGTGATTCATCAATTGAAGGGTTACAACCTAGATCGCGATACCTACCTTGTACTTTTGCCCATTCTTTTTGGGATTTTACATCCTTGTTCTTTGCATAATCTGAAAATGACTGATGTAAAAAACCAATCAACATAACAGGTTTTTTAGCTTGTTGAGCAATATCAGCTAATGATTGAAATAGGTATAAATCTTTATTTGATCGTGATTGAAAGTCTAAAGCCTTTCCCATTTCATCAATAAGAATCAATACACCATCAGCTTTATCTTTGATTGCTAAAGTTAATTTAATTTCTTTAAGACATTGCTCATCACTAAATTTTCTAATTTCATCGATATCAAAATCAATATTATAAGAGCTATATAAACTGGCTAAAATTGCATTTGCAGGAGCTTCAAGTCCACACACATGTTTAACAACTTTCCAGCCCTTATTTACATTAAAACGACTAGTAAAGTCGTCTAGTAAACCGTTCGCCTTTTCAAATTTCTTGGTCGCATAACTACGCCCTTTTATGTTTGAAGACAAAAGGTTAGATAAATATAAGGCGATTGTTGATTTACCTGAACCATAAGGTCCAGTTAAGGTATAGGCCCTTTGTTCACTTCCTGCAAAATCGCGACTTAATGCATCAAGAATATTTACAGCAGTGCCATGTAAAATGAACTCATCAATAAAAGGTTTAAAGTCAGGTGTTTCGCTATCAATTCTAGTAGAGCTTTTATAGCGTTGATTAATGCTTATAGGTAAAGAAGTCATATTAAATATTGCCGTAGAATTTATCTAAGTAGCTGTCCGGAAGATTCATTGAAGTAGTTTCAATTTTTACTTGTCTTAAACCAAGAGAATCGATCCATGATATTTCACCTTCAGAAAACTCTTGTGCTTCATCTAGTTTTTGACCTAAACCACTTTCTGATAGCCTAAAGATACGCCCAGGAGAAGAAGGTTTCGTTAACAATAACTCAAAATCAATATTATTAACATTAGAGTCCTGAGTTTCTTGTTTAGTAAAGCGAATTAATGCATAGATAAAAACCTGAATAGGTAATTCAGGGCGCTCAACTAAGTCACTTACATAAAAGCCACCGCCATTATCTTGAATTAGATTCAACTCAGATAAAGGAGATGTAAAGTGATCTTCATCTATTGTTAATTTTTTCTTAGCGGCAGTGTTTTTAAACTTTTTACAGTAGGTATTAAGAAAGCAATCGATATCTTTTTTGAGCGTACTCTCATTTCCAATCTCATTAACTACTAATTTTTTAGCTGACTCAGTACAATCGGCTATTAGCTTAGTTTTTTCGAAATGCTGTACATTAGAGTAATTGAAAAAATAGCGATATGCCGTCAGATAATCATCATTAAAATTAAGCCAGAAATGAAGAAGCCAAATTGAAGCTACTTGCTCCAAATAGGGATCTTTCCCTTCACAACTACTATTGCCAAACAAATATTTACCTTCCGCAGTCATTTCATGCTTGATAACGCGGCCAGCACTTTTAGTAGTATTGATTATTTGAGTATATTCAGCCCAATATTTAATGGCTTTAACCATATTTTTACCAACGCCAAAATTAATGATCGCATTTCTAATTTCCCCTTCGTCATCTGAACCAGGAAATTTATCATTTGTTTTTAAATAGTTAGCTGCTTTATACAACCAACCATATCGTAAAGGAAAAGTGTCGTGTCCGGTGAATTTTGCTTCCATTGTGCTCTGTCTCTGGAGAAATTGTCCAGAGGCAATAGTATAGAGTTTTTCTTTCAGTATAAAGTGATTTTTTACTGTGTATTTAGACAGATAATATTCAATTGTAAATAAGGGTTGCTTATGTATAATTTTTTGTTGCAAAACAACTTATTTTCTTTTTTAAGTTGAAAGCGATTTAATATAGTGTTTGAATGATTTACATATAAAATTTTTATTAGGTTTTATTTGTGTTTTCGCAATATTTAGTTGATTGGTAAAGGAATAATTATGATTTGGAAGCAAAATAAGTGGGTCAAGTATTTGGAAGGATACTGTCAGGGAAAGAATCAAATTCAAGATGAATATGTTAGAAAGGTCGCGGAAAATTTAGGACTTGATGAGCCGTTAAATATACAGTTTGAGTGGCAAAAGCAAATTACCCAACAATTTGAACCTGAGGATGCTCATGGTGTCATTATTCTTACGGGAACCGCAGGTGATGGAAAAACAAAGCTGTGTAGAGATATTGTAAAACAAATAGATGGTGACTCTTTCGATGAAGCTAAATGGAATGCATCAAGTTACTTTTGTACCTCGGAAAGAACAATAGTTAAAGACTTTTCTGAATTACAAGATGAGAAGTCATTAGTAATCCAAGAGCTATTAGATGTATTAATAAGTGGGGCTTCAAATAAACCAATTCTAATTGCTGTTAATGATGGGATTTTAGTAGAGGAAATAGACAATTTTATTTTAACTGCACCAAATGAAGAGTCCGCTAACAGAGCAACTCAGTTAAAAGAAATTATTGAGGATAAAATTAATCTTGGATTTAGTGATTGTAAGCAGGAAGATCTAATTAAACTTATTAATTTATCTAAATTAAACGCCAAGGAAAATTTCTCACTCATTTTAGATGAGATTCTTAACCATTCTGGCTGGGAAAATTGTAACTCATGCAAAGGAAAAACTAATACTATATGTCCAATTTATAATAAATATAGCCTTCTAAAAACAAATGAGAATATTCGAGAAAACCTGAGTAATATTATCCTATTACTTCAGTTAAATAATGAACACTTTACCATTAGAGAACTACTAAATTTAGCAACAAATACAATTTTAGCATCTACGCCTAAAGCTAAGCATTTAAGGGCTACAAAGAAAGAGACCAATTATCCTATTTTTAATTGCAATCGAGTAAGCAGAGTTAATTCTTTTGAAGGTTTTGCTTATGAATCGACAATAGAGGTTGGGTATTGGGGGATGAACCTTGGTCCACATAAAATGAATAATGCAAGACCATACTCTGAAATTAATAAATTAATGTTTGGAGAGTTATCTACAAACCATTGGGATAATTACCTTAAGAAAAAATCAGATCGAAAAATAGAAATACCATTAGATGATTTCAATGATTTATTAAATTCCAAGAGATGTTCTGACCTGGATAATGATGCTGAATTATGGGGGGCAATTGTTAGACGCTCTCGAATACAACTTTATTGTTATCAAAATGGTGATGATAAGGCATATAACTTACAAAAGTTTTCTAGTTTTTCATATTTTAAAAATATGGTATTTAATGAACTTCAAGATAACAATAACTGTCATAATATTGATTTAATCTCCCTTATTGTTTTAGCACTAAATAGAGTTTTCCATGGGAGGTATATTTCAGAAAACACAGGAAAAGATAGACTTTACATACCAGAAAAAGATCAAGGCTCTATCACTCCAATCTCAATATTTCATGGGGATGAATTAAGAGACAGAGGTATTTATATTACTAAAGTAAAAGGTGATTTTGAGTTGACTGGGTCACGCATTGAACCTGTTATTGTATTTGATATTGATAGAAACATATCCTTAAAGCTCTCTTTGACAGTTGAGTTATTTGACTTTTTATACCGTGTATCTAAAGGCTCACCTCCAAACACGACTAATCCTAGGCTTTACAAAAAACTACTAATATTTAGATCTAAATTAGCGTCAAAAATTAGTAATACTAGTAAATTAAGTGGTAAAAGAATTGAAACATATACAATAAAGGATGGAGAGTTTAGAACCTCAACCCTAAAGGTGAATCATGGATAGTTTACACACATACTCATCAGATTTGATGAAAAAATATGGAATTAAACATATTCCAATTATTGAAAATATGTGGGGACATAGGTTCAAAACAGATCAAACACCTTCAATAATATTCTTCGAATTATTGTGCGTGATTGAAAGCCAGCTTCAAGCTAAACGTGAAGGATTAGTAAGTTCAGTTTTCTCTCCAGAAAATAAAACTCTATATTTTAAGCATAGGCAATTTTTCAAATTAAGAATTTTGATTTATCAGAATGAAATATTAGAGACGCTTATTCATTCTGAACTTTCAGAAGAAGATAGGTGGGAACGTCAGTTTGAATATCTTAAAGGTATAAATGGAGATTTATTTCAATTTAAAGATGAGGACATAGAGCATTTAAAGAGCAGCTTTTCTTTTTTTGACAGTTTCTACAACGCTATAAAAATATTAAGTTCATTAACGTTTGATCCATTATCGAATAAAAGATGGACATCAAAATTTATTTACCCAATTTCCTCTGAGTACATTTGGTGTGACTTTGACAATAAGAAATCTACAGAAGATAGAAGGTTTTTTTGTAGAGGTGGTGAATTGGCATATTTAATGCTTTGCAGAGCTGGAAAAGAGGTTTGTGGAGAGCTAGAGATATATTTTGAATTATGGCTAGATAAACAGGATAACTCTTTTGCAAAACTAGCTAATCTTTTAGTTCGTGAAGAAGAGAGAATTCAGCTACGTAAGGAGAGTCGTAAAGACCTAGGTTATTTACCTTACAAAAAACTTCCAATTTTTACAGATTTTGCTAACGGTCTTTCAAAGGTTTTATCGCTGGAGCTAGAAAGATTAGATAAAGTTAAAGTTATGATTGATTTAGTGGGCTATCACATTGGTAATTATGTTCTATCAATTGGTGAGACTTATCATAACTCTTTCAATCCAATTGAATTGAAAAAGCCATCTTATCTTGTAGAAGTCCTTTCTAAGGCTACCAATAGTATACGGAAATCTTCTATTCAGAGTATATCAACTCAACGTAATAAACTTAAAAGAAGCTTAACTACTCGAGCAAGTGAAATCATAAATTTGTACGAAGAAGTTATAGACTCAGAAGAAGAGGCTGAAATACAACAAAAATCTAAAGAAGAGTTTTCATACGCGGAATCATATTTAGCGAACCATATTTCCAATTACCCTAATGTTTGTTTTAAACAAATTGGTTTTTTGTCAAAAAAGAATACTCGTAGTTATAGATATGTTTTAACCGAAGATTTTCTTCATTCACTTGTAGTTACAATTCTTGGTAATGAAAAGCGCTTAGAGTTTAGTAATTTTGTTCAACAATTAAGAATCCAATATTCAATCTATGTTGATACTTCACCTGATAATGAGCGTGAACTTATTCAAAGGGATTTAAATAGAAACTCAAAGAATTTAGCGAGTTTACTGTATCAAATGGGAATGTTACGACACCTATCTGATGCATGTAGTTACGTAATTAATCCGTACAGGGAGGACTCGGTATGAGATCACTAGCAAAGTATTTTTACGAGATAATAAAGCAAGAATATGACGATTGGGCTAATTCAAGTCAGGGAAGCGGTATTCCTGGTCGACTTATTTTAAAGGAATTTGATACTAAATTAGTTAAAAAGATTCTATTAAATATTAGTGATTCAGGGTATTTTCCTATAGTCGAAATTGATTCTCGTGATGGTTTTATTATTGCTGTAGAGGACCATGAACATTATCAAAATATTGAAGTCGAAAAGTACACTTTTGCAGATCTTGCACATGAAAGAAACCGAGAAGGTAACTTTTTTTGTTTAATGTTTATTGCTGAAATAAAACCCACCCTAGAACAAGTTTCTAGTATTGATCAGAGTACAGTTTTCGAACTGACAGAGTTAAAAAAGTGGGTAGAAATAGCAAAATTTCAGCAACAAGATAGTCAAGCATTTTTAGATGTGTATATCGAAGAGCTAGCAAGATTCGTATCGGAATTAACAAACTCAAAATGGAATAATAGACCTTTTATTGAAATTGATAAAATTAATGCATTTATAGATGGTGTAATTAGGGCAACTATACAAGATGGTTTGTTTTATGACGCTTTAGGAAAAAGTTGTACAAACCTTGGTGGTATCAACAGATTAAGTGAATTCCTACCTTTAAAAACTTCAGACAGTTCATATAGGCGAACTTTTAGGCTTATAGTCACAAAAACTCTAGTGAGCGACATCGAATTTTGGAGAGCTATTCATAGAAACAAAGAAGTTGAACTTGATGATATAAAAGGCAATTTGAATAACATAAGAGAGTCAGAAGCTGATTTTAATGACTTTTGTGAAACAGTAGATAAATATTTTAAAGCTCATTATCAGGGAGATAGAACCGAAGAAGGTAAACAAAGAGATGAGTTACAGAAAAATTTTGATTGTTTATACCCATACGGCTCAGTACTCCAAGCAAAAAATATTAAACCTAAGTTTTATTTAGGGGAAGAGACATCATCATTTTTTTCAGACAATGATATTTCCTTGTCTGAATACTTCACAGAGCTACTTGACTTAGTTGATAAACCATCTCAAAAGCCAGATATAAATGAACTACGAAAATTCTATTTTATTTATTCAAAGGATATATCAGAGAGCTCCAAATTAGACAAAGCTTGGCTCAAAGAAATAACAAACTCTAAAGCAAGTGTATGTAATGACTTGATTGAAGGTGTATTAGGTGTCTTATCAAAATCCCTTCTATTAAATGATATTGGAGATGACATTATTGTATTGAGCCTAGCAAAAGATAGAACACGAAAAAGTTTAGAAAGAAAAAACTGGTATGCCTTAAATTACTTTAATAACGAATATAAAGATCTAACAGCTTTTTGGTCTAAATTTGGTGATAACTTTAAGGTTGAATTCGGTAAGGCATTTGATGAGAACTTTGCATCAACTGTTGAAAGTAAAAATAGAAAACATGGGGATGGTAAAGCAGCGAATGAACTTCATTTTCGTATTATAAGGCGTTCTCCAGAAGATGAGACCCCTATAGATAGCTGGGAATTAAAATGGGTCTTTAACTCCTTCGGCTTCGAGTCTTCGAAATACTTAGATTATGCAAAGGTACTAGGTCGTAAAGGATTTTTTCACAAGCATTCATTATCTCTAGACCCATTATTTATAAAAAGATCTGAAAATATACCAACAATTAAAAATATTCATATGTTTTTATCCGTAAGCACCAGTATGAAAAAAGGTGCCGTAGTGAAGAAATTAGACAAAGAATCTACTATATTTTTTGATTTATTATCGCAGCTTAAGAGCCATAAATACGTAAGTAACGATGAATTTGAGCAAATTGAAGGAAGCTATCAAAATTTTACAAAAGAGTGGTTAAAATCAATTGAAGGTTTACTTGAACATCCAATCTGCGGAAGCGATGTAAATTTAGAGCCTGCCTTAGAGGCTCTATTGAATAATATTAACTCATTAAATATAAACAGGGAAAAAGCCAACGATTTAATTTATGAGCTGATTTCTGCTCATACAATTAACATTACAGAAAATTCGAATTACTGTGTTTATCTGCCTTGGTCTCCATTTAGTCTGCTAGCACACTCTAACAGAAATTCGATGTTGAAAAATATTGCTAAGCAGTATAAGGAAAAAACACTAAGTATTGCTAATAAAAGTGATGGTGTATTAGCAAAGCTGTTTAAAGAGCTATTAGAAAATAATGGAAAAAGTTTCTACTTAAAAAAAACAAAGGAAAACAATTTTGAGGATTTAGTTTCTACAAAGTCTAACTCTGGGTATTTTGAATTTGGTAAGCTAAGTACATCGAAAAATGCTATCAGTGATTCGGAAATAAAATCGGTTATTAATGCTACAGCAGTCAAGTTTTTAGAAACGTACCCTAATGAAAGGCACCATCTACAAATTTTATGTATAGGTTTATTTTCATATCATCACCTTTTAGCTGTTTACGATGAACTCCTTAATATTTCTGAAAACCATGAGGAAGAACTGTCTATTTCATTGGTCTTTAATTGTAGTGATAGAGGCTCTCTTGATTCAATTTATCAAACGATATGCGAAAGCTTTGATTCTGCAAAGGTAGATTCCTATATCACCATTAAAATTGTTAGCGATATTAATGAAGTTGAAGATGGAGAAATAGATTTAATTTATAACTTTGATCCTTTATTTTCTCATAATAAAATTGCAATAGTGCCACCTAAGTATATTGAAAGAAAGTTTAAAGGCTTGAATTGGGAATTTTGCTCTTCCAGAAAAGTACCTTCAGATCCTGTTGCTAGGAAGACACAGTTTTCTATGAATAATCACATTCACGATAGTACAGGGAAACTTTTCCACTCCGCTTTCATGAAGTCTAATAATTTGGACGAAAATTCTTCTTTTTGTAGAGAAGTCAGCCAAGTAGGATTGAAAGGTGAAATAACAAAGGGGTTAAATAAGTGTAATTGGTTAGTTATTTATGATTTCCTATTAAGCAAAGAGACTTTATCTGCATGTAGCGATGAAGAAGCCCCTAATCACAGAAGAGTACTAAGATATATACAAGGCAAAGGAAGCAAACGCTCCTTAGCTATTATAACGGATAAAGAAACTCAATATATTACTAAGAATTTAAACAAAGACCTTAGAACATGGCAATTAGTTCATCCAGATCATGTGCCACTTTTAGTAGAAAAAATATTTACTTTATCGAATTCATTTAGCAGTGATACGCTACTTAGATCTGTAGGAAATGGAAATTTCTCACACGATTTAGTTGGAACTGCTGGTGCAGCTTCACTGTTAGAGATCATATATGAAGGGCAGGATAAAGTATCTCCAATTTTCTGGGTTCACTTAGATGATTATCTAAGCTGGTTTAAATCATCAATTGAAGATGATGCTTTTAAATCAATTGGTCGAACAGTTAATTATATATCTGACTTACTCGGAATTTATATTTCAAAAGGTGAAAATAATACAACGGCAATCAACTTAATAATTAGTGAATCGAAATTAACTAAAGGCTCTGAAGAACAGTCTACTAAGTCCTGCAAACAGATCAAATCGACAGTTGATTTGATAGCTTCAATGCTCAATTCTTCAAAGGACTTAGATTTTGAATATTGGTTAAATAAGTTTTATGAATTTATTGTAGGTAATTTTAAATTTGTTCCAAATCAATTTGAATTTGAAAATTTGATTTCTTTGGATAAAAGCAAAGTGAAAATAAACGTTTCAGGAGTTTCTGTTGTATTCCATTATGATAATGCACATTTGGAAACCACCTCTGAACCAGTTTATGATACTGACTATTTGTTTCAATTAAAAATTAGTTCTGATGATACCAAGTCTCTTTTTGGTGCGATGTTAGAGCAAGAGAAAACTGTAGATTTATTTAATGATTTTACATTTACTCCGCTGAAGTTAAACAGAGGAAACCAAGGTCGCCTTACTGACGACCATATTGAAGGTACATCTAAAACATTATTAGCAGAATCTGACTTATCAACGAACATAGATATTGAACTTAAAAATAGTGTAGAGAGTCTGCACGAAAAAGATAATTCTGCTGAAAGCACAGAAAGTATACATCCTGTCAATAACGTAAAAAATTCTAGTTCACATGATAGTGAAGTTTTGCAATTAGTTAGATCTTGTGTTGATTTTTTAGAAACTAATACTAAACAGGAGATCACAACAGAATTAGATACTTCTACTATAAAGGCGAATATAAGAAAAATCTTTGGTCATGCAAATTTGCCTTCAAATTTTTCAGATACTTTGGTTACTCCTAATTCTATTGTTATAAAACTTCATGGTGATGTAAATCTTAACTCATACAAAGTGTTGAAATTAAAAGATAATTTCCTTTCAGTTGTAGGTTTGTCACTACGTCAAGTTTATCCTGCACTAGGAATAATGGTTTTGGTCTTCAATCGAGAAAAGAGAGAAACTGTTTATTTTGGCAAATTGGTTAATTCAACTCTGACTTCTAGAATTAGTACAATTGAACAAGACTTTAATAATAAAATTATGTTGGGTCAGGATGAATATAGTGAAAATGGAGTGTTCTTTAAGCTCGATGGAGCAAGCCCGCATGCATTAATAGGCGGTCAAACTAAATCAGGTAAGTCTATATTGATGAATAATATGATTATTGATCTGTTAATGACAAACTCGCCCAACAATTTACATTTAAGGCTTTTTGATCCTAAGCAAGTTGAGTTTGCAGCATACGAAAATACTCCCCACTTGGCTCACCCTGTAGTTTTAGATAAAGAGGATGCAGTTACAAGACTTAAAGAGTTAGAGAGCTTAATGAATGAACGTTACCTACGTTTAAAGAGCTTAGGTATGAAAGATATTGAGGCTCATAATCGAAAATACCCGAATGATCGAATGGCTAGAGAAGTTGTTTTCTTCGATGAACTAGCGGATTGGATCTTAGATAATGATTTTAAAGCAGAAGCTAAAGACATTATTGTTAGACTTTCCTCTAAAGGACGAGCTGCGGGGGTGCACTTAGTTTTAGCTACACAGCGTCCTAGTGCTGATGTAGTCTTTCCTCTATTAAGGGCAAATTTAGATACAAAGATTGCTCTTAAGGTAGATAGAGATCAAAATTCAGAAATTATACTAGGTGAAACAGGCGCTGAAAACTTGTTAGGTTATGGTCATGGAATTGTCAAAACTGAAGGAGAAACTCACTCAATTCAAGTTGGCTTTACTGAACCTCATATCTTTGATGAGCTTGTTGAGCTTGTCATTTCTTATTGGAATGATAAAAGCGATAACCTTTCAACGACACCTGATTAGTCTCTAATATTGCATATAGACTGGCTTGATTTAAAAATGCTCCAGTAATACTGGAGTTATTTAGCTCTAATTGAAGGCGTTTATTAAACGCCTTTTGTTTTTTATAATCTTCAAAACTTTCATCAATGTAGTTAACTTTATCTAGCAAAATAGATCGTTTGCTTTTATTCATGTAGTCAAAAAAATCTACATCTTGATCGGCCATCCTTATTTTTACACGCTCTTTAAGTTGCGGAAGTGGGGAATCATCAAAACCTTCATACCCTAATAGAGTAGCTTTACCTGACGTTATATGAATTTTAATAAGTTGAATGTCATCTAGTTCACCATAGAGTTGAAGGGCTGAATAAACATATACTCTAAGAAGGGGAGATAGTTCGTCAATAAATTTTTTATGCAAAGTCAGTGAGTGAGGTTGACCATTCTCTAAAGCAAGCTTAGATGCAGGTAACTCTTTTTGTGCTTTTAAGCACTCGACAGTTACCCTTTCAATATTAGCTATATCGAACAAAAGTTCCTTTGCTTGATTTAACGCTACTTTATGTGTATCGAAGAAAGCCTTAATATCTCTTTTAAGGTCATCAGGTAGGTATGTGTAAGGCTTTCTTCCTTCAAACATCCCTAATGCAAAGTAGATGAGTAGATCTTCCCTTCGCATATTTGCAGCTAGATCAAGCTCTTCTTGACCAAACCAATCGGTGACTAATTTAAATGCCTTTTTATTTGAGCCAATGACTTCTTTAATTTTCTCACTATTACTAAACTCCTCATTTGCAGGAACTCGCCCATAAGCTAAGCAGCTTAACCAAAATGACTCTAGTAATTCTTGGTGCTTTGTAAAAAGAATTCTGGCTTGATCTTCACTAACAGGTTTAGGCTCTGTTAGTTGTTGCCATTGGTAACTTCTCTTATGTCTGTTTTGAAGAAAATGTTGTTCCAGATTTTTGTCTTTAAATATATAAAATATACCTAGAGATATAGCAATAGGTTCTTCATCAAGAGTTCTTTCAATATATGATTTTAATTCTGCCTGGGAGAAGTATTTTTGAAATGTATTTCTTGAAGTAATAACGCCATCTTTATATGGTGTAAATTGGGCTAAGTAGCTTTCATTGGCAAGCATCGCAGAAACAACTAATAGCTTATCAGTTACTTCCCATGCACCCAATACGGCACCAATTCTTTCGTCTTGATCTTCAATAACATTAATAACAAAACCAATATTTACTACATCGGAGCAAACTACTTCAGTGTCAGGTCTGAAATTAGGATCCCAACCTAGTGCATCAAGCCCATGAGCTTCTAGCTCTCTTAAGTCATCGCCTCTACCACAACCGTAATCGAAAATTGAATACTCACCCGATAAGAAGCCATTTTTAGCGAGAGTTTTCATAGGTGCTGATAATTCATGCCTTACGATCGCTGTTTTATGCCTATCAATTTCTTTTTCATTATCAACATTCTCATTTACTGCTGAACTTCTAAATAAACGTCCATCAACTAACTCATAACCATGCTTCTCAATTAATCGCCCCCAAGAATTTTTAAACCCTATCATGCGAGTGTTTTCATAGAGGCCAGCAGCCTCACCTTCTTGAGTGAGCATACAGAAATGGTCATGAAATTCATGCTCTTTGGGAACCATTGTTTCTTTTCGATGAAGGATTGGTGGGTTTTCTTGTTCGGAATAGCTTGTAATTCTATGCGATAGCTTTGTTAGGTCAACACTCACACTCTGCTCTAAAGCTGGATAAGAGTCTTCAAAAAACAATGGATAATTCAACAAAGATAAACGGAAATCATTTCTGAAAACTTTAATTAAATTCCAATTAGCATCGTCAATTTTTAAAGCTTTTGCGACAATTTTAATGAATTTTGATAGTGACTCAGGAACATCTGAAAATGTATCCTTATGCAAATAAATCGAGTCAGGTAGTTTCTTACCCACTTCAAGTGAGTTAACTAATTCTTTAAATTGCTCTGCATTCATTGTATTAATTCTTCCGCTAACCTTTTTGCTTTATTGCCGTAGGCTTTCCTTCCAGGGATACGTCTGCCTTTGTCACTAACATTCATAACTTGTAAGTGTCTTTCTGATTCATTCCCAACACTTACATGTAATGGTTTATCATTCCCATAATAGTACATTTTATCAAAGCGTAAATTGTTCACTATAAATAGCATTACTTGATCCGTCTGCTTTTCATAACCATTAACAATGAAGTCACAGGCTAAGCCGTGTCTTTTGCATATGTGTTTATTGGCTTGATTTAACTCAGATGCAGCATGTTGGTCAATTGATGGATATGTACCTGACGAACTGTTTTTCTGAATATATATGTTTAGTTCAGGTGAGACAAAACCGTATGTGATCTTAATCTCGCCAAACTTTTTGCTTACTGGCAGTAAAACTGTTTCGATAAGGACTAAGGCGGAATTGATTGATTCTATTTCTTTAGGTGAGTTATCTATGGATGTTGGATGCTTTTCTTGATACCAATTTAACAATTGATTCGCTAGAGGGTGTTTTAGTAATAAGTGCTTATCATGGAGTTGATATAAAAAGGCGTTTCCTTTTTTTACAAATTTTAATTCACCAGATACTCGCATGTGCATCAGCTTGCAATCGGATATATTTAATAGTTGTTTGAAGTCCTTTGAGGAAAATAATAATTTTTGTGGCATAAATTACAATTTAAAAAAATAATTCCCCTATTATATTGCAAATAGAGGGCGTGAAGTTAGGTTTTGACAACTATTTAAACAATAATTCTAATTGTATATATTAACGATTTTAAAATTAGCACTCCTAACAGTTATGTAGCGTGTCAGAGAATCATTATGATTCTTGGCTTCTAACCAGTAAGAGTTCTTCTAATTTCCGTGCATTTTGTGGATTTCTTGCTTGATGACCTGCTAGTGTAAGTAATTGTGTTTCAGCTAAAACTAGCTTGTTGGTAATCATATTATCTGCTATCGGATCCCAGAGTATATGGAACCAATCCGGTGAATTTATATTTAAATTAACGCCAATCAACGACTGAACTGCTGATTCTAAACTCTCACCACGGTGCAATAATAATTGTATGGCTCTAGCAAATGCTCTCTGTCCTACAGGCCTAAACAAAATATGATTATAATCGTTACTTCTATACATACTAACTGAGTGTTGAACTTCTACAAATACTGATTTGTACTCAGGACACAAATCCAACAGACAATCCAAGTAACGTACTACATCAGTTAAATAGTTATTAAGTAATTCATCATTCGGCCGAGCTGATTCAAATAATTTTTTGTCTCTATGTGGATAATAATCTTTTAGAATTTCATAAAGACCAACTACACTTGTGATTGTTGTTGTGTCATTAGCAGGGATTGATCCTGTACTAGTGTACGAAATATGATTACGTTGGTCTTCGAACAGCCAATGCGAATCAATTAACTGTCTTGTGACAATCGCAAAACCATTATCTTCATCTAAAGCTATAGTTGCAGATTTAGATATTCTTTTTGCTTTTTTATTTACTGTTGTAAAGAGTCTTCTAGTACGTTGTTTACCATCAACAGTTGATTCATTATGAGCTACAAAAATTGCGCTAACCTCATCATCGAGGATACTTTGTTCTGTGTTATCGTCCAATACTACTTTCTTTATACCTGCTACTCGATGCTGACCATCTATCGCAAATAATTTTTCTTCACCTGACAAGTGAAGAAGACCAAGTTTTCCTTCTATATTATCTACTTGCTCGTCAGTAATATTTAAGTCATCGTCCACAAATTTTACATTAAGAGGGGTCCAGTTAGGATTCCCATCATAAACTCCAATTATTAAAGAGCCTAAAAACCTTTGAGGGGTTTCTTTTATATATTTAGCAATTGCATCAGCGTGTGTATCAATAGCTTCTCGTTGAATCCAATCTGACAATCGTCTCCTTTCATGAATTTCATCCGGTGATTTAATCAGCCTAGTAACATCACGTAAGGAAATGGTTGTAATGTAGGTTGACCAATCTCCTACTCTTGAACGTATAGCTGGTAATAATGTTGTACTCATGGGAAAGCCCTCATTGTCTGGCTGGTTTCTGCATCATATTGCTTATTGTAAGGAGGTCTGAAGGCTTTAAGCATTTCCTCTTCTAAGTCTTCAGCCATAGATACATTGCTTGTAGTTGTATAGTAATACTTAAAATGGCCATTCCATTGACTTAGCATTTTCCATATGTGGGGCCTTTTAGAGCTAGAGAAAGCTTTATTTAATTCTCCTATATAGGCCCCTATCCTTTGATATAAATTTGTTGCTTTACCAATATAAAATAATCCACTCGCTGGAGCTAAAGAAAATAAATTTGGTTCCACGACAAAAGCATATACGCCAGATTCTGCTGGTATTCCACTTCTTGGGTTTGGAGGGAAATCTACATTTATCCATGCTCTTGTAGAGCTTTGAGAATTTACCCAAGCACCAGGGTAAAACATCATTTGAACAAAATGACTTTCAACAAAAGCTAAATCTTTAAGCTCGTCACTATTTGCTATTCTTGGCATTTGTATTTAAAACTCCTGTCCACAATAACTCCTTGAATAAAAAACAACATTATTTTATAGGTAAAGTACCAAAAACATGTAAGCTTTAACAGAATTAAAACTAGGATAGTTCAACAACACATAGTTTTTATTAATCAAATGGCTGGGTAAATGTTTTTTGAGTGTGTACTTCTTATTACTTGTGTTTTATTTGTACTCATTTAATTCAGTTTGTCTTCGGCTTCTTCAAAACGTCTTCATTTGTAATCCTAAAAACAAAACTCCATTATTATCCGTCATTTTCATTCAGAACAGGTCAACTGAAAGTTAGCGCGACCTAATAAGATTTAGTGAAGTTTAAGCTGTACCTCGTCTTATCTAATTTTGGGAAGTCGAAACTAAAAATCTACCATATTTCTAAAACGAATAAAGGTCTACTTTGTTTTTTATATATTTATTAACCATTTAACTATGCAGTAATTAAGTATCGGATAAAAAATTATTCGTTCAATTCAAAGTCTATTCGCTAGAATTCTTCCATGTCAATTAAACCGCCTGTCCACAAGCCCAACCACTAGACCAGCACCATTGAAAATTATAGCCGCCAAGCCAGCCAGTAACATCAACTACTTCACCAATAAAGTATAAGCCTTTAGACTGCTTGGCTTCAAAGGTTTTAGAGGAAAGTTCATCGGTATTGATACCGCCTAAAGTTACCTCTGCTGTTCGGTAACCTTCAGTGCCATTGGGTTTTATTTGCCAATAGTGGATTGCTCTGGCTAACTTATCTATTTCACCATGGTTTAATTGATTCACTGCCTTATCTGCAACTTTCGCGGCAAACGTACCATCATTGATTAACACTTCAATAAAACGCTTAGGTAGTAAGCTTGCTAAGAGGTTTTTTAATGACTTCTGAGGTTGTTGTTCACGCCAGTTATTGATAGCTTCGTTGAGATCGTATTCAGGTAATAAATTTATAGTAACAGCTTGTCCGGCTTGCCAAAAAGATGAAATTTGTAATATGGCAGGCCCAGATAAGCCTCGGTGGGTGAAAAGGATATTTTCACGAAAACTCATACCACTTTCACCAGTTACCTGACAGTTGATACTAATACCAGACAAACCATCAAAGCGTTTTTTATCATGATCATGCAAAGTAAAAGGCACTAGGGCAGCTATGGTTGGTAGAACATCTAAGCCGAATTGTTCTGCAATTTTATAACCAATAGGTGATGCGCCTAGTTTTGGCATAGTGAGTCCGCCAGAGGCAATAACTAATGATTTGCACTGATAATCTTTGTCTGAGGTTGTTACTAAATAACCATGCTCTGAATTTTTACTAACCGAAAGTACTTCAGTGCGTAGAACAATAGATACACCAGCCCAATCACATTCAGTAAGTAAAACATCAACTATGTCTTGAGCACTGTTATCACAAAAAAGTTGCCCTAAGGTTTTATGATGATAATTAACACCATGCCTGTCAACGAGTTCAATAAAGTCATCAGCAGTGTATCGGTTTAAGGCTGATTTAACAAAATGAGGGTTTTGACAAATTAAATTATTAGGTGTGGTACCTTGGTTGGTAAAATTACAACGGCCACCACCACTGATTAATATCTTACGGCCGGTTTTTTTTCCCATATCAATTACGGTAACGTTACGGCCACGGTAACCTGCACTGGCTGCGCACATTAAGCCCGCAGCACCAGCACCAATGATTAATACGTCGGCGGTAATTAATGCCATAGCTTAAAGATCAGGATTAGTCATGATACTGCTTGAGTCAGTTTTAGCCATTTCTGCTAAATCTTTATCAACAAAAAAGAGTGCGTGGCCATCGTGCCCTACTAAATTAATCTTATCTAAAATACTTTTAAATAAAGTTTCTTCTTCATGTTGTTCAGCAACATACCATTGAAGAAAATTAAAGGTTGAATAGTCTTGATTGGTAAAAGCTTGATGCGCTAGTATGTTAATTTTCTCGGTTATTAAACACTCATGTTCATAGATTTTTTCAAAAACGTCAGCTAAAGACTCAAACTCATGAGGAGGAGAATCAATAGCGCCTAGTATTGGTAAGGCTCCTGTTTCACTAACATAGGTGAATAAACGAGTCATGTGATTCATTTCTTCAGCAGCATGTTTACGCATAAATTCTGCGGCACCAGCAAAGCCTTTTTCTTCGCACCAAGCACTCATTTGTAAATAGAGATTTGAAGAGTAAAATTCTAGATTTATTTGGAGGTTTAATTGAGTAACCATTGGTAACTTTAACATAAAGAGTCTCTTTTATTTCTAACTAATAAATAGGTAGCTAAGTGTACTACTAAAATTTAGGGATCGCCTTATTAACATAGACATCAAAGCGATTTTTTTTCATCTTGATGCTTGTTGTTGGTTTTTGATTATTAAGAGAAGGTGCGTAACTAGGTCGTTTTACCACTACACGATATTTAGCAAGAGCAAGTGCTGGTGATAATAAAGCCTCTGCATCTGAGTCTTCGCCTACTAATGATTGAAATACGCGCATTTCTTTTTTTACTGCCGCAGACTTATCACGATGTGGATACATAGGGTCAAGGTATACAACATCTACTTGCTCAGTTAACGACATCTTTTCAATAGATGAAGCGTAGACTAACTGCATACGCTGAGCAATTTCACCAACATCAGCATTGAGCTTAGCACGCTCTAAGCCATCGTAGAGTAAAGCGGCTACTACAGGCATTCGTTCCATTAAGGTTACTTGGCAGCCTAAATTTGCTAAAACAAAAGCATCACGACCTAACCCTGCGGTGGCATCAAGTACATGAGGACTAAAACCATGTTTTAGTCCTATGGCTTTGGCAATGTCTTGGCCTCTACCACCACCAAATTTACGACGGTGTGCCATAGCACCGTCAACAAAATCGACTTTAATACCACTAAGTTTTGGCTCATCTAGTTTTATTAACTCTAGCGCTTGATAATTGAGTTGTAATAAAAAATCTAATTGTGAATATTTACTCGCTGCTGCCATATCACCAATGTAATTAAGGTGCCATTGTTTGGCGATTAACTTACAGCGTTCACTGTCTATGGCGTCACGGTAGGCTACGGCAATATTTTGATAAAGGGTGTTAGTCATTAGCTTTGCTCAAACATTATTTATGTATTCGCTACGTATTCGCTTTGGTTTACTTGATTGTCATCGTACATGATGCTTCGAATATTGCCACTCTAAAACCGCCATTATTCAATGCTCAGTGATGATAAAATAATAATAACCAAAAACGTTACATTTTTGATTGTGAAAAGAAAATAATCCAGTTAGAGTATTTTGATTAAAAATAATATAAAAAACGAGTCATTCTACAGACTTGTTAGCGGTGAAGTGAACTATGGATAATCAAATTTATAACAAGATTAATTTATATCAGAGAGCTGTAATTTTTAGTGTATTGTTTACGTTAATAGGTTTTTCATATAATGTTTGGCGTATGGAAGCTTCTGAAAATAATAATAATGTTAGAACCGCTAGTTTTGAAATTTTGATAAACCTATCTTCTTTAGAGCAACTAGTTTATGCCGCCTTTTATGATGGTGACACAAAAGAAGGTAATCCTAGAAAAGGATGGGTTACGGTTGGGCTAATAGGTGATTTGAGTATCCTTACTAATGATAAAGTTAAAACAAAAGCAATAGAGCTAAATAAAATTTGGTTAGCTCATTGGGAAAAAATGCCAACTAACCAGAGATCAGTCAATCAAATTGTAGCCGCTATTGATTCCGTTAGAGATGAGATCAAACACTTACTAAATTCACTTGAATGATTAACAGTTAACAAGTGATTATGGCTCCTTGTGTGTAAGCGATCATTCAGGGCTTAGATCACCCATTCAAGCCAGATCTTCAGATAGTTCATGCCCTGAGCTTTTACAGTTCAATATTTTCAAAGTCTGTCATCATAGCTGGCTCTACAGCTAATATTTCACAAAGTTTACGCTGAGTTTCTTCTCTCGCTTTATAAAAAGGACGTTTCTCTAACTGGTGGTAAGCAGGCTGAGTAATAGCCATTTTTTCTGCCATATCTTTCTGAGTAAAATTTTAACTTTTATTAGGTGAGAGGTTATATTTTCTTATCTATTGAGAAAACTTATCATGCAAACGATTAGGGAATAGTTCAGTGTAAATTTGCCATAGTGTTGTGGCTTAATGAATCTGTACACCAATAAGGGTAGAATTACCCACACAAAAAGTGTGTACAAAAGGACAGTATTTTTACTATTGCAACTAATGTATAGTTGCAACTTCTAAAGACAGGCTATAATTATATGAATAAAAAGGAAAGACTCACAGAAGAGTTATTGCAACGCCCTTCAAAGTTTAAGTGGGGCGATTTAGTTTCAGTTATGAAATATCATGGCTTTGAGATGAAAAACGCAAAAAAAAGGTTCAGGAAGACGTTTTTATAACCCCGCAACAAAGCAAGTTGTCAAGTGGCATGAACCTCACCCTAGCAATGAAGTTAAGAAATATGTTGTAGATGAAGCTATAGCTTTGATCAAGGAGCAAAAAAATGAGTAAATTATTAGAATATAAAGGTTACCTTGCCTCAATTAATGTTTCTGTTGATGATAAATGCATGTATGGAAAAGTTGAATTTATTAAAGATAGTATTGTTTTTGGAGCTGATAATTTCGTTGAGTTAGAGCAACAATTCCATGACGAAATAGACGATTATATTGCATTTTGTGCAGAAGTAGGAAAGGAGCCAGAGAAAACATTAACAGGCTCTTTTAATGTAAGAATAGGTTCTGAATCTCATAAAAAATGCTTAATACGAGCAAAGCAAGATGATGTGACGATGAATGACGTTATAAAGACTGCAATTTGTCAGTATGTTAATCAAAATGAAGCTCATAACCATAACCATGTTAGTGTTAATATTCACAAAGAAGCAATACGTGATGATAGTGTATTAGACCCGCAACTTCTCTAAAATTTCATTTTTAGTAGGTCTAATAATTCACCAATGGATATGACTTTGTCTTGTTTGGGGGTGTTCAGTTCAGCTGCTTCTTTGCGTATCTTACCCCATGTTTTGGCTAGCTCTTTTTTGCTGAATGTTCTTGATTCTCTATGTATAATCTCGCCATTCTTTTTTACACGCACAGTGCATCGGTAGCTAAACTCTCCGTTTGCTTTTTGGCGTTTATCTTATCAATTGTTACTGATGCCATAACGGTGTTCCTTATTTGTCCTACTAATTTTGGGGCGCATATGGAACACCCTATATGGAAACTCAACGAAAGTACAGGCGATTTAGAGCTATTTAGGTGGTAAGTATATGTATGAAAATAAAGGCGTTAAGCCAGTTGTCACAAGCTCTACAGTGAATCATAAGCTTAGCGTTGCTCCAATGCTCGATTGGACTGATCGTCACTGCCGTTATTTTTATCGTTTGATGTCTGAGCATACGGTGCTGTACACCGAAATGGTGACCACAGGTGCAATTTTACATGGTAAAGGTGATTACCTCTCACATAACAATGCTGAGCATCCATTAGTGCTGCAACTTGGAGGCAGTGATGTCAACGCCATGACTGAATGCGCTAAAATTGCAGAGCAATATGGTTATGATGAAATTAACATTAATGTTGGTTGCCCGTCTGATCGTGTGCAAAATGGTAAATTTGGCGCGTGTTTAATGGCTGAGCCTCAGTTGGTTGCTGCTTGTGTTAGTGAGATGCAAGCGGTGGCGAAAGTGCCTGTAACGGTAAAGTCACGCATTGGTATAGATGATTTAGATAGCTATGGTTTTTTGCATACGTTTATTGAACAAGTAGCGCAAGCGGGTTGTCAGCATTTTATTATTCATGCTCGTAAAGCTTGGTTAAGTGGTTTAAGCCCAAAGCAAAACCGAGATATCCCACCACTTGATTACTCTCGTGTTTATCAAATTAAGCAAGATTTCTCTGATTTAGAAATATCCATTAATGGTGGCATTAAAACTTATGCTGAGGTTAATGAACATTTACAGCATATTGATGGTGTGATGATTGGACGAGAAATCTACAACACTCCTTATATGCTCGCGACAGCGGATCAACAAATTTATGGTGTAGAAAAGCCAGTACTTTCTCGCGAGCAAATTATAAATTTGATGGCTGAGTATGTAGATGCTTATGTTAAAGAGCCAGCTGAACATGGTAATAACCGTGCTTGGCACGTGTTACGGCACATGCTAGGTTTGTGTAATGGCTTAGCTGGGGCTCGTCAATATCGCCGCTATTTGAGTGAATGTGCCAGACAAACCGATGCTGATGGCAATACCTTAAAGCAAGCTTTTGCTAAAGTGACGGCTAAATAGCTACTTTGTTATATAATTACTAAAAAGTAGTTATTTAAACCCAAAGCATTATATTGTCTACTGATTTAATCAGATCAAAAAAATAGACTGTAAAAATAAAACATAATAAAATCAGTAAAGAGTAAATATTTAGCATCATAAGAATTAAGTTAGAATTACATCCTCTACCTTTTAAAAAACATCGACATTATTTTTTTACAAGCATCAGTCTTAACTAAACGAAAAAATTCATTTCCTTCGTTTTCTATTACTTGAGGTAAAGATAA
Organism: uncultured Colwellia sp.; assembly: GCA_965261045.1. Taxonomy (GTDB): domain Bacteria; phylum Pseudomonadota; class Gammaproteobacteria; order Enterobacterales; family Alteromonadaceae; genus Colwellia. The sequence goes on from CBDHCJ010000001.1 coordinate 716,615, forward strand.
TTGTGTCGCTTGGTGGATAAGCTTTCTACTTGTCATCACCGCATCGCTAGGTAAACGAGCAATAGCAATAGCTGTCTTTTTTGCTATATTTAATAGTTCGTTAGGTTGGCATACTTTATTGGCAATACCATATTCTTTGGCTTGTTCAGCATTAAAAGTGTCGCCTAATATCATTAATTCAAAAGCGCGGTTTTGGCCGATAAGTCGAGTTAATAATAAACTTGAGCCTGCCTCAGGGCATAAGCCTAGCTGAGTGAAAGGTAATTTGAATTTTGCATTATTGGCTGCAATCACCATATCGCAATGTAATAACAAGGTGGTGCCAATACCAACCGCAACTCCAGCAACTGCGGCAACAATGGGTTTATTAAATTCACTTAATATTTTTACAAAATCAAGCGCGGCAAGAGAGTCATCTTGTGAGCATTCAATAAAGTCTTGTAGATCATTGCCAGCGCAAAAACAGTTTTCATCACCGTGAATTAAAACACAGTGTATGCTGTTATTGTGTTTAGCATAGTTAAAATGCTGGCAAAGCTGCTTATACATAAGGTTATTTAAGGCATTTTTTTTATCAATACGATTTAAAATGATAATAAAAACACCTTGATTTTCTTTCGTTATAATTAAGTCAGTCATTTTGTTACTTTACGAAGAGTGCTAAGGTTAAACTTTAAGGGTTCTCAAAATGGAAGTATAGGTACAGATGAAAAATAACCATTTATTTTTATTATTATTACTATTTAGCACTTATTCTTTTTTCGGGGTTGCTAACGATCTTTCGAATAAAAAAGCAGTGTTAGAGCAAAAGATATTGATTTCGGTTGAACACGCTTATATTCGCAGCTCAATTCCTGGAACGACTATTACTTCCTCGTATATGACAATAGAAAATAAAGGAGAAAACACAGTGACTTTACGGGGAGTTAACAGTAATATCTCACCGCGTATCGAAATTCATCAACACAGTATGTCTGATGGTATGATGCGCATGCGTCAGTTAGATTCAATTGAAATCGAAGCTAAGCAGCGCATTGTTTTACAGCCATCAGGTTTACATTTAATGTTTTTTGATGTTAAAAAGCCCCTACAAGCACAGCAAAAAGTTGAACTTACCTTACATTTTTCGAATAAGTCAGCAGTGACAATTCAGGTGCCTGTTTATAGCCCTTTGCAGGAAAAAAGAGCGCAGAAAGCTGTAGTTAAATCAGTAGTGCAGCAAACACAAATACATCATCATTAAGGGCATTACTAGGAGTAAAATATGAAAATGAATTTCTCAGCAAAAACCATTGGCTTTACCATTATTGGTGTTTTTATGCTTTTTTATTTTGTTGGCATTTATTGGAGCTTAGATGTTGAGCCCTTTGATGTTAAGCATGAAATAACTAGTGCCGCAACAGCCGATAACGTAACACCCGTTGTTGGATACACCACCACCACCACATTAATTAAAGTGGCGTTAAGTATTTTGGATAAACCAGGAGGCTACTTATCTAATGATGCTTTACCGCCAGGTGCCTTTTTAGACAATATGCCAGCGTGGGAGTTTGGTGTGTTAGAAATGGTGCGTGATATGGCATTAATTATACGTAAAGATTTCAGTCGCTCACAGTCTCAATCACTAGAAAATATACATATCAAAAAAGCACAACCTAAATTTAATATTGATAATAAAAGCTGGGCGATGCCAAGTGCAGAGTCTGAGTATAGAAAGGCTATTGATAGCTTACACAACTATAGAAATGCACTCGTTGGTATTAGTAAAACTACAAATGATAACGCTCAGTTTTATGCTCGCGCTGATAACTTAACTGCGTATTTTGATGAAGTACAAAAACGTTTAGGTAGTTATTCACAACGTTTAAGTGCAAGCGTTGGTAAAGAAAAAATAAATACTGATTTAGCTGGTGACAACGAAGCTAAACAATCTTCTTATGAATCGCCTCATTCACAATTAAGAACCAGTTGGTGGCAACTTGATGATGTTTTTTATGAATCTCGTGGCGCAGCATGGGCCTTATTGCATTTTTTAAAGGCAATAGAGATTGATTTTGATAGTATATTAAAAAATAAGAATGCTACAATCAGTTTGCAACAAATAATTCGTGAATTAGAAGCTAGCCAACAACCACTATGGAGTCCAATGGTTTTAAATGGTGATGGTTTTGGTATTTTAGCGAATCACTCTTTAGTGATGGCTAATTACATTTCACGAGCCAATGCCGCATTAATTGATTTAAATGAACTACTAAGAAAAGGGTAATAATAATGAAAAAAGCAATAATAGCAGCAAGTTTAGCCGCATTATTTTGTACTAGCGCAAAAGCCGATACTTTACTAGGGCTTTATATTGGTGGGCATGTTTGGGCAAACCAAGCGGATGGCTCTTTTGGTGAAGGAGAAACCAATCAAGCTGCATTTGATTTTAATGATGAAAACCAAGGGGGCTTTTTTGTTGCGCTTGAACACCCCATTCCGTTAATTCCTAATATTAAAATTGCCTCAACAACATTAGATACTGTTGGTGCTACAACTATTTCAGACAGTTTCACTTTCGAAGGAATAACGTATAATGCAAATTCAACATTAGATACAACATTTGATGCTAGTTATGTTGATTACACGTTTTATTATGAAGTGTTAGATAATGACTTAGTAACGTTTGATTTTGGTATCACCGCTCGTGATCTTAATAGCCAAATTAATGTAGAAGAAGCAGCAAGTTTGCAAAGTAGTGATCTATCTGTTTCAGGAATAATACCGTTATTCTACGTTAACACTATTATTGGTTTGCCTTTTACTGGTTTTAATGTTTTTGCCGAAGCAAACTTTTTATCTTACGATAGCAATACAGTTTATGATTATCAAATAGGTGTTAGTTATGAATTACTCGATAACTTAGCCGTCGATTTGGATTTAACCTTAGGCTATCGTGCCGTTAAATTAGCATTAAATGATATTGATGATTTGTACTCTGATTTAACCTTTGACGGTGTCTTTGCTGGTGCCATTGTTCACTTTTAGTAAGTTATGAATTACAAAGAAATTGAAACACAACTAACTGAAATTGAATATACGTTATGAAAAAAGAAATATGATGTACGAATTTACCTTATTTCTTTGACATCATCGCCTATACAACCATTACATCAGAAGAGCTAAAAGAACATATCCGTATTTATGGAAAAACGATTATCGGTGGCTCTAAAAATATTCCTGATGGATGGAAACTACTTTAGGCAGAGCAGTAGAAAGTATTTTTAGCGGTGGAACATCTAATACCAAAACACCTAAATATTGGAATGGTAAATATCCATGGTTGTCATCTGGAGAAGCTAACAAAAAATATTTATGAAACAATTAAAGGAATTGGTCAGAAAGGTTAGTGTTATGAATAGCATAGCGGTTAAACTATTTTTTGTCTAAGAATTTTCATGAAGATAGTATTTTTATATTCCTTTTTGATATAAAAAATAGTTATCTATTCTTTTTAGTTTTGCTCATTTTTGTCTATCCTTCATCTAGAAATCGTTATAGGTGAATATTCTCATGCCACAAGAGCCGCTATCTTTACAACAAAACTTAAATTCCGCATCTAGTACACTTGATGCGAATCAACTTGCTTTACTACATCGAGCCACATCTAGTTATTCGTCATTGCAGCTTGCGTGGGCAAGTGGCTACCTTGCTGCGAAAAGTGAATCAGTGCAGGGCGCTAAATTAACTACCGCTACCGCGCCCGCAGCTGTTGCGGCAAAAACGTTAACTATTTTATATGCTTCACAAACAGGCAATGCTAAAGGGGTCGCTAAGCAAGTTGAGCAAAGTGCTAGTGCCGCAGGAATTCGTGTTAAGTTAAAGAATATCAGTGATTACAAAGCAAAGTCGTTAAAAAGTGAAAGTCATATTCTTATTATTGCTAGCACTAATGGTGAAGGCGAGCCGCCAGATGATGCGATTGAATTTCATGAATTTTTACTTGGTAAAAAAGCGCCGAAATTGCCAAACCTAAGCTATAGCGTACTTTCTCTTGGTGATAGTAGTTATGAATTTTTCTGCCAAACGGGTAAAGACTTTGACGAACGCTTACAAGCCTTAGGTGCTAAGCAAGTTGCTCCTCGCATTGACTGTGATGTTGATTATGACAGTGATAGTGAAAGCTGGATCTTAAATATTGTCGAAAGCTTAAAGGACGAACTTATACCAAAAGAAGCCAGTCTTGCTCCTGTCATCTCGCTTGCTCCTGTCATCTCACTTGGTACTTCAGAGCCAGTTACCACAGACGCAGAGTGTGTCTATAACAAACAAAACCCGTTAAGTGCTGAATTTATTTTAAGTCAGAAAATTACTGGTCGTGATTCAGCTAAAGATGTTCGTCATATTGAAATCGATTTAGGTGACTCTGGTTTAACTTATCAAGCTGGAGATGCCTTAGGTGTTTATTTTGATAATGACAGCAGCTTGGTGGTTGAATTACTCAATGCACTTAACTTTACTGGCGATGAGCAAGTTAGCTTAAAACTCAATGGTGAGCAGCAAAACTTAACTTTAAAAGATGCCTTCACTAGTCAGTTAGAAATTACTCAAACAGCACCTGCTTTTATTGAATTTTGGGCAACTCAAAGTAGTGATGAAAAGTTATTAGCCATTGCTGCGGATAAAAATAGTGCGAGAGAATTTGCTGGTCAGCATCAAATTATTGATGTGGTTACTTTAGCTGCTGCTAAGTTATCAGCACAAACTTTTGTTGATGCCCTGCGTAAAATTACGCCACGTTTATATTCTATTGCCTCAGCACAAGCTGAAGTGGAAGAAGAAGTACATCTAACGGTTGGTTTAGTTAGTTATGAATATAACGAAAAAACACGTTTTGGTGCCGCTTCACATTATTTGGCTCAAGGCGTAGAAGAAGGTCAGCAAGTACGTGTTTTTGTTGAACACAATGATAATTTTCGCTTACCTAACGACAGTAATACCCCTATTATTATGATCGGTCCTGGCACAGGTGTTGCACCCTTTAGAGCTTTTATGCAACAGCGTGAAGCGGATGAGGCTAGCGGTGATAACTGGATGTTTTTTGGTGAACAAACTTTTACTCAAGATTTTTTATATCAAGTTGAATGGCAGAATTATCTTAAGTCTGGCTTGTTAACCCGTATAGATGTTGCTTTCTCTCGTGATCAAGCACAAAAAATATACGTACAAGACCGATTAAAAGAACAAGCTAGTGAGGTTTTTTCTTGGCTTGAGCGAGGCGCACACTTATATGTGTGTGGTGATGCTAACCGTATGGCGAAAGATGTTCATCAAAGCCTAATAGACATTATTAGCGAGCAAGGGCAACTAAGCAGTGAACAAGCAGAGCAATATTTAAAAGATTTACGTAGTAATAAACGTTACCAGAAGGATGTTTACTAATGAGCAACGATGTAGCTAATACAGTAGATAACACCAAAGAAAAACCAATACTTATCGTTGAAGGTAAACTAACCGACAATGAGCGTTTAAAAGCTGAAAGTGATTTTTTACGCGGCACCATCACTGCTGATTTACAAGATAGAATGACGGGTGGTTTTACCCATGATAACTTTCAGTTGATTCGTACTCATGGTATGTATCAACAAGATGATCGCGATATTCGCGCAGAACGTCAAAAGCAAAAATTAGAACCCTTACATAATGTTATGTTAAGAGCGCGTTTACCTGGCGGTATTATTACTCCGACACAATGGCTAGCAATTGATAAGTTTGCCGATGACTATACTTCTTACGGCAGCATTCGCTTAACTACCAGACAAACTTTCCAGTTTCATGGTGTGTTAAAGCCGGATATTAAATTAATGCATCAAACGTTAAATAGCATTGGTTTAGATTCTATTGCTACCGCTGGTGATGTAAACCGTAACGTACTTTGTACTTCAAACCCTGTTGAATCTCAGCTACATCAAGAAGCATACGAATGGGCAACGAAGTTAAGTGAACATTTATTACCGAAAACTCGCGCTTATGCCGAAATTTGGTTAGATGAAGAAAAAGTAGAAACGACTGAAGATCAGGTAGTTGAGCCTATTTTAGGTAGCACTTATTTACCACGTAAATTTAAAACAACCGTGGTGATACCACCGAATAATGATGTTGATGTTCATGCTAATGATTTAAACTTTGTTGCTATTAGCGACAACGGTAAGTTGGTTGGTTTCAACGTACTTGTTGGCGGTGGTTTAGCGATGACTCACGGTGATAAGTCAACTTATCCTCGTTGTGCTGATGATTTTGGTTTTATTTCACTTGAGCATACGTTAGCGGTGGCAGAAGCGGTAGTTACTACCCAACGAGATTGGGGTAACCGAGTTAATCGTAAAAATGCTAAAACTAAATATACTTTAGACCGGGTTGGCATTGACACCTTTAAAGCTGAAGTTGAGCGTAGGGCTGGCATCGCATTTAGTGAGTCACGTTCGTATGAGTTTACTCATCGTGGCGATAATTTTGGTTGGCTTGCTGGTATTGATGGAAAACATCATTTAACCTTATTTATTGAAAATGGTCGTTTACTTGATTTTCAAACAAGCAATGGCAGCGATAAACCATTAAAAACGGGTATGGCTAAAATAGCTAAGATCCATCAAGGTGATTTCCGTCTCACCGCTAACCAAAATATCATTATTGCGGGTGTCACAGAAGCGAATAAAGCAAAAATAGAGCAACTTGCTCGTGAACATGGTTTGTTAAATGATAATACCTCAAACCAGCGAAAAAACTCGATGGCATGTGTCGCTTTTCCTACTTGCCCATTAGCTATGGCAGAAGCCGAACGCTATTTGCCAAAATTAGTGGATAATGTTGAAGCTATTTTAACCCAAAACGATCTAGCGAATGAAAGTATCATTCTTCGTGTGACAGGTTGTCCTAATGGCTGTGGTCGTGCCATGTTAGCTGAAATTGGTTTAGTAGGCAAAGGACCGGGTAAATACAATATGTATTTAGGTAGTGACTTAGCTGGCTCGCGAGTGCCAAAGCTTTATAAAGAAAATGTTGATGAAGCAGGTGTATTAATTGAAATTGATGCTTTGACTGCTCGTTGGTCAACAGAGCGAATTAACGCTGAAGCATTTGGTGATTTCGTTGTACGGGTTGGTATTGTTGATGAAGTTAAAATAAGCGTCAGGGATTTTTATGATGACTAGTTTATTAGTAGCGACCAAAACTATTGCTGTGGTCAATAATGCCTCAGTAGCACCTATAAATAATCGTTTCCCTGCCTCTTTGCCTAAATCTTGGTTAGCACAGTGGAATGATGACTTAGAGAAAAAGTCTCCGTTTGCCCGAATTGAATGGACGATGGAAAACCTCCCTAGCCAGTTTGTGTTGTCTTCTAGTTTTGGTATTCAGTCGGCAGTTATGCTGCATATGATGACGCAAGTAGATCCTAATATTCCAGTACTCGTTACTGATACGGGGCATTTATTTCCTGAAACCTACCGTTTTATTGAAGAGCTTGCTGGGCGATTAAGGTTGAATTTACATGTTTATAGTTCCGTTGAAAGTGCAGCTTGGCAATTAGCCACATATGGTGAGCAATGGGCACAAGATGATGAAGCGTTAAAACAGTACAATAGAAAAAACAAAGTTGAGCCGCTAGAGCGTGGTTTATCTGAGTTAAATTGTGGCACTTGGTTTTCAGGCGTACGTCGGCAACAATCCGAACATAGACAAGGCTTATCAGTAGTCAGTATATTGCGTGGTCGCTTCAAGGTACATCCCATTATTGATTGGCATAATAAAGATGTTCATCAGTATTTAACTAAGCATAACTTGCCTTATCACCCTTTATGGGATGAAGGATATGTTTCTGTTGGTGATGTTCATAGTACTAAACCACTTACTTTAGGCATGGATGAAAGTGAAACTCGTTTTGGTCCAGGGCAAAGAGAATGTGGTTTGCATACTGATGGTGATGGAATATAAGTTACACGTTGCTAGTTACTAGTGACTAGTTTCGCTACTCGTGTCTCTGCCCCTTGCATTGGCTTGTTGGGAATAAGCATAGCTAAAGACAAAGAGCATAATGCAAACCCAGCACCAATATAAAATACCCACGCGGGCTTAATGATCCATAACATGCCTAACAATGCAGGAATAAACACGGCAGCAATATGATTAATTGAAAAACTTACTCCCGCACTCGCGGCAATATCTTCTGGCCGTACTATTTTTTGAAAATAGGTTTTAATAGCAATAGCCAAGGCAAAAAACAGATGGTCAATAACATATAATGCTGCTGCTATAGTAGAGTTTTCTACCAAACCGTAACTGATAAAAATAATAACCAAGCCAATATACTCAAACCGTAATACCGTTCGTTCACCAACTTTACCTATCAACTTTCCAATTTTTGCCGCAAATAGCCAGTTAAATACATAGTTAATTAAAAACAGTGCACTAATATCGGCAACGCTGTAATGAAATTTTTCAACCATTAAAAAGCCAGCAAACACGACAAATATTTGCCGACGGGCACCACTAAAAAATGTTAGTGCATAAAATAGCCAATATTGTTTTCTTAAAATTAGTTTTTTAGTTTGTGGTGTTTTTTCGGGAAAATGCTTAAATGAAAGCGCCAACAGTAAAGTGAATAACAAACCTATAATGCCAAACAGAGCATAAGTGTATTGATAGCCCCATGAAAATTGTTGCACCAATAGCCATATGCTCGAAAAGGCTAACAGAGAAGCCATCGCTTTTACGGATAACATGCGACCCATAAAATGTGCCGTTTTATCTTTATCGATCCACTGCAATGTTAATGACTGGCTTAAGGTTTCAAAGTAGTGAAAACCGACAGACATTAACATTGTGGTTAGATATAAACCGACTATACTTGGGAAAAAACCAGTGAGGAAAACACCTAAACTAGTAATAGTGAGAGAAATTAACGCAAGATGTTGCTCTTTTATAAACAACAAAACATAGATAACGGTAAAAGCTAAAAAGCCAGGGATTTCTCGTAAGCTTTGTAGTATGCCAATTTCTACACCAGTAAAGCTGGCTTTTTCAATAACAAAATTATTGAGTAATACCGCCCACACAGAGAAAACTAATGGCATAGTAAAAGCCATCGCCAATAACAGATGTTCGGGTTTATTGAAGCGCTTGAGTAATTGATTCATAAAATTGTTTTGTAAAAAGAGGTTTTAAAATAAACATTTTACGCTTTTTAGCCTATATATCATATAGCCGAAGTCTATTTACAAATAAAATATGGCACAAAGATAAAGAAGAAATAACTTTTAATACAGACAATTAAAACGTGTGTTTAAAAGTTATTGCAATTAACCGCTTTTCAAGGCACACTCAGTCGTCTATTACTTAACAGTATTAGATTAATAACATGAGAATATTCAATGGTTCAGGTAGGAAACTTACCTATTTGGCGATATAAAAATACATCATCAATACATCAACACCACACTTTAGGTGAAGGAGACAAAGTATGATATTCCAAGGCAAAAGCCTTAGCGCGCAATTACTTGACGACGGCATTGTTGAACTTAAGTTCGATGCACAAGGGTCAGTAAATAAATTCGACCAAGCAACATTTGAAGAATATAGAGCCGTTGTTACTGCTATTAACAATTGTAGTGAAGCTAAGGGGGTGATGGTTACCTCAGGTAAAACCAGCTTTATTGTTGGTGCTGATATCACTGAATTTTTAGAAACTTTCCAGCAGCCAAAAGAAACATTGATTCCTTGGATTAAAAAGGCGTCTGATATATTCGACTCATTTGAAGATATTCAACTACCAACCATTGCTGCCATAAATGGAGTAGCATTAGGTGGCGGTTGTGAAATGACCTTAGTGTGTGATTATCGTGTTGGTGATACCAGCGTCAGCATTGGTTTACCAGAGGTTAAACTGGGTTTAATGCCTGGCTTTGGTGGCACAGTACGCTTACCACGTGTTATTGGTGCTGATAATGCCGTTGAGTGGATGAGCACTGGTAAAGCTTATCGCGCAGACGCAGCTTTAGCCGTAGGTTTATTAGATGCCGTAGTTGAACCTGAAAAATTACAACAAGCAGCTATTAGCATGTTGACATTAGCTATTGCAGGTAAGCTTGATTGGCGTGTAAAACGTCAAGAAAAATTAGAGCCGTTAAAGTTAAGTAAAATTGAAAACGTCATGACGTTTAACACCTGTAAAGGCATGATTGCAACAAAAGCAGGTAAGCATTATCCAGCACCTATGGTGATGGTTAGCACAATGGAAGCTGCTTCTACTCTTGATAGATCAGGCGCAATGGCATTAGAAAATGCTGGTTTTATTAAGTTGGCAAAAACTGATGCGGCTACTGCGCAAATTGGTTTGTTTATGTCGGATCAAGTGATCAAAGGCAAAGCAAAAAAAGCCGTGAAGCAAGCAACGAAAGCGGTGAACAAAGCTGCGGTATTAGGTGCAGGGATTATGGGCGGTGGTATTGCTTATCAATCAGCCTATAAAGGCACACCAATTATAATGAAAGATATTAACGATCAAGCCCTTGATTTAGGATTAAGTACCGCCACAGGTATTTTAACTAAGCAAGTGGAACGTGGTCGTATGAATGCAAAAAAAATGGCGGGCGTATTAAACAACATCACACCATCACTTAGTTATGACAGCGTTAAGGATGCTGATATTGTTGTCGAGGCTGTGGTAGAAAACTCTAAACTCAAGGGTATGGTACTAGCCGAAGTTGAAGGCGTATTGAGTGATGACGCAATTTTAACGTCAAACACCTCAACCATTTCTATTGATTTATTAGCGCAAAGCGTTAAACGTCCAGAAAATTTTTGTGGTATGCATTTTTTTAACCCCGTAAATAGAATGCCGCTAGTCGAAGTTATTCGTGGTAAATATACTTCAGATGAAACGGTAGCTGCTGTTGTCGCTTATGCCGCGAAAATGGGTAAGTCACCGATTGTTGTTAATGATTGTCCTGGTTTTTACGTTAATCGTGTATTGTTCCCTTACTTTGCTGGTTTTAGCCAATTAGTCACTGAGGGCGCTGACTTTGCTGCCCTTGATAAGGTAATGGAAAAACAATTTGGCTGGCCAATGGGGCCCGCATTTTTACTTGATGTTGTTGGTGTTGATACTGCTGAGCATTGTACTGGTGTTATGTCAGCAGGTTTTCCAACCCGTATGAAAAAATTGAATAACGATCCAATTAGCACGCTATATAACAATCAACGTTTTGGTCAAAAAAACGGCAAAGGTTTCTACGATCATATTAAAGATAAGCGTGGTCGTCCTAAGAAAGTTGCGGCTCAAACAGCTTATGATTTATTTAGCGCTAGCTGTGCCGATAAGAAAGACTTCTCAAGCGATGAAATTATTGCTCGTTTAATGATCCCTATGGTTAACGAAGTAGTTCGTTGTTTAGAAGAAGGTGTAGTTGCTAGTGCTGCGGAAGCCGACATGGGGTTAATCTACGGTATTGGTTTTCCTCCATTTAGAGGTGGTGCCATTCGCTATTTAGAAACCCTTGGTGTAGATAATTTCATCACTATGGCGGATAAGTATGCATACCTAGGTGAAATTTACCAAGTAACTGATGGCCTGCGCGAGATGGCTAAATCAGGCAAGTCATATTTCACTACCAATGTTCAACAAGCCTAAGGAGACCATTGTGAAAGAAGTCGTAATTATTGATTGTATTCGAACTCCTATGGGACGTTCAAAAGCGGGTGTTTTTAGAAATGTTCGTGCTGAAGCTTTATCTGCCCACTTGATGGAGCAAATTTTAAAGCGTAATCCTGCACTTGATCCAAACGATATCGAAGATGTTATTTGGGGTTGTGTTAAGCAAACTAAAGAGCAAGGCTTTAATATTGCTCGTAATGCTTCATTACTAGCGGGCTTACCAAATTCTATTGGTGGCTTAACGGTAAACCGTTTATGTGGATCGTCCATGCAAGCATTGCATGATGCAACTACCAGTATTATTGCTGGCCAAGGAGATGTATTCCTTGTGGGTGGTGTTGAACATATGGGTCACATACCTATGATGTACGATATTGATTTTGATCCAGCATTAAGTAAATACATGGCGCGTGCTTCGGGTAACATGGGTTTAACCGCTGAGTTACTTGGTAAACAGCACGGTATTACTCGTGAAATGCAAGATGCTTTTGGTGCTCGCTCACATCAACGAGCACACCAAGCTATGCTTGATGGCCGTTGGGATAACGAAATAGTGCCAACGTTAGGCCATGATGCTAACGGTGCATTAACTTTAGTTGAACACGATGAAGTGGTTCGCCCTGATACCACAGCAGAAAGCCTATCAACCTTACGCCCTGTATTTGATCCTATTAACGGCACCGTTACTGCGGGCACATCATCCGCGTTGTCTGATGGTGCATCGGCGATGTTAATTATGTCAGCAGATAAGGCCAAAGCGTTAGGTTTAACAGCACGAGTTAAAATTCGCGGTATGGCCGTTGCTGGTTGCGATCCTGCTACTATGGGATATGGTCCCGTTCCTGCAACGAATAAAGCATTAAAACGCGCAGGCCTATCTATTGAAGATATTGAGTTGTTTGAATTTAACGAAGCTTTTAGTGCACAAGCATTGTCATGTATTAGCGCATTAAAAGTTGAAGATAAAATGGATGATGCGATTAACTTAAACGGAGGCGCTATTGCATTAGGTCATCCACTAGGTTGTTCAGGTACTCGTATTTCAGGTACCTTGATTAACTTAATGGAAGGGCAAGATGTCAACATTGGCTTAGCCACTATGTGTGTAGGGTTAGGGCAAGGGATAGCGACTGTTTTCGAGCGAGTCTAATTATTTATTAAACATTAAAACCCCAGCAATTTTGTTGGGGTTTTATTTAAAAAATAGATTAGCCAGCAAAAACTTCCTGTAATTGCGGTACAATTTGTTTCTTACGGCTAAGTACGCCGTCTAACCAAACTCTGCCATGTGTGGTAGCTTTACCATAAGCTTGTTCTGTTAGTTCAATATTATCACTGACAACCAATAACTCAGAGCCTTCTTTCATTATATCGGTTAGTAATAATAATACGCTGTGGCGTTCGCCTTCAGATTTTAAGGCAGTAATATCGGCGGCTAATTCATCTTTAATAGCATCAAATACACTTAAGTCGATAACTTCTAACTGACCAATACCCACTTTGTTGCCATTCATATTGAAATCTTTAAAATCGCGTTGTACTAAATCGCGAATCGGTGTGCCTACAATTGCAGATTTCACCTTGAACATATCCATACCAAGTGCTTTAAAATCTACAATACCAGCTATTTCAGCTAAGGCTTCAACACACTTAATATCAGCCGTAGTACAAGTTGGAGATTTAAAAATTACCGTGTCACTTAAAATCGCACACATCATAGCACTGGCGATATTTTTAGGAATTTCAACATCATGAAAGTCATACATCATTTTAATGATGGTATTAGTACACCCCACTGGACGCACCCAAATTTCTAATGGCGTTGTTGTGGTTAAATCGCCTAATTTATGGTGATCAATAATACCGAGAATAGTCGCTTGGTCGATATCATCAGGAGCCAATTCTATATCACTGTGATCAACAATATAGACACCATCACCAGCGTAACTGGTTTTCAGTATTGGCTGTTCCAAACCAAATTTATCTAATATAAACAAAGTTTCAGGGGTCAACTCACCTAAACGAGCAGGAATGGTTTCCTCGCCTAAAGTAGTTTTTAAATATGATAATGCTATAGCTGAACAGATAGAGTCTGAATCTGGGATTTTGTGACCGACAACATAATTTGGCATAAAAGTGCTCTCCTTTAATTTGTTGCTATTCTACCAAACTCTTTATTGCTTGGGTATATATAGCAAAAAATCTACTTTAGGGGGTTATTTAGGGGGAATAATTCTAATCTGTATTAACTTACTGTTATTTATTGTGAAAGTGTTGGTATCTCAATTGAAGAAAAATAAAGCTTTGTATTTCAACGATGAGAAAATCATTTGATTTTCTATTTTAAAAGTCATTTCGCTAACTGACCGTTGCATTTGAAAATAGTTTATTAATATCATTTTCACTGTAATTGAGTGATTCTGCCAAAACCTGATAGCTGTGCTGACCCAAATCAGGTGACGCGCTGTTATATTGCAATGGCGTCGCTGAAAGGTTGATTGGTGATGCTATTGTGTCAATAAGATCTCCTTGATTATTAGGAATTTTCCTCACCATTTTACGGTGCTTGATTTGAGGATGATTAAAAACGTGTTCTAAGGTATTAATTGCTCCACAAGGCACCGCGACACGTTCAAGTTGTTCAATCCACCATTGGCTTGTGTATGCAGCAAGTTTGCACGCTATAATAGGGATGAGCTTATCTCGATTAATTACCCTTTGTGCATTCGTTGCAAACCGAGGATCCTCAGCAACCTTAGGGCATTGAGCAATTTGACAAAATTTAACAAATTGATTGTCATTGCCGATGGCTAAAATAATACTGCTATCTTGGGTGGCAAAAGTTTGATAAGGAACAATGTTGGGGTGTCCATTACCTAACCTTTGTGGGTTTTTACCTGTCGCTAAATAGTTCATACCTTGATTAGCCAACGTAGCCACTTGGACATCAAGCAGGGCAATATCAATATGTTGCCCTTCATTAGTATGATAGCGCGCCATTAGCGCTGCCAATATGGCATTACAACTATATAATCCAGTCATCACATCAACTAGTGCAACGCCAACTTTCATTGGCAAACCATTAGGCTCTCCCGTTAAGCTCATTAAACCACCTTCACCTTGAATCATACCATCATAGCCAGCTTTACATGCACTAGGACCATTTTGGCCAAAACCAGTAATAGAACAATAAACTAGCTTTGGGTTGATTTTTTTCACACTTTGGTAATCAAGGCCATAGTTAGCAAGACCTCCCACTTTGTAGTTCTCAATGAGCACATCGGCTTGAGCAATGAGATCTTTGATCACTTGTTGACCTTGCTCTTGGGTAATATCAATAGCAATTGATTGTTTATTACGATTCACACAATGAAAATACGCTGCTTGCGGTGGTTGCTGAACGCTAGCTTGTTTAATAAAAGGAGGGCCCCAAAAACGGGTGTCATCCCCTTTTAACAGACGCTCTACTTTTATTACTTCCGCGCCCATATCTGCCAACATTTGCGAGGCCCAAGGCCCTGCCAAAATTCGGCTTAAATCGACAACCTTAATATTCTCTAATGCGCTAACCATTAGCAGAATGCCTGATAGCCTGTGATAGCACGACCTAAAATCAAGGCGTGAATATCATGGGTTCCCTCATAAGTATTTACTGCTTCAAGGTTCATCATGTGACGAATTACGCCAAATTCATCACTAATACCATTGCCGCCATGCATATCACGGGCAACGCGTGCAATATCAAGAGACTTACCACAATTATTACGTTTCAATAAAGAAATTAATTCAACTGGACATTGGTTAGCATCCATTAAACGACCTATTTGTAGGCAAGCTTGCAAACCTAGACTTATTTCTGTTTGCATATCGGCCAATTTCTTTTGGATCAATTGATTTGAAGCTAACGAACGACCAAATTGTTTTCGGTCTATCGTATAGTTACGGGCAGAATGAAAACAAAATTCTGCAGCCCCTAATGATCCCCAAGCTATGCCATAACGCGCCTTGTTAAGACAACCAAAAGGCCCAGCTAAACCTGAAATATCAGGAAAGATATTTTCATCAGGAACTAAAACATGATCCATAACTATTTCACCTGTTATTGAAGCGCGTAAAGAAAACTTCCCTTCAATTTTGGGTGCGGATAAACCTTCCATACCTTTTTCAAGTACAAAACCACGAATTTTTTTATTGAGTTTTGCCCAGACCACAAAAACATCCGCTATTGGTGAGTTAGTGATCCACATTTTATTACCTGTTATGCGATAACCACCATCAACTTTGGTTGCATGGGTTGTCATTGAGGCAGGATCACTACCAGAATTAGGCTCAGTTAAACCAAAACAACCAATCCATTCACCGACAGCAAGTTTAGGTAAATACTTTATGCGTTGCGCTTCTGTGCCATAAGCATAAATAGGGTGCATTACTAGTGATGATTGCACACTCATTGCGCTTCGATAACCACTATCAATACGCTCTACTTCGCGAGCAATCAAACCATAACTAACATAGTTAACTTCACTACCACCATATTTTGCTGGTAAAGTAGCGCCCAAAAAGCCAAGTTCCCCTAATTCACTCATAATTTCACGATCAAAATGTTCATGTCTATTGGCTTCAAGCACCCGTGGTAAAAGCTTTTCTTGACAATAATCATAAGCAGTATCACGGATCATACGTTCTTCTTCACTAAGTTGACCATCAAGAAACATAGGGTCTTGCCAGTTAAAAGTAGTTAGTGTTTGACTCATTTGATTACCTTTCTAAATATGCTGTTAAACTCGCCCTGAAGCAGACATTTTGAAGTATCATGAGTATATAACATATTTAAGTACTAGGCTAAATAACGCAAGTAAGCCATTGACTGAAGACTAAAGCACTCTCTTGGCGAATGCCTCTTTAAGTAAAGCGACTTTGTTAACTTTTCTTGGGTGATTTTTATACACTAATGTTTTTATGATCATAAGATGAAAGCGATAAAAAACACAAAAGTAACTGTACAAAAATACAGTACTTACGCTATGCTTAGGTTTAATAGTTAAAAAATGAATCAAGTGCGGATCACTGTTGAAATTATATATAGCTGAAAAACCTAGTTTAGGTCGTGCCATTGCAGCAGCATTATCACATACTTTAGCCAAGGCACATAAAAATTATAAAACCCATATTGAACTTGCTAATGGTGATGTGGTTAGTTGGTGTATTGGTCATATTTTAGCGCAAGCCGATCCTGAAGATTACGATGGTGAGCTAAAAAAGTGGTCTGTGGAAACATTACCAATAGTACCACAACAGTGGCAATTAAAACCTATCGCTCGCACCCGTGCACAATTAACAATACTTAGAAAACTAGTCAAACAAGCAGATGAAATTATTCATGCTGGTGATCCTGACCGAGAAGGGCAATTGCTAGTTGATGAAGTGATTGAGTACTTAAAGGTTTCAAAAACTAAAAAAGGTAATATTAAGCGTTTATTGATCAGTGATTTAAACTTACCAGCAGTTAAGCGATCATTAACATCTATGAAAAACAATAGTGATTTTGTACCGCTTTCTATTTCTGCCTTGGCGCGCTCTAGGGCAGATTGGCTTTATGGTATTAATTTAACACGTGCTTATACATTACAAGGGCAAAAGCAGGGCTTTAATAGTGTTTTATCTGTTGGTCGAGTGCAAACGCCACTGTTAGGTTTAGTGGTGCGACGTGAGCAAGAAATCAATGGGTTTGTTAGTAAGCCCTTTTATCAAGTACTCGCTCACCTTAGTGTGCATAAAACGCCAGAGAATAACGAGAAAAACTTTACTGTTAAATGGCAACCCAGTGAAGCTTGCCAACAATATTGTGATGAAGATGGCCGAGTTTTAGTCAAAGCATTAGCAATGAATGTTGTTAGTAGAATTAGTCATCAGGACGCTATTGTTGAAAGTATTAACACCGAGGAAAAGCAACAAGGACAACCATTGCCGTTTAACTTGTCAAGTTTGCAAATAGCAGCGGCGAAGCAGTTTTCTATGAATGCCAAACTAGTGTTAGATGTTTGCCAAGCTCTTTATGAAAAGCACAAGTTGATCACCTATCCGCGTTCTGATTGTCGTTATTTACCTAAGGAGCAGTTAAAACAAGCTTCGGCTATTATAGAATTATTGGCTCGATCTAACTTACCTTGTGCTCAACAAGCAAAAAATACCGATAAAAACATTAAAAGTAAGGCGTGGAATGATAAAAAAATTACCGCGCATCATGCCATTGTGCCAACAGAGAAGTCGGCTAATAATATTAATTTAAATTCTGTCGAAAAAAATATATATTTATTGATTGTGCGTCAATATTTAGTACAGTTTTATCCTGTTTATATTTATCAACAAACTAAATTGACGGTTAACATAGCCAAAGGGATTTTTAATACTAGTGCAAAAATGGAGCAACAATTAGGTTGGAAAATACTCTTTCCTATTAAAAAAGAGCAGAATGAATTTCAACAAAATTCATTGCCTAAATTAACGCAGGGTCAAATATTACATTGCCAACAAGGAGAATTAATTGAAAAACAAACTTCGCCACCAGAGTCTTTTACCGATGCTAGTTTGTTAAGTGCCATGACGGGGATTGCACGTTTTGTTTCTGATCCTAGTATTAAAAAAGTGCTCAGAGATACCGATGGCTTAGGTACTGATGCTACCCGTGCTGGCATAATTGATTTACTCTTTAAACGAAATTTTTTGCAGCGTAATGGTAAAAAAATAGTAACAACTGAAATAGGTGTAGCACTCGTTAATGCGCTACCAGCAGCGGCAACTTTGCCAGATATGACTGCGCAATGGGAGGCAACCCTAACTGCTATCAGTGAGAAAAAATCTAGCTATCTCTATTTTATGAAGCCGCTAATTAATACCGTGACAGAAATGGTTAATAGTGCAAGCCAGCAATCTTTTTCAGGGCTGCCTAAAATAGCATTTAAGCCGAAACGAGCGAAAAGAAGGTTTAAGGGTAGCGCAATAATTAAAAAAAGCTAGCTGATAATATTGATTTTTAAAACAGTGCTATAAATTTTTCAATAGAAGATTACAGTAGGAAGATAATGGGGGAAGATGTATATTGTTAGATAATAATACAACCACTAGTCAACTGGTATATACTCGTGTTACCTCGAAATGCTCGTTTCAGCGAGACTTAAAAAGAGTAATATAATGATAATACTGCAAAATGCTATGGAGAAAAGCCATCTTTATAAGGTTGATGAGTTTGGTGTTAAAAACTATAACTATGGGGTATTGGGCTTTCTTTCTTTAGGGCTGTTTACTTTGTTAAATATGGGCTTAGGTTATATTACGTTTATAGCTGAAACTAACGTGACTGGCTCACCTGTGCAAAATTATGCGAATGCTTTGTGGTTGATGTTAATGTCTTCCACCACTATTGGATTTGGTGATGTATACCCCATCACCTTTATTGGCCGAGCTGCTGTATTTGTTATGTTTATTTTAGGTGTGGGGATCTTAGGTGGCGTTGGTGCGGTATTTGCGAATAAAATTTTTGGCTTTGCTGATACGAATATAAAAAATAGAGAGTTAAGAAAACAGAATGAGGATATATTTGCTCAAAATACTGCTATCTATGAGAAGTTAGCAAAATTAGAAAAAAAATTGGAAACGCTAGATATATCCCCATGAATTGCTCAGACATCCTGAAACAGGCATTTTGACATTTTGAAGTATCATGAGTATATGATTGGAGTCTGTTCACACCTTCGTATTATGGAACAGGAGGCTTACTTTCTAGCTTGATCCACCTTTTGATTTACTTTTTTTTGACGACGTTCACTGATTAATTCTTGAACATCACCACCAATATGATTCTCACCACGTTTTTCTGCTAATGCGATTTGACGTTCGCGTTCAGCAAAACGACTACGTTGCTTGTCGGTTACTTTGTCATAACAGCGGTGACAGCTAACACCTTTAAGATAATGCTCACTTTGCTTTTCTTGCTCAGTAAGAGGAAAACGACAAGCAAAGCATTGATCATACTGACCTTGCTCTAAATCATGATTCACTGCAATACGACCATCAAAAACAAAACATTCACCTTGCCACATTGTCTCATCACTGGTTACTTCTTCAAAATACTTTAAAATTCCGCCTTCAAGATGATATACCTCTTTAAAGCCTTGTTCTTTTAAATAAGCAGTCGATTTTTCACAACGAATACCGCCAGTACAAAACATGGCAACTTTTTTATGTTTGTTATTATCTAAATTATCTTTAACATATTGTGGAAATTCACGAAAGGTTTCAGTATCTGGGTTTAACGCTCCTTCAAAGGTGCCAATTTCTACTTCGTAATCATTACGCGTATCTACCAGTAGCACCTCAGGATCAGAAATTAGCGCATTCCAATCTTTAGGTTTTACATAGGTGCCAACCACTTGATTAGGGTCTATGCCTTCAATGCCCATGGTAACAATTTCTTTTTTTAATTTTACCTTAGTGCGGTGAAAAGGGTTGTCATCACTAAAAGATTCTTTGTGAACAATTGCGCCTAAATTTGGTTGTGCTTGTAAAAAATCAAGCACTTGTTCAATAGCCTTTTGTGAACCAGCAATAGTACCGTTGATACCTTCTGCTGCTAACAGTAGCGTACCTTTAACGTCGACACTGACCATTTTGGCTAATAGCGAAGGACGTAATTCTAGATGATTCTCTAAACGAACGAATTTATAAAGGGCACAAATAGTAGTTGCACCTGTTGTTTTAACTGTAGACATGCTTGATCCCATTGAGCTAGCTGGAACGTAAATCCAGTGCTGTAGATAAATAAACTTGCTCTATACTCCCTATTTAGATCAAGTTTTGGTCGCGCATTCTAGCAGAAAATGTAGCTGTTAGCTAATTTATGCACTACTAGTTTCCTTCATTGAGTTGGTAAATAGTCCAGCTTCATCAAAAATCACTCTGTCTTCATAACCACTGAACCAGATGGCATCAGGGTTTCTACCAACAATAGCAACACTGCCATCATTTCTGGTGATTTCTTTTTGGCAATTAACTCTTCACGGTAACAAAAACGGCAATGAGCAGAGCAAGTGGAAGCAACATAAATAAGGCCAAGCTCGTATTTATGTATCAAGCCTTCCACGGGGTTGTAATCCATTTGGTTGCCAGGATCAGGTGCGCCTTGCTGATCAAATGTTTCAGCTGGGCTAGCTTTGATTAACGTTTGCAGTGGTGGGCTATTTTTAGCAAGCTCATAATAGTGACGGGTTATTTTTACAGGCATACGAGATTCAATATCTTGTTCAGTGCCCTTTAATGCTATTAATGCCATTTTCTCTTTAGGGGTGTAGAAGTTGAGCATATCTTCAGGCGCTCTATCATCAAGGAATTTTTTTAAACCGTTATGATCTGCCTATCGTGTTTAGCGTCAGTTACTTTGTCTAAAAATGTTTGTGCTTTTTCGCTAGGAGTATATTTGTCAGCTTTTGCCATATTAATCACCGAGTGTTAAATAGCCAGTAAAATTAGGTTTAACAGTGATAGTGTAATAATTATTGAGCAATAAACAACCGATTTTATTTCATTAACTCATTACCTTTGGTAATGATATTGAGCTAAAAAAGCCACTTTGTTGCAATAAACGAAGTGGCTTTCATCAATATTATTTATTTGGCTATTTCTTTAAGCTTAAATTAAGCTTCAACTTGCAAAATAACCTTGTCAGCTTTTTCTGTGTAACTTTCAATTTTATCGAAGTTTAAGTAACGATAAGTATCAGCAGCAGTAGCGTCAATTTTACTTGCATATTCAAAATATTCTGCTGGTGTTGGTAATTTACCTAAAATTGCACTTACTGCGGTTAACTCAGCTGAAGCTAAGTAAACATTAGCGCCATTACCTAAGCGGTTCGGGAAGTTACGCGTTGAAGTTGAAACAACGGTTGATTTATCAGCAACACGTGCTTGGTTACCCATACATAATGAACATCCAGGAGGCTCAACACGTACGCCAGCTTTACCGTAAATTGAGAAGTAACCTTCATCACTTAACTGCGCGCTATCCATTTTCGTTGGTGGGGTAACCCACATACGCGTTGATAATGTACCGCCAAATTCTTCAAGTAATTTACCCGCAGCACGGAAATGACCAATATTAGTCATACAAGAACCGATAAATACTTCATCAATTTTTGTGTTCTCAACGTCAGATAATAATTTAGCATCATCTGGATCATTCGGACAACAAACGACTGGCTCAGTGATATCAGCTAAATCAATTTCAAGTATAAATGCATATTCAGCGTCAGCATCAGCAGACATTAATGATGGATTTGCTAACCATTCTTCCATGCCTTTAATACGACGAGTGATAGTACGTACATCGCCGTAACCTTCACTGATCATCCATTTAAGCATAACAATGTTAGAATTTAAGTATTCAGCCACGGCATCTTCTTCAAGTTTAATTGAACAGCCAGCAGCAGAGCGTTCAGCAGAAGCATCTGATAATTCAAAAGCTTGCTCAACAGTTAGCCCTTTAAGACCTTCAATTTCTAGTACGCGACCAGAGAATTCGTTGATTTTACCCGCTTTTTCAACAGTTAATAGACCTTCTTTGATGCCGTAGTAAGGGATAGCATGGACTAAATCACGTAAAGTGATACCTGGTTGCATTTCACCTTTAAAGCGTACTAAGAAAGATTCAGGCATATCTAAAGGCATAACACCCGTTGCGGCAGCAAATGCGACTAAACCAGAGCCTGCAGGGAATGAAATACCTAATGGGAAACGCGTATGAGAATCACCACCAGTACCTACAGTATCAGGTAATAACATACGGTTTAACCAAGAGTGAATTACACCATCACCTGGGCGAAGTGAAACACCGCCACGATTCATAATGAAATCAGGTAAGGTATGATGAGTAATAACATCAATAGGCTTAGGGTAAGCTGAAGTATGACAGAAAGACTGCATAGTTAAGTCAGCAGAAAAACCTAAACAGGCTAAATCTTTTAATTCATCACGGGTCATAGGACCTGTCGTATCTTGTGAGCCAACGGTAGTCATTTTAGGCTCACAATATTGGCCTGGGCGAATGCCAGCAACACCACAAGCTTTACCAACCATTTTCTGTGCAAGGGTAAAACCTTTATCAGATTCGGCAACATCAGTAGGTTTAGCAAAAATATCGCTTTCGCCTAAATTAAGGGCTTCACGTGCACGTGATGTTAGACCACGACCAATGATTAATGGAATACGACCACCAGAGCGAACTTCATCAAACAATACTGGGCTTAATTCAAATTCAGAGATAACTAGCCCAGCAGAATTTTTAACAACGCCTTCGTATGGATAAATGTCGATAACATCGCCCATATTCATTTTTGCCACGTCTAATTCAATTGGCAAAGCGCCTGAGTCTTCCAACGTATTGTAGAAAATAGGTGCGATTTTACCACCTAAACAAACACCACCACCACGTTTGTTAGGTACATGAGGGATATCATCACCCATAAACCATAAAACTGAATTCGTGGCAGATTTACGTGAAGAGCCAGTACCAACCACATCACCAACATAGGCTAGAGGAATACCATCTTTTTGTAAGTCATCAATTTGTACAATTGGACCAACAGTGCCATCGTCATCAGGGTTAATACCATCACGGGCAATTTTAAGCATGGCTTTAGCATGTAGTGGAATATCAGGGCGTGACCAAGCATCAGGTGCTGGTGATAAATCATCGGTATTGGTTTCACCAGTAACTTTAAATACTTTAACGGTAATTTTATCCGCTACTGCTGGTTTGTTAGTAAACCATTCACCAGCTGCCCAAGATGCTAATACTTTTTGCGCGGCAGCGTTACCCGATTGGGCTTTTTCTTGTACATCATGAAAGGCATCAAACATTAGCAACATTTTTGATAAACCAGTAACAGCAATTTCTGCATGCTCACCATCTAGCGCGGCAATCATCGGATCGATGTTATAACCACCAAGCATAGTGCCTAATAATTCTAAAGCATGCGCGGCATCAATAATCGGTGAGTTAGCTTCGCCGTTAACAATCGCAGTTAAGAAACCTGCTTTAACATAAGCGGCATCATCAACACCAGGAGGAATACGATTAGCTATTAACTCTAATAAAAATGTTTCTTCACCCATCGGTGGATTTTTAATTAATTCAACTAATTGAGCTACCTGTTCAGCATCAAGCGGCTTAGGTACAATACCTTCAGCAGCACGCTCGGCGACATGATTTCGATATTCTTGAAGCACGACATTCACCTTATGGATAAGCGGTACTTAACCTTAATTTATTTATCCTACCTTTATCTCTACGGCGGGAATTAAGTTTGTTAAGTACCTGAGATTAAAAAATTTTCAATGATTAGTTGTATTATACGCTATTGACTAGCATATTTGTATAATACAACTAGTCATTGAATTTATACCTATTATAGATATTTTTTATAGTTGTTATAGTTATTATAAATCAATAAGTTGTATTTATAATGGTTTTCATTCTACCAGTATATTACTACTGTATTACTAGGGTCTATGATCATGCTTGGTAGTGTCGCCATTACTTAAGGAACATTACTCAAGGAACATATCATGATAATTGCAAGGTGGACTATCGATGCTACTAACTATCAATGCTAAATGCGATCATAAGACGGAAGTTATTAACTCAGTGGCTTAATGAGTTTGACCATTTTGACAATAAGGGGGGGATCGTAACTTACTTACAATTCAAAGGTATGTGAACTATCCCGCGACATCGCTTCGCTCTGATCACGGGATTTTCTCGACAGATTAAGATAATGACTTAACGTTTTGTTAACTATGAAATTATAGTTATTTTACTTTTTTTTCTTTTTTTTCTTTATCGCTTTAGCATTCGGTAAATCAGTAATAGAGCCTTCAAAAATCTCAGCCGCTAAGCCGATTGATTCATTCAAAGTAGGGTGAGCGTGAATAGTTAAACCAACATCTTCAGCGTCTGCGCCCATTTCAACGGCTAAACAAATTTCACCTAACATTTCACCAGCATTGATACCAACAATAGCACCACCTAATACGCGGCCAGATTCTTTTTCAAAAATTAGCTTAGTTTTACCTTCGGTGCGAGCAGACGCAATTGCGCGACCAGAAGCTGCCCATGGGAAGTTAGCAACTTCAATGTTTAAACTTTGCTCTTTTGCTTCACGTTCAGTAACACCAACCCAAGCCATTTCAGGATCGGTATAGGCAATTGACGGGATACAACGTGGTTCAAATGTATGTTTCTTACCTGAGATAACTTCAGCAGCAACATGCGCTTCATGTACTGCTTTATGAGCAAGCATAGGTTGACCCACTACATCACCAATAGCGAAAATGTGGTTAACGTTAGTGCGAAGCTCGTTAGTTACATTAATGAAACCACGTTCATCAACATTAACACCCGCTTTATCGGCATTTACTAAATGACCATTTGGCTTACGGCCAACAGCAACTAATATTTTGTCATAACGTACTGGCTCAGCAGGTGCTTTTTTACCTTCGAAAGTTACGTATAAACCATCATCTTTGGCTTCTACAGCAACAACCTTCGTTGAAAGCATAATGTTGAAGCGTTTTTTAACATAGTTGTTATAAACGCGAACAATGTCTTTATCAGCAGCGGGTACTAGTTGATCAGCAAACTCAACTACTGAAACATTAGCGCCTAATGAGCTATACACAGTGCCCATTTCTAAACCAATAATACCACCACCAAGCACTAACATTTCTGCAGGTATATCTTTTAGCTCTAATGCACCCGTTGAGTCAATAATACGAGGGTCATCTGTAGGAATAAATGGTAAGTTAACTACTGAAGAGCCAGCAGCAATAATAGCGTTATCAAAAGTGATAGTAGTCACTTTACCTTCACTATTTTCTACCGCAATGGTTTTATCCGAAGTAAATTTACCGTAACCAGAAACCGTTGTTACTTTACGTGCTTTTGCCATGCCCGTTAAGCCACCCGTTAATTGGGCAATTACGCTGTCTTTCCAACTACGTACTTTATCTAAATCGATTTTAGGTGCGCCAAAAGTAACACCATGAGAGGCCATTTCTTTTGCATCATCAATTACTTTAGCTAGGTGTAATAATGCTTTTGATGGAATACAACCTACGTTTAAACATACGCCACCTAGGGTTGCTCTGCTTTCAACTAATACTACATCTAAGCCTAAATCTGCTGCGCGAAATGCTGCAGAATAGCCGCCAGGGCCTGCACCCAATATTACTACTTGAGTTTTGATTTCGTTACTCATACTGTCCTCGTTATTTGTTAAAAAGCGCTCAACACTTTGCTATTGAATAAAGTTACTTTGTCTTGAGATCTTCTTGGATATCTATCTTTTCTTTTAATGACGAAATTCTACGCTTATCTATTGAAGTTCGCCAATATTAATTGATAAGAACCGACTAAAGTTGATTTTTAGTCGGCTCTAGTCGGTTACAAAATCAATTTACGTATATCTGACATTACGCTAGCTAAGTGCACGGTAAAACGTGCTGCAATCGCACCATCAATAACACGATGATCATAAGACATTGATAATGGTAACATTAGTTTAGGAGCAAACTCGCTGCCATTCCATTTTGGTTTAATTTCAGATTTTGATACCCCTAAAATAGCTACCTCAGGGGCATTTACTATCGGGGTAAATGCTGTGCCACCAATACCGCCAAGACTAGAAATAGTGAAACAGCCACCTTGCATGTCAGTAGCTTTTAACTTGCCGTCTCGTGCTTTTAGGCTTATTTCTAATAATTCATGTGATAACTGGTGAATACCTTTTTGATCCACGTCACGCACTACAGGTACTACTAAACCATTAGGTGTATCAACGGCAACGCCGATGTGAATGTATTTTTTCATGATTAAGCTTTCACCGTCTTCACTCAAACTTGAGTTAAATACTGGGAAGGCGCGCAGGGCATCTGCCGCTGCTTTTAAAATAAATACTAGTGGCGTAATTTTGAAACCAAGTTTTTGCTTTTCGCAAATGACGTTTTGCTCTTTACGGAAGGCTTCTACGTTAGTGATATCGGCTTCATCAAACTGAGTAACATGGGGAATAGTAACCCAGTTACGATGTAAAAATGGGCCAGATATTTTTTGAATACGGCTGAGTGGTTTAGTTTCAATTTCACCAAACTTTGAAAAATCTATCGTTTTAGCACTAACCACATGTAGCCCTCCTTCACCAGCTGCTACAGAACTACCAGCATTGGCTTTCGGGCGAGAAAGTTCATATTTCACGTAAGATTGTACGTCTTTTTTTAAAATACGGTTTTTATTACCTGTACCCTTAACAAGTGTTAAATCAACACCAAATTCACGAGCGATACGGCGAATAGACGGCGAGGTGTAAATTGCGCCCTTATTAACTTTACCTGCTTGTGGATGATGTGGAACAGGTGAGCTAATGGGGCCTGTAGTTGGCGCAACTTTTGTTGGTGCGGCTTTTGTTGGTGCGACAATAGAAGAAGCTGTAACTTTTGCTGGCTCAGCTGCCAGAGCTTCAGCCATAACAGAAGCACTATTAGCTGTTTTTAGCTTGATGACTATGCTGCCTTGTTTAACCTTGTCACCCGTGCTGATAAACACTTCTGTTACTGTACCTGCATGTGTTGATGGTACATCCATGGTCGCTTTATCCGTTTCTAAAGTGATTAAACCATCTTCTTCTTCAATAACGTCACCAACACTAACAAGTACTTCAATAACATCAACTTCACCGTCTTCACCAATATCAGGTACGGCGATATCGATAATTTCTGATGAACTCGTACTGGCAGCCACAGATGGTTTCACTACAGGGCTAGCCGCCAACGGAATGTCATTCTGAACGGAAGCGCTGTTATCTTGAACTTGATTCAGGATCGCATTTTCACTAGCACCCTTGTCAGAGGATGGCTTCATTTCGGCAATAACTTCGCCTTCTTTGATTTTATCGCCAACAGTCACTGACAAACTTAATAGCTCACCAGCAAATGGCGCTGGAATATCCATTGATGCTTTGTCAGTTTCAACGGTTACAATACCTTCATCGGCTTCGAGAATATCGCCGACAGCAACACAAATTTCGATAATTTCAACTTCTTCGCCGCCCACATCAGGGACTAGAATTTTTTCAATAGACATTATATTTATCTCCAGTCTCAGTTACGCGTAAAGTGGGTTAAGTTTGTCGCTATTGATGTTGAAGCGTTTAATTGCTTCACTGACAAGGCTGTGTTTAACATCACCACGATTAGCCAATTCATATAAAGCGGCAACCACAATATAATTTTGATCAACTTCAAAATGTTGACGTAAGTTATCGCGACTATCACTGCGACCAAAACCATCGGTACCTAATACGCGATATTCAGTATTGATGTAAGCACGTACTTGGTCTGAGTAGTTTTTTATGTAATCAGTAGCGGCGATGGCAGGGCCTGCCTCTTTAGTGATTATTGTAGAAATGTATGCGGTTTTTTGCTTACTTTCAGGGTGTAGCATATTCCAACGAGTAACATCTTGGCCGTCACGGGTTAATTCGTTAAATGACGTTACCGAGTAAACGTCGCTAGAAATATTGAAGTCATTGGCTAAAATTTGCGCCGCTTGACGTACTTTTTGTAAAATTGTTCCCGAGCCCATTAATTGAACATTGGCAATGGTTTTTTTATTTTCTTTATCTGAAGCTGGCGCTACTTGTTCTAATTGATAAATACCTTTGATGATTTGATCGCTGATATCTTTGGTATCAGGTATAGCGGGATGCTGATAATTTTCGTTCATCAGTGTCATGTAGTAGAAAACATTTTCGTTTTCTTCATACATACGGCGTAAACCATCACGCACGATAACGGCAATTTCATAACCGTAAGTTGGATCATAAGTTACACAATTAGGGATCAAACCTGCTTGCACATGAGAATGACCATCTTGATGCTGTAAACCTTCGCCATTAAGTGTGGTTCTACCAGCGGTAGCACCTAGTAAAAATCCTCGTGTTTGGCTATCACCTGCTGCCCATGCTAAATCGCCAACACGTTGGAAACCAAACATTGAGTAGTAAACATAAAAAGGAATGGTGGTGGCGTTACAGGTTGAGTAAGACGTACCAGCAGCAACCCAAGAGGCCATAGCGCCTAACTCGTTAATACCTTCTTGTAGCACTTGACCTTTTTTATCTTCACGATAATAAGCCACTTGATCAGCATCTTGAGGTATGTATTTTTGACCTTCGTTAGCGTAAATACCCACTTGACGGAATAAGCCTTCCATACCAAAAGTACGTGCTTCATCAGGAATAATTGGCACAATACGCTTACCAATTTTTTTGTCTTTTAATAAAACATTTAGTACACGAACAAAGGTCATGGTTGATGAAACTTGACGTTCGCCAGAGCCTTTTAATATCGCTTCAAACGATTTAAGCGGTGGAATTTCCAAGCTTTCATCAGGTTGGCTACGACGTGCTGGTAATGAACCACCAAGTGCTTCACGGCGAGCCATCATGTATTTGTATTCTTCGCTATCTTTTTCGAATTGGAAAAAGGGTAAATCAGCAATATCTTCATCAGCAATTGGTATATTGAAACGATCACGGTAATGCTTGATTGCATTAATATCCATTTTCTTGACGTTATGAGCAATGTTTAGTGCTTCACCTGATGTACCTAAACCAAAGCCTTTTACCGTTTTCGCTAGAATAACTGTCGGGCGACCTTTGGTGTCCATGGCTTTTTGATAGGCGGCATAAACTTTAACTGGATCATGACCACCACGGTTTAAACGCCAGATGTCTTTATCAGACATATTAGCAACCATAGCCTCAGTTTCAGGATATTTATTAAAGAATTTTTCGCGAGTGTATTTGCCACCTTTAGCTTTACAGTTTTGATATTCACCATCAACGGTTTCATTCATTAACTGTAATAATTTACCTGAAGTATCACGGGCAATAAGTTGATCCCAGTAACTGCCCCAAATAACTTTAACCACCTCCCAACCTGCGCCACGGAAGGTGCCTTCAAGCTCTTGAATGATTTTTCCGTTACCACGAACGGGACCATCTAAACGCTGTAAGTTGCAGTTAATGATAAAAGTTAAGTTATCTAAATCTTCGCGAGAAGCCAAGCCAATAGCACCTAATGATTCTGGCTCATCAGTTTCGCCGTCACCTAAGAAACAGTATACCCGTTGGTCTGAACAATCTTTGATGCCACGGTTAGTTAAATACTTTAAAAAACGTGCAGTATAAATTGCTTGTAGTGGGCCTAAGCCCATGGAAACGGTTGGGAACTGCCAGAAATCATCCATTAAATGAGGATGTGGGTATGAAGATAAACCTTTGCCATCACATTCTTGACGGAAATTTGCCATTTGATCTTCAGTTAAGCGACCTTCTAAAAAAGCGCGAGCATATATACCTGGAGAAATATGACCTTGAGCGAAGATGAAATCACCACCGTCTTTATCGGTTGCTGCTTTAAAGAAGTGGTTAAAACCAACATCGTATAAAGTAGAGCTTGATGCGAAACTACCAATGTGGCCACCTAGTTCTAGATCTTTTTTCGAGGCCCGAAGTACTAAGACTAAAGCATTCCAACGAATAGCAGCACGAATGCGTGATTCAATGGTTTGGTCGGCAGGCATGTGTGGCTCTTGTCCTGGAGCAATGGTGTTCACATAGGCTGTGGTGGCATCGAATGGTAAATGAGTACCACCACGACGAGCACGGTCAATTAACGCTTCAAGTAAATAATGTGCCCGTTTTGGCCCTTCATTTTCTAATACCGCTTCCATTGATTCTAACCATTCTTGGGTTTCTAATGAATCGATGTCTAAACTTGGTAGATCTGACATATGTATTTTCTCCAATATTTTGTTTATATTTTTAATTGCGAGTAGCGAATTAAATGGTGTCGAAGTGCGTCACTTGCAAGAGGCGCTTGCGATAGGCACTTTTTGCAAGAGGCACTTAGCAAGCCGTAATTTTATTGTTGAAACTTTTCTAAATTTTTCGAAACTAACTCTTATTTACATCTTACATCCGCCGCATGGATCTTTCCATGCGTTTACCTATATTGCTTTCTTGAGTAAGCTTTAATCTCCTCATGAGTTAAATAATGTTGAAAAGCATTGCTTGCAAGAGGCACTTAGCAAGCCGTAATTTTATTGTTGAAACTTTTCTAAATTTTTCGAAACTAACTCTTATTTACATCTTACATCCGCCGCATGGATCTTTCCATGCGTTTACCTATATTGCTTTCTTGAGTAAGCTTTAATCTCCTCATGAGTTAAATAATGTTGAAAAGCATTGCTTGCAAGAGGCACTTAGCAAGCCGTAATTTTATTGTTGAAACTTTTCTAAATTTTTCGAAACTAACTCTTATTTACATCTTACATCCGCCGCATGGATCTTTCCATGCGACTATTTTCTTGAGTAAGCTTTAATAAAACTTCCTCAATAAAAGCGAGATGACGATGGCTTGCGCCCCACGCTTTTTGTGGCTGTCCGCTAACAATAGCGTCGAGCAAATTCTTTCGGTAATCTGTTATCTTGCTAAATATATCAGGACGTTTAGCTAAAACAGTTAAGTTTTGCTCTATATTGTCTATCAACAATTCAGCCATACTACGTGCGGTGTGTAATATCACCACGTTATGTGATGCTGCACATATCGCTAAATAAAATTCATATACGGCTTGTGCTTCTAAATGAAAATTATCTTCTAATTGGCTATTACCAATATCATTATGCTTTGTTTGTATTTGTTCAAAATCAGTCGCGGTGCCACGCATAGCAGCATAATAGGAAGCTATGCCTTCAATGCCGTGACGAAATTCTAATAAATCAAATTGTGATTCACTACTATTGGCCATTAAATCAAACAAAGGATCGGCAAAAGATTTCATTATCTGTTTGCTAACAAAAGTTCCTCCTCCTTGTTTACGGGTAACTAGCCCTTTAACCTCTAGTTTTTGGATAGCTTCACGTAACGATGGCCTTGAAACCTCAAATTGTTTGGCTAACTCGCGCTCAGGCAATAATTTTTCACCTGGCTGCAAACTGCCTTCTATGATCATATTTTCCAGTTGCGCTAAAATAATGTCAGATAGTTTTTGTTGTTTTAATGGTACTGTCATTAATGGTTAAACCTTTAATCAATCTGTCTCTGAGCTTTATATTGAGCACTTTAATGAAGCTTAACAATGTTTTTATATTTCGGTAAGTTGGTATTACCATTTAACATTTAGGCGATAAAATAGCAAAAAATAGTGATATTTGCAATGTAATTTAGTCGAAACTTGGTATTAAAGCAAGGCTGTTTTGTGTAATGAGTAGAGCTAAAACTTAAAACGATTGTTTAAATTTGTAATGGTCTTACCAACTTTATTGGCTAATGATTAATATAATCAATTATTGGTATTATTCCCACTCATCTTCTCGTTCATTTTCCATGTGCGTTAAGTGTCGATCAAGTTTGTTTAACAAATGATGTAAAGTTGAGAGTTCGTCATGGCCAAAACAGCTATCAATCATTTCCCCAGTTTCAATGCGCTTAGGGGTTATTTTGTCATATAGATCAGCGCCAGCTTGTGTTAAGTAGATTAATACTTTACGGCGATCTTTTTTAGAGCTGAGGGTATCAATGAGTTGTTGCTTTTTTAAGACTTTAACTGCTCTGGATATGGTTGCGGCATCAGTTTTCAATGCCTTGGCAACATTGCCATTAGTTAAACCACCATAAGCGCCTAAAATAGAGATAACACGCCATTCTCGTTCGCCAATAGTTATGCCTGTTTCATTGAGTAATTCGGGTAAGTCATAACCTGCTTGCGACATTTGTGCGGCTAAATAGTACATGCGATATGGTAGAAATGTTTGTAAATCAAGGCTACAGTTTACTTTCCCTTGCGGGGATTTCTCTTTTTTAGCAGCACTTGATAAATTGCTAGGCAAGGTCATGATAAATTATCCAGTGGCGATAGGGAAGCCAGAAGTAAGAGCTATAATTCTACTCTGACCCCATTTAAATAGCTACTGCCCCCAGGTTTCAATCACTTCAACAAAATGAGCTAAAAACACATTGGTTTGATGGGCATCTAATGCACGATGATCAATACTGAGTGAGACATAACATTGTGGTTTTATCACCATGGTATCGACGCCATTTACTTCTTCAACCACAACGCGTTTTTCTAACTTTCCTATGCCTAAAATAGCCACTTGCGGTTGGTTAATAATAATAGGGGTAGCAAATAAGCTGCCACTGACACCATGATTTGAAATAGTAAATGTGCCGTGCTTCATATCTTTAGGGGTTAATTTACCATTGCGTGCTTTTGCTGTTTGTTGTGTCAATGCTTTAGCAATATCGAATAAACTCAAGCATTGTACTTGTTGTACAACGGGTACAATAATACCGTCATCCCCAAGGGAGGTGCCAACGCCAATGTTAATGTCACTAAAGAGTTCAAGGGCTTGTTGGTGAAAACGGGCATTTACTTGTGGTACTGCTTGTGCGGCTTTTACCACAGCAGCAAGGAAGTAGGCAGTAAAGGTAAGTTTAACGTTTAATGCTTGATATTCTTTCTTGTGCCATTTTCTGTGTTCAATGATATTACTCATATCCATAGCAAAAACACTGGTAACATGAGGAGAGGTATTTAGTAAACTTTCTACCATGTGAGCGGCAATCGCCTTACGCATATTACTATGTGGCACCATAGTACCACTTGGTTTTCTAGCGATAATTTCGTTGCTAGTCATTGGTGTCGTGTGTTGTTTTTGAATGCGGTGCGGATCATTCTGCTGTTGAGCAATATAAGCGAGTACATTGTTACGAGTTACTCGGCCACGTCTGCCAGTGCCAGTAATATCATCAATATTGAGTTGGTGAGTTTTTAATAATCTTCGCACTGCAGGGCCAACAAGGTTTTTGGCATAGCTGTTGCTGTTTTTTTCAACAACCGCAATTTGAGGTTGCTTAATTGCTTTATCAATGGCTTGATTAACATTTTGAGCGTGCGCAATTATGGTATCGCTATCGCTATCGCTATCTATATCTATGCGGCCTAGTACGGTATCGACTAAAACCTCTTCACCTTCATAGGCAATAATATCGCGTAAACACCCTGACTTTTCAGCACAAATTTCCATGGAAACTTTATCTGTTTCCAATTCAATTAAGGGTTCGCCAGCTTCGACCTTTTGGCCTATATTTACCAACCATTTTGATAAAGTGGCTGAGGTGCCTTCAAGCTGAGCGGCAGGTAAAATAATATCAATAGTACTCATGGGTTGTATCCTTGCTGTCTTATATTTCAACAGAGTCGATAATAATAGCTTTAATGCGTTCCACCGTTGGCACCGCAGCATTAAGTAAATGAATATTATGTGGGTTTGGCGTATCTGGCATGGTTAAGCGCTCAATAGGCGCATCTAAATCAAAGAAGGCTTCTTTGGCTAATACTGCGGCAATTTCAGCGCCAAAACCTGCGGTCATGTTGTCTTCATGAACAATCAAGCAACGGCTGGTTTTCTTTACCGACGCTAATACAGCCGTTTTGTCCCATGGTTGAATGGTACGTAAATCAATCAATTCAATGCTATCTGGTGTGTGCTCTTGATTAAGCTCTTCTATGGCTATCTGACAACGTTCAACCATAGCACCCCAAGTTACTATGGTGAGTTTATCCCCAATAATTAAGGTGTTTGCTTTACCAAACGGAATAATGAAATTATCGCCTGGGTAGGGACGACGTGCCCAACGGTTATCTAACAAACTTCTGTGTTCAAAGAAAATCGTTGGATTGTTATCACGCAGCGCATAACGTAGTAAACCAGCGGCATCTTCGGCATTTGATGGCATAACTACTTGCCAACCAGTTTTATGTGCCCATTCTACTTCATCACTCATTGAGTGCCATGGATCACCGCGACCAGCAAAACCACCAGGAATACGAATAACCATAGGGGCGGCAAATTGATTATTGGTGCGCCAGCGCATAATGCCAGTATCGGTAATTTGCTCAGCAGCAGGCTCGGCATACTTTCTAAATTGGATTTCGGGTACAGGCATTAAACCAGACAGAGCCATACCGACAGCACGACCAATAATGCCTTCTTCAGAAAGAGAGGTATCAAAAACGCGATGATCGCCAAATTTTTCATTTAAGCCCAAGGTTGCGCCATGAACACCACCTTTAGGGCCAACATCTTCACCAAAAACCAGCACTTTAGGGTTAGTTTCCAGTTCATACGCTAATACTTTGCGAATCGCTGTTTGCATATTTAAGCGCTGTCCTTCAGGTTTCGAAATTTCAGTCACCTGTGGAAATTGATAATGATCGCCATGTAAACCACCGCGAAGCTGTACTTCAGGCTGATCATGTTCATCTTTTTCGGCAAAAACATATCGAGTGAGTTTGCTTGTATCTGGCTCTGATCGTTGTTTAGCACGTTCAACACTTGCACGAATATCGCGATAGGCTTTTTCTTCTAACGCTTGCCATTCGTCCTCAGTAATAATGTTTTTTTGTGCTAAATAGGCTTTAAGTTTTGGTAAAGGATCCTTTTTTTGTTCCTCGGCGATCATTGTTTCGGGTTTATAGGTTTGTGTGTCTTGAAAAGTATGACCACATAAACGAGGGACTTTTAAGCGTAATAAGCAAGTGCCTTTACCGCTGCGTACATAGTTAATCGCTTCTTGCACCAATTGTGGGGTCACTACTGGATCGGTACCATCACCATCTATTATTTTTAAATTTTTGTAAGCGCTAAGGTTTGCTACTTGATCGCCGCCTGGTGTTTGCACTGTTTGAGGTACAGAAATGCCGTAACCGTTGTCTTCAATATAAAATAAATGCGGTAAATTATGTGTTGTTGAAATATTTAATGAAGCCCAAAAACCACTAGTAGACATGGATGAGTCACCACCCATCGATAAGCCTAACGCGCCGCGATATGATTCATCTTTCAATTCATCTCTATGATAAATAATAGATTGTGCCCAGCCTGCAATAGGGGAATATTGTGCGCCAACACCACCGCACATAGGAAATAGCATAGCGCCTTTACGTTCAATATTAGGGTAGTTACATACTACGCCAATATCGCGACCATCACTGTAACCGCCTGATTTTGCCATAGGTGAAGCCACCGCTTCATCAATATCTAAACCTAATGATAAAACAAAAGGACGAGAGCGGTAATAGCCAGTAGCGCCATCATGCGGGTGTGTTAATTGCGTGCCTAAAAGAATTTGGGCAAAATCATGGCCACGGGCAGAAAATTGATTGAATACTAATTTTGCTGGTACCAGCTCTTGTTCTTCAACATCATCCATTGCTCTAGAAAGCAAGAGTAAGTAGCTGATTTTTTGCCAGTTTATAGATGTAATAACATCTTGATTGGCTGTTTTTTCGCCTGAATGTGTTTGCCTCGAAACTGTATTCACAATGTAACCTTCCTAAATATTTGTTGTGAGTTCTTGCTTACTTGCTTGCTTTATTATTGATGTATGGATGATGTATGGATTGTAAACAAGAATTATACTAATGGACTAACATTACAAGTAGATTGTTGTATCTGCAACTATTAGCTTGGTATTGTATTTATTGAATAGTAATGAAAACATTACACTGTGTAGAAAAGTTGAATTATTATTGAGAGATATTGATTATAAATTTTGAAAGGTATAAAAAGTATAACTGAGCGCTAGGTTTGATACCTAGCGCTTGATTATGATTTTATGAGTTAGCGAATAACACCAAACATCGTTAAAACAGCTATTGTAGCAAGCATTAATAATACATTGCGTTTAGATAAACGTACTAATAAGCAGGGCTCTGCGGTGCAGTCATCCTCATCTACCATAATATCTTCAGATTTTTGTGCTACATCGGTTAAAATTTTATGAGTTGGCTTTTTACCATCAAATAAACTTTCTAACCAAATAGGTAGCGCTTTAGAAAAATGGCCGACAAACATATAGCCACATGAAGTAATTCGAACGGGTAGCCAATCTAAGTAAAAAAGAATATCGTGATAATTTTTACAACCAGATGAAACACAGGGAATACTATATTTTTCGCTTTCATCAGCTATGTTTACTTTTTCTGTATGTGCTTGATCTAAAGAGCAGCCGTTTTGCTGTTCTATTATTGTGGTTAGTAAACGATAAAATACTACGCCAGCAGCACCAAAGGTGATGAAAAATATTATAATAGCGATGAAGTAACGGTAATTTAGCCAAATGAGCGCTTGTCCAAAGCTCATTTCTGGCAAATTTTTATCTTGTAAAAGCTGTTGGTGATACAATTCAGAGGTCGTTTTTTCACCTCGAAGGGCGGCATGCAAATATTGTTTGTAGCTGTCTCGTGTAGTGAAACAGCCAAAGCAAACAATAAGCACCAAAGTAGATATTATTAGATGCAGTAAGCCATCGCCGACTAATGATAAAACGCTATAAACGACAGCAACGGGTAAGAGTAAAAATATAGTGTAGCTAAAGGTACGATCTTTTAACTGTGACAGCGTGGTATTTTTTTGAAATAAGTGAACATACTTTTGATAGTGATGATCAAAGCGCCACATTGAAGAAGATAATGATTTTTCTGTCATTAACGCTATTAGTAAACTTAGTAGACTCATGTATACCCTTATGTGTTAGTAGATAAGCATCTTTTTGCTGTAAGGTTCAATTGATGTGTCAATTGTACCCATTGACTAAAATCAATTTCGTGTATTTTCCTTTCATTAGAGCCATACAGCTACATATCTATAATAATGCTGGATTCAAGTAATAAATGCTAAAACTAAAACTAAAGCTATTATTAATTAACTTGTCGTTGTTGTAACAGTCGACGAAAATAAGACCAGTTAAATGCTTGACCTGGATCTGTTTTTCTATCGGGTGCGATGTCACAATGCCCCACTATATTTTGATTAGTTATCAACGGATAGTGATATTGCAAACAGGTCGTTAATTTGGCTAATTGCTGGTATTGCGCCTCTTCATAGGGAATATCATCAGTGCCTTCCATTTCTATTCCAATAGAAAAATCATTGCATTTATCAATGCCATTAAAACAAGAAGCACCAGCATGCCAAGCTTTATCATCAAAAGATACATATTGCATGATACTGCCATCACGCTTTATTAAGCAATGGGCAGATACTTGTATTTGAGCAATATCGGCAAAACTAGGGTGAGCTTCAGCATTTAACTTACCTAAAAACAATTCAGTTATATAATTACCACCAAAATGTCCCGCAGGTAAAGAAATATTATGAATAACAAGTAAGCTAATATTCCCTTGTGGCTCTCGTGGGCTAAAGAAAGTAGATAAGTGATGCTCAGCTTTTTGGAGCCAACCATTTTCAATCGTTAGTATCTTCTGAGTTGCGGGATAAGAATTTGGTCGCAAATTATTACTATTTGGGGCTTTGTTCTTGTCGATTAACGACATACAATAACTTTTTTAATAAAAATTGTACCTCTATTATGACTGAAAATGACCCAACAAACAAAATGGGCAAACTATTTGTTTGGCTTGCATGGATTATGGCTATCGCTTTATTAATGTTTTTCTTTCAAGATCTACTTGATGAGCAATATAACCCAAATACACAGCCAGAAGTTAGCTTGAGTAGTTCAGGTCAAGCCGAAGTTATCTTAAAGCAAAATAGACAAGGACATTATGTTACCCAAGGCACTATTAACGAATCGTCAGTCACTTTTTTACTCGACACTGGCGCTACTCAAGTATCTATCCCTGCGCATATTGCTGATATATTACATCTTAAAAGTTATGGCAGTTATCCAGTGCAAACAGCAAATGGTAGGATTACGGTTTATAAAACTAAAATAGATCAGCTTAGCATTGGTAATATTTTCCTATATAATGTTGCCGCACATATCAACCCTGCAATGAAAAACGATGGGATATTGTTGGGTATGAGTGCTTTAAAGCAATTAGATTTTCATCAAACAGGTAAACAATTAATTTTGCGAGAACCTCTTCAACAGGAATAAAAGTAAATGCTCACTTCTAAATTAGCGAAGCTACAGCAAGATATAACGGCAACAACCACTTGGGCGCTTAAAGAAGATTTAGGTGTATTTGAAAGTGAAGAAGCTGGTGTGGAACAAGATATTACTGCCATGTTAATTCCTGAAAACGAACAAGCGGTTGCTACTGTGATCACTCGTGAAGA
This sequence comes from uncultured Colwellia sp., assembly GCA_965261045.1. GTDB lineage: Bacteria > Pseudomonadota > Gammaproteobacteria > Enterobacterales > Alteromonadaceae > Colwellia. Next base: position 755,569 of record CBDHCJ010000001.1, read on the forward strand.
TTGTATTATCTGTGGTGTTGCTTGGGTGAATGAAGTTTTTAAGCAATTAGATGAATCACTTCAATGTACTGCTGAACAAGCAACAAAAATCACCTGGTTTGTTAATGATGGTCAAATGGTGAAAGCTAATTCCATATTATTTGAATTAGAAGGTAATGCCAGAACGTTATTAACAGGTGAGCGTACCGCGCTTAATTTTTTACAAAGCCTCTCAGGTACGGCAACGTTAACTAGTAAATATGTTAAAGAGCTTGAAGGCAGTAATACTAAGCTATTAGATACCCGTAAAACCTTACCGGGATTACGTAGTGCGCAAAAATATGCGGTACTTTGTGGTGGTGGTTTTAATCACCGAATTGGTTTGTTTGATGCCTTTTTAATTAAAGAAAACCATATAGCGGCTTGTGGTGGTATTGCTGAGGCTGTAGCAACAGCAAAGGCAAATCATAGTGATAAAACGGTTGAAGTTGAAGTGGAATCAATGGCTGAATTGCAACAAGCGCTTGCGGCTGGCGCTGATATTATTATGCTAGATAATTTCACTCCTGCCATGATAGAGCAAGCTGTAGTAGCTACTCGCAACAAAGCAAAATTAGAAGTATCAGGTAATATGACAATAGAAACCTTACAAGAATATACTAAAGCTGGGGTAGATTTTATTTCTTCAGGCGCATTAACTAAACATGTGCAAGCTATTGATTTGTCAATGCGCTTTAAATAACTCTAGCTTAGCTTAGCCTAACACTAATATTTTTAGGTGGTTTGGGTAAATTTATGACTTATGTAACAAACCTAGCTCTTTTTTTGCTAAAAAATTATCCATGGTTGAACGTAATAATTTATAAAGCAAAATAGAGCCGTCTATTTCTTCTTTGCGATTTGTTAAACTTTCAATATTCAGACCTAAAGGTAAATCGTAAGGAATAACAGCATCTAAAATTTGTTGTAAGCTATTACTGCAAATACGAATCGACTCATATAGTGGGTTTTCTGAATGTAGAATACGTAAACTTGTTGCTTCTGGTACATTTACCCCTAACCATTGAATAAACTCTAAGGTTTTTTTACTGCCACAAGGCGAAAAAGTTAAGATTAATCGTTGAGGTTTTAAGCCTTGCTTTTTACACTCAATAGCATAGCGAGTTAACATATCTATTGTTGCTTGTGGATTATATATAGCCTGAGAAATAAAGAAGTTACATCCTTTTTTATGCTTTTCTATTAAGCGTTCATGCTCATTTTTTTTACTGGAATGGCGCTCGGCAATGGTTACACCGCCAATAAAAAAATCGTGTTCATTATCTACCAGGGTTTTATAGGCATCAGCTAAAGATAGCGATATATTATTATTTTTAGAAGGACTACCAACAAGTACAATATCTTTAATACCATATTTTTGCCAAGCTTCATTCGCCCATTGGTTAAAATCGTTACCGTTAGACTGAACAACACTTTTATAAGTAATAACAGGGCGACCTGATATTTTATTAAGTAATGATGAATATAGTCGAGTGTCATGAGTCAATTTAAATGGGAATGGTCTTGGTCTTTTGGTACGGGAATTTTCATCTTGAATGTCATAAACGATAAGACCATCAAAACCTATGTCGCTAACACGATCTAATAATTTTTCAGCAATAGTTTCAATAGTATCTAATGGGGTATCATTTTTTGGCGGTGTTGTACCAATAAAGTAGACACCGCGATTAATATCGTTATACCTAGTTCGAAGTTCTGATTGCTTGTTCAAAATATATCTTCTTGTTAAATTTTTAGCCGTTTAGAAGTCTATATGATCTGGGAAATAAACTGAGTTGTCAACCATTGATCTGTAAATAACTCAAGAGTAAAGATATTTGCATAAGTGTTTTGTAGTTAAATAGTGCTAGCATTCACAGCGCTGCTAGCGAAATAGAGGGAAATAGAGTTAAGTTCAAATCAGTTATACTGATTCACGATAAGTTACTTCAACTTATCAACAAAGGTTTGTCTAAACTTGGCTAGTTTAGGTGATACTACCGCCTGACAATATTGATTTTGTGGATTATTGTTAAAATAATCTTGGTGGTAATATTCACCAGAATAAAAATGTTCAACAGGGCATACTTGTGTGACAATATCTTGTACAAACATTTTTGTTGTACGCATTTCTGCAATAATTTTATCTGCGATGTGTTGTTGATATTCATCATGATAAAAAATAGCAGAGCGATATTGGCTGCCAATATCGTTACCTTGTCTATTCAATTGGGTTGGATCATGTAAGGTAAAGAAGATCTCAAGAACTTCTAGATAACTGATTTCATTAGCATCAAAGCTTAATTGTACGACCTCAGCATGACCACTTTTGCCAGTACAAACATCATCATAAGTAGGGTTTTTACTATGTCCCCCCATATACCCTGAAATTGCTGAGTGTATTCCTTTAACTTGGGAAAATGCGCCTTCTATACACCAAAAGCAGCCGCCCGCTAAAGAGGCAAGTTGTAAATTACTGTTCCTAAATTCAGCGTTAGTAATATTTGTCATTTTTATGATTTCGCTCATTGTTCTCACTAATAATAACTATAGTATACTCATCGTTGCATTTGAGTTAAAGATAGCGTCTATTTATTTGTATTGTTTGTTCTAAACAAGCTGTATCCTTTTAAATCATGCTTAATCCGATAAAACCTGATATACATTCTTTTATGAATATGAGATATTAATCAGCATTAAATTCTTTTGTTTATGGTTACGAAAATGACTGAACGTTGGCTCTCTGTCGAAGAAATTTCAGACTATTTAGGGGTTAGTAAAGACACAATTTACGCATGGCGTGATAAAAAAGGCTTACCTGCGCATCGCATAGGTCATTTTTGGAAATTCAAAGCTATTGAAGTAGATGAATGGGTTAGAAGTGGAAGTGCTTCTGATTCGTCGAAAGGGATAGTAAATGAGTGATACTAAAAACAAGCTGTCACTTACCTTAAGACCTGCACTAATTCATGAATGTAGAATAGTAGCAGAGCAATACATTCAGCTTAAAGATTGGCAATTGGTTCGAGAAGAAGTTTTCACAAACAATCTACTGCAAGCTAGAACAGAGAGTACCTCTCGAACAATATACAGTGAGGTTTCTAAGCGTCTAAAAAATTTAACTGATGATGAATTGTCGCTAATGATAATGTCAGATTCAGACGCTAAGCACTTGGTTTGGCTAGCAATCTGCCGTCAATACTTGTTTACATATCAATTTGCTATTGAGGTTTTGTCTGAGCACTTTAGTAAGAGTCGATTCCAACTATTCACTGAAGACTATATTGCTTTTTTAAATGCGAAAGCTGAATGGCATAGTAACCTTGACAAAATCACTGAGCAATCCAGATATAAAGCCCAGCAAATCATGTTTAAAATGTTAGTTGAATGCGATTTAATTACTAAAGAAAAAGAAATTCTACATCAGAACTTATCTCCTAAACTTCGAGAGCTAATACAGCAAAATAATGCTGATGATTTAGCTGTTTTTCCGGGGGAGTATAGTTAGTATGGCTGGTAAATTTAATAGCGTTTTAACCAAAGCTAATCTCCGCGATGCTTATACACATTTGACTGATGTACTTGCAAGTGATCCTTTTAAGAATATGGAAGGGTTAAACGGGGATATACCTTTTCATATTTGCCCATTCGAGCCGTCACTTCAAAATGATATCAACCTGTTCGTAAAGCAAGTAACAAACTATTTAATTGACGCCCAAGTTAAAGTGTTGGAAGTTAATTTATATGACTTAGTGATAGAGTTATGTAAAGAAGAAGATGACTGGGAATGGCTGTTGGAAAATGAAGCCACTATGTCTAAGCAGGAATTTAAAGAAGAAATTCAAGGTATTATTGATACTAAAACAGCTCTAATTCCAGCTATTGTTAAAAAAATGTCTGAGAATCATTTTGATATTTTAATAATCACTGGCGTTGGTGAAGTTTATCCCTATATTAGATCAAGTAACCTTCTTGAAAACCTTCAAATTAAAGCCAAAGAAAAACCAACATTAATGTTTTACCCCGGACAATATAAGCACTCCGTTGAAAAAGGGACGTCTCTAGTTTTGTTTGGAACTTTAGAAGACGATAAATACTACAGAGCTTTTAACATTTTAGATCGCGCTATATAAGGATTAAGCAGCATATTATGAAGTTATCTCAATTATTTGAAAAGAAAGTAGACAGACCTATTGAAGGTGTCATAAAAGCTGATGACGATGTTGATTTGTATCTTGAATTAGACGAGTACGTTATTACAGATGAAGTCGCTAAACGACTCGATATATTTTTGGATGCATACCTGAATTACAGTGGTGCGAACGGTGTATGGGTATCTGGCTTCTTTGGCTCTGGTAAGTCTCACTTATTGAAAATGCTTGCATTGCTTCTAGAAAATGCTCCTATTGAGGACATAACTCCTTTAGATGTTTTCTTGGAAAAACGCCCTCTAAATGAAGGTGGAATATTTGCAAATGATCTTAAACGAGCTGTGGGTATACCTTCACAAAGCATACTGTTCAACATTGACCAAAAAGCAGATGTTATCAGTAAAGCTGAACTTGATGCATTACTAGCTGTATTCGTAAAAGTATTCGATGAACATTGTGGGTTTTATGGTAAACAAGCTTATATAGCTCAATTTGAAAGAGAGCTAAAAGACGATGGCCTATTAGAAGACTTCACAAGTATATTTAAATCAGTTAGCAAAATGGACTGGATAAAAGGTCGTGCAAGAGCAAAGCGCATGGCTGATGCTGTTGATAATGCTTACAACCAAGTATCAGGTCAGTCTGTCACTGGAATTTTAGATAAATACCGTGAAGATTATAGGCTTTCAATTGAAGACTTTGCCGAGCAAGTGCAAAGCTACATTGAAAAGCAAGAAAAAGGTTTCAGGTTAAACTTCTTTGTGGATGAAGTGGGGCAGTATATTGCTGGCAACATTAAGCTGATGACTAACCTTCAAACTGTGGCTGAAAGTTTAGCGACGAAGTGTAAAGGACAAGCTTGGGTTATTGTTACTGCACAAGAAGACATGTCGAAAGTTATTGGTGAAGCTGAACAAAGTAGTGAAAACGATTTTACAAAAATACAAGCTCGCTTTAAAAATAGAATGAAGCTAACCAGTCAAGACGTTGCGGAAGTAATTCAGCGTCGATTGCTTGAGAAAAAAGACGAATTCATTCCTCAGTTAACAGATTTATATCATCAGCAAGAAAACAACTTTAAAACACTGTTTGATTTTGCCGATGGCTCACAGTCATACCGTAATTTTAAGGACAGAGAGCATTTTTTACAAAGCTATCCTTTTATCCCGTATCAATTTGGCCTTTTCCAATCTGCGATTCAAAATCTTTCAGCTCACAGCGCGTTTGAAGGTAAACATAGTTCTGTGGGTGAGCGTTCAATGCTGGGTGTTTTCCAAGAAGTAGCAATCGCTATAAAAGGTCATAACCTTGGAGAACTAGCAACATTTGATTTGATGTTTGAAGGTATTCGAACCGCTCTTAAAACAGCAAATCAACAGTCGATATTAAAAGCTGAACTTCAATTAGATAACAAATTTGCAGTAAGCTTATTAAAAGCGTTGTTCTTAGTTAAATATGTAAAAGAATTCAAACCAACCGTAAGAAACTTATGCATTCTAATGCATGATAGTTTTACACGCGATATACCTTCATTAAAAAGAAAAGTGCAAGAAGCGTCAAACTTACTTATAAGAGAAACGTATATTCAACGTAATGGAGATTTGTTTGAGTATTTAACTGATGAAGAGCAAGACATCGAAAAAGAGATCAAAAATGTAGAAATAGACTCGGATGTTATTGCGTCGGAACTTGAAAAGCTAATCTATGATGGTGTTCTTAAAAATAGAAAAATTCGTTGGCAAGAAAATAACCAAGATTATCCCTTTAGCCGAAAGTTAGATGACAAATTATCGGGTCGTGAAAATGAGCTAGCCATAAATGTAATCACCTCTTTTCATGATCATCGTGATGCCTTTGAAAAGCACAAGTCTGATACCTTATTCAATGACGAGCTGCGTTTAGTTCTACCAGAAAATGCTCGGTTAGTAAGTGACTTAATTCTTTATAAACAAACTGAAAAATATGTTGCTCACGAAACTAAAGCCACTCAGCAAGACAGCATAAAACGGATTTTGACTGAAAAAGGCATTCAAAACGTTGAGCGTTTAAACCAACTTAAAGCACTAACATCTAAACTTGTCGGTACGGCAAAGTATTTTGTCGCGGGTGCAGAGGTCGAGTTAAGTGGTGAAGATGGGCAAAACAAAATGGTTAGAGCATTTGGTAAGTTGATAAAACACACTTATACAAATCTTAAAATGTTGCGTGATATTACTTATAGTGAAAATGATATTACCGACATTATCAAAAAAACAGGACAAGGCATGTTAGATGATGACACTCAGCTTCCTGAAGCGCAGCAGGAAATGTTCTCATTTATTCAAGGTAATAGCCGAGATGGCATCCGCACAACCGTTAAATCATTACTTGAAAAGTTTGAAATCAAACCAAATGGTTGGTCATATGCTGCCATACTATGTAACCTCGCATACCTATGTGCAGGCGGTAAAGTAGAAGTTCGTGAATCTACTAACTTGCTTGATGATAAAGATCTAGAGCGTGCATTAAGAAACATGGCTACGCATGTTAATTTGATACTTGAACCTCAAGTTGAGTTTACACCTTCGCAAATTCGTGGTGTAAAAGAGTTCTACCGCGACTACTTCGAGAAGGTTGCTCATGCAACAGAAGCCAAAGCTATTGCAAAAGAAATACAAGAGTCGTTTGCTACTCAGGCTACTGAGCTTGATAAGTTACAAGCACAATCAGAGCAATACCCATTTTTGCGCGTACTGGCTGATATTGTATTAAAGCTTCAAGAATTCAAAACTAAACCTTATACATGGTTCATGACAGAGTTAACACAAAGTGAAGATACTTGGTTTGACTATAAAGAAAAGACCATAGATCCAATTGTTAAATTTATGAAAGGACCTCAAAAATCTACCTTTGATAAAGCAAAAAAATTGGTGACAGAGCAAAAGGCAAATATTGAATATGTAAAGGGAACTGAATATCAACAAATTAAAGAAGCATTAGCTAGCGTTACTATTTTTAAAGGGGGTGCTATCCAACAACTTAAAAGTGATACTGAGGCGCTAGAGAGAGAAATAACAGAGCAAGTTAACGCAGAGCGGAAAAAAGCGGTTGAGTCAATTGAGCACTTGCAAGCCAAGTTACAGGGGTTTGATTGCTATAAGTCATTAGTGCAAAATAAACAGAAACAACTGCTTATCGAATTTACTCATGTCATTGATAAATTGAAGCAACAAACACTGATTGCGATGTTGCGTGATGAAGCAAGACAATTTAAAGACCACATTTATTCAGCGCAAGTAAACAAGTTAATGACATGGTCACAACCTGCGCCTCCTCCAGTTACACCAACGAGTGGAAATAAAACTAATACCCAACCAGAAGACGACTTTTTTGGTGGAAAGCCAGCATCTACACCCGTAGTTGAAGAGCCTGTTAAACCAGAAATACAAAGTGTATCAGCAAAACAAATACAAGTTGATTATGATAAGCCTTGGCTTGCTAATGAAAATGATGTAGAAGGCTATATAAAAGAATATAAAAAGGCATTATTAATCGCGATTAAAGCAGGAAAGCATATACAATTATGATCAGTAAAAAGATTAAACAACAAAAGAAGATCACTAATGAAAATTACATTTAAAAACTTAGGAGCTATTCGGCAAGCTGATTTAACATTAGGTGACTTAACCATTGTTTGTGGTAAAAACAACACGGGGAAAACTTATGTTACTTATGCCACTTATGGTTTTCTTGATCACTGGCATAATGAATTAAAAATAGATATACCAAGTGGTATTGTTACTCAAGTCATGGAAAAAGGATCTATTACCGTTCCTATAGAACAGTTCGCTCAAAATGCAAATGATATTCTATCAAATGCATCCGCTCAATTTTCGAAACAGATAGATAAAGTTTTTGCTGGTAAAGAGTCTCTGTTTGAAAACAGTAGTCTTTATGTAGAAGTAGAAAAATCAAAAGATTACAAATCTAATGATCTGCAATATCGGGCAGGCTCAGCTAACAAAACTTTTTTAGAAGTCACAAGCAAAGAAGATGAAGATCATTTAACCATTTCCTTATTAGTTGATAAAAGTTCCGAAGATTTACCACCAAGATCTTTCATTGAAGAAATGATCAGTGCTGCTATTCGTGATTTAGTGTTTAAAGACAAAATGCCTAGGCCTTTTATTGCCAGCGCAGAAAGAACAGGCTCTGCTATTTTTCAAAAAGAACTCGATTTCACTCGTAGTCGCCTCGTAGATATGATCGGCGATAAAGGGGCAACTTTCAGTTTTTCAAAATTACTTGGTAGTTTTCATGCCGAGTATCCCATACCAGTTAAAAAGAATGTCGACTTTATTCGTGGATTATCAAATATCACCAATAAAGAAAGCTTATTTACTAAACAACATCCTGAGGTTTTAGCACACTTTAAAGATATTATTGGTGGGGAATATAAGGTATCAAGAGATGGAGAAGTTCAATTTATTCCTAATAAAAAGAAAAGTGTAAAACTGTCATTGGTTGAAAGCTCTAGTGCCGTGCGATCTTTACTTGATATAGGTTTTTATTTAAGGCATGTAGCGCAAGTGGGCGATATTATAATTGTTGATGAACCCGAGTTAAATTTACATCCTGAAAACCAAAGAAAAGTTGCACGTTTATTCGCGATGTTGGTTAATCATGGCATTAAAGTATTTATTACAACACACAGTGATTTTATTATTAAAGAGATAAATACCCTTATTTTATTAGAACAACGAACAGAACGATTACTTGAGCTTGCTAAACGTGAAGGCTATTTAGAAAAAGAGTTTTTAGACCATAAAAAAATAAAAGTATATATGGCCAAAGAATCATTGGTAAAGGTTGACGATAAGACTAAAAGAGTTAAATGTAACACACTAATTTCAGCTAACATCACCCCTACAACAGGTATTAACCTTGAAACGTTTGATTCAGCAATTGAAGCGTTAAATCGTATCCAAGATGAAATTATTTGGGGGGAATAAAATGCCAGATATGGGCTTATTAAAATCCATGTTCAAAGACACAGCGCAGATTGCTATACAAGATCATCATTGTGCACGTAAGAAAGTTGTACTTACTGAGCATGATACAAAAGACTCAATAATAGAAATTCATAATATTCCTGAAGATTCACTCGTTATTAATGTAGATGCTTCCCTTGATATTAGAAACTTAATAAATACCACAAATGGAGCCTGTAAAAGAGCAGACTATTTAATTATTTCTCAAGAAAAAAAATTAGTTTTATTTATCGAAATGAAAAAAGGTAACCCAAAAACTTCAGACATTATTAAACAACTCAAAGGCAGTTTATGTGTTTTCAAATATTGCCAAGCAATAGCAGAGCAATTTTTTGATGCTGATAACTTTTTATCTGAGTATAAGATGCGCTTTGTTGCATTTAAAAACGTAAATTTAACAAAGAATAAAACCAAAATAGATAAAACCAATAATGTTCATGACACACCTGAAACGTTAATGAAAATTTCTTGGGCAAAAACAATTCAATTTAACAAAATTGCCGCCTAGAATAGTTTAAAGGAACATAATGGATACACCAAGACTAAAAAAGTTTGCTCAATATGCTCGTAGAAGCTTAATTGATCAGGTTCAAAGTAAGTTAAAACTTGTACTCTCAGCAGATAGTGCCGCCAGACGTGAGCACCCTCAGGCCGTTAAAGAGCTAGCAGAAAAACAAAAGCAATTAGATGATGAGCACTTAGTTGAGCAAGTAGCATACACTTGGTTTAACCGTTTTTGTGCGCTTAGATTTATGGATGTAAACCAATACAACCGTATTATGGTGATCTCTCCAATTTCAGGGCAATTTCAACCTGAAATACTTGCTGAAGCTAAAGCAGGTCATCTTGATGACAGCATCTTTAATGAAAAGACAAGTGAGCAGATCAGAGGGCTTTTAGGTGGTTCAATTCCAAGTCGAGATGGGCAAGCAGAAGCGTATCGTTTGATGATAGTAACTGTATGTAATGATTATTATCGCTTAATGCCGTATTTGTTTGAACGTATTGAAGATTACACAGAGCTATTAATGCCAGATGACTTGCTATCAGGCAATTCAATATTGGCTTATACCCGTGAAGCGATGACCCCTGAGAATTGTGAATCAGTCGAGTCTATTGGTTGGTTATATCAATTTTATATTTCTGAAAAAAAAGACCAAGTATTCGCAGACTTAAAGAAAAACCAAAAAATCACCCCTGAAAATATACCAGCAGCTACCCAGTTATTTACCCCCCATTGGATAGTTAAATACTTGGTTGAAAACTCACTGGGCAGGTTATGGATGCTCAATAACCCTAACTCAAAAGTTATTGACCAAATGGAGTACTACATAAAGCCAGTTGGAGAAGAAGATGATTTCCTCAAAGTAAGTAGCCCAGAAGAATTAAAGCTATGTGATCCCGCTGTTGGCTCTGGGCATATGCTTACTTATGCCTATGACTTGCTCTATGCCATTTATTTAGATGCTAATTATGACCCTGTTGATATTCCAGAGTTAATTCTTACTAAGAATTTATATGGTATAGAGATTGATGAACGAGCTGCTGAATTAGCTGCTTTTGCATTAAGCATGAAAGCGATTAAAGGCAACCCATTAGATGATAGCAATAACAGAAGGCGTTTTTTCCGTAAGCCAATAAAGCCAAATATATGTCGTTTAGAAAAAGTTAAAATAGATGAAGACGCGCTTGATGAGTATATGAACTTTATTGGCCGTGATTTATTCACCCAGAATTTAAGAATAACCCTTACTGAATTTGAAGAAGCGGATAACTTTGGTTCACTGATCCAGCCAACATTAAAAAATGTAGCTGATATTTTGGCTATTATCGAAGAAAAAAATGAACACACGGATATGTTCTTAGCTGATACTCATAAATCTGTTTTAAAAATATTAAAACAAGTGGAATATTTGAGTCCTATTTATCATGTGATTATTGCTAATCCGCCTTATTTAGGCGGTAAAGGGATGAACCATAGAATGGCTGTATGGTTAAAAGGAAGTTATGTCGATTCAAAATCAGACTTATTTGCTGCTTTTATTGAACGAGGATTGAACTTAGTTTATCCGAATGGCTATAGTGCAATGGTTACTATGCAAAGTTGGATGTTTTTGTCTTCGTATGAAAAGTTACGTAGGAAATTAATGGAAATATCATCTATAGAGTCTATGGCACATATGGGCAATATGGTAATGGGTATAGCTTTTGGAACTTCAGCAACTGTTTGGAAAAAAGGCGGTAAAAAAGACTCTGAAGGTGCATTTTGCTATGTAGAGTTAAACGATATTGAAGCAGAAAATAAACCTAAGAAGTTTCCACCTATGAACAAGAGGAACATTAAAGCCATATCGGCACCAAATGATGATGGTTTTTATAGAATATCTTCATCTGGTTTTAATAAAATTCCGGGTAGCCCTATAGCCTACTGGGTTGAAAAAGAAATGTTGGATATTTTCAATAGCACGAATCCTTTTGAGTATCTAGCACCGACAAGAAAAGGCATGGTAACAGCAAGAAACGAGCATTATGTTAGAGATTGGCATGAGATTTCTTTAGAAAAAACAGGTTTTGATCAATATCACTCTAGAAATTTAGCACAAGAATCTGGTAAAAAATGGTTTTCATATTTAAAAGGTGGAGGTTACCGAAAATGGTTTGGGAACAAGTATGTTCTTGTTAATTGGGAAGATGATGGTTGCGAACTACAAAATACCAAACATCCTAAAGAAGATCGTATTTGGGCAACAAACTTTAATTTAGAATATATTTTAAAACCTAATGTTAACTGGGGGGCTATCTCAACCTCTGGATTTTCAGCTAGAGTTAGTTACGGTGGAGAAATACTCGATGCTGGTGGCTCTGGCTGTTACCCTACGGAAATATCATTAGAGGCAATATTAGGTTTTCTGAATTCTAAAGTTGTTATAGAAGTTTTGGGAGCGTTGAATCCTACTTTAAATTTTCAAGCTGGAAATATATCTTACCTTCCTTTAGAACCAAAAATTGACACTCAATCACTTAGAGAAAAAGTTAAACGTCTTGTAGAAATATATAAATTCGATTGGAATAATAAAGAAGGATCGTGGGCATTTGATAAGCACATTTTTTATGGTCGAACACCGAGTTATGATAGTTTAAAAACAGTTTATGGAGATATTGTAACTGAATTTGAAAAATATGTTGCAGAGGCAAAAAACTTGGAACAGCAAGTCAATAAAGAGCTTATTGAACACTACAATTTGTCACGAACTATTACTGAAGAAATCGAACTCGAAGACGTCACGTTGTTTATTAATCCTGCCTACCAGTATAGAAGGATCTACAGTGGTCAAGAGCTGAGTATTAAGCGCAAGTTTGAATTGGTATCTGAGTTCATATCTTATTCTGTTGGGTGTATGTTTGGACGCTATTCCTTAGATAAAAAGGGATTAATTTTAGCTAATCAAGGTGACACAATAGAAAATTATTTGTCTAAAGTTCCTTCTCCTCAATTTATCCCAGACGAAGACAATGTCATCCCAATAATTGATTTTGGTGGCGATTGGTTTGAAGATGATATTGCCGAACGATTTAAAGCATTCCTTAAAGTAGCTTTTGGAGAAGAGCATTTCGCCGGAAACCTAGCTTTTATCGAAGATGCCATTGGTAAAGATATTAAAAAGTATTTTGTTAAAGGTTTTTATACAGATCATGTTAAACGCTACAAAAAACGTCCTATTTATTGGATGTTCTCAAGCCCTAAAGGCTCATTCAATGTCTTAATTTATATGCACCGTTATCAGCCTGATACCGCAAGCATTGTATTGAATGACTATTTACGTGAATTTCGCACCAAGTTAGAAGCCCGTAAACAAAGCTACGAGCAAGTAGAGATCAGTGTTTCAGCGAGTCAAAAAGACAAAACCCAAGCAATTAAAGCGATTTCCAAAATTAACAAAGTACTTGAAGAAATTAACGACTACGAACATGACGTATTGTATCCATTAGCAGGCGAGAAAATCGAAATAGATCTAGATGATGGTGTAAAACACAACTATCCACTATTTGGCAAAGCACTTAAAAAAGTGACGGGGTTAAGTAAATGAATAACAGTGAATTATTAGCTATTATTGCGCGAGACGAAGACAGTAAACATCAATTTAAAGCCAACGTTAGTAATGAAACATCTTTGGCTCAAGAGATGATTGCCTTTAGCAATACCTTGGGGGGAATGTTAATTATTGGCGCCTCTGACGATGGCAGTATTGCAGGCTTAGATCGCGAGGATATGGGCAGGCTGAATAATTTAATTTCCAATGCGGCATCTCAGCAAGTGCGCCCGCCTATTAACCCCATTACCGAGAATATCGCCTTGGACGATGGTCTGGTTGTGGTTGTTCATGTTGAGCAAGGTATATCTAAGCCCTACATGGATAAAAATGGCGTTATTTGGGTAAAAAGTGGTGCCGACAAACGTAAGGCCACAGCACGCGAAGAGATCCAACGAATGTATCAGGCTGCGCACCTTGTGCATGGTGATGAAGTATTGGTAAATGGTCTGCCAATTGAAGATGTTGATGAGCGACTATTTTCAGCATTTTATGAAAAACAGTATGAAGAACGGCTAGATGAACAAGATTTAGCGATACCTCAGCTATTACAAAACCTGAATCTAGCTAAGGATGGGGTTTTAAATATTGCTGGCGCTTTGTTGTTTGGGCGCTATGTACAACACCGCTTACCAGCGTTTATTGTGAAGTGCGTCAGTTACCCTAGCAAAGATGTTAACGAAAGCCATTATCTTGATAGTCAGGACATTGTAGGTAATTTGCGGACAGTCTATGACGATACTCTGGCTTTTCTCTTACGCCATATTCGCAGGGTACAAGGGAAACAAGGGGTAAATTCTTTAGGGGAGCTAGAAGTACCTAAAATCGTCCTTGAAGAGCTTATCACCAATGCTTTAATACACCGTGATTATTTTGTGGCAGCAGCAGTGCGAGTGTTTGTTTTTAGTGATCGTATTGAAATTATCAGCCCAGGACATTTGCCTAATAACTTGACGGTTGAAAACATCAAAAACGGAAATTCAAATATTCGTAACCCGATACTCGCTTCCTTTGCTACCAAACTGTTGCCGTATCGTGGTTTGGGTAGTGGTATTCGCCGCGCTGTTAAAGCTTATCCTGAAATTAACTTTGACGATGATCGGGAAGGAAACTTATTTAAAGTAACTATTAATTTACCCGTAGAACATCAAGAAGGAACATAGCCTTGAGTAATATAGTTAATGCGCTAGAACGACTATTTGCCAAGTATCGTATTGTTTTTTGGTATGACGAAAAACAAGAGCTTCGCGATGAATTTGATTCTTTATCCCTCTCGAATTCAGCCCTAAATAATATCGAAAAGCTAGAAATTAAAAATAATGAGTTTTCAATTAAACACAAGCTATTGCGCGAGTCACCAAAAGGACAGTTTTTACTTTACAAAGAAGCAAAGCAACCAGAGCCACTGCAAAACTGGCTATTAGATGTAGAACTTGCCCATACAGTATTTAAAACAGACCAAGTTGCCATTTGGTTAAGCGAATTAGAATTACCAAGTGAGTTTACCGAATTAGTGGAAACTCACTCAGCATTTTTTGACGCTATTGGTGAGTTAAAAAATGCTAAAGCACAAGCAGAAAATCGCAAGCAGTTACTTAAAAACTTGTTAGAGCCTGATGATACGTTAAGCCAAATACGGTTAAAAATGTTAGCTGTAGCTTCTGGCGCTGCTCAAAAAGAAGATGCTCGTTTAGATGTGATCCTTGAGTTACTAATGGCAGATATGAGGCAAGAAAAAGCCTATCAATTGGTTGAAAATTGTAAGTTAGATAGCTTTTTATGGCAACAAGTAACCAACCATTATGGTTATCAAAGTGAAAAGCCTACGGTAAAAGATTATGTTTTTGAGTTATTCAAATTTTGTTATTTGGCAGAATTACCAACAGGGTTACAAGGGATAAGTGTAGATTCTGATTTAGCGACAAAACAAAATATGACCAATAGCGCTTTAGTCTTCTTTAAGCGCTGGAAAGATAGCCGCACTCATCAAACGACTTTTGAATGGTGGTCTAAAGAATGCTCAAGAATATTGAATATAGAAAATGACTTGCAACATAGAAGCTTAAAAGATGTACTTGAGTTGGATTACTTCAAAATAATTGATAAAAAAGTTATTCATGAGCTAGTTAATGGTGTTGCAAACCGAACCGTATCGCAAGGAGAAGTAATACTTTGGTGTCGTCAGCGACGACAAGGGCACTGGTACAATGAATTTTCACATGTATATGATGCGGTAAATGTTGCCAGCCAGTTTTTTGCACTTTTAGATTCGACTCAGCTCAACATGTCAAGTGCTTCAGAAGCTGTTCAACGTTATACCAAACACTGGTACAAGCTTGATCAATTATATCGACAGTACATATATGCGCTTAAAGTTTCATCTCAACATTCATTGTTAAGCTTGTTAACTGAACAAATTGAGAACTTATATACTAATAATTATGTTCAGCCATTAAGTAATGCATGGCAACAACATGTGGATTCAATGCCGACTTGGCAGGTAGCTGATGTTGAACCGCAAAATAATTTTTATAGCCGATGGGTTAAAACAAAATATTTAAATAAAAAAAAGAAAGTTTGTGTGATCATTTCTGATGCCTTTCGTTATGAAGCTGGCGCTGAAATGGTGAGCCGTATAAGGCAAGAGGATCGTTATGAAGCCGAGCTTAGCCATGCATTATCTGCGATGCCAAGTTATACCCAATTAGGTATGGCATCATTATTACCCCAATCAAAAGAATATCCTTTACAGCTAGTTGATAATGAATCTGGAACAGTTTTGATGGGGAAATTAAAGACCTCTAAAACTGTAGAAAGAGATAAAATTTTAAAAACAATTCATGGTGAAAAGGCAAGTGCTGTGCAAGCTAAAGAGTTGTTAGAAATGACCCAAGCCAACAGCCGTGAGTTATTGAAAGCTAATGACGTTTTATACATTTATCACAATCGTATTGATCATACGGGTGATAAAATGCAATCAGAAGGTGAAGCCTTCGAAGCAACAGAAAAAACCTTTGATGACTTATTAAAACTAATTAAAAAGCTAGCGAATGCCAATGCGAATAATTTCTTGATCACCGCAGATCATGGTTTTGTTTATCAAAATAGCGCGCTTGATGAGAGTGATTATCTAGCAAAAGATATTGATGGCGACATTCTCTATAACGATAGACGTTTTGTACTTGGTAAGAACTTAACATGTGGTAATTCGTTAAAAGTGTTTAGTAGTGAAGAGCTTGGTTTAGTTGGTGATGTTCATGCTGCAATACCTAAAGGGATTCAGCGATTAAGACTTAGTGGCTCAGGCAGTCGCTTTGTACATGGTGGCGCATCACTACAAGAAGTTATTGTTCCTGTTATTAGTATTAATAAAAAGCGGTCTAGTGATATTCGCATGGTTGATGTTGAAGTGCTTAGAAGTGGCTCTAGTGTCATTACTAGTGGGCAGATGTCTGTCACTTTATATCAAGCAGAGGCTGTAACAGATAAAACACAACCTCGAACATTGCGATTAGGTATTTATACCGAATCAGGCAAGTTGATTTCAGATAGCCATACACTTGTTCTTGATTTAACATCTGAACACCCGCGTGAGCGTGAGATGAAGTTACGTTTCTTACTAAATCAAGAGGCTGAGTCAGCTAACAATCAAGACGTGATATTAACGCTTGAAGAGCCTGTTACTGGCTCTAATCAATATCAAGAATATAAGCAATTGCGTTATATCATTAGACGTTCTTTCACATCGGATTTTGATTTTTAGTATGACATTTAACATGATAGCAAAAGTTGGAACATGGACTTTCAATAAACTTTACTTTAAGGCGTAAAAATGAGTGATCTTAATCATAAAATTTGTGACATATTTGCAGGGCTTGTTGTTCGAAAGGATTTGGTGAAAACTGTAAAAGGTAACGCTATAGTTCCTTCTTATGTGCTTGAGTATTTGCTAGGGCAATATTGTGCTACAAGTGATGAAGCAAGTATTGAGTCAGGTATTCAAACGGTTAAGGAAATTTTAGCTAAGCATTATGTTCATCGTAATGAAGCTGGCTTGATTCGCTCAAACATTAGAGAGAAAGGTCGCCATAAAGTTATTGATAAAGTGAGCGTGGTTTTAAATGATAAAAGAGATGTCTATGAAATGGCATTTTCTAACCTTGGTATTAAAAAAGTTTTAATTGACTCAGGCACTGTAAAAAAACATCCAAAATTGCTAGTTGGCGGAGTTTGGATTATTGCCGATGTTGAATACGATCATATTGAAGATAAAGCTGCTAGCCCTTGGATATTAAGTACGATTAAACCTATTCAAATGTCTCATTTTGACTATGAAGGTTACATTGGCGCTCGTCAAAAATTTAACCTTGATGAATGGATTGATGTACTTATTCAAAGTATTGGCTTCAACCCTGAATTTTTTGGCCGAAGAAGCAAGTTAATGCAATTAGTACGCTTAATTCCATTCTGTGAGCGTAACTACAATTTAATTGAGCTTGGGCCAAAAGGTACAGGTAAGTCACACATTTATTCAGAGTTTTCACCACATGGTATTTTAATTTCAGGTGGTGAAGTCACAACCCCTAAACTATTTGTGAATAACTCTTCCGGTAAGTTGGGGTTAGTCGGCTACTGGGATACTGTCGCGTTTGATGAGTTTGCAGGTAAGCAAAAACGCGTAGATAAAGCCCTTGTAGATATCATGAAAAACTACATGGCAAATAAGTCATTCTCTCGTGGTGTGGAAACTTTAGGAGCTGATGCATCGATGGCTTTTGTTGGTAATACTGAGCACAGCGTTCCCTATATGTTAAAACATTCAGATTTGTTTGATGCCTTACCAGAAAAATTCTATGACTCCGCATTTCTAGATCGCTTACATTTTTATATTCCTGGTTGGGAAGTCGATATTATCCGTGGTGAGATGTTCTCAGATGGCTATGGTTTTGTCGTTGATTATTTAGCTGAAGTACTGCGTCATTTGAGAAACCAAGATTATTCAGATCGCTATAGCGAGTACTTCCAGATTTCATCTCAAATATCAACACGTGATCGTGATTCTATTCATAAAACCTTCTCAGGGTTAATGAAAATATTGTTCCCACAAGGTGGTGCTACCGAAGCTGAGATTGAAGAGATACTCAAGTTTTCTATGGAAGGTCGTAAGCGTGTTAAAGACCAACTATTTCGAATTGATAATACTTATGCTGGTGTAACCTTTACCTATAGTAATAAAGCTGATAAAGAAACATCTGTAAGTACTTTAGAGGAATTGCAATACCCTAACTACTTTAATCAAACGGTTGGTGATGTTACTGATATAGGAATGCCAGAGCCTGACATTG
Organism: uncultured Colwellia sp.; assembly: GCA_965261045.1. Lineage (GTDB taxonomy): Bacteria > Pseudomonadota > Gammaproteobacteria > Enterobacterales > Alteromonadaceae > Colwellia. The sequence goes on from CBDHCJ010000001.1 coordinate 774,204, forward strand.
CTCCTGTGGCAGTATCATCTCAAGATACTTTGTCTAAAGCTGAGGCGGCTACTGATGGACCAGCGTTAAAAGAGCAGCATTTAACCTTTGCTGAAAATCAACGAGGGGTTAGTTATGATTCTTTATTTGGAGCTTATCTGAAAGGCGCTAAACATATAACAATTACTGATCCCTATATTCGTTTATTTTATCAAGCTAAAAACGTGATGGAATTACTTGAAACTATCGTTAAACAGAAAGCAGAAGCAGATGAGGTGGTTGTTAGCTTAGTTACTGTTGAAGATGAATTTAAAGGTGATCATCAACATGGTTACTTTGAAAAAATTCAAAGCTCTATGTTTGCGGTTGGTATCAAATTCGCTTATTCATTTGATACTAGAGGTAGCCAACATGCTCGTCATATTGTTACAGACACAGGCTGGAAAATTTCATTGGATCGTGGTTTAGATATCTTCCAGCAATATGATGTAAATGATGCTTTTAGCCTATCTACTAGGTTACAAAAACACCGTCTTTGTAAAACGTTTGAAGTAACCTTTATTAAAGTTGAATGATGGTTTAATGAGACAATACGAACCGCCAAGCTAATGGTCGCCTAATACCTAATACTCCTACCTGTATATGAAAAAAGGGTAACCAAGGGCTTTTAATTGCCTCCAGCATCTTGTCGTGAGCGCTCGGTGTTTTCAACCAATACACCCAAGCCAATTTTATTAATTTCGTCCCATAGATTAGCATCAATTTCAATACCATGTTCAACAGTATGTTCTTTGTTACTTTCAACTTGTTTAGGGCTAATAAAGTGACTTTTACTATTTTGCAAAGAAGAGGTTAAGTCTACTCTTGAACTACAAATAATAGTAAGAGCTTGCTTGTCATTTTCATTGCTTGTTAGGTTGGTTACTCCTTCGCTGTAACTTGGGTAACGTTGACCTGAGCGAATGGCAGCGGTGTGTTCGGTGACAATATTACTACCATTTTTCCAATAAGCTGCCGCGCTAATACCGCTACGACCGCGATCAGTTAGTGCTTTAAGGATGAAAATTCTGTTATGACAGTTATGTACAGTTACTGTGGCTATACCGCTTTCTAATGCCTTAGCATGGGCAAGATCTACAGCCGCTGCAATACAATTTAGTGCGCTTCGGTGGTGAGCATCAATAATCGCTGAAGTGCTATCTTCATAAATCACATTACTTAACGGTTTATCTCTATCTTCACCTATATATGGTAAAGCATGTTTTAGTTCATTTAAGCCATTTAGACCATGCTTTTCTAACCATAGCACCATGTTGGCGGCATCTTCATAATTACCCACAAAGTAATCACTTGCTTCAAAGCATCTACGTAAAGCGGCTTTTAATTCATTCATCGAAATATTCATAGAACTCTTCTTATTGCTTTGGTGCTAATGGCATAAACCAGTCGTCACTAAATGTTTTACCAATATCTTCTAACAGCGGTGCGCCTTGAAACATTGTGTTGCGAACCCATAAGCGAGAACGTGGATCAAATTTGCTAACACCAAAAAAGGCCAATTTGGCTCGTAGCAAGTGCATTGGCAAAACCTCGCGATCTAGCAAGTTAGCTTGAATATCACCATAAACACAGCGGTTCATACCTTGAATACGACGTACAATACCTCTGAGTTTTGGATGCGACACCATAAAGCGAGCGGTGGTGTGGTCTGGATGTTGGGCAATATAATCGACCAATTGGTTGTAGCATTTACGTACTGCATAGCCAACGCCTAGCGCCATTTGTTTCTTTTTGCCTTCAATATCGGCAACACTACCTAGACGGGGTTCCATTTTCTCTTCTGAGCGATACCAATAGGTTTCTCGTGCGCCTTCGGCATCGAAATCTATTGCTAGCACCCAGTCATAACGGTTTTTTATGATATCTCGAAGTTGTACCACTGGCATTAGTGGGTCAAGATCTAAAAACTCCTCAGCACGGTGAAAATCTTCCAATTCGTCGACAAGTTCGGGATATATCTCTAGCATACAAGACACTAACATTTCTTGGCCCTGCAACGAGCAATGCTGTTCACTATACTCAACCAATTCGTTCCATGAATCAAAACCATTTTCAATACGGTTTTTAAGGCAGGCCATATCTTCAATGACAGCCTTATTATTATTGGTTTGCCATCTATCTTCAGTCAGTGTTTCAAAGGTATGTTGGGCACTACGGTCAATCAGTTGACTTATGGTTTCACGCACTTGCTGATTAATGCTGCCAAGTGTACGAACGCGTGCTAAAGCAAGTTCACGCATTTCTATCCATTGGTTGATAAGTAGGGGATGATTAACCAAGTAAGGTGCCATACCTAAACCCGTTGAATTACCAATACCAAAATATCGTTTTATGTTTGGCTGCATCGGGTTATATGTTTCGGGCGCTCTATGACGAGCAATATGTTCCACTTGTAATAGACTGAAGTTGCGCAGCATCAGACAAACAAACATTTCACCCGCAAATGGTCGGGCAAAATCTTTATGCTTTTCTCTCACTTTTTCCCAATCAGCCATGCCGAGCTTACCGCTGCCATAAACGGCAGTGGTGCGATACAAATAACCTACTTCAACAATTTTAGCGACATCAGGTTGTTCACCCGCAGCAAGTTGATTTACTACATAATCAAAGTTACGTGCACTGCGGTTGGCACGAGATAAAACAAAAACACGTGCATCTACTCGCCCAGCTTCTTGTTTAGGTACGTTTTCACGCAATTTTTCAATATAAGCTTGGTCAACCTTACCTTCAACCAAAGCCATCGTAAGATCCCATTTGGTGGCAATAACACGGTCATTACGTTCTTCTGGAGAAAGGTAATCAGAAAATAGTACAAAACTGAATAGTCCGTGTGGGGCTTGGACTTCATAGACAACAGTACCGTAGCCATCATTGTCGAGTTCAAAAACAGCAGGGGCAATTTTCCAGCGTTCACGAAATATTCGACGTACCAAAGTACGCATAAAACTTAGACGACTTTGATGGTAAGCACCAAGGCGCTCCAATTTCATCACCTGACTTGCAGGGCGAAGTGGTAAAGAATTTTCACCCCAAAGTGATGAGTGGATAGCTGCATTTGTTGTCATTTTACTGATCCTCATTTAATGTGATGTTATTTTTGACCTATACCGCCACTTTATACAAGCCAATAAGGTATATCGGCTGATAAGGGAAACTTATGTTCTATGGCTACTTTATTGAAATGTATTCAGACCCTACATTTTTAGTCTTATCTTTATCAGTATTTTGCAAAATGAAGTTTGCTAATGCTGCTGCTGCTGGGGATAATGATTTGTTTTTGAGCTGAACTATCCCAATATGGCGCACAACTTTAGGGGTTGTCAGTGGAATGAAACGAAGCTTGCTACTATTTTTAGGAAAAGCAAACCAAGGTAACGTGGTAATGCCAAGGCCTTCTTCTAGCATAGCAATTAATGAAAGCATATTAGAAATAAGAAATTGCGAGTCGCTTAACAACGGCTCTGCTTCGGTACCTTCAAGTAGGCGTGAAGTGCCATTTCTGATCAATCGTTGTTTACGCAGTGCTTTCCAATGTAGACCAGTGATATCGGCAAAAGGGTGATCCTCACGACAAACCACGCCAAGTTGATCTTCCCAAATAGGGGTGAAAGTAATGTCAGCATGTTCATGCTCATGGGGCAAACTGGCGATACCGATATCTACATCTTGCTTTTCAACTTTTCTTAATACAGCTTCGGAGTTATCATCATAAAAACTGATATGAAGATCTGGCACATCAGCGATAAATTTTGACAACAGCTCAGGTAACATCCTACAAGCAATAGAAGGTACTGAGGCAAGACGCAAGTGGCCTGTTTTATGTTCACTCATCAATGCCATATCCTGAGCAATGTTGTCATGATGGGCAATAAGTTCTTTCGCCTTAGGTAGAAAATATTGGCCAAAAGGCGTTAGTTCAGTATTTGAGGTCTTCGCATTTCGTTTTTCAAACAGTGCCATACCTAGTTTATTTTCTAGATCTCGAACGGATAAAGATATTGCTGGCTGAGTTCGACAAGCTTTTTCTGCCGCTGTATGAAATCCCTTTAATTCAGCTACCCAAACTAAGTGACGTAACTGAGCTATTTTAAATTCAGGCAATGCCATAAGGATTCCTTATCAATAGATATCTTTTATTAATTTTTATTATTAAAACATACTACCTATAATAAATTCAATTATTTTATGGAGATATTTATGTCTGAATCAATTTTTTGTAATTACATCAATGGCGAATGGGTAGAAGGCGCAAGTTCACTTGCTAACATTAGTCCTGCGGACATCAGCGATGTTATTGGTCACTACACACAAGCTAACCAAGAACAAGCCGAATTGGCGATAAACGCAGCAGTTAAAGGCCAAGTTAAGTGGCAAGAAAGTGGCTTAGAACAACGGTACTCAGTGTTAATGGCTATTGGTGATGAGCTTATTGCTCGTAAAGATGAATTAGGTAAGTTGTTAGCCCGTGAAGAGGGTAAAACGTTACCTGAAGGCGCTGGCGAAATTTATCGTTCTGGTCAATTCTTCCATTATTATGCGGCAGAAGTACTACGCCAAATGGGTGAAACGGCTGATTCAGTTCGTCCGGGGATAGAAATTGAAACTCGCAGAGAGCCAGTTGGTGTTGTGGGTATTATTACACCATGGAATTTCCCTACGGCAACCGCGGCTTGGAAAATTGCACCAGCATTAGCTTTTGGTAATGCGGTTGTTTTAAAACCAGCAAACCAAGTACCGGCTAGTGCGTGGGCATTAACTGAAATCATCTCACGTCAAGGCTTACCTGCAGGTACATTTAACCTAGTAATGGGGCCTGGTGCTGAAGTAGGTGATTTGTTAATTAATTCTAAAAAAATTAATGCACTAACCTTTACTGGCTCTTTAGAAACAGGTCGTAAAGTTGCGATAGCAACGGCAGCAAACTTAGTGAAATGCCAATTAGAAATGGGCAGTAAAAATGCCTTAATCGTACTTGATGATGCTGAGCTAGAAAACGCTGTTGAGTGTGCTGTTGGCGGTGCTTTCTTTGGTACAGGGCAAAAATGTACGGCTTCATCGCGTTTAATTGTCACCGAAGGTATTCATGATCGTTTTGTTGATGCGGTTGTTGCAAGAATGAAACAACTTGTTGTGGGTCATCCTCTACGTGAAGGCGTTCATATTGGCGCGGTTGCTGATGCACGTCAAATGAAGCAAAACCTTAACTATATTGAAATGGCTAAAAAAGAAGGTGGCAAGTTAGTTAGTGGTGGTGATGTAGTTACTGAAGAAACCGAAGGTTATTATCTAACACCAGCACTATTTACTGAAACTACCAATGCAATGACGATTAACCGTGAAGAAGCCTTTGCGCCGATTGCTTGTGTGATCAAAGTGAAAGATTATGACGAAGCGTTAGCGACACTGAACGACACCAATTATGGTTTAGTTGGTGGTATTTGTACTCAATCACTTAAATCTGCAACCCATTTTAAACGTAATGCCCAAACAGGATGTGCGATGGTGAACTTGCCAACGGCGGGTACTGATTACCATGTACCTTTTGGTGGTCGAAAAGACTCTAGTTTTGGTTCGCGTGAGATGGGTAGCTATGCGAAAGAATTCTATACCATTGTTAAAACCACTTATATCCGTTCATAACTCGAGTAGTCATTATGCATAACGATCTTATTGTCATTGACGGCCTACAGTACTCAAATTGGAACAGGTCTATTTTTCAACAGCTTAAAGAAGGTGGGGTAACTATGGTGCATGTCACTGTGGTTTACCATGAACAAATTAGAGAAACCTTATTAAGTATCGCTAAATGGAACCGCCATTTTGAGCTCAACCATGATTTGATCATGCCAGTGAAAAGTACGGCGGATATTCGTCTTGCTAAAACATTAGGCAAGGTCGGCATTATGTTTGGTGCGCAAAACTGCTCACCGATTGAAGATGATATTGGCATGGTTGAGATCATGCGCGAACTCAACTTGATGATTATGCAGCTTACTTATAACAACCAAAGCTTACTAGCTAGTGGCTGTTATGAAGCCCAAGATAGCGGGGTAACTCGTTTTGGTAAGCAGGTGATTAAGGAAATGAACCGTGTTGGTATGGTGGTGGATATGAGCCACAGTGGTGAACGTAGCACATTGGATGCGATAGCAATTTCAGAACGTCCTATCGTGATCTCACATGCCAACCCGAACAGTTTTCATGAGGCTATACGTAATAAATCAGACAAGGTATTAAAAGCGCTAGGCGAGTCAGGCGGCTTATTAGGCTTTAGCCTTTATCCGTTTCATCTCAAAAATGGTCCTGACTGTTGCTTAGATGATTTTTGCGACATGGTTGCAAAAACAGCTGACTTAATGGGCATAGATCATATTGGTTTGGGCACAGACTTGTGTCAAGAACAACCACTTTCTGTGCTTGAATGGATGCGCAATGGTCGCTGGTCAAAAGTAATTGATTATGGTGAAGGCTCTAAAACAAATGCTGACTGGCCTAGACCATTATCTTGGTTTCGTGACAGCCGCGATTTTCCAAATATTACGAGAGGATTACAAGAACGAGGTTTTAAGGCGGAAGATATCGCCAAAGTCATGGGATTAAACTGGTTAAACTTCCTCGAAGAGGGATTAAAACCACAGGTGTCAGAGCGCTAACTTTTATTGAATAACGTTCAATAAAAATAGAGCTTTATAAATTATAACGATAAGAGAAGCATCAGGAGACTATAATGAATACTTCTAAAGCAGTTATGGAAAAAAGCGAGGCAGGAATGCCTAAAATCAAATTTCTAGCTGGGGTAGACATACCCGTATTTTTGATTAGCGGTGGCGTACTAGTGCTGTTTGCTATATTGGCATTGTATGATATCAATATGATGTCTGGCTGGGTTAATACAGCTTTTGCTGCATCAACAAAAATATTTGGAGCCTACTGGCAAGTGCTATTGCTCCTAACTTTTATTATTGGGATATTTCTCGCAATAGGTCGTACCGGCTCAGTGGTATTAGGGGGGATAAAATCGCCAGAAATATCCACCTTTAAATGGATTTCCATCATTATGTGTACCTTGCTTGCTGGTGGAGGTGTCTTTTGGGCTGCTGCTGAGCCAATGGCGCATTTTACTTCCCCGCCTCCTATTTTTGGTGGTGAAACAGGCACAACAGAAGCCGCTTATAATGCCTTAGCACAAAGCTTTATGCATTGGGGATTTTTGGCTTGGGCTATTCTTGGTAGTTTAACTGGTATAGTGTTTATGTATTTACACTATGAAAAAGGCTTGCCGTTAAAACCCCGTACTTTGCTTTATCCCGTTTTTGGTGACAAGGTGATGAAAGGTGCTTTTGGTACTATTGTTGATTCTTGTTGTGTGCTGGCTGTAGTGGCAGGTACTGTAGGTCCAATTGGTTTCCTTGGTTTACAAGTGAGCTTCGGTTTAGAAAAACTGTTCGGCATTCCTAATACTTACACAACCCAGGTTGCCATATTGTTTGGTCTTATTTGTATTTATACCTTATCTGCCGTTAGTGGTGTCACTAAAGGTATTCAAATTTTAAGCCGTACCAATATTATCTTAGCGATTGCTTTAATGGCATTTATTCTAATTTTTGGTCCTACCGCTTTTATCTTTGACAGTTACATACATTCGTTTGGTCTTTACCTAAACAACTTTATTCCGATGGCTACTTTTCGTGCAAACCCTGCATGGCTTGATTGGTGGACAGTATTCTTTTGGGGTTGGTTTTTAGGCTATGGTCCTTTAATGGCTATGTTTGTTGCTCGTATTTCTCGCGGTCGTACTATTCGTGAAATGATATTACTTATTTCTGTCGTTGCTCCAGTTATCACCTGTTTTTGGTTTACTATTGTTGGTGGTAGTGGCTTAGCCTTTGAGTTAGCCAACCCTGGCGTTATTTCTGAACCTTTTACTGGTTTTAATTTACCCGCAGCATTACTTGCTATTACAGAGCAGTTACCAATGGGATGGGCAATCTCGGTGTTGTTCTTGATATTGACCACTATTTTTGTTGCTACAACAGGTGATTCAATGACTTATTCAGTGTCTATGGTAATGACAGGTACTGACCACCCACAGAGTTCGTTACGTGTGTTCTGGGGCATTATGATGGGGGTTATGGCAGCATTGCTTATCTCTATTGGCTCAGGCGGAATATCAGCACTGCAATCTTTTATTGTGGTAACGGCCGTCCCTGTGTCCTTGGTTCTGTTACCGTCCTTATGGAGTGCTCCTTTAATTGCTCGCAAAATGGCTGACGAGCAAGGATTGTAAGCAATTTTTGAATAATCATGATAGGCACTTGTACGAATTTAATGTGCTTATCATGATGATTAAAGCGCTATTGGCGCAGCAAGTTATTTCTTGTTAAAGTAACCCTTTATCAGATAAATTTAATAACAGAGTAGAGTATAGTTAATGAAAACACCTGTAAAAACAAAGCTCTTTGCTTCTAAAGCCCCTTTAGAGTGGGCAATTATTGCTAATAACACCTTATCAACAGCTCAAATCCCAATTAATGTAGAAGGGCAGGTGGTTGAAGGTGGTATTGAAGCGCAAGCACGTCAGACCATGGAAAATTTTAAACACACAATTGAAGCTGCTAAGCTGACCATGGATGATGTTACTCAAGTACTCATCTATGTTACCGCTCGAGAGCAATTGCCTGTATTTAACAAAGTATATGCTGAGTATTTTCAGCCACCTTATCCAAATAGAGCGGCTATGATTGTTGCAGGTTTAGCCCGAGAAGAAATGCTGTGTGAAGTTGTAGCTTATGCGGCAGTACCACAATAAATGGCTTTAGCTTTAATATAGATAAAATAATATTCAAGTTTGAAGGCTGGCATTTTGCCAGCTTTTTTGTGTCTTATATTTTTGTACCTTATATCAAATGAAACAATTATCTCCAATGAAGCTTGTAACAGGTTAATTTATTTGTTGTTTAAACCATCAACATTACAGAAAGGAGATTTTTTTGCGTCAAACCTTGATATCACTGTTCTCTTTGTTCCTTAGTTGTTTCATTTTGCTGTTAGGACATGGGCTGATTAGTGTTTTGCTGCCAGTACGAATGGGCCTAGATGGCATTAGTACGAATATTATCGGTATTGTCTTATCGCTTTACTTTGTTGGTTTATTACTTGGGGCGTTATATAGCACAAGTTTGATCAAACGAGCTGGCCATATCCGTATCTTTACTGGTTGTGCGTCTTTGGGTGCTGTGAGTATCTTGATTTGTAGCCTTTATTCCGATCCCTTGCTTTGGGGGGTGATGCGTATCGTTTTGGGATTTTGTATTGCTTGCACCTTCACCGCTATGGAAAGCTGGCTTAGTGATAGTTCAACTAAAGAAACCCGTGGTCAAGTACTGGCAATTTACAATGCGGTAATGTTAGCTGGGCTGTTCGGTGGTCAATTCTTTATGAATATTGCTGATCCTCAAGACAATGTGCTATTTGTTATCGCGGGCATATTACTATGTGCGGCATTAATCCCTGTTGCACTGAGCCGGCACACAGGTCCGGTGATCAAAGAAGTGAGATCTATGTCTCTGCTATTGCTCTATAGCAGGTCACCGCTCGGAGTTGTCAGTTGCTTGGTATCAGGTATGATCTATTCAGCGCTGTTCAACTTGCTACCCGTTTTTGCTAAAGAATACGATATTATTGGCTTTCAGCTTTCCCTTTATATGGGAGCTGCCATCTTGGGGGGCTTTATATTACAGTTTCCCGTTGGTTATCTATCTGATCGTTTTGATCGACGTACGGTTTTGCTTGTGCTCTTGCTAACCTCTGCCGCTGCTGATCTAGTGGTTACTGTGTTAGCACCATCAAGAATTGAATGGGCGGTTTTTTTAGCGACAGCAGTGACCAGTGGTATTATTGCTTGTACCTATCCTCTGAGTATTTCTGAGGCATTCGATAAGTTACGTCAAAGTGAGATGGTCTCAGCGATGGGATCAATGATTCTGGCATTTGCTCTTGGCGGAATTATTGGACCTTATTCAGCTTCATTGGTTATGAACAACTTTGGTGGCATTTCATTATTCTATTTTCTCGCAGTGATACAGTTACTGTTAGCCTGTTTTGCTATTTTTAGAATGTTTGTTTGTCAGGCATTGCCTAACGATGAACAGGAGAGTTTTGTTATGCATGGCACAGTTACGGCTCCGATTGGTGCTCTTGATCCCCGCACCGCTTACATTAAAACCGAAGCTCCTATAAGGGCAGAGATAAATACTATGGTTGCGATGGCACAAACGGATCCCACATTGATTATCAAGGTGATTGAGGCTATAGCTAAGACCGAGCCCCCGCTTGGATTAGAAGTTGCCAGTGCTGTAGCCTTGGTACCTGGCATTGATGTATTTGATTTATACCAAGTAATGCGTGAAAAAATGAGCGATATATCGCCAAGGCAACTGCTTGAGTTGACTCGAAGCTTACTGGTAGCTAAACCTGAGCAAGCCTATGCGTTTATTTATAAACTTGCACAAAGGTATCCAGAGCAAGTGGCAGCGGTGACCAATAATATTGAACAAGCGATGCCAGAGCTTAGTACGGTAATGGCTAAAGCAGCAATGGCCAGCCAGGTACGCGCTGACGATTAGATAAATGACTTACGGGCAAGTATTATCAATGTAAAATTTATTTTGGTGGTTTCTAGCATCAGAACAATGTCGATAATACGAAAAAATCACCAGTAATAACAATATCTTTAACCACTCATTTGGTTTGATTTTTCATCGTTAATAAGATTCCCTTATTAAGTGATTAAGCTAATTGACTTTAGTTTTTATTACCTCCTCCCTATTATCATTTAGACATGAATAATATTTCGACATGAATAATATTTTGATGTAAATAAAATGTACTTAACCATTTTGGCAGCAACAATTCTGTTAAATATTATGAGTACTTAATAACTAAAATATATGCTAAATTCAGGCATAATTAAGCATAATTAAATAAGCAATAAGGTAACAAGATGAGATTAAGCACAAGTTTGGCGTTAGCAACAACATTGCTCGTACCTACCATGGTACAAGCTGACAATGATCTGTTTAATTGGTATGGCAGCATTCGCGTGCAGGTTCAAGATACCAATAAAAGTGAAATTGAATATAAAGATAACTATTCTCGTCTCGGTGCCTATGGCTCTAGTGAAATTCTAGATGGTGTTAAGGCGACGTATAATTTCGAGTTCCGACTTTTTACTGATGATGGCTCGTTTGCTGGTAATGATCAGCGCGCTCGATTAGCTAACGTTGGGTTAGAAGGTGACTTTGGCTCAGTCTTGATAGGTAAGCAATATTCACCAGCATGGAATTTTACTGATAATGCCATTGATATTTTCTCTGATATTGATGAATCGGCTGGTTGTACCAATGAATCAGCGGGTGTTATTTGCCATACAAGTCGTTACGGGCTATTCGCAAAAGATGCGGCAGGCAAAGGGCACTACATTGAATATTTACGTCCAGATCGTGCGGTAACTTATGTAACGCCAGATGTGGCAGGGTTTCAGCTTGCATTCATGACGATACTAAATAATGGTGATGTGAAAGCCAATGCTGAAGGAACAAAGAATGAAAGTATTGTTGGTTATAACGTAGCAGCTAAATATATTATTAATGATTTTACTCTGTCGGCTTCACGATATAAATTAACCGCGTTTAAAGGGAACCATGAAGTTAATTCATACCAATTAGCTTATAATCACGGTGATTTAAGCCTTGCTGCACATTACCAAAATTCCAATGACTTGCGATTTTATGCGGGCTTGAATCCTAGTGGCGAAATCGTAGATGAAGATGTCTATGAAGTATACAGTGGCTATAAAATGGGTGACATTCAGCTGCAAGCTAAGTATGCAATTGTTTCTATGGATTCACCAAGCGGATTGGAAGTTGATACTAGCCAGATCATCTTAGACGCTATTTATACTCATAAACTCGGCTCTTTCTATGTTGAATACAGTGCTTGGGGTGATCAAGCCGAAGAAGTATTTGAAGCTGGAGATAAAATATTACTGGGCTACAAACTTAATTTTTAATGGTGTTGTGAGCCATAAGTAAGGTTATATAACACCGATATAACACCAATATAACGTTACTGACGTTAAAACATTACTCTGCAATATTTAAAAGTATCGCTAAGCCATGGATGGCCATTTTAACAAGCATTTCGAGATAACATGAGTATAAACCTCTCTAGCTTCATTAGACCATTTTAGACCATTACAATATGCAATTGTTTAGCTTTCAGTGTTAAAGCTATTCAAAAAAAATTTTGATATTTTGTCAAAAAGTGGCACGGTTGCTGTCCCTACCTACCACTGCCACCGCAATGTCAAACGGGGCTAAAACGCCATTGACGAAAAAAACATCACTTTATCGTAAAGATTAGATATTGTTCACGCCACTCTTGCTGTATAATTCGCGACCTTATTATTTTGAGTCTTTTTGTTATTTCCTGAGTTATTTGTAAATCAGGATTATATATAACAATCATTCAATATCGGCTAGCAACACTCAGGAATACCTTTTGATCACTACATCGAACATTACAATGCAATTTGGCGCAGAGCCTTTGTTTGAAAACATCTCAGCTAAATTTGGTAACGGTAACCGTTACGGTTTGATCGGCGCAAATGGCTGTGGCAAGTCTACGTTTATGAAAATACTCAGTGGCGAGTTAACACCAAGCTCAGGAAATGTCTCAATTAGCCCTGGTAACAAAGTAAGTACTTTGGGTCAAGACCAGTTCGCTTTTGAACGATACAGTGTTATTGATACTGTGATCATAGGTGATATGCCTTTATGGAAAGTAAAGCAAGAAAGGGATGCCATTTACGCGCAAGCTGAAATGAGTGAAGCAGACGGGATGCGTGTTGCTGACTTAGAAAGTCAATTCGCTGAAATGGATGGTTATACCGCTGAAAGTCGTGCGGGTGAAATTTTATTAGAAGCAGGTATTGAAGAGTCTTTTCATTTTGGTTCAATGCAGCAAGTTGCTCCTGGTTGGAAATTACGAGTATTACTCGCCCAAGCGCTGTTTGCTAACCCTGATATTTTATTGCTCGACGAACCAACCAATAACTTGGATATTCATACCATCAGTTGGTTAGAATGTGAGTTGAACAAACGTAGATGTACCATGATTATAATTTCACATGATAGGCATTTTCTAAATTCTGTTTGTACACATATGGCTGATATTGATTACGGTGAATTACGTATATACTCAGGTAATTACGAATTCTTTTTAGAGCAGTCGAGTTTATTACGTGAACAGTTATTATCAGGTAATGCTAAAAAATCAGCTGAAATTGAAGAGTTACAAGATTTTGTTAATCGCTTTGGTGCTAATGCGTCAAAAGCGAAGCAAGCGAGCTCTCGCGCTAAAAAAATGGATAAAATTAAACTTGATGATGTTAAGTCGTCGAGTCGTATAACACCGAAAATTGCTTTTGCATCAGGTAAAAAAATGCATCGTCAAGCATTAGAGCTTGAAAACCTCGGTCATGGTTTTGATGGTGACATGTTATTTGAAAAGGGTGATCTATTGTTAGGAGCTGGTACTAAGTTAGCTATAATCGGCGAAAACGGAGTAGGTAAAACAACATTATTACGCTGTTTAGTGAGCGAATTAGCGCACAATGAAGGCGTGGTTAGGTGGTCTGAAAATGCCTCGGTAGGATATTGCCCACAAGATAGTAGCGCACTTTTTGATAATGACTTAACGTTAATGGATTGGATGTCACAATGGCGTAGACCGTGTCATAACGATTTAAGTGTTCGTGGTATGCTAGGGCGTTTATTATTTACTGATGACGATGCTAACAAAAAAGCATGTAATTGTTCTGGTGGAGAGAAAAATCGCCTATTATTTGGCAAGTTGATGATGGCCGATATTAATGTATTGATTATGGATGAGCCAACTAATCATATGGATATCGAAGCTATTGATGCATTAAATAATGCACTAAAAGACTTTGCAGGCACATTAATTTTTGTCAGTCATGACCGTGAATTTGTCTCAAGCTTAGCAACACGTATTATTGACATTAAAGATAAACAATTGGTTAGCTTTGAAGGTTCGTTAGACGATTATCTTGCTAGTCAAATAAACACGCAAAAAGTTGCTTAACGCTATGAAAATTCCAAAACGTATCCAACCACTTGTTGATGACGGTCTCGTTGACGAAGTAATTAGTCAATTAATGAGTGGCAAAGAAGCTACTGTTTTCGTGGTTCGCTGTGGCGATGAAATTCGCTGTGCCAAAGTTTATAAAGATGCAAATAAACGCAGCTTTAAAAAAGCAGCTCAATACCAAGAAGGTAGGAAAAGTCGGAACAGTCGACGTACTCGAGCCATGGAAAAAGGCTCTAAGTATGGTCGTAATCAACAAGAGCAAGCATGGCAAAATGCTGAAGTGGATGCACTCTACACACTAGCAGAAGCAGGTGTTCGAGTACCCCACCCTTTTGGTTGTTTTGACGGCGTTTTGCTAATGGAGTTAGTCACCGACGAAGCTGGCGATGTTGCGCCACGATTAAACGATGTAGTTATGTCAAAACAACAAGCCATTGAAGATCACCAACTAGTAATGATCTATGTTATGCGTATGTTATGTGCTGGTGTTGTTCATGGTGATTTATCAGAATTCAATGTACTCGTTGATGAATATGGTCCGGTCATCATTGACTTACCCCAAGCAGTAGATGCCTCAGCGAATAATAATGCGAAAGCGATGTTAATTCGTGACGTCGATAATATGACTAATTACTATGGTCAATTTGCACCTGAGTTACTATTAAGTAAATATGCTCAAGAAATGTGGGCTTTGTATGAAAGTGGCGAATTAACCTTCGAAACAGAGCTTACAGGGCTATTTAAAGAAAGTAATATTTCGGTGGATGTTGATAACGTAATAGAAGAAATAAAAGCCGCTTTTATTGAAGAGCAAGATCGTTTACTACGTATAGCTGAAGCAAATGAAATAGAGCAGTAAAAATTTTAAAATGTTTTTTTTAACCGCGTAACAATTAATCGTCTACACCACTACAGCTTTAGGTAATTTAATGATAAATAATGATCTTCTTCGTCGTATCAGCACCATTTTTGACTTTAATGATGAAAAAATACTCTCTGTATTTAAGTTAGGGCAATGTTCAATTACCGCAGAGCAATTAGCTAATATCTTTAAAGAAAAAAATGATAGTTGTTATAGGTCACTGGTAGATGTTGAGTTTTCTAGCTTTTTAAATGGCCTTATTATTGAAAAAAGAGGTGCAAAAGATGGCCCTCAACATCAAGCGGAACAAGTGCTGAGCAATAATATTATTTTCAATAAATTAAAAATAGCGCTAGCGTTAAAAGCGGATGAGGTTATCGCACTGCTAGAATTAGCTGAGTTAAGCTTAGGTAAATATGAGTTAAGTGCCTTTTTTAGAAACGTTAATAATAAGCACTATAGAGCATGTAGCGATGATGTTTTATCAGCCTTTTTAAAAGGCTTAAAAATTCAATCAGCACTGCTTAGCCATTAATAAATTTGAGTAAGCGCAAAAGATCAATTTATGATAAACTCAAACGCTGTATTTGGTTTTGCTCAATATTTAATTTAAACACATGTAACACAGAAGTAAACTTTATGATTATATCTCTTATACGTTGGCCTATAGGTCGTCTTATCTTACTTATTAACTTTATCTTTTCACCTAAACCGCCAACAAGAACCCCAACAGAGCAAGCGAAAGTTGATGATAAAACTCAAAACTTAAGTTTGTATCAATTACCTAGCTGTCCTTTTTGTGTAAAAGTGCGTCGTACAATGAAGCGTGAAGGCTTGAATATTGAATTACGCAATATTAATCAAAAAAATGATTATCGCGCAGAACTTATTCGTGAAGGTGGTAAAAGAACCGTACCGT
The DNA here is from genome assembly GCA_965261045.1 of uncultured Colwellia sp. GTDB lineage: Bacteria > Pseudomonadota > Gammaproteobacteria > Enterobacterales > Alteromonadaceae > Colwellia. The sequence continues at coordinate 790,196 of CBDHCJ010000001.1, forward strand.
GTTTACGTATCGAAAATTCTGACGGTCAGGTGCAATGGCTGTATGAGTCAAATGATGTTGTTGCTCATTTACAACAACTAGTTAAAGCGGCTTAATTTTTAACACAAAAATAATTATTTACACTGAAATTATTTATCATTATAAAGTGTCTAATACCTCAAGAAACTTTCTTTAGCTTATACTCATCGTTGCATTTGTTTTTAAGGGAATAACCATTAATAAAAAAATGCGTCTTGATTATGAATTGCTCAGACGTCCTGAAGCAGACATTTTGAAGTATCATGAGTATATACCTTTGCGGTGTAAATATTAGGCGCTTATTATGTTAATAAAAATTCCACAACATTCTCACCTTGTTGAATCTGATGTAACAGACGAATCAATCTACAATGAGCGTCGATGTTTATTAAAAAACATGGGCTTTTTAGGCGCTGGTGCATTAATGAGTGCGGCACTAAGTAAAAACGCCAATGCAGGATTTTTTAGCGATACTGTCCCTGTTTTTAATACTCAAACCTTGAGTTATAAGCAAGATCTTGATAATCAAAATTTAGTAAAAACGCCAGAGCAAAAAGTAATCTCGCATAATAACTTTTATGAGTTTGGCGCGAAAAAAAATCAACCAGTAGAGCTAGCGCAAGGTTTTAAAGTTGATCCTTGGCAGTTAACTATTTCTGGCGAGTGTGACAACCCTATAACGCTTGACTATGATGATTTAACTAAACTTTTTCCTTTAGAAGAACGTATTTATCGTTTGCGTTGTGTCGAAGCATGGTCAATGGTAATTCCTTGGATTGGCTTCTCGTTGGCCAGTTTATTGAAAAAAGTTTCGCCAAATTCACAAGCAAAGTATGTTGCTTTTGAAACCTTATATGATCCCAAACAAATGCCAGGACAAGCGAGTAGACGCTTAGGTGGCGGTATTAAATATCCTTATGTTGAAGCTTTGCGGCTTGATGAAGCGATGAATCCACTTACCTTAATGAGCGTTGGTTTATATGGTAAAACCCTACCACCACAAAATGGCGCACCTATTCGTTTAGTCGTTCCATGGAAGTATGGTTTTAAAAGCATAAAGTCAATTGTTGCTATTAAATTACTTGAGCATCAACCGCCTACTACTTGGAATATCTTAGCTCCCAAAGAATATGGTTTTTATGCCAATGTAAATCCCAATCACGACCACCCGAGATGGAGCCAAGCAAGTGAGCGTCGTATTACCAGTGGCGGCTTATTTACGCGAAATCGCATTGCTACCTTACCTTTTAATGGTTATGCTGAAGACGTAGCACATTTGTATCAAGGTATGAATTTGTCTAAGCACTTTTAACCGATACACTTTTAACCTATACAAACCGCAATGTCATGACCAATAGCAGCAAAGTATTCACCCTGAAAATCATCATTCATTTTGCAGCATTCTTACCCTTGATAAACTTATATTTTTTGGCATTTGCTGATGAGTTAGGTGCTGATCCAGTCGAAGCTGTTATTCATTTTACGGGTATTGGCGCACTGAATTTATTACTTATTACGTTGAGTGTATCGCCAGTAGCGAAAATAGTTAAACAAGGTTATTTATTACAAACTCGACGGTTATTGGGTTTATATGTCTATGTCTATGTAGTATGTCATTTATTGAATTTTCTTGCTTTTGAAGTACAATTTGATGCGGCACTCTTTCTTAGTGAAGTAATTAAACGTCCATATATCACGGTTGGCATGGTAGCATTTTTATTACTCACTGCTTTAGCCGTTACTTCCCTTAATAAGTTAAAACGTAAAATGGGAAAGTCTTGGCAAAGTTTACATAATTTTAACTATTTAATTGTCATTTTGGTGACTATTCATTTTTATTGGTCAGTGAAGTCAGAGCTAATATCGCCATTATTTTACGCAGTTATTACGTTGATTCTGTTATTATTTCGTTATAAAAAAATAAAACGTTTGATCTCAACGATGTTGGTTTGAATTTTATCTAAATCTGGTATTAATACCATTCTCTACTATAGGAATCTCGATGTATAATACACCAATTAAGTTAAGCTTAATTGTGACTGCAATGTCATTAAGTTTAACAGCTTGTTTACCTAACGAAAAACAAGATGTCAAAGTTACCATTAATAAAAACCCTTATCCAAGTACATATCAGGCTTTGCCTCGACAAAATACCTTGTTTACTCATGCCACTGTTTTAACAGGTACAGGAAAGCGCCTTGATAATGCTGATGTGTTAATTGTTGATGGCAAGATCAAACAGGTAGGTAAAGCGCTAACTGCGACTAATGCTGTTACTGTTGATGCGCAAGGTAAATGGATTACGCCAGGTATTATTGATGTGCATTCACATCTTGGTGTTTATCCAAGCCCTAGTGTTGAATCGCATTCTGATGGTAATGAAATGACATCTCCTAATACGTCTGAGGTCTGGGCAGAGCACAGTGTTTGGCCACAAGATCCTGGTTTTCAAACCGCTAGGGCGGGTGGCATTACTACATTGCAAATCTTACCAGGCTCAGCCAATTTATTTGGTGGTCGTGGCGTTACATTACGTAATGTACCCAGTCACACGATGCAAGGTATGAAGTTTATTGATGCTCCCTATGGTTTAAAAATGGCTTGTGGGGAAAATCCTAAACGTGTGTATGGCAGCAGAAAAAAAATGCCTTTAACTCGTATGGGTAATGTTGCTGGCTATCGTAGTGCATGGCTTGCTGCTACTGAATATAAACGAGATTGGGATAAATATGAAAGTGACTACACTGCTAATAAGAACCCACAAGCACCGAAACGAGATTTAGAATTAGATACACTAATGGGCGTTTTAAATGGTGAAATATTAATTCATAATCATTGTTACAAAGCTGAAGAAATGGCAGTGATGATTGATTTAGGTAAAGAATTTAACTATCACTCGGGCACTTTTCATCATGGCATTGAAGCCTATAAAATAGCTGATGAGTTAGCTATCAATGCCAATTGTGTTGCTATGTGGCCAGACTGGTGGGGCTTTAAAATGGAAGCCTACGACATGGTTGAAGAGAACGTTGCTATTGTTGATGCCGTAAAAAATTCTTGCGCCATAGTTCACTCTGATTCAAACACTACTATTCAGCGGTTAAATCAAGAAGCGGCAAAGGTTTTATATCGTGCTAACGATAATGGCTTTAACTTGAAAGTAGAAGATGCCATAAAGTGGATTACTATTAATGCCGCAAAATCATTAGGGATAAATGATAAAACAGGTAGTTTAGATGTTGGGAAAAACGCTGATGTGGTGTTATGGAATTCAAATCCGTTTAGTGTTTACGCCCAAGCTGAGCAAGTTTTTATTGATGGTGCGAAAGTTTATGATCGATTTGATGAAAAGTATCAAGCAAAAAGCGACTTTCTTCTAGGGCAAGAGTCAGGGATATCAAAATGAAATTGAATCAATTTAAGTTAATACCATTTAAAAAATGCACTATTGCTCTCACCTTAGCATTAACCTTCACACTTTTTATTACTTCAGTGAGTGCGAAAAGTATCGCTATAACCAATGCTACTGTATATACGATAGCGAGCCAAGGCACATTAGAACAGGCAACGGTTGTCATTGATGAAGGTAAAATTCTGGCTGTTTATACTGCTAGCGAAACGCCAGATAAACTTGATACCGATGAAATAATTGACGCTAAAGGTCGAATTTTAACGCCAGGGTTTATTGGTAGTATGAATTCATTAGGTTTAGTTGAAGTTAGCGCCGTATCTAGCACTCAAGATGGACATGATAAAAAAGCGGATATAACTTTTGATGCTAGTTTGGCTTTTAACCCAAAATCAACCTTGATCCCATATACTCGCAAAGGCGGTATTACTAGCAATATTGTTGCACCTGCTGGTGGCGAAGGTTTATTTGCAGGCCAAACTTTTGCGGTGAATTTATCTGGTGAATTTAGTAGTGTTATTGCTAAACAAAACGCAGTACTTATTTATTTAGGTAGTAAAAGTAAAGGCTCCAGAGCACAACAACTACAATTGCTTAGTAATAAGTTTGCCGATGCTAGAAAAGCGTTAGCGAAAAAGAGCAAGCAGAAAAAAGATAAAAAAGATAAAGAAGATAAAGAAGATAAAGAAGCGAAAGAGCCTAAACGTGACGAACAAGTGATTAACGAGTTATTAGTAGGTAAAAAATTAGTAGGTAAAAAACTAGTGGGTAAAAAACCTTTATTAGCTTATGCTGACAGAGCAACAGATTTACTTGCTTTATTAGCATTAAAGAAAGAGTATGATCTTGATTTAATCTTCGTTGGTGCCAGTGATGCTGTGCTTATAGCGAATGAAATAGCTGATGCTAATGTGCCTATTATTTTAAGTTCTATTGATAATTTACCAAGCAGTTTTGACTCACTGCATGGCTCGTTAATTAATATGGCTATTTTAGCTAAAGCAGGCGTGAAGCTAATTTTAATGCCACAAGGTGATAGTCATAATATAAATAGAGTAAGATTTGACGCGGGTATAGCGGTAGCAAACGGTTTATCTAAAGCCAATGCTTTTGCTGCGCTAACTGCCAATGTTGCTGATGTATTTAAGCTTAATTCTGGTCGAATTGCGGCGGGTAAAAATGCTGACTTAGTATTATGGAGCGCTGATCCTTTTGAAATAAGCTCAAAAGTAGATTTGATGTGGATTAATGGTAAACAAGTTACTACTCAATCACGCCAAGATGCTTTACGTAATCGTTATACCAAGAAAACTGACATGCCAAGGGCTTATTCAAAATAAAAAGTTGTGAGTTATCAATCACGAAAATTGAGTATATTTCGCAACATAATGATGGTGTTAATAATGTAATATTAATGCCATAACGGTCTTTCGTTGATTCAAAAGTTTTACACTCAAAGCTTTTAAGCTTTCAAACATCAATACTTTTTTTTAAATGTTCACCTCAACGAAAAGTTAACAATAACGAGCAAGACAATGCCCCTTTTAGTTAAAAATGATTTTGGTCAAGTTCAACAAGTTAAACTCATCTCAGGTTTATCAGCATTAATCATTGAGCACAAGCACACTGGGGCTAAAATTAGTTTGTATGGCGGTCACGTACTTAGTTGGCAGCCAACAGGCGAAAAAGAAGTTTTTTGGTTATCAAAGAATGCCGCTTTTGAGCAAGGTAAAGCAATTCGTGGCGGCATTCCTCTTTGTTGGCCATGGTTTGGTGTACATCCAAATGACAATGAAAATAAAACGGGTAATCATGGTTTTGCTCGCTGCCAATTATGGCAAGTAGACAATATCGATATTAACGAACAGGGTGTTGAAGTTAGTTTAAGTTGGCAAGGGAAAAACATAGATGATTTATGGCCGTTTGCATGCCAATTAAAGCAAGTACTGTTTTTTGGTCAGTCATTTAAACAAGTATTCATCATGACAAACTTGAGTGCAAGTGACGCTTATTATACTGGAGCATTACATAGTTATCTCTCGGTTAGCTCTCCAGCCAATACAGCCTTAACTGAATTGGCTAAAGCCTCTTTTGATGACAAGCTAACAGGCAAGTATTGTGCGCCACAGCCCTTACAAACAATTTTAGCCAATGGCATTGACCCAATAGATAGAATTTATCATAGCCATGATGAGATGAAAGTTGTTGATAGTCATTGGCAGCGTACTATAGCGTTAAAAGCTGTAAATACAGAGCAGTGGGTTTTTTGGAATCCAGGTGCTGAATTGGCAAATAATATGGCTGACATTCATGAAAATGGCGAGCAGGAGTTTATTTGCTTAGAAGCAGCAAATACGCAAATGCAATTGCTTGGTGCTGGTAAAAGTTTAACCATGTCACAAGAGATTACAGTGACAAAACATCTTACTCTAAATGAACAACCATTTGGCTCTGGTCATTAGCTTTGCATTATCCATTAGTTTTGCATTATAGAGCGCTTGATCTGCCTTCACTCATATTTCTTTTAAGGGGATACGGGTAAAAGTACTTTGAGGTTAATTAATACGTAAGTGCTTGTTTAGTAACATTTGGGTGAAAGGTGTTTTTAAATAAAAGCCGCGAGGTAAGGTCATAAAAGGCTTACCGTGGCGATCAAAAGCTTGAGTTTTAGCCTTGCTATTCGCCGCTTTAGGTCTAAGCTGTAGCACTTGACCATACTTACCATGAATTTTTTCAACTTCACCTAAAGCAATCATATCGATTAGCTCTTGCCAATCCATGGCTAATAATTGCTCTTCTTCTAACGAAGGCGACCAAATAAAAGCACTGCCAATTTGTCGTTGCGCTAATGGAATGCTTTTTTCATCGGTATTGTTATTTGGATTTACACATATGATGGGAACCCACAATACCCGTGATAATTTTTTTCTAACCCAAGAGTTTTTCCAGTTAATGCCTACCAACCCTATTAATGGTGCAAGGCTAACGAAGGTGGTTTCAAGCGGTTTTCCTAAGCTATTTATAGGCAATGTTTTTAACTCTATGCCTAGATGAGGGAAATCTGGCTCTGGTCGAGAGCTCGCACTGGCTCCAAGTACATGTTCTAGTAATAATCCCATCCAACCTTTATTTCGTTTTAAATCTTTAGGTATTTTAATACCAGCATCATTTGCCACCTCTGCTAAGGTCAATCCAGCTAAGCTTTGTACTCTTTCAAGTAACTCTTGTTCAGAAGAAGGAATGTTCATTGTGCTCTTATCATTAGGGGAATATCTAAATAAAGTATTATTATCTGGTGAATAGAGGAAAAAATCAAAGTAATCATTTGCCCACTCGCCGTTAATATGGTTGAATCTATATTAATATTTTTTTAGTTTTTTCAGGAGTTCCTGTGATCGATGCCGAAGGCTACCGAGCCAACGTCGGCATAGTAATAATTAATGGCAGGGGACAAGTATTTTGGGCAAGACGGTTTGGGCAACATTCATGGCAATATCCACAAGGTGGTGTTGATGAAGGTGAAACGGCTGAGCAAACCATGTATCGAGAGCTACATGAAGAAGTTGGTTTAAGACCTGAACATGTAAAAATTGTTGCTTCAACCAAACATTGGCTAAAATATAAATTACCAAAACGTTTTATTAGACACGACAGTAAACCCGTTTGTATTGGGCAAAAACAGAAGTGGTTTTTATTAAAATTAACCGCTCCTGAATCTTTAGTTGATTTACTCCATACCTCTCACCCTGAATTTGATGATTGGCGTTGGGTAAGTTACTGGTATCCAGTTCGACAAATTGTGTCATTTAAGCGCGATGTTTATCGAAAAGTAATGAAAGAGTTTGCCTCTGCGGCATTAGCTTTTTCTTATGAAAAACGACACGACAAACGACCTAACCATAGGCAAAATCGAAAAGAACGCCGTGCTTAATTATTACTATGATTTATTTTTAATGACCTACTTTATTGTGGGTCATTTTATCTAAATCTGTCGAGAAAACCCAGTGATCAAAGCGAAGCGATGTCGCGGGGGTAGTTCACCGATAAATAAGGATCTTATGTTAACCACGTTACGCCACATTGTTCTTGAATTTAGCCAAGATACTCAGTTGCAAAGTGCGCTAGAACGTATGGTTAGCCAAATCAAAAAAGCGTTAAAAACCGATTGTTGCTCCGTTTATTTAGCTGATTATTCACAACAACATTTTTTATTAATGGCCTCTGATGGTTTAGCATTAAAATCTCTAGGCCAGACAAAAATAGGTTTTTCAGAAGGCTTAGTTGGTTTAGTAGGACAACGAGAAGAACCATTAAATATTGCCAATGCGCGTAATCATCAACACTACATTCACGCTCCAGAAGTAGAAGAAGATGATTTTAATGCCTTTTTAGGTACGCCTATTATTCATCAACGTAAAGTTTTGGGTATTCTCTCTATTCAGCAAAAAGAATCAAGAAATTTTAATGAAAATGAAGAAACCTTTTTAGTTACTTTAGCTGCGCAATTAGCTAATGCGTTGGTTAATGCTGAAGTTAATAATTTACTTAATCAAGAAGAAAAAAAGCGTGGTGTAAAACAGTTAAGGGGTATTGCAGGTTCGCCAGGTATCGCTTTAAGCCAAATTGTCGTTTGTCAGCCCAAAGCAAATTTATCAACTTATGCATTGAAAAAAGTAGCTATAGCTGAACAAAAAGTGGAAATACAACGCTTTGAAAAGGCGGTAAGTAAAACTTTGGCTGATTTTGAACACTTAAGTAATAGGCTTAGCTCAATTGTTAATGACGACAGTTTGGCTATTTTCGATGTCTATAAGCAATTACTTGAGCAAGCAGATATAAGCCAAGAGGTCACTAAAAAAATTAACCAGGGTTGGCAAGCACAAAGCGCACTAAAATTGGTCATTGATCATTATATCGTACAATTTGAGGCCATTGAAGATAGTTACCTAAGAGAACGTGCTAGTGATATTCGTGATTTAGGAAATCGACTGTTATTTAATTTACAGCAAAAACAAACACAGCAATTAACCTTGCCTAAAAACTTTATCCTGCTAGCTGAAGATGTTACCGCTGCAATGTTGGCTGAATACCAGCATAAAGGTTTAAAGGCGATTGTTTCTTTATCAGGCTCAGCTAATTCTCATGCCGCCATATTGGCTCATGCACTTGAGTTACCTGCTATTATGGGGGTGAGTAATATACCCATTGCTCAATTGGAGCAGCAGCTAGCCATTGTCGATGGTTACAGTGGTGAGCTGTTTATCAACCCAGATGAGGCGTTAAAACGAGAGTATCAACATTTAATAGCTCAAGAGCGAGAGCTAACAGAAAAAATTCAACAAGTTATTCATTTACCTACAATAACTAAAGATGGACATACGATTGAGCTACAGTTAAACGCAGGCTTATCTGCTGACTTTGAGTGCCCTGAGAACTTAAGTAGGTTAAGTATTGGCTTATTTCGAACTGAAATCCCTTTTATGAATCGTCATTGCTTTCCATCAGAGCATGAACAAACGCAATTATATAAAGATATTTTAGCGGGTTTTCCACAAAAGCCTGTAACCATGCGTACTTTAGATGTTGGTGGCGATAAGTCTTTACCTTATTTCCCTATTGTCGAAGACAACCCTTTTTTAGGTTGGCGTGGTATTCGTATCACTTTAGATCACCCCGAGATTTTTTTGGTACAAATTCGTGCCATGATGAGAGCAAATCAGCACCATAAAAATTTGGAAATTATGTTACCGATGATTTCGAATGTTAGTGAGGTTGATGAAGCAATTCGTTTGATAAACCAAGCCTATTATGAAGTAGATACTGAATTAAAGACTGAATATTTAGCCGAGTTAACAAACAGAACGTCTTTAAAAAATAAGGTTAAAAAGGAAAAGTTAACTCGCCCTAAAATAGGTATAATGTTAGAAGTTCCTTCTGTTATTTTTCAATTAGAAGAGTTAGCTTTACGTGTTGATTTTTTCTCGGTTGGTAGTAATGATTTAACGCAGTATTTACTGGCTGTTGATCGAAATAATGCGCAAGTGGCTAGCTTACATGATGCCTATCATCCTGCCGTGCTAAGGGCGCTAAATCTTATTGCAAAGCAGTCGGCAAAATACTTAGTGCCATTAAGTCTTTGTGGTGAGTTAGCGGGTGAGCCTGCGGGGGCATTATTATTATTAGCGATGGGCTTTGGTAAACTCAGTATGAATGGGCATAATATAGCGCGAATAAAATGGGTTATTCGTCATGTGGATTTTAAAAGGGCGAAAATCATTCTTGCCCACACCTTACAGCTTACTACCGCAAAACAGGTGCATAATTACTTAAACGAACAACTTGAGCAATTAGGCTTAGGTGGTTTTATTCGCGCTGGAATCTAATGTTATTTATTTTTATTAGTTGTATTTTTCTAGGCTCACTCGTTGGTTTTTTCGCTGGTTTATTAGGTATTGGTGGTGGCTTAATTGTTGTGCCTGCTTTAGTTTACTTATTACCGACTATTGCCATCACTAATGATGTTATTGGCCATGAGGTATTAAGTAGTGAAGTTATTATGCCAATGGCACTGGCAACATCACTTGCTGCTATTGTTGTGACATCTGCTAGTGCAGCTTTTGCCCATCATAAAAATAATAATATTCCATGGGTAATGACCAAACCGCTAATGTTTACCATGGCTTTTGGTGCTTTATTAGGTGCGTTTATCGCGGATCATTTATCAGCACAAGCATTAACTTATTTTTTTGCTGTGGCTGTATTTTTACTGGCATCATATATGTTACTTTCTATACGTTCACAACGTTCTAGAGAAATGCTATCAAATACTAAGTTACAATTTATTAGTTTATTTACAGGTGTTGTTGCTAGTTTAATGGGCATGGCTGGAGGCGCTATTTTAGTGCCAGTATTGTCTTATTTTGGTATGCCGCTGCGCTACTGTATTGGTATAGCTACTGTTTGTGGTGTAATGGTAGCGTTATTTGGATCTGTAGGTTATATCATTTCAGGTTTTGATAATGCTTTGTTGCCGCCGTGGAGCCTTGGTTACGTATATTTACCTGCTTTATTGGGGATTGTGTTAACGTCTTCCTTGTTTGCACCTATTGGGGTTAGATATGCCAGTAAATTACCAGTGCAAACATTAAAAAAAGCATTTGCCATTTTTCTTATTTTAGTGGCAATAAAAATGGTAATAACATGATTATTTTCATAATAATCAATCTTCGTGATGTTTTAATCGAGGATTTAACGTTTATATTTTGGATGAAAAATGGCAGAGCAATTTTTACAATTTCCCATTATTGACCCTATTATTTTTAGCATAGGCCCCGTTGCATTACGTTGGTATGGCATGATGTATTTAGTCGGTTTTATAGCTGCTATGTTTATTGCTAACAAAGCGGCAGATAAAAGTGGTAGTGAATGGACGCGTGATCAAGTGAGCGATTCACTGTTTTATGGCTTTCTTGGGGTGATACTAGGAGGACGTATAGGCTATGTACTCTTTTATCAATGGGATTATTTCTTAGCTGATCCCTTATATTTATTTCAAATTTGGCAAGGCGGTATGTCTTTTCATGGCGGCCTACTTGGCGTTATTATTGCTATTTATATTTTTTCTAGAAAAACCAATAAATCATTTTTAGCCGTTGGTGATTTTATTGCGCCTCTAGTGCCAATTGGTTTGGGAATGGGACGTTTAGGTAATTTTATAAATGCGGAGCTTTGGGGCAGACAAACTGATGTGCCTTGGGCTATGGTATTTCCTACCGACTCATTACAACTACCTCGTCATCCTTCTCAGTTATATGAATTTTTTCTTGAAGGGGTGGTTTTATTTGCTATTTTGTATGTGGTTACTGGTAAACCGAGGAGCCTTGGTTTAGCTTCAGGTACTTTTTTAATTGGTTATGGTGTATTTAGAACTATAGTTGAGTTTTTTAGAGAGCCTGATGCCCACTTAGGTTTGTATTTTTCTTTTATTTCTAAAGGACAAATATTAAGTATTCCAATGATTTTAATTGGCATCTTGGTTATTTATTTAGGTTATTTAAGCCAAAAGAAATCAGTGATCATGCAAGGTAAAACGGCAAGAAAGAAAGCTGTTAATAATAAAGAAAAAGCATAATACGCGCTTATTTATACGAATTTAGCAACTGTAAATAAATAAATAAATAAAGAAAATAACAATGAAACAATATTTAGAGCTACTCAAAGACATAAAAGATAACGGTGCGGTGAAGTCTGATCGCACAGAAACAGGCACATCATCTGTTTTTGGTCGTCAAATGCGACATGATTTAACAAAAGGCTTTCCATTATTAACAACAAAAAAACTTCACTTTAAAAGTATTGCTAATGAATTAATCTGGTTCCTTAGTGGTGGTACTAACACCAAATGGTTAAATGAAAAGGGTGTTACAATTTGGAATGAATGGGCAACAAAAGACGGCTCCCTTGGCCCTATTTATGGTAAACAGTGGACTCAATGGCCAACAAAAGATGGCGGCTCTATCAATCAGATTGAAAATATTGTTAATCAGCTAAAAACTAACCCCGACTCAAGACGAATTTTGTTTCATGGCTGGAATGTTGAATATCTACCTGATGAAGGCGTTTCACCACAAGAAAATGCCCTTAATGGTAAAATGGCGTTACCTCCTTGTCATTTACTTTATCAATTTTATGTCGCTAACGGTAGATTGTCAGCACAGCTTTATATTCGTAGCTCTGATAGCTTTTTAGGTTTACCTTATAACATTGCATCACTCGCTTTATTAACACATATGTTAGCACAACAATGTGATTTACAAGCCCATGAAATTGTAGTGTCAATTGGTGATTCGCATATTTACTCAAATCATAAAAAGCAAGTTGAAGAGCAATTATCAAGAGAGCCAAAAGAGTTACCACAACTTAAAATCAACAGAAAACCAGATGCTATTTTTGATTATAAATTCGAAGATTTTGAAATTATTGGCTACGAAGCTCACCCTAATATTAAAGCCCCTATTGCTATTTAATTGCTGTTGATTACTCAACTCAAATATGTGTATCTCACTGATTATTCTGAGCCATATTATACGAATTCAGCAACTAATCATTCCTTGTAGCTATTTTCTATTTTGTTTCTGCTTTATAACCGGGAGCAATAGCTAAATTTTCGGCACCAAAAATGGATTTAGAATTCCTTAACCACAGCTGATATTCACCACCTTTTAGTGAAGCATCAATAGTACAGTCTACATTCCAACGACGAAGTAAATAGCCAACTAGCGCAGCTCTTACTTCAATTTCGAGAACTTTATTGGTCATGCCATAGTCCATAGCAATTGCGGTTGGAAATTCGACATTGTTGGGATGTGGTTTTAGTTGCAGCATCATACATTTATTCCATTGATGATCGTCAGCTTTTTCTTGAAATAATGCGACTACTTCATTTGGTTTTATAGTGACTTTGCTCATTCGAGTCAGAACAAAATCTCTAAAGGAATTTGTTTTGGTATCAAATGCTCTAACATGCCAACGCAAACCATTGTCTATAATGCTGTGTGGGATTATATCTCGCGCCTTAGAGCCACTAGAAAGTGATGTGTAAATAATATTTATCACTTTATTATTTAGAATTGCTTGAACTACCCTTGCGACAATAAACAGATCTGGTACATTTAACTGAGATGGCGCATCAACAGGAAAATTAATGTCTCCGATTGCATCGAATCCATCTGAAATATTGTTTGCTAATTTAACCAAAGTTGTACGTGTATCATATTTAAACACTGGTTTGAATTGGGCTGTTTGAAAGTATTTTTTTTGCTTAACATCATAAGTCAAATTCTCAGATGCTAATTTTCGATAAAGATTTAAATCTCTAGTACCAGCAGACAAGCCTACTTCAAATCGATGAACAAGATCATTACGGGTTAAGTGGCCTCTGAACATCAAGCAAAACTCGATATAAGAGAGTCTTTGTCTTTGAGCGTAAGAGATATCTCTTAGTTCAGGCTCTATGTTTATATTATTTTTCATCAATTACACCTTAAGTCGCTTTTTATTTAACCGGGTGATTATCTGTTTAAAAGTAATTTCGTGTTTTTCGACCAACTCAGCCAATAAATTACCGTTTAGGATTTGAACATTATATTCTTTAGCAGTATCTTTCGCTTGTTTTGAAAGCCTTGTGGCATTGGTTATGAAAAGTAATTCAGTTTTTTCTTTTTCAAAAAATTGTTCATATTTACGGGTTGCTGCGTATACCTCGGTAATTGCTTTATGACCACCGTTATATCTTTTAGAAGTAGTATGTTTAACTTGAATTAAGTGAAGAGTATTAGTAGATAAAATGACACCATCGGCACCAAAATCGTTTCCGCTTTGCGTTAAGTACATTGAATCTGAATTTAATTCTTTTGCCATCACTTCAACTGCTAGTGCTTCAAAATGCTGCCAACTTAATTTATTAATCTCTGTCGCTTTTATAGATTGTTCATCAGTAAATCCGCCTTTAGTACCTACTCCATCAGGCATAGGACGAACTTCTTCAGGAGTCACGACTGCATCTTTTAATAATGTTTTTTTACTAAGTAATCGGTGAAGGTTTACATCAAACGATTCCTTTTCAGGGTGTAGTAATACTGGAATATAAATATTAACGTCTTTTTCCTGGCCTATACGATATACCCGATCCGTCGCTTGGGCTTCTTTAGCTGGGTTCCAGTGCCTTTCAAAGTGAACAACATTATTTGCACCGACAACGGTTAATCCTACACCTGCTGCTATAGGCGACATTATGATAATATTGAAACCTTCTTTCGCTTCAAAATCAGCAATCATGGATTTACGGGTGGGGCTTGATGCATTTTTAGCTACTGTTTTTGCATCACCGTTGATTATTGATAAAGGTCCTAATTTATATTTTTTACCGAGCGCTAAACTTAGGAAAGCCTGAAGCCTTTTATTAACGGCAAAAATAATGCATTTTTCTTGACGCTTCTTAATAAGGTTAAGTAATTCAATTAGACTTTTTAGTTTTTCAGACTCAGCAAAAATACTTTCAAGCTCGGTAGTATTATGAGGGATATCCAACTTACCACCATCAGCTAATCTTGGATGAAGTGAGCAGCTTTTAAGACGGCGCAATGTATCTAGCACTTGATTAGATCCAGATTCAGCCGAGGAAGCAAGAGTGCCATCGTAGACTTTTAATTGATATCCCGACATTGTGTTGCCTAATTCAGGCAAATACTGCCATTCATCGTCTTTAATGCCCACAAACATATTTTTAGCTGGCAAACCATCTAGATTATCTTCTTTAACACGTCGAAGCATAATATAGCCAACTTGTATCCTAAGCTCTCTACCTACACGAGAGCGTATTTCTTCAACTTCGTCTCCTGCTGCCTGTAAAATTGGGGAGATATATTTCGTTCTAAACTCTTGGTAGCCACCTAAATATTTAGGGCAAGCCGTGTCCATTAAACACCAAAAATCAGTTAAACTATTCTCTACGGGTGTGCCAGTGACAATTAAATTAAATTCGGCTTTTAATCCTTTTGCTGCTCTTGTTTGCAATGCATTAGGGTTTTTAATGTTTTGGGCTTCATCAAATATTACGACTCCCCAATCAATTTTACACAAGGAAAATTGATAATCCCGTAACGTTTGATAAGTGGTAATAACTAATCTTCCTGGCATATCTAAGCGATCAGTGTACTCTTTACCAATATTTAGTGAGAATCTAGGTTCAAATTCACCTTCGTCATTAGCGTTAGATCTAATCTCAACGCCACCATGCCGAAAGCGATTTAATTCTCCATCGGACTGTAGGATTGCAATATCTTTGAAAGGTGATTTTTCGAAAGTTTTATCAACTTCGTCTTGCCAATTTTCTAATAAACTAAGTGGAGCGACAATTAAGGTAGGCTTTTGAGTACCTTCTGTTTGGTTCAACTTTTGATAGTGATGTTCTAGAGCAGAAAGCGCCATAAAAGTTTTACCAAGTCCCATATCATCAGCTAAAAGTGCTCCATTAATGTTATCTTGCTGTTTACTTTGATCTAATAATCCTAAAATCCAACGAACACCTACATCTTGATGTTTAAATGGTGTTCGAATATGGTTGCTCCAATCAAGTTTTCCTTTTCGACATACAGCATCAATTTTAGATTTAACTTGTGGTGAGTGCTCAGATAAAGGCTCCTCATTAAGATCAATATCAACTACGATTGTTTTTTCTGGCTCTGATTTGCCTCTATCATCACTGCCATCACCATCACCATCACCATCACCTTCACCATTCGGTTCATCAGTTATATCACCTTTTATTTTCTTTTTAGCTTTTTCAATTGTTTTCTTAACAAGCTCTGTGTCGCTAATATCATAAAATTTTCCTTCAAAATCTATTTCAGTGGCACCTGTTTGCTCTGCATCTGACACCACCCCTTCTAATTGGGATAACGTAGCCAAGTCTTCTACATCGGCAATGACTTTAGAAAATGGTAACACTTGCTCAGATGTAATTGGTTCACCAAACCAAGATGCACCTGAGTCATCTGTTTCACCAAAATAGGCATGTTTGAAAATAGTTGCACCATGTACTCTGGCTGAATAACCTAAATCTAAATCGACTAACGAAGCATCAATAAATGCTGTGGGATTTTTTAAGAATTCTTTAAATCTACTTTTGGGGACAACTCTATTGTTTAGTACTTCTTTAACTGCTTTTACTTTATCTTCAGTAAAGAGAATTATTTCCTTACCAACCTTCAAGGTATTAGCATTAGGAGCCATTATTTGTCCTATAACTTTTTGAATATCATCGTGGCTAGCAGCTTGCCCCATATGTGGCGTGAGTATTAAATTTCCGTCGCTATCTAACTCAGCTTTAACCGCTATTTTTTCAGGGGTGTGAATTTTTAACTTTTCAAAATGTTTTAGCTTTAAACTAGCTTTTTCTTTTTGGCTAAGCTGAAGGTTATATAAATAGGTTAAATTATCAAATTCTGTTTTAGCTGATTCTTCATGTTTATTTCTTGCCTCAAATGCAATCAATTGCGCTTGAGTAAGCAAATATTTAAATGATTTTCCAAAGCTAATGATCGGCCCTTCCACTTCATAGCTATAAGTGTTCCGTCCATTAGGATCTGTTACTAATAGTTCAATACAAAAAGTTGAGCGACTGGTTGTTCCTTTAATGTCTGCTGATATAGTACCTTGCCAAACTTCAGGTAAAGATAATGCATCTCTGGCATAATCATCAAGTCGTGATAACACTTCCGCAGACACTATAAAACCATTAGGAATACTCTCTGCTTCTCCTTGTTCTTCAAGCATTTTCAAAGTAACAAATTGCTGAGTTAACCACTCATTAGCTGTGCCATTTTTAATTTTTTCAAATTGACTTTTCTCAAGAGAAAAATGTCCGCCATCAATAGAATCAGGTGTAAAATTAAATGAAATAGTACGATCTGCATTTTTGAAGAATTTACCTATTAAATCAGAAATTGCCATTAGCTTGCTCCAAATCTACGAACAAATGCTCGATAATCATCAGGGGTTAAAACATCTTTCATGGTTACAGGTACTCTCAAGTCTTTTAGCGTTTCGATAGCTTTTCTTTGCCAACTAAAGTTAGTTGGTTTATGAATTATATTTGCTAGAGAGTGGTGTCCTAAATTAGCCATTTGACCTTCAAGTCGAGACGTTAGCCCATCGTAAGTTTGTTTTGATTTAGCGTAATTAAAAACAGTCGCAGAAGCATCAAGGCTCTTATAGATTCTTAAATAACAACTATGACTCCCCTCAACTAAGTGCGCATTACCAATATCAACATAAATGATTGACCTATTGTCATCTGTAACTAAAGAAAAATCTGGTAAATGTTTTGCTTTATATGTTTTCCGGAGATATTGAGCCATTTTTCGACTCATATATAAACGAGTATTCAAAATAACTTTATTATCATAAAGACCTTCTAAAAAGCGTTTTCTAGCTGGATACATGCGCATCATTTCGGGGTCATTTGAAGCTTTAGAGAAATCTTCAAGTGCTTCCAAAAACAACTTAAGATCGAGGTTAGACAACCATCCCCTTACTTTAGAGATTAGATGTTGAGGTATATGGCTCCACCAAGTGATATATCGTTGATGACTTTTAGAAATTCGAGGGTCTCCAGCTATAGCCATAATCACGTTTAACCATGATTCATGAATATTTTCAGATGGTGCTTTTTCTATAATAATTTTTAATACTTGATGACCGAGCAATTCAGATTCATCAAATTTTGCTTTAAATACATCGGGTTTTTGAACTTCTATAAGTAGCTCATGGGGTTGATTTACAGGTATGTTTTTTAGTTGCTCAACATAATAAATTCGTTGAGCAGACTCCATAAATTGGCCCGATTGAAACTGATCTAATTCTAAGTCATGAATTATTTGATCAAAGTCTGTTTGCTTGGTTATAGCTAATTCTGCAACCCACTTAGCACCATTAGGAGTTAGTAGTTTTTCATCATACCACTGCTCCACCTTTCTAATTTTGCGAGCGTTAACAAGCCATTGAGATAAGTACTGGACATTATCTATTTCATTATACTCATTTAAATAGTATTGAAAAAGATTCTCAATAAAAAGTGAACTAGGCTTTTCCGTTATAAGATTAATTTGACTTAAAACATCGTTGGTAACTTTTATTTGTTTTTTATCTTTAGTTGATAAAATCAAACCTAATGCCCTAATATCAACTTTATCAATCAATATATGTTCAAGGTTTGTCTTGTTCTGAATTGCTTTGAAAAGCTTACCCCATGCTTGCTTAAATTTATCATTATCAGTTCCAGCTCTTTTAGTGATGTTTTTTAGATCAGTTGTAAGTTGTGATAATTTTTCGGCATTTGAACCGAATGGTTTATCAGGAAGATTGAATCGCAAACTTTTAAGGAACTTTCGCATATCAGTTTTCCTGAGGTCGCTTATCAGCTTTAGGCTTAATATTTTCTAAATCTTCTATTGATGGTCTTTTAACGGTAAACCTTATATCTATTCGTCTATTTTTAGCTCGTTGTTCAGATGTGTTTTCAATAAGTTGAACACGCCTTGTTGCTGCATAACCACTAACAGAAAATAAGTTTTCCTCAGAGTGATTCATTAACTCATTTAATGCTGGTGTTAATTCAAGTTCTTCACTCCACAACTTCCATACGGTAATTGCTCTATCAGTGCTTAACCCCCAATTTCCCTTGATCCAATATCTACCAGATTTGATTTGTAGACTATCAGTGTGGCCTTCAACAAAAACGGTATCTAGATATTTGAATCTGTCATTTTTCATTATGGCAGTATGCAAGATTGTCCCAATGCTTTTTACTGAAGCAAACATTTCAAGGGGAATCAAATCTTTTCCTGACTTGAACGATAGCGTTTCTTCTGGAATTCGAATTACCGTTTCATTATCTGCAATAACCACTTCAATATTTTGTTTGGCAAGCTGATCTTTTACTTCATTCAAAATATCTTGCCGTACTTGTTCAGCTTTTTGTAGTTCTTTGATGCTTTCATCAATATTATCAGTCTTTTGAGTCAATTCAATAATCAAAGCTAATGCGGCCAATATAAAAATAACTAGTAAGGCAGACATTAAATCTGAAAAAGAAATCCAATAAGGATTTTCTTCATCTACCTTACTTGGAGTGTGGCTAGCTAATCTCATGATTGTGCACCAACTTTATCTTGGATCTCATCAACAACACTAGATAATGCGTTAATTGCATTGTTCATGTTAGTTGCGTAATTAGTAGATGAATCAGCCCATACTTTGAGATGCTCTGTTGTTTGGGAATTAGCTTGTTCAGCATAGTCAGTTAACAGCGTAGTCATTTGGCTAGACAGCTCAGATACATTTTGTTTTAGATCTTTTAAATAATCACTTTGTGACGATTTTAAGCTATCAAAGGTGCTTCCTGCGTTTACGATCATGTCATTGATTTGATCGGCAATGCCTTTAAACTTCGCGGTATCTTCCTGTAATTGATCACGTAGGCTTTCCATACGCTCAGAGCTATTTTGATTTTGAGTTGCCAAATCTTTAGTTGTTTCAACAGCTTCTGTCACGGCACCTGAAAGCTTATTACCAGCATCTCTAACATGAGAACCAAATACGTTCATACTTTCTGCGGCTACTTTAAGTTCGGATGCGGATTCACGCATGCTTTCAGTTGCTTTTGCGCTTGCTAATACAGATGATTCAACGCGGGTTTGCAATAACTTACCTTGCTGTAAAATTTGTTCTGAACTTAATTGATATTTTTTAATGCTTGAATCTATTTTACTAACCAAGTTTTGAGTGCTCGCTGAGATAGCACCCGTTTGTTTAGCTAAAGCGTTATCTCGATCTTCTGCTTTTTTTGCTGTTTGAGTTTCTCTATTTTCAAATGTAGTATTTAATGAAGACATTTGGTTACTAACAAATTCAGTTAGCACATTACTTTGCGCTGAAATCCCTTCTGTTAGTGATTTGATTTGTTCACTGATATTACTTGCAAGTTCTTGTTCTCTTTTA
This sequence comes from uncultured Colwellia sp., assembly GCA_965261045.1. Taxonomy (GTDB): domain Bacteria; phylum Pseudomonadota; class Gammaproteobacteria; order Enterobacterales; family Alteromonadaceae; genus Colwellia. The sequence goes on from CBDHCJ010000001.1 coordinate 810,183, forward strand.
GATGCTTTATTTTGACTTTCGTTAAATGAACTATTTAGGCTATCTAGCAGAGTCTCCATAAGATCAGTCATTTTTCTGCCTTGCTCATTACTTTGATCAACTAATTGCGACCCTTGTAGGGATATTAAGGCTATTAGTTCTTTTTCACGCTCATCAGATGCTTGTTGAGAATCTCCAATTTTCTTAATGAATGCTTCCATTGTGGCATTCATTCTAGAAATTGATTCATTAACCTTTTTTGATGCTCCTTCCATTGCCGCCCGTTGTTGATTGCCTTGTGCGCCAAAGCCATCCATAAATTTAGTAAGTAAATCTTCAAGTGCTTTTTGATTACCTTCTGAAGCTCCATTAACAAGCTTATCTATAGCGGGAGCCATTATTTCATTAAGAGCTGTCCCTAACGCTTCACTGATACCTCTGGTCGCTGTAAGCATTGATTCTTGCATCTTAATGCCTATTTGTTCAGCTAACCCTTGCAAACTTTCTCTAGATTCAGTGCTATTATCGGCAATGACTTTTAATTGAGACTCAGCACTTAATCTTGGAAAGATATCGTCTATTTTAGTTTGAAGACTGCCTATTTTTGTTCTGATCCGCTGTTCTAATGCCTTCTCGATGAAATTGAAAACAACACTTAATGTAACTCCCCAAATAGAAGTCATAAACGCAATTTTTGCTCCATCGATAACCGTTTTTATTCCTGCTTTCATCAAGACAACATCACCAGACATCTCCATACCAGACATGCCTAACTGTAGCCCGACAAATGTTCCAATTACTCCAACAGCGGTAAGAAAACCAGGTACAGCCGCAATTAAACGATTATCTGTAACACCTTTAGCTAAGGTAGATGTATTAAAAAAGTGAGCCGCATCAAATGTATTAAATAGTTGAGTTTCACCATTCTGGTGTACTTCAATTAATGTTTCATTAAACTCTTGCCAGTGATGGCCAACAACTTTATCACCATCATTTTTCGAAGATGTAAGGAGATCTGAGCGCTTTGTTGCAATATTTTCTGAAGTTACATCTTTAAGGTTGTTATTTAGCCAGCCTATATGCTTATAGGCTCGAAGAAAGAACCATAGTGATGTAATGAAGAAAATAAATGTTATCAATAAAAGGGCAGCAACAAAGCCATTACTTAATTGTGATTCAAATGGCTGTGAAGCAAAATCAATAAAATTAGGGAATAACCAAATCAACTTTTCCATAAACACTAAACCTTGCATAAAAAAAACAAAAAATTGTATAGAGGAGGGGGTAAAATGTACATTTCCGACTTAGTAAACGGCAGATTTAACCTTGAAGTCTATATTTATCAAAAGTTATCCCTCTATACCTACTAAACTAATATGGTTTATTTTAAATCATATTACAATAAATAATTGTACAAATATGTAGTCTTTATGTATTAGATTGATCTCTATCAAAACCGATAAAGGTAGGCTTCTGTTTGGTCATTTTACATCGCTAAAGCGAAGTAATAGATCAGATTAGGGATCTGTATCAAGTTATTTTTAATGCGATAGCCCTGATCTGGTGGTATTAAAACGTAATCTGGAATTCTATGGCGAAGATAATAAGCAATTAAAAATGCTTGAAAAAGGGTTTCTTGTAAACCGTAATAAGGTGCGCTACAGTTTACATACTGCAAACTTAAAAAGAAATTTAATGCACGTTATTTCAAAAAAACCGTTTGAAGATGCCGTGAATAAATACCCAAAATATTCAAAGGCAATCATGCAAGTTTGTGACCTATTAAGAAAGGTGGAATGTAAAACACCAGAAGAGTTAAGAACGTATTTCAGTAGCTTAGATAACTTCAAATATAAAGATAAATGGTATGTGATAGATATTTCAGGTAATAACATTCGGTTAATGGCATTTATTGAATTTAGGGCTGGAAAAATGTTTGTTAAGCATGTTGTTAACCATCCGGATTACGATAAATTATGTGAACGATATGCAAAAGGTGATTTATGAACTTACAACGAATTGAACAAGGATTAAGCCATATTGCAGCGGAAGCGAGTTTCATTCTAAGGATTATCAACGAAGCTGAACATGCTCAAGCTTTAGAGCTAATGGAGCAGCTTATTGAAGATTATGATCAGCATGAGCTGTTGATTGATATGTTATGTATTAGCATTGAAAAATATGAAGATACAGCGGAAGAATTCAAAGGTTTTAATGATAAATTGAAGCAATTAAATTCAGGCGTTGCGGCCTTATCTGTTTTAATGGATCAGCACAAACTTAATACTACTGATTTTGAAAATGAAATTGGTAAAAAAAGTCTTGTTTCTCTGATATTAAATGAAAAACGGCCATTGAATCTTAATCATATTCGTAAATTATCAGAACGTTTTAACGTTCCACCACAAACTTTTATTTAAGGGGGCTTTTGGCGTATTGATAAAGTCGAATAATAAACGGAAAACCCCCATTATCAGATCACACGTTTTTAGAATTAAATTCGAAAAATAAAGGAATAATTTGAAATGAAAGTTAAAAATAAAGCGACTCAAGATACCTTAACCATTGTTGTGTTGCGTTATCATTATAAATAGTTGATGTTAAAATCGCTTAAAGAACAAACTGGTTTTCTTTGTTATTAACGCTGTAAGCTTAGTAATTGTGATATAAGCCAAATTCTTGATGGATCTTAATATTTTGATCATTCGCCCATCGGTAATATTCTTGATCTTCAAGCTTACTCGCTGCTGCTTTGTCTAATAACACAATGGAATTTTCATGCATTTGTAATGCAGAAGCAGGGCACATGGAAGAAATAGGGCCTGCTACCATATCTTTTATCGCTTGCGCTTTATTTTCACCTGTTGCCATTAATAATATATATCTAGCATCTAAAATAGTGGCTATACCCATAGTCATGGCAAGGGTTGGTTGAAATTCATCATGTTTGAATAAGCGAGAGTTATCCGTTAGTGTTTGCTGAGTCAGGGTTTTAATACGAGTGCGTGAAGCTAAGCTTGACGTTGGCTCATTAAAACCGATATGACCATTAGCACCAATACCTACTATTTGTAAATCAACACCACCTGCTTGTTTGATTTTTTCTTCATAGGCCAAACCTTGTGTTCTTGGGTTTTCCCCTTGATTACAGGTAGGTAAAAAGGTTCTACTTTTATCTATATCGATATGATCAAATAAGTTTTCATTCATAAAATGACGATAACTTTGCTCATTACTGGCATTAATACCTAAGTATTCATCTAAATTAAAACAGGTGGCGTTTTTAAAGCTTAACTGACTAGCTTTGTGTTGATGAACTAGTTGTTGATAAAGGCTAATAGGTGTGCTGCCTGTAGCTAGCCCTAGTACAGGGTTTGGCTTTTTATTAATTAGCTCTGCTACCCATTCGGCAGCATTTTCAGCAACTTGTTGTGCATCATCAAAAATAATAACTTGCATGTTTTTTCCTCAGAAAAATTAAACCATTATCCCAAAGGGATTAGTAAGAAATCATTGCTTTGTGTATGCATTATGCTGCGAGTAGCCTTTGGCTTTTTATTTTTGCAATGACAAATGACATTAATTTAGGTACGTTTAGTAATTTTACCACAAAAATAGTATTCTTACGGCAAATTATCACTGATATAAGTAATTTTGATCTATAAATTACTTATATACCTAGGCTATATTCTCTGTCTTGATAGCAGAATAGTGGCTCTACTGGTTTTAATGATTAAATAACACCGTAGTTGATGGTTTTAACAAGTAGAAATGATACATAGTTAGTGAAATTGGTATTAATATGTATTTGACCATGATCATGTTACTTTGATGACTTTAGCCTAGTTTTTCTGCTAGACTCAACTTTCTTAATTTTGACGCCTACTTTTTTAACTTTTCTAATAATGGTCATTAGTCTTTCCAATGAATACATCTACTTTTTTTACTAGTAAATTTACTTTAGATAAAGCTCATTTTAATGAGTGTTATAGTCAATCCAATACAGTAGAACGCTCTGCGAATGCATATTTTAAAGGGGGGATTTTGATGGTTTTTGGTTTGATTATGTTACTTTTTACCCCTGTTAATGCTTATGCTGCTTGGTTTGTTATTGCTTTAGGTATATTGGAGGCTTTAGCTATTTATTATAGTCAACCTTGGTGGGTGCTAAGACAAATGCTTAGTAAAGCTTCTGGTAGTGAAGTTACCTTGACCATAGATGAACAAGGCATACTAAGTGAGTCTTTTTATCACAATGGTCGTATTTTGTGGCCTGACATTAACGAAATTACAGAAACTAACCTAGGCCTTGTGTTGCATTTTACTGTTGGCAAGAGCAGCAGTAAAAGTTATTTATCAAAAGGTTGTTTATCGAATGCCGCCCAAGAATATATTTTAGAAAAATTTAATCGTTAGATTGTATTAGATCAGCTATCCCCATATTTCACTCATATAACTCTACTCATGATACTTCAAAATGTCTGCTTCAGGACATCTGAGCAATGTCAAAAGTTATAAAAAATTGCTGTAATTTTGAAATGAAAATTAATTTGTTTTTGAAAAATACTAATGATTGATTTTGTTATTATGTAACCTCATCTTGGCTTGATAAATACTTCTGTCGCCGTGATTTTTACTAACTTCTAGGTTAAATTGATGTTAACTGATGAAGTTTATAACCAGAAAGTACAATGATTTTGCGCTTATTGCGCTTATATAGTATTGCCTATATACTCGCCGTCTGAAATTTTACTAGGACTTCTCGTTGTTAACAATTATCCGTTTTATTTTGATGTCTATAGCCTTTCTTTTTATTTGTATTGTTTCATGCTTTTACTGTTTATTAAGACCTTTTCATCGTGACAATGCTCACCATACTTCTAAGTACTTAGGTAAAATAACCAAAGTATTAGGCTTTGATGTTGAGGTGAGAATACCTGAATCAGTTAAAAATATTGGCTCTGTTGTATACGTTGCTAATCATCAAAACAGTTATGATATTTTTACTATGGCTAATGCTGTGCAACCAAGTACGGTCAGTGTTGGTAAGAAAAGTTTACAATGGATCCCTCTTTTTGGGCAAATGTATTGGTTAACAGGCAATATATTAATAGATCGAAAAAACATCAGCAAATCGATGGGATTTATTAATTTAACGGCAAAAAAAATTAACGAAAAAAACCTTTCTATTTGGATGTTTCCTGAAGGAACCCGTAGCAGAGGGCGCGGTTTACTGCCTTTTAAATTAGGAGCGTTTCGTACTGCTGCACTTGCCAATGTGCCTATTGTGCCTATTTGTGCAAGTAATCAAGAAGGGACGATCAAATTAGGGCGTTGGAATAATGACAAAATTATTATTGAATTCTTAGATCCCATTTATATATCAGAAAATAATCCTGACAGTGTTCGTCGTGTTGCTGATCAAGCCCATGTGTTGATGAAAGCTAAAATTAGTCAACTTGATAAAGAAATTGCGAATGGCGCTATAATTGATAAAAAAAAGGTAGTTAATAATGATTGATGAAGAATTAAAGCATTGGTTTGAGCATACCGAAGTACTAGTGAATGAATTACTTGAAGATGGTACTAATGACGAAGTTTATCATACTATTGAGCACCATTTTGCTAGTGAAAATTTTGAGTTATTAGAGAAAGCCGCAATAGCCGCATTTAAATTAGGGTTAGAAATAGAAGATCCAGAAGAAGCTGAATTAGAAAGTGGCGATAAAATATTTGCTTTTGATATCATTACCGAACAAATGCTAAATGCAAATATTCTGCTTGAAGAAACAAAAAAAATGTATGAGTTGGCAAAAAAATGCAAAGTGGACTACGACGGTTGGGGAACCTACTTCGAAGAATGATTTTTCGAAAATTATTGCCTTATTGATTGTGCCTTAGTAATTAGCACAAAGCTTTACTGAATTTATCACCTCAAAAGAGGCATGTGGATGCCGATAGAGTTTAATACTAAAGATCGTATATCTGCGCAATAAGTAGAGAAATACTTGCGTGATAGCATGGTTTTTTATTCGAGGATATGCTGTTTAATCACGAGTTTTCTTCCTCTAGATCTAAGTATGTTGCCCTGTTGAATCACGCACCACTAATTGTGGAATATATTGGCTGACAATATGCTCATTTTGTTGTTTACGCACTTGGCTTATTAATAAACTGGTGGCATCTTTTGCAATTTGCTTATTAGGTTGGTTTGCTGTGGTTAGTTTTGGCCATGTTTGGCGTGAAAATGGGCTGTTTTCGAAACCAGCAATAGATAATTGCTCAGGAATATTTATATTCATTAAGCGTGCCGCAAATAAAGTGCCAGCGGCAATTTCATCATTACACGAAAAGATAGCACTTGGGCGATCATCAAGTGAAACCTCTTCCGCCATTAATTGTTTGGCACCATTAACACCCGACTCAAAAGAATACTCTCCTTCAATCACCAAATTTTTCTTAAATTCAATATTATTAGCCTTTAACGCGCGTCTATAACCTTTGTAACGCTCAATAGTTGACATATGTTCAGCGCCACCTGCTATAAAAGCAATTTTTTGATGACCTAAATCAATTAAATGTTGGGTAATTGTTTGTGCTGCTTCTCTATCGTTTACCATAACGCAAGGGCTTAGTTCATCGGGAGCAACATCGCCTGACATAATACGCACCACGTTAACATCAAGTTCGGTAATACGTTTTACAAACTCAGGTCGCTCTGAAAAAGGAGGTGTTAATACTACACCAGCAATACGAGCATGTTTGATAGTATTAATAATTTCTTCGGTAATATTTTCTTTTTGAGAATCACAAGGGTTAATTAACAGCTCAAAGCCTTGTTGTCGACAAGCAGTTAAAATACCTTCTTGCATGTCAATAATATAATAAGCATTTGGGTTATCATATATATAACTAATGGTATATGACTTAGTTCCTGCTAAGTTACGGGCGGCAAGATTGGGTTGGTAGTTAAGCTCTTTTACCGCAGCTTGTACTTTTTCGCGAGTCAATTGGCGAACTGAGGGTTCATTATTCATCACACGTGAAACGGTTTTTATTGAAACACCTGAGAGTTTAGCAACATCATTAATTGTTGTTTTCATTTATCCACCCATTTTACCTTGTCATTCATGTTTAAATACTATTACCATTACCATTATCAGCGACCAGCAACGCCCTAGAGTAGAGCTTCTTTTGGCTTGCAGTAATAACTAATACTATTTTTTTTGTCTAGCCTAATCTAATTAAATAGGCTATAGGCGGTATATCGCTAAGCATAAATAAATACCAATTGACAGCGGTGTCAATTTTTATTAGGGTAACATAAATAAATTTATAATCATAATTAGTATCATAAATAAGTTCTATAATTGAGCTTAAAATGTACTTTTACTTACTATTAGGTATAAACAGGAATTACTATGTCAGATCGTCAAGCATTAGCTAGTTGGAAAAAATTACAACAATTAGCACAAGACAAAAAATCTCAGCACATGAACACCTTGTTTGCCCAAGACGGTAAACGTTTTGAAAAGTTTTCAATCGAGCTGCCTAATATGCTACTTGATTATTCTAAAAACTTAATTGATAGCGAAACACTTGATTGTTTATTAGAACTAGCAAATGAAACTGGAGTTTGTGATTGGCGAACTAAAATGTTTACTGGCGCTAAAATTAATAAAACTGAAGACAGAGCTGTGTTACATACAGCGCTACGTCGTCAAAGCGACGAGCCCTTAATTGTTGATGGTGAAAATGTTACTGAGCATGTTCAAAGTCAATTAGCTAAAATGGAAGTTTTTGTTGATAAAGTTCGACAAGGTCATTGGTTGGGTTATTCGGGTAAGCGCATTACTGATATTGTTAATATTGGTGTTGGTGGCTCAAATTTAGGTCCACAAATGGTCACAGAAGCGCTTAAACATTATAGTGATGGTGGTGTTAATGTGCATTACGTCTCTAATGTTGATGGCGCACAAATTGTTGAAGTACTACAGCCATTAGATCCGCAAAAAGTATTGTTTATTGTTTCAAGTAAAACTTTTACAACGACAGAAACCATGACTAACGCCAAAACGGCAATGCAATGGTTAAGAAGTTCATCTTTTGATGAAAAATCAGTTGCTAAACATTTTGTTGCGGTAACAGCTAACAAAAAAAATGCCATGGGGCTTGGTATTGAAGAGCAAAACATTTTCGATATGTGGGATTGGGTTGGTGGTCGTTTTTCTTTATGGTCAGCTATTGGTCTTGCTATAGCGCTTGATTTGGGCTTTGATAAATTCAAAGAGTTACTTGAAGGTGCTAACGAGGTGGATCAGCATTTTATTAACGCACCACTTAAAGATAATATGCCCGCCATTATGGCGTTAATCAGTGTCTGGAATACCACCTTTTTAGGTGCCCGTTCACAAGCCATTTTACCTTATGATCAAACGCTTCATATGTTATCTGCATATCTACAACAAGCTGAAATGGAGAGTAACGGTAAATCAGTTACTTGGGATGGCGATGAAGTAAATTATGCAACGGTACCGTCAATTTGGGGTGAGTTGGGTATTAATGGCCAGCATGCCTTTTATCAGTATCTTCATCAAAGTAATAATGTAGTTCCCGCTGATTTTATTGGCTCGGTAGAAAGTGTCACCCCAGTAAAAGGGCACCATGAAACCTTAATGGCAAATTTTTTTGCACAAACACAAGCATTAATGGCAGGTGTTAATGAACAACAAGTAAGGGCTGACTTAAAAGCTAAAGGACGCACACCAGATTATATTGATAAAGTAGCACCTCATAAAGTCCATAAGGGTAATAGGCCTACCAATACTATTTTGTTAAAGCGTATTGATCCTAAAACCTTAGGTAGCTTAATAGCTGCTTATGAACATAAGATATTTGTTCAAGGTATTATTTTACAAATATGCTCATTCGATCAATGGGGCGTTGAATTAGGTAAAGGGTTAGCTGCACAAATACAAGAAGAGCTAAATAATAATACTATTGACTCTAAGCACGATTGTTCAACCGCTAGTTTAATGAAGTTTTATCAAGACGCTAAACAACCTCCACTCGGTTAAGAGATGGAAAACTATGAATAAAAATATTTTTATTCAAAGTTTTTTGTTATTTTACGTAAATATAATGCAATTAATTGTTAATATACTCTAGCCAAATGAGAAAATACACGGTATGGTTCACTTGTTTATGACAGCGTTGTCTATATTAATGATAGCGCTGTCATGAAATTGAAATAGAATATAATTAGTATATAAAAAATACATTTTCAAAAAACAAACATGTGTAAAGGAAAGTCGATGTCATCTAAAACATTTAAAAAAAACGTATTAGCTAGCTCAATCGCTCTAATCATTGCTGGTGGTGTTTCATCACAAATTATGGCTGCTGAAGAAGCAAAAACTGCAGATGAAAATATTGAAGTCATTCAGGTTACTGGTATTCGTGGTTCATTAAAAGAAGCATTAAACAAAAAACGTTTTGCTGAAGCTGTGGTTGATTCCATTTCAGCTGAAGACATTGGAAAGTTTCCAGATAGAAACATTGCTGAGTCTTTACAACGTATTCCAGGCATAACTATCGCGAGAAACTTTGCTGGTGAAGGTGGTAATGTTTCTATCCGTGGTACTAACCCAGAATTAACTTTAGTTACTATGAATGGTAATTATTTGGCTTCTACTGGTTGGTTCTCTCAACAACCCGCTAGTCGTTCATTTGATATGGATTTACTTCCACCTGAGCTAGTTGCTGGTGTTGATGTTTATAAATCGCCTATGGCTTTTTTAGATGAAGGTGGCGTTGGAGGTACCGTTGCAGTACGTACAAGAAAGCCGTTAGACATTGATTCTAACACTTTATACCTTTCTGCTGAAATTCAGGATAACAGTATTTCTGAAGGTAATGGCAACGGTGCAACTGGTTTTTATAGCTGGAAAAATAACAGCGAAACGTTTGGTTTATTAGGTAGTTTATCTACATTAGAGTCGGTTGGTCGTGCTCATAAAGCTGAAAACTACATGGATGATGGCTGGGCTGGTGCAGGTATTTCTGAATTCAAGCAAGACAGAAAGCGTACCGCTTATGACTTAACTCTACAATATGCGCCAACTGATGATTTAGCAATGAACTTACATTACTTTGGTGTAGATTTAGACGCAGCTAACACCAACCAAAACTACTTGATTATTGCTGGTACTGACAGTGCTGCATTTAATGCTAAAGTTACTGGCGCAACTAAGTTTGGTCCGGTAAATGGTTTTGCATTAAATGGTACTTATGCGGGCTCGGCATTTGATGACACTAACTCACGTAATGCTGAAACGGATACCCGAGTTATTGCTTACGAAATTGATTACTCAAGTGATAGCTATACTATTAAGGCTAAAATAGGTAATACTAAAGCAACAGGTGGTGACGGTGGTAACTACAATGTTGGTTGGGTATCAGGTAATGCTAACCAAAGTATTAATTTTGACATGTCAGGCCATAACAGCATGTTATTAGTACCAATTAATGCTGATGCTAGCAATCATGCTGAGTATGTCATGAGTAATGCCGCAGTGAGTGCTGCTGGATATCGTGAAGATGAAGAAACCTTTGCTCAATTTGATATTGATTTTGATGTTGATTTAGGCCCTATTGCAACCATTAAAACCGGTGCTAAATTACGCGACCATGAATTTACTAGTTTCTCTAATCAATGGCAGTTCCAAGACGGCTTTACTGACGACTTAACCAAAGCAGATTTTGCTGACGGTACTTTTAACCATTCAGGTGTTGGTTTAAGTGGTAATACTCCTACCGCTATTGCTCGTGTTGATGGCGATAAAATCCGTGCCTATATGGATAGTGTTAAAACGGGTGAAACATTAAATAACGATAGTTTTGGCGTTATTAAAGAAGACATCTTTGCCGCTTATGTACAAGGTGACTTTAGCGGTGATGATTTCAGAGGTAACATCGGTATACGTTACGTTAAAACAGAAACTGCAGCAGATTTTTTCTTAGGTGATACGCCAACAACAGAAGAAAGTGATTACGCAGATTGGTTACCTAGCTTTAACTTAGCAATTAACCTAGATACTAGCTTAATACTTCGTGTCTCAGCAGCTAAAGTTATTAGTCGCCCTAACTATTCATTCTTAAATCCAGCGGCAAGTGTTAACGAAACGACTAAACGTATTGCTAAAGGTACTGTTAAACTTGACCCATATCGTGCAAACCAATATGACATCGGTTTAGAGTGGTACTTTAACGAAGAGTCACTCGTTTCAGCGACATTGTTTAGTAAAGATATTAGCTCTTTCATCATCCCAGGCGCTAACGAAAGTCGTGTTATGTATAAAGGTGAAGAATATATTTTATCTGAGCCTGGTCAAGGCCTTGGTGGTCAACTTGAAGGTGTTGAATTACAGTATCAACAACAAATGGGAGCGTTTGGTTGGTCTGCTAACTTAACTTATACTGATGGTTTTGGCTTACAAGATACGGGTGAAAAAATCGTTAAAATGGATTTAGCTGGTATGTCTAAGTTAAGTTATAACTTAAGTGCATACTATGAAAATGATTTAGTTTCTACTCGTATCGCCTACACTTACCGTGATGAATTTATTGCTCAATCAACAGGTATTGGTGGTAATACAGGCTGGGATGCGCATGGTTTCTTAGATGCAAATGTTACTTGGCATGCTACTGATAGTATTGATGTAAGTCTGGAAGCCACTAACATTTTGGAAGAAACAACAACACAACGTTTTACTAGCGAGTTTGATGCTATGCGTTTAGCAGCAGATAACGGCCGAAATGTTTATCTTAAAGTATCATATCGTTTATAAGCGATAGTTAAGATAATTCAAAAATAAAAAAGGAAAGTATATCCTTTCCTTTTTTGTTAAATACTCAACCCATCGCTAGATAAAACTCGCATCTTGAAATAGTTTGAGTTGATTGAAGGGGATTTTTAAGTATCCTCCGCAATATTAATCTTCAAACTTTCCCTTTCAAAATTTGATGTTAAGATGTAATTCTTATGCTAATTAGGTGATCACAATGGCTACAGATAACAACCATATTCTTATAATTGGCGGTGGCACCGCTGGTTGGCTAAGTGCTGCGATACTCGCTAAAAACTTGAACACTAACCATAGTGATGGTGTGAAAGTAACACTTATAGAATCGCCAAATATTCCGATTCTTGGTGTTGGTGAGGGTACATGGCCAAATTTACGAGCAACATTGCATAAAATAGGCATTAGTGAAACTGACTTTATTCGCGAATGTGATGTTACCTTTAAACAAGGTGCAGAATTTGTCAATTGGATCAAAACCCCCGATCTAGCTAAGCCACATAGTTATTATCATCCGCTAAGTACTGTCAGTCATTCTTCATATGATTTCAACCTTGCGCCTTATTGGTTACAACAAAACAAAAATACTCGTTTACCTTATGACAGAGCCGTTGCTTCACAAGCAAGGTTATGTGATCACGGGTTAGCACCTAAGCAAATTGTTATGTCAGAATATACTGCCACGCAAGAATACGCTTATCATTTAAATGCCAATAAATTTGCTGAATTTTTAAAGCAACATTGTATCAATCATTTAGGTGTTAAATTTGTTAGTGCTAATGTGATTAAAGTCGCATTAGATAATGACGAATTCATTACGCATGTAGAAACCGATCATGTTAATGAGAAGCAAATTAAAGCGGACTTCTTTATTGATTGTAGTGGTGCTAAAGGCTTAATTATAAAACAAACGTATAATATTGCTTGGCAAAGTATTAGCGATGTTATTTTTAATGACACGGCACTCGCTGTGCAAGTGCCATACACAGACACGAAGCAAGCAATTAAAACCCATACTGTAGCAACGGCCCAAGAAGCGGGTTGGATATGGGATATAGGTCTTCAAGATCGTCGAGGTGTTGGTCATGTTTATTCAAGTAAATACATTGCTGACCAAGCAGCCAAACAGCAGCTCATTGATTATATTGGTGAGCAAGATACCAGTGAACTTACCTTTAGAAAAATTAAACTTAACCATGGTTACCACAAAAAGTTTTGGCATAAAAACAGTGTAGCAATAGGTATGTCAGCGGGTTTTATTGAACCGTTAGAAGCATCGGCTATTTTCTTATTTGATGCAGCAGCAAATATGATAGCCACACAATTTCCACGCAAAAAGTCAGAAATGGCGTATGTGGAGCAAAAATTCAATGAACATTTTACTATGCGTATGGAGCGAACCGTTGAATTTATTAAATTACATTATTGTATTTCAGATAGAAAAGACAGCCAGTATTGGATAGATAATTGCGATCCAGCGACCATGCCAAAAAACTTACAGCAAAGACTACATTTTTGGCGCAGTCAACCGCCAACAAAATATGATTTTGAAAATGCTTGGGAGCCGTTCAATTTAGACAGTTATTTATATATTCTCTATGGCATGGGTTTTGACACTGACCTAGAAACTGTTAGCGCTAAGTACAGGCATAAAGAAAGAGCAAATAAATTATTTGACAATATTAATAAGACCAGTGAGTTATTAATAGAAAAAATGCCAGAACAAAGGGCACTCGTTGAAAAAGTTATTCAATATGGTTTTAGCAAGTTATAAGCAAGTTATAAGAGTGATATTTATGATGGAACAAACAATTAAGCAAGTTATTATTGTTGGTGGTGGTACCGCGGGTTGGTTGACAGCAGCAAAGTTAGCCAAACGATTTATTGTCTTAGACCAGCCTGAGGCTTCCGCCATTCAAGTTACCTTAATTGAGTCTCCTGATATTCCCACGATAGGAGTTGGTGAAGGAACTTGGCCAACCATGCGGAAAACGTTAGCTGAGCTTGGTATCAGTGAAACAACTTTTTTAACAAAGTGTAATGCATCATTTAAACAAGCAACTAAGTTTGTTAATTGGAAACAAGCCCCACAAAATGGAATAAATAACCATTATTATCATTTGTTTACTTCTGTGTTTGACTCTAATGAGTTTAATTTAGCTCCTTATTGGAATTTAGATGAAATTGGTCAAAACGAAAGCTATGCCGATTCTATCAGTGTGCAAGCAACAATTTGCGAATTAGGTTTAGCCCCCAAACTTATCACCAATAAAGAATTTGAAGGTATTCAAAATTATGCTTACCATTTAGACGCAGGTTTGTTTACTGATTTATTAAGGGAGCATGCAACAAGTAAACTGGGAGTTAAGCATATATCTGCCAATGTGACATCAGTAAACCTCGACCAAGACGGTTTTATTGAGTCAATTAATACCGATAGGGCGGGTAACATTGGAGGTGATTTTTTTGTTGACTGCACTGGCTTTAAAAGTTTATTGATCGGAGAAGCGCTTGGTATCCCGTTTAAAAAGGTTGATGATACCCTGCTAACCGATCATGCGCTTACCATTCAAGTACCACATCAACCTGATAGCGTTATTGCTAGTTGTACCATTTCCACAGCACAGGAAGCTGGATGGACATGGGATATTGCGCTAGCTAATCGAAGAGGCACCGGTTATGTCTATTCATCTGCCCATACCAGCCATGAACGTGCAGAACAAGTATTACGAGAATACATTGGCTCACAAGCAGATCAACTTGATGCTCGCCTAATCAAAATGAATGTTGGTTACCGCGAGAAGTTTTGGCATAAAAACTGTTTTGCCATAGGGTTATCCGCCGCATTTGTAGAGCCGTTAGAAGCCTCAGCCATTTTTCTTATTGAAGCGTCAGGTAACATGCTGGCAGAGTTATTTCCTCGTGATCGATCTTCGATGAAATTAGTGGAAGCAAAGGTTAATAAATCGTTTAAATTTAGATGGGATCAAACCATCTCTTTTATAAAAATGCATTATTACCTTTCTAAAAGAGATGAGCCCTTTTGGCAAGATAATAAAAATCTTAATTCTGTACCAGATACCTTGTTAGCATTATTGGCACGATGGAAACATCAATTAATATCTAATTATGATTTTGACAATGTTTATGAGCCGTTTCCGTTAGACAGCTATCAATATGTACTTTATGGTATGGAGTTTAGTCAAGACTTAAGTTTTCATAAAAGTTCATTTAACAAACAAGACATAGCAAAACAGCATTATGCGAAGGTAAAAGCAATGACAGAACAAATAAAAAAACAATTACCATCAAACCAAGAATTACTGAGAAAAGCCAGTATGTATGGTTTTCAGCAACTATAAAAATATTGATATGTTAGCAAAGAATTGGAGAATTAGTAGTGGATATTAAAGCGATAAATAATGGTGCTCATGGCAAGCTTAAAATTAAAAGTAATGAAAATTTACTACAAAGTAAAGATAAACACTTTGCTCCTGTCGTTGTACAAGAATTTATAGCGGCAAGCCAAGAGTTTCCGATTGTTTTTAGTAAAGATTCTGGCACGGGACAATTTAAAGCAATCGCGTTATTAGGCCTTAAGCCAGAAGAGAATTTATTCTTCCATGACGATACTTGGCAAGCAAGTTATAAACCTGAAGGGTTAACGCTTTACCCTTTTTTACTTCATCAAGATAAAAATAGTGACCAAGCAATATTGTGTTTTGATGAAAGTTCATTTTTAGTTAATGAAACTGAGGGTGAACCTTTATTTAATGAAAATGGAGTGCAAAATCAGTGGTTAACAGATAAAGGTGAACGTGTTGTTAGTTATATTGAAAAAACGCATTCAACAGTAAATTTTACTAAATTACTTTTAGATAAACACTTATTATCCCCACAAACCTTAAACCTTAAACTAAAAGGTGAGGATGAATATTCTCTCAATGGTTTATATGCAATTGATGAGAAAAAACTTAATGACTTATCAGACAGTGACTTTATTGAACTGAGAAAAACGGGAGCCTTACCTGCTATTTATGCTTCATTAATGTCAATGCAGCGTATTAACCAGTTAGCCCGTAGGCAATCAACTAAATAAGCCGACTAAAAATAGAGTGGTGCTATTAAACCTAACCGTTTAGTTTGGTATCCGTTAAATATACTTGTGTCTTCGCTAAAACTATGTATAATGCGCGCCTCGATGAAGGAATGTTGGTTTTTTCGACAAAATCAACAATCGCACTAAAATTTACAAGGAAGTGCACTATTTATTAATTTCATTATCATTATCATTATCTATGTAGAATGAATGTAGAATGAACAATAAATAAATCGAGAATGAGTGGGGGTTATACCGCCCAATAGACTTGCCCAGCTGAACATTTCGTTTCCAGCAGAAATATAGTGTGACAATACACTATGCGCTTTAAGTCTTCCTGGTGGTTTCCTCGTATGATGTACGCAGGTTTAAGACTTAGCAATTAAAAATTATTTACAAGTACACTTTCCGTGACCGATCTTTTAATGATCAATGTTTCGCTTGAAGGTGGTCTATTCTTTGGTGATTTTTTTGGTGCTCTTCGTTCACACCTGCCTTGAGAAAATGAAATTCAACTATGACTGAACAAAAAAATACAGATCAAAACACAACGGCACAAAAAAATATTGCAATCGGTTTTGATACCTTAGGCTTACCTGAAAACTTATTAACGGCTGTTACCTCAATTGGTTTTGATGCTGCTACCGATATTCAAGCAAAAACTATTCCGTTGCTATTAGCGGGTAAAGATGTTTTAGGTGAAGCACAAACTGGCACAGGTAAAACGGCCGCTTTTGGTTTACCAGCCTTAGCTAAAATAGATACCTCAATAAAAAAACCACAATTAATGGTGTTAGCACCAACACGTGAATTAGCGATGCAAGTTGCCGAAGCTATCGAATCTTTCGGTAAAAATATGAAAGGTTTACGTGTTGCTACTTTGTATGGTGGTCAATCTTATGGTCCCCAATTTCAACAATTAGAGCGTGGTGCGCAAGTTGTTGTTGGTACACCAGGTCGATTAATGGATCACTTACGTCGTAAAAGCTTAAAATTATCAGACTTAAGAGTATGTGTACTTGATGAAGCTGATGAAATGTTAAACATGGGCTTTTTAGAGGATATTCAGTGGATTTTGGATCACTTACCAAAAACGACGCAAATGTGTTTGTTCTCTGCAACTATGCCGGCAGCCATTCGCAAAATTGCTAACCGTTTCTTAAAAGATCCTGAGCATATTAAAATAGCTGCGGTTAAAAAAGCCAAAGCTAATATTACTCAATACGCATGGAAAGTAACTGGCATTACAAAAATAACTGCTTTAGAGCGTATTGCTGAAATTGTTGATTATGATGCCATGATTATTTTTGTCCGTACTCGTAACGATACCGTTGATGTTGCTGAAAAATTAGAACGTGCTGGTTATCCTGCATTGGCACTTAATGGTGATTTGAACCAAGCACAACGTGAACGTTGTATTGATCAAATGAAATCAGGCAAGTCGTCTATTTTAGTTGCTACTGATGTTGTTGCTCGTGGTTTAGATATTCCTCGTATCTCTTTAGTTATTAACTATGACTTACCAGGTGATAACGAAGCTTATGTTCACCGTATTGGTCGTACCGGTCGTGCTGGTCGTGAAGGTATGTCAATTGCTTTTGTTCGCCCACGTGAAATGTATTCACTACGTCACTATGAGCGTTTAACATCTGGCACAGTGAATATGTATGAATTACCTAACATTCAAGAGCTTGGTAAAAAGCGTATTGAACGTGCTCGTGATGAAATAGTTGACATCGTTGAGTCAAAAAATTTAGCAAGTATGCGTGAAATTGTTGAAGCCATGGCAAGTGGATCTGAAATGTCGATGGTTGATTTAGCCGCCGCATTGTTATTTAAAAAACAGTTAAAACAGCCACTCCAACCGAAAGAAGACCCTAAGCCGCGCCGTGATGCACGTGAACGTAATAGTAACAGTCGTGATCGTAATGACCGTGGTAGTAGAGATTCTCGTCGTGACTCTCGTGCTGATAGCCGAGGTGGTAGAAATGGCCACAGCAGCTCACGTGATGACAAACCACGTAAAGCTAAAGTAGATCGCAATGATGTTGATTGGCAGACTTACCGTTTAGAAGTTGGTAAAGAGCATGGTGCACGTCCTGGTGATATCGTTGGTGCTATTGCCAATGAAATATCTCTTGATAGTAGTTATATTGGCGCTATTAATTTACATGACAAGCACAGCTTTGTGCAGTTACCAAAAGGTATTCCTGTTGATTTGTTTAAACAATTAAAAGGTGTACGTGTTCGTCGTCAACCGCTTGCTATCAGTGCATCAAATGAACAAATAGTTAGACAGGCAGCTCCACGTCGTCGTAGTGAGCGTTTATAACGTCATAACTAATTTATTATCATAGTGATATTACAAAGGCGCTGTTAAGCGCCTTTTCTTTTGCCTGTAAATATACTCGTACACCTTGTTGATAGCCTCTATATGGCCTTGCTTTGTTTCTGCTTATTTTTTATCTGAACACTCGTACATTTTCATTTACATAGCCGTTATATGTTCTATTGGCTAAGCTCTTTCGCTATCGCCAATTCCTCTAGATAATGAAGTTATTAAGAGGTACCCCAAATGCAGGGTATTAAAATTACAGCTGATAGAGATAAATATATGACTGACGTTACCGCTGATATAAAGCAAAACCCATTGAAATTATGTGGTATTGAATTTACTGAATATGCGAGCCCTGATTCAGACTTTATGGAAAAGGCTTTTTATGGTTTTGGTTTTTCAAAAACCAAAACGTTTAAAGGTCGTGATATTGATTACTTTAATCAAAATGATATTCACTTTTTGCTGAACAGAGAAACTACGGGTTTTTCAAAAGAATTTGCTAAAAGTCATGGCCCCGCTATTTGTTCAATGGGATGGCGTGTTGAAGACGCGGTTTTTGCTTTTGAAGAAGCGGTAAAGCGTGGCGCCAAATCAGCTGAAAATGTAGCTAATAAATTACCTTATCCAGCAATTTTTGGTATTGGTGATAGTCTAATTTACTTTATTGATAATTTTTCAATAGAAGGTAAAAACAAGGGGTTAATATACGAAACGGATTTTGTTGCCCACGATAAACCTGTCATTGTGAAAGATAAGGGCTTTTTAGCGGTAGATCATTTAACGAATAATGTTTATCAAGGTACCATGAATAAATGGGCTGATTTTTACAAAGATATTTTTGGTTTTACTGAAGTAAGATACTTTGATATTAAAGGCGTTAAAACAGCGTTAATTTCTTATGCTCTACAATCCCCTTGTGGCAAGTTCTGTATTCCAATTAATGAAGGTAAGGGTAGTAAAGATAATCAAATAGATGAATATTTAAATGAATACAATGGCCCAGGTGTACAACACTTAGCCTTTATTACCGATGATTTGGTTGGTTCACTAGACAAGCTAGATCGCGATATCGTCGATACGTTAAACATAGTGCCAGAGTATTACGATGAAATTTTTGATCGTGTCCCATGGATAAAAGAAGATAAAGACAAAATTAGAGAGCATCAAATTTTAGTGGATAGCCAAGCTGAAAATGCTTATTTATTACAAATATTCACTAAAAACTTATTTGGTCCTATTTTTATTGAAATGATCCAACGGGTTAATGATCAAGGGTTTGGAGAAGGTAACTTTTCTACCTTGTTTAAATCGATTGAATTAAATCAAATGGAACGAGGCGTACTGTAGCTGTGAGTTAGTAGTGAGTTAGTTGTGAGTTAATAGTAACGAGTTCCGAAGGCAGCGTACTGAGAGTATATTGTTTTCGCAACTCGGCATTTGAAACTTCTATTTACTTCACTTTGCTATTCGTAACGGTTCTTAGTTACTATTAACCGATACATTTAAGTCTTTCAAAATACCGTCATGTAAATTGTAAACTAAACCATGCACGGTCACATTTTGCTTGCTAAGCCAAGCATTACGTAATACCGTGGTATTGCATACATTAGCTACTTGTTCAATAACGTTTAATTCACACAATAAATTCATACGCTGCGTTTCATCGGCTACCGCATCTAATTTCTTTTTATTAAAGCGATATACATCTTGAATATGACGTAACCAATTATCAATTAAGCCGTGGCTTTCATCATGAAAAGCGGCACTAATACCACCACAACAATAATGGCCACAAACAATAATGTCTTTTACTTTTAAAATGTCTACGGCAAATTGTATAACGGATAAACAATTTAAATCAGTATGAATAACTTGGTTGGCAATATTACGGTGAACAAACACTTCACCTGGTTGCATGCCTAATAATTCATTAGCAGTTACACGTGAGTCAGAACAACCTATCCACAAGTATTTGGGTGATTGTTGCTCTGAAAGACTTTGAAAAAAGTGAGGGTTTTCAGCCGTTATTTTGTCAGCCCACCGCTTATTGTTTTCAAATAAATGTTTTATTGTGCTCATAAGTATAGATAATTTGTTGTCATTAGAAATGTCCAATGACATTTTATGTCAATAATAAGAATAGTAAAAGTAAAATATGGTATTACCAGTAGATTAAACCTTGGTATAAATAAGTAATTAAGGGTAGATAATGGCCAACGCAGCAGCAATTCATATTTTAGTGAAAACAGAAAAGCAGGCGCTTGAATTAAAAGAAAAGTTAGCTAAAGGTGCTGACTTTACACAACTGGCGAGAAAATTTTCAATTTGTCCATCAAAGAAAAAAGGTGGTGATTTAGGTGAATTCCGCCGTGGGCAAATGGTTAAGGCGTTTGATGATGTTGTATTCAAAAGAGAATTGCTAAAAGTACATGGGCCGATAAAAACAAAATTTGGTTATCATCTCATTAAAATCTTGTATCGTAACTAATATTAAGATAAC
The DNA here is from genome assembly GCA_965261045.1 of uncultured Colwellia sp. Classification (GTDB taxonomy): domain Bacteria; phylum Pseudomonadota; class Gammaproteobacteria; order Enterobacterales; family Alteromonadaceae; genus Colwellia. Next base: position 830,960 of record CBDHCJ010000001.1, read on the forward strand.
CCTTATTTTCAATTAATACCTTGCCTAAAAGCGTTTCTAATTTCAGTTGAACCCCACACCTTGAGGTAGATTGGGTATCAGTGGCTGTGTTATGCTAAGCATCTTATATTAACACGAATTTTTTCGTAACTTTTAGTAACAATATTAAATGTTTCAACCTGTTAGTCTATTTATTGGTTTACGTTATAGTCGCAGTAAAAACCGCACAGGTTTTATCTCTTTTATTACTTTTTTCTCTACTGTTGGTATCTTACTTGGGGTAGCTTCGTTGATCACTGTTGTTTCGGTGATGAATGGCTTTGAAGGTGAGCTTAAAAAACGAATTTTAGGCATAATACCTCATGTTATTGTAACTCAAGAACGTAACGTTAATGTCAGCCCTTTCACAGAATGGCCTAAACTTCGAACGCAGCTACTAAAGCAAAAACATATACAACAGGTTACCCCTTTTTTAAGTAGCGAAGCGCTTATTCAATCATCAATAAATATACAAGGGGTATTATTACAGGGTATTATTCCTGCAAAAACATATACAACAGGTTACCCCTTTTTTAAGTAGCGAAGCGCTTATTCAATCATCAATAAATATACAAGGGGTATTATTACAGGGTATTATTCCTGAATTTGAAGAGAATAATATTATTAACCGCTATATGTTATCAGGCTCTTTGCAAAGTTTGTCTGAGCAAGCGTATAACATTGTCATTGGTCGCTCTTTAGCAAATAAATTAAAAGTGTCAATGCAAGATACCATACGTCTGGTATTGCCAAGTAAAACTATTTTCACCCCTATGGGCAGAGTGCCTGTGCAACGTAATTTTATCATCAGCGGAATTTTTGATGTTGGCTCTCAAGTTGATGATGCAATGGTGTATGTGCACAGTAAATATGGTGCGAAATTACTACGTCGAAAAGGTGACGGTATAGATCAGTTACGTCTTTATTTGGATGATGCTTTTAATGCTGAGCAAGTGGTAGATGATCTAATATTATATAATCATAAAAAAGTTGCTATTAAAAATCTTACTTTCACTACATGGAATGATAGCCAAGGAGCGCTGTTTTCTGCTGTGAAGATGGAAAAAAAAATGATGTGGTTAATGCTGAGTTTGATTGTAGCGGTTGCTGCTTTTAATATTGTTTCGGCACTTGTTATGGTGGTGGTGGACAAACAAGGGGAAATCGGTATTTTACAAACATTAGGATTATCTAGAACGGGTATTGTGAAAATATTCATCACCCAAGGCATGGTGAATGGTTTGTGGGGTGTAACTCTGGGAAGTATTTTCGGAGTACTCATCGCTTTTAATCTAAATGAAATATTAGCGACGTTCGGAATTCATATTTTAGGCGGTGGTTATGCCGCACAATCATTACCAGTACAACTTGAAGTCAATAATGTAGTAGTAATTATTTGTTCAGCAGTAGCAATGAGTTTTGTTGCTACTTTATATCCTGCGATTCAAGCATCAAAAACTCAACCAGCAGAGGTTCTACGCAATGAGTAAGGTTTTACGCTGTAATCAATTATCTAGATCATATCTGCAAGGTGATAAAGAAACGAAAGTTTTAGATGGTTTAGAGTTGACGGTTGAAAAAGGTGAATTGCTTGCTATTGTCGGCAGTTCAGGTTGTGGTAAAAGCACTTTTTTACATCTTGCGGGTGCGTTAGATTTACCAAGCTCGGGTGAAGTGTTTATTAACGATGTTAATATTTTAACGTTGTCAGATAAGCAAAGGGCTGCTTTTCGTAATCGACATATTGGTTTTATTTATCAATTCCATCATTTAATGATGGAGTTTACCGCGCTTGAAAATATTGCCATGCCTTTACTTATTCGCGGTGAAAAACCTAAACAAGCAATAACAGCGGCAGCTGAAGTGCTGTCACAGGTTGGTTTAGCTCACCGTGGTAATCACAGACCCAGTGAGTTATCAGGGGGAGAACGACAACGCATAGCAATTGCAAGAGCATTAGTGACTAAACCAGCACTAATTTTAGCGGATGAACCGACTGGTAATTTAGACAGTGATACCGCAGAACAAATTTATCAACTAATTCGCAGTTTAAACCAAAGTGTGCAAACGAGTTTTGTCATCGTTACCCATGATATTGCCTTGGCTATGCGTATGGACAGACAACTAAAACTAGATCATGGTAAATTAATGCCATTTGTTGAAGGTGAAAAATTTGCTTTGAATAAGCTTAAATTTAACAAGCTTGAGCAAGCAACTAATGTCTAATATAACTAGTGCATCAAAGGCAGCTCATAAAGAAAATACTTCAGAGTCAATATTTACGCCATTAAGTGTTTTTTTAGCACTACGCTATGTTCGTAGCCGCCATGGTCAGGGATTTTCGACTTTTATCTCAGCATCATCAACTGTAGGTATAGCGTTAGGAACTATGGTACTTATTGTGGTGCTAAGCGCGATGAATGGCTTTGAAAAAGAGTTAGCAAATAAGCTCTTATCCATAGTACCTCATGCTGAACTAATGTCAGTGAATAAGCCAATACCAAATTGGCCTGAAAATATTAAACTGATACAAAATGATCCTCAGGTGGCTGCGGCTGCGCCAGTCATAACATTAACGGGGATGATGCAACATAAAGCCCAGCTAAAGGCACTGGAAATAAGAGGCGTAGATGTAAATTTAGAAACATTAGTTTCAGATATTGAAAACTACATTGTTGAGGGTAATTGGCAAGCGCTAGACACTATAAATAGCAATGAAAGTATAGGTAATGGTATTGTAATTGGCTCAGGGGTAGCCAAAAAGTTATCGGTGAAGCTTGGTGATAAAGTTCAAATTTTACTGCCATCTAGTAATGAAAGCGCTAAACAAAATGTATTTTTTGCACCAGTAAAACGTTATGTAAAAATTGTTGGTATTTTTAACTTTGGTGGCGTCATAGATGAAACACTGGCCTATATTTCATTAGAGCAAGCTGCTGATATTAAAGGTTACAAACTAGGTGAAACCCAGGGTATTCGTTTGAAATTTGATGATGTATTTTCGGCACCAAATATTATTAGAGCCATTGCTCATAAGTTTGATCACTACGTCTATATTAAGGACTGGACTCGCACTCAAGGTCACTTATTTAATGATATACAAATGGTTCGTATGGTTATGTTTATTGTTTTAGTTTTAGTTATTGCCGTAGCAAGCTTTAATATTGTCTCTACATTAATTATGGCGGTGAATAATAAGAAGGGCGATATAGCTATTCTCAAAACCATGGGTGCGAGTACCAAATTAATAATGTTAACCTTTATTTATCAAGGTTTAGTTAACGGGTTGTTAGGCAGTTTCATTGGTGGTTTATTTGGTGTGGTTTTAGCTTTGAACCTTGCGGATATTGTCGCCTTTATAGAAAGTTTGTTTACCTTAAAGTTGTTGTCGGCTGATGTATATTTTATAGATCATATTCCAAGTCACTTACATATATATGATGTATACATAACGGTAGTAACCGCACTTATTATGTCATTATTAGCCACTATTTATCCTGCTTGGCGAGCGACTAAAATAGAGCCAGCTCAAGTGCTCGGGCAATTGTAGGATCCTGCTTACTCGTATTGGTATAACAAGTTATGAGAAAGTAGGGCTCCAATCATTCAGGGTTATCAAATTTTAGGCAAAAAAAAGCCCACAAATTATTGTGGGCCAACTCAAATATTAAGTTGATAGAAGGAAGGCTTTTTCAAAGAGAAAAGATAACAAATTCATTCATATAAACTGCATACCAGCAAAGTATCTATTCAAGGATTATCTGGCTAATAGTATCTCTAGGGGAAGAAGAAATATCATTTGATTAGCTAAGCAAGCCAGAAAACAAATGTAGTTTAGAGAAAATAGCGGTATGTGACAAACTAAAAAAAATATACTTAGGTATTAGAAAAACTAATGAGAAGTTTTTAGGCTTTCGCTAGATAATATAATTTTTTGCTATAAAAATGTAATTATTCATGAGCTTCACCTTGTTTGTCTCCTAGGTTATCTATTACTATAGATTCACCTAAGCCTATGGCTATTCCAGAATCTATATTATCTATATTAGGAGCGTTTAAACGTGTCTGCTGAATTTTCAATTTTTGAACTTGCATTAGAAGCCAGTCTATTAGTTAAGTTTGTTATGTTGGTTTTACTCTGTTTTTCAGTTGCTTGCTGGGCGATGATCTTTCAGCGTAGACAAGCATTAAATATTGCTAAGCAGCAATTAAAAGAATTTGAAGATAAGTTTTGGAGCGGCGCTGATTTAAGTAAATTATATAATGAGGTATCAACAAAAAATCAAATAGAAGGTATTGAAAGTTTATTTGTTGCTGGTTTTAAAGAGTTTGCTCGCTTACGTAAAAGCCATATAGATAACCCACAAATTATTGTTGATGCAACACATAGAGCAATGCGAGTAGCATTATCACGTGAAGTAGACAGTTTAGAAGCCCACTTACCCTTTATAGCCACCGTGGGCTCTGTTAGTCCCTATATTGGTTTATTTGGTACGGTTTGGGGCATTATGAATTCCTTTATTGGTTTAGGCTCAGTACAACAAGCGACATTATCTATGGTGGCTCCTGGTATTGCTGAAGCACTTATTGCTACAGCTATGGGCTTATTTTCCGCTATTCCTGCGGTCATGGCATTTAACCGCTTTAGTCACAAAGTTGAAAAGCTTGAAAATAGTTATGGTAATTTTATGGAAGAATTTGCCAGCATTTTGCAACGTCAAACCGCAATCGAACAGCAAGATAAATTGGGGGAGTAAATATGTATCAAAGAGTTAGACGTCGTAAAGTTGCCGAAATTAACGTCGTCCCATATATTGATGTTATGTTAGTGTTATTAATTATCTTTATGGTAACCGCGCCATTAATTACCCAAGGTGTAACAGTAGATCTTCCACAAGCAGAAGCTCAGCCATTAGATAAAGATACCAAACCACCCCTTGTTGCTTCAGTTGATGCCCAAGGTCGATATTATATAACGTTAGGTAGCAACGATAAAGAACCACTATCGGCTGAAGAAGTAGCCATTTTAGTTAAGGCTCATTTAGCAGTTAACCCAGATACCCCCGTTGTTGTTAACGGCGATGGCGCGGTTTCATACAATGCCGTTATTCAATTAATGGTGCTATTACAAAATGTTGCAGGCGTACCTTCGGTAGGTTTGATGACAGATCCCATGGAGAACTAAGGTGGAAAAGAAATTCCTTAATGCCATCATTCTCAGTGTCGTTTTACATATTGCCTTGAGTGCTGTGTTATTCGTCGGTGATTTTACCGCTGAAACAAAACCAATAAAAAATACCGCAGCAGCTCAAAAAGTAAAGCCCATTCAAGCAGCAGTAATTGATGCGGATAAATTGCAAAAAGCCATTAATAAAATTAAAAAACAAAAGGCTGATAACAAAGCCGCAGAAAAAAAACGTATTCAAGATATTGAAAAGCTTGTTAATGATGCAAAAAAACGTCGCGCTAAAGAAGAAGCACGAATTAAAAAACTAGAAAAACAGCGTAAACAAAAAGAACAAGAGAAAAGGCGGGCTGATGAGGCTGCCAAAGACGCAACAGCTAAAGCAGAAAAAGCTGAAAAAATACGAAAACAAAAGGAACAAGAGCAACAAAAAGCCGAAAATGCGGCTGCTGAGGCACGTTCAAAGCGATTAAAAGCAGAAGCTGCAGCCAAGCAAGCAGACGATTTGCGTAAAAAGCAAATTGATGAACGTAAACGTAAAGAAAAAGCCGCAGCAGATAAAGCGGTGCGCGAGCAACAACTAGCCGAACAGATGACAGCTGAAATGGCAACGAGAAATAAAGCTCGTAAGCAACAAATGATGTCAGAAATTCAGCGTTATGCGGTACTGATCACCAGTGTTATTGATCAAAATATGATTAATGATCGCAGCACCATGGAAGGAAAGTCTTGTAAATTATTGATAAGTCTTGCACCATCAGGTTTTGTCACTCAAGCAAGCGTTGTTAGTGGCGATGCTGTGGTTTGTGAAGCCGCGAAAAGAGCTGTTTATAAAGCGGGCACATTACCTGTTTCGAAAGATCCAGAAGTGTTCAAAGAAATGCGTAACATTGATGTTATCGTCGTACCTGAATTTTAAAAAAATTCAATAATTAATACCAATACTAGTAAGTAGTGATCACATATTTATTCGTCGTTGGTATAACTCTTTAAATTGATTTAGAAGTGAAAAATGAAAATTAAATTACTCCTTGGGCTTTTTATCACCCTACTTTCCACCTCAGCCATGGCGACACTTAAAATAGTGATAACAGGTGGTATCGATAGCGCTCGCCCTATTGCTGTAGTACCTTTTCAATGGCAGGGTAATAGTGATTTTACTGAACAAATATCCAAAGTTGTTAGCGATGATTTACTGCGAAGTGGTAAGTTTAGCCCTATCAGTAAAGATCAATTTCCGCAGTTACCTACGTCAGCGGAAAATATTGATTATAGTGCATGGGTAAGCCTTGGCGTAGAGGCCATTGTTATTGGTACTATTCAAGAAACTACTTTAGGGCAGTATCAAGTTAGTTATCAATTGGTGGATGTTATTCGTGGTCAAATTACTGGCGGGCAAACGTCCATGTTAAGCAATGGTGAATTGATAAGAACACAAGATCATATACTTACTCAAAGTAGTGCTCAAATTGGTAGTGAGCAGTTTCGTCGATATGCTCACACCATCAGCAATGCTGTTTATGAGTCACTCACGGGTAGTAAAGGCGATTTTTTAACACAGATTGCCTATATTATTGTTCGTGATCAAGGAAAGTATCCGTATCAATTAGCATTTGCAGATTATGATGGCTTTAATGAACAAGTATTGTTAAGCTCTAATGAACCATTAATGTCACCTACTTGGCATCCTGACGGTGAACAACTGGCTTACGTTTCTTTTGAAAATCGCCAAGCACAAATTCATACTATGAATATATATACAGGTAAGCGTCAATTGATCAGTTCATTCAATGGCATAAATAGTGCACCTCGTTTTTCACCAGACGGAAACAAAATGGCGATGGTTTTATCTAAAGATGGCAACCCTGAACTTTATGTTATGACCTTAGCAAACAAGAAATTACACCGAATAACACGTAATCGAGCTATTGATACTGAGCCAAGTTGGTCACCCGATGGTAATTATTTAGTATTTAGTTCAGAGCGGGGTGGTAAACCGCAACTTTATCGCGTAAATTTAGTTGATGGTAAAATAAGGCGATTATCCTTTAATGGTGAAGTGAACCTTGGTGGCTCAGTTACCCCTGATGGTAAGCAATTAATCATGGTTAATAGAACACGTGGTCAGTATCGTTTAGCTAAGCAGGAATTAGATTCAGGTCTATTTCAGGTATTAACGAAAACTCGTTTGGATGAATCACCTAGCATTTCACCTAATGGCGGTATGATCATATATAGCACTTTACATAATAATAGACAGGTATTAGGCTTAGTCTCGGGGGATGGTCGTTTTAAGGCGCGTTTACCAGCACTTAATGGACAAGTAAAAGCACCTGCTTGGTCACCGTTCTTGTAATTGATTTAGTCATAACTGAAAATAATTTTAACATTATAATTTTTTTAAATAAGGAAAATAAAATGCGTTTAAATAAAACACTTAAAAATGTAGTAATTTCTCTACCTCTATTAACTTTAGCTGCTTGTAGCTCTAATGATAGCCGTAATGAAAAAAGTAATATTGATACCAATGCAAATATTGAAGTAACACAACAAGTTATTGAAGATAGCGTACAAGTAACTGCGGCTAAACGTGCTGCGGAAATTGAAGAGCAAAAACGTCAAAAAATAGCGGGATTAAGTGCTGAACATATTATTTATTTTGATTTTGATGTATCAAATGTTAGTGAGCAATCTGCCAGTGTTTTAGATGCGCATGTAAAATTTTTGAATGCTAATTCAGACGTTAACGTATTAGTTGAAGGTCATGCTGATGAACGAGGTACGCCAGAATACAATATCGCTTTGGGCGAACGTCGTGCTAAAGCAGTAGTAACGTATTTAGAGAACATGGGGGTAACTTCATCGCAATTATCTGTAGTGAGCTACGGTGAAGAAAAGCCAATGGTTAAAGATCGCTCAACAGAAGCTTTCTCTCAAAACCGTCGAGCGGTAATAGTTTACTAAAAATCGTTTATTGCCAATGTATTTATTAATTTCGGAAAAATAAATGAAGCTGACCTTTTCAAACAGAACGGTTTTATTTTGCTTGATGTTAACTGCTAGCACTACTGTAGTGCTAGCAGTACAAGCACAAGTGATTGATATAAATTCAACAGCTAATATAGGGCAAAGCTCTACTTCAGTTGTTGAGCAATTAGCTAATGTTGAGCGTAAGCTAGACTCTCGTAATCGATCACAAGTCAATATTCAACGGCAACTCGATGACTTACAGTCACAAGTCAACGAATTGCGCGGTGTTACTGAGTTACATACTCATCAACTATCGCAAGTACTAGAACGTCAAAGAGAACTATATCAAGAGCTCGATAGACGCGTTAATGAAGCATTAAAATCGACTACTCAAATACCCAACGCTATTGCTATTGAATCTTCAGCAGTACCTAAAAAATACAGTGATGATTTAACGGAAAATGAAGCTTATGATAAAGCACTTAATTTAGTACTTAAAGATAAGCGTTATGAACAAGCTATTTCTGAGTTTCGCAGCTTTAATCAAGCCTATCCACAATCAACATACGCACCTAATGCTCATTACTGGCTAGGACAGTTGTTGTTTAATAAAGGAGAGTTGAAGGAAGCAGGGCAAGAGTTTTCTATTGTTGTTGAGCAGTTTCTGGACTCAAGTAAAAGATCTGACGCATTGTTAAAACTAGCAATGGTGGTACAGCAACAAAAAAATACGATTAAAGCGATAAACTTGTATCGTCAATTATTGAATGAATACCCAGATTCAACCTCTGCACAATTAGCCAAACCGCGGTTGACAAGTTTAACTCAATAAACGTTATGTTTTTGTTATTTTTATTGCCGATAAAAGTAGCGCTTTGCTGTGTTTTTAGGCAAACAAAAAAATAATAGTTAAAAAGTGAAATTTGTTGTTGCACTAAATTTTTTTATGGGTATTATATGCGGCGCGTTAAGGCACCAACCTTAACGCAATGTCGGCCGTTAGCTCAGTTGGTAGAGCAGTTGGCTTTTAACCAATTTGTCGAAGGTTCAAATCCTTCACGGCCGACCACTTTATATTTTCAAACAAACAAACAAATAAACAAATAAACAAACAAACAAACAAATAAATAAATAAATACCTTAAGCCAAGGCTTTTAACCGTTAATCCAAATTTAAGTCGAAGGTTCAAATCCTTCACGGCCGACCACTTTATATTTTCAAACAAACAAATAAACAAACAAACAAATAAATAAATACCTTAAGCCAAGGCTTTTAACCGTTAATCCAAATTTAAGTCGAAGGTTCAAATCCTTCACGGCCGACCACTTTATATTTTCAAACAAACAAACAAACAAACAAACAAACAAACAAACAAACAAACAAACAAATAAACAAATAAATAAATACCTTAAGCCAAGGCTTTTAACCGTTAATCCAAATTTAAGTCGAAGGTTCAAATCCTTCACGGCCGACCACTTTATATTTTCAAACAAACAAACAAATAAACAAATAAACAAACAAATAAATAAATAAATACCTTAAGCCAAGGCTTTTAACCGTTAATCCAAATTTAAGTCGAAGGTTCAAATCCTTCACGGCCGACCACTTTATATTTTCAAACAAACAAACAAACAAACAAATAAACAAATAAATAAATACCTTAAGCCAAGGCTTTTAACCGCTAATCCAAATTTAAGTCGAAGGTTCAAATCCTTCACGGCCGACCACTTTATATTTTCAAACAAACAAACAAACAAATAAACAAATAAATAAATACCTTAAGCCAAGGCTTTTAACCGCTAATCCAAATTTAAGTCGAAGGTTCAAATCCTTCACGGCCGACCGGCTGCTTTATATTAGCTTCGAGACGCGAATTACTTGTAACTCTTTACTCGGAAACTCTTTACTACACATTACTTATGCTTTCCCTTATAATTATCGCGTTTCTCAACGTATGTAAAAATAGAGAGTAAGAATGAGCCAATCCAATGCTACTGTCGATTTTGATTTTCAATATCCAGCCAAACCAACACTATTAAGTATTGATGAAAAAAAACAATATATAACAAGAATAAAAGCGCTGTTAATTGAAAAAAATGCTGTGCTAGTTGCTCATTATTATACTGATCCAGAAATTCAAGCATTGGCTGAAGAAACTGGCGGTTGTGTAGCTGACTCTTTGGAAATGGCACGTTTTGGCAATCAACACTCAGCACAAACTCTTATTGTTGCAGGTGTTAAGTTCATGGGTGAAACAGCTAAAATTTTAACGCCTGAAAAAACGGTGTTGATGCCAGAGCTTGAAGCTACCTGTTCATTGGATTTAGGTTGTCCTATTGAAGCGTTTTCTGCTTTCTGTGATCAGCACCCAGATCATACCATTGTTGTTTACGCTAATACTTCAGCAGCGGTTAAAGCGCGTGCTGACTGGGTAGTTACATCAAGTATCGCCTTAGAAATTGTAGAAATGCTTGAAAGTGAAGGTAAACCAATTCTTTGGGGGCCTGATCGTCACCTTGGCTCATACATTGAAAAAGAAACAGGCGCCAAAATGTTAATGTGGCAAGGGGCTTGTATTGTTCATGATGAGTTTAAAGCGAAAGCGTTACATGATTTAAAAGTACAGTACCCTGATGCTGCAGTATTGGTTCATCCGGAGTCACCAGCCGATGTTGTTAAAATGGCTGATGCAGTTGGTTCAACTAGCCAATTGATTAAAGCTAGTCAAGCAATGCCGAATCAGCACTTTATTGTTGCTACCGATAGAGGTATTTTCTATAAAATGGAGCAAGCTAATCCAGAGAAAACCTTTATAGCTGCCCCTACTGGCGGAAATGGCGCTACTTGTCGCAGCTGTGCTAATTGTCCTTGGATGGCAATGAATGGCTTAAAATCTATCGCACAGGCCCTAGAAAACCCCTTGGGTAAAGAAATTACAGTTGATGTTGATTTGGCTAAAAAAGCCTTAATACCTTTACATCGAATGTTAAATTTTGCAGCTGATAATAAGCTTAAAGTGAAAGGCAATGCTTAAGGTGTAACTACTACCGTAATTGAGTAAAATTTAAACAACAGGTTGGTTTTACTAAGTTACTAGTGCATTAGACTTGCGTGCGAGCAGATTTTTATCTACCATAGCGCTGTAAAATTTCTCAATTTACAAAATGGTGAGCTGGCTGAGTGGCTGAAGGCGCACGCCTGGAAAGTGTGTTTAGGTTTACCCCTAACGAGAGTTCGAATCTCTCGCTCACCGCCATTTTTATCTTTTTAAGTTAATTATTTGAACGTTTTTATTCGTTTGTATAATTTACAAGTAACTTAAATATATCATAATTATATCTGGCATTCGTCCGTGATTTTTGGTGAGTTTCACTCATGCGGGATAACTGCTTGCAATCGCTATATTGTCTAAATAATTATTGACCAGTCGATTTACCTTCTGATTGCAGGTACTCTACCCTATGGTAAAGCTGCTTGTTAGCATCAATAGATCTTTCGTCGATCCAAAAGATCTACATCCATAGAATATTAACAGCCAAAATTAGAAGAATGATGACATTAATTTTAGAAAACCCATACCGCCTTTGAGCGGTGGTGTAGCAATAGAAATGGCTGTCAAGTACCAACACCTGAGAAACTGCATGAGCGAGCAGTATCACTACAGGCCATTAAAAAATAAATGAAAAAGTTTAAATTCATCAACAATCAATCCCAAAAAGAGTTTTTAGCTTTGCCTGATAAAATTCAAAAGCGTTTTGCTAATGACTTAAACGCTATTTGCCAGAACAAAGAGGCATTCAGTAAATTTAAGCACTTAAAAGACAGTGTCGGTATTGGCGCTGTTGAACTAATAGAGAATGGTAGACCTGCTTACAGAACGATTTATGTAGCTAAGTTTGCAGAGACAGTATTTATATTGCATTCGTTTACTAAGACAACTAACGGTGTTGATAGACAAGCAATGGACACCGCTAAAAAGCGTTACAAATTAATGCAAAAAGAAATCAAATAATAGTTATATCAACACTTGCCTAATATATAAGTACTGATATATTAGGCATATAAGTTAATCAATAAGGTCGTTTAGTATGACTCTTGAATACACAAACATCTTTGATGTTGTTACAGAAAATAAAGCGGAAGCCTCAGAGCTTCAAACGCGATCAGATTTAATGATTGCTATACGGGACATTATCGACACAAAAAAATGGTCACAAGAAGATGCAGCAAAGCAAATGAAAATCACTCAACCTCGCGTTAGTGATTTAGTTAACGGTCGTATTGATAAGTTCAGTATTGATAAGTTGATCAATTGCTTACATCACATCGGCTTTCGTTTTAAGCCTGTTTTTGCTGATAACAAACTTACTATAACTGTTGAATCAGTCGCAGGCTAAATGGAAGTAAATGAGCTTCATATTTGCTTTTAAAAATGTATGGATTAAAAGAGTGATCATATGATCGAATTGCTGTTTCGCATCACAAAGAATGAAAAATCGAAAGAATTAACCTAAGCTGGAGTCATAAGAAGCCTTTTGAGATGTTGGTTTTTATTCGCACTTAATAACTAACTGAAATAAAAGGAGCCTATCTTATTTATTGTCGTTATTGAAGTGGTCAAGTAAATCTACACCCATTATAATTTAGCCACATATCATTGGTTTTACAGAAAGTCGGAGATTCAATGGAAAATTTAGGCATTAATGCCGAGATAGCTAAAGTGTACTCTTTTGCATTTCAACAAAACCAATATCCACTTATTACATCCCTTGAATTGAATTTTTCTAAAGTAATTACACCTGAGAACTCTCACAAAACGTACACAGATTTAAAGCTTGTTTTAACTTCTGATCCAGAAGTGTTTTCCCCTGAAGAATGGCATGTGGACTCACTTGAGGCAGGTCATACACTCTTATTACAAAAACGACTTTTAAAAATATCAAATGAATATTTAGATGCATTAACTGAGCAAATTGAAATTAATTTGAATTTCACTCTCTATAGCTCTGATGAAGTATTGGCAAAACAGTCATACCAAACTAATTTACTGCCAAAAAATTTTTGGGGCGGAGAAGAACGAATGGCTGAACTATTAGCCGCTTTTTCTACCCCTAACGCAAATTACATCTCGGAACTAGTAAAAAAAGCTTCCGATGTAATGAAATCCGCAGGACATGAATCAAAATTAGATGGCTATCAATCAGAAACGAGGGAAAGGCCCTATTTGATGGCCGCAGCACTGTGGAATGTGATCTCAAATGAGTCGATAGCTTATGTTAATCCACCCGCTAGCTTTGCTTATTCTGGTCAACGAATTTAAGCTTTATTTATAAGCCAAGTGCTAGAGATGAATTAGACAAGCTAAATTCATTAGTAGAACTTAAAGCCGTAATAGATGAACAAGTAAAAAGTTCGAAATTAATATTCTCACTAGAAAAAATATCTAGCCACCCTACCTCAGATTGGCTTACATCATTTCAAACAGCACAGCAGAAAATTTGGCCGTTAAAATGGTTTGCTAAAAGAAAAATCATAAAAGCATTAAGTGCAGTTGGTGTGCATGGTGCAATAACATTTGAAGAACTATCATTATTAGATGAGATCAATAGTACCGTTAAAAAGGTTTATGAGAACATTAGCAACTTCGAACAAGATAAAATATGGCAAGGTTGGGATACTTCTAGCGAGCACTTAAGTTCTAAATATCAGGAATCTAAGGGGTTGTTTGATATCACTAGAAAAGTAGCTGGAAGACTCTCTGATCCATCGGCACTAATTAATAACTTAAAGGAAAAAGTGGTAGATAACTTCGAATTCTACCAGTCATCTGCTTTAGCTACAGCCTGTGATAACTACTCAAAAAGTTACACTGAATTTAAAAAGGATATTGATGTTTTCATTACTCTAGGGGGAGCTGTTCCAGCGGACAAAACTATAGCTGAATTTATTCACTCTTGTGATGAAGTTATTGCATTGGAGCCAAAAATAAATGCTTGGTGTCATTGGCTTGAAGCTAAAAAAGTAGCAAGCAGTAAAGGTCTTCACAATGTTATTACATGTTTGGAAGGTCGTGAAATCAAAGGCAAAGACACAGTACACCAAACAACTAATGCAGTATGTGCTTGGTTAGCGCCTATTCTTATTGACCGCTCTGATGCTTTAAGAACTTTTAGTACATCACAGCATGAAAATTTGATTGAAGAATTTAGAGATCTAGATGCACTAGTCTCAAAAACAACAGCGGAATATATTTCGTCGATAGTTGCCTCTGCTACACCTGATCCAAATTCGCCTAACTCTCCTGCTGAGTATGGTGTTCTTTCAAGAGAGTTTAATAAAAGAAGTAAGCATAAACCTATCAGGCAACTGATTAATGAAATGGGTGAAAACCTACTTCATCTTACCCCATGTTTTATGATGTCACCTCTTTCTGTTTCTCAGTTTTTACCAGCACATTTTAATGCGTTTGATTTAGTGGTCTTTGATGAAGCCTCTCAGATAACAGTGTGGGATGCTGTTGGAACTATTGCCAGGGGTAAAAATGTTATTATTGTTGGCGATCCTAAACAAATGCCACCAACAAACTTCTTCTCAAAAAGCAGTACTGATGATTCAACTGATGAAGCAGATCTTGAAAGTATTTTAGATCAGGCATTATCAGCACGATTACATCACCATGATTGACTTAAGTCGAACTAGCGCTCTTGCAGTAAAACACCTTAAGTACTTTTTGGAGTACGCAGAAAAAGGTCCTATTGCACTACCTGAAACAGCAGAAGCAAATTACGGAGTTGATCAGTTTGATAGTTACTTTGAAGAAAGCGTAGCTTTCGCCTTAAGAGAAAAGGGTTGGCTAGTACAAACTCAAATAGGGGTCAGTAAATTTAGAATCGATCTAGGAGTTATCCATCCTGATAAGCCAGGACAATTTCTGGCAGGAATAGAGTGTGATGGCGCAACATATCATGGCTCGCCGGCTGCAAGGGATAGAGATCGTGTAAGGCATTTAATATTAGAAAATCTTGGTTGGAAATTATTGCGAATATGGTCAACCGATTATTTTATAGATGAAAATTCAATTATAGAAAGAATTCATGATCAGTTAAATAAACTATTGGCTTTAGATTTAGCTCAAGAAGCGGAAGAGGAGTTAGAAGATACTATTCTATTTGAACCTGAAGAAGTAGAAGAACAAAGTAGTGTGACAAATATTAATTCTGATAAGTATTTTCATGGTAGTTACAAAATGACTTTAGAAAATATGGCTAAAGAAATTTTACATGAAAAAAATGCAATTTCTCTGCATGAGTTGGCATCCGACATTGGTTGGAAACACAATTTAGCAAGAACAACTAAAAAGCAAATCGATCATATTGAATCAATTATTAGCCCATGGGCTGGAATTTCGAAACATCAGTCTGGAGAAATAACCGTATGGAAATCGTCAGAAGATATTAAAGATCTCGTGCAGTGGCGTGGTGTAAACGCTTTTGGTATCCCTAGAGAATGGGATACTATTGCTTACCCTGAAAGGCTTGGTTTAGTTCAATGTGCATTAGAAAGATCACCCCATGATCCTATTGATTACATTTTTAATGAGTTTAGCTTAAACAGGCGGACTAAGAATACTACAAATACGTTTGAGTCTTGGGTGCTGGAATATCAAACATCAATAGTTAAACTTGACTATCAGGGCAATAACATAAGCGATTAAAAAATAGTCGCAGTACGAGAATTAGAAAAACGTGATGAAGTTAAGCTTTATGTAAAACTTCCTAGCCGTTGGTTTAAGATTAACACACCATTAGGTAGCTATAATCCCGATTGGGCTGTATTAATTGAAAAGGATGGCTCTGAGCACCTTTATTTTGTTGTTGAAACCAAAAGTTCAATGCTTAGCTCTGATCTTCGTGAAACTGAAAATATAAAAATAAAATGTGGTAAAAAACACTTTAAAGCTATTGGTGATAAGGCTGATTTCTTAAAAGCCAAAGATTATGAAAGTTTTGCTGATCAAATTGATAGTTTTTATCTAAAAAAGTCATGATAAAATAAACTTAAATTATTAACTTTTACTACGAGATATTTTACATCGTGCCTACCCAAAAACTATTAGCTCCAATTTTAAGTTTTCTTAAATGTGAAACTCCTGATGCTTGGATTGAAGAAGCTAAAAAACCAGAGAATTTACCTGTTATATTACTGGATCACCTCGCGTGTGAGTTGAAGGCTGGACAGACCGCAATGCATTTTATTTGTAAATATGCCGTTGATAAAGAAAGCGGACAAATACTTGCTGATTGGTTTAAACCTTATGAGGATTATTTGTATCGTAAAGAAGGTAATTTACAGTCTTTAGCCAACCAAGAAGCATTTTCAAAATCAGTTTTCCCTAAAAGTAACTCTAATTACGGGCAAGATTTGATTGATAAAATGGTGTTGCTGATCAAAGAAGAGTTACACCATTTTTATCAAGTATTAGAGATCATGGAAGGTCGAAATATTGCATTTAAAAATACAACAGCTGGTCGTTATGCCAAAGGCATGATGAAGCATGTTACAACACATGAGCCTGAAACATTAATTGATAAGCTCATTTGCGGTGCTTATATTGAAGCCAGATCATGTGAACGATTTGCTAAACTCGCTCCTCATTTAGATGATGATTTGAATAAGTTTTACATTTCTTTATTAAGATCTGAAGCACGTCATTATCAAGATTATTTAGCATTAGCGGCACAAGTGGCAGGAAAAGATAGGGATATTAGTGAGCGTATTGCTCATTTTGCTAAGGTTGAAGCTGAGTTAATTACTAGCCCTGATGAAGATTTTAAGTTTCATTCAGGTGCGCCAGTATAAAAAATAAACAGGTTATATTTAATTCACATACTGTCATCTTCATGGTGTCTTTGCCTACACTATGGTACAGGCAGTATCTTATTAGAAAATGTAGGACATACATTATCCTGATGTAAAGTCTAGCTTTGGTCTGGGCACCAAAGCTGAATTGAGGATCTCAGTATATTAAGTCAATGATCTATTCATTAGCTCCATACTTGTTGGTGTAACCTTAAGCCAAGCCCCTTGCTCGTACCAATCACCAAGTACTATCCGCTTAGCGGCTTTATTATTAACACTTAACTCATGCACAGCTGGTCTGTGGGTATGACCATGTATTAGTAATTGACTATGATAGCTTTCAAGACACCTTACTACTTCATCAAGCGTTACATCCATAATATCTTGTGACTTAATGGCGGTTGCCGCAGCACTTTTTTTACGGTAGTCAGCGGCTATTTTTTTGCGAACAAACAGTGGTAAACTTTTGATCAGCGCTTGCCACCACCATGAGCGTGATTTTTTGCGAAATTTTTGGTAAGCAATATCACGAGTACACAGCGTATCACCATGCATAATAACAACGCTTTGTCCGTATAAATCAATTAAATCAATTTCAGGTAATAAGATCATAGTAGATTTTTTTGCAAAGCGCTGCCCAAGCAAAAAATCTCGATTACCATGAATATAATAAATAGTAGTTCCACCCGTTGATAAGGCAGCCAAAGTCTTGGCTATGGTTGCTAAATAAGCGCTATCGTCATCATCACCAAGCCAAGCTTCAAATAAATCACCTAAAATATAAAGGCTTTGTGCTTTGGTGGCTTCATTTTTTAAAAAACGTAAAAAACAGGCCGTTATATCGGGCCTGTTTTGCGCTAAATGTAAATCAGCAATGAAATAGGTAACTGCTTGTTTAGTACTACTCATTAGTTGAAAAAGTAACCCCTTTATTCAACAAGTGCTGATTCGATTAAAATATCATCTTTAGGTACATCACTGTGACCAAACATATTACCCGTTTCAACTAAAGCCATTTTGTCGATTACATCCATTCCTTCAACCACTTCACCAAATACACAATAGCCCCACCCTTGTACCGACTCACTTTTAAAGTCTAAGAAATCATTGTCAGATAAATTGATAAAAAATTGTGCTGACGCTGAATGCGGCTCTTGAGTACGTGCCATAGCTAAGGTGCCACGTTTGTTCCCTAAACCATTATTGGCTTCGTTTTCAATACTAGCACGGGTTTGTTTTTCATCTAAACCAGGAGCGAAACCACCACCTTGTGCCATAAAACCTTTGATCACACGATGAAAAATAGTGCCATTGTAATGGCCTTCTTCGACGTATTTTTGGAAGTTTTTTGCGCTGTTAGGTGCTTTATCAAAGTTTAATTTAATTTTAATCTCACCAAGGGTAGTTTTGAAAATAATCATAAGACTCTCTTAAAAAGTTGAGCGTATAAGCCCATAGAAATAAATTTTTCCAAATTGTACCTTAACTTGGTAGAAAGTACATCAGCTATAGTGATTCAAAAGCGCGCTTGAGGTACAATCCTTTGTCAATTTTACTGATCATTATTTTATTTAAGCGGAGCCGTTAGCCCTCATGTTGCAGATATACAATACCTTAACCCGTAAAAAGGAAACTTTCACCTCAATTATCCTTGGTAAAGTAGGATTATATGTTTGTGGTTGTACGGTTTACGATTTGTGTCACATTGGTCATGCACGAACTTATATTAGCTTTGATAACATTGCTCGTTATTTGCGCTTTTCGGGCTTTGATGTCAACTACGTACGTAATATTACCGATGTTGAAGATAAAATTATTAATCGTGCTCATGAAAATAATGAAACACCTGAAGCATTAACTGAGCGTACTATTGCTTATATGTATGAAGATTTTGATGCGTTAAATATGGCACGTCCAGATCTTGAGCCTAGAGTGACAACGCATATGCCTGAAATAATCGCAATGATTGAAACCTTAGTTGCTAAAAAACATGCTTATATTACAGGTATTGATGCTGACGTTGCAGGGAAAGGGGATGTTTTATTTGATGTTTCAAGTTATGCCGATTATGGCAAATTGAGTGGTCAAGATTTAAAGCAGCTTCAAGCTGGCTCTCGGGTTGAAGTTGATAAGTCAAAAAATAGTCCGTTAGATTTTGTTTTATGGAAATCAGCCAAACCTGGTGAGCCAAGTTGGTCATCACCATGGGGAGAGGGGCGTCCTGGTTGGCATATAGAATGTTCAGCGATGAATGCCAAAGAATTAGGTCACCATTTTGATATTCATGGTGGCGGCTCAGATTTACAATTTCCTCATCATGAAAACGAAGTTGCGCAAAGCTGTTGTGCGCTAGATACGCCTTATGTGAATTATTGGATGCATACTGGGATGGTACAAATTGATCAAGAAAAAATGTCTAAATCTCTTGGTAACTTTTTTACTATTCGTGATGTATTAAGCAAATATGATGCGGAAACGGTACGGTTTTTCTTAACAACAGGGCATTATCGTAGTCAGTTAAATTACTCAACAGATAACTTAAATCAAGC
This sequence comes from uncultured Colwellia sp., assembly GCA_965261045.1. GTDB lineage: Bacteria > Pseudomonadota > Gammaproteobacteria > Enterobacterales > Alteromonadaceae > Colwellia. The sequence goes on from CBDHCJ010000001.1 coordinate 850,541, forward strand.
ACGCTCTTCATTAGAGCGAATTTATACCGCATTAAGAGATGTAAGTGTGCCAGAAAACTTTGCTTTAGATAGGAAATCTGCTTATGTAGAGCAATTTTGTCAAGCCATGGATGATGACTTTAATATCCCACAAGCACTTGTTGTGTTATTTGAAATTGCTAAAGAGCTCAATGTGGTAAAAGATGATAATACGGAGCAAGCAATAAAACTAGCTGCTACCTTAAAAGCATTGGGCGGTGTTATTGGTGTATTACAATTAGAGCCATCAACATTTTTGCAAGGTCAAAATAATGATGAAGAAGTCATGATTATTGAAGCACTGATTGTGCAGCGTAATCAAGCGCGTGTTGACAAAAACTGGGCGTTAGCAGATGAAGCCAGAGACAAATTAAACGCGATGAATATTGTGCTAGAAGATAGTGCCGGTAAAACGACTTGGCGTAAGGCGTAGATAAGTTACGAGTCGTGAGTTATTAATTCATAGAAGGAGTGTACAAATACTTTTGTTCGCTCCTGAAACTTTTGTTCGTTCCTGAAATACGGTATGCTTTTTTCGAAACTAAAAGTTAAATTCTACTTCCCAAATTGCTCACAGGCAATAAGAGTATTTTCAATTAAACTAGCTACTGTCATCGGACCAACTCCACCAGGCACGGGTGTGATGAAGGCGGCCTTATTTTTAGCTATATCAAAATCTACGTCACCAACAAGTTTTCCTGACGCTAAGCGGTTGATGCCTACATCAATTACAATGGCACCTTCTTTAATCCACTCACCAGGAATAAAAGCGGGCTTGCCAACGGCGACAACAATCAAGTCAGCATTGCTAACTTTCCCTTCAAGATCTTTAGTAAATCTATGAGTAGTGGTAACCGTACAGCCAGCGAGCAATAACTCTAAAGTCATTGGTCGGCCAACAATATTTGAAGCGCCAACCACTAAAACTTCTAAACCATGAGGTTTTACGCCAGTTGACTCGATAAGTTTCATAATACCTTTTGGTGTACAAGGGCGTAATCCTGGCTGACGCAAAACCAGTTTGCCAACATTAAAGGGATGAAAACCATCGACATCTTTTTCGGGGTGAATATGCTCTATGATCAAGTTTGCATCTAAGCCATCAGGCAAGGGAAGTTGAACCAAAATACCATCAATAGCATCATCGTTATTGAGTTCATCGATTAATTGGTATAATTCATCTTGTGAAGTTGTAGCGGGTAAGTCATATGAGTAAGAAATAAAGCCTACCTCCTCACAAGCTCTACGCTTACTGCCAACGTAAACTTGAGAAGCAGCATCGCAACCTACCAAGATAACGGCTAAGCCAGGAGCTCTTTGATCATTGTTAACACGCAAGCTAACTTTTTCTTTTACTGAGTCTCTTAGTTGTTTGGCAATGCTTTTGCCGTCAATTAATGTTGCCGTCATAATGCTTATACTTGACCTTGGATATTAAGTTTAAATAATAATGATAAAACCGCACTATTTTGCCATAAAGCAAGACTTAGTAGTAGGCATAATTAACAGATAAAATACCAGAGTGTAATGATACCAATACGAATAAATATGCGATCATTCTACATGGATGTAGGTACTTAGGTTTTGTCTGGAACTAAAAACCTGTGCTCTTGAAAATTTATTCACATTAATATTGGATCACCAACTTACTCGTATTGGTATTACTTCTGTGTGATCCCTTATCGGATCAAGAATTAGCTGACGACAGATTAAATGGATCATAGAGAGCCAAATGATAATATTTTTTTTATCTAACTTTTATCTAATTTTTTATCTAACAATGAACCAAGTTGCATTAAAAGTAAGCGAACGCGTTTTTTTTATAAAAAAGGTTTGACTGGGCTAACGCAACTAGGTAATATCCGCACCCGTTGAAAGCAGGGAATTTAGGTTGTTTTTAACAAATGTCGGTGATTAGCGCAGCTTGGTAGCGCACTTGGTTTGGGTCCAAGGGGTCGCAAGTTCGAATCTTGCATCACCGACCACTTATTTGGTTTGGGTGTCGTCAAGTTCAGTCACAAGTTCGAATCTTGCATCACCGACCACTTATTTGGTTTGGGTGTCGTCAAGTTCAGTCACAAGTTCGAATCTTGCATCACCGACCACTTATTTGGTTTGGGTGTCGTCAAGTTCAGTCACAAGTTCGAATCTTGCATCACCGACCACGTTTATTTCTAGCTTTATTGAAAGAATAAGTATAAAGAAGTAAGTATTTGGTTTGGGTGTCGTCAAGTTCAGTCACAAGTTTGAATCTTGCATCACCGACCACTTTTATTCTTAGCTTTATTGAAAGAATAAAAAGTATGCTTTTGTAGGTAATATTACCTAGTAAAGAAAAAGGTTACCTGTCACAGGTAACACTAGATAGATAAGATTTAAAAAGTTTACTATAAACGCCACAGGAATTTATCAGGTTTTATAATAAGCTTTTTACCAGAAGTTAGATTAAGGTCCGTTAGCTCAGCTGGATAGAGCATCCGCCTTCTAAAAGTAAAATTTGGGCCTTATTGGTGAAAACCTCTAAGTGTAAGATGTCAAATTCAGGGAAACCTTTCAGGTAATGCTGATGGCAATCCTGAGCCAAGCCTTGCGAAAGTGAGGAAGGTGCAGAGACTAGACGGCATCCACCTAAAGCGCAAGCAATGGTGAAGGGATAGTCCAGCGCACAAAGCCTTTTTAGGTGGCAGTGAAAACTGTAGTGTGATGAAGCGGAGGGTCACAGGTTCAAGTCCTGTACGGATCGCCATTTTCTTTTGTTAGTACCACCCATGCGATCTTTGCAACAGAGCCCTATTTTTAACACTGACTCTATTTTAGAAATTGCTCATATCTTTTTTATCCCAAGTGTTAGTTAATAATTCCCATTTTTTATCCAGTTGGTACACATAACACATAATAAATCATTGCAATTTAATCCTTGCTTTTTAAGTACTTCTATCATATATCTATTATCCTCGTCGGTATTGAATGGTTTGTATTAAGCTAGGTTAATGCTTAGCACATGAATTAGGTCATACCAAAATTTAAATGATTCAATTCAGAAGAAATATATATGAGTAATAGTTTTGGTTTCGATTTAAGAATGCTAGAAATATTTGTAGCAACAGTTAAATCAGGTAATATGTCAACCACAGCTCGAGTATTGGGGGCAACACAATCGGCAGTATCCCAATCATTATCTAACTTAGAAACTTCGCTTAAAACTCAATTACTTGATCGCAATGTAAGACCCATTGAAGTGACTACTGCCGGCCGTTTCCTATACGACAGTGCTACACAAATACTTTCACAAGCGAGAAAAACTAATCAAGATATTTTGAGTGCTAACTTTAAGCATTTAACCCATGTAAAATTTGCGATGGTTGATTCCCTCGCTACATCATTTGGACCATCACTGATCAAGTCGATTAAAAAGCATACCAATAAGTGGTCTATCACCACTGGCATGTCACACATTCATGCTGCGGCTTTGATGTCACACAAAGTAGACATGATCATATCTGATGATGCTTTAGAAAATCATTCAGAGCTGGTGCGTCATAGAATATTGCGTGAGCCTTTTATTATTCTCACGCCAAAGGGTTATCAAAGCGATGTCGATAGTTTGAGCATTTTGAGCCGCAAGCTTAACTTTATTCGTTACAGTACAGCATCACTTATTGGTAACACCGTAGAGCGTTATTTAATGCGCATGGAGATCGATGCCCCCCATTGTTTGAACCTAGATAATACCTTCGCAGTTCTCTCTTCTGTCACTGCAGGGCTTGGCTGGACTATCACTACTCCACTTTGTTTATTTCAAAATGGTTTCAACCACGAACAATTTGACTGCCATCTTTTACCTGGGGATGAACTTTTTCGTAATTTAATTTTAGTGACTCGGCAAAATGATTTATGGAATTTGCCACAGATGCTCACGCAAGATATTCACAGCATGCTAAATAATGATTATCTACCTTATATAAATAATCATTTACCTTGGCTACAAACTAAAATAAAGATTGGTTAACCACTACCGTCAACCTAAATCCCTTTTTAACAAAATAAATTAAACGCTTACTTATCAGTAGATTAATGGCGCTATTAGCTTTGCTTATATTATGAGTATTACGATAACTTATTGTATTTGAACTCGATAAATATTCGCTTTACTATCTATGTCGATTAGGTTTTTAGCATAAAAATTAAAATAAAAAATATCATTAAAGATTTAGGTCGCTTTAACTAGAGGAAAGTAACATGTCAAGTACTAAAGCCAACGTGGGGTATGATGAAGTCTCATCAGATTACCTCGATAAACGACAATTGAAAAAAGGGGCTGCTGGTTGGATATTATTAGCAAGCTTGGGGATATCTTACGTAATTTCTGGTGATTTTGCTGGCTGGAACTTCGGGCTAGCGCAGGGCGGCTGGGGCGGTATGTTAATCGCTACAATTTTAATGGCAACCATGTATGGTTGTATGATATTTGGACTCGCTGAATTATCATCTTCAATTCCTACCGCTGGCGGCGGATACAGTTTTGCTCGACGAGCAATGGGACCATGGGGAGGCTTTTTAACTGGTACTGCAATTCTCTTAGAGTATTCAATTGCACCCGCCGCTATTGCTGTATTCATCGGTGGTTATGTTAATGAAATATTTGGCTTTAATGGTCCGATGGTTTATGCGGCTTGTTATATAATATTTGTCGGTATTCATTTATTTGGCGCTGGCGAAGCATTAAAAATAATGATGGTAATTACCAGTATTGCCGTCATTGCATTACTCGTATTTTCTGTGGGTTTGATCCCTTATTTTGACTATAACAATTTATTCGATATCGCTGTTAACGAACAAGCCATCGGCGCTAGTAGTTTCCTACCTGAGGGCTATATAGGAATTTGGAGTGCGATACCTTTTGCAATTTGGTTGTTCTTAGCTGTTGAAGGTGTACCGCTTGCCGCAGAAGAAACCGAAAATCCAGCGAAAGATATGCCAAAAGGTATTATCACAGCTATGGTTATTCTTATTATCTTTGCTTTCTTGGTACTATTTTTAGCTCCAGGAGTTGCAGGCTCAGAGTTAATGAAAGATCACGGTGCTCCTCTAGTTGGCGCATTACAAGTTGTTTATGGTGAAAATTCAGGTATTGCAACATTCGTTAATATCGTTGGTTTATTTGGTTTAATAGCGAGCTTTTTTTCCATTGTATTTGCCTATTCTCGTCAAGTTTTTGCCTTATCAAGAGCTGGTTATTTACCACGTTTTTTATCGGTAACAGGCAAACGTAAAGTACCAACAATGGCATTAATCATTCCTGGCATTATTGGTTTCTTACTTTCATTAACCGAACAAGGTGATTTAATGATCACTATGGCTGTGTTTGGTGCCACCATTTCATATGTTCTAATGATGTTATCGCACATTATCTTACGTAAAAAAGAGCCTGATTTAGCTCGTCCTTATCGCACACTGGGTGGCACCTTTACTACTGGCATTGCCTTAGTTCTATCTTTGGCTGCTTTCGCTAGCACGTTTGTAGTCAGCTTAGAGGCGGCTTTATGGTCTGCTGTTTTCTACGCGATTTTAGTTGCTTACTTCGCTTTCTACAGTCGTTATCATCTGGTTGCCAAGTCGCCTGATGAAGAGTTCGCTGCAATCAAAGATGACGACTAAACGTTAACAGTATAATCGTTAACAGTATAATTGTTAACCGTATAATAGAGAGGTAACTCCCTCTTCATTTTCAGAGCCTAAATTTTTAAGGAAAAAATAATGCTAGATCCAAGAGTAGTCAAAAATGTGGCTGATGCCAAAGCAATAATCGAAGAACGCGGTTTAACGCATATAAAAGTGGGTGTATTTGACATCGATGGTGTTATGCGTGGTAAGTACATGAGTAAAGAGAAATTCTTTTCTTCACTTGATAGCGGTTTTGCTTTTTGTGATGTTGTTCTGGGCTGGGACTCAAAAGACCAATTATACGATAACATCAGTTTTACTGGTTGGCATACCGGTTATCCTGATGCACCCGTTCGCATAATTCCCAGTAGCTGTCGTTCAATTCCTTTTGAAGGGGATATGTTATTATTTATCGCCGAATTTGAAGGTGAAGCGGAAAAAATATGCCCGCGCAGCACGTTACAACGAGTGTTAAAAAAGGCTGAAAAAATGGGTCTTAATGCCACTGCCGCTTTTGAATATGAATTTTTCATGTTTAACGAAACACCTGATTCCGTACGAGAAAAAGGCTACAAAAACCTTAACTCAATATCTCCGGACAATTTCGGCTATTCAATGATCAGAAATTCGGTGCATGCCGAATTGTACCATGATCTATTAAAACTTTGTGAAGATATGGATATGCCTGTCGAGGGAATTCACACCGAAACGGGTCCTGGTGTCATTGAAGTAGCTTTAGCCCATGACAATGCGAGTGATGCCGCCGATAAAGCCGCATTATTCAAAACCTTTGTCAAAGTTTGGGCACAACGTAACGATATGATGGCAACATTTATGGCGAAATGGTCTGGCGATTTACCAGGTCAAAGTGGTCATATTCATATCTCGTTGACTAATAATGATGGTTCATCTGCTTTTTTCGATGCCGATAAAAAACACAATATGAGTGATACTCAGCGCCATTTCCTTGCTGGGCAACAACGTTTAATACCTGAGTTTTTATCAATGATCTCACCAACCGTAAATAGTTTTAGCCGTATGGTTCCCGGCGCCTGGGCGCCACTTGATGCCACATGGGGCGTTGAAAATAGAACAACCGCATTACGTGTTATTCCTGGCTCCGCTAAATCACAACGAATCGAATACCGTTTAGGTGCCGCTGATGCTAACCCTTATATAGCTCTCGCTGCCGCACTTGCTTCAGGGCTTTATGGTATTGAGCACAAATTAGAGCCCTTACCACAAGTAAAAGGTAATGCTTATGAACAAGAACATCCCAGCGAACTACAACTTCCAGCCACTTTATTTGAAGCAGCAGGTCGTTTAAAACAGTCAAAAGTAGCAATAGAAATGTTTGGCGAAGAGTTTGTCGCTCATTATGCCGCATCGCGTGAATGGGAAGAACGTGAATATCGCAAACATGTCTCAGATTGGGAATTATCGCGTTATTTTGAAATTATTTAAGAGCAAAAATATTATGAGTAACACTACTATACAACAAACTATTTCGCCTATTGATGGCTCTATATACGTCGAGCGAGATTTAGCGGGTCAAGCACAAATTGATCACACCGTTGCGCAAGCCGTTAAAGCACAGCAACAGTGGCGACAAAGCTTACTAAAAGAACGACGAAGCATTTGTTTAGCTATGCTTGAAGCATTTAATGATAATACTGATGAAATCGCCGAACAATTATGTTGGATGATGGGACGTCCTATCCAATATGCTAAAGGTGAAGTCTCAGGAATGATTGAACGCGCACAATATATGATTGATGTTGCTGAACAAGCACTCGCTCGAATAGAGTTACTCCCCTTGGAAGGTTTTTCTCGTTATATTAAGCGTGAGGCTTTAGGTGTTACTTTTGTTGTTGCCCCTTGGAACTACCCTTATTTAACGGCAATTAATGCCATTATCCCTGCGATCATGGCAGGTAACGCGGTTATCTTAAAACATTCAGCACAAACACCTTTATGTGCCGAACAGTTAGAAAAGGCTTTTAATACCGCAGGTTTACCAGCAGGAATATTTCAATACCTACACTTGAGCCATCAAGATACTGAAAACTTGATCAAACAGCCACAAATTAATTATGTTGCTTTCACTGGATCTGTCGGCGGCGGCGCTATGGTAGAAAAATCGGCGAGTGGACGTTTTATCGGCGTTGGATTAGAGCTAGGAGGTAAAGATCCAGCTTACATACGTGCTGATGCTGATATCGATCACGCGGTAGACTCTTGTATAGAGGGTGCCTTTTTCAACTCAGGACAGTCTTGTTGTGGTATTGAGCGTATTTATGTTGCAAGTGAAGTCTTTGATGAGTTTGTCACTAAAGCCACCACATTAGTCAACACCTACAAACTTGGCCGTTCAGATGATTCAACGACGACGCTCGGCCCAGTAGTAAAAATTGGTGCCGCTGACTTTATCCGTGAACAGATCAATGACGCAATCGCAATGGGTGCGATTGCTCATATAGACCCTGCTACCTTTCCACTCGATGAAATAGGTACACCCTATGTAGCACCACAGTTACTCACCAACGTTGACCATAGCATGAGGGTCATGACCGAAGAAAGTTTTGGCCCAGTTGTTGGCATCATGAAAGTCGACAGTGATGAGCAAGCGGTTACCTTGATGAATGATTCTGAATTCGGTTTAACCGCCAGTGTTTTCAGTAAAGATATAGAAGCTGCGATAGCGATAGGTGAACAAGTTGAAACAGGCACATTTTTTCTTAATCGTTGTGATTACCTAGATCCCGCTTTGGCGTGGACTGGCGTTAAAAACTCTGGTCGTGGTTGCACGTTGTCGACGCTAGGTTATGACTCACTGACCCGACCTAAGTCTTTCCACTTAAAAATGCCGAACTAAGGAAGAAAAATGAATTTAGATAAACTTACCGCTAATTGGAATTATCCAACTAACATTCGACAAGGGATCGGCAGAATTAATGAATTAGCCGACGCTTGTAAAAGCCTGGGTATGAAAGCACCTCTATTGGTAACAGATCCTGAATTGGCAAAGCTGCCGATGATTGAGCAAGCGATGAATACTTGTCAGCAAGCAGGGTTACGCTGTGGTTTATTTTCACAGATAAAAGGCAATCCAACCAGTGTGAATGTGACGGATGGCGTATCAGCATACAAGCAGGGTGATCATGATGGTGTTATTGCCTTTGGTGGAGGCTCAGCTTTAGATGCGGCAAAAGCAGTGGCTCTAATGGTTGGTCAAAACCGCCCTCTTTGGGATTTTGAAGATGCCAGAGACAACTGGACGAGGGTTTTTACCGAGAAGATGGCCCCCGTTGTCGCCGTTCCAACAACATCAGGTACTGGCTCAGAAGTTGGACGTGCATCAGTAATTACCGATGAAAAACAGCACCTAAAACGCTTGATTTTTCATCCTAATATGTTGCCATCTATTGTCATTCTCGATCCAGAATTGACGGTTGGATTAGCCGCTAAATTAACCGCAGCAACTGGTATGGACGCACTATCTCATGCCTTGGAAGCATATTGTTCATCGTATTACCACCCGATGGCTGAAGGTATAGCGTTAGAAGCAATTCGTTTGATTAAAAATTATTTACCTCGTGCCGTTGCTTCGGGTGGTGATCTAGAAGCGAGAGCTCAAGTCATGGTTAGTTCAACCATGGGAGCAACTGCATTTCAACGTGGTTTAGGCGGAATGCATGCACTAGCTCATTCGTTAGGTGCATTATATGACAGTCATCATGGTTTACTTAATGCGGTGTTGATGCCCTATGTTCTTAAAGCTAACCGTAGTGTAATTGAACCTCAAATTGAACGTTTATCTCGTTATCTTGAGCTTGATGATACCAGTTTTGATGGTTTCTTAAACTGGGTTGTTACCCTACGTGCTGAGCTAAATATCCCTCATAGTTTGAGTGAAATAGGGATAGATACTGATCAAATTGAAAAGATCGGAAAAATGGCTGTTAAAGATGGAGCAGCAGGAGGTAATCCGATTCAATTTACTGAAAAGCAATACTCAGCCATCTGTTTAGCGGCAATTAATGGTGAGCTCTAAAACGAACAATTAGGATGTTAATTATGAAATTGGGAATATTACTTTGTGATCAGGTTCAAGAGCAATTGCAGCCTGAATTTGGAGACTACCCTGATATGTTCAGAGATCTAATCAATAAAGTTGACGATCAAGTGGAGGTTCATTTCTTCTCAGCGATAGACCGTCAATTGCCAACAGATATTGATGTCTGTGATGCCTACATGACCAGTGGAAGCCGTTGGGGTGTTAATGACGATAAACTGTGGATTAGAGAGCTAGAATATTTCATTAAGTTGCTTTATGACGCAGGTAAAGGTTTGGTTGGTATTTGCTTTGGTCATCAACTCATAGCTAAGTGTTTAGGTGGCAAGGTTAATAAGTCAGATAAAGGCTGGGGCATCGGTGTTTCTTTTAGTGAGGAAGTTAAGTCACAAAAATGGATGATACCAGCGCAAAATAAGTTAGATCTGATTGTGAGTCACCAAGATCAAATATTAGCACTTCCACCGCAAGCACAGGTGTTAATGAGTAACGATTTTTGTCCGTACAGTATGATCCAAGTAGGAGATAATTTTTTAGGTATTCAAGGACATCCTGAGTTCTCTAGTAGTTATTCACTCGCCTTAATGTATTCCCGCAAGGATCGTATTAAATCGTCGGTTATTGATGCAGCCAGTGCAGCATTAGCGCATGAAGTAGATGATGTAGTGGGAGCAAAATGGCTAATTCAATTTTTAAAACAAAATTTAATTCGTCCGAAGGAATCGGTTTAAAGCCCCGTCTTTAGACCAGCAGTTTTCGGTGATTAGGCGACAATTAGCTTGGCAAAATGACGTACCTCTTAACGGCAAAGAAAAAACCATTAACGTGAATTGGTTTCAATATCAATTCAAAAATATTCATGGAAAAATAACTAAAACCCATCGTTGGGTAACAGACATAAAAATGAACGATGATAATGTTACCGCCATGACTAAAGCAGGGCGTTGTCGGTGGAAAATTGAGAATGAGAGTTTCAACACACTTAAAAATCAAGGTTATCATATAGAGCATAATTATGGTCATGGAGATAAAAACTTAAGCGACAACATGTACCTGCTGACCTTACTTGCCTTTTACTTTCATCAAATATTTGAATTAACTGATGGCGTGTACCAAGCTTGTCGTGTTTCGTTTGGCTCAAAATCTCATTTATGGGAAAACTTTAGAGCAAGCATCCGAATGTTAGTTGTAGAAGATTGGGCGCATTTAATGGATTTGCTACTTAATCTTGATAACGATGAGGTAACAGCCACAAAAAATAAAAATAAAAATAAAGTGATGGACTTAACCGTCTAGCTCGACCTGTGCCTGATAATAAAACTCAAAATAGGGGAAGCGCAAAAACATAGCAAATAAACTGAAAAATGGCGATAAAAATCATTTTGTCTCAGTAAAAATTAAATCACCGATAATTGCTGGGAAAATGTTGCTTTTATATATTTACACCCTATAATGCACTCATTCCTTAGCCAAGCAGGTAAGGGATGGTAACTCCAAGGAGGGGGTAAGAAGAGCAACGCCCTTCTAAGGCGTGGATCGTAGGTTAAAATCCTACAGGGCGCGTCATACTTAACAATAAGTTTACAAAGTAATTATGGTGGCTATAGCTCAGTTGGTAGAGCCCCGGATTGTGATTCCGGTTGTCGAGGGTTCAAGTCCCTTTAGCCACCCCATTTTTTTTATTACATGGTTGTGATAGAGAATTGTAAAAATCGGTGATTAGCGCAGCTTGGTAGCGCACTTGGTTTGGGTCCAAGGGGTCGCAAGTTCGAATCTTGCATCACCGACCACGTTTATTTCTAGCTTTATTGAAAGAAGTAAGTATTTGGTTTGGGTGTCATCAAGTTCAGTCACAAGTTCGAATCTTGCATCACCGACCACGTTTAGTTAATTCTCTCAGCCCCTGATAAACCCCAGAGCCAATTCGTGACTCTAATCTCGTCAACTTGCCTCTTGCAACTTCTTTTATGTCTCGCTATAATTCGTCGTCATAAATTTTAACCGTTCGTATGAGCAAGGCACTTTTTACTGCTTTATAAGTGAGGCAAGTAAAAAACTCAGTGCATTATAAGAAAGCGTAGCACGCTAAGTTTTGAGGTAATTAAATGCAAGTTTCAGTTGAGACTACACAAGGTTTGGAACGTCGTTTGACCATTTCTGTTCCAGCAGAATCAGTAGATGTTGAAGTTGAAAATCGTCTTCGTCAAGTGAGTAAAACCCAACGTATTATTAATGGTTTCCGTCCAGGTAAAATACCGCCGTCAGTTATTCAAAAACGCTATGGTAAATCAGTACGTCAAGAAGTTGCTGGTGAAGTTATGCAACGTAGTTTTGTTGATGCCATCGCAGCAGAAAAAATCAACCTTGCAGGGCGTCCATCATTCGTAGCTAAAAGTAATGAAGATGGTAAAGCATTAGAGTTTGAAGCAACATTTGAAATTTATCCGGAAGTTGAATTAAAAGACTTAGAAAAAATAGCGGTAGAGCGTCCAGACGTTGAAGTTACTGATTCAGATTTAGATGAAATGTTTGAAACGTTGCAAAAGCAACATAAAACATGGAAAGAGAACAAAGGTGAAACTAAAAAAGGTGATAAGTTAACGCTTGATTTCACTGGTCGTGTTAATGGTGAAGAATTTGAAGGCGGTAAAGCCGAAGGATTTGAACTTGAACTTGGTGCTGGTCGCATGATCCCAGGTTTTGAAAAAGAAATCATAGGTATGAAAGCAGGTGAAGAAAAAACGATCAAAGTAACATTTCCTGATGATTATCATGCAGAAAATCTAAAAGGTAAAGAAGCTGAATTTGATATTGTTATTCATAAAACTGAAGGTTTAGTATTACCTAAAGTTGATGAAGAATTTGCTAAACTTTTTGGTGTCGAAGAAGGCGGTGTTGACGCTTTACGTGAAGAAGTTAGTAAAAACATGACACGTGAATTAACTCAAGCCGTTAAAGCTAAAGTTAAAGAGCAAGTAATTGAAGGATTATTAGCTGGTCATAAAGTTGGTTTACCATCAGCGTTAGTAGCTCAAGAGGTTGATGTTTTACGTCAGCAAGCTATACAGCGTTTTCAAGAGCAAAGGGAGCCAAAAAAGGTACCTGATTTACCAAGCGAAATATTTAAAGAGCAAGCTGAACGTCGCGTTAAAATTGGTTTGTTATTAGGAGAAGTAATCAAAGTTAACGAATTAAAAGTTGATCATACTAAAGTTGATGAGTTAATTATTACAGCAGCTTCGGCTTATGAAGATCCAAAAGAAATTATCGAACACTACGCAAACAACAAAGAGTTAATGCAGCAAATGCAAAATGTTGCTTTAGAAGAGCAAGCCGTTGAACTTTTAGTTGAAAAAGCTGATGTAACGAACAAAAAAGCAAGCTTTAAAGATATTATGAACCCAGAAAGTAAGTAATACCGCTTTTTATATTGACAAAAAGCTAAGCAATCGCTTAAATGGCTTATATGAAAACCATATAAGCCATTTTATTTTTATATATAAGCCATTTTTTTACATTAGGTTTTAGGGAAGGTACACACTTGTTTACTTCACAGCATGCATCTCAGTTTAATTCACAAATTAATTCTCAAAGTTCAGCTTCTAAGCCAGAGAGTGCTTTAGTACCTATGGTAGTAGAACAAACAGCTAAGGGTGAGCGTTCTTATGATATTTATTCTCGATTACTAAAAGAGCGAGTTATCTTTTTATGTGGTCAAGTAGAAGATCATATGGCGAATTTAATTATTGCACAATTATTATTTTTGGAATCAGAAAGTCCAAATAAAGATATTTTTCTTTATATTAACTCACCAGGGGGTTCGGTAACTGCTGGCATGGCAATTTATGATACCATGAAGTTTATTAAGCCTGATATTAGTACCGTTTGTATTGGTCAAGCGGCAAGTATGGGGGCATTTTTACTTTCAGGGGGCGCTAAAGATAAGCGTTATTGCTTACCTAATGCACGGGTTATGATCCATCAACCATTGGGAGGCTTCCAAGGTCAAGCATCAGATTTTGAAATTCATGCAAAAGAAATTTTGTATATTAAAGATAAGTTAAATCGTTTAATGGCCGAGCATACTGGGCAAGCGTTGGAGAAAGTTGCTCAAGATACTGACCGAGATAATTTTTTAAGTGCAGAAAGTGCAGTTGAATATGGTTTAGTTGACTCCATATTAGAACAAAGAAACAGTTAACGTTTTTCAATGCACTATTTATTTAAATAATTAGGCACTGAAAAAATGATTAAATTATTATTATGCTTAGTTTACAGCAGCAGCATAGTAGTAATTAACAGAATTAAGATATTTAGAGGTAGGGCATGACCGATATTAAAAGTGGCGACGGTGACAAAGGTAAGTTACTTTACTGCTCATTTTGTGGCAAAAGCCAACATGAGGTACGTAAATTAATAGCTGGCCCATCAGTGTTTGTTTGCGATGAATGTGTTGAATTATGTAATGACATTATTCGTGAAGAAATTAAAGAAATTTCACCTAAAGAAACAAAAGAAGCATTACCTTCTCCCATAGAAATACGTGAAAGTTTAGATGACTATGTTATTGGTCAGGATCACGCGAAAAAAGTACTAGCAGTGGCCGTTTATAATCATTACAAACGTTTACGTAACGGCGACTCTCATAATGGTGTTGAACTGGGTAAGAGTAATATTCTCTTAATCGGCCCTACTGGCTCGGGTAAAACGTTATTAGCACAAACGTTAGCTCGTTTGCTTGACGTGCCTTTTACTATCGCAGATGCTACTACATTAACTGAAGCTGGTTATGTCGGTGAAGATGTTGAAAACATCATTCAAAAGTTATTGCAAAAATGTGATTATGATGTTGAAAAGGCTCAGCGTGGTATTGTTTATATTGATGAAATAGATAAAATTTCTCGTAAATCAGATAACCCTTCAATTACTCGTGATGTATCAGGCGAGGGGGTTCAACAAGCCTTATTAAAACTTATTGAAGGCACAATTGCTTCCGTACCGCCCCAAGGTGGACGTAAGCATCCTCAACAAGAGTTTTTACAAGTTGATACCTCTAAAATTTTATTTATTTGTGGTGGTGCCTTCGCAGGCCTTGATAAAGTAATTGAGCAGCGTTGCCATACTGGAACAGGTATAGGCTTTGGCGCCGAAGTACGTGGTAAAGATGAGCAAATAACGCTAACACAGCGTTTAGAAGACGTTGAACCAGAGGATTTAGTTAAATACGGTTTAATTCCTGAGTTTATTGGACGTTTACCTGTTGTTGCCACATTATGTGAGTTAGATGAATCGGCATTAATTCAAATACTACAAGAGCCTAAAAATGCATTAACCAAGCAGTTCACGGCATTATTTGATATGGAAAATGTTGAATTAGAATTTAGAGAAGATGCACTCAATGCAATAGCTAAAAAAGCCATGGATAGGCAGACAGGTGCTCGTGGCTTACGTTCTATTGTAGAATCAGTATTACTAGATACCATGTATGAATTACCGTCGATGACAAATGTGAGTAAAATTGTTGTTGATGAAACGACGATAAAAGGTGAATCTAAGCCGTTAGTTATTTACGATAGTAAGCAGGGCAAAGCTGCTTCAGAGTAAGATAAATATAAAGAGCCCTTGTGGCTCTTTTTTGTATCTATACTCATATCGCCTGAAACTTGCATTGTGAAGTATCATGGGTATAAACCTCGCCACTAGAAAGATATTTTTTATTGCTTGTAACTTATTTATTGATCCCCATATAGTTTCTAATCAGCAATTTATAACACTTTTCAAAGAGACTCACATGACCGAAGAATTATCTGGTGTGGTTGAAATTCCCGTACTTGCCTTAAGAGATGTCGTCGTTTACCCACAAATGGTTATTCCTTTATTTGTTGGCCGAGAAAAATCTATTCGTTGTTTAGATCTTGCCATGGAAAAAGACAAGCAAGTATTTTTGGTAGCACAAAAAGATGCTGCTATTGATGATCCTCAAGCCAAAGATGTTTACGAAGTAGGTACGGTAGCGACCATTTTGCAAATGTTAAAACTTCCTGATGGCACAGTAAAAGTGTTAGTTGAGGGTGTGCAGCGTGCACAAGTAACAGAGTTTATTGAAACACAAGAGTATTTTAGTGCAAACATTAAATACCTACCAATTAAAGGTGATTCAGAAGATGATAACGAGGTTTTAATTCGCTCTGCTATTTCGCAATTTGAAGGTTATGTAAAGCTTAATAAAAAAATTCCACCAGAGGTACTCACCTCGGTTTCAGGTATTGATGATGCTCAGCAGTTAGCTGATACCATGGCAGCTCATATGCCTTTAAAACTTGGCGATAAACAAAAAGTATTAGAGATTATATATGTTGCTAAGCGCTTAGAGCATTTAATGGCTCTTATGGAAGGTGAAATTGATTTATTGCAAGTTGAGAAAAAGATTAGAACTCGTGTTAAAAAGCAAATGGAAAAAAGCCAACGTGAGTATTATTTGAATGAGCAAATGAAAGCCATTCAAAAAGAGCTTAACGAAGGTGATGAAACACCAGACGAGCTTGAGCAAATGGCTACGCGAATAGATGAAGCACAAATGCCAGCCGAAGCAAAAGATAAAACCTTGGCAGAGCTACAGAAATTAAAAATGATGTCACCGATGTCAGCCGAAGCAACAGTAGTTCGTAGCTATATTGATTGTATGATCAATGTACCATGGAAAAAACGCAGTAAATTAAAGCGTAATTTAACTTTAGCACAAGAAGTGCTAGATAAAGATCATTATGGTTTAGATAAGGTAAAAGAGCGAATTTTAGAATATCTTGCCGTGCAACAAAGAGTCAGTCAGTTAAAAGGTCCTATTCTTTGTTTAGTAGGGCCTCCTGGGGTTGGTAAAACCTCATTAGGCCAGTCTATAGCGAAATCTACTGGTCGAAAATATATTCGTATGGCGCTAGGTGGTGTACGTGATGAGGCTGAAATTCGTGGTCATCGCCGTACCTATATTGGCTCATTACCAGGTAAGTTAATTCAAAAAATGTCGAAAGGAGGTGTAAAAAACCCACTTTTTTTATTAGATGAAATTGACAAAATGGCTTCTGATATGCGTGGCGATCCTGCCTCTGCATTATTAGAGGTGCTAGATCCTGAGCAAAACACCACCTTTAATGATCATTATTTAGAAGTTGATTATGACTTATCAGATGTTATGTTCGTCGCTACCTCTAATAGTATGAATATTCCAGGACCATTGCTTGACCGTATGGAAGTTATTCGTTTATCAGGTTATACCGAAGATGAAAAACTCAATATTGCCCGAGATCATTTATTAGATAAACAAATTAAACGCAATGGCTTAAAAGCTAAAGAAATAACAATTGATGACAGTGCTATTATTGGCATTATTCGTTATTACACCCGAGAAGCAGGGGTGCGTAATCTTGAACGTGAGATATCTAAATTATGTCGTAAAGCGGTAAAAGCTATTTTATTAGATAAAAAGCTGAAAAGTGTTGTTATCAACCAAGAAAATTTAGATGAATTTTTGGGCATACAACGATTTGATTATGGCAAAGCCGATGATGAAAACCGTGTTGGTTTGGTTACGGGTTTAGCATGGACGCAAGTTGGTGGTGAGTTACTGACCATAGAAACAGCCTCAGTCCCAGGTAAAGGTAAATTAACTTATACCGGCTCTTTAGGTGATGTAATGCAAGAGTCCATTCAGGCTGCGATGACAGTAGTGCGTAGTAGAACGGAAAAATTACGTATCAATGAAAATTTTTATGAAAAACGTGATATTCATGTGCATGTACCCGAAGGGGCAACACCAAAAGACGGACCAAGCGCAGGTATCGGTATGTGCACTGCACTCGTTTCAAGTTTAACTGGTAATCCAGTAAAAGCGGAAGTTGCTATGACCGGAGAAATTACTTTGCGTGGTGAGGTTTTGGCTATTGGTGGCTTAAAAGAGAAATTATTAGCAGCACACCGTGGTGGTATCAAAACGGTTATTATTCCGCATGAAAATGAACGTGATTTAAAAGAAATACCTGAAAATGTAAAAGCTGACTTGTCTATTCACCCAGTTAAATGGATTGATGAAGTACTTAAACTGGCGCTTGAACACCCTGTAGAGCAGTGGCAGGCAGAGTAATTTTTAAGCTAGGAAAGTTGTTTTTTGATTTAAATCAGTAAAAAAAGCTAAAAACAGGTAAAAATGACAATAAAGGCTTTTAAAACGCTGAAACTGTGGTAAGTTAGCTATGCTTATATCGCTAGACCCCTTATATATCATGTATAAAGCAATATGTTTAAGAGAGCTAGTATAAATAGTATTTTTTTCTAAACTTAACGTTTGATGTTCAAAAAGAAATAATTTTACCTAATGTAAATAATCATTTCTACAGAACGAACTTTTATCAACCTCTTGTTAAAGAGAAGTAAAGGTAGCGTTGTAATAATAACAATTGAAGGGGTATATACTGTGAATAAATCTCAACTTATCGAGAAAATTTCTGAAGGCGCTGATATTTCAAAAGCTGCAGCTGGTCGTGCATTAGATTCATTTATTGGTGCTGTAACGGAAGAATTACAAAATGGTGAGCAAGTAGCTTTAGTTGGTTTTGGCACTTTCTCTGTACGTGATCGTGCCGCACGTACAGGTCGCAACCCACAAACAGGCGATACAATTCAAATTGCTGCTGCTAAAATCCCAGCATTCAAAGCAGGTAAAGCATTAAAAAATGCTTGTAATGGCTAATATCTGGCTAATATCTAATTAATTGCTTGTAGCAATTTTTTATATTAGAAATATATTTAAAGACCACCTAAAGGTGGTCTTTTGCTTTTAGCTTATTTAAAAATAAAACTAATCTTGCACTTCAAGCGGTGGTCTGCATCTGCTAAAATCGCGAGCAATACAAAATCATAGTTATAGTTATCACAAGTATTGATAATTGGCTTTATAGATTATTGACCTAAAGAAAAGAGATAAAGATGTTAGAAAATATTCGAGAAAGCTCACAGGGCTTGACGGCCAAAATTGTTCTTGGCCTTATTATATTAACTTTTGCTGTTGCTGGTATTGGTAGTTACACCAATTCTGTTGATACTTCTGTTGCCACAGTTAACGGTGAAAAAATTAGCCAACAAGAATTCAATAAAGCTTATCAAGCACAGCGTAACCGCATGGCTCAACAATTTGGAGACATGTTTGACACCTTATCTAATGATAGTAATTATATGGCTAATTTTCGCCAAGGTGTTTTAGAAAATTTAATTAATGAAAGATTAATTGATCAAAGTGCACAAAACCTTGCTATTCGTGTTTCAGATGAACGAATTAAAAAAACGATCAGAGAAATGCCTGAATTTCAAGTTGATGGTATTTTTGATAATAACCGTTACTTGGCTATTATTAGTCAAGCAGGTTTTTTCCAATCATCAAGTTTTCGAGATTATTTACGAGTTGAAATGACTCGTCGTCAATTATCTCAAGCACTTGTTGCTACTGAGTTCAATTTACCTTATCAAGAAAAATTACAACTGGCTTTGCAAAATCAAACGCGTGATATTCGCTTTGCGACTATTTCATCAAAGCAATTTGAAGCAGGCATAGATATTAGTGAAACAGAAATTAAAACTTACTATCAAGCTAATCAAATTCGTTTTGAGAATAAAGAGCAAGTAAAAGTAAATTATATTCATTTAAGTGTTGCCGATGTCGCTAAAGGTATCACTGTTAGCGATGAGGAGGTTGCTAGCTATTATCAAGATAATATTGCAAGCTTTACTCAAGCAGAGCAACGCCGTGTGTCACATATTCTTATAGAATTTACTGAAGGTAATAATGACAGTGAAGCGGCAGCCAAAACACAGGCCGAAGCCGTGTTAGTTCGTCTTGCTCAAGGCGAAGACTTTGCCACGCTTGCTAAAGAATTATCAAGTGATACTTTTAGTGGTGAAAATGGTGGTGACTTAGACTTTCTTGAAGCAGGAATCATGGAAACAAGTTTTGATGCTGCTGCTTTTGCATTAACAACAGTAGGCGATATTACTGAGCTAGTTAAAACCAGCTTTGGTTATCATGTAATAAAATTGACTGAGCTTAAAGCACAAGTTATACAAAGCTTAGCTGATGTAAAAACTGAGCTACAGGCTAAAGTGATCAGTGAAAAATCACAAGAGAAATTTTATACACAAACCCAAGAAATGGCTCGTGTTAGTTTTGAGTTTCCTGATAGCTTAGAAGACGCTGCCAGTGAAGTAAATGCCACAGTGGAAACGTCAATGTGGTTGTCTCACTCAGGTTTAAATACTAATAATAAAGCCCCTTTTAATAACCCTAAAGTAATCGAAGCTGTATTTTCTGATTTGGTTATACAAGACAATATGAACTCAGACATTCTAGAGCTCAATGATCAGGAAGCTTTAGTTTTACGTTTAAATACCTATCAAGAAGCTAATGTTAAACCGTTAGAAGAAGTACAAGCACAAATTAAAATGATATTAGTGGCACAAAAGGCGACTGAAAAAGCGCAAAGCACTATTGAAGATCTATTGGTTCAATTTCAAGCAGGCAACGACATTACAGAGCCGTTAACTAAGAATTATGCTAGTTTTACCGCCAAAGAAAAGGTTACACGTTATAGTGCTGATTTAGATCAAAGTATTGCCCGTGAAGCCTTTGTCTTGCCTCACCCTATCAAGGGTACTGTTTCAGCATCAACAGTTGCTTTAAGTAATGGTGATTTAGCGCTGGTAGAAGTACAGGCAGTTAATGTAAGTGATGCGAGTGCTAACCCACAACTTGCTCAACAACAAACCTCTCAATTAGCGCAATCAGCCTATAAGAGTTATGTTGATTCATTAAAAATTGGCGCTAAAATTACCCGTGGTAAAGTAACAGAGCCAGCAAATTATTAATCGATGAACAAGCAGTAGCGAGTACCTAAACTCGCTACTTTACTTATTTTCATTGATTTGAACCTACTCGTATCATGATCTTCTCTTAGATCTTAATTGGAAATTCTGATTCATCAGTAACTTTTGAGTCACTTTATGTTGTGGCTTACTCATCACATCACGAGTTTTACCTGACTCAACAACTTTCCCTTGCGACAACACCATGATGGCATCACTAAAATGACGGATGATGCCTAAATTATGGGAAATTAGAATATAAGCCAAACCCATCTGTTGTTGCAGATCTAACAATAAGTTAATCATTTGTGATCGTAAAGACGGATCTAGTGATGCTAATGCTTCATCGAGTATTATAACTTGAGGTTGTAATATAATAGCTCTAGCAAGCGAAATGCGTTGCTTTTGACCACCAGAGAACATATGAGGATAAAAATTCATGTGATCGCTCAGCATACCTACTTTTTGCAAGGTGGCTCGAATGAGCTGTTTACGTTTTTTTTCATCAAACGGTGTGTTGAGCTTTAGTGGCTCGTCTAATAATTGTGAAATAGTTAGGCTTGGGTTTAGCATAGTACCTGAATATTGAAAGATCATCCTAATGTGTTGGCAGCTTTGTTTATAACGGCTACTTTGCAGCGCCTGACCATTTAAATAAATATAGCCGCTACTTGCTGACTCTGCTCCAACTAACAGTTTAGCTAAGGTTGATTTTCCAGAGCCAGCCTCACCAATAATAGCTAAGGTTTGATGTGCTTCAACACTAAAAGAAATTGGCGCTAAAACGGTAGTGGTTTTTTTATTGAACCAATAGTTTTTATGTCGATATGACTTACTGAGATTTTTTACTTTAAGTAATTCAGCCATATTAGCATGTCCCCTTTATCACTTTTTTAGGAGGGTTTTTAAGTGGCATAAGAGGAAAATGACAACTGACTTTATGACCATGAAAATTAGTAACCAAAGGCGCTTTTACGCAAGTTTGCTGTGCTCTAGGGCATCGAGGCCCTAAACGGCATCCAATGGGTAAGTGCTGTAAAATAGGGATACTACCAGGTAATGTCTTTAACCGAGATTTTGCTGGTAAATGTAAATTAGCACTGGGGCTACTATCTACTAGCGCTCGGGTATAAGGGTGTAATGGCTTATTGAATATTTGCTCAGTCGTTCCTGCTTCAACAAATTGACCACTATACATTACCGTAATTGTATTGGTCCAATGGGTTATATTTTCTAAGTCATGACTGATCAATAAAATGGACATGTTTTTTAATTGATTTAAGCTAGCTAATAACCTGAAAACTTGTCCTTGATTGATGTTTTCCATTGCTGCTGTTGGCTCATCTGCAATCAACAAAATAGGCCGTCTGGCCAACGCCATTGCTATCATCACTCGTTGGCATAATGCTTCCGTTAATTGGTGCGGGTAGCTAGTAAGGCAAATGCTGTGGTTCTTTATGCCTACTTTATGTAGCAGTTTAATAGCAGCCGATTGACGTTGTTGTTGTTTTTGCCAGAAATAACCTGATAATTGACTACTATCAATGGCTTCTGTTAATTGTTCTCCAATCACGGTTGTGGGATCCAAACAAGCCATAGGCTCTTGAAATATCATAGCAATATCACGAGAAAGTAACGTTTTACGTTCCTCAATAGAAAGGCGTAATAAATCAATACCGCGCCAATGAAATCTATCAGCGTGAACATGCCATTTATCATCTAATACACCCACAAGAGCTTGTGCCAATAAAGACTTTCCTGAGCCTGACTCACCAACTAAACCCCGTACTTCACCTGCTTTCATAGATAAACTGACTTTATCAACGGCGAGGATATTTTTCTCATCATTAATGAGCTCAATCGATAAGTTTCTAATATCAAGTAAATTCATTAGCGCTCCTTGCGCAGTTTCAGCGCATGACGAATACCTTCACCGACAAGATTGGTTGCAACCACGGCAAATAAAATAGCTAAACCAGGAAGATAAACTGTCCATGGGGCGATATAAAATAAATCTAAACCATTGGCTAAGCTAGCGCCCCATTCAGGTAATGGAATTTGTGCCCCTAAGCCTAAAAAGCCTAAAGTAGCAATATCTAAAATAGCAGCTGATTGTGCTAAGGTTGCTTGTCCCATGATTCTGTCAGTAATATTAGGAAAGATTGAGTAGTACAAAATTCTAAAAGGACTCGCACCATCAAGTCTTGAAGCGAGTACATAATCTTTACGAGACTCTTCTTTTACCGCATAGCGAGTTATATGGATAAACTGTGGAATGAGTACCAGCACTACAGCCCATACAGTGTTACCTATACCAGGCCCTAAAATGGCAACAATAATAATAGCGAGCAATAAAGAGGGAATGGATAAAATCACATCGAGAAAATGATTGAGAAAGCTTGATTTAATACCAGAAGTTAACGCGGATAATGAACCAATAATCACCCCAACAACAAGCGAAATAATTACCACGATAAAGCTAAGACCAAAGGTCAATGAAGTACCATACATTAAGCGAGATAACACATCTCGACCTAGTTCGTCAGTGCCTAACAAATAACTTACATTTCCGTCATTATGCCATGCAGGTGGCAGTAGTAGCATATCTAGCTGACCTTCAACGGGAGAGTGAGGGGCTAAAAGTGGTCCGAAAATGGCAAGAACAACCAAAAATAAAAAACAGCTAAAACCCACCATAGCAATGGGTGTTTTGCGAAAAATCAGCAAAAGTTGCATAAAGGGAGAAGGAAAAATTGCCTCTAAATATACCTTATTGCGCGCCATAACTATTTCCTCTAGCAAGCGGATTCAACGCGGCATAAATAAAGTCTGTTAAAATGTGAACCACAAAAATAAAGCATGACAACACTAATAAACCACTTTGAATGGCGGTATAGTCTCGTTGATAAATACTTTCTATAAGCCAGCGACCTATACCTGGCCAGCTAAAAATAACTTCGGTGACCATAGCAACAGTGACTAAGTTCGCAAATTGTAAACCAATATGACGTATAATTTTAATTAATGAATTTCTAATGGCATGGCGAAAAATAATTTGTTGAAAAGTTAAACCTTTAGCGCGAGCGGCACGAATATAGCTAGTATCTAAAACTTCGATCATTGAGGTTCTAGCTAAGCGAATAAAAATGGTAGCAGGGGCTACAGCAATTACGCAAGCAGGCAATATGATATGGGCGGTAGCATCACTAAAAGCTTGCCATTTATAAGGACTGTCGCTCAGCATAATATCAATAAACTGAATGCCAGTTACTGGCTCTATTTCGAATAATAAACTGATCTGCCCTGCTGAAGGAAACCAACCTAAGTTGATAGAGAAAGTTAAAATTGCTAATAATCCTAACCAAAATACGGGTATTGAATAACCTAGCATTGACAAGGATAAAATCAAATTATCAGTTGGTTTATTATGTTTTATTGCCGCAATAAAGCCTAAGGGAATACCAACAAGCATAGCAATAAACAATGCAACTAAACTGAGTTCAATCGTTGCAGGTAGTAAATTAACTATTTCAGCACTAATCTCTGATTGGCTGGCCATAGATAGCCCTAAATCACCGTTAATTATATGGCTGATATAAGCAATATATTGCCAGAAAATATTACGCTGAGTTTGATAGGCATTATTTAGCTCAATAAGTTGATTTGGTGTGGCATTAATCGCACCAGTTAAATTAATTATTGCTTCACCAGGAAATAAAAAACTTAAGCTAAATGACAATAAGGTTAGTAATAACATGGTAAAAATAAACAGGCTTAATCGGCGCAAGGTAAAAATTAACATAATTAATTTACACCTACCTTAAGAGAGCGATTTTTTTCAAGTTTACTACTCTGCTTTGCTGGCACTTTATTATTCGCTAAACCGCGTTTGGCTACTTGATAAAAGTTGATACCACCAAATGGTGCTAGAATGTCACCTATGACATTGTTACCGCGTGCTTGATAACGTTTTGAGTGGGCAATTGGAATTAATGGTACTTCTTGTGCCAGTATAGCCATAGCTTGAGCGTAGTATTTTTTTCTTTGATTTATATTAGTCGTTTGCACTGCTTTATGAATAATATCATCATACGCTTGATTACACCAAAAAGTAGTATTACTGCCAGTATGTGCAGCGGAACAACTGAGTATGGGGGTGAAGAAATTATCAGGATCAGGATGATCGGCTGACCAACCTAATAAAAAGCTCTGATGCTCACCATGTTTTAAACGTTGTAAAAAAGTATTCCATTCATAGCTAATAATATTAACCTTTATACCTATTTTCTTTAAATCACTTTGAATTAGCTTGGCCATAGTGATGGCATTTGGGTTGTAAGGTCGTTGAATTGGCATGGCCCATAAATCCATAGTGAAACCTTCAGAGTAGCCTGCAATAGTTAATAGGTTTTTGGCTACATTAGGATTAAACTCTTGTTCAGGAATGTTTTTATCAAAAGCCCATGATGTTTTGGGTAATAATGAATTAGCCATTTCAGCTTTGCCTTGATAAACGGCCTCAAGCAAGTTTTTTTTATTAATAGCATAACTAATTGCTTGCCTTACCCGTTTATTGTTAAAAGGCGCTTTATTAATATTAAAACCAAGGTAGCCAACGTTTAATGCCGTTACAGCTTCTAAGGTTAAATCTTTACGTTGAGTGATTTTTTCATGGGCAATAGGGTAAGCTGCTATATCACACTCTTTGGCCAATAATTTGGTTAACCTGCCAGTATTACTTGGGGTGATATCAAACACTAGTTGCTCAATTTTTGCGGGTTCCTGCCAGTATTTCTCATGACGATAAAAGCGTATTAATGAACCAACACGATATTCTTTTAGTTTAAAAGGCCCTGTTCCTATGGGGAGAGTATCTATATCTGATTCAGCATTTTTCCTTACTAGTTGTTCACCGTATTGCGCAGACAAAATGACAGCAAAGTCAGTGGCAAGGTTAGCTAGGAATGTGTTATCAGCGTAAGCTAAATGAAATCGTATGGTGTAATCATTAATTTTTTCAATATCATCAATTAAGTCGTTTAAAGCGATATTTTGAAAGAAAGGGTAATCTCCACCAGAAACTAAGTGATAAGGATGCTCAGTATCTAAAACGCGATTAAAGCTAAAAATTACGTCATCAGCATTTAACAATCTGGTCGGGGTAAAGTAATCTGTTTGATGAAACGCAACATCTTTGCGTAAATAAAAGGTAATTTTTTTACCATCGCGGGTAACATGCCAAGACTTAGCTAATGCAGGGCTTAATGTATTTTTATCGCCCTGAAAAGTAATTAATCTATTGTATAGTTGGTTGGAAGTAGCATCTATTGTTGTGCCCGACGTTACCAGCTGAGGGTTAAAAGTTTCTGGTGAACCTTCAGCACAATAAATAACACTGCGCTCACTTAATGAGAGCTTACCTTCCTCGCTACAGGCGGTTAAAAATAATAAGCTGAGCAGGGCTATCGTAATTAATTTAAGACAATTCATTATCAATACTACCATCAAGTAAATTGTGTTTTTTTAAGTAACCTCTCAGTTGATGATAGGTAAGCTCAACTAAAAAGCTGTTAGATTGACCAAGAAGATTGTCTTGTTTACTAAAGCGCGCCATTGCTTGACCTAATTATGATACCAATTTAATTTATTCCCAATTCAGAAATAACTAAATAGACTTGGTATTAGTTAACTTCACTAACAAATAGTGTATTTTATTAATCACCGATATAATAGTATTTTTTAAATATTAAAAAAAACAATCGGTTAAGTTGTTAGTGGATAAACAAGCAAGTTAAGACGATTGACTATGGGTATTACGGTATTAAATTCATTTTGAAGTGGTTTGAGTATATATTCTTTTATTGTAAAAATTAGTTTACAATAGTTTTTTTTGATCTATTCGATCTATTAGATAGAAGGCTTCTTGCATGCGTTTGGAAATCACTTGTCATGACCATGTTGGTATGGGGCAAAAAGTATTAGGTATTTTTGTTGAGCATGGTATTAATGTTCGTGGCATTGAACTAAAACAGCATGGCAGAATTTTCATAAACATTCCCAATTTAGAATTCTCAGATCTGCAAACTTTTATGCCGCAATTACGTTTGATTGAAGGAGTAGATGATGTAAGAACAACGCCTTATATGCCTTCAGAGCGTGAGCGTAATGAATTAGTCACCTTAATTAAAACTTTTCCTGATCCTCTTATCTCTCTTGATACTAAAGGCAATATTCGCATTATTAATAATATAGCTTCTGCAATTATGGGATGTAAGGAAGATGCGGTTAAAGGTCAGCATATTAGTCAATGGCTTAAAGGCTTTAACTTTACTCGTTGGTTGGATAATGTGGATGTATTTGCGCAAACTCGTCGTTTAAAATTGCAAGGAGAAGATTTTGTCGCAGATATTATGCCTATTAATGTTACTAATGAAAGTGCTGAAAGTGATGAAAGTGCCAGAGGAAATAAGAATATTTTGGCGGGAGCTGTACTTATTCTTAAGTCAGATGCACGGCTTGGACAGCAAATAAATGCCTTTAAAGAGCCAAAGGAAAGTACTTTTTCAGGTATACAAGCTAGCAGTAGTGGTATGCGTAAGGTTATTCGTGAAGCTAAACGTATGTCTCAGCT
Source organism: uncultured Colwellia sp. (assembly GCA_965261045.1). Classification (GTDB taxonomy): domain Bacteria; phylum Pseudomonadota; class Gammaproteobacteria; order Enterobacterales; family Alteromonadaceae; genus Colwellia. The sequence goes on from CBDHCJ010000001.1 coordinate 877,834, forward strand.
TAATGCCTCTATTTTGATTATAGGTGAAACTGGCACAGGCAAAGAGCTATTAGCTCGCGCATGTCACGCAGCCAGTGAACGAGCAGAACAACCGTTTATGACACTCAATTGTGCTGCCTTACCTGATGATGTTGCCGAATCAGAATTATTTGGTGTTGGTGAGAAAGATCATAAAGAAAGTAAACGTGGTATTTTTGAGCTTGCTGATGGCGGTAGTGTTTTTCTTGATGAAGTGGGCGAAATGTCGACTAAACTGCAAAGTAAGCTGTTACGAGTTATTCAAAATGGCAGCTTTAGACGTGTTGACTCAGAGCAAGAAGTTATGGTAAATGTGCGTGTTATTAGCTCAACAAACAAAGACTTACTTAATTTAGTTTCGATTGGTGAATTTAGAGAAGATCTCTATTATCGCTTGAATGTATTTGGCTTAAACATTCCACCACTAAGAGAGCGTCGCAGTGATATTTTGCCTTTAACTGAATTTTTTATCGCACATGCTGGACAAGGTATTGGTAGAAGAAACTTAAAACTAACGGCAGAATGTCGTGACTTTATTGAGCATTACCCGTGGCCAGGTAATGTCAGACAATTAGAAAACGTATTAACAAGAGCGGCTTCATTGCTTGAGGGGAATGAAATCGAAATCGATCATTTACAACTTCCCGCTTATACTCGTGAACATGGTTATTTAGAGCAAAAGTTTGAAGGCACTTTAGATGCGGCAGTTAAAAACTTTGAAGCCGACTTATTACGTAAACTTTATCCAGCATACCCAAGCACTAGGCAATTAGCGAGAAAGCTTGGCTTAAGCCATACTGCTATTGCGAACAAATTGCGTGAGTATGATATTAATAAAAAGACCGTAAAGATATAACAAGCACCTCCTTTTGCCTACTCTTGTTGCTGTATAGCGTTAAAAGTACTGATTGACTGACATTAACTCAGTGCTTTTTACTTTACATTGAACGACACAACTTAAAGACAATTTAAAGGAAATTCGCTTTTAAAATATTACCTGAACTCAAGTCATAAGTGGAAAAAACCATGTAAAGAATATTTTCCGCTATTAAATCATTTCTCTTTTCTGATTACTTGAGGCTTTAAGCTAAACCCGTAAAATTAGTGACATAATTTATAAAACTTAACCATTTATAAAAACTTAACAATAAGGTCACTTATGAAATTAGCTAGTCTTAAAAATAACACCCGTGATGGTCAATTGGTCGTTGTTAATCGAACTCTTAACAAAGCGGTTGTCGTGGCTGATATTGCCCAAACACTACAAAATGCATTAGATAATTGGCAGACTATTGCACCTAAGCTAGAAGCCGTCTACAAAGCGCTTAACCAAGGTGAAATTAACAATACTATTGCTTTTGAACAGACGCAATGTGAATCACCGCTACCTAGAGCTTATCAGTGGGCAGATGGTAGCGCCTATGTGAACCACGTAGAATTAGTACGTAAAGCGCGTAATGCCGAAATGCCAGACACGTTCTGGACCGATCCTTTGATGTACCAAGGTGGCTCCGATGCTTTTATTGGACCGCGTGACGAAATAAACGTTGCGTCAGAAAGCTTTGGTATTGATTTTGAATCAGAGGTTGCTGTGATAACTGATGATGTGCCTATGGGAGCATCACCAAAGCAAACAGCGCAACATATTAAATTATTGATGCTAGTTAATGATGTGTCATTACGAAATTTAATTCCTGGTGAACTAGCCAAAGGGTTTGGCTTTTTTGGCTCAAAGCCATCGAGTGCATTTTCTCCTGTTGCTATTACTCCAGATGAATTGGGAAAAGCTTGGGATGGCGCTAAATTGCATTTACCACTCACTACCCACTTCAATAAAGACTTATTCGGTCAGCCAAGTTGTGGTGTAGATATGACGTTTGATTTTCCTACTATTGTTGCTCATGCGGCAAGAACACGTCCATTATCTGCGGGCTGTATTGTCGGATCAGGTACTATTTCAAACTATGATCGCTCTGCAGGCTCAAGCTGTTTGGCAGAAAAACGTATGTTAGAAATAATTGCTGACGGTAAACCAAGTACTGAATTTATGAAGTTTGGTGATAGTGTACGCATTGAAATGTTTGATGAAAATGGCAACAGTATTTTTGGTGCAATTGAACAGACAGTGGTTGAATATAAAAGTTAACAACCGTTAACTCCATTTGTCTTGGCTTGCTCTGGGCTTGTTTTGGATCATGTGCCCTAGGTCGCTAACCCTGAGCCTTATATCATCTAAAGGAAATTTTTAATGAAACTTTACGGTTATTGGCGTTCAACTGCGGCTTACCGGGTGCGGATTGCTTTGCACCTTAAAGGTATTTGTTATGATAGTATTTCAGTGCATCTAGTTGAAAATGGTGGTGAGCAACATCAGGAAGATTATGTTGCTATCAACCCAAATCACTTAGTACCAACGTTAATTGATGGCGATTTTTCATTGAATCAATCACTGGCAATTATTGATTATTTAGAAGCAAGGCAATTAGGTTTATCTTTATATCCTGACAATATACAAGTTCGTGCTAAGGTCTTGGCATTGGCGTTAGATATAGCATGTGAAATTCACCCATTAAATAATTTACGTGTGCAGCAATATTTAGCCACCGATCTTAGTCTCAAAAATGAGGCTAAAGCGGCATGGGTTGATCATTGGATGACCATAGGTTTTAATGCCGTTGAAAAAAAATTAGTACAAACTGCGGGCTGTTATTGTTTTCAAGACCAAATAACTGTAGCCGATATTTGCTTGGTAGCACAAGTATATAATGCTAATCGTTTTAATGTTGATATGAGCGCTTATCCTTGTATCAATCGAATAGTTGATAACTGTAATCAGCTTAAAGCTTTTCAGTTAGCGCTTCCTGAAAATCAAGCGGATGCGGTATTCTGACTCTATCGAAGGATTAATGTAATATTCTTGCGCGAATAGTACCTTCAATAGCTTTTAATGCGTTAAGTGCTTGTTCACTATCAGCAGATTCAACATCAATAACGACATAACCAATTTTATCATCAGTTTGTAGATACTGAGCCGCAATGTTAATACCATGATCAGCAAAGGTTTGGTTGATTTTTGTTAACACGCCTGGTTGGTTGTGATGAATGTGTAATAATCTACTAGTATTAATGTATTCAGGCAATGATACTTCAGGCAATGACACTTCAGGAAAGTTAACGGCTGATAAACTTGAGCCATTGTCTGAATATTTCGCTAATTTACTTGCTACTTCTAAACCAATATTTTCTTGGGCTTCTTTGGTACTACCGCCAATATGCGGTGTTAAAAGAACATTATCAAAACCGCGTAACGGTGATACAAATTCATCAGCATTACCTTTTGGCTCAACTGGGAATACGTCAATAGCAGCACCAGCTACTTTTTTCTGAGATAACGCTTCTGCTAAAGCATCAATATCAACAACCGTTCCACGAGAAGCATTAATAAATATTGCCCCAAACTTCATTGCTTCAAATTGAGTTGCGCCAACCATGTTTTGTGTTTGCGGTGTTTCTGGTACGTGCAAACTCACTACATCGGCTTCGCTAAGTAAAGCATTTAACGAGGAAGCTTGGCTTGCATTACCTAACGGTAGTTTTGTTTCAATATCATAAAAACGTACGCGCATTCCTAACGTTTCAGCTAAAATACCAAGCTGTGTACCAATATGACCGTAGCCAATAATACCTAGGATTTTACCACGAGCTTCAACTGAGCCTACTGCTGTTTTAAGCCATTCGCCTCGGTGCGCCTTAACACTTTTTTCAGGAATACCACGTAGTAGTAGTAAGGTTTCACCCAGTACTAACTCTGCTACTGAACGCGTGTTTGAAAACGGGGCATTAAATACTGGGATCCCCAACGTTTGTGCCGCACTAATATTAACTTGATTAGTGCCAATACAAAAACAACCAATAGCAACTAATTTTTTTGCATGGCTCAATACTTCAGCGGTTAATTGAGTACGTGAACGAATACCAATAAAGTGTACATTGGCAATTTTTTCAATTAAATCGGTTTCACTGAGTGAGGTTTTAATATACTCAATATTTGAGTAGCCTTTTGCTTTAAGCTCTTCAAGGGCACTTTGATGTACACCTTCAAGTAATAAAATTTTAATTTTGTTTTTTGTTAATGAGTTTTTATTTGTAGTCATAAGGGGTCGCTTCGTTTGTTAAATTGACGCTTATATTTTTATAGCGTTTTTTATAGCATATAGCGTATAAACGCTAAAGTAATTATTTAGCCTAAATGGATAAAAATGTCACTTGGCTAGATGAATATACACAGGTATATATTTTTTAATTATATTCGGTTGTTATTCAATTACGCAGACACCAGATTTTGTCCCTAAAATCAATATATCAGCACCACGCTGTGCAAATAAACCGTTAGTTACTACCCCAACGATAGCATTGATATCTGCTTCTAATTTTTTAGGATCTATCATTGCTAAGTTATGAACATCAATAATAACATTACCATTATCGGTAACTACACCTTGACGATATTTAGGATCACCACCAAGTTTTACTAGCTCACGCCCTACATAACTGCGCGCCATAGGAATGACTTCAACAGGTAATGGAAAGTCACCCAATAGTTCAACTTGTTTAGAATCATCAGCAATACAAATAAACTTTTTCGCAACCGCAGCGACAATTTTTTCACGGGTTAAGGCAGCCCCACCGCCTTTGATCATGCTCATATGCTTAGTTATTTCATCGGCACCATCAACATAAACATCTAAAATATCAACATTGTTTAGATCAAATACTTCAATACCATGGGCTTTTAAGCGTTTGCTTGATTCGTCAGAGCTAGAAACTGCACCCTCAATTTTGTGCTTAATGGTTGCTAAAGCATCGATGAAATGATTGACAGTTGAGCCAGTACCAACGCCAACAATGGTATTGTGTTCAATAAATTCTAAAGCTTTGATTGCTGCGGCTTTTTTCATTTTATCTTGGGTCATTTGGGGCGCCTTTATTCATATATTTAGCTGTTTTGCTACTGTTTTTCTAATAAAGATGCCGATTATAGCAGTAAACATGGTCATTCCGTAGGTGTTTTGATATGGGATCTAATGCCATTGGCAATAGAAACATTGGGTCAGGGGGACGGAATTGGATTTTACATAACATAACATAACTTAACAGAGCTTCGCTTAGCTTAAGATACATTTAATCTAAAATTTAAAGCTTTTTGTTGGTGTTATGACTTCCAGTAATAGATTATTCCAATGGTTTACATTTTATAGTGCGCGTTGGTGTGATGATTTTTGGTAGTGGGATGTCCCAAGCTTCATGGGGTACTTTTGTTATTTGTTGACAATCGTGAGCAACCCCCATAATAGCAGGGCTATATTGTTTATCTTGGGCATAATGTTCATACCATTTAGCTAAGGTTCTATCATAATAGCCTCCGCCCATCCCAATTCTTGCTCCAGTACTATCAAAGGCAACTAAAGGCGTTAAAATAATATCTAATTGTTGGATCGGTTTAATATCTCTCACATCTAACTTAGGCTCTTCAATGTTAAACTGATTAATGACCAGAGTTGAGTTATTGTCATAGCGTAAAAATAATAAATGCCCTTTGGAAAAAGGGTGAACAATAGGTAAGTAAATGTGTTTATTTTGCTGCCAACACCAGCGAATAAATGGCTGAAGATCTAATTCACCGTTATTGGCCAAATATAAGGCAATGTGTTTGGCTTCTTTTATGATGATATCGTTTTTTAAAATCAACAACAATGCATCGGCGGCTTCTTTTTGGAATGTTACGGTAAGTGTTTTTCTTTTGGTACGCAATATTTGTCTAATCGACGTTCTAGTGTTGTGCTCAGTAGGTATTAATAAAGGCTTAGTCATTTATTTTACTCAATAGAAAATAAAAGTGGGTGTATCGAAAACCCCCACCGAGTGCTAATTATCCCATTTCATTAATTGTTAAATAAATAACACCGTAGTTGGTGATTTCAACAAGTAGAAATGATCACATAGTGCGTGAAATTGGTATTAAGCAGTATTAGTTAATGCCGCAGGATCATTAGTTGACTCTTCATCTTCTGATAAATTTTCCCAAAACCTTGATTTAAAACCTAACAATAAAATAATCAAACCAATACCAATACTAAATAAACTGATTTGAATATACAGTGAAGGTATTTGATATACATTATTAGGATCATAATTACCTGCTAATAAACCTGAGATGATATTCCCAATGGAGTAAGTCAAAACAAAAATGCCCATCATTTGTCCAGCAAAGCGTTTAGGAGATAACTTGCTCACTGCGCTTAATGCTACAGGGCTTAAACATAGCTCACCAACGGTATGTAAAAAATAGGTTGCTACTAACCAATATGGGGCAACTTTCATTCCAGAAGCCGCATGTTGTGCCGCAAAAAACATAATAATGAAGCCACTTGCCATAATAATTAAACCAAGGGCACATTTTATGCCATAAGATGGACTAACAAGCTTCTTTCCTAAATTAATCCATAACGCGGCAAAGAAAGGGGATAACAATACGATAAATAAAGCGTTTAATGATTGGAACCAGCCTGTAGGTACTTCAAATGAACCAACAATACGATCAGTATAATCGCGAGCAAATAAGTTCATTGAAGAGCCCGCTTGTTCAAAACCAGACCAAAAACAAGCGGAAGCGACACAAATAAGTAATAAAGCGATTAATTTTTTCTTTTCAACAACCGACAATGAACTAAAGAAATAAATAAGAGCATAGTAAATAACGAAGATAGCAGAAAATACGATAGCAACATATTGAGCAATAGTAACAGGTTCTATGATTAACATATCTTGGAATAGCATGTAAGTTACTAGTACTACACTAGCTAAAACCCCGTAGATTATTGTCCAACTAAATGTTTGTGCTTTTTTTGATAATGGATAAACTGGCTTTGCGCCTATGCCGTTAAGGTTTGGCGTAGTGATTTTGTATTGAATTAGCCCAACAGCCATACCTATAGCAGCAGCACCAAATGCCCAATGCCAACCTTGATTTTCCATTAAATAACCACAAACACCATAACCGATCACTGAACCGATATTAATGCCCATATAATAAATGGCATAACCACTATCACGACGAATATCTTTATCGGAATATAACTGACCAACCATGGCACCAATATTTGGTTTTAATAAGCCGGTTCCTAACACGACAAAGATCAAACCAATGAAAAATGAATAATCGCTAGGTATTGCTAAAATGATATGACCAATCATGATGGTTAGTCCGCCATACCATATTGCTTTTTGTCCACCAATTAACCTGTCGGCAATCCAACCACCAGGTAGCCCCATAAAGTATACACAACCAGTGTATAGACCATAAATTGCGGCTGCTGAGGCGACGGTTAAACCTAAGCCTTCTTCTTGTAGGGTAGCGGTCATAAATAAAACAAGTAACATCCGCATGCCGTAATAACTCATGCGCTCCCACATTTCGGTAAAAAAAAGTGTTTTAAGGCCACTGGGGTGACCAAAAAAATCTGCTGTTGATTGCGCTGACATAAAAAATTCCCATAAAAGTCATTATATCGTAGTAATTTTATTATGGCTGACAGATGTTTGCTCATAACGATATAGTGGATATAGTGATAAATAGATTAATAGGCGAAAGTTATACCTGTGCTTGAACGTAAAGGCAAGCTTGAATAAATAACAAGATAAAAATTAGTTGGTTTTCTGTAGAGAAATCTTTCCTGTTACTTTCTTATCACTTTCTTATTAGGTAACAAAAGATGGTACTGAAAATGGTACTGAAATCATCTTGAAAAATTTAGATCGAGTCGGTTATTATGCTGTTGTTTGCATGTCACTATGCTGTTAAACTTCGGCATTGCTTTTTTAAGCACACAAACGCATAACAAAACGCATAACAGGAACTTTTACGCGCTAATGATAATTACTACTAAAAAAATTGTTAACAAACTTAGTCAAGTTTTAACAAAAATCACCTTTCCTTTAATCACTTTTTCAGCGATAGCTTTTTCAATTCAAGCGTTTTCTTATCAAGTAAGTCAGGCGCAAATTGAGCAATTTAAAAAATTACCACCATCACAGCAGCAGGCATTGGCAAAGAGTATGGGGGTTGATATTAATGCTATTAAAGGGCAATTATCAGCTAAAGGCGATGCAAGTGAAATGCATGAAAACACGCAACATTATCCTCGTGGTACTGAATTTGATGAACAAGGTAATCCTATTGAAAATAAAAATGAAAATAAAGATGAAGATGAAGAAAAATTCGAACAAGTAAAAGAATTAGAGCCTTTTGGTTATGATGTATTTGCTAATGCACCACAAACCTTTGCTCCAACTATGGATATTGCTATTCCAGCCAGTTATATTGTTGCGCCTGGTGATAAAATCTCTCTTCAAGTATTTGGCAAAGAAAGTAATGAACTTGAGTTAGAAGTAAACAGAGAAGGACAGCTTGTTTTTCCTCAGTATGGTCCGTTCACTGTTGCTGGTTTGTCTTTTGCTGAAATGAAACGTTTATTAACGGCTAAAATTAAAGAAAAAGTTATTGGTGTTGACGTTGTTATTGGCATGGCGTCGCTACGTTCAATGCGAGTATTTGTTTTGGGTGATGCGCACAAACCCGGCTCGTATCATTTAAGCTCTTTGTCAAGTATAACCCATGCTATCTTTGCCGCAGGTGGCATTAGTGATATTGGTAGTTTACGTAATATACAGCTCAAGCGTGCTGGTAAGTTAATTAAAACACTCGACTTATACGATTTGCTTATTCACGGTGACTCTAATGGTGATGTATTATTACAATCAGGCGATGTGGTTTTTATTGCTCCTGTAGGCAAAACAGTCTCAATTGACGGCGAAGTACGTCGTCCAGCAATTTATGAATTAGTAACCGAGGATGATTTTGCTAATGTCTTAGCGATGGCAGGTGGTTTATTACCAAGTGCTTATGCAAAATCAACCATTATTGAACGCTATAATCAAAATAATTTACGTAGTGTCGTTAATCTCGATTTTACTAACGCTAAGCAATTATCATCAAAAGCGCAAGCTGGCGACTTTGTTAGAGTAATGAAAACCGCAGATATGTTTTCACAGTCTGTTACCTTAATAGGTGCGTTAACACGTCCAGGAAAATATCAATGGCAACAAGGACAAAGAGTTGTCGATTTATTACCTCATGTTAATTCACATTTGTTGGAGAATGCTGATTTAAACTATAGTTTGATTATTAGAGATATTGATCTGGCACGCAATATAGAAGTATTACAATTTCAACTTGCCAAAGCTATTACCAATCCTGAATCTGAAGATAACCTTTTATTACAAGCAAATGACAAATTATTAATTTTTTCTCGGTTATCTAAATTGAGCGGAAATAATGTATCACTTGATATGCTTGCCTATACTCAAGAAGAGCTTTTTAATAAAGAGCAACAATTAGCCAAAGATAAATTTAAAACCAAACAGTTTTGGCAAAAATATGGCCGTTCAGATAAATTAGCTGAAAATGAAATAGACGAAACAACTAGGCTAATAAATCAATCTATTGTACAAATGTCTGGTGGCGAAGTTGGGGAAGAAGTTGACATAAAAGAGCTAGCTTTATTTTCTCGTCAGCGTTTATTGCTGCCAATTATTCAAAAGTTGAAACACCAAGGCGGCTCAGGCCAACCAATTCAACTAGTAGAAATTGATGGTTCGGTTAAGTTTCCAGGAGTGTATCCTCTAGCGCGTAATGGCCGAATAGATGACTTAATTGCAGCAGCAGGTGGCTTGGATGAATCAGCGTACTTAGCGCGCGCAGAAGTTACTCGCAATTTAGTTCATACTAAGCTGGTAAGTAAGCGTTCTATTTCAGTAAATTTAACAGCAGCGTTACAAGGTCAAAAAAGCGATAATATTTTATTGCAAAGCAAAGATAGATTAAACATTCATCAAATTCCTGCATGGAGTGAAAATCATGTTGTAGAGTTACGGGGCGAATTTGTTTTTCCTGGTAAATATACCATTCGTCGTGGCGAAAAATTATCTGATTTAATAGCGAAAGCAGGTGGTTTTACTCGTTTTTCTCATCAAGAAGGTTCAGTATTTACTCGAATTAAATTACAACAATTAGAACAGCAAAATTTACTTAAACTTAGCAGTGATTTACGTGTTGAAATGGCATCTAAATCATTATCAGACAGTAATTACTCGCAATCTTATACCGAAGTTCAGGCTATGTTAAATGATCTGACTAAATTACAGCCGGTTGGCCGTTTAGTACTTAACCTACCAAAAGTAGTTAAAGATAACGACTACGATATTTTACTTGAAAATGGTGATGTGCTTTATGTGCCAACATTGAAAAACTCAGTAAATGTTATTGGCCAAGTACAGGTTATTTCTTCTCATATTTATGACAAAAGATTAACCGCACAAGATTACTTAGCACAAAGTGGTGGTAGTAAAAAGCGTGCCGATGAAGATCGAACTTATATTATTTCAGCAAATGGCAGAATAAAATTAATAGAAGGTAGTAATTGGTTTTCAAGCAATGGCAGTGGCAGTATGAAGCCAGGTGATACCGTTGTAGTGCCACTTGATTCAGAATACATGAATAATTTAACGTTATGGACCAGTGCAACCACCATAATGTATAACACTGCCGTAGCGATAGCAGCCATTAGTGGAATTTAATTAACAAGCGCCCTTTTACAAAGTCATAAAATGGCTTTGTAACCCTTATAAGCTTTTTATTGGTGTATAAATTAAGTGTCAAAAACAATAGAAAACAACGTACAAAATAACGTACAAAATAACAATCATGGAACGAATGAACAAAGTAATGCGGCATCTATGGCTCAGCAGCAAATGTTTTTGGCACAAATGCAACAAAATCAAATGCAAGTTCAAGATGATGAAATAGACTTAGGTGAGCTATGGCATGCTATTTGGGCAGGTAAATTAACTATTATCACTATTAGCTTTATTTTTGCCGTAGCATCTATTCTTTTCGCATTGTCTAAACCCAATATTTACAAAGCCTCCACAATTTTAGCTCCCGCATCTGCCGAAGGTGGCGCAGGCGGCTTAGCAGCTTTAGCTGGGCAATTTGGTGGTCTAGCCAGTATGGCTGGCATCAACTTAGGCGGCGGCGGTGGTGACAAAACAGCACTTTCATTAGAAACGCTTAAATCTCGCTCATTTATCGAAAACTATATTGTTAAGCATAATTTACTGGTGCCAATTATGGCGGCTAAAAATTGGGATATGGCAACAGACACCTTGATTTTAGATGATGAGCTGTATGATTCAGTTAGCAACAAATGGATAAGAGAAGTCAAGCTGCCAAAAAAAGCACAGCCATCGTCTTGGGAAGCATATAAAGAATTCTCTGAGTTAGTGTCAGTATCACAAGATAAAACAACCTCAATGATTACCATAGAAATTGAGTATTTTTCACCAACATTAGCACAGCAATGGTTAACATGGTTAATAAGCGACGTAAATGAGTTTATACGTGGTCAAGATCAAAAAGAAGCGCAAAACTCAATTGATTATTTAACTCAGCAATTAGAAAATATTCAAGTAACTACCATGGAAACCGTTTTTTATCAGCTTATTGAAGAGCAAACTAAAAACATGATGCTAACCAAAGTTAAGGCTGAGTATGTGTTAAAAACCATTGATCCGCCACAAGTACCTGATGAAGCAGCAGGACCAAAACGCGCTTTAATTGTGGTATTAGGCACCATGTTAGGTGGTATGTTGTCAGTGTTGATTGTATTGATTCGCCACTTCTCTAATAAAAAGCCTAATAAAGAGCCTAATAAATAGCCGATGATCTTTTTGTTGGTTATTCAGCTCATGCAAACGAAAACGCTAAATCGGAGTAATTAAGTCTCTAAGTGCTATTTTGGTGTGTTTATGCTACTACCTACATAAATATAACAAAGAGGTTGATATGAAAAGAAATAGAAATCTTGCTATTCAATTATTTAAAAAAGAAAAAGCTGAATTTGTTGCTGATGCATGTCAACTAGAAGGTATTAATTTTACTGTTCCTGAAGTTCAAACACTTTCTGCTGGTATGACAGTTGGAAATAAAACGATTGAAGATCAGCAAATAGCACTTAACCAAATAAAGACTTGGGATTTTATTCTTGAGTCTCTTAAAAGTGGATCTATAGAAATAAACAAAAAATACTCAAATAAGGTTCACCATTTAGCAGCTAAGGAAGACGCTTTAATCTGGGGAGAGTTCAGAACAGGTTATGTAAGAATTGCCGGCTCAGAACACGAGCCCCCTGAAAGTGATCAATTGGATGATTGTTATGAAATCATGATCAATAGATTTAATAAAATTAAAGATGGCTATGAAAAGGCTATATTTTTATTTTTACATCATGCCAAAAATCAGTTTTATTATGATAATAATAAGCGACAAGGTCGATTTATGATGAATGCTTATCTGCTAGATCATGGTGTTCCTGCCATCAATATCCCCAAAGCCAAAGAAAATGACTTTAACCATGCAATGTTAAGGTTTTATGATTCAGATAAAAATGATGCATCTGAAATGATTGCGTTTATGAAAAGCTGCCTTAACCCTAAAATAGCAAAAGAATTCGATATTCCAGTAGTTAGCTTTGAAGACTACAAAAATGAGCATAAAATTAATGATTATTGAAAGTATAGTTTCCCAAAATAATTACTTGTTATATATAACAGATGAAAATAATCAGTCAGGTCTTTTTGATGTAACGCCTTACTTAGATTCAGAAGCATTTGCTCAATTAAAAGAAAATGATAATTTCAATAAGATACATAACGGTAAATATTTTATAGTATGGGATTGTGGTGCCGATTTATCGGCTGATACCATAGAGGCAAAATGGAAAAAACTGTCGTAATTAACAGCCTTGTGTTTAACCTCAGCGGGTTTACTCGCTCATACAAAGCGTTAGATTTAACCAACAAGCGGTACAAACGTTTTTCAAACAGAAAGATAGACCAAGCTTATTTAGCTGCCGTTAAAGTGGTAAGTTAAGTTCTTATGTGATCCAAAAAAACAATAAAGATGTTAAAAAGTTCGATATATGAATCTTTTCTATTTATCAACTGGCATTGATGGGCTATTATTGTAAAAATTAATAAATAAGGGGCATATATGAGCCAAGAGATAGTATTGAAACTTCGGCATAAAGCAGCAGAAGCAAATCTTTCTATGGTGAACTTGATTGATGAAGTTGAAAGAAAGCTATCAAACCCTAAGGACAGCATTCCATTAGGAGATTTCAAAAAGTTAAAATCCTTGATGTTGGATAAAAGAAAAACACTAAAGATAACTTTAGAAGACTTAGCGCTTCAAACCGATATATCACTATCAACTTTAAAGCGTTTAATGTCAGAGCCAGCAGGGGCTAAATTTTCGAATGTAATTGTAGTGCTTAACGAGCTAGGTATTAAGTCATGGGCAGAACTGTAAATATATATATGCATAATGAACTAGCAGGAGTTCTAGTAGAAAAGGCTAATGAATATATTTTTTCTTATAACAAAAGCTATAAGGGAAAACCTATATCTTTAAGCATGCCGATAAATGTTCAAAGTCATACAAGTAAAGAGTTACATCCATTTTTCAAAAGCCTAGCTCCTGAAGGATGGTTAAAAAAGAGGTTTTCAGAAATACAACAAATTGATGAGCGTGACTCATTGGGCTTTCTAATTGAAAACGGTAATGACTTATTAGGCGCAATTTCTATTGAAAAAACAAACAGGCATGAGCATGAGTAACTGCCGAGTAACACTAATTTCTTTAGAAGGTAAAAAAGAACATCAATCTGGCTATTCTTTACAAGGTATTAAATACCTTGTAAGTAAAGCGGATGTAAATTTACAACTACCTTTTACACGCAGAGAATTTGTTACAGAGCAACCGAAAAAACAGAAAGGGATGAGCATATCAGGATATCAGCCTAAACTATTGCTGCGAATAGTGAATAATCAATTTAAGGTAGTTGAAACATTTGGCACCTACATTTTAAAGCCATCACCTGAGGAGTATCCACACCTAGCAGAAAATGAACATGCCATAATGTCTGTAATGAGAAATTTAAACTTTGAAACTCCTCCATTTGGCTTGGCTCCTTTTCAGCAAGATCCTGATAGTGGCAAAATTGAATATGCATTTATAATTAAACGTTATGACAGAAATGAGGAAAATCAAAGTAAAGAACATCAAGAACAACTTGATGGGGCTATGGGAATAAACGAAAAATATGGAAAAATTGATAACATCCAAACGGTTAGTTATGAGACGGTATGTCTGTTTTTGATAAAAAGCATTGATACTAGCCTAGCGTTTAAGCGTGAATTATTTAAACGAATTATGTATGCATACCTTTTAGGAAATAACGATCTTCATTTAAGAAATTTCAGCATTGTAATGCCTAATGAAGCAAAAAACAAAATTGCCCCTATCTATGATTTTGTTTCTACTGCTCCATATTCAGATACATTTTCTGACGGCTTCATGGCCTTACCTTTATTAAAAATAGAGGAAAACGATAATGATTTAGCGTCTGGATTTAATACAAAATATGGTCAATATATAGGTTATGATTTCATAGCGTTTGGAAAGGGCATAGGCGTAAACAGTAAATTAGCTATCAAAATAATTTCGGATGCAGTTAAGAAGAAAGATATTGTAATAGATACAATCGAGAGTAGCTTTATCTCAGTAAAACATCAGAAAAAAATTATTCACTGTTTTAATCAAAGACTTAATTGCCTTAAAGTTCAAAATTATAGCCCTATTTAAGAAGGATACAATAGCGATCAACCCAGAATTGCTGATCTAGCCAATAAAATAATGTAATATCCCATGAGCTTAAGTACAATTACACCTAGTTGCACACGAAAAAGACGGTAGATTGAAATATGATCGATAAAAAAAGTATTCTAAATAAACGATTACAAAAAATTGAAGATCATTACCGAGCAATAAAAGAATATCACACGTTAATTGCAGCCATGCTTTTAAATGAAAATATTTATAACCCTCAAGTTTTTTCATCTTTAAAAATTGAAAAAAAAGCTATTTTTGATGCCTACTTAAAAAGGTTTTCTTCTTTACAAGATTTTTTAGGCGCTAAAATATTTCCATTATTAATAGAAATCAGCGGTATTGGCTCTACTAAAATGACCGAAGTTTTATATCATGCTGAAAAATAAGGTCTTATTGACGATTTAAATACTTGGATATCCCTTAGGGAAGCAAGAAATGAATTAGAGCATGACTACCCCGATGATTTAAAAAAGGCACTTACAAACTTAAAGTTTTGTGTTGATAGTTTTACTATTATTGAAAGTTATTATGTCAACGTAATTAGCTTTGCTAAAAAATACATTAAGAGTTAAAGATGAGACTAAACGGAAGACTAAAAGAAGTTTTAAAAAACACGCTTACTGACATCTTTGGTACTGCAGATACTATTTTGTTTGGCAGCCGTACAGATGATCACGCTATAGGTGGAGACATAGATATAGCGATAAAAACGGATATATCTTTAACTGAATTTAGAAAAAGTAAAATCATGTTTTTGACCTCACTAATTCGCCAAAACTTTGATTTAAAAATAGATCTAGTTCAATACAACAATTCAATGGATGCATTACTAAAAAAAGAAATCAATCAAAAAGGTATTTCTCTTTAGTCAACGAGAATGTTCAATATTCTGTGTCATTTTAGTACAATCGTTAAAAAGGAATGACAGATGAATAATACATTTAATTTTGTTGAATAATTATTGTGGCTTAATGAATCTGTACACCAATAAGAGCAGGGCAAACGGGTTTAAATTATACAGATGTAAAACCAACGGTTAATACTTTCATCATATAATTTTTATCCCACCCAGCTTTTAGACGTTTAGTTTTAACGCCGACCTTTACACTTTTTTCATTTTTTAATAAGTTGAGTGCTATTTTATTCATCATTGAAGTTAACGTCTAACTGCCAGTGCCGTTTATTCTCTACAAACCAATGACTACGTATTGCACTGGCAATAAATTTGGCATCCTTATTACCATGGCTTGTAATATAAAGTCGCTGTTCGCGTGATTTGCCATCGATAGAAACAATATCACCTTTCAAATTTCCTAGTTGACTTACCCATTGTGTGAAAGCTTGAGAAAATTCTTTCGGCTTTAAACGATTCAAGACATCAGAAAAAGTATCATGACTTGGTATGCCATGCTTTAGATCTAAAAATCCTTTAAACCATTCCTCTTTAGCGTTGCCATATTCCTCAATAGAACAAAAATCATCGCACCACAAATAATGGCACAGATAGAAATAGTGATAATATTAACCAGCGGGTGACGCAAATTCCTATTTATTCTTGGATCAGTTAAGTCACCAAAAGCTTTACTGATAGTAGTCTCTGTCATAATAATTCAAGCAAAGACCATTATATGCCACGATCAAAATGATCGGTCAATAGATCAAAACTGTTTGCTTGAATTACCACCTAATTGGTGGATTTAAACCCGTTTGCCCTGGATCTATATAATCATCAAGATAACGCTTGATACTTTTTTCATGGATAAGAAGCGCTTCAGCAATTTTAGACAAAGACCAGTTTTTGTTACGTAACAAAATAGCCTTTATTCGATCACACTCCTTTGGTTCTCGACAGGCTTTATGGCGCTCTTTGAGCGTGTTAATTGGATGTGTTGTCAGGTTTATTTCTCGCATGTGCCTATCATGATCTCTTAAAATTAAAAATTAACCTTTTTGTTTGAAAAAAGAGTATTTTGAAAAATCACTGGTATATTAGATAAATAATTATGTTTTGTCAGCAAGATAATATTATACTTTCACCGTATTATTCATAATATCTACCGATGTATTGGTGGAATGTAAGTTATTTTAGGTACTTCTAATATGCAGAAAAACATCTATCATTCAGGGCTTAAACTACGAGCTTTACGAGAGCTAAAAGGATTAAAAGAAAAAGAGCTAGCTGAACTTTTAGGCTATGAATTCGAACGTATTCTTCACTGGGAAAATAGCGGGATACCAGATGATGAACTTCCTAAAATATTAGACTTTTTTGAAATTAGTGAAGACCTCTTTTTAGCGGAGATTCTTAATGATTCTATGCTAAAAAAGCTAGCGATCAGCGAATTACAGAGGGTTAAACTAGAAAAAGAATTGAAAAATCGATTAGAAAAATACAGCAAAGATAACTTGGTAGAACTTGATTTATCATCATTAGGCTTATCAACTGTACCGGATGTTGTTTATAGCTTACCAAACCTAAAAAAAATAAATTTAAGCGATAATGTACTAAGTGAGATACCTCAAAAATTACAGGGCTTTGCAGATGAAGGTTGTGAGTTAATAATTAGGAGTAATTTTATTGATCGAGCAGTGTTTAATAAGTATAACTTGATTAATACAAAACGAATTCAGCCTTTAGATAATAAAGGCTTATTCATTGAAAAAATTAGACTTACTAAGCTGAGATTGGAGAATATTGGTATTTATAAAGATCTTACAGTCAATTTTGACGATAAGCTCACAGTATTAATTGGCGTCAATGGTGCAGGTAAAACAACAATTCTAAAAGCACTTAGTTTAGCTATTTTAGGAGCCCGGGATAGTGTTAAGTCTAAAGCTTCTTTGTTACGGAGCATTAATATACCAAGCACTGCTGATAGTAGAGTTACACTAAGTGCTATCGTAGAGGATGTTGAATATTCAAATCAAATTATTTTGCGTCATGATGATGATACAAGTGAAGTTATTGTTATTGGGCAACCATTTGAACAGTTATATAGGATCCCCTCGGTTCTTAAAAACCTGATTTTGTGCTTGGGTGAGCAGCGTAATAATAGCTTTTCAAACGAAAAGCAAGAACCGGATAAAGCCCCTCGAATTCTGGACTTATTGCCTTTATTGCGAGGTGATGATCAATCATGTATGAAAGACTTCACTTCTTGGTGGGCAAATTTAGAAACGAGCAAAATAAACAACCTTGATGATCAAGGTAAAATCAATCTGTGCTTTGATATTTTTTCAAGGTTTATGGATGAGAATATTCAGTCCGCCGGGTTAAAGAAAGTAAAACCTAATACCGAACTGTGGCTTAAATACGATACAGGTAAGTCAGTTCCATTTCATTTAGCAAGCCAAGGTTATCAAGCAGTTATGGGGTGGGTAGGATTTATCATTCAGCGAATGATTGAATCAAATGAAATGCACCCACTACCTTTAAGTCAGCCAAGTATTGTGATGATAGATGAGATTGATCAACTATTAAGTATAAAGTGGCAACAGAAGATCTTGTCCATTTTGAGGGAGTTCTTCCCTAATACACAATGGATTATTTCAACCCACTCTCCGATGGTACTTACTGATTTAGATAAACATCAAGTTATTCAATTGCATGAGCGCGATGGTAATATTATTGCTGAGACTAATGAGGTCGATCTGTGGATGTGGCAATATGGCGACATAATTCGTCGTTATTTTGAAATTTCTACTACTCCACCAAAATACCAAGAAGAACTCATTGTTGATCAAATTAACTCAATTAAGCAGCTAAATAAGACTTCGGCCAATAAACTTGAACTAAACAAGTTACATGAGCGATTAAAAAAAGTTAAAGCTAGTGCCGCCTCGGTGGATAAGTTTGAAAAACAATTACAGTCTCTCAAAGAGCGTGAGGAGCAGTTGGTTACTTTAATGGAGCAACTGAAAAGTGAGAAAAGTTAGTGGAATTTATTGAACGTAGTCTGGAACCAAAATGCCTTTCAACGAATAAAGAAAAGTGGACTAAACCATGGGTTGACTATTATAAAGCAGAGAAAGATCAGGACGGGAAGTTAATTAGAGACAAAAAACCGAGTGATAGCCATTGGACTAAAGATGAAATTCGAAACATATTAATTTCGGACTTTAAAAATAATTGTGGTTACTGTGGATGCTCTAGGCCTACACCAAAATCTGCTAATGACAATCGAACCCCTTCTCGCGGACATGTTGATCATTACAGAGCAAAAGCTATTTACCCTGAACTGACTTATGAGTGGAGTAATTATATTTGGTCTTGTGAAGCATGTAATGTAGAAAAAGGCGAATTTGATGACCCTAAAGCTCCTATATTAAACCCTTGTTCCTTGGATGATTGTAACCAGTTGAAATTTATATTAGATACTGGGGAATACTGCTTACATAATCAAGATTCTCTTTATAATGAGCGCTTTGTGAATACGGATCAATCAACCATGGTTAATGCTGATGAGGTAATCGTTAGACGCCGTAACAGAGTAAAAAACCTTAAAAGTTTTTTCAGTACTACCTCTACAATATTAGAAAAGGCAAAAATTCAAGCGACAGAAGTAATAATAAATGACAATATTACTAATATTAAGAATGATTTAGAAGATAATGAATTCTATTTTCTAATGAAAAAAGAGCATATTAGGCTTCGAGATCAATACCCTTCCGTTGCCGCTTTAATAGATAATTCTTAATTTAAGCCCACTCAATCCAAAAGTCTTTAACGAGTTTTTGAAAGTTTTCTTTTACTGCTACATTTTCGCTTACTGATAGTATTTTATTATCGTTAATAAAACTCTTTGCTGAGTCAAACATACTCTCTCGGTTGCTATCAATTTTTTCAATACTAACTTTAGCTAATAAGAGCCATAGTATATAAAATCCCCGTTGGTTTCTTGCTCTAGTAGTTAAGCTTACTAAGTTGTCAAATTCACTAGCCTTCATTGTATCATCTAGTTTATCGTTAAGAAGGTGAGAAACTTTACAAATAAAACTTCCCACATTTTCAATACTAGATAGAGCCGAAGTGTTTGTATTTTCACATAATTCTACAGTATCTAACCAATAATCAATTTTGGGGTTTTCTACGCGAAATGTAATTGGATTTCCCGAAGCTTGATAAATTTGAACAGGCTCAAAAATATTACAGGATAAAGACTTATGATCTATATATACAAATGACAATAAAAGCTCTTCAAGTTTCATCCGTTTGTCATCCATAATGTAATAAAACCAACTTCGGTAATTTGAAGCGAGTGATTTAACTTCTCTCATAATATTAGGTGCAGCATAACTATTCCACATCTCGAAGCTGGGATCTTTAATGTCATAAGATTTATCATTTAAGCGAATAAATAGATCAATGGGATCAAAGTCGGGGTTTGTATCTTCATTGATATAAACAATACTTAATTCAAAGTCCCAAATTTTATCTTGATATTCATCTGAAAGATCTGAAAAATTGCTTCCTCGATTCGCTCTTAAAATAGGTAATGTTTTAGCTAACTTAAAATTCTTATCTTTTTTCGAGTGCATGTCAGTTTTTGGGGCAACACCTTGTTCAAAAAGAGTAGATTTATTTTCGCCAATAAAACCTAAAATACTCAATAATCGCTGTTGTCCATCCACAACTTCACTAATACCATCATTACGCCGATATACAAATATAGTAGGTAGAGGTATTCCTAATAATATGCTTTCTATTATCCCAGAAGCCTTTTTGTTGTTAATTACTTCTTGTCGTTGGTAAGGAGGTCTTAGTTGATATTCATTATTTACCATTTTTAAAATAAGATCTTCAACTGTTGTGGTTTCAGCTTCTTGCCTAGCTAAGCGTTGTTCTCTAAAGTCAGAGTCTTCGTGAGTTGCTTTTTTTCTGATGTTTTTTAAGTACTCACTAAAATCTACATCTGTTCTTAAATTAAAGAAATCGGCTATTACCTTAAATCGCTCTGTAGTTGTTGATGAAAAGCCTTTATCTGCACCAATGAACAAATTAATATTTTCCTGTATTTCAGTTGCTAATTCATCAAATAAATTTGGTGTTAGCGTAGATTCTATCTCAAGGTCTTCATTTTCTAATACAGTTAACGCCCAAAATACCGATTGATAGATTAGCCACTCATTAATACCTATTTTTTGTTTCAGTTTTTTAAGTGGTTCAATTTTGTTAATTAAGCTCTGGAGTTTTTCTTCTTGAACGTCATTTAAACTACTATCTGAGTTATCACTTTCAATAAACTCCTTAAATAAGTGTTCATTAACATCAGAGCGCTCAGAAGTACTCGCATAAATATTAATAGGGAAATATTCAAGTACAATTAAGTCTCGTAACTTGTTCATAGTTTTATCGTGGCTGCGATTTTCCGGTTTGATTTTTAAAAACAAATCATCAAAATCATTTACCCAATTATTTTCATTTTCAGAGATAAGTCGCTTCATTAGACTAGTGAAACTATCGCTCTCATGGCGAGCATTTTTTACCTCTACTTTTTTCAAAGGGGTAATCCCAGTGTTATAGCGTCTAAAGATTTCCTTGCTAATCTTATCTTCTAATTGAACTTGAGTTTCCTCATTAGAACTTGGATTCTTGCTAGAAAACTCAATGATTCTTAAAGTTGTATTATTAAATGCGCGGCGATATTTTTCATTACTATAACCTTTACCTTCATCATCAATGAAATCTTCATATTTTTTGCCAGAAATATTTTTGAGCTTCGTCAAGCCATTCTTTCGAAGGCTAAATTTACCTTGTTTGAATCTTTCAATTGTTTCATATCTTTGACGCCCATCTATAACTTCCAAAGTTTTTTTATCGTGAGCATGAATAAATAAAATAAGGGGAGGTATTTCGACACCCAATAATATGCTTTCTATAAAGAAGGTGGCCTTTTCTTCATTCCAAACATAGTTACGTTGATATGGAGCTTTGTAGTCGATTTTTTTTCTACGAGAAGTTAATAAACTTTCAATGGACTGTGAAGTCGAGCGAATATGGAGGTTTTCCGCCATTTCAGTTTTGAATTGATTATTTATCTCTTGAGAATCCGTCATGAAAAAGCTCGCTCATTAATGTAAAAAATAAATTATAAAGCAATGTTTTTTTTAAACAATGCTTTAAATAGAAGATAAAATATAATACTTCATCTATTTGGAGTTAAAAATTTGGGCTCTGATCAAATTCAAGGGTTTAAGGTAACAATTCAAAAAAAATCCAAAATGATCCCTGCGGTTTGATCAATGCCAAACCGCATAAAATATTCTTGTGAGATCAGGAAATATTAGTGTGTTTTGTTTGAGGGCGGAAAGCCTAACATTGTCAGCCAGTCATTCACCGGTTTTCCAGTTAACGTTTCGTAAGCTGAAGTGCATTTATGTTTCCCACTGCATCTGACGCGCAAGTTATGCCAAGCGTTAAATAATTCAAAAAAGCCAACTGTTTTTTGTCCGTTTAATTGCCTTGTTGTGTTTCGGAGATTATACTAAGACCTAAATAGAGGCCACTTTAAAGTACCGAGAAACGCATGACTACTAGAATATTAACTGAAGCTGCGGCAAGCATTAGTGAATTAAAAGCCAATCCAATGAAAGTTGCTATGAGTGCAGACGGTGATGCTATTGCTATTTTAAATAGAAATGAACCTTCTTTTTACTGCATACCAGCGGATACTTACGAATTTATGATGGATCATATGGAAGATCTTGAGCTATTGAGTATTGCAGAATCTAGAAAAAATGAAGAGACCATAAAGGTTAGTTTAAATGACCTATGAGTTAGAATTTAAAAAGACAGCACTGAAAGAATGGAAGAAACTTGGCTCTGCTGTGCAACAGCAGTTTAAAAAGAAACTAGCTGAAGTTATTGAAAGCCCTCATATCAAAAGAGCAAAACTATCAGGTGCTAACGAACTCTATAAAATAAAATTAAGACAAGCTGGCTATCGCCTAGTATACGAGGTAAATGACTCTATCATTACCATCACTGTGATTTCAGTCGGAAAACGTGACAAAGGAAAAGTCTACAAACTTGCAATGAAGCGCACGAACTAGAGAAACATAACGCCCACAATAATGGGCTAATAATTACTCAAGTTTCGGGATTCAAAAAAAGCAATAAAAACAAAATAACTTGATGATTTTAAATAAGTTGATGCCTCATTATGGCAAAATACTTGTTAATTAGACAAGGTAAAAAACCACAAGAGACATCGAATGAATTCTGTCACAAAGACTTTACCTTTACCTTTACCTTTACCTTTACCTTTACCATCATTAACTGCTGATTTACTTAAACAAGCGAACCTTAATATTGAGAATGCTTTCAATTCAACATGGAAAAGTCTTGGTTTTAATATCATGTTACGTCAAGCTAAGGCGGGGTGCCATTGTGCTAGTGATTTTCTATCCAGTACCCAAGCAACAAATAAATCGGCATGCCACTCAAATGATTTTGATCAGCATAGCTTGTTAGGCTGGTACCTGATCTCGCTGTTTTTCCAAAAAAAGGTTTATGTGGTGAGCCTGCTTTAATTTCTCTAAAGGCAGGCTCAAGATCACTGCCTTGTGTTAACAAGCGATTGAACATTTGAGCTATTTGCTTTTGGCTATGCACATCAAGACTAACAAACGAGCCTGCCATTAGCTCCGCTCAGATTCATTTAATGATAATAAATCATTCATGCTTGCCGTTACTATTAATGCCTCATGTACATCAGCAAAGCAGGTTAACTCATAACCGCTGGCTTGTTGTTCTAACTGGTCAATAAGCACTTTCTTGTTAGCAAAACTTAAATCACCGTGATTAATTACCACAAAAGCTTTCTCAACCAAGGGCAAAGGCGCACTATAATCAATAGGATCAGCAGTCATCTTTTTTAGCATTTTCTCAAGCGAACTCATTGTAAAGCCTTCTTCATTAACTTATCAAAATACACCGCAATGTCATTATTCCACTTCGCTAGTGCCTTACGGTTTAGTATCCAAGCGGCAAAATGCTCAGCATGCCATTCAGCATCGTGATCACGGCCATAACGGGTTAAGCTAATACTACGATTTATTGGTGGCTTAGGGTTGCCTGCTTTAAAGGTCAGTTAGCTTTGGGTGCCGCTCTTTTGAAACGACGACCCTGCCCAATATATATTTAATCTTTAGCGCTATAATTTCTTTCTTTCGCTTTGATCCGATGAAAATCTAAATACCTTTCAAGATCTCCACTCGACTTTAGCGATCTTAATTTTGGAGCCAATCATTCAGGGTAACAATTGAAAGTTAATTTGTAACTACTCAGGACAAAAAATTTTAACACTGACTATCTAAAATAAAAAAAAGAATCGACTTGCTTGATCCTTTCTAGGCGTTATTCTATTACTTTCCTTTTGATAATCACGTGAAACAATGAAAATAAGCAGCATCGAGTCGAATATCGAGAATATTCAAGCACAAATTAAAGCTGATAAAACGCTATCACCTTCAATGCGCACCGCTATGGATTTATTGCTACTTATCGTTACTTGCTTTGTCAACGCCTTGAAAGAAAAAGTGTTACATACAGATGAAACAGGTATCAATATCAACGGGAAAAGACAATGGTTACATAATGCCTCTTCTCTAGATTGGACCTATTTGTCAGTACACGAAAAACGAGGGGCTGAAGCGATGGATGAAATTGGCATATTGCCGCAATTTCAAGGCGTAATGTGTCACGACCATTGGAAACCTTATTATCGTTATAAGAGCCTACATGCGCTAGGTAATGCGCATCATTTGCGTGAATTAATCTGTGCTTACAAACAGGATGGCAAAGGTTCAACAAAAAATATCAGGGTGCTTTAGAAGTGAGAATGGAGCAAAAATGTTTTTTGGACTTCGCAGCTATCTGTCGAGCTGCAAAAAGCAAGGAATTAGTGCGTCCACCGCATTAACGTTATTACTAAATGGCATGCTGCCCAATATATTTACCCCCTGCTGAGTAGTTACCTAATTTCAATAACCAGATGAGCTTATTTTATAATTAATATATAGGGAGTTAATGCTTTCGGCCTTGCTGCAATTTCAATGATTTTGGGTATATTTTATAAGTTACTTATTATAACTGATTGATATCAGCGGAAGGCTTTTTTCGTTGTTGGTACATGTGATATCGATGTTTTAAATTACGCAAAAAAGTACTTTTATTAGAATGGCGTCCGTTATTTTGTAGTACGATGTCACTTTCAAATTCATCATTTGTATTAACGCTATATGGTAATAACCCTGCTATAAATAAATTTAGTTCACTATGAAATTGCATATCAATATCTATAGGTCTAAAAATTTTAGTTCGCTGTAGCATTTTTTTTGCACCGGCTAAGCTAATTAAATAGCCATGAGTACAATTTGGCACACGATAGTAACTAATCAAGCTATGCTCATTATCAATTAATTTAGTTTGATAGATATCATCGCTACGATTATTACCTAATTTTATGATGTCCCAGCCTTTTAAATTATTAGCTAAATTAATTGCAATATTTACATTATCCTGCAGCACAACATCATCTTCTAAGATACAAGCATACGGGATGTTTTCATCGATCATTTTTTGCCATATTTTTCTATGACTTAAATAGCAGCCAATTTCACCTGGAGATAAATCTCGGTGATATTTTGCTTTATTTTTTTTTGCGTCATATAAACAGCGTAAATCTTCAGAAGGGACTTTCGAGCCGATGACAGCATCTATTCGACAAGCCTCTAATTTTTGTTGTGCTAATTGACCTGAAACAGATGTAAAACGCTCTGTATTATTAGCCATATTAATTACAAATATAGAACAAGACATAAAAGGTTTCCAATTCGATTTTTATCAAACCCTAATATACGCCAATTTAAGTGCCATAAGTATAACTCTCACCATGGAGGGCAAATAAGCCAAGTAGAAATTATTGTTTTAGCTAATTCAGTAAAGCACAACAAGCACTGTGTGGCAGGTAAACTATTCAGTTATTCCAGACACAGATACTCTAAATATAACTCACGCCATAATATTGGATGATGGTGAGAAGTTTCTTAATGAAACAATATCTTTGAAAAATAAAAAAATTCCTCTTCGATTGATTAAAATTTGTATCACTTGAGTGATTAATATCAAAAGAGATGTTGAGTTCGCTTCTGAAAAATCGACGCCGAAATATGAGTATATCGGTCGAGGTTCATATTGGGGTAACCCTCACTCTATGTATGAGGAAGGTGATAGCCGTGAAGAGGTTATAAGAAAGTATAAATATGACTTTGATTATGAAAAATTTATTAATAAAGAAAAATCCGAAGTTTATAAGTTAGCTGGAAAGCGTTTGGGATGCTTTTGTAAACCACAAAGTTGCCATGGAGATGTGCTAGCCGATTTCTTAAATTCATGGGATGACGGAAAGTAGCGCTTAACAAACGACTATGGCGACAATTAGCTTATTTTCAGTAGTATTGACGTCCACAATCTACCCGTCATTGAACAGCGCATGGTGTTTCTGGCACATAACGCTTCAATAACCAGCGCGCCACTCGCCATTTTCGCCATCAATAACGAATAGCTCGTCATTGTGGGCGATTTCGATTAAATAACTCATTCTGCTAATTCCAGATCCATCTGTAACGTTGACACCATTCATGTCATCAGTTGGTTTGACCCTAATCAAATCAGCGATAATAAGTAAAAAATGAAAATTCACCTTAAAAAGTCAAAATATAAGTATTTTATTTGATTTGTAAGTGTAATTTTAATATTGTAAGTGTTTTATAGAAAAGAGTATTTCTCAATAGAAAAAGCACCTACAAAAGTACTTTATACCGAAAGTATTGAATAATTCACTGAATAAGTAAAGTTTAATATGACACCACTTGGCTACACCTACTTAAATCAATACTACAATTTATTGCTGCCCAAGCTCGATGTTGATGTATATCAAGATCCACAAGCCGATACTGAAAAGTTAATCTCTTATGGTGCATCAAAAAGAAAAATTATTCCTGGCACGCGTAAACAGGCAGAAACGCCATTTGAGCATATGGTATCAGCCATAAAATATCAGGGTATTAGACTTCACTTTTTTGCTGCCATGTTTCAGAAAGTTGATGTAAATGCATTAACTAATTTTATTGCCGCTAAGCCAAATTCCAAATACAACAGAGTTATATGGTACTTATACGAATGGCTAACCGAACAAAAGCTTGATCTTAATGATTTAACCAAAGGTAACTATATCCAGCTTTTAGAAGATAAATTTTATTACACACTAGCTAACGGTGATAAAGACAAACGTACTCGTGTTATTAATAATGCTATTGGCACA
Source organism: uncultured Colwellia sp. (assembly GCA_965261045.1). Lineage (GTDB taxonomy): Bacteria > Pseudomonadota > Gammaproteobacteria > Enterobacterales > Alteromonadaceae > Colwellia. Next base: position 905,026 of record CBDHCJ010000001.1, read on the forward strand.
AAAGATTTTTGTCCGACTATTCGCAAAACCAAAGAAGTTATCGTGTTAGAAGATATAGACGTATATCAAACAGCTTACGCCGAAATGCAAAAAATTGGTGATCCGCTAACGGCTGATGTATTAGGTCGTTCAATAAATTATCTCTATACAAAAGAAACAAAGTCATCAAGCGAAATTGAGCGAGAAACGCCAGATAAACACAAGATGAAACGGTTTTTAAATGTCATTAAAAATGTCGGTTTGTTTGAATTAACAAAAGAAAAAATAGTTGACCTACAGAATAAAATTGTTGAAGAGAACAAACAGGCTAAAGACTATCGAACAGACGAAATCTATGTAGGTAGCACTATCCATCGTTTAAGTGGTATTGATGAAGATGTACACTATATTGGTGCATTAGCTAAACATGTTCCAAGCATGATGCGCGGATTACTAAAAACTCATGAGCGGTTAATGATAGATTCAGCCGTACCAGCATTAATACATGCAACTGCTATATCATTTGGTGAAGTGTATATTCATCCTCTAGATGATGGTAATGGTCGTATTCACCGTTATTTAATTCATGATGTGATGAAACAAAGGGAGCCTGAACATAAGTTTATTATCCCAATTTCAGCCGCAATTCTGAAAAACCAAAAACAGTATGATGCTGTTCTTGACACTATATCCCGACCGATTCTGGCAATGCTAGATTGGGAGCTTGATAGCGAAAAGAACAATAAGTTAATCGTGCATAACGATATTGATTATATGTATCGATATCCAGACTACACCGAGCACGTTAAGTTTGTTTATAACATGATGAACAAGGCTATTTCAGACGAGCTAGTAGAAGAGATTGGTTTGCTCGTTGTTTTTGATAGGATCAAAGGCTCAATTAATGAGCGAACAGACATACCAAATAACACTTTAGATACAATCACATCAATCATTATTAATGGTGGTGGCAAAGTTTCAAAAGCGAAGAAAAAATTGGTGTTATCTCATATTGAGCAAGAGAAATTATCGATTATTGAAGAATTGGCGATTAAGTTAATTCAAGCGAGTATTACATTATGAATACATTAGCATTAATCAATGAGCTTTCATCATTACCAGTAGAAGACCGAGCCCTAGTGGCAGAGTCTATACTGTTGAGCCTTAATCAACCAGAAACAGACTTAGATCGTAAATGAGCCATAAACCAATGAGCAAACGCAATGAGCCATGCCCCTGCGGAAGTGGTAAAAAATATAAAAAGTGCTGCTATCTAACCCAAAGCAGTGCCGTTACAGAGTTTAGCCAAGAGTTAAAAGACCTGCTGCAAGGGCAAAATTTTGACTCACTTAATGATGTTCAAGACTTTTTAGATGACTATGTAGTTGAGCGTTCTAGCCAAGGCGTAGATGACTTTCATGGTCTATCGTCTGATGATATGCATCAACTTCTTTATCAGCCATTTGGCGCATCACAAGTAGTCAAATTTACACCGTCAGAATTACCTGATCTTTCTCATGTTCCTGTTGTTTACCTAACGCTTGAACTTGCAAAATCGATGAATGTCGGCGGTTTAAAACCTACCGCGAAGGGAAATATACCTCAAAAAGTAGTCAAGCAAATATATCAAGCATATTCCCAAGTTATTAAAAAGCCGAAATATGATTTTTCAATAAACAAGGAAGATGATTTTTATGATTTAAATGTTGCACGCCATTTAATGATGATGTCAGGGTTAATACGTAAATACGATGGTAAATTCGTTACGTCTAAAAAAATGAAACATTACCTTAGTGAATATCAAGCGGGCAATGAGCAATGCCTAAACGATATATATTTTGCTTTGTTCAAAAGTTTTTGTACTGAATTTAATTGGGCATATAGCAGCTACAATGAAAACTATGACTTTATTCAACAGTCGTTTGCTTTCTCTTTATATTTATTGAGTTGTTATGGCAATAATTATAAACATACTAACGTTTATGGTGATTATTTTATTGATGCATTTCCTAATTTATTGTTAGATATTGAAGAATCGTATTGCTCGCCAGAAGATAACATTAAACATTGTTATCGCTTATGGGTATTTAAACAATTTGCACATTACTTTGGTTTGGCAAAGATTCAATATACAGCCAATGACACAGGATATTTTACTGAAATTGAAGTTAAAGCCACGCCCTTACTCAAAGCCTTTGTTCACTTCAGCGATAAATATTCGGTATTCAAGGGCTGTTTTGGTAAACATTGATTAACCTTTATTAATAACTCAAGTTTCGGAGTTCATTTTTTAGCTAGCACTTATGAACTCGGGTGCTAGCCAATGTTAGTTTAATAATGGTTTTATTAGATAGTTACTGTTATATCAATAGCCAAATAAACGCGGTAAAAACAATGAAATCTCAGGAATAAAAGCAATAACGAATACGGCACATGTTGAGACAAAGGCAAAAGGTAATGCCTTGAGAGTGACCTCTTCAAGTGATATGTTTGAAATACCCGAGGCAACAAATAAGTTCTCCCCTAACGGTGGGGTTGAGAAGCCAATGGAAAGACTACATACCATAACTATACCGAAATGAACGGGGTCAATGCCTAGACTATAAGTCACAGGCAGGAGTACTGGCGTTAGGATCATAATTGCTGCTAAAGTTTCCATAAACATACCAACAAAGAGCAAAAAAACAATGATCAGGAGCCAAATTAGATAAATATTATCAGTGACGCTAAGCATAGACTCGGCAACAATACCAGGAATATTGTTTTCAACGAGTAATCGTCCAAATACAGTTGCCGTGAATAGAATGAGTAATACTCGACCAGATAACCAGGTTGTGGTTTCTAATGATCTAAATAAATCTTTCCATGATAATTCTCGGTGAACAAATGTACCAATGAACAAAGTATAAAATATAGCAACAATTGCAGATTCTGTTGGTGTAAAGAAGCCTGAATAAATACCCCCTAAAATAACTAATGGTGCTAGTACAGACCAAACCCCTGTTTTTAATGCAGAACGAATTTGTTTAAAGTCCCAACCTTCACCAGTGCCGCCATAACCTAATCTGCGACAACGAAAATAGTTAAGTGTTAACAAACTAATTGAAATCACTAAGCCAGGTAAGAAACCCGCAACAAACATTTTGGTAATAGATACTGACTGGAATACACCATGTTCTGCAACAGCGGCTTCAGGTACGGTCAAACCAATCGCTGATATACCAAAAATAACCATAGGAATAGAAGGCGGAATAACAATACCTAAGCCACCTGAAGAGGCGGTTATTGCTGAAGCGTAGCCTTTATCGTAGCCACGTTTAACCATGGCAGGAATCATCAACATTCCTACCGCTGCCGTAGTAGCAGGGCCTGAGCCAGAGATTGCGCCAAAAAACATACAGGCAAGTACTGTAGCTGCCGATATACCACCAGTTACAGGGCCTGCGAAACTTTCAGCTATTGTAACTAGCCGTTTCGATATTCCTGAAGCCTCCATTAAAGCCCCTGCTAAAATAAAAGCAGGTAATGCCATCAATGGAAACGAGCCAACTGATGTAAATGCTATTTGTACTAATTTAATTGGATTTTGATCAAGGTAAAGAAACGTCGAAAGTGCAGCCACGCCAAGTGATACTGTAACGGGAGCCCCCATTACTAACAGGACTAAAAATGTCCCGAATAGTACTAATATAATATTTGATTCTGCCATGAATTGCTCCTGAATTATTTGGCGACTTTGTCGTTGTTTTCATCGATATCGATATCGAGTTCAGTCAGCTCTTCGAGTTCCTGAGATTCAGGGTCACGTACATCTATGCCCTTTACAAGTTTGTAGTAATTCACTTGAATTACCCGGAAAGTCATTAAAGAAAATGCAATGGGTAATACGATATAAATGTATTTCATTGGTATTCCTAGTGTCTGTGATTTCCAAAACAGGTTCATTTTGTTAAAAACAAAATCGTAAGATAAATAAACAAAATAGCAGTTAAAAGCAATCCAAATAATATCTGATAATACTTCTAATGTAGCGGCCAGCTTAGCTGGCATTAATTTGTACTGAAAGGTTACTCTATTATGGGCTGCTAGTTTGGCGGCATAACTGGCGCCAAAAAATACAAACCATACAAACATATATACTGATAACTCTTCACTCCATGAGAAAGAGTACCCGAATATTTGTCTTGAAATTATTTGTGCGAATAGAATGGTGACAAATACAGCCAACAATGTTCGGCAGATGTAGCTTTCAATATTATCGAGAAACTTAAAGATCATTCGAACCATGACTGCGCCCTCTTAGGTAGTGTGTGTACTTAGTGTTTTTTCATCAAGTACACACGGTTTAAAGTGATAAATATGTGCTTAAGTTTATCGCTTAAACTTTCTCACGTCCTAATATAGTCAATGCTTCGTTTACTTTGTCTTTACCACCAACACTTTTGTAGAACTTAGGCCATACCGCTTCGGTTGCTTTTTTGATCCAGTCTTTCTCACCGTTAGCTGGGTCAGTAATTTCCATGCCGCGTTTGGTTAATTCGGCTTTGATTTTAGCTTCGCTAGAAACAAGGCTTTTTGCGCTAAATGCTGTTGCCGCTTTACCTGCCGCTAAAATAGCCGCCTGAGTAGCTTTATTTTGATCTTGGAACACTAATTCACTTACAATGAGTGGCTCAATTGAGAACAAGTAACGTACATTAGTAATATACTTTTGTACTTCATCAAACTTCATTGCGTAAATAGTGATATATGGATTGTCTTGACCGTCAATAACACCTTGTTGTAAACCTGTAAATGTTTCAGACCATGCCATAGGGGTTGGGTTAACACCCCATGATTTATAGGTTTCAATCATTATTTCATTTTTTGGTACGCGAACGACTAATCCTTTCAGATCGGCAAGTGTTTTGATAGGGCGTTTAGAATTACTTAAAACACGAAAGCCAGAGTAAGCCCAACCAATAATGCGAATATCAGCATCACGCTTAGTGTTTTCGATTAATTTTTTGCCTACTTTTCCTTGTGTTAACGTAATTGCATCATCTAGGCTCTGGATCATATATGGCAGGGTTAAAACACCAACAGATGGAGAGAAAGGTGTAACATTATTGATCGCTAAAATAGAAAAATCTAATGTGCCAATTGCGGCATCATTTACAGTATCTTGTTCACTACCTAGCTGACCATTGAGGAACAATTTAGCTGTGTGTTTAGTATTGGAAGTAAATTCTTCTATAAACTTTTTACCTAGGGCTTCTTGTGTTCCACCACCGCCATCACCTACTGCAATCTTAAATTTGGCTGCGCTCACTGTATTTGCTGTTAAGATCAGGCTTGACGCCAGGATAAGTGCTTTCGCTATTCTATTATTTGTACTCATAAACTTCTCCAGAATGCTTGTTGTAGCTCCCTTCATAGGGGATCGTGTTAGCTTATTGGCATAAAAATGTGATTTAATTTTAAGCAATACTATTTTTTTTACTATTATCAAGTTTAAAATTTCAGTGTTTATTAACTGGACAATACCCTTATATAGTTAACTTAGGAGATTATATTTATTAGAGCCAGCCTATTAATCTTGTTAGTGCCAAGTTGAAACGTACTGTTTTAGATACTGTAGAACTATATAACGCTATCGGTAGGCTGAGGAAGGTCAATCTGGTCGTACAGAAAAGACTCATCTGGCTCACCCATTATCAAAGTAGTTTTTATAGACTTAATACAATGAAATACCTTACCCTATCCTACAGGCCTAACCTTTATGGCTTCTTTTGTATGGAATAACGAATGTCAGATATAAAACTTGAACAGCCCGATATAATGATTTCTGTGCGTGATGTCTTTGGCATTGACACCAATCTTAAGGTACCAGCCTTTAGTGAAAAAGACTCTCATGTACCTGAAGTTGACAATGCTTACCAATTCAACCCAGAAGTTACCCTGGCTATTTTAGCTGGATTTAGTCGTGATCGTCGAGTGATGGTTCAAGGCCTTCATGGCACAGGAAAATCAACACATATTGAACAAGTTGCTGCACGCCTTAACTGGCCTTGTGTTCGGGTAAACCTTGATGGTCATATCAGTCGCCTTGATTTGGTTGGCAAAGATACCATAACCTTGCGCGATGGTAAGCAGGTAACCGAATTTCAAGAAGGTATTGTACCTTGGGCATTACGCCGACCTACCGCGTTAATTTTTGATGAATTCGATGCTGGCCGTCCCGATGTAATGTTTGTTATTCAACGTATTTTAGAGCGAGATGGTAAATTTACTTTACTTGATCAAAACGAAGTTATTCAGCCCCACCCAAGCTTCAGGTTATTTGCTACGGCCAATACCATAGGGTTAGGTAACAGTAATGGTTTATATCATGGTACTCAAATGATTAACCAAGCACAGATGGATCGTTGGAATATAGTAACCACGCTTAACTACTTGCCAACAGATGATGAAATAAAAATTATTTTAGCGCGTGTACCTAGCCTTAATGGCAAAGCAGATGAGCAGCAAGTTAAATCTATGATCGCTGTTGCAGACATGACACGTAAAAGCTTTGCCGCGGGTGATATTTCAACATTAATGTCGCCAAGAACCGTTATTTCTTGGGCTGAAAACATTGAAATATTTAGAGATGTTGCTGTTGCTTTTCGTTTATCATTTCTTAATAAATGTGACGAAGCCGAGCGATCAATAATTGCTGAATTCTTCCAACGCTGTTTTGATCAAGAGCTTACAGAATCTTGGGCTAGTCAGGCTTCACAGGTAATGTCTGATGGCCAGAATTGAAACCGATAACAGCCAGAAAAATATTATCGGATCACGTACCGACAAGCTACAGCAACAGGTAGAAGAGTTGTGCGGAGCAACAATAAGAGCGGCTTCGGGTGAGAAGCTTTTTCGCTTTCGTGGTAGACGACCAGAAGTTAATGGTCAATCATCAGGGATCAGAGCACCACATTTACAACCTGACTTGCTTAAAGATGACTTTCGCTCCTTTCGTGGCGCAGCTGATGGTATAGCCTTACGTTTACAATTTAGTGATGTTGAATTACACCAAAGCCTGATGCCTGAAAGCGCTGTTGGCCAAGTTGTTTTCGAATTACTAGAACAGTTGCGGGTAGAATCTTTAGTTGCCGTTGATCACCCTGGGTCAAGAGCTAACCTTATTCATCGTTATCGGCGTTGGTGTGAAAGTTTTTGTAACTCTGAAATGATTGAAAACCATGTTGGCTTACTTGTTTATACTATTGCTCAAATTGTGTGGGCACGTTTATTTGGTCTTGCCGTGAGTGAGGCAACTGAAGGTTTAATAGAACCACAGCGAATGATGCTGGCGCCGCATATTGGTACTTTTTTAGTTGCTATGCGCAAGAATAGTCATAATCAAAAGGTCTTTGCCGACAATGCGTTAGGCATTGTTGAGGTTATTGATGAGCTGGTTACGGTAATGGATGATGGTGAAGGCAATAAAGGCAATAAAAGCACTAAGTCAAAAGCCGATGAAGCCGCTGCTGGCTTTAATTTAATTCTTTACCCTGATGCCGACTCTGATGGTGAGCTTCCTGTCAGAGGTAGTCAAAGTCGAGGTCAAATCTATCGTCAATTGGTTGAGCAACTTGAAAGCTATCAGATATATTCAAAAGCCAATGATCGTGTTATTTCCGCGGAAAAACTTATTTTGCCATATCAGCTTAAAAAGCTGCGTGAACAACAAGATAAACGCATTGCAGGGCAGGGCGTTAACATTCCTCGTTTGTCGAGAGAGTTATCTAAAATATTATCAGCGCCTCGGCTTGATGGCTGGAACTTTGGTGAAGAAGAAGGTTACCTTGATGCTTGTAGGCTCACTAAACTAGTTACTTCACCTGACTATCGTCAATTATTCAGACAAGAACGCTATCAGCCGCACAATAATTGCTTGGTAACCTTTTTGCTTGATAACTCAGGCTCAATGAAAGAACATATTGGCTCAATTCAGATGTTGGTCGAAATTATGACTAGAGCATTAGAGCTAACAGGTGCCAGTACAGAAATCTTAGGTTTTACTACGCGAGGCTGGCAAGGAGGAAAAACTTACAAGCAATGGAGGCGTAGTGGTGGCCCTGCCAATCCAGGCAGATTAACTGAGCTTGAACACATTGTTTATAAAGATGCTGACACACCGATAAGGCGTGCTCGATATAATATCGCCGCAATGTTAAAACCAGAATTATTCCGAGAAGGAATTGATGGCGAAGCATTATTATGGGCTGCAGAACGTATGAAAGGTCGTTCAGAAGAACGTCGTATCTTAATTGTTTTATCAGATGGTTGCCCAATGGAAACGGCAACGAGTCAGAACAATGAGGCAGATTATCTTGATAATCATTTAAAACAAGTTAGTGCGATGTTAGAGACTCGGGGTGATTTAGAACTATATGCCTTAGGTTTTGGCCTAGATTTAAGTCATTATTATAGCAATAGTTTGGCATTAGATTTACCAGAGATACTGGAGAATGGAGTATTTAAAGATATTTTACAGCTATTAAGTCGCCGCTAATACCACTAATACCACTCGTTAGAAAGTTACAACTTTTTGCTTACCGTATTAATCTGGCTCTACCGTTATGCTCATCTGGCTCTATAGCTATTTTATCCAATCATCTATTCTTGCTCCGACAATAGTCAATATTGTCTCAGCTCAGATCAACTCAAATAATAATAAAAAGTAATAAACACATTGCTCATTTATTTATTAACTTCAAAAGATTGTAATATCTATTGTGATCCTTTAATCGTTATGTATCAGCTTACCAGAACTAAAATAATAGTCTGGGTTTAAGTATTGTTGAGCTAAGTTAACCTATTTTTGATCCCTGCGCTTTGCAACAATAAAGTGCGCTTTAATGAGAATATATAAATCATGTCTGAATACCCAACTCTGAATAAAATGGGCGTCAACTCAGTTGATAATGTAGATAGATACACCTTGAGGCATCAGGGGGGCACCGATGTATTAAAAATTTACTACAAACGTCCTAAGGGATCTTTTTTGTCACGAACCAAAAAGTTTTCATTTGTTAGTGGTCGTAAAGCTATTCCGTTAGAAGCACGTAATTCAAAAGCGTTTGATAGTATAGGTGACTTTAGTCCACAACTGGCTTTAGCGTTGGCAGAGCTCAAAAGTTTGGATGCTAAACGAAAAGAAAGTGATCCGATTGATCCAAAACAGAAATTTATATCAGACTTAGATCATCTTGAAAAAGTTATGACAGAGAAAATTGATGAAATTCGCCGTCAAATTAACGAGTTAAAATAGTTATAGAATGACAGCTCTAGCCCAACTCTAGCCCAAGAAAAAACGCACTAAAGTGCGTTTTTTTAATTATATTGATTTAACTGGTGAAGCATACATAAATAGGGGATTTGTATTCATTATAAGTAAAAAGCTGCAATCGAATATTGAAATGACATCGGGTGACTTTAGACAGTTAAAGGCTCTGCTGTTGCTTGTTTTTTTTGCTCCAAGCTTGCAGTAGCCATTTTACGGCCAAACAATTCCATCACATCAATATTTTTGTCCGGAGATTCATTAGCTTCATCTATCGCGTCTACCATCGCCTGAACAGTTGGCAGCGTTTTTTCAACTAACTGAGTAATATAGGCCTCTGGTGTGGTACCGGTATGCTTATGATAACGATCAAATAACTCGACTGCTTCAGCTTGTAACTCTATTTGAATATGTGATTTAGTCGCCATATATAGTCCTCCTGTTATGTAAGGTAAGGTAAGGTATGTAAGGCTCTACTATAGTGAGTAGATGTAAAAAAACTTAGTACCAGAGGTTTGTTTATACTGGTACCAAATTGGCGGTATATAACTATTTCAATAGCGGCTCTTTTCAGAGCCATCATTGACTATCTATATTGTTATTGCGGTATTAGCTGTGGTACTAGCTGCGATATTAGCTGTGGTACTAGCGAGTAATATACAGTCCGACAGTAACTAATACTGCAAGAAATACAGTTTCTGTTACCATCAATACAATAGGGCGCCAACCCATAGCCGCTAGCTCTTTAAATGAAGCTTTCATTCCTAGGCCAACCATAGCAACAATTAAACACCAACGTGATAAGTCAACCATTGAGTCAGTAATTACTGATGGCACATAACCGCTACTATTTACAATAACTATCAAAACAAAAGCAATCAAAAAACCAGGTAAAGTAACAGAAGAGCCTTTTTTCTTTTCCTGACCACTTTGTTTTGAAACGACAATAGAAATAACAAGCACTACGGGTACTAGCATCGCGACACGTAACAACTTAGTAAAGGTTGCAACATCACCAACATTGTCTGAAATCATATAACCAGCACCTACAACCTGAGCAACATCATGAATAGTTGCACCCAGAAAAATACCACTTTCAGCTTCATTAAATCCCAATATTGGAACAATAAGTGGGTAGAGGATCATTGCAAGAGTACTTAACCCTGTCACACAGATAACGGTAAAGATGAGGCTCTTTTCGGATTCTTTGTTTTCTGGCAATACAGCGGATACAGCCAATGCTGCAGATGCTCCACAAATACCCACAGATGCACCAGCTAAGATACTTTGAGCTTTGCCTAACTTAAGCCACCGACCAAGAATATAGCTGAAGAAAATAGTAGCAGGTACGCCTATCAATACAATAACTATTGGTGTAATGCCAAGGCTCATTAACTGTTCTATAGTGATTCTAGCGCCGAGTAATGCAATGCCAAAGCGTAGTACTGATTTGGCTGAAAACTGAATGCCAGCAACGCAACTTCCTTCGGTTGATAGATAGTTTAATGCCATACCCATTAACAAGGCATAAAGAATGGTTGGGCCACCATGATGTTCTGAAACAAATTTGGCTGCCATGCCAATAACCAAACAAAGTGAAAACCCAGGCATTAGTGTTGTAAATTTACCCACTAATGGTGACGTTTGGATTAAAGACTGTTTTTCGGTATTAGCCATTTGTATCTCCGAAATTAAATGGACAAGACTAATTTTTTTAATGTAGCAAAGGAGAGGATGCTAATATTGTTTTTCTTTACAGAAACATGCTTCTATCATTTTATTAGTAATTGAATATTTGCTAGAGCATGTATTAACTATCTACCCACTTTTAATCGAAAAACTTGATTGTTAGATGGGTAAATAGTTAAATTTTTATTTAGCATTTAAATCACTATGACTTCCACAAAATAGCTAAGTCATATTTGAAGCCAATTGTAAAAGCAATTTCGTCTTCGTGATTCTCACTCTCAAAGTCTTTAGTCAATAATTCAATATGAGTACGGAATTTCGGTGTGAACTGATGCTCAAGCGTTAGGTTGAAACCGTCATTGTTAGCAGGAGAGTCAGCAGGAATGTTACCAGAAACGCCATTATCAAAGTTGAAGTAACCTGCTTTGATTTTATATTTATTACCTAGTTGATAACCTAATGACACATCAAGCGTAGAAATCTCTTCTTCGTCTTGATATACCGCAGCTAAGTAAAAATCGTCTGTAATTTGCTGAGCATAAGAAACGGCAACAGCCTCAGAGTTATCAGCAGCGCCCGCATCAGTCGATTTGAAACTTATCGCTAAATGTAAATCATTAGCATCGTAGCCTAAACCAATAATAGATTGCTCGGCATAATCAACAGAATCTCGTTTATCAAACTTAAAGCCAGCCATAAATGTAATGCTGTCCCAAGAATTAGAATACATTGCTTGGTTAGCAGTGAAAAACGCATCTTTGCCTATTTGGTCATAAGCAAAAGGTGAAGCACGATGGTTAAAAATATCAACATGTGTGGCATGAAGTAAATAATCTATCGCACGGTCTTTACCAAAAGCAAGTTTACCATAGGTATCACTAGCAATAGCTACAGAGGCACGTCTAGAAGCACCAAAATCACCATCTTTAGCAATATCAAGACCCCATTCACCGTGTGCTATTGCTGTCCAGCCACCACCTAATTCAGCTTCAGTGTAAAGACCAGCAAATGACAAGAAGTCTGTTACGTCAACATGATTATTATCGCCTTCATCAAAGTAAGTTAAACTTGGGCGGATAGTTGCGTAAAATTTAGCACTCATGTCATTCCCTGACTTGAGCTCTGACTTTTCAGCTAACTTATTTTCTAAGATCTTAATACGTTCTTCAAGTGATTCGCCAGCCCATGCCATGTTCATTGATGCGCCAAGGGCTGCTGTTATTAATAAATTTGTACACAATTTTTTGTTTGTTAAAGTCACTGTCTTCTCCATTGGATATTTATAATAGTTATTAGATTGAGATAAAGTGTTCAAGTTGTTTAATTATTATCCCTTATATGTTCCTAGTTATTCTATGAAAGCCAGTGATTTTTACGTAAGGTCCAAAATGTTTGCCTGAATGAGTCCAGATTTTTATTGAAATGTCTGGCATCAAATCTCTTAAAGATCTGGTTCTAACAGGTGTTTGCTAATGCGCAGTAATGTAATTAAAGTGCCATAGAGAAGCGAACAGAGCATGTCTGATAACTAATTGAATGTGATAACTAATCAATGAACATTTAATTTTAAAATGTGAATTTAAAGACTTTAGAAGTACTTGGATAAAATTTCCAGTACCTGTAACCAAATAACTGGATCTTGCGAGGGAATAAATATGACTTATAACACTAATGAATTTGATGCACGAGATGTGATCAACAAAGATCGTAACCATGTTTGGCATCATCTAACTCAGCATAAGCCGTTTGAAGAAACTGACCCAATGGTAATCGTTAAAGGCGAAGGTATGCGCGTATGGGATGCTAAGGGTAATGAATATCTTGATGCCGTTTCTGGTGCCGTTTGGACGGTTAACGTAGGCTATGGTCGTACTGAAATTGCAGATGCTGTAAGAGATCAACTTGTTACTTTAAATTATTTTGCACAAACAGCAGGTAACGTACCGGCGGCACAATTTGCGGAAAAACTAATAGCTAAAATGCCAGGCTTAAGCCGTGTTTATTATTCAAACTCAGGCTCTGAAGCAAATGAAAAAGCCTTTAAGGTTGTTCGCCAACTAGCGGCTAAGAAAAATGGTGGGCAAAAGCATAAAATTTTATTCCGTGAGCGCGATTATCATGGAACAACTATCACAGCATTAAGTGCGACAGGTCAGTATGAACGCAAAAATCAATACGGCCCATTTACGCCTGGTTTCGTAGAAGTACCGCATTGTTGTGAATATCGTGCTCAAGAAGCGTCTGATAAAGATAATTATGGTGTTTGGGCTGCTAACCAAATTGAAAAAGTAATTCTTGCTGAAGGCGCTGAAACGGTTGGGGCATTGTGTTTAGAGCCTATCACAGCGGGTGGTGGTGTAATTGAACCACCAGTAGGTTACTGGGAACGAGTTCAAGAAATCTGTAAACAATATGATATTCTGCTTCATATTGACGAAGTTGTGTGTGGTTTAGGTCGCACAGGCGAATGGTTTGGTTACCAGCATTACGGTATTAAGCCCGATATGGTTACTATGGCTAAAGGTGTTGCATCTGGTTATGCCGCAATTTCATGTACCGTTATGACTGAAGATTTATTTAACCAGTTTAAAGAGCCTGAAGATTCACGAATGGATTACTTTCGTGATATATCCACATTTGGAGGTTGTACAGCAGGCCCTGCTGCGGCATTGGCTAACATGGAAATTATCGAAAATGAGAAATTGCTTGATAATGTAAACCAACAGGGAGAGTACTTGAAAGGCCGTTTGAATCAGCTGATGGAAAAATACGATGTTATCGGTGATGTGCGTGGTAAAGGTTTATTTGCTGGTTTTGAAATGGTTAAAGACCGTGTTACCAAAGAGCCTGTTGATGAGAGTTTAGTCATTGCTATTGGTGGGCATTGTATGAAAAACGGTGTTATTATTGGTCGTACTAATCGTTCATTCAAAGAGTACAACAATACTATTTGTTTGAGCCCAGCGTTAATTGCTACACAAGCAGATATTGATGCAATCGTTGATTCTATTGATAATGCATTGGCTGAATTAGCACCTAATGTTTAACACCTAATGCTTACCTAATGTAAATAATTACGCTTGTCATATTGCTTTGCCAATGTGATAAGCGTATTTTCAATTTTAGTCTGTTGTAAAGCTCTTATAAAAATCCCTTTCCTTTTCCCTTTTATTTACATCTTGATTAACTTATTGTCATAAATATACTTGACTATGCACATGGCTTAGGGAGGTCATTCCTGTAATGTCTCTTAAACAGGAATCTTAGTCTAAAGTACTCAGATCTTCGATTAAAACACCTTAAAGATGACGTTTACAGAAAACTCCTGAGTTAACTACATAGGCATGTTATATTATCTTGCTAACCAATTAAATTGAGCAGTTATTTATGTTGATTGGTATCAATTATAAATATAAATATAAAGGTAGACTATGTTTCAGTTATTTCATTTGACACCCGGCCAGAGCGGAAGCTTACAACAGCAATTAAGGGAACAGATTGCGTCAGCGATACTTAATGGAAATATTCCACTTGAACAAGCTTTACCATCAAGCCGTAAATTATCTCAGCAACTTAAAGTTGCTCGTAATACCGTTGTTTTAGCTTATGAACATTTACTCGATGATGGTTACTTACTTGCACGTGAAAGAAGCGGTTATTATGTTAATCCCGATATTTTAACAGGCCAGGTTAAGTTAGATTCACTTAAACAAAAATCTTGTGAAGTTGTTGGTCATAATTCACTCAATTGGGAGCAGCACTTTAAGATCAACCCGAGTAAGCAAACCAATATTGTTAAACCGAGCGATTGGCAAAAGTATACTTACCCATTTAATTATGGTCAGTTTGATGCTTCAATGTTTCCAACAGTTAACTGGCGTGAATGTTGCCGAGATGCGGTAAGTGGTCCGTCAATTAACGAATGGGCTGGAGACCGTATGGATAATGATGATCCATTGTTGGTTGAGCAAATCAGAACGCATTTATTGCCAAGGCGTGGTGTGTGGGCATCAGAAGATGAGATCTTGGTTACTGTTGGAGCTCAGCAAGCATTATATATGCTAGCGCGGCTGTTGTTAGATAAGGAAAGTACCATAGGGCTTGAAACACCAGGCTATGTTGATATACGCAATATTACAAAACTTAATCCGTCTATAATAAAATCTATCCCAGTTGATGAAGATGGCATGCTTGTTGGCGATCATCTTAAAGGCTGCGATTTGGTTTATACCACACCAAGTCATCAGTGCCCAACAACGGTAACAATGCCGATAGAGCGGCGTTATCAATTACTTGAGCAAGCTGATAAAGATGATTTTATTATTATTGAAGATGACTATGAAAGTGAAACTAATTTTGAGTCCAACCCTATACCCGCACTCAAAAGTTTAGATAATAACAATCGAGTTCTTTATATTGGGAGTTTATCTAAAACACTGGCGCCAGGTTTACGGGTGGGGTATTTGGTGGGGCCTGCTGAGTTAATAAAAGAAGTTCGGGCGTTACGACGGCTGATTGTTAGACATCCAGCTGCCAATAATCAGCGTTCTATCGCTTTATTTATTGAGCGAGGCTATCATGAGTCATTGATTATGAATATTACTCGTAATTATCAAACACGTTGGAAAGCGATGGATGTTGCTTTACGAAAATATTTACCTGAATCTCATAATCAACCTACCTTTGGTGGCTCTTGTTATTGGGTCAAAGGCCCTGAAGGTCTTGATGCTGAAGAATTGCAAAAAAGGGCGAAAGAAGAAAGTATTCTGATTGAATCTGGAGCTATTCATTTTCTTGAAGATTCACCGCCAAAAAACTATTTTCGTCTTGGCTTTTCTTCAATATCAACAGATCGAATTGATGAGGGAATTAAGAAATTAGCTGAGCTTATTAACTCAATGGTTTGACGATAAAATTGTGTTGATTGTTCTTAGTATTACCTGCATAAGTGCTCACTTATGCAGATGATTTTTTACCAACTATTCTAATATGCTCACCTTTAATACTGGCTACTACATATAAAAATTATCTTCTTATAACTCTTTTTTGATCATCTTAACTGAGGTTAACAGATCTAATTCAACCCTTTGGGCAATAAATATCATTGTGATTTAATTGCTTAGATCAATATAACTTAAAAATAAGCCTTTCAGTGTGCCTGGATGTATCTACTTTAAAATTCTGGATATATTTTTTAATTTATTGTTTTAAAAGCTTTTTATTTAGTTTTTTGTTCTGGCTTTGTTCTGGCTATATTAGTGGCTTTGATCTGGTTCTATTGCGATTAAGGGCATCATCCTATCTTGTAATCACGTTTTCGGTTCTTGAACTTAGTTTTATATGCTGATTCAGGCAACAGGAAGAAATATCAACGTATCAATTTATTAATGATATATACATAAGATAGGAGCACTATTATGTTAATCGGTGTACCAAAAGAGATTAAAAATCACGAGTATCGCATTGGTATGGTACCAGCAAGCGTACTAGAACTAACCAGCCGTGGTCATCAGGTTGTTGTTGAAGCTAACGGTGGTGTCGCTATTGGTTTTAGTGATGCTGACTACCAGGCTGCTGGCGCAACTATTGCGACCACAGCAGAAGAAATTTTTGCTGCAGCTGACATGATTGTTAAAGTAAAAGAGCCTCAAGCCGTTGAACGTAAAATGTTACGTCCAGGGCAAGTGTTATTCACTTATCTTCATCTTGCTCCTGATCCTGAACAAACTGATGATCTACAAGCGAGTGGCGCTACTTGTCTTGCTTATGAAACCGTTACTTCTTCACGTGGTGGCTTACCGTTACTTGCCCCAATGTCTGAAGTTGCTGGCCGTATGTCAATTCAGGCAGGTGCCGCTTGTCTTGAAAAATCTAAAGAAGGCCGTGGAATGTTGCTTGGCGGCGTTCCTGGTGTTGAGCCAGCAAAAGTTACCATTATTGGTGGTGGCGTTGTAGGTAGTAACGCTGCGCGTATGGCATTAGGTATGGGTGCTCAAGTTGTAATATTAGATCGCAGCCTTGATGCCTTACGTCGTCTAGTTTTAGAATTTGGCACAGCTATTCAAACTGTTTATTCAAGTAAAGCGGCTTTAGAAGAGCATGTATTGTCATCTGATCTAGTTATTGGCGGTGTATTAATTCCAGGTGCTACGGCACCTAAACTTGTTACAGCTGACATGGTTAGTCGTATGAAACCAGGGTCTGCAATTGTTGATGTTGCTATTGACCAAGGTGGCTGTTTTGAAACATCTCATGCCACAACCCACCAAGACCCAACATATATTGTTAATGATGTTGTGCATTATTGTGTGGCTAACATGCCAGGCGCTGTTGCTCGTACATCAACACTAGCACTTAACAATGCTACGTTACCGTATATCGTGTCTTTAGCTGATTTAGGTTGGGAAGATGCTATTCAGCGTGATGAGCATTTAGCGAACGGTTTAAATGTTCATGCTGGTAAAATTACCAGTGAAGAAGTTGCGATTGCATTAGGTCGCGAATTTACCCCTTACAACCCAGCTAACGCTTAGTCGTTTAATTGTTACTAGTGGTAACAATAGTTATCACTTTTTATATAGATAATGAGGAATAAAATTATGGCTCGTATGACTCCAAGTGAAGCAATGGTCGAAACTTTAGTTGCTAATGGCGTAACTGACAGTTTTGGTATAATGGGCAGTGCATTTATGGATGCAATGGATATTTTTACGCCAGCAGGTATTCGCTTAATCCCTGTTGTTCATGAACAAGGTGCTGGCCACATGGCTGACGGTTACTCTCGAGTATCTGGTCGCCATGGTGTTTGTATTGCACAAAATGGCCCTGGTATTACTAACTTTGTTACAGCAATTGCAGCGGCCTACTGGGCTCACTCGCCAGTAGTATGTATCACGCCTGAAACCGGCACTAACTCACAAGGTCTTGGTGGTTTCCAAGAAGCGGAGCAGTTACCGTTCTTTGAAACCATCACTAAATATCAAGTAAGTGTTGTTAACAATACACGTATGGCTGAGCTAACGGCTCGTTGTTTTGATCGCGCAATGTTAGAAAATGCACCTACTCAATTAAACATTCCTCGTGATCAATTCTACGGTGATATTGAATGTGAAATTCCAACGCCAATTCGCATTGAGCGTTCTGCTGGTGGTACTGTATCACTTCAAGAAGCAGCTGAATTATTGGCAAATGCTAAGTTTCCCGTAATGGTTTCTGGTGGTGGTGTAGTTCAAGGTGATGCTTATGAAGAAGCAATTGCAATCTCTGATATGCTTGGTATGCCAGTAGTGAACAGCTATTTACATAATGATTCTTTCCCTGCATCTCATCCTATGTGGTGTGGTCCTTTAGGCTATCAAGGCTCTAAAGCGGGTATGAAAACTATTGCTAAAGCTGATGTTGTATTGGCACTTGGCACACGTTTAGGGCCATTTGGTACATTACCGCAACACGGTATTGATTACTGGCCAAAAAATGCCAAAATCATCCAAGTTGATTGCGATCCAAAAATGCTTGGTTTAGTTAAGAAAGTTGATGTTGCTATTTGTGGCGATGCGAAAGCAGCAGCCCAAGCACTAATGACATTACTAGCAGACTTAAAGCCTAAATGTATTGATAATATGGCTGAGCGTGCTGAAATTATTGCTGCTGAAAAAGCTGCATGGGAACTTGAGTTAGACGAGTGGATTCATGAGAAAGATGAATACTCATTAGAAATGATCAACGAGCAGAATGCTGAAGAAGAAAACTGGTTACACCCACGTCAAGTATTACGTGAGCTTGAAAAAGCAATGCCTGAAGATGTAATGGTTTCTACTGATATTGGTAACATTAACTCAGTATCTAACAGCTATTTACGTTTTGAACGTCCTCGTTCATTCTTCGCAGCAATGTCATTTGGTAACTGTGGTTATGCACTTCCAACGATGATTGGTGCAAAAGTTGCTGCTCCTGAACGTCCTGGTATTTCATACGCTGGTGATGGTGCATGGGGTATGTCAATGATGGAAATTATGACCTGTGTTCGTGAAGATATTCCAGTGACTTCAATCGTATTTCATAACCGTCAATGGGGCGCAGAGAAGAAAAACCAAGTTGACTTCTACAACCGTCGTTTTGTTGCTGGTGAGCTTGAAAATCAAAGCTTTGCTGGTATTGCACGTTCAATGGGCGCACTAGGTGTTACTGTTGATAGGTTAGAAGATATCGGTCCTGCTCTTAAAGAGGCTATCCATCAACAAATGGTAGAACGTAAAACAACAGTTATCGAGATTATGTGTACTCGTGAATTGGGTGATCCGTTCCGTCGTGATGCACTTGCAAAACCGATTCGCCATCTTGAAAAATATAAAGACTTCGTTTAATACCAAATGAAATCATTTTCAATTTGAATTGTTAATTCGAAGGCTTTTGAGCCTTCGAATTATATTTAACACTTTACCTGGTTAATAATTAAAAACGTTTTGTATATACTCATATAAGTTGCTGATTAGCAGCATTTTATTCAAAGCGATTTTTGTTATCAATCTTTTAGGTTAACAATTAATGAAAGCCCTCAACGACATATATAAACGAGCAAGTGAAGCACCACGGCAGATTGTATTAGCTGAGGGTGAAGATCCTCGTATTATTGAGGCTGCTCAGAATGCGAAAGACCAAGGAATTGCCAGAATTATTTTACTTGGCAATGTTGCTAAGATTAAAGCTAAGGCAGCAGAGCTAAACGTAACGTTAGAATCTGTTACTGTAATTGATCCTAGTGACTCCCCGAAAGCCAGTGGTTATGCTGCAAAACTGTTTGAGCTTCGTCAGGCGAAAGGAATGACAGAAGAAAAATCGGCTGAACAGATTAAAGATCCACTTTATTATGCCCAAATGATGGTACATCTTGGTGATGCTGACGGCTCAGTAAATGGTGCGGTATATACCACCGGAGATGTAGTACGTAGTGCTATTCAAATCATTGGTATGGACGAATCGGCTAGCATTGTGTCGAGTTTCTTTTTAATGATGTTATGCCAACCTTTTCATGATTTAAAAGGCGGTATTATTTTTTCTGATTGCGGTCTAGTGATCGACCCTACCAGCGAACAATTAGCTCAAATAGCCTTGTCAGCAGCCCATAGTGCTAAAACACTGTTAAACGAAGAGCCTCGTGTTGCCATGTTATCGTTTTCGACTAGTGGCAGCGCGAAGCATGCCTTGGTTGATAAAGTTGTTTCTGCCACTAAGCGGGTAAAAACATTAATGCCTGAATTGGCTATTGATGGTGAAATTCAGCTTGATGCCGCTATTGTAGCCTCTATATCAGAGAAAAAAGTAGCAAATTCTGCTGTCAATGGCCGTGCCAACGTTTTAGTTTTTCCTAACCTAGAAGCAGGGAATATTGGTTATAAATTGGCAGAACGTATTGGTAAAGCCGATGCGATTGGTCCTATTTTACAAGGGCTTAAAAAACCGGCTAATGATCTTTCTCGCGGTTGCTGTCTAAAAGATATTGTTAATGTGATTGCAATCACGGTAGTGCAATCACAATTATTGAAAAAATAAATTATTATACTGTCTTTACTGTATTGGAGCTACATCAGAGAGTATTTTGGTTCTAATGCCGCAGAGCCAATCGGTTTTTAAAAAGGTTTATAAAAAGTAAGAACAATACAATATAGTGGCGCTAATTATGGCATTACAAAAATATGGTTTTTTTTGACAAGTACCTCAGATCATTTAACCGCTTTAATCGCGAATCATTTAACAATACAATGAGTTTGTTATCTTCTAAGGGTCTTGATTTTTAATGTGGAATTTTTTAACATTCATCACTCACTATTCATCAGTACTAACGTCCATTTATGAAAAAAACCTCAAGAACAAACACGAAAAAAACATCAAATGCTAGCAAGCCCAGAGGGCCAATAGCTAGAAAGGTTATTGCCAAAGCGAAACAACAGCTAGAACAAAAAGTGACTAATTTGTCTGAATGGAAAGCAGGAAAAATTAAGGCAGAAAATTTTCAAGAAACGGTAATAAAACGAGAGAATTTAGTAGAGTATGATCCTGCTCATGCCTTATATATCTATGCACAAAATCAACTATCAGTACTTATAGAGCAAATTATGGGGTTGCCAATGGTAGACAAGTTAGCTGATGCCTATTCGAAAGAAATGGAAGAATACACCCCCTCAACGCCTCCAATGAGCCCAATAACCAATTCTTATTTTACCTGTTGGGGCGCCTTCGATTTATCAACAACAGGAGCAAAAAAAGAAACACTGGCGACTATTACAATAGATTTTTGTAAATATATACAAGCAGATCCAGAGCTAGTGCATTTATATGAACAAATGCAGACATCACGTATGGGCATTTACAAACATGAAGGCCGAGAAGGTGATTTTGTCTTGTTAACTGAGCTGATCACGAATATAAAAGTAAAGGTCATTGTGCCTAGCGGCTATTTTGGTTATCCAGGACAAATTTGGTATGTTAGAGTTTTACCCCCACCATTTGAACAGGGTACCTACGACTACTCTATTGTTTTTACTACCCCTTATCTATTGGGTAAAAATGGAATAAACAACAAGTACATTGATGATGTTGAAAACGATTGGTTAGCCTACTTCGACCGTAATTTACCTAAAACAGGCATAGAAGACAGGGTAACCGCTTATGAACATTTGATGACTTATGGTTTTCATCGTAACTATTGGCTTGAATATATCTTTTTAGCATACCGTAACTATCAAGAAGATATGATTTTTCTTGAAGGTTTTCCTGACATGCGTACGAGCTTGCCCCATGGTGATCTGGCGGTTTAAGTAAAATAATGTTCACTTGTTTTAAGCATTGTTTGTCATGAATTTTTTAGTCAAAATCTACCGATTTTGTGTGAAGCAGAAATCAGATCAATAATGTAAGGTGTAATGAATAAATGCAAATCATCCATTTATTTTGGCAGCAAACGCGTAGTGACTTTAATAATACTGGCTGTTTGTATGTGTGGGTAGAGCAAGCTAAAACTACTAAGACTACATTAGGCAAAAGTAGCACTAATGTTAAAAAGAATGAATATTACCCTTTTCAACTAGGTAAAACGTCTTTAGCTGCTTGGTTTGATGTTCATTTTAATATGTTTTTACCAGTCAAAAAACAAACACTGACGAAAAAAATATTACATGATGCTCCTATTGAACAATTAACTGTAAAGTTGCCATGTGATCAAACGAAACAGCCACTACCATCGCCTATTATTGCTAACCTAAGTGTGGATGCCCTAGACGATAGTATTTATAGCGGTATGGCGAGCTTTATTTTAAATACGATAAAAATAGAACAACCATTGGCTTTTTTGAAAGAGCTTAATTTTCAATCTTATTATTTTGAAGAGAATGTTCAACTGGCAGATGATGCAAAGTTTTGGCTAAAAATGTCCGCTGAATTAAGCCATGTTATTCAAAAAGACCAATATATTCCTTTTTTGGTAGCACAAAAAGTAAAGACAAAAACTGAGTTTCATAGTAAGTGGCAACCTCTGTCAGCTAACTATCAACAACGTTTACAGCAAATAGCCCCGTTAATGCCTTTATCAGCCTGTTTGCCTGATGACGCTTTGCATAAAAATGCCGATTTGGTGCCTATTGCGGTACTACAACATTTTTCTGAAGTGGTGTTAAATCAACTGATCAACAGTACTATTTATCCTAAGACAGTGCATAAACAACTACAAAACAGTTTTATTGGCAGTAGCTTCAATTTTAGCCAACCGCAAGTAACCGAAGATGAATGGAAGTCGTGGCGAGTGTGGCATAATAATTTAAGTTACGATCAATTTGGCTCTCCTTTTCAATTATGTTTTAGGCTCAATGAAGCGACCTCAAGCAATGGCGTTGATTGGGGGATAGAGGTTTTGTTGCAAGCGAAAGATGATCCTTCTTTTATGATAAATTTGGCTGAATTCTGGCAAAACAAAGCGATTAAAAACGCTTTTTTTAGTCAGATGTTAGGCACGTCAATTGAGCGAAATTTGTTATTGCAGCTTGGCTACGCTTGTAGAATATATCCTTTGTTAGAACAAGTTTTTGCCCAAAATATGCAACAGCCGTTAATTACTTTGACCACAGATCAAGCTTTTGACTTTTTAAAAGAAGATGCTTGGACGCTACATGCTTGTGGTTATAAAATTAGCGTACCGTCGTGGTGGACGGCATCAGGTCGTTTAAAAGCCAAAATTAAAATGCGAGGTAGCAAAAATACTCGATCAGGGGAAAACACAGGTGACACCGCCGCACCTTCTTATTTAAATCAAGATGGCTTAATCGATTTTAATTATTCTTATGCCATTGGCGAAGATGAAGTGAGCGAACAAGAGTGGCAGCAGTTAATTGAATCTAAATCAGAGCTAGTGTATTTTCGGGGGCAGTGGATGCAGCTTGATCCCGCTGAAATGGCTAAAATGCAAAAACTGATTGAGAGCTCTCAGCGAGATAAAAATAGCGGTGATTTAAAAGACTTATTACTGATAACGGCCAATGAAGATCAATATAGTATCGAGCTTGATGATGCTATTAATGGCATGTTGTTGAGTTTAAAAAATAAAGAGCAGTTAGCGTTAATAACACAACCTAAAAACCTAAAAGCTGAGCTAAGACCTTACCAATTAAGGGGCTTGTCTTGGCTTAATTATTTAGAAAATTTAGGCATGAACCCTTGTTTGGCTGATGACATGGGCTTAGGTAAAACCATACAAGTTATTTCGCTATTATTAAATGCGCCTAAGCAACAAGCAGCCTTATTAATTGCGCCGACATCGGTTATCGGCAATTGGCTTAAAGAATTAGAAAAATTTGCCCCAAGTATTAAAGCGACTATTCATCATGGTTCAAAGCGAACCAAACAAGAAGATTTTAGCCAGATCATAGCTGATAACGATATTGTGATCACCTCTTATGGCTTGATACGACAAGATAAAGCGTTATTTAAAAGTGCGACATGGTCACGATTGATTATTGATGAAGCTCAAAATATTAAGAACCCCTCATCAGCGCAAACCAAGATTATTTATAGTATCCGTGCTAATAGCCGAATTGCGTTAACAGGTACACCTATTGAAAACAGATTGATGGATTTATGGTCATTATTTAACTTTTTAAATCCAGGTATATTGGGGACTCGCACCGCTTTTAGAAAAGAATTTGAGATCCCAGTACAACGAGATAACGACATTAAAAAAACCAGCATGTTAAAAAATTTAGTTGAACCATTTATTTTGCGTCGTTTGAAAACGGATAAAAATATTATTAAAGATTTACCTGACAAAATTGAGCAAAAAGTATATTGCGAGCTAACCAAAGAACAAGCGTCTTTATATCAGACTATTGTCAATGAAGTTGAAGCCAGTATTAATGACACAGAAGAAACCAATGAACATAAAATGATCTTCTTGTCGGCGTTATTGCGTTTAAAGCAGTGTTGTAATCATCCTACTCAATTGTTGCAAGATGGCAGTGAGTTTACCCTTGAACGTTCGATAAAATTACAACGTCTCACCGAACTGGCCGCCGAGGCGATTAATAATGGCGAAAGCATTCTTATTTTCAGCCAATTTAAAGAAATGTGTGATGCGCTGCAAAGGTTATTAAAAACCCAGCTAGGCTATAATACCCATTACCTACATGGTGGAACGTCTCGTAAAAAACGTGAACAGATGATCGATCAATTTCAAGCGCCAAATTCTCCAGCGAGTATTTTTGTTTTGTCATTAAAAGCGGGCGGTGTGGGGATCACCTTAACTAAGGCAAATCATGTTATACACTTTGATCGCTGGTGGAATCCTGCGGTAGAAAACCAAGCGACTGATCGTGCTTATAGAATTGGTCAACAAAAAACGGTATTTGCCCATAAATTTATCACCTTAGGCACGATAGAAGAAAAGATAGATCAAATGTTAGTAGATAAGCAAAAAGTAGCAGACTCAATAGTAGGCAACGACGAATCATGGTTGTCGACGCTAAACGCTAAATCATTTATCAATCTTATTCAACTAAGAAAACAAAGTTAACTAAAGTTAAACAAAGTTAATAGGAGTATTAACCAATGTCAGCAAAACTTATACATAAAACTTGGTGGGGCGAAGAGTTTGTACATGCCTTAGAAGCTTATATTGATCCCGGCCGACTTCAGCGCGGTAAAGCCTATAGAACAGATAATCGAGTGCTAAACTTTGATATTAACAAAAATGAAGTATATGCCACTATACGTGGTAACGTGAACCCTTATTTTGGTGTAACAAAAGAGCCAAGATATAAGGTAGTACTTAGGTTTGATAAAATAAAGCCATTACAATGGCAAGGGATCATTAAAAAAATAAGTGGCAATGCTTTGTGGTTGTCAAAACTGATGTTAAATGAAATACCTAGTAGTATTGAGGAAGCCTTTGGCCGTGACAGTTTACTGCCATCGTCATATGATAATGTAAAAGGCAGTTGCAGTTGTCCAGACTATAGCAACCCTTGTAAGCACATTGCAGGGGTCTATTATCGCATAGCGAGTATGTTAGATTTACAGCCAATGTTGTTATTTCAACTACGCGGACTTGCGCCAGAAAAACTACATCAAGAGCTAAAAAAAACGGAACTAGGTCAAGCATTTTCTGAACATTTATCCTTACCTGAAAGTGTTAAAATTCAGTATCAGCAACATATGTATACGGCAACACATACTAAACGAGATACAACTAAGTTGGCTAAAAAAACATCACAACCGATAGTGCATCAAGCGGTAAAGTTAAACCAGTTTTGGGCTATGCCAATAACGATTGAAAATATAGAAAGTGCATCGGAGAGAGTACATGTTAAAAATGATGGTATTGATGAGGTAAGTGCTGAGGTAGGACGTAATAAAGGTTGGCCGGTAAAACATCAACGTAGTGATAACATTATTGAAATTCCAGCGGCTTTGATAAAAAAGCAAGGTGACTATCCCGAGTTTTGGGGTAATAACAATTCATTTATAATGGCTATGGAATCGTTTTATTCTCATACTAGGAAAAAAAATCATAAGGAGCTGTTGTAACATAAGCAAAACGGCACTGCAAACGTGTCGCGTAGTCTTTGGCTTGGCGTACGCCCTCTGTATAGCTTAGGCTTTCTTTTTTAGCCTCAACGGCAGCAAGCTTTCGACCTTGAAACTCTAAGACATAATCTGCACTCAGCTTTGAACCACGTTTACCACCACCTAAAATACGCCCCGCAGTAATGCTCACTTCACGACGAATAATGCTATGAGCAGCTTTACCCCAACCATCTAACGTCAATTTAGGCGAGATTAATTCGGCACGGGTTTTCAGCTCCATTTCTACTCATGACACTTACCTGTGAACAAAAAATTAGTTGATACCGTTATATTTAATGGTGCTGACATAGAGGGGTCAAGAGTCTAGTTCAACAGTGCTATAGCCTTGCAATGGGGAATTAGGTTTATGCGGAAAAGCCATTTGCAACACTCCTTTGGTAATCATTGGTTTTATATAATTCTGGCGAAGACTTTGAGGTTTTCTACTAAGCAACACTTCAAGCACAGACACCGAAATATAATGTCCTTTACATAATTCATTAATAAGTTGCTTCATCGTATCTACATCTAAACGATTCTGCTCTCTGGCTTTAGCGCCTAATGCGTTAAGTCGAATTTTAAAATCATCAGTTAATGCATCAAGGTCATCAATAAATGGTTTATCAAGTTTATCACTAATAAAGCGACCTTCAGCGTCCCTTGTATCGCACTGTTCGACGTCATTACTCAAGTCGCTATGCGTTAAGTTAGTCTCACTATGCGTTAAGCTTTCCGATTTATGCGTTAAGTTATCTAAAGGAGTTAACGCATTAGTAAACACGTCTTCCGGAGAAGGTGGTTCCATACCTAGCAAACTATAGGATTTATCTTTCTTTTCTCCATTAGCAATCAAAAAGCCTTTATCGACAAGCTTTGGCAAAGCTAATGTAACATCTCTAGAGTGTTTGCTGGTTAGTTCACATGCACGCTCATGATTAACCCATCCCTCTACAGCAGCAGTAGTCACTATCATCTGCTCTAATTCATTAAGCTCATAAAAATCACCACCAAATAAAGCGCTTAATAGTTCCGTTACTTCTTTAGGGATTAGGCTCGCAGTAGAAAGCTCTAATAAGGTTTGTTCTGAAGGAGATTGTTTTTCATATAGTTTTGGTTTCCTCCACTTAGCCCATTCCCAGCCACTATATATCTTAGGAATACCTGAACCGGCCCGTTCACCCGCACCAATTAACAAAAACATCTGATGCATTCTACGGTTACGACAATCACTTTCCCCGCCTTTAATTGCAATATCGGGAGGAACACGCATTAAACCGGGGTTACGAAAACCAAATAAGTCTGGCCGCTTAACAATTAATATTGAACTTCTGCCTGTATAATCAGCATGAACTAAGGTATTAACTAAAGCTTCACGAATTGCTTCATGAGTTTTAGAATCATCTAAACGAATCCCTTTTTTAAGCTCAAATGGTATTTTGAGGTCTGTTGTTAACTTTCGATAGGTTCTTCGGTAAAAATCGAAGATATTTCCAGACCAAGAGCCATCAGGGTACACGCGATCAATCCAGCGCTGAGTATTAGCTTCGTCTCGCTCTCTATAGTCAACAAAGTAGTTGGGAGCAGCCTCTTGAATTGCATCCCAAGTACCAAACATCATTACACCAGCAAAAGTAATACCTTCTTCTCCTGCTTGGCGATCTTTCCTCCACCCACCTATCTGCTTAAACATCTCAAAAAGTTCAAGCTCTAACCAAGGATGCTGAGGCTTAGCCGTTGCTAATAAATTTTTATAAGCACTTAGACTATCTTTATCAATATCATCAAAATTAAATCCTTTAAGAATTTTATCATCGCGGCTGTTCTCCACTTGTTCCGCAAACATGCGTTTAACTTGCTCTTCGCTACAGCGATGGTCACCTTCGTGCAGACGAATAAAGGTTTCTTTCATTGGTTGGTTTTTTAGATAAACAGGCTTTTGTTCTCTACGCGCAGCAGGGATATAAATAACCAGCAATTGCATTTCTTTAACAACGACTACTTTCACATTGTCGTTGCTAAGTAAGTTAATGTTTACCTTTTCCGTATTGTCGGCAATATCAAAAAGTTGTTTTTTAACCGTTTCAATATTCTCAATACCTGCGAGTGTTAAATGCCCTTTTTTTTCACGAACACCTAACACTACATAACCACCACGACTATTTGTCATAGCGCTATAAGTAGGCCAAAAATCATCTGGCAGCTTTCCCTTACCATCTCTTCCTTGAGCCAGTTTGAACTCTAATTCGGCCGACTCAGATAGCGTCACTAAATCTATTTTATCATTAATATGAAACATATTAGCTCCAACTTTCTTCGCGACGAATAATACTGTGGCCAGTTTTACCCCAACCATCTAGCGCCAATTTAGGCGAAATTAATTCGGCGCGGTTTTCAGCTTCATTTCTACTCATGACACTTACCTGTGTTATAAAATTATTTACTGTTAATTACTTAGTCATTGCGGTTAATTCACCAGTAAAGGCTTTGGGTGTAGATCTTTTGCGACGACGATAAGATCCTTTTACATTAACAGGTTAATCTAATATAAAGAGGTAAGTAAGGTCAATTTGTGTTAGTTATAGAGCTGATAACATTATAAGCTGACAAAAAGGCCTTACTTATGAACATAGCATACCTAAATTCTCCTGAAACTTCATTTTTTCTGATGCACAAAAACAACTCGACTTCGCGCTCTTTAGTGCTTTTGATAAGGTTCTTTAGCCAATAATAGGCACTTGGATCATTTAAAATTTCGTCTTCCATTTTTATTGCCATATGGTGATTGGGAATACTTAATATATCAATTTTTGGCATAGCCAAAAAGATAGATTGTTAGGTGACGGGAGGATGTTCGCCTTTTGGAGCACTGTTGCGAGGAGATGGGCACAAAACCCCATAAACTCATCGATTTAAACATAATTACTTTAAGTAGTATGATTTTAGATGAGGCAACAAGTTACTACTAGTTTGATAATTAGTGCAGCAATGCGCCTAGCCAAGCTAATTGTCGCCTAATACTATAATTGTAGCTTGGTGAAGGGGGGATGTTCACTTGCGGTATTATTGTTTATTATAATAAATTAGATACTATTATGTCTATTGTTGTCTATATTAGGCTATAATAGATACTACTGTGTCTATTTTTTGGTTTTTATGAATACATTATCTTTATTATCCGCAACAGATGTTCAAACATCACTATGCGCATTGTTAGTTTCAAATAGAAAAGCATTAAAACTATCAAGAGAAAAATTAGCAGTCTGTAGCACCGTTCCCGCTACTACTATAAAAAAATTTGAAACAACGGGTCAAATTTCATTTCGTCAATTCATAATGCTTTGGCAGTGTTTAGATGACTTAACGCGTTTAAATGCTCTAACTAAGCCTTCAGCTAGAGTAAATCAACCACCCAGAACAATTGATGAGGTACTTAAAGGGTGAGTTATGAAAAAGTAAACAAGCTAGAGGTTTGGCGCACATTATCTGATGGCAGTTTAATTGCCGTTGGTGAGTTAGCACAAAACAAACACGGTGTTTATTTTCAATACCATCTAAATTATTTAGACAACTTTTCCAATTTATCCCCTTTTAATCTTAACTTCGATTCAACACTGCAACTATCAGCTAAAGAGCCTCATAACGGTCTACATGGCGCATTTTCAGATTCCCTTCCTGATGGTTGGGGCTTGTTGCTGATGGATCGGATATTTAGGCAGGCAGAAATATTAGCAAGTCAAGTTACCGCTATGGACCGACTGTCATTTATCGGTGATAGAGCAATGGGGGCACTTTCCTTTCTTCCTATTTCACCTTTACATCATCAAGATGACGCCCGAGATTTAACTATTGGAGAGTTAGGGTTGCAAGCACAGGCTATATTGGATGGTCAAACAACAGAGGTTTTACAGGCTTTAGTGAATGCTGGAAGTTCTGGTGGAGCTAGACCTAAAGCGCAATTGTTTCTAGGGGGATTTTTTATCGACCAGATCGGATAAATCTCTAACTGCTGTTGCTACTATTGAGCCCGAGGCGTTTACAAAGCAAGGTAACGATAAGTAGCAATAAATCTATAGCGGTGCGCATTGAAGGTGATAGCGTTTTATCCGCTTTAATTTGTGCTTGAATATTCTCGATATTCGACTCGATATCGATGCCACTTATTTTCATTGTTTCACGTGATTATCAAAAGGATAAGTAATAGAATAACGCCTAGAAAGGATCAAGCAAATCGATCCTTTTTTTATTTTAGATAGTCAGTGTTAAAATTTTTTTGTCCTGAGTAGTTACTAAAAAGTTATACTTTCAGCATTAATTGGCTAATTTTAGGTGTGGTTATGAATACAGTAACGTTGATAAGTGAAATTACGTCGCTTCCTGTAGAAGAGCGAGCATTGATTGTAGAATCTTTATTACAAAGTTTAAATCAGCCTGAATGTAAACTTGATACAGTATGGGCTGATGTAGCTAAAAGTAGATTAGCTGAATTTGAAAGTGGAAAAGTAGAAGCTGTTGATGGAAAGCAAGTTTTTGATAAAATTTGGCAGCGTTTTAAAAAATGAACTTTCAATTTCATCCAGAGGCTGAAATTGAGTTAAATAAAGCGATCTTTTATTATGAAAAAATTATTAATTTGCATACCCCAGCAGATATCTAGTCAGAACATTGAAAAAGGAGTTCCAATTGTTATTGAATAAAAAGAAAGTTCAAACGGAAAGTCTTTGGATAATATTTATTAAGTGCCCCCCTTTGGGTCGGATAATTACCATGCTAGTGTGTGCTTGGTTTATCTCAGCCTAAATATCAAGGTATATTGCGTACCTAATCAACTGTTATTGCTATCAGATAAATCGCAATTATAATCTAATATTGCCTACTTTAATATATTCTCATTTGTAATTATCATATAAAAATCTTCAGGTGTGGAGGTGTCATAAAAAATGAAAATCGCGTCAAGATGATTAAGATGGCACTGTTATCTCTCGCGCAACCATCGGAGTAAATAATATCGTTTACTTTAGGTGTATTTTAATGCATACCGTGGTACACTTTACCAATAGTAAACGAAAAAGCGTACTCAATATGAATCCTTTCAGAATAGATAAAATCGTCTCACCTGATGACTTTTGTGGCCGCGTAGGAGAAATCAATAGACTATCCACTTTAATAGAAGGAAAAGCCAACGTCATCATTTATGGTGATCGGAGATACGGCAAAACCAGCTTAATTCAAAAGGTATTCGCTGATATGTCCAGTACAATCTTACCCATATACCTTGATATCTATTCAGCAGTTGATGAGATGGACTTTGCTGCGCTGCTGTATAAAGCCGTCGAAGAAGCCACACCGACGACCTTGCGCAAGCAATCCGGCAAGCTAATGAAGCTTTTCACGAGTATTAATGGTGTATCGTTCTCACCGACCAAATCGGGTGAGTCTTTTGTCATGAAGCCGAGCTTTCAAACGCAGGATTTTAAGCTATTGCTCGCCTCTGCATTTGATTTAATCGACCAATACTGTCAGTTCAGCAAATGCACCCATGCGGTTATTGCCTTTGATGAGTTCCAGCAAGTCGCGGATATCAAACACGTTAAAATAGACGCTATGCTTCGAGCTATCTCGCAGTCAAACCCAAACGTCAGCTTCATCTTCTCAGGCTCTAAGAAGAGCATGCTTAAATCGCTGCTCAGTGCGCTAAAGCAGCCTTGGTATGGAATGACAACACCAATTTCAGTCGAGGGTATCGACCCTACATTGCTGCAAGCGTATTGCGAAGAAAAACTCGATGGCAAGTTTGGTGACTATGCTTTCACTTGGCTGTATGAAACCCTGCGAGGCCAAACCCGACTCATACTACAAACCTGTTTTGATTTCTATGCAAACGAAGTATTCAGCCCCTCTATGGAGGATGCCGTTGATGCAATAAATCGCATGGTAAACGAGCATAAAGCCGACTTTACAGAAAAATTCCTCATGTTCAGGGGGCAACAAAAGAAAGGGCTTAGAGCGATTGCTAGCGCAGTAGAAGGCAAAGTATATGCCCAAGAAAATCTTGATAAACACAATGTCACTAAACAAAGACTTAATCAGGCAATATCATCTTTAATGAAATCGGATGAAATACAAAAGTTGGATGAGGGAAGGTATCAATTCAACAATGTTCTGTTCGGGTTGTGGATGATAAAAGAGCAGCATTAGACCACCACAAAACAGGGATGGTAACCAATATATGAAGGTTTTTGCTGCGAAGTATCTTATTTTCTTAAGACTATAATGTGCTCGAAGTTATCTTTTTTACAAAGATATAAAAAACGATAACCACTACATCTAGTGGATAGCCCTTTGTTAATGGTTTTTTAATGTTTTCTGAAGACGGCATGTCACTAATAAGCTTTGTAATATACCCAGTTGCTCAGCGCCCAATTCACGCCAACAAATTTATTTTATGTTATTTGAATTAGCTGTTACTTTCTTGGTGATTGCCTGATTAAATAAAAGGGGCTCTGTATTTTATCCACAAAATCTGTGGAAATAAGCCTACATGCTTTATCAGTTTTGTCTTTGTTATTGTCAATATATAAAAGTTTTTTCTTGGCTAATCGCATTGCTTCACAGAAATTATCGGTGATTTAATTTTTACTGAGACAAAGTGATTTTTATCGCCATTTTTCAGTTTCTTTGCTATGTTTTTGCGCTTCCCCTATTTTGAGTTTTATTATCAGGTACAGATCGAGCTAGACGATTAAGTCCATCACTGCATTTTTATTTTTTTAAGGATTTTTTGTGGCTGTTACCTCATCGTTATCAGGATTAAGTAGCAAATCCATTAAATGCGCCCAATCTTCTACAACTAACATTCGGATGCTTGCTCTAAAGTTTTCCCATAAATGAGATTTTGAGCCAAACGAAACACGACAAGCTTGGTACACGCCATCGGTCAATTCAAATATTTGATGGAAGTAAAAGGCTAGCAAGGTCAGCAGGTACATGTTGTAGCTTAAGCTCTTATCTCCATGACCATAATTATGCTCTATATGATAACCTTGATTTTTAAGTGTGTTGAAACACTCATTTTCAATTTTCCACCGACAACGCCCTGCTTTAGTCATGGCGGTAACATTATCTTCGTTCATTTTTATGTCTGTTACCCAACGATGGGTTTTAGTTATTTTTCCATGAATATTTTTGAATTGATATTGAAACCAATTCATGTTAATGGTTTTTTCTTTGCCGTTAAGAGGTACGTCATTTTGCCAAGTATAAATGTGTCTATTGCCTTTATCATCAATAACTTCTGTACTGGGTAGCTGCTCAAAAGTGCTAAGCCATTCAACTAAATACTTATGATTTCCTGGCTTAGCAACAAATAAATAGTGCATATCTCCCTTAATTGTCTCTTCAATCATCGGCTGATTCGACATTAAGCCATCACCACAAATCATAAATTTTTGCCTTTTCTTAAGCCTCTTTATATCTTTTTCAAATCTATTTTTTGTGATTATTTCCACAGTTTGGAAAGCTCATCAATATTATTATAAGCTTTTTCATTCTTGTCAGCTAAAGCCTCTAAAGTTTGAGCGTTTGGTTTTTTTTCAACAGGTGTAAAGGGAAGGCCTCCTAAGTTAACGCATTGTGTTAAAAACATTCTTACTGCGTCAGTGGTTGTTAACCCCATGTCTTTAAATAAAGCATCGGCTTTGAGTTTTATATCGTTGTTTACTCTAGTTTGTATTGTTGGCATATCAGCCTACTCTATTTAAATATATTTTCTTGTACTTATATATAGTGCAGTATCATTACTGTTTCAATACAAACCTAATGCAGGGCTATCGCCAAGGTGGGATCACGCATTTCGGATAAAAAGCACAGTATAATGAAAAAATTTCGAACTTAATTGAGATTGAGCGATCAGATCAGTATCAAAAACTCAATCAAATAAGTGTTAAAGATCTATCTGGAGTTGACACTTATAAAAAACACTTTCGATTATGTGAAAGCAGTCCTAAACAACAAAGTTTGTTTGAATTTGAAATTGAAATTGACGGACAGTTTTATTCATACGGTTTTAGTGCTCTCCTACAAAAAAAAGAAATAACAGAAGAATGGCTATTTGCAATAAAGTTAATTTTCGAAAGAAATGGTTCAGAAATAAAAAAACGCCTTTATCAACCATTAAGCCAGCAATAAGAGAGACATCGGCATAACAACCTTCTAGCACATTGGTGGGGGCTGCGGGCGTTTTAAGCGCTTGCTGCATGTTGCGCAAATATTTGCTGCCATTGCTTGGCTGTTCTATGAATGTTTGCCATTGTTTTTCTCGGTGAATAAATAATGGCGTTACTTTAGATGATTTAGCTGGTAATGGAATACGGCCTAAATTGATCGCTTACGGCATACTTAACGCCAGCGAAAAATGGACAATGCCCATTCAGAATTGGATTCAAGCATTGTCTCAGTTAGCTATTTATTTTGAAGGCCGCCTAAATAAGGTGTTGGATATTTAATAACCTGACACAGAATATTGAACATTCTCCTACCTAGTTAGTAATATTCATAGATACTGGTTCACACCTCTTCATTATTCTTTTCTGGCCTTTTTCGCTAATATTTGAGCATAAAGCTTTTGTTCACTTTTTGCTTCTGGCCAATCTATGATATCAGCATGCCATTTATGATCTGTTTCTTCGGGGATTATTCCTAATTTGCTATCAAGAATGTCTTGAACTGATACGCAAGCAACAGCTTTAATACTCTTTTTCCTCTCCCTCTGAATATTGCCCATAGTGTTATTATACTCTGTGCTTTCCATTTTTGACTTGCGAAAAACAGAAGAAGAAATAGGTGATACATTTAGATTAGGCAAAAAGGCTGCGGCTTTAATACCTGTAGTAGAAAAGCCATTTTTATTAAATATGAAACGAGTGATAATTTCATTATTTTCAATTGGTTCAGTGGTATTATTTGATTGCTTTGAAAATAAACTTAGAAATAATTTCTTTATCGAAGCTATCAATATTTTCTTCTCCATGTACTTTTGAACCGTCTGAAAATAGGCCAGAATAACTTAATTGTTTGTTTTTATTAACACTTACTGAAAACACATGACCACCATTACCATACCATTCAAGAGCTATTTCTCCATCAGGCTCAGGGGTGATTTCTGGTTTAGGCAGAGTATCAGGCAAGCGACTAAAGAAGGCCATCGCCTTATTTAAGGTTTGTGTCGTAATTGCCTTTGCACCATATCCGTCCCAATTATCATCAATACATTGATCATAAGTAGTTAGGAGAGCATTAGATATTGAATCCTGAGCGGTTTCATTTATTATTGAATCACTAAAGTGATCAAAAGCATTATGCTCTATTGCCATTAATACTTTTGCTGAATCACTAACAGCATTAATCGCTGAAAATATTTTCTTTGGTTCCCAAGAGCTTCTTGCAGGGGCTATTGCTAAACAACTCATTCGAACAACTCCTTTGTTTCGTTGGTAATACTACCAAAAAATGCAATGTTTTTAATATCTCGAAGCTTGTCAAAAAACTTCCACATATCTATATCGTTAAAATCATTTACATTTTCACTATAAATATCAATATCTAAGATAACACTTAATACATCATTTTTATATTTATTAAAAGCTTGTACTACGATCGCTTTTGA
Source organism: uncultured Colwellia sp. (assembly GCA_965261045.1). Lineage (GTDB taxonomy): Bacteria > Pseudomonadota > Gammaproteobacteria > Enterobacterales > Alteromonadaceae > Colwellia. The sequence continues at coordinate 940,770 of CBDHCJ010000001.1, forward strand.
GCTGAGTTCATTATGAGGAACCACAACTCGACTAAAAAACTCAGAAATACCATCTGTCATGTCTTCAGGGGTTTTCGGATCATTAACAAAATAGTCCGACAACTCTAATCCAGTTTCACTAACAGGTATTTGAATATCATTGATATACCTTACGGCCAATCGATTTATGTTATTGATTCTACTTCTTATTTCTAAAGTATTCCAAATTAAGCTAGCTTGCTTTTTAAATTCATCCCAAGTTGTATATGAATTTAAACAGCTGTAGGTAATACCGTCTTTTTTTAATTGTAAAACAGAGGCACCATCTATACTAACTAATCTATAACCAACATTCTCAGAATCGTCTTGGTCAATCTCATTATCGCCATCTTTGTTAACGATCGGTTTTACATTATGAGTTCTTATTAATTGTGGTTCTTCAAAACTTAAAGGAAGTTTATCGACTAAAAGTAATAACTTTGTTAAATCTAGAGAATCACTATCAAATCTGATATCGATAATGGCTTCTTTAATAGGCGGATTCTTTAATGTACCAGTTACTTTCATAAGTGTGTGATCTAATACTCAAGTTTATCATAGTAATATTTTCAAATATTATATATATATTAGCCCATTAGTACAGTTATTTACTGATACCTCACAGGGCAAACGGGTTTAAATTATACAGATGTAAAGCCAACGGTTAATACTTTCATCATGTAACTTTCATCCCACCCAGCTTTCAGACGTTTAGTTTTAACGCCGACCTTTACGCTTTTTTCATTTTTTAATAAGTTAAGTGCTATTTTATTCATCATTGAAAAGTTTTCTGCGCCATAACCACTCCTAAGACGATTTTTATCTTCATTGAAGCTAACGTCTAACTGCCAGTGCAGTTTATTCTCCACAAACCAATGGCTACGTATTGCACTGGCAATAAAATTGGCATCTTTATTACCATGGCTCGTAATAGCGACTTAGATTTTTTACTCTAAACTTTGCTGCTACACATTGCTATTTACTATCCATATGGTCAAGTAATCACATGAATACACATAAAATCGTGGTCAATATCACTCGACCACTGTAGTTTATAACCGCAGTTATCCTTCAGCGTTGAGTGATAGTAATATATTTGATGAGTAATCTTGTAATGGTAATGCAAACGCATTACTATTGGTTGCTAAACCTAGCTTTTGGAGATTATTATGGCACAAGCAGCTCTAGTTACTGAATCTACATTAACAGACCGATTTCAAACAACTATTCCTAGTGTAGTTCGTCAAGCACTCCACTTGAGTAAAAAAGATAAAATCAAATTTGTTATTCAACCCAATGGTAGCGTCATGCTTTCTCGTGTTGAGCCAATCGAGAGTGATCCTGTTGTTGACTCGTTTTTAGCCTTTGTTGCTAATGATATGCAGAAGCATCCTAAAAAGCTTCAACCATTAACAGTGAGCATGCGTGATCGCGTTGAGTTGTTAACTACCGGTGTTGACTTAGATTTAGATGCTCCATTATCAGATGAGGATGAATAACGTTGTCTGATAATACCGCTATTGTCGTTAATGGCTGGACACTTTATACACATCCATTATTTGTTGAGCAATATGAGTTTTTAGAGAAAAAAGTCATTGCGCTCAAGGCAAAAGACTCCATTGGTTACCTCAAGAAGAATGACACAAAAAGGCTAGCGGCAATTCATAAACTAGCTTATGAAGTTATTCCACAAGATCCAACAAAATCAGACTATCGCCAAGGTAAAACATTGGGTGATAAAAATAAGCACTGGTTCAGAGCTAAGTTTTTTCAGCAATATCGATTGTTTTTTAGATATGATATTCAGTCAAAAGTGATTGTCTATGTTTGGGTAAACGATGATAGCAGCAAGCGAGCTTATGAAAGTAAAACAGATGCTTATAAAGTATTTGCTAAAATGTTAAAGTCAGGAAACCCACCAGATAGTTGGGATGATCTTTTAAAAGCGGCTAAGATGCCAGCCTGCTGATTTAATGCCCGAAATTGATCTCTCGAATGATTGAAAGTGACATAGAAAAAAAGTATTACTTTCTAATCAAGCATTCAAGTTGAACGAATACAAAATTTAATGAACTACGAGACGTTAACCCCTTAGTAATTAACGCTCAATAATAAAAATAAACATCTGGAATTTAAACATGGCTGAGAAAGTAGTCGTTAAGATGGTTTACACCAACGAAGAACCACTGCGTGAAGATATAGTCGCCACAATGGAAAAAGACCCAAGCGTACTGCAACGTAAAAAAGTAATACCGAGATTAACTGAGAAGGTTAAGACGTTTGTAAGTACGTTTTATGGTGGCATGTAGTCCAACTTAATTTAAGGAAATAAGTATTATGAGTTGTTATAAAGGATCATCTTGGTCTAAGGTAAGCGATCATTCAGGGGCTAGATCACCCCATTCAAGCCAGATCTGACGTTAAAAAATTATCGGATTATCGCATACGATCATCTACACAAATCAGCGTTCGACAAAGGTACACCTTATATCTTTTTCAATGCACAACAATTGTTAAATGATTTTTTCACCGAGGTTAACCTAATTTTAAGAGAGGTTGCACAATGAGTAAGTTAAAAATTGGTATTATGCCCAGAGATGAATTTCAACGCAGGATCCTTGATATTGCGGCAGGAAAAATCAAACCTAAGCGTGAAGAGCCAAAAATATGGTTTAGCTCTATGAAATCACTTGGAGAAGTATTAAGTGATCACAATATTCGATTATTAAAACTAATCAACGAGCATCACCCTGAAACTCTTAGTGAGCTTGCTCGCTTAAGTGGTCGAAACACCAGTAACTTGAGTCGTACACTTAAAACCATGGAAAAATACGGTATTGTTGAGTTGAAAAGACACGCCAAAAAAGTGCAAGCTATTACTAAAGCGACAGAATTCGATATCCAATACGCTATAGGATAATGCATTTAATTCGTCCGAAGGAATCGGTTTAAACCCCCGTCTTTAGATGATTTAGCTGGTAATGGAATACGGTCTAAATTGATCGCTTCACTAATAGAAATTGAGCTAGTTCCTAAGCCAAGTAATGCCTCAGAACCAAAAAATGTTTTAGATAACTTGCAGGGCTTTGTTGATAAATATGATTTTAACAAAGGTCATGATTCTTTATGGTTAGTATGCGATAGAGAAAAAGTGATACATCGAAAAACAGGAAAAAAAGGTTTATTAGAAGTAATCCCTTTATGTAAAGAAAAAGGGTATTCTATGGCTTTATCAAATTGATGGCAGAAAATAAAAAGCATACTCACAAGCTAACCAACATTCAATTATTCCATGTTGACGAAGGCGTCATTATCTATCATAATTACCTCAACATAACCGCCACGCTTAGTGTCGCCTCTTACTATTTATTTATAAAGAGTATAAAGAGAGATAATGCGCAACCTTGGCGGTTTTTCTTTGCCTATAAAAAGGTAGAGGGTATGCTCAATGCCTAAACTACACTATCAAAAAAAACCGCTCAATTTTTCAGAACAAATAACTAAACTAGCCGATAATGGCATGAACTTTAAAGATAAAAAAGAAGCTTTGCGACAGCTATCCAACATTAGTTATTATCGTCTTAGCGGTTACTGGTATCCGTTTCGTCTAAGGGATGAACAGCATAATGTAACTAATCAATTTGAACCAAACGCTTCATTTAATGCTGTAATAGCTTTATATGAGTTTGATCGTCAGTTACGAGAATTGATATTAAGCGGCATTGAACGTATTGAGGTTGCACTAAGGACGCAATTTACTTTTCACATTGCTCATCAATATGGTGCTTTTGAGCACACGGATGCGACTAATTTTCATCCTAAATTTAATCATGCTACATGGCTTAAAAAACTAGAAGATGAAACTACACGCTCTAGAGATGAATTTATTAAACATTATCAAACGAAATATCAAGGTTTCCCCACCATACCTATATGGATGTTAACCGAGGTTATATCGTTAGGTGCTTTATCGTTTGGTTATAATGGCTTAGTCAATGATAAAAAAGCAGGAGTTGAAGATAAAAAAGCGATTGCTCAGTATTTTAACTTGCACCATAAGCGTTTAGCAAATTGGTTACATACGTTAACTTATATTAGAAATGTATGTGCTCATCATAGTCGCTTATGGAATAGAGAATTGGCTATTCGTCCTGATCGTACTAAAGAATCAGAATGGTCTGCACCACTTACTCCAAGGAACGACCGTATATTTTATATATTATTAATGCTTCGTTATCTGCTAAAAACTGTCGGCAATAGTGATGAATGGACTGATAGCATAAATAAATTATTAACACCTATTGCCAAAGAAAAACGCTGGCGAGCGGCAATGGGCATACCTGAAAACTGGAGAGAGCACCCGCTATGGAAGTAAAAGACAACAATTATCGGTGATTTAATTTTTACTGAGACAAAATGATTTTTATCGTCTGAGTAGGATGTACTGCGTCCATGAATAATAGCACTTCGTCGTCGTTAAGCGCTGCTTTTAACGCATGATATTTTTCGATGAAATCGGCTTGTTTTTGAACGTCAAACTTATGAGGTACACCTTTAGGCTTTTTATAGCTGAAACGGTTTTGATGTAGCCATTTGTTGATACCAGGTCAGGGCAAACGGGTTTAAATTATACAGATGTAGAGCCAACGGTTAATACTTTCATCATGTAACTTTCATCCCACCCAGCTTTCAGACGTTTAGTTTTAACGCCGATCTTTACGCTTTTTTCATTTTTTAATAAGTTAAGTGCTATTTTATTCATCATTGAAAAGTTTTCTGCGCCATAACCATTCCTAAGACGATTTTTATCTTCATTGAAGCTAACGTCTAACTGCCAGTGCAGTTTATTCGCCACAAACCAATGGCTACGTATTGCACTGGCAATAAATTTAGCATCCTTATTACCATGGCTTGTAATATAAAGTCGCTGTTCGTGTGATACCTTTCCTTGTACTTCTCTTGTTGAATCAACAATTGCAATGCCTTTGATACTTTTCCATCTAGGGTGGCGCTCAATTAACCACTTTACATCGCTGGTCAGCCAAACATTTCTCTGTTCAATACGACCATGGTCGCCATTAGTTATTTTACTAACAGTGTGCGATAGTTTTTCAAATTTACTGGCTAAATTAGTTTCTAAAAATAGCTTTATATCATCATGGAATTCGCCTTGGTTACCTTTTAAAGCTAAAACATAGTCCGCTTGAGCGTCTACTATTTTATCGGCAATAGCAAATTGACATCCCATAGCATCCATCGTTACCGTGGCACTTTTTATGTCTAATAAATCAAGTAATAAGGGAATTGCTGTGATTTCATTTGATTTTTCATTTACTGTTAGGCGAAAATTAGCTTGGCCAAAGCAGGGATTGTTTTTTACTGACCAAGCACTGACTAAGTGTATCGCAGAAGCGCCTGAAGCTTTGTCTAACGTTCCACGCATGCATTTGCCATCGATAGAAACAATATCACCTTTCAAATTTCTTAGTTGACTTACCCATTGTGTGAAAGCTTGAGAAAATTCTTTCGGCTTTAAGCGATTCAAGACATCAGAAAAAGTATCATGACTTGGTATGCCATGCTTTAGATCTAAAAATCCTTTAAACCATTCCTCTTTAGCGTTGCCATATTCCTCAATAGAACAAAAATCATCGCACCCACAAATAATGGCACAGATAGAAATAGTGATAATATTAACCAGCGGGTGACGCAAATTTCTATTTATTCTTGGATCGGTTAAGTCACCAAAAGCTTTACTGATAGTAGTCTCTGTCATAATAATTCAAGCAAAGACCATTATATGCCACGATCAAAATGATCGGTCAATAGCTCAAAACTGTTTGCTTGAATTACCACCTAATTGGTGGATTTAAACCCGTTTGCCCTGGGCGATTCAGAGCTATTTAGGTGGTAAGTATATGTATGAAAATAAAGAGGTAAACCTAGATGGTACGTGCTCTTCGGGCAAGAACAAGCTTAGCGTTGCACCTATGCTTGATGGATGCGATCGCTTATAAATTTACCTGTAAATACAAGTGCCTGGGTGTTTCTCTGTCTTTAGTAAGGGATAAAAAGGGATATTATCAGTGATGATTTTTTTCTTCAGTGGATTAATTATGCTGTGCTATCGGTAATGCATAAAAAGGAATAACATTAAATGGTGACGTACAATGTTTTTATATACATAGATGTAAATATATTTTAAAGTAGCTATATCCAAGGAACTAAGCCAAGTTCAAGTTGAGCTTGAAGGATTATCCAGACAAGTATTTGAACTCAATGTCAAAGTTCAGTCAAATGTAGACCTCATTGACGATTTAATTTCAACTGCTAGTAATTCAATAAACGTTGTAGAAGCTCGTATCGCTACAACTCTTCAGCATACTGAACAAGTACTTGCGTCAGCTCATGAGTTAATAGATTTTTATTTGATAGTCTTTACTATCTTTGCAGGTGTTTTTGGGCTTTTAATTACATCTTATTTAGGAAAAAAGCAAAATGATCACCTTGACCGTGCCGCTGAAAAAATTGCTATAAATATTAATGAAGATGAAAATTTTAAAAATGAACTAGTAATGAAATTGCTAAAAAGTGAAGATTTCAGAAATGATGTTTTTATAGCGATGAAAAGATATAGTGATGAAAGTGATAATTATTCTGAACAAATTTCTGAAATGAAAGAAGAGATTAGTGAGGAGGATAAATAGTGTCTAACCGTATTTTGAAAATAAAAGATCATAGCCCTAAAAAGTTACTTGAAAAATTCGAGTTATATAAAGCACCTATTAATTTGACTAAATTATGTGAAAAAATCGGAGTTCCAGTAAGTTATGGTGCATCGTTTAAAAAATTATATAGTGGAGAAATAACAGTCGACTCTGATGGTGGTGTGAATATTTGGGTGAATTCGATGGATCACCACAATAGACAGAGATTTACATTGGCTCATGAGTTAGGACATTTAGTGAATGATATTATCCCTCATATAGAGAAACATGAAGAATTTACCTATAAAGATCCTGCTACTAATTTTAAAAGGAGCGGGACTGCGGCTATAGAAGAGTATGAAGCAAATGAGTTTGCTGCAAAGTTATTAATGCCTAAAAGTTTAGTTATTAAAGAAGGTAAAAAAATAATTAAATTTTTGAAAATGAAATCTTTGAAAGGAAAAGTTTCAAAAAGCAGCTTTATTGAAAAAATGTCAGAAAAGTTTGATGTATCTGAGCAAGCAATGGAAATAAGACTTAAAACTGTTGGTATTATTTAATTCATGAGGCAATGATGAAACAAAAGGATATTGTATTTGTAGGTGGTATTCATGGCGTTGGAAAGTCAACACTGTGTTCTAAATTTAATAATTTATTAGGTATTAGTCATTACTCAGCAAGTGATTTAATTAAAAAGAAAAATAGAGAGTTGGTAAACACTTCCAAAACGAGAATGTTCAATATTCTGTGTCAGGTTATTAAATATCCAACACCTTATCTAGGCGGCCTTCAAAATAAATAGCTAACTGAGACAATGCTTGACTCCAATTCTGAATGGGCATTGTCCATTTTTCGCTGGCGTTAAGTATGCCGACGTAAAGCAGTTTTATCAAGCTATTTGAGCTTGGAAAAGCGCCTTTAGTCTTGGTTAGCTTTCTGAATTGGCGGTGTACAGATTCTACGGCATTGGTTGTGTAAATTACGCGCCTGATGGGCTCTGGATATTCAACCTTCACTTTATAATGGATGGCATCTAGCCAAACTATGGGGTAGTGGCTCTGTAGAGGCCTTTCACGCCATTGCTGAAGCTCAGGGAGCAGTTTATCCGTGACCGCGCTTATCGTGCCAGTGGAAACATCCATTGAATAAATTTCTTCAACGTGTTTTTGGATGTCCGAATAACTCATACCAAGGCTAAACATAGACAGTATTTTTCGCTCAATTTCGTTAGTTAAACTTGTCTGACTTTTCTTTACGATTTGCGGCTCAAACGTCCCAGAGCGGTCTCTTGGCGTGTCTAGCTCAAAGTTACCTGATGTCGTTTTCATCGTTTTTCGAGTACGACCATTTTTTCGATTTGGTTGTTCTTCTGCGGCTAAATGCTGCTCTAATTCCGCTTTTAGCGCAGCTTCTGTTAATTGTTTGATCAGCGGAGTTAAGATCCCATCTTTACCAATAAGTTGTTTACCCGATTGTAGATCTTCTAATGCTTGCTCAAAGTTAAAAGGTTTTTTCATGTGTCACTCCTAAAATTTTTATTTATTTTACTTGAATGACACAGAATTATGAACACCCCTTTAACCTTTAGCTATAGTTCTTCGATGTCATCAATCCATAATAGTGTTGCAGCCCAACCGTCTTCTTGAACGTATGTTTCTTCAATTAATGTCTCTGGGTATTCATAGTTCTTATCGGGGCTAAACCATAACTCAGTATCTACTTCATCAGAACTGATATTGTGATATTTTGAAAGGTCAACTGTTGATGTATGGCTTCCTCTAGGGAGTGCCTTACCTCTGTCGGCATTTAGCCAAAGTGGGTTAGCATCGGCATTTAACCCGTACTTAATAATATTATTATGAGAATAAACAACTGCTAAGTAATCGCCATGAATATTAATATAATTATTAGCACAAGCTTGAAAGCTAACATCACAAATATCTTTAAGCTGGATAATATTACTAACATTAGGTGAGGCATCTAATAAACCTCTTTTTGTCAGTAGTTGAGGTGGCATTAATAATTGCGATGAAAATACGTTTGCTTCTGCTTCAATGTCTAATATTTTAGACTTTGAACTTGTCTTTTTACTCAAATCTTTAACCGTGCATTGCATTTTATGCCCGTGACTAGGGATGAGAAAATGCCCAAGTTCATGTCCTAAAGTAAAACGTTGTTTTGATGGTATAGTGTTGCTGTTTATAGCAATAATACCTTCACTTTTTTCTTTATTTGCGACTAAAGCGCCTTCTAAACCATCTAATGTTTGATATCGAATGTCGCTAATGCCTGCTGCGCTTGCTATTTCCTCTAAAGGTATTGGTAACTTAATATCTGGGTTTTGGTTTAGAATTTCTCTAACAATTTTTTTGGGGTTCGTAAAATCTGCTAGCTCCATTAGATCAAGATTAATCGACATCTTTATTTTTTCTTCCCTAGGGCATTCGCCATATTTTCTAAAACAGATAAGTCATCCTCAGATAAGCCCTTATTAGCAATATTTCTCGCAAAAGCTTGTACAGCATCATTTTCTTCAGATTCACCAGTAAGGTAATCCAAAGTTACGTTAAAGTATTTCGCTAAATTTTTAAGCAGTTCCAGTGATGGATTTTTAGTTGTACCCCTTTCCAGCTCCCAGATATGGGGCTTAGAAGCCTTCACACTATCAGCAACATCTTGAAGTGATTTACCTTTTTTGAGTCTAAGCTCTTTTAATTTTGAACCTAATGACATTCTTTTAAACCTATGGTTTTTATGTTCGTTAGATAAATCTAACACAAACATACAAATATGTCTTGAAAAAATATATTCGTTAGATTAATCTAACGATGTTGTTAGTTTATTAATAAATTTGACAGAGGTGACATATGTCAGGAAAAAATCAACACGTAGTACCACATGATTCAGGGTGGGCAGTAAAAGGCGCGGGGAACTCAAGGGCGACTTCGGTTCATTCTACTCAAGCTGAGGCTATTCAGCAGGCAAGAGAAATTGCACAAAACCAAGAATCAGAAATGTTGATCCATGGTCAAAATGGGCAAATTAGAGAAAAAAATAGCTACGGTAACGATCCATACCCACCTAAAGGCTAAGAGGATAATTGCTCACTAATTATTTTTTAGTGAGCAATATTGGAGTTGTAAGTGATTAGATTGTTTTTTAATCACAAAATATGGAGGAATACTGAAATTTACAATAATAGGAATAACAAATGAAATCTTCTATCTACAAAAATAATTACGCAGCACTATCTGCAAACCAACAGACTTTATTTACAGAGTTGATTGAATACGCTTGCCAGTCACTTGAGCCATCAGTAACTAAACAGGAATTGGCTGAAAAACGATATAAATCGGTTGGAACTTGGTTAGCGGAAAGTGATGAGCCAATGTTTGTTGGCGCAGAAATATATCCGCAGGGAAGTCAGCGTATTGGTACAACAACAAAGCCAATTTTTAGAGAAGAGTTTGATTTAGATTTCATTTGTTATTTGCCTAATGCTGTAGGAATTCATCCTGACGTTTGCCGTCAAAAGGTTATTGCTAGAATAAAAGAGAATGGACATTTTAAAGATCTTGTTTGCGAGTTAAATCGAGGTTGTCGTTTAGATTATGCCGATGAATTTCATTTAGATATAACACCGGGTATACCAGATCAAAACAATGCAGATGAATTTGGCGCGATTTCTGTGCCGGATAAAAAATTAAAAGAATGGAAAGCATCTAACCCTAAGGGATATGCAAAAGACTTTGATAATAAAGCGAAGTTAGAGCCTGTTTATATCGGTATTTCTGATGCTATTTTGGGGCGAGTCGCGCTTGAAGCGAAGAACATAGAAGAATTACCTAAGCACACCAAGTTAAAAGGTATTTTAAAACGCGGTGTGCAGATCATGAAACGTCATAGAGATTTATTGTTTTATGACAATGCTGAATATGATGGTAAAGCACCAATATCAATAATAATAACGACATTAGCGGCTTTGGCATATGAAGGTATCGTAAATCAACAAAGTTTTAATAATGAGTTAGAGGTATTACTTACCGTTGTTGAAAGTATGCCTCGATATATAGAAACGAAAGTTGTTGATGGCAATATTGAAATGTGGGTTACAAACCCAAAAAATATACATGAAAATTTTGCTGAAAAATGGAATGTAGATCCTAAGAGAATTGAGGCTTTTCGCTTTTGGCATAATGATTTTGTCGAGCAATTAATTGAGCTTTCTAGTGTTGCGTCATTACCGTTAATTCGAGAAAAGTTAAAAGCATTGTTAGGAGAGCAAACGTCGATAACTGCAATTGATAAACACTTTGAAGTGATAAATGAACAGCGTGAAAAGAAGAATTTGTTTGTGAAGAGAACAGGTTCTATATCAGCCGCAGTAACAGCAACGCCTGTTAAAGCAAATACATTTTTTGGCAAGCGCGTGTGAAGGAATTTTGTAACACGGATGTCAGTTTAAGTCGGCAGCTACACTACTTAATGGGTAAATACCCTAATAGTAAAGGATATATTAAGAAGGGTAAGCTCATCTGGCATTGCCTACTTGAGCTTGATGAGGCATACGGCTCTTATAAAATAAAGCTTAATTATGACTTGAACTCTATCCCTAAAGTATTTGTTGTATCCCCTAATATATATGAGCTAACTAACGGTGTGGAGCCTCCTCATATTTATGTTTTCAATCAAGAAACTACGCGACTATGCCTTTATTTACCATCAACTGGAGAGTGGTCTAGAAATCAATTTCTAGGGGACACAATGGTGCCTTGGGCTTCTTTGTGGTTTATGTATTTTTCGGGTTGGTTAGCGACAGGTAAATGGCATGGCGGTGGTGAACACCCAGATGCTAATGAATTATTTATTAGAGGAAAGGTTTTATGATGAAAGTAGCACATTTATTTTTTAGTTTTTTGCGTTTATATGTTGAGGGGTATAGGAATCCAACTATGAACGGCTATGCTAAGATGCTAACAATTTGGTCATTAAGTGGACTCGCAGCGTTAAGCGCTAATATTAGTATACCTACGCAATGGGGAACCATCACTTTGACATTAGGTGGTGGGGCAACGGTAATATGTGTTGTTCTGTTAATCGTATCTGTATGTATGGTGTGCTACACCGAATATCAAGATAGAAAGTCAGCCGAAGATTCACAGTTGATAAAAGTACGTCATATGGGGCTTATTGATCATAGTATTGGTGATGTACAAAAAAACTTACCGCGCGAATTAAAACGCATTAAGGCTCAACCGTTTGATATAGAGTTTGCGAATAGTCATAAGACAACAGAGATGGTTGAGTTAGATGAGCACTTAGCGCAAATAAATCGTTTACCTCAAACTATTAAGGATAGTGGTCGTTCATTAAATAATGGTAAGAAACACATTGTCTACTCATGTGTAGCGCCAGTTCCAATGGTTGCGGCTGCTGGTCATCTTATTAGTAATATGCAGAATGTGCATGTTGCAGATTGGGATAGGGAAGCCAAAAAGTGGCACTTTAATGATCAGTTAGATGATGGTGAAAAATTAATATTTAAGGCTATACACAAAAAGGACGTTAGCACAGTAGCTGTTAATATTGCTATTTCCTTAAGCTTGCCATTACGTTTACACAATATTGAAGATGAATTTTCAGGTTCAGCTTTATACCATATTAAGTCTGAGTCTCAGGGATATGACAAGGTTTGTAGTAAAGCCAAACAAGTGCGACTTGCTAAGGGGATTTTAGAGTTTATAAATAATGAGATCATACCTAATTACCCAAATTTAAATCGTTTAAATTTCTTTGTTGCAGCTCAAGCTTCATTTATCTTTCAGTTGGGCAGTGTTTTAAATCAAGGGCATCTACCTAAGATTGTTTTTCATCATTTTAATCCGTCGAATGAAGAAAAATCACATCCTTGGGGAGTAGCGATAAACAGTGGCACTTATGAGGTGGTTGCGTGAAATTAGTAAAACATTTTAATGATTTTTTAAATGAAGAAGTTAATTTAAATCAAAACCGTATAAATATATTAGAAAATCGAGTGGCAACAATTACAAGCTTCATTTCAGGTAATACTTTCTTTAAAAAATATTTTATTACGGCTATTCCGCAAGGCAGTTATTCTCACCGAACTATTATAAAACCAACAAAGAAAAAGGCGGTTTTTGACGCTGATGTTGTGGTTTTTCTTAAGCCAATTGATGGATGGGCTGCTCAAGATTATATTCAACAAATTTACGAGTTTTTTAGACGTTCTTCGTTATTTAAGAACAAGGTATCGAGACAAACGCGATGTGTGAAATTGAATTATGCAGGAGAGTTCCATATAGACATTGTTCCTTGTATTCGTGACAAGAGTTTTTGGGATGGAGAGCAGGAGTATGTTTGTAATCGTATGGATAATGAGCTTGAACCTTGTTCAAGTGTTGAATATAGCGATTGGGTAAAAGAAAAAAATAGAGTGGTAGGTAATAATAACTTGATTAAAGCAATAAGGCTTTCGAAGTTTTTACGTGATCATAAACAAACATTTTCCGTTAAGTCTATTTTGCTTACTACTCTTATTTCTTCGCGCGTTGGCTTCTTTGATAAATTGATTGGTAGTAATGACTTTAAGGACCTACCAACCACTTTGAAAAGTTTATTTAATCGCTTAAGTAATTGGCTTGAAGGTTACGACACTATGCCTGTTATTTATAATCCAGTAGATGAAGAGGAAGATTTTAATCGCCATTGGGATGAGCGTAAGTACCAGAATTTTAAGATCCAAATTTCTAAATATAATGGTTGGATAAATGATGCTTATTATGAAAAAGATAAACTAGCTTCGATTGTTAAGTGGCAAAAAGTATTTGGTACAAAATTTGGAAAGACCAGTTTGGCGAAACTGAAATCATCATCAACAGTTTATAGTTAAGCACATAAAGGGAATAAAGAATGTTAAAGCATGCTTCTATCGTCATTAGTATTATTTTGGCTGCATTATATTCTATTGGATTATCTTTCCATCAGGGATATTTACGGACACTAGGCATTGAAGAAACTCAATTTCAACTTTCTATCGATAGATTGTTTTTCCAAGGCTTTTTTGCTACAGCAGATTTAAGTACAGGGGCAGTGGTTTGGTTGGTTATGGCGGCATCTGGTGTGGTTATTGTTGCAAATTTAGGTGTGCTATTAATCGAAATTGTTAATAAACTTGAGCTGAAAAAATATATTCCATCCCAATTATTTTCAAAAAACGAAAATAATACTAATCACCCATTCTTTGAGTTCTCCTTGCGAATGTTCTTATATATTATTGTCTTATTTGGCGTTTATTTAGGGATTTTATTAGTGCTGATCGCTAGTGATAATTCTGGTACGTCACATGCCGAAAAGTTTATTGAGCGTACAGAAAATGGAGACGTTAAAATGAAAACCGTTCAATTTAAAAATAATGCAGATGATTACACCGGGTTTTCGGTTATTTGTAATGATACGCAATGTTCATATTTCAAAGGTGGGCAATCGACTGTTATTAATAATAGAGATGTTTTGATGGTTACATCAGGGAAAAAATAGTTATGGTGAAGTGAATAATTTATTTTATTCAGATAAACACCCAATAATTACCTGTGATCACCAAGTATTGCTTCACTTGCTTAGATAATTGAGGTAATAAATGCTGTAACGATAAAAGGCCCATAAATATTTATCCTTGTCAGCTAAACCGACCATACGAGCCAATTCAGCGGTTCTATTGGCATAGCCCCATTCATTGTCATACCAGACATAAAGTTTAACTTGGGTGTCATTTACGACCATTGTAGACAGTGCATCAATGATGCTTGAGCGAGGATCGGTTTTATAGTCAATAGACACGAGCGGACGTTCTTCATATCCCATAATATCTTTAAGCTCATTTTCAGCCGCTTCGCTTAGTAATTGGTTCACTTCCTCTACGGTTGTGCTACGTGCTACTTCAAATACACTTTTGCCCCTTTTATTAATGAAAAATAGATCTCAAAACAGTCCTGCGTTAGATAATAAAACTGTGATAAATATTAACAGAAATATGTAAAGTCAATAATTCTAATTTGATTAAAAACACAGAAAGCGGACAGAGAATGTTCAATATTCTGTGTCAGGTTATTAAATATCCAACACTTTATCTAGGCGGCCTTCAAAATAAATAGCTAACTGAGACAATGCTTGACTCCAATTCTGAATGGGCATTGTCCATTTTTCGCTGGCGTTAAGTATGCCGACGTAAAGCAGTTTTATCAAGCTATTTGAGCTTGGAAAAGCGCCTTTAGTCTTGGTTAGCTTTCTGAATTGGCGGTGTACAGATTCTACGGCATTGGTTGTGTAAATTACGCGTCTGATGGGCTCTGGATATTTAAAATAAGCCGATAGGTTATGCCATTTGTTGCGCCAAGAGTTGATGACTAAAGGATACATTTCCCCCCATTTTTCTTCCCGCTTATCCAAGGTCGCTTCTGCTGCACTCAAGTTGATTGCTCGGTAAACAGGTTTTAAATCAGCCATAAACGCTTTTTTGATTTTTAGCGCCTACATATTTCATTGAATTGCGCAGTTGATGAATGATACACAGCTGTATTTCAGTGTTTGGGTAAATACTAGCAATCGCTTCTGGAAAGCCTGTCAGCCCGTCTATGCAGGCGATGAGAATATCTTCTACACCACGATTTTGAAGATCGGTCAGCACTGATAACCAATGGCTAGCCCCTTCATTTTCTGACAAATATAAGCCTAATATTTCTTTTTTACCTTCTGTCGTCAGCCCTAGAACGGTATAAAATGCCTGGCTAATATAGCGTCCGTTAACCTTCACTTTATAATGGATGGCATCTAGCCAAACTATGGGGTAGTGGCTCTGTAGAGGCCTTTCACGCCATTGCTGAAGCTCAGGGAGCAGTTTATCCGTGACCGCGCTTATCGTGCCAGTAGAAACATCCATTGAATAAATTTCTTCAACGTGTTTTTGGATGTCCGAATAACTCATACCAAGGCTAAACATAGACAGTATTTTTCGCTCAATTTCGTTAGTTAAACTTGTCTGACTTTTCTTTACGATTTGCGGCTCAAACGTCCCAGAGCGGTCTCTTGGCGTGTCTAGTTCAAAGTTACCTGATGTCGTTTTCATCGTTTTTCGAGTACGACCATTTTTTCGATTTGGTTGTTCTTCTGCGGCTAAATGCTGCTCTAATTCCGCTTTTAGCGCAGCTTCTGTTAATTGTTTGATCAGCGGAGTTAAGATCCCATCTTTACCAATAAGTTGTTTACCCGATTGTAGATCTTCTAATGCTTGCTCAAAGTTAAAAGGTTTTTTCATGTGTCACTCCTAAAATTTTTATTTATTTTACTTGAATGACACAGAATTATGAACACCCCTCACTTGCTTATTATAAAAGAGGCTTTTAACTTTATTGATATATTGCCTGCTCAATAAACTCTCTATCAAAATCACTCATTCCTTCAATTCTGATATTATCTCTGAGCTTTGTTATACATAAATCACGAGGATTACTACCATTAGATTGTAAATTATTTGCAGCTCCCCACCATGTAGATTTTCTGCCGACTTTACGCTCCATCATGTCATGCTTGTTAGCCACTTGATTTGCTAATACACCGCAATCTAAGTTGTTCTTTTCAGCTACTTGAATTACTGAATTTTTTAGGTATGCAATATTCCCGTTAGCATTAGCAAAACATGAGTTAACATAATCTTCTGCTTTCATACCCAATAGAGCATTTGAGGCAAATTCATTAGCTTCTATTTCTTCTGCATCCAACCTACGTTCATCACTAGTTTCACTTAACTCAATCAAGGAAAATTCAGCTAATTCAGATCGTTGGCTAGCATGATATAATTCATGCAGTAAATCAAAAGCCCACCTAGATGAATGCTGAGTTTTTTGTTTTAAAACAACAACATTTCTGTATTCAATTCGCCATGTAGCACCATGAAAAGCGCCAGAATCGTTCAGAGCTAATACGATGACTCCTTTATCATAAGCATATGACAAGATTGACTCGAAATTTAGCTTTTTGTACTTATCTAATATTTCATTTCTAACTAATTCGGCGTTAGCAGGGATAAGCTCTATCGGCTTATCAAAGTGTTTTACTGCCAACTTAGATATTGTATATGCATACTGAGTATATGCGCTTGCATACTGCTGATTGGCTGCTGCTGGCATTTTAAATCTTGCCACTAGAGCACCATCTCTCCCTATAGATAAAGGAGCATCTCCTAACAATATCTCTTTACTCCACCCAAAAATCTCAAAAATACGATTACAAACCCCATTTATCCATGAATCACAGTCGTAACTTAAAATCTCACGAGGGGCAATTCTCTTTTCTATAAATGTTTTATCTAAGCCAGCATCAGCTAGCTTATTCAATAATAAATTTTTTGTCCTAGTTGTCTTTGGTAAAAAGACATCTTCTGTAATCTTTAAATCTAATGCCTCAACAATAGAAATTAATGTAGAAAAGCTGGCGGAAGCATACTCAGTATTTTCATACCTTTGAATTTGTTGTTCTTTCATCCCTAGCTTTTCAGCTAAATCTTTTTGAGTTAGCTTTAAATAAATTCTTGATCGAATAAGGGCTTTAGGTAATTCAGCGATATTATCGACATCAAAAACGGCAAATTCTCCAGATAGCAATTGCTCATACTCTTCTATCTCATTTTGTAGGTCATCACGCTGTAAAATTAGAGCATTTTTTTGTGCTTGCATTAAAAGGGGGTGAATATCACTAGTATTTTTCTCAAGTGATAAAATAGCATTATCGAACTCTTTGACTTTACTTTTTGTAATAGAAAATTGCTTTGAATATTTTATCATTTTCCACCTCCTATTCTAATTGCTATGATTCCTTTTTTTTTCCAGTATTTTTATCTTCCTGAAAAAAATTAAGGAAAGTTTTACCTGTTAACCCCTCTGGGATTTCAGCAGGAAACACATCTCCTCGATATTTGGACTCTATTTCAACTCTATCTTCTTTGGGTTTTTGCAAAAGTAAACATGGATCTAGCTTGTGCGGATCCACCTGAGTAATACTCCATGCCATATCGTAATCCCCAGGTACTTTTTTATTAGTCACAAAGCTGCCATCAATGTAAATTAATCGACAACCCGCTAGTTCTAAGTTTTTGACTAATAATTTTAATCCGTCGATTAACCATGCTCTTTTAGGGTTATAGCCAAAGTTATCAATCAACTCCTGTAACGTTGCTTGGTGAATACCTTCTGGAAGATTTCCTTGATCATTAAACTCTGGAATCATGACCCAACTTTTTTGTTGTGTAAAATAATGGTATGACTTTTACATTGAAAAATCAAACTTGTCAACATTAAGTGCGCGATTTTGTGAATAAAAACTATGAGTATTTCAGGGGAAGTACATAATAGTATACGTTCAGAGACTAAGAAATTATGCACTACGAATTTCAGTAAACTGTTTTATATGAAGATCCATGTGCTGCTGGAACGCCTTTTTTACATCTATATCCACATCTGTTTTATTTATATCGAATGTTCCTGGTAACAAGGCCAATATGGCTGCATTTCCACGTAATTTTAAGGTAAGCGATCATTCAGGGGGTAGATCACCCCATTCAAGCCAGATCTGACGTTAAAAAATTATCGGCGAACTTTTCTTTCCAAACTATTGGCGTATATTAGGCGTAAGCGCTTCAACTTTTGAGGCAGGATGCATGCTGACGCGCTGTAATACATCAACAAGATAATGGTAGGGTTAATTTTCTGAAGACGGCATGTCACTAATAAGCTTTGTAATATACCCAATCGCTCAGCGCCTAATTCACTCTAACAAAATAAGTGATTTTTTCGACCCATAGGGATGACACGTAAAGCTCTCTCAAGGTGATTAGTATCCATGGATACCGCAGGGTTTGATAAGAATACTTTTAATTCTACTTGCCGCTCGTTGACATAATTTAAGGCTTTGCTTAATGGGTTTTTAGGTGTTAAATCGGTACGTTGTCGCTGCTCATAAATCCAGGTGAAAAATTCAGTAACAATAGGCTCGCTGTGCTTTTGTCGATAAGCTAAAACGTCCGCAGGCTCGGTTATCTTGTCTTTGATGTATCTTTCGTTTTTGTAAAGCCTCGCTATTTTATCAATGGCCTCTTGTGCGGCTATCGGTTCAATTAACAAGGCTCTGTCAAAATAGCGACGCGCATGCACCCAACAAGTGGCGTGAATTATGATACTTTCTTTCTCGTTGAGTATAAAGTTCCTGCAAAGTTTTCCAACTGATTTTGGGCATGCAAAAAGCCTCGGCTGTTAGACTAAGTAAAGGCTATTTCATCTTTGTCACCATACATCGGCCAAAATTGAGATTGAGCGATCAGATCAGTATCAAAAACTCAATCAAATAAGTGCTAAAGATCATACCTCCCCCCATCCAACATTACATAGAACATATAAACCTTACACATTCTTGTATAATTGGTTGATTGCCTGTAGATAACAAACTACAATCATCTAAAGAGAAAAAGTCTCTCAAAAATAGTATTAAAGGCTAAAACAATGTTAAAACGGTTCACTGTAGAGAATTTTTCGTCATTCAAGGAAGAGCAAATTTTTGATTTAACTGCTGGTAAGACGACAGTTTTAAAAGAACATGTCTCAGAATTTCGTGATGTAAACATCTTAAAAACTGGCGTGGTCTACGGAGCTAATGCTTCGGGTAAATCCAACTTGATAAAGGCCATTGATTTTGCAAAAAGCATTATTGTTAAAGATCTATCTGGAGTTGACACTTATAAAAAACACTTTCGATTATGTGAAAGCAGTCCTAAACAACAAAGTTTGTTTGAATTTGAAATTGAAATTGACGGACAGTTTTACTCATACGGTTTTAGTGCTCTCCTACAAAAAAAAGAAATAACAGAAGAATGGCTATTTGCAATAAAAAAATCTGGTTCAAAGTTAATTTTCGAAAGAAATGGCTCAGCAATAAAATTGGGAACACAACTTTTAACACCTGAAGCTAAAAGTAGATTTGAAATATATTCAGATGATATGAAAAACCAATCTTCTCAATTATTTTTAACTGAGATTGCCAGTAAAGAATTAACATTAGATGCTGCTTTAATTATTAATAATTTGTTTGAATGGATAAAAAATAAATTAGTGATAATTTACCCTGACGATAAATTTAATGATATGAGATCTATTAATCAAGATTTGGCAAAGTCACTAACAAAATATTTAACTCAATTTGATACAGGCGTTGTTGCAATTGATTCAATAGATGAAGATTTTGATACAGGGTTCAAGAATATCCCTCAGTCTTTAAAAAGTAGAATTGAAAATGATCTTCTAAAAAATAATGCAGATGAAATTATCATCCATGGAGTAGGAAGTGAGCCAAACTATTTAACTGTATATAAGGGTTCAGATGGAGAACTTAAAGTACGTAAACTAGGCTTAGTTCATGGTAAAACCATAAAAGAAACTTTCGAGCTTAAAGATGAGTCCGATGGTACTAGAAGGTTGTTAGATTTTATTCCATTGATAAGCAAATTCTCTCTAGGCTTTACTATCATAATTGATGAGTTTGATAGAAGTTTACATCCCAAATTAACAAAAGAGTTCTTTAAACTTTTTTATAACGTTAATGATATGAATTCACAATTGATTGTGACTACTCATGAATCAACTTTATTAGATCTAAAGCTTTTAAGAAGAGATGAAATTTGGTTCGTTGAAAAAGGAGCGTGTGATAGCTCAACTTTATTTTCATTAAACAAATTTAATGAAAGATACGACACTAAAGTAGAGAAAGCATATTTACTTGGTCGTTATGGTGCCATTCCTCTTTTTAATGACTTAGGTACTCAAGATGGGGTTTAAAGAAAGAAGCTTTGGCCAGCCAACTTATGATCAGCAGGAAGAAGAGCCTACACGAGTAATAATTATTTCTTGCGAAGGAACTAATACAGAGCCTGAATATTTTAAAGCGATAAAGGAAAAACTTAAAGATAATATCAATTCACTAATAGAAATTGAGCTAGTTCCTAAGCCAAGTAATGCCTCAGAACCAAAAGATGTTTTAGATAACTTGCAGGGCTTTGTTGATAAATATGATTTTAACAAAGGTCATGATTCTTTATGGTTAGTATGCGATAGAGAAAAAGTGATACATCGAAAAACAGGAAAAAAAGGTTTATTAGAAGTAATCCTTTTATGTAAAGAAAAAGGGTATTCTATGGCTTTATCAAATCCCCTTTTTGAATTTTGGTTACTACTTCATGTAGTTGATATTTCAGGCTATAACACAAAAACTCTATTTGATAATGAAAAGGTTAGCGCCCAAAGACGTTACATTGATAAGGAGCTATCAAATATATTAGATGGTGGATATCAGAAAAAGGCAGGGAAGTTTAATAGAGAGATTGTTAGCTTAGAAAATGTAAAAAGAGCTATAGAACAAGAACAACAATTTGAAAATGACTTAACTAAAATACTAGATACGTTAGGTGGTAATGTAAGTTCATTGATTAATGAAATAGTATCATTTTAGTTCTGCTAATACCTTTCAATTAGTAATCATATAGGAGTTTAAATTCCTGAGAATGTTCAATATTCTGTGTCAGGTTATTAAATATCCAACACCTTATCTAGGCGGCCTTCAAAATAAATAGCTAACTGAGACAATGCTTGACTCCAATTCTGAATGGGCATTGTCCATTTTTCGCTGGCGTTAAGTATGCCGACATAAAGCAGTTTTATCGAGCTATTTGAGCTTGGAAAAGCGCCTTTAGTCTTGGTTAGCTTTCTAAATTGGCGGTGTACAGATTCTACGGCATTGGTTGTGTAAATTACGCGCCTGATGGGCTCTGGATATTTAAAATAAGCCGATAGGTTATGCCATTTGTTGCGCCAAGAGTTGATGACTAAAGGATACATTTCCCCCCATTTTTCTTCCAGCTTATCCAAGGCCGCTTCTGCTGCACTCAAGTTGATTGCTCGGTAAACAGGTTTTAAATCAGCCATAAACGCTTTTTGATTTTTAGCGCCTACATATTTCATTGAATTGCGCAGTTGATGAATGATACACAGCTGTATTTCAGTGTTTGGGTAAATACTAGCAATCGCTTCTGGAAAGCCTGTCAGCCCGTCTATGCAGGCGATGAGAATATCTTCTACACCACGATTTTGAAGATCGGTCAGCACTGATAACCAATAGCTAGCCCCTTCATTTTCTGACAAATATAAGCCTAATATTTCTTTTTTACCTTCCGTCGTCAGCCCTAGAACGGTATAAAATGCCTGGCTAATATAGCGTCCGTCAACCTTCACTTTATAATGGATGGCATCTAGCCAAACTATGGGGTAGTGGCTCTGTAGAGGCCTTTCACGCCATTGCTGAAGCTCAGGGAGCAGTTTATCCGTGACCGCGCTTATCGTGCCAGTGGAAACATCCATTGAATAAATTTCTTCAACGTGTTTTTGGATGTCCGAATAACTCATGCCAAGGCTAAACATAGACAGTACTTTTCGCTCAATTTCGTTAGTTAAACTTGTCTGACTTTTCTTTACGATTTGCGGCTCAAACGTCCCAGAGCGGTCTCTTGGCGTGTCTAGCTCAAAGTTACCTGATGTCGTTTTCATCGTTTTTCGAGTACGACCATTTTTTCGATTTGGTTGTTCTTCTGCGGCTAAATGCTGCTCTAATTCCGCTTTTAACGCAGCTTCTGTTAATTGTTTGATCAGCGGAGTTAAGATCCCATCTTTACCAATAAGTTGTTTACCCGATTGTAGATCTTCTAATGCTTGCTCAAAGTTAAAAGGTTTTTTCATGTGTCACTCCTAAAATTTTTATTTATTTTACTTGAATGACACAGAATTATGAACACCCCCAGGAGATATAAGATATCACGATATTCGAAGGTTTGCCGCCACCCAGCTAATTTTGGCAGGGTTGCCAATAAACTTAGTTTCTTCCATTACGGGCCATAGAAACATAAATATACTGCATAACATCTATCAAAAGTTTAATATGGAGAATTTTGATATTAATGATTTCACTCCAATAATGACAAAAAATAAATAGAATACTTAATCAACTTAAACTGCCTTAGAATAAAGTGACCGAAACTTCAGGTACTTATTAATATACTGTTTGTTTTTAATAATATTGTAGTCATCACCACTTATATCGAAATAATATGTTGAAAGTTCATCCATACGATTGATAACGTTAAGCCAATGTCGATAACGCCTTGACATAGTAAATGGATCCCATGCAAGGCAATCAAGCTCTTCAAACAAAGGATGTGAACTTTTATAACTTTCTAAAATATATTGTAATAAAGAGTCTCCACCATAAAGGTGTGCATGCTCGATGTACCTAGAAATGAAACTTAAGCTAATAGCGTCACATTTATTCGCTATTAATAATGTTTCAAAGTTGGAAGCCAAGGTAGTGTACATCACTTTACTTTTGTCTATGATCCTTAAAGCAAGCTTGGACATTAAACCATTTTCAGAGATCAAAGGAATCTCTTCTTTATTAAGTGTGTATTCCGTTAAATATAAGAAAATATCAGCATCATCAGCGATATCAACTATTTTATTGAGCATCCTAAATTCAATTGCTAAGGCAATACCAAAGTCTTTAGTTGCATTTTCATTAATAAATTTATCAACACAACTACTATCAAAAGAATGCGACACAATTTTCACAGTAATTTTCGCTTCCTTTTGTTCATTTTCATTAAATACGCTTACCATTTCTTCAACAGTAGGTAAGCCATTAGGTTCGGTGTTGTAAATCAACTTGTAAGCATCAAGTACGCTATACCTTGAAATATATTTTCGGGTACTAAGAAGCCAAGATACATCGTTCATATCTTCTCTACGAGGAACTACAGATAAAGAAAGTTGCATAATTAAGCCTTCAAAAAATTAATTTCATTTGATACCAAATTTCCATAGTACATTTCTATATTGTTAAGCATGAATTTATCTGATACTTCGATAATTCCGATGTAATCACCAAATCTTTGAGCGATAGACCCTCCAATATAGAATACTTTTACCATAGCATCTCCATTCCAATATATGTAATATCTATCGTGCATAGGCTCTTTCGAATGTATTAATGCAATCTCCTTAAACAGTCCATTTTTTACTAAATATTCTCGCCGCTCAATAATCTTTGTTTTTCTATCCATTTTCTCATCGTCATTACTTGCTGAGTTGAATTTTGATATTATTTCCAAATTTATATTACAACTTCCTCCAAATAAAGAAGTAAGATTATCTAGATCTAAAGGCAAAATATATGGGTCTATTATGGATATTTTTTCTATAGTCATTGAACTGCTTATGCTATTCTTAAATAGGTTTACTACATATTCAAAAGGAGTATCACTTAAAATTTGTGGGATACATGAATTAGATTTGCTAACTAATAAAGTATGCCTATCACTTATTCTTTCTCTTAAACTAGACACTGTTTTTCATCTCACTATATTTAGAAACTTTTAAACCATTGTCTAACGTTATGCTATCTCCAATCACTCGATCATTAATATGAATGTTCCTTAAAAATCCATGCCTACTGTTATAAATAACTTCGCCCAGATTAAATATTTTTATTTCAAGTTCTTCAGGACTATTTTCAAAGTCAATTTTAATGTCGCTATTTACAATTTTACCTTCTGTTATTTCTGGTTCTTTACCTTCACAATACCCAGTTAGAACATAATTAGCCTGAGTGTAATGATTAAATTCATCGTAAAGCTTAACAATTAACTTTGTTGGTAAACGGTTTTCTTTTGGTGCAGGTTTATCAATAAACCTGCAATTTACAACAATACGTGTTGGTTCGTAGTAAGTGTATGAATTTATTAATTCGGGGCGCTTTAAAAGATCAAGTTCAAATCTTTTTTCTATTTCTTCTAATAACTTTTTATGTTCATCAACCCAAGTTAAGTAGGTTTTACTATCCAACTCTTTGCCAACGAACATCTTCAATTTGCAACATCGATCAATTAGAGGGTTAAATATGGTTTCATCCGAAAGTTTGGTAACAAAGTCATCGTAGATATTTTCATAATTAAGTAAAGTCCCACCGTCAATATCAATGGTTTTTTCTTGTTCAAGAATCGAATCCAACCGAGTGTGAGACACAATAAATCTAGCCTTAAATTTTTTCTTAAGACCGATTGTCACATCTGATTGCTTAATAGTATCAAACTCCCCACAGCGCCAGTTGATACATTCTCCATAGACGATCTTATTATTACGGTCATAAATCAGGAAATATTTGTAACTATTCATAGTTATCCTATAAGTTTGAATGTGGTGAGATTTACCGATATAAAGGCTACAATCTAAATTGTGTCAATTTGCACTTTTTATGGCTGTTAAACTGGTCACTTTTACTTTATTAGTAACAAAAAATCATGAGATATTGCTATTAAATCACTTTATAACCATATAATTCATTGATGTAATATAGATAAACATTATTTAGAATCATTGCTTATTATATTTTCGATGACAGACTATTTAAAACCTTCTAACTTCATCTCCGCTATAAATTGAGAAACGCCTAAAACTATCTGTTTTCGCATATGCTCTTTAATGTCATTTTCGTAGCTATCAGACTGCTCCAAAAGCTTATCACGATAAACAAAAATCGCCCCTTTCCATTTACGTTCTGTAAGCTTCGCACCGATAAACCTTCCCCTCTGACCGATGCAGTTTGGAAACGACTTACGATGATAGTAAGCTGAGTCAACACGATATGGCTCTCCACAATCGTCATAAAATTCAGGTAATAGAAAAGTTAACTCTTGATTATCTAAATATGGATCTCCACCGACTAATTCTGCTTCTAAGTTAAAAGCATACCAACTATCAGGATTGTTTTTTGGGTAATTTGAAATAGTAAAATTCACATCTAAAAATGTATTGCTCATAGGATGCTTCTCTACATATCCTTCGATTAGTTTTCTTACTATTGCACTAGGTGTAATATTTTCTAACTTGAAGTGGTCAAGTAAATCTGTACACAGTAATAGGAACTTATGCTCTTCTCTCTGCTTCATTTGGCGAAAGATAATTATTATAGCTATGCCCCCGTCTAGAATTATAATGAGTGATTATATAATCTAGCGTATCTTTCTCTGCCTCTTTGAAAGATGAATAGCATGCTTTAGGCATCCATTCAGTTTTAAAACTTCTGAAAAAACGTTCCATGGGCGCATTATCCCAGCAGTTCCCACGACGGCTCATGCTTTGTTTTATCTGGTAACGCCAGAGTGTTTGACGAAACTGAAAACTAGTATAATGGCACCCCTGATCAGAGTGAAAAGTGACATTTTTAGGTCGCTCTCTAGATTCAAATGCCATCCGTAACGCTGCACTAGTTAGGTTACTATCTGGACTGTCATAGCATGCCCATCCGACAATTTTTCTTTTAAATAAATCCATTACAGCAGCAAGATACATCCACTGCGTACCTGCCCATATATAGGTTACATCGCCGCACCAATAGGTGTTCTTAGCGTCAACATTAAACTGTCGATTCAATAAATTAGGCGCTATCTTTGATTCTTTTTTCGCTATTTTATACTTATGCTTCTTCGCTTGTTTACTTGAAATGTCAGCTTCAATCATTAAGTTTTTTGCCTTATAACGACCTACGTTATGACCCGCCTGTGACAGCTCACCAGCTATGGTTCTAGCGCCCGCAGCACCTCGGCTATCGGTATGTATATCTACGGCTAATTGTTTTAACAATTCACGTTCATCATCAACCAAATCTTTATGTGACAATCGATAATAATAGCTGCTGCGCTGTACATTAAATATTTCACAAAGTTTATTTGTACGACCATGCTCTCTTGATAATTGGCGGATCAAATCTATCGTTTGATGCTGTCTGATATTAAGAGAGCGGTAGCCTTTTTTATGATGTCATTTTCCCATTCTATCTGTTTTATTTTTGCTTCAAGCTCTTGTATTTTCTTCTGTTCAGCTGTCATTGCTTTGGATTTAGGGGTAATTCCATTTCGTTCAACACGGAGCTGATTAACCCAGCGGCGTAAAGCGGTATCGCCAACGCCAACGGCTTTGCATCCTTCCGATAGCGTGTATCCTTTATCCAGCACTAAACATGCTGCATCATTCTTAAATTCTATTGAATAGGTTGGTCTTGATCTTGTCATTGTTGTACACCTCTTTTATGTAGGTAATTCTACCCTTATTGGTGTACAGATTCATTAAGCCACAATATTTGTTTCATCTTCCCTTTGCTTTTTCTCCCCGCTTTTATGGGGACTTCATTCATAGCAAGAATTTGACTGGTGACGATGGACTTTAGCAGGGCTTGATAAATCGGTTTTAGTAGCTCAATGCCTTTTTGTACCCAGTTAATCAAGGTGGCTCGACTAATATGAATACCTGAGTCAATCATACGCTGATGTTGCCGATAAAGCGGTAAGTGATAAACGCCTTTATCAACCATTAAGCCAGCAATAAGAGAGACATCGGCATAACAACCTGCTAGCACATTGGTGGGGGCTGCGGGCGTTTTAAGCGTTTGCTGTATGTTGTTCGAATATTTGCTGCCATTGCTTGGCTGTTCTATGAATGTTTGCCATTGTTTTTCTCGGTGAATAAATAATGGCGTTACTTTAGATGATTTAGCCAGTAATGGAATACGGCCTAAACTGATCGCTTACGATACAAATATCTATCTATCTATCTATCTATCTATCTATCTATCTATCTATCTATCTATCTATCTATACTTATTAGCGAGTTACAGTGCTTTGACTTAACAAGGCTAGATACAGCACTGTTTGAATTTTTTACCACTATTACAAGGGCAAGGCTCATTTCTTCCAATTTTATTTCTAGCTTTATTTTTAATATTAAAATCAATAGTCTTTTGTGGAAGTGGTAAATTTTTGACTATTTCCCCCATTTTGAATGAATGCTTCCATGGGGAGTTAAGGGTAACACCAAATCTAAAAGAGCCATCTTCGGGTGAAAGACATATACCATGCCACTGCTCTGCATTAGATGTGTACTTTCTTCTCTCACAATGATCACCCAAAGATTTTAAGGCTACTGCTTTTGGGTATTTGTTTGTGTGGATAGTCAAACCACTAGACAGTTTATTAAAGTAGATTGTTAAGTCGTGCGTTTCACCGTCTTTAAGCGAAAGTTTGGTTATTTCATCAATAGCCTGATTAATAGAATTAATAGTCTCTTCACTTAAGAATAGTAAGAGAAAACCAAAATCAATAATGTTTGGATTCTTCATCCTTTCAATAGCTTTGAATAATTTGTCTACGTATGACCCTGCATATTTAGTTAATATACCTTCTGGTGTTTTATTACCAGGTATACCTCTTCTTCTTGCCATCATTGCTAAATCTAGGTCTGCACAAAAATCATCGGCAAGATGCATAAATGAGTATTCTTCCTCTAACCAAAGGTTTTTTGATAGATGATAACCTAAGACTGTTAATT
Source organism: uncultured Colwellia sp. (assembly GCA_965261045.1). Classification (GTDB taxonomy): domain Bacteria; phylum Pseudomonadota; class Gammaproteobacteria; order Enterobacterales; family Alteromonadaceae; genus Colwellia. The sequence goes on from CBDHCJ010000001.1 coordinate 969,034, forward strand.
CAAAAGAAGCTTGAATTTGCTTCGAGTACAAAGCCCTTCTGTTTATGTAGCTCAAAAAGTGTATTGGGCTGTCAAGCATTTCAGTTAACGTATCTAAAAGAAAAACATCGGCTACATATGGAGGTTTAATTATGTCTGTTTGCTGATATGTCAGGAACTGTTGAGACTGAGTAAATAATGCAGGGTAATGATCTGAAACCACACACATAATATAGATTTCATTGAAATCTATATTAATATTTATATCATTGCCATCATCAGCTTTTAATTTATATTTATCAGACTCAAGCATAAATTCAGCGCACGATAATCCTTGGTCGTAAGCTGCTTGTACAGCTTTCTGAAAGTCGTCTTCAATATGAATTTTACTGCCTTGCCTTGCTTGTAGTGTTAGCTTTTTTGATTTTGCTTGTAGGACTATCGCCCGATTAGCATAAATAACTAAAACATCAATTTCTCCTGCAATATTACCGTCAGAACCGTAAATATTTACATTGGTAAAAACATGTTCTTTTCCAAAAACTCTTTCTAATCGTTCTTTAGCAAACTCTTCAGTAAACTCCCCCCTGTTTTTTAATGCTGTTGATTTATAGGAGCTATCTGATAAGAACCAAAAAAACGGAGTTTCATAAAACGCCTCTACTAAAGAGTAGTATTGAAACAAGATGAACTCATCATCACTAGTTTTCAGAATTGGATAAGCATTAGTGAGGTTAAAACTATCAATAGATTGATAATTTTCATTTGAATCAATAGCGGTGAAACTATCTAATACTGCCTTCACAACCGAAATGTCGTGGCCACTTTCATTTGCAATTAATTCATATGAAAAAATAAAGGATGGTAGGTATGTCCGCTCATTAGGATGCTTCTTTACCATTTCATCCATATTTGAATTTAGCTGTCTGTTTTGGATCTCCTCTAAACTAAATATAACTTCATATGCTTGAGTCAATGAGTACCCTTTTTCCGTACGGAAAAAATCATCATCATTAGCATATTTCTTCAAACATAAGTCACAGTATTGGAAGTGAAATGCTGATTCGCCACCATAAAATATAGCTTCCCTTAGCATTGCACCGCTTCCAATTATTCCTTCAAATTTATGAGAAAAACTCTCTTTATTAAATATTTTATCTGGTCGATGCATCATTGAATAATGAAGTTCTTGAAGTAACTCCTCTGTCTTATCTACGTATTCTTGTAATACAAATGGCTCTGGAATTGTTATCTCCAATGAGTTCTTGAATGTTAAGCCTATTAATGCCGAAACTTCTGTTCTGAGCAATCTCTCAAATGAAAATTGTTGTAGAACATCTTTACCGATAACCCCTTCATCTAAGTTGTACGTAAATGTATTGTCACGATGGTAAAAATAAGCAATAACATGTGCATAACCAGGGGATTTAGAAAGCTCATCTAAATCTGAAAATATTTCTTGTTCCGTTCTATCTGTTTTTACTAACATAAAGATCCTTTTTAAGTTTTTCTTATTGGCTAGTTCATTATTCATGCAGGGTTATATCCTACATAAAAATTATAAAGCATGAGAAAATGTATTGATAAATCATTAACACTAATATCTTCAAGGCACTTTGAAGTAATCCCTATCTAACTTTGTGACTAGCGGTTTGGCGAGAATGTTCAATATTCTGTGTCAGGTTATTAAATATCCAACACCTTATTTAGGCGGCCTTCAAAATAAATAGCTAACTGAGACAATGCTTGACTCCAATTCTGAATGGGCATTGTCCATTTTTCGCTGGCGTTAAGTATGCCGACGTAAAGCAGTTTTATCAAGCTATTTGAGCTTGGAAAAGCGCCTTTAGTCTTGGTTAGCTTTCTGAATTGGCGGTGTACGGATTCTACGGCATTGGTTGTGTAAATTACGCGTCTGATGGGCTCTGGATATTTAAAATAAGCCGATAGGTTATGCCATTTGTTGCGCCAAGAGTTGATGACTAAAGGATACATTTCCCCCCATTTTTCTTCCAGCTTATCCAAGGCCGCTTCTGCTGCACTCAAGTTGATTGCTCGGTAAACAGGTTTTAAATCAGCCATAAACGCTTTTTGATTTTTAGCGCCTACATATTTCATTGAATTGCGCAGTTGATGGATAATACACAGCTGTATTTCAGTGTTTGGGTAAATACTAGCAATCGCTTCTGGAAAGCCTGTCAGCCCGTCTATGCAGGCGATGAGAATATCTTCTACACCACGATTTTGAAGATCGGTCAGCACTGATAACCAATGACTAGCCCCTTCATTTTCTGACAAATATAAGCCTAATATTTCTTTTTTACCTTCCGTCGTCAGCCCTAGAACGGTATAAAATGCCTGGCTAATATAGCGTCCGTCAACCTTCACTTTATAATGGATGGCATCTAGCCAAACTATGGGGTAGTGGCTCTGTAGAGGCCTTTCACGCCATTGCTGAAGCTCAGGGAGCAGTTTATCCGTGACCGCGCTTATCGTGCCAGTGGAAACATCCATTGAATAAATTTCTTCAACGTGTTTTTGGATGTCCGAATAACTCATGCCAAGGCTAAACATAGACAGTATTTTTCGCTCAATTTCGTTAGTTAAACTTGTCTGACTTTTCTTTACGATTTGCGGCTCAAACGTCCCAGAGCGGTCTCTTGGCGTGTCTAGTTCAAAGTTACCTGATGTCGTTTTCATCGTTTTTCGAGTACGACCATTTTTTCGATTTGGTTGTTCTTCTGCGGCTAAATGCTGCTCTAATTCCGCTTTTAACGCAGCTTCTGTTAATTGTTTGATCAGCGGAGTTAAGATCCCATCTTTACCAATAAGTTGTTTACCCGATTGTAGATCTTCTAATGCTTGCTCAAAGTTAAAAGGTTTTTTCATGTGTCACTCCTAAAATTTTTATTTATTTTACTTGAATGACACAGAATTATGAACACCCCTTGGTAAAAAGTTAGATTTTTAAAAGAAGCAATACGATCGGACAAGTTAGTTGACGTCTGATATGAAACATCACTTCGAGCGCAAACCAAATGACAACTTTGATGTAGAGTAATCGGCTTTAGCCGAAATGCTGGACTTTCAGTCCGCTATCTCTTAACCCACCGTCTTTAGACGGTGGTTGTTTAGTAGTTGTTCGATCTCTCCATGCGCTTTAGTTTTACATTGTTGCGAAGATAACTGTGAAATAACAGAATCGAGTTGTTTTTGTGCATCAGAAAAAATGAAGTTTCAGGAGAATTTAGGTATGCTATGTTCATAAGTAAGGTCTTTTTGTCAACTTATAAGATTGTCAGCTCTATAACTAACACAAGTTGGCCTTAGTTACATCTTTATATTAGATTAATCTGTTGATATAAAGGATATTTTCGTCGTTATAAAGGATCGGCATCCAAGTCTATTACCAAGATTGATTTCTGGTAAGTTGTCTATTGAAGACTTAGATATTCAATTTCCACCAAGCATGATAGAAAATAAAGTTAATTAACAAAAGCAAGGATGTTACATGGCAATCATTTTTGAACTATATACGGGCAAGTCTAGCGGAGTTGGCCTTAACCAAAAATCTAATACAGCATATTTAAAAGCCTCTGATTGGGATGATTATGGTTATAAAACCACCTTCGCCTTAGTTGTATTTGATAGTAATGGTAATAAGCATAATATTGGCAGCGTAAAGATTGGGAAGATAAATCAGGGCATTGGCTGGACTGCCGATCTGATAAAAGATAAGCGTTTTAAAAAGTTAGGTGAGGGATTTTTTTCTTTAGGACAGTCAGTAGAATATTACTCTACAATTCAATCGTTAGAACCAAATTTAAAGAAAAATATCCTTAACTCTCTTAACGATATTGTCAGTAATGAAGAGCTAATTTCAAAAGCAATTAATGAAGATGTATTTAAATCATCCTTGTTACGAGATATCAGCTTAACGTCAATATCTGGTCAATTTAAAAGGATCTTACACGGTGGTGATATTCAAACTGAGTTTCACTTCAAGTATAAAATCCCACAAGGTTCAAGAACAGCAGGTTTAGAATTAGAATTTCATGTAGATCCTGAATCAAATCCTCCAAGTAATGTGCATGTACTTATAGGCAAAAACGGTGTTGGAAAAACCCATCTACTCAACAATATGGTTAAAGCACTAGTAACAGATAATGAAAGCAGTAAAAAGGTTGGGAAATTTTCAATACCATTAGATGAAGATGGGCTGCCGTATAATCGAGAAGAATCAGAACCACTATTCGCAGGTGTTGTTTCAGTAGCTTTTAGTGCGTTCGATCCATTTGAACTTTACCCTGAGAAAAAGGATAAGTCACAAGGAATAAGATATTCGTATATCGGATTAAAAAGAGCAACAAATAGAGGCGGTGAGAAAGGAACTCCTATGAGTAGATATATGCTAACAAATGAATTTGTTAAGAGTATGCTGGCATCAGTTACAATGGGAAAATTGAAACGCTGGCTCGAAGCTATAAAAAGTTTAGAATCTGATTCTTTATTTCGAGATCTTTCATTGAGTAAGGAGTTTGTTGAATATGAAGGTGAAGAGCTAAAAGCATTTGCTCGAAAAACCTTTAATCGAATGAGTTCCGGCCATGCCATTGTTCTACTAACTATTACTAAGTTGGTTGAAAAGGTGGAAGAAAAAACTCTTGTTTTGCTTGATGAACCAGAAGCACATCTTCACCCTCCATTACTATCTGCTTTTGTTCGCGCATTGTCTGAATTACTGTCACATCGCAACGGCGTTGGAATAATAGCCACCCATTCTCCCGTTCTTTTACAAGAAGTACCGAGAAGTTGCGTTTATAAAATGAGTCGCAGCGGCTTGAAAGCTACGCCACAACGACCACAAATAGAAACATTTGGTGAAAATGTTGGCGTTCTAACCCGTGAAATATTTGGCTTAGAAGTCTCAGATTCTGGTTACCACAAATTGCTGGAGAAAGAGCTAGAACAAAGCAGATCATATAAAAGAATTCTTAAACGATTCGATGGACAATTAGGTTCAGAAGCTAAGGGGATTTTACGTAGCCTTATATTAGTAATGGAAAACGAGGCTGACGAATAATGCGAACTCTGGCAAAGCCAACATTAGTGCCTAAAACAGTTTATTTGACCTGTATTAGTAAAGTTAAAAAAAGACAATTGAAGGGTGATTTAGAATCTGTGGCCGACACAATTGAAGCAGATGCTTTAGACTATGAAAATTACGCGCAATCTACCGATTGGTATTTATTCGATGAAAGTGATGATGTGGATGACTGCATTTCAAGAGCCGAAATGGAAAAAGTTTACACGAATAGAATGGCAAAGAAAAATGCACCAGGCAGAGAATATTATGACGAAATAAAAGAAAGTTCGCCATATAATATTTGCCCGCTTTGTGGGCATAGGACGGTTGAACAAGTTGACCATTACTTGCCCAAATCTAAATTTCCTTCGTTAGTTGTGCTACCTATCAATCTGGTTCCCTCTTGCGAAAAGTGCAATAAGACAAAGCTAGATGATGCACCTAGCAATGCTGAAGAGCAAACACTACATCCATATTATGATGATGTTACAGACCATCAGTGGCTATTTGCTGAAGTAAGAGAGACATCCCCAGCTTCCATTCGCTTTTTTGTTAGAGATGTAGCTCAATATGATGAGGAGTTAAACAGCCGGATTAGTTATCATTTTAACGCTCTAGAGTTAAATGTACTTTACGCTTCACAAACAGGTGCTTTCATTTCTGACATTAGGCATAGATTGATTGATTTGCACTCTCAAGCAGGGTTGACTGAAGTTAGAAATTATTTACAAGAAGAAGAAAAAACTAGAACTAGGAATAACATTAATTCATGGCAACGAGCCATGTTTCAGGCATTAGCTCAAAGCGATTGGTTTTGTGATGGTGGCTTCAGCGCTTAAAAGGGATTGAGGGGATTAGAAATGGCAAAGAATTTTATTTCAGAAGATGACATCGAACAATCTTTTTATGCACAAACGAGAACCTTATAAAGAAGAATCGCACAATGGCGTTTAACGCAAGAACGTAATAAGGAAAAATTAAGAGCTCTTATGATTACTTAGGGTTAAATGCAAAATGGTAAAATAAAGCTAAAATAGTTAATAAGTAGTAAGTAGAAAACTTATTTACTAAATAAAGCTGATTTAATTAGAGGCTAGGCAGGTAAAAGTTAGATTTTTAAAAGAAGCAATACGATCGGACAAGTTAGTTGACGTCTGATAAACCAGAAAAGGCGAAAGCCAAGGCTTTTTTGAATTATTTAACACTTGGTATAACTTGCGCGTCAGACGCAGTGGGAAACATAAAGGCACTTCAGCTTACGAAACGTTAACTGGAAAACCAGTGGATGATTGGCTGACAATGTTGGGATTTCCGCCCTCAAACAAAACACACTAATATTTCCTGATCTCACAAGAATATTTTATGCGGTTTGGCATTGCTCAAACCGCAGGGATCATTTTGGATTTTTTTTGAATTGTTACCTTAAACCCTTGAATTTGATCAGTGCCTTTAGTGGTATTACTTTAGATGATTTAGCTAGTAATGGAATACGGTCTAAATTGATCGTTTACTTGTGAACTGCCTACTCTGAACTCAAGCGCTGTTGGTACTGATGAATTTGCACTTGGTCTATACCTAACTTTGAAAACAAGTGTGAAATTACTACAAGCTTTAACATACGACCAATTTTAACATAATCATCAATACTTAGCTGCCTCATCATAATTTTAGGACGCCCGACGTGAGCTAATTCATTGCGGAGAGTAGATATTGCCTTACCAAGATTATTCTCACCTGTTTTTTTAAAAGCTTTTCTTAGTTGAGAATTCAACTCAGGAGAGGCATATTTTTCAATTGGGTTCACGTATTTTTCTGGTTTTCCACCGAGATCAATGTTGATTGCTTCCAATTGCGTAGAGTACAAGATGATATCACTATAAGCGTAGTGAAGCGTTTTAAAGCCCGTCTCATATTGGTGTGCAACCGATAATACATAAAAATCATCGTAAATCCCGAGCCAGTTTGAAAGCACTACACTCATATTAAGTTGCTTCCAGTTTAGTGGCATAAAGTTATGGTTAACTTCCTCTTGTGCTAACTCAACTGTTCGCGTTTCTAGCATCATGCTGTTCAAAACTCTAACTATTTTATCTTTACCATTTAATGTTAGCTTTATTTTATCGGGGAACACGGGACGAGACATCAAAATTGAAAATAGAGAAACTATTGCCGTTATATCCCTGATATTGTCTCCAGCACCTTTAAGTTCCTTAGTAGCGTAACTTACATAATACGTGAGTGACTTTCTTAGATTAAAATAAGCCTCGGGATGCTCTTCTTGAATGGAGTCCAATGCAGTATCTAGCTTCTCTTTGGCTTGCTCATCACTGGAATCTATAAGGTTCTTTAGCAGATTACCAACCCTTGAGTAATATCCCACATTTTTTACCTCAATATCCCAATTATCACCACTTACTTTAAAAATTGGAGCATCTTGATACTTTAACTGAGTGACCCAACCTTGAGGGTGAATAAACTCTTGCATTCCATTGAATGTAAATTGTGTACTTTCAATAAGCTGATCGTGACTAACAAAGTCTCCAATAATTAAGTAGCAAAATCCGTGTACACCAGACCTAACGGTGATTTCTCTCATATGGGGAGTGCCGATACCAAAGTTAAAAGGACCCACCAATGTACACTTCCAGCCATTACTTAAAATACCGAACAGCCTTTCACAACTATAGGGTGCGTCATTATCTGATATAGAATATTCCAACTGCAAACCATTCTGAGGTGAGTATTTGATTTTTGCCGCAAATTTACCTGTGTTTGAGCTTTCTTGTTCAAAACATTCACCAAAGAACTCATAACTCTCAAAACAATTGAATACATCCTGAGCCAAATTGACCTCCTTTGGCAGTTAACGCCTCACTAAGAGGCAAATAATAGCTGGTTAAAATTAGCGACGAAGGAGCTTGAACTTCGTTCAACTATAAAATAGAACTCAAAAAAGAATTGATAACATATGAAATTAACTTAAACACAATTACCAAAGAAACTAAGCGGATTGCTCACTGTTTCCCCAGTTACAGAGTAAATTAATACAGCTCCAGTTTCAAGCTAAAGATAAATCGATAGAATTGCTAGGTAAAGTCCACGCTTTACAAAATTTACTAGGCTAGTAAATAGTTTCGCATCCATTATGCTAAGCGATTGATCAAAAAATATTAGACCTATTTTGACAATAACACTCAAGTTTCTGGATTCAAACCAGGCAGAAAAAGACAAGTAACCTAATGATTTTAAATAAGTTGATGTCTCATTGTGGTAAAAAACAACAAGAGACATCGAATGAATTCTGTCACAAAGACTTTACCTTTACCATCATTAACTGCTGATTTACTTAAACAAGCAAATCTTAATATTGAGAATGCTTTCAATTCAACATGGAAAAGTCTTGGTTTTAATATCATGTTACGTCAAGCTAACTTTTCTAAGCGCTCAAGCACACCAGTCGGTGATGTTGTTTATCTACTGATGCTTTGGGTTTGGCTTGTTACTCTTTGCTAAACAAGAGGAAGGAGCAGTAAGACTAAGCGACGTTAGAAATGATTTGGAAGAAAGCCGATGCTTTATTTAAAGACATGGGGTTAACAACCACTGACGCAGTAAGAATGTTTTTAACACAATGCGTTAACTTAGGGAGCCTTCCCTTTGCCGCTGTTGAAAAAACAAACACTCAAACTTTAGAGGCTTTAGCTAACAGGAATGAAAAAGCTTATAATAATATTGATGAGCTTTCCAAACTGTGGAAATAATCACAAAAACTAGATTTGAAAAAGATATAAAGAAGCTTAAGAAAAGGCAAAAAAAAATTTTCGAAATTAGAAAAAATCATCCACTGGTTGAAAACTGGCAGCCTTGTTATGAATTGCACATAGAGCCAGATTGGTTACTTATCTATTACGTAGATGTAGAAAATAATAAGTTAATCTTATATAGAACAGGAACTCATTCAGGATCTATTCTAAAATTGATCATCCCCCCGCCCAACTCACGTTAATCTGCAAAAATTTGAGGGTAAATATATTCAATCTTTTGCACTTACCTAAAATAAACCTTTTTTCGTGCTACAAACAAAATTTATGTGATTTTATTACTGTAATATTCTAAAAAACTCACGTATAATTCTGCCCCTAAATAAAGTGAGTATCAATGTAGTGGTTATTGTGGCTTAATGAATCTGTACACCAATAAGGGTAGAATTACCTACATAAAAGAGGTGTACAACAATGACAAGATCAAGACCAACCTATTCAATAGAATTTAAGAATGATGCAGCATGTTTAGTGCTGGATAAAGGATACACGCTATCGGAAGGATGCAAAGCCGTTGGCGTTGGCGATACCGCTTTACGCCGCTGGGTTAATCAGCTCCGTGTTGAACGAAATGGAATTACCCCTAAATCCAAAGCAATGACAGCTGAACAGAAGAAAATACAAGAGCTTGAAGCAAAAATAAAACAGATAGAATGGGAAAATGACATCATAAAAAAGGCTACCGCTCTCTTAATATCAGACAGCATCAAACGATAGATTTGATCCGCCAATTATCAAGAGAGCATGGTCGTACAAATAAACTTTGTGAAATATTTAATGTACAGCGCAGCAGCTATTATTATCGATTGTCACATAAAGATTTGGTTGATGATGAACGTGAATTGTTAAAACAATTAGCCGTAGATATACATACCGATAGCCGAGGTGCTGCGGGCGCTAGAACCATAGCTGGTGAGCTGTCACAGGCGGGTCATAACGTAGGTCGTTATAAGGCAAAAAACTTAATGATTGAAGCTGACATTTCAAGTAAACAAGCGAAGAAGCATAAGTATAAAATAGCGAAAAAAGAATCAAAGATAGCGCCTAATTTATTGAATCGACAGTTTAATGTTGACGCTAAGAACACCTATTGGTGCGGCGATGTAACCTATATATGGGCAGGTACGCAGTGGATGTATCTTGCTGCTGTAATGGATTTATTTAAAAGAAAAATTGTCGGATGGGCATGCTATGACAGTCCAGATAGTAACCTAACTAGTGCAGCGTTACGGATGGCATTTGAATCTAGAGAGCGACCTAAAAATGTCACTTTTCACTCTGATCAAGGGTGCCATTATACTAGTTTTCAGTTTCGTCAAACACTCTGGCGTTACCAGATAAAACAAAGCATGAGCCGTCGTGGGAACTGCTGGGATAATGCGCCCATGGAACGTTTTTTCAGAAGTTTTAAAACTGAATGGATGCCTAAAGCATGCTATTCATCTTTCAAAGAGGCAGAGAAAGATACGCTAGATTATATAATCACTCATTATAATTCTAGACGGGGGCATAGCTATAATAATTATCTTTCGCCAAATGAAGCAGAGAGAAGAGCATAAGTTCCTATTACTGTGTACAGATTTACTTGACCACTTCAAAATAAACCCTAGAATAACAAATCCAATAAACAAAAAAAGCTTATCAACTTTCCAAATGTTCAATTCATACTCCTTTACGCAACGGCTACTTAAGCGGAAAAATATTGTTGGCTATAATGTGAACGGAGTAAAACAGCCAACTGTATTTTTTCCGTTTGAAGTTGTTGTTAGGTCGCTTTTGGATTCATTGGCTTATCACCTATTAAATAGGGAATTAATGGTGAACTAGGCAATGTGATTTTAAGCATAGATATACTCAACCAAGACATAAGTTCAATAAGAGTTTCTTCACCATTATATTTAGTAATAACTAACCCAGGAACACTTTTTTTGGACATAGTGGAATATTGAAAACTCCCTTTTCCATCACCAAAATTAATTATTGCCCCTCTGTCTAAACAAAAAACAGCGTCAATTTGCTGGACCACTGGAGTATTGTGCTGCTTATAATAAGCATTTAATTTTTCATTGATTTTTTCAATTTTCAATTGTGATTCAAATGCAAATAAGAAATAAGGTCTATGATTTACAAAGCGGTTTATATCCGAGTTATTTCCATAAACACTAGAGCCTTTTTGACTTTTAGGAGCCAAATTTTTATATGTAATACAGCTTTGTATGAGGGTGTCAATGTCTTTACTAGATAAGTTGGTTTTAACCTCACCACAACACGAAACACCTTCAATAATAAATAATCCAGGATCTTTTAAATCATTTAAATATGGATGATCTGAATTTGTAATTATGACATCTAATTGTGTAGAAATTGAGCCTTTAGTATCAATAACTTCTCCGTCGCCCACTCTATTCTCTGGTGGAAGATACTTTTTTAGAAACTCACGAATTATTGACTCAGAAGTAGCACCTCGCACACCTTTATGTTTATGTGAAACTCTTATTTCTTCTAGGTTTATAGCTAGTTTTTTTGCTAAAACCTTTAGTATACCCTTGATCATGATTAATACTCCAGAGCCCTAACGCTTTGCTAAGCGGCAATAAAATAGCTGGCTAAAATTAGCGAGGTACGAGCAAAAGCCAGCTGTTTTTTGTTCGTTTAAGCAACTTGTTATGCCATTTTTGACAGTTTTTCACCGATACGTTTTGCACAATCGATCGGTGACTTAGCACTATATCTTCCACAAATTCTCATGCTAGTAATACCAATTTTGAGAAGCTTTTCATCTATTTTTTTATCTTTTTTAATTGCCTCAGGTGATGAATGGTGGGCAACAGAATCACAGAATACGGCAAGCTTTTTATCTGGAAAATAATAATCGGCGTCAGTAATAGTTTTTAAACGACGACGAGATTTATCATTTTCCCATAATTTATGGAATCCAGGAACTGTGAAGCCATCCTCACAAATAATCGTTTGTAACTCTGGGTATAGATTAATAGAGTCCATTGCTTGTAAAAGAAACAACTCTATTGGTGAGTCACAACCCCAAATTCGTTTTAGCTTAACCTTTTTGAATGGTTTGAAATACCAATTTTTTCTATACTTTTCGTAGTCTTGACGTACTTGTTTATTATGTAACACAGGTACTGGTAGGCAAAGAACCTCGTTATGCTTAAAAGGCATAGCAAGAGCATAAGTGCCTACAACGAAACCAATCATGTCAGATTCGATTCCGGTGTAATCTGTATGCCCCATCATATGCACCTGCAAATGGGTTGAAACCACGGTATATTTTTGGAACTTGATTTTGTTCTTCGAGATCTATGTTTTCAATCCACTCAGGACTAGTTACAGACAGTTCTCCTTTTTTACTCGCAGATTGTAGAGATATGTTGTATGGTTTGCCAACTAGTACACCATCCACTTCCTTAAAACCGTAGGCATTGACCACTACAAAAACAAGCTGAAAAGTTACCCTTTCTTTGTTATATATTTCTACTGACTTCTTTGACGGGTTAACATGCACTAAATGATCATTAGCAGTCATATGCCTCAACTCAAGCGGCTGGACACCATCTAAGTCAAATAAATCAAATTCTAGAAATTCACCAATGCTACCCGCAATATCAATTTTGACAGGTAATTCTGGCAGCTCTTTATAGTAAGGGAGTTCAAATAGCTCTTGAGGGCGATTTTCAATATTTTTAATTTCGACCATTTTCGAACTTTATCCTTATGGCATAACAGCATTTTTAATAGGAAAAAACCTTATTTAAATAGTGAATATTTCCTTTTTCTTTTTTTTATGCTCCAAACCTTACGCTATAAAGTCAACTTATTCAATATGTTAAATGTAATCTCTCTTTTTAAATTAGGGAAAACAGGACAAAGTATTGTTTATTGTCATAAAACCGCATTATTTGTGAGGAATAAGATCAAAGGATAGGGTTCATTAGAAAATATATAGTAAAAATTTTGAGGATAATATCTTCAATACGCATAAAAGTGATCCTAAATATTGCTGAACTAGTCGAATTTGAGGTAAACGACTTTGTTTGCTTGTAAGCGATCATTCAGGGGCTAGATCACCCCATTCAAGCCAGATCTGACGTTAAAAAATTATCGGCGAACTTTTCTTTCCAAACTATTGGCCTATATTAGGCGTAAGCGCTTCAACTTTTGAGGCAGGATGCATGCTGACGCGTTGTAATACATCAATAAGATAATGGTAGGGGGTTAATTTTATGAAGACGGCATGTCACTAATAAGCTTTGTAATATACCCAGTTGCTCAGCGCCCAATTCGCTCTAACAAAATAAGTGATTTTCCCTTTCCATAGGTATCACACGCAATGCCCGTTCAAGGTGGTTAGTATCCATGGAAACCGTGGGTTTGATAAGAATACTTTTAATTCTACTTGCCGCTCGTTGACATAATTTAAGGCGTTACTTAATGGGTTTTTAAGTGTTAAGTCGATACGTTGTCGCTGCTCATACCGCCACTACTGTAGTAAAGGATTTTGATATGAGTTCGACGTTTATTGATAAACACAAATAGCTCACCACTATTGGCTGCACGTTTCAACTTGGTTTGCGCTAATGCCGCTAATCCATCAAATTGCTTGCGCATATCGACTGGGTGAGCATAAAGCCATACGGATAAGTTAGGATCTTGAAGTAACATTAGCGCTTGTTCATGCGTAAAACTACGCCGTTAGGTAAAGCGAGTTCAATGTCCCAGTCTTCTGATGGGGATTGTGAAGGTAATGTTTGCTCTGGCATAATATTCACCCAATCGCTTAAGCTGTTATCTGTTGAACTGTCAGTTACGCCAGAATAAAGCGAATTATTTGCTAAACGCTTACGCCAAGCGTAGAAGCTTGAGGTATTAAGTTTTTGTTGCTGACAAAAAGTCGGCTATTTGCAAAGCGCTTGCTGCATGTTGCGCAAATATTTGCTGCCATTGTTTGGCTGTTCTGTTAATGTTTGCCATTGTGTTTCTCGGTGAATAAATAATGACGTTACTTTAGATGATTTAGTTGGTAATGGAACACGGCCTAAATTGATCGCTTACGATGTAGAAAATAATAAGTTAATCTTATATAGAACAGGAACTCATTCAGGATCTATTCTAAAATTGATCATCCCCCCGCCCAACTCACGTTAATCTGCAAAAATTTGAGGGTAAATATATTCAATCTTTTGCACTTACCTAAAATAAACCTTTTTTCGTGCTACAAACAAAATTTATGTGATTTTATTACTGTAATCTTCTAAAAAACTCACGTATAATCCTGCCCCTAAATAAAGTGAGTATCAATGTAGTGGTATTTACACTACGCCAAAATAAATAATGCGCTAATAGTTCAATTAAAACAGATTTAGAAGAAAGCTCAGAACAAAATACAGTAGAAACACTAATTAACATTGATAACGGTGAAAAACTAATAATCATAGAAAAAGTAACAATCTCAAAAAGAACAAAAAACGTCTCGGCGTATGAAAATAGCCTGAGTTTTAAAGTTGAAAAAATCAACATTTAAGTCCGTAAATTTAACCGTAACCGTAATCGTAGTGTTTTTATGACAAAAAAGAAAATTTTAACCGTTTTTGGAACACGTCCAGAAGCGATAAAGATGGCGCCGTTAGTTCATGCGTTAGCAGCCGATGAACGCTTTGATGCTAAAGTTTGTGTGACCGCGCAACATCGAGAAATGCTTGATCAAGTGTTAGAACTTTTTGAAATAACACCAGACTATGATCTTAATCTAATGAAGCCAGGGCAAGATCTCACCGATATTACCTGTGGTATTTTAGCCGGTTTAAAGCCTATTTTATCTGAATTTAAACCCGATCATGTTTTAGTGCACGGCGATACCGCAACAACCTTTTCAACAACGTTAGCCGCATACTATCAACAAATTAACGTAGGTCACGTGGAAGCAGGTCTTCGTACCGGCAATATTTACTCACCATGGCCTGAAGAAGGCAACCGTAAATTAACAGGAACATTAGCTGACTTACATTTTTCGCCAACAGAAACGTCGAAACAAAATTTATTGAATGAAAGTATTCCCGAAAATAAAATTATTGTAACGGGTAACACCGTTATCGATGCCTTGCTAGAAGTGATTGAAAAGCTTGATACAAACGTTGAATTGAACGCTTCACTTCAAATGCAATTTGACTTTTTAAATAATGAAAAACGTTTAGTGTTGATCACAGGCCATCGCCGCGAAAGTTTTGGTGGTGGGTTTGAACGCATTTGTGAAGCGATAGCACAAATGGCTAAAAAATTTCCTGACGTAGAATTTGTGTATCCGATGCACCTAAACCCTAATGTACGTGAACCCGTTAATCGTTTATTAAAAGAATTAACCAACGTATTTTTGATTGACCCCCTAGATTACCTACCTTTTGTGTATTTGATGAATAAAGCGTACGTACTACTTACTGATTCAGGCGGAATCCAAGAAGAAGCGCCTTCTTTAGGTAAACCAGTTCTAGTGATGCGAGATACCACAGAAAGGCCAGAAGCTGTAAATGCTGGAACGGTAAAGTTAGTTGGTACAGATGTAGCTACCATTGTAAAAGAACTGTCAACCTTATTAACAAATGAACGTGCATACAAAGAAATGAGCTTTGCCCATAACCCATACGGTGATGGCAAAGCTTGTCAGCGTATTTGTGATGCACTTGCAAAATAACATAAACGCAATAAATAAATTTTTTGGCATGCTATATTGTGCTAAATTCAGGTGCTAAGAAAAGTAAACGAATTAGAGAAAGAAATATCATGTCATTTGAAACGATTTCAGTCATTGGTCTAGGGTATATCGGTTTACCTACAGCAGCGATGTTCGCATCACGTAAGAAAAAAGTGATCGGTGTTGATGTCAATCAGCATGCTGTTGATACCATTAATAAAGGTCAAATTCACATTATTGAACCTGACTTAGATATGATTGTGCACGCAGCAGTTACCGAGGGCTACTTAAAAGCAACAACAGCACCTGAGCCTGCGGATGCATTTTTAATTGCAGTGCCAACGCCTTTTTTACCCATTGATAATGAAAATGACATTCCAGCGCCTGATCTAAAATATATAAAATCAGCTGCTAAAGCGGTCGCACCAGTGCTAAAAAAAGGTGATTTAGTTATTCTTGAATCTACTTCTCCTGTTGGCGCAACGGAACAAATGGCAGAGTGGTTAGCGCAAGCCAGAACTGATTTAACCTTTCCTCAAACGCATAGTGAAAATTCAGACATACGTATAGCACATTGCCCTGAACGTGTGTTACCTGGTCATGTTGTTAGAGAGCTAGTAGATAATGATCGTGTTATCGGAGGAATGACAACAAAGTGCTCTGAAGCAGCAATAGCACTATACAAAACTTTTGTAAAAGGCGAGTGTGTAATAACCAACGCGCGTACAGCAGAAATGGTAAAACTCACCGAAAATAGTTGCCGAGACGTACAGATTGCTTTTGCCAATGAACTTTCTATTATTTGTGACAAACTTGATATAAATGTATGGGAACTAATCTCTTTAGCCAACCGACATCCAAGAATTAATATTTTACAACCAGGCCCTGGCGTTGGTGGACATTGCATCGCTGTAGACCCATGGTTTATCGTTTCAAAAACACCAGAAGAAGCACAGCTTATTCATACAGCACGTAAAGTGAATGATGCTAAGCCTGAGTGGGTGATAAATAAAGTTAAAATAGCCGTATCAGATTTCTTACAAGCTAACCCAACTAAAACAGCTAAAGATGTAACTATTGCTTGCTATGGCTTAGCGTTTAAACCAGATATTGATGATTTGAGAGAAAGCCCAGCTTTAGAAGTTACTAAAGCAATATCGTCTATGAATTCTGGGGTAACTTTTGCTGTTGAACCCAATATAAAACAATTACCAGAGAGCTTGAAAAGTAGCTTAGCTCTAAAATCTTCCCATGATGCAGCTATTGAGGCTGATATTTTAGTAATGTTAGTAGATCATAAAAAATTTAAAAAACTAGGTAGTGATTTACTGAAAAATAAAATTATTATTGATACAAAAGGGATTTGGAAATAATGAAAATTCTTATTACAGGCGGTGCAGGCTTTATTGGCTCTGCTGTAATTCGCCATATAATTGAAAACACTAATGACATTGTTATCAATGTAGATAAACTGACGTATGCAGGTAATTTAGAATCTCTAGAGTCAATATCCAATAACTCACGTTATACTTTTGAGCAGGTTGATATTTGTAATCGTGAAGCATTAGATGCAATACTTGCGGAGCATCAGCCAGAAGTAATCATGCATTTAGCTGCAGAAAGCCATGTAGACAGATCAATTGATGGACCAGTTGCATTTATTGAAACTAATATTATTGGTACTTATACACTGCTAGAGGCAAGCCGAGCTTATTGGTCAGAACTGCCAGAAGATAAAAAAGCTTTTTTTAGATTTCATCATATTTCAACTGACGAGGTTTATGGTGATTTAGACGGACCAGAAGATTTATTTACTGAAAAAACGCCTTACGCACCAAGTTCCCCGTATTCGGCTTCAAAAGCATCAAGTGATCATTTAGTCAGAGCGTGGTTGAGAACTTACGGTTTTCCGACTGTTATAACTAATTGTTCAAACAACTATGGGCCTTATCATTTTCCTGAAAAACTAATTCCATTAATAATTTTAAACGCATTAGAAGGTAAAGCATTACCTGTATATGGTAATGGTCAACAAATTCGTGACTGGTTATATGTTGAAGATCATGCCCGCGCATTATATCTTGTTGCAACAGAAGGAAAAGTTGGTGAAACCTACAATATTGGTGGTCATAATGAAAAAGCCAATATAGATGTGGTGAAAACTATTTGTACCTTGCTGGAAGAGCTAGTGCCAACCAACCGTTATTCACGTGAAGGTGGGAATGGAGAAGGCTTTCAAAGTTTAATTACCTATGTCACAGACAGGCCCGGTCATGATGTACGCTATGCTATAGATGCTGCAAAAATAGAACGAGAACTAGGTTGGATGCCGCAAGAGTCATTTGAAACAGGCATTCGAAAAACTGTCGAATGGTACTTGAGTAATAAAGAGTGGTGGAGTCACGTGTTAGATGGCTCATATACTTTGGAACGATTAGGAAATAAATCATAATGAAAGGTATTGTATTAGCAGGAGGGTCAGGAACGCGCCTTTATCCTATTACTCAGGGAGTTTCTAAGCAATTGTTGCCTATTTATGATAAACCGATGATTTTTTATCCAATATCGGTGCTGATGCTGGCTGGGATAAAAGATATTTTAATTATCTCTACGCCTGATGATATAGGTGGTTATCAGCGGTTATTAGATGATGGTTCACAATTTGGCATTAATATTTCGTATGAAATCCAGCCAAGCCCTGATGGATTGGCTCAAGCATTTATTATTGGTGAAGAATTCATCGGTGATGATAATGTCTGTTTGGTACTTGGTGATAATATTTTTTATGGTCAGGGATTTTCTCCTAAGCTTTTAAATGCAGTCGAGCGTAAAAAAGGTGCTACCGTTTTTGGATACCAAGTAAAAGATCCTGAAAGGTTTGGTGTTGTTGAATTTGATAAAAACCAAAAAGCAATTTCGATAGAAGAAAAGCCAACTTATCCGAAATCAAACTATGCCGTAACGGGGTTATATTTTTATGACAATGACGTAGTAGAAATCGCAAAATCAATTAAACCATCAGATCGTGGTGAACTTGAAATTACTTGTGTTAATAATGCCTACTTAGAGCGTGGTGATTTAAATGTAGAAATGCTCGGGCGTGGATTTGCATGGTTAGATACAGGTACGCATGATTCAATGTTAGAAGCTTCTGCATTCGTACAAACTATCGAGCATAGGCAAGGTTTTAAAATAGCCTGTTTAGAAGAAATTGCTTTTAATCATGGCTGGTTATCAACTGATGAACTTGCAGGGTTAGCAAAACCAATGATTAAAAATAGTTACGGTCAATATTTAATGAGTTTAATTGATTAAAAATAAGATATGACTATTAAATTAAATCAGCCTATTCAACCAAATTTAGAAATACTGACAAAATATCTATCACAAGTTAATGACAGTGGTTGGTACACAAATTTTGGTCCCTTACACCAGTTATTAACTAAGCGATTAGAAAAGTATTTAGGAGTTAAAAACCTTCTTCTAGTTTCTAATGGTACATTAGCTTTACAGGTTGCTTATAAAACATTAAATGTGCAGCATGCATTAACAACTCCCTTTAGTTTTGTTGCAACAACAAGCTCATTACTTTGGCAAAATATACAAGTCTCTTATAGTGATATAGAAAGATCTAGTTATAACCTTTGCCCAAGAGAAGTTAACAAAGCTTTAAAAGCTGACAGCTCTATCGATACAATAGTAGCTACACATGTTTATGGTAATCCATGTGATGTAAATGTGTTTGAAAAACTATCACAAAAGAGTGAAGTAAAGGTCATTTACGATGCTGCACATGCATTTGCTGTTAAAATTAAAGATAAATCAGTTCTAAATTATGGTGATGCAAGTACTTTAAGTTTCCATGCGACTAAAGTTTTTCACACTATAGAAGGTGGCGCTATTATTTTTAAAAATAAATCTGATTTAGATCGTGCTAAGCGGTTAATAAACTTTGGTATAGATCATAATGGTGAAATCAGTGAAGCAGGAATAAATGCCAAGTTAAATGAGTATCAGTGTGCCGTTGGTTTAACGATATTAGATAATATAGATGAAATAATAGCACATCGTTCTCATTTGTTTAGAGCTTACCGTGATGGTTTGAAGAATGTTGCTGAATTACCTATATGGTATAAGCAAGCAAGCTTTAACGGTGCTTATATGCCTATAAAACTAGCATCAGCAAAACAGCGAAAATTAGTTGAAAAAGTATTGAAAGAAAATAATATTCATAGCCGTCAATACTTTTCACCATCGTTAGATGAAGTATTTAACGAACAACAACTATTTTCTAGTGCTAATAGTCAAGAGTTATCTCAAAATATTTTATGCTTACCTCTACATTATTATATGACACCAAATGATGTGCAATCAGTTATTACAAAAATCCAAAAGACAATAAAATGAAAAAAGTATTAATAGTTTCAGATAATGTTGAATTAGTTAGCTTTATTCAAAGCTTAATTAGCGAAAATAACTATCAGAATGTATCTTTTGATTATTGCTATAGTTCAACTAATAAAAGCCCAGATCAATTAATAAAGCTTGGTATGAAAGAGGTTAATTTAAAAGAACAAGACTACATTCAATTAATAATAAAAAAATATCAATTAATTATTTCGGCTCATTGCAAACAAATATTTCCTAAAAAAGTGGTAAATAATGTTAGATGTATAAATATTCATCCAGGTTTAAATCCGTACAACAGAGGTTGGTACCCACAAGTATTTTCTATTATCAATAAATTACCTATTGGCTGCACTATTCATGAAATGGATGAAGAAATAGATCACGGAGCTATCATTTGTCAGCAAAAGGTTGAAATCGAAGCAAGTGATACTAGTTTAGATGTGTATACAAAAGTACAAGAGTCTGAAAAAAAATTACTGACTGATACACTTTTCCATTTGATTTCAGGTGAGTATCAAGTATTAACCTCTAAAATTGAAGGTAACTACAATGGTATAAATGATTTTAAAAAACTATGTCATTTAGATCTAAATTCGGTGGGTTCACTGGGGGAGCATATAGATTTACTAAGAGCACTAACTCATGGCGATTTAGATAATGCGTATTTTTTCAACAAAAATGGTGAACAGATTTTTGTTAAAATCTCCTTGGATTTTCAATAAATAGTGACTCATTTAAAAAATAATATTCTAGCTAATTATGCAAGTCAAATTTATGTCACCATAATCGGTATAGCGCTACTCCCTTTGTACATTAAATACATGGGGAGTGAAGCTTATGGTTTAGTAGGTTTTTTTGCTATGTTACAAGTATGGTTTTCTGTATTAGACTTAGGCCTTACACCCACTGTAGGGCGTGAAACTGCACGTTATAATGGTGGCACTGTTTCAGCCTTAGCTTTCAGGCAACTATATCGAGCATTAACTATTATTTTTTTTGTTGTGGCAGTTATTGGGGGAGGAATACTATTTTTATCTTCAAGAATAATTGTAACGAAATGGTTAAATATAGAAAACCTACCAGTGAATGATGTGGTTATTGCGATACAAATAATGGCTGTAAGTGTTGCTTTGCGTTGGATGACTGGTTTGTATCGTGGTGTGGTAACAGGTTCTGAAAAATTAGTGTGGTTAAGTGGTTTTAATGCAGCTATTGCAACATTACGTTTTGTTGGAGTGTTTGCTAGTATGTGGCACTTTGGTTTTACACCGTTGGTATTTTTTATTCATCAATTTATTGTTGCACTCATAGAAATTTTTGGTCTAGCATTAAAAACTCAGCAGTTATTACCACCTAAAAGTAGTTTAACTGAAGCTATTGGTTGGTCTTTTCACCCGATAAAACCAGTATTGAAGTTTTCGTTAACCATTGCTTTTACCGCATCAGTTTGGGTATTTGTAACACAAACAGATAAGTTGGTACTATCAGGAATATTGTCATTAGAAAATTATGGGTATTTTACTTTGTCAGTTTTAGTAGCTAATGGCATCATGATGATAAGTGGCCCTGTCAGTAATGCAATTATGCCTCGTATGGCACGCCTGCATGCAGAGAATAAACATGATGAGATGATTGGAATTTACCGGCAAGCAACTCAGCTTGTTGCTATAATGGCAGGTTCAGCAGCAATTACTCTAGTTATGACGGCAAAACCGTTATTAATCGCATGGACAGGTGATTTACACCTAGCTGAACAAGCCGCGCCAATATTAAGATTATATGCAGCGGGTAACTTGTTTTTGTGTATTGCTGCTTTTTCCTATTATCTGCAATATGCAAAGGGTACTTTGCGTTATCATTTAATTGGTAACGCAGGTTTAGTGCTTATATTAATTCCGAGCATTATTTATGCTGCAATACACTTTGGCGGTATTGGTGCAGGGTATGTTTGGTTAACAATGAATGTTCTTTTTTTGTTTTTTTGGGTTGCTTATGTACATCATAAGTTGGAGCCAAAATTGCATTACAATTGGTTATGGCACGATGTACTAAAAATAATAATGCCATCTAGCCTTGTCGCTATGGTTGTTTTTTATGGTAATCCGTTTTCAAATTCAGCAGGAAGGTTGGATAACATATTATATGTAATATTTACTGGTCTTTTAATTGTAATATTATCAATGCTCTTTTCAAGTGTAGTTAGAGTAAGACTAAAGTCTCAATTTGGTAGTTATCTAAATGAATAAGTTTGTTATAAGTGATTTTCGTAATATTGTTTTACCAAGTGAGTCTGAACTAATGGGGAAGTGGATCGAAAATTCTATTTCCCCTAAAGTTAGTTTTGTTTGCACCACTTATAATCATGAAAGATTCATTGAGGATACAATAAGAGGTTTTTTATTACAAAAAACTGATTTTTCATTTGAAATATTGATTCACGATGACGCATCAACAGATGATACAGCAAAGATTATTAGTCACTATAGCTTGCTTTATCCCAATATAATTCATTCTATTATACAAACAGAAAATCAGTATAGTTGTGACCGCCATTTTCCTTTGCGTACTATGTTTGAAAAATCTAAAGGAAAGTACATTGCAATTTGTGAAGGGGATGATTTTTGGATATGTAGAAATAAAATAACTGAACAAGTTAATATTCTTGAAAAAAATTCAAAAGTGAGTTTAGTCTATAATAAAGCATATATTTATTTAGTTACAGAAAATAAAGAATGCTCTGGTCTTGTTGGTAAAACTATGGATAGTACTTCTATTTATAGTAGGAATGGTATACCTACTCTTACAACAATGTTTAAAAAAGACTTATTAACTGGCTTTTTTGACTATGTTGGGAGCAAACATAAAAATTGGCTGCAATCAGATTATCAATTGTGGCTGTGGCTTAACCTTCAAGGTGATATTTTTTTTGAAAATAAAATTACGTCAGTTTATAGAGTTTTAACCAGTTCTGCTTCAAGGCCTAATAATATTCAGGCGCAGTATGACTTTAGGTTGAGTGTTTTATCTACAAGTACTTATTTTGCTAGTTGTAACTGTAATCCATATACTTTGAAAAATATTTTATTAAAGAATCATTTTTTCCTCTACATGTGGTGCTTAAAAAGGGAACTACCTCAAGCTCACCTTCATAAGAAAGAAGTACTTGATCAGCTTGGTAAAATTAATGCTGCTGGAGCAAAAGTTATTTTGAGTTTTTTAGTTGAAAAAATACTTATTCCTATTTACTTTCAATTGATTCGGAGGAAATAAATGTTTTTAGTTATATGCTTTCATTTAATAGCTATTATTTACTTAAGTTTACTACTGTTTTTTATTCTTCTCAAATCGAATAAAAAAATCAATGTGGCTTTTTATGTCATTGGAGTGTATTTAACGTCTGTTATGGGGGGGGCTTTTTTAGATTCGACTCTAGCAGCACCTTCTAGTAGCTATTCTTTATGGGCTACTTTTTTGTTTTTATTATTGGTTACTTTATTTTTTGTTCCTTTGATACTTGCAAAAACAGAAAATATTAGCCATGTCCTGTGCCCTAATTACAAAGCTTTTGATGCTATTTGTTATTTTTTTATTTTTATCGGGTTTGCGGCGTACTTATATTTCCCTCCAATAATTTATAACATGCTTGTTGCACTTGGGGATTTAAAAAATTTTAGAGGGGCTGATACTGGTCTAGATGGAGATGCAATTTATTTATTTATTACGTTAGGGTGTCAGTTTTTTCCAATTGTTTTGTTGTTTTATTTTCAATCTGTATGTTATAGACCCGGTCGAGTTTGGTTTAATAGGTTGTTACTTTTTTCTTCTACAGCGTATATTATAAATGTATTAACTGTTATGGGGCGAGACGGCTTTATTTTGTGGTCTATGTCATATATTTTTGCTTTCATTCTGTATAAAAACATATTGTCTAATCAAGTTAAGATTAAAGCAAGAAATACTTTTTTTGCTTTTTTATCTATTTTTGTTGTTATTTTCTTTTGTATATCTATTTCAAGATTTTATAGAGACGGGAGCACTTATTTTTTGTTTCAGAAACTTCTACTTTATTTTTCTCAGCAATTTGGGGAGTTTAATCGCTTTATAACGGTTGTAAAAAATCCAGATGTTGATGTAGGAGCTGTTTTTCCTTTAGTTGATTTATTTGGAGTTCCCAACGAAAGAAAAAGTTTTATTACTAGACATTATTCTTTTTTATCTCGGTACGGTTTTAGTCAAAATGTATTTAAAACTTTCTTGGGAGAGTTTTATCAACATTTAGGGGGATTAATTACTCTTTTTGTTAGTTGTTTGTTTTCATTTCTATTTTCTATTTCGTCTTTAGTTGGTGGAACTACAAGCATTAAATTTGGCAAATTGATTTTATTAACCGTTTTTGCACAATTAGTTTTGCATGGTGTTTTTTATTTTAAACTATCTTATATGGTTAGTAATATATATATACTTGTATGTGTGATTTTATCTTTTATATTTACTCGCAAAATAATTATCCAGAACACTAAAAGAGTACGGTAGGGTTTTTTATGAATATTTGTATTGTTGGGCGCTTTCCACCACCAATAGGTGGGGTTAGCGTTTATACCAAAAGAAAATTTGAACAATTAAAGAATGAGGGAAAGAATGTTTCAAAAATTGATTTTTCTACTAAATTATTTCCTTTGCAATTGATGAAAACTAAAGATACAGAGTTTGAAGTTAATTCAATTAACCTATTTATTGTATTTATATTTTTTATTACTAACAAGATATCGAAAGCAGTATTTGTTGATCATAATGCATCTAGACATTTTGAAGGTATAAAGAAGAAATTGCTTTTATTTTTCCTTTATCAAGCAAAGGGCATATATGTTGTAAATGAAGAATTAAAAGAATTTTATCCCTCAAAATTTTTTGTTAAAGTTGTTTCTCCATTTATTGCTCCTTGTGAAAATGAGGAGAAAGAAATAATACAGACTTACCCTGAAGGTTTAATTGAATTCTTATCCAAAGAACAAGTAATGGTAAATTCGGCTTGGAAATATATACCTTATAAGAAAACAGATCTTTATGGATTAGAAAGCTCTGTTGCTCTTTTAAAGGAAAATACAAAACTAAATTTGCTTTTAGCAATTGGTTGTTATGAACCTGAACAATTACCTATTTTATTATCTAAAGATATCGACAAGCTATGTTCAGAAAATAGACTTTTTCTATTAACTGGGCAAAAACAATTATGGCCAGTTTTTAAGTATAAGCCACTGTTTTTAAGGTTAACACCAACCGATGGTGACAGTGTAAGCGTGAGAGAGGCAATGTATTTTAAATGTAATGTTGTCGCTTCTGATGTTGTTCAGCGGCCTGAAGAATGTAATTTATATAACTATGGAAATTTTGAAAGTTTAGTAAATATTATTAGGAATACAATTCATTGAAACAAATTCTCCAAAACATAGCTAACGGTGAAACTCAGTTAGTAGAAGTCCCGTGCCCTCAGGCAAAAAATGGGCAGTTATTAATATCCACTACCAAATCTCTAGTTTCAGTTGGCACCGAACGTATGCTTATTGATTTTGGTAAATCAGGCTGGATCGCAAAAGCTCGCTCTCAGCCGGATAAAGTTAAAATGGTATTGGATAAAGTTAAAACCGATGGTTTGATGACAACTATTGATACTGTCCGATCAAAATTAGATCAACCTCTTCCGTTAGGGTACTGTAATGTTGGCGTTGTTCAAAATAGTGGTCAAACAAGGTATGAAGTAGGTACCAGAGTTATTTCTAATGGACATCATGCTGAAGTGGTTCGGGTACCTAAAAATCTTTGTGCCGAAATTCCTGATAATGTTGATGATGAATGTGCTGCTTTTACTGTGTTAGCTGCTATTGCCATGCAAGGTGTTCGAATAGCTAATCCAACAATAGGTGAAACGGTTGTTGTAACAGGGCTTGGTCTAATTGGTTTAATTACTGTTCAGCTATTAAAAGCGAACGGTTGTAGAGTTCTAGGTATCGATTTCGATTCTTCAAAGTGTGAATTAGCCCGTGGGTTTGGTGCTGAAACTGTTGATTTAACACAGGGAGAGGATGCTTTAGATAAAGCTAACGCATTTTCACGAGGTAATGGTGTAGATGCTGTGATTATAACCGCATCAACAAAAAGTAATGAACTTGTTAGCCAAGCCGCTACTATGTGTCGAAAACGTGGCCGAGTGGTTTTAGTTGGCGTTGTAGGGCTTGAATTATCTCGCGCTGATTTTTACGAAAAAGAGATTTCTTTTCAAGTGTCTTGTTCTTATGGTCTAGGTCGATATGAAACAGATTATGAAGATAAAGGCCATGATTATCCTATAGGGTTTGTTCGTTGGACAGAGCAACGAAATTTTGAAGCCGTATTAGATTTAATGTCTTCTGGCGCTATCAATATGCAGCCGCTTATAAGTCGTCGTTTTGATATTTATGATGCTATCAATGCCTATAAATGTTTAGACGATAGATCATCGTTAGGTATTTTATTAAATTACACCGCAACCCCAGAAGAGTTACTTGCTAATAAAGTTGTCACAATACGTACCACTGAAAAATATAACCCAGAAGATGCTGTTTGTGGCTTTATTGGTGGCGGAAATTATGCCTCTCGGGTATTAATTCCTGCTTTTAAAGACGCGGGTGCAAAGTTAGATACACTTCTAACAAGTGGCGGCGTAAGTGCCGTACACCATGGTAAAAAGAATGACTTTGCTAATGCTTCAACAGACTTATCACAATTATTATCAAACAATTCAATTAATACCGTTGTAATAGCTACACAGCATAACTTGCATGCAGAGCAAGTTATTTCAGCTATCAATGCAGGTAAAAATGTTTTTGTTGAAAAACCTTTAGCGTTAACTCACATTGAATTAGACAATATTGAACATGCCTACAATAAGCAAGCGGGCAAATGTCGAGTTATGGTTGGATATAACCGAAGGTTCGCACCACAAGTTATAAAAATGAAATCTCTACTTTCTAATGTTTCAGAGCCTAAAACATTTATTATGACAATGAATGCTGGCGCAATACCTAGCGATCATTGGACTCAAGATCCTAGTGTTGGTGGCGGTCGCATTATTGGTGAAGCATGTCATTATATTGATTTAATGCGTTTTTTAACCAATAGTGAAATTACTGGTTTTAATGCAACTTGTATGGGGTCAGCTCCAGGGGTTGATATAACTGAAGATAAGGCCACTATTACATTAACTTTTAAAGATGGTTCTTTTGGAACTATTCATTACTTTGCCAATGGCGGCAAGGCTTTTGCTAAAGAGCGTATAGAAGTATTTGCTAATAATGGAGTTTTACAGTTAAATAACTTTAGGAAGCTTACAGGCTCCGACTGGCCTGGCTTTAATAAAAACAAGCTGATGTCTCAAGATAAGGGACAAGCTAATTGTTCTAAGGCATTTATTTCGGCTATTAATTCTGGTGAAGGTTCTCCTATTGACTTTAATGAGATCATTGAAGTTGCCAGAGTTTCAATTGATATAGCTGATTCTTTGAGAAAGTAGTATTTGTTTAGGGAGTATAATAGGGGCTAATGTCCCTATTTTTTGTTATGAAATTACTAAATTATTTTCACACTGTTAAATACCTAAAATTTTCTCAATTATATTACAGACTTTTAAAACGCTTTATTCACCCTAAAGTGCATCACTTTGAGGGAGAAATAGCTGCGCCACATTGTAATGGCTATGTTTTCTACCCTTTATATAATCAAAAATTCTTTGCTAATAATAGTGTGATGTTTTTGAATCAAGAAGGAAAAGTAGATGAAGCTTCTAAGTGGAATGATGAAACTAGGGCAAAGCTTTGGCTGTATAATTTACATTATTTTGATGATTTGAGTGCATTAGACGCACAAAATAGAAAAGAGATTCAAGTTGAATTTATTTCTAAATGGATCAATGAAAACCCTGCTCCTTTAGGAAATGGCTGGGAACCTTACCCTACGTCATTACGTATAGTAAATTGGATTAAGTCATTTTTATCGGGCATTACTCCTGATTGTGTTATGTTAAATTCATTAGCTCAGCAAGCAGATTTCTTATCTCAAAATTTAGAACGCCATCTACTGGGTAATCATTTATTCGTAAATGCAAAAGCACTTATCTTTGCTGGTTGCTTCTTTGAGGGCAAAAAAGCAGATAAATGGTTAAAAACTGGACTTTCGATATATAAAAAAGAACTAATTGAGCAGGTTTTAGCTGATGGCGGCAATTATGAACTAACGCCTATGTATCATGTAATAATGTTGGTAGATTTACTTGATTTGATTAACCTATGGTCTGCTTATTCAAACAAAGTTAATGCAGAAATTGTTGAAACGACCAAACATAAAGTCAATCGAATGATTGATTGGCTGGCGTGTATAAGTCACAACGACGGTGAGATTAGTTTTTTTAATGATACAACATTTGAAATAGCGCCTAAAAATGCTGTTGTAATGGAGTATGCAGAAAAACTAGGCTTTGATATTTTAAAGCAAGATAAAAAATATCCAATATCTAGTTTAGTTGTACATAATTTAGAAGAAAGTGGTTATGTCAGTGTTAAGTCTGATTCATACTCACTAATTGCAGATTTAGCATTA
Source organism: uncultured Colwellia sp. (assembly GCA_965261045.1). GTDB lineage: Bacteria > Pseudomonadota > Gammaproteobacteria > Enterobacterales > Alteromonadaceae > Colwellia. Next base: position 997,661 of record CBDHCJ010000001.1, read on the forward strand.
GTCGGGCCAAGTTATCAGCCGGGTCATGCTCATGCTGATACTCTCTCTTTTGAATTAGCATTGTATGGACAGCGTATTTTTGTTAATTCAGGTATATCCGAATATGGTTTGAGTAAAGAGAGGTTAAGGCAAAGAAAAACGGTTGCACATAATACCGTTTCTGTTAATGAGTTAGATTCATCTCAAGTATGGAGTGGCTTTCGGGTTGCTAAAAGAGCTTCTGTTATAGATAAATTGGTTAAACCTATAATAAATAATTGTGTCAGTTTTACTGCTTCTCATAATGGCTTTAAACAACAAGGTGTAAATTGTATACATCGCCGTAATTGGAGAGCTTGTGAAAGTACTATTACTATTATTGATGAGTTAGTAGGCGATTATGATATTGCCAAGAGTTATTTGCATTTGCATCCCAATATACTTATTGAGGAGATTTCCGAAAATAGGTTTCTTCTCGTTACCGGTAATGTAACCATTTACCTTGATATTATAGGGGCAAAAGTTTTAGTAGAAGACACTACATGGCATCCTGCCTTTGGTATATCGTTGAAGAATCAAAATCTTTGCTTTTCATTCTTGCAGAGCAAAATGACTATTAATATTAAGTGGTCTATTACATAGTTTTAAATCAATTTTTTACTATACGAACTAATGATTAGTTCTAATTAAGGTTTATTGTGCGAATTTTAGTATTATCTTTCTATTTTCAACCAGATTTATGTGCGGGCTCTTTTAGATGTTCTGCATTAATAGAACAATTAAAGAAACATGATGATTGTGAAATTGAAGTGATCACTACTTTACCGAATCGTTATGCAAGTTTTTCTGCTGAGGCGTTGCAGTTTGAAAAAGAGGGAAATATAATAATTCACCGAGTAGAACTACCATCACATAAAAGTGGTATGTTGGATCAAATTAAAGCTTTTTATACTTATTATCAAGAAGTTCTCAACATAACCAAAAAAGAAGACTACGATCTTGTTTTTGCCACAAGTTCTCGCCTATTTACTGCCTTCTTAGGCGCTAGAATTGCTGATAAAAAAAGAATACCTCTTTATTTAGATATCAGAGATATTTTTGTAGACACCATAACAGATGTACTTTCTAGTAAAATAGCTTGGTTTTCTAAACCTATTTTTTCTCTTATAGAGAGGTACACCTTTCAACGTGCTCAACGAATAAACTTAGTTTCTAAAGGCTTTAAGGGGTATTTTGAACTACGTTATCCTAATACAAAATACCGTTGGTATACCAACGGTATTGATAAAGAATTTATTGATGCAAAATTAAATAAACAATCTGCAACTTCTAACCAAGGTATATTAAAAGTTCTATACGCTGGGAATATTGGGGAAGGGCAGGGGCTACATAATATATTGCCGCACTTGGCTAAATCACTTAAAGGTTGTGCAGAATTCACCGCTATTGGCGATGGTGGAAGGAAATCTGAACTCGAAACTCAGCTAAAATTAAATAATGTTACCAATGTCCAAATTTTACCTCCTATAAATCGTACCGAATTAATAAGTAGTTATCAAAATGCGGATGTTTTATTTTTACATTTAAATGATTACCCTGCATTTAAAAAAGTATTGCCTTCAAAAATATTTGAATATGCTGCTTTAGGAAAGCCTATTTTGGCTGGTGTAAGTGGTTATGCCGCAGAGTTTTTAAATTTAGAGGTGGAAAACTCCGCAGTTTTTGAACCAGGTAATCATCAACAAGCAAAACAAGTATTAGAGTCCTTAAATTTAGAAAATACTAACCGTGATGCTTTTATAGCTAAGTACAGTAGAACAAATATTATGTCTCAAATGGCAAATGATATAAGAAACTTTGACACTAAGGAGAAAATATAGTGAAGCTTGTCCTTACTGGTTCAACTGGTTTTGTCGGTAGTAAAATATTAAGCATTTTAAGTTCATATGATGTGACTATTATTGGCCGAAAAAAGCCGTTATTATTTCAAAAAAACAATTTTTATAAGACTGATGTAGATAGTACAACAGATTATCTTCCTGCTTTAATTGATGCAGATGTTTTTATCCATAGTGCTGCTAGAGTGCATATGATGGATGAAAATGTAGCAGATCCTCTTGCAGAATTTAGAGCTACAAACACTGCGGGCACACTAAATTTAGCAAAACAAGCAGCAGAAGCTGGGGTAAAACGTTTTATTTTTATCAGCTCAATTAAAGTCAATGGCGAAAGCACCTTATTAAATAAGCCTTTTCAAGCTGATGATGACATGGCGCCTCAAGATCCTTATGGTATTTCTAAAGCCGAAGCCGAACAAGGATTGAAAAATATAGCTAAAGATACAGGAATGGAAGTTGTTATTATTCGTCCTCCTTTGGTATATGGCCCAGGTGTTAAAGCAAATTTTGCTGCCTTAATGAAGTTAGCTTCTTTAGGTATCCCATTACCCTTAGGGAGTGTTAAAAATAATAAACGAAGCATGGTTTATATTGATAATTTAGTTGATTTGATTATTACGTGTATCTCTCACCCCAAAGCGGCAAATAAAACTTTTTTAGTCTCAGATGATGATGATTTATCAACGGCTAGAATGATAAAAGAGTTAAGCATTGCTTTAGGGAAAAAGGGTTGGCTGTTACCAATACCAGTTACCTTTTTTGAAATACTAGGCAAGCTCACTGGCAGATCTGCTATCATTGATCGCTTGTGCGGTTCGCTTCAAGTTGATATTTCGAAAACTAAACAGTTGCTTGGTTGGCAACCTCCCGTTTCTGTTAAAGATGCTTTCACTAAAACAGCAGCCCACTTTACTCTTAATAACAAAAATAAATAATACTGGTTTAAATTAATGACTTATTTACTTATTCGAACATTAGATTTTTTATTTTCCTTTGTTGGCTTATTGCTTACATTCCCTATCTTGATTATTGTTACCATTATGGGTTTATTCGATACGGGCTCACCTATTTTTTTGCAAAAAAGAGTAGGTAAAAATAAAAAAGCGTTTACTTTAATCAAATTTAGAACGATGACTGTTGAAACAAAGTCAGTAGCAAGTCATCTAGCTAATACGGCTTCAATAACTAAGCTTGGTACTTTCTTACGTAAAACTAAAATTGATGAACTTCCACAATTAATTAATGTGCTTAAAGGCGAAATGAGTTTTGTTGGCCCTAGACCTAATTTGTTTAATCAAGAAAAGCTCATTCAAGAGAGAGACAGTGTGGGTGTATATGATGTGCTTCCGGGTATTACTGGTTTGGCGCAAGTAAATAACATAGATATGTCTACCCCCAAGCTTTTAGCCGAAACGGATGCTAAAATGTTATCTTCTTTAACACTAAAACATTATTTTAAATATATCATTATGACCGCTACCGGTAGTGGTGCCGGTGACGCAGTAGATAGTAAAGATAAGTAAATTGGCTTGCTCACTAATTTTCGTAAATTAGCGCAAATTATAGATTTTTTTGGGTAAAAGGTAGATACTTTACCCGCTAATTAACGAGTTTGTTTTTTATAACAAGTAAGGCATATGAGTGTTGCGTACTTCAATTAATTGATGAATACATGGTAGCTATGACTGCTTAGTGGTTATGCACTTCAAGGTTGAATCTGCCTTACTTTATAAATTACAGCCAAATTTACAGTCGAGTGTAACCGTTTAACCAGTTTTGTCCTAGGGTGTGTTGGCTTTTGATAGCTTCGATTAGTGAAGGTTTACCACTCACTTGTGAGTGCAACTAATATTGAAGAGCTTGTCTCTTAGTTATGATTCTTTAGGGAATTTATGGCTTGCCCCGTCAGGGGTGTTACTCTGTCTAACTTGTAGACACCCTAGGACATCTTATTCAAAGGAAGTAAAAAATGGCATTTTCGGATAATGTTTGGTGGACAAGGAAATCACGAATACAAGCAGAAAAACGCTTTAAACAAGAAATGCGAGAGAGTTTTAATCAATACCTTTGTCAGTTGGTTAGTCAACTTGTCAAATCTGTTGAAAAGATGCAAGATCTACTAACAGGGAAAGTGGGGGTTAACTAATGGTAGAACAATTGAGAGAAATACCAGAATTAGAGCCAGAAATTATCACGGCGGCAAAAGAAGGATCTCTTGTTTTGTTTATAGGTGCTGGAATTTCTAAAATGGCAGGGCATCCATCTTGGAATGATTTTGCGGATGCTGTTGTAGGGCAATTAGTCACTAATAAAGTAATAAACCATTACGAAAAAGAAATGATTAATGCTTTAGCTGACCCTCGAAAACGCTTATCTATCGCAAAAATACTTGATGAAGAAAGTGATAATGGTATTCAAGTCGATTACCAAAAGATATTCACATTTTCAAAAGAACATAGTGATATTTACAAGAGTATCAATGAGTTCGGCTGTACCTTTGTAACAACCAATTATGACAAATTAATAGTGCCTGAAATATCCAAGGATAAAAGCGAAGATGAGTGGCGGTACTTTGAAAGAAAAGATTTGTTAAGTGCTAACTTAGACCAAAAAGGTGCCGTTGTTCATTTACATGGTTGTGTTGATGAAGCAAATAGCATGGTTATCACTACAAAAGACTATTTAAACCACTACACATCTGGCGAGATTCCTGAATTTCTACAAAAGCTATTCTCTAATAAAACAGTTTTATTTTTGGGATATGGATTAGAAGAAACTGAAATTCTTGAGTATGTACTGAAATCGAGCAACCACACAGGGGCGGCTGAAAATAAGCTGTTTATCTTGCAGGGCTTCTTTCGTGCAGAGCAACTGTTGTTTGAAAAATTAAATAAATATTATCGTAAATCGTTCAATGCCAAACTAATTGGTTTTGAAAGAGATCATGAAAACTTTGAACAACAAATAAGTATCATAGAGAAATGGGTAAACCTTCTTAATTTTGGTGAAGCAGGATTAGCTGATCAATTAGCTAGATTGGATGAAGACCTATCATGAGTGAACAATTAACAGTAAAGCAAAGAAATGCACTACAAAGGGTGAAAAAGGAACCAGCACTAGAGCCTTGGCTATTCAAGAAAATTGATGGTTTAGTTTGGTTTGATGCTTTCGCTGAGCATGGATTATTTTCTCCTAAGCTAAACCCAAAACCAGTTGAGGCTGAAGATAATACTTTTCAAATCCCCTCTTGGCCAATTACGGAGTATTTAGTTGCTTCATCCATAAATATCAAGGAAGAAAATGATCAAGAAAGTGCCAAAAAATATTTATTATTATTAAAAGACGTGACTCAATATGCTATCGAAAACAAATACAGTAACTATCGGACATGGTGGCAATTCAGTAAGATATTAAGAAACTTACCGTTAGAAGTTATTTTAATTGATGATTTAAATTGTGTTAGTTATTGGCTAAGCGACAGGTTTAATAATCACCTTGTCGGTAAGGAAATTAGTGAGTGGATAGTTGAACTTGTTAGTATCAATGATGATAAATCGAACGCCCTTGCTTTATATTTGCTCGATAATTTATTCGCTATTAGTAGTGTAGAAGGTAAGCATTCAAACAATAAATCGGAAGCTGTATTACAACTTGATGGTTATCAAGCGAATGAGTTTGTAAAAAATTCGGCTAATGAGCTTGGTAAGCAACTAGGTTTGGCCGTTGTAAAACTGTTCGAGAACAAGTTTACAGAAGTCCTGAAAATAAACGGCAATGATAAATGGTCAAACATCTGGCGAAATGCTATAGAAGAGCATAAACAAAATAGTCGTAATGATGATGCTGACAACATTGTCTTAAAGTTGTTTAGAGATTCATTGTTAGGGTATTTTGAGTCAAATCGAACTGATGAATTTAATGCAAAACTTATCGATGTAATATCTAGTGATTACCAAACTATTAAGCGGATTGGTATTTATGTTGCCAATGAATGCTTTGATAATATTGATGAACAAATCATTAATCTAGTCATTGATAGTGATCATTTTAATGATCAATATCGCCATGAACTATGGCATTTTCTAAATAAGAATTTTACTCAACTCAATCAGCCACAACAAACTTTAGTCATTGAATTGATATCAGCCTTAAAAGTAACAGCTGCTATTGAAGAAGATAGGCCTACCGCATATAAAAAGTCGAATTGGTATGCCGCAATTAAAGATGTGAATGATATAGTACAAACTAAATATCAACAGTGCATTGAAATTACGGAAACTGAGCCTGATCACCCTGATTTTTCTTGTTATATAAGCGGCGGTGTAGTTGTTAATGAGTCACCATTCACGGTAACAGAATTAGCTGTAATGTTAGACAATCCAACTGAACTAGTAAAATTCCTAAATAAATATGTCGATGAAGCCCATTTTCTCGAACCTGGTTTAGAGGGGTTAATCTCAACTTTTGGCGCACTTGTGTCACTTGACGATTGCACCATTTTAAATAACTTAGAAGATTTTATTGACCTCAAATCCCATTATTTAAACGAGATATTTTCTTCTTATTCAAAATTATTGTCTGCTAAAAAAGAACGTGTCTGGAGCGATTTATGGCCTAAGTTACTGAATTTTGCACATAAACTTTTCCAGAAAGATGCATTTTGGAAATCCCCTGATAATAATGAATCAGATCCATTTATTGATGTTAAGCATTGGGCTGTTAGTTCTTATTGTCGGCTGGTCGAATCAGGCTGTGAAAAAGATGAACATGCCTTTGATTTAAGTTTGGCTGAAACAGTTAAAAAGACTCTTGAATTAATTCTTAGTAATGAGAGTGGCAGCGATTTTAATAATGATTCTGATGCTGTTTCTGTTGCAATTAATAGTCCTCGTGGACGTTGCCTAAAGGCTTACTTTAAGCTTGCACTATATCAGTGCAGAAATGTGGAAAAGGATTCAGATGAACACCAGAATATTTGGGCAACATATAAAGAAGTATTCACTGATGAATTAAATAAACCTGCTACTGCAAATGAGTTTATAACGATTGTTGTTATGCATATTCGTAATTTTCTTTATTTATCTAAGCGTTGGACAAACGATAACTTAGAGAAAATGTTTAGTGATGTTAATTCGCTACAATGGTTATGCGCAGTTCAAGCATATTCTTATGTAAATTTGTTTATACGTGAAATACATTATCTTTTCAAAGCAAAAAGTTTTTATGTTTCACTACTAGATGATCCTAATTTGAATGATACGGTTAAAGGGCGTTATATAGAGTGCATTTGTATTGCGTATATACAGAAAATTGAGAGCCTCGGTGACGATAAAAATTTACTTCAGATTTTATTATGCAGAAACAGAGAAAAAGAATTAAGTAAAGTTATTTGGTTTTTTTGGTCAATAAGAAATCAAAATATTGATGTAACAGAAGAACTGGTTTTTGATTTATGGCCAAAACTGGTTGATTTGGTTTCACAAAAAACAAGTGAAAAAAGACCGTTAGCTTCCAAGTTAGCGTTATGGGTTGAATATATAAAAGAGTTAAATGACCAGTATAAGTCTTGGTTGTGTGAAATTGCCCCATTCGTCAATGATGATCATAACGGCATGTCCTTTATGAAAGAGTTAGCGCGATTGAGTGATACAGCGGTTTTAGATGTTGCAGATATTTGGAAAAAAACACTAAAAAATTATTTCTATATGTATGATTTAAAACCATTAGAGAAAATCTTTACAAAATTGATTGCCCAAGGAAGTAAAGGGAAAACCGCTGCTAAAGAAATTGCAGATGTGTATATAAGAAATAAGAATGAAGCTGTTGTGCAGCTATATCAAAAAATTAATAAGGAGTAGTTGTGTCTGAATATCAGTTTATTGAAAGCCATTTTTAAATCAACTTGGTGCTATGGGTTGGCGGGTAATTGAGCAACCTTCTGGCATTCCTACTGACCCTGAAAAACTTAAGAGCTAGCTTTAGGGAGGTAGTGATAAAAGCTGAGTTCATAAACTCGGTTAAAGCATTTAACTTATTTGGGTGTAGTTCCTTTAAAACGACGAACCGCTAAAACTGTCCACAAGTTAAATAGTAGACCAAGAAAATGTTTAGGTTACAAAACACCTTATGAAGTTTTTGAAGAATTAACGGGAGTAAATTAAAATTTTTACTCGCTATACACTTATGGCTTGAATTCAGGTTGTTTAACACATACATTATGGCTCTGGTTTTACTAACCCACAAATTTAGAGGCTAGCACCTCGTGGGGAGTTATTATGTCTGTGTTTCAACGGAGCTTAAATGAGTTACGATAAATCAAAAATCACTATTTATGGAGACGACTTTTATGAAAAGAAAGGATTACCAAAGCCCCATAGAGTTGAATTTGACAGAACAAAGGTCAAGAAAGATGAGTTAGATGTAATCAATAACTACTTTGCAAACCTATGTTTAGATTTAACTCTATATAGTGAGTTATTCACTGAAGCGCGCTCAATCAACGTGTTAAATGAATTTAGTCCATTAGTTTTTAGTAGAATTGAAAAGGCATATATTGAAAAACTATGCCTCAGCCTTACTTGTTTATTGGATCCAGAACAAACAGGAAAGAATGAAAATTTATCCTTAGAAAGGGTTATAACTCAATGCGAATGCCCAGAACTTAATGAAAAATATAAAGAGCTATTTGAACGCTATGAGTCAACAGGAATAAAAAGTTGGCGTAATAAATTATTAACTCACAATGACCTAGATACTTTAATGGGTAAGAAGCCGTTAGAGTTAAAATTTGACCATGACGATATCGAATATATTTTGAAGTTAATACAAGAAATTTTTAATGATATATCAGATCCAACGGTTCACACGGATATAAAGGTTATCCTTCCATTTGACCAGGATGGAAAAGCCTTTATTATCAAGCTTGAACTGTTATTGAAAATGAAGCCTAACAAACGACTATAGCGTCAATAGTTTATTTTCAGTAGTGTTGACGTCCCACATGGCGCCATCTCTTAACATCGAATTTAGAATTTACTTGACCAGGTCAATTTAACCTAAAACACTATTTTAAGAACTTATTATGCATTTGAATAAAGAACCAAAAATAAAAAGGACTGCCACATCAGAACTTAAAAAATTATTGAAACCTGGAGTATTAGGTTTTTACAATTCCGTTGAAGTAACTGAAATTTTTGCTGTTTTGCCTGATAAAAGTGTTGTAAATGTTTTTACTATCATAGTCTCAGAGTTTAAAAAAAGTGTTAGTTTTGACGAGGATAACTATTTAACAGAAAAGCTTTTTAAATTATCAAAAGATTTGAAAGATTGGCGTTTTGGAGTTAAACGATACCATAAGCGTGTTGATGATATTGTTATTGCTCTGCATAAGCTAACCCAAGAGTGTGTTTGGGAAGCTTCAAAAGACGCCTTGAAAGTAGCAAGGTTAGAATATTGTCCTAAACGATTTGTCACCCCTGACTCATTTGAAGAGATTCCTTTAAATAAAATACTTAAAAACAACTTTCATAATGGTTCCTATGTACTTGAATGGTTTGATCATCAAAAACAAGCTTTATTACCGATATTAGAAAAACCGATACTATTGCAGGAATTATCATCTAAAATTCAAAAATATGTTCCAATATGCTTAGCCCCGCTATCTGATCGAGTAGGCAATGTCATATTGCAAATTCCATGCAGCATTATGCGAGCTAGGTTTTCCTCTTTAAACAAAAGTGAAGATTTGCAATGTAATATCGCTTGGCATCCTGATGCGATTAAAAAAGATGTCTTAGTTAATTGTAGCTTAGATGAAAATGATAAATTGCTTGAAGGGTATGCTTCTAAGGTAATTAGAAAAGATGAAGATAACACTACATTTTCATTAGGCTACCAAAGAGCTCATATTGGTGTGATCTGGGATCAAGAGCATGAGGTATTACTTGCGGCAACGAGACCAAGCAGCTTCATTAATTCAATTCACATATCCAGCAATATAATCCAATCAGAAAATCGTATAATACCTAGGATAAATGAAAAACCATTAAGGGTTGGTTTAGTCACGAGTCAGCTGAGTACTTTGGTAGGCTTTCAAGAAACGTTTGAAGAGAAAGATTGGACGAAATCTAGAATTTATAAAAATGATAAATTACAGTTACATAAAAATAAAAACTTTATTCAATACAAACCACAAGCAGATCAGAAGAGTCAAGAACGGAGTAGAGCTTTAAATGATATTAGAGAGTTAATCAATAAGTATGGACGCAAAGGTGTTTGGTTGTGGGATCCTTACCTCAATTCTCAAGATATATTTGATACCTTATTTTTTAACACATATATGCATGCAGAAATGAGAGCATTAACTGATTTAAAAAAGGCACCTAAAAAAAAATCAGCAAATAATTTAAATAGTTTAAATAAAGAAAATTTAATAGGTATAAACCTAGAATTTAGGAGTCATAATGGAAATTGCGGCTGGGGGTTTCATGATAGATTTTTACTCTTCCCAAATACAGAAAATGAGCCGCTAGTTTGGTCATTAGGAACATCTATCAATAGTTTAGGGAAATCCCATCATATTTTACAAAAAGTAAGTGACGGGCAATTAATTATTGATGCATTCTCTGAGTTATGGGAACAATTATCCGCATCAGAATGTTTAATTTGGAAAAGTAATGATAACTGATTTAATGGTTATAAACTCATTAGATATGCACTGTAAACCTGAATTACGCAGTCATTTAGAGAGTCTCTTAAATAAAGGTTCGTGTTTGATTAATGAGAAAAAAGAAATATGGTCACTTAAGGAGGAAATTGAAAAAATCCCAGAATTTAACTATCTCATTAATAACAATGTTGAGACACCTACAAGGCATGAAAATAATGGTTTACTGGCTATTGAATCACAACAGGTCACTTACTGGTTAATTGAAAAAATCAAAATATTTGATATTACTGATAAAGAGAAGCTTACTGCCTTATTATTTTTAATTAATTCAATTGACGATGGCCGAGAGTTCTGGCAATTTCTAAAAAATAATGGAATTGTTCCACATACTAAACTAATTGAATTTGCAGTAGGGGCTATAGAATCAACACAGTTAAAACTAGAATTTCGTTTACTTACAGACTTTCACAAAAAAGAACCACAAAAAAGACTGACCTCTATCATTGCTGACAAAAATTGGTATGACATATACGAAGAGTTACATCGTTCAGGTCAATATTTTAAGTGTGAAATAGGTTTTATGTTACGTCAGGCAGCTAATATTCTGATTGAGTTTGATTTTGAACGCTTTTTGTCTGCATTAGAAAATAATAAAAATATCCCATTTTTATGGAGATTAATGGATATAGTTGGAAAGGAGCCTGCACTACGAATAGCAAACAAAACTAAATTAGATATTTTGGAGTTTAGTGCATTAGCCTCTGCATTACCCTTTCCAAGTAATAATAAACTAAACGATCAAGAGGAAATCTTATTAAGTGAAATATTTTTAAAATTGATAAAAGACGAAGGTAAGTTTGATCATTGGATGAACATTCTAAATAAATATCCCTCTCGATATCCTCAAATTCAAACCAGTCTTGGAAAGGCATTGGCTACTTCTGATAGTAAAATGGCTTTTTCTCAATATGTAGGTGCCATCTATTTATACCCATTAGATGTAAATAATGAATGTAGAAAAAGCATCGAATGCTGTCTTAAAAGCTTTGACAAGTCAGCTAGTCAATCCATGAAGAAATTTGCATGGAAACAAGCTTTTACTCATTGGAATAAATGGAAGTTTGGTATAGACTCTGACCGAGAGCATATATTTGAAATACAAGTATCAGCACTAGATTATGCTGTAACTAAATATTACTTAGAATTAATTTCTAAGATTGAACGTGAAAAAATTATAGAGCAAGTTCAACAAGATATGTTTGATATTGAAAATAGGTGGCACACCTCGCATTCAAAGTTAATTACTTTTTGGTATTTATGCTTATCTCAGTTGCAACCTTTGTATCATATCATTCAAATGGATACAGAGAATAAGCTGCCCATACTAATGACAGAGCCCACATATTCACCCAACCAATTGGTTGGTAATAGTTATATTGATATGTTTATTCGACTTTAACGTTTGAATCCAGCATCAATTTATTTACCCAAGCTGTGGTTATTGTGTAAGTATCAGACGTCAACTAACTTGTCCGATCGTATCGGTAGTTTTCAATAGAGTTGTCGCCTAAAGGTAAAACCAATAAAACATAGAAATACATTTATTGCGATTAACACACCAGTTTGTAGAGCTTTAACCTGCTTCATTAGATTCCGATATTCAAAAGACACATAACGCCACAATAAGCTGCAATAAAATAGTTTGGCTAAAATTATCGAAGAATGAGCAAAAAAGCCAACTGTTTTTTGTCCGTTTAATTGCCTTGTTGTGTTTCGGAGATTATACTAAGACCTAAATAGAGGTCACTTTAAAGTACCGAGAAACGCATGACTACTAGAATATTAACTGAAGCTGCGGCAAGCATTAGTGAATTAAAAGCCAATCCAATGAAAGTTGCTATGAGTGAAGACGGTGATGCTATTGCTATTTTAAATAGAAATGAACCTGCTTTTTACTGCATACCAGCGGATACTTACGAATTTATGATGGACCATATGGAAGATCTTGAGCTATTGAGTATTGCTGAATCTAGAAAAAATGAAGAGACCATAAAGGTTAGTTTAAATGACCTATGAGTTAGAATTTAAAAAGACAGCACTGAAAGAATGGAAGAAACTTGGCTCTGCTGTGCAACAGCAGTTTAAAAAGAAACTAGCTGAAGTTATTGAAAGCCCTCATATCAAAAGAGCAAAACTATCAGGTGCTAACGAACTCTATAAAATAAAATTAAGACAAGCTGGCTATCGCCTAGTATACGAGGTAAATGACTCTATCATTACCATCACTGTGATTTCAGTCGGAAAACGTGACAAAGGAAAAGTCTACAAACTTGCGAGAAGACACAAAAACGCGCGCCCACATACTCCGCCAGTGGGTAAGGCGTTATAAGACACAAGGAGAGTCATTTGCCTGAATGTATATCAATGTTTGAAACAAGTGATTTTATCGCTATCGCCTCTGCTGTTATTGCGCTGTTAGTCTTTTTTTTGACAGTGTGGCAAGGTATGCAAACACGAAAACATAACCAACTATCGGTTAAACCATTTTTAGACTTTTTATGGGTGAATAATCATGAAAAAGGAATTAAATGTGAGATAGCAAATTTAGGTTTAGGACCTGCATTTCTCGACAAAGTTGATTTTTTTGTAGATGGTAAAGAGCTTCACACTAAAGACAGCAATGTTTATAAGTCATTATTCGAGGCATTAGATTTAAATGTAAGATCTGGACAAGTATCAGTAAAACAAATAGAACCTAACTCTGCTTTATCTATTGGCCAAACTAATGAATTATTATTGTTCTGTGATTCATCTTTATTAAAAGATGATTATAAATTAATTGCTAGTAAATTAAGACGGCTTACCATTCAAGTTGAGTATAAATGTATTTATGGTATTTTTTATAAATCACCAAAATCAGGTTTGTTGTAAAGCCTCATAACAAACGACTATGGCGTAATCTCTTAACATCAAATTTAGAATGACTACCATCTTTCTGAGTAAGCGATCATTCAGGGGGTAGATCACCCCATTCAAGCCAGATCTGACGTTAAAAAATTATCGGCGAACTTTTCTTTCCAAACTCTTGGTGTATATTAGGCGTAAGCGCTTCAACTTTTGAGGCAGGATGCATGTTGACGCGTTGTAATACATCAATTAACTTGTCGCGATCCAGCCAAGCTAATTGTCGCCTAATGTAATCCATCAAATTGCTTGTGCATATCGACTGGGTGAGCATAAAGCCATACGGATAAGTTAGGATCTTGAAGTAACATTAGCGCTTGTTCATGCGTAAAACTACGCCGTTAGGTAAAGTGAGTTCAATGTCCCAGCTTGGTGAAGGTAATGTTTGCCATTGTTTTTCTCGATGAATAAATAATGGCGTTACTTTAGATGATTTAGCTGGTAATGGAATACGGCCTAAATTGATCGTTTACGGTATGATAGTTGTTTTATTGTTTTAATAATGTCTAATGTAACTGGAATTTTTCAACCTAAAGGGGTCAAAATGCAAATTGATATTGCCAATTGTAACAATATAGATAAGGCTTGCTTGAACTTAGATAAGGGGAAGCTGAATATAAAATTTTCCCCTAATGGTACAGGGAAAAGTACTATAGCTAAGGCATTAATGTATAGCAGTAATGATGAGAAACTGACAGAGTTGATGCCTTTTAAACTAAGGAAGAACAACCCTAACTCTTTGAAACCAGAAGTCCACCATACAGATCCTCTTGATAATGTGATGTGTTTTAATGAGGCTTATGTTAGTCAGTTTACGTTCCAGTCAGATGAGCTTGTGAGTAATAGCTTTGACATATTTATTCGCACTGAAGCCTATAAAGAAACAGAAAAAGAGATTGAAGTCATTGTTCAAGATATCAAAGGATTGTTCACAGATAACATTGAATTAGATACCTTGGCTGCAAATCTGAAGGAGTTGGGTTCGGCCTTTAAACTTACAAAGACAGGCATATCAAAAGCATCAACAGGGATGAAAGGGCTATCTGGCGGCAATAAAATTGAGCATATTCCAGCAGGGTTAGAGTTTTATCAGCCATTTATTCGCAGTTCAAACAATGTGAGTTGGATTGACTGGCAGACAAAAGGTCAAAAAGAGTTCTCTGAATTATCGAATTGCTGCCCATTTTGTACGAATGACATTCAAGATAAAAAAGCGCAAATAGAAAAAGTTGGTAAAGAGTACGATAAATCGGTGATTAAAAATCTTGTTGGAATAATTGGCGTTATAGAAAAGTTGGGAGCGTACTTTTCGGATGATACGAAATCAAAATTAGCAACAATAACTTCGTCGCCTGATGGATTAGAAAAAGTACACGAACAGTTCTTAAGCTTGATCAAAACACAGATCGATACACTTCTAGAAAAAATTGAGCAGCTTAAAACGCTGAATGGATTTGACTTTAAGCAAGATGAAAAGGTTAATGAAAAACTCAGTAAATACAAATTAGACCTACAATTTTTTACCATTTTTGATTCAGAAAAAACTCAAGTAGCGATTGCGTCTATTAACGAGTCTATTGATGAGGTTTCCAAGCAAGCTGGAAAGCTGCAAGGTAAGATCAATATGCAACGTGATGGGATGCAAAAGTTGATTGAAAAGCATCAGACAGAGATCAACCACTTTTTATTATATGCAGGTTACAAATATGCTGTTGAAATTTCTGGAGAGGATGATCTGTCTCAGTTGAAATTGAGGCATATTGACTATGATAAATTCGTTAGTGGGGGAGATCAACACCTTAGTTTTGGGGAGAGAAATGCCTTCGCAATAGTATTATTTATGTATGAGTGTTTAGCTAAAAATCCAGACCTGATTGTATTAGATGATCCTATCTCGTCATTTGACAAGAATAAAAAATATGCAATATTGGAAATGCTATTTCGCAGGAAACCCGAGGATTGCTTGAAAGGCGATACTGTCTTGATGCTTACACACGATGTTGAGCCAATCATTGATACTGTAAAAGCCATATCAAGCCAATTTAACAATCAAGTTAAAGCTACATATCTACAGTTCAGTAGTGGTAATATTATAGAAAAAAATATTACGAAAGAGGATATAAAATCATTTTCTAAAATATGTCAGGATGTTATGGCGTCTAACTCCGAGGATATTGTAAAACTCATTTATCTTCGTAGATACTTTGAGATCATTGATGAAAAGGGCGATGCATATCAAGTTTTATCTAATCTTTTCCACAAAAGAGATAACGCTATTGATAGTAGACACGAACCAATTGAAGGTGAGGATGGATACCCTGTGATGGACGCAGTGAAGTTTGATTTAGGCCTCTCTAGGATTGTCGAACGAATTCCTGATTTTGATTATACCGCAACACTTGAAGGATTGAAGAGCCCAGCTGCTTTGAAAGGGTTGTACTTTAATTGTACTAATGGTTATGAGAAGTTACAGGTATTCAGGCTTTTTGATATTAAGGTAAAGAATTCTGTGATAAGGAAGTTCATTAATGAGACGTATCACATTGAAAATGAGTATATTTGTCAACTTGACCCTTCTGAGTTTGACCTAATTCCAGAGTACGTCAGGTTGGAATGTGATAATTTATGTAAATCTGTAGAGAAAACCCCGTGATCAGAGCGAAGCGATGCCGCGAGGTAGTTCACTGTTGCAGTAATGAACTTACATCGAGAGCCAAGCGATTGGCAAAAAATAATATAATGGAAAATAATATTGTCGGCAACGAGAATGTTCATAATTCTGTGTCATTCCTTTTTAACGATTGTACTAAAATGACACAGATTTATGAATACTCCCTTACAATTGCCATTACCATTAAAAATGAAATATTATAAGAATTCAGCGTAATATAAATAAATAAATTATAGATTTGTGTATAATGCTCATCTTTGCTGCCTATTTCTTGCTTTAAATAAGTTGGTAGTTCTACTTTTGTTGTAACTATTACTTGAATCCAACATTACTTTCTAACAGTGAGTCAGCTAGTTACTTAACTTGGAATCTTTGTGGTTTAAAGAGAAGATCCTCGATTAAGAAACGCTGGTCTAATACAAGGATGACAGGTAGCTGAGTAATCACATTTTATATATTTTATATAAAGTAATTAGGTAATTGGGTAATTAGGATTTTAATAACGTAATATGAGTGTATCTAATGCTTCTTTGGATTTATTGTTTAGAGCCCCTCGTCATGTAAAGCGTGCTATTAGCGTTTTTGCTGATTTTTCTTTTGTTGTTATTGCTTTTTGGGCTGCAATCTTGGTTAGGTTCGATACTTCCGCTATTTTTGCTAATCAGCAATTTTGGTTATTACTTTTTTCTTTAATTCCTATCTCTCTTGCTATAAATATAAAGTTAGGCTTATATCGTGCCGTTATTCGCTTTATAAGTAGTAAAGCTGCGGTATCTATCGGTTTAGCGGTTTTACTGTCTACTTTTGCTTTAATTTTACTCTCATTTTATTTACATGTGTCATTACCTAGAACTGTGCCTGTAGTTTTTGCTACATTTTTAATGATACTCGTTGGTGGAAGCCGTTTCTTTGTTCGCACTGTTTTGGCTAACACCCAAAGTAACTTAAAAGAAACTGTCATTATTTATGGTGCAGGCTCTTCTGGTCGTCAATTAGCGCAATCTTTAATTCAAGGATGTGAATATTTTCCTATTGCTTTTATTGATGATGATGAAAAAATTCAAAAAAGTACTATTCAAGGTATTACAGTTTTTAATCGTAATGAAATAAGTACGTTGGTAAATAAGTATTCAGTAAAACGTATATTGTTAGCTATGCCCCGTAACAATAAAAAGCGCATTGCTAAAGTGTTAACCCGTTTAGAAAACCTACAAGTAGAAATTTTATCTATTCCAGGCTCTGCTGATCTCGTTAGCGGTAAAGCTAAAATTGATGAATTGCATGACGTGTCTATTGATGATTTGCTCGGTCGCAATTCGATTAAACCGAATTATGATTTATTACAAAAAGATATTGTTAACAAAGTAGTAATGATTACTGGGGCTGGTGGCTCTATTGGCTCTGAACTATGTCGTCAAATAATAAATCAACGGCCTAAAAAAATTGTGCTAATGGAGCTCTCTGAATTTGCTTTATATAGCATTAACGCTGAGCTGCAAAAACTAGCCAGCAAACTTGATTATGAGTTGATTATAGTGCCATTACTTGGCTCAGTTCAGCATAAAAACCGATTATTAACTATTATGCGTACTTTTAGTGTACAAACTATTTATCATGCCGCAGCTTACAAACACGTACCTGTAGTTGAACACAATGTTATTGAAGGGGTGCGTAATAATATTTTTGGTACTTTGTTTGTTGCCGAGGCAGCAATTGAAGCGCAAGTCGAAACTTTTGTGCTTATTTCTACTGACAAAGCGGTTCGCCCAACCAATGTTATGGGCACAACTAAGCGCATGGCTGAATTAGTATTACAAGCCCTAGCAGATAACATTAAGAAATCGAAAGGGAAAACTCGTTTTTGTATGGTGCGTTTTGGTAATGTTCTTGGCTCCTCTGGCTCAGTTGTTCCATTATTTAGGGAGCAGATTAAAAGTGGTGGCCCTATTACGGTAACCCACCCTGAAATTATCCGATATTTTATGACTATTCCAGAAGCTTCTCAGTTAGTTATTCAGGCGGGAGCAATGGGTAAGGGCGGTGATGTGTTTGTTTTAGATATGGGAGATCCCGTTAATATTTCAGATTTAGCGGCAAAAATGGTGCGCTTAAGTGGATTAACAGTTGCTGATGATTCAAACCTTGATGGTGATATTGCTATTGAATATACAGGGCTTCGTCCTGGTGAAAAATTATTTGAAGAATTGTTAATTGGTGATGATATTACCCAAACTGATCATCTCCGTATTATGTCTGCGCATGAGTCTTGGCTACCTTGGTCTGAATTAGACAGTATATTAGTCAAACTTGATGAAGCTTGCCACCAATTTGCCCATGAAGAGATTCGTCGCTTATTGCTTCAAGCACCTACGGGTTTTGTTCCTAAAGATGGAATTTGTGATTTGGTTTGGAATGCCAAAGAAAAAGCGGTTTAATAAGATAATAGCAATGACTTGCCCGCGAATTTTTGTGGGCAGAGCGGACTAGAGACTTTAGTCAAAACTCTCTCTTTTATTTAATCTACAAACTATTTACAATAGCCAACATTAATTTTATGCCTTAACTTTGTGAGTTAATTAGTGTCATTTATTAGTAACGCCCATATCGAAGTAAAAAAACAATTCAAGCTTTATTTATCATTTACCGCTCAAGAGCAATTAGTGTTGCGAACCTTGGCTATATGCTCTGAAATTATTACTCAAACGGCATTACGGAAAATATTAGCCAGTTTTTCAGGTGTAGGTTTATTTGAAAATCTATGCGCTACCAATAAGCTAGATTTAATTTTTTCACCAAATTTTTGTGGTTTACTGGAAAGGCATAAGTTAGTTAGCGTTAATCATAAAGGTGTCGTTTTATCAAAATATCTGATACATGTGCTTACTATGCAATGTGTGCAAGATGGTACATTGGCTAAAATTATTGAGCTGATTGAAAAAATTTCGCCAGCTAAAATAGAATACAATTGGGGGGAAGCAAGCTTTCATTATCCCGTTAGATCTTTTTATAATAACCTTTACCTTGGAAAATTTGACAGCCTTGATGATAGTCAACATTTCCATACTTAACCCCCGCCGATAAAAAAATATGTCAAGCAATTGACGTATATTATTTAAGGAGTAAAACGGAGTAAAACAGAGGTAACCATCCTTGATTACACTTCCCTGTTTTAGTATGCTAAAAATTGAACAATTTTGCTCTTGTGCTCTCGTGTTAACTGAATTAATTTAAGGATTAGAATGACTAGTAAAATAATAAAAGCAGTAATTCCTGTAGCAGGTTTAGGTACTCGTATGCTGCCGGCAACAAAAGCTATTCCAAAAGAAATGTTACCCATTGTTGATAAGCCTATGATCCAATATATTATTGATGAATGTGTTGCCGCAGGTATAACAGAAATAGTGTTAGTTACCCACTCTTCTAAAAACGCTATTGAAAATCATTTTGATAAATCATTTGAACTTGAAACTACTTTAGAAAAACGTGTTAAGCGTAAATTACTTGATGAAATTCAAGCCATTTGTCCAAAAGATGTCACCATTATGCATGTTCGCCAAGGTGAAGCTAAAGGTTTGGGTCATGCGGTATTAAAAGCGCGTCCTATTATTGGTAATGAGCCATTCGTTGTAGTATTACCTGATGTGATTTTAGATGATGCCAGTAGTGACTTAAAAACTGAAAACTTAGCGGCTATGTTAAGGCGTTTTAATGAAAGTGCCTATAGCCAGATAATGGTTGAGCCAGTAGCAATGGACATGGTGAGTAATTACGGTGTTGTTGATTGTGAAGGACATGCACTAGCGGCGGGTGAGTCTAAAGCGATGACGGCTGTTGTTGAAAAACCTCCCGTTGACGAAGCACCGTCAAACTTAGCGGTAGTTGGTAGGTATGTTTTATCGGCGCAAGTTTGGGATTTATTGGCATTTACCCCGCAGGGTGTTGGTGATGAAATTCAATTAACCGATGCCATTGCAAGTTTAATGAAAGTTGAAACGGTAGAAGCTTTTCATATGACGGGTAAATCACATGACTGTGGTTCGAAGCTTGGTTATATGAAGGCTAATGTTGAATACGCTTTGCGCCATAGTGAATTAGGAGAAGAGTTTAAGTCATATTTACAAACGCTGACATAAAAATGCTTGATATTTATTTGACCTCTCAACAGAAGCAGGGCAATCATTTGGCTTGAATCTTCTATTCACCAACCCCTTAACAGTAAATCATTCTGGTCATTACTTAATCTGGATCTTGGTGATTTAAACTTAAGATCCTCGATTAAGTAACTTTGGAGATGATAGTAGGTTAAGAGTTACCTTTTAAGAGTTACCTTTTTTATTATCCTTATATTTTATTATCTTTATATAAGGTAAAATATGCGCCCTTAATAGTTGATGAGCTCATGTTGTTTTATTAACATATTGTTTTTAATATAAAAAGATGTTTATGAATATTTTAGTAATTGATGATAAAAAAAGTGTCCGTGACACTATTAGTAAACTTTTGGTTTCTCTTGGGTACTCGGTTAATACAGCGGTTAACGGCCTAGATGGTTTTGAAAAAGGGCAGAGAATGTCATATCAACTTTATATTATTGATCACCTTATGCCGCTGATGAATGGTGTAGTACTAAGTAAAAATTTTAAGAAAACAAATTTCTGTGCTAAAACGCCTATCTTATTTATGACCACGCAGGGAACAGATAACGTTAAAAAGTTACCTGAATTTAGCTTGTTCAATAGTGTTATTAATAAGCCAATTAACGAAAACGATTTTATCTCAGCCGTTAAATCTTTGACTAATATTTTCAATGATGAAAATTTACCCAAAATCGCCTTATAAAAAATAGTTTACCACCAAGTTCGACTATAATTTTTAAGCAAATTGTTTTATTCTTTAACACTATTGACCATTAATGAATTGGTATAAGAATAAAAATGAATCAACAGCAATTGGCGCAACTACGAGCTGCGATTAAAACCATTCCTGATTACCCTGTTCAAGGGATCTTGTTTCGTGATATAACGAGTTTGTTAGCAGATGCTGAGGCTTTTGCTTTAACCCTAAAGTTATTGACCGAGAAATATAAAAACGAAGGTTTCACTAAAATTGTAGGTACTGAAGCACGGGGTTTTATATTTGGTGCACCTTTGGCTCTTGCACTAGGAATCGGTTTTGTTCCAGTACGTAAACCAGGAAAATTACCTCGTTCAACTTATGCTCAAACATATCAATTAGAATATGGTGAAGATGTTTTAGAGATCCATAAAGATGCATTAACCGCAAATGATAAGGTGTTAATCATTGATGATTTACTTGCTACTGGCGGCACTATTGAAGCAACAGCAAAATTGATCCGCCGTGTTGGCGCACAAGCGAAAGAGGTTGGTTTTGTTATTTCATTACCCTATTTAGGTGGTGAGAAGCGCTTAGCAGCAATGGGGTTAAAGCTTTATTCACTTGTACAATATGGTGATGAATAATATGAGTTATCAAGTATTAGCTAGAAAATGGCGACCTAAAAAATTTGAAGAATTGATGGGACAAGAGCATGTTGTTACTGTACTTGTTAACGCTTTAGCACAACAGCGCCTGCATCATGCCTATTTATTTACTGGTACGCGCGGTGTTGGTAAAACCACAATAGCGAGAATATTTGCTAAAAGCTTAAACTGTGAAACAGGCATTACTACAACGCCTTGTGGTACATGTGACACTTGTTTAGAAATTGATCAAGGGCGTTTTGTTGACCTGCTTGAGATTGATGCCGCCTCTAAAACCAAGGTAGATGATACCCGAGAAATTCTTGATAATGTGCAATATGCGCCAACTTGTGGTCGCTACAAAGTATATCTTATTGATGAAGTTCATATGCTCTCGCGCCATAGTTTTAATGCGCTGTTAAAAACACTTGAAGAGCCACCAGAGCATGTTAAATTTATTTTAGCGACAACGGATCCGCAAAAATTACCTGTTACTGTATTATCACGTTGTTTACAATTTCATTTAAAAGCCTTAACGGTTAGCCAAATTGAAACAAAATTAATTGAAATATTAGTGCAAGAGCAGGTTACTCATGAAAATGGCAGCTTAACGTTACTTGCCAAAGCCGCTCGTGGCAGTATGCGTGATTCGCTAAGTTTAACTGATCAAGCCATAGCGCAAGGGCAAGGTAATATTACTTTAGCTAATATTCAACAAATGCTTGGTGGTTTAGATCAGGGCTGGATTTATAAAATTGTTATTGATCTACTAAAACAAGATGGCATAAGTTTAATGGCATTAACTCAAGAAATAGCCAGTTGTGCGCCTAGCTATAGTCGATTATTTGCCGAGTTAATTCAATTATTTCATCAAATTGCTATTTTACAAATTGTTGATCAGCATTTTGATTTATCGCCTGAGCATGCTCAATTATTAAAAAAATTCAGTCAGGCTATGTCACCAGAAGACGTACAACTTTATTATCAAATTTGTGTTAACGGACGAAAAGATTTGCCTTACGCGTCTGATGAACAAGCAGCATTTGATATGACGTTACTGCGTTTGTTTGCTTTTAAACCAATGTCGAAAGAGCAATTACCTGATGTAGCTGATGTCGATGCGAATTTATTCGCACCGCGCGAACCGCAAAATGTAGTAGATAGCTTACACACATCAGTACCAACAAAAGAGCCGTTACCAGAGATAAAAGCTGAATTACCAATAGCACCCCAAGCGAAAGAACAACAATTAGCGCAAGAAATGGCAGCAATTGAGCAGCAAGCGAAAGCTATAAAGCAAGCACAAGCTATAGAGCAAGCACAAGCTATAAAGCAAGCACAAGCTATAGAGCAAGCACAAGCTATAGAGCAAAAATCAGCGATAAAACATGAATCGGAACAAGAGCAACAAGTAAGACAAGATCAAAATGTAGCGCAAGGTGTTGAATCTGATAGTCTGGTAAGTGCCGTACTTGCTACGCGAAATATGTTGCGTAGCCGTAAAAGGCAGTTGGAGCAACAAGAAAAAAAGCCCGGTGACGCGATAGCGCGTCAACCTAATACAAGTCAGCCTAATGTCAGTGATGTTGAATCGATAGGAAACGACACAACGGCCGTTACAGACAAAAAAGTAGGCTTAGCTAAACCAGAGCAACCATACCCAGAGCACCCATACCAAGCTAAAAATATTGATCCCGCAACAATTCGCAAAGCGAATCAAGTAGATAGATGGGCTCATATGATTGATTCTATGGCGCTTACAGCACGTTTAAGGCAATTGGCGATTCATGCCACTATTGATGAAGAATCAACAGAAGAGCATTTAATTTTACGCTTAGACCAAGCAACTAAGCATCTGGTGACAAACACCGCGCAACAAGAATTGCAGCAAAATATCAGTCAATTTTTATCCCGTCAAATTTTAGTAACGATTAATGTTGTTGCAGAAACGGTAGCAGATCCTTATAAAATACAATCACATATTAATGATAAACGTTACGATTATGCCAAAGAATTATTGGAAAAAGATGACATAATACAAGCACTACAGCATGATTTTCAAGCAAGTTTAGATCAAGACAGTATTTCAGCAATCTGATCACTTTAGTAAGTTTACATATTGACTGGCGACAACTAGGGTAAAATATTTGAGATCTTTGCTCAATGTATGATCAATGCTAACTTTTTTGTTTTGTTGTTTAATCATCTTGGTATAATGTAGACAACAAATCTTATTTTTGATCTATTTAAAGTAAAAAATTACTGGAGAATAATTATGATGAAAGGTGGCATGGGCAACTTAATGAAACAAGCCCAACAAATGCAAGAAAAAATGCAAAAAGCCCAAGAAGAATTAGCGAATATGGAAGTTATTGGTGAAGCGGGCGCTGGCATGGTGAAAGTAACGATGACAGGTAACCATAGTGTTCGTCGTGTTGAACTTGATGACAGCTTAATGGAAGATGATAAGGATATGCTTGAAGATTTATTAGCTGCCGCAGTCAATGATGCCGTTCGCCGTGTTGAAGAACAAAATAAAGAAAAAATGGGCTCGTTAACAGGAGGGATGCAACTTCCTCCGGGGATGAAAATGCCGTTTTAGACTGTAAACGTATGAAAAAGCCGACTTTTTGTCGGCTTTTTTGTCGGTGGAATATGGCGTAAATAAAATTATCCCTATTTCTGACCTAATTGCTCTGCTAATCTTTTAACATAATCAGGTATTTCATTTTCTATCCATTTACCATAAATAGTCTGAAGGTATCCCCAATCAGCATGTCCTATTTGTGTAGCATTTATTACTTGAATCCAGCTTTAGCTCTACTTAGCAATACGCGCCTTCTTGAAACTTGTTTTGTGTGATGATTTTTATAATGATTAAAGCCCAAAATACAGTAAGTTTTAGATGTTAAAATATGACACTTATTTTATTAGTGACACTTTTCTTCTAACAATGTCACGAATAACAAAACGGTTTGGACTTAAGTTAAACAGCATATCATTACTTACAGGGTAGGGGGTCGCGCATAAATCAGCAACCAAAATATCTGCAGCCAATGGTGCTGAGCACAAACCACGAGCCCCAAAGCCCATCATTATATAAAGATTATTAACCATTGGTGCCGCTTGGTTATATTTCCAGTTTTTATCCGTAGCTAAATGAGGGTATGTCTCAATATGTTTTTGAATATCAGGCATCGGGCCAACCATAGGCATATGATCTGGTGTCATGCAGCGCAGCCTTGCTTTACTTGTTGATATGTCTTGCTCAGTCCAATTAATTTCTTTAGCTAGCGCAGGTAAACAGCTAGAGAGCATGTTTAAGTTGAAGGCATCATCTTCTCTTGTTGCGGTAGTGCTTGTAGTGTTTTTTTTAAATGTTGCGCCTATACAATGAATATCTTGGTGTTGAGAGTCGCTACTAGTAGGAGTTAGGTAACCTTTATGACAAATAACCGTAGATAACGAGTTAATTTTACTGTTGGTTTTCATCGCGGTTACTTGCCCCTGTACTGAGCTAAAGGGCAGTTGCTTAATAAACTCAGCGTCAATGATTTCTGCACCACCACAAACCACCAACACACTGGCTTCAAAATCACCTTGGTTAGTCGATAATCGCCAGTGAATTTCCTCTTTTTGTGTTTGATTGTCACTTGGCTGTACTGGCTCTATTTTATCCACTAATACATTCGTGTTAATTTTTAACCTGCCTGTTGTTTTGGCAGCATTAATCATTTGCTTAACAAGCTTTTGAGGGGCTATCCAACCAGCATTTGGCATAAATAAGCCACCATTGTTTAAAGGGATATTTGCAATTTTACTGGCTTGTTTAGCATCAATTTTATGAATAAGTGCTGATGGCCAAGTGGCAAGTTCAGTAAATTTTTCTTGGCGTTTTACTAAAGATTCGTTATAGGCTATTTCGAGTAAACCACACCAACGATGAGGAAACTCGAATCCTTGTTCAGCTATTTCATTATAAAGCGCTTTAGCCCGCCAAAAAGCTTGTTGATAAAATAAACTAATGTCATCGTTTTGTTGGTGTAATAATGGGTATAGCGCACCGATAGCATTGCTAGATGCTCCTTGAGCTAGCGTATTATCTTTACAGTATAAAGTAACTTTTATGCCTTGCTTGGTTAAAGTATAAGCCGCGCAGGCCGAAGCGATACCACCACCGATAATGCTGACATGTTGTGGTTTTATTATACTAGGCCTTAATTGATAGCCTTTGGTGGTGTTGGGATCTTGTTGGAAAATACCTGTTAATATTTGTTCTTTATCACCACGGTATGTTTTTTTTTCCATTTGAAAACCAATTTCTGGTGTTTTATTCATAGGTTTAGTTAATATTACTTAGTTTTTGTCTGGCTATTTTAAGGTAATCCTTACTTAAGAACAGTGATATTAGCTTAATATTTGTTAAAGGGCATAGATATTATGTTGTTAAGAATATATTATGGCGTACATGTGTACGCTGATTTGCTATGTATTAGTTAACTAGTAATCAGAATACCCGTTTTTTGGGGGAGCCTCCTTGTATAATGCTCCGATTTTTTGAAATTTTCTTATTATAGTAATGGTTATTTAAATGAAACGTGTAGTGATCACCGGTATCGGTATAGTCTCAAGCATTGGTAATAATGCAGAAGAAGTTTTAGCTTCATTAAAGTCAGGTAAATCAGGTATAACTCATTCGGAAAGTTTTGCTGAGCAAGGCTTGAAAAGTAATGTTTGGGGTAAACCTGATCTTAATATTAAAGATCACATTGATCGCAAAGCGTTACGCTTTATGGGCGACGCTGCAGGTTATGCTTATATCGCTATGGAACAAGCGATAAGTGATGCTAAATTAACAGATGAACAAGTATCAGATGTTCGTACTGGCATTGTAGCTGGCTCTGGCGGCGCGTCTTCTGTGAATATTGTTGCTTCAGCTGATACGCTTCGCAGCCGTGGTATTCGTCGTGTAGGCCCTTATGCCGTTCCTAAAACAATGGGTAGTACAGTATCAGCATGTTTAGCAACCCCCTTTAAAATTAAAGGGGTTAACTATTCTATCAGTTCAGCTTGTGCTACTAGCGCTCACTGTATTGGTAACGCTATGGAGCTTATTCAACTGGACAAACAAGATATTGTTTTTGCTGGTGGTGGTGAAGAAGTTGATTGGTCATTAGCGATGATGTTTGATGGTATGGGGGCATTATCGGCAGGTCGTAATGATACACCTGAATTAGCCTCACGTACCTATGATGCCAACAGAGACGGTTTTGTTATTTCTGGCGGCGGCGGTATGGTTGTGGTTGAAGAGCTAGAACATGCACTTGCTCGTGGTGCGCACATTTATGCTGAAATTGTTGGTTATGGCGCAACGTCTGACGGTTACGACATGGTAGCACCAAGCGGCGAAGGCGCGGTACGTTGTATGCAACAAGCCATGCAAGGCGTGACTGGTGAGATAGATTACTTAAATACTCATGGTACTTCTACTCCTGTAGGTGATGTTAAAGAGCTAGGCGCTATTCAAGCGTTGTTTGGTGAAAAATCACCAGCCATTAGCGCAACCAAGGCGATGACTGGTCATGCACTAGGTGCTGCTGGTGTTCATGAGGCTATTTATTCAATTTTAATGATGGAAAACAACTTTGTTGCCCCATCAATCAATATTGAAAACTTAGATGAACAAGCACAAGGTTTAGATATCGTTACCCAAAAACGTGATGCTGAGCTTAACTTAGTTATGTCTAACAGTTTTGGCTTCGGTGGCACTAACGCGACTTTAGTGATGCAAAAGTATAAAGCCTAGCGTTAAGTTTCGAATTTTAGGCTTCGAGCTTTAAATTTCGAGTGAAGCCATGTGGATCAAATTGGTCTATATGGCTTTTTTATAACAGCTAAACTGCATACAATACCAATACCAATAAAGATGTGATCACGAACTTACTAGTTTTGGTATAATATGCTAAATTTTCAACCCATCTAATTACTTCAAGTAATAACGTCAAGCATCATGAAAATACTTTTCGATGAAAACATGCCTTACGCTAATGAATTTTTTAGTGATATTGTCGGTGGTGATACTGAGTTAGTGCCTTTTGCTGGTCGAGATTTAACACCAGAGCAAATGGTTGATGCCGATGTATTATTAGTGCGCTCAATTACTCAAGTTGATGAATCGCTTTTAAAAAACACTCAAAATCTTAGTTTTGTTGGCACAGCGACTATCGGCACAGATCATATTGATCAATCTTATCTTGTTAAACGTAATATCACTTTTCACTCGGCTCCTGGTTGTAATGCAATTTCAGTTGCCGAATATGTTATTAGTGCTTTAGTTATTTTAGCTGAGCGATATTTATTCGATTTAACTAAGCTTTGTGTTGGTATTGTTGGTGGCGGCAATACTGGTACTCGTTTAAGTGAAAAATTATCGGCGTTAGGTGTTCAATACAAAATTTGTGATCCGCTGCTTGCATATGACACAAGTGACACCAGAGAATTTGTCTCATTGGAAGAGGTACTTAACTGTGATGTTATTTCATTACATGTGCCTAAAATTATTGCTGGTGAATATCCTACTTATCATTTACTTGATGAGGCTAGGCTAAATAATTTAAAAGATAGTCAAATATTGATCAGTACTTGTCGTGGTGAGGTAATAGATAATCAAGCTTTGCTTAAATTAAAAAAATCAGGTCATGGGCTAAAGTTAGTATTAGATGTTTGGGAAGGTGAGCCTGAGGTATTAACACCATTAATAGACTATACAGAAATAGCTACAGCCCATATAGCTGGTTATAGCTTAGAAGGAAAAGCTCGTGGTACAGAAATGTTATATCAGGCATTATGTCAACATATTAGCATTGAGTCTGAATGTCAGCTAAAAACACTTTTACCATCAGCAAATATTTCTAACGTAAAATTAAATCAAGAATTTAATGAAATAGTGCTAAACCAGTTAGTTAAAATGGTTTACGATGTCAGACGTGACGATGCTATTTTTCGTCAAAAACTATTAAGTCAAGGTTTCGATGCTCTTAGAAAAAACTACCCAACTCGCCGGGAATTTTCAGCAGTGCAAGTCACTTTGTCATTTAACGCCTCTAGCGATGTGCCACACCGCTTAGGCTTCAGTAAAGCTTAGGTTTCAATAGAAAGCTATTTAATTTAAACAAGAGTAAAGAGAGAGGAACATGGCACAAAAATTTGATGTATGCGTACTTGGCGCAACAGGGCTAGTTGGTAAAACCATTATGGAAATTTTAGAGCAAAGAGATTTCCCAATTAATAAATTATACCCGTTAGCAAGTGCGCGATCTGCTGGTGAATTTATTGAATTTAATGGCGAAAGCATTGAAGTGCTTGATGCCGATAATTTTGATTGGAGCCAAGTGCAAATTGGTTTCTTTTCTGCTGGTGGTGCTACCTCAGCTAAATATGCACCTATTGCTGGTGAAGCTGGCTGTATTGTTATTGATAATACCTCAGAATTTCGTTATGACGATGATATTCCATTAGTCGTTCCAGAAGTAAACCCACAAGCATTAGGTGAATACCGTAACCGCAATATTATTGCTAATCCTAATTGTTCTACTATTCAAATGATGGTGGCGCTAAAGCCTATTTATGATGCGGTAGGCATTAACCGTGTTAACGTGTGTACTTATCAGTCTGTTTCTGGTGGTGGTAAAGCCGCAATAGATGAGTTAGCCAAGCAAACTGCTGATTTATTAAGTGGTAAGCCCGTTGAAATAAAAAACTTTTCACGCCAAATAGCCTTTAACATTATTCCACAAATTGATGTATTTCTTGATAATGGTTACACCAAGGAAGAAATGAAAATGGTGTGGGAAACTAAGAAAATATTATGTGATGAGAATATTTTGGTTAACCCAACTGCCGTTCGAGTACCCGTATTTTTTGGTCATGGTGAAGCTTTACATATTGAAACTAATTCACCTATTTCTGCCGAAGAAGTTAAAGAATTACTAGCGCAAGCTCCAGGGTTAGTGGTTTGTCATAACGATGAAGATTTCCCTACACAAATTAGTGATGCGAGTGGCAAAGATGAAACTTTTGTTGGTCGTATACGTGAAGATATTAGCCATAATTGTGGCATAAATATGTGGATAGTTGCCGATAACGTACGTAAGGGTGCGGCAACAAATAGTATCCAAATTGCTGAGTTATTAATTAAAGAATACTTAATACCAATCTCACTTACTATGTGATCATTTCTACTTGTTAAAATCATCAACGATGGCGTTAGCTATTGCTGAATTCAGCAATAGATAACGCCGAGTTTTTGTTTTATTATTCAAAACATTGAGTGATTTTTTTAGCATGTGGTCTTATTCTCAATATAAATGGAGTGAACTTTGCTTGGATTGAAATAACTGACAAATAGCTAATTTTATGAAAAAAATAATAACTAGGAAAAATTCAATGCAAAAATTATCACGCCTACGCCTACGCCTATGGCAGGGGCAGGCTTTTCTTAGCATATTCACCGTTAGTGTACTTTTTATTAGTACGCTCTCTATAAGCGAACCTGCTTTTTCACAAGAAGTACAAGAGCAAGAACGCGGTATTCATATGGGCGGATCTAAAAGTATAGCTGTATTTCCTTATGACAGATATGGACCTATCACCCATAGAGATACGTTATGGACAATAGCATTAACAGTTCGTCCGGATAGTCGTTTAACGGTGCATCAGGTAATGCAAGCTTTGTATCAAGCTAGCCCTAATTCATTTATTGATAATAATTTTAACCACTTGGTTGAAGGGCAATATTTAAAAATTCCATCATTTGATCACATGATGTCGGTGAACATCAATGTTGCGAAACAAAAATCTAATCAAGATGATGAAATTTGGCAGAAAAAACAACTTAAAAAAATTACTAAAAAAATCTCAGTACCACAAGTGCTTACTGTTAAGAAAAAAGAGGTAGATACTGTAAAAGTTGAAATTAACGATCAATTGAAAAAAATAGCTCATGAACAGCAAAAGCGTTTATCAAGCATCTCAAATGATGTTTTAGGCTCTATTGATGGTTTACAAGCAGTTTTAAAAGAAAATGAAGCCTTACGTCAGCGGTTAACTTCACTTAACAACCAATTAGGCACTATGCAAAAAGAGGTTGCTAAAGGAAAAGAAATTAAGCAGGAAATGGATGATACGATAAAGTTGCAGCAAGCATTATTAGAAAAACAACAAGTAGCTTTAGAAAAAGATAACATTTTTTCCAGTTTATGGTTTATTGTTTTAATGGCAATATTATCTGCTATTTTGATTTTATCAGTTGTTGCACTTATCTTTACACGCCGTAAGACAGAAACCATTACTTCACAAAGTAAGCTTAAGAAAAAACCGAAAATTAACCAAGAAAATATTGCAAAAGAGCCAAAAGCGCCAAAAGAGTCAAAAGCGCTTATAAATGAAATCGATATTGATGATCCATTGATGGCTGCTGATGACTTTGCTGAGGGTGCGTTTGATAAAGAAACGCTTACGGAGCTATTAAAAGATACCACCTCAGAGCATGCTGCTGAATTAACTTCTGACTTTTCCGATCAAAATGTGCTTGCCGATATAATTAAGAATGAAAATAGTGATAATAGCCATGTATCAAAAACAACTGAAATAAATGATATTCAAGCGTTAGACAGTTTAAATTTTGATGAGTTATTAGCAAATATTGAAGAAGAATCTAGCATTGCTAATCAGTCAGCTGATTTTAATAAGAGCCAAGACGTTGATGATGATATTTCTCCTACAAATGTTGATCATATCACCTTAAGTACTAGCGCGAATGACAACAAGCAAGTGACTAAAAATGAACAAAACTTTGTTTCCGTAGATTCTCTATTATCAGCAAGCCAAGATGAAATAAGCCATGATGAACCTTATGAAAAAACTAATATTGATGTTGGTTTAAATGAATTTTCAGAATTTACTGATGATGTTAATCAAATCGATGTAGATATTGATGACAATTGTATGGCTGCAAAGCTTGATTTAGCTAAAGTTTATATTGAAATTGGCGATCAAGATAACGCTCAAGTCATTTTACAAGAAGTGATCAAGCAAGGAGATACTCAACAACAAATTGAAGCGCAAGAGCTGCTAGATAGCTCATATTAGATAAACCATATAGTTAATTTCTCAGATTTTAGTATAAGTGGAAGGTTTACATGCGTTATGCATTAGGTATTGAGTACGATGGAAAAAACTATTGTGGCTGGCAACGACAAAAAAATGTTGTTGGTGTGCAGCAAAAGCTTGAACAAGCACTCACAAAAATTGCCGATGAGCCTATAGAGGTTATTTGTGCTGGTCGTACGGACACAGGCGTAAATGCCACCAACCAAGTTGTTCACTTTGATACCAGTAAAACTCGTAAAGATGTAGCTTGGACTCTAGGTGTAAACACTCACTTACCTAGTGATATTGCAACAACGTGGGTTAAAGCTGTTAATGATGAATTTCATGCACGTTTTAGTGCAACGGCTAGGCGCTATCGCTATGTTATTTATAATAACAAATTGCGTCCTGCTATTTTAAGTTATGGTATCAGTCATTACCATTACCCTCTCGATGAAAAATTAATGCATCAAGGGGCACAATACCTTATTGGAAAAAATGACTTTACCTCATTTCGTACGGTTCATTGTCAATCTCATTCACCAATACGTACCATTATTCATTGTGATATAACTCGTCAAGGTGATTATATTATTGTCGATATTAAAGCGAATGCTTTTTTACATCATATGGTGCGAAATATTGTTGGAAGTTTGATGAGAGTAGGACAAACACAAGAAAGCCCTTCTTGGATGAGAGAAGTACTTGAACTTAAAAATCGTTGTTTAGCTGGAGTAACAGCGGCTCCAGAGGGGTTATATTTTGTTGAGGTTGATTATCCACAACAATTTAACTTACCTAAAAGATCTTTAGGACCACTTTTTTTAAGTTAATTTAAATTTTCAAGTCTTAAAACAACAAGCCCGACCAGTTTTTTATATAAAACATAGGCTAAAGTGTGTTCTAATTCATGGTTAAATTAGCATTCTTTTTAAAGTTGGCTATTAAAAATAAAAATTTTTAATAAAAAGTCAATTTGTATTCGTTGCAATAGGCAAAAATAAAATTATGAGCTGGATAGAAAAAATTCTCCCAAAAGCAAAATCTACCCAAAAACGCAATATTCCTGAAGGCGTTTGGAGTAAGTGCGCTGCATGTAATGCAGTATTATATAAAGTTGAACTTGAGCGCCAAATCTTTGTTTGTCTAAAATGTGATCATCATATGCGTATTAGTGCTCGTAAGCGCATTGATAGCTTCCTTGATCTAGAAAATAGACAAGAGCTTGGTGAAGAATTTGAAGCACAAGATATTTTAAAATTTAAAGATTCAAAACGTTATAAAGATAGATTAAGTGCTGCTCGTAAAAATACGGGTGAGAAAGATGCACTAATCGTAATGAAAGGTGAACTTCACGGAATGCCTGTGGTTGTTGCTGCGTTTGAATTTGCATTTTTAGGCGGCTCAATGGCTTCTGTTGTTGGCGCACGCTTTGTCAAAGGTGTTGAATACTGTTTAGAACATAACCTACCTTTTATTTGTTTTTCAGCCAGTGGCGGCGCACGTATGCAAGAAGCACTGTTATCGTTAATGCAAATGGCTAAAACCAGTGCTGCATTGGCTAAAATGAGTGAAAAAGGCTTACCTTATGTTTCTGTGTTAACCGACCCTACTATGGGCGGTGTTTCGGCAAGTTTAGCTATGTTAGGTGATATTAACGTTGCTGAGCCTAAAGCGTTAATTGGTTTTGCCGGCCCTCGTGTTATCGAGCAAACAGTACGAGAGAAATTACCAGAAGGTTTTCAACGTAGTGAGTTTTTATTAGAAAAAGGTGCAATTGATATGATTGTTGATCGCCGTAATATGCGTGAAACTTTAGCCCGCATGTTAGGCAAATTTATGGGACAAGCTGGCCCGCTTTCAGAGAGCTAAGTTGAATAACATTGCGGTGTAGTTCACACCGGCATATTCAATAAAATATATAAAATAGAGCAATCAATGCCACAAAACACTTCAAGCCACTCTAAAGATTGTAAAGATCTTAACAAGTGGCTTTGTTATTTAGAAACACTTCATAACACTGAAATTGATTTGGGTTTATCTCGTATTGGCCAAGTTGCTAAACGGTTAAATATCGATTTTAGCTTTGCTCGTGTTATTACTGTTGCAGGTACTAATGGCAAAGGAACTACCTGTGCCTTTTTAGAAAATGCTTTACTTGAAGAGAGCATTGATAGACAAGTATTAAGTGTTGCGGTGTATTCTTCACCTCATATAGAGCGTTTTAATGAAAGACTGCGAATAAATAAAGCGGATGTTAATGATCAAGCTTTTATTACTGCTTTTGAGCAAATAGAGCTAGCAAGAGCTGATATATCACTAAGCTATTATGAGTTTACTACTTTAGCTGCTTTTCTTATATTGATGGCGTTGAAACCAAAAATTATTATTCTCGAAGTCGGGCTTGGTGGTCGTCTTGATGCCACCAATATTATTGATGCTGATATCGCGGTGGTTACAGCTATAGACCTTGATCATCAAGCCTTTTTAGGGCATGACAGAGAAACTATCGGCTTTGAAAAAGCAGGTATTTTCCGTGCTAATCAACATATTGTTATTGGTGATCTTCATGCTCCGAACTCGGTAATTGAATATGCTAAAGAGGTGAATGATTCCGTTACCAAGGTACTTGCTAAACAAGCCAGAAACAAAATAAAAGTTCGTGAACAAGATTTTACAATTGTTGAGCAGAGCCGTGGTAAAAATCAGAATTTATGGCAATGGCAGTACACAGATGCTAACGATGTAACTATTTACTTGAAAAACTTAGTTAGTACTCATATCCCTAGAGATAACATTGCCACAGCACTTATGGTGTTAAAGCAACTTGGTGTTATGTTAACAACAGATAAAATAAATGCCCTAATAACAAAAACTAAAGTTGCTGGCAGAACTGAGTTATTTATCGGTAATGCTATAGACGATTGTGATGTTATGCTTGATGTTGGTCATAATCCTCATGCTGGGCGATATTTAGCAAAAAAATTAGCCCAATTTAAACAGCAAAAAAAATATCAACGGATCATCGCTGTTGTTGCTATGTTAGCAGATAAAGATATCAGCAATACTTTGCAACCTTTTAAAGAAGTGATTGATGAGTGGTATATAGCGCAGTTAATTGTACCAAGAGCTTTATCTGTTGAGATCATGACGGCAGAATTATCTAACCTTACTAATTCAATCAATTGCTTTGACAATATCACTCAGGCATTTAGAATAGCTAATAAAAAAGCGCGATCTACTGACTTGATTCTTGTTTTTGGTTCTTTTCATACTGTTGCTGAAATCAGGCGATTGTTGGTTTAAGTTAAATTTGGCACATACCTTAAGTTTATTGGAGTATCACTTGTCTACACCGTTTCAAAATCGCCTTGTTGGCACTGTTATTGTTGCCGCTGCTGTTATCATTTTTTTGCCTGATTTACTTGATGGTAAAAAGACATCGAATCAAACTGATTTTAAGGAAATCCCTCAAGCGCCCGCTTTTACTGGAGAAATGATCAAAAAACCTTTTCCAGAGCAAAAGTTAGTGATAAAAGACAAGGCAACAATTTTTAATGAACAAGCACAAGATGAACTGTTGCAAACAAATAATACCACCCATAGTAGTACACAAAATAGCAGCAAAGCTAATACGCAAGTAATAAAAAATCAGACAACAAAAACAACGGTTCAAAAAGCAAAAGTTACTCCAGCGACCAAGGCTAAAAAAATTGTTACTACCCCCCCTTTAAAAAAGGCGAAAGCCAAATCGGCAATCACTAAGCCAGTGTTAGGTCAACAGCCACCGAAAGCGATTAATAAGGAAGCTTGGGTTATTCAACTAGGTAGTTTTAAACACAAAAGTAATGTTGCTGAATTAGTCGCTAAATTGAAGCGTAATGGCTATACCGTTTTTACCAAGCCAATCAATACAAAACAAGGTACTTTGACTAAAGTCTTTGTTGGCCCTGAATTAATTAAAACGTCCTTGATAAAAAAAATACCAGCGTTGAAAAAATTGACCAATGTTCAAGGAAAAATCGCCCGTTTTTACCCAACAAAATAATTGTTTTTTGTTAAAAAGTTTAGGTATTTCTACTTTTATTCTGGTAGAATGCGCGCCTCTAATCAATGAGAAACTTAAAACATGGTTTGGATAGATTACGCCATATTGGCAGTTATAGGCATATCAACGTTAATCAGTTTAGTGCGCGGCTTTGTTAAAGAAGCTGTATCACTGATTATCTGGTTCAGTGCCTTTTTTATTGCCAGTACTTTTTACGCTGATCTAGCCAATCTTCTTACCAATATCTTCGATCAATTCTTGCGAAATACTGTTGCAATCTCGATCCTATTTATTACTACCTTAGTACTGGGCGCACTTGTTAATTACCTTATAGGTCAATTAGTAAGGAAAACTGGTTTGTCAGGTACGGATCGTGTGTTAGGGCTAGTCTTTGGCGCTTTACGTGGTGTGTTAATTATTAGCGCAGTGCTATTCTTTATGGATGCTTTCACGGGGGCAGCAGCAAGTGATTGGTGGAAAAGATCACAACTAATACCTGAATTTAGGTTAGTTGTTGAATGGTTTTTTGAATATCTCAAACAATCATCAAGTTTTCTAATTTAGTCTAATTTAGTCTAACTTAGTCTAGGTTATTTAATTAAACTTAACTTAACTTAGCTAAGTTCCAAGTGGAGAAAAATTCATGTGTGGTATTGTTGGTATTGTTGGTAAAACCCCAGTTAATCAATATTTGTATGACGGATTAACTGTGTTACAGCATCGCGGACAAGACGCTGCTGGTATTGTAACTATTCATAACAATACATTTCGCCTTAGAAAGGGCAATGGTTTAGTCAAAGATGTCTTTCATACGCGTCATATGATGCGCTTGCAAGGTAATGTTGGTATTGGCCATGTGCGCTACCCAACAGCGGGTACATCAAGCTCATCTGAGGCTCAGCCTTTTTATGCTAACTCACCTTACGGAATATCTTTAGCGCATAATGGCAACTTAACGAATGCCGATGAGTTAAAAATGTGGTTGAATACTGAGGCTCGCCGTCATGTCAATACGACTTCTGACTCTGAGCTGCTATTAAATATCCTAGGTCATGAGTTACAACAAAGCACTCATGTAGCATTGACGCCTGATGATGTTTTCGCCGCTGTTGCTAATGTACATAAACGTGTACGTGGTGCTTATGCCACCGTAGCCCTAATTATTGGTTATGGCATGGTCGCTTTTCGTGATCCAAATGGTATTCGCCCATTAGTTTTTGGTAAGCGCGAAACTGAAAGCGGTATTGAATATATGATTGCTTCTGAGTCAGTAGCCCTTGATGCTTGTTCATTTGAGTTTGTGCGTGATGTAGCCCCAGGCGAAGCGATATTTTTCACGCAAAATGGTCAAATTCATAGTCAGCAGTGTTCAGAAAATCCTGTTTATAGTCCTTGTATTTTTGAATTTGTATATTTTGCCCGTCCAGATTCAACTATTGATAAAATGTCGGTTTATGCCTCTCGCGTTGAAATGGGTACTAAGCTTGGTCAAAAAATTGCTAAAGAATGGAGTGATGTGGATATTGATGTGGTTATTCCTATCCCAGAAACATCCTGTGATATTGCTTTACAAATAGCGCGGCAGTTAGAACTACCTTATAGACAAGGTTTTGTTAAAAACCGTTATATTGGTCGAACTTTTATTATGCCAGGCCAAGAGCAGCGTAAAAAATCGGTACAACAAAAACTTAATGCTATCGCAACAGAATTCAAAGGTAAAAATGTACTTCTTGTTGATGATTCTGTGGTGCGCGGTACAACGTCAGAGCAGATCATTGAAATGGCGCGTGCCTCTGGTGCTAAAAAAGTTTACTTTGCTTCTGCAGCACCAGAAGTACGCTTTCCTAATGTTTATGGTATTGATATGCCAAGTGCTAATGAATTAATTGCCCATGGCCGTGATCTTGATGATATTTGTCGTTTAATCGGTGCTGATAAACTTATTTTTCAATCGATTGAAGATTTAGTTCTTGCGGTTGGTTTAGGAAATCAAGATATAAAGCGTTTTGATACCTCTGTATTTGATGGTAATTATGTTACCAATGATATTGATAATGCCTATTTAGAAAAACTTGATGCTATACGAAATAATAGTACTAAAGAAGAATCAGATAAAAATGCTGATTCTATCATTGATATGCATAATGAAGGGGGCTGAATAGCCAAGTTTCAAGTTTCAAGTTAATAGTTTCAAGTTAACAGTAGCGGGCAATGTCGTAACCCGCTACTTGAAGGCTAGTTAAGAGATATATTCAGGACCAAAGCCCATGGTCCACATTATCGCACTAAATGCCATAATAGCTACCAGTAAGACTAAACCACAAGTTACCACCGAGCTTGAATATATAAAACCTTTCTCTTCTGGAATATTCATCATAATAGGCACGCCAGAATATAATAAATACACTGAATAACTAACCGCTGCTATTCCTGCTAGAGTGACGAACCAAAGCACAGGAAACAATGCCGTTACACCAACCATTAGCATTGGTGTTGCGGTATAAGCTGCTAACTCTAGTGATTGAATGAAGCTAGGTTTAGAGTCAAAAGTTATTGCCATCCATTGAATTAAATAAGCCAATGAAAATACTCCTACAACTAAGGCTATATACAAAGCAATAGCCATCATTTGCGCACTTGATTGGCTGATTTTTATTGGATCGCCAACACCTATAGTCCAACCTATATGGGCTGCCGCATAATAACCGCATATAGCGGGAATCAATGCCATCACTAAAATATGCATAAGGCTGTATAGAAAACTTTCATGACGCTTTTCAATTGTTTGCCACTCATCTTTTGGATGAGCGTATAATCCCCAAATATGATTTAATATCATAATAACTTCCTCTTGCAGTGCCTAATAAATTATTTAGTTTTGTTATTTTTACTTGCTAAATAAACGTTCGGTAATAATACCTGAATTCAGCATAATTACTTTATACCGAGACCCTATTTATGCGAGATGGCTGAGCATTCGTCAAGACTTGTTTTAAAAACAGGTAGAAAAATGTGAAAATAAGTTGTTTTTATATTTAAAACAAATAAAAAATATTTTTTTATAGTTAATTAGTATATAAGACCTTCACCTTTTACTCGGTTTTTATCAATACGTGACGGTGTGATAGTACCA
The DNA here is from genome assembly GCA_965261045.1 of uncultured Colwellia sp. GTDB lineage: Bacteria > Pseudomonadota > Gammaproteobacteria > Enterobacterales > Alteromonadaceae > Colwellia. The sequence continues at coordinate 1,036,651 of CBDHCJ010000001.1, forward strand.
TCAACTAATGGTTGAGTGGCGATGGCAAGCACTTTGATCACCTTGTGTAAAGAAGGTAAATCTAATGAAGATAAATCATCACTTACTTGATGATAATGTTCGTCCTTATCTAATTGTGTACTACTAAAACTATGTGCTGGAACGCCTAACCTAGCTAATGTAGCATTATCTGAACGGTAAAATAAACCTTGCTCTGGGTAGGGATCCTTATATATTTTTATTGGTGTTTGAGTTAAGGCTGAACTAGCTAAAGTATTATTTAATTGCTTGCCTAAGGTGGAGCGTTCCATGCCTGTCATCCATACTGTACCTGGGCCAAACTTTGACGGCTTACCTATCATTTCTATATTAATCATTGCAGTAATACTGTTAGGATCTAATTGCTGTGAAAAATAGCGAGAGCCAAAGCCACCAATTTCTTCGGCGCTAAAAGCAACAAACATTAAGGTGCGGGCGTTATTGCCTTGCTTGGCAAAATACTCAGCTAAATTGATAATAGCAGTAGTACCAGATGCATTATCATCAGCACCATTGTATATATTGTTTTCACTATTTGTTCCTAAATGGTCATAATGGGCAGAGTAAAGCACAACTTCATTGGGTTTAGTTTTACCTGGCAAAATAGCGATTACATTAGCTAATTCACTTTTGATAATATTACTAACACCTGAGGCGTTTAAGCTGATAACTTTATCCATAGTTGTATCGGTGAGTGCAATGAGGATAATACCGCCTTTAACTTCATCACCCTGTTTATTGGCAAGCTTAATAATTCCTTGTTGAAAATACCGCTGATAGCGCTGGAATATTTCTTTATGGGCAGAGTTTAGCAACAGCAAGTGTTGACCACCTTGTTTATTTATACTACGAATAACCGCGTGTAGGTCGTCATTTTGATTGATGTCATGTATCTCAAATAAAGTGGTAGTATCACTGCTTTTATCTTTTTCGTTATTGCTTAACCTCCAAGAAAATGTAGCTACTGTACTAACCATTGCTAAGTTATTTGTAGTGATGTTTTGTCCATTAATATTGAGGTTAATTTTTTTAGGGCTAATTTTAGCTATGTCATACTTTTGTAAAAAATCTTGGCTAGTTTTTGCGGATATACCATTAAAAGGCATTAAAGCATTTTCTTGAAAGCGTGCGGCAATATAATTGGCTGCTTGCTTTATTTCAGGGTGAAAATTATCACGGCCTTTAAGTTCATCGCTAGCTAAATAAGTAATATCATTAGTTACTTGCTCAAGTAAAATGTCATTGTTTAATGTGTAAGCTGAACATATGGTATGTAAACTGATACTTAATATACTGATCAGTAATATTTTTGTTTTTAAGAAAAAATTGATTTGTTGGCGTTTAAACATTATTTATTAAGCCCTTAATTTGCTGTTTTTAAGATTTCACCAAAGCATCGGTTGTACTGGTGTCAAACGGCTCAATGCTCAGTTTAGGAAACCGATCTTTGCTCCATTAATTAATTTAATTGGTATTAGTCACAAAGCTTATCTTTATATTCACACAAATCTTCAATAATACATGCACCACACCTTGGTTTTCTCGCTACACAGGTGTAGCGACCATGTAGTATAAGCCAATGGTGAACATCAACCTTAAATTCTTTAGGTACTACTTTTAGTAACTTTTGCTCAACTAAATCAACATTTTTACCCATGGCTAATTTAGTGCGGTTACTGACGCGAAAAATATGAGTATCTACAGCGATAGTGGCCCAGCCAAAAGCTGTATTGAGCACTACGTTGGCTGTTTTTCTGCCAACGCCAGGCAATGCTTCAAGTGCGGCTCTGTCTTCTGGTACTTCACCGCCATGTAAATCAACCAACATTTGACAAGTTTTTATGGTGTTTTTGGCTTTGGTATTAAATAAACCAATCGTTTTTACATAGGAAATTAATCCCTCAAGACCTAAGTTCAATATTGCGTGTGGAGTATTGGCTACAGGGTAAAGTTTAGCGGTTGCTTTATTAACACCGACATCGGTTGCCTGAGCAGATAATAATACAGCAATAAGTAATTCAAACGGTGTAGTAAAGTTTAGCTCTGTTGTTGGTTTTGGATTATCGTTACGAAGCCTTGTTAGCATTGCTAAACGTTTTTCTTTGTTCATTTTTTATTTTTCACTTTATTTTTTACTTTATTTTTCACTATGTTGTGCTTTGCAACGGGTGACTTTTTAACTCGCGCTGACTTTCTATGAATCAAAATTTACTCTAACCCGCTCAATAGCTTTGTCTGTTGCTTTAGGTTGCCGTTGTTTTATATTTGCATCAATGACATTTTTAAGTGCAATGATAAAGCCCATAGCAATGAATGCCCCAGGTGGTAAAATAACCAGTAAAAATTGGCTATCTAAGTGGAACATTTCTATATGTAAAACGCTAGCCCAATCTCCTAGCAATAAATCAGCACCATCAAATAGCGTCCCTTGCCCTAAAATTTCACGTATTGCGCCGAGGACAATAAGCACTAAAGCGAAACCTATGCCCATCATTAAACCATCAAAACTTGCTTGTTTTATTGGATTTTTAGAAGCATAGGCTTCAGCGCGACCAATAATAGCGCAGTTGGTAACAATTAAGGGTAAGAATATGCCTAATGATTGGTAGATGCCGTAAGTATAAGCATTCATTATTAATTGCACGCAAGTAACGAAAGCGGCGATGATCAAAACAAAAATAGGAATACGAATTTCTTTAGGTACCCAATGACGAATAGCAGACACGGTGGCATTTGAGCACACTAGTACTAATAAGGTGGCAAGCCCTAATCCTAAAGCATTAGCAACGGTTGCGGTAACAGCAAGTAACGGACAAAGACCTAATAATTGTACTAACCCAGGGTTGTTTTTCCATAATCCTTGTATTGCTAATTCTTTATACTCTTTTCTACGTTCTTGTTTTGCTAAGACTTTCGCGGCATCATCAGGCTCTATGCTATTAGGTAACTCAGTACTATCATTTATTGATGTCAGTGTCGGCGCTGTTTTAGTGCTCATTATTAGCTTCACTTGTCATTTGAGGTATGTCACTTGCTTCAATACAAATATTAGGATGTGTTAAGAGTATATGCTTGTTGTTTTTAAAATAAAGTAGTGTTTTTTTCACGGCTTTAACAACGGCACGCGGAGTGATAGTGGCACCAGTAAATTGATCAAACATGCCATTGTCTTTAGTAACAGCCCAGCGGTTATCTTTTTCAGATATTAGCTTTTTGTTAGTAAAACGGGTGATCCAATCACTTTTTCTTAATTCAACTTTATCACCCAATCCTGGGGTTTCTTGGTGTTTTAATACGCGAACACCGCTGACACTATCATCCATATTGATGGCAATAATTAGTGCTATATTGCCGTTATAACCATCAGGTGCAGTACTTGTCATGGCAATAGCAATTGCTTGGCCATCTTTGCGAGCAATATAAGCCGTTTGCATTTCCTTGTCGTTTGTTGAATTGCTAAGTAAAGCAGAGCTGAGACTTACGCAATCTTGAGTTATATCATTATTATAACGACTAGGCTCAATGATACTATGTAAAGTATTTAATAGCTGTAGTTGTTCTTGTGTCTTGATTTCATCTTTGGTCAACTCATTAACTAAGCCAACAATAGCGGTACAAATTACTGCAAATACGGCAAGTATTTGGCTGTTTTTTTGTATTGGTAAACGAAAAGTTGAACTTTTCTTTGGGGGTGGATTAGTCATTATTTTACCTTGTCTTGGTGTTTCTTCGTTTCATGACCATAAGTGCGTGGGCGGGTATATTGATCAATTAAAGGTGCTGCCATGTTACATAATAAAACAGCAAAAGCGATACCATCAGGATAACCACCAAAGGCTCTGATCAAGTAAACTAATAACCCTGCTAAAGCGCCGGTAATCAATCTGCCTTGAGTGCTGGTAGCACTAGTGACAGGATCGGTTAAAATAAAGAAAGCACCTAACATGCAACCACCACTTAACCAATGAAACATAGTGGATGCGCTATTGTCAGGACTGATGCTATAAGCGATAAATGAGCAAATAAATAGGCTTAACAAAAAGCTTAATGGTGTTTGCCAAGCAATGGCTTTTCTAGCGATCAGCACTAAGCCGCCAATGAGAAAAGCGAAGTTAATCCATTCCCAACCTAAAGCGAAATGTTCGCCAAAAATGCTATTTTTCCTACTCTCAAATACCGTAAACCCTAAGCCAGTATTTGTTTTTAAAGTATCTAATGGTGTTGCCATGGTAAAGCCATCAATACTGGTTCGTAGCTGTTCTACTGAATAACCTTCTTTGGTAAACTCGGTAAAGATGACACTTAAGGTGTTAGCCAAATCTAAGTCGATAGTCATTAAGGCTAGTGGTGGTTGCCATGAAGTCATTTGTAAAGGATATGAGATCAAGAGCATGACATAGGCAGCCATGGCAGGGTTAAATGGATTATGTCCTAATCCACCATAAAGTTGTTTAACCACCACGATAGCAAATACAGCGCCAATTATTGAGATCCACCATGGAGCTATAGCAGGTAAACAAATACCAAGTAATATTGCTGTTAATATGCCACTGCCATCAAAAAGTTGTTTACGGATATTTTTTTTATTTCGTAATGATAAAACGACAAATTCACAAAATAGTGTGCTGATAATTGCTAGCAGAATATGGATGATATTACCCCAACCAAAGAAGTACCACTGGGCAATAATGCCAGGCAAAACCGCATAAATAACTAAACGCATTAAAGCAGAAGTTTCTGTTTGGTTGTGATCATGAGGTGAACTTGCTATCCAAAATGCCATAATTATGTCGATTCTTCATTATTAGTTTTAGGTGTTTGTTGAGCTTTATCCATTATCTTAAGTTTAGCCTTTGTAACAGTTGCTGTAATTTGGGATTTTTTATCATCTATTTTTTTATTTTGGGTTTCGTTACTTGTAACTGACGATTTGGTGTTTTGTGCTTTAGCAAGCCTTTTGGCTTTCGCTCTTGCTATTGCCGCTTTTACCTGTGACTTCTCATCTGGCTCACCAATAGTTATCTCTTCGCTACTTGCTGCTGATAACTCGCTAACTTTATTTCTTTCTTTTTTTGCTTTAACCCGAGCAAGAGCTGCGGCAACGGCAGAGCTTGCCGTGCCCCCATCGGGCGATTTTTTACTCATCGTCGCTTTACGTGCTGCGGCGAATTTTTTGTGTTTTTCTTGTCTTGCTATTTTTTCTTGCTCTAATCTAAGTTTTCTTGCTTCAAAGCGTGCTTTTGCTTTCTCTGCTTTGATATCAAGTTGTTGCTGTTGGCGTATTTCAGCTTTGGCAACACGATAATATTGTACTAAAGGAATGTGACTTGGGCATACATATGCACAAGCGCCACAGTCGATACAATCAAATAAATTAAGTTTAGTTAATTGTTGATGATCTTTTGCTTTTGCGCTCCATTGTAACTCTTGAGGTAATAATTGACTCGGGCATACATCCGCACATTGACCACAGCGAATACACTCCACTTCATTAGAGTTATTGTCAAAGGCGCTAGGCATCTCTGCTTTGCTTGGTGCTAAAATGCTGTTACTTGTTTTAACAATAGGTACTTGTTCATTTAAAATACTAAAACCCATTAATGGCCCCCCCATAATAACAGGGGGATTTAGCTGTGGTGAATTAGGGATAAGTTTTGTGCTGCTCACTTCACTAACAAAACCTGTTTGTTCAAGTAAGTAGCTAACTTGTGTTCCTAATAATGCCCAGACATTTTGAGGTTTAGATAAAGCTTTGCCCGTTAAGGTTACCACTCGACGAATAAGAGGGATATCATTAATGACCGCGTCACTGATGGCAAAACAGGTTGCTACATTTTGTACCACAATACCCAAATGAATAGGCAAAGTGCCGCTATTCACTTCTTTGCCCGTTAATATTTTTATTAATTGCTTTTCACCGCCTGTGGGGTACTTAGTAGCGAGTACACATACTTTTATTTTTTTATGGTTTTTAGTGGCTTGCTGTAAAGCTTTTATTGCTCGTGGCTTATTATCTTCAATACCGATTAAAATAAAAGTAGGATCAAGTAATTGGTCTAGTATTTTGATGCCATCAACAATGGCTTCACTTTGCTCACACATTAATAAATCATCAGCAGTAATATACGGCTCACATTCGGCAGCATTGATGATTAAAAAGTTAATTTCTGGCTTAGTGTTCATCTTAATATGAGTGGGAAAACCTGCGCCACCCATACCAGAAATACCAGCATCGGCAATTTTTTTGATAATTTGTTGCTGACTTAATTTAGTAAAATCTTGACAAATTTCTCGTGCTTGCCAAGTATCTTCACCATCCACATCAATAAATAAGCATAATTCACTCAAGCCAGAAGGATGAGCAATTACAGAATTTTTAATTGCACTGATAGTACCACTAGTTGGAGCGTGTACTGGCACTGCCATAGGATTAGCACTTTGAGTGAGCGCTTGACCTTTAAGTACTTTGTTGCCAACACTAACAACTAAATCACCTTGACAACCAATATGCTGCTGTAATGGCAAAATTAACTGTTTAGGTAAAGGAAGATGCTTAATGGGTTTATCTGAGGTTATTGTTTTTTGCTCAGGAGGGTGAATACCGCCATGAAAATGCCAGAATTTACCTTGGTTTATGCGCTCAATAATAAATTCCATTAATTTCTCCTACAGCAGTTGCTTCACAGTAATTCTATTCAAGTCCCATTGCCAATTCTGAATGGTCTCAGGAGTAGGGCGCATCTCAATACAATCAACGGGGCAAGGAGCAACACATAAATCACAGCCAGTACATTCATCAATAAGTATCGTGTGCATTTGTTTAGCAGCACCTAATATGGCATCAACAGGGCAAGCCTGGATGCATTTAGTACAGCCAATACAATCTTCTTCAATGATAAAAGCCACTTTAGGTCTATTGTTGTGTGAAGAGTCATCTTGTTCATGATTTTCATCTATAGGCTGAATATCTACACCAAGTAAATCAGCAATTTTTTTAATGGTGTCTTCACCACCAGGCGCACATTTATTAATAGCTTCGCCATTAGCGACTGCTTCCGCATAAGGTTTACAACCGGGGTAACCACATTGGCCACATTGCGTTTGAGGAAGCAGAGCATCGAGCTGTTCAACAATAGGATCACCTTCAACATGGAAACGCACTGAAGCATAGCCAAGTAAAGCGCCAAAAAATGCCGCGATAACTCCTAGAACGAGGATGGCAATTAAAATATTCATTATGAGTATCCAATCTACCTTAAATTTTAACTAGGCCTGTAAAGCCCATAAAGGCCAAAGACATTAAGCCAGCAGTGATCATCGCAATAGCGGCTCCTTTAAAAGGTGTTGGCACATCAGCATTCGCTAATTTTTCTCTCATCGCTGAAAACATAATTAGCACTAAAGAAAAACCAGCTGCGGCACCGAATCCATAGATTATTGATTCAAAAAAGTTATGCTGTAATCTAAGGTTCAATAAAGCCACACCAAGCACTGCGCAATTGGTTGTAATTAAGGGTAAAAAAATACCTAATAAACGATAAAGGTTACTGCTTGTTTTATGAACGACCATTTCAGTAAATTGCACTACAACAGCAATGACTAAAATGAAACTCATAGTGGTTAAATATTCAAGATTTAAAGGCGCTAAAATATAGGTGGTAACCAGATAGCTAAGTAAAGACGCTAAGGTCATTACAAAGGTGGTTGCAAACGACATACCTATGGCAGTTTCAGTGCGCGAGGATACCCCCATAAAAGGGCATAAACCAAGGAATTGCACCAGTACAAAGTTATTTACTAGTACAGTACCAATAAGCAGTAGAGCGTAATCAGTCATTTGCGTTATATGTCAGGAGGTTAATTATTATAAGGGCTATGAGCATTATCCTTTTTTTTCTTACATATAACAACAAAGAAACAGTAGGGTTATTATTATTTGTTAATTTGGCTATTATTTGTTGATTTGGCGTAGTGAAAAACGATAAAAAACCTAAGCTAAAAATACCACCGGTTTGTATAAACAGTATTATATTATTACTTTGTATTATTCAAGCTTGCGCTTATGCCTTTGTCACTATATAATTCGCGGTGCTTGATTTATGCTTGAAGACAGGTTTATGCTTGAAGGTAATCAAACAGGTAGCAAGATGTCACTGGGGATTTATTTGTTTAACAGGTAATTCTATTCTTGTTACTAATGCGTAACTCATATGATAATGCTATTAGTATGGGGGATCAGTGGATAGGCTCCGATAATGGGGCTTTTTTGTTTATGGCGTAAAATTACGGAACCGCTATAAACAAAATATACAGCAAAAAAAACGCTGGGCTATAAGCCCTTTTTTTGTACCTGAAATTTTATTTAAAAAAGAAATAGTTAACTGATTTTTAGCTCTTTCTTTACCCTTACAGGAGAAAACGATTGGCTAAATTTGAACAAAAATTAACTGACATGCTTCGTCCCTCTGTGGCTGAAACAGGTAAAGAATTACTCGGTGTTGAATTTATTAGCGCGGGTAATAATTCAGTTTTACGTTTGTTTATTGACCATGAAAATGGCATTGATGTTGATGATTGTGCCGAAGTAAGTCGTCAAGTTGGCGCTATTTTAGATGTAGAAGATCCAATAAGCAGTGAATATAATTTAGAAGTTTCATCACCAGGCGTTGATAGACCTTTATTTGAATTAGCACATTTTCACACTGTGATTGGTGAAACCGTCAATGTTAAATTATCGATGCCATTAAATGGTCGTCGAAAATTTAAAGGCACGTTAGTTGCCATAGAAAATGACACATTAATAGTAGATGTAGATGGGATAGATTACGAGCTTGTTATTAACAATATTGACAAAGCAAATCTTGTTGCATGTTTTTAGAAGCCGTTAAATCAAAACTTTTAGACATAGTGTTTTTAGACATAGTGAAGTGATAAATAATTTTAAAAAATAGTTAATAGGGCTAGAGAAACATGAGTAAAGAAATATTACTGGTTGTTGATGCGGTATCAAATGAAAAAGCATTACCTCGTGAAAGTATTTTTGAAGCAATGGAAACTGCTTTAGAAACAGCCACCAAGAAAAAATATGATGGCGATATAGTTGTTCGTGTTTGTATTGATCGTATTACGGGTGAGTTTGAAACTTTTCGCCGTTGGTTAGTGGTTGCTGACAATGATGAGCCAATGGAAAACTCTTATGCTGAAATGACTTTAGCGGCAGCACAGTACGATGAGCCAGCATTAAATGTTGGTGATTATGTTGAAGATCAAATTGAATCAGTAACATTTGATCGCGTTACCACACAAACAGCTAAACAAGTAATTGTGCAGAAAATCCGTGAAGCTGAGCGTGCTTTAGTTGTTGAGTCATACCAAGACCAAGTAGGTGAACTCGTTACGGGCGTAGTGAAAAAATCTAGTCGAGAAAGTCTTATTTTAGACCTAGGAAATAATGCCGAAGCGATTATCTATCGTGATGATATGTTGCCACGTGAAACCTTCCGTCCAGGTGATAGAGTGCGTGGTTTATTATACGACATTAAGTCGGAAGCCCGTGGCGCACAATTATTGGTGAGCCGTACTAAACCTGAAATGTTAATTGAGCTATTTCGCGTTGAAGTGCCAGAAATTGGCGAAGAAATGTTAGAAATTAAAGGCGCGGCACGCGATCCAGGTTCACGCGCTAAAATTGCGGTTAAAAGCAACGACAAACGTATTGATCCTGTTGGTGCTTGTGTTGGTATGCGTGGCTCACGCGTACAAGCCGTTTCGGGTGAATTAGGCGGTGAGCGTGTTGATATTGTGTTATATGACGATAACGTAGCTCAATATGTAATTAACGCGATGGCACCAGCAGAAGTTGCTTCAATTATTGTTGATGAAGACAAAGGCACTATGGATATTGCCGTTGAAGAAGGTAACTTAGCTATGGCCATTGGTCGTAGTGGACAGAATATCCGTTTAGCAAGTCAGTTAACTGGCTGGGAACTAAACGTAATGACTGTTGATGACATGAAAGAGAAACATCAGGCAGAGAACAATAAAGTATTGAATTTATTTATCGACAAGCTAGATCTTGATGAAGACTTTGCCACATTATTATCTGATGAAGGTTTTACTTCACTAGAAGAAATAGCATACGTACCAGTAGCTGAAATGCTTGAAGTTGGCGGTTTGACTGAAGAAATTGTTGAAGAGCTAAGAGAACGTGCTAAAGAAGCATTGACAACTCAAGCGCTTGCTAGTGAAGAAACGCTTGAAGGTGCAGAGCCTGCGGAAGATTTATTAGCTCTTGAAGGTTTAGAGCGTCATTTAGCTTTTGTTTTAGCAAGTCGCGGTGTAAGAACACTAGAAGACTTAGCAGAACAAGGTATTGATGAAATTAGCGATATTGAAGAATTAACTGAAACCAAAGCGGGTGAGCTAATTATGGCCGCACGTAACATTTGTTGGTTTAATGAAGAATAATTAACACCGGGAGAATAGTGTAGATGGCAGATATAACAGTAACAGAGCTTGCCAAAGAAATTGGTACACCGGTGGATCGTTTAGTGAGCCAATTGGCTGACTCAGGCGTGAATAAATCGGCAACCGATGCTATTTCGCAAGACGAAAAAGAAGCCTTATTAGGGTATTTGAAAAAACAACATGGTGATAACTCAGCCGCAAAGCCGAGTAAATTAACGCTAAACCGTAAAACTAAATCAACCTTGACCATGGGACACGGTAATAAAGCTAAGTCAGTTAGTGTTGAAGTGCGTAAAAAACGCACTTACGTTAAACGTAGTGAATTAGAAGAGCAACAAATAGCCGAAGCCGCAGCAAAAGCAGAAGCAGAAGCCGCAGCAAAAGCAGAAGCAGAAGCAGCAATTAAAGCCACAGCCGCAGCCAAAGAAGCTGAAAATGCTAAAGCGGCAGCGGTAGCAAAAGCTGAAGTAGAAGCAGAGCGTAGAGCCGCTGCTAAAAATGATGCGTCTGAAAAAGCAAAGCAAACAGCAATAGAAAAAGCTAAGAATGCTGATAAGGCACCTGCGGTTAAAATTGAAGAAAGTGAAGAAGCGAAAACACTTCGTTTAGCACAAGAAAAAGAAGCGTCAGCAAAAGTTGAAGCAGAAGCCAAAGAAGCCTCAGAAGCAGCAAGAAAGTTAGCTGAAGAAAATGAAGCCCGCTGGAAAGAGCAAGAAGAAGAGCGCAAAGCGAAAGAAAAAGAAGTAGTGCATGTTACTTCTTCTAAATACGCGCAAGAAGCTGAAGATAAAGTTGATGCTGCTGATGAAGGTGCTGGTCGTCGTCGTAAGAAGAAAAAAGCCACAGCCGATAGAAATGCTCGAGGTGGTAAAGGACGTAATGTTCGCGGTCGCAAGCAAACACTTTCTACACCTCAAAGTTTAAAACATGGTTTTACTAAACCTGTTGAAACTAAGATACAAGATATTCGCATTGGTGAAACTATTTCTGTCGCTGAATTAGCAAACAAAATGGCTAAGAAAGGCGCTGAAGTTGTTAAAGCGATGTTTAAAATGGGTGCGATGGCAACCATTAACCAAGTGATTGACCAAGAAACAGCGGCTTTAGTTGCTGAAGAAATGGGCTTTAATGTCGTACTTGTTAAAGAAAATGCGTTAGAAGAAGCTGTGTTAGCGGATCGTGATAATGAAAATGTCGAAAGTAATGCTGTAACGCGTGCGCCAGTAGTGACTATCATGGGTCATGTAGATCACGGTAAAACGTCATTACTTGATCACATTCGTGAAGCGAAAGTAGCCGCAGGCGAAGCGGGTGGTATTACTCAGCAAATTGGTGCTTATCATGTAGAAACGGGTCACGGTATGATCACCTTCTTAGATACGCCCGGCCATGCTGCGTTTACTGCCATGCGTTCACGTGGTGCTAAAGCAACGGATATCGTTATTATTGTCGTTGCCGCAGATGATGGTGTTATGCCGCAAACTATTGAAGCAATTCAACATGCTAAAGCATCTGATGCACCAATTATCATTGCGGTGAATAAAATGGATAAAGAGACCGCTGATCCAGACCGTGTTAAAACAGAACTCTCTCAACATGATGTTATTCCTGAAGATTGGGGTGGTGATGTACAGTTTTGTCATGTGTCAGCGAAAACGGGTTTAGGTATTGAAGATTTACTTGATGCAATTTTATTGCAATCTGAAGTATTAGAGCTAAGCGCTGTTGTTAATAAAATGGCAAGTGGTGTTGTTATTGAATCTAAACTAGATAAAGGTCGTGGTCCTGTTGCCACAGTACTTATTCAAGAAGGTACCATAAAGCAAGGTGATATTGTACTTTGTGGTTTAGAATATGGTCGAGTACGTGCGATGCGTGATGAAAATGGTGGCATTATTCAATCAGCTGGTCCGTCAATTCCTGTCGAAATCATTGGTTTAAGTGGTGTGCCACAATCAGGTGATGAAGCTACCGTGGTAAAAGATGAGAAAAAAGCTCGTGAAGTTGCTTTATTCCGTCAAGGTAAATTCCGTGATATTAAATTGGCTCGCCAACAAAAATCTAAACTTGAGAATATGTTTGCTAGCATGGCATCTGGTGAAGTATCAGAAGTTAATGTCGTCCTTAAATCAGATGTTCAAGGTTCATTGGAAGCGATTACTGAGTCATTAACTAAATTGTCAACGGATGAAGTGAAAGTTAACATTGTTGGCTCAGGTGTTGGTGGTATTACTGAAACTGATGCAACCTTAGCAGCGGCTTCAAATGCTATTGTGGTTGGCTTTAACGTACGTGCTGATGTTGCTGCTCGTAAAGTTATCGAGTCTGAGAGCCTTGATTTACGTTACTACAGCGTTATTTACGCACTGATTGATGAAGTTAAACAAGCGATGAGCGGTATGTTAGCGCCTGAGTTTAAACAAGAAATCATTGGTCTTGCACAAGTTCGGGATGTATTTAAATCACCTAAAATTGGTTCTATTGCTGGTTGTATGGTTACAGAAGGTTTTATCAAGCGTAGCGCACCAATTCGTGTATTACGTGAAAATGTAGTTATTTACGAAGGTGAACTTGAATCATTACGTCGCTTTAAAGATGACGTTCAAGAAGTTCGTAACGGTACTGAGTGTGGTGTTGGTGTTAAAAACTACAATGATGTACGTGTAGGTGACCAAATTGAAGTTTTCGAAACAGTAGAAGTTAAACGTACATTGTAACTATCACCCCATTGCTAGTAGGCTCAACTACTGCGTTGGAAGTACTCATTGATTAGCGTCAACTCTGTGCTTCTGCCTTGAATTTGAACCGACTAGCTTCGAGCTAATAGTTAAATCATAATATGAAAGGGACTGATGTCCCTTTTTTGTTAACAGATATTAATACCATTTGAAAATGATCACTTAGTTTGTGTCATTGGTATAAGTTAAAAGAGAAAAATTATGGCTAGAGAATATGCCCGTACTGACAGAGTAGGTCAGCAAATTCAAAAAGAAATAGCGACTATTTTAATGCGCGAAATTAAAGATCCACGTTTAAGTATGACAACAGTGTCAGCGGTGGAAGTAACCCGTGATTTAGCTTATGCAAAAATATTTGTTACTTTTTTTAATGACAACCCCGACGAAATTAAAGCATCGCTTGAAGTTTTAGCTGACGCTGAAGGTTATATTCGCTCACTATTAGGTAAGCGTTTACGTGCGCGTATTATGCCACATTTACGCTTTGTTTATGACAGTTCAATGAGCGAAGGTGTACGTATGAGCGCCTTAGTTGACCAAGCTGTTGCCAGTGATAAGCATGCTGATGATGTCGATGGCACAGAGAAAGAAGAGCAGGGCGAATAAAGCATGGCAAAGCGTAGAAAAGGTCGTGCTATTAATGGCGTTTTATTACTTGATAAGCCCTATGAAATGTCGTCAAATCACGCCTTACAAGCAGTTAAACGACTTTATTTTGCTCAAAAAGCTGGCCATACTGGTGCATTAGATCCTCTTGCTACAGGTATGTTGCCAATTTGCTTAGGTGAAGGCACTAAGTTTTCTCAATTTTTATTAGATACAGATAAAACCTATCAAGTTACAGCAAAGCTAGGTATTCGAACTACTACCAGTGATGCTGACGGTGATATCGTTGCAGAAAAGCCCGTTAATGTTTCTAATGAACAATTAGCTGTAGCACTTGATTCTTTTCGCGGCACAACAAAACAAGTGCCATCAATGTATTCTGCGCTTAAATATCAAGGTCAGCCATTGTATAAATATGCTCGTGAAGGCATTGAAATACCGCGTGAAGCACGTGATATTACCGTTTATTCTTTAGTGTTATTGCGCTTTGAACATGATGAAATTGAGTTAAAAATACAGGTATCAAAAGGTACTTATATTCGCACTATTATTGATGATTTAGGTGAATTGCTAGGTTGTGGCGCACATGTTGCTAATTTAAGGCGTTTAGCGGTAGGCGGCTATCCTATTGATAAAATGGTGACCTTGTCTCAACTCGAAGCACTATTAGAACAAGCGAAAGAGCAAGATATAACACCATCAGAATTACTTGATCCCTTATTATTACCCATGCAAAGCGCTGTTGAGGGTATGCCCGCAGTGTATGTTGATGATATGTCAGCTAACTTTTTACGTCATGGCAATCCAGTACAAGCCTATAAAGCGCCGATGGAAGGCAGTGTCCAAGTATATATTGGTGAAGACGAAGAAGACGAACAAGCAGAGTTTATTGGTGTTGGAATGATTAATGATGATGGCCAAGTAGCGCCGAAGCGTATTGTGGTTGTGTAAATCATTGAGGTAAATCATTGAGGTAATCATCATAAAAAGCCTACTGAATAAGTAGTCTGTAAATAGCGCGTCGGTTTTAGTTGCATTTTAGCTGCGCCCTGATAAAATACGCGCTCTTTCGTTACCTAGCTGAATTAGTGTTTGGCTGTGGTATAATTTTAATAACTCAAAACTAATGTTAAATCATATGTTTGGGTTAACACACTAAGGATTTATTATGTCTTTAAACGCGACAGAAAAAGCAGCAATTGTTGCAGAATACGCTCAAAAAGAAGGTGATACTGGCTCACCAGAAGTACAAGTTGCTTTGTTAACTACACAAATCAATCATTTACAAGGTCACTTCAAAGAGCACATCCATGATCACCATTCACGTCGTGGTTTATTACGCATGGTTGCACAACGTCGTAAATTGCTTGATTACTTAAAAGGTAAAAACGTTGTTCGTTATAGCTCTTTAATTGGTAAATTAGGTTTACGTCGTTAATATAGCCAAACCATCTCAAGATGCGAGTTATTAAAAAAAGGAGCCAGTAGGCTCCTTTTTGTTTTATTGAGCCTTTTGTTTTTATTGGGTATTGCTGGATTCAAGTAATAAATGCCGGGTGGGACTATGCATTGCTTTTTTTTATAAAATCATACTGAATAATACTTGTCTTGTAACATAAATATAGCGATGATATAAAAACAATTTAAAAACGTAACTTGGATTCAGCTTAGATTCAGCTTAGATTCAATTAATAGGAATAAAAATAAAATGAATATACTTAACGGATCAACAAACGGAACGACAAATCTAGTTATAATCGAACCTAAAGACCCTAAATTAGACGATATAGCAATAACTTTACCATCCGCTAAAACTATCTCTATCAGAACAGCGACCTATGAAAACTATAACGTAAAAGTAATGACCCAAACGGGGGATGCAAGTAAGGCAGAAAACCCTGAATTAAGACAGTTAATAACGAACATTATTGCGGTGAAAAAAGACGATGATCTTATCGTTACCGCCGCCGATGCCAGCAAAGTTATTTTCAGAGGTTTTTACACCTTATGTGAAGATGGTGCTTGTAGCGTAACATTAGGTGGTGGTGAAGCTGGGGGGGGGGGGGGGGTTACAATAACACCGGATAGCCCTGTTGGTCAAACATTGAGTGATGGCAGTTTTATGGTGTACACCTATGCCGACAGTGGTGTATTAGCTGATATGCTCACCGAGGATGATGGAGTAACGTTAGGATTAAGTGATCTGCCAGAAGGAGCCGTTAGTTATATTCCAACAAAGGACGAAGAGACAAATGTTCAAGGGAGTAATGTTCAAGGGTCGCATTGGTGGTGGGCTGCTGCTGGTGTCGCTTTAGCCGCTGTTGGCATAAAAGCTTTTGACGATAGTGATAACAATGTTAATACACCTACCAAGGGTAAGGTGACCATCACAGGGACAGCCACAGAAGATCAAAACCTAACAGCAAATACCTCAGCCCTGAACGATGGTGACGGTGTAGGCACATTTAGCTACCAATGGTGGGCAAATGATGGCACTAATAACCTTGCTATTGCGGGCGCAACTGATAAAACCTTAACCTTGACCCAAGCACAGGTGGGTAAAATCATCACTGTGGTAGTAACACATACCGATGCACAAGGCACGGTTGAGCCAGCGATAACCAGTGCGGCAACTGTTGCGGTTGAAAATGTCAATGATCCTACCACGGACGTTGTCACCATTGATGGGACACCAGAAGAAAACCGAACACTCATAGCAAACACCTCAGCCCTGACGGACGAGGATGGTGTGGGCACGTTTAGCTACCAATGGTGGGCAGATGACGGCACTAATAACCTTGCTATTGCGGGCGCAACCGATAACACCTTGATCTTGACCCAAGAACAGGTAGGTAAAATCATCACCGTGGTGGTAATACATACCGATGCGTTCGGCACAGTTGAGCCAGCAAAAACCAGTACAGCAACCGCAGCGGTTGAAAATGTCAATGATCCTACCACAGGCGTTGTCACCATTACTGGAACAGCAAGAGAAGATCAAAACCTAACAGCAGATACCTCAGCCCTGATGGACGATGATGGTAAGGGCACGTTTAGCTACCAATGGTGGGCAGATGACGGCACTGATAACCTTGTTATTGTCAACGCAACCAGTGCCGCCTTAACCTTAACGCAAGCGCATGTGGGTAAAACCATCACACTAAAAGTAATACATACCGATGCGTTCGGCAATGTTGAGTCAGTAATAACCAGTGCGGCAACCGCGGCGGTTGAAAATGTCAATGATCTTACCACAGGTGAGGTGATCATTACGGGGACAGCAAGAGAAGACAAAACGCTCACAGCAAACACCTCAGACCTGATGGATGAGGATGGTTTGGGCGCGTTTAGCTACCAATGGCAGGCAGATGGCACTGATATTATGGGCGCAACCAATTCAACCTTTACCTTGACGCAAGCGCAGGTGGGTAAAACCATCACAGTCGAAGTGAGCTATACCGATGCGTTCGGCACTGTTGAGCCAGTCATAACCAGTGATCCAACTGTTGCGGTTGAAAATGTCAATGATCTTCCCATGGGTGAAGTGACCATTACGGGCGCAGCAACAGCAACACCAAAACAAGGTGAAACACTCACAGCAGTCTCAACAGTGACAGACGAGGATGGTCTGGGTACATTTAGCTACCAGTGGCAGGCTGATGATGTGGCTATTGCGAATGCAAACAATCCAACCTTGACCTTGACACAAGCACAGGTGGGTAAAACCATTACCGTAGTGGTGAGCTATACCGATGGTTATGAGACTCCTGAAACGGTAACCAGTGATCCAACTGTTGCGGTTGAAAATGTTAATGATCTTCCCATGGGTGAAGTGACTATTACGGGCGCAGCAACAGCAACACCAAAACAAGGTGAAACACTCACAGCAGTCTCAACAGTGACAGACGAGGATGGTCTGGGTACATTTAGCTACCAGTGGCAGGCTGATGATGTGGCTATTGCGAATGCAAACAATTCAACCTTGACCTTGACACAAGCACAGGTGGGTAAAACCATTACCGTAGTGGTGAGCTATACCGATGGTTATGAGACTCCTGAAACGGTAACCAGTGATCCAACTGTTGCGGTTGAAAATGTTAATGATCTTCCCATGGGTGAAGTGACTATTACGGGCGCAGCAACAGCAACACCAAAACAAGGTGAAACACTCACAGCAGTCCCAACAGTGACAGACGAAGATGGTCTGGGCACATTTACCTACCAATGGTGGGCAAGTGGCGCCGATGGCAGTAATAACGAGGCTATTTCAGGTGCAAACAATCCAACCTTGACCTTGACACAAGCACAGGTGGGTAAAACCATTACCGTAGTGGTGAGCTATACCGATGGTTATGAGACTCCTGAAACGGTAACCAGTGATCCAACTGTTGCGGTTGAAAATGTTAATGATCTTCCCATGGGTGAAGTGACCATTACGGGCGCAGCAACAGCAACACCAAAACAAGGTGAAACACTCACAGCAGTCTCAACAGTGACAGACGAGGATGGTCTGGGTACATTTAGCTACCAGTGGCAGGCTGATGATGTGGCTATTTCAGGTGCGAACAATTCAACCTTGACCTTGACACAAGCACAGGTGGGTAAAACCATTACCGTAGTGGTGAGCTATACCGATGGTTATGAGACTCCTGAAACGGTAACCAGTGATCCAACTGTTGCGGTTGAAAATGTTAATGATCTTCCCATGGGTAAAGTGACCATTACGGGCGCAGCAACAGCAACACCAAAACAAGGTGAAACACTCACAGCAGTCTCAACAGTGACAGACGAGGATGGTCTGGGTACATTTAGCTACCAGTGGCAGGCTGATGATGTGGCTATTGCGAATGCAAACAATTCAACCTTGACCTTGACACAAGCACAGGTGGGTAAAACCATTACCGTAGTGGTGAGCTATACCGATGGTTATGAGACTCCTGAAACGGTAACCAGTGATCCAACTGTTGCGGTTGAAAATGTTAATGATCTTCCCATGGGTGAAGTGACTATTACGGGCGCAGCAACAGCAACACCAAAACAAGGTGAAACACTCACAGCAGTCTCAACAGTGACAGACGAGGATGGTCTGGGTACATTTAGCTACCAGTGGCAGGCTGATGATGTGGCTATTGCGAATTCAAACAACCCAACCTTTATCTTGACGCAAGATCAAGTAGGTAAAACCATCACTGTAGTGGTGAGCTATACCGATGATCAGGGTGAGGATGAAACGGTAACCAGTGATCCAACCGATGTGGTTGTTAATAACAATGATGTTACTATTACAGCGGTAACCGATGATGTGGGTAGTGTAATGGGAGCTGTTAATCCAGCGGTGCGTTATATCCTACTCAAACAAACAGGCGCCTCAAGTAACTTCTTGTGGCTTGGTGAAGTTGAAGTATTCTCAGGTGAGACTAATATTGCCCTTGATGAAGCCGTCACGGTCACGGTAGGGGAGACGAGTAATCAATCGTCTAACTCTTCTCCGGCAGAGGTTACTAATGGTATAAAAGGACTCAATGCAGATGGTTATATCTCATTTGAATCTACATCAGACAACTGGGTACAAATTGATCTAGGTGCTCACTATGCTATTGACCGTGTCGAGGTTTATGCATTGCGTGATGTTACGAGTACTATTGCCAACATAAGAAATGTCGATATTTTTGCCAGTAACGAAGATTTTAGCGGCAAGATCGATACCGACTTAATCGCTGATCCAAACGCGATTAAGCTAGGCGGTACGGGTGATCCAGCTATATATAAAACCAGCTTAACTACAGCGATTAATAATACTACAGACGATAATACACCGACCTTGTCAGGTACTTTAACCACTACGCTAGGCGAGGGTGAAGAGCTGGCTATTTACCATGGCACCACGAAACTTGATGGTGTTGCTACCGTTAATGACGATAACACATGGACATTCATTCTTACGAACGCGTTAACAAATGGCTCATATGCGTTTAAAGCGGTTATTCAAACGATAGGTGAAGACGAGATTGACAATGCTGATGTGATCAGCGCTGCATATACTATTATGGTTGACGCTGCTGCACCGACTATTATGGGGGCGGATGATAATGTGGCCACTTATGACAGTGTTGAGGGAGACATAGCGACTGGCACAACAACAGACGACACCACGCCTACCTTAACGGGCACACTGACTGCTGCGCTTACTACTGGGCAAGTGCTGGCGATATATGATGGCGAGACAAAACTAGGTGAAGCGGATGTGGCAACAGACAACACTTGGACTTACACACCGCCCGTATTAACAGCAGGCAGCTATAGTTTTACCGCACAGGTTGAAAACGGCATGGATGTTCTACAGGGTCTAGTAAGTGCCCCTTATGTGGTTAACATCAACCCCGGCATTAGCATGACAGTAACCGATAATGTGGGCGCTGTAATGGGAGATCTTAATCCAGCGATGCGTTATATCCTGCTCAAACAAACAGGGGAGCCAAATAATCAATTGGGGGTTGGTGAAGTGGAAGTCTTCTCAGGTGGCGTTAATGTTGCCTTAAATAAAACCGTCACCGCAGGATATGCTAATTTGGAAAACAGTCCTCCAGCAGCCGTTACTGATGGTAGTCGAGCATCAGATACAGGTTATTCCGCAAGTACAGCTACGACAGACAACTGGTTGCTTATTGACCTAGGCGCTAACTATGTTATTGACAGTGTCAACGCTTATGCGTCTAGTACTTTTCTTCCTCCTATCAAAAATGTCGATATTTTTGCCAGTACCACCGAAAGTTTTAGCCGTCAGAGCCATGCAGATTTAATAGCTAATGTAAACGTGATTCGCCTAGGCGGTACGGGTCCGTCACCTCAGCAGAAAAACACCGTAATGCCAACTGTTATTACCATAATAGACGATAATACACCGACCTTATCAGGTACTTTAGCTACTGCGCTAGGTGCGGCTGAAGAGTTGGCTATTTACAATGGCAGCACGAAACTTAGTGTTGTCACCGTTGACAGCAATAACGTATGGACATTCACTCCTACGGATCCGTTAGAGGATGGCAATTATGAGCTTAAAGCGGTTATTCAAGTGGCAAATAACAGCGATATTGCCAATGCGCGGGTGATCAGTACAACAAGCACTATTACCGTTAATCGTAACAGCGCTACACCGACACAAACCGCGACTATTACGGCGGTGAGTGATGATGTCAGCACTCATGGCAGTATTGAGGGAGCCATAGCGACGGGCACAACAACAGACGACACCACGCCGACATTATCTGGCACACTGAGTGCTGCGCTTACTGGTGACCAAGTGCTGGCAATATATGATGGCAGCATGAAACTAGACGAAGCGACTGTGACAACCATTGCCTCTGACACAACTTGGACTTACACACCGTCCGTATTAACAGCAGACAGTCATAGTTTTACTGCGCGGGTTGAAAGCAGCTTTGCTGGTCAGGGTATAACAAGTGACGCCCATGTGGTTAACATCAATCCTAGCATTAGCATGACAGTAACCGATAACGCAGGTACTACACCAGAAATCGTTAGGCCAGGGGTGCGTTATATCCTGCTCAAACAAACAGGGGCCACAATAGCCAGTCAATCGGAAGTTTCCGTTGGCCGTCAATTGATAGTTGGTGAAGTGCGCGTCTTCTCAGCTGGCGTTAATGTTGCGAAAGATAAAACCGTCAAAGCGTTAGGTGCTAGCTTTGACCAGAATCCTCCGTCAGAGGTTACTGATGATAGCCTAGAAGCAACTAGTGGTTATATAGCAAAAGGCAACACGACAGACAACGGGCTACTTATTGACCTAGGCGCTAACTATAGTATTGACAGTGTCGACGTTTATGCCTTGAGTTCGAGTGATGAGGATCATAGAGAAGGCATCAGAAATGTCGATGTTTTTGCCAGCAGAGAAAATCTTAGCAGCCTGCCCTATACAGAGTTACAGGCTGCTGCAAACGCGATTAACCTAGGCGGTACGGGTGCAACACCTGAGTATAAAACCAGCTTAACTACAGAGATTAATAATACTACAGACGATAATACACCGACCTTGTCAGGCACTTTAGCCATTGCGCTAGGCACGGGTGAAGAGTTAGCTATTTACGATGGCACGGATAAACTTGGTGTTGCCATGGTTGATAACAGCGATAACAGATGGACATTCACTCCTACGAACCCGTTAACAAATGGCTCATATGCGTTTAAAGCGGTTATTCAAGCGGCAAATAACAGCGATATTGCCAATGCGCGGGTGATCAGTATAACAAGCACTATTACGGTTGATACTAGCAGCGCTACACCGATACAAACCCCGACTATTACGGCGGTGAGTGATGATGTCAACACTCATGGCAGTATTGAGGGAGCCATAGCGACGGGCACAACAACAGACGACACCACGCCGACATTATCTGGCACACTGACTGCTGCACTTACTGCTGGGCAAGTGCTGGCAATATATGATGGCAGCAGAAAACTAGATGACGCGGCAGTGACAGACACCACTTGGACTTACACACCGGACGCATTAACAGCAAACCGCTATAGTTTTACCGCACAGGTTGAAAGCCCTACTGGTGGTGAGGGTACGGCAAGTGCCGCCCATGTAGTTAACATCAATCCTAGCATTAGCATGATAGTAATCGATAATATGGATGATGATAGCGTTACGGGAGTTATTAACCCAGCGGTGCGTTATATTTTGCTCAAACAAACAGGGGACTCAACTAATCAATTGGTGGTTGGTGAAGTGCAAGTATTCTCAGGTGGCGAAAATGTTGCCCTTGGTAAAACCGTCACGGCGAACATTACTCCCCATTCGAGTAGTTCACTGTTAGCCGTTACTAATGGAGCAGCCCAGAATGCTTATCAAGCAAGTGCAACCTCGAACGACAACTGGTTACTTATTGACCTAGGCACTAACTATGTTATTGACCATGTCGACGCTTATGCGAATTTTCCTAATTTGACAGATGGTATCAAAAATGTCGGTATTTTTGCCAGTACCCAAGATCTTAGTGCCCTGACCTATGCACGGTTAACGACTGCTACAAGCGGGTTTCAACTAGGCGGTACGGGTGCAATACCTAAGTATAAAACCAGCTTAGCGGCGAATGTTACTACTGACGACAGCACACCAACCTTGAGGGGTACTTTAGCCGTTGCGCTAGGCACGGGTGAAGAGCTGGCTATTTACGATGGCACCGCGAAACTTGGTGTTGCCACCGTTGACACTGCCAATAACTCATGGGAATTCACTACGTTAGTGTTACCAGATGGCTCGCATACATTTAAAGCGGTTATTCAAGCGGAAAACGGCATTGTTGGCAGTGAGCGGGTGATCAGTACAGCAAGCACTATTACCATTGATGCTAGCGCCGCTGCTGCGGGAGCCGCAGCAGCAGCAGAAGCTCTGTATTCAAGTTATGCTTCATCTCTTGAAGCATCTCTTGAAGCAAAAGTAGAAGCAAAAGTAGAAGCAAAAGATCCGATTAGTGGGCTGTCGGTTAAAACATACAGTTTGCCGTCAACCGCGAAGGATCAAACCCTTGATTTTCCTGACGAGCATACTGAAATCAATGTGGTTAATATCGCTGGCTCAGGCGCTAATACGGTGAAAATTCAGTTAGATGATGTGTTACAAAGTGGCATAAATCTATTTAATGATGCCAATGGCTGGGACGGTTTAGATGGCACAGGTAAACATCAACTTGTGGTAAACGGTGATGCTGACGATACGCTTGTACTTGATACAATTGCCGAAGCGGAAAGTTGGATAAAAGAAGGTACAACAACTAACTCGGATCAGACTTATCTTGTTTATCAGTTTGAGCAAAATAATGCTGATGGCGTATCACAAGTATTACAAGTGCTGGTAGATCAAGACATGATCCGTGATGGTGCCATTCTTTAACTCGCGATCAGACATCAACGAACTAAACGCCTCACAGCGTGTTTGCTGTGAGGCGTTAACTTTTAATACTTTTCATTATACTGTGCTTTTTATCCGAAATATGTGATCCCACCCTAGTATTAAAGCTTTTATCTTGTCATTGTTGCTAGTAAATAGCGCCTAGGTAAGTATAATACGCGTGCTTAATTTATTCTGTATTTGTTACCGATGAAATTAAGCACATAATAATCAATCAAACTGTATAATTTTTTGTTCTACTTGGCTTAATGATGCTTAAGTGAATAAATAATTGTACAGATTGATTAGAATATCTATACGTTAAATAAAGGAAACATATAAAATGTTTAATTCAGTAACTAAAAAATTTCAATTCGGTAAACATACCGTCACACTTGAAACGGGTAATATTGCCCGTCAAGCAACGGCTGCTGTTATGGCAAGCATGGATGATACTTGTGTACTTGTATCTGTTGTTGCAAAAAAAGAAGCGAAAGAAGGTCAAGATTTTTTCCCCTTAACAGTTAACTATCAAGAGCGTACTTACGCAGCGGGTAAAATTCCTGGGAGTTTCTTTAAACGTGAAGGTCGTCCTTCAGAAGAAGAAACACTTATCGCTCGCTTAATTGATCGCCCAATTCGTCCTCTATTTCCTGAAGGTTTTACTAACGAAGTACAAGTAATTATCACGGTTGTTTCTGTTAACCCTGAAATTGCCCCAGATATTATTTCATTAATTGGTACTTCTGCCGCATTAGCTATTGCTGGTGTACCATTTAGTGGCCCCGTTGGCGCAGCGCGTGTTGGTTATGTTGATGGTCAATACATTCTTAACCCATTACAAGCTGAATTACCTGACAGCAAACTAAATTTAGTGGTTTCTGGTACTGATTCTGCCGTATTAATGGTTGAATCTGAAGCTGACATATTATCTGAAGAAGTCATGCTTGGTGCTGTAATGTTTGGTCATGAACAAATGCAAGTGGCTGTTTCTGCAATTAAAGCATTCAAAGCGGAAGTTAATACCCCTTCTTGGGATTGGGTTGCTCCAGTTAAGAATGCGGAGTTAGTAGCTAAAATTGCTGAGTTATCAAAAGCACAAGTTAATGACGCTTATCAAATCACTGAAAAAGCAGTTCGTTATGAAAAAATAGCTGAAATTCGCAATGGCGTAATTGAACAATTACTTGCCGAGGATGAAGAGCTTAACGTTCAAGAAGCGAAAGATTTATTTCATGACTTAGAAAAAACGGTTGTTCGTGGTCGTATCACTCAAGGTCACCCACGTATTGATGGTCGTGTTCCTGAATCGATTCGTGCGTTAGACGTAATGACTGGCGTACTACCACGTACTCACGGCTCTGCTGTATTTACACGTGGTGAAACACAAGCCTTAGTTACTGCTACTTTAGGTACACAGCGTGATGCACAGCGTATTGATAGTATTTTAGGCGAAAAAACTGATGCCTTTATGCTTCATTACAACTTCCCTCCATACTGTGTTGGTGAAACAGGTTTTGTTGGCTCACCTAAGCGTCGTGAAATCGGCCATGGTCGTTTAGCAAAACGCGGTATGTTAGCGGTTATGCCTAGTGTTGAAGAATTCCCGTATGCTGTACGTGTGGTTTCTGAAATAACAGAATCAAATGGCTCATCTTCAATGGCTTCTGTTTGTGGTACTTCATTAGCATTAATGGACGCTGGTGTACCAATTAAAGCATCTGTTGCTGGTATCGCTATGGGCCTTGTTAAAGAAGGTGAAAACTTTGTTGTTCTTAGCGATATTTTAGGTGATGAAGATCATTTAGGTGATATGGACTTTAAAGTTGCGGGTACTACGGGTGGTATTACAGCACTGCAAATGGATATCAAAATTGAGGGTATCACACAAGAAATCATGCAACTTGCCTTAAACCAAGCAAAAGCAGCGCGTACTCACATTTTATCGGTAATGGATGAAGCAATTGCTGGTCATAGAGAAGAAATCTCTGAATTTGCTCCACGCATTCACACCATTAAAGTGAGTCAAGACAAAATTCGTGACATCATTGGTAAAGGTGGCGCAACTATTCGTCAACTTACTGAAGACACAGGCACTACGATTGAAATTGATGATGATGGTACGGTTAAAATCGCCGCTACATCGAATGAGCAAGCGCAAGATGCTATTGAACGCATTAAAGCGTTAACCGCTGAAATTGAAGTGGGTACACTTTACACTGGTACGGTAGTACGTATTGTCGATTTTGGTGCTTTTGTTAATGTATTACCAGGTAAAGATGGTTTAGTACATATTTCACAAATCTCTGAAGAGCGTGTTAATAACGTAAGTGATGTGCTTAAAGAAGGGCAAGAAGTGCAAGTGAAAGTACTTGAAGTTGACCGTCAAGGCCGTGTACGTTTAAGTATTAAAGAAGCAATTGAAAAGCCTGCGGTAGCTTCTCCAGCAGCTGAGTAATTCTACCAAGCCAGCTAGACAGTCATTTACAACCTAGCTTAGTAAAAAGGAGCCTAATGGCTCCTTTTTTGTTGTTATTTCAAGTACAATCAGTATCAGTAGTATTAGTATCAGTTAGTATCAGCAGCATTTAATTTTATTATTTTTAAGGTGTATTAGTGAGTTTATATTTTTCTGAATTCAAGGTTAAATCGAGCATGCTGATTTTACTTATTAGCATGATATTTAGCATGGTATTGTTATCTCAAGGCTGTGCATCATTTAATAACTCTAGCTCTAACTCTAGCTCAGCGGCATTAAGTCAATTAGTTATTGCTGAGCCTTTGGCCATAAATTATAAAAGCGAAATGGCTATTGCTC
Source organism: uncultured Colwellia sp. (assembly GCA_965261045.1). Taxonomy (GTDB): domain Bacteria; phylum Pseudomonadota; class Gammaproteobacteria; order Enterobacterales; family Alteromonadaceae; genus Colwellia. Next base: position 1,063,208 of record CBDHCJ010000001.1, read on the forward strand.
GTTTGTCTGAAGTGATTAACCAGGTAAAAATTACTGATGAGCAAAAAGCGCAGCTCTATTATGATCGCGGTGTGTTATTTGACAGTGTCGGTTTACGTTCATTAGCACGTCTTGATTTTTCTCATGCCTTACAACTAAAACCAACCTTAACAGATGCTTATAACTTTTTAGGTATACACTTCACACAATTAAAAGCGTTTTCTCAAGCTTATGAGACGTTTGATTCAGTTTTAGAGTTAGCGCCTGAACATGAGTATGCCCACTTAAATCGAGGTATTGCACTTTATTATGGTGATCGACCTGAATTAGCTGCGCAAGATTTTAAAGATTTTCACCAAAAGCAAAGTGATGATCCTTATCGTTTGTTATGGCTTTATTTAGCTGAGTATGAAATAGATACGGTGCAAGCTAAGCAAAGCTTAAAACAAAGAGCTGAGTCTGTTGACAGTCGCACTTGGGCTAAACAAGTTATTTATTTATATTTAGGTGATATTAGCCAAGAAAAGTTTATTAGTGAGTTAACGATGAATATTAAATCAAATAAAGCGCTAACGGATAGGTTGTGTGAAGCTTATTTTTATTTAGGTAAATATAATCAAGAGCAAGGAAATTTTGGCGCAGCGGCCAACTTCTTTAAATTATCATTAAGTACTAATGTTTATGAATTTGTTGAGCATAGATACGCAAGGCTTGAATTAGAGTTAATGCGCACTAAAAAAGTTAACCAACAAAAATCATTATAGTTTATTTTCATGGTTAAAAAAGGGAAGCATAGCTGGATTCAAGTAATAGCTTCCCTTCCTTCCTTCCTTCCTCCCTCCTTCCCTTCTTAAGTTATTTTATCAACGCATTTGACTAAAAAGTAAAATCATCGGCATTAATTGCCATCATAGAATCGGCACCATTTTCAACACAAGCCGCATGACCCTTTGCTCTTGGTAAAATACGCTGAAAATAGAAACGGGCTGTTTTAATTTTCGTTTGATAAAAAGCGTTATCATCGTTAGTGGCTGCTAATTTATCTTGCGCGACTTTTGCCATTTTCGCCCAAAAATATGCTAGCACTAAATAGCCTGAATACATTAGATAATCAACTGAAGCCGCACCTATTTCATCTGGATTATTCATTGCTTTTAAACTTAAGGTCTCGGTCATTTTCTGCCAATCAGCACCAAGGATCATAATAGGCTGAATAAATTCTTGCATCGCTTCATTGCCAGTATTTTCAACACAAAATGCGGTGACTTCCGCGCCGAATGGTTTTAATATTTCACCTTTAGAGCCTAAAACTTTACGCGCTAATAAATCCAGTGCTTGAATACCAGTAGTGCCTTCATACAAACAACTGATTTTTGTATCACGCATCAATTGTTCCATACCCCATTCTTTGATAAAACCGTGACCACCAAAAATCTGCACACCATGGCTAGTACACTCTAAACCTAATTCAGTTAAAAAAGCTTTCGCAATTGGTGTTAATAAAGCTAACTTAGATTCTGCCGATGCTTTTTCTGCTTCATCAGTACTGGCATGATCAACATCAACAAGTTGTGATAAATAAGCGATTAGTGCTCGACCACCTTCAGCAATAGATTTTTGTGTTAATAACATGCGGCGCACATCTGGGTGAACAATAATAGCATCAGCTGGGCCTTCAGGATTTTTAACACCAGACAATGAACGCATTTGTAATCTATCTTTCGCGTAAGCTAGTGCCCCTTGAAATGACGCTTCGGCAGCAGCCACACCTTCGATAGCAACACCTAAGCGTGCCGTATTCATAAAGGTAAACATACAGTTTAAGCCACGATTTACTTCACCAATCAAATAACCTTTGGCGCCATCAAAATTAATGACACAAGTCGCATTCGCATTGATACCCATTTTATGTTCAATAGAGCCGCAACTCACTGCATTTCTATCGCTAACTTCACCGTCATCGGTCACATTAAATTTAGGCACGATAAATAATGAAATACCGCGACTCCCTTCTGGTGAACCAGGGATACGAGCAATAACAATGTGTACAATATTACTCGATAAGTCATGTTCACCAGCAGAAATGAAAATTTTAGTACCTGTTAATGAGTAACTACCATCATCATTTAATAAAGCTTTAGTGCTTAACATGCCTAAATCAGTACCACAATGAGGCTCAGTCAAACACATAGTACCAGTCCATGTACCTTCTACCAGTTTTGACATAAACATATTTTTATGTCCATCACTGCCATGTGCTTCAATAGTTGCTAATGCGCCATGGCTTAAGCTAGGATACATAGCAAAGCTATGGTTAGCACTAGAGCAAAGCTCTGTAATAGCAGCACTTAAGGAATGTGGTAAACCTTGACCACCAAAATCAACATTTTGTGCTAATGTTGGCCAACCTCCTTCAACATATTGCTGATAAGCTTCTTTAAAACCATCAGGTGTTGTAACCTCACCATTATTCCAAGTACAACCTTGCTTATCACCACTTTGGTTTATCGGTGCAACTACTTGTTCAGTAAACTTAGCAGCCTCAGCTATTATGGCATCGACCATATCAAGGCTAGCATCTTCATAACCTAGTTTTTGATAGTGACTGTCACAATCAAATAATTCTTGCATGACGAACTTTATGTCTCTAATCGGCGCTTTATATTCTGGCATAAGAGTTTCTCCAATATTAATTTTAGCCGTTACTACCCGCGAACCAACTTACTGATCAGCGGTCAGATTTTCAAACAAGCGTTTGATTAAATCATGTTCTTTGCTTTAACTCAAGTAAGATTAGTGCTGATCTTTATAAAATGTCTATTTTAGAGGTGAAATTTAAGGATAAAAAAAAGCAATAAATACGCTGTTTTTTAAGTGAACGTTAGTAGATAAGTTATTTGAAAAGACTCATGAGTATATGTAATCATTACAGTGTTTCTAAATAAGCAAATACTGTAGTGAAAGCTTGCTCTTGATATTGCTTTAAATTGGTGTCACGAAAGTCGATGCTTACTTGACTTTTGGCTAATTCTTTCTTAATAAAGCTTCCTGCTAGAATTTCAACATTTAATTCTTTTATCAATTGAATTGCCGCTTCAACTTTAAAGCCAATAGGGCCACCAGCAAACTTTCCTTTTAACGCACGCCCCTTAATAAGCACATGACTTACCTGATAATCTTCCATTAGTTTAGCAAAAACAAACTGGAATTTTTGCACTTGTTCGGCATCACCCGCGTTATCAAGACTAATTTTTTGTACTCGAGTATGAGGAATATCATACAAATCATTCTCTTTAGACATGATACAAATAATTGCATCATTACCCTTTATTTCAACACCACATGCTTTCATGGAAAATCTCAATTTTTAGAATTTTTAAAATTATGTTTATTATAACGAATTAATTAAAATAAGAAAATGGCACTGCACTTAACTAAGAGGTATCATTGATAAAACGTTTACTTCATAGAATTAGTGGTCAAGCTAGATGAAAAAAACATGCGTAGTTACTGGTGGTAGCTCAGGTATAGGTCTAAGCATTGTAAAATTATTTGAGCAACATAATTATCACGTTTTTAACTTAGACTTATCTCCTTCTTCTTTTGGCGAATTTTGCCAATGTGATGTGACTAATGTTAACCAAGTCGCTAGCATTATTAGTAACATTGCTAAACAACAGCCTGTGGATGTGCTTATTTCTAACGCAGGAGTCCATTTTTCTGCCAATATTGAAAACACGTCAGAAGATGATTTTGACAAGGTGTTTAATATCAATGTAAAAGGGGCTTATGCTGCTGTTAAAGCTGTATTACCTAGTATGAAAGCTAATAACAATGGTGCTATTATTTTAATGTCTTCGGATCAAGCACTCATTGCTAAGCACAACTCTTTTGTCTACAACTTAAGTAAAGCCGCGCTTGCTTCGATGGCAAAAACTACTGCGTTAGATTACGCTGCGTTTAATATTCGCACTAATGCCGTTTGTCCTGGCACCATAGAAACCCCTCTTTATCATCATGCCATTGATAGTTATTGCCAAAAATCAGGGGCAAACAAAAAACAAGTTCATCTGGAAGAAGAAAGGTTACAACCGTTAAACCGGCTAGGTCAACCAGAAGAAGTGGCTGAATTAGTCTTATTTTTAGCTTCTGATAAAGCTAAATTTATTACCGGCAGTTTACAGGTAATTGATGGTGGCTATACGGTGCAATAGTACGGTGCAATAACACAGCGCAATAGAGTAACGAGTAGCGGAAATGAAAATAATTGATCCTCATCTACATTTATTTAATCTTGAATTAGGTTGTTATCATTGGTTAAAAACTGAAAATTATCCCTTTTGGTCTGATAAGCAACTTATCAATAAAAGCTTTAATGAAACTGACTTAACGCTAACCGAGCCATTATCTTTATCTAGCTTTGTTCATATTGAAGCAGGTTTTGATAATGAGCAACCATGGCGAGAACTTGCCGCCTTAGAACAAGCCTGTAATAAACCTTTTAGAGCCATCGCTAATATCGATTTAGTCGCATCGAGGCAACAGGTTAATTCGGTCATAGAAAAATTAGCTGAATTGTCCTCATTCGTTGGCGTTCGTCACCTATTAGATGAACACGCCTTAAGTTTATTAACAAACAAGCAAGTACTTGATAACATTAAAACACTCAATAAAAATGCTTTAGTGTTCGATGTTCAGTTACCGCTCATTGAACACGCACCTGTTAATGCCTTATGTGATGTTATTACTGAAAATCCAGATATCAATTTTATTATAAATCATGCTGGTTTTCCTCCTGCTGATATACACACTATTGAATGGCAACGTTGGCAAAGCAATTTAATTAAATTGTCTTTTTATCCACATGTTGCTATTAAATGCTCAGGTTGGGAAATGACAGATAGAAATTATCAAGACAATTGGTTAAACGAGAACTTATCGCTGATTTTTAGTGTTTTTGGGGCGAAAAAGATGATGTTAGCCAGTAATTTTCCACTTACGTTATTTAATAAACGTTTATCAAGTAAAAATAACTATCAAGATTATTGGCAATCATTAGTTAATGGTGATTTTTTTAAAACACTAACTAAACAAGAAAAAAGTGCATTAGTACATGACAATGCGCTTCGCTTGTATTCCTTGGATGAAATAAATAGATAACTATTCATCTCACCCAGAGCAAACCGCCATACTTGGCGAGTCTTTTTTTGTTATTAATACACGATGAGGATGACAGCAGGATAACGGTAACTATAGTATAAGACCATAATTTATTTGACCACTACATGTGGCGATTTATTAACCACAGCATCATTTAATTCAATACCAAGCCCTGGCACTTCAGTTACTTGAAAAAAACCATTAACGGGTTGTGGATCTTGCAAACACAATTCGCGATTCCACTCTTTAATAGCATAGGTATGATGCTCATGAATTAAAAAATTAGGAATAGCGGTTTCTAAGTGTAGTGCTGCTGCTGTTGCCACCGGCCCACCACAAACATGTGCTTGAATGCGAATATCGTAAACATCAGCATAATCACAAACTTTTTTAGCTTCAGTAAAGCCACCACATAAGCCAACATCAGGTTGAAGTACATCAATACTTTGGGCTTCAAAATAAGGGCGTACATCCCAACGATGATATAGTCGTTCACCACCAGCAATAGGCACATTAACTCTATCAGATACTTTTTTATGTACCGCTGAATTTAAATAGTTAACAGGCTCCTCATACATCATGCAACCAACCTCTTCGACAATAGCGCCCATTTGAATGGCTGATGCTGCACCCATTAATGAGTGAGACTCAAAAATAATATCTACATCTTCACCAACCGCATCACGAATAGCACGTAGTCTGTCACCAAACAAACGCATTTGTGGCTTGGTAAATAGCTTGGTTCTATCAAATGATGAACTGCCATTTTTGTTATAAACAATCGGGTCAACTTTTACAGCATCATAGCCTTCACTCACTGCTTTTAGTGCTGCTTGTGCATATGCTTCTGGCTCTATTAACTTATTGATTTCACTATCCCAATCAAATTGTAGTTGACTGGCATAGGTGCGTAGCTTGTCGTTTACTTTACCACCAAGCAATTGATAAACTGGCACGCCTAAGGCTTTAGCTTTAATATCCCAAAGTGCGGTATCAATAGCGCTCATAGCAGAATACAATACTGGCCCGCCACCTAAACCCCAAAAGCTTTCTCGTAGCATTCGTGACCATAACAATTCGGTATTAAAGGGGTTAAAGCCTATTAATATTGCTTCACTGATTTCTTTAATCATTGCGGCAGCAGCACTGTGCCCCCAGTCATAAGCTAAACCTGCTTCGCCAACACCACTAATGCCTTCATCAGTGTGAATGCGAATAAATACGGGGTTCCATGCGGTACGTTTCGGACAGTGAATATCAAAAATTTCTATATGGGTTATTTTCATTTTATATCTCTTTCAAATTAATTATTGTACTTACTCTGCGAAGCTTGGATCGTTTCTAAACACTCTACGCACCATTGCTGGCCAAGCAGTTACTCCGCCTGTTTTTCCTATATGCACAATATTAGCTTGGGCTTTAATGCCATCGATAATGCCTTGAGGGGCGTAAACGGGTTTCATACCCGTGGCCATTATCTGTAATTGCACCTGACATGCTCGGATTAAGTCATACATATGCATGAATGCATCACCAATAGTTTTACCCATAGTAAGTGCTCCATGATTTCGCAATAACATAAAGTTAGTATTACCTAAGTTTTGTTGTAACCTTAGTTTTTCATCGGCATTTACTGCTAAACCTTCATAATCATGATAACTCAGCGAAGCAAGAGCAAACATAGCGTATTGGCTTAATGGCAACAAGCCTTTGTCAAGGCTAGCAACCGCAATAGTTTCGTTGGTATGAACATGTATAGCACAAATATCATCATGGCGTACCTCATGTACGGCACTGTGAATAGTAAAACCAGCAGGATTAATTTCAAACGGGCAATTTTTATCAATAATATTACCGTAGATATCAATTTTAACTAAGTTTGACGCGGTGACTTCCTCGAATGCTAAGCCAAAAGCATTGATCAATATAAATTCTGTTCCAGGAATACAGGCAGAAATATGGGTATGAATAAGATCATCCCAACCATGCATTACCATTAAACGATAACAGGCAGCTAAATCAACACGAATTTTCCATTCTTGTGCTGATACTTTATTTTTTAAATTTACCTTAGGGAGTTTTAACATCTTCATGCCTTGTGTATTTCATTGAGATAAATAAATTCTACCTGAGCTAGCAGCTTGTATAAAGAAAGAGTTACCATAAGTTATAATTTCTGAATTCAAGTCATAAGAGCATAGCGAGTAAAAAAACGTTGCTATATACCCGCTTTCTTTTGCCGACTGGTCTGATCCAGCGCCAAAATAATAAAATTTAATTCATTTCTTTCACAAGTGCGGCAAGTAGAATAACAAATACTAAGATCCATGTTGTTTTACTAAATTTTGCTTGCTGTTTATCGCTCATAGGTTTACCGAACCGCTCCCCCAAAACCACCATTAGTGCTACCACGGCAAAAACACAGGCTAATATAATTAGTAATGTCATCTATTCCTATTCCTCTTCCTGTTAATTAATACCAATACAAATAAACATGTGTTCATTAACTTACTGGCATTGGTATAATAAACTTTTCTACCTAGATTTAACAAAATCATTTAATATTGCAAAATATATCTTTTATTCATCACTTTAGCTAGAGACTGGGTTAACATGTCGCAAGTTTCACCTTCACAAACAGATAATTTTTATCAAAAGCGTCGATTTATTATTCGACTTGGCAAAGCATTACACAAGCTCGGCTCTACTGCATATCGTTTAGAAGATAATCTTCTCTCGATTGCCCATTTTTTAGATATTCGCGCATCCTTTATTATCACCCCAACAGCGTTAACTTTTATTCTCTCTGATGATGAAGATGATCAGCAATATAATCATTTAGTACGTGTAATTCCAGGAGAAATTGATCTAGGCTCTTTAGCGCGCATTGATGAATTAGTAGATGAACTCATCAATGGTGAGCGCACTTTAGACGAGGCTATAGAGCGCTTAAAAGAAGTCAATAATAAACCGCCTCCTTATGGCGTAATCTTAACTTTTCTCGCTTTTGGAGCATCCAGCGGTGCTTTTGCTATGTTAATGCACACCAGTTGGCATGATGTTTTTTGGTCTACTATACTTGGCTTTGTCGTCTTTGTTTTTGTCATTTGGGCAGAACGCTCACGCCGTGTTACTGAAATGCTAGAGCCTATCGCGGCATTAACCACCTCTATGTTAGCGTCGCTTATTTCATTATTTGATCCTAGCATTAATATCCCTATGGTTATTTTATCAAGCATTATTGCCTTTATTCCTGGCCTATCACTAACGGTAGGTTTATCTGAACTGGCTGCTCGACATTTAATGTCAGGCACGGCTCGCATCATGGACAGTGTCATGATGCTATTTAAGCTTTATTTTGGTGCGGTATTAGGCATGGCTTTAGGCAAAATCATTTGGGGTGAAGTAAGTTTTATACCACCTGAGACTATGCCTGTATGGACTTCATGGCTAGCAGTCACCACCCTTTCAATTTCTTTAGCTATTCTCTTTAAAGTTAGATTAAAAGACGCACCTTGGGGCATGATTGCTGGCTATATTTCATTTAGCGTTAGTATTTGGGCAAGCGCTTATTTAGGAGTAGCTTTAGGTGCTTTTGTTGGTGCATTTGCCTTAGGCATATACAGTAACTTATTTTCACGTATTATGAACTTACCTTCTTCTATCGTTCGTCTACTTGGTCTAGTGGTGTTAGTGCCAGGTAGTAAGGTCTATATAGGCTTAAACAATTTAGTTACGGGAAAACAAATGTTAGCAGTGAGTGATTTAGGCTCACAAACATTTCTAATTTTTATGTCACTGGTCGCAGGGCTTATTTTTTCTAATGTTGCTTTACCGCATAGAAAAACCTTATAAGTTTGGTTGTTAACTGATCACAAATAATGATGACAAAAACACCTAAAAGATTATCAACAATAAAAACATCAACAAATTACCACCATGGCGATTTGCACAGCAGCTTGCTTACCACAGCAACCGAGATGATATCTTCAGATGGCATAGAGGCTTTATCATTACGAAAGCTAGCGATGCGCATTGGCGTTTCTCGTACGGCTGCATATCATCACTTTAAAGATAAAAACGACTTACTTTCAGCTATAGCGGCTCAAGGTTTTGTCTCATGGCAGGATCAAGTTGAACAAATATTTAATCATAATGACTTAACCGAACGAGAGAAATATCAAGCATTTGTTCATGATTATGTACAGTTTGCCACTGAAAATCCCGCTATCTATCAACTTATGTTTGGCAGTACTTTATGGAAAGATAAAGAAATATCCCCAAACCTCAAGGATGTTGCTTATTCTAGTTTTCAATTTCAAGTTGAAATGACTAAAACTTGGCAGAAAAAAGGGGTATTGCCAACAGCGCAAAACTCCTTACGCTTTGCTCAAGTAACTTGGGCAACACTGCATGGCATAGCTAAGTTAGTTATTGATGGTATATATGCTGACGCAAGCCAAATTGATGAAATGTGCCAATGTGCGGTTGACTTATTTTTAATCTCATTAAAAAAATAAATCAGATCGTTCACCTCAGAAATTGAATCAACCATCTTAAACCTGCTGTAAATATATATAAACTTTACGTGACACTAAAAATGTAAAGATATGTTTCGTTAACTAGAGTTTAACTTAAATTTCTCGTAGTATCGCATTACTGTGCTGCACTTAGCTACTCTTAGCTACAACGTAATACCATTACCAGTAAGTCAGCATAATAATATTGAAACATTCAAAAATATAAAGTGAGAAACAAAAAATGAAAGCGATTATAACAGGCGCAGTATGTTCATCTCTGCTATTACTTAGTGGCTGCAATAACAGTGATAGCACAGCCAAAGACTCTTCTATGGTGATAGAACAGAAAACCGCTTTAGCCTCAGGTATAGATAAAACCAACATGGATATGAGTGTTCGTCCTCAAGATAATTTTTATCGCTACATTAATGGTGGCTGGATAAACAATAATGAAATTCCTAATGATAAAACCGCTATCGGCTCTTTTTACGATTTACGTGATAAAGCTGATAAAGACGTAAAAGCTATTATTGAAGAGCTTGCCGCAAGTAAAAGCTTAACAATGGGCACTGATGAGCAAAAAGTAGCAGATTTATTTCGCTCTTATATGGATACTAAACAGCGTAATGTCGCAGGTATTACTCCTGTGCAACCAATATTAACTGCCATCAATAATCTGCAAAATAAAAATGATTTAGCTGAATTCTTTGGTAAATACTCCTTTGCTGGTATTAATAATCCATTAGCTTTGTACATTAGCGTAGATGCTAAAAATTCATCAAGCTATGCTATTCATATTTGGCAAAATGGCTTGAATTTACCTGACAAAGATTATTACTTTAATGAAACAGAGCGCTTTGTTAATTTACGTAGTGGCTATGTTGCACACATTGAAAATATGTATAACTTAGCAGGCATTAACAATGGTAAAGCTGCTGCTAAAAATATTATGGCATTAGAAACTAGCTTGGCTGAGTTTCATTGGACACGCGTAGAAACCCGTGATAGCGAAAAACGTTACAATAAATTTGCAACTAATAACCTAAATAGCATCACTGACAAATTTAACTGGCAAGTATTTTTAGCTGCTGAAGGTGTTGCTTCGCAAAAAGATATTATTATTAACCAACCTGATTTTATTGAAGGCTTTGCTAAAGTATTTGCTCAAACGTCACTTGATACTTGGAAGCAATACTTAACTTTCAACACATTAAGTGCTTTTTCTAGTTATTTAACCACTGATTTAGATAATGAAAATTTCGATTTCTTCTCAAAACAACTAAACGGTCGTAAAGAGCAACGGCCACAGTGGAAACGTGGCGTTGGTGTTGTTAATAGTAGTTTAGGTGAGGTTATTGGTAAAGTTTATGTAACTCGTCACTTTACTCCAAAAGCTAAGGCTAGAATGAGCATTTTGGTTGAAAATTTACGTAATGCTTATGGCGCAAGCATTGACGCTTTAGAGTGGATGTCTAACGACACTAAAAAAGCCGCTCATGTTAAACTTGCTGCATTTACCCCTAAAATTGGTTACCCAGATAAATGGGAAGATTACTCAGCGCTAACCATCGCACCTGATGATATTGTTGGTAATATCATTCGTTCACGCAAAGTGTCTAGTGAAAAAGAAATTTCAAAACTAGGTGATCCAATTCGTAAATGGGAATGGAGCATGACACCACAAACTGTCAATGCTTATTACAATCCAACCGTAAATGAAATTGTATTCCCTGCCGCTATTTTACAAGCACCTTTCTTTAACATGAAAGCTGACGACGCAGTAAACTATGGCGGTATTGGCGCAGTAATAGGTCATGAAATGGGCCATGGATTTGACGACCAAGGCAGTAAATATGACGCCACTGGTAACCTTCGTAACTGGTGGACAGAGCAAGATCTAAAAGAGTTTTCAACCCGCACTAAAGCCCTAGTTGAACAATATGCTGATTATCAAGTATTTGATGACTTAAACGTTAATGGTGAATTAACCTTAGGTGAAAACATTGGTGACTTGTCAGGCGTAACTATTGCGTATAAAGCCTATAAAACGTTATTAAACGGCAAGAAAGCACCCGTAATTGATGGTTTAACAGGCGACCAACGTTTCTTTATGGGTTATGCGCAAATATGGCGTTCTAAAATTGTCGAAAAATCAATGCGTAACCGTGTAGCAACTGACCCCCATTCTCCAGGTGAATTCCGTGCTTTGGGCTCACTTTCAAACATGAATGAGTTCTATGATGCATTTGACGTAAAAGAAGGCGATGCTATGTATATAGCGCCGGAAAAACGCGTTAAAATTTGGTAATAGTTCATTTTTCAGATAGAAAATCATACGAACAAAGATTAAAAAAGCAGCTTCGGCTGCTTTTTTATACTTAAAGCAATTTCTCTATTGATAATCATTCTTGTTAAGTTTATCATTACCGTATGAGTTTAGTTTTGCTTTTTATAGGTATTACTTTTTATAGGTATTAAAAATGTACGTATGTATTTGTCATGGGGTAACTGATACGCAAATTGAAGCGGCGGTGGATAATGGTGCTCGCACCATGAGGCAACTCAGTAGCGAATTAAAAATAGGCTCCCAATGTGGTAAATGCTGTCAGTGCAGCAAACGTGTATTAAATAACAAATTGATGCAAATTGCTGAGGCTGAGCCTAGCGTTGCCTAACCGGTACTAGCTCATCATAGACTGTAAATAATTTTCTAATCCAGCACTAGCAATTAAGTATTGTTGAGCTTCAAGCCAGTCTATTTGTTCTTCAACATTTTCTAGTAAATCTTCGCCACAATCTCTACTAATATAATCCTGTTTTTGTTCACAAGCAGCAATTAACTCTTGTAATACAGCTCGTGATTTATGCTCTAAGACAAAGTTTGCTTGCAACATTTCAGATGTATTTTCACCAATATGCAGTCGGCCTAAATCTTGTAAATTAGGTAAACCTTCTAAGAATAGAATACGTTCAATTAACTTATCTGCTTGTTTCATTTTTTCAATAGAAATTTTATAGTCTGCTTTATTTAGCTTATCTAGTCCCCAGTTTTTATACATACGTGCATGTAAAAAATATTGATTAATAGCTATTAATTCAACCGCTAATACTTTATTTAGTAAAAATATAATACTTTTTTCGCCTTTCATCACTCATCCCCTTGTTCAAGCACCTAAATGATTACCCATATACGATTGAATGTAATTATTCAGACCAATTTTATCAATTAAGCCAATTTGTTTTTCAAGCCAATAGACATGGTCTTCCTCGGTATCTTCAAGCAACTTTTCTAGCATCTCTCGGCTAATGTAATCCTCTTCAGCCTCGCATAAACTGATGCTTGCTTTTAATGCTGTAACTACTTCTATTTCTAACAACAAATCATTCTTGAGCATTGATGGAACGTCATTACCTATAATAAGATCTCGACGATCTGTTAAATTAGGCGTTCCTTCCAAAAATAATATCCGCTTGATCAAGCAGTCCGCATGAGTAATTTCTTCTTGCATTTCATGATCTAATTGCTCAAATAGCTTATCTAACCCCCAATCTTGATACATACGAGAGTGGGTAAAATATTGATCGATTGCAGCAAGTTCGTTATGTAACAAACCATTAAGACTTGCAATAACTTTAGTATTACCTTTCATTTTTATACTCCATTAATTAACTTTATATATAATTGTAGTCGACAATTTCAATTATTGCTTTGCAGATAATACTAAGAATAGCCATCTAAACTGCTGGACTTCTAAAGCTTGCTAATGATTTTATCTTGTCGTATAATGGCGTTTTTATAACCAAGCCATTTCAAGATACAGAGGATCAGCCCTTTGGGGACGCCTGAAAATCGCATCTTGAAGTGGTTTGGATATATGCTAGGGAATGGGGTGTAATTTCAATTTATTTGTAATGAATCCTCAACTGTACCCGCAACTGTAAATCACTTACCTTGAATTTTTCAAAGTATGATAAGTCAGATATCTAGCAGAATATTCCAACTAATCTTTTTATGCGTGCGGGAAAACACCAGGACACTATGTCAATACAATTACAAGTTAACCAGCTGAGCTGGACAATTAACCATAAAAGCATTTTACAAAATATCACTTTTAATGTCAGTAAAGGTGAAGTTATTGGTATTATTGGTCCAAATGGTGCGGGTAAAACTAGCTTATTACGTTGTCTTACTAATCAGCAACAAAGTATTCGCGGTGCCGTACTTGCTGGCACTATCTATCTTAAAAATAAAACCATCAAACATTACAGCACCAAACAACTTGCGCAACATTTTGCGTTGGTTGCACAAAAGGTTGATGCCATTTTTTCATTAGCGGTTATCGACATAGTCAAAATGGGTTTGTTGCCACATAAAGGTTTATTCGCTTTAGATAATGAACATGATAAAAAACAAATAAAACTCGCCTTAGTTAAAGTAGGCTTGGATCATGCTGAACAAATGAGTTTTAATCAACTGTCTGGTGGCGAACAACAAAGAGTGTTAATTGCCCGTGCCTTGGTACAACAAGCACAAATTCTAATTTTAGATGAGCCGACTAATCATTTAGATGTTTATTATCAGCACCAAATATTAAACTTAGTGAAGCAATTAAAAGTTACGGTGATCATGACAGTGCATGATCTCAATTTAGCTAGCCAATATTGCCAACGTTTATTACTACTCGATCAAGGACAATTGATTGCCGATGGTAGCCCTGTAGAGGTGCTAACAGAAACGCAGTTAAGTGCAGTATTTAGGTTACCCTGCCAAGTAAGGCACGGAATATCAGAGCAAGATCCCAGTCAACAAAAACCACAAGTATTTTTCTCTCTACCACACGAGCAAAATTTAAAGACAATAGTAGGCTCCAATAATGAATAAATTACTATTTATTCTCATTGCGTTATTGTTATTAACCTTTGCTTCCGCTATAGCAGGATTACATTTTGGACCTGCAGATATAACAAGTAATCACGTTATTCAATGTTTAATCGGTAATTGCGAGAGCCAAATCAGCCAAATGGTGATCTGGCAAGTACGTGTTCCTAGAGTACTAGTCGCTCTAGTTGCCGGCATGGGACTCGCTATTGCTGGCGCTATTTTACAAAACACCACCCGAAACCCATTAGCCGATCCTTACCTCTTCGGTATAGTATCTGGGGCTGGTCTAGGGGCAACTATTGCGAATCTTTCACTAGGGGAGCACTTGAGCATAGCCCTTCCTCTTGCCGCCTTTCTCGGCGCTTTATTTGCTATCACCATAGTATTACTTATAGCCAAAGTGATACAAGGTATGGAGCAACTACTATTAGCCGGTGTTGCCGTATCTTTTATGTTAGGTTCAGTGACACAGTTCATACTTTATTTCGGTGATCCTTTTGCTACAAACCGCGTAATATTTTGGCTCATGGGCAGTTTGTCCCGCGTTGAAATGAGCAATTTTTATGTCATTGCCAGTGTCTTGCTAATTGCCATTATTACCATCATTGCTTTACATCGACAAATAGATGCCTTATTGCTCGGCGATGAAAGCGCAGCAAGCTTAGGGGTAAATGTAGACAAATTAAGGTTACTGATGCTCGGGCTTTGTGCCGCACTCACTGCCACTATTGTCGCCTATTGTGGCGGCATAGGTTTTGTCGGTTTAATGATCCCTCATATTGTTCGCCAACTTATTGGCGTAACCACACTTAAATTGGTTATTGGCAGTGCATTAATAGGTGGCAGCTTTTTAATCTGGGTTGATATTATTGCTCGCTCAGCTTTAGCGAATGCAGAAATTCCTATTGGTATTATTACCTCAGCTTTAGGAAGTTTGTTTTTCCTATTTATTATGGTGCGCACAAGAAATACTAATTAACAATAGTCAATTTACAAATAGCTCGGTGGAGTTGATAGTTACTAAGCATTAAGGATAAAAAACATGACAGATAAAAGCTCAGAGAGAAAAAGCACACAGCATAAAAAACGCATGCAAACCATTAAAGAAAAAGTGGATCAACGTATCGAAAATGCCCAAGAAGAACGTGGCTTATTAATTGTCATTACTGGTAATGGCAAAGGCAAGTCTACTTCGGGTTTTGGCACTATTGCCCGCGCGGTGGGCCATGGATTAAATGCTGCGGTAGTGCAATATATTAAGGGAACATGGGCATGTGGAGAACGATCTGTACTTGAAAATGCTGGTGTTAGCTTTGATGTCATGGCAACAGGATTTACTTGGAATACGCAAGATAAAGAACAAGATATTGCGGCAGCACTGAAAGTTTGGCAACGCAGTAAAGCGCTATTAAAAGATAATAATATCGATGTGGTTTTACTTGATGAACTAACTTACATGCTCAGCTATAAATATCTTGATTTAGATAAAGTTATCGATGCCCTAAAAAATAGACCTATTAACCAACATGTGATTATTACTGGCCGCGCTTGCCATAGAGCGATCATAGAATTAGCCGATACAGTTAGTGAAATAAAATCAGTAAAGCATGCCTTCGACACGGGTATAAAAGCGCAAAAAGGTATCGATTGGTAAGCGAGCAGTCGCAAGTTGAGAAAACAAAAAAATGAGTTATGAGAAAAATATGATAAAAAGGATTAAATATTTATTCGTTCTTAGCTTTTCTAGTCTGAGTATTATCAGCACGTTCGCTCGCTCAAATGAGCACAAACCTACCATTGTTGCCCTTTCGCCTCACATAGTGGAAATGCTATATGACATAGGTGCCGGAGAACAAATCATTGGCACTACCTCCTTTGCTGATTATCCTGAGCAAGCCAAAAATATTCCTATCATAGGCAATTATTTACGCTTACAAATTGAGAAAGTGATCACCTTGCAGCCTGATTTTATTATCGCTTGGAAAAGTGGTAACCCCAGTGATGATCTCGCTAGGTTAAAACAACTGGGGTTTACTATTATTTATTCACAACCAAACTCTTTTACAGATATAGCAAAAGAAATGCGTGAGTTTGGACAATTGACTGGACATAAAGCAGAAGCTGAAACAAAAGCTCAACAACTACTTGGTGAACTAAAAAAAATAACAAGGCAATATCAAGATAAAACACCAATAACGGTATTCTACGAGTTATGGTCACGGCCTTTAACCACAGTTGCCAAAGGTAGTTGGCCCCAGCAATTTTTAAACATGTGCCGAGCAAAAAATCCATTTAAACAAGCTGCATCACCTTATCCGCAAGTTAATATTGAGAAAGTACTGTTAACGCCAATTCAATTAATTATTCAGCCATTATCAATAAACCAAAGCGACAAAGAAGGCTTTAATTGGTATGACTGGCCAATTATTCCAGCAGTTAAAAACCAACAGACAATTCAACCTAATGCTGACGCCATGCATCGAATGACCATGCGTAGCCTTAAAGAATTGAAAAAATTGTGTGCTGACATTGATAAAACTCGTCAATGGTTACACGATAAAAAAGCGCTCTAATTGAGCATTAACGTAAAATTTTAGGTGTTTAACTTAAGCCTTTGCTGAGTTAAGTGAAACGGGAAATAGGTGTAAAACCTGTGCTGCCCCCGCAACGGTAATAAACAGTAACAAGGAAGTAAAACATAAACTGTTTTAAGCCCGGAGACCGGCCTGAAATTAAATTAATTATTGTAAGTACGGTGGGTACTTATAATTGAGGAGAAAATATGAAAAAAACACTAACCACGCTTAGTATTATAAGCGCTCTTATTTCACTATCAATATTTGCCGATTCTTCACAAATAAAACAAGAGAATACTGTCGGTGATACCATACTAATTACCAGTAACCCATATAATCAATCTACCGATGAAATTATGTCAACTGTGTCGGTGATCACCCGCATAGATATAGAGAGAGTACAACCTAAATCTGTGGCTGAATTATTGCGAACAACGGTAGGTATAGATATCGCATCTAATGGTGGGCCAGCACAAGTCACTTCAGTTTTTGTTCGCGGTACTAACTCAACCCATACCCTATTTCTCGTTGACGGTGTACGGATCAACACTGTTACAGGCTCAGGTGGTACATCAGTAAATGACATTCCAACTTATCAAATTGAGCGTATCGAAGTAGTTAAAGGCCCACGTGCCGCAATGTATGGATCAGATGCCGTTGGTGCCGTAATTCAAATTTTTACCCGCGATTTAGAAGCAGGTGAATACCAAGCCGCAGTAGAATATGGTTCAAATAATTATATGTTTGCTGGCGTTACCACAGGGATTAGTCATGGCAAGGGATCAACAACCTTAAGTATTAGCAGTGAAACAAGTGATGGTTATAATATCACAGCCAATGAATACTTGCCTGATGATGATAAAGATTCCTATGAAAAAATTAACCTTTCAATTAAAGGTCATCAAGAAATAAATGATGCATTAACGCTAAACTGGGTAGGTCGATATGATGAGGGTAAATATGACTATGATGGCAATAGCAGTTATACCGTATTGGCACCGAGTCAAGAATATACCAAGCATTTGCTATCAACGGGTTTAAGTTACAACCAAGATCAATGGTCACATGATTTATCTATTGCTCAATACCAAGAAAATCAAAAACGTTTAGGGGATTATCCAGGCAAAAATGAAATCAATCGTAATCAAGTGGATTATAGTAGCGTTTATAGTGTTCAAAATGGTTTAAGTTATAATTTTGGTGGTCAGTTCTATCAATCAAAATATAAAGGTACAGGTTCATTCGATGGTAAATCTCGTTATACGGCAAGTGCTTTCGCTGGAGCGCTGTATGATACTGGGGCACTATTAACTGAATTATATCTTCGCTATAACGATGTAGAAGATACTGGTTCAGAAACAGCTTACAATGTAAGCCTAGGCTACCACCTTAGCGACTCACTATTTGCCAGTGTAAACTACGGCACAGGTTTTAAAGCACCAACTTTTTATCAATTATTTGATAGTGGTCTGTACGGTGCAGGTAATCCAGATCTGGCATTAGAAACATCGGCAAGCTGGGAGCTTTTACTACGTTCTACTATTTTTGACATAAAAGCAGAGCTATCCTATTTCCATTTAGATTTTGATAATTTGATTGCTTACATCAATAACCATTACGAAAATATTGCTGATGCCAAAATTAAGGGCGTAGAACTGAATCTGTCTAAAAACTTAAACGATCTTAATCTATCAGCTAATTATGCTTATACTGATACCGAAGATAAAACTACAGGTACTCAATTAAGTCGCCGTGCTCGACACAAAGCTAATTTTGAGGCATCTTATGATTGGGAAAAAATTAGTCTTAGCGGTGCTTATAGATATCAAGGCACACGTTTTGATGCTTATTCTAAATCCTCATTAAGCCCTTATAGTATCATTGATATTAGTGTTAATTATCAGTTAACTGAAGCATGGAAGTTACAAGTTAAAGCTAACAATATCTTCGATAAAGAGTATGAAACAGCACCTAGTTATATTACTCCAGGTGCTGAGTATTTCTTGCAAGTAAGCTATAACCACTTCTAATAGATACTGAGCAGAATAATATAGTTATATACTCATGTTGTTTGGATGCTGAACAACTGGGTATATAAAACTGAAAGGCAAAACAGAGGTAATCTTCCATGATTAACACTCCCTGTTTTATTCATCCCTCAGTAGCTTCCTAGCTGCATCACTTTATCCGTAAAGTGTCCCTGACAAAGCATCCTGCTTTGTGTTGTTGTCAACCATTTAAGATTAGCCCAAAATGTTACCATTGCAAATTATTAGCGATAAATATTTTATGTGATGTGCTAATGACTGGACGCTTATGTTGAATAATTACTAATAAATAATTACTCATATTAATTGATTTAGCAATATGTCACTCGTATGCAATCGGATCAACTATTTCATTATCACTAAATGCTTCAAGGCGTTCTTGGCATGAGCCACACTTTCCACAAGCTTTTGCTCTGCCATTATAGCAAGTCCAAGTATTACTATAATCTAAGCCCATGCTAATGCCATCGGCTAAAATAGCAGTTTTATTTACTTTTAAATAAGGGCTGAAAATTTTAACACTTTCATAATTAGCAATTTGACAAACATCATTCATTTTCTGTACAAATTCAGGGCGACAATCAGGGTATATAACATGGTCACCACTATGAGCGCCATAATAAACTTGTCCCGCACCAACTGACACCGCATAGCCTACCGCTAATGATAATAAAATCATATTACGGTTAGGCACTATAGTTGATTTCATATTTTCACTTTCGTAATGACCTTCTGGAATCTCAATGTCATCGGTAAGTGAAGAGCCAGCTAATAGTTGATTGATAGCTGAAATATCAATCACTTTATGATTTATTTTTAATGATTCACATACGCTACTAGCACAGGCTAACTCTTTTACATGACGTTGCCCATAGTCAAAAGAAAGGGCATATACTTTGTTACCCTCTTTTAGTGCACGGTTGAGCACGGTAAATGAATCCATGCCGCCTGAATAGATAACAACAACTTTTTTACCTCTTATTTTTTCAGTTAATAGTTTTTCTGTCATGGTAAGGTCTCTTAAAAATAAATAAGGTATAATCAATGGGATATATTTTACTTGATTAACACCATAGGCAAAAGCATAAATTAAAATGATTCAATACAAAATCAATGAACTATTTGAAACCATACAAGGCGAAGGCTCCTTTACGGGTCAGCCATCAATATTTATTCGTTTGCAAGGTTGCCCTGTCGGTTGCTCTTGGTGTGATACGAAGCATACATGGGAAGTTGAGCTTAGTGATGAAGTAAGTAAAGAAGTGATATTAACAAAATCACAAGAAACACCTCAGTGGGCACGTTTTTCGGTTGAACAAATATTAACGTTAATAATGGAACGTGGCTATAAAGCCAAACATATTGTTATCACTGGTGGCGAGCCTTGCATGGAAGATTTAACCCCCCTATGTAATGTTTTTGAACCATTAGGTTATAGTACGCAAGTGGAAACGTCAGGTACTTTTGAAATTAACGTATCGAATAACTGTTGGGTTACCGTTTCACCCAAAGTAAATATGCGTGGTGGGTATGCTATTCTCAATAGCGCGATGATGCGTGCCAATGAAATAAAACACCCAGTAGCAACTAAACAACATGTGGAAGACTTAAAAGAGTTGTTAGTTGAACATAAAATAATCACTACGCCAGTTTATTTACAACCTATCAGTCAAAAAACGCGAGCGACTGAATTCGCTATTGCTAGTTGTATCGAAAATAATTGGCGTTTGTCGGTACAAGTGCATAAATACCTGGGTATTGAATAGCATGCTATAAAAATCAGTGCTTGTGCTCTGGTTAGCTTTATTGATCAAGGTAAACTTTAGGCACTCGTGCTGATACGCGAGTAAGTAACTCATAATTAATCGTACTCATATGTTCTGCTACTGTTTCAATGCTAAGGCGCTCCCCCCATAACTCGACTAAATCACCTAAGTTAACACGAGCTAAATTGGTGACATCTACGGTGATCATATCCATAGATACCCGTCCGGCTAAAGGAACTAGCTGATTATTGATAAATACGGGCGTGCCAGCTTTGGCATTTCTTGGGTAACCATCAGCATAGCCAATGGCAATGGTGGCAATAACTGAAGCACGCTTAGCTTGCCAAATCTCTCCGTAGCCAACAGATTCACCTATACTTAACTCTCGTAGAGCAATAATAGTTGACTGCAAGGTCATGACTGGAGTTAATTTGATTGGCATATTTTCGTTTGATGTTGGGGCTGCTCCATATAAAGCGATACCAAGCCTATTGAAGTCGGCATGACTTTGAGGCCAGTTAAATATCCCAGCAGAATTAGCTAAGCTTAATTGACAAGAATATTGCTCGGCTAATGCTTTTAAGCGAGTTATTTGTGTTAGTGTTTTCGGGTTGTCTATTTCGTCGGCATTGGAAAAGTGTGAACAAAGCACAAATTCTTTTTTTTGTTCGCTAGTTAAGTTTGATATTACTTGTCTTACATAGTTAGGCGTAAAACCTAATCGGTTCATTCCCGTATCAATTTTAAGCCATAGCTTGCCTTTGTAGGTAGGTTGCTCTTGTGTTAACCATGATACCTGATCGATATTATGAAGCATCAACCAAAAATTATGTTGTTTTGCTAAAACGAAATCTTCTTTGGATAATGGACCTTCAAGAATTAAAATGGGTAAAGTAATTCCTGCATTACGTAAAAGAATGGCTTCATCAATAAATGCTACTGCAAAAGCGGGTACTAGAGGCTGGAGGCTTTTAGCAATTTCAATGGCGCCATGACCATAAGCATTTGCTTTAATAACGGCAATAGTCTTACTTTGTGGAGCTAAACGTGCAATTTTATTATAATTATTTTTCAAGGCTGATAGGTTTATAATTGCTTGTGTTTTTCTGGAACGGTAGCTCATAGATTGTTTCTACTAGTGAAAAGCATATTTTTTTTGAAGTATATCATGCTTCTATTACGTTTTTATTACGTGAATAGTTTAATATTTGTGGTGCTATTAAGTTTATTTTTAATTCTTTGTTTATAAATATCAAAGAATAATATATTCTTTGCGGATTAAAGTAAAATTAAATTAACAAGGTAACCATGAGCCATGAGCATAGCGCGAATGAAAAAACAGTCTGAGCTAATTGATGAACTTAAAACAATAACGACCGAAGGACAAAACCTCGATACGCTAGATATAGATATACTTGACGTAGTGGGTGTATTAGAGAAAATCAATAACGAGGATAAAAAAGTTGCGGGTGTGGTTAAGCTTATTATTCCAGAAATTGCTAAGGCGGTGGATAAAATTGTCGAAGCTTTTGCTCAGGGTGGTCGCTTAATTTATATCGGCGCAGGAACTAGTGGTCGTCTTGGGGTTTTAGATGCCGCTGAATGTCCGCCAACATTCAGTGTTAGTGATAAGCAGGTTTTGGGTATTATTGCTGGTGGTGATAAGGCAATAAAAAAAGCGGTTGAAGGTGCTGAAGACAGTGAGACTCTGGCTATTGAAAATTTAAAAGGTGTCAAGTTAACAGCTAAAGATGTGTTAGTTGGTATTGCCGCAAGTGGCAGAACGCCTTATGTTATTTCGGCAATGAACTATGGTAAAACTGTTGGTGCGACTGTTGTTGGTTTGAGCTGTAGTTATAATGAAAAGTTTGCACAAGCCAATGATATTAATCTTTGTGCTGTTGTTGGTGCTGAAGCGTTAACAGGTTCAACACGCATGAAGTCGGGCACAGCACAAAAACTTATCCTTAATATGCTTAGTACTGCTAGCATGATCCGCAGTGGTAAAAGCTATCGTAACTTAATGATAGATGTGAGCTCTAGTAATGAGAAGCTCTATGCCCGTGCCGTAAGAATAATAATGCAGGCTACAGAGTGTGATTATGAATGTGCTAAAAATGCTTTAGATACGGCAGAAAACAATACTAAATTAGCGACCTTTATGGTGTTAACTGGTTTAGAGTTAACGGTAGCAAAGGCTTACTTGTTGCAAAGTAAAGGCTTTTTACGCAAGGCTGTGGAGCAATCAGCACAATAATTTTTTTGAGGTTTCTGCCATGTATCATTTATTTATCAAAATGCCTAATAAGTTAATTGTGCTTTACTTGACATTATTATTCCTGAATTTAGCATTAGTACTTTTTGCTTGCACTGCTACCGATTATGTTCATGACATGCCAGAAAAAGTCAGCAGTGAAGGCATTATTATTGGCGCGGAACAAGCGTCATATTATTTACCTATGCTAGCGGGTAAAAGAGTTGGCTTGGTGGTAAATCAAACATCGCAACTAGCTAATAAGCATTTAGTTGATATGCTTATTGCTAATGATATTGATGTGCAGGCTATTTTTGCACCAGAGCATGGTTTTCGAGGTGATCACGATGCGGGTGAAAAATTCAACTCGCGTATTGATGAAAAAACAGGGATCCCCTTAATATCTATATATGGTGAAAGCTGGAAACCATCAGCTGCGGTTATGGCAAATATTGATGTAATTATTTTTGATATTCAAGATGTTGGAGTGCGTTTTTATACTTATATCAGTTCGATGCATTATATGATGGAAGCCGCCGCTGATGCGGGAGTAAGTTTTATTGTTTTTGACAGACCCAATCCGAACGGCGCTTTTGTTGACGGCCCTATGCTTGAATCTGAATTTACTTCATTTGTAGGTATGCACAAAATACCTTTAGTACATGGTATGACAGTTGCTGAGTTGGCGTTAATGTTTAAAGGTGAAAACTGGCTTAATAGCACAGGCAATCTTGATTTAACTGTGGTTAGTATGAAAAACTATCAACGGACAATATCTTATTCTTTGCCAATAAAACCAAGTCCTAATTTACCTAATGATGTCGCTGTTAACCTTTATCCCTCTCTTGGTTTTTTTGAAGCTACGCCAGTGAGTATTGGCCGTGGTACCGATTTTCCCTTTCAGGTGATCGGTCATGACAAAATATCGGTGGGTAATTTCAAATTTATGCCTATTTCTATTATTGGCGCTGCGTCTACACCTAAATTAATGAATAAAAACCTTTTTGGAGAAGATTTACGCCACAGTAAAGTTAAGGGAATAGATTTATCTTTTATTATTAAATGGCATCAAGCATTTAAAGTAAAAAACACCAAATTTTTCACTCGCGCTAGTTTTATGGACAAGCTAAGTGGTACTGATAAATTAAGAAAAGCGATTGTTTCAGGAAAAACACAACAAGAAATTAAGCACAGCTGGCAGGAAAGCTTGACTAAATTTAAAGCCTTAAGAGAGCCTTATTTACTGTATAGTGATTTGTAAAAAGTAGCTAAAGTCATGTTTAATTCAGGGTGGGATTATGCTTTGCTTGTTTTTTGACCAAATAAAATATCTGCCCTAAATTTAGCATCCCAACATGCTCGTTGCATTTTTCCTGCGACACTGTCTTTTAATGGATGCGATTTTATCAAATTCAATAGCTTACGTCTGATTGTCGCTAAGTTTTTCGCTCCATCATCAGCATAAATTTGACATTCATCTTCTCTAAATGTCACATCTAATACCCAGTGTTGGCTATTCTCAATAGCCCAATGCCGACGTATATATTTTGCCGTTATTTTTACCGCTTCTTTTAATGACGTTATGTAATACGAAGTCTCTTGCTCTGTTTTAGTCTTTAGGTGTCGAGTCCGTTGTACTTCCACTACCGCAAAACTATCTGTAAATTTCTCCGTTTCATCAAACCACTCGGTTATCGGTAAAAGTCGATATACTCGTTCGTTAATTCTCCCATGCTCTCCATCTAATTCTTTAAAGGTATTTTTTTTCAATAGCTTAGGTTCATCACGGTAAGTTTTATGGAAGTACGCTTTGATTTCTTTATATAGCTTCTTTTGATTCTTCTTCACTTGAAGTACGTAATCTCCACCCCCTTCACGTATTACCGTGGTGGTTTTTGTTTGACAGTGCATTGCATCAGCGGTAATAACCGAATTGTTAATATCTATACTCGCTAGCATTGCTTGCATAACAGGTATTTCATTTGTTTTGGTTGAGGTTTCTTTTTGGTAGATGATGAGACCATTATCTACCACCATCGCCGTCATCAGTTGTAAGGCATCTATATCGCCATGTTTAGATCCACAAATGACTTTACCGTCAAAGCTAATATGCGCTTTACCTTCTTTTTCTCGCACCGCATTTGAAAAGTTAATAAAGCTTGAAACAAGGCTATCAGCCTTGATACCTCTAATTATGCGTCCAATAGAGTGTCTTGTTGGAATGCCATTGCTAAAACTTCGGTACTTCCTTAACCAATCAAGTTGAGCTTTCCCAAATATGTTTATCGCTTTCCAGCCTTTTGCCCCACAAAGCACCCCAGCTATTGTTAAGAAAATAATATCAGCTAATTCGTAATCTTTATTTGAGTCTACTCTGTGATCTTCAATACTTTCAATTTCTTGAAATAACGACTTCATAATTAATCTACGGTGAGTTTTTGATACTGATCTGATCGCTCAATCTCAATTAAGTTCAAAATACTTTCATTATACTGTGCTTTTTATCCGAAATGCGTGATCCCACCCTGATGTTTAATTATAGTGATTAGTTCAACAGTACTGTTATTTATTTTTAGACTCTCTAAATTCAGTAACTATGGTATTGGTTTTCTCTAATAATTTACGACATTGTCTTGAAGACTGAGTAATAGCAATAAATAAAACGTCAATAATATATTCTTGTGCTGTGCGAGCCAAAATAGAGGATAACCGTAGAGACTCTTCTTCAGCAACCGAGTAAAGTTTGATATCAGCTTGGCTTGATACTTGTGTTTTACCGTATTTAGTTAAGGAAATAATGCTAGCACCATTTTGTTTTGCTTGGAGGCAAATTTGTACTATTTCGTGAGTTTTCCCTGTTTCACTGATGGCAAAAACCAAATCTTCTTTAGTATAGGTTGCTGCTAAGGCAAGTTGGACATGAGAATCGGCATTAGTGATAGCAGATAAGCCTATTTTTTGTAGCTTATAAGAGAAATCATAACCGACAAGAGCAGAGCCTCCTAAGCCACAAATAAGAATTCGTTTAGCTGATTTAATTAAGCTAACGGCTTGTTCAATAGATTTTGCTTCATTGAGGTTTTTAGTTTCGTTCAGTACTGATATTTTACTGCTGAGCAGTTTTGCTGCTAGTTGCTCTAAAGAGTCACTAAGGGTGATTTTTCCATGTAAGTGTTCATTACTTTGCTCATCGTTAAGTGCATCAATGACCGCTAATTTAAAAGTAGGATAGCCTTTATAATCTAATTTTTGGGTGAATTTAACGACGCTTGATTGACTAACACCAGCAATATTCGCTAACTCTTGTGAGGAAAGTTCTCTTATGGCATTAGGTGAATTAAGAATAAAGTCAGCAAGTTTAGTTTCGCTATGAGAAAGAGAATCTTTAATTGCTTTAATTTTAGTAAAAGTAGACATAAAAAACCTGTAGATAAAAAATAGCGGGTAATAAATTATTTTGTTTCTGTACTATTGTTTATATCATTAATTTATTTGCTATATCTAGTTTTTAGTATGATTTTTCAATATATTTTGTTCAAGTATTTTAGCTAGACATAATAATTTACTTAGTTTGATAAAAATGTTTGATAAAAAAATAAGACTTTAGGATTTATTCCCTTATGAATGCCGAAAATAACGTTAATCAATTTAATCAATTTAGTCGTGACATAGAAGATGTTTTAACAGCCGAAAACATCATCACCCGCTACATTCAACGTGTTGCCTATGGCACTGATGCCAGTTTTTATCGATTAGTACCTAAAGTTGTTTTACGGATAGCGAGTGAATCACAATTGCAACAAGTACTGAGCTTGGCTAGTCGTTATAACTTACCCGTAACTTTTCGTGCCGCAGGTACTAGTCTATCGGGTCAGGCGATAAGTGATTCTATTTTAATTATTCTCTCACCTACATGGAATAATATAGCTATTCATCATCAAGGTAAGCAAATAACCTTACAGTCAGGTGTTATTGGCGCTCAAGCTAACCAAGCATTAGCTCCTTATTCTCGCAAAATAGGCCCTGATCCCGCATCCATCAACAGTTGTAAAATTGGCGGTATTGCTGCAAATAATGCTTCGGGTATGTGTTGTGGGGTAAAAGATAATAGTTATCACACCTTAGCAAGTATTAACTTGATTTTTGCCGATGGTAGCCAATTAAAGACCAATGATAAATATTCTTGTCAGCAGTTTATATCACAGCATAGTGATTTTATTAAAAAACTGATGGCCATTATTGCTGATATAAAAGCCCAGCCAAGTTTAGTGGCAAAAATTGAACATAAATACCGATTAAAAAACACCACAGGTTATGGCATAAATGCTTTATTAGATTATCAAGATCCTATTGATATTATTAGTCACTTAATTATCGGCTCAGAAGGAACGTTAGCGTTTATTAGTGATATTACTTATAACACCGTAGAAATTTTACCTCATAAAGCAGCCGGATTTTATCTATTTGATGACATACAGACTGCTTGTCAGCTAGTGAGCAAATTTGCTAATAAAGCCGTTGATGCAGTGGAAATTATGGATGTTAGATCCCTTAACTCAGTATTTGAGCAAATAAATCAACTTGTCACTTTGCCAGAACATTTACCCGAGGAGAGTGCTGCCTTATTAATTGAATTTAGTGCTAATAATAACGAGCAATTAGCGGCACTTGAGCAAGAGCTTAATGGTCATATTGTTAAGCTTAAGCAAAGTATTATTGCCAAGCAAGTTTTTACCACTAACAAAGAAATGATTGCCAGCTTATGGAAAATTCGCAAAGGGATGTTTCCAGCTGTTGGTGCTGTTCGCGCTACAGGTACGACCGTAGTGATAGAAGATGTTGCTGTACCTGTTGCTCAATTATCAGAAGCAGTGACTCAATTGCACCAATTGTTTAAGCAATTTGGCTATGATGAAGCCATTATTTTTGGCCATGCACTTGCTGGGAATTTACACTTTGTTTTTACCCAAGCATTTGACACACAAAATAAAATTGATCGGTATCATGGCTTTATGACCGCAGTTAGTGAAATGATTGTGGTAGATTATCAAGGCTCATTAAAGGCAGAGCATGGTACTGGACGGAATATGGCCCCCTTTGTGGAAATGGAGTGGGGCAGTGAGCTATATCAGGTAATGAGAAAGCTAAAATTACTATTTGATCCACACGGTATACTCAACCCAGGAGTGATAATTAATGATGACAAAAAATCTCATATAAAACATTTAAAAACGATGGCAAAAACTAATGAGGTTATTGATAAATGTATTGAGTGCGGGTTTTGTGAATCAGTTTGTCCCTCTTTAAATTTCACCTTAACTCCAAGACAACGTATTGCTGTATGGCGACAAATTTCATTGCTTGGGCAAGCGCGCCAAGCAAGTATTATTACGCTTGAACAATCAAAAGAATTAAATGAATTAGAACAGGATTATCAATTTTTTGGTATTGATAGCTGTGCTGCTACTGGCCTTTGTGGTCAAGAGTGTCCTGTTGGTATTGATACGGGTCTTTTCATCAACGCCCTAAGATCTAAACAAAATGTAGATAGTAATTTTACTGGCAAGGTTAGTAAAAGTTTGGCTAGAAATTTCTCTAATGTAAGTTCTATCGCAAAATTTGGTTTGAATTCGTTAGCGCTAGCTGACAAAGTTGTTGGCGATAAAATAATGTACCACTCATTCAATGCACTAAATAAAGTATCAAATAACCTCATTCCTAAGTGGTACAAGGCTTGGCCCGCTGGCGCAAAATCACTCAATGTTGTTAATCGTAGTAAAGCGTTTGCAGACAAGGTGATTTATATTCCAGCATGCGGTAATCGAATTTTTGCTGCAGATAATAACGCTAAAGATAAACGTTCGATACCAGAGGTGGTGATTTCATTGTTAAATAAAGCTCAACTAGAAGTTATTATACCTAAGCAGTCAAAATCACTTTGTTGCGGTATGCCATGGCAGTCAAAAGGTGCAAATAAAACAGCAAACGCCAAAAAGCAAGAGTTCATTAAGGTAATAAAGCAAGCATCAGAGCAGGGTAAATGGCCAGTGATAACTGATGCAAGTTCTTGTGCGCTTATGTTACAAGGCAAAGATACACAAGAAAAGCGTGTAAACAATAAAGCGGATCATATTATGGAAATAACGCAGTTTGTTGCCGAGCAGGTATTAAATAAATTAGCCATTAATAAAACCGATGAAACCTTTATGCTGCATACTACGTGTAGCAGCAAAAAAATGGATGAAGGAACGTTTTTAACACAACTGGCTTATGCTTGTAGTCATAATATTATTATACCAAAAAACATTTATTGTTGTGGCTTTGCTGGTGATAAAGGTTTCTATCTACCAGCGCTAAATAAGGCGGCATTAGCACCATTAAAGTCGCAAGTGCCAAGTCATTGTAGTCGAGGTTTAAGTAACAGCAGAACCTGTGAAATAGGGTTGTCTGAGCAATCAGGTATTTCATATCAATCGGTGTTGTATTTACTTGATCAAATTAGTGCTAGTAAAAATTAAATTACCATGAATTTGCACAACGTAGCTAAAATAAGGGGGTAGACTAGAATAGAGATAAAACCCTGAAATAAATAATATGGACTTAACCGTGACGAATGCTTTAAAAAAACAATTCCCTAAAGTTATGCGCTTATTAGCATGTATTTTGCTAACTAGTTGTACGTCAAACACCTTACCTGTAGAAGAAATGCACTCAAAAAATCATGGTCAACGGATTAAATTTTTGATCATGCATTATACTGGGGGAAATTATCAAAACTCACTGCAAGAATTGGTTCATAAGGGCAGTGTTAGCTCTCATTATTTATTACCAGAAAGTTATGATAAAACTTACCTTAATGAAGAGCTTAAAGTCCTTAAACTTGTTAATGAAAATGAACGTGCTTGGCATGCGGGTAGTAGTTACTGGCAAGGGAGAGCTGCTATTAACGATCAATCTATTGGTATAGAAATTGTTAATGTGCCTAAGTGTGAACAGTTGCCTCAAGAACAAACTGAGTTAGTAACAGGGCAAGACACTGCGCCCACTCATGCGTCCAATCAAATGTGTTTCTTTCCTGACTACGATCCTAAACAAATTGAATTGCTTATTAAGCTTTCAAAAGAAATATTAAAGAAAAACCCTGATATTTCACCAACAAATATTATTGGTCACAGTGATATTTCACCCATGCGAAAAAGCGATCCTGGTTCTCGTTTTCCGTGGTATCAGTTGTATAAATCAGGTATAGGCGCTTGGTATGAACAAGAAACGGTGCTTAAATATTGGCAATTATTCGATGGTCAAATGCCAAATATTGGTTTAATTCAACAAGCGTTGCATAACTATGGTTATGATATTCAGGAAACTGGTGAGCTTGATAGCCAAACACAAGCGATATTACATGCCTTTCAAACGCATTTTGTGCCATGGAAAATAACCGATAAAACGGATGAACAAACGGTAGCCACCTTGTTTGCTTTATTAGAAAAGTACATGCCCCAAAGCACAAAAACATTGCTTGCTCGTTATCAAAGTGAATTGGCACCCGTTGCCCAAGCCCAGCTCTTTATTAATAAAAGAGGTCAAATAGATCAAACTTTTCCTCAATTACATCGTAGCTCGCGAGAGCTAGTGAATGATCGTGCTATCTTTAAAGGTTATCAGGGGCGGGGTGACATTATCATTGATAATCAAGATGCTACTTCAGCCGATATTTATATAAATGGCGAAAAGCTCAATATTGCTCACCCCCTGCAAGCGTATAATAGTTATCAGTATGCTTTAAATAAACGCACAAAAAATGGCGATAACACTTTTAGAATAGAAAATATTTTACCCGAAGGAGCCAATGTTAATATTACGATTCCTTACCCAGTGCTAAAAGATGAGACGTCAAAGTATAAGCAAAACTTTACCAAGGTAGATGCCTTAATTAAAGATGATATTGAACAAGGCTTTCCTGGTGCTGTATTATTAGTGGTTAAAGATGGCAATATTATTAAAAACAGTGCTTATGGTTATGCTAGAAAATTTGCCGATGGTGGTGAGTTACTCACAACCCCTGTAAAAATGACCACGGACACTCTTTTTGATATTGCTTCAAATACTAAAATGTTTGCCACAAATTTTTCCTTAATGAAGCTAGTAAGTGAAGGTAAATTGAATGTTAGCTTGCCCATAAGTCATTATTTACCTACTTATCATGGTGCTGGGCGTGATTTACGCACGGTAAAAGATATTTTAACCCATAATGCGGGCTATTCTCCTCAAGTAAGGTTTTTCACCCGTGATAATGATTTAGGGGCTAAATTTTTTTCACAAGATTCAAACAAAACCAAAGCGCTGATCCTAACTAAAGTTCCCTTTGCTATAGGCCGGTTGGCTAAACGTATGTACAGCGATACCGACTATATGTTACTTGGTATGATGATTGAGAAAATTACCGCTATGCCGTTAGATTTGTATGTTGAATATAACATTTATCATCCGATTGGTTTAACCCGTACTATATTTAACCCTCGGCAAAAAGGCTTTCGGAAAAATCAATTTGCAGCCACAGAAATTCACGGCACCACGCGTGGTAATCGTGTTGAATTTGAAAATGTACGCACCTATGTTTTACAAGGTGAAGTACATGATGAGAAAGCCTATCACTCACTAGCAGGTGTTGCAGGTCATGCAGGGCTATTCTCTACAGCTAAAGATATGGCAGTGTTAGCACAAGCTTTGCTAAATCGTGGCGGTTATGGTGAAAAGCAGTTGTTTTCAGGCAAAGTAATCGATCAGTTTATTAAACCTGATGATGGTAATGGCACCTATGGCTTAGGTTGGCGACGAGCGAATAATGGCGATAGAAAATGGCATTTTGGTCCTTATGCTAGTGCTTCTGCCTATGGACATACTGGTTGGACTGGTACTGTAACCGTAATCGATCCTGAACATGATTTAGCGATTATTTTATTAACTAATGCGCGTCATAGTGAAATTGAAGGTGACGAAAAGGATTACCAATTTAAGGGGGAGCAGTTTGAAACTGGAAAGTATGGTAGCGTTATTTCATTGGTGTACGAAGCCATTTTAGATAATTAACCTCAACCAACTTTTCTATAGTTAATATTGTTGTTCATAGCACCGCAGTATATATGACTAATTTACGCTAGCTAAAAAGAGAGTGAAATTTTCAAAAAATTATCAGCGGCTAGATGTCTTATCATCATACTTTTCAAACTCGCATCTTGAGGTGGTTTGGGTATATACTCAATATAATTCATTTTCTGGCATAGAAAAAAATATTCATGTTACCCCGTATTGATAATCAAGCTCACCTACCATCCATATATGATAATTTTATTGCCTTATTAAAAAGTCATCGTTTTACTGGCGATATAAATGCTAGTTACAGTGCTCGTTTAGCGGTTGCCACTGATAACAGTGTTTATCAGCAATTACCAAAGCTTGTTATTCACCCACGAACTAAGCAAGATATAATTTTATTAGCTAAAACTGCCAGCGAGGATCAATATAGTGAGATTAAGTTCAGTGCTAGAGGAGGCGGTACAGGAACAAATGGACAAAGTTTAACGCCAGGCATTATCGTTGATTTATCTAAGTACATGAATAAAATACTCGAAATTAATGTCACACAGAAGTGGGTAAAAGTTGAAGCGGGCGTTATTAAAGATCAATTAAATGATTATTTACGTCCCTATGGTTTTTTCTTTGCCCCTGATTTATCAACCTCTAATCGCGCTACTATTGGTGGCATGATCAATACTGATGCATCAGGACAAGGCTCTTTGGTTTATGGTAAAACGTCAAATCATGTCTTAGCTCTTGAATCTATATTAGCGAATGGTGACGAACTAAACACTGAGCCGATGACTATTGCTCAGGCACAGGGGTTAGCCAAAGAAACAAGTAGTCATGGTCAAATAACCAAGCAAGTACTTGCATCTAGCCTTGATAATCGTGATTTGATCTTAGAAAAATTTCCACGTTTGAATCGTTTTCTTACAGGCTATGACTTAGAAAATGTTTTTGATAACAAGTTAGAAACGTTCGATTTATCTCGTTTGATCACTGGCTCAGAAGGCTCCCTCGCTTTTGTTTGTCAGGCAAAACTAAATATCACCCCCATTAGTCCAGCTAAAACCTTAATTAATATTAAATATGATAGCTTTGATTCGGCGCTGCGTCACTCGCCTTTTTTAGTTGATGCTAAAGCTACTTCGGTAGAAACCATTGATAGCAAAGTATTAAATTTAGCCAAGCAAGATATAATTTGGTATAGCGTCAGTGATTTAATTACTGATGTACCAGATAAGGTGATGGATGGTATTAATATTGTTGAATTTAATGGCACTAGCATTGATGCTTTAGCTGAACAAGTAGCCATATTAACTAAAGGCTTAGATGAAACTATTGCTAATAACAACAGCGGTGGTGTGATTGGCTATCAAGTTACTTCTGAACTATCGAGTATCAATAAACTCTATGCCATGCGAAAAAAAGCGGTGGGTTTATTAGGTAATACTGACGGTAGTAAAAAGCCGCTAGCTTTCGCTGAAGACACGGCCGTTCCTCCTGAAAACTTAGCTGATTTCATTGTTGAATTTCGCGCCTTGCTTGATGGTTACAATTTACATTACGGCATGTTTGGTCATGTTGATGCAGGTGTTTTACATGTGCGTCCAGCTCTTGATATGTGTGATCCAGAGCAAGAAAAGTTGCTTCGTACTTTATCCGATAAAGTGGTTAAGCTTACCGCAAAATACGGCGGTTTAATGTGGGGCGAGCACGGTAAAGGCTATCGCTCTGAATACGGCTCTGAATTTTTTGGTGAGCAATTATTTAATGAACTAAGAAAAATTAAAGCCGTATTTGATCCGTTTAATAAAATGAATCCGGGTAAAATTTGTACCCCCATTGATTCTAAAGAACAGCTAGTTAGCGTTGATGATACCAAGCGCGGTTATTATGACAGGCAAATTCCAGTCATGGTAAAACAGTCTTTTACTGCGGCGATGGATTGCAACGGTAATGGTTTGTGTTTTAACTATGACGTTAATAGCCCGATGTGTCCGTCGAGTAAAATTACCAGTGATAGACGCCATTCACCTAAAGGTCGTGCGGGCTTAATGCGTGAATGGTTACGTTTATTAGAAAAACAGGGTGTTGATGTGTTGGCATTAGAGCAAAACATCAGCAACTGGTCAGTAAAAAAATTACTAGACAGCAGTATTGCTAAATTTAAAATTGTATTTATTGATAAAGATGAAAATAAAGATGATTTTTCTCATGAAGTCATGGAGGCCATGCAGGGCTGTTTAGCCTGTAAAGCATGTGCTAGTCAGTGTCCAATTAAGGTTGATGTACCTGATTTTAGAAGTCGTTTTATTAATCTTTATCATTCACGGTATCCGCGTCCATTAAAAGATCACCTTGTTGCTAATGTTGAAATTTTAGCACCGTTAATGGCAAAAGCGCCAAAATTGGTTAACAGTATTTTAAGTACTAAAGCTTATGACAAGCTATCAGAGAAGACCATTGGCTATGTAAATACACCATTGCTTAGCGTACCTACGTTGAAAAAACAAGTGAAGCGAGCCGGTTACTCTGGTTTTGATTTAACCAAGTTACAATATTTGACCTATAAGCAGCGTGAAGGTTACGTTCTGATAGTACAAGATCCCTTCACTTCATTTTATGATGCTAATACTGTGTTGAGCATGATGGCGCTTATTAGAAAGCTAGGTTTAGAGCCAATCTTATTGCCCTTTAAACCCAATGGTAAAGCGCAGCATGTTAAAGGCTTTTTAGCACGTTTTGCTGCTACAGCAAAATCAGCCAGTGAGTTTTTAAATCAGTTAGCACAGTTAAGTATTCCCATGGTGGGAATGGATGCCTCCATGGTGCTTTGCTATCGTGATGAATATGCTAAAACCTTAGGTGATAAACGTGGTGATTTTGAGGTATTGCTAGCGCACGAATGGCTATTGTCGTTTATCAAGGAGGATCAAAAATTTAAACAAGATGCAATTGATGAACAGCAGCTATTTAAATTATTCGCCCATTGCACAGAAAAAACAGCCTTAGTTAATAGTGAAAATGAATGGTTAACTATTTTTAATCACTTTGGTTTAACGTTAGAAAAAGTCAGTGTTGGTTGCTGTGGCATGGCAGGCACTTACGGCCATGAAAAATCTAATGTAGAAAATTCAAAAGGTTTGTTTAATTTAAGTTGGCAACCTAAATTAGCTGAATTAGCGTCAGAGCAAATGTTAGTAACAGGATTTTCCTGTCGCTCACAAGTAAAACGCTTAACACAGCTTAAGGCTAGGCATCCCGTTGAGGCATTACTTAGTGTTTTGAGGTAAGAATGATTTTTTCATTACCAAGATAAAGGTACTTAACCTTTATCTTGGTAAAACCTAAAGTGGATTAACAAGCGGCTTTAGGGAAAAGTTGATAATATGAAAAGTGAGTTATTAATCAACTTACTGCTTACTATCAGTAAAAAAAACAGTAAAAAACAGTAAAAAATAGTAAAAAACTCCGTTAAAAACTTTATTTTATTTTCCCTACATAATCATTGATTTTTGTGTATAATCATCCCCATTTTTTTAGTATCAAAATTAGTCTATCTATAAATGGAATGGCTTAATCGCGTTATTGCTGTTAATACCAGTTTCATTAATTAAGTGATCTACTTACTTTATATGCAGGAAAAACACGCAGGAAAAACATGTAGGGAAAACGTCCAAATAAACGCCGTAGTTGATGATTTTAACAAGTAGAAATGATCACATAGTTAATGAGATTGGTATAAGTATGTTTATAAACGCCATTTTAGAGGAAATCATGAATTTAGACACCACCACAATCGATAATATTGTCTCGCAAGCAGAAGTTGCTATTAGTGAAGCATCAGATCCAACGGCGCTTGATCAAGTGCGCGTTAACTTCTTAGGTAAAAAGGGTTTGTTTACCGAGCAAATGAAAGGCTTAGGCAAGTTAGCCAAAGAAGAAAAACCTAAAATGGGTCAAGTAATAAATATCGCCAAGCAAAAGGTACAAAAATTATTAAATGATCGTGGTGAATTACTGCGCGCGGAAGAAATTAAACAAAAGCTAGCCGCAGAGTCAATTGATATAACACTGGCTGGACGTGGCACTAAAATTGGTGGTTTACACCCAGTAACACGTACTATTGCACGTATCGAAAGCTTTTTTGGTGATTTAGGTTTTGAAGTCAAAGCAGGTCCGGAAGTTGAAGATGATTATCACAACTTTGATGCTTTGAATATTCCAGAGCATCATCCAGCAAGACAAGATCACGATACTTTTTACTTTAATCCTAAGCTAGTATTGCGTACACAAACTTCTGGCGTACAAATACGTACTATGAAAGTTGAAAAACCACCACTACGCATCATTTCGCCAGGTAAAGTTTATCGTAACGATTATGATCAAACACATACACCAATGTTTCATCAGGTTGAAGGCTTGATGGTTGATAAAGATGTTAGCTTTACCCATTTAAAAGGAATTTTGCATGATTTCTTACATCATTTCTTTGAAGAAAAAGTAGAAATTCGTTTTCGTCCTTCTTATTTCCCATTCACTGAGCCTTCAGCTGAAGTAGATATTATGGGTAAAAATGGTAAATGGTTGGAAGTTTTAGGTTGTGGCATGGTTCACCCCAATGTATTACGCAGCGTAGGTATCGACCCTGAAGTTTATACTGGCTTTGCCTTTGGTATGGGAGTTGAGCGCTTAACCATGTTGCGTTATGGCGTAAACGATTTACGCGCATTCTTTGAAAATGATCTTCGCTTCTTAAGACAGTTCAAGTAGGAAACCACAAATGAAATTTAGTGAATCTTGGTTACGTGAGTGGGTAAATCCTGCACTTTCATCTGATGATTTAGCTCATCAAATTACAATGGCTGGCCTTGAAGTAGACGGCGTTGAACCTGTTGCGGGCGAATTTACTGGTGTTATTATCGGTGAAGTGGTTGAGTGTGAGCCACACATGGATGCCGATAAATTACAGGTGACAAAAATTAATCTTGGTAATTTTGGCGATGGAGAGTTCGTTGATATCGTTTGTGGCGCAAAAAATTGTCGTCAGGGCTTAAAAGTAGCAGTAGCGACTGTAGGCGCAGTATTACCAGGTGATTTTAAAATTAAAAAGGCAAAATTACGCGGTGTTGTTTCAAACGGCATGTTGTGTAGTGAGTCTGAAATTGGTTTAAGTGATAGCAGCGATGGCATTATGGAATTGGCAAGTGATGCGCCAGTTGGCATTTGTGTTCGTGAATATTTAGACTTAAATGACATCACTATTGATGTTGATTTAACCGCTAATCGTGGCGACTGTTTAGGTATTAAAGGCTTAGCGCGCGAAGTGGGCGTTTTGAATTCTCTATCAGTAAATGAAGTAGAAATCACCGCAGTACAGCCTAGTATTGACGATACTCTACCCATTACTATTGAAGCGGAACAGGCTTGTCCACGTTATTTAGGCCGTATTATTAAAGGTATTAATGTACAAGCCCAAACACCTTTATGGATGGTTGAAAAATTACGCCGTTGTGGCACGCGCACAATTGACCCTGTTGTTGATGTGACTAACTATGTTCTATTAGAGCTTGGTCACCCTATGCATGCTTTTGATTTAGCTAAAATTGACAGTAGCATAAATGTACGTTTTGCTGATAAAGATGAAAAATTAACGTTATTAGATGAAAACGAAGTTACCCTAAAAGATAAAACGTTAGTGATTGCTGATGCAAGTAAGTCATTAGCAATTGCAGGTATTTTTGGTGGGCTTGATTCTGGGGTAACCACTGAATCAACTGATATTTTCTTAGAAAGTGCTTTCTTTGCGCCGCTAGCTATTTTAGGTAAAGCGCGTCAATACGGTTTACATACGGATGCCTCACACCGTTATGAGCGTGGCATTGACCCTACACTACAACATGATGCGATGGAGCGTGCAACGTCACTTTTATTAGCTATTGTTGGTGGACAAGCAGGGCCTGTTGTTGAAGCTAAATCAGATGAAAATATTCCACAAACTAAAAATGTTAGCTTACGTCGTGAAAAATTAGACCGTCGTATTGGTTATCATATTGAAGATGCAAAAGTGTTTGAAATATTAACTCGCCTTGGTTTTGAGGTCAGTGAGCAGGATGCAGGTAACGCTAAAGTATGGCAACTGACAGTGCCAGCTTATCGTTTTGATATTAAAGTTGAAGTAGATTTAATTGAAGAAATTGCTCGTATTTTTGGTTACAACAATATTCCTAATATTGCGCCCAAAGCCATGTTGAAAATGGTTGATAAAAAAGAAGTTAATATTGCTTTAGCTAAGTTAAAACAAACACTTGTGAATCGTGAATATCAAGAAGCAATAACTTACAGCTTTGTTGATCCTAAAGTGCAATCACTGATTCACCCAGAACAAGACGTGATGACACTGCCACATCCTATATCGAGTGAAATGTCAGTAATGCGTTTAAGTTTGTGGACAGGTTTGTTGCAGTCAGTTGTTTACAACCAAAACCGTCAGCAAAGTAGAGTACGTTTGTTTGAAACTGGTTTACGTTTTGTCCCTGATGAATCAGCAGAGAACGGAGTACGTCAACAAAACATGATTGCGGGTGTTATTGGCGGTAATCGTAATGATGAACATTGGGGTATGGAAAAAGCAGCAACAGATTTTTATGATATTAAAGGTGATGTTGAAGCACTTCTTTCATTAACGGCAGATGCAACAAGTTATGAATTTTTAAAAGAAAAAATTGCGGCATTACATCCAGGGCAAACAGCCAAAATTACGCGTAATGGCGTTTTAGTGGGTTATGTTGGTGCCTTACATCCTGAATTAGAACGAAAATTAGGTCTTAATGGAAGAACATTAATTTTTGAGCTATTGTTATCAGAAGTATTAGTTCAAAAAATCCCCAAAGCCTGTGATATATCTCGCTTTCCTGCAAATAGAAGAGACCTTGCAGTGGTAGTAAAAGAAGAGGTTGATGCAAAAAAAGTATTACAACTTATTGAAAAGGTTGGCGGAAATTGTTTAATTGATCTAAACTTGTTTGATGTATACCAAGGGCAAGGTATTGAAGAGGGCTTTAAAAGCCTTGCCATTGCCTTAGTATTACAAGATACGAACAAAACGCTTGAAGAAAAAGACATCACAGATGTTATCAATCGAATTGTTGAAACCCTAAAAACTGAGTTAAATGCATCTCTGAGGGACTAAGTAATGGCGCTTACCAAAGCAGAAGTAGCAGAACATTTATTTGAGAAAGTTGGGCTGAGCAAGCGCGACGCAAAAGATATGGTTGAGATCTTTTTTGAAGAGATTCGTGAAACCTTAGAAAGTGGTGAACAAGTTAAACTTTCTGGTTTTGGTAATTTCGACTTGCGTCAAAAAAGCGAACGTCCTGGCCGTAATCCTAAAACGGGTGAAGATATTCCAATTTCTGCCCGTAAAGTGGTCACTTTTAGACCAGGGCAAAAATTGAGAAGCCGTGTTGAAGACGGTAATAGCGATTAGTGTTTTTTGATTAACTTAGATTAACTTAAATTACGCGTATATACCCAAACCACCTCAAGATGCGAGTTTCAGAATGAATGAGCGATTCATGATCAAGGCGCACCTTTTTATTAATGGTTATTCCCTTAAACTTAAAAATAGATTAAAAGGTTTAGTTACCGCTTTTGATTTATATTTTAGGAATACGAATCTTATGTTCTTCACTTTGCCGATAAATGATTAACGTTTTACCAATAACTTGTATTTTAGTGGCATTAGTTTCACGGCAAATTGCTTCAACAATTAACCCTTTAGTTTCTCTATCATCTGTTG
The DNA here is from genome assembly GCA_965261045.1 of uncultured Colwellia sp. GTDB lineage: Bacteria > Pseudomonadota > Gammaproteobacteria > Enterobacterales > Alteromonadaceae > Colwellia. Next base: position 1,103,278 of record CBDHCJ010000001.1, read on the forward strand.
GGATTTTTACTTTAATCAATTCGTGATGATTCAGCGCATAATCTATCTCGGCTACTACAGCTTCAGTTAAGCCATTACTGCCAAGTAAAACAACAGGCTTTAGTGGATGGGCAACACCTTTTAAGTATTGAATTTGCTTTTTATTTAAGTTCATTAATAAATTTCGATAGTCGTTAACTTGAATTAACGCTATTTTACCCTTATCTAACAAGTAATATCTATAAATAGTCGAAAAAACTGATTTAAAATATGGCAAAGAAAAAACATACCGCCAGTTCACAACGTTGGCTTGATGAACATTTTGAAGATGAATATGTTAAAAAAGCTAAAAAGCTTGGCTTACGCTCACGTGCTGTCTTTAAAATTGAAGAAATAAATAATAAAGACAAACTTATTAAACAGGGCATGAAAGTAGTTGATTTAGGGGCTGCTCCTGGGGGGTGGTCTGAATATGCCGTTAAGGCGGTAGGTGATAAAGGGCAAATAGTTGCTTGTGATATTTTACCTATGGACGCTATTGCGGGTGTAGATTTTTTAGAAGGTGACTTTCGTGAAGAAGTTGTGCTTGAAGCCCTACTAAACCGTATTGGTGGTAAAAATATTGATGTGGTTATGTCAGATATGGCTGCGAATATGACTGGTAATGAAAGTGCTGATTCAGCGCGTAGTATGTATCTAGTAGAATTAGCCTTGGATATGTGCCATCAAGTATTAAAACCTAATGGTGCGTTTATCATTAAGGTTTTTCAAGGGGCTGGTTTTGATGATTTTATGAAGACGCTGCGTGCTGTATTTAAAACCGTTAAAACCCGCAAACCTGAATCATCTCGAGCGCGTTCTCGTGAAGTTTATTTAGTCGCTATTGGTTTTAAATAACTGTTGGTATGAGAAAATTACAGTTATTATGTTACTCGTTGTAAATAGCGGCTAAAGTTAAGTGGCTACTGCCCTTGAATTATAGTAAATTAGCCACAATAACGTATTACAGTATTATGTTAATAATTATGTTAATAAATTTATCAAACCCAAAGAGGTCATGAAGTTGAGTGATATGGCAAAGAATCTTATTTTATGGTTAGTTATAGCCGTTGTTTTAATGTCTGTTTTTCAGAGCTTTTCTCCTAGCAAAGTCAATGAAAATGAAATGGATTACACGCGTTTTATCTCCGATGTTCGCCAAGGGCAGATTCGTGACGCAAGTGTTGATAGGAATGGTGTTATTACAGGTGAAAAACGTAGTGGTGAAAGTTATAAAACCGTTATCCCTGGAGGGTATGACCGTGATTTGATTAATGATTTAGTGAAACAAGGTGTGCGTGCAGAAGGTAAGCTTCCAGAAGAAACTAGCTTTTTAACCACTATTTTCGTTTCTTGGTTCCCAATGATTTTACTGATTGGCGTGTGGATTTTCTTTATGCGTCAAATGCAAGGCGGTGGCGGTAAAGGTGCCATGTCTTTTGGTAAGTCTAAGGCACGTCAATTAAGTGAAGATCAAATAAAAACTACTTTTGCCGATGTTGCAGGCTGTGATGAAGCCAAAGAAGAAGTGGCTGAATTGGTGGATTACTTAAGAGAACCATCTAAATTTCAAAAATTAGGTGGTCGTATTCCATCAGGTATCTTATTAGTTGGCCAACCAGGTACAGGTAAAACTTTATTGGCGAAAGCTATTGCTGGTGAAGCAAAAGTACCTTTCTTTACTATTTCAGGCTCAGACTTTGTTGAAATGTTTGTCGGTGTCGGCGCCTCACGGGTACGTGACATGTTCGAACAAGCAAAAAAAGCAGCGCCTTGTATTATCTTTATTGATGAAATTGATGCGGTAGGTCGCCAACGTGGTGCTGGTCTTGGTGGTGGACATGATGAACGTGAACAAACGCTAAATCAAATGTTAGTAGAAATGGATGGTTTTGAAGGCAATGAAGGCGTTATCGTTATTGCTGCAACTAACCGTCCCGATGTATTAGATCCCGCATTACTACGCCCTGGTCGTTTTGACCGTCAAGTAACGGTAGGCTTACCAGATATTCGTGGTCGTGAGCAAATTTTAAAAGTACATATGCGTAAAGTACCTTTAGGGGATGATGTCAAAACTTCAGTTATTGCCCGTGGTACACCAGGGTTCTCAGGTGCTGATTTAGCTAACTTAGTTAATGAAGCTGCTTTATTCGCCGCCCGTACTTCACGTCGTATTGTCGGTATGCATGAGTTTGATAAAGCTAAAGATAAAATTATGATGGGCTCAGAGCGTAAATCAATGGTGATGAGTGAGTCAGAAAAAGAAATGACCGCATACCATGAAGCGGGTCATGCGCTTATTGGTCGTTTAGTGCCCGATCATGATCCAGTATATAAAGTGAGTATTATTCCTCGTGGTCGTGCGTTAGGTGTCACCATGTACTTGCCAGAGCAAGATAGATTTAGCCACTCTAAACAGCACTTAGAAAGTAATATTTCTTCATTATATGGTGGTCGTATCGCCGAAGAAGTTATTTACGGTAGTGATAAAGTGTCTACAGGTGCATCAAATGATATTGAACGTGCTACCAATATTGCTCGTAAAATGGTTACTCAATGGGGGCTTTCTGAAAAATTAGGTCCTATGCTTTTTGCCGAGGAAGAAGGTGAAGTATTTTTGGGCCGTACTTCGGTTAAGTCTTTGCATATGTCAGAAGAAACGGCGAAATTAATTGATGAAGAAATTAAAGCGCTTATTAACCGTAATTATGACCGTGCAGAAACATTAATTAAAGATAATCTTGATATTTTGCATGCCATGAAAGATGCGTTGATGAAGTATGAGACTATTGACGCTTTGCAAATTGATGATTTGATGGCGAGAACGGATGTTCGTAAACCCGCTGACTGGGATGATAACGGCTCAAGTTCAAACGACAATTCAAGTAATGGTGGTGATGCGTCGACTAAAAAAGAAGATAGCGTAAAAGATAAACCAAGCCCTGATTTGTCAGAGCCAAGTGGTGATACACCTGTGAAATAATTAGCAGTTATCATTTCAAATAGTAAAGAAACAATAGCCTCGATGTTTAATACAAACATCGAGGCTTTATTTTATTAACCTTTTTGTTCAAAAAAATCATGCTATTAAATATTACACAAGCAAAATGTATTTCATCAACACAAAGCCAATTAGATAAAGTTCAAGTAATGGGAATATTAAACGTTACGCCTGACTCCTTTTCCGATGGTGGACGATTTACTCGTTTTGATAGTGCGTTAAAACAAGTAGAACAAATGCTCGATAATGGTGTTGATATTATCGACATTGGAGGAGAGTCGACACGACCTGGTGCTGGTGCTGTGAGTGTACAAGATGAAATAGTTCGTGTTATTCCTCTACTTAAAGCTATAAAGTCTCGTTTTGATATTAATGTCTCTATTGATACTTCTAAAGCAGCAGTGATGTGCGAAGCAATCACTTATGGTGCTGATATGATTAATGATGTTAGAGCCTTACAAAATGAAGGTTGCCTTGATGCTGTTGCTCAAAGCGATATAGCGGTTTGTCTTATGCATATGCAAGGCATGCCGCGTACAATGCAAAAGGATCCGCAATATGAAGATGTTATTGATGATATACTTGAATTTTTTAGACAGCGTATTCGTTGTTGTGAACGAAGTGGCATCAACAAAGAACGATTGGTGTTAGATCCTGGTTTTGGTTTCGGTAAATCATTAGCACATAATTATGAAGTGTTAGCCAAGTTTGCTCGGTTTAAGATCTTAGATTTACCGTTATTAGCAGGGGTTTCACGTAAATCAATGATCGGCAATTTATTAAATAGGGATGTGAGTGAACGCTTAGCAGGCAGCTTAGCTGCAGCAATAATTGCTGTTCAACAAGGTGCTAATATTATACGTGTTCATGATGTACAAGAGAGCGTAGACGCAATAAAAATTTTAAACGCTGTGCTGGATTCAAGTAATAAATGTAAAATATAACTGCTTACGAGTAAACATTACGAGTTTGGTTTTAGTTAGAAATGAAACGTTAATACAATACAAAAAATTATAAAGCGAATAGCTTTAATCAAAGATTAACAGTAAAGGATAAAAAATGTCTAGTCGTAAATATTTTGGTACCGATGGTGTGCGCGGTTTAGTTGGTCAATACCCAATTACTCCTGAGTTTGTTATGAAATTAGGCTATGCTGCGGGGAAAGTATTAGCGGCACAAGGCACAAAAAAGGTATTAATTGGTAAAGATACTCGCATTTCTGGTTATATGTTTGAATCAGCACTTGAAGCAGGCTTTTCTGCAGCTGGTATTGATATCGGGTTACTTGGGCCAATGCCCACCCCTGCTATTGCCTATTTAACTAAAACATTTCGCGCTGAAGCAGGCATCGTTATTAGTGCTTCTCATAATCCTTATTATGATAATGGCATTAAGTTTTTCTCGCAAGATGGTCAAAAATTACCTGATGATGTAGAAATAGCGATTGAAGCTGAATTAGATAAACCTATGAGCTGTGTTGAATCAGCCCAGCTAGGTAAAGCAAATCGGGTTGATGATGCTGCTGGTCGTTATATCGAATTCTGTAAAAGTAACTTCCCAAGCCAGCTATCTTTAAACAATCTAATTATTGTAGTGGATTGTGCTCATGGTGCAACTTACCATATTGCGCCTAATGTGTTTCGTGAATTAGGTGCCACTGTAATTGAAGTAGGCACTTCACCTAATGGCACTAATATTAATGATGGCTGTGGTGCAACATCAATGGAGATGATAAAAGCTGCGGTAGTAGAGCATAAAGCTGATTTAGGCATCGCTCTTGATGGTGATGGTGATCGCTTAATGATGGTTGATCACACAGGTTATGTGATCGATGGTGATGAAGCCGTTTATATTATTGCTTGTAATGAATTAAAATCAGGCACCTTACAAGGTGGTGTGGTTGGTACATTAATGAGTAATATGGGCCTTGAATTGGCATTAGAAAAACTTGGAATTCCCTTTGCTCGAAGTAATGTTGGTGACAGATATGTTATGCAAATGCTCAGAGAAAAAGGTTGGAAGTTAGGGGCTGAAAGTTCTGGGCATATTATCAATTTAAACCATACCTCTACGGGGGATGGTATTATCGCCGCACTTAACGTACTAACGGCTGTTTGTCAGCGTAACGAATCGTTATTTGACTTACGTCAAGGTATGGCTATGCTACCACAACTTCTTGTTAATGTGCGTTTTTATGGAGATAGAGACCCTGTTAATGCACCAAGTGTTCAAGCATGTGTTGATAAAGTTAATAATCAGTTATCTGGTAGAGGTCGAGTGTTATTACGTAAATCAGGTACCGAGCCGTTAATACGCGTAATGGTAGAAGGCCCTAAACTTGATGAGATAACTAATTTAGCGCATGAAATAGCTGACTCGGTGAAATTAGCTAGCTAATACCAATCTCACTAACTGTGTGATCATTTATATTTGTTAAAATTACCAACTACGACGTTATTTAATAATTTGCACAATGAGTTATTAAAATAAATGGCTTGTATTTGGACGTTTTTCCTATGTATAAAGTAGATCTCTTAATTAATGAAAGGGTATAACAAGTATTAATGTTTTAATAAGCTATGTTGGAAAAAACAGCAGATGAGCAAGGTGTTAACGAGATAGTTGATTGATTTTAACTTATCACTTGTAACTTAATCCTATGTTGGTTAATATCTCGCGGCTTCATTTTACAATGTGTTGAAAAATAGAAAGGGGTATGAAAAATGGCTAGACGTGCGATAGTTGCGGCTAATTGGAAAATGAATGGTGGCTTAGCTCTAATAAACACGATAGTTGAAGGTTTAGCTTCTGTTGAACTACAAGCAAATGTTGATATTGTTATTTGTCCAAGCTTTCCCTTTTTATCTGAATTTTTTTCTCAGGCGAAAGCTCATGGATTAGATAAAGCTATTCATGTTGGTGCTCAAAATGTAAGTGCCCATGAAAGTGGTGCTTATACTGGTGAGATTTCCACGCAAATGTTGCAGGAATTATCGGTAAAATTTGTTATCATAGGTCATTCTGAACGAAGAAGTTACTATGAAGAAACTTCTACTCAAATTGCTCATAAAGTGAACACAGCCTTAAAATCTGGCTTAACACCTATTTTATGTATAGGTGAAAGCGAAGCTGAACGAGTTGCAGAGCAAACAGAAACAGTACTAGCATCGCAACTACAACCAGTGATTGATGAAGTGGGTATTGAGAAATTTATTGATATTGTTATCGCCTATGAGCCAGTTTGGGCAATAGGCACGGGTAAAACAGCATCAAGTGAGATGGCACAAGAAACACATAAATTTATTCGTCAGTTTTTAGCACAAGCGAATGCAAGTGTGGCGACTAAAGTGCCTTTGTTATACGGTGGTAGCGTGAACGCGTCAAACTGTGAAGAATTATTTGCACAAACTGATATTGACGGTGGTCTTATTGGTGGTGCTAGTTTACACGTTGAGCAATTTAATAAAATATGCTCAGCAGCGAAAGGAAAGTAAAAATGTTGTATCAAGTTTTAATTATTGCCTATGTACTTATCGCCTTAGCTCTAATTGGTTTAGTGTTAATCCAACAAGGTAAGGGTGCTGATATGGGCGCCTCTTTTGGTGCTGGCTCTTCAGCAACTGTTTTTGGCTCAGGTGGCTCAGGTAACTTCTTAACTAAAGCAACTACTTGGTTAGCCATTGCATTTTTTGTCATCAGCCTCGTTTTAGGTAATTTAACGGCTAATAAAACTAAAGCAGTAGATGAATGGAATAACCTAAGCGCTCCAGTGAGTGAGCAATCGATTGCTACAGATGTTATTCCTGATGAAAGTGCTGAGTCAACTACTATCAGTGAAAATAGCGATGTACCAGCTGCTGATGGATCTGGTACTAAAAATGATGATAGCGACGTACCAAATTAGTTTTAGCTAACGGGCTAATAATAATATTTAATTTTGTGGGTGTAGTGAAATTGCTAGACACGCATGTTTGATGATCTATAGCCTCAAGAATATAAGTTAGCTTATTATCCTCAACATTAGCAAAACAACTTACAAAAATAGACAGTATAAATATAGTATTGCGCGGTTGTGGCGGAATTGGTAGACGCGTTAGCTTGAGGGGCTAATGACTTAGGTCGTGGGGGTTCAAGTCCCCCCAACCGCACCACTAAACTTATACAAATAGATATTTAAAGGTCGATTCGTAATGAATCGGCCTTTGGTCGTTAAAAAATGAAGAAATATTTTACTCAAGCATTTAAGATACAAACCGTAGAGAAAGCATTGTCTCGAAGTAATGATAGTTCAGTGTTGGTTACCGTTTGACTAACTAGTAGAAGTAAGTATCTTGCGCTGAATGCGACTTGTCTTTGTATTCTTAAGAATGGCTATGGGAAGTATCTGCTTAACAGGTTGCACAGATTATGGGGGTGATCGTGGCATATAAAACTCATAGAGATTTTATTTGTGTAGTAGGCAATAATTAATCAATAGTTGTTGTATATTTTGCTTTTGTGAAATGATGACATCACCAATAATCCTGACGCTATTTTCTTCTTCTTTTATTCGGTATAGAAGTCTGAAATCATCTGCTGTGAACTCTCTAAACGTACGGACACCAAGCTCTAATAGTGGTTGAGATATCGGCGCAGCGGTTGAAGTAAAACTAACTAGGCTTTCAAATCGTTCGATGAAATCCTCAACACGAATAATAACCTGTTCTTCATTCGAATATGGACTTAAGTGATCGATAAGGTCATTCAAAAGATTGTTAAAAGTTTCAGTGTATTCTATCCGAGCTTCATTGTTTGTCATTTCTCGTCCTTTGAATACGAACGACGGTTGACCAAACGTTGTTTGAGATCAGAGCTAGATATCACACGCTCGTTATTCGTATCGTCAACAGAAAAAGATGCCAACTTCAATAAAGCAATAGCTTCATCTCGACGCATTCTATCCTCATAAGATTCAATAATATAGGCTGGTGTACCATTCTGGGTAATTGTCATTGGCTCTTCGAGAGGAAGATTAGCTGCATTTATCTTTAGGAAACTGATAGTTTCTACTCTCATTATAATTCTCCGTTATTACTTTACTTTCAATGGTCTAAATATAGTCTATATTTGATCTTTTTGCAACGTAGAAGCCCCAACACTTAACGGGAACATAACTTTAACCCTATAGATTTAGTTTTCTAAGGCGGTTTGGGGTAGAGTACCTATGCTAAAATTTTCAGCCGCAGAGTTAAGTAAACGAAAACAATTTAAAAATGAGCAAAGGTATTGACTATCTTGGTTGCTAATTAAGACATAAGCTATTGATCTCAAATGAGTGGTAGTGCTGTTGTTTTTCTCGGTTATTTTTTAGTGTTATTATTTTAGGTAAGGTATGTTAAATTTTATGTATTTTATTAGTTTCGTTTTTGTTTGTTTATTTTCAATATCGATAGTGCAAGCCGCTGAAAGTGCGGGACATAAGTTCCAAAAAGAATCTCCTATGTCAAACCAGCAATGCCTAGCCTGTCATCAGCAACCACAAGCGGATTGGCAAAAATCTGATCATGCTAAAGCTATGGCTATTGCTGATAAGAGCTCGGTATTAGCCAATTTCAATAATGTAAACGTTGAACACTATGGCCAAAAAGCTCACTTTTTTATCAAGGATAATCATTATCAGGTAAGAATTTCTTATGATGATAAAGTTGATACTTTTTCAATAAAATATACTTTCGGTCATTATCCTTTGCAGCAGTACTTAGTAGAAACTGAAGAGGGTAGACTGCAAGTGTTGCCATTTGCTTGGGATGCACGAACAAAAGCGCAGGGCGGTCAACGCTGGTATCATAACTATAGCCATGAAGAAATTAGGCCAGAAGATAGGTTACATTGGCGTCAACCTCTACAGAACTGGAATGGCATGTGCGCCGATTGTCACTCTGACGGTCTTAAAAGAAATTATGATAGCGACAAAAACCAATTTGAGACAACATTTGATAATATCAATGTTGGTTGTTTATCATGTCATGGCAATATGTCGGAACATGCAAAAACAACTAAGCGTAATGTCAGTAAAGATATCAGCTCAACAAAACATCCGACGGGGCAGTGGTTAAGAGCTGCAGGTGATAAAACCGCTACATGGCAAGGAGCAAAACGGAATAACCGCTTTATGGATAACTGCTTTGCTTGTCATGCATTGCGAGCACCGTTAACCGATGGCATCAAACCTAACACCGCTTTTTTAGATCAGTTTATGCCGCAGTTACCTACTGCCCCTAGCTATCATGCTGATGGTCAAATTAAAGAAGAAGTCTATGTTTATGGCTCTTTTTTACAGAGCAAAATGTATGGCAAAGGCGTTAATTGTAAAGATTGTCATGACAAACACACCATGAAATTGGAAATTGAAGGCAATGGCTTATGTTTGCAATGTCATGGCGCTGAAGTGTTTAACGAAAAGTCGCATCATCAACATGAAGAAAGCTCAGCGGGTGCTCAATGTGTAAACTGTCATATGCCAACGAATCGTTATATGGGCGTTGATGACAGACGTGACCATAGCTTTAAAATTCCAAGGCCTGACTTGTCTAAGCAGTTTGCCACGCCTAACGCTTGTATAAAATGTCATGACAATAAAAGTAATCAATGGGCGAGTGATAACCTCGAAAAATGGCATGGCAAGCCCAAAGCGGTACTAAAGAGTAAGCAGTTTTTAATGGCGCTAAATAGTGGTCAGGCCATTAACCTTGAAGATCACTTAAGTATTATTGCCGATACCCGGCTTGACATTATTAGTCGAGCTAGTGCGCTACAAATGCTTAGCTTCACCACACAAATAATTACCATTGAAATATTAAAACCATATTTAAACCATCAAGACGATTTACTCAGGTTAAGCGCGGCCAATACGGCGTTGTTACTAACACCCATAGACAGGGTTTTACACCTTAGCCCACTATTAACTGATAAATATAAAGCCGTCAGAGTTGCTGCAGCAAGAAGCTTAGTCACCAGTAAAGTTGCTACTGAGCATCAGCAAGCGTTTAATAAAGCATTTACTGAGTTACTTACCAGCAATGAGTTAACGAGTTGGCGTGGAGAGGGCAGAGCAAATCAAGGAATATTGGCATTAGAGCAAAACCAAACATCTAAAGCCGAAAAAGCTTTTCAAGGCACTATTACCGTAGAGCCCTATTTTGATACCGGTTACATAAATTTAGCGGACTTATACCGAACTCAACATCGCTCGGCAGAAGTTGCTAGTGTGTTAGCTAAAGGCATGAAAAAACTACCTAACTCAGGAGCATTAAGATACGCCTACGCTTTACATTTAGTGAGAGTACAACAGCATGGTAAGGCACTGATTTTTTTTGAAAAAGCCATGTTACTTGAGCCAAGTGCTGCACAGTACTCATATGCTTATATTTTATCTCTTGATGGCCAAGGTGAAACGGTAAAAGCACTAAACAAGTTACAAAAACTGATTGGCAACTACAGTGATAGTCAACAACTAAAAGAGTTAGGGTTATATTTGGCACAAAAGGTGAGAAACAGACAAATGTATGATTGGTTTACTCAGTTAAAATAGCAATGAAGCAGTATCATCTTGGTTGCTAATTCAGATGTAAGTTATTGATCTCAAATGACTGGTGCGGCAACTATTTTTGAATGAATACAAAATGGTTTTATATGTAAGTTGTTGTATTTATGTTTGTATTGAAGCCGACATTCCGTACGTTACTAATTTAATGTCTAAATATTCAATTGTACTTTGCATTTTTGACTCCCATCAGCATCAAATAATCGCTTATATCAAAAAAACATTTGGTATTGAATATTCTATTTGTATTTGACATACTATTCTAGTTTTTTTATTTTAATAATAATGGTTTAGCTTATGGAATGGTTGTCGGTACTTCCACCACTTGTGGCAATCGCAGTGGTTTTATGGCGAAAAGAAGTAATAAACGCGTTGTTAATGGCAGTATTTAGCTCTGAATTGTTATTAGCTTACCAAGAGCATTCGAATATTGTTTTTTACGCTTCTATAGGCTTTATTGAGCGTATCATCACGGTATTGAATTCACCTAGTAATATTCGATTATTGATTTTTAGTTTACTTATTGGTGCATTGCTCGCTTATGTTAGAAATTCAGGTGGTGTAACAGCCATGGTGAATAAAATAGTGGGTAAAGGTCTAGCAAAAAGCAAACGTCAAGTTGGCGCCGTTACCATGTTCACTGGAATGGTTATTTTCATTGAATCTAATTTGAGTGTACTGACTGCCGGTATTTTATCTCGTGATTTATTTGATAAATTTAAAATGAGTCGCGCTCGTCTTGCTTTTATAATTGATAGCACTTCCGCGCCCGTGTGTATTTTAGTGTTACTAAATGGTTGGGGAGCTTATATATTAGGTTTGCTTAACAATTATGATCTAGGGCAATCATCCATGTCTGTATTGTGGGGCACTATTCCTTTTAATTTCTACGCTATTATTGCGTTATTAATGGTGGCTTATACGGTAATAACCGACAAAGTTCATGGCTCAATGAAGCAATCAGAATTAGTGTTACATAAGCTAGACATACCAGATGAAGATCCTTTAAAAGAAGAATTAGTTAAGCCAACTAAAGCACGCTTTATGCTGGTACCATTATTGAGCATGGTTTTTGGTATGTTCTTTTTCATGTATTGGTCAGGAGATGGTGATATTACTCAAGGTAGTGGTGGTCAATCTGTGCTTTATGCCACTTTTTTCGCTTTGGCTATTGCTTATTTTTTATTGCTTTTTTCAAAACGCTACTCTCATAAAGAACTTGTTGATGTTGGTTTTGAAGGGGTGTCTGAATTATTACCCTTAGTTACTATTGTATTGTTTTCTCTTACTTTGGGATCAAGCTTAAAAGAATTAGGTACTGGTTTATTTATTGCTGGTTTTGTTGGCGAACATTTACCACTTATTTTTGTCGTGCCTATGTTATTCATTGTTGGCGGCATTATTTCGTTTAGTACTGGAACATCATGGGGTACCTTTGCTATATTAATCCCTATTGGCGTTCCCTTGATTCAATCACTGGGCTTACCGCCATCATTGGTTATTGCTGCTATTTTAGGTGGAGGTGTTTTTGGTGATCATTGTTCGCCCATCTCTGACACCACTTGTGTTTCAGCTATAGCATCGGGGTGTGATCTACTTGAGCATGTTAAAACCCAATTACCTTATTCAATTTTTGGTGGAATCTTAGCGCTTATTGCTTACTTCACTGTTAGCTACTTAATGCTTTAATTACAAACATATATTGTTAAAGTGAGAGTGAAAAGATGTTCGATTACTTGCATTAAGCTCCTTTGTCACTGCTATCATTTTCCTCTATAGTAAATGTCAGCGCAGCGGCGCAATCTATTAGGGACAATCTATTAGACACAATCTATTAGGCACAATAATTTGATTAGTGTATCTTTGAACAGTATAACTATGCTTGTTTAAGAAAATAACCATCAACAAATGAATTCAAGAGATTATAAATTTATGAAGTTAACATTAATAGCCGTTATTTTAAGTTTTTCTTTAGCTGCCTGTGTTGGTACACAAGAGCAATCACGAGTTATGCCTGATGTTTCAGTAATTCCTGCTGCGGTATTGTCGCCAGTAACAAGCACTAAGGTTACTCGTACTAATAATAAAACGATTACTTTAGAAAAAATTATGGCAGATCCTGACTGGTTTGGTCGAGCACCAGAATCATGGTATTGGGGGGATGACAGCAATACTATTTTTTATGAACAAAAGCAGCTAGGTACACCGTTAAGAGACTTATATATTAACGTCTTAAATTCAGATGGAAATAGTCAAAAAGTTAATTTATCAGAGCATCATCTTGTTAGCGATAACAATGCTAAGTTAAATAACGCCTCATCTGATGAAATTTATACTTTTATGGGTAATGTCTTTGTTAAAAACCTTGCGGATAAATCGGTACAACAAATTACTTTTACTTCAGCAAATGAAACTGATGCCATGTTTTTAACCAACGAAAATATTGCTTATCGGGTAGGGGATGTGTTTTATAAACAGAGCTTAACCACAGGACAAGTGGTTGAAATAGCAAACCTGCAAATGACAGATGAGCCAAAAGGTATACAAGCACCGACAAGCTATTTAGCGAAAGAGCAGCATAAGTTAATTGACTATATTGCTTTGCAACAAAGAAATAGCAAATTAAAAGAGCAGCAAACCACAGAGCTAGCTTTACAAAATAGCAGTATTTCACAAGTAAAGTATTACTTTGGTATAGGTAATAGAGTAAGCCACGCTAGTTTATCGCCAACGGGTGATAAGTTATTTATCAGTATAACTTCTGTTAAATCAAGTCGAGATAAAACCGACATCATGCCAAATTACATTACTAAAGATGGTGTGATTGCCGCTGAAAAAGTACGTGCTCGTGTGGCCGATAATCGTCAATATAAAGAAGAAATTTTTATTATTGATTTAAACACCAAAGAAAAATCATCATTACGTTATGACGTGTTACCTGATTTTGACAGGGATGTATTAGCTAAAGTTAAAAAAGAAAACTATGCTCGTCTTGATGAGGAATATACTTCCGCTAAACAAGCACGAAATATTCACTTATTGGCGATGCCTGATCCTGTTAAGTGGAGTGATGATGGTAGCCAAGTAGCGATAATGTTAGCAGCTTGGGACAATAAAACCCGTTGGTTAACTACCATTGATTTTGCTGCTAATAAGTTAGTGACTCAGCATAAGCTACATGATGATGCGTGGATCAATTGGAGCTTTAATGAGTTTGGTTGGGTAGGTAATAATGCCTTATACTATTTATCTGAGGAAAGTGGTTACTCTCACCTCTATCATAAAGTGCTTAATAGTAAAGCAACTCAGTTAACGTCAGGAAAGTTCGAAGTTAGTGATATTACCTTGATGAAAGATCAACAGCGTTTTCTTTTTAAAGCGAATATAAAGCACCCTGGTATTTATGAAATTTATCAAGTTGATTTAGCTAAAAACATTAATGCATTAACGTTTTTAGGTGGAATGAATGACTATGCTTTGAGTCCAGACGAAACTAAATTATTAATTGAACATTCTAGTTTAACTATGCCCTCAGAGTTATACGTGAAAGAGTTTGGAACAAACCTTGAGGCAATTCAAATAACCCATACTGTATCAGAGCAGTTTCTAGCAATGCCTTGGACAGCGCCTAATATTGTTGCTATTGCCTCAACCAATCAACAAAAGCCTATCTACTCACGAGTATACTTGCCGGCAAACTATAACAATACAGCAAGTAAAAACCGTGCGGTAATGTTTACCCATGGCGCAGGTTATTTACAAAACTCACACCTTGGTTGGTCAGTTTATTTCCGTGAATTTATGTTCCATTCAATGTTAGTACAGCAAGGGTATGTTGTTATTGATATGGATTATCGTGCTTCAGCTGGCTATGGTCGTGATTGGCGTACCAGTATCTATCGTCATATGGGTAAAGTTGAAGTTGAAGATATGCGTGATGGGGTCAATTGGTTAGTAGAAAATGCTAATGTAGATCGTAAGCGTGTAGGCACTTACGGAGGCTCTTATGGCGGATTTTTAACTTTGATGTCAATGTTTACCGCATCTGATTTGTTTGAGTCGGGCTCAGCTATTCGTTTAGTTTCTGATTGGGCTTATTATAACCATGGTTACACATCAAATATTCTCAATACACCACAAGATGATGCCATTGCTTATGAGCGTAGCTCGCCTATCTACTTTGCACAGGGACTAGAAAAACCCTTGTTAATTAACGCGCCTATGATTGATGATAACGTGTTTTTTGAAGATACAGTACGTTTAGTACAACGTTTAATTGAATTAGAAAAACAAAACTTTGAAACGGCTATCTATCCAGTAGAGCCACACGGTTTTGTTCAACCTAGCTCTTGGTTAAATGAATATCGTCGTATTTATAAGTTGTTTGAAAATACGCTTTAGCCTAAGTTAAAGCGATGAAATAAATATTATTAGTCTGCCATGGATGGTGGCTCTTTAAGTGTTATTGGCTGATGATAATTTCAAACCGAGTAGATAAAAATAAATAACCGAAAATAGCAAGCCTCCTACTGCTCCCCATAAATGAGCATTTACAGCAACATTTGCTTCTATTAGGTTGCTAACATCAGTACTAGCGCCATAAAATTGCTCATGAGCAATTTTAAGCCATACAGCTAAAAACAATAAATAGCCAGTTTTGTCTTTAGCTCTAATATCCATTAGCGCACCAAAAACAAAAATGCCATGCAGTACACCAGATAAACCAACATATTGTCTTAGTGTTGGTTCAAAATAATAAATGCCGACACTGGTGGTTATTGAGCACAATAAAAATAAAGCGGTATAATTTTTTATGCTATAAAAACGGCCATGTAAGACCGACAACATAAATAAGGCCGTTAGGTTTAGCAATAAATGATAGCCATTGGTATGTAAAATATGACCAGAAACAATGCGCCATATTTCACCTTGGGTTATTAATTTCCTTTGATAAACCAAGGCTTTAGTGAATGAATCACCTAGAAAATATTCACTGATAAAAGCTATAATCGATAGTAATGCGATTATGAATACAGCCTGGAAATGTTGTCGGGAAAGCGCTAGGGTGTTTAATTTCATTTGGTTTTAGGTTTTAAGAGCTGAAGTTAATAAGGTTTGAGTATAGAATGATGCTTTATAAAATTTAATATTATTGTCACTTTTCTTTTATGTCCAGAATTTTATGTCAGCAATGCCATCGTCCTATAATCGCCTGCATTTGCAATTTTATTTGTAAAATTGATAACCCAACATCAGTCTTAGTATTGCAACACCCTAGTGAAGTTAAACAAACTAAAGGAACCGTTGCCCTATTAAGCCGTTCATTATGCAATAGCCAAGTGTTAGTTGGGGAGGATTTTTCACAAGATAATGAATTTAATGCTATTCTAGCCCATCATCAAGCACTGTTACTTTACCCTAGTACACAGGCTCAAGTGTTATCTTTTACTAAAAATGAGCTTAATAGCACCAATGCTAACTCTGATGAAAAGAATAAAAAACCTAGATTATTGATAATTCTTGATGGCACATGGAAAAAAGCCTATCGTATGTTTATGTTATCTTCTAATCTACAGCCACTAGAGCAAGTTTGTTTGCCTGACATGCTTGCTAATAGTGGTCGATACTTAATTCGGAAAGTGGCTAAAAAAAATGCATTATCAAGCCTTGAAGCCTGTTGCTTTGCCTTAGCATTGCTTGAAAATGAGTTAAATAAGAAAAAATTAAACAATATGGAATCAGGTATTGATTGTGGGCTTTATCAAGTGCTATTAAATAAGTTTGCACAATTTAATCAATTCCAGTTATCGTTTAGAATGTCAAAATAATAGTTAAAACTTCTTTAATGGGAATACTTTTCAATTATTCGCTCAAACGGTGGCAAAGAATCTAGCAGTTGCTTGCCATAACGTTTCGTTACTACCCGCTTATCCATTAAAGTTATCACGCCTTCATCTAACTCATTGCGCAGTAATCTGCCGCAGGCTTGTACCAGTTTTTTTGAGGTGTCAGGTACAGATAAGGTCATAAACGGGTTGCCGCCTTTAGCACTAACATATTCTGCTTGTGCTTGTTCTACAGGAGAGGTTGGCACTGAGAAAGGGAGTTTGGTGATAATTAAATTAGTTAAATAATTACCTGGCAAATCTAGCCCTTCTGAAAAACTTTGCGTGCCAAAAATAATACTTTCTTTATTAGCATCACAACGTTTTCTATGGCTTTCAATAATATGTTGGCGAGAATGTTCACCTTGTACAACAATGTCGAGTTTGTGTTTGTCACGCAATGCTTGGGCTACTTTTTCCATTTGCCAATAAGATGAAAATAGCACTAGGCTAGCATTACCTTGCGCTAGGTACTTTGGCAGTTTTTCAATGAGTTCGTCTGTAAATTCAGCAGCACTTGGCTCATTGTTCATATTGGCAACGACTAGTTGTGCGTTATTTTGATAGTCAAAAGGTGAGCTGACTTGTTGATATTGGCTACCATCGTTATTTTTTAAACCCGCTTGAAAACTAAAATGGTCAAAAGAGTTTAGTGCTAATAGTGTTGCTGAGCATAACACTGCACCTTCACATTGGCTCCATAGTTTATCTTCTAGCGTGAAACCCACTTCGATGGGTGAGGCGCAAAGAAGATAATCTTGATGAGCGTTGCCTTTTGCTAGCGTTTGTTTTTGTAGCCAACGTGCCATGGGAGCAACTTTTTCACTGTCAGTTTTGGCGTACATTTGCCAAAGTGCCATTAAATTTTCTAGCCGTTGTAACATAAAACCCGCTTCACTTAATACTGGCTCGGCTAAGTACATTTGCGTTTCGCCATCTTTAGCTGCTTCAATTAAGGCATTGTAAAGTTTATTTAAATGGCTGAGTGATTTTTTACTGAGTTCATGAAGATCTTCAGCCCAGTTTTTTAAGGTTTTGGGAATAATACCATGATCAAAACGATACACTTGTTCATCATTTTTTTTGTTTCCTTTGAAGGTGTTGCTCTCCTGGCTTTCAGAAAAATAAACGCTAGCATTATTATCAACAAAGGTGAGTACTTTTTGCATTTCCAATAATAGGTCTTGGCAATCATCACTGAGTTTTAATGCGAGAGAAATTGCCCGTTGCGATTTGATCAGCTTAGCCATTTTATCGCCAGTATCTCTTAGCTTGGTGATCCAATCTACAGCGCCACGTAAGGTAATGCGAGCACTTGAATGATCCCGTGTTACCCTAGGTAGATGGTGGGCTTCATCAATGATGTAAAATGTTTCATCGGGTGCTGACAGTATTCTCCCGCCGCCTAGTTCGAGATCAGCCAATAATAAACTATGGTTCACTACCAGCACATGAGCTTGCTCCATCGTTTCGCGCGCTTTATGAAACGGACAATAGCTATGCTCGCTTAAGCTTTTTAAGCAGCTGTGCTTATCGCTTTGTACTTGTGACCATATGTGGTGGGGTAGATGAGTTTTCCATGAATCAATATCGCCTAACCAACTACCATCGTTTAATGCCTTATGCATGGCATTTAACGTGCGTATATCGCTAGCTTTTGGCTTTTCTGCAAAAGTGAAGCCTACTTGCGGTGAATCAGAGTTATGTGAAATGGCTTGGGTTAGTTTTTGTCGACAAACATAGCGTTGACGACCTTTAGCTAAGGCAAAGTCAAACGTTAACCCCGCGTGCTTTTTCAAAAAAGGTAAATCTTTGTCTACTAATTGTTCTTGTAATGCCACGGTAGCAGTGGAGATACAGACCTTTTTGTCGCGTGCTAAAGCCAGTGGAATAGCCCCTAAACTATAGGCTAATGATTTGCCAGTGCCAGTGCCAGCTTCAATGGTGATTATTTTTCTATCTTTACTGTATTCACCCGCTAACGTTTTTGCTATTTCGGCAATTAAAAAGGTTTGCTGCTTGCGTGGGTTGAAATTGCTTAAGCTTTCACCAATAGCTTTATACGCTTGGCGGATCACTTGCTTTAACTTGTCAGTTAACATTTTACGGCAGTTTCCAAAGTTTAAAAAATAAAGTACACTGCTGTATATATTAACAGGCTTTTAGTTTTTATACACAAATTAGTCAATAAATTTAACTGATAACACGTAAAACATATGCCAATAATGCGACAGCAAATTGAAAAGGGTTTTTTATTAACTCGCCAAGCACAAGACCGAGGTAATGGGTTACAGATAACTCTATGGTTAAAAACAGCACTTGGCGCTCAAAAGCTTATTATTGACAATGAATTAACGGTGTTTTTTGTTGCAGAAAAGCAAGCAGTTCAAGCCGTATTGTTATTAAAACAACATGGCATCTTCCTTGCTAAACAGCAAACGCTAGCGTTAAAAACGTTTAGCCAACAACCTGTGCATGGTTTCTATTTTAATACTTTAGGGCATTTTTATCGCGCTCGTGACTGCCTTAAATTAGCACAAATAAAATGCTATGAGGATGATATTCGTCCCGATGATAGATATTTGATGGAACGATTTATTACCGCTGATATTGATTTTGTTGGTAATCGTCAGGCAATGACTCATTTTAATTGCGTTAATCAAACCAAATGTAGAGCCTCGGTTGAAAAGTCGATTATTATGCTATCTATGTTATCACTTGATATTGAATGCTCAATGTCTGGTGAACTTTATTCTATCGGACTTTATGCTAAAAATAAAAGCACAATGTATAGTGAAAATGAGCTTAAACGCGTCTTAATGATAGGCGAGCCTGAAGAAGATGCCGCTTCATATATTGTTTGGCTTAAAGATGAAAAACAGTTGTTAATAGAGCTGATCAACCAAGTTTCACTTATTGATGCTGATATTTTTATTGGTTGGAATGTGATTAATTTTGATTTTCGCTTATTACAAAAGCGTATGGATCTACATGGCATTAAATTTGCCATTGGTCGAGATGGCAGTACACCCCGTTGGCGGAAAAACAACAATAATACAGAGCAAGTATTTATTGAAATAGCTGGACGTGTGATACTAGATGGTATTGATTTACTGAAAACGGCAACGTATAACTTCCCCAGCTTTGCTCTTGATAATGTTGCCAATGCGTTACTGGGTATCGGTAAGAAAATAGAGAACATTGCTAGTAGCACACCAGAAAGCCGAGTTGCTGAAATTACTAATAACTTTAACCATAACAAGCTAGCATTAGCTGCATATAACTTAGAAGATTGTCGCTTGGTTTGGTTAATATTTGAAAAAACGCAACTGTTAGAATTTGCTCAACTTCGAGCACAATTAACGGGTCTTGCTATCGATAGAATAGGCGGCTCTGTCGCTTCGTTTACCAACTTGTATCTACCTAAGTTACATCGAAGTGGTTATGTTGCACCCAACATAGGGGATGCTGAATCAGATCTTGTTTCCCCTGGTGGTTATGTAATGGACTCCATTCCAGGGCTGTATGACAATGTTTTAGTACTTGATTTCAAATCACTTTATCCTAGTATTATTCGGAGCTTTAAAATAGATCCTATGGGTCTTATTGAAGGCCTAAATGAAAAAGAATTGCAATCCGAACAAAAAAGTTGCAAATGCATTTCGGGCTTTGATGGTGCTTATTTTTCAAGAGATAAGCATTTTTTACCTGGTATTATTACCTCGCTTTGGTTAGAGCGTGATAAAGCCAAATTACAAAAAAATACTGCATTATCGCAAGCGATTAAAATTATTATGAATAGTTTTTATGGCATCTTAGGTTCAACAGGTTGTCGATTTTTCGATCCACGTTTATCTAGCTCTATAACCAAGCGTAGTCATGAAATTTTGAAAACGACTAAGTCATGGATTGAAACTAAAGGTTATCGTGTTATTTACGGAGATACAGACTCTATTTTTGTTCATGTTGGTAGTGAGTTGTCGTTAAGACAAAGTAAAGTATTAGGCGCTGAGTTACAGGGCTTCATTAATGAAAAATGGCGACAGCATTTAAACAATGAACTGGATTTAGATTGTTATTTAGAAATTGAATTTGAAAGCCATTTTTCCAAGTTTTTAATGCCAACTATTCGTGGTCGGGATATTGGCACTAAAAAACGATACGCGGGTTTAATGGTTGATTTAACTCATGTTGATAATGAAAATATTAATAAAATAGAACAAGAAAGTCGGACGGCACCAAAATTGATATTTAAAGGGTTAGAGAGTGTCCGCACTGATTGGACACAATTAGCGAAAGACTTTCAAAAAAAGTTGTATTGGCAAATATTTAATCCTGAGTTATTTGATAAGCAAGATATTGAAAATTATATAAAAGATACGGTGGCTAAAACTTTAAATGGTGAATTGGACGGTAAATTGATTTATCGCAAACGTATTAGACGTAAACTTAGCGACTATGTAAAAAATGTTCCTCCGCATATTAGGGCTGCTCGTTTGGCGGATGAGCTTAATAGCAAACAAGGTAAAACGTTACGCTATCAAAAGCGCGGTTGGATTGAATATTATATAACGGTTAATGGTCCGCAAGTGGTGGAACACTTATCTACGACACTTGATTATCAATTTTATGTCGACAGACAATTATGTGTGGTTGCCGATGCTATTCTTCCTTTTATTGGTTCAAGTTTTACACAAATTACAGAAGCTCAGTTAGGATTGTTTTAAACAAAATACTTGCATGATATTTATTTAGCCAAAAGTAAGACACACGAGAATGACGCTTTTAAATGAAAGAGATAGGCATACACAAACTATTTTTTATTTTAAATAGATAACAGGTGAAAGCAAGTTAATTGTAATGTATAAAGAGGGTTATTATTCAGGTGGCTAGATAGCTATTATATTTATAGGCTTAATTTGTAGAACTACAGGCTTTAATAGAGATGAAACAAGATACGAAAATTGTTACCGCAGGTCGTAAAGCTAAGTGGACTAACGGTGTAGTAAATCCAAGTGTTACTCGCGCTTCAACCGTGGTGTTTAATACCGTTGAAGAAATGAATAATGCCTTAAAAAACCGTAATAACCAAACAATGGTATATGGCAGACGTGGTACTACAACAACATTTGCTTTTAGTGATGCTATGACAGAGCTTGAAGGAGGTGTAGGTTGTGCGCTTTATCCTTCAGGTACTGCGGCTATTACTAATGCGATAATTTCTTTTGTGAAAAGTGGCGATCATATTTTAATGGTTGATAGTGTTTATGAACCAACCCGAGATTATTGCGATAAAATTCTCGCTAAAATGGGGGTAAAAACGACTTATTATGATCCGTTAATTGGTGCTGGCATTGAAGCGTTGATCAAATCAAATACTCGTA
Source organism: uncultured Colwellia sp. (assembly GCA_965261045.1). GTDB lineage: Bacteria > Pseudomonadota > Gammaproteobacteria > Enterobacterales > Alteromonadaceae > Colwellia. The sequence continues at coordinate 1,125,148 of CBDHCJ010000001.1, forward strand.
TTATCTTTTTAGAATCGCCTGGTTCAATTACCATGGAAATACAAGACGTGCCAACCATTAGTGCTATTGCCCATAAACATGATTGTATTGTTATGCTTGATAATACTTGGGGCGCAGGTATTCATTTTAAACCATTTGATTATGGGGTTGATATTAGCGTTCAAGCGGCGACTAAATATATAGTAGGTCACTCTGATGTCATGTTAGGCACGGCAACAGCCATTGAAAAATATTGGCCACAATTGCGCGATAATAGCTACTTAATGGGGCAGTGTACTTCGCCTGATGACTTGTACCTTGCTTTACGTGGTATCCGCACTATTGGGGTACGTTTAAAGCAGCATCAGCAAAGTGCTTTAAAAGTAGCTAACTGGTTAAAAGGCAGAGCTGAAGTTGATACTATTTTGCATCCTGCATTTGAATCTTGTCCAGGACATGAATTTTTCAAGCGTGATTTTAGCGGCTCGAATGGTTTGTTTTCGTTTACTTTAAATTGTGGCAACAGAGCTGCTCTTACCGCATTTCTTGATGGTATGACGCATTTTAAAATGGGCTACTCATGGGGTGGCTTTGAATCATTAATTTTAGGTATTACTAGTGTAGACTCAATTCGTAGTGCGACTAAATGGACTACTGAATTTCCATTAATTCGTTTGCATATTGGATTAGAAGATGTTGATGATTTAATTGAAGATCTTGAACAAGGCTTTCAGCGCTTTAATGCACTTCTATAAAACTAAAGTTTAGGTATTAATTTTAGGTATTAATTTTAGTGTTATTTGAAATTAATACCTTTGGGTGTAGTGATAGCTTAGGGATGGTTTAAAATTAAAAAATCGAAAAACTCTTGTTTTTAAAAGTGATTGAACTGTGTACATTTTCTAAGAAAAAAGCATGATAATTGTTTTGTCACAATTTTTTTTAACGTAAACTGTTGATAAATTCTCTAACCATACGAGTAGCTTATGACTGAAGAAACCATTTTTTCTAAAATTATCAGACAAGAAATATCAACTCCGCTTTTATATCAAGATGAATTAGTGAGTGCTTTTAGGGATATATCGCCGAGAGTTAGTACGCATATTTTGATTGTACCTAATAAGCATATAGCGACTATTAATGATGTAACCGATGCTGATGAGTTAACCATGGGACGTATGATCAGTGTGGCGAAAAAGTTAGCTAAACAAGAAGGAATTGATGAAAATGGTTATCGTTTGATCATCAATTGCAATGAAGATGGCGGACAAGAAGTATTTCATATTCATATGCATTTACTCGGTGGTCAGCGATTAGGATCCATGTTATCAGTTTAATAACCGCTGAAATCTGCATATTGAGGTAGCTTGGCACGGGAAAACTACTCTTTAATATACTGAAAGCGTTGTAAGGTTTTACCATTTCGAGTAATGGTTTCATTAAACATGGTTAAAGGCCGTACCCAAATATCACCTTTGTTATCAAAAGGGTGATATACAACAAGAATCTCTTCAGTTTCGCTATGTCTAGCAAGATGAAGTACTTGATAATAGCTACCTTTGAAGTGTTGATATTTTCCTAATGTAATCATTAATATTTCTCTTTAAGTAAGGCTGGGTTCAAGTACTGGATCCAAGTAATTATACTCGCATTGCTTTTTCACCACGAGCAATTCCGACACAGCCAGAGCGTACCGATTCAATAATTTCAGTTTCATTGTTAAGGGTTTCAATAAAGGCATTTAATTTTTCGCTATTACCAGTTAACTCAATAGTATAAATTTGTTTACCTATATCCACTATTGAACCACGAAAAATATCAGTGATACGTTTTACTTCCGTGCGAGATTTATCATTCATCGCGGTAACTTTTACCAACAATAATTCACGTTCAACGTGTTTACGATCGGTTAGTTCAGATATTTTAATCACATCAACCAGTTTGTTTACTTGTTTTACTATTTGTTCTAAAACTTTATCATTGCCAATGGTGGCAATGGTCATTCTAGATAAGCTGTTATCGTCAGTTGGGGCAACGGTTAAGCTTTCAATATTAAAAGCACGTTGTGAAAATAAACCAACAATACGGGATAAAGCTCCAGGTTCATTTTCTAATAAAATAGCTAAAATATGACGCATTATGCTTTTACTCCCTTTTTTCTAATATCAGTCGACATGTCATTAATTGAATTTCTATCATTTAGCAAATGAGTCATTAGCCCTTAACTCCTTTTTCAATCCACATATCATCTATACCGCCTTGGCGAATATGCATAGGGTAAACATGTTCTTTTTCATCAACTAACACATCAACAAAAACTAATTTATTTTTTATATTAAAGGCTTGCTCTAGTTTTGAGTCTAACTCATCTAAAGTATCTATCTTAATACCAACATGACCATAGGCTTCTGCTACTTTTATAAAGTCTGGCAATGACTCCATATAAGAGGATGAATGACGACCATCATAAACCATGTCTTGCCATTGGCGAACCATGCCAAGTGAACGGTTATTTAGTGTGATGATAACCACAGATAAGTTGTACTGCATACAAGTAGATAATTCTTGAATATTCATTTGAATTGAACCATCACCAGTAATGCAAATAACGTGTTTATCTGGAAAAGCAAGTTTAACACCCATGGCTGCAGGTAAGCCAAAACCCATGGTACCAGCGCCGCCAGAATTTATCCATTGACGCGGCTTAGCAAAAGCATAGTATTGTGCAGCAAACATTTGATGTTGACCAACGTCAGAAGCGACATAAGCTTCACCGTTAGTAATTTTATACATGGCTTCGACAACCCGTTGAGGTTTGATTTTTTTACCTTCAATTTGTTTGTAGCTTACGCTGCGCAGGTCACGCCATAAGTGAATTTGTTGCCACCAATCTTTTAAAGCTTCTTCATCAGGTTGGTAATCAATCGCTTTAAGTTCATCAAGTAGCTGTTGCATAACCACATCGACTAAACCAACGACAGGAATATGAGCATTAATGGTTTTTGATATAGAGGTTGGGTCAATGTCTACGTGAATAATGGTAGCGTTAGGACAAAACTTATCAACGTTATTTGTTACCCTGTCGTCAAATCGAGCACCAAGGGCTAAAATAACATCAGCATTCGCCATGGTTTTATTCGCTTCTAGGCTACCGTGCATACCCAACATACCAATAAAATTTTCATGAGTTCCTGAAATACCACCAAGCCCCATTAACGTATTAGTAATGGGTGCTTTTAATGTTTCAACTAACGTGGTTAAAAGCTCTGATGCATCGGCTAAAACAATGCCACCACCTGAATAGACCACTAATTTTTTTGCTTCGCTTATTGTTTTAGCTGCTTTACGAATTTGCTTTGGGTGGCCTTTAATATTTGGGTTATAAGAACGCATTTTAACATTAGTTTCTATGTTAAAAGGTGCCTTGTTTTGCGGAATAAGTAAATCTTTAGGCAATTCAACTACTACAGGGCCTGGTCTACCAGTACTGGCAATATAAAAGGCTTTGGCAATTATATTAGGGATCTTGGCTAAATCACGACAGTTAAAGCTATGTTTAATAATAGGACGAGTACAACCAACAATATCAGTTTCTTGAAAAGCATCATTACCAATGAGCGTGGTAGGTACTTGGCCAGCTAATACAACCATGGGAATAGAATCCATATAAGCCGTAGCGATACCTGTAACACAATTGGTAGCACCAGGGCCTGAAGTCGCTAATACAACGCCTACGTTGCCTGTTGCGCGGGTATAGCCGTCTGCCATATGGGTTGCTGCTTGTTCATGGCGAACCAAAATATGTTCAATTTCATTTTGCTGAAAAATAGCATCATATAAATCTAAAACTGAACCACCAGGGTAGCCAAAAATATACTTTACGTTAAGTGCCGATAATGCTTTAACTATCATTTCTGCACCAGTAAAAAGTTCTGTTGTCATATTGATACCTTTTGGTTGAATTAACGTATTGTAAAATACAAAAAACCCTCGGTCTTTATCAGAGCGAGGGTTTGGTTATTTGCTTACTTGTTTAACAATTAGTATTTAGCATAACTTGAGCCTCGCAGTGATTTGACTATCACTAAGATCATGACGACGACGTTAAGGTTACGAATAAAGAAAATCATACTATACTATAATTATATTTGAAATATTTGAATTAGTTATTTTATTAAATCAAGATTAATGCTTCGCTCTATTTTTAAAGGGTTTATCTATTGCTGTCAACCATTAAATACAATATTAAATAATTTAATGGAGATAAAATGTTTTAGTTAATATTGACCTTATTATAAGCACTAAAGAAGTTTGATGTTATTAATTGTTTTGTCTGTTTAAGTTTTAAATTATGCTTTATAGTAAAGATTACAGTAACGACTAACCGTGACAATTAATTATTCCATTTAGAATGATCACATATGTATTAGTTACAATTTGGTACATAGTTACCCAAAGATATAAGGTAAAGTACATGTACCCGATAATTTCGATAAAAGGGAAAGCTATGACCTTAATTAAAAAAATATTTGCTGTGGTATTACTTATCGCAGTTGCTAGTTGTTCAACAACCTATAAAGCAAAAGTGTACTTTGATAAAAATAGTAAAGTTGATACTTCTAATTATAAAACCTTTACTTGGTTAACTTCAGGTAGAATAATGTCGCCGCCAGAAGATGTTAACCCAGTGATGATGCTGCGTGTTGATGAAGCAATAGAGCAAGCTTTTATTGCTAAAGGCTATCAATTGATTGATGATTTTGAAAAAGCAGATTTTGCCATTTCTTATACCGTAGGTAATCGTGAAAAAATTAAAGTAAGTAGTTACCCTACAGCCTACAATGCAGGCTTTGGTTGGGGACGAAGCTACTATGGTTATTATGGCGGTATGTACGGTATACGCATGGCCACAGACACTCGTGTTCGTCAATATATTGAAGGTAAGCTAGCTATTGATGTTTATGATGTTAAATCTCATCAACCAGCATGGCATGGCTGGGCGGTGAAGCGTATTACTTCAGATAATAAAGAAGTACCATCATCAAGCATTAAAGATATAGTTGATGAAGTGGTTATTCAATTTCACTAATATAGGTTTGGTAATTACATTATAAAAAAGCAGCTTAGGCTGTTTTTTTGTTTGTTAATCCATACGTAAGGTTAAAACTAACTCTCATTTTAGATGAGTAGCTTTAGCTAGCCATTGCCTTTAGAATGTAGACATAAAAATGGGCACCTTGAAATAGAAATATTGAAAGGGTTGTAAGTAAAGATCATGTTCATTTATTAGTGTCAGTGCCTCCTAATTAATAAGAGTAAATCTTTAAGAACACAGGTTTTTAGTTTCAGAAAAAACCTACCTACATTCATGTTGGCAGTAAATTTTGGTAGTAATGCATGTTTCACCATAAAAAAGGTAGTTTTAGTGCTTGGATGCTAAGACTAAGAAAAATAATACGTTGGCCTTTAATGACTACAAGAGAGGCGGAAACGTGTGCTCAACATTCCTTTGAAGTAGCACTGATCAGCCATCAAATTGCTTTGATAGGTCAGATAAAATTTAATCGCGATTATGATCCTTCTGCCATTGCATTAGCAGCACTTTACCATGAAGCAAGTGAATCAGGAGGGGTTGGAGATATTCCTAGTCCTTTAAAGTATAATAATCCTGAATTAACTCGGCAAATAAAAAAGATTGAAAGTGAAGTTGAGCATTCTATGGTGTATGAAGGTTTACCTGAATATCTTCAAGATGCAATGGCTCCTTTGGTTATACAGGCAAAGGTTAGCAAGCAAACTAAAGCCATAGTTAAAGCAGCAGATGACCTAGCTGCTTTTCACTATAGCTTGTCAGAAGTAAATGGCGGTAATCGAGAGTTTATTGATGCAGCTAAATTGTTAGAAGAAAGGGTAAATAAGCATTGTCAACAATGGGGGGAAGTCAATGAATATTATCAATCACAATTTCCTGCTTGTATGCAAACACTAGATGAGCTTTCTCGTCCAGATGATTAAGTCTCTTAAACCGAGTTGAGGTTATCTACAATTGTTTATAAGTAGCAAAAAAGTTTTTCAATTTTTCTATTGCCGGCACTAACTCATCGACATGCGGTAAAAACACTAATCTAAAGTAGTTTTGTGCTTTAATATTAAAGGCGCTACCGTGAACAAGTAGGATTTTTTCTTGTTTAAGTAAATCTAAAATCATTTTCTCATCATTGGTGATGTTAAACTTTTTAGCTTCTACTTTTACAAATAAATATAAAGCACCCATTGCAGGGTGGCATGACAGACCATCAATGTCATTGATCATTTTAGTGGCAACATTTCGCTGTTTTAGTAATCGGCCATCGCCTGAAATAAGTTCATTAATACTTTGGTAACCGCCTAATGCCGTTTGTATTGCATGTTGGCTTGGTACGTTAGAGCACATGCGCATTGAGGCTAGAATCGTTAACCCTTCTAAATAATCTTCAGCGTGAATTTTAGGGCCAGATAAAACCATCCAACCAGCTCTAAAACCAGCAATTCGGTAGTTTTTAGATAACCCACCCATGGTAATAATAAACACATCTTGAGCAAGTGATGCTGTTGGAATATGTTTAGCTTGATCATATAAAATTTTATCGTAAATCTCGTCACTAAAAATAATTAGGTTATGCTTTCGTGCCAGTGCAATGATACCTTGTAATATTTCTTTAGGATAAACCGCACCTGTTGGGTTATTTGGGTTGATCAAAACAATTGCTTTGGTTTTGTCAGAAATATTACTTTCCATATCGTTAAGATCAGGATACCAGCTGTTTTCATCATCACAAACGTAATGTATTGGGTTACCACCAGAAAGCGAGACGGCAGCTGTCCATAAGGGGTAATCGGGGGCAGGAATTAACACTTCATCGCCATTATTTAGTAAGCCTTGCATTGCCATTACAATCAGCTCACTAACACCATTACCGATAAAGACATCATCAACACCGACATCTTTAATGTCTTGTTGTTGAAAATATTGCATTACCGCAACACGAGCAGAATAAATGCCTTGAGATTCACTATAGCCTTGCGAATTAGGTAAGTTATGAATAACGTCTTTCAAAATATCATCGGGTGCTTCAAAACCAAAAGGAGCAGGATTACCAATATTGAGTTTAAGAATTTTATGGCCTTCATCTTCCAAACGACGTGCCTCTGTTGCTATTTGTCCTCTAATTTCATAACAAACATTGTTTAATTTAGATGACTTTATTATAGCTTTCATGATGAGGTTACTTCTTCAATTTAGATTATAGGATAATAGCTCCTATTGTTGCGAATATTGGCGACTATTGAAATAGTTAACGGTAAGTTTTAATGATAATTTGCCAAATTAGTTAAAAAGCGACATCACTTCATCAATAGCAAGTAAAGACTTTTCACCCGTAATACGGTTTTTAACTTCTATTTGCTGAGTATCTAAATTTCGCTCGCCTATAATAAGTAATATAGGCGTACCCATTAATTCATGATCAGCAAACATAACGCCAGGACGCTCTTTTCTATCATCAAATAATACTTCAATATCCGCTTGGTTTAATTGTTTATATAATGTTTGTGCTGTTTCTTTTACTCGCGCTGATTTTGCCATATTCATTGGAACAATCGCTACTTGAAAAGGTGCAATAGCCTTTGGCCATTTGATACCGTATTTGTCATGGTTTTGTTCAATAGCGGCAGCGACAATACGCGACACCCCAATACCATAACAACCCATGGTTAAGGTTTGATTTTTGCCACCTTCATTTAATACCGCACAGCCCATAGCCTCGGCATACTTTGTGCCTAATTGAAAAATATGGCCTACTTCAATACCACGCTTAATAACAATATTTCCTTTGCCACAAGGGCTAGGATCACCAGCAACGACATTACGAATGTCTGCAACGTGATATGTAGCGCAGTCTCTTTGCCAATTAACACCGGTTAAGTGATTGTCATTTTCATTAGCTCCACAAACAAAGTCGCTTAATTGTGCGGCGCTGCGATCAACAATAATTTCTATGTTTAAACCAACTGGGCCAATAGAGCCAGCATTACAATTTACTGAAGCTAATATTTGTTCACCACTAGCAAATGTTAATGGTGAAGCAACCTGCGATAAATGCTCTACTTTTATTTCATTAAGTTGATGATCACCACGAAGTACTAAGGCAATGATAGGTGTTTCACCTTGCTTATTTTCAACACCACAAACAAGTAATGTTTTAACGGTAGCTTGTACATCAATATTTAAGAAGTTCACCACATCATCAATAGTTTTCACATTAGGTGTGGCAACTTTTGTTAATGCTTGTGTTGGCTCTGCACGTTCTGCTTTGGGCGCTAACGCTTCGGCTTTTTCAACATTAGCAGCAAAGTCACTGGCGTCACTAAAAGCAATATCATCTTCGCCTGAATCGGCTAGCACATGAAATTCATGACTGGCATTGCCGCCAATAGAACCAGTATCGGCTAATACTGGGCGATAATCTAAACCTAAGCGATCAAAAATACGACAATAAGCATCAAACATTGTGCGATAGGTTTTTTCTAAACACTCTTGCTCTAAATGGAAAGAATAAGCGTCTTTCATTAAGAATTCACGACCACGCATGACACCAAAACGAGGACGAATTTCATCGCGAAATTTAGTCTGAATTTGGAATAATGATAATGGTAATTGCTTGTAGCTATTTAACTCATTTGCAACTAATTTGGTGATTACTTCTTCATGTGTAGGGCCTAAAACGAAAGAGCGCTTATAGCGATCATGTAAACGTAATAGCTCTGGACCATAATCATTCCAACGCCCAGACTCTTCCCACAAATTTGCAGGTTGAACCATTGGCATTGATATTTCGTTAGCACCAGCACGCTGCATTTCTTCACGAACAATATTTTCTACTTTTTTCAATACACGCAAGCCAGTTGGTAACCAGGTGTATAAACCTGAAGCGAGATTACGCACCAGACCTGCGCGTAGCATTAATTGATGGCTAATAACTTCGGCACTAGCAGGCGTTTCTTTTAAGGTAGACAGTAAATATTGACTGGTGCGCATGACTAAAATTTTCCGTAAAATGCATGCAAGCGAGATTAGGTCTGAGCTAGCATGAAGACAAATAAAATTGTCGCTATTCTAACAGGGAGATTAGTGATGAAAAAGTAATAAATTATTTATCTTGTCATCTTCTTTACAAAAACCACCACAATAGTGCAAAATTCTAAATTGGATTATGCGCTTTTTTGGGAAAAGAAATTAACATAGCCAGAATTAGGGGGCATTAGAGGGAAAATAATCAACCTAAAATGAGATCGGCTTTCTTTTACTCTTTTTAACCATATTTTTATCATTGGATAGGGCATTTTTTTTACTACTTTGTTTATTAATATCAGTAGCAGTGTCTTTTACTTGAGTTGCTTGAACTGAGTCATTTACCGTTAAGTCAGCTGCTAAATTTTCATTGACAATAATTTGTAAAACTTCACCATTAAATTCAACAATATCATTATGGTAAATCTTTTTCCGTTTTTGATACTCCACTTCACCGTTAAGTAAAACATATCCTTCACTAATAACTACTTTAGCTTCACCGCCGCCAGCGACTAAATCAGCAATCTTTAATAATTTGCATAGTTCAATAGGTTGTTGATCTAATTGTATTTCTAAATAACTTTCTGACATTGTATTATTGGTTTCACTTGAAAAATAATCGAGGCTATTTTATCAGTAACAAGCGTAATAAAAAATAAAAAATAAAAATAAAAAACTAAAAATAGTTTGATTAAATAGAGACTGATCATTTAAGGTGTATTAAAGGTAATAGAGCCACGAGTGATCCCCAGTTTGGCTGGATGCCCTATGGTGCGTTGCCAGCATCTTAAGGTAACTTGGGTACAAGTTCTGTTTTTTTAGATTTAGTTTAAGGTTTCGTTTAAGGTTTAGTTATGTGCGAGCTTCTAGCCATGTCGGCTAATGTACCAACAGATATCTGTTTCAGCTTTAGTGGTTTAATGCAACGAGGGGGAAATACTGGCCCTCACAAAGATGGTTGGGGTGTTACTTTTTATGAAGGCAAGGGTTGTCGTAGTTTTAAAGATCCCAAGCCTAGTGCTCATTCACCTATTGCAGAATTAGTTACAAAATACCCAATGAAAAGTGAAACGGTGGTTTGTCATATTCGCCAAGCAAATTCAGGCGGTGTTTGTTTAGAGAACACACATCCTTTTATCCGACAAATGTGGGGTAAAAATTGGACTTATGCTCATAATGGTCAATTAAAAGGCTTTTTAGAACAATTGCCAGTTAAATTGCACTTACCCATAGGGACAACCGATAGCGAACATGTATTTTGTTGGATTTTAGATCAACTTCATTATGAATTTGGTACACAGCAACCATCCGCTAAAGTGTTATTTAAGTTTATTGCCACACTGACAAGAAAAATAGATAAGCTTGGCGTTGCCAATATTATCATTACTGATGGTGAGTGTTTATTTGCCTATTGCTCTAATAATTTACATTGGCTCACCCGACGGGCACCCTTTGGTAAAGCCAGCTTAATTGATGCTGAAATAGCAGTCGATTTCTACAAAGAAACAACAGATAAAGATATAGTAACAGTGATTGCCACTAAACCATTAACCGACAATGAAACATGGCACAAAATGAGTGGTGGACACTGGCATTTATTTCGTTTGGGAGAGTCAATTTCTTGTGGTTTTGAATGCTAATGTATACCCAATCTAGGGGTTATTTATTAATTATTTTGGCGTCGATTGTTAGACTTGAAAGCTGAGCTTCAAACTGTTCGTTTCCTGCTTTTATTTGATAAAGTTTTACTAATAAGTAATCTAATTCAGGGGCAAACCATGCATAAGTAATACGTTCTTTTTCTTTTACTTCTCTTTTTAAACGTATGGTCTTTATTAAGCCATAAGGCAAAATTAATTCTTCTTCGCCGTCAAATTGATAAATATAGTCTCTAACTGAGCCTGAAGTACTGATAACAGAGTACACATAACGCTCTTGTTTGCCATTGGCAATTAAATTTAATCTATGCTGTAAGTGATAACTAAGCTTGTCTTGTAGGTGATGAGAAAAATCAATTGAATGTACTCTTTTTTGGCTAATATCTTCAGCTTTGTTTTCTTTAGCATTATAACGCCACTCATAACGTTTATCTTTGCCAGTACCTTCTCTAGTATAAATATAATGCTGTGGAACTACTTTGTTGTTATCTATGGTAAGTATTGAGGTTTCACTGCGAGTTTGAGAAAAAATGAGCCATTGTACATGCGTTTTATAAAGATAATTTATACTGCCATCTGTTTGATAGCTTAATTCTCTAGTGGCAATACCAACTGGATCAGATTTATGTAACACGGTATATTGTGCAGAAAATTCAGGTAATACTTGTTGTTTTTTAATTTGTATATTGGTATCAGCAATACTAAAAAAGCAAGTGAGTGATAAAAAAATAAGTGAAAAAGATAAAGGGGATTTAACTAACACAAATGATCCAGTATAAAGATAAGAAAATGTCTTACCTCTATACTAACAGCTTATTCGTCATTCGCATAACCACAAGCTGGTAATGTACAGCCGTCTAAAATAGCATGTTCATCTTGATCTGTTATAGCCATACTAAGGCGTTTTTGACATAGCCATTTTACCACTAAAGGATAAATTCTATGCTCTTGCTCATGCACACGTGCGGCTAAGTCATCGCTAGAGTCATCTTTAAATATCGGTACTTTTGCTTGTAATATTACAGGGCCACCATCAAGCTCTTCGGTAACAAAATGTACACTGACACCATGCTCTTTATCGCCAGCATCAATCGCACGTTGGTGTGTATTAAGGCCTTGATATTTAGGTAACAATGAAGGATGAATATTGAGTAATTTACCTTGATAATGTTTTACAAAAGTAGATGATAGTATACGCATAAAACCTGCTAGAACGATAACATCAGGGGAAAACTTATCAATTTTAGATATTAATACTTGGTCGTAACTTTCTCTACTGTCAAAGTCTTTATGAGATAAAGTAACGGTGGAAATATTTGTATTTTCAGCACGTGTTAAACCATAAGCATCACTTTTATTCGACACAACACCAACGACAGAGCCTGGGTAATTTGCTAATTTACTGGCATCAATTATAGCCTGTAAATTAGTACCGCTGCCTGAGATTAATACAACGATTCGGCTAGACATTTATTTTCCTTTAACTCTATCTTTGTATTTTGAACTTACAGCACCCGTTTATGAAAAAACTACTTGCTCTTGTTCTTTACTTTCAGCTTTATCGCTGATTACGCCAATGTGCCAAGCTTTTTCACCATGAGTGGTAAGTATTTCTATGCTTTGCGCTACTTTATCTGCCGGTACTACTATGATCATGCCGACACCACAGTTGAAAGTACGATACATTTCATGTTCTGTAATATTGCCATTGTCTTTTAACCAATTGAAAATTTCTGGCCATTGCCAGCTATCACCATTGATAACAGCTTGTGCTGTTTCGGGTAGAACACGTGGGATATTTTCCCAGAAGCCGCCACCAGTAATATGAGATAAGGCGTGAACATCAACGTCTTTAAGTAAAGCTAATACAGATTTCACGTATATTTTAGTTGGCTCAAGTAAATGTTCGCTGATAGCTTTGCCATCAAGCAGCTCATTAGTATCGGTATTGTTAACTTCCAATACTTTACGAATTAATGAAAAACCATTTGAATGAGGGCCTGAGGCACCTAAGGCTATTAATTGATCACCCGTAGCTACTTTAGTGCCATCAATCAAACGTGATTTTTCGGCAACACCAACACAAAAACCTGCGATATCATAATCGCCTTTATGGTACATACTTGGCATTTCTGCTGTTTCACCGCCAACAAGCGCACAACCAGCTTGGATACATCCCTCAGCAATGCCTTCTACTACTACAGAAGCAACAGATACATCAAGTTTTGCAGTCGCATAGTAGTCTAAAAAGAATAATGGCTCAGCACCTTGTACGATAAGATCATTAACACACATGGCAACTAAGTCGATACCTACGGTGTCGTGTTTGGCTAAATCGATGGCTAAACGTAATTTGGTTCCCACGCCGTCAGTACCTGCGACTAAAACAGGCTCTTTGTAACCGGTAGGCAATTGACATACACTACCAAAACCACCTAAACCACCCATTACTTCAGGGCGAGTTGTGCGTTTTACAGCCCCTTTAATATTTTCAACAAGGGCATTGCCAGCATCAATATCAACACCAGCATCTTTATAGCTTAAAGATTGTTTTTGTTCGCTCACGGGAAACCTCAAAAAATTACCGATAGGATCATCCCTAAACAAGCTCAGATTTTAAGCTTAGTTAGGTTTAAAAGAGGCGTATTCTACCAGTGCCTGAGCACATACTCAAAATCTTTATATCAAATCAATAAATATTTTTATTTGGCGGTATAAAATGTGTGGTTGTGATAACATTAGCGATAGGTTTTTATCTTAATAATTCACTATGTTCAAAAAGTTATTGTTCAAAAAGTTATTTTTTTTACTTCTTGTTATTGCTAGTTTTTTACCTTTTTCAGCCATAGAAGCGGTAGAAATTAAAGACTTGTATCAAGCAAGTGTTGCCATAAACTCTCGAAATAATACTGACAGAGCTATTGCTTTAAAAAAAGCTTTAGCGGCAGTAATGTTAAAAGTAGGTGGGAACAAAAGTGTATTAGATAATAAAATTATCAAAAAATCATTGATTGATTACCGTATGTATTTAAATCAATATCGCTACCAGCTAAAAACGCTTCATGCAATACAACCGACAGCAGGAAAGCCAATAAAAACCAAACAGTTGTTTTTATTGGCTAGCTTTAATGAAGAAAAAATAAATCAATTATTTCAGCAAGCCAATCTAGCATTATGGGGTAGTTTACGACCACAAGTTTTACTTTGGTTGGTAAATGAAGATGGCTTAACTCGTACCATTATGTCTAATTCAGCGTCTAATTCAATGTCTAATTCAACAAACTCTAATTTGCCTTTTATAGTTAATGATTTCTCTGCTCAGCGAGGCTTACCTATCATGATGCCCTTAATGGATTTAACTGATGCTAACCAAATCAAGCTAAGTGATATTTGGGGGCGTTTTGAGCAACCAGTTAAGAAAGCTTCTAGTAGGTATCTTGCTGAAGCTATTGTGGTAATGAGGATATCAAATTCAAGCCTACTCGCTTTTGAGTCAAAAGAAAATATTGATGTTGGGACTCGTCATTGCGGCTTGTTATGTGCGCAACCTAAGTTAAAAGAACAAGGCTATACACTCGATTGGAGTTTGTTAGGTTGGAGCTTAGAGACTGGGCAGCGAAGATTTAGCCAGCAATACCAAGGTAGTGAATGGCAAAAGTTATTACAGCAAGGCTTAGCTGATATTACAGAATTGATTTATCAACATTATGCTTTATCAACAACGAGTCAAAATGACTTGATTATTGAAGTAGCGAATATTGACTCGTTAGTAACTTATGTTGATGTTTTTGATTTTTTAACTGATTTATCAGCAGTTAAATCAGTTACCTTACTTAGTGCAAAAGGCTCTTCAAGACGGTTTAACTTACAGTTACTTGGCTCAATAGATACCTTGCTTGCTTCATTAAAGCTTAATAAACAACTTAAAGAATTTATAGATCCACTTGCTAGTTTTAACGCTACTCCCTTTGAAAATGAAACAGGCGAAATCGCCGCACCAATTTTTTATTGGAGTCATTGATGAAAAATACGTCACAATTAACCTTGTCGGTTCAATTACCTGATGACGAAACATTTAGTAGTTATTTGAGTGGTTCTAATCGCTCGGTGGTGAGCCAATTAAAATTATTTATTGACCAAAGCCAAGACATTAAGCCAAATCAACCAAATAGTTTTTATTTATTTGGCTTAACAGGGGTCGGGAAGTCTCATTTATTACATGCTTGTAGTGCTTATGCCGCACAATTAGGTAAAACCTCAGTTTGTTTATCTTGTGCTGAATTACCTTTACTCTCTGTAGAAGTATTAGATGGCTTAGAACAAATTGATGTTATTTGTTTAGATGATATTCAACTTATCGCTAACAATAAATATTGGCAACAAGCTATTTTTGATCTGTATAACAGAGTATTAGAACAAAATAATTGCTTACTAGTCAGTGGCGATCAAAGCGTTGCTCAGTTAGGGCTTAGTTTACCTGATCTAGTTTCTCGTCTAAGTTGGGGACTAACAGAGCAGATCAAGCCGCTTGATGATGGTGAAAAAGTTAATGCGTTACAATATCGCGCTACTAAACGTGGTTTGACCTTGAGCATTGAAGCCGTTAACTTTTTACTTAATCGTTTATCTCGTGAAATGGGGAATTTGATTGCCGCTCTTGATATACTTGATAAAGTATCGATAAGAGAGCAAAGGAAAATTACCATTCCTTTTATTAAAAATGTATTGAACTTAACCTAACCTATACTTAGATGAGCGCAATATGAAATCAGTCATTGTTGATAAAAAGCATGTTATTCCATCGAAAATTATCTGTATTGGTCGTAATTATGTTGAACATATTACTGAGTTAGATAATGAAGTCCCTGATGAAATAGTGGTGTTTTTAAAACCTAATTCAGCTATTTCAACACAGCTGCAATCTTTTCACCAAGAAACGTTACATTATGAAGCTGAGCTATGTTTTCTTTATCAGCAAGGGAAATTTAGTGCTGTTGCGGTGGGATTAGATTTAACAAAGCGCACATTGCAAGCAAAATTGAAAACAAAAGGACTACCATGGGAGCGTGCTAAAGCTTTTAATGGCGCTGCGGTTTTTAGTGATTTTGTGTCCATAGATGAAATAGACAATAGCTTGAGTTTAACATTAGCAATTGATGGCAATATAATTCAAGCGGGTGGTGTTGAATTAATGATGGTTAAACCAGACGAAATTTTAACTCAGCTACAAGACTTTATTGATCTTGAAGATGGTGATATTGTCATGACAGGTACACCTAAAGGGGTAGGGCAGATAGTTAGCGGAAGTGAATTTACTGGCGAAATTATTTACCGAGGTAAAATACTTGTTTCTGCTACTTGGTTGGCGAAGTAATAGCTATAAATAAAAAGGTGCGCCTTGATCATGCTTCGTTCAGGCGTTATAAAACTCGCACCTTGAGGTGGTTTGGATAGATAAAGTTTACCCGACACTCGAAGCTTAGTGTTTAGGTAAGAATTTTTGGTAATATTGATACACCATCGGCGCTGGTTGATTTTTCTTAGCAGTTAAGCGTGTACTTCTTAGTTTATTAATGCTGTTTAATGATAACTGGCTTATGGTTAAATTTTCTAACCAATCATCACCAACGCTCATGGCAATAGGAGCTGGCACATCTGCTAAGGCACTGTTGCTATCAAATTCAGGTAAAATTCTACTCGCACTAAATATCACTCTAGGTTTAATGCTTTCTTCACCGATACGCCCTCTTTGCCCCCAAGTCACAATATAATCTCGGCTACTGATATTATCACCTGTTGGTTGATTGGTAATGGCAACATCTCGAAATACTTGAAAACGGTTTTGCATCATTAATTCTTCAAAAAGCATGGCATAATCTTCACTATGGCTTGCATAAGCATAAAAGTCATTAGCAGAGTCATGACTAAAGAAGCCTTTTATATCGGTAGGTTGATAAGATTTTTGGCTGGCGCTTGCTGGTACGCCAACAAAGCTAACTTGAGCTAACTTTCGCATGGCTTGATTTTGTAGCGGCAGGGCTATTGATAATTTATCAGATTCAATATTTGTATTTGTTGCTGCATCTAGGATCCGAGTTTGCTCACTGTGAGTAAACCATTCAGTACTAGGGAAAAAATCATTAGCATGAGCAAGTTCATGGTATAACAGCGAAGCTAACTGATAAAATCCATCGTTGCTGGTACGAGTAACTCTTTGCTCTCGACTAAAAAAATTAGTGGCATAATGATTATCTTTTACATAACGCCATGGCATGACAAACTTCAAGTCGCGGCCAAAATTGGTACGAAAATCAGGGGCTTCATTTATTGTGTCACGCTCTTGTGCGGTTAACCAAAAATTTTCAGCATCTAAATAAATTGCTCCTGTAGTGGGCCAATAAAAAGAAGGACGAACATCATAAGAAATAACGATGGCGGTGGTTGCTCGTAGTAATCGTTTAAAGTCATTATTGTTATCATTATTGATGAGGAAATCTCTAAAGCGATCCCCCATCCATTGATGAGACACAACAACTCTATCCATAATACTATTTACCGAGAGAATGTTACTTTCTTGAGCAAGTAAGGGTAACTTAGCTAAGGTACAAGAGCTACTTAAGCTATTGCTATAAACACAATCTACTAAATGTTCAGCATAAGGGCTGTTGCTATTATATGAATAAACGCTAGCAACTCTACTGTCGAAATAGGCGTTATTGGTAATTTCTGGTGCTGGCTCAACTAAAACGGCCACATGATCGGTAAAAGTTTGTTCTCCGTCCGATGCTGAAACGGCAAAGTTAAATAGCGTGTCTTTATTTACCTTCGGGGCACTGAAAAATACCGCTAAATTACCTTGAGTATTTGTTTCGCTAAAGCTGACTTGTGGTCCTGAAATTTGTTGCCATTGCAATGTACTAGGCATTATTGATGCACTGAGTGATGCACGTAATGAAACTTTATTTTCACTTAACACCACATGACTTAGACGTGCTGCAATTTTATTCGTTGTTTCACTAATAGTGATTGTTTGACTCAATGTTTGGCTCGCGCCATCATTAAGAGAAAAATTTACAGTAAAACTATAATCACCTGATGTGTTTGGAGTAAAAGTAATTACTTTAGTATTTTTAGTTAATAAGGTGATGTTTTCACCAGCAGTTTGTTGCCACACAATATTACTGAGCTTATCGTTGGGGTAATATAGCATCAGTTCAACACTTTGCTTAGTGGAGAAGGTAGTGTCAATAAGTACTATTTTATTTGTGCCTAAATTTATATCAGCAGACGCATCTTTATTTGTGTTAGTGTCAATAAGTACTATTTTATTTGTGTGTGTGTCATTACAAGCAGTTAAGCCTAACCCTGTTGTTAACATAATAGAATACATAATAGAACAAGTGAATGATTTACTGACAAGTTGCTCTTTATAGGTCATTTTATTTTCCTTAAAACCTTATCTATGAAACCTTTATCTATGAAAGACAGTTGGGTATAGCTTTATTTATCATCCTTCTTTTTTCTAATACTAAGACCTAGTTCTTGCCCTTTGTATTTCGCATAATAACTACAGCCTAAAAACATCGTTGAGGCAAAGATAAGCTCTAATATAGCCCAAACCCTATCGCTTGGTAATACCCATAGTGTGGTTAAACTATGCAAAAAGTAAATAAGTACAATAAAGTTTGACCAAGCATAGGTATACGGGTTGCCTTGTAATAAGCCTTTTAATGGAAACAGTAGCGGTAAGGTAAATAATATCAGTGTTGTTGAAGTACTTAAACTCTCGCTAGGTGATAATACTAATAACCATAAAGGCATAAAAAAAAGTAAAGAAAAGTAGCCGAATAAAGCTATTTTTTTAAAATTATTGGTAGATGTTTTTTGTTTGTTCATTTGTTCGCTATCACCTATTAAATTAACATAAAGCTAAAACATTTTCTGGTGGACGACCAATAATGGCTCGGTTGCCATCGCTAACAATTGGTCGTTCAATAAGTTTAGGCGTAGTGATCATGGCATTAATTAATTGCTCAACATTCGCATCAGCTAAATTTTGTTCTTTAAATTCAGGCTCTTTTATTCTCATCATCTCGGTAGGTTTACATGATAGTAGTGATAAAATCTGTACAATTTCTGTTTGTGTTAGTGGCTGTTTAAGGTACTCAACAATGTTAAGTTCTTTATTTGAATTTTGTTGGATCAACTCAAGTGTTTTACGACTTTTGCTGCATCTAGGGTTGTGGTAAATAGTTAACATAAGTTTGTTTCTTTTAGTGAAGTTTAATAAGGTAGATTTATTGTAAATACATACGTTTGGCTATAAGCGTTTTAGCTTATTTTCTTGCTCTTGAAATTGTAATATGCGCGCTTTAATACGCTTTTGTAATAAAGGTTGATCTTCTATTAAGCTATAGCTCGTTTGTAATTCATCCTCTGCTTTTTTATAAGCACCTAACAAAGCAAATACTTCAGCCTTAGCTGTATGCATTAAGATTTTTTCACCTTGTTTTTGATAAACGGAAGTTAATATATCATAGGCAATGAAGTTGCCAGGACTAACGAGTAAAAAATCTTGTAATACTGTCGCTGCTTGCTTGTAGTTACCAGCACTTAATAATGCATTAGCATAGTTTAAGCTGATGACTTGATTGTTTGGCATAAACAAGGCTAAGTTAGCCAACATAGTTAATGTCTGATCATACTCTTTTAATGCTAAATAAACATCGGTGAGTGCGTCGATATAGAATAAATTATGTTTGTCTTGTTTTTTTAAAGATTCGAGCAACGTTTTGGCTAGTTGATATTGTTTATCTTCAAAATAAGATAATGCTAAGCCATATTCGGCACCTGCTTTTAGTGCGTATTTTTTCTGGCTTAATTGTAGCTTAAAATAAGCAACATTACTTTTAGCATTGCCTTGATAACGCGCTTGAATTCTCGATTTAGCTAATTCAAACTGCAAGTTTGGCGCTAGATGTCTAATAGGGAAATTATGTGCGCGTTGTCTAGCATCGGCTATTCGAGATTCTGGTAGCGGGTGAGTTAATAACATTGCTGGTGGTTTGCTTGCATAGCGATATTTTTCTGACATTTTATTAAAAAAATTTGGTGCTCCTTGCGGATCAAAATTACTGTTAGCTAATAGTGCAATGCCGACTCTATCGGCTTCTTTTTCATTACTACGAGTGTAGTTGATGCTTGCTTGTTGCGATGCTGCCATAGAGGCACTTAACGCTGCCATACCAACGGCAGGGTTAACCAAGGTTATTAAAATACCTGAAACCATTCCCGCCATTGATAATGTTTGGTTTCTACTCTGGGATTCAAGTCGACGTGCTAAATGACGCTGAGTTACATGAGAAATCTCATGAGCAATAACAGAAGCAAGCTCACTTTCATTATTTGCGGTAGTTAATAGACCGCTATGAATGCCAACATGACCACCGAAAAAAGCAAAGGCGTTAAGTTCGTTCTTATTGATTAAAAAAAACGTAAAGGGGTAATGAACATCTTGCGCATTTTTTACTAATTGATTACCTAAATGATTAATGTATTCAATGAGTACTGGATCTTGAATTAATGGTTGGCTAGCACGTAATTGACGCATCATTGCTTGGCCTATTTGTCGTTCTTTATCTAAAGAAAGGGCACTAAAGCCTGAAATACCGATGTCAGGAAGTTTATTTTTATTATTTTGACCATTGGCCTCAATATCAAAAGAGCATGTACTTGCTATCACAAGGGTTAATGCACAAGCAAGGGAAAATGGTTTTATATTAAACAATACGGCTTCCTGTTATTAAATAAAGAGTATGAATCAAATAGGGGTTAAAAAGAATACGAAAATAAAAAAATAATTGTCAGAAGACTTTTGAATGACGTCACTCTTTAGTATATTACCATTTCTTCGGTCAATTTATTGATAGAATTATTTCCTGCTATTTTAATGACAAGGCTTAAGATAAAATATCGGCGATAATTGTCTCAGATTACCTTGTAAAAAAAGAAATATAGATAAAGAAATATAAAATGATCTTTCAATACGATGCCAGTGACGAAAAATGTCCTCTGCCGTTGGTTAATTTACGTTTACTCGTTAAAAAAATGCAAAAAGGCGATCTTTGTATATTAACAATTGCTGATAAAGGTTCGATTGAAGATATCCCCAAGCTGCTTAACAAGCTAGGTTACCGTTATAACCAAAGTCTTATTGACAATGGCAGGGTTAAAATTACTATATTAAGCAAAGAAAGCTAATTTCAATGTAAAAAAGGATAAATATGTTTAAGTTGTTCCGCGATTGGTATACACGTAAGTTTTCAGATCCACATGCGGTTACCTTAGTGGTAATTTTGGTCTGCTCATTTTTATTTATTATCTTGTTTAGCCAATTACTTATGCCAGTATTGGTTGCTTTAGCAATAGCTTTTTTATTAGATCTACCAGTAAATAAAATAGTAAACCTTAACTTATCTCGCACTGGGGCTACTGTTGTTGTCGTTGGTACTTTTGTCGGCATTACATTAATTGCAATGTTAGGGTTAATGCCAATAATTTGGCAGCAAAGTAGTCATTTATTACAAGAAGTACCTCATATGATCTCTCAAGGTCAGCAGTATTTATTGACTTTACCTGAGCAATATCCTGATATTATTCAAGCCTCTCAAATAGAAACATTTATTGCTTCCGTTAAGAATAAATTACTTGATTGGGGCGAATTAGCGATCAAGGCTTCTTTGAACTCCATATCTAACTTAGTTGCTTTAATGATTTATCTTATTTTGGTGCCATTAATGGTGTTTTTCTTTCTTAAAGATAAACATGATTTATTGGCTAGAGTGACTTGTTTTTTACCGAAAGAGCGTCGAATGGCTACTCAAGTTGGCAAAGAAATGAATCAGCAAATATTGAATTATATTCGCGGTAAAGTGATTGAAATTTTAATTGTTGGTATTTCTACAACAATTGCATTTATTCTACTTGATTTACAATATCCTGTTTTACTAGGGCTATTGGTTGGTTTGTCAGTGTTAGTACCTTATGTTGGCGCGACCATAGTGACTATCCCTGTATTTTTAGTCGCATTGTTTCAATGGGGTTATAGTAACGAGCTAGGCTACGTGATGTTGGCTTATGGTCTAATTCAAGCCATAGATGGCAATGTTATTGTACCCTTATTATTTTCTGAAGCGGTGAATTTACATCCTGTCACTATTATTATTGCGGTTATATTTTTTGGTGGTTTATGGGGCTTTTGGGGCGTGTTCTTTGCTATACCGTTAGCTACCTTGGTGAAAGCAGTTATTAACGCATGGACTTCTACTACGCATACAGAGCAAGATGCGTAGATTTATTCAGCTAAATCAGCTAAATCATTCAACACATCAAGCACTACTTGATGATGATCTTTAGTTTTGAATTTATTAAATACATGGCTAATTTTGCCGTTAAGATCAATTAAGAAACTTAAACGGTGTATACCATCGTACTCTCTACCCATAAACTTCTTCAAGCCCCAAACACCAAAATCATCGGCAATTTTGTGATCGACATCAGACAATAAGGTGAAATTTAATTCATCACGTTGACAAAATTTAGCTAAACGCTTAGGTTCGTCAGGAGAAATGCCAAAAACCACAGTGTTTAAATGATTTAATTGACTTTTACTATCGCGCAGGCCTTGTGCTTGTACGGTACATCCTGGTGTCATTGCTTTTGGGTAGAAATAAATTAGTACCTGTTTTTTACCAATAAAATCAGCTAAAGCTATGGCGTGTTCATTTTCATCTTTTAAAGTAAATAACGGCGCTTTATCGCCAACTCGTAGGGTATTCATATAAATCCTTCAGTTTTTAGGTAGGTTATATTTTTGCGTTTTTATGGTTTCATTCACTTAACATGAGTATAGCTATTTTCTTTGATACAGCCTTGTACCGCAACTTGTTCACATAATAGGAGGAAATCATTTTCAATTTCATTAATACTAATTTTTTGAGTAAGAGCAAATGAAATATTGGCACTCATATTATTCGTTTTTGGATCAATTTCAGATTTCAATGATGAGATGTCAATTTTTCGAGTGGCAAAAAAAGCCGTCATGGCTTTAAGAATACCTGGTTGATCAATTCCAGTATATTCAGCTTGATAATGCTCAACTAAGTCATATGATTTATGACCAGAAGTGCGCTTCATCATAGTAATTAATTCAAGATTGTGGGCAACCATAGGAAGTCTTGCTTCAATTTTGTTAATCGCACGACTTTCACCATTTAGTAACATGATAAAAGTAAACTCTAATCCGAAGATAGCCATTCTGCTATCTAATATATTACAACCACATTCACTTGCTAATTTAGTTAATTCGCTAACACAACCCGTTCTATCAGAGCCCATGGCAGTTAGCACTAAATATTGAGACATTTAAACGCCTAAGTTAAGAAGAAAAAATGATTATAACGCAAACCAGCAAGAAAAAATATTCTAATAACTTGTGTTTGCAAAAACAGCCAAGTACCATGGTGCGCTAAGTAATAGGTATCGAGTATCGAGGTATCGAACTGAACCAAATGCGGTTTGTGTTATCAAATGAGTACCAATTTTGTATAGAGTTTTCTCAGGAGTTTTAATGAGTCGTCAATTGTTTTATTTTTCCGTGCTTAGTTTGACACTATCGGCATGTAGTAATGTTGATAGTAAACGTGCGCAGGGGGATTTTGATTATGCAAAAAAACCAGAATCTAAAACGTTTATTGTTCCCCAAAATTTAGATAAACCAGCAAAGCAAAATAAATATTTAATATCGAACAAAATAAATCATCAAGGCCCTATTGGTGAAAAGATGGATATAAGAGCGCCATCTTTAGTTTTGCCTATTGCCGCATCTTCTCGTGTTATTACGGGATCTGATGAAGCAATAATTTGGTTTGATAAAATACTTGAAAATAAAGATTTATTGACTTTTATCGAAGATGCGTTTGTTAGCCAACTAATGTCGGATAATATTAGCTATGAGGTAATTGAATCATTCACTCAGGCTGAGCAGGAAAATAAAAAGCAGAGTAAAACCAAAATTTACGAATCTGACTGGTATCATAGTGAAATAGAAACGGGTTGGTTATTTACTGATATTGAATCATCAACAAGTTTACGTTTTCGTTATGACTTTTTTCTTAAGCCTCATGGACGAAGTGTATCATTAAAAGTTTCATTAATAGACTATATGAAAACCGACCATGATGGTGGTAGTAAAACGATAGATCCTATTGATAAACAACGTGCTGAAATGGTAATGCTAAATGAGATCATTGCTCAAGTAGATTATAACTATCGTTTGCAACAACGTGAAAATCGCTTAATGCGTGCGAATCAAAAATTAGTGATTATCGGCAAAAATAATGAGGCAGAGCCTGCGTATATTGTAGAAATGGCTTTGGATCATCTTTGGGATCATATGCCTATTTTCTTCGAAAAAAATGGCTTTACCATTAGCGACTTGAACGAAACGAATAAAACGTATTATGTGGACTTTACTAAACCTGAAACAAGTATTTGGGACACTATTTGGGGGAATAAAAAACCTGTCGTTGAAGTAAGTGATGCAAAATATCAATTTGTGTTGGCACCACTTGATGATAAAAATCAAAGAACGTCAGTCAGTATTTATAATGTTGATGGTGAGCCTTTACCACTAGAAACTTTAGAGAGAATTTTCCCTATAATGGAATCTGGTTTATCTTTTATAAATTTCTATTAGTTGTTAATTGATAAAACTTAACATAAAAAAAACGCTGTTTACGCTGTTTATTTGGCGTTTTTTATTTTTTATTTTTTATTTTTTAAGTTTTTTGTTTATAGTTGACATTTTATGGTTGGTTTGACGACTTCTTGGTAACGTTTCTTTTCGATCATTGAGATTTTTTTTACGCATGCTTTGATTCGTATTTTTCTGAAACGTACTTAAGTTGCCAATGATAATGCCAAAAGCAATGGTAATAATGACATAAGCTATCCAGTTATCCATGAGTTTTCCTATTTTTGTATTGTAGATTTTTGATGAGTTGTTCTTGGATCTGTTACTGAATTAGTGACAAATCACAGACATTTACATTATTGATATAACGTTTAGCTATTTCACTTAAATTATCAATAATTACCGCTTTACCCCTAATGTCTGTGTTCATTAAAAACGCTTGCAGTGTTTGAATATTAAAGCTTGTTTGATATTGCTTTGCAAGTGGCGCAAAAGATAAATGCCATGGCTCTGTGGCTATTCCACCTCGATAACAGTCATAGGGCAAGTAAAAACCAAATTGCGCTGCATGTTCTGCTAACCAACTTGATAATTTTGCCATAGGGCCAGAAAGTTGGTATTCCCAAGGTTCAAGTTGTAACTGCGCACCAAAAGCTAATAAATTTGGAGCGTATACATCTATATCACAACCCCAATGATGTCGACTAGCTCCTGGTAACGCAGAATAAAGTAACATTGCTTCTACAATTTCCCAGTCGGATAAAGCATTAATATCTACTGTTTCTCCGTTGGCAGTTTTTATTGCGATATTGCCAATAAACTTATTATTCCATATCTGCAACTGTCGTTCAAACGAGCGAAATCCACTAGCAATTCTTATCTCTATACCTGTTGTTTGTGCGCTGTATTTTAGTGCTTTAAAGGCTGATCTCATTTGTTGGTGAATACCAATGTTTGATCTTAGCGATGTTTCAGCAGGTTTATTTGCACTTTTGATAACTAAGGGTTTGTTACTTAAATAATGAATATGCTGATCCGTTAAACCAAGTAATTGTTTATTAACATCACCCAAAAGCGTCATATTTTTGTCCACATATCATTAACCTCTGCATTAAATTCATTTGCAATAGCCTAGCTATTGACACGCAAATTTGCCTTGAATTAAGAAAAACTTTCTTACTATAAAGATCTGAATTCAACAGATTAAAATATATAGTTAATCTTAATTTTTAATTTGTTAATACCAGTTTCAGTAAACAGAGTTGAGGTTCATTAGTATTTTCTACTTCTTTACTAAACAAGCGGCTCTTTTAAAAGCACTTCTTTTAAACAAGCACCTCTTTTAAACAAGCATAGTAAATATCGCATAGCTTATCTAAATCATCACAAGAAACTGATTCATTTACTTGGTGTATAGTGGCATTACAAGGGCCAAGTTCGATAACTTTTGCGCCAGTTGGTGCAATAAAACGGCCATCGGAAGTGCCTCCTGAGGTAGATAACACTGGGGCTGTTCCTGTTACGGATGCTATTGCGTGTGTTACTGCAGTTAAAAAGTCACCTTTTTTATTATTTAACTCGGTTATAAAAGGCTTACCATTAAAGATCCATTTAATGTCATATTCTAGCTGGTGCTTGTTTAAAATGGATTCAACCTGTTCAACAATCATTTGATCGGTTAATTCCGTGCTGTAACGTAAATTAAATAGTGCGGTTAAATGTCCTGGTACAACATTAGTAGCACCTGTTCCTGAATTGATGTTTGATAATTGAAAACTGGTTGCTGGAAAATAATCATTACCACTATCCCAATGGTATTGACTTAGTTCAGTTAAAGCAGGCATTGCTAAATGAATAGGGTTTTTTACATGATCAGGGTAGGCAACATGTCCCTGTTTTCCTCTGATATCAACTTGTGCTGAAATAGAGCCCCGTCGGCCATTTTTAATTATATCACCAACACTAAAGGTGCTTGATGGCTCACCGACAATGCAATAGGTGATTTTTTCATTACGCGCTTCTAAAGTATCAATTACCCGCGTTGTGCCGTTAATGAATGGCCCTTCTTCATCACTGGTGATCAAGTAGGTAATAGCGCCATTATATGATGGATAATCTTGAACAAAACGCTCTGTAGCAACAACCATTGCAGCAAGACTACCTTTCATATCTGCAGTACCTCGACCATAGAGCATACCGTCAATTATTGTTGGCTCAAAAGGCGGGGTATGCCACAGCTCTAAATTGCCAGGTGGTACTACATCAGTATGACCAGCAAAGCAAAATACTATGTTATCAGCTTCTAAGCCACCGTTACGGCGTGACCATAAATTTGTGGTATCTTCAAAAATCATAGTCTCATTGATAAAGCCAAGCTTGGCTAACCGCTTTTTTATGAGCTGCTGACAGCCCGAATCTTCTGGCGTAACTGATGGACGAGAAATTAAATCTACAGCTAGTTTTATCACATCGCTTGTTGGTTTTTGCATGTTAACTCTTTGTGTTAAATGTATTAAATTCGGTTAGATTTTATCGGAAAATATCTTGATAAATTTCAGCTTTAAAACCTAAGTGGAGCTGTTGAATAGTGTCACTAGCATCAGTGTCACTAGCATCAGTTTCAATTAGCATTAAAGGGCGTTTTAATAATGTAGGTTGGGCAAGTGCTTGCTCAAAAGCGATATCATTGCTTAAGTTATTCTTCATTTCATCGCTTAAATTTTTATATGTGGTACTGCGTTTATTTAGTAACGTACTCCAATCATTTAATTCGACGAACTGCGTTAGTAACTCATTGGTTAATGGTTGCTTTTTAAAATCAAAAAACTCATAGCTAATGTTATTAGCGGTTAGCCATTTTTGCGCTTTCTTTACTGTGTCGCAATTATTTATGCCATATAGGGTGATTTTTTTAGTCATTGTTTTTTATGTCTCTGGAGAAGTGATTCTAATGCTTGCCAATAGGGCTCAGATTCATCACTATCAATTACTATGTTTTGTGGTAAAACGAGTGCTGTAATTTCACTATGCTTAGGCAAGCTATGAATAGCAAAACTTTCATTTAAGCGTCTTAACGTTAATTTCATTATTATCCTTGGTTAAGCAAATGAGGGGCTACTATAACTATTTTTATCAATTAACTCTAGTGAAGAAGAAAAAGCTGATAGGGCAATGATATCCACAAAAGCTGTGGATATCATTGTGAATAATCTTTGGGTGTTATGGTAAGATATTGATTTTGATAGTTAATTTAGGTTGGGTGAAATTTGGCTGTTTGTTTTTTTTATTGTGTTGCTGTTAGCGCAATGGTATAAACAATGTCATCGCTGGATTCAAGTAATAAATGCACCATGAGATAAATCATTCACTAACTTACTCGTATTAGTATAATTTAACAAATCATTACAAGATTACTATTCGCAAACCCCAGCTGTCACTTTTACCATTTGCCTCGCTTAAAGCGAAGTAATAGCAAAAGAGCAGGGTAGTAAAAGCAAGCTAACAGATTTAGCTCAACTTTTACAACTAACTTTTGCTTCTAGAAACTATTAAGTCGTTTTCTGCTTTTATTTCTTATAAAGCCTCAGAATAAAATCAGCCTGACAGGTAAATTTACTCATCGTCTTAATTTCCTTTATTAATTCCTTCGATGCTTTAAATGTAAAAGGTGTCATGGCTAATAAACTTAATACATCATCACTGTGTTCAAAGTTCATCGCGTAAGTTAACTGTTGTTCTTCAATCAGGATTAAATTATTTATTGGCGATTTAGTTATATCGTGCTTATTGGCTTGTTGATAAATTAATTCTTTCAATTCAAATAGATGCTGTTCGGCGGGTGTTACTGTTAATAAGTAACCATCTTGTTGCATCACTCGGGTAAATTCAGTTTCTAAAATGGGAGCATAAACAGACACCAACCAGCCAAAGTAGTTATCGCTAAAACTTAATTTAGATAAAGTGCCAACGCTAAAGTGACAATTTGGATAGCGCTTGGCGGAAATTTTTATCGTTTCTTTCGCAATATCAACCCCATAAACCTGATTCTCAGCGGTTATGTGTTGATGAGTATAAAAACCCTCACCACAACCTGCATCAAGTAATGCGGCATCGTGTTGACCATACTGCTGATAAAGTGCGAGCATTTTATCCGCTAACGGCTGATAAAAACCTTTGTCAAGAAAAGCACGCCTAGCAATAACCATGTCTTTATTATCGCCAGGTGACTTTGAATGTTTAAATTGCACTGGCAACAAATTAACATAACCTTGTTTGGCTTGATCAAAACTGTGATTGTTTGTACAGCGATACGCTTTGTCAGTAAGCGTTAACGCTTGCTGACAAAGTGGACAAAGGTAATGGGCGGGTAATAATGACATGGTTTTATCTTATTTTAGTCTGTAAATGTTGACCAAATTGGCGCGTGATCTGACGGTTTTTCTATACCACGAAGTTCATAATCAATATCAGATCCTACACATTGCTCGCTCAAGACTTTTGTTGCTAAAACAACATCTATACGTAGGCCGCGGTTATCATCAAAGCCACGAGAACGATAATCAAACCAAGAATAGCGTTCACTTCGCAGCGGATGAAGTTGACGGAAGGTATCAATAAATCCCCAGTCCATCAATGTTTTTAGCCATTGACGCTCTTCAAGTTGAAAAGAACACTTACCTGTTTTTAACCAACGTTTGCGATTTACTTCGCCAATGCCAATATCTAAATCAAATGGGGAAATATTAATATCACCCATGACAATAATTTGTTCGTCATTAGTATGATGTTCATTTAAATAAATCATTAAGTCTTGATAAAACTTACGTTTGTAGGGGTATTTAGTTTCATGGGCGATGTTTTCACCTTGTGGAAAATAGCCGTTTAGTACCGTGATTTTTTCGCCTTTACTATCGGTTGTTTCTACCATAATCATACGACGCTGAGCTTCATCATCGTCAGTTGGAAATCCTTTTTGTAGCTTTACCGCAGCTTTTTTACATAACATAGCCACACCATAATGCGCTTTTTGACCATGAAAATAAACGTGATAGCCCATCGCTTGAACTGCTTTTAATGGAAACATCTCATCATGCACTTTAATTTCTTGTAAACCGATAATATCTGGTTGATGTTTATCAATAATAGCTTGTAGTTGGTGTAGGCGAGCACGAAGTCCATTTATGTTAAAAGAGATGATTTTCATAGTTAAGTAAACTCAAAGGTTATTTGCAACGATCTTGCTTGTTTACTTTACGTCTAGCAAGTTTTTTTTACTTAAAGGGGCTCCAATCATTCAGGGTAACAATTGAAAGTTAAATTTTATTGAATAATTCCTAAAATATGACTTTTCCTTGTCATTACAACAAGGAGAAGATCTTTGGACTAATGACTAGCATACGCCTTTATGCCGTCCCACATAGCACCACCAGCGGATGCTCTGACGCATGTTTTAAAAACCTAAGTTAACAGCTATAGCAATAAATAATTTACATAAAGTAATGAAAGAAATACCTATAAGGTATCTTTCATTTTTTCTTTTAAGTATTGGAAATATATTTTTCAAATGTTCTTCTGGTGACTTAACACTTATATTCCAGACAGGAAAAGCTTTTATAATTATATCGATATTATTGATCGAAATATTTTTTTTGAAAGAAATAAAACGACTTAAAGTAATACCGTTAGTAGTTACCTTTATTCGCCTCAGAAGCCTATTCAATTCAATTTCAATACTTTGATCATTTAATAATATTATTTTTCTATAAATAAACATAATTTAAAAGGGAGGAAAGCTATCACTAGCTTTTCCTCCTCCAATACAATATTAGTATGCTTTCTTGAATAAAGATGCCGAAGCCCAGCTAATTGCTACACGAGCAGCTAAGAGCCAAATTCCACCACTTACTTCTTGTATTTCATTTTTAGTTAATTCACGCATAATGTTATACTCCAAATATCCAACATTAAGTTGTTGGGTTATTGATTTGCAAATCCTAATTCATAGGCTTGCTATTAATAGGCTGATTTTAGTTGTTCTCGCTAAAGTTTGACTAAAGTCAGCCGCTCTATTTTCCAACAAGACTTTACGTTCAGTGAACAAGCTTATTGGGAAATTCTTTTAAATTTGTTTAAAGCCCACTTAACTCACTCTACCTTTGAGGCTGTATATTGGCTCAAGTAACCACTCAATTAACGTTCGCTGCTCTAGCATAATATCGGCTTCAAACAACATACCGCTTTTTAAATCAAATGCCTTACCAAACGCTTGCATTTGTTGTTGATCTAACTTTGCTCGTAACCGATAAACAGGCTCTTGTAATGAAATAGGGAGTTGCACTTCGTTTGGCGATATCAATGTTTGGTCAATACGGGTAATTTCACTGTTGATAAAACCAAAACGCTGATAAGGAAAAGCATCAAAACGTAATCGGGTATTATTGCCAACTTGAATAAAACCAGCAGAGCGTGTTGGCAGTAGCAACTCAGCAATAAGTTCGGAGCCTTCAGGTAATATGTGTAATAGGGGCTTAGATTGTGCTTTTGATGGCGATAGGGTTTCACCCTCAACTACTTGTATTCCCGTAACTATACCGTTGTTACTTGCGGTGATGGTGTATTTATAATTACTTGCTACTTGGGCTAATTGGCGCTGAAGATCTGCTTGTTGGCGTTTAAGGTTGTTAATACGTAGGGTATATTGCTGAGGAATATTTTGAATATTAAA
Organism: uncultured Colwellia sp.; assembly: GCA_965261045.1. Lineage (GTDB taxonomy): Bacteria > Pseudomonadota > Gammaproteobacteria > Enterobacterales > Alteromonadaceae > Colwellia. The sequence continues at coordinate 1,156,371 of CBDHCJ010000001.1, forward strand.
AGCAACTTGGTTTAATTGATTTTGCTGCTGAAGCAACAGACGGGCTATATTTTGTTTTTCTTGTTTAGCTTCAAGTAGTGCTTGCTGTTGGCGATCTTTTTCTAAGTTAGATACATAACCATTTTTATTCAATTGATTGAAATCTAACTGTTGCTCACTCAACAGTGTTAACTTTTCATCAGCCAATGCCAGCTGATCTTCCAGTGCGATTTTTTCATTATCTAACGCTATATTTTGAGCGTGGAGATTCGATAATTCTTGTGTTTTCAAAGCTTGATGTTGCGATATTTCATCAATCAGTAAATTTGCTTGAGCATTAAGCTGTTCGGCAAGTTGTGTGCTTAAATCAATACCATTACTATTGTTTTGTTGAACGATAATAGTAACAAGTGATTGACCTTTTAAAACATTATCACCTTCTTGCACCCATAGTTTTTCTATAGTGCCACCTTGATTAGCAAAGCTTTTAATGACACCTTTATTTGGCATTAAAAAGCCACGAACGGTTTCTTTACGAGAATATTCAGCACTAAAAAGGAAAGCTACAATGGCAACAGCTACTGAGACTAAAATGAATACAGTTAGTTTAATCGATAAGGGTTGAGCTAAGGTAATATCACCTGTTAAACGCTCACTTTGATGGGAAACAGCTTCCTTTCTAAATAACGACATATGATCCCTTTGAATATTTAAGAAAGTAAATTTAATCTAATAAAATATATTAGTCAATACTTTATTTTAGTAAAACGTAAATATCAAAAGTTTTCTTATGTAAAGGTAAAAATCATTTATATCAATCGGTTGTGTTTTTTAAGAGGTTAACTTAAGAAATAAGAATGCAAATTAGGTGTATTTCGGTTAATTTTTAAGATGTGAGTTTTGAAAGTAATTCACACCTTTATTAGTTTCAATAAAGTAGCTAGTGTTGCCTTGATACTGATTTAACTAGCAGTTTGAGAACAACTATCATTTAAGTTAATCAAGGCTCCATTATTTAGTAAATATACTTGTTCAGCCATGTTGATAGTTTCTTGTCGATGAGCAATCATGATCCGAGTTATTGGCAAATGCTGAATTTGTTCGCTAATTTTAGTCTCGTTATCTTTATCTAGGTGACTAGTGGCTTCATCCATAAATAAAATACATGGTGATTGATAAAGCGCACGAGCCAGTAATAAACGCTGAATTTGACCACCCGATAGATTAGATCCCATATCACCCACTAACGAGTTATATCCCATTGTCGTTTTGTTAATATCATCATGGATAGCAGCTAAGTGAGCGCACTGTTCTATTTTTAAATAATTAGGTTGCGGATTGAAGAAGCTAATATTATCTGCAATAGAGCCTGCCAATAATGTATCATCCTGCATAACTGCTGCTATTTTCTTACGATAATTTTTTAATCCAATATGATTAATATCTTTACCATCAATAAAAACCTTACCTGAAGAGGGTTGTAATAAACCTAACATAATTTTCATTAGGGTGGTTTTACCAGCCCCCGATGGGCCAGTAATCGCAATAGAATCACCAGAATTAAGTGTTAAGTTAATATTATTTAGAATAGGTGCTTGATCATCACTGTAACTAAAACAAATATTTTCTAGGGTTAATTTACCTTTTGGCTCTCCAGTAAAACTAGCTTCACCTTCTCGGTTAGCCTCTTGCTCAGTTAAGGCAATATCAGCAATACGGTCAAGATGTAAACGCATTATTTTAAATTGAATGATTTGTTCTATTAAATTAGCAAATCGCCCAGTTAGTTGCCCTTTATAGGCAATAAAAGCTAAGACCATACCCACTGACAAACTATTAGCCATTACCATGATGGCAGCGAAATAAATCACTAACACATTTTCTAGGCCAAATAACAGTTTGTTAAACGAGTCAAAGCTAATATTCAAGCGCCCTAAACGTATCTCGCTATTAATAACTTCGGCATAACGATTTTGCCAAATCCCTTGACGTTGTGATTCATTGCCAAAGAGCTTGATAGCTTGTATACCACGAATGTTTTCTAAAAAGTTTGATTGCTCTTTGGCTGAGCTTTGAATCATTTCCTCGGTAGCTTGATGTAGAGGTCGATATAGCGCTAAGCGCACTATTGTATATAGGAAAATAGCGCCTAGCACAACAGCGGTAAGTTTTACGGAATAAAGAAACATCATTATTAAAACGGTAATAGCCATATAAAAAACTAACCTAGCTCAGGTAAACAGTATTACAGATAACCATAATGTTGTTTTTAAAGGAAGCATGCCATTCTATTCATGTGACTCAAAGCCTTGGATAATAACCAACTGTCTTTTTAATTGTCATACTGCTACTTATTTAAATTGGGGAATATTGAATTAATAGTTATATTCAATTTTTTGGTAATGAAACTAACTTCACTAATTAAAGTTAGTTTCATATTTATCCTTAAACAACGTCACTCTATTGGTTTTAATGATTTAATTTGTTAAATATATAACCACTGATTAATCCAATTGGAATTGAAGATATCACTATTATCAGTAAATCAGGTTTAAAGGTACTTACTAATATACCAACGATAAAGGTGATAATTATTATGAATATATAAGGTGTTTTTTTCATAATATGCTAATAAGCAGAATAATATGTGAATAATTCATTTAAAAGATAGCCACCGCCTAAACCACCTGCTAATGCGCCAGGACCAGCCCCAACTCCTCCAGCAATAGATCCAAAAGCACCACCTACAGCTGCACCAGCAAAAGTTGCACCTCCTAAACCTCCCCAAGAAAATACACCGCCGTTTACTTCCATTATTTCATTTACGTTTAATTCTTGCATTTTGTTATACTCCGTATACTCGACATTTCGCTATCGAGTTATTGATTTGCTAATCTCAAAGTATTAATTATGAGTTAGCGGTTAATAGGCTGATTTTAGTTGTTCTCGCTAAAGTTTGACTAAAGTCAGCCGCTCTATTTTCCAACAAGACTTTACGTTCAGTGAACAAGCTTATTGGGAAATTCTTTTAAATTTGTTTAAAGCCCACTTAACTCACTCTACCTTTGAGGCTGTATATTGGCTCAAGTAACCACTCAATTAACGTTCGCTGCTCTAGCATAATATCGGCTTCAAACAACATACCGCTTTTTAAATCAAATGCCTTACCAAACGCTTGCATTTGTTGTTGATCTAACTTTGCTCGTAACCGATAAACAGGCTCTTGTAATGAAATAGGGAGTTGCACTTCGTTTGGCGATATCAATGTTTGGTCAATACGGGTAATTTCACTGTTGATAAAACCAAAACGCTGATAAGGAAAAGCATCAAAACGTAATCGGGTATTATTGCCAACTTGAATAAAACCAGCAGAGCGTGTTGGCAGTAGCAACTCAGCAATAAGTTCGGAGCCTTCAGGTAATATGTGTAATAGGGGCTTAGATTGTGCTTTTGATGGCGATAGGGTTTCACCCTCAACTACTTGTATTCCCGTAACTATACCGTTGTTACTTGCGGTGATGGTGTATTTATAATTACTTGCTACTTGGGCTAATTGGCGCTGAAGATCTGCTTGTTGGCGTTTAAGGTTGTTAATACGTAGGGTATATTGCTGAGGAATATTTTGAATATTAAAAGCAACTTGGTTTAATTGATTTTGCTGCTGAAGCAACAGACGGGCTATATTTTGTTTTTCTTGTTTAGCTTCAAGTAGTGCTTGCTGTTGGCGATCTTTTTCTAAGTTAGATACATAACCATTTTTATTCAATTGATTGAAATCTAACTGTTGCTCACTCAACAGTGTTAACTTTTCATCAGCCAATGCCAGCTGATCTTCCAGTGCGATTTTTTCATTATCTAACGCTATATTTTGAGCGTGGAGATTCGATAATTCTTGTGTTTTCAAAGCTTGATGTTGCGATATTTCATCAATCAGTAAATTTGCTTGAGCATTAAGCTGTTCGGCAAGTTGTGTGCTTAAATCAATACCATTACTATTGTTTTGTTGAACGATAATAGTAACAAGTGATTGACCTTTTAAAACATTATCACCTTCTTGCACCCATAGTTTTTCTATAGTGCCACCTTGATTAGCAAAGCTTTTAATGACACCTTTATTTGGCATTAAAAAGCCACGAACGGTTTCTTTACGAGAATATTCAGCACTAAAAAGGAAAGCTACAATGGCAACAGCTACTGAGACTAAAATGAATACAGTTAGTTTAATTGGCACTGATCAAATTCAAGGGTTGAGCTAAGGTAATATCACCTGTTAAAGGCTCACTTTGATGGGAAACAGCTTCCTTTCTAAATAACGACATATGAACCCTTTGAATATTTAAGAAAGTAAATTTAATCTAATAAAATATATTAGTCAATACTTTATTTTAGTAAAACGTAAATATCAAAAGTTTTCTTATGTAAAGGTAAAAATCATTTATATCAATCGGTTGTGTTTTTTAAGAGGTTAACTTAAGAAATAAGAATGCAAATTAGGTGTATTTCGGTTAATTTTTAAGATGTGAGTTTTGAAAGTAATTCACACCTTTATTAGTTTCAATAAAGTAGCTAGTGTTGCCTTGATACTGATTTAACTAGCAGTTTGAGAACAACTATCATTTAAGTTAATCAAGGCTCCATTATTTAGTAAATATACTTGTTCAGCCATGTTGATAGTTTCTTGTCGATGAGCAATCATGATCCGAGTTATTGGCAAATGCTGAATTTGTTCGCTAATTTTAGTTTCGTTATCTTTATCTAGGTGACTAGTGGCTTCATCCATAAATAAAATACATGGTGATTGATAAAGCGCACGAGCCAGTAATAAACGCTGAATTTGACCACCCGATAGATTAGATCCCATATCACCCACTAACGAGTTATATCCCATTGTCGTTTTGTTAATATCATCATGGATAGCAGCTAAGTGAGCGCACTGTTCTATTTTTAAATAATTAGGTTGCGGATTGAAGAAGCTAATATTATCCGCAATAGAGCCTGCCAATAATGTATCATCCTGCATAACTGCTGCTATTTTCTTACGATAATTTTTCAATCCAACATTTGCTCAATAAGATTAGCAAACCTATCTGTTAACTGTCCTTTATAGGCAATAAAAGCTAAGACCATACCCACTGACAAACTATTAGCCATTACCATGATGGCAGCGAAATAAATCACTAACACATTTTCTAGGCCAAATAACAGTTTGTTAAACGAGTCAAAGCTAATATTCAAGCGCCCTAAACGTATCTCGCTATTAATAACTTCGGCATAACGATTTTGCCAAATCCCTTGACGTTGTGATTCATTGCCAAAGAGCTTGATAGCTTGTATACCACGAATGTTTTCTAAAAAGTTTGATTGCTCTTTGGCTGAGCTTTGAATCATTTCCTCGGTAGCTTGATGTAGAGGTCGATATAGCGCTAAGCGCACTATTGTATATAGGAAAATAGCGCCTAGCACAACAGCGGTAAGTTTTACGGAATAAAGAAACATCATTATTAAAACGGTAATAGCCATATAAAAAACTAACCTAGCTCAGGTAAACAGTATTACAGATAACCATAATGTTGTTTTTAAAGGAAGCATGCCATTCTATTCATGTGACTCAAAGCCTTGGATAATAACCAACTGTCTTTTTAATTGTCATACTGCTACTTATTTAAATTGGGGAATATTGAATTAATAGTTATATTCAATTTTTTGGTAATGAAACTAACTTCACTAATTAAAGTTAGTTTCATATTTATCCTTAAACAACGTCACTCTATTGGTTTTAATGATTTAATTTGTTAAATATATAACCACTGATTAATCCAATTGGAATTGAAGATATCACTATTATCAGTAAATCAGGTTTAAAGGTACTTACTAATATACCAACGATAAAGGTGATAATTATTATGAATATATAAGGTGTTTTTTTCATAATATGCTAATAAGCAGAATAATATATGAATAATTCATTTAAAAGATAGCCACCGCCTAAACCACCTGCTAATGCGCCAGGACCAGCCCCAACTCCTCCAGCAATAGATCCAAAAGCACCACCTACAGCTGCACCAGCAAAAGTTGCACCTCCTAAACCTCCCCAAGAAAATACATCGCCGTTTACTTCCATTATTTCATTTACGTTTAATTCTTGCATTTTGTTATACTCCGTATACTCGACATTTCGCTATCGAGTTATTGATTTGCAAATCTTAATTCATAGGCTTGCTATTAATAGGCTGATTTTAGTTGTTCTCGCTAAAGTTTGACTAAAGTCAGCCGCTCTATTTTCCAACAAGGCTTTACGTTCAGTGAACAAGCTTATTGGGAAATTCTTTTAAATTTGTTTAAAGCCCACTTAACTCACACCATACCTACTGACAAGTTATTAGCCATGACCATGAGAGCAGCAAAATAAATCACTAATATATTTTCTAAACCAAATAACAGCTTATTGAAGGAATCAAAACTGATATTTAAACGAGCCTAAATATTTACTTATTTCAGACTCATTTGTTAATTGGAAAATACTGCGGACGCGTTAATGAAAGAAGTCAAGCAGTTAATGTTAGGAAGACACAGAGCCTCAAGCACTATTGAAGGTTTTAATGCTTTGTTACGACCTTATATGTATGCTAGAAAAGGCGTAAGCCAAGGCTTTCTTGAATTTGATCAGTGCCCTTTTTTCATTAAGTTGAAGCGACAAAGCTTAGCTGAAATTTTCTTGGGCAAATTCCCAATTAGCTAATGCCCAAAATGCTTCCATATATTTAGGACGTAAATTACGATAATCAATGTAGTAGGCGTGTTCCCATAAATCGACAGTGATTAATGGCGTTACACCATCTTCAGTTAAAGGTGTTGCCGCGTTAGACGTATTAACTATGGCTAAACTACCATCGACATTTTTAACTAACCAAGTCCAACTTGAGCCAAAATTATTAATAGCGCTGTCAGTAAATTTTGTTTGAAATTGTGCAAATGAACCAAAAGTTGCGTTAATCGCATCAGCTAAGGCACCAGCGGGCTCATTACCACCATTTGGGCTTAGGCTATTCCAATAAAAAGTATGGTTCCAGATTTGTGCGGCATTATTAAAAATGCCTGCAGAAGATGATTTAATAATTTCTTCTAATGATTTGTGAGCAAATTTAGTGCCTTCAATTAAACCATTAAGCTTTACTACATAAGTATTGTGATGCTTGCCATAATGAAATGATAAGGTTTCTGCCGAAATGTGTGGTTCTAATGCGTTTTGTTCATAAGGTAATACAGGTAATTCAATTGCCATTGTGCTCTCCATTAAGATGTTTTTTACTAGTTTATGTTTTACTGGTTTATGTTTTTTTTACTTATTTTATTAAATTTTGATCTATAAAAAGGTGTATTCTGAATAAAACTTGAGTAAAATACTCAAGTTTTATTATATAAGGGTTAATTAGTTTGCTTTCAAGTAAAAATCATTCTTTATTCAAGTAAATATGTGAGTAAGTTATAGCGATTATTTTGAAAGTGGTATTGAAAATTGATTTTCTAATACCATATTTATCATTAATTCAAACAACCTAAGGATTAATTAGTAGAGGTTACTATGGACACCATTGAACGTATTAAAGAACAAATTAGTGAAAATGCCGTATTACTGTATATGAAAGGCTCACCAAAGTTACCAAGTTGTGGTTTTTCTTCACAAGCTTCACAAGCGTTGATTAATTGTAATGAGCAATTTGCTTATGTTGATATTTTACAAAACCCAGATATTAGAGCTGAATTACCAAAGTATGCTGATTGGCCTACTTTTCCACAGCTTTGGGTAGACGGTGAATTAGTTGGCGGTTGTGACATTATTATTGAAATGTCCCAACAAGGTGAACTGCAAACTTTAGTTAAAGAAGCCGTGGCTAAAGCAGAAGACAAAGCTGCAGGATAATTGATGCTGTCTATTTGTCATAAAGCTTTCATGGCAACAAAATAAACTAGTCAATTAACATTTAAATAGATTTTTATAAACGAAGAAGAAACGGAGTACAGAATGAGTGTATTAGTTGGTCGCCCAGCACCAGATTTTACTGCTGCAGCAGTATTAGGTAGTGGTGAAATTGTTAATAGCTTTAGTTTAAGTGAAGCTATTAAAGGTAAAAAAGCAGTTGTATTTTTCTACCCATTAGATTTTACTTTTGTTTGTCCATCAGAGTTATTAGCGTTTGATCACCGTATGGAAGAATTCAAAAGCCGTGGCGTTGAAGTGATTGGTGTTTCTATTGATTCACAATTTTCTCATAATGCATGGCGTAACACAGCAATTAATGATGGTGGTATTGGTCCCGTTCAATATACTTTAGTTGCTGATGTTAAACATGAAATCTGTAAAGCATACGATGTTGAGCATCCAGAAGCTGGTGTTGCATTTCGTGGTTCATTCTTAATTGATGAAGAAGGCAATGTACGTCATCAAGTAGTAAATGACTTACCATTAGGTCGTAACGTTGATGAAATGTTACGTATGGTTGATGCTTTACAATTCCACCAAGATCACGGCGAAGTTTGTCCTGCTGGTTGGAATAAAGGCGATAAAGGTATGACTGCTTCTCCAGACGGTGTTGCTGCTTACCTTACGGATAATGCCGATAAGCTTTAATAAGTCATAAAGCTATAAAGCTATAAAAGGGGCGGTGGCAATTAAGTTTGACATAGCCCTTTTTTTTGACTAAAACCTTTGTCCGCGAATTGACACCGATTGCCGTGAATTACTCCATAAGCTTATTAAGATAAAGCGATGATATCGCTTTATCTCTAATCGTTTTTAATCTGTGGGTGTTTGCTCAGTTTTTACTTGTTGCTCTTCTGACTCTATAGCTAACGGCCAACCACCTAAATCATGCCATTTATTAACAATATGACAAAAAAGCTCAGCAGTTTTCTCTGTATCATATAAAGCACTATGAGCTTCACTATTATTAAAATCAATATTGGCAGCAGCACAGGCTTTAGCTAGTACAGTTTGTCCTAATGCAAGCCCAGCAAGGGTAGTGGTATCAAAACTGACAAACGGATGAAATGGACTGCGTTTGATATTACAACGCGTTGTAGCAGCATTTAGGAAACTTAAATCAAAAGCAGCATTATGAGCAACAACAATAGCTCGTTGACAGCCTGCTAACTTCATTTTTTTTCTTACTACTTTAAATAATTCTTTTAAAGCAAAGCCTTCATCAACCGCACCGCGCAATGGGTTCGTTGGATCAATACCGTTAAATTCTAATGCTTTAGGCTCCAAGTTTGCCCCCTCAAAAGGATGCACATTAAATTGTATTGTTTCGTCTATAGAAAACTTACCTGTCACTTCATCTAAAGATAACACCGAAGCGGCAATTTCTAATAAAGCATCGGTTTGCACATTAAACCCCGCTGTTTCAACGTCAATGACTACCGGGAAGTAGCCCCGAAAGCGTTGTGCGAAAAGGGGTTTAGTTTGTTCGCTATGGTCTTTTTTTTCTACACTTTCTTGCATACTATTCTAGATAGGTGATGTTGCTAACAAATTTGAAATGATTATCTCAGAAAAACAGAATAAACACGAGGGCGAAGCCAAAATCAGAGGTTAATAAAGTTGCGATAAAGTGTTAAAGTTTTTTTAGTTTAGGGCGTGAGTGCGCCTATTCAGTCAAGTTAATATAAACTTAATATAAAGTTAATGTTAAGTTAATAAATTGTTGAACAGGCCTGTCGATTCGCAGTAATCTAGGATCTTGTTCTTTTTTACGTATATTTTTTAAGTATATTTTTAAGTATATTATTGGATTTTCAAGGAATACCCAAATGAAATATTTTACCCAGCTATTATTGTTAGCTGTTTTATCGATATCGCAGTTATCAGCATCGGCATCAGCAAAGTCATCTTTACTTAATGATGCTTATACCTATGCTAATTATGATCAGGTGATCACCAGCCATCTTTACTTAGATTTACATGTAGATTTTGCGCAAAAATCTTTATCAGGTTTTGCTGAGCTATCATTAAAATGGCTTGATGAAAGTGCTAGTAAGGTAATTTTAGATACACGGGATTTGGTTATTCATCGAGTTTTAGCTCAAAATAGTCAAGATCAGTGGCAAAAGGTTAGCTATTCACTTGCTAAGCGGGATCATGTATTAGGTTCAAAGTTAACTGTTAATACGGTATTTAAAGCTAAAAAGTTACGTATTTATTATAATTCAACGGAAAAAGCATCAGGTTTACAATGGTTATCAGCAGAGCAAACTGCCGGTAAAGAAAAACCGTTTTTGTTTAGTCAAAACCAAGCTATTCATGCACGTTCTTGGATCCCTATTCAAGACACCCCAAGTGTTCGTGTTACTTATACAGCACACATCACCACAGATAAAGATCTATTAGCTGTAATGAGTGCCAATAATGAATCGAATACTGCTCGCAATGGTGATTATTTTTTCTCTATGCCACAGGCTATTCCAGCTTACTTAATTGCTATTGGTGTTGGTGATTTACACTTTAAAGCGATGAGTCACCAAACTGGAATTTACGCAGAAACTAATATTTTAGATGCTGCCATTGCTGAGTTTGATGATACTCAAGCTATGATTGATAAAGCTGAACAAATGTATGGCAAATATCGTTGGGGACGTTACGATTTATTAATATTACCACCAAGCTTTCCTTTTGGCGGCATGGAAAATCCTCGCTTATCTTTTATCACGCCAACCGTTATTGCTGGTGATAAAAGCTTAGTTAATTTGATTGCCCATGAACTTGCTCATTCATGGTCTGGTAATCTTGTTACTAATGAAAGCTGGCGCGATCTTTGGCTAAACGAAGGTTTTACTAGTTATGTTGAAAACCGTATTATGGAAGCGGTATTTGGTGAAGATAGAGCTATTATGGAGCAAGCGCTTGATGCTCAAGGTTTAAACGATGAAATTGCTGAATTGGCAGCTGGTGATACTCAACTATATATCGATTTAAAAGGGCGTGATCCTGATGATGCTTTTTCTGGCGTACCTTATACCAAAGGGCAATTATTTTTAATCTATTTAGAAAATAAGTTTGGCCGTGAGCGTTTTGATGCTTTCATGTTAGAGTATTTTGAAAACCATGCATTTGAAAGCTTAGGTACCGCTAATTTTGTTAAATATTTAAAAGCTAATTTAACCGATAAATACCCAAATATTGTTAATGATAAAGAAATTAACGAGTGGATTTATGTACAAGGCTTACCTAGCTATGCCCCTAAGCCTACCTCAACAGCCTTTACTAATATTGATGAACAAATATCACAGTGGTTAAGTGGTGAAGTATCATTAACACAATTACCAACATCGAAATGGACATTGCATGAATGGTTACACTTTATCAATAACTTACCGCTTACGATTAAAACTGAGCGTCTAGTCACACTTGATAACGCGTTTGACATAACCCATAGTAAAAATGCTGAAATTGCTCATGCATGGTATTTATTGTCAGTGCGTATTGGCTATGATGTAGTTTATCCCGCCATGTCTGAATATTTAATTGCTATTGGTCGTCGTAAGTTAATCGTGCCTTTGTATAAAGAGCTTGCTCAAACAGAGCAAGGTAAAACATGGGCGTTAAAAGTTTATCAGCAGGCGCGACCTAGCTATCATGGTTTAGCGCAAGGTACTGTTGATAGTATTTTGAAAAAATAGCTTTGAAAAAAATAATAATAACTTGGTAACTATTCCCTACTTTCGGGAAGTGTCATTATATCCTTCTCTTGTTATCCTCAATTGAGGCAGCATGAGGTGAGCTTGGTTTCTAGATTATCCCTGCGGCTTTCGCAATTAATCTAATACCCAATGCAGCAGTTAAGATGACAACTCCCCCGCCTAAAAGGTTTGATATTAAATGGTTAGAATATTTGCCCAATAATTTTTTATGGTTCATTGCATAGAGTAAAAACCCAGCAATAATTGGTAATAATAAACCATTTGCAAACTGTGCAAGAATAATAACGGTAATAGGTTTTATACCTGACATAGCGAAAAAGGCCCCTAAAATTAAAATACTAAAACTTATCATTCTAAATGCCTTAGATTTAACACCCCCTTTAAATTGCAATATTTCTGAAATAGCATAACTTGTCGCCAATGGTGCTGTAATAACGCTACTTAAACCAGCAGAAAACAACCCTATTCCAAGTAAATACTTTGAAAAAGAGCCAAATAATGGCTCAAACTGAATGGCCATATCGGCAGCATTATTCACACGTAAACCGTGTGCAAACATACTTGCTGCCGCAGTTGATGTAACAAGGATAGCGATTAAGCCTCCAAGACCAATAGAAATAATGGTGTCTGCTCTAGCTGAAGGTAGCTCTTCAGGCTTAGACCAATGAGATTTTGCCGCAGAGGCATGTAAAAATAAGTTATAAGGAACAACTGTTGTTCCAATTAACGCTATGATAGTTAACAAACTTTCTTCGGGAATTGTTGGCTTAAAAGCACCAGTTAACATTTCGGAAAGATTAGGCTGGACAACAAAAAATGTGATGATAAATGAAATTCCCATCAATAAAACTAACCCCATGAGAACACGTTCTATTTGTTTATAACTCCCTTTCATTAGTATAATGGCACCAAAAATTGTTAGGGCAATTACTGAACTTCTAAATACCCATTTATTCGGCTCTGTAATCGCTTCTATTCCTAAAGCTGCACCTGCTATATTTCCAGCTTCGTATGCCGCGTTTCCGCCATACAATGCAATTATTATCAAAGTAAATATAGGCCATTTCCATATGGAATTTTGCAAGGCATCAAGGAGCACTTCTCCTAGCCCTTTTTGTGTAATTGTGCCTAGCCTTGCTGACATTTCCTGAAGAATAATTGTCGCTAATGTTGCAAAAACGAGTGCCCAAAGTAAAGTATAACCAAAATTAGCTCCCGCAAGTGTGCAAGCAGTAATGGTACCTGGCCCTATAAAAGCCGCAGTAACTAGAATTCCTGGCCCCATATTTTTTAATCTTGTCAACATCATCTGTCCTTATTTTTTAATTTATACTGTAGTTTTTTACAAAGCATGCTCAGTATACCTATATAATAGCTGACTTAAAATTATATAATTTTAAGTCAGTAGCATAGTTAAATAATTTAATTAAGAGGTTAACATGAAGATAAATATGATCAAAAAAAAATATACAAAAACACTTCTATCTATGAGTATTTGTTCAGCACTATTTACATCCCTTACAGCAAGTATGGCAGTTAATGCTGACGAGGAAGCTAAAGATAAGGTTGAAAAAATAGTTATTACAGGGTCTCGTATTAAAAGATCCATTCAAGCAGAGAAATCAACCCCTATATCTAGTTTTGATCAAAGTGATCTAAACGATATAGGGGCAAATGATGTTCGTGATCTTATTGAAGTGCTTCCAATAAATGCAGGCTCTCAAAATAATTCCGATAACTTATCCCAAAATTTTACGGTAGGAACATCTAATGTAAATCTGAGGGGCTTAGGGGTTTCGTCCACTTTAGTTTTATTAAATGGAAAGAGACAAGTGACCTCTGCCGTGCTAACAGACCAAGGTGCAAGCTTTGTAGATACAGCCTCTTTAGTTCCAGCACTTGCGGTAAAACGTGTTGAAATTTTAAAAGATGGTGCTTCAGCAATCTACGGCTCAGATGCTGTAGCTGGCGTTGTAAACTTTATCACTCGTGATGACTTAGATGGTGCTGAATTTCAATATGAATATAGAAAAAGAATATCAGAGGGTAGCCAAGATGAAACTAAAATCGATTTTGCAATTGGTGGATTTTTAGGTGAATCAGGTCATATCATGTTAGCTGTGAGTTATCTTGATCGTAGTAGTTTATTACTCGGTGAAGTGGATTGGTTAAAACCTGCAAATAGTAGCTTTGGTAATCCTGGGAGCTATGTTATTCCATCTTTAGCTGATGCTAATAATCCAAGTGGCTTGACAATTGCGGATCCAAATTGTGCCGATAATGGTGGTGCAGTATCGAAAGGCTCAAATGGCAATACATTTTGTCTATTTGACTTTGGTCCACAAGTTACCGCTGTACCTGAAGAAAATCGTCTACAAGGTTATGCACGTGCTAATTGGGATTGGAGTGACACGGTAACGGCATGGGCTGAATTCGGTTTTGCTCAAAATAAAATCTCTAGAGAAGTATCTCCAAGTTTCCCTGTATTAAATGCACCTGGAATTTTAGCAAATCACCCTGACAACCCATTTGGGGAAGATGTGTCTTTTAGAGGAAGACCTTATGGCGTAGGAAAACCAAATGAAACAAACTATTATGATCATACCACTTCACGGTTTGCGTTTGGCGCGGAAGGAGAATTTTCTGAAGATATTTTTTGGGATGTGTCTTTTGTTACGTCACAAAATGATGCGTTATTAAACCCGCGTGATGTAATCACTAATAATTTTCAAGCGGCATTAAATGGATTTGGAGGAGCAAATTGTAAAAGCATAAACTCAAAAGATGCAGGTCAAGGTGAATGCTTGTATTTCAATCCTTTTGATCCAAAAGATCCTGATAATGAGGCGTTAAGAAGTTATATTATAGGTGATTATCTTGCTGATGCTGAATCAAAAATGCATGTGTTTGAGGCTATTATTTCAGGTGGTTTATTGGAAATGGCTAATGGGTATGTAGAATTTGCACTAGGTTTTCAATACCGTGAAGAGTCACTTTCATATGTATACGACTCTTTGACACAACAAGACAGTTTTGCGTTTTTAATTGGTAATCAGAATCTCTCAGGAGATCGAAATGTTACCTCTGTTTTTGCCGAAGTATTGCTACCCGTTGCCGATACTGTAGAGGCAAGTGTTGCGGTACGATACGAAGATTATGGTGATTTAGGTGGTGATACCACAGATCCAAAACTATCTATATTATGGTACCCAACCGATGAATTGTCATTTAGAACATCAATTAGTACATCTTTCAGAGCGCCCTCTGTTCATCAAGTTCAAGGGGCACAAACAAACTTTGCAAATATTACAGATCCTAATGATGACTCCACAACTTTTGGTGGCAACAGAACAATAGGAGATCCAGATTTAGTACCTGAAACCTCAACAGCTTTTAATTTTGGCTCCTCTTTTAACGTATCAAATTGGAATTTTGATCTTGATTATTGGCGTTTTTCTTTTGAAGATGTTCTCACTCGTGAAAGTCATCAAGCTATAGTCAATGCGTATCCAAATGATCCTGAACGTGTTGTTCGTACATCGGCAGGAACAATTACTATTGTAAATACCAAATTTATCAATGCCGAAGCTATTGATACCTCTGGTATTGATATTAGTGCGTTGGCGACATATGAAACCGAATATGGTGATTTTTCACCTTCCATTAGTGCAACATACTTACTAAGTTATGATTTAACAGATATTTCGGGTAATACTGTTGATGGAGTAGGGCAGCTAAATCGGAATACTGTAGGTAATCCATCTCCTGAATTAAGAGGAAATGCTGGATTAAACTGGAGTAGTGGTAATCACAGTGCAAATATATTTTTAAGACATGTGGGAAGTTATGAAAATGATTCAAATGAAGACTCAATAGATTCTTTTAATACTATTGATCTTCAATACAATTTTGCTTTCGGTGATATGTTAAAAGATAACTCAGAAACAACAATAACTTTTGGTGTTGTTAATGCGACAGATGAAAATCCTCCGTTTGTAGCTATTTCTGGAAGTTATGATCCAAGAACGGGCGATCCAAGAGGAAGACGAGTATATTTAAAATTTGGTGCAAAATTTTAATTTAATAGTTAAAATACAGTATCAGGAAAAGGAGATGTAAATTGCATCTTCTTTTCACATGAAAGTTTTGTTTATCAACAAGTCTAATTGTCGGCTAATAAAATAGACTCTTTTTTGCGTGTTTAGTGCCTATAACCTGCACATATAAGCCTTCATATGATCCCTCTGGAAATCGTTTTTTTCTTTGTATCAAGGTCACCCGTAGAAATCAACATTACTAATTTAAATAAACAACTGAAATATAGAAGAATTCATGAACGAAACAACTCCAACCAATTTTATTCGCCAAATTATTGATGCTGATCTTGCCAGTGGCAAACATAACTCAATACAAACTCGTTTTCCGCCTGAGCCTAATGGTTTTTTACATATTGGCCATGCTAAGGCTATTTGTTTAAACTTTGGTATTGCTCAAGATTACAATGGATTATGTAATTTACGTTTTGATGATACTAACCCTGAAAAAGAAGAAATAGACTATGTACACGCTATTAAAAAAGATGTGCAGTGGCTAGGTTTTGCGTGGGCTGGAGATATTCACTATTCTTCGGGTTACTTCGATAAATTACATGGTTTTGCTGTTGAGTTAATTAAAAAAGGCTTGGCTTATGTATGTTTCTTAAATGGTGAAGAAACCCGTGAATACCGTGGCACGTTAAACAAACCCGGTAAAAATAGCCCCTATCGCGATACATCTGTTGAAGAAAATTTAGCTTTATTTGAAAAAATGAAAAACGGTGAGTGTCAAGAAGGCGAATGTTCATTGCGTGCAAAAATAGATATGAGCTCAAGCTTTATGTGTATGCGTGATCCAATTATTTATCGTGTTAGATTTGCACATCATCACCAAACAGGTGATAAATGGTGCATCTATCCAATGTACGATTTTACACATTGTTTATCTGATGCTATTGAAGGTATTACTCACTCTATTTGTACGCTAGAGTTTCAAGATAACCGCCGTTTATATGATTGGGTTATTAACAATGTTTCTGTGCCTGCTATACCTCATCAATATGAATTTTCTCGCTTAAATCTAGAATACACGTTAATGAGTAAACGTAAATTAAATACCTTAGTGGAAGAAAATTTAGTGGATGGTTGGGATGATCCACGTATGCCAACTATTGCCGCCTTTCGTCGTCGTGGCTACACCCCCGCGTCAATGCGAGAGTTTGCTAAACGTATTGGTGTTACCAAGATGGAAAATACCGTTGAAATTAGCGTATTAGAAGCATGTATTCGTGAAGATTTAAATGATAATGCACCTCGTGCAATGGCAGTACTTGATCCAATTAAACTGGTGATTGAAAATTATGCTAAAGGTAAAACTGAAGCGCTAACAGTTAAAAATCATCCCAGTGATGAAAGCCAAGGTACACGTATTGTACCGTTTAGCGCAGAGCTCTATATTGAAGCCGACGACTTTAGAGAAGAAGCCAATAAAAAATACAAGCGTTTAGTGTTAAATAAAGCTGTGCGTTTACGTGGCGCTTACGTTGTTACTGCGACACGTTGCGATAAAGATGAGCAGGGCAATGTGACTACCGTTTATTGTACCTACAATGAAGATACTTTAGGTAACAATCCTACCGATGGCACTAAGCCTAAAGGTGTTATTCATTGGGTTGATGCGCAAAAATCACTGACCGCTACCGTGCGTTTATATGACAGATTATTCACTGTGCCAAACCCAGCAGCAGAGACAGATTTTCATCGTGTGATGAATCCACAGTCATTGGTTGTTATTGAAAAGGCAAAAGTAGAGCCATCTTTAGCAAATGCCAAAGCAGAGCATGCCTTTCAGTTCGAACGTCAAGGGTACTTTTGTTTAGACAATGAGAGTAAAAAGACTGGTGAGTTAGTGTTTAACCGCACAGTTGCTTTACGCGATACTTGGGCGAAAATATCTAAATAAAACAACAGGACTTTTATTTAATTTATTTTACTCAGTTGTCATAATATTTAAAGACACGACATAAGGCTCTGTTATTAAATCTTTGGAAAAAGCTCATTGTATTCTATGATGAGCTTTCTTCTTTATTACCTAAACTTTAACCTATGCCCATGATACTTCAAAACTCTCGCTGAAACGAGCATTTCGAGGTAACATGAATATAAAATAATCAAGGAGTTAAATTTTAATGACGATAGCAGTGAGCTCCAATGAACAAGGTGTAGTGTCAGCGACTAAGCAATGGCTAAATGAAATTATTATCGGTCTTAATTTTTGCCCTTTTGCGAAAAAAGAATTTGTAAATAACACCATTCATTATCACTTATCCCAAACTGAGCAAGTAAAAGCAGCCTTGCATGAGTTTATTGAGCAATGTCGGTATTTACAAGCCCATGATGAACTAGAAACCACGCTTATTATTTATAGTGGTGGTTTTCGCCGCTTTGAGCGTTATTTAGATTTGGTTGATTATGCCAATGACCTACTCGTCGATTCTGGATTTGAAGGGATATTTCAACTAGCTAGTATGCATCCCGAGTATTGTTTTGATGGTGAAGCTTATGATGATGCTAGTAATTTTACTAACCGCTCTCCTTATCCTATTATTCACATCATTCGTGAAACGAGTATAGCAAAAGTGTTATCTGTGTATAATGAACCAGAAAAAATACCGAAAAATAATATTACATTGGCAAATGAAAAAGGCGCTGATTTTTTTCAGCAAGTGTTAACACGCATTCATCAAAAACATAATTAATAGTAATACATGTCTTATATAGAGCAGTTTTTTCTTATTGCCGCAGTACACCTTATAGCGGTAGCAAGCCCCGGACCTGATTTTGCTATTATTTTAAAGCAAAGCATTCGTTATGATAGGCGTACAGCCATTTTTACTAGTTTTGGTATTGCTATGGGTATTTTACTGCATGTAACTTATTCCTTAGTTGGTATAGGTTTGTTAATTGCCAGTGATGAACGCTTATTTACAGCATTGAAATATCTAGCCGCAAGTTACTTTTGTTATATTGCTTGGCATGGTTTAAGGGCTAAAAAAACAGAATACCATCACAATAGTGATAAATTTAAGCTGTCAAGTGGCGAAGATCAGAAAGTACCTTCACCTAAAAAAGCATTTTTTATTGGGTTCTTAATTAACGGTCTTAATGTTAAAGCAACGCTGTTTTTTGTCAGTTTATTTTCAGTGATCATATCGACTGAAACCCCCTTTGCTATCAAACTCAGTTATGGTCTGTATATGACTGTAGCGACCGCTGCTTGGTTTGTTTTATTATCTTACTTATTAACTCACTCTAAGGTGCGTAATTTATTACAAATTAAAGGTTATTTACTAGATAGAGTCATGGGCGCTGTTTTATTATTGTTAGCGATACAACTGGTGTTAAGTGATTTGAATTAATTTTCTTTTAAAGTGTGTCATCTGATAAGAAATCTGATTTTAATTCAGATATAATCTCAGCTAATTATTGTTTTTTTTTATTCTTTATTAAGATCTAAGGGTTATTGGTTTGCCAGAAAAAATGACTATTGTACAAGTTGGTGGCAGTATTGAATGTGCATTAAAAGGCGATTATCAAATTGATATTAAAGCAATTCTAGCTGAATCTTGGCAACAAACGCTAAAATCTCGATTAGCAATTAATCTAGGTCTTCTCTTTTCTTTAGTGCTGGGTATGTTAGTTTCTTTCGTTGCTAGCAGCTACCTTGGCGGCATTGAAACTATATTAGCTGATCCTCAAGTGGGTATGTTATTTAATGTTGTGGTCACTATTGCTATCTGGCCCTTTATGGCTGGTGTCGAAATGATGGGAGTTCAACATGCTGTTGGCATAAAAACTAATGCTAAGGTGACTTTTGCGTTTCTCAACCGGGCTAGTTGGGTAGTATTATGTGCATTATTTACGTCAGTACTTATTAGTTTAGGTTTTCAATTGTTTATTTTTCCTGGAATTTTTTTAGCAGTAACATTATCACTGACTATACCTTTGGTAATTGAAAAAAAGATGATGCCAATGAAAGCGATTGTTTTATCAATTAAAGCATTACGTTTTAAATTTTTTCCGCTCTTAGCATTGTATGCTATTTTATTTGCATCACTTATTCTTTTGTTACTGCCGTTGATTTTATTAATTAAATCAAGTATTGCACCACTTGGTATTCTGATCTTCTTGATTGGAATATCGTTTCTTGCACCACTGTTTTACAATGTTAAAGGCATTATATATCGTGAAGTTTTCGGCATTAGTTTAGCTACGAGTAATGATACTAATACGCCGCATAATAGAGGTAATTCAACATCACAAGAAGTAGATTCTGGCTCAGATGATACTTTTTCAGCATAGTAAGTGTAACCTAGCTAAATTATGGATTATTTATGAACCGTAGCACATTAGTTAACATTGGATTATCACTCTTATTACTGGTGTTTTTAGTGGCGCCTTTTACCTTTTTAAAACCAAAATTTATTAAGCAAACACTTACAGACTCAACAGGAAAAATTACCGAGAAAGCAGCGCAGAGATTTAGGATAAAAAAGGTTTTTGAAAAACCATTACATGATGTATTTTTACCTGACTTTGCTGCTATTCGAGACGTAAAAAGTAAAAAGAAAAAATTCTTTGATTTTATCCGCCCCGCTGTAGTTAGACAAAATAATGCGATATTTGCCACCCGAGCCAAACTGAATATTTGGCTTGAACAGGTCTCATTAGGGTTACCCTTATCAATGCAAGAATATCACAAGCTAAATGCCTTAGTGAAGCGATATCGCGTTAACAAAGATGCTTCACCATTAACGCAGCTTAATGAACTGCTAGTACGTGTTGATGTGGTCCCTATGCCACTGGTATTGGTACAAGCGGCAAATGAATCCGCATGGGGGACATCGCGCTTTTCTCGAATAGGGTTGAACTTTTTTGGTATTTGGTGCTACCAACAAGGTTGTGGTATGGTTCCTGGCAATAGAGATACGGGTGCTAAACATGAAGTGGCGGCTTTTAAAAGCTTAGATGAAGCAGTCGTTCATTATTTTTATAACATCAACTCTCATAATGCTTATCGTGTTTTTAGAGCCATTCGCTTTGAGTTAAGATCAAAAAATCAGCCACTAAACCCTGAAATTTTAGCAACGGGTTTGCTGGCTTATTCTGAGCGTGGTGCTGATTATGTTATGGATATCACTAAAATGCTAAGGCACAACCAAGAATATTTAGTCGAAGCTAACGTTAAGCTAAATGTTGCAATTGAAGATTAACCTCATCAACACTACCTTCAATTATCCAAAAATAAACTTTATTTCGGCTGAGCACTTACATATAATTTACATCTAATTTACAATGTTGGTGCAACTTTTTCTGTATTGTAACTATCCATTTATCCATCTACAATAGGCGATTAAATATTGTGGATGTAAGAAAAGTTAAATCTATATTACACCCATTTCGTCAACCATTAAATATTTGTGAGAAACAATGAAATATTCGCAGCAAAACACTATCTCAAAAACCACCATTAATGTGGGTGGTTTACGTCAAAAAAGTATTGTTATTGAACAAGGTCAAAGTAAACATGTTCAAGTTGAATCAGGCAATGCTTATCAATTAATTTTTCAAAAAAGCAATCAACAGCTTATTATCGATTTAGATGTCATTGCTAAAAAAGAGGGCAGTGATTTAATTCTGCTATTAGAGGGTGAGAGTAAGGTTATTTTAGATGACTATTTCACGCTTTGTGTTGATCAAGCTTGTGTCATGTCATTACCTTCATCAGATGCGCTGTACCATATTGTCGATGACCAATCACTGTTACTAGAAGACGGTACCGAAGTGGTTTATTTTTATGGTGCCCGAGGTATTCTTGAAAGTATTGCCCAGGGTGACAATGCCTTATCCGAATTTATAAGTCAGTCTCATGTTAACGTTGAAGAGGACTCTTTCCTGAACTGGTCTACATGGAGCTGGTCTACATGGGGCTGGATTGGGCTTGGTGGTTTAGGTCTTGGGGCAGCAGTAGCGCTTGCCACAGATGACGACTCAGACGATAAGGATATCACCCTTGACGATAAGGATATCACCCTTGTAGGTGATGCCGGTGTGAATAGATTTACTGGAAATGCAGGTGACGATACTTTGATTGGTCTTGAAGGCAATGATGGTTTGCGTGGTGGTGCAGGCAACGATATTTTACATGGTGGTGCTGGTGACGATGTTTTAAATGGTGATGCTGGCAACGACACTTTAACGGGTGGTATTGGTGACGATATTATCAATGGTGGTGCAGGTGACGACACTTTAATGGGTGGTATTGGTGCCGATATGTTAAGTGGTAATGCTGGCAACGACACTTTAACGGGTGGTATTGGTAGCGATATTTTTGATTACAATATCGTCGAAAACAATAACGGTAATGATACCATTACCGATTTTAACTTGACTGAAGAAGACAAACTGAATTTAGCTGATGTACTCGAATATACCAGTGATGACACTCTGACCGATTACTTAACGATAAGCGATAACGGTACAGACGTAACGATTAGCGTAGACCAAAATGGTGATGCTAGTGGTGTTGATTTTACGATCACCCTGAGTGATATTGGCACAAGCGCTATAGATTTAGATTACTTATTAGATAATGGTTTGGTGGTACTGTGAAAAATATTATTATTACAGGTCTTTATTTCCTTACCCTTCATACTAGTATCAACGCCAACGCTGTAGAACAAGGTGAGTTTAGCTTATCTGGTTTAATAACTAAGGCTATTGACTATCATCCGTCAGTTAAAAGCCGTTTATTTCTAGAAGATTCTGCAAAATCCAATATTCGCACAGCTCAATGGCAATACTTCCCCACACCAGAGCTATCGGCTAGAGGTATAAAAAACTCGAGTTCCGACCTCAACTATAGAGGCGATGACCATGCGTTAACCTTTAGTTTAACTCAGCCTTTATGGGCTGGAGGTGCTCTGGATGCAAGCCTAAGGCGAACTCGTGCTGATTTGTTGATGGCACAAGAAAGTACGCGAGTGTCTAAACGTGAGCTGGCCTTGCAAGTAGTGGATGCCTATAGCCAGTGGTATGCAAGCTATCTCAAAAAAGAAAGTTTCCAAAGAAGTACAGACGAACACGAATCACTTCAAGGCCGTATTAAACGTCGTATTAAAGAAGGCTTATCAACCGGCAGTGATTTGGAACTGGTAAATTCACGCTTAAATCAGACCAAGGCTAGTCTTAACTCGGCTAATATTGAACTCGAAAATAGCTTACTCAATTTGAATGAATTATTAGGCGAATCGCTCAATACAGAAAGCTTAACACGGGATTTTATTGGCGTAAGTTTCAATGGCGATGAACAACGCTTAAGCCGAAGAGCCTTATTTATCGACCCAGGCCTTAGACAAATAAAAGCCGAAAGCCTGTCTGTAAAAGCTGAGATGGAGCAAAGTAGCAGCGAGTCTTATCCGCGAGTTAATCTCAAGTTGGAACGACAGTGGGGCAATTTATCCTATGAGAATGTATCACCTGAAAACCGTGTTTTTCTTGAAGTAAGCAGCTCTTTTGGGGCTGGCTTATCACGTCTTTCAAAAAATAAAGGCATTAAAAACCGCTACCAATCATTACAAGTGAGAATAGCAGGCGAAAAAACTAAAATCGAAAAGCAGATTGCTTTGGACTGGATATCATCAGTCTCTTTAAAAAAACAACAGGAATTATTGGGCTCGTCTTTAGTCAGTCTACAAAAAATACGTGCCTCTTGGTATCGGCAGTTTTTGGCAGGCAGAAAAACATGGCATGATGTGATGAACTCAACCCGAGAAGTCTCACAGTTAGAAGCACAATTAGCCAATGTATACGCAGCTAAAATACTGAATGATTGGCGTTTGCTTGTTCGAGTTAGAGGTGTCGACGCATTAGCTGATTCCTATGTTAACTCTGTCCAGTTTTCTCGTGTTAGTGCTGTTAAACTCAGTGAGAAAACGCTAGGGCATTCGTCAATGACACAGGGTAGTAAAGAAGCCACTTCTGCTCAGGATAAGTTTCTTAACTTTATGACACCAAGTGATCCCATTGAGAAAATCATTTGGTATTCTCGCATTGAAAGTAACCCGTTATCCTTCATGTCGATCAAACGTGGAATGAAGAGAAGTTTTATTCAATTAATGGATATTCTTGACAAAGAAGACACTGAAAAATTAAAGCCAGACCATAAGGAATCAAATAACGATACACCCGTGGTAGATTAAAGCAGTGGCTTTAAATTTAAGGATAGAAATCCGAAATCAAAAACTAGGAATTTATATAAAGTATTATTATGAAAAAAAGTTTATTACTCAGTTTACAACGATTAGCACAGTTACAACGTTCGCGCTTTGACGGCCTAGAGCTACAACAGGTCATTGAAGATCATGTTCAGGAGCCAGTTAGTAACTCAACTATTTTGGCTAATATATGTCAGTCGTTAGTTATTCCCAAGCCCAAACAATTAAAGTCGATTAAAGATCCGTCGTTATTACCTGCTTTGATTTACGATGACTCTCAACACTGGGGTATACTGAAAAGCCATAACAGCAAAGGCGAGTGGGTTGCTGAATGGTTTTCTCATGAGCAAAATACCTGGAACGAAACAATCATTGACGACTTGAGCAAGCATGAAGTGTTCTCGTTGAAAATGAAAAAGAAACTGATCACCAGTAAAAGTCCCATCTTCCAAATGGTCAAGACGGAACTGCTTGTACATAAAAAATGGTTTATTGATGCCTCTATTTCAGGGGTATTAATTAATGTTGTGGCGGTCGGTAGTGCGTTTTATTCAATGCAAATTTATGACCGTGTAGTGCCCACAGGCGCACACCAAACCTTGCTGGTATTAACGCTGGGCGTATTGATGTTGAGCCTGTTAGAATTTGTGACTAAATTGGTTCGCTCTGGGCTATATGAAAAACTTATCGAGCAAGTTGACCGCCGTTTAGCTCGCGATGTTTATAAACGATTTCTAGCTTTGCGGATGGATCAACTCCCACAAAGTGTCGGTAGTCTGGCATCGCAAATGCGTGGCTATGAGTCGGTAAGAAACTTCCTCTCGACAATCACTACCTATTTAGTGGTTGATGTACCATTTATTTTATTTTATGCCGGTTTGATTGCCACTATTGGCGGTTATCTGGCCTTAATCCCCTTGATTTTTTTCGTTATTGCCTCTTTTATCGGCTTGTATTTTCATAAAAAGATAGAATATTTAGCTGATAACATCAACGAATCGGTCAACCTTAAAGTAGGTGTGTTAGTCGAGTCTGTTGAAGGTGCTGAGACTATTAAATCAGGACAGGGTGGTTGGCGAATGCTGTCCAACTGGATGAACATCACCGATGAAGGCCGTGGTTACGACTTGGAAATGAAGCGTATGACGGAGCAATCGCAATTTATGGTAGCCTTTTTTCAACAAGCGGCCTTTGTGTTAATGGTCTGTATGGGAGCATTATTAATTGGCAGCGGTGGGCTAAGTATGGGGGGCTTGATAGCCTGTTCTATTTTATCAGGTCGGGTTTTGGCACCCGTGGCTCAAATTCCATCACATTTAGTGCAATGGGCCAATACAAAAGCGGCTATTCGCTCACTGGATGTCATTTGGAATTTAAAATGCGATCATGACGATATTGATAACCCTGTTGTGCCAGAAAACCTGCGCGGTGAGTTTCGAGTTGAAGCTGAAACTCAAGTAAATTACGGTGAAAAAGTTGCTTTGACGCTACCAAAAATGCGTATTAATTCAGGAGAAAAAGTAGGCGTTTTAGGCCCAATTGGCTCTGGTAAAACCTCATTATTACGCTTGTTAAGTGGTATGTACAAACCAAATAAGGGACGAGTTTTAGTAGACGATATAGATTTAGCCCATATTTCCAAGCCGATACTGGCCGAAAAAATTGGTTTTTTACAGCAGGAAGGGCGTTTATTTAAAGGGACTATCCGTGAAAATTTAATTTTGGGGCTGGTTGACCCAGGAGATAGTAAAATTCTAGAGGTTGCCAAGTTAACAGGCTTGCTAGATAGGGTCATTACGACTTCTGCAAAAGGTCTGGAACAGGAAATTTTTGAAGGGGGAATGGGGCTGTCAGGTGGGCAAAAACAATTGCTTAACTTAACTCGTGTAGTGCTGAGAGAGCCAAAAGTATGGTTGCTAGATGAACCAACAGCCTCGGTTGATCGCAACTTAGAAGTACACCTAATTAAGATGTTGAAACAGCAATTAAAAACTGATGATACATTAATTTTGGTAACACATAAAATGGAAATGCTTGAACTGGTTGATCGCTTAATTGTTGTCAATGAAAACCGAATCGTCATGGATGGACCTAAAGAAGATGTGATTGCACAACTGTCGGCTAAACCAGTAGTAGAGAGGAAAGCAACATGAGTTTAGAAAAAATATTGTTCAAAATTGAACATTCTTTCTCAATTGTCTATGTCTTGATAGGTGGTTTCACAGCGTTTCTGCTTTGGGCCTCGTTATTTAACATTGACGAAACGGTACGCGCTCAAGGTAAAGTCGTCGCCAATGGCAGTACTCAGATTATCCAGGTTGCGGATGGCGGCGTACTCTCGGAATTGTTAGTCAATGAAGGGGACACCGTTAAAGAGGGGCAACTACTGGCAAGGCTTGTACCAGATAGAGCACAGGCGGATTATTCTGAAGCAGAATCGCATGTGGCCTATTTAATGTCATCTTTAGCGAGAGCCAATGCTGAAATTTTGGAAAAGCCTATCGTCTTTGATAAATTAAGCCAAGCTTACCCTGTTTTTATGATGTCTCAACAGGCCTTATATATACAGAAAAGACGTTCTTTGGATGAAAATGTTTCAATACTAAAAGAAAGCCTCAAACTCAGCACTGAGGAGTGGCAACTAACCAAAAATCTGCAAAAAACAGATGACGTCAGTCAGCTGGAAGTATTGAGAGTTAAACAAAAGCTATTAGACATTAAGCGAAAAATTGTTGATATAAAAAATCAATATTACGAAAAAATCAGTAAAGAAATTGAAAAATTAGAAGGTGAATTATCGATAAACTTACACAAACTGAAAAAACAAAAAAGCGTCTTGGGATACACGAATATTTACTCGCCAGTGTCAGGTATTGTTAAAGAGTTAAAAGTGACCACGCAGGGCGGTGTATTAAAGTCTGGCGAGCAGTTGATGGAAGTATCACCCTCAAGCGGGGTTATTTTAGACGTAAAAATCAACCCTGCTGATATTGGTCGATTAGAAATTGGAATGCCTGTGTCAATTAAGCTTAATGCCTTTAATTACACTGTCTTTGGCGGTTTAAAAGGCGAGGTCAATTATATCAGTTCGGATACCTTATTGGATCGAGATCCAACAGGTAAAGAAATGACGTTTTATCAGGTCAAGGTCAGAATAGACGGGCCTGAACATAGCGATAATTTGAAATCAAAAGAGATTAAAGTCAAGTTAGGTATGTCGGGTACCATTGATGTGAAAGTGGGTCAGCGCTCACTGTTTGTTTACCTAACTAAACCTATTAATCGTAGCTTTGACGGCGCATTTAACGAGCAATAATAATTAACGCCGCAATAGCGGTCATGTGTTTATTCATTCAAATTGGGCATCGTTGAGCATTATAAGTTTGCATTGTTATCTCTCTTGTCAGAGAAAAGACGATCAGTTTATAAATAACTAACCGTCTTTTCTACTTAAACAAGTTATGCACTTACTATGTGAATCTAAGAGAGGAATAAAATATGTTAAATCAATATAAACTAAAAAGCCTTGTCGTTGCAATGGGGGCGGCTTGTGTTGCAATGCCAACATTTGCAGCAGAGCAAGAGCAAGCTGATATTAATGAAGTTATCGTTGTTGTTGGCTCTCGAGCCGCACCTCGTTCTATTGCGGACTCACCCGTTCCTGTCGATGTTATCAGTGGTAAAGAGCTGATGGCAAATGGTACTTCTGATATGGCGAGCCTATTAAGAACGTTAACCCCGTCATATAATGTCAGTGCTCAGGCTATTGCTGATGGTGCAACGATTGTTAGACCCGCTAATTTACGTGGTTTATCACCCGATTCTACGTTGATTTTAGTGAATGGTAAGCGTCGTCATAAAGGCTCAATTATCGCCTTTTCTGGTGGCGGCATTGCCGATGGTGCACAAGGGCCTGATGTTTCAACTATTCCTGCTGT
The DNA here is from genome assembly GCA_965261045.1 of uncultured Colwellia sp. Taxonomy (GTDB): domain Bacteria; phylum Pseudomonadota; class Gammaproteobacteria; order Enterobacterales; family Alteromonadaceae; genus Colwellia. The sequence continues at coordinate 1,184,295 of CBDHCJ010000001.1, forward strand.
GGCATTAAAACAAATAGAAGTTTTACGTGATGGTGCATCAGCACAATATGGCTCTGATGCCGTTGCAGGTGTTATTAACTTTATCCTTAAAGATGATAGTGAAGGCGGCTTCCTTGAAGCTAAAATGGGACAATTCTCTGAAGGTGACGGCGACCAAGTAACCTTGTCTGGTAATATTGGTATGGAGCTATCGGATGCAGGTTTTGCTAATTTTAGTTTCGAAGTGAATCAACAAGACCCAACCAGCAGAAGTACACAACGTAGTGATGCACAAGCGCTAATTGATGCGGGCAATACGGCAGTTAGAGATCCAGCTCAAGTATGGGGCTCACCTGAAATTTCAGATGACTTCAAATTGTTTTTAAATACAGGCATTGAATTGGCTAATGGTGGTGATGCTTATATGTTTGGTAACTGGTCTGAGAAAACCGTTGAAGGTGGTTTTTTCTTCCGTAATCCGAATACTCGTGCGGGTATATTTAAAGGAACAGGCATAGATGATGTTGATGGTAATGTCATGCTAACGCCCACTATCCTTACCGCGGATTTAACGCTAGGCGCTACCGACAACTCGGCTTGTCCAGTCGTACACATTGTTAATGATGCACCTAACGCTGCTGCCCTTGCCTCATTAGAGGCTGCTGGTTGTTTTGCACATAACTTAAAATTCCCTGGTGGTTTTACCCCGTTATTTGGTGGTGAAGTTGTTGATCTTTCATTTGTTATGGGAACACATGGCGAATTCAGTGATGGCACCATGTATGATTTTAGTGCGGGTGTTGGTGAGCATTCAACTGAATTTCATATGAGTAACACCATTAACTCATCACTTGGGCCAGATACTCCAACCGCTTTTACACCTGGCGCTTACGCACAACTTGAAAAATCACTTAATGCTGATTTTTCTAAAGATTTAGATAATATTATGGGCTTTGAATCTGTTATTTTTTCGTATGGTTTTGAATTAAGGCAAGAATCTTTCACCATTACGGCAGGTGATGAAGCTTCATGGAAATTAGGATCTTTGGTTGAGCAGGGCTTTAGTATTGGTTCGAATGGTTTCCCAGGTTTTAAACCTGCGGATGCTGGAACTTCTTCACGCACCAGCGCCGCAGCGTATATTGATACAGAAGTGGATATAACGGATGATTTACTTTTACAGCTAGCCGCTATATATGGAGATTTCAGCGATTTTGGCGGCTCATTTAACTGGAAACTAGCTAGCCTGTACCAGATAAACGACGAACTTAAGGTTCGTGCCTCGGTAAGTACAGGGTTTCGTGCTCCAACGATTGGTCAAAGTAATGTACGTAGTGTGCAAACACAATTTGAAGAAAATGCGCTAATTGATATTGCGACGTTACCGCCAACGAATCCGATATCGGTTAGTTTTGGTGGTGAAGAATTAACCCCAGAAGAGTCGTTGAGTTTTGCCGCAGGTTTAGTCTATGAAAATGGTGATTTCTTTTTAACGGCTGACTACTTTAATGTTGAAGTTACTGATCGCATTACTCAAACGGCCTCAATTAAATTAACTGATGAAAATAGACAAGCGCTTATTGATCAAGGTGTTACTGATGCAATTGGTTTAGCCAGAGTAAAATTTTTTACTAACGATTTTGATACCACAACACAAGGTATTGATTTAGTCGGTAACTATTCCAATCAAGTCCTAGGTGGCGAGATGTTATATTCACTGGCTTATAATTGGACAGAAACTACGGTAGATAAATTTGGTGCTAACGTTGATCAAAGAAAAATCAATCGTTTAGAAAAATCATTACCAGAGCACAAAGGCTCTTTTACGGTAAATTACTTAGCTGATTCATGGACATTAATGGCACGCGCCAATTACTATGGTGAATGGGATCAATATTCACCCGATATTCATGGTGATGCTGCGGTGTTACTTGATGCCGAGTTTAATTACCACATCACAGAAAGTATCAACTTTGGCCTTGGCGTTAATAACATAGCGGATGATAACGGCCCTATTGCTGAGGGTGCTCCAAGTGGACGCTCGTATTCCTCAACATCGCCGTACGGTTTTAATGGACGTTTTTACTACGGTAAAGTTTCATATAGCTTTTAAATTAAGGTAGTATTCGAAAATCAACACCTTGGTGTTGATTTTTTTTGCCCAGTGAAGAGGGCAGATGTGGATAGTGGATGGTGGACGATACTGGGCTTGAACCAGTGACCCCCGCCTTGTAAGGGCGGTGCTCTCCCAACTGAGCTAATCGTCCAGGATATTAATTGATAATTTTACCTAAACAAAAGTGGCGGAGTGGACGGGACTCGAACCCGCGACCCCCGGCGTGACAGGCCGGTATTCTAACCAACTGAACTACCACTCCGCAGTATTTGTTTATCTAGAGTTTCACTAAAAGCACGGTACTCTAACCGTTTATAAATAAAAGTGGCGGAGTGGACGGGACTCGAACCCGCGACCCCCGGCGTGACAGGCCGGTATTCTAACCAACTGAACTACCACTCCGCGATATTTATTTACTAAGGTATTGTTTTAAGATTTTGTTTTTTACTTTAAAACTCTGAACCCTCAAACTCTGGACAATATTGAGATTAATCAGCTATTGCCACGGTTTATAAAGAGTAGAAGGCGATTGACCTTTTTTTGTGCTAACTGTCTACCAGACCATAAAATCATAATGGTGGACGATACTGGGCTTGAACCAGTGACCCCCGCCTTGTAAGGGCGGTGCTCTCCCAACTGAGCTAATCGTCCGTCTCTGTGGTGGCGTATTATAGGCAGATCCAAAAAGCTGTCAACATAAAAACGATTAAAATTACTAATTATTTTTAAATAAGCCGTTGTTTGATTTATTTTTGTTCATTACGACCGTTTTGTCTGCACTTAGCGCTAATTGATTCGGTATTTTCTAGATATTTATAGAAAGTAATTTCTGTAAAAGCTGAATTAATTTAACCACAATGGTAAAATGCCGCCAATTTTTTAAGACCTGATTCTCGCTACTCGCTAAATTAGGCTTGGTAGCGCACAAAATTTGAGAACTTTATGACTTTAACAACTCGTTTTGCCCCTAGTCCTACGGGATATTTACATGTTGGTGGTGCGCGTACCGCTTTATATGGCTGGCTTTATACAAAAAAAAATGGCGGTGATTTCATTCTTCGTATTGAAGACACTGATATAGCGCGTTCAACTCAGGCCTCTGTTGATGCCATTATCGATGGCATGAACTGGTTAAATATAGCATGGGATCATGGCCCTTATTTTCAAACTGAACGTTTTGATCGTTATAAAGAAGTCATTGAACAATTACTTGAGTCTGGTAATGCGTATCGTTGTTATAGTACTGCGGAAGAGGTGGATGCCATGCGTGAAGCCGCGAAGGCTAAAGGCGAAATAGAAAAATATAACGGTTTATGGCGTGATCGTACAGATCACCTCGCGGATAAACCGTTTGTTATTCGTTTTAAAAATCCGCTTGATGGTGATGTTATTATCAAAGACATGGTGAAAGGTGATATTACTATTAGCAATGAGCAACTTGATGATTTAATTATAGCCCGTTCTGATGGTACACCAACTTATAACTTAACTGTGGTGGTAGATGACTGGGATATGAAGGTATCTCATGTTGTGCGTGGTGACGACCATATCAGTAATACGCCAAAGCAAATTAATATTTTGGCAGCACTTGGCGCAACTATTCCAGAATATGCGCATATTCCAATGATTTTAGGTGACGATGGTAAACGTTTATCAAAACGTCATGGCGCTGTAGGTGTTATGCAATATCGTGATGACGGCTTTTTACCCGAAGCTTTGCTAAACTATTTAGTACGTTTAGGTTGGTCACATGGTGACAAAGAAATTTTCTCATGTGAAGAAATGATTGAGTTGTTCGATCTTAAAGATTGTAACCGCGCCCCATCAGGATTTAATACCGATAAGCTTATTTGGGTAAATCAGCATTATATGAAAACGCTTGCGCCTGAGTATGTTGCTGAGCATTTAGCATGGCATATGAATAATCAAAATATTAATATCGAAAATGGCCCTGCATTGGCTGAAATCGTTAAAATACAGGCAGATCGTGTTAAAACATTAAAAGAAATGGCAGAAATTTCACGTTATTTCTTTGAAGATGTTACTGAACTTGATGCTAAAGCGGTGAAAAAACACTTACGTCCAGTCGTTAAAGAGCCGTTATTAATGGTTAAAGCAAAACTAGCAGCATTAACTGATTGGCAGCCTGAGTTTATTCATGCCGCGATTAATGACACTGCTGAAGTATTGCAAGTGGGCATGGGAAAAGTTGGTATGCCGCTGCGTGTTGCGGCAACAGGTGGTGGCAATTCGCCCTCACTTGATATCACTTTAGCATTAATTGATAAAGATAAAGTGCTTGAACGTATTGATAACGCTTTAGTTGTTGTTGAAGCGCGTATTGCTAACTCATAAGTTAGCCGTTCGTTTTTATAACATGGCTATAGTAGTATACTCAGAAGCTAGTTGTATAAGTTGTTTTAGTCGAAGAGGAGGCACTTTCAATTAAGGTTTTTGGTTAATACGCCATGGAAATGACGACTTTGAACCATATTTACCCAAGCAATTTATTTTAATAGGATAACATTACGTGCAATTTAGTGATTTTGGTTTAGAAAGACGTTTAATGAGTACGGTAGAACACTTGGGTTTTACCGCACCGACTGACATTCAGCAGCAAGCTATTCCTGCTGCTATGGTGGGACATGATTTAATTGCTTCATCAAAAACCGGCTCAGGTAAAACTTTGGCGTTTATAATACCAGCTTTACAGCGTTTAACTAAAAACAGGGCTTTGTCTAAGCGAGATCCTCGTGTTGTTATTTTAACACCAACCCGAGAATTGGCTAAGCAAGTGTTTAGTCAGTTACGCTTGTTTACTTCAAATACTCAATTTAAGGCTGTACTTATTTTAGGTGGAGAAAACTTTAATGATCAAGTGAAGGTGTTAGAAAAAGATCCGCACTTTATTGTTGCCACTCCTGGGCGCTTAGCCGATCATTTAAGCCAAGGACATTTTTATCTACATGGTTTAGAGCTACTTATTTTAGATGAAGCTGATCGTATGCTTGATTTAGGCTTTGCAAAACAACTAACGCAAATTAATAATGCTGCCGATCATCGTAAGCGTCAAACGTTATTATTTTCCGCAACGTTAGATCATGCGCAAGTTAATGAGTTTGCTAAGGAATTATTGAAAAAGCCTAAGCGCATTGCTATTGGTAGTGCTTTTACTGAGCATAAAGATATCAATAAACGTTTTTATTTAGCAGATAATCTCGATCATAAAGAAGCATTATTGGCGCATTTTTTAGCAAATGAGCAGTATCAACAAGTCATAATTTTCACGGCAACGCGTGGTGATACCAATCGCCTTGCTACTTTGATAAATGAAAAGTTATCAAAATCAAGTAAAGCGGTCGCTTTAAGTGGTGAATTAAGCCAAAGCCAACGTAATCAAATTATGGAAGGTTTTAGCAAAGGTCAGCAAAGAATATTAGTGACAACGGATCTTGCTTCACGTGGTTTAGACTTAGTGAACGTTTCTATGGTGATTAACTTTGATATGCCAAAACACACGGAAGAGTTTATCCATCGTATTGGACGTACTGGCCGTGCGGGTAGTAAAGGTGATGCTATCGCTTTAGTAGGACCTAAAGACTGGTTAAGCTTTAAAAATGTTGAAGGTTTGCTGGAGCAAATCATTAACTTTGAACAAGTTGCTGGTTTAAAAGCAAAGTTTACAGGATTAACACCGAAGAAAGCCCAAGTAAAACCTGCTAACGTAAAAGAAAATAAAGCGCTTAAGTCAAAAACACCTAAAGTTAAAAAAGCGCCTAAGAAGATTTTTCATGCAGCGCAAGATATCGGTGATATGCCTATCATTAAACGTAAGAAGCCACTGTCTGCTCAGCAAATTGAAAATAGTAATCTTGATGAAACTGAATAATTTGTTGGTAACAGCAAAATTTCTTGCATGGAAGCCGTCAAAGGGCGACAAGCTCAGGACAAGCTCAGCAATAATGCTGTTTATCCTGAACTATACCGTTACCCTAAACCTGAGGTAGTCGCGAAGGAAGCGGGCGCTTGATTAAGCTTTGCTAGCTAAATATTCATCATAAGTACCAGAAAAATCAATATAACCGTCTTTGGTTATTTCGATAATGCGTGTCGCGATAGTTGAAACAAACTCACGGTCATGACTAACGAAAAACAAAGTACCTTCATATTGTTCTAACGCCATATTTAATGACTCGATAGATTCCATATCCATGTGATTGGTTGGCTCATCAAGTACTAAAACATTTGGCTTTTGCATCATTAACTTACCAAACAACATCCTGCCTTTTTCACCACCAGACAGTACATTAGTTGATTTGCTAATATCACCAGCAGAGAAGAGTAACCGACCTAAATAACCACGAACGGCTTGTTCGTCATCACTTGGCTGGCGCCACTGACTCATCCATTCAAATAAGTTCATGTCAGTTTCAAATTCATATTCATGATCCTGAGCATAGTAGCCAATGTTAACATTTTCAGACCAGGTATACTTACCTGACGTTGGCTCATAACCTACTTCATTCATTAAAGTGCGCAAAAAGGTGGTTTTACCAATACCGTTCTCACCGATAATCGCAATACGCTCACCAACTTCCGCTAACAAAGTGATGTCTTTAAGGATATGAGCATCATCAAAGTATTTATTTAATTTTTCAACTACTAACGCATTACGGAAAAGCTTTTTCTCTTGATCAAAGCGGATAAATGGGTTGCTCCGGCTTGATGCTTTTACTGCTTCAAGTTGAATTTTATCAATGCGTTTTGCTCGACTTGTTGCTTGTTTGGCTTTTGAAGCATTTGCTGAGAAACGAGCAACGAAGGCTTGTAGTTCACCTATTTGTGCTTTTTTCTTGGCATTATCGGATAATAAGCGAGCGCGAGCTTGGGTTGCTGCTAACATGTATTCATCATAGTTACCTGGATAAACTCGTAGCTCGCCGTAATCTAAATCGGCCATGTGGGTACAAACACTGTTAAGAAAGTGTCTATCATGAGAGATGATGATCATGGTTGCATCACGTTCATTTAAGCTGTCTTCTAGCCATTGGATGGTGTGAATATCCAAGTTGTTGGTTGGCTCATCAAGCAATAAAATGTCAGGATCTGAAAACAAGGCTTGTGCTAATAAAATACGCAATTTAAAGCCAGGAGTTATTTCGCTCATTAAGCCATAATGTTGCTCAACGGGAATACCAACACCAATTAATAATTCACCAGCTCGAGACTCGGCACTATAGCCATCCATTTCCGCATATTCAGACTCTAAATCGCCTACTTTCATGCCATCGGCTTCACTCATTTCTGGTAAAGCATAGATTCGGTCACGTTCTTCTTTTACTGCCCATAACTCTACATGGCCCATAATTACGGTGTCAATTACGTTATATTCTTCAAAGGCAAATTGATCTTGACGTAATTTACCTAAACGTTCGCCAGTATCTAAGCTCACATTGCCAGCTGTTTGCTCTAAATCACCACCTAAAATTTTCATAAAGGTAGATTTACCACAACCATTAGCGCCGATTAAACCGTAACGATTACCGCCACCAAATTTTTGTGAGATGTTTTCAAACAATGGCTTAGCGCCAAATTGTTGGGTGATGTTATTGCTAGTGAGCATAAGGCTTTTTCGACCATAATAAGAACGTTATTAATAATGCCGCGCATTATACGCTGATAGATAATCAAAGTCATGTGAAGCTGGCTAAACCCAGAAATTCTCGATGATTTAGTCATTTTACTTTCGCTAGCTCTTATACTCATGTTACCTCGAACTGCTGGACTAAAAATGTTGAATTTAATTTATAAAAAGTTCAAATTGATATGGAATAAATGGTTGATTAAGTATATTATTTTGTTCTAAGAATGTTTCTGAAGCTCATATATGAAATTGCAACAATTGCGCTACATCGTTGAAGTGCTAAATAATAATCTAAATATTTCCGCTACAGCAGAGGCTCTTTTTACTTCTCAGCCTGGTATTTCTAAGCAAGTTCGTATGCTTGAAGATGAACTCGGTATTCAAATATTTGGTCGTAGTGGTAAGCATTTAACTCATGTAACGTCTGCTGGGCAAGAAGTGATTACCATTGCTCAACAAATTCTATCTAAAGTTGAAAGCATTAAAGCCGTTGCGCGTGAACATACGCAACCAGATGAAGGTAAACTACGTATTGCAACTACGCATACACAAGCACGTTATGCTTTGCCTGATGTAATACAAGGGTTTATTAAAAAATATGGCAAGGTATCATTGCATATGTCACAAGGTACGCCAGCACAAATTAGTGATGCAGCAGCGAAAGGCGATGTCGATTTTGCTATTGCTACGGAATCACTCCATTTATATAACGATTTAGTTATGTTGCCTTGCTACCACTGGAATCGCAGTATCATTGTTTGTCAAGACCACCCTTTAGCTAGAAAACAAGGGATAACAATACAAGATATTGCTAAATATTCTTTAGTTACTTATGTATTTGGCTTTACTGGTCGTTCAGAATTAGATACCGCTTTTGAAAAAGCAGGAGCGGAGCCTAAAATTGCTTTTACCGCAACGGATGCTGATGTTATCAAAACTTATGTTCGCTTAGGTGTTGGTATTGGTGTTATTGCATCAATGGCAATCGATGCTAAAATTGATAGTGATTTAGTTACTATTGATGCGAGTCATTTATTTAAAGCCAGCACGACTAAAATTGGTTTTAGACGAGGTTGTTTTTTACGTGGTTATATGTTTGATTTTATTGAACGTTTTGCGCCACATTTAACTAAAAATATAGTAATTCAAGCTATGCTGTTAAAAAATAATACCGAGGTAGATGAATTGTTTAAAAACATAGAGTTACCAACAAAATAGCGGTTATCGATCCGCAAGAAAAGTGACAAAATAATTCAGTTATGGATAATTTCAGTTATGGGCAATAAAAGTTTTGAGTTACGAAGAAACACTATCAGTAAGTTGTCTTTGTAACTCGCTAAAGTTAACACTCGCTAAAGTTAACATTCAATAATGTTAACCGCTAAACCACCACGTGACGTTTCTTTATATTTAGTTTTCATATCATTACCTGTCTCCCACATCGTTTTTATCACTTTGTCTAAAGATACTTTCGATGTGCCAGTACCGCGAAGTGCTAAGCGAGAGGCATTAATTGCTTTTACTGAACCCATGGCATTACGTTCAATACAAGGTACTTGTACTAAACCGCCAACAGGATCACAGGTTAATCCTAAGTTGTGTTCCATACCAATTTCAGCTGCATTTTCTACTTGTATTGGTGTGCCACCCATAATTTCAGTTAAGGCACCTGCAGCCATTGAACAAGCTACACCAACTTCACCCTGACAGCCAACCTCTGCGCCAGAAATAGAGGCGTTTGTTTTGTATAAAATACCAATAGCAGCTGCGGTGAGTAAATAACGAACACAGTCGTCATCAGATACTGGTTTAATAAATTTATCGTAATAGCATAATACTGCGGGAATAATACCCGCAGCGCCGTTGGTTGGTGCGGTGACGACTCGGCTCCCAGCGGCATTTTCTTCATTAACAGCTAAAGCAAATAGGTTGATCCAATCCATTGCGGTAAGCGGATCAGTCGATTTTTCTACCATTAGAGAACGATGTAAGGCTGGGGCACGACGCGTTACTTTTAAGCCTCCAGGTAAAATGCCTTCAGTGGCAATACCTCGATTAACACTACTGAGCATTGCTTGCCAAATTTCAATTAGTTTAGTGCGTATTATCGCTTCATCATTTAAGCATTTCTCATTATTCATCATGATAGTGCTAATGCTTAATCCTTTCTTTTGTGCTTCTGCAAGTAATTGTGCGGCATTGTTAAACACATGTGGTATTTTAATATTATCGTGTAGAGAAAGCGCTTTGTCTTTTTCTTTTTCAAAGTCGCAATCCTGTACAATAAACCCCCCGCCAATAGAATAATAAGTTTGTTCTAAAAGAGTGTTGTCACCTTGATAGGCAAATATTGTCATGGCATTAGCATGAGCGGGTAAGGTTTTTTTATGATGATAAATAATGGCGTTATCTTTTGGAAAGTCTACGTTATGATGTCCATCAAGTTGAATTTTTTGGCTGCTAACTACTTGCGCTAAAATAGCATCGATTGACTCAACTGGAATACTTTCAGGCATTTCACCTGACAAGCCAAGTATTACCGCTTTGCCCGTACCATGACCGATACCTGTTTGACCAAGAGAGCCAAACAACTCACATTTGACTCGATCAACTTTGTTTAATAATACTTGGGTATTTAGTTCATCAACAAATAATTTTGCTGCTTTCATCGGACCAACAGTATGAGAGCTAGAAGGGCCGATACCAATTGAAAACATATCAAATACACTAATCATAAATATTTCCGAATAAAATTTTGAGTCGTCAGGGTTTTTCTGACATTAATATTGGTATGTTAACTGAAAGATACCATTTATAGCAACAAATATTAGCGTTGATTTTACTATTTTATATGCGCTACCAAATCTTTTAGCATGGCAGCTGTTGCACCCCATATATTATAGTGTTGATAGGGGGAAAAGTACACATTGTGATAACGGCCATTACGGTAGGAAACTATGCTACCGTGGTTTTGAGGCTGTAAAAAATGCTGTAAGGGTACTTGGAATATTTCATCTACCTCGTTGTCATCTTTTTGATAACGCTGAGGTGAATCAATGATAGCGACAATAGGTGTTACCTGATAACCACTGATAATTTCATAGCTGGACAATTGACCAACTATTGAGACAGTTTTGGGGGATAAGCCTATTTCTTCTTGTGCTTCTCTTAGGGCGGTGTGAATTAAATCTTTATCTGTTGGCTCAGCCTTACCACCAGGAAAACTTATTTGAGAAGGGTGGTGCTTCAAATGGCTAGCACGCTTAGTGAGTAGTACTTGTAAGCCACTCGTATGACATTTATCAGCATTACAGTTATTCACTAAAGCAATCAGTACTGCTGCCGATTTTAATGGTGAGTGATGCTGATAGTTATGGCATGAATCACCATGCTGTAGAAGATTGAATCGATATAAAAATTCTTCTTTATTCATCACTTCTCTCTTTGCTGTTACGATTTAATTTACTTGGTTTTGTTGATGTTAATTTTGCTAAAATGGGCAAAATACGATTTACTTTATCAAAGGTCTCTTGATATTCACTTGCTGCTGTAGAGTCTGCTACTAATCCACCGCCTGCCCAGCAATATATTATTCCTTGACTATTTTTATCGGCACTTTTCTGACAAATAAGAGTACGTATTGTGATGCTAGTATCCATAGTGCCACAATTTGAGATATAGCCAATTGATCCACAATAAACACTGCGTCGATGAGGTTCAAGTTGCTCTATTATTTCCATGGCTCGAATTTTCGGGGCACCTGTAATTGAACCTCCTGGGAAAGCACCTCTGAGTAGATCGCAGGCATCATATTGCTCAGCTAATTGCCCTTCAACTGTGCTCACAAGATGATGCACAGCAGGAAAACTTTCAATATCAAATAATTTGGCTACAACGACAGAATTAGCCTTGCAGACTTTTGAAATATCATTACGTAGTAAATCAACAATCATAACATTCTCGGCGCGATCTTTAATTGAATGAGCCAATAGCTGGGCATTTTTTTTATCTTGCTGTTTATTTTTACTTCTAGGTATAGTGCCTTTAATGGGCTTACTTTGCACTTTACCTTGAGATAGCTGTAAAAATCGTTCAGGAGAAACACTTAATATGGCGGTATTTTCTAAGCGGATAAATGCTGAAAATGGTGCTTTATTTTCATTTCGAAGAGCAATATAGGCTTGGAATTCATCACCTTGATAGTTGGCACTAAATCGCTGTGCTAAGTTGATTTGATAACAATCACCAGCAGATAAAAATTGTTGAACTTGTTTGAATTTTTCGGTGTAACTGGCTTTGTCCATATTACTTTGCCATGTTGATGTTAATACAAATTGATCTTGAGCTATCGTGTGGCTCCTATTAATAATATTTTGCAGGAATCGCTCTAACTCTAAACGCTTTTTATCTTGGCAAATTAAAAAATATTGTTTGCTCTTATGATCAAATATAATTGCTTGGGCGTATATGCCCACAGCCATTTCAGGCACATTAATATCCTGTACAGCTTGCTCAGGCAATTTTTCAAAGCGTCGACCTAAATCATAAGCAAAATAGCCTAAAGCGCCACCTAAAAAAGGTAACTTTTGTGGGGAAGCTAAGAGAGGGGTTAATACTTGTTTTTGAATGCTTTTTAGCAAAGTTAAAGGATCTTCGACACTGATATGAGTTTCATTAATATTAGGGTAATGGATATGCGTTTTGTTGCTATAGGTACTCAAGGTTACTTCAGGCTGCCACACTAGAATATCAAAACGGGCGTCAACATGATTACTTATGCTTGAGTCTAACCACATAGCCCAAGGTCTATCTGCTAATGGTGAGAATAAATCTAAGGGCATAATGTTAACTGCAACTTTTAGTCGTTTAACCGATAAGTTTAGTGGTTTCGATGTGGCTAATACGTTTTGAGACAAGGTGTTGGTTACTCTGATCATTCGCTAGAATATTTGTTAGGTCATTGTTCATCTTTTACTATTGGCTACTGGTAGCTCTGCCAATAGCAGGTTATTATGTTATATCAATACGAATAAAGATGTGATCATTTTATATGGACTGGTATTGATATTAGAAAACATTATACACAATAATACACAATATTAATGAAAACAGAGAGCGACATGTCCCCTATGCAAAATAAAGTAATCAAACAACAAGACTTAATTGATAGCATTGAAGATGCACTGCAATATATTTCTTTTTATCATCCACTCGATTTTATTCAAGCACTCGAAAAAGCCTACGATAAAGAGCAAAGCACTGCGGCGAAAGATGCTATTGCGCAAATTTTAATTAATTCACGTATGTCGGCACAAGGAAAGCGTCCTATTTGCCAAGATACAGGCATTGTAACTTGTTTTGTCAAAGTGGGTATGGCTGTACAGTGGGATAAAACTGACATGACGCTACAACAAATAGTTGATGAAGGTACTCGTCGTGCATACATGAATGCTGACAACCCACTACGTGCTTCTATTGTAGCTGATCCCACAGGTGCTCGTAAGAATACTAAAGACAACACCCCAGCAGTAGTGCATATTGATCTTGTAAAAGGCGATGAAATTGAAGTAATGATTGCTGCCAAGGGTGGTGGTAGTGAAAACAAAGCTAAAATGATAATGTTAAATCCATCCGATTCTATTGCCGATTGGGTGGTTAACACCTTACCAACGATGGGGGCGGGTTGGTGCCCACCAGGCATGTTAGGTATAGGTGTAGGTGGTACTGCTGAAAAAGCAGCGGTATTAGCTAAAGAAAGTTTAATGGATCCAGTTAATATTCAAGAATTAATCGATAGAGGCGCTCAAAATGCCGAAGAAGCGTTACGTTTAGAAATTTTTGAACGGGTAAATAAATTGGGTATTGGTGCGCAAGGCCTTGGTGGGCTAACTACCGTGGTCGATGTGAAAATTAATGCTGTGCCAACCCATGCCGCATCTAAACCTGTGGTGATGATCCCTAATTGTGCTGCTACTCGTCATGTACACTTTCATTTAGACGGCTCAGGTCCTGCGGATTTAATACCACCAAAATTAGAGGATTGGCCTGACATTACTTGGGAAGTAGGCGAAAATGTTCGTCGGGTAAATGTTGATGGTTTGACTAAAGCTGATATCAGTGAATGGCAAACGGGCGAAACAGTATTATTAAGTGGCACAATTTTAACTGGACGAGATGCTGCTCATAAACGTATTCAGGACATATTGGCGGCAGGTAAAGAGCTACCCGTTGATTTTACTAATAAATTTATTTATTACGTCGGGCCTGTCGATGCTGTAGGTGATGAAGTTGTTGGACCTGCTGGCCCTACTACAGCAACACGTATGGATAAGTTTACTGAAATGATGTTAGCCGATACTGGGTTATTAGGAACTATTGGTAAAGCAGAGCGTGGTGGTGCAACCGTTGAAACCATTAAAAACCATAAATCAGTATACTTAATGGCTGTAGGTGGCGCAGCTTACCTAGTTTCAAAAGCCATTAAAAAAGCACGAGTGGTTGCTTTTGAAGAGATGGGGATGGAAGCGATTTATGAGTTTGAAGTAGAAGATATGCCTGTAACCGTGGCAGTTGATAGCTCTGGTGAGTCTGTTCATGTAACAGGCCCAGCTATTTGGAAAGTAAAAATAGAAGAGATGGAAGGAAAGTAGCGAGTTAATAGTTACGAAGAACACCTGTTGATAGTGTGTCTTCGTAACTTGCTACTTTACTCTTTTTTTATTATTCCGCTAAACGCAATAATTCATTAATTCCAATTTTTCCGCGTGTTTTAGCATCAACTTTTTTCACTATGATTGCTGCATATAAGCTGTATTTTCCACATTTTGACGGTAAGTTTCCTGGCACCACCACAGAGCCCGCAGGTACTCGACCATAATGTACTTCGCCTGTTTCTCTGTCATAAATACGTGTGCTTTGGCCAATATAAACTCCCATTGAAATTACTGCACCTTCTTCAACGACAACACCTTCAACTATTTCAGAACGTGCCCCTATAAAGCAGTTATCTTCAATAATGGTTGGCCCTGCTTGTAATGGCTCTAATACACCACCAATGCCAACACCACCAGACAGGTGAACATTTTTACCTATTTGCGCACATGAGCCAACGGTGGCCCAGCCATCAACCATAGAGCCTTCATCAACAAAAGCGCCGATGTTAACAAAACTTGGCATCAACACAACATTCTTGCCAATAAAACTACCGGTACGCACCATAGCCCCTGGAACTACGCGTACACCGTCTGCTTCAAACATGGCTTGAGTGTAACCTTCATATTTCATTGGTACTTTATCAAAAAAGGTACTTTCAGCACCGTCAATAACTTGGTTATCCCAAATACGAAATGATAATAATACGGCTTTTTTTAACCATTGATGTACGTGCCATTGACCATCAATTTTTGTCGCTACGCGAGCTGAGCCGTCATTAAGGGCGGCAAGAGCATCGAGTACCGCTGCTTTAATTTCATTTGAAACTGTTGCAGGGGTAATGTTTGCTCTATCGTCAAAGGCTTGTTCTATAATACTTGTTAATGCTGTTAAATCGGTCATTGATAAATTCCTGTTTTTTGTTGCTGAAGTTAATCTATTTCTTGTGTTAGTTTATCTGCTAAGGTGTGTTTTTCTTCATCAGTTAATGCGGTGTTTTCACTGGTTGAAATAGTGAAAACATCATCTGCTTTTTCACCAAAGGTAGTGATTTTTGCTGAGTGTATATTGATTTGTAGCTGTTGAAATACTTGCGCTATTTTGCCAAGTAGCCCTGGTCGGCTTAAGGCGATAATTTCTATCATAGTTTTACTTTTAGTATTTATATTGATAAAACTAACTTTAAGAGGGAACTTGAATTGTTTTACTTCTCTACGCAAGGGTTGCAGCGGAATATCAAAAAAGTTATCTTGTTTTAACTTAACACTTAACGCCTCAGTTATTGCTTGTGTGTGGCACCTCTCTTTGAGCGTTTTGCCTTTAGCATCTAATATTATAAACGTATTTACCGTGTAACCAGTTTTGGTGGTGATGATTTTTGCATCATAAATCGAAAGTTTTTTGGTGCCTAATAGTTCAACCGTACTGGCGAAAGTATTTGTTTTTTCTTTTACAAAGACAAATACTTCGGTACCACCACGATAGGGCTTGTCGCTGATAATAACCAAGGGCTCGGCTCGGTCATGCCCGATAATGCGTTGGCAATGCCTAGCAATTTGTTCAGGGGAGTAACGTAAAAAATAATCAGCACGAAATTCACACCATAATGATTTTAACTCGCTTTCATCGATTGACGTTTCTGCTAAAATAGCCAGTGCTTGTTGTTGGTTCTCACGTATTTGTGAACGGGTTTCAACTGGTTTTGATAAACCGCGACGAAAGGCTAGTAGGGTATTAAAATATAAATCTTGTAATAAGTTCGCTTTCCAACTATTCCATAAACTTTCATTGGTAGCGCGCATATCGGCAACGGTTAAACAGTAAAGATAATTAAGGTGTGCTTCATCGCGTACTATCTCACCAAAAGTGCGGATTACATTTTTATCGCTGATATCACGGCGTTGAGCCGTAACCGACATGAGTAAGTGATTTTTCACTAACCAAGATACCATTTTGCTGTCATGGTTACTTATTTGATGAGATTGACAAAAAATTAACGCGTCGACACTACCAAGTACGGCATGATCGCCACCACGACCTTTGGCAATATCATGAAAAATTCCAGACAAGTACAAAACTTCAGGTTTACGAATTTTCTGCATTATTTTGCTACAAAGTGGGTATTTATGGTTGTGTTCTTTTTGGCTGAATTGATAAAGGTTTTTAACCACCCGATAGCTATGCTCGTCAACCGAATAGGCATGAAATAAATCAAACTGCATTTGACCAACAATATTAAGCCATGAGGGTAGATAAGAGCCGATAATACCGTGTCTATGCATTAAGTTAAATGCTAAGCCTAAACCCCTAGGGTGCTTTATAATCGCCATGAATATTTTTCGGCATTGGGCATAGTCAATTAAGCCTGAAATTAAGCGACGGCGTGCATTACGCATTAACCTTAGGGTATGAGAGTGAATGCCTTTTATGCTTGGCTCCTGAGCAATGATCAAAAACATTTCGATTATTTTTACTGGGCGCATAAAAATTCTGTCGTTGCTTGTATTGATTAGCTTGTCAACCAGTTCAAAATCTTGATTGATGGTAATGCTGTTGATCTGCTCTTGATCTTGAATGATCTCTTGTTTGAACCGCTGTAATAAAATGCTATTTAGTTCGCCAACACGAGCGATAATTCTAAAATAACGTTTCATCATACGTTCAACGGGGACCTTACCATCATCACCAAAGCCCATCATTTTAGCAACATCAGCTTGGTAATCGAACAACAAGCGATTTTCACTTCGTTTAGCGACAAAGTGTAGTGCAAAACGCATACGCCATAGATAATCTTGTGTTTCTATTAGCTCAAATAACTCATTGGAATATAAATAGTGATGCGCTACTAATTCTTCTAACGAATCCGCTAGGAAATGGCGCTTGGCGACCCAAGCTATGGTTTGAATATCGCGTAAACCTCCAGGGCTAGCTTTGATATTTGGCTCAAGAGCATAAGCGGCACCATGATACTGTTGATGGCGTATTTCTTGTTCTTTGCGTTTAGCAATAAAGAATTTTTCAGATGTCCAAAATATATCTCGATTTAACAATGGCAGTAACTGTTGTATTAGTGCTTCACTACCCGCTACTTGTCGCATTTCCATTAGGTTAGTGGCAACAGTGACATCCTTAACTGCTTGTTTTAAGCATTCTTTGATGGAACGTACACTATGGCCAATATCGAGTTTTATATCCCAAAGTTGGGTAATAAAGCTCGATATTCTTTCTTTAAGTTCAACGTCTATATCATCTTGAGTTAATAACAGAATATCAACATCAGAATAAGGATGAAGTTCGCCACGACCATAACCGCCAACTGCAACTAAGCTAATTTGAAACTCATCAAGATGATGTTGACACCAAAGTTTAGTGAGTATGGCATCAACGAAGACGGCACGTGCAATTAATAAATCATTAACATCATTGTCACTAAAAACCTCTTTAAGCCAATCATTGAAATGTGTTGTTAATTGGCAAATATCTTTACTTGAGAGTATCTCTACTGTAATGGCCAAGCTTTCAATGAAATGTGTGGGAACTTTATGCTCTAATAACGGATGATTAGTCAAGTGCGTGCCTTTTTATTATGATAAATACTAATGGTATGCGGTAAATAATGAACGCTAACGATGAATATTTAGTTGTGAAGAAGGCGGTTAATACTTTCTTCTTTACGTAGCGTTAATATTTCACAACCTGTTTTGGTAACCACTAGGGTATGCTCCCATTGAGCCGAGTTTTTATTATCGCTAGTATAAACAGTCCAGTTATCTTCTTTATCTAAAATAGTGTTAGCCTTACCGAGGTTAATCATGGGTTCAATGGTGAAACACATACCCTCAAGCATTTTGGTTTTATCATTATTTTTATAATGAACAATTTGTGGATCTTCGTGAAATTCTTTGCCAATGCCATGACCACAGTAATCTTTTACAATAGCGTAACGACCTTTGCTTTTGATAAACTTTTGAATCGCAGCGCCAATGTCACCAAAGGTAGCACCAGGTTTTACTTTTTTCAAACCAATATATAACGACTCTTGCGCTAAGCGGCACAAGCGACTGTTTTCGGGAGTTACCTCACCAATTAAAAACATTTTACTGGTATCACCATGGAAGCCGTTTTTGATTACCGTAATATCAATATTAATAATATCGCCATTTTTTAACTCAGTGCTATCGGGAATACCATGACAAACAACATGATTTACTGAGGTGCAAATAGATTTCGGAAAATTGTGGTAATTGAGCGGTGCCGAAATAGCATTTTGCACTTTTTCAGTATAATCAGCACATAAGGTATTTAAGTCGTCTGTGGTGATGCCCGCCTTCACATGAGGGGTAATCATTTCTAATACATCGCAAGCTAACTGACCCGCTATTCGCATTTTGGCAATATCGTCTTGGCTTTTAATTGTTATGGCCATTATCTATTCTCTCTTGAAACTAGGTCGTTAATTTTGGTGTTTATTTAATTCTAACTGAACCGCTTCAACTATTGCTTTGGGCTCGGTTAAGTAGAAATTGTGATTGAGTAATACTAATTCATCATCAATGGCTAATAGTAATGCAGGAATAGCCTCAGT
Source organism: uncultured Colwellia sp. (assembly GCA_965261045.1). Taxonomy (GTDB): domain Bacteria; phylum Pseudomonadota; class Gammaproteobacteria; order Enterobacterales; family Alteromonadaceae; genus Colwellia. Next base: position 1,203,270 of record CBDHCJ010000001.1, read on the forward strand.
ATTGATTATTTCTTGAAGATCAAAAATTTCTTCTTGTTGCGCTAAAGCATCATTGCTAAGTTTATCTTTTTTTAAAACCTTTGTCGGTGGTGATATTTTTAATTGCGCTATGGTGTCATCAAAGTCAGACTGTTTAGCCAAGTTATTGCCTTGTTCAAAAAGTGCCCGTTGTAAAGCTTTGAGTAATGTTAGTGCTAAATTAGGGGCTTTATGTTGTGCCCAAGTCATTAAGTTAGCTGACAACGTAGAGTTAGTGTTGTGTTCAATAGTTTTTTGGTAACTACTTGAAAAATGAATGTTAGCTAGCTTTTCTACTTTAGCAAGTTCAGCACTTTTACTACTGGTATTACTGCTGGTATTACTATTATCTTTACCATCAAAAAAAGCTGCATGCCATAAATGTAAGTTAATATCAGGAAAGGCTTGGGTGATTTCATCGACGAGCGGGGTTACTACATAACTCCAAGGACAATGATTGTCATAAAGAAAAAATAACTGAGCGGGTTGAGCAGGTGCTGTGGGTGTTGTCATTGTCTACCTAAAATAGTTGGGGTTTACTTCTAACTGGCTCGATATAAGTGAGATTTTACCGCGATATTGCTCAATAGCCTAGATAATTATTTATCTGGTTAAATTTATTGTTTTATGGTATAAAGTGCGGCGCTTGAATTTAACAAGCCATGATTCTAATTTTAGTGTCAATTAAATCGGTCAATTTTGTCTCTTAAACTTTGTCTTTTAAACAAAGTAAGGACAGGTTGATTTTATTATAAACTCACATACATCTATTAAAGGTATACAGGGGTGCTCTGCTGATTTATGTCTTGTTGGTTACGTTGTAAGTAACTAAAGATAGCAGCAAAAAGGGTCGTGTATATTGGGTGTATGAACGCTTAACCCCCCCATAAAGGATATAAAAATGTCAAACGTTTCAATGCGCGATATGCTTAAAGCTGGTGTTCATTTCGGTCACAAAACTCGTTACTGGAATCCAAAAATGAAGCCGTTCATTTTTGGTTCTCGTGATAAAGTTCATATCATCAACCTTGAACAAACAGTGCCTATGTTTAATGAAGCACTTGCTTTTATTAACAATATTTCATCTAAGAAAGGTAAAGTTTTATTTGTTGGTACTAAACGTGCTGCAAGTGATGCCATCCGTGATGCTGCAATCAAGTCTGATCAGTTCTTCGTTAATCACCGTTGGTTAGGTGGTATGCTGACTAACTGGAAAACAGTTCGTCAATCAATCAAACGTTTAAAAGATCTTGAAGCGCAAAGCACCGATGGTACTTTTGAAGCTTTAACTAAAAAAGAAGCGTTAATGCGTACTCGTGAAATGGAAAAACTTGATAAAAGTTTAGGTGGTATTAAGAACATGGGTGGTTTACCTGATGTTATCTTTATCATTGATGCTGATCACGAACACATTGCTATTAAAGAAGCAAGCAACCTTGGTATCCCAGTAGTTTCTGTTGTTGATACTAACTCAAATCCAGATAACATTGCTTATATTGTTCCAGGTAACGATGATGCTATTCGTGCCGTATCTTTATACTGTAACGCTGTTGCTGACGCAGTTTTAGCTGGCCGTGAGCAAAACATCGTTGTACAAGCTGAAGAAGACGGTTTTGTTGAAGCTGAATAATTACATCAACTATTAAGTTTTGTAAGTAAAATATTTCGTTTTCTCATCAAAGCATTGTTTAATCGCAATGCTTTGATGACACCCAAATTTACCCATTATTCCCATAATTTTGTTGTTTCATAACATTAAGTTGATAACAAGAAGGGGATAACTGAAAAAACAGAGGAATTACCGATGACAGTTACTGCTGCAATGGTTAAAGAACTTCGTGAACGCACAGCTGTGGGCATGATGGATTGTAAAAAAGCATTAGTTGAAGCGAATGGCGATATGGAATTAGCCATTGAAAATATGCGTAAATCAGGTCAAGCAAAAGCCGCTAAAAAAGCCGGCCGTATTGCTGCTGAAGGTGTAATCTTAACTAAAGCTGAAAATGGCGTAGCAACAATTGTTGAGCTTAACTGTGAAACTGATTTTGTTGCTCGTGATGATAGCTTTAGGGCTTTTGGTCAAGCATTAGTTAACGCTGCTTTTGAAGCGAAATCTAATGATGTAGCGACATTAAATGCAGTGAGTTTAGGTGAGTATACCGTTGAAGAGACTCGTGCTAACTTAGTAAATAAAATTGGTGAAAACATGGCAGTACGTCGTGTTCAAACCATCGAAAATGCTGACAATATGTCGGCATATGTTCATAGCGGTAAGATTGGTGTTGTTGTTGCTGTTAACGGCGGTGACGCTGAATTGGCTAAGCACATTGCTATGCACGCAGCAGCATCTAACCCACAATATATTACACCAGATGATGTGCCTGCTGATGTAGTTGCTAAAGAGAAAGACATTCAACTTGATATTGCAAAAGAAGAAAATGCAAAATTAGATGACAAAAAGAAAAAACCAGTAGCATTAATTGAAAAAATTATTACTGGACGCATGACTAAGTTTACGGGTGAAATCAGCTTGATTGGCCAATCTTTTATCATGGATCCTTCAATGAAAGTAGGCCAGTTGTTGAAAGAAAAATCAGCAACCGTTACTAACTTTATCCGCTTTGAAGTGGGTGAAGGCATTGATAAAAAAGAAGAAGATTTTGCTGCTGAAGTCGCGGCAACTATTGCGGCAACTAAAGGCTAATTAGAGTCTCTAATTATTATTGCAAAAAGCGTTTACTTAGGTAAGCGTTTTTTTATGCCTATTTACGAATATTACTGTTAAAAGGAACTTGGATGCAAATAATAACATCGACTTTTTGCAGTTAACACTTTCGTGACTGAGCTAAACGTATTAAAATATCGGCAGTTAATTTTAGCCAAAGCACTTCATCACCTAAATAGGGACTTATCTCTTATGAGCACTAATCCAAAACCAACTTATCGCCGTATTCTTCTCAAGCTTAGTGGTGAAGCGCTCATGGGAGATGAGGGTTTTGGTATTGATCCTAAAGTACTAGATCGTATGGCGCAAGAAATTAAAGAATTAGTTGAAATGGACATTCAAGTAGGTCTTGTTATCGGTGGTGGTAATTTATTTCGTGGTGCTGGCTTAGCTGAGGCTGGTATGAATCGTGTGGTAGGCGATCAAATGGGTATGCTAGCCACGGTGATGAATGGTTTAGCAATGCGTGACGCTTTACACCGTGCCTTTGTTAATACTCGTTTGATGTCTGCTATTGATTTAGCTGGCGTGTGTGAACGTTACAACTGGGCAAATGCGATTAGTTTACTGAAATCTGGTCGTGTGGTTATTTTCTCTGCTGGCACAGGTAATCCTTTTTTTACTACTGATTCCGCAGCGTGTTTACGTGGTATTGAAATTGAAGCCGATGCCGTATTAAAAGCAACAAAAGTCGATGGCATTTATTCTAAAGATCCAGTAAAAAACCCAGAAGCTGAATTATATAGCAAGCTAACCTTTGACCAAGTGTTAGAAAAAGAATTAAAGGTGATGGATTTAGCTGCGTTTACGTTAGCTCGTGATCATAATATGCCAATTCGTGTCTTTAACATGAATAAGCCAGGTGCGTTGATGGCCGTGATTATGGGAAGTGATGAAGGTACCGTTATTACTAATACCCGTTTGATTACCTAGTTAATGTGATTGGTATAATAGATAATAACCAAAACATAATAACCAAAACATAATTGAAAATAGCTTTATTATAAATTAGTTGAATAGTTTAGGAAGAAATACCGTGATAGATGAAATTAAACAAGACGCGCAAGAGCGTATGGAAAAAAGTATAGAGTCTTTAAAGAGCAACCTTAATAAAATTAGAACGGGTCGTGCTCATGCGTCATTACTTGATAATATTAGTGTCGATTACTACGGTATGGCAACACCACTAAATCAAGTGGGTAATATCTCAGTACCAGATGCTCGCAACTTGTCAATTACCGTTTTTGATAAAAGCATGATCAGTGCCGTTGAAAAGGCCATTATGAAATCTGATTTGGGCTTAAACCCACAATCGAATGGCACTTTAATTCGTATTCCATTACCACCATTAACAGAAGAACGTCGTAAAGATTTAGTTAAAGTGGTACGTAGCGAGGCTGAAAGCGGTAAAGTTGCTATTCGTAATATTCGCCGTGATGCAAATTCTGATTTTAAAAGCTTACTTAAAGAAAAAGACATTAGTGAAGATGAGCATCATCAAGCTGAAGACGGCATTCAAAAAATTACCGACACTTTCGTTAAGCATGTCGATGAATTATTGGCGAAGAAAGAAGATGAGTTAATGGAAATTTAGAAGGTCTTGTTTGAAATGACGCCAGATAATAGACAAAACTGACTCGCGTTTTTGATTTCGACAAGGGAAAAACCATTCCCTTCAATCAATGCCTTGCCTCTAAGCCTTTTAATTCTCGCTGAAACGAGCATTTCGAGGTAACATGAGTATAGACATGAATAAAAGGATGATTAGTGGCAACTTACTTAACATCAGAGGATGAAGGTAAAAAAATCCCGCAACATATTGCCATCATTATGGATGGTAACGGTCGTTGGGCGCAGGCGCAAGGAAAAGGACGTGTATCAGGACATAAAGCCGGTGTTGATTCCGTTCGTGCGGTAGTTAGAGCAGCTCGTAAGGCTGAAATAAAAGCCTTAACTTTATTTGCTTTTAGTAGTGAAAATTGGCAGCGACCAGCAAAAGAAGTCAGTGTACTGATGGATTTGTTTATGTATGTGTTAACAAAAGAAGTTAAACGTTTGCATAAGAATAACATTCGCTTTCAAGTGATTGGTGATTTAAGTCGTTTTTCGGATAAATTACAAAAAAGTATTGTTAAATCAGAGCAGTTAACCGCAAATAACACCAAATTAGTTTTATCGGTTGCGGCAAATTATGGTGGCCGTTGGGACATTGCTAATGCCGCTAAAAAGCTTGCTAACCAAGTGCAAAATAATGAAATAACACTTGATGATATAAATGAAAATTCATTACATGAGCATACCTGTTTAGCGCAACTGCCGCCGCTGGATCTATTGATTCGCACAGGTGGTGATTACCGTATTAGTAACTTTTTATTATGGCAGGCGGCGTATGCTGAGTTTTATTTTACTGATATTTTATGGCCTGACTTTAATGAAAACGAATTTGCACAAGCTATTAATGTTTTTGACCAAAGAGAACGACGTTTTGGTAAAACAGGTGAACAAGTAATAAAAAAGTAATAAAGATAGGTTTTGATTAGAGTCTTTTGAACTCGACATTCGAAATTTATAGCTATAACAAGAAGGATATAACTTGCTTAAACAACGAATTATTACCGCATTAATTTTAGCTCCCGCGGCAATTTTAGCTATATTTTATTTACCGTTAGCGTATTTCGCAACCTTATTCATGGTTGTTATCGGCATTGGTGCATGGGAGTGGGGGCCGTTAATGGGCTTTGATAGTAAAACTAGACGTATAGGCTTTGTTGTCACTACTTTTATTCTTATTGGTAGTATCTGGATTTTATTGTCTCCAAGTGATTTATGGCTCAACAGCAAAGAGTTACATCTATATGCCCTAGTTTTACTATGGATAGCTGTTGCTTGGTGGCTGTTGTCTGCTTTCTTAATGGTTTCATATCCCAATTCAAGTAGCTTCTGGTCAAGACACCGCTCTGTTCGTGGTGTTTTTGGCTGGTTAACACTGGTTCCTACTTGGTTGGCCTTTATGGTTATTCGTTCTAATGATTATCAAGCTGACTCTTATCATGGTGCTCAATTATTAATGTTTTTATTTTTGATGGTTTGGAGCGCAGATGTAGGGGCTTATTTTGTTGGTAAAGCAATAGGTAAAAATAAATTGATGCCTGATGTTAGTCCAAGTAAAACATTTGAAGGTTTTTTAGGGGGAGTTGTGTTTGCTTGCCTTTTGGTTGCTATTGCAGCATACATCCTAGACTGGGCTAGCGAACAAGTGATCACCGCTTTATTGGTCACCGTGTTAATTACTACAGTATCAGTGCTAGGTGATCTCAATGAAAGTATGTTTAAACGTCAAGCAGGAGTAAAAGACAGTGGTTCCATTTTACCAGGTCATGGCGGAATTTTAGATAGAATTGATAGCCTTACTGCTACCGCACCAATTTTTGCCCTTTGTTATGTATTATTTGGTTGGTAGTTGTGTCTGAAAGTATAGTACTAAAACATAAGATCTTGGAAAGTAACACCAATAAACGTCAAATATGTATCTTGGGCTCTACTGGCTCTATCGGTGTTAATACTCTTGATGTTATACGCTTACATCGTGATAAATTTGATGTGGTAGGTTTATCTGCAAATGCTAGTGTTGATAAGATATTTGCGCAGTGTCTTGAATTTCAACCCAAAACCGTTGTCATGGTGTCAGAAAGCCACGCTGAACAATTAGTATCACGTTTAGCAAGTGAAAACCTTGATTATATAAAGGTTAAATCAGGTGTTGATGCACTGGTTGAATTTGCCCATTCAAAAGACTCCGATACGGTTATCGCTGCTATTGTCGGGGCTGCTGGCTTGATGCCAACACTGGCTGCCGTACAAGCAGGCAAACGGGTGTTATTAGCGAATAAAGAAGCGTTAGTAACTTCTGGCGCTATTTTTATTGAGGCGGTTAAGCAATCTGGCGCACAATTATTACCAATAGACAGTGAACATAATGCTATATTTCAAAGCTTGCCTTGGCAAGAACAAGCTCGAGTTGGTCATTGTCAGTTAGCGCAAAACGGTATCAGTAAAATTTTACTAACAGGCTCAGGAGGTCCTTTTAGAACATGGAAAACATCTGAACTTGAGCATGTTACCCCAAGTCAAGCTTGTGCTCATCCAAACTGGGATATGGGACGTAAAATATCCGTTGATTCAGCAACTATGATGAACAAAGGTTTGGAATTTATTGAAGCCAAGTGGTTATTTAATATTAAAGCAGATGATATTCAAGTAGTGTTACATCCTCAAAGTACTATCCATTCTATGGTGCAATATAAAGATGGCTCAGTGATTGCTCAAATGGGTAACCCTGATATGCGTACTCCTATCGCCTATGCTTTAGCATACCCTGAGCGAATTGAATCAGGAGTTGCACCTTTAGACTTTTTTAATACCTCATCATTTGAATTTCAAACAGTTGATTTTGATAAATATCCTAATTTAAAATTGGCGATAGAGGCTTGTAAAAGTGGTCAAGGTGCTTGTACTGCACTTAATGCTGCGAATGAAATTGCGGTTGCTGCTTTTTTAAACGAACAAATTAAATTCACCGATATTTACAAAATAAATGAAACTTCTGTGAGAAAATTTGTCTCAGAACAGGTACATAATATTAATGAGGTCATTTCTTTAGATACACGGGCTAGAGAATTTGCCCAATCCATTTTAGATAATTTTGCCGCTAACAAGCTTAAGGAACAAAATTAGACATGTTTGAGTTTATTTGGAATCTAGCCTCCTTTGTCATTGCACTAGGTATTTTAGTGACTGTGCATGAATATGGTCACTTTTGGGTAGCAAGAAAAAATGGTGTAAAAGTAGTGCGTTTTTCTGTGGGCTTTGGTAAAGCTCTTTGGCGAAAAACAGCTAAAGATGGCACCGAATATGTAATCGCTATGATACCGCTTGGAGGTTATGTCAAAATGCTCGATGAGCGTGTTGATGAAGTATCAAAGCAGGATAAAGATAAAACCTTCAATAGCAAGTCGGTATATCAACGTATTGCTATTATTGCTGCGGGACCTTTTGCCAACTTTGCTTTTGCCATACTTGCCTTTTATTTAATGTTTTTAATTGGTGTGCCCAGTATTAAGCCGATTGTTGGTGATATTATTCCTGAATCAATTGCTGCTCAGGCACAATTACCCGATAACGCAGAAATAGTTGAAGTTGCAGGTAAACCAATACGTGATTGGCAAGATGTGAATTTTGCGCTAATTGGCGAGATAGGCTCAGAGTCTATTCTGATGAAAACTAAGAGTATGGATAGTCAGTATGTTAGTTCTCATCGATTAATCACTAAAAATTGGCAGTTTTCACCAGAAAAAGTATCCGCCTTGACCAGCTTAGGAATAACGCCTTATCGGCCACAAGTGCATAATGAGCTTGCCAGTATTGCTAAGGATAGTCCCGCAGAGCAAGGTGGGTTACAAGTAGGCGATAAGCTTATTGCACTTAATGATGAGTACTTAACACAGGGATGGACTGATTTTTCTAAGAAAATTAAACTTTATCCAGATCAGGTTGTTAATATTACCGTGGAGCGTAAAGGTAGTAATCAGGTGCTACAAGTAAAGCCTAAAGGTATCGATAATAATAGTAAGCTAATTGGTTACCTAGGAGTTTCTCCTAAGGTCGATGACTGGCCAGCAGCATATAAAATAGACATCAGTTATGGTTTGTTTACTGCGCTAACTGAGAGTGTTAAGCGCACTTGGCATTTGATCATCTTAAGTTTTGATATGATCGGAAAATTAATAACGGGTGATGTTTCTATTAAAAACTTAAGTGGTCCAATAGCGATAGCCCAAGGTGCAGGTGATAGTGCGGGTTATGGTCTTGTTTACTTTTTAGGCTTTTTGGCGCTAATTAGTATTAATTTAGGAATAATTAACCTTTTACCGCTACCAGTGCTTGATGGCGGACACTTAGTCTATTATCTTATAGAGCTTTTAACAGGAAAGTCGGTGCCGATAAATATTCAGGAAGCTGGATTCAAGTTTGGTGCCTTAGCGTTGTTAGCATTAATGAGCGTAGCCCTGTTTAATGATTTTAGTCGGGTGTTGGGTTAGAGGCTAGATTCAAGTTTGGTGCCTTTTGGTGCCTCCTTATTTTGGTGTCTTAATGTTATTAGCACTAATAAGTATAGCCCTGTTTAATAATTTTAGTCGAGTGTGGGTTATAAATATAGTAGTATGCTTAAGGTGTGATTTTTTTACACCTTGTAGCTTACAGCGTGCAATTTATTGTAGTGATAAGAAGAAGTAACAAAGTTAAAATATATGATAATTAAAAAATTAGTCTTTGCCGTTTTATTAGGCGCTTTAGGTACAACAGTACGAGCTGCGCAAGAATTTCAAGTTGAAGATATTGAAGTAAAGGGTTTGCAACGAGTTGCCTTAGGTGCCGCATTAACGCATATTTCGTTTAATGTTGGTGATACTTTAAATCAATTTAGAATTTCCCAATCAATAAAAACTTTATACAAGTCAGGACACTTTAATGATATTCGAGTATATCGTGATGGCAATCGTATAATTTATCGTGTTCGAGAGCGTGAAACAATCAGTGAAATTACCTTTGAAGGTAATAGCGACTTAAAAGATGAGCAGTTAACTGAAAGTTTAGATACTAGCAATATTCGTGTTGGTGAAACACTAGATCGTACGGTAATTTCAGGCATTGAAATGGGCTTGGAAGATTTTTATCACAGTGTAGGTAAGTACAATGCCGATGTCTCTACGACAATAACTCATTTACCTAGAAACCGCGTAAACCTTGAGTTTACCTTTGCTGAAGGTGATGCTGCGGCGATTAAACAAATAAATATTGTTGGTAATGAGGTTTTTACTGATGCTCAAATACTTAATAAAATTGAGTTGACTTTTGGTTCGCCATGGTGGAATTTTATGGCGCAAGATAGATATCAAAAACAAACTTTACAAGGTGATATGGAAACTATCACCAGTTATTATTTAGATCGCGGTTACCTTCGCTTTAATGTTGATTCAACGCAAGTATCTATGACACCCGATAAACAATCAGTTTATATCGCTTTAAATGTAACGGAAGGTGAAACCTATACCATTAACAAAGTTGATTTCATTGGTGATATGGCTGGTTTTGAAAAAACAATTCGTGCAATAAATCCATTGCAAGTTGATAGCCTCTATAACGGTGCTGAAGTCACTTATACTGAAGAGGTTATAAGTAAGTTTTTGGGTCGGTTTGGTTATGCATATCCAAAAGTGACGACTATTCCAGAAATTAATGACGAAGATCATACAGTAAAATTATCTATATCAATTGACCCAGGTAAGCGTATTTATGTTAATAAAATTAACTTTAGTGGCAACCATGTTACTGCTGACAGAGTATTACGCCGTGAATTACGTCAAATGGAAGGCGCTTGGTTGTCAAATAGTTTGGTTGAACATTCTAAGGCACGTTTATCTCGCTTGCCATATATGGAAACTGTTGAATTTGAAACGAATCAAATTTCAGGTGAAGATGACTTAGTTAATATTGACTTTACCGTAAAAGAACAAGCTTCAGGCTCATTTACTGCGGGTATTGGTTACGGTGATTCAACAAAATTAAGTTTAAACGCAGGCATTCAACAAAATAACTTTTTAGGAACGGGTAATCGTTTAGGCTTTAATATTAATACCAATACTTATTCCAAAAGTGCCAATATATCTTATACAGACCCTTATTTTACCGTTGATGGGGTATCACTTGGCGGGCAAATATTTTATCAAGCTTTTGATGCGGGTAGTGCTAATTTAGAAGAATATAATAACAAAACGTATGGTGTTGGGCTTAACTGGGGTTTTCCCATTAATGAATATATAAGAATTAATTTTGGCGTCGGTTTTAAAAACAACGAAATCACTTCATTAGACTCTTATGAACAAATTCAAACTTTTTATGATTTGTACTCAGATCTTAATAGCCCCGGGACACTTCGCGACTTTAAAAATTATGATATGAGTGCTAGTATTTCACGCTCTACTTTAAACCGTGGTACTTTTCCAACGGCAGGCTCTCAGCAAAGCTTATCTGTGAAAATGACAACACCTAACATCTCGGATGTTCAGTACTTTAAAGTAAACCTTGATAGTAAGTTTTATTTTCCCTTATCACGTAATCAGCGCTGGACAATATTAACTCGTATGCAGTTAGGTTATGGTAACGGTTATGGTAAAGTTAGCGGCAGTGGTAATGACCAATTGCTACCGTTTTGGGAAAACTTTAGAGCTGGTGGCTCTGATAGCTTACGTGGCTTTGAAAGCAATACGGTAGGTCCTCGTGCTGTTTACCGTTATCCTACACCTGTTGGTGGTACACCAAGCCCAACGGGTGGTAGTGCTTGTTGTTTAGGGCCTGATCATGACGTTATTGCAGTATCACCCCGCTCTATTGGTGGTAATGCTATTGCTATAGGTGGTATTGAATTAATTGTCCCAACACCATTTTTAGATGAAAGCTATTCAAATAGTGTTCGCACAAGTTTTTTTGCTGATGTGGGTAGTGTTTGGGATACTGAGTTTGATATGGCTAATTATAATGATTTAGCGCCAATTGAACTAGAAAAGCTTGCTGATTATTCCGATATAGGACGTTTTCGAGCATCGGCTGGTTTATCTATCCAATGGCTGTCACCAATGGGGCCTATGATTTTTAGTTTTGCTAAAACGATAAAAGAAGAAGCAAATGATGATACCAAATTCTTTAGCTTTAATATCGGATCAACTTTTTAAATTTATCTATCCAATAAGCGTGTTTAACTGTTAACTTTGCTTAGACAAAAAATTAATACTTACAATACAATACAATACAATACAATAGAAAAGAGGAAAATACATTGAACAAATTTATTAAAACGATGGCTTTTACAGCGACAGCATCAACATTATTATTAGCAAGCAGTGCGATGGCTTTTGAACAAAAAATTGCCGTTGTAAATGTAGAGGAGGCAATTAGTCAAATTCCTCAATCAGCTGCCTTAATGAAAACATTAGAAGCAGAGTTTAAAGATGAACAAGCAGTTATTGGTCAATTGCAAAAAGATCTGACTTTTGCAAATGAAGAATTAAAACGTAATGGCTCTGTGATGAGTGAAAAAGAAAAGCAAGATAAACAAACTGAAATGGCTAACTTATATCAGCAATATCAAGATAAAGTTAAAACATTTCAACAAAAAGTAGCTCAACGCAAAAATATAGAGACCAATAAACTTTATGCGTTAGTTATTCAAGCGGTTGATAATATTGCTGGTAAAGGAGGTTATGATTTAGTACTTTCAAAACAAGCTGTTGTTTTTTCAAAGCCAAAGATTAACATTACGAGTAAGGTTGTAGAGCAAGTAAGTAAACTTAAATAGTTTTTTGATTGGTAATAAATAGAAAATATACTATGAGTTATACCCTTGCAGAGATTGCAAAACATATTAATGCTAAGCTAGTTGTTGCTGAAGCTGAAGAGTGTTTGGTGGCTAGCTGTACTATAAGCAGCTTGGCTACTTTAGCTAATGCTAAATCAGGGCAAGTTGCTTTTCTAGCTAATAGTAAATATGTATCACAACTTTGTGCCACAAAAGCTAGTGCGGTTATTGTTTCTCCTGAGACACTGTCTCAGTGTCCTGTTACTGCTTTAGTGATGGATAACCCTTATATGGGTTATGCACTATTAGCAAATTTACTCGATACTACACCAGCAGTAGCTAAAGGTATTCACAAAAGTGCGATAATAGCTAATGATGTTGAGCTTGGTGATAATGTCGCTATAGGTGCTAATAGTGTTATTGAATCTGGAGTTCACCTTGATGATAACGTTAGTATTGGCGCAGGTTGTTTCATTGGTGAAAATGTTAGTATTGGCAAAGGCACAAGCCTCTGGTCAAATATCAGTATTTATCATCATGTTGTTATCGGTCAAGCGTGTTTAATTCAAGCCAATACTGTTATTGGCTCTGATGGTTTTGGTTATGCTTCAGTAAAAGAGCAATATAAATGGCATAAAATCCCTCAACTTGGCAGTGTTGTTATTGGCGATCATGTTGAAATTGGTGCTAGCACAACCATAGATAGAGGCGCTATTGCAAATACCATTATTAAAGATGGTGTGATCATCGACAATCAAATTCAAATTGCTCATAATGTCATTATTGGTGAAAATACAGCGATGGCTGCTTGCAGTGTCGTTGCTGGTAGTACAGTCATTGGTAAAAATTGTACCATTGCGGGTCTTGTTGGCATTAATGGGCATATCAATATTACGGATAATTGCGTTTTTACTGGCATGGCAATGGTCACTAAAGATATAACTAGCTCTGGTGTTTATTCTTCAGGTATGCCAGCGGTACCAAATAAAGAATGGAATAAAACCAATGGGAGAGTTAAACGATTAAATAGTTTAACAAAACGAGTAAAAGAACTCGAAACGTTTATTAAAAATTTGTCATAACTTTTATCAGTTGCAAATAAATAATAAAAACAAAGCACTGTAACGCAAATAACTGTGCTAAATTCGTCAGTAAATGAATTAGAGCATGCCAAAGAAAGGAATAGCCTTTTGGAAAACCTTGATATAGAAAACACTAACTTAGCAAGACAAGCAAAACCAATAGCGCTTAATGAGATTAAGACGCTTATACCTCATAGATATCCTATGTTATTGGTTGATAAAGTTGTTGATCATGAGCCAAGAAAATACTTACATGCCATTAAAAATGTCACTATTAATGAACCCATATTTACGGGACATTTTCCTGAAGCTGCCATTTTTCCTGGTGTGTTAATTTTAGAAGCATTAGCACAAGCAACGGGTATTCTTGGCTTTAAAAGTACAGAAGGACGCGAAGAAAATGAAATGTACTTGTTCGCTTCTATTGATAAAGCACGTTTTAAAAAGCCAGTTTTACCTGGCGATACCATGCATTTACATGTTGAGCTTATAAAAGAACGACGCGGTATGTGGAAGTTTTATGGTGAAGCTAAAGTCGATGGAAAAGTAGTTTGTTCAGCTGATCTGATGTGTGCCCGTCGCGCCTTATAACATCCTTCTTGTTGTGGTATTGCCTAATTTATACGTTAAAAGTACTCATTGACTAAAATCAACTTCGTGCTTTTGCCTTAAAATTAAACCATACAAGGTAAAGCCCAATAGTTATATGAATAGTTATAAATATGACAATTTTATACTTGAATTCAAATAAAAATATTATCTAAGGTACTTGTTATGATCCATCCGCAAGCGATTATCGAACCTGGTGCAATTATCGGTAATAATGTCACTATAGGCCCATGGACCTATATTGCTAGTTCTGTTGTTATTGGTGATGGCTGTGAAATTAGTTCTCATGTGGTCATTAATGGTCCAACTAAAATGGGTAAAGGAAATCGTATTTTTCAATTTGCCAGCATAGGTGAAGACTGCCAAGATCTAAAATATGCTGGTGAGAAAACAGAGCTTATTATAGGTGATAATAATACTTTTCGTGAATGCTGTACTATTCATCGTGGCACCACACAAGACAATAGCCTAACGCAAATTGGCAGTAACAATTTATTTATGGCATACACTCATGTTGCCCACGATTGTATAGTGGGTAACCATTGTATTATGGCCAATAATGCCTCCATTGCGGGGCACGTTCATGTAGGTGATCATGTCATTATTGGTGGTATGTCAGGGGTGCATCAATTTTGTCATATTGGAGCCCATAGTTTTATTGCCGCCAATGCGTTGGTGTTAAAAGATGTGCCCGCTTATGTTATGGCATCTGGGCATCCGGCAAAACCTTTTGGTTTAAATAGTGAAGGCTTAAAACGCAGAGGTTTTATTAGTGATACCATCTTATCGATTAAACGTGCTTATAAAGAAATTTATCGTAAAAAACAATCTATTGATGATGCCTTAGCAGCGATAGCTGAGCAAAGTACTCCTTCACCTGAACTTGATTTTTTTACTGACTCAATTAAGCAATCAACTCGTGGCATTATTCGCTAACATCAGGATACTAGGTTTTAACCTAGAAATTAAAGCCTAGGAGCATCATTTGTGACAGATTCTTCAAAGTCAAACGTTTCCCAAGCATTATCTTCAGCTAACGTACTAGTGTTCGCCATTGTTGTTGGTGAACACTCTGGTGATACCCTAGGCGCTGGTTTGATACTAGCGCTACAAAAGCAATTCCCTGACGCAAAATTTATAGGCATTGGTGGTGCTAAAATGCAAAAGATGGGCTTTGAAAGCCTATTTTCTATGGAAGAATTGGCGGTAATGGGTATTGTTGAAGTGTTGGGACGTCTCCGCCGTTTACTTCAGGTTAGAAAGTCGTTGGTGGATTATTTCACGAAAAATCAACCTGACGTTTTTATTGGTATTGATGCACCTGATTTTAATATTGGTTTAGCGTTGCGTTTAAAAGCTCAAGGGATGAAAACCGTCCATTATGTTAGTCCCTCCGTTTGGGCATGGCGTGAAAAGCGTATCTTCAAAATAGCCAAAGCTACTAATATGGTGCTATCTTTATTACCTTTTGAAAAAGTCTTTTATGACAAACACCATGTACCTTGTACTTTTGTTGGTCATCCATTAGCCGATGATATTCCTATGGTTAGTGATAAAGAACAAGCAAGGATTGAGCTTGGCTTACCACTTGAATCTAAAGTTCTAGCCTTAATGCCAGGTAGTCGAAGAGGTGAGTTATCACGCTTACTTGCTCCTTTTTTTGCAAGTGCTCAACAATTACAACAAGATGATGAAAATTTAATTCTTGTTGCACCTATGATCAGCAAAAAATGTGCTCAGCAGTTTAATAGTTTAAAAGCAGCGCTTGCACCTGAGTTAAATATTGACGTTATTCTTGATAAAACTCAAACGGTAATGGCAGCGAGTGATTGTTTATTAACCGCATCGGGTACTGTAGCCTTGGAAGCTGCTTTAATTAAACGACCCATGGTTATTTGCTATAAATTTAACTTGATCACCTATTGGTTAGCTAAATGTTTAGTAAAATTACAATGGTTTTCCTTACCTAATTTATTGGCAAATAAAACCTTAGTACCAGAATTATTGCAAGATGAAGTGTGCGTAGAACAAATCGTGCCTTTAGTAAAAGAGCGATTATACCAAGATCAAAGTATCCTTAATGACAGTTTTATCAAGATGCACCAAGCGTTAAAATGTGATGCTAGCCAACAAGCTGCCAATGCAGTAATAGCCTTACTTCCTCCCGTTTTTAATAGTGAAGTGTAACGACAATGACCCCAAAAAAAATACTACCACCATTTGAATATCCAATTGCTTATTGTATTGCTGGGGTGGATGAAGTTGGTCGTGGACCACTGGTCGGTGATGTAGTCACGGCTGCCGTTATTTTAGATCCCGACAACTGCATCGAAGGTTTGATGGATTCAAAAAAGTTATCTGAAAAAAAGCGAACAGTGCTAGCTAAAGAAATTAAAGAAAAAGCTATCGCCTGGTCAGTTGGCAGAGCAAAGCCAGAAGAAATTGACACCTTAAATATCCTCCATGCCACCATGTTAGCTATGCAACGAGCAGTGCAAGGGTTAACTATATTACCTGATTATGTACTTGTGGATGGTAATCGCACACCCACTTTTGCTAGTGAAGAGGGAAATATCAATAGCCAAGCTGTAGTGAAAGGCGATGATCGCGTCGCAGAAATTAGTGCTGCTTCTATTTTAGCCAAAGTTACTCGTGATGAAGAAATGATTGCGCTTGATAAACTACATCCAGAATACGGCTTTGCTAAACATAAAGGTTACCCAACTAAGGTTCATTTAGAGAAAATCATCGAGTTAGGTGTACTTGATTGCTATAGGCAAAGCTTTAAACCTGTAGCAAGAGTATTAGGGCTTATAAATGAATGAAGCAGCAGTGCCTGAAATGATATCAACAGAGCAAAGCCCAGAGCCGAGCTTTATTCATTTACGTGTACATAGTGATTACTCTATGTGTGATGGTTTAAAAAAAGTTAAACCTATTATAGCGCGTGCGGCAGAATTAAATATGCCAGCGCTAGCACTTACCGATCAAACTAACCTTTGTGGCTTGGTAAAATATTATCATGCAACGCATGGCGCAGGTGTAAAACCTATTATAGGCTGTGATTTTTGGGTGAAAAGTGATGAGTTAAATGATGAATTATCTCGCTTAGTTATTTTAACCACCAATAATATGGGTTATAAAAATCTAACGGGGCTTATCTCAAAAGCTTATATGCGCGGGCATTTACAGAACAAAGCCGTTATTGATAAACAATGGTTAGTTGAATTTAAAGAAGGTTTAATAATACTTTCAGGTGCTCGAGAAGGGGATATAGGTAAAGCCTTATTAAAGGGAAATAATGAGTTAGTACTAGAGATGCTAAGCTTTTACCAAAACCATTTTAATGATTGCTTTTATATTGAGCTTATTCGCACCGGGCGAAGTGATGAAGAAAATTACCTACATCTTGCCGTTGATTTTGCTACAGAACACAATTTACCCGTTGTTGCTACCAATGAGGTGATGTTTTTATCTCTGGATGATTTCGATGCTCATGAAATTCGTGTTGCTATTTATGATGGTTATACGCTTGCCGATAAGTGTCGTCCAAAACGTTACAGTAAAGAGCAATATTTACGCTCTCCAGAAGAAATGTGCGAGTTATTTAGTGATATTCCTGAAGCTTTAGCCAATAGCGTTGAAATTGCTAAACGCTGTAATGTTACCGTAACCCTCGGTGAATACGTATTACCAGACTTCCCCACTGAAGGTTTAAACATTAATGATTTCTTTATTAAAGTATCAGAAGAGGGCTTGGAAAAGCGCCTGAATAAACTTTTTGATCGCAATGCCGATGACTTTGCTGAAATAAGAGCGCGCTATGACGAGCGTTTAAAAATAGAGCTTGAAGTAGTTAATAACATGGGCTTTCCCGGTTATTTCTTAATTGTTATGGAATTTATCCAATGGAGTAAAGATAACAATATTCCTGTCGGTCCTGGACGTGGTTCAGGTGCTGGCTCTTTAATTGCCTATGCGTTAGATATTACTGATCTTGATCCGCTTGAATATGATTTATTGTTCGAACGCTTCTTAAATCCAGAACGTGTCTCCATGCCTGATTTCGATATTGATTTTTGTATGGATAGGCGTGATGAAGTTATTGACCATGTGGCTGAGCTTTATGGTCGTGATGCCGTTTCGCAAATCATTACCTTTGGTACTATGGCGGCAAAAGCGGTAATACGTGATGTTGGCCGAGTGCTTGGGCACCCTTATGGTTTTGTTGACCGAATTTCTAAACTCATTCCACCAACACCAGGCATGACTTTAGCAAAAGCTTTTGAAGAAGAGCCAAAGCTACCAGAAATTTACGCACAAGACTCTGAGGTTAAAAATCTCATTGATATGTGTCGTATATTAGAAGGCACAACGCGCAATGCCAGTAAACATGCTGGAGGTGTGGTGATTTCGCCAACCACCATTACCGATTTTTCACCACTTTATTGTGATGATGAAGGTAAAAATCCTGTCACTCAGTTTGATAAAAATGATGTTGAAGATGCTGGTTTAGTTAAATTTGATTTCTTAGGGCTAAGAACACTTACTATTTTACAGTGGGCCATTGAAATGGCTGATGTAAAGCGGTTAAAAGAGGGTAAAGAGCCCATTGATATAACGGCCATCGATCTTGAAGATAAAGCTAGTTTTAAATTATTGCTTGCCTCGCAAACCACTGCCGTATTTCAGTTAGAATCTAGTGGTATGAAGTCGTTAATTGACAAACTTAAACCTGATTGCTTTGAAGATATTATCGCTCTAGTGGCATTGTTTCGCCCCGGACCGTTACAATCAGGCATGGTTGATAACTTTATCGAACGTAAGCATGGTCGTGAAGAAGTTAGCTACCCAGATAATAAATGGCAACATATTGATTTAAAACCGGTATTAGAACCCACCTACGGTATTATCTTGTATCAAGAACAAGTCATGCAAATAGCACAAGTGCTTGCTGGTTATTCGTTAGGTGGCGCTGATATGTTACGTCGTGCCATGGGTAAGAAAAAGCCTGAAGAAATGGCTAAGCAACGAGCTGGTTTTGAACGAGGCGCAATAGATCGTGGTGTTGATGGCGAACTGGCGATGAAGATCTTCGATCTAGTGGAAAAATTCGCTGGTTATGGTTTTAACAAATCTCACTCTGCTGCTTATGCTTTGGTTTCCTATCAAACCTTATGGATGAAAACCCATTTTCCTGCACCTTTTATGGCCGCTGTTATGTCAGCAGATATGGATAACACTGAAAAAGTGATCATTTTAGTTGATGAATGTGAAAATCTGGCCATTGATTTACTGCCACCAGATGTTAATTCGGGCCAATATAAATTCACCGTAAATGATGATGATCAAATAATTTATGGTATTGGTGCGGTAAAAGGGGTTGGTGAAGGACCAATAGAGGCGATTATTGCTGCTCGTCAAACAGGTGGCCCCTTTACTGATTTATTTGATTTTTGTGCTCGCCTAGATTTAAAGAAAACGAATAAACGGGTATTAGAAAAATTAATAAAATCTGGCGCAATGGATGTATTAGGACCAAGCTATAAATTAACGGCAGACGGTAAAGACTTACCGCATCGTGCCGCTTTATTTGAAACCCTGCCAGAGGCAATGAAGGCTGCTGATCAACATGCAAAAGCAGAAGCACTTGGACAAAATGACTTATTTGGTTTAATCAATGACGAACAAACTGATTCTCGTCAAAGCTTTAAAGAAGTTAAAAAATGGTCTGAAGAGATCTGGCTTGACGGTGAAAAAGAAACCTTAGGTTTATACCTGACAGGTCACCCTATTAATCGCTATTTAACTGAAATCAAAAAATATGCTACCAGTCGCTTGGTGAGTATGAAGCCAACAGGCGGAAACAAACAAGCAATAGCGGTTGGATTAGTTATTGGTATCCGTGTTTTAGTAAATAAACGTGGCCGCCGTTGGGCGTTAGTTACTCTAGATGATAAAAGCGCTCGTATGGATGTGCGTTTATTTCCTGATGATTATGATAATTTTGCCGAATTGCTCGAAACTGATGTCATTTTAGTCTGTAGTGGACAGGTCAGCTTTGATGATTACTCTGGAGGTAATACAATGACCGCCCGAGATATCATGACGATAGCGGATGCAAGAAAAAATTATGTTACTTCCTTAGATATTCAAGTTAATAGGGCAGCGGTTAGTGATAAATTTATTGAGCAGTTCACCACTATCTTAACACCACATAAAGAAGGTACTTGCCCAGTCACAGTGTATTATCAGCGAGAAGAAGCTCGCGGCGTGTTAGAACTTGGCGTACAATGGCGAGTATCGCCAACTGATGTGTTATTATCTGATTTAAAAGAATTATTAGGTGAAGAAAATGTCACCTTACAGTTTAAGTAATTAGCATTAGTGCTAATAACAAAAGTAAAATAGGTACACTTTACATAGGTACAGAGAAACATATGTCATTAAATTTTTTAGATTTTGAACAACCTATTGCTGAGCTTGATGCAAAAATTGAAGAGCTTGAACTTGTCAATAGTGGTCAAGAATTAGATCTTGATATAGAAGAGCAAATAACTCAGCTACGTGAGAAGAATAAAGAACAAACTAAGAAAATATTTGCTAACTTAGACCCTTGGCAAACAGCGCAGGTAGCTCGTCATCCACAACGTCCTTACACGCTTGATTATATACCGAGAATTTTTACCGAGTTCGATGAATTAGCGGGTGACCGTGCTTATGCTGATGATAGTGCTATTATCGGTGGTACAGCACGTTTAGATGGCAAAACTGTGATGATTATTGGTCATCAAAAAGGTCGTTCAACACTTGAAAAAGTAAAACGTAATTTTGGTATGCCACGGCCAGAGGGATATCGTAAAGCCTTACGCTTAATGGAAATGGCTGAGCGCTTTAATATGCCGATCATCACTTTTATTGACACGCCAGGTGCTTATCCAGGTGTTGGCGCAGAAGAGCGTGGTCAAAGTGAAGCTATTGCCCGTAACTTAAAAGTAATGGCGCGTTTATCAGTGCCTATTATCTGTACTGTTATCGGTGAAGGTGGCTCAGGTGGCGCTTTAGCTATTGGTGTTGGTGATAAGGTAAATATGCTTCAATATTCAACTTACTCAGTAATTTCACCAGAAGGTTGTGCTTCAATTTTATGGAAAACCGCAGAAAAAGCGTCAACAGCAGCGGAAGCTATGGGTATTACAGCCACTCGTATTAAAGAGCTAGAATTAATTGATAGTATTGTTGAAGAGCCATTAGGTGGCGCACATCGCGATATGGATCAAATGGCGACAATACTTAAGCAGACATTGAAAACTGATTTAGCTGCGTTAGAAGACTTAACTAAAGAGCAGTTAGTTGATAAGCGTTATGACAGATTAATGTCATTTGGTTACTGTTAACTTTTTTACAGGCGAGTTTCGAGTTTAATCGTGTCGAAGTATTACACTGACAGCAAATATTTCGTAACTCATTTCTTGAAATCTTCATTTATTATGCATCTCATTGAACTGGCGCTTCATAGCGCCATTAGTAAACACCCAGAAACACCACTGGTGATTGCTTACAGTGGTGGTGTTGACTCACAAGTGTTGTTACATGCTTTAGCCAAGTTAAAGCATGATAAACAAATTTCAAATCTGCTCACCGTATGTCATGTAAATCATGGTTTAAGTGCGAATGCCAGTGCTTGGCAATCTTTTGCTGCACAGCAGTGTCAAAAATTTAATCTAACCTTAGCAATATGCCAGGTTAATGTTCAAGCACAAGCTCAACAGTCATTAGAAGCATTAGCCCGTGAGGCAAGATATCAAGCCTTGCAATCAATTTATGATGAACACTCTTTAATTATTACTGGCCATCACCGTGATGATCAAGCTGAAACTTTTTTACTTGCGCTTAAAAGAGGGGCTGGTTTAAAAGGTTTATCGGCCATGGCAGCTGAAACTAAGCAGGGCAAAGACATACTTATGCGTCCGTTGCTTAATATGTCACACGCTGAAATTGTTAATTACGCGAAACAGCAACAGCTTGATTGGGTTGAGGATGAATCGAATATTGACATCCGTTTTGATCGTAATTTTATCCGTCAAAAAATCATGCCGTTACTCAGTGAACGTTGGCCGAGTATTGCTCAAACCATCAAGCGAAGTAGCGAGCATTGTTTAGAAGGGCAATTATTGCTGAACGAGTTGGCTGAGCAAGACTTAGCTATTAATCAGTCAAATAATCAGTTAAATAATCAGTGTTTATCAGTGAGCGAGTTAAGTAAGCTCTCAACCGCACGTTTTAATAATGTCGTGCGTTATTTTCTCGCTCAGTATAATTGTTTAATGCCAAGCACCAAACAACTAGCACAAGTTCGGCAACAGCTATTGGCAAATGGTAATAAAAACCCTGCTGTTAAAGTGGCTAGCAATTACTTGCGTCGCTATAAAGATGCTTTGTATTTAACCGCCAATTTTATTGATGTAAGTGACTGGCAATCGAATATTTATTACTTTGATAAACAAAATCTTGCAATAGCAGGTGTCATTAAACTGCCAGATGCTTTAGGCACACTAAATTTTTCTCACGATAAGCTATTTGACGTATCAGATACATGCCAACGCATAGCCATACCAACTAAAGATCAAAAAGTAACCCTGCGATTTAGCCATAATAATCCCACTTGTTTACCTGATTATCGTAATCATTCTCGTCGCTTAAAGCAGGTCTTGCAAGAGCTAAATATTCCGCCATGGCAGCGTAAACGTATTCCGTTTCTTTATTATGATGATGTGTTGGTTGTCGCGATTGGTTACTTTATTTGCCAAGCATTTTTACCCAAAAAAAATGAGTCAAGTATCACGATTACTTGGACAACATAAGCTACGAAAACACTTATACGTCTTCGTAACTAAAAACTCGTTGCTAATAGCTTATTTTGTTAAATGATGGGAAGCTGCGGCTGAAAACACTACATCGGTAGAGCTATTAAGCGCTGTTTCAGCGGAATCTTGTATGACACTAATAATAAAACCAATAGCAACAATCTGCATGGCAATATCTTCATTTATGCCAAATAAGCCACAGGCTAATGGTATTAATAATAGTGAACCACCAGCAACACCTGACGCGCCACAAGCAGAAATTGAAGCAATAATTGACAGTAATATTGCGGTGCCAAAATCGACATCAATATTTAAGCTATGCGCAGCAGCAAGGGTTAATACGGTAATGGTAATTGCCGCGCCAGCCATGTTAATGGTTGCTCCTAGAGGAATAGAGACAGAAAAAGTGTCTTCATGTAAACCTAGTTTTTTACATAAAGCCATATTCACAGGAATATTTGCCGCTGAGCTACGGGTGAAAAATGCGGTAATGCCTGACTCTCGAAGACAAGTAAAAACCAAAGGATAAGGGTTTTTCTTCATGATTAAAAAGACAATTAACGGGTTAACTATCAAGGCTATAATCAACATAGCACTAAGTAAGATAGCAACTAAGTGATTATATTCGGCTAAGGCGCTAAAACCTGTGGTGGCTATTGTATTAGCAACAAGCCCAAAAATACCGATAGGTGCAAAGCAAATAACCACTCTAACAATGCTTGAAACCGCTTTGCTAAAATCATGCACAGTGGTTTTGGTATGGCTACTGGTATGTTTTAGTGCAAAACCTAAACCAAGCCCCCAAGCTAATACCGCAATGAAATTACCATTAGCAATCGCACTAATTGGGTTTTCAACCACTTTAAAGGCTAATGTTGATAATACTTCACCTAAACCTTGTGGTGGGTTGGCACTAGCACCAGCTAAATCTAAAGTTAATGTGATTGGAAATAAGAAACTTAGCCCTACCGCCACAAAAGCCGCACTGAGTGTGCCGATTAAATATAAGCCAATAATGGGTTTAAGTTCAGCGTCACTATCAACTTTTTGATTGGCAATACTTGATGTGACTAACACGAAGATTAAAACGGGTGCGACCGCTTTAAGGGCACTAACAAATAAGCTGCCAAGCATTGAAAATGATTTAGCGGTTTCAGGACTTACTACAGCGAGCAAGCTACCTAAAATGATCGCAATAATGATTTGTGATACTAAGCCTAAGGATTTTAATTTCGTTAGAAAAGTGATATTTACTAAGGGGGTATTTGTGGTTGTCATATTTACGCCTAATTATAATATTTATAGGGTAAGTTTTTATCATTGAAGTGCTAGCTTGTCTAGTCATTAGCGATTAATAGCGCATTTATTGAGGATAAATAGCATGTTATACTCATGTTACCTCGAAATGTTATTAAAGTTAATCTCATGTTTTTAAATTAGAATCAACCATGGCAACTGAATCCTGAGCATATTGAAGGTAAGGTAAACGGAACACCTATTGTTTTGGTTGCTGCTTATTTGAAAAAAAGCATAAAGATAGACGCTTGTCAGCTTTTTACAAATGACATTAATTTGTCGAGCCCCCCATGAGCAGAGCGAAGCGATATCGCGGGGTAGTTCACAAATGTGCTATACGGTATTTTTCACAAGCTATTGTGTCTTCACACTCTCCATATAAATATAAACTATGACATTATTTATCTAAATTTGTCGAGCCCCCCATGAGCAGAGCGAAGCGATATCGCGGGGTAGTTCACAAATGTGCTATACGGTATTTTTCACAAGCTATTGTGTCTTCACACTCTCCATATAAATATAAACTATGATTTGTTAGAGTGATTTTATGATATTTTGCAATGTCTGATTGCCTTTCTTCAATAACATCATCTTCAAATTCAACTACTTTGCCACATTTTAAACAGACTAAATGATCATGATGCTTTTTATGTGCAAGTTCAAATACTGACTTACCAGCTTCAAAATGGTGGCGAGTAACAATGCCAGCATCATCAAACTGGTTTAACACGCGATAAACTGTCGCCAAACCTATTTCTTCGTGTTGCTCTAACAATATTTTATAAACATCTTCCGCACTAATATGCTGATTATCTGGCTCTTGCAGGATCGTTAGTATTTTGATACGTGGCAGGGTAATTTTTAATCCAGCCCTTTTAAGTTCTTCGTTTTGATCTGCCATGTAAGTTCTCTAAAAGTAAAAATAAAAGTATAGGGTTTTAAATGCTTTGGTTAAAGGCTTAGTTTCATTATTTGTGAATTATTTTACTATAAAAAGCACAACATCCCAATAAATGAGCTTTTGTGCGTTATTTAATGACCAATAACGGTGATATTTTATGGTTAAATTACTATTTTTAAGCAAGTTCAGCTAAGCACATTTCATCATTAAGTTGGATAACCCATTTACTAACACGTTTATTTGTTAATTCGGGTTGTCTGTCTTCATCAATACATAAACCAATAAAAGTATTTTCATCAATTAATGCTTTTGATGCTTCAAATTCATAGCCCTCTGTCGGCCAGCTACCTACAACAATAGCCCCTTTACTTTCAACAATATCACGTAATGGTTCCATTGCATCGCAAAAGTACTCTGCGTAATCTTCTTGATCACCTAAGCCAAAAATGGCTACTAGCTTGTCAGTAAAATCAATTTCTTCAAGATCAGGCAAAAAGTCATCCCAGTCACACTGATTTTCACCATAGTACCAAGTTGGTATGCCTAAAATTAGCATATCAAATTCTGCAATTTCTTCTTTAGTGCTTTTCGCTATGTCTTTAACAGAAATCATTTTTTTACCCAGTTTTTTCTGGATCATTTTGCTAATTGCTTCGGTGTTTCCAGTATCACTGCCGAAGAATAAACCTACGATTGCCATGGATATTTACCTTTTAGTACTTCAATTTAATTTGTTTCGTGTGCTAAAGATTCAATCAATAGCGATTCAATTAATTCACTGCGGCTAAGGTCTTTTATTTTAGCCAGTTCCTCTAACTGTTCAAATAAGCTATGGTGTATTTTAAATTCAACCCGCTTTAAACCCTTATTTTTATCACGTTTAACTTGATTACGTTTATTTATTCTGATTTGTACTTTGCGTGGATGAGGACTTGTTTTTGGTCGTCCAAGACGCTTTTCATTACTAAATAAATCAATGGTAGTTAAATCAGTTAACTCTTTTGCCATTAGCCAATCCCCTGACTTTCCAATACAAATTGGATCAAGCCTTTAGCAATAAAACCAAAACAACCTAAAAATAACACCAAATAAACAACTAATTTACCCATTTTAGGTACCTCATTTTTATTCATCACATCGTGAATGGATAAACCGATAAAACCAAAAATAAAAAGGAAAAATAAATTAAGACCAATGGCCTCAATAAGTTCTAAATGTTCAACTAGCATGGGTGTTATTTAACGATAAAAAAGACATCAAATGATGTAAGCCAAAAAATTGGCGGCACTATAGCATGTAATCACATTAAACACATTTACTTTCACGGTACTTAGGTTTAAAAAATTAGGTTTAAAAAATTCTAACGTAATAACAGACTTTATTGGTTGATCTTTATCAAAACCTTAACATTTTTTAATAAAGTGTTTTAGTTTGTTAAAAAACCAAGCACAATTTTATTAAATGCGATTGTCTTTTCGGCATGTAGCCAGTGGCCCGCACCTTGAATTATTTTAGCTTTAGCTTTGGGAAAAAGCGTGGTAATTATATGTTGATGTTCAGGTAAAATATAATCTGAATTACCGCCTTTAATAAATAAAGTCTCACTGTTAAATTTTTGCCCAGTGTGACAACTAATGCTTTTCATTATTTGTTGATAACCTTGTTCAATGTAATTTAAAGCACATTTGAATTGAAACACTCCTTGCTCGTTTATAGCAAGGTTTCGTAGTAAAAACTGTCTTACGCCAGTATCAGTTACATATTTCGCTAATTGAACATCCGCATCTTTACGTTGGTGTACTTGTGTTAAATCGATTGCTTGTAAGCCTTCAATAATGGTTAAATGGTGGGCAGGGTATTTAACTGGAGCAATATCAGCAATAATTAGTTTTTGAATACGTTCAGGATATGAAAGCGCTATTTTCATCGCTATTTTACCCCCCATTGAATGGCCTAAAATATAGCAATGTTTAATAGACAAGTTATCTAATAAGTCAATCACGTCTTTTGCTAGAGCTTTATAACTCATATCTTGTTGATGAAAAGAATTGCCATGGTTTCTCACATCAATACTTGTAACGCAATAATGTTGGCTTAGGCTTTTAGCAACCATGTTTAAATTTTCTAAACTACCAAATAAACCATGAATTAGCACAATATGCTCTCCTTCACCGAGTTGTTGATAATTTAGCTGCTTAGCGTGTCGTTGTATTAATTGGCTTATATTTGTCATTTATTTATTTAATTGCTATTTTATGGAAATTTTATCATGAAATAACTATGAATTTGGGTATAATCTTGCGGCACTTAAAAAATTATTATAGAAGTTAATGATAAATGAAAAACATTGAAATTGACGATGGACTTTATCTGTATATTGTTTCGAATACACAAGCTATTGGTGAGAGCGCTTCAAGTATCTTACGTCGTTTACTCCAATTAGATGAAATTAGTCAGTTGTCAGCGGCACAATCAACGCGAGTAATAGTAACCAACAATGATAATACTGAACAAGAAGCATTATCCAAAAAACCAGCGGTTGTTGATCTCGGTATTGTTGATACCGAAATTAGCGAAATAAAAGTGATTACTCGTTCAGAAAGTGTTTTTAATTTCATTAATAAAGAAGAGCTTGGTATGCAGCGTGGCGCTGTAGGGCGGTTTTTATTGATTCTTGCTGCGTTGTATCGCGCTCATCCACAGCAGTTTAAAGGGGTTACAGAAATTTGTGGTCGTGACCGTTTGTATTTTGCTGACAATGAAGCTGAATTAGCCGCGAGTGGCAGTAGTACTAAACCGAAGCAAATACCAGGCAGTCCATTTTGGGTGATGACCAATTCCAATACCACTCGTAAAAAAATGATGTTAACTAAAGCGGCCAGTTTGTTAGGTTATAACTGGTTAGATGGAGAAAAAATTCGTGAGTTACTCTAAATTATTTTTTAGTTAGACAGTAATAAAATAGCTAAGTAATAAAAGAACTAAGCAATAAAATAAAAGGAATAATATGTCAGTTCACGCTCATGCAGGTAAGGCTGTTCGTCCAGAAGATAGAATTAATCTTGGTCAATTAGTCAGTTATTATTATCTCAAAACACCTGATGTAGATATTACCGCTCAACAAGTCAGTTTTGGTACCTCTGGTCACCGAGGCACGGCGGTCAAAATAAGCTTTAATGAGCACCATATTATTGCTATTTGTCAGGCGGTTGCTGAGTACCGCGTTGCTCAAAACATTACAGGGCCACTTTTTTTAGGTAAAGATACTCATGCGTTATCTGAGCCAGCTTTTGCTAGCGCAATTTCTGTGCTGATTGCCAATGGTGTGAATGTTGTTATTCAAAATGATGTTTTATCAACCACACAAACTAATGCGGGTTTTACGCCGACACCAGTGATTTCTCGCCTGATCATCTCCCATAATAAAACTCATGATGATAACTCAATTGCTGATGGTCTTATTATTACACCTTCTCATAACCCTCCTACTGATGGTGGCATTAAGTATAATCCACCACATGGAGGACCTGCAGAAGCTAGTATCACGAAACACATAGAGCAAAGAGCAAACGAACTTATTAAAGCAAGTTTAGTTGATGTTAAACAGCTTTCTTATATGCAAGCACTAGAATCTGACTTGTTAACGCAGCAAGATTTTATTGAGCACTATGTTAGTCAACTTGAACAAGTTGTTGATATGGAGGCCATTGCTAAATCAGGTGTCACTATAGGCGTTGATCCGCTTGGTGGCTCAGGTATTGCTTATTGGCCAGCTATCGCTAAAAAGTATGGTATAAAACTTACTATAGTAAACCCAGTTGTTGATGCCAGCTTTGCTTTTATGCCGCTTGATAAAGATGGCAAAATTCGTATGGATTGTTCATCTCCTTATGCTATGGCAGGTCTTATTGCCATGAAAGATGATTTTGATATTAGTGTTGGTAATGATCCTGACTTTGATCGACACGGCATAGTGACAAAAAGTGGCGCTTTAATGAACCCTAATCATTACTTAGCTGTGGTTATTAATTACTTGTTTACGAATAGAAATTGGCCAGAGCATTGTAAAATAGGTAAAACCCTGGTTTCAAGTTCACTGATTGACCGTGTAGCAAAAAAAATTAACCGACCATTATCAGAAGTGCCGGTAGGTTTTAAATGGTTTGTTGATGGTTTAGCTGATTCAAGCTACGCTTTTGGCGGTGAAGAAAGTGCTGGTGCCTCATTTATAGCGCGTGATGGTAGCACATGGACTACCGATAAAGATGGCTTTATTATGGCGCTTTTAGCGGCTGAAATATTAGCGGTTACTGGTAAAGATCCACATCAGCATTACCTTGAATTGGTTAGTGAGCTAGGGCAACCCTGTTATGGTCGTGTTGAAGCCGTTGCCTCATTTGAACAGAAAAAAGTATTAACGGCATTATCGAGTAGAGATGTTACTGCTGATACCTTAGCAGGTGAAAAAATAGTGCAAATTCTATCTCATGCACCAGGAAATAATGCGGCTATTGGCGGCATAAAAGTAGTTACTAATAATGGTTGGTTTGCTGCTCGTCCATCGGGTACGGAAGAAATTTATAAGATATATGCTGAAAGTTTTATTGGAGAACAACATTTACAAGTGATTATTAAAGAGGCACAAGACATTGTAAGTGCCGCCTTTAAAGCCGCAGGACTATAGAAGAATAAAGTACGAGTTTATCGTATCAAGTTAGTACGAAAAGAAACATAAAAGGCATCAGATGTTATATCCTCAAGAGCAACTAACCGCAGAGCAATTAAAAGCACAGTTATTGCTTAACGGTGATTTTTTGCATTTAACACGTAGTCATGAATTGTCTATGGTTGCGTTTAATTTTGAAGTTGTATGCGCAAACAGCTCAGCAAAAACTAAAGTATCAGTACTCGATACGGGCATTATAGTTTTTGAGCCAGTCAACCGTACCTCAAGCAAAGATATTGTTTTATCAAGTGCGGTTCATGGCAATGAAACCGCACCAATTGAAATATGTAATGAGTTAATCAAACAATTAATTTTAGGTGAGTTACACCTTAAACACAGGACACTCTTTCTTTTTGGCAACCCCGCTTCTATTAACATCGGACAACGTTTTGTTGAAGAAAACCTTAATCGATTATTTAGTGGTGGTCATTCACAAGATTCTTTATTAGAGAAAGGGTTAGATAAAGGGCAGGGTGCAGGGTTAATTAACCAAGAGCGTCACCGTGCTTTGTTACTTGAAAATACTGTTCGTGATTTTTTTGTCTCAGCTAGCGAGCAAACTCGTTTGCATAATGGTAAGCCTATAGAACGTTTCCATTATGATTTACATACGGCAATTCGAGGCTCTAAAAATGATAAATTTGCCGTTTATCCATTTAGACACAATAAACCTTGGGTGAAAGAGCAACTGCAATTTATGCTTGCCTGTGGTGTTAATACACTGTTGTTTTCTAATTCACCTACAACCACCTTTAGCTATTTCTCGTCAAATGAATTTGGTGCTCATGCCTTTACTGTAGAGCTAGGTAAGGTGAAGCCTTTTGGGGAAAACGACATGACGAACTTTGCTGGTGTAAGGGCTAGTTTAAAATCGCTAATATCTGGGCAAGCGTTGGCGTTAAGCAAGTATCATAAAGAAGATTTTAGTTTTTTTGAAATAGATCAGATCATCGACAGGCAGCATAATGATTTTACATTGCATTTTAGCGATGACGTAGAAAACTTTACTGATTTCCCCATTGGCACTGTCATCGCTACTGATGGTAGTAAAGAGATTAAAACTAAAAAACAAGGTGAGGCGATTATTTTTCCTAACGCCAATGTAGCAATTGGTCAACGTGCACTATTAACCGTAGTACCTGTAGAAATTAATCCAGAATAATAGGCTTAGCTATATCGAAATCCAGATGATCATCAAATTCTTTTACTGCTTAATATTTATCAAAGCCAGTAATTAGTTAAGTTTAAAGCTTGTCGATTCTCGTTTAACAAGCCTATACGTCTTTTATTGTTGTTACGAGATAATTATTATAGGGTAATTGTTTACATTGTTGTATTATCTTTAAGTATTCTTTAATGTACACTAAATACAGGCTTTTCATTAAGGAGCACCTAATTTAAAATTAGTTATTGCACAAACATAGGTAAACGAATACGCTTTGATTCACATTTTATTTTCACTAATGACGGCTTTAAAATACAATGATTATCGAATTTGACCCGACTGAACATCCCCATCGAAGATACAACCCATTAACCGATGAATGGGTACTAGTCTCTCCACATAGAGCAAAGCGACCTTGGCAGGGGCAGGTAGAAAAGCTTGATGAACAAGAAAAGCTCGCGTATGACAAAGAGTGCTTTTTATGTGCGGGAAACACCCGAATAAATGGTGAAATCAACGATGATTATAAAGATACATTTGTCTTTACCAATGATTTTTCCGCAATAAAGCAAGACACCCCTATCGCTAAAAGTAATGATCCATTGTTCAAAATGGCCACAGAGCAAGGTGAAAGTCGTGTTATCTGTTTTTCACCTGATCATAGTAAAACTTTGCCAGAGCTGTCAGTAAAGGAAATTTATAGCGTTATAGATAGCTGGCAGGATCAATGTGAAGCATTAGGAAAAATTTATTCATGGGTGCAGATATTTGAAAATAAAGGCAATGTCATGGGCTGTTCTAATCCTCACCCCCATGGGCAAATTTGGGCACAACAGCAATTGCCTACCTTAGTCATGAAAAAACAAAACGCGCAACAGGCTTACTTGAACTTACATAGCCGCAATTTATTGCAAGATTATGTGGTTAGAGAAATAGAAAATAAAGAACGCATTGTGGTAATGAATGATGATTGGCTAGTTGTTGTACCTTATTGGGCGGCATGGCCGTTTGAAACTTTACTGCTACCACGTTTTGTTGTGTCTCGTATCACTGAACTTAATCAGCAACAAAAGTTATCGCTTGCGGATATTCTCAAGCAAATAACCATCAAATATGACAATGTCTTTAATTGTTCTTTTCCCTATTCAATGGGATGGCATGGTGCGCCTTTTGATGGACAACATCATAACGAGTGGACTTTGCATGCCAGCTTTTTTCCTCCATTATTAAGATCTGCAACTGTCCGCAAATTTATGGTGGGTTATGAAATGATGGCTGAAGCTCAACGAGATCTTACCGCAGAGCAAGCAGCGCAAAGGCTACGTGACTCGTCTGACATTCATTATAAAGAGCAAAGCTAATGACTCAACAAAACCTAAAACACCAAAACCTAAAACAACAGAGTGTTGAGCAAAAAGAGCTTGCACAGCAACTCTTTGTACAGAAGTTTCAATGCTCAGCCGAGATAGTTTGTCATGCCCCTGGCCGGGTAAATTTAATTGGCGATCACACTGATTACAATGATGGCTTTGTACTTCCCGCAGCGATTAATTACGGCACCACTATCGCCGCATCAGCTCGCGAAGATAAGCTAGTTAACGTTTATGCTCATGATTGTGACCAACAAACTAATGAATTTACACTCAATGAGATAGTGTTTGATCAGCAAATGATGTGGAGCAATTATGTTAAAGGTACCTTAAAAGCATTAATGAAAAAATACCCTGAAATTAAAGGCGCAAACCTGGTGGTTACTGGTGATGTTCCGCAAGGGGCTGGATTAAGCTCTTCTGCAAGTTTTGAAATTGCCATCTTAAAAGTCTTTACTCAGCTTTATCAATTAGGTTTAAATGGCGTTAATGCGGCACTTATTGGTCAACAAGCAGAGAATGACTTTGTTGGCTGTCATTGTGGCATCATGGATCAACTTATCTCGGCAATGGGACAGCAAGGCCATGCCATGTTGCTAGATTGCAAAAATTTATCCTTTGAAGATGCACCTATACCTGATGATTTGGCCTTGTTTATTGTTAATTCTAACGTTAAACGTGGTTTGGTCGACAGTGAATACAACTTAAGGCGTCAGCAATGTGAACAAGTTACTGAATATTTTGGTGTTTCCGCTTTGCGTGATGTGACCTTGAAACAGCTTAATTCTGCTAAAGCGCAAATTGAGCCAGTATTATTCAAGCGTGCCCGTCATGTGATCAGTGAAAATGCTCGAACGCTTGCAACATTAAAGGCACTTAAAAACAATGATAGGGTAGCTATTAGTGTGGCAATGAAAGGATCTCATATATCTTTGCGGGATGACTTTGAAGTAAGCACCAAGGAAATGGATGGTTTGGTTGAAATGATTGATAGTGTTTTAGGTACTGACGGCGGAGTGCGTATGACGGGTGGCGGTTTTGGTGGTTGTGTTGTCGCCCTAGTGCCAACAGCTATGGTCGAACAAGTAAAGGATGTTGTGAACAGCAGATATGAAAAAGAATTTGGTTTAGCGGCAAGTATTTATCTTTGTAGTGCAACACAAGGTGCATTCAGATCAGATGGTAAAGTTTAACCAAAAGTAAAGGTAAAGGTAAACAAATTATGGATTTTGTAAATAAATTGGGAACAAAGTTGGCAACATTAACACTAACCAATGACTATGGCATGTCAGTTGAAATTATTAATTTTGGTGCCAGAGTTAAATCAATTAAATTTCCAGTCAATGCTGAGCTTAAAGAAATGATACTGGGCTATGCTTCGGCAGAAGAGTATTTAGCGGATGAATTTTACTTAGGGGCAACCTGTGGCAGGGTGTGTAATCGTATTGCTGATGGTAAGTTTGAGCTAGAAGACCAACAATATCAGATATCACAGAATGATGGCGATAATTGTTTACACGGTGGCGAGCATAATTTTGCTTTGCGTTATTGGAAAATAGACAAAGAAACACTCACTAACTCTTCAGTTACTCTATCTCTCGATTCTAATGACGGTGATCAAGGCTTTCCTGGAAACTTAACTTTATCTGTTACTTATCAATTGAGTGTGGATCATAAACTAAGCATACAATACTCGGCCAATACAGATTTAGCCACGCCAATCAACTTGACTAACCATGCTTATTTTAACTTAGGTGAAAAAGACTGCCAATCATTACAGTTGCAAATGATGTCATCGGCCTACCTTGAAACTGACACAGCTAATATACCCACGAGCAACATAATTGCGACTTCAGATACAGATTTCAATTTTAAAGAAGCTGTCAGTATTGGAAATCGACAGCAGAAAACTCAAGATCAATCTCTTAAAGAAAAGCACGGCTATGATCATTGTTTTGTTTTAGATAACACGCCGTTTGAACAGCCCAAAGCGATCCTTACTTCGCTAAAGAATCAACTTAGTTTGTCTGTTTATACCGATCAGCCTGCGATACAGCTATATACTGGCTTTTATTTAAGTGGCAATTTTACCTCATATCAAGGCTTATGTTTAGAAGCTCAAAATTATCCTAATGCGATTAACGTTAAACAATTTCCAAATAGTGTCTTACTTCCTAATGAACACTATTCGCGCATGATTGTTTATGCATTTGAATCAACAAATTAAGCGGTATTAGTTGAAAGCTTTTATAAGCCGTATTTAACTTAGGTTTTGTCTGGAACTAAAAACCTGTGTGCTTGAAAAGTTATCTAGATTAATATTTGATCCCTAACTTACTCGTCTTGCTATTACTCAGGTAGTACTCAGGTATTGTCGTTTGTAATAATTTCGTAATAATAGTGGTGTAAATTCAATACCATTGAAAGTTAACATTTGAAAGGTAATATTTGAAAGGTAATATTTGAAAGGTAAAAGCCTCTCTGTAGGTTCAACAGACTTTACGTCATCAGTTAATTTTCCTATTGCAATGTTCTTATTGCAATGAGAGTTAACTTTTTAATAAAAAAATAATTTAATAAAAAATAATTTTTAACTAAGTGAGAAATACAATGAAACATAAATTAATTGTAACATCGGCTCTTTTAAGCCTCATATCTTCGTCAGCCATAGCGGGTGTTACCTACCAAGACGGTGATAAATACCTAAAGTTAGGTGGTCGTATTCAACTTCAGTATCACAGCACTGAGGCAGACAATGTCACAAAGGATGATGTCTTCTTCCGTCGTTTACGCCCTTATATTGAAGGTAGCATCCATCCTCAATGGCAGGGTAAATTTCAATGGGATATGGGGGGAGCTAATGGTGACAATGAAATCTCTATCAAAGACGCTTACATGCAGTACTCTGGTTATAAAAACATAAAAGTGTCTGTTGGTAACTACCTGTTTCCATTTTCACGTGAAGTGTTAACGTCTTCTAAGTATCAGCAACTGGTAGAGCG
Source organism: uncultured Colwellia sp. (assembly GCA_965261045.1). GTDB lineage: Bacteria > Pseudomonadota > Gammaproteobacteria > Enterobacterales > Alteromonadaceae > Colwellia. The sequence goes on from CBDHCJ010000001.1 coordinate 1,238,443, forward strand.
CACATTTGTGGGTGATCACAACTATGGTACGCCAGATCGCCAAGTAGGTATTTATGTAGCAGGTCATAATGATAGCAAGCGCTGGGATTGGGCTTTAGGTTTGGCTGATGGTCGTATTGATCCTGATGACGATAAAATTGATTTTGATACCGCAGTTAATGACAATGCTGATTGGAATGAAGGCAAGATGATCGGTGGTCGTATTAGTTTTCACCCATTTGGGGCATTAAAGCTTAAGCAAGGCGACTTTAGCGGTAAGCAAAAAGCCACTATCTCCCTTGGTGCTTATCGTTGGAAAAATGATAACGACAACAATACCTACAACAATACCTATTTTGATAAAACAAAGAGTACAGATACAAGTGGCGGAAAGACCCCCGATGTGGATAAGGTAACAGGTATTGAATTTAGTGCTGCTTATCGTAAGTCAGGTTTTTCAATTGATGCACAATACAACTTTTTTAATGCCGAAACAATTGATAACACTGTGACTAGCGGCATTTATAAAAATGGCGAAACTAAAATGACGAACTACTCAATAGAAGGCGGCTATATGATCATTCCTTCACAGTTAGAGCTTGTTGTTTCCATGTCGAGTCAAGATACCGATGGTTATGCTCAAACATGGGATCGTACTGAAGTAGGTGTTAACTGGTTTGTGCATCAACACGATATTAAATTTCAGCTTACTTTTCGTCAAAACGAAAACATAAAAGGCAAAAAAGACAAGGATAAGGATGAGCTATTTATTCAAGCGCAATACGTTTTTTAGTTTCATGTAAAGTCATGTGCGTAGATCGCGTGTAGATCATGTAGAGGGCGTGTAGACAAGTTCAATTATCGACTTAGCCTATCAACTGATAGGCTAAGTTGGATTCAAGTAATACTGCTAGTTAAAATTTGTAATCAAAATTATAACGTAAACCAATAGTCAATTGATTATTATCTCTGTCGCTACGATCAGCATAGTTGTTATTTTGAAGCTCAACAAATAAGCGGTAATCAGGGCTACCTTGCCATTCTAATGTCGTATTGATGCGAGTAACTTCATTACTTTTTTTAGGCATTAAATCGTCAGAATAGAGAGAATAACCCACTTTAAGCTTGTAGCTCTGGTTAAAACTATATGCACCAGCAACATCAATGGTAGATCTATCTTGACCATAACCACCACGATCAATGTCTTGATAAGCAGCACCAATGTACCAATCACCTAATGATTTTGATGCCGATACCGCCACGGTGTTTTCATCTGTGCCCACAAGGTCTTTGGTTAGATAAGTAGCAGCTAAAGTAAAGTTATCGCCTTTATATTGAACACCAGCGTTGACAAAGTCACTAGCATCCTTAGCATCCTTAATATCATTCTTATCTTCGTCTTTAAATTGACCTTTAAATTGACCTTCAATACGAAATTCTAAATTACCAACGTTTTTTCTATAGGTAACCATTTCTTGTTGACGAAATGGGCTAGCATCATCATAAGCAAGTGGTGTTGATGCGCGGTTGAAAAGATCAACCGGACCTGCAATTATGTCAAATTGCGTTGTGCTTTGTTTGCCGACAGCAAAACGACCAAAATCACCTTTTATCCCAACGTACGCTTTACGGGCATCACCAAAATGGGCATCACCTTGAATTTGTACTTTAAATTCACCTTTGGCAAAACCTATCATACCATTGCTTAGTTTATGCTCTGCGGCAACGCCAATACGTGATAAAGCATCACCTACATCCCAACGATCAGCACTATCGCTACTGGTGACACCAAACGTTGGACGTAAACTACCGTAAAAATTGATAGCGGTATTATTTTGATCTGCAGAAGATCCTTTAGCGTCTTCTAATTGCGCTAAACGCTTTTGAATTTCAGACAGTTGTACTTGTAGAGCCTCTTTAGACGTATCCGCGTCGGCATATGATGCAAATGTTGGCAAAACAAGGGCTAAAGAAAATAGTGATGTTTTAATGTTAAAATTTTTCATGGTGTTCTCCGTATTCATACAGTTGTAGTTATTTTTTAAGAGTAACGAGTATTAGTATTAGTATAAGTTACTCTCTAGTTTGCTATAGATACTTACGTATCCGTTGATTGGTAGCTCTCAATAGGAGGACAGCTACAAATTAGATTTCGATCACCGTATACATTGTCAATACGGTTAGTTGTTGGCCAAAATTTAGGTTGGCTTGGGCAACTACTCGGATAACAGGCCGTTAGGCGCGAATAAGCACGAGGCCAATCACTGTCGGTTAGATCGTTTAATGTGTGAGGTGCGTTCACTAATGGATTATCGGTAAGTGTCCAAGTTCCATTTTCAACCTTTGCTATTTCATGACGAATAGTAATCAGTGCATCAATAAATTTATCTAATTCCTCTAAAGACTCACTTTCGGTTGGTTCAATCATTAAGGTGCCAGCGACAGGAAATGACATGGTTGGCGCATGAAAGCCAAAGTCCATTAAACGTTTCGCAACATCTTCTTCGGTAATACCTGAAGATTCTTTTAATGGTCTTATGTCGATAATACATTCATGAGCGACACATCCTTGTTTACCTCTAAATAAAATAGGGTAGTGCGGGCTTAATTTCTCCATAATGTAGTTAGCGTTTAAAATCGCTAGCTCAGTGGCTGATTTTAATCCTTCTGCGCCCATTAAAGCAATGTAAGCCCAAGAAATAGGTAAAATAGAAGCACTACCTAATGCGGTCGCTGATACTGCGCCCACTGTGTTGGTCACACTGTGTCCAGGTAAAAATTCAGCTAAATGTGATTTCACACCGATAGGGCCCATACCAGGACCACCACCACCATGGGGAATACAAAATGTTTTATGTAGATTGAGATGAGAAACATCAGCACCAATAAAACCAGGCGAGGTTAAGCCTACCTGAGCATTCATATTTGCGCCGTCAAGATAAACTTGACCACCGGCTTGGTGAATAAGCTCGCAAATTTCTTTGATGGTTTCTTCATACACACCATGTGTTGAAGGATAAGTTATCATTATTGCAGCGAGTTGTTCACGGTGAAGATTTATCTTTTCCTTCAAATCATCGACATCAACATTGCCTTGCTTATCACAATTAACCAGCACGATACGCATTGATACCATTGAGGCACTGGCGGGGTTAGTACCATGTGCGGAGCTAGGGATTAAGCATATATTTCGATATTCTTCCCCCCGAGATGCATGGTAACGTTGAATGGCAATTAAACCAGCATACTCTCCTTGAGCACCAGAGTTGGGTTGTAATGAAAAAGCATCATATCCCGTCACTTCTATTAACATTTCACTAAAGCTTTCGGCTAAGGCTTCATAACCAGTACATTGATCACTTGGCGCAAACGGGTGCATTCGTGAAAACTCAGGCCAGGTCACCGGAATCATTTGTGCGGTAGCATTAAGCTTCATTGTGCAAGAGCCAAGCGGTATCATACCGTGAGTTAATGAAAAATCTTTATTCTCAAGACTTTTTAAATAACGCAACATACGGGTTTCACTATGATAACGGTTAAACACTGGGTGGCTTAAATAGTCACTCGTACGCTGACAGTCTGCTGGAATGTTGCAAAACTCTGCCGTTAACGTTTGTTCAACATCGACAACGTTGAAAGATTGCTCAGTAATAGCTAACCATAATGCTTCAATATCAGCAGGCGTGGTAGTTTCATCTAAACTGATACCAAGTTGATTCGGTAATAACCGTAAATTAATATCACCAGCCAATGCGCGTTGATAAATCGCATCAGTTTGTTTATTTGTTTGTATTGTAATGGTGTCAAAAAAATCATTATGAACTAGTTCAATGCCTGCTTTTTGCAAACCAGCAGCGAGCACTGATGTTAAACGATTTACCCGTCGACCCATTTTTTTCAACCCTTGCGGGCCATGGTATACGGCATAAAATGATGCCATGTTGGCAAGTAATGCTTGAGCGGTACATACATTTGAGTTAGCTTTTTCTCGTCTAATATGCTGCTCTCGGGTTTGCATAGCCATACGCAAAGCAGGCTTACCTTTTGAGTCAATTGAAACACCAATAACTCGACCCGGAATTGTTCGTTTGTACTTTTCTTTGGTTGCCATAAAAGCAGCATGTGGACCACCGTAACCCATTGGCACACCAAAACGCTGAGCACTACCTATAACAACATCAGCGCCCATTTCTCCAGGTGCTTTAAGTACGGTTAAGGCAAGTAAGTCAGCCGCAACAGCAACTAAGGTTTTTTTGCTATGGGCTTGCTCAATTATGTCTTCTAAATTACGAACTTGTCCTGTTGTGCCAGGGTATTGCAATAAAGCACCGAACACATCATGATTATTGAGTGCTGAGCATGGCGCGACAACAATATCAAAATTAAAGTATTTTGCTCGGGTATTAATGACATCTAATGTTTGTGGGTGAACGTCATCACTAACAAAAAAGACGTTACTTTTGTTTTTACTTGCCCGCTTACATAAGCTCATTGCTTCAGCGGCGGCAGTGGCTTCATCAAGTAAAGAAGCGTTAGACAGCTCCATCGCGGTAAGATCAGTGATCATTTGTTGAAAATTAAGCAGCGCTTCTAAACGACCTTGTGATATTTCTGGTTGATAAGGTGTATAAGCGGTATACCAACCAGGGTTTTCAAACACATTACGTAAAATGACATGAGGAACATGGGTATCGTAATATCCTTGTCCAATATAGCTTCTATTTACTTTATTTTTTGCCGCAATACCTTTAAGTGTTGCCAACATTTCAACTTCGCTTTGCGGTTTGGCTAATGCCATCGGTTGCGAAAGTCGAATATTATCGGGGACTGTTTTATCAATCATTTGTGCAATTGAATCCAGTGCCAGCGTTTTTAACATATGCTGTTGTTGAATTGCATCAGGGGCATTATGTCGAGCAATAAAATCTACATTATCGCCCAATTGTGCTAATAAATTATTGTTAGTCATGAAAAGCTCCAGATAACTTTTGGTAATGGTTAAACATTTTGCCGATATTGAATTAGTCTTCGATACTCGCATTGTATGCGTCATAACTTAGTAAGCTATCTAACTGCTCAGGCTCAGCAAGTTTCACTGTTACAATCCAGCCATCAACAAATGCTGATTCATTAATTAACTCAGGTGAATCTTCGAGTGCTTGGTTGATTTTAATTATTTCACCCGAAATAGGAGCATACACATCTGAAGCGGCTTTTACTGACTCTACCAGTGTAAATTGTTCACCAGCGGTTATCTCATCGCCTTCTTCAGGAAGTTCAACAAAAACAACATCGCCTAATAAACCTTGTGCATGGTCTGAAATACCGACAGTAACAGTACCATCGTTGTTATTTTTCACCCATTCGTGACTTGGGGCGAATTGGTAATTTTTTTCTACTGTGCTCATGGTCATATTCCTGTCTTGTTATCGTTGAATTTATCGGTAGCTTAGCTATACAGAGGGAATTTCAGGCAAAGTGCTTGAACCTGCTGTAAAACTTTATTTTCTACGGCGCTATTATCTTCAGGATTGGCAACTAAACCATCTAAAACATCACCAATCCACTGTCCAATTAATTCAAACTCTTCATTACCAAAGCCACGGCTAGTGCCAGCGGGAGTACCTAAACGAATACCAGAAGTAATCATTGGTTTTTCTGAATCGAACGGAATACCATTTTTGTTACAGGTAATGCCAGCGCGTTCTAAACTGTGTTCTGTGGTATTTCCTTTTAGCCCTTTAGGACGTAAATCAACTAGCATCAAATGGGTATCAGTTCCATCGGTAACAATGTCACAACCTCTTTGTTGTAACGTGCTAGCTAACACTCTCGCGTTGCTTAAAACTTGCTTAATATACGCACCAAAAGATGGCTCAAGCACTTCACCTAAAGCGACTGCTTTTGCAGCAATAACATGCATTAATGGACCACCTTGCAAACCAGGGAATACGGCAGAATTAATTTTTTTAGCGATATCAGCATTGTTGGTTAAAATTAATCCACCACGAGGACCTCTTAATGTTTTATGTGTGGTGGTGGTAACAACATCGGCGAAAGGTAATGGGTTTTGATGCGCACCAGCAGCGATTAAACCAGCGATATGTGCCATATCAACCATTAAAATAGCACCTACTTGATCGGCAATTTCACGAAATTTAGAAAAATCTATTTGACGAGGAATGGCTGAGCCACCAGCAATGATCATTTTTGGCTTATGCTCTTTAGCTAGCGCTAATACTTGATCATAGTCAATACGCATATCATCTTTGCGCACGCCGTAATGAATAGCATTAAACCATTTACCTGATTGAGCAGGCTTAGCTCCATGTGTTAAATGACCGCCAGCATCAAGTGACATGCCTAATATTGTATCGCCAGGCTTCACTAAGGCTAGCATTACCGCGCCATTAGCTTGCGCACCTGAATGAGGCTGCACGTTAACGTAATCTGCTTTAAAAATAAGTTTTGCTCGTTCAATCGCCAATGTTTCTACTTTGTCTACATACTCACAACCACCATAATATCGACGGTCAGGGTAGCCTTCGGCGTATTTATTGGTTAACACTGTTCCTTGGGCTTCCATAACGGCTTTGGAAACAATATTTTCTGATGCAATTAATTCAATTTGCTGGTTTTGACGTTTTTCTTCCAGCGCTACTACCATTTGAACCGCACCATCAGTAAGCGGTAGTTTGGCTGAAAAAAAGTGTTCTAGTTCACTTGAGGTATAAGTGTTTTTCATTGTTGCATTCCTTAATATCTTAGTGTTAATGAATAGATTTTACCTAAATTGAGCTTATGCATTGGTTGTGCATTGATTGAATTGCTATAAAACATAGCAGGCAATATTTTCAAAAGCAAGAAAAAGTTTCCAATAGGAAACTTTTTCTTGCTTTGTTGCTTTAGCGTTAGTCCTTGATAGTTTCCTAAAAGAGTTCTGTACAGATTGTTAATGTGGCACTACTATTGTTTAAATTAAGAAATTAAGAAATTAAATTAAATATTTTTAGCTAGGTGATGCGATGAGCAAACAAGATCAACTTGATAATTATCCTTCAATGACTATTACGAGTAAGGAAAATAATAAGCGAACGATAGAAAAAGTGACCATAGGCGCACAACTTAAAGCTATTCGTACTGAAAGTAAATTAACGCTTGAAGAAGCAAGTAAGCGTACAGGCTTGGCTCGTTCTACCTTATCAAAAATTGAAAATGAGCAGATTTCACCAACGTTTTCTGTCATGCAAAAACTGGCGGCAGGCCTTGATATTGAACTGCCGCAATTATTTACAAAGCCGAAAGAAAGTAAGGTAACGGGTCGTCGAGATATAACCTTATGTCAGCAAGGGCGACCTCATGCGACACTTACCTATGAGCATGAGTTATTAGCAACTCAACTTAGAAACAAAAAAATGAAGCCATATAAAAGCAAAATTTATGCCCGAAATTTTGAGCACTTTGGTGAATGGATCCGCCATGAAGGAGAAGAGTTTTTACTTGTTTTGGAAGGAGAAGTTCAGCTGCTCACTGAATTCTATGAGCCTGCAACCTTAGTTGTGGGAGATAGTGCCTATTATGATGCAACAATGGGGCATCTGGTAATATCAATAAGCAAACAAGAAGCATTAATATTGTGGATTACCGCATAATAACCCTTGCAATTTCTTTTTTTTTTAGCTAGCTTATTTCCTATTGGAAACTTTTGTTTATTTTAAAGGTTTTCGATTATTTACAAAGTATATTTACAAAGTATATCTACAAAATAATAAAATCAACATATAGTATAGGTTGATGGTATTAACTATAAATATTACAGCAGAGAGGAATTATTATGGAATTTATAACAAGTATTATTTCCAACATTAATAGTATTGTGTGGGGTGTTCCTATGCTTATCATGATACTTGGTGTTGGGTTGTTTTTAACTGTTGGCTTACGTTTAATGCCAATATTAAAGTTAGGCACTGGCTTTCGTTTACTTTGGAAAGGACGTATCCCTGACAAAGATAAAAATGCCAAAGGTGAAATTAGCCCCTTTAATGCGTTAATGACATCACTGTCAGCTACCATAGGTACAGGTAATATAGCTGGTGTTGCCACCGCTATATTTCTTGGTGGTCCTGGTGCATTATTTTGGATGTGGTGTACGGCATTAGTGGGTATGGCAACTAAGTTTGCCGAAGCTGTACTTGCCGTTCGTTATCGTGAAGTTGATGAGAACGGGAACCACAGTGGTGGTCCAATGTATTACATTAAAAATGGCCTATCGAGTAAATGGGGTTGGTTAGGCGGAGCATTCGCCCTTTTTGGCTCTGTTGCTGCTTTTGGTATTGGTAATACGGTACAAACAAACTCAGTTGCCAATGCACTTGAAAGTAACTTTGGTATAGCGCCTGTTGTTACGGGCATTGTGCTAATGATACTGGTAGGTTTAGTACTTATAGGTGGCATTAAGCGTATTGGTGATGTTGCCGGTAAACTTGTTCCCTTAATGGCAATATTCTACATTAGTTGTGGTGTTGTGGTGTTGTTCATACATGCTGGGGAACTTCCTGCCGCTTTCGCACTCATTTTTAAAAGTGCATTTACCACAACGGCTGCTGAAGGTGGATTCGCTGGTGCCGCTGTTTGGGCTGCAATTCGTTTCGGTGTCGCACGTGGTGTATTCTCAAATGAAGCAGGGTTAGGTAGTGCTCCTATCGCTCATGCGGCAGCTAAAACTAACAACCCTGTTGCCCAAGGCCTTGTTGGCATGCTAGGTACATTCATTGATACCTTAATTGTATGTTCTATTACTGGCTTAGCTATTATTGTTTCTGGTGAGTGGACTTCTGGTGTAACAGGTGCTGAATTAACATCAAATGCTTTCGCAACCGCTATACCTTATGGTAATTACATAGTCGCGATTTCTTTGACTGTTTTTGCCTTTACTACGACGCTAGGTTGGAGTGTATACGGTGAAAAATGTGTACAGTACTTCTTTGGTGTTAAAGGGATTATTCCGTTCCGTGTTCTTTGGATTTTAGTTGTGCCAATTGGTGCTGTCGGTTCGTTAGAATTTATTTGGTTACTTGCTGACACCATGAACGCATTAATGGCAATTCCGAACATTATAGCGATAGTATTGTTAAGTCCTGTTGTCTTCAAATTAACACGCGAATACTTTAACAGTGGTGGTAAGGCACCGACAGAAATGACTGAAGGTAATAGTGGAGCCTCTTAATGGTGAAGCCTCTGTGGAATAACCACACTGGTTTTTATTTAAGGTAAAAGGTTTAAGGTAAAATGTATGTAAGTCGCCTTTCGAGGCGACTTTAAAAGCTATAAGGTCTCAACCTCAAGTAAGTATTGTATAGTTTACAAAAGCGTACTATTATCAGAATAGGAAAAAGTAAGATAGATAATCATGACTTAAATTCAGCTAACATAGAGATATAAATAAAATGAATATACTTAATAGCGCTAAAAGCGGAACTAGCAACCTAGTTGTAATCGAACCTAAAGACACTAAATTAGACGATATAACCATAGCTTTACCAGCCGCTAAAACTATTTCTATCTTAGCAGCTACCTATGAAAACTATAACGTCAAAGTAATAACGCAAACAAACAATGGCGAAGAAAACTTAATAACGAACATTGTTGCTGTGAAAAAAGGCGATGATCTTGTAGTTACCGGCGCTGATGCCAGCAAGGTTATTTTCAGAGGTTTTTACACCTTATGTGAAGATGGCGCTTGTACCGTAACATTAGGAGGGGGAGAAGAAGGCGTTACCATAACACCCGATAGCCCCATTGGTGAAGCCTTGAGTGATGGCAGTTTTATGGTATACACCTATGCTGACAGTGGTGTATTAGCTGATATGCTCACCGAGGATGATGGTGAAACGTTAGGATTAAGTGATTTGCCTGAAGGCAAGGTGAGTTATGTTCCTATAACCAATGAAAAGACAAATGAAGAGACAAATGCTCAAGAAAACAATGATGAAGGATCCCATTGGGGCTGGATTGCAGGTGGTATCGCTTTAGCCGCTGTTGGCATAAAAGCTTTTGACGATAGTGATAACAATGTTAACACACCTACCACGGGTGAGGTGACCATCACCGGGACACAAACACAAGGTGAAATCCTAACAGCAGATACCTCAGCCCTGATGGACGCTGATGGTGTCGGGTCGTTTAGCTACCAATGGTGGGCAAGTGATGCCGATGGCAGTAATAACTATGCTATTACGGGTGCAACCAGTAAAGCCTTAACCTTGAGCCAAGCACAGGTGGGTAAAACCATTACCGTAGTGGTAACACATACCGATGCGCAAGGCATGGTTGAGCCAGCGATAACCAGTGCGGCAACTGCTGCGGTTACTAATGTCAATGATCCTACCTTGGGTGATGTGACCATTACTAAGGCACAAACTGGAGCAGCAACACCAGCACCAGCACCAGCACAAGGTGAAACCCTAACAGCAGATACCTCAGCCGTGACAGACGTTGATGGTGTCGGCACGTTTACTTACCAATGGTGGGCAGCTAGCGGCACGAATAACTACGCTATTGTGGGTGCAACCGATAAAACCTTGATCTTAACCCAAGCACAGGTAGGTAAAGCCATCACCGTCGTGGTAATACATACCGATGCACTGGGCACGGTTGAGCCAGCAATAATCAGTATGGCAACCGATCCAGTTGAAAATGTCAATGATCCTACCCTAGGTGAGGTGTACGTTAGGGGAACACCAATAGCAGGCGAAAACCTGACAGCGCATGTTGATGCATTGACAGATGCCGATGGTCTGGGTACGTTTTCCTACCAGTGGCAGGTAGATGGCGAAGATATTGCGGGCGCAACCAGTGCAACCTTGACCTTGACGCAAGCGCATGTGTATAAACCCATCACCGTGGTGGTAAAACATACCGATTTACAGGGTACAGAGGAAACGAAAACTAGTGCGTCAAAGGTTATTAATTCTCCTACCACAGGTGAGGTGACCATTGAGGGGACACCGAAAGAAGGCGAAGATCTAACAGCTGTTACCTCTGCCCTGATGGATGGGAATGGTGTCGGGTCGTTCACCTACCAATGGTGGGCAGCTAGCGGCACTAATAGTGATGCTATTGCGGGCGCAACCAGTAAAACCTTGACCTTGACACAAGCGCATGAGGGTAAAACCATTACCGTAGTGGTAACACATACCGATGCGCTGGGTAAGGTTGAGCCAGAAATAACCAGTGAGGCAATAAGAGTTAGGGAACTTGACACAACAGTTGCTATTGCATCGATCACTGATAATGTGGGCAGTAATCAGGGCTTGTTGGACAATGGTGATAGAACCGATGATAGTTCGCCCAAACTTACTGGAACAATATTTTCAGCGTTGCAATTAGGTGAAGTTGTGGCTATTTATGATGGCACTACTCGTTTGGGTGAAGCGGAGGTAACTGAAAATGCTGGGGTCATAGGTTGGACGTTTGATCTAGCGCCAGCGGTTGAATTTGGCTTTGGCGGTATTGCAATTCCTAGTGCAGTTGCTGGTCAGCCCGATATTACTGATACTTCTGCTGAGGGGCAAGCTAAGGTAGATATAACGGCTAACAGTATTATTCGTAATACTGAGTTTGGTGGTCCTCTAAATAACGACCATTCGGGGTCATATGCGGGGTCATTCTCGGCAGATCAGCCACTGACTGACGATATTACCATCAGTGCCACAACGGTAGGAGTCGGTATCAGATCGTTTGGTTTTTCTAAGGAAAGCAACGATAGGACGAGTCTTAACATTTATACTAGCGCAGATTATGCTTGGTATCTAACATTTGATCTCTTGCTTATCGTCGAGGGAGGGAAGCTGATACAACAACCATTAACGGATAGGTATAAGCCGGGCGATACCATTGCTTTACAGCGCACTGGCACAATAGTTGAGTATTTGCTTAATGGTGAGGTGAAATATACCTCGACAGTTGAGTCTACAGGGGATTTACATCTTGATATTTCGCTTCAGCGCCAGCAGAGCGCTGGTGCTGCTAAAAATGGTTTTGAGAATATCTCTATTGGTGCATCAACCCTTCTCAGTGTCGGTGATCATGAATTGTTTGCTAGGGTAGAGAATGCTGAGGGTCAGCTGGGCTTGGATTCAACTATTCGTAATGTTAATTTTTCGCTGCCTGAGTACCAAGGCGCTGAGGTGAGCAATAATACCCTTACCCTTACCTTTGATGAGCCTTTAAATGGCGATTCAGTTCCCGATGCCAGTGCTTTTAGTGTGAAAGTGGATAATGAAGCTAGCAGTAGAGTCGTTACCGCAGTGACAATTAGTGGTAATAACGTAGTGCTTACTTTTGATGGTGCCGCCATTACCGATGCTAATGTTACTTCTGTCAGTTATACTCCCCCTAGCAGCGGCTCGGTGCTACAAGATGCTCAAGGTAACAGTGATGTGACTGCTATCAATAACACTCTTGTTGGCAACAATGGCGATAACACGCTGATAGGAACTCCTCGTGCGGATATCATCATAGGTAATGCCGGAGATGATATCATCCAGGGTAATGAGGGTGCGGATACGTTGAGCGGTGGTGCTGGCAGTGATACGTTTAACTACCCACGTACCCTCTCTAGCCCTCGCTTGCCCCCAGGAACCCCTAGCAATGTTGATGCTGGCGATGACACGATTACCGATTTCACCCTAGGGCGTGGTGGTGATAAGCTAGAGTTGTCTGGTCTGCTGCACGATTATAATGTTTTTCTGGGGAGAACAGATCTTGTAATTGAGCTGAGTTTGAATGACTACCTAACAGTGACGGATGATGGTGTCGGCAGAGATGTTACCATTGTTGTTGATCCAGATGGGAGGGGGGCATCAATGTCGACTCTTGCTATTACGCTGCAAGGAATAGGCACAGGTGCGCTGACACTGGACGACTTTACCGAGTATAATTTAGTAGCAGTAGCTGAACAAGTATTATAAAAACCTAGCGGTTTATTGTGAGTAAACAAGTGCAGAGAGCAAGTGCAAGAAGCTGAGCCAGTCACTGGGCTGCTCAGCTGTGGCTTTAAAGGCTTTGGGTTAAGTTTTAACGGTCTATTTTAATCATGTCTTGCATATCATTTTTTGAATCTTAGCTTTTGCATATTAGCCAAGGAGAGCTTAGCTAGGTGCATGGCTAGGTATTTGTTGTCGGGGTCACTTTCACGTATTCATAATTAAATGCTCTGATTTTTTTACCAGAATCGGTAACAAACTCTACCGTTGTTGAACGAGGTAATATTAATACTGCCTCGTACTCTTCACCAGTTAACAAAGTATCATGACCACTTTTTAGATCTTGGGTTAATTTTATTCGCATTAGTATTTTTTTTCGCTATGTTAAAATAATTAAACGGATTATAGCATTTTTTCTACGCATAAATTAGTGCAAATAATGTTCTGGCTCTTATCGACAGTTACCGACAGTTATCGACTATTATTTATTGACAAAACCTGGGGTTTTTATGCTAACAAGTGATAGCAATAATGTATCTTTATCATTTAACGCTTATACCTTACGCCAACAGATCCGTATGGGAAACTTTACCAACAATACCTCGGGTTTCGCCCCAGGTTGCGTACAGGGGAATATTGTTATTTTACCTAAAGATTGGGCTGGTGACTTTTTACAATTTTGTCAGTTTAATCCAAAACCTTGTCCGTTAATTGGTATGTCAACCAATGCGGGAGACTTTCGCTTGCCTGAGCTTGGGCAAGATATTGATATTCGTACCGATGTACCTGGTTATTGTGTGTTCGAAAAAGGCGAATTAACACAAGAGCTAACAGATATTAAACAGCTTTGGCGTGATGATTTAGTCACGTTTGTTTTAGGCTGTTCTTTTTCTTTTGAAGAAGCACTCATTGCCGACGGGCTTGACATTCGCAACCTGAGTGAAAACAAAAATGTGCCTATGTATTGTACCAATATAGCTTGTAAATCAGCAGGACGCTTTAGTGGTGAAACCGTGGTAAGTATGCGTCCAATGTTGGCAAAAAATGCGATACGTGCGATTCAAATTTGTAGTCGTTTTCCGTCAGTACATGGTGCGCCGATCCATTTTGGTGATCCTAAACTGATTGGTATTGATGATATTAATACGCCAGATTATGGTGATTCAGTAACGATTAAAAATAATGAAGTGCCTGTATTTTGGGCTTGTGGAGTAACCCCACAATTAGCATTAGCGCAAACAAAACCTCCCTTTTGTATTACCCATAGCCCAGGGAAAATGTTGGTCACTGATATTGCAAATTCAGCGCTAGCTGTGTTGTAAGTGTTTAAAAGAGAGGAACAAAGATGAAATTAAATTGTGACTTAGGCGAAAGCTTTGGCAGTTGGTCTATGGGTTTAGACGAACAGGTAATGCCGTACATAGATCAAGCGAATATTGCTTGTGGTTTTCATGCTGGCGATCCCTTAGTAATGCAAAAAACCCTTACATTAGCGAAAGCTCATCATGTCAGTGTGGGGGCTCATCCAGGGTATCCTGATCTTGTTGGTTTTGGTCGGCGTTCGATGACTTGTTCAACAGATGAAATTATCGCGTTAGTTAGTTATCAAGTAGCCGCTATTGACGGTGTTGCTAAATCGTTAGGGCTTGAGCTTGAATATATTAAACCTCATGGTGCTTTATACCATGATATGATGATCAAAGAAAATGTACGAGAGGCGTTATTTACTGCGCTATCAAACTATTATAAACCGCTTAAATTAATGCTACAAGCAACGCCAAATATTGATGAACACCGCAGACAGGCGAAAGCCTTTAGTGTCGAAATTATTAGTGAGGCATTTGCTGACCGGTGTTATGATGATGATGGAAAATTGTTATCGCGTAGCAAAGCAGGTGCCGTGCATAATAAAGATAAGATGCTTGCTCAAGTTAAACAGTTAAAAGAGCAAGGTAATGTTACGACGGTTAATGGTAAAATTTTAACCTTAAATGCTGATAGCTTATGTGTACATGGTGACAATATTGAAGCTGTGCAGGCTATTGAAGCGATCAGGGAGTTAATTAATTAATGTCAGCAAATGTGAAGCCATATTCAACTAATATTCATATCGCTGGTGAAAATGCGTTAATTATTTATTTTTCTAAGCAAGGTGATGGCCAAGTTAGGAGCAATGTTTCAGCTAGGGTTCAGCAAGCTGAGCAACGTATACGTAAAGCGATGGCGCAGGAGCTAGCACAAGAGATCATTGATTTAGTGCCCTCATACGCATCGCTGATGGTGATGTTTAATATGATGATTATCGATCACCACCAAATACGTAATAAACTACGTGCGCTGTTAGCTGGTATTGATACCAACACCAACGAACAAGGGGCTGTGCATGGTTCCATTATTGTTGAGCTGCCTGTGTATTATAGTGATGAATCAGGTCCTGATTTATCGGTAATTTCTCAACATGCTCAATTAAGCGTTGAGCAGGTTATTGCACGGCATCAAGCGCAAGAATATCGGGTTTATGCGATAGGTTTTGCTCCCGGTTTTGCCTACTTAGGTGAGGTTGATAAACGCATTGCCATCCCAAGACTGAGCACACCTAGAATGAAGGTGCCTAAAGGTGCTGTTGCTATAGCTGATAGACAAACGGCTGTTTATCCAAGTGTATCGCCTGGTGGTTGGAATATTATAGGCCTTTGTCCTATTGATATGTTTGATGCCAAAGCAACCCCGACAATGCCTGTTAATGTTGGAGATCGAGTAAAGTTTAAGGCAATTGCTAAAGATGAGTTTATCGCCTTGGGCGGAGAGTTAACGGTGAATTATGGGTAAGTCGATAGTAGCGCTTGGTTTTTTAGTTAAAAAAGCGGGCATGTTAAGTCTTATTCAAGATGCTGGTCGTTTTGGTGCTTTTAATATTGGCTTAACCAATGGCGGGCCTGTAGATTTACTTGCATTTCAGTGGGCAAATCGTTTATGTGATAATAAGTTAAATGCCAGCGCAATTGAAATTAGCATAGGCGGTTTAAGCTTAATCACCCAAGTTGATACAAGCATTGCCGTTACGGGTGCCAATATGCCGTTAACTATTAATGGTCAAATAAAAGCGTTATGGCGTAGTTATCAGGTAAAAGCGGGTGATGTTATTGAATTAGGTTTTGCTTCTCAAGGTGTGCGTTGTTACTTGGCGGTTGCTGATGGTTTTAGTATTACGCCAAGTTTTGGTAGTACCGCCACGGTTTGTCGTGAAGGTGTCGGTGGCTTAAATGGAGGAAAATTATTGGCAGGTGATGTGTTAGCTTGTGCTGGTAGTTGCAGAAAACAGGATCTATTATTAATAGAGTCGTTAACACCTAAATATACCGATGAAGTAATATTACACACAGTACCGAGCTATCAACAACAGTATTTTTCTTCACACCAACAGCGTTTATTTTTTTCGAATGAATACACGGTAAGCAAAAGCTTTGATCGCATGGGCTACCGATTAGCAGGGCAAGCAATTACTTGTGATATTGATGGCATTTTATCAGAGGGAATTTGCCATGGCGCAGTACAAATTCCTGCTGATGGCCAACCCATTGTTTTACTAAATGATAGACAAACCATTGGCGGTTATCCCAAAATTGGCGCTGTTTCTTCTATAGATACCGCTAAACTAGGGCAATTAAATAAAGGCGGTAAAGTGCGTTTTGAACCCATTAGTATGGAGCAGGCTCACAACCTATTTCATTTAAGTTTAAGCTGTTTTAATCGTACTGAGTTAACTTTTTGTGATTAGGATCGGCATTAACTCTGCATTAATAGAAAGTAGAAAATAGAAAATAGAGATTGATGTAAATGAAAAAACACGCGTTAAATGAACAGTCGCTTAGCGAAAAAATAGAATATATGCTGGTTGAGCGTAATTTACGAGGTATGCAAGGTTTACAGCCTCATCTTTCCCCTGGTTATTGTTTACGTGCCGCTAAAATAATGCATGACATCAAAGGCACGGTACTTATTGGTACTGGCTTTCCTGTCATGGATACTTTTGAAACAGATGGGCCTGTTGGTGCCTTAATTTTGTACCATGCGCTGGAAATTTTGGGGGCAACACCCGTACTTGTTTGTGGCGCATTGATGGCAAATGCATTTCAGCAAGATTATCGTCTTTGTGTGATCAGTGTAGGTAAAATGAATGTGGGTTTGTCTGAGGCAAAACGAGCGCTTGCTCATTTTCAACCGCAAGCGATTATATCAATAGAGCGCCCTGGTTTAGCTAAAGATGGTTGTTATTACAATATGCGCGGTGAAGATATTAGTGAGCGAGCGGCTTGTTTTGATTTTTTTATGACTGAAGCTAACTGCCCAACTATTGCCATTGGTGATGGCGGTAATGAAATAGGCATGGGTAACGTTAAAAATTTTTTAGCTGATCTTAATATCATTCCTGCGGTTACCAAATGTGATGAATTGATTATTAGTGACGTTTCAAACTGGGGAGTTTATGGCATTTTAGCCTTTTTAAGCCTTTGGTCTGATCACGATTTATTAAGCAAGACCTGTCCAGAAAAAATTCTTAAATACCTGTCAAACTTAGGTAGTGTTGATGGTGTTACTCGTAAGAATGAGTTAACAGAAGATAGCCTACCAGCATCGGAAGGTATTGCCCTTATTGCCCGTATTAGAAAATTAATTGGTTATCCTTCGACTTTGAATAATTAAATGTCGGTAGGCTCAGCACAAACAACAGACAGCGTCTTACATTATTAGGTGCCTTATTAGGTGCATTGTTAGGATAGTTACATAGGTATAGTTACATGAGTATAGTATTTTTAAATGGCAATTACATGCCAATAGAAAACGCGAAAATTTCGCCACTTGATCGTGGCTTTTTATTTGGTGATGGCATATATGAAGTCATTCCGTCATATTTTGGTAAAATGGTTGGTTTTAAAGGTCATATTGCGCGTATGAATGATGGTCTTAAGGCTATCTCAATAGAGCTTAACTGGAGTGATAGTCAGTGGTTGCAATTATGTAAAGATTTATCTGAAAAAAATGGTGCTGGATCATTAGGCTTGTACTTACATGTGTCTCGTGGTGCTGATACCAAACGCTTTCATGCTTTCCCTGAAAATGTAACACCAACTGTTTTTGCGATGGTATATGACATACCAGTACCAAAAACACCTGATTTAGCCACAATAGATAAAGGGTATGCCTTAACGAGTAGTGAAGATGTTCGTTGGCAACGTTGTCAAATTAAATCAACAGCGTTATTAGGCAATGTTTTACATTTTCAAGAAGGTTATGTAGCAGGTAGCCAAGAAACGTTATTGTTTAACAATAAAAAGGAATTAACTGAAGCCAGTGCTTCTAATATTTTTATCGTTAAAGATGGTGTTATTGCGACCCCTATTCAAGATAATCAAATTTTGCCAGGCATTACCCGTAGGTTAGTGATTGATATTTTGGCTAAAGATGGCTCCTTACCTTTTGAGGAACGTACTGTTACCCTTGATGAAGTTAATGCCGCAGATGAAATTTGGATCACAAGTTCATCTAAAGGAATAGCCCCTGTTACTCTGTTAGATGGTAAAGCGGTTGGTAATGGCAAAGTGGGGCCTATTTGGCTAAAAGCAGCATTGTTATACTCAGAAAATAAATTTTCTTATTGATGTTGAAGCTAAGTTGAAATTAAAAAGTTTATTTTGATAAAAGTTACAGATAAACTTATGAAAAAGTGGTGTTTTGCTAAAGAGTTATCTACATTAATAATAGTAAGGCTAGATTCAAGCTAGATTAAAGTAAAACAATAAATACTTTTTTTTATTTAATGCTAAAGGATATCATATGGAGTCTTTAAAAGTTCAGGAATACATGAATCATTATCCGGTAACTTTTACTGCAAATATGGCAGTGGAAGAAGCGTCATTACGTTTTTTAAAAACAAAACAAATTGGTGGCCCAGTAATTGACGATAACGGTAAACTTATTGGCTTTTTATCGGAGGGTGATGTGTTGGCTAAAATGCTTGAAACTATTTATTATAATGAACATGTTGCTGATGTTGCAGACTTAATGCGAACAGAAGTGTTGACAATGAAGCCATACGACAGTGTTATTGAATTGGGTCAATTAATGCTCAAGAATAAGCCGAAGGTTTATCCGGTAATTGATGATGATGGTAATTTATTAGGTACTATTTGCCGTAATGATGTTTTACACGCGATAGATAAGCATTTACGAGCCAATTTGAAAGCGGGAAAGGAGAAGGCGGCTCATTAGCAAAGCTTTTACTTTTACTTTTAGCTATAGATAAAGGGATAAAGGGGTAAAGCTGACTTGTAATGTTATTGTTAGCTATACCTGATAAAATAGACTTTATTATACATTGTCTTTTTTTTGAGCTTTTTTTGAGCTTTTTTTTTGAGTAATAGAAGAGTCTGTTTTGTCTAGTTTGCTTGCCAAGAATATTCCCGTTAACACTGTACCTGTTCAAGCGTTGTTTGATCTTTTAGCTCAAGTTAAAAAATCAGATTTGCCACGATTGAAAAAACAATTAATTCATTATAAAAGAATGATTAACCCGCGAGGATCTTCTGATAATACCGCGCTATCGACGCTTGAGCAACAAGCAAAACACTTTAATAGAGCAGTAAAAGCAATTGAACAATCTATCAGTGAAAAACAACAGAAGTTACAGAATTTACCTAAGATAAGTTATCCTGACGGCTTGCCTATTAGTGACAATGCCCCGCTGATCGCTCAGACTATTCGTGATAATCAAGTGGTCATTATTGCTGGTGAAACGGGCTCAGGTAAAACCACACAAATTCCCAAAATTTGTCTTGCATTAGGTCGTGGTGTTGATGGTCTTATTGGTCATACTCAGCCGCGCAGAATTGCTGCTAGAACGGTGGCAAATCGTATCGCCGAAGAGCTTAATACTAAGCTGGGAGAGCAGGTAGGTTATAAAGTTCGCTTTAATGATCAAGTGAGTAGCAATAGTTATATTAAATTAATGACCGATGGTATTTTATTAGCAGAAATGCAAAAAGATCGGCTACTTCGCCAATACGATACCATTATTATTGATGAAGCTCATGAGCGTAGTTTAAATATCGACTTTATTTTAGGCTATCTACGACAAATTTTACCTAAGCGTCCCGATTTAAAAGTTATTGTTACCTCAGCAACCATTGATCCACAACGCTTTGCTGATCATTTTATGGATAAATCGGGTAAACCTGCTCCAGTGATAGAAGTTTCTGGCCGAACGTATCCAGTAGAGATGTATTACCGACCGTTAAATGACGGCTCTACTCATGGGCAAGAGGGCAATGATAATACTAACGAAGGTATTGACATTATTAGCGGTATTCTTAATGCGGTTGATGAATTATCAGCGCTGACAAGTAGTAACCAAGGTCAAGGTGATATACTTATTTTTCTTAATGGTGAAAGAGAAATTCGTGAGACTGCCACAGCACTAAGTAAAGCTAATTTAGCTCATACACAAATTCTTCCCCTCTATGCCCGATTAACTATTAGTGAGCAAAATCGGATCTTTAAGCCCCATGTGGGGCGTAATATAGTGCTTGCTACCAACGTTGCTGAAACCTCTTTAACTGTGCCAGGCATAAAGTATGTTATTGATCCCGGTACTGCGCGTATTTCACGTTACAGTTATCGCACTAAAGTACAGCGTTTACCTATAGAAGCTATTTCACAAGCAAGTGCCAACCAAAGAGCTGGGCGCTGTGGTCGTGTGTCATCGGGTGTTTGTATACGTCTTTACAGTGAGGATGATTATCTGAACAGATCTGAATTTACCGATCCTGAAATTTTACGTACTAATTTAGCAACCGTTATTTTACAGATGCTAGCGCTAGATCTAGGTGAAATAGGTAACTTCCCTTTTCTTGAGCCACCTGATAAGAAAAACATTAATGATGGTGTTAAGTTATTAGAAGAGCTGGCCGCGATTGACAATACGGTTAATACTACGAAAAGTCATCAACAAGATGCTTATACTCGATTAACAAAATCGGGACGATTATTATCTAAGTTTGCTATCGATCCTCGTTTAGCCAAGATGGTGTTAACCGCTATTGATTTAGGTTGTGTTGAACAAGTATTAATTATTGTTAGTGCGCTCAGTATTCAAGATCCCCGTGAAAGACCACATGAAAAGCAACAAGCGGCGGATGAAAAGCATCATCGCTTTAAAAATAAGCAATCAGACTTTATTAGTTTGCTTAATTTATGGCAATACGTTAATGGTCAACAAAAAAACTTATCGCAAAATCATTTTAGAAAGCTGTGTCAGCGAGAATTCTTATCTTATGTGCGTTTACGAGAATGGCAGGATATTGTCAGTCAACTTAAGCTAACCTTAAGAGAGCAAAAAATAGCGCTTACCGCTGTTGATTATCAGTTTTCTTTGCCTGAAATAGCCAATGATAATAGTCAGAAAAAACAAGACGCTGATATACCTGCAAGTTTAGTGCTGGTACATCAGGCGTTGCTTGCTGGTTTATTGAGCCATTTAGGGCAACAAAATGAAAACAGAGAATTTACGGGTGCTCGCGGCAGTAAGTTTTTTATTTTTCCTGGCTCTGCGCTCGCGAAAAAACCGCCAAAGTGGTTAATGTCAGCAGAGCTTGTAGAAACGAGTCGTTTATTTGCCCGTATGAATGCGCGTATTGATCCCTTATGGATAGAGCCATTAGCCGAGCATTTATTAAAGCGTCGTTATAGCGAACCTCATTGGGAAAAAAAGCAAGGGGCAGTAATGGCCTTTGAACAGATCAGCCTTTATGGTTTGAGCATAGTCACAAAGCGGAAAATTAACTTTAATAAGATTGAACCTGATACCTGTCGAGCGCTTTTTATTCGAGAAGCCTTAGTTAACGGTGATTGTTTTATTAAAGAAAAATTTTTACAACAAAATCAAACATTAGTTGCCAGTATTGAAGCGCTAGAGCAAAAAGCCCGCCGTAAAGATTTTCTTATTGATGAACAACAGCTTGTTGATTTTTATGTTGATAAATTACCTGAGACGGTTATATGTCAACGTAGTTTTTTAGCATGGTGGAAAAAATCGAAACAACAAGATAGTAAACTACTTAACTTTACTAAAGAATTTTTACTCAATGAATCATCAAATGAGTTATCAAGTAAAGAATATCCTGATACATGGCAGCAACATAATTTAACTTTACCGCTAAGGTATCACTTTAGCCCAGCGGATGCTGACGATGGCATCAGTGTTATTATTCCTATTACCATGTTAAATCAGTGCCAAGATGAAGGTTTTGATTGGTTAATTCCAGCGCTTCGTTATGATTTAATTGTGGCATTAATTAAATCTTTACCCAAAGCATTACGACGTAACTTTGTGCCTGCGCCAAATTATGCACACGCTTGTTTAGCTAATATGAATGAAGCGCAAGGCAAGGTAGTTGATGCCCTAGCAAAGCAGTTATTACGTATGACTGGGGTTAGATTGCCAGAAGATACTTGGCACAATGTTGAGTTACCTGTGCATTTAACCATGAATTTTCAAATTGTTAATGAAAAAGGTAAGTTATTAAAGCAAGGTCGAAACCTTAATCAACTGAAATCTGAGTTACAAGAAAAAGTCAAAGCGTCAATTAAACAAGTGGTAGAGAAGGGCATTGAAAAAAGTGAATTAACCCAATGGGATTTTGGTAACTTAGTGCAAAGTTATGAGAAAAAAGTTGCGAATATAACCATTAAAGCCTTTCCTGCTTTAGTGGATCATAATAGTAGTGTTGCCATTGAGTTATTTGAACAACAAGAGCATGCCGAGCAAGCCATGTTAACGGGAGTTAGTCGTTTAATTTTGTTAAATATTCCATCGCCGTTGAAATATTTACAAGAAAAAATGCCAAATAAAGCAAAACTTGGGTTGTATTTTACTTTTTTTGGCTCTATTGCTGAGTTATTACAAGACTGTATTCAAGCGGCTTGTGTTTATTTAGTTAAGCAGTATTTGCATTACAATAATGTAGCGCACTTGCCACGAGCAGAAGCTGATTTTTCTTTGGTGTGTGATTATGTTCGCACAGAAATTTCAGGCTGTGTATTAACAGCAGCGATCAAAGTTGAACAAGCCTTAAGTTTACGCCATGACATCGCTAAAAAGTTAAAGGGTAATGTTTCTCTAAATGTTATTCAATCACATGGTGATGTGAAACAACAAAGTGAGTATTTGGTTTTTAAAGGCTTTGTTACCGCTTCTGGCTTAGAAAAGTTAGATGATATTATTCGCTATCTAAAGGGCATATTACGACGTTTAGAAAAATTACCGATAGATCCTAATCAAGATAGGTTAAAGTTAATTGAAGTAAATAAAGCGGTAGATAAGTATAATAATGTGTTGTCAACTCAACGAAAAGATAAGCCGATAGCGCAAGAGATTTTAGCAACAAAATGGATGATAGAAGAGTTACGGATTTCGTTATTTGCACAAAATCTTGGCACAGCACAGCCGATATCATTGAAACGGATTGTGAATCATTTAAAAAGCTTTTCGTAAATATTTATTGGTATTGGTCTTTATTGGTGTCGGTATCGGTGCTGCTAGTTTCGAGTAACCAAGACACCATACCCAGAGTGTGGTGTCTTGGTTACCCGTTATTTTCTTTCTTGTAACTTAAGCGTAACTTAAGAAAGATGCTTTTTAGCAATGGTTAGTACTTTTAACGTGTTTGATGCGCCAACTGTTTCCATTAAATCACCATGGGTAACAATCACTTTATCACCTACTTTAAAGTCAGAATTTTGACATGTTGCGTTAAGTATGTCGTTGTCTAAACTTTTGTCACTACTTTGAGTTGAATCAAAAGTAACAGGATAAACACCGCGGAAAATGGCGGTTTTATTTAACGTTTTAGCATGACGAGACAAAGAGTAAATGGGTAAACCAGAGGTTATACGAGACATTAATTTACTTGTTTTTCCTGACTCAGTTAAGGCAATTATTGCTTTAACACCAGCTAAATGATTTGCTGCGTACATGGCTGACAAGGCAATGGTCTCAGACACTTCGCTAAATGTTAAATCCATTCTATGATTAGAAATGTTAACAGAACGATGTTTTTCAGCACCGACACAAACGTTAGCCATAGCCATGACTGTTTCAACAGGATATTTACCCGCCGCAGTTTCTGCGCTTAACATTACCGCGTCGGTACCATCTAATACCGCATTGGCTACATCCATTACTTCAGCACGAGTAGGCATAGGTTGTTCAATCATGGTTTCCATCATTTGCGTGGCAGTAATAACAACACGGTTTAATTGACGCGAACGAGCAATAATGTGCTTTTGTTTACCAATTAGCTCAGCATCACCAATTTCTACACCTAAATCGCCACGAGCAACCATAACAACGTCAGAGGCTAAGATAATATCATCAAGTACTTTGTCGTCATTCACGGCTTCTGCACGTTCAATTTTTGAGACTAAACGGGCGTCACAACCAGCTTCTTGTGCAAGTAAACGTGCTTCGCGCATATCAGCAGCATCACGAGGGAAAGAAACAGCAAGAAAATCGACATTAATTTTAGCCGCTAATTTAATATCTTCTTTATCTTTAGCGGTTAATGCTGGGGCTGTTAAACCTCCACCTTGACGGTTGATGCCTTTATTATTAGATAATGGGCCACCAACGGTAACTACCGTGAAAACTGAAGTATCAGAAGTCGATACTACTTTTAATTGTACGCGACCATCATCAAGTAATAATATGTCGTCAGTGTTAACATCTTGAACGAGTTTTTTGTAATCAATGCCTACTTTTTCTTGGCAACCTAAGTCGCTGTCTAACCTAGCATCAAGTTCGAATTTATCGCCAATGGCGAGCTTGATCGGGCCATCTTTAAAGGTTGAAATACGAATTTTAGGACCTTGTAAATCACCTAAAATACCAACATAAATACCTAATTCTTTCGCTATTTCACGAACATTATTAGCTCTGTTAATGTGATCTTGTGGTATTCCATGTGAAAAATTAAGTCTTACCACGTTTACACCAGCGGCAAGTACGGCTTTTAATTTTGCTTTATCATCGGTTGCCGGACCAAGCGTGGCAACAATTTTCGTTCTTCTAGGCATGTTAATCCTTATATACTTCTTTAAATGTTTATTACATTAATGAATGAGTGGGTTAGTGAGTGGGCGTTTTATTTTTCGAGAAAATTAACGTTTACTCTTTTCTCTCAAAGCGCGAGCTTCTTAAACTATCTTTTACTTTTTTCAAATTATCTCTAAATTTACTACCACGGCGTAAGGTAAAACCAGTGGCAAGTACATCTATCAGTGCTAACTGGGCTATTCTTGACGACATAGGCATATAAAGATCGGTATCCTCTGCAACATCTACCGATAAAACAATGCTACATTCTTTAGCTAATGGTGTACCTGTAGTGGTTATGCCGATAACAGTGGCATCATTTTCTTTCGCTAAACTTGCTACTTCAACTAGGGACTTGGTTCTACCTGTATGTGATATAACAATCACCACATCACCTTGGCAACTATTTATAGCACTCATACGTTGCATTAATATGTCATCGAAATAAACAACAGGGACATTAAAGCGGAAAAATTTATTTTGTGCATCATGGGCTACAATTGCGGAAGCACCTAAACCGAAAAATGAAATTTTATTGGCTTGAGTGAGTACATCAACAGAGCGGTTGATCAACGTAGGATTTAAATGTTTACGAGCCAATTCAAGACTTGCCATAGTCGATTCAAAAATTTTCGAGGTATATTCTTCGGCACTATCATTCTCATCTACATGGCGGTTAACATAAGGAGTACCGTTAGCCAAACTTTGTGCTAAATGCAGTTTAAAATCGGGATAACCTTTAGTATCTAAACGACGACAAAAGCGATTTACGGTAGGCTCACTTATATTCGCTTGTTTCGCTAGCGCAGCTATACTTGAGTGTATAACCGTACTTGGTGAAGATAATATTACTTCAGCGACTTTACGTTCTGATTTACTTAATGTGTCTAGTTCGTTGGTGATCTTTTCTAATATATTCATTATTTTGTGATCCTAGATCTACTTATATTAACCAGCAATTTTTTTATGTTTTGCTATGTAAGGTAAGTAGCAAGTTAACGTTTAAATTTAATGGTCATTTATCGACTGTTTTTCTTTACTGTAATTTATTTTCTGATTAAGTAACAGGAAAAATGAAATTTTATTTCATAATTGATGCTAATGTTATGCAAAATGTATTAAATTTGCAAATGATTAATAAATAAACGATGGGCAATATAGGTTGAGCGTTGAGCAATATAGGTTGAGCAGGTTGAGCAGTATAGGCTGGTTTGCCAATACCTATGTGGTTCAACTTGCCTAAGAGATGAGTTTAACTGGGTTGAATATCCACGTTAATCATATTTTAAAAGATATTTTAAAACATATTTCAAAATAAAATGTAATAAAATTACAAAAAGTTCTTTACTGATTAACATTCAGGCGCTAAATTAGAGGTGTATGTAGTTTAGTTACAATACTGCGATTTAGCCTTATTAGCCATTTATTAGCATAATATGTAATTATCATAATATGTAATAATTAATGAAATGAACTTATCCATCAGAGCCCTAATGAGAAAATAGGATCAGAGAGTTTTTATGAATAAATTAGATTGTCAATCTGCCAGTGAAATCGTTATTTTTGGTGCTTTAGGTGATTTATCACGCCGTAAGCTGTTATCTGCCTTATACCAATTAGAGGTATGTGGTTTAATTAATGAAAAAAGCCGTATTGTTGGGGTTGCCCGTCAAACACACAGCCTTGAAGATTTTAAAAATATTGTGTTAGAAAATCTTAACCATTTTGTTAAAGAAGCATTAGATGAAGACATTTTATCACGCTTTATTGCGCGTTTAGCTTATCAACAGCTTGATATGAAAGACGCCTCGGCTTATAAAAATTTAGCAGACACCTTATCAGGTGGAAATAGCACTCGTGTATATTATTTCTCTACGCCACCTGCTATCTATGGTGACATTTGCGATGGTCTTAATCATGCGATGCTTATTTCTGCCACTGATCGCGTAGTAATGGAAAAACCTATTGGTCATTGTTTAGAATCATCAAAAGTGATTAATGACCAAGTGGCTCGTTTTTTTAAAGAAAATCAAATTTATCGTATTGACCATTATCTAGGTAAAGAAACCGTATTAAACCTTTTGGTGTTACGTTTTGCTAATTCGTTATTTACCACTAATTGGGACAGAAACAGTATAGATCATGTGCAAATAACGGTAGCAGAAAGTGTTGGAATAGAAGGGCGTTGGGGCTTCTATGATGAAGCGGGTCAAATGCGCGATATGATCCAAAACCATTTGTTGCAAATTTTGTCATTATTAGCGATGGAGCCTCCTGCTGATTTAAGTGCGACAAGTATTCGTGCTGAAAAATTAAAAGCAGTGAAAGCGCTTTGCCCGATTGACCGTACTAATGTCAAAGAGAAAACGGTTCGTGGTCAATACGTGGATGGCTTTTTAAATGGTGTTGAAGTAGCCGGTTATTTGAACGAAGAAGGTGCGAATACCGATAGTAAAACCGAGACTTTTGTTGCTATTAAGGCTGAAATTAATAACTGGCGTTGGTCGGGTGTTCCTTTCTACTTACGTACAGGTAAGCGTATGCCAGATAAGCACAGTGAAATTGTGGTGCACTTTAAAGCGCAACCACATAATATTTTTAAAGACAACTACAGTGATTTACCCGCAAATAAGTTAACCATTCGTTTGCAACCTGATGAAGGGGTTGAATTGCAAATGATGAATAAAATTCCTGGTATTGCTTCACAAATGAATATTCAAGAAAATAAATTGGATTTGAGTTTTAATAAAACCTATCAAGATCAACGAGTAATTGATGCCTATGAGCGCTTAATGCTAGAAGTATTAAATGGTAATCAGTCTTTATTTGTTAGTCGTGATGAAGTAGAAGCTGCTTGGATCTGGGCCGATAGTATTATTGATGCATGGCAAGCAACAAATGAAGCGCCTAAACCATACGCTGCAGGTTCGTGGGGGCCTGTTTCTTCAATTTCATTAATTGCGCGTGATGATCGCCAGTGGGTAGAATAATCATGTTTGAGCAAAATAATTTCGATAATCGTGAACAATTAGATCTCGCTTTAGCAGATAACGTTAGTGAAATACTTAAACAAGCTATCTCATTAAACGGAAAAGCGAGTATTGCTGTTTCTGGTGGCTCTACCCCGAAAGGCTTTTTTAAGGTGTTATCAAATAAAGATATCGATTGGGAAAAAGTCACTATTACGTTAGCAGATGAACGTTGGGTTGATATTAACTTTGATGCCAGTAATACCCGTTTAGTCGATGAAAATTTATTACAAAATAAAGCATCAACCGCTAAATTTTTTCATCTAAAACAGGGTGAAGAGCTATGTGATGAAACGTTAGCCGATCTGAATGTTGCAGCTAACAATGCATTACTGCCACTTGATGTTTTAATTTTAGGTATGGGTGAAGATGGTCACACGGCTTCATTATTTCCGTGCAGTGCGCAAATAAAACTGGCTTTAGAGGTAAATAATAATAATGCTTTACTGAAAGTAGAGCCGACAACAGCACCTCATCAACGTATTACCTTTAGTTTTGCATCACTAAGTCAAAGTAAACATACCTTTTTACACTTGTGTGGAGACAATAAAAAGCAAGTGCTAGAGAAAGCACTTAGCGGTGATGATATTTTTGCCATGCCAATTCGCGCTTTTTTACAAAATGAAAGCATTAATACCCAAATATATTGGGCTGAATAGCCTACATAAGTTATAAACAAACGTTAAGAAGTAAAACCATGAAAGTAGAAATGAAACCAAAAATAGTAGAGATAACCGAGCGTATTATTGCTCGAAGTGTTGTCACTCGAACACAATATTTAGCTAAAATATCGGCAGCCAAATCAAATACAGTGCATCGCGCTAGTTTATCTTGTGGTAATTTAGCCCATGGCTTTGCGGCTTGTGGTAAAGATGATAAACAAGCCATTAAAGGGTTGAATCATTCAGATATCGCTATTGTTTCTGCTTATAACGATATGCTTAGTGCTCATCAGCCTTATCAAACATATCCACAAATCATTAAAGAAGCAGTAAAGGAAACGGGTGGTATTGCTCAATTTGCCAGTGGTGTTCCTGCTATGTGTGATGGTGTAACTCAAGGCCAACCAGGAATGGATTTGAGTTTGATGAGTCGTGATGTTATTGCTATGGCAACGGCGGTTGGTTTATCGCACAATATGTTTGATGGCTCTTTAATGCTAGGTATTTGCGATAAAATCGTTCCCGGTTTATTAATTGCGAGTATGACTTTTGGTCATTTGCCAATAGTATTTGTACCTGCAGGCCCTATGCCATCTGGTATTCCAAATAAAGAAAAAGCAAGAGTTCGTCAACAATACGCCAAAGGTGAAGTAGACGAAGTAGCGCTATTAGAAGCTGAATCAGCCTCTTATCATTCAGCTGGTACTTGTACTTTTTTCGGTACTGCTAACTCTAACCAATTAGTTGTTGAAGTCATGGGTTTACATTTACCCGGCGCTTCATTTATTGCACCTAATACCCCACTTCGTGAAGAATTAACCAAAGCGGCTGCACGGCAAGTAACACGTTTAACTCAGCAATCAGGTAATTATATGCCGATTGGTGAAATGGTTGATGAGCGCTCTATTGTTAATGCGATTGTTGCTTTGTTAGCAACGGGTGGTTCAACTAATTTAACGATGCACATTATCGCTTTTGCCCGTGCTGCTGGCATTATTGTTAATTTTCAAGATTTTAACGATTTATCACACTCGGTACCGTTAATTACGAAAATTTATCCTAATGGTCATGCTGATATTAACCACTTTCAAGAAGCAGGTGGTATGGCATTATTATTTAAAGAATTAATTGGTGCAGGCTTATTACATGAAGATGTTGAAACTATTTGTGGACGAGGCTTAACTCGCTATACCAAAAAACCAGTATTAGACAATGGTCAACTTATATGGATTGATGGTGTTGAAAAATCGCTTGATGAAGAAGTTATCGCCACCGCCGCTAAACCATTTAAAACCGATGGTGGTTTGAAAACCTTAAAAGGTAACCTTGGAACCTCCGTATTTAAAACCTCTTCTTTACCTGATGGTAGTTATGTCATTAAAGCACCAGCGGTAGTTTTTGAAGATCAACATGAATTACAAATGGCTTTTGACAATGGCGAGTTAGAGAAAGATTTTGTTGCTGTAGTGCGTTTTCAAGGGCCTAAAGCTCGTGGTATGCCTGAGTTGCATAAGTTAACACCACCACTTGGTGTTCTACAAGATAAAGGCTTTAAGGTTGCTTTAGTAACCGATGGACGTATGTCTGGTGCATCAGGTAAAGTTCCTGCTGCTATTCACTTATGCCCTGAGGCGTTAGATGGTGGCTTAATCGCTAAAGTAAGAACGGGTGATATGATCAACCTTGACGGTGAAACAGGTGAATTAACATTATTAGTTGATGAAAAAGCGTTAGCTGCCCGTGATATTGCCAAGTTTAAAGTGAATGGCCATCATCAAGGTATGGGGCGTGAATTATTTGGTTTTATGCGCCGTCACTTAAGTTCGGCTGAAACTGGCGCTTGTTCATTGTTTGATGAATAAAAATTAGAATAAATGTTTGGCTAAGTTAAAATGATTAAAAAATTAATGTAGCCGTAAAATTAAAGTATCAGAAAATTACTGATGTCAAGAGAGAATAGAGGAATTATGACAGTATCTAAAAATTGGCAAATTATGCCAAAGGATATTTTTGCTATGGGCTCAATCGTGCCTGTATTAGTTATTAATAAAGTTGAAGATGCCTTGCCAATTGCTGAAGCGTTATTAACAGCGAAGGTAAAAGTATTAGAAGTTACTTTACGTACACCTACCGCACTTGATGTAATAAATATCATTGCTAAAGAATTACCTGAAGCTATTATTGGCTCAGGAACAGTGACTAACCGTCACCAATTACAACAGTCAGTTGATGCAGGCGCTAAGTTTGCGATTAGCCCGGGGTTAACTAAAGATTTATTACAGGCGGGTAACGAAGGCAATATTGCGTTAATCCCTGGTATTTCTTCAATTTCAGAATTGATGGATGCTGCTGATTTTGGTTATGATCATCTAAAATTTTTCCCAGCAGAAGCGTCTGGTGGAGTGAATGCAATTAAATCAATTGGTGGTCCATTCCCTGGTATTAAATTTTGCCCTACAGGTGGAATTAACTTAAAAAATGTACGTGACTACTTAGCATTATCTAATGTTGCCTGTTGTGGTGGCTCTTGGTTAGTACCAAATAATGTGGTTGAAAACAAAGATTGGTCAGCGATCACTAAACTTGCTATTGAGGCACTTGCTTACGTTAAATAAGCCTTTATACTCATGTTACCTCGAAATATTCGTTTCAGCACAGTAGGAAATAAAAATGGAAGCATCAGTAAATGTTTTTGGTGAGCCTTTAGAAATTTGTGGTGGTAATCCAGTTACCGGTTTTTATCGTGATGGTAAGTGTAATACTTGTGAGCAAGATATTGGCTCGCATACTGTGTGTATTGAAGCCTCTAAACCGTTTTTAGAATATTCGCGTTTTAAAGGTAACGATCTTTCTACACCGATACCTGAGTTTGGTTTTAAAGGGGTAAATGTTGGCGATACTTGGTGTTTGTGTGCCGCTAGGTGGATGGAAGCATTAGCAAACGATAGAGCGCCGAGGGTATATTTGAAAAGAACCCATATTAAAGCACTTGAGATAGTGCCAATGGAATTATTAAAGTCCTACGCGCTTGATTTAAACTAGCCAGTGATAATGGCATTTTTTTATAAAAGATACTGTACTCGATTAAATTTATGTGTAAAAATAACCTTACAAACCGCGTAACTAAATCTTTACGATATTGTATTTTTATTTTATTTCAAGCTAGAGCTCTTTAAAACTGTACTTTGAACTTTTCAATATTTTCTGCAAATCTTGTTTTATCCTGCGCATTTTTAATCATTAGTTTTTTTTTAGGAATGAATCATGTCGTCTTCTATAACCCATAAAAGCCATAAAAGTACCCTAAATGATATTCATGTTAATGAGGAGCATGTTTTAATTACCCCTGAGCAACTTAGAAATGAGTTACCATTACAAGAGCCAGGCCGAGCGTTTGTTAAATCAGCGCGTACAACGATTGCTAATATTATTCATAAACATGATCCACGCTTATTAGTTATCAGTGGTCCTTGCTCTGTACATGATGTTGATGCCGCGAAAGAATATGCCCGTGAGCTTAAAAAGCTACACGATAAGCATCAAGATTCTTTGTATATTGTTATGCGTGTTTATTTTGAAAAGCCTCGTACCACGGTTGGTTGGAAAGGATTAATTAATGATCCTCATATGGATGGCTCGTTTGATGTTGAAGCGGGCCTGAGAAAAGCTCGTGAATTACTAATATATTTAACTGAGCTTGGTTTGCCACTGGCAACCGAAGCACTTGATCCTATAAGTCCGCAATATTTAGCCGAGTTATTTAGTTGGTCTGCTATTGGTGCTCGTACTACTGAATCACAAACTCACAGAGAAATGGCTAGTGGTTTGTCTATGCCTATTGGGTTTAAAAATGGCACCAATGGTAGTTTAGATGTCGCTATTAATGCCTTACAGTCAGCGGCATCGTCACATCGTTTTATGGGGATTAATCGTCAAGGGCAGGTGGCTTTAATTAAAACATCAGGCAATCCTGATGGTCATGTGATTTTACGTGGAGGTAAACAACCTAACTATGACAGTGTTAATATTAGCGAGTGTGAACAAGTTTTAGCTAAGCATAAGTTAGCACCTGGTATTGTAGTAGATTGTAGCCATGGAAATTCAAATAAAGATTATCGTCGTCAACCCCTTGTTGCGATCAATGTTTTTAATCAAATTTGTGAAGGCAATAAGTCTATTATTGGTATAATGCTAGAAAGTAACCTAAAAGCAGGTAATCAAAGTAGTGAATTAGCGTTTGATGATATGGAATATGGTGTTTCGGTAACGGATGCTTGCATTGATTTAGACAGCACAAAAGCGTTATTAATTGAAGCTGATGCCATGCTTAATGAAACACTCAAGCGGCGTGTTTGATTTAAAGCAACGAGGTTATTGGAATGTTTAGTTCATGTAGAATGATCACCTATTTATTCGTATTGATATAAGTTAAGTTAAGTTCATTATTTATAAGAGAAACGATGAATAATTTTGATAATAATCTTAACGTTTTACGCGATGAGATTGATGATATTGATAGTCAGTTAGTTGCCTTGTTGGCTAAACGTTTAGCGGTGACAACTAAAGTGGGCGTGCTTAAAAGTGCTGAAGGCGTACCTATTTTTGCACCTGATCGCGAAGCCGCCTTAATTAGTAAACGTCGAGAGCAAGCACAAGAGGCTGGTTTGAGCGGTGATTTAATTGAAGATGTATTGCGTCGTTTAATGCGCGACTCATACGTAAGTCAAGATGCTAGCGGCTATCAATGCATTAATCCTGATTGTAAAAAAGTTGTGATTGTTGGCGGTAAAGGGCTGTTAGGTAGTGTGTTTGTTGATTTGTTCAAACGTTCAGGTTATCAAGTGGCGATTATTGAGCAAGAGGATTGGCCTAATAGTGATGTTATTTTAGCTGATGCCAGCCTAGTGATTGTTACGGTACCTATTCGATTAACATCTATGGTTATTCATCATTTAAATAACTTGCCTGCTGATTGCATTTTAGCTGATTTTACCAGCGTAAAAGAATCTCCCTTAGATGAAATGATGAAAGTACATGCAGGGCCAGTGGTTGGTTTACACCCTATGTTTGGTCCAGATGTTACTGGCTTGATTAAGCAAACTATTATCGTTTGTGATGGTCGTGAAGAAGCTAAATATCAATGGCTGTTAAAGCAGTTTCAAGTGTGGGGTGCCAAAATTTATTCAGTGCCAGCTCGTGAGCATGATCACGCTATGTCTATGGTACAGGTTATGCGACATTTCTCTACTATCGCTTATGGTTATCATCTTATGGCAGAAGGAGCTGATATTGAGAACTTAGTCAAGATGAGCTCACCAATTTATCGATTAGAGTTGATCATGGTAGGGCGATTATTTGCACAAAATCCTATTTTATACTCAGATATTATTTTTGCTGATCCTGATAATATCACCATGATGAAGCGTTTTGCCTATCGTTTTCTTGAGTTATTAGAAAAAGTCAAAACGGGTGATAAAGATGCTTTTGTGACGATGTTTAAGCAAGTATCTCATTGGTTTGGTGATTATGCCGATGACTTTTTGGCAGAAAGCAAAATGATGTTGTTAAAGGCTAATGAATTGAAAAAACACTAGCCTTTGCTTTTTGTAATACCTGATAAGAAGGTTAACATTGCTCGAAAGTTGTGATCATTAAGGTAGACATTAGTAAATGCATTAACCAATGTATTGTTATCGGTTTTCTATGTTAGTTTGGCCTACTAAGTTCAGTAAACTGATCTTTTTAAATTCTCCAGTCCCGCTATTAGTGGAAAAATTAGTGGAAAAATCACCTAATATCACACCAGCTTTTTGCCCGCTATAATAATGCCCTTGTAATTCAATTTGACTTTTAATATATTCATTTAATGAACCATTGGCTAAATACCAAAGCATAATGCTAAGAAATACAAAAAGAGTGAAAGCTAAAATAGCGAGTTTATTCAAGGGCAAGCCTCTTAGCTTGGGTGAATTATTTTATTGCGTTACTTGGAACACTTGTTGGACTAATATGCTCAATAGGGTAACAGCCAAGCACTTTAATAAAGTTAGTATGTTCAGTAATTTCATTAATAGCTTCTTGTAAAGCAAGGCTTTTCAAGTTAGCTTCAACATCAATATAAAACATTTCTTCCCATGGGCGACCTTGAATAGGACGGGATTCAAGTTTACACATATTAATACCTTTTTGCTTTAGTACTAATAAGCACTCTACTAGCGCACCTGCCTTTTGATCTGTCGCTAAAATAATAGCCGTTTTTGCTGGTATTTGCTCTGCTACATCAACGGTCTTTCGAGCGACTAAAATAAAGCGTGAATGATTCTCCTTTTGATTGGCTATCGATTTTTCTAATGCTTGTAATTGATATAAATGACCGCCTTCTTCGCTGCCAATCACGGCAACAGTATCATCTTGCAATTCAGAAACTTTAACCATGGCATCGGCGGTGCTATCGCAATACTCTATGCGAATATTATGTTGTTTATCTAAAAAGTTACTACATTGTGCAAAAGGCTGACCATGTGCATAAATGGTTTTTATTTTATCTAAACGAGTATTCACCGCGGTAAGCAAGCAATGCTCTATTGGTTGGGTGATTTCGCCAACAATAGATAAATTAGTGTGTTGTAATAGGTCATAAACTTCATTAATACTGCCTGAGCTAGTATTTTCAATAGGCAATATACCGTAATCAACCTGGCCAGATTCCACTTGCTGTAGAATGTCATTGAAAGATTGACAACCAGATTCAATGATTTTTTCGGCGCGTCTGGAAAAATATCTATGGCTAGCTAAGTAGCTATACGAGCCTTTGTCTCCCAAGAAAGCAACGCTAACGGTTGGTGTTTGAAGATCTGGATTAGCTAAACTTTGTAAAAAAGCTTGTTGATTTAATACTGAATCTTCAATGATAGTTTGAAAAACACTGGTAACATAGTGGGCATCTAAACCTAACGCTTTACCTTGTTTTATTAAGCGAATTAACAGCGCTTGCTCACGTTGTTGATCTCGAATAGGGCGAACTTGTTGTACTTTACTTTTAGCAACATTAAGGGTTAGTGCGCGACGTTTAGCAAATAAGGTTAGTAGGTCTTGATCTAAAGTGGTTATCTGTTTACGTATTTCGTTTAAATCTAATTTTTCGTTCACTGTGTTTTCCTGTATTAGAAAGTGCAGCTACTTCCTGCACAGCTTGGTTTATATCGTCAGACTCGTTATAGCTGTTAATAAAATCCATAGAGTTTTTAAGACGAGCATTCTTTTTTATTCGACCATGCTGCATAAATTGCTAAACTTACAGCGATAAGTGTAGATGTTAAAATAGATAAAGGAGCTAAAAAAGCTCCTTTATCTGCAACATCTAAATAATTAGTTAACGTATCAAGTACCATGATCTTGTTTTGAATAATTAAACATAATTTACCCTTTATTTAAGATTTAAGTTTGTTGATTTAAAATTAATTAACAATATTCTAAATATACATGCAAAATATAATAAAATACAGTTAAATATAATAAATTAGAGTTAAGAAAAAACAGCTTTAGCCTATGCACTTGGCTCAGGTTTATTTCACAGGTACGTAAACGATTGCTAAGTTTAACAATCGGTTAGGGAGCTGTTTTTCGATAAACCGACGATTCAATCGATAACAGAGCTCATCTAAGTATTCTTGTAGATATTTCAAGCAATCATCTTCGGTAGTAAACTGTTTTTGCCAAGCTAAAAAGCTTGCTTGTGGCATGTTCATGATTGTGTTTACCTATACAGTATATTTATACGTACAGTGTAGTTTAATCAGGTATGTAACTTAATAACGTTAACTTGTATTTGGCTTCGCCAGGTAAAAAAGGAGATGTTTTTCCTTTTTCCCAGTCATTATGCCCTATACCATAATAAGGGCTCCATGGATGTCCTGCTTGGCTTGTGGGCATATGAAAAATGCCCGTTTCTTCATGGCCTGGTGAAACAACCATACGCTCTGAAGCGCCAAAAGATTTTCCTTGAACTTTAGGCATATAGCTATCGCCAGATAATGGTGTTGCTGGCATATCTAACCATTGTCCAATAAAAGGAATGGCATGGCTTAGCGGGTGCTTGATGGCAGTAGTATTTTGTTGTCCCCATGTCGCTTCGGTTAACGCTTGCTGCTCATTTGATTTTAATATGGTCATGTCATCAATGGTTTGTTTTAGTGCTTGGTTAAATAAATCGGGCCAACTGCTTAATGGACGCATTAAAAAATTTTCAGGTTGCTGATTGACAAGTTGCCATAAAGGCGTTTCAATTTGATGCTGGATGCTGTGAAATTTATAGCCTTCATCTAATTGGCGAAAGCTATTATTTAATTCACTAAAGACTAAGTCGCGCACATTGATGCGAAAGTTCCTAACTAAACGATAATTGATAGAATCTACACTCGCTACCAATGGCCTTTCTTGTAATAATAAGTTTTGCACTTGAGAGAATTCTTTATGCTTATTTAATGATGCTTGGTTAAGTACTTTGGTTAATAAAAACGTTTGCCAGCGTGTTAAAAATAGTGCTCTATCGTCTAAACCTATTGCTAGTAATGCTGTTTCATCGAACGCTTTAAGGGTAAATAAATTATCACGAATTTGTTGTGAACGTGCGCCAAGGGCATAACCACCGTTGCCTATTTTTTGTAGCATGCTACCGCCAACAACGCGCGAGTTTGCTGTCCACAACCGATTATTTTCAGGGTTAATTACTTGTGGGTATTGCTCTGGCGCTAGATAGCCACGCCAACTGTTTTTGCCGTTATGCCAAAAGGCAGGTGTTTCGCCGATGTTCCCTACTTTTACTGGAATAGGCCCCATAATCGTCCAACCAATATTTCCTGCTTTGTCACCTACAACCATGTTTTGTGAGGGAATGCCGCTACGAGCGGCAATATTAAAAGCTTGTTTAACTGATTGCGCTAATTCTAATTCAATAGCAGTAAGGTTTACTGCTTGGTTATCGTGCGCAACCCACCGGTAAGCTAATAATTCCCCTTGGTGGCTCTGACCAATAACAGGGCCCCAAATTGTTTCTTTAATGGTGATTTCTACAGGCTGTTCATCTTTTACGGCAATAATTTGCTTATGGTAACTAAAGTCTTTAGCGCCAGTCGGTGTCAGGTATTGCTTAGCGTCATTTATGGTTTTTAAAATAATAATATCGCTGTAGTCGCCATAACTATTAGTGAAACCCCAAGCAATACTACCATTACTGCCTATTACTATATTCGGTGTGCCAGGTAGGGTAGCACCAGTG
The DNA here is from genome assembly GCA_965261045.1 of uncultured Colwellia sp. Classification (GTDB taxonomy): domain Bacteria; phylum Pseudomonadota; class Gammaproteobacteria; order Enterobacterales; family Alteromonadaceae; genus Colwellia. The sequence goes on from CBDHCJ010000001.1 coordinate 1,276,524, forward strand.
ACTTTCACAGGTTTATTTTTTGCTAGGTATTCAAAACTAGCGCGAAACCAAGTATTGGGTACGCGTATGCTTAGGTGCATATCGTTAGCTATAATAGCACTACCTGTGTTGCTTATTTTTCCTGAAATAGCCCAGCTATTCGAGCCAGGAAATTCATCAGCTTGATATTTATTTACGGCGGTGTCTTCACTGTGTGAAGTGATTTCTAAAAATGGGGTATAAGCAGAGGAAGCCGCAGGCCATGCTTTAATTGGTAGTGGTGTTGGTTGATATTGGCTATTATCTATTGCAGCATCCCATATACTCCCTTTTGGGTTTAAAAAAGCATAAACATCAGCTGAAAGAATAGCTTTCATTAATCCCAAAGAGCGCTCTCGTTGACCATCATGATATTGTAAATCTATGTACATGCTAAAAATGGTTAAAATGGTGTCTTCTTCATTCCATTGTGTAGGCTCTTGTTGTAAAAGTAAGTATTCAAAGGGCTGTGATCCTAAATACATTAAGCCCTGATTTATCCCTTGGGTATAGGCTCTTAATAATGTTCTTTGAGTCTTTGGCAAGTTATTAACAATTGTTATTGCTCTATCTCTAAAACGATGACGGCGAATTGATTTATCATAATCTAATGCTAAAGCACCAAACAGGCTAGCTAGTTCACCTGCTGAATTACGTCTGAGTAAATCCATTTGAAAGAATCGCTCTTGAGCATGAATAAAACCAGTGGCAACAGCTATATCGACACGACTTTTAGCTTTTATAGTAGCAATGCCTTGGCTATCACGTTCAATCACTACAGTATCTTGTAAACCAAATACGGTTTCTTTGCCATTTAGAAAAGGTAGTGCGATATCTATCTTGCTATAAAGCCAAGTAACAGCAAAGGCTATAAGTAAAGAGCTAACAAATAACAAGGAAATAATTATTCTTTTTATCATGAGTGATAATAATTAGGATTAATAATATTATTAAGAATAACTGATTAAGGTAAATTAACGAAGCACTTATTGTTTGAATCTAAGTATTATGAGTATATTAAGAGATAAGAGTTAAGAGATAAGAGATAAGAGATAAGAACATTTAAAGAATCTTTGTCTTGCCACTTTTTATTGCTAGAATAGTGTATTAATTCAATTCGATTCGATTCAAAATTACCATGGCATCACTCCAAGAACAATTACTTAAAGCAGGTTTAACTACCAAGCAAAAAACACGTCAAGTTAATGCGGATAAACGTAAAAAGAATAAACAAAAACGCAGTGGTGTACAACATGACGCTAGTTTGCAAGAGCAAGTTAAGCAAGACTTAGCCAAAGCTAAAGTAGTAAAGCAAGATAAAGATAATGCTTTAAATGAGCAGAACAAACAGCAATTAGCCGTTAAAGAGGGGGTGTTACGTATCAAACAAATTCTCAGCCATCATCAAATCAAAAATGTTGATGGTGATAATGAATACAACTACACCTTTGGTAATAAAATCAAGAAATTGTCATTAGACACCATCACCCATAAAGCATTGATTAATGGTCGTTTAGCCTTGTGTGGATTAGAATATGTTACTTATTTAGTGACTCGTGAAACCGCAGAAAAGCTGAGTGAGTTAGATAGAAACATTGTATTAGTACAAAATGAGCAAGTGCTTGATGAGCAAACCAATGAAAATGATCCTTATGCTGATTATCAAATTCCAGATGATCTGATGTGGTAATTTTTAAACCTAGCCAAGATGCAAGTTTTATATAGTCCAGTTTAGGTTGTTTTTTATAACACATATTTAAGGAGTTTTTCATGCCGAAGGCTTCTTTCAGCTTGTCGGGTTTGCCAGTTTCATAGGGCAAAAAAAGCCACTAAAAAGTGGCTTTAATTATGAAAGTGGTGGAGCTGGCGGGAATTGAACCCGCGTCCAAAAAACCTACATCCTCGGTACTACATGCTTAGTCGCTTATTTATTTAACCAATTAGACGCCAAGCGACAGGCTTCGTCATGGTGAGCTCGATACTATTTCGCGGTTCAGCCTCAAGCATGCTTCCCTCGCTAACCTATTTGGGGTGACCATCAATCCTCTAATCAATAGGTGAGATTTCAAGGTGATGGCTAGCCTAAGCGGCTAGTGCGAACGTTTCGTCGTTTGCAATTATAGTTTTGCGGCTTTTTACCAGGCCAACCGCCCCTGGGCATGCACCTTGGGTTTCGTGAATCTTGTCGAATCCTGAATCAGCCCCAAAGTTTTCTTTCTTTGCAGAAAGTTTAATAATCATTACTGATTACGAATAATCTGATTATACCGTGCTTTAATGAATAAAACCAAGGCAAATATATGATAAGTGGTTATTGTGTCTTATTTTTCATCATGCGTCCCTGTTCTACCTTCCATTCTCTGTCTTTTATATCGGCGCGTTTGTCATGATCTTTTTTACCTTTACCGAGATGAAATTCTAATTTCACCCAACATTTTTTCCAGTACATTGCTGTAGCAATAAGTGAAAAACCATTGCGTTCAACGGCACCAATAAGTTTATCTAATTCTCGACGGTTTAGTAATAACTTACGGGGACGAACTGGATCACAAACAACATGCGTTGAGGCTGATATTAGCGGATGAATTTCTGCACCAACTAAGTAGGCTTCACGGTCTTTGATGTGCACATAACAGTCGGAAATATTAACTTTACCAGAACGAATACTTTTAATTTCCCAACCTTGCAAACTCATACCCGCTTCAAACTTGTCTGTTAAGGCATAGTTATGCCTAGCTTTTTTGTTTAATGCTATAGTGCTGCTATTTGATTTACTTTTTGATTTTTTCTTTGCCATTTTTCTACATGTCTCTACAAATTAAGAGGTTTTGTTTTTTCTTTGTCACTTTGTCACAATAAAAAGCATTATAAAAAAGTGGCATAGTAAACGGCGGTTATTATACGTAGAATGCCGCGCTTTTAAATGACAATTTTGTTATTAGTAGAAAAATAACTAGATTAATGCGCTTGGTGATATGTTTTGGTATGATATCGCCAATTCATTTTTGAGGTAAAAAGAAGAATGCCATCTGTAAGTCGTAGTGCACTGGTTATGTATAGTGTTGAGCAAATGTATCAATTAATTAATGATGTTGTCGCTTATCCCCAATTTTTGCCTGATTGTAGTAATAGTGAAATAGTTTCTCAAGATGAAAGCTCAGTAACGGCGTCATTATTGGTGTCTAAAGCAGGCTTGAAAAAATGGTTTACAACTAAAAACACCTTAGTTTCAAATCAACAAGTCACTTTAGAGCTAGTTGATGGCCCTTTTAATAAATTGCAAGGGTATTGGTTACTAACACCACTATCACCAGAAGCTTGTAAGGTTAGTTTAGAGCTTGAATATGAGTTTTCTAATAGAGTGCTTGATCTAGCATTTGGTCGTGTTTTTAATCATATGACGAATAATATGGTGCAAGCATTTACTCAACGCGCTAAACAAGTTTATGGGATTAAAAGCTAAAATGGACACTAGATTAGCAAATAGTGAAACAATTCAAGTTGAAGTTGTTTATGGCTTAGCTCATAAACAAAAACTATTATCTTTGCCCGTTAATAGCGGATCAACCGTTGAACAAGTTATTATTGAGTCGGGAATTTTAGCGCTTTTTTCTGAAATAAATTTAACAGAAAATAAAGTAGGTATTTGGAATAAAGCCGTGAAATTATCACAGGTTGTCGAAGATTTAGATAGAATTGAAATATATCGTCCCTTGATTGCTGATCCAAAAGAGGTAAGGAAACGTAGGGCTGAAAAGGCAAAGCTTGAAGGGCGAGCGGATAAAACAACAGGTGGTAGATTAAATCCTTTAACTAAAAAAAGTTAATGGTAGCTAATATTAGCTAAATAAGATTATTAAAAAACGGCTTAATTGCCGTTTTTTATTTGTTGAATCATGCGAGTGTTAGTTTTTATTAGCACTGTTTTCTATTGCTAGGCTTTTAGTTTCGTCTTTAGGAGTGGGCGTATTAAATGGTGTGTTAAAGTTTTCTGATAATTCAAAATCACCAGCAGCAGAAATCAATTTATCATCTTCGAATTTAATGGTGAAACTTTTTTGCATATTTAATTTTTTGCCACGACCTGACTTAAAACGATAAACATAATTCCAAGTATCGTTATCAAAAGCATCAATCAAAACGGGGCTACCTAGAATAAACTTAGCTTGTTCTTTAGTCATGCCTACTTGTATTTTATCTATACTTTTTTGTTCAAGGTAATTTCCTTGTGGGATATCAATACGGTACACCCAGCTTGAACAAGCAGAAAGTGATAGAGCAATGGTAATAATAGTGGTACGGAACAACATAAAATTTTACTTTCCTGTTAATACAAGTTAATACAGCTACAGCCTAAAATTAACACTTAATGTTATAACACCTAAAGTGTGAGCAGGGATCATAACCAAGCATGGCTATAGATACAAAACTATTTTACATAATTTTGAAATTACTTGTTAACTTGCCAATAATTCTTGGGCATTTGCTAAGCTATGTTCTGATATTTTATCACCTGCGAGTAAACGCGCTATTTCTTGGATGCGACTTTGTTCACTTAGTTCCGTTACTTTTGTTTCAGTGTGCTCACCATCAGTCAATTTACTAACAAATAACTGTTGATGTCCTTTACAGGCAACTTGCGGCAGATGGGTAACACAAATTACTTGTGTGTTTTTTGCTAATTGTTGTAATTTACTGCCTACCATAGCAGCAGTAGGACCACTTATACCCACATCAATTTCATCAAAAATAAGGGTAGGGGTAACAACTTTATCAGCTAAAATCACTTGCATCGCTAAGCTGATCCTAGACAATTCACCACCAGAAGCAACTTTATTCATTGCCTCTAATGCTTGGCCTGGATTTATACTTACTTGAAAATCAATGTTGTCTAAGCCGTTAGCTGAAATATTCATTGATGCTTTTTCACTATGGCTATCAATATTGTTATGCTTCTGTTCTATCGCAATGTTAAATTGCCCATGTGGCATATTGAGTTCCTGCATGCTTAGCGTAATTAGTTCACTTAAGGCTTTCGCGGCTTGAGCTCTTGATGATGATAAAGTTAATGTAGCATCAATATAATGCTGCTGAGTGTTTGATATTTCGGCTATTAATAAGTCTATTTTTGAGTCATCACTTGATATTGCTGTTAATTCTTGCGTTAACGCTTGATGGAAAGAAACAAGATTTTCAGGTGGTAAACTGTGTTTTTTGGCAAGTTGTAAAGCAGTAGAGTAACGATCTTCAACCATAGCATAAGCTTGGGGATCTAGCTCAAGCTCTTGATAGTAATGTTTAAGATCTGTACTGGCTTCTTCAAGCTGAATATAAGAATCGTTAAGAATACTAGCGACATTGTTAAGACGATTATCGAGTCGAGCTAAAGCCTTGATATTTTCATTACATCGCCTAAGTAAATCGAGCACGTTAGACCGCTCGTTTTCAGCTAATGTTTGTAGAGACTGTAAGGTGGTATCAAGTAAATCTTGAGCATTAGTATGGCGTTTATAGTCACTCTCAAGTAGTTGAAATTCACCTTCTTGTAACGAAAACCCATCTAGTTCACTTACTTGATATTGGATAAGTTGTTTCTGTGCTTCTCGCTGCTGCTTGTTTTGCTGTAATAAGGTTAATTCTTTGTTCAGTTTGTGCCATTGCTGATAATAGTGTTTCACTTCATCAATAAGTGGTTTGTGATCGGCATATTCGTCAACAAGTTTACATTGTTGACTTGATTTAACGATCAGTTGATGGTCATGTTGGCCATGAATATTAATGAGTAATTGGCCTATTTCTTTCAGTTGCACTAGAGGTACCTGACTACCATTGATATAAGCCTTAGAGCGCCCTTCAGCTGAAATTACACGACGTAATATGCATTCATTACTCGTTTCTAATAATAAATCATGTTGCACTAACCATTGTTGTGCACTGATATTATTTTGTGTTTCAAAAGTGGCAGCTAACTCGGCTTTTTTACTGTTAGGGCGTACCACCTTATTGGTGGCACGTTCGCCTAAACATAAACCTAAAGCATCAATGGCGATAGATTTTCCTGCGCCTGTTTCTCCCGTAATCGTAGTCATGCCCGATTGCCAATCTATATCTAGAGAGCGCACGATGGCAAAATTTTGAATGTTTAATTGTAAAAGCATAATATGGCACCAAATATTACTGTATAAATACACATATGTTAATTTATACAGTAAACTTTAATAATGCAAGTTTTTTTGGTTTTATATTTTTGATTAGTTGCTTTAAGGGAGGATGATGGCTAGTGAATCGTTACGAATTTAGTAAAGTTTATTGCCCCAGCTAAGCTTGCTACGTAATACATTGAAGTAATCGTAATCGAGTGGGTGAACCAAGCTAATTGTACAGACACTTTTTTTGATGATGACTTCATCACCAGGCATCACAGCTAAAATAACATGACCATCACAGCTAACTTGTAAATTTTCCTGATTTTCATTGGCTAATACAAGTTTAATTTCACTGTCGCCATCAACAACAATTGGGCGGCTAGTTAACGTATGCGGGAACATTGGCACTAAAGATAAGGCATTCAAATTTGGTGTTAAAATAGGGCCGCCAGCAGACATAGAGTAAGCTGTTGAGCCCGTAGGCGTTGAAATAATTAAACCATCAGATCGCTGGCTAAACATAAAACAGTTATCAATATAGACTTCAAATTCTATCATGCTAGCCACTTTGCCTGCATGTAGCACCGCTTCATTAACCGCACTATTAGCGCTTTTTAATTTACCATGTCGATAGACTTCTGCCTCAATAATGAAGCGCTGCTCTGAACGTGATTTTCCAGCTAAAATTTGTGTTAAAGGCTCAATGATATCATCAGGTGAAAGATCGGTTAAAAAGCCTAAATTACCACGGTTTACGCCAATAACCCCTATATTAAAACAAGCTAAAACTCTTGCCGCACCTAACATATAGCCATCACCACCCATGATAATGGCTAAGTCTGCTTGTTCGCCAATTTCGGTTAATGAGCAAACAGTCATATTTTCAATCGCAATAGAGCTTGCGACCGAATTTTCGACCAACACCTGATATTTATTATCAATTAAGTATTGATGTAAGGTGTTTATTGTAGCGCTAGCGCCTTGATGATTGGGCTTACCGATAAGTCCGATAGTTTTATAGTGTTGAGCCATAACAAATATTTCATGATTTAAATCTCGATGGGATAAGTTTCCCTCTATTTGCATGGCTTGTAAAGTTCACTTTTGATAAAATGTTTTTAATTTAGTTTTAAATTCAGCTTGAATCAAACAAGCTAGACCCCATAATTAGCAACAATGTTAAAGTTTACCTAGATTTAATCGGAGTTTTTCATGACAACAGAGTCAACGAACAATAAAGCAGATCAAAATAGCCCTGAGCAAGAAATAACATCAGAGCAGTTAGCAGATGAGATAGTACAGCAAGCAGAAGAGCAACACGAGCATGCACATGAAGCGGTTAGTGCGGTTAGTGCGGTTAGTAAAGAGCAAGAGCGCATTAATGAATTAGAATTAGCGCTAGCGACAGCACAGGCAACAGTTGCCGACCAAAAAGATTCTGTAATTCGTGCTAAAGCGGAAGTAGATAATATTCGTCGTCGTGCGGCACAAGATGTGGAAAAAGCGCGTAAATTCGCCTTAGAAAAGTTTGCCGCTGAATTATTGCCAGTAGTTGATAATCTTGAACGTGCTATTGCCAATATTGACAAAGAAGATGAAGCACAAAAGTCGTTATGTGAAGGTGTAGAATTAACGCTGCAAAGTTTTTTATCTGGTGTTGAAAAGTTTGGGGTAAAAGCAATTAATCCACAAGATCAACATTTTAACCCAGATCAACATCAAGCAATGTCAATGCAAGAAGTGCCTGATGTTGCGCCAAACACCGTTATAGCAGTAATGCAAAAAGGTTATGAATTAAATGGTCGATTGATTCGCCCAGCCATGGTCATGGTCTCTAAAGCCGCACCTGCGGTTGATGCGTCTGCTTAATAATTTATTAAAGTATCTCTAAATAAAAATCCGTTAATAAAATTTATCGGATTTTTTTTATTTTTAATTCTTTGAATTTATAATAAAAATACTTTTTTTTACATTTTTCTATTGAAAAGTAATTTGCTGACCCCACTTACTATTTCAACAACAAATTAGATTTAACTTTTGACTTGAGCCAAAATAACGGCCTAGTTAAAAAACAATGAATAGGAGCTCCCATCATGGGTAAAATAATTGGTATTGACCTAGGAACAACTAACTCATGTGTTGCTGTTTTAGACGGTGATAGTGTACGTGTAATTGAAAATGCTGAAGGCGATAGAACTACACCTTCAATAATTGGTTATACAGCTGAAGGTGAAACGTTAGTTGGTCAACCAGCTAAACGTCAATCAGTAACTAACCCAGAAAACACTTTATATGCGATTAAGCGTTTAATTGGTCGTCGTTTTGAAGATAAAGAAACACAACGTGATATTAAAATAATGCCGTTTGGTATTGTAAAAGCTGACAACGGTGATGCTTGGGTTGAAGTGAAAGGCGAAAAAATTGCACCACCACAAGTTTCTGCTGAAGTTTTAATGAAAATGAAAAAGACAGCAGAAGACTTTCTTGGCGAAACAGTAACTGAGGCGGTAATTACCGTACCAGCTTACTTTAACGATTCACAACGTCAAGCAACTAAAGATGCTGGTCGTATCGCAGGCCTTGATGTTAAACGTATTATTAACGAGCCAACTGCTGCTGCGCTTGCTTACGGTATGGACAAGCAAGAAGGTGATAAAGTTGTTGCGGTTTACGATTTAGGTGGCGGTACTTTCGATATTTCAATTATTGAAATTGATGAAATGGGCGGCGAGCATACTTTCGAAGTATTAGCGACTAATGGTGATACTCACTTAGGTGGTGAAGATTTCGATAACCGTTTAATTAACTATTTGGTAGCTGAATTTAAAAAAGATCAAGGCATGGATTTAACCTCTGATCCTCTTGCTATGCAACGTTTAAAAGAAGCGGCTGAAAAAGCTAAATGTGAGCTTTCTTCAGCGCAACAAACAGATGTTAACTTACCTTACATCACTGCCGATGGCTCAGGTCCTAAGCACATGAACATCAAAGTAACACGTGCTAAGTTAGAATCACTTGTTGAAGACATGGTTAAAGCAACATTAGAGCCACTAAAAACAGCGCTTAAAGATGCTGATCTTTCAGTAAGTGACATCGATGATGTTATCTTAGTCGGTGGTCAAACACGTATGCCTATGGTGCAAAAAGCGGTAACTGACTTCTTTGGTAAAGAGCCACGTAAAGATGTTAACCCTGATGAAGCAGTAGCTTCAGGTGCTGCGGTACAAGCAGGTGTTCTTTCTGGTGATGTAACTGATGTACTTCTTCTTGATGTAACGCCTTTATCATTAGGTATTGAGACTATGGGCGGTGTGATGACGAAAGTTATCGATAAAAACACGACTATCCCAACGAAACAATCACAAACTTTCTCAACAGCAGATGATAACCAATCAGCGGTAACAGTTCATGTTTGTCAAGGTGAGCGTAAGCAAGCTAGCGCCAATAAATCTTTAGGCCAATTTAACCTTGAAGGTATTCCAGCAGCGCCACGCGGTCAACCGCAAATCGAAGTAACTTTCGATATTGATGCTGATGGTATCTTGCATGTTACTGCTAAAGATAAAAATACGGGTAAAGAGCAAAAAATCACTATCAAAGCTTCTTCAGGTTTATCTGATGAAGAAGTAGAGAAAATGGTAAATGACGCAGAAGCTAACGCTGATGCCGATGCTAAGTTTGAAGAACTAGTAACTGCACGTAACCAAGCTGATGGTATGATTCACACTACTCGCAAGCAAGTTGAAGAAACTGGCGATGAGTTACCATCTGAAGATAAAGAGAAAATTGAAGCAGCATTAACAGAGCTTGAAGAAGCGGTTAAAGGTGATGATAAAGAAGCAATTGATGCTAAATCTCAAGCGTTAATGGAAGCCTCTGCTAAGCTAATGGAAATTGCTCAAGCTAAGCAACAAGCACAAGCTGCGCCTGAAGGTGCTGAACAAGCAACTGATGCTGGTGCTCCAGCAGACGATGTTGTAGATGCTGAGTTTGAAGAGGTTAAAGACGACAAATAAAGCTGCTTTGCAGATTTATTAAATGTCACTTTGCAATTCACCTTGTAATTCACTTTGTAATAATGTGAAGAACAAAGCGCTGGCCTAAAGCCCAGCGCTTTATGCGTTATAAGTATAAGTTATAGCGTAAAAATAAAAGAAGTCATTTATGTCAAAACGTGATTATTATGAAACGCTTGATGTTTCAAAAAGCGCTGAAGATAAAGAAATTAAGAAAGCCTATAAAAAGATGGCGATGAAGTATCACCCTGACAGAACTCAAGGTGATAAAGCAAAAGAAGAAACCTTTAAAGAAATTAAAGAAGCGTATGAGATCTTAAAAGATGATCAAAAGCGAGCTGCTTATGATCAATACGGTCATGCTGCTTTTAAACAAGGTGGTCACGGTGGTGGAGAACATGGTGATTTTGGCGATGCCTTTGGTGATATCTTTGGTGATATTTTTGGCGGTGGTCGTGGTCGTGGTGGTCGTCAATCACGTGCGCAACGTGGTTCAGACTTACGTTACAATATTGAACTAAGTCTTGAATATGCGGTTAGAGGTAAAATTTTAGAAATTAAAGTACCTACCTTTGTTCGTTGTGATCCTTGTGATGGCTCAGGTGCTAAAAAAGGCACTATCGCTAAAACTTGTCATACTTGTCATGGTCATGGTCAAGTGCAAATGCGTCAAGGGCTGTTCGTAGTTCAGCAAACCTGTCCTACTTGTAGTGGTAAAGGTAAAGTGATTAGCTCACCTTGTCCTTCATGTCGTGGTCAAGGTCGTGTTGAGAAAACTAAAACGTTATCCGTTAAAGTTCCACCAGGTGTAGATACTGGCGATAGAATTCGTCTATCAGGTGAAGGTGAAGCGGGTGAGCATGGCGCACCAAGCGGCGATTTATACGTACAAGTGAATGTACGTGACCATGATATTTTTGTTCGTGATGAAAATCATTTGCATTGTGAAGTGCCAATTAGTTTTGTTACCGCAGCGTTAGGTGGTGAAATTGAAGTGCCGACTTTAGGCGGTAAAGTTAAGCTTAAAGTGCCCAAAGAAACGCAAACGGGCAAAATGTTCCGCTTACGTGGTAAAGGTGTTAAATCCGTGCGTAGTTCGTCTACGGGTGACTTAATGTGTAAAGTGGTACTTGAAACACCAGTGAGCTTATCAGGTGATCAAGCTGACTTATTACGTCAATTAGAAGAAAAAATGGGTAAAAGCAGTAAAAAGCATAGCCCGAAAGAAACGGGTTTCTTTGATGGAGTGAAAAAGTTTTTTGATGACTTGAAAAACTAAATTTAAAAGTTAACACCTCACAGCAAACACGCTGTGAGGTGTTTAATTAGCAGACTAATTAAAGAATGGCACCATCACGGATCATGTCTTGATCTACCAGCACCTGTAATACTTGTGATACGCCATCAGCATTATTTTGCTCAAACTGATAAACAAGGTAAGTATGATCCGAGTTAGTTGTTGTACCTTCTTTTATCCAACTTTCCGCTTCGGCCATCGAATCAAGTACAAGCGTATCGTCAGCATCACCGTTTACTACAAGTTGATGTTTACCTGCGCCATCTAAACCGTCCCAGCCATTGGCATCATTAAATAGATTTATGCCACTTTGTAACACATCGTCTAACTGAATTTTCACCGTATTAGCGCCTGAGCCAGCGATATTGACCACATTGATTTCAGTATGCTCGTCAGGAAAATCAAGGGTTTGATCTTTCGCGGTTGATGGCAAACTGTATGTTTTAACCGACAGCCCACTAATAGGATCTTTTGCTTCCACGCTTGCTTCAAGAGATGCTTCAAGAGGTGAAGCATAACTTGAATACAGAGCTTCTGGTGCGGCTGCGGCTCCCTGTGCTGCTGTGGCTCCCTCAACTCCCGCAGGAACGGCGCTAGTATCAATGGTAATAGTGTATGCCGCGCTGATCACACGGCCATTGGCAATAGCGGTTACATCTGTCGCTTGAATAACCGCTTTAAACGTATGATCACCATCCGGTAACACTGTCATATGAGTGAATGTCCATGTGTTATCGCTGTCAACCATGGCAACACCAAGTTTCGTGGTGCCATTGTAAATAGCCAGCTCTTCACCCGCACCTAGCGCAATGGCTAAAGTACCTGACAAGGTCGGTGTATTATCGTCTGTAGTGTTATTAATCGCTGTAGTTAAGCTGGTTGTATAACTAGGTGCTGAACCCGTACCGCCTAGGCGAATCGCGTTTACATTATCTATTAAATCTGTATGGCTCTGACTACTAAAATCTTCGTTACTGGCAAAAATATCGACATTGCGGATGTTGATAATATCACTACCAGACGAACCCAAGGCATAAACGTTGACACTGTCAATACGACTATAGTAAGCGCCTAGGTCAATAAGCAGCCAGTTGTCATCCGTAGCTTGATTTGAGGCATAACTATGACTGGCAACCCTTTCTAGGTTACCATCAGTAACGCCTGACGGAAGCCAGTCAGGAAATATACCATATGCCCCCGCCGTGACGGTTTTATTTTCAGCAATATTTGTGCCATCTAAGTAGACTTCAACTTCACTAACTTGCAATTGGTCAGTTGAGTCGCCTGTTTGTTTGAGCAGGATATAACGCACCGCTGGATTAAGATCTGCCATTACAGCACCCTCGTTATCGGCTATTGTCATGCTAATGCCAGGATTGATGTTAACCACATGGGCGGTACTTGCCGTACTATTACCACCAGCGGGGCTTTCAGCCTGCGCGGTAAAACTATGGCTGCCCGCTGGCAATGCGCTGTTCGGTGTGTAAGTCCAAGTTGTGTCAGAGCCTGTGGTTGTCACAGTCGCTTCGCCTAGTTTTGTGCTGCCATCATATATTGCCAGCACTTGGTCACCAGTAAGCGCAGCACTCAGTGTACCAGTTAACGTAGGGGTGGTGTCGTCTGTTGTTTCGCCCGTCGCTATGGCTCCCTCAACACTGCCATGAGTGCTGACATCATCACTCACCGCCGTAATAGTCGCGGTTTGTGTCGGTGCAGTGATGCTAGAATCAATGTTAATAGCGTTTACTGCACTGATCACCCGAGCATTGGCAATATCGGTGTTATTTTTCGCTTGAATAACCGCTGTAAACGTATGTAACTCATCTGTTAACACTGGCGTAGTGAATGTCCATGAGTGATCGCTGTTATCAACCATGACAACAGCAAGTTTATTCGTGCCATCGTAAATAGCTAGCTCTTCATCCATGCCTAGGGCAGTGGTTAAAGTACCTGTCAAGGTTGGTGTGCTGTCGTTTGTAGTATTATTAATCGCTGTAGTTAAGATGGTTTTATAACTAGGTGTCGCGCCCGTATTGCCTAGGGGAATCGCGTTTGCAGCATTCAGTAACTGTGCATAGGTCAGTCTACTAAGATCTTCGTTACTGGCAAAAATAGCGACATTTTTGATGTTTGATATATCCGCATTACTCGAACTCAACGCATAAAGGTTGACACTTTCAACACTATAGTAACCGTCTAAGTCAACTAGCACCCAGTTGTCTGTCGTCCCTTTTATTGGGGAATAACCATCAGTCCTTATTAGGCTACCACCAGTAACGCCTGACAGAAGAGCGCCATGAAATATACTGCTCTCTCCCACCGTGACGGTTTTACCTAAGGCAATATTGGTGCCATCTGAGATAACTTCAACTTCATTAACCGACAATTGTTTAATTGAATCGCCTGTTTGTTTGAGTAGGATATAGCGCACCCCTAGATTAACAGCTCTCATTACACTACCCACATCATCGGTTACTGTCATGCTAATGCTGGGGTTGATGTTAACCACATAAGGGGCACTTGCTGGACTCAAACCAGTCATGGGATCTTGAACCCGCGCGGTAAAACTATGGCTGCCTGCTGTTAATGCGCTCGGTGTGTAAGTCCAGTCTGTGCCTGACACCATCGCTCCACCTAGTTTTGTGCTGCCATCATATATTTCCAGCACTTGGTCACCAGTAAGCGCAGCACTCAATGTACCCGTTAAGGTAGGCGTGGTGTCATCTGTTGTTGTGCCAGCCGCTATGGCTGCCATAGCACTGCCATGAGTGCTGACATCATCACTCACCATATCAATAGTAACAGTTTGTGCTGGTGCCGTAGAAGCAACCTCTGCGGTTGCGGCACTGGTTACCGTTTCAGAAGCCCCATAACCATCGGTATAGCTCACCACTACGGTAATGGTTTGACCTACCTGTGCTTGTGTCAAGATAAAGGTTGCACTGTTTGCATTCGCAATATCAGCGCCATTTGCCTGCCATTGGTAGGAAAGCTGACCCAAACCATCAACGTCTGCTAGGGTTGAGACTGCTGTGAGTTCTTGGTTTTCTGTTGCTGTTCCTGTAATGGTGACAGTACCCGTGGGAAGATCATTCTCATTGCTGACAGTGATGCTAAATGCTGGCAGTGAAACAGGTACTGCGATATTATTATCGGTTACTGAAATCACAATATTTTCTGCAATACCAACATTGACATTGGTGGGTGTACCGCTTAATTCGCCTGTTGCTGGGTCGAAAGTAGCCCAAGCTGGTTTGTTGGTAATTGAATATACCAGCGTATCGCCATCAATATCTGCCCCAGTCGGGGTGAAACTGTATGGAGCATCTTCGGCAACCGTGGCATCTGGTGTGCCTGTGATGGTTGGCGCGTCATTCTCATTGGTGACAGTGATGCTAAATGGTGGCAGTGAAACAGGCGCTGCGATGTTATTATCGGTTACTGAAATCACAATATTTTCTGCAATACCAACATTGGCATTGGTGGGTGTACCGCTTAATACGCCTGTTACTGGGTCGAAAGTAGCCCAATCTGGTTTGTTGGTAATTGAATATACCAGCGTATCGCCATCAATATCTGCCCCAGTCGGGGTGAAACTGTATGGAGCATCTTCGGCAACCGTGGCATCTGGTGTGCCTGTGATGATTGGCGCGTCATTCTCATTGGTGACAGTGATGCTAAATGCTGGCAGTGAAACAGGTACTGCGATGTTATTATCGGTTACTGAAATCACAATATTTTCTGCAATACCAACATTGACATTGGTGGGTGTACCGCTTAATACACCTGTTACTGGGTCGAAAGTAGCCCAATCTGGTTTGTTGGTAATTGAATATACCAGCGTATCGCCATCAATATCTGCCCCAGTCGGGGTGAAACTGTATGGAGCATCTTCGGCAACCGTGGCATCTGGTGTGCCTGTGATGGTTGGCGCGTCATTCTCATTGGTGACAGTGATGCTAAATGGTGGCAGTGAAACAGGTACTGCGATGTTATTATCGGTTACTGAAATCACAATATTTTCTGCAGTACCAACATTGGCATTGGTGGGTGTACCGCTTAATACGCCTGTTACTGGGTCGAAAGTAGCCCAAGCTGGTTTGTTGGTAATTGAATATACCAGCGTATCGCCATCAATATCTGCCCCAGTCGGGGTGAAACTGTATGGAGCATCTTCGGCAACCGTGGTAGCAGGCTCGCCTGTGATGCTCGGTGCATCATTGACATTTTCAACCGCAGTGGTTGACATACTGGTTACCATTTCATCAGCACCCAGCGCATCGGTATAGCTCACCACTACAGTAATGGTTTTACCCACCTGTGCTTGCGTCAAGGTCAAGGTTGCATCGTTCGCATTCTCAATATCAACGTTATCTGCCTGCCACTGGTAGCTAAATGTACCCAGACCATCCTCGTCTGTCACTGTTGAGACTGCTGTGAGTGTTTCACCTTGTTTTGGTGTTGCTGTTGCTGCGCCCGTAATGGTCACTTCACCCATGGGAAGATCATTAACATTTTCAACCGCAACAGTTGGATCACTGGTTACCGTTTCAGGAGTCCCATAACCATCGGTATAGCTCACCACTGCGGTAATGGTTTTACCCACCTGCGCTTGCGTCAAGATCAAGGTTGGATTGTTTGAATTCGCAATAGCCACATCATCAGCCTGCCACTGGTAGCTAAATGTACCCAGACCATCCTCGTCTGTCACTGTTGAGACTGCTGTGAGTGTTTCACCTTGTTTTGGTGTTGCTGTTGCTGCGCCCGTAATGGTCACTTCACCCGTGGTAAGATCATTGACATTTTCAACCGCAACAGTTGGATCACTGGTTATCGCTGGCTCAACAGTGCCGAACGCATCGGTATAGCTCACTTCTACTGTGATGATTTTACCCACCTGCGCTTGCGTCAAGGTAAAGGTTGAATTGTTCGCTCCCATAATATCAGTACCATCTGCCTGCCATTGGTAGCTAAACGCGCCCAAACCATCCTCATCCATCAGGGCTGAGGTGTTTACTGTGAGCGTTTTGTCTTCTCTTGCTGTCCCCGTAATGATCACCTCACCTGTGGTAAGATCATTGACATTTTCAACCGCTGCGGTTGGCACACTGGTTATTACTGGCTCAACATTGCCGAACGCATCGGTATGTATTACTTTTAGTGTGATGATTTTACCCACATGTGCTTGCGTCAAGGTCAAGGTTGCACTGGTCGCACCCGAAATAGCAACATTATCAGCTTGCCATTGGTAGGTAAACGTGCCCTTACCATCTTCGTCTGCTAGGGCTGAGGTATCTGCTGTTAGGTTTTGATCTTCTGTGGCTGTTCCGGTAATGGTGACAACGCCTGTGGTAGGATCATTGACATTTTCAACCGCAACAGTTGGATCACTGGTTATGACTGGCTCAACAGTGCCGAACGCATCGGTATAGCTCACTTCTACTGTGATGATTTTACCCACCTGCGCTTGCGTCAAGGTAAAGGTTGAATTGGTTGCGCCCATAATATCAGCGCCATCTGCCTGCCATTGGTAGCTAAACGCGCCCAAACCATCCTCATCCATCAGGGCTGAGGTGTTTGCTGTGAGTGTTTTGTCTTCTCTTGCTGTCCCCGTAATGATCACCTCACCTGTGGTAAGATCATTGACATTTTCAACCGCTGCGGTTGCCACACTGGTTATTACTGGCTCAACATTGCCGAACGCATCGGTATGTATTACTTTTAGTGTGATGATTTTACCCACATGTGCTTGCGTCAAGGTCAAGGTTGCACTGGTCGCACCCGAAATAGCAACATTATCAGCTTGCCATTGGTAGGTAAACGTGCCCTTACCATCTTCGTCTGCTAGGGCTGAGGTATCTGCTGTTAGGTTTTGATCTTCTGTGGCTGTTCCGGTAATGGTGACAACGCCTGTGGTAGGATCATTGACATTTTCAACCGCTGCGGTTGCTGTACTGGTTATCGCTGGCTCAACCGTGCCGAACGCATCGGTATGTATCACCACTACGGTAATGGCTTTACCTACATGCGCTTGTGTCAAGATCAAGGTGTTATTGATCTCGCCCGAAATAGCAACATCATCTGCTTGCCACTGGTAGGTGAACGTGCCCTTACCATCCTCGTCCTGTAATGCTGAGGTGTTTGCTGTGAGTGTTTGGTCTTCTGTTGCTGTTGCTGCTTCATCAATGGTGACAACACCTGTGGTAGGATCATTGATATTTGCAACGGCGGTGGTTGCTGTACTGGTTTTTGCTGGCTCAACTGTGCCTTGTGCATCGGTATGTGTCACTACCACAGTGATGGTTTTACCTACCTGTGCTTGGGTCAAGGCTAAGGTTTTATTGGTTGCGCCCGCAATAGCAAGGTTATTAGTGCCGTCATTTGCCCACCATTGGTAGCTAAATGTGCCTACACCGTCACCATCGTTCAGGGCTGAGGTATTTGCTGTGAGTTTTTCGTTTTCTGTGGCTGTCCCGGTGATGGTCACCTTACCCTTGGTAGGTGTGTTAACATTGTTATCACTATCGTCAAAAGCTTTTATGCCAACAGCGGCTAAAGCGATACCACCAGCAAGCCACCACCAATGCGGCGCTTCATTATTGCTCTCTTGATAATTTGTTTCTTTGTTTGCGGTTGGAATATAACTAACGGCTCCTTTAGGCAGATCACTTAATCCTAACGTTACTCCATCATCCTCGGTGAGCATATCAACCAAGACAGCGCTGTTAGCATAGGTGTAGACCATAAAACTGCCATCACTCAATGCTTGACCGACGGAGCTATCCGGTGTTATTGTAACCCCCCCCCCCCCCCCCCCCAACTTCTTCACCACCTAATGTCACGCTACAAGCACCATCTTCACATAAGGTGTAAAAACCTCTGAAAATAACTTTGCTGGCATCGGCGGCGGTAACGATAAGATCATCGTCTTTTTTCACCGCAATAATGTTCGTTATTAACTGCCTTAATTCAGCGTTTTCTGCCTTACTTGGATCCCCTGTTTGGCTCATTACTTTTACATTATAGTTTTCATAAGTCGCTGCTAATATAGAAACAGTTTTAGCGGGCGGTAAAGTTATTGTTATATCGTCTAATTTAGGATCTTTAGGTTCGATGACAACTAGATTTGTCGTTCTGTTTGTAGTGCCGTTAAGTATATTCATTGTATTTTTATTCCTATGTGATTCCATATGTGGTTAGGTTGTTAAATTATCTGGCTAGCTTAGCTGGACTTATTGTATTAGACCAGCATTTGAGTTTGACTTGAATTCAGGTATTTTGACCTATTCTAATAGTCTGATTTTAAGTTCTTTTGTATCACGGCTACAGTTATGTTACAAGATAAGTATGATTTTATGAAAAGTTTATGAAAAAAAAACCTTTAGTCAAAAACGTATACAAACAAAAGGATATGGTGCAAAAAACGAAGAGGTGAGGGTAAGCAAGGTTATTCTTGTTGGAAATTAGGTAATACACCACTGCGACTATGCTCAAATACCAGTGATGTTTCTACTGTGGTAACTTCATCGCGAGAAGTGATATTTTTAAAAACAAACTGACGTAAATGTTCGCTGTCTTGTACTGACATGTGAATATAGTAGTCGTAACTGCCACCCATATGATAAAGATTTAATATTTCAGGGTATTCTAATAAGTCATCTCGAAATCTATTTACAATTTCTTCAGAATAAGGCTGTAAACGAATGGCGGCAATGGCTTCAATATTGCCACCGATAGTATTTAGATTAACATCAATAAATGCGCCTTTAATCACCCCATTTTGTTTAAGGCGTTTTACTCGTTCCAAACAAGTTGATGGCGCAATACCTATTTTAGCGGCTAATTCTTTATTGGTGATGTCAGCATCATTGTACAGAAGTGTTAAAATACGAAGGTCTATATTGTCGAGCTTTTTCATTATTTGCCTATAAAATTTTTTTACTGCTGAATTTCTTACACTTTTATTAGTAAATACTACACTTTATTAGTAAATACTGCACTTTATTAGACTAGTAATAACGCTGTTTTTTGTATTTATTTCGTTTAAATTGAAATTATCCGAATTTTCACCGAATTACCCTTGTTATCCAATTTAAATGTTGCCTTAATTATCACAGATGACATATTATGTCCTGTCAAATAGATAGAGATTATTAAATTTTATTGTTTACGTTAATAGTGAACCGTTAACCGTAAATAATGTAGCAGGTAGAAGGAATAATATGGCGATAACAACAATAGAAACATTCTTAAAGAAAGAATCGGCTAGTGGCATTATTTTAATGTTTGCGGCTGTTTTTGCAATGATTTTTGCTAACTCACCTTGGGTTAGTTGGTACAATCTATTGCTTGATGTACCTGTAGTGATAGCTGTTGGTAATTTTGAAATAGCGAAGCCATTGTTACTATGGATAAATGATGGATTAATGGCACTATTTTTCTTTTTGGTTGGTTTAGAGCTGAAGCGTGAATTTTTAGAAGGTGACTTATCAAAAGCAGGACAAATAACGTTACCTGCTATTGGCGCTGTAGGTGGTATGCTGATGCCTGCATTTATCTATGTGGCTTTTAATTATGATAATCAAAGTGCTTTAAACGGTTGGGCTATTCCTACGGCAACTGATATCGCTTTTGCGTTAGGAATTTTAGCTATTATTGGCTCGAAAGTACCGTTGCAGTTGAAAGTGTTTCTAACCTCCTTAGCTATTTTTGATGATTTAGGCGCGATTATTATTATTGCGATATTTTATACTGAGCAGTTGTCTATGCTTTCCCTTGTGGTTGCGGGCACTATGTTAACCATTTTATTTACCCTTAATAGACAAAAGATCACGAGCACATCTCCTTATATTTTTATTGGTTTAATTTTATGGGTGGCGGTATTAAAATCAGGTGTTCATGCAACATTAGCGGGTGTTATTTTAGCTTTATTTATACCAATTAAAGGTAAAGGAGACGAACCTTCGCCACTCAAATCGTTAGAGGATAATTTACACTCTACCGTTGCCTTTATTGTTTTACCTATTTTTGCTTTTGCTAATGCGGGTATTAGTTTTATTGATGTAGGTGTTGAACAAGTTATGTCGCCTGTGCCGTTAGGTATTATTTTAGGGCTATTAGTTGGTAAACAGTTAGGTGTTTTTGGTTTTTGTTTTATCGCGATAAAATTTGGTTTTGCTAAATTGCCAGATAATGTTAATTGGCCACTGTTATATGGTGTTGCATTACTTTGTGGCGTTGGTTTTACCATGAGCTTATTTATTGGCTCACTGGCCTTTGAGCAATCAACAGATAGCCCTTTATTTCAAGATAGATTAGGCATTGTGATTGGCTCTTTAATTTCTGGTGTTCTGGGATATTTAGTTATTAAAAAAGCGGTGAAAAAACGCCATTAACTGACGGAATCAAGGCATAAATAAATGGTGCCTTATTTTCTGACGATAGCTAGATGAAATAGGCAGTATTTTTAGTTATAATGACGAAAATTTTTTTTAGTCTTCCTGTATTGAATATGCCCTATAAGTATCAAGATCTTATTCAACTGTTTAACAACACTTTCTTTGAAGAGTTCAACACTCGGCTGATCAAAGGAGGTGATCAGCCACTTTACTTACCTGCAAAGAGTTTATCCGAATATAATTTACTTGCAAATAGCTCTTCAGTGAATGAACCTTGTGCTTACCATCAAATAATTTTTGGCAGAGGTTACTATGCTAGTGCTTTTCATGAGATATCTCATTGGTGTCAAGCTGGTGAAGCAAGGCGGTTATTGGAAGATTTTGGTTATTGGTATGAGCCAGATGGCAGAAATGAGCAGCAACAACAAAAATTTGAACAGGTTGAAATTATTCCACAAGCAATAGAGTGGGCGTTTAATGTGGCAGCACAAAAAAAATTCCATATATCTTCCGATAATTTAAGTGGCTTTCAAGCCGATACTAACGGCTTTAAAAAGAAAGTATTTCAACAGATAGAGATATTTTTAGAACATGGTTTTCCCATCAGAGCCCATCAGTTTATTGAGGTGTTGGCTCAATTTTATAATACGCAGTTACCATTAACTATTAAGCATTTTTATAAAACGAAAGAAGAGAGCGTATGTTTAAGTTAGGTTTAATTATTAACCCAGTTGCTGGCGTTGGTGGTAGTGTTGCTTTAAAAGGCAGTGATGATATGGCTATGCATGCGCTAGCCTTAGGTGCAAAGCCTAAAGCGAATGCTCGGGCACAAATAGCATTAAAAATATTACAACCTTATCAAGATGAGATCACGGTTTATACGGTGAATGATCTAATGGGCGAACAAGCAGCCAAAGCGTTAGGCTTTCAAGTTAATTTAGCTTATAAAACTATGAGTGAAAACACGCAAGCAGAAGATACAGAGCAAGCGGTTTCTGCTTTACTTGCTGAGCAAGTTGACATTATTTTATTTGCTGGTGGTGACGGTACTGCTCGTAATATAGCCAAAGCAGTTATAGAATATACTAGTCAAAGAAAACAAGAGCAGGTACCTGTTTTAGGTATCCCCGCAGGTTGTAAAATTCACTCTGGCGTATATGCTATCACTCCAATAGCAGCAGGGCGCGTAGTGGAGTTAATGATTACTAAACAGCTAGTCACTTTAACACAAGGTGATGTAATGGATATTGATGAGTCATTGTTTCGCCAAGGTATTGTCAAAGCTAAACGTTTTGGTGAAATGCAAATCCCTAGTGAATTACGTTTTGTACAAGCGGTAAAGTCAGGTGGTAAAGAGTCTGATGAGTTAGTCTTGCACGATATTAGCGAAGATGTTATTGATAAAATGAGTGAAACTGATGGCGATTTATTTATCATTGGCTCAGGCTCAACAACGGCCTTTTTAATGACGGAGCTTGATCTCGAAAACAGCTTACTTGGCGTAGATTTAGTGCAAGATGAAGCTTTGATCGCCAGTGATGTTACCGAAGATCAGCTATGGGATCAGCTAATAAAAGCTAAGCAAAATAAGAAAAATGTGCACTTGATTATTACCTTAATTGGTGGTCAAGGTCATATATTTGGGCGCGGTAATCAACAGTTAAGTCCACGCATAATTGGTCGTGTTATTGAGCAAAAGGGTGGTAAAGAAAACATCACTATTATCGCCACTAAAACTAAATTAACAGCACTTAAAAATAGGCCATTAATTAGTGATACTGGCGATGTTAAGTTAGATCAAACCTTATCTGGTTTTATGGCTATTACCACAGGGTATAAAGATCAGGTATTATATCCAGTTGCTAGCCCGACATAGATTATGAATATTGGATAAAAAAAATTTAAAAGAGATTTTTATGTTAAAAAGCTTGCACACAGTCGCTGATCTTTATCAGCACTTAGATAGTTTGTTCGATCAAGATGTTGATGGTGATACCTTGTTTGCTAGCAGCTATTTACGTGGTTTGTTTTCGTCAGCAGCCTCGCAGTTTTCTGATGAACAACAAGCTATTTCAAAAGCACTAATTCAAACAGTAACCGATAAATTAATTCAAGCTAAAACTGAGCTTAGTCCACAGGATAATGCCATAGTGCAAAATTTTTGGTTGGCTTTACAACAAGCTATGTTAAATAATAGCAACACGAGTAAGTTGCTGATCAAATATTAATGGGGTTTAGATCTTTTGAATCGACGAGAGATCTATTTCATTTCAGTTTTGATTACGCTTGTGCTAAAAAAATCTTCTGGTACAATCAGTTTTAATGTTTTTGTTTATAGGTAGTTAAACCGATATGGTTATAAAAGCTCAAAGCCCTTCGGGATTCGCCGAGCAATATATTGTTGAATCTATTTGGAACGGGGGGTTCCCACCTGGATCAATTTTACCTGCAGAGCGTGAATTATCTGAGCTGATAGGTGTAACTCGAACAACGCTTAGAGAAGTACTTCAACGTTTGGCTCGTGATGGATGGTTAACAATTAAACATGGTAAGCCAACTAAAGTGAATAACTTTTGGGAAACATCAAGTTTAAATATACTAGAAACCTTAGCTCAGTTAGATCAAGAAGGTATTCCTGATTTAGTGGATAACTTGCTATCGGCTCGTACTAGTATTAGTGCTATTTATGTGCGTAGTGCGATAAAAAATAATCCAGAGAAAACAATTGAGTTATTAAGTACTTATATTGATGTAGAAGATACTGGTGAAGCTTTTGCTGAGTTTGATTATAAATTGAATAAAGAGTTAGTGGTTGCTTCTGGTAATTCAATTTATCTATTAATACTCAATGGCTTTAGAGGTTTATACTCACGTATTGGTCGTTTGTATTTTTCACATCCTATGGGGCGTGAAATTTCTAGAGCTTATTATCAAAAGTTGATTGATCTGGCTAAAGAAAATCGTTTTGATGACTCTATATTTGCAGTAAAAAAATATGGTATTGAATCGGGCAAACTTTGGGTTGACTTAAAGGATGATGTGTTAAAAGAGCTTACCGAAGATTAATCTCTTTTATACCAAGCCACTTTAAGATGCAGGATTTAATTGCAGGATTTAGTTGCATTTATTACTTGAATCCAGCGGTGATTGTAACAAATAGAAATGATCACATAGTTAGTGAGATTGGTATTAATATGCCTTTTTGCTAATAAATTCTACTTTTTACTAGCTAGCTTTTGATTTATCGGGACACTGGGCAATTATATCATCTTCACCACTTACGTTTTCTTGTACAATTTTGACATTAAACTGCCATAAATAATGTAAGTGTTTAAGTACTTCATTTTTAGAGTCTCCTAGTTCAATACCATTGTATGGTATATAACGTAAGGTGAGTGATCTATCGCCATCAATATTGGCATCAATAATTTGTATGTTAACTTCTAAATTGCTGAGGTTGTATTGATCGGCTAATTTATGTCTGATTTTTTTATAGCCTTGTTCATTATGTATTGCACCGATTTCAACATAATTATTTTTTTCATCATCATGAATGTGAAATAGTTTGAAATCGCGAATAAGTTTTGGTGATAAATATTGGCTGATAAAGCTTTCGTCTTTGAAATTTTCCATGGCAAAATGCAAGGTGTCTAACCAATTACTGCCCGCTATTTCAGGAAAAAACTCTTTGTCTTCCTCAGTAGGATGTTCACAAATACGTTTGATATCAATAAACATATTAAAACCCAAAGCGTAGGGGTTAATGCCTGAATAGTATTTGCTGTTATATTCTTGCTGAGCAACTACATTGGTATGACTATGTAAAAACTCTAATATAAATTTATCGGTTACTAAACCTTCGTCATAAAGGTGATTTAATATAGTGTAATGCCAAAAACATGCCCAACCTTCATTCATTACTTGAGTTTGTTTTTGTGGATAGAAATACTGAGAAATTTTTCTGACTATTCTAACTATTTCTCGCTGCCAAGGTTTTAGCAAGGGGGCATTTTTTTCAATAAAATAGAGGATGTTTTCTTGTGGCTCTGTAGGGAATTTATGCTTAAGTTCATTTTTATTGGCATTAGGCACAGTTCGCCATAACATATTAACTTGAGATTGTAGGTATTCTGCTCGTTCTTCTTGACGTTTTAATTCTTCATCAAGGGAAATTTTTTGTGGTCGTTTATAACGGTCTACACCATGATTCATCAAAGCATGACAGGCATCTAAAGTAGCTTCAACATCACTTATTCCATATTTATTTTCACACATAGCTATATAGTTTTTTGCAAAAAGTAAATAATCAATGATGGAGCTAGCATCCGTCCAAGCCTTAAATAAATAATTGCCTTTAAAGAATGAATTATGACCATAACAAGCATGCGCCATAACTAAAGCTTGCATTGGCATGGTGTTTTCTTCCATTAAGTAGGAAATACATGGACTAGAATTGATCACTATTTCATAGGCTAAGCCCATTTGTCCACGTTTGTAAGTTTGTTCTGTTTGGATGAATTTTTTACCAAAAGTCCAATGGTTATAACCAATAGGCATGCCAGCACTTGCGTAGGCATCCATCATTTGCTCGGCAGTAATCACTTCTATTTGATTAGTGTAAGTATCTAGTCGGTAATGTTTAGCGACACGAGCTATTTCAGTTTGATACTGCTCTAGTAATTCGAATGTCCAATCTGGACAATCGTCTAATGGTTTTACTCGCTGAGTAACTTTTGAAGATGTTTTTTTGTTTGTTATTACCATGATTTCTCCTATTTCCTATTTCTTATTTTCTACCTTCTATCTCCTATTTTTTCATTCACCATATTTATGCTGCATTTTTGGTATTATTTTTAAATAATTCTCTAAAAACAGGGTATATGTCTGCAACTTCCTTTATATGTTGTATAGCGAAATTGGTATGAGTTTCCATTACTTGTTGGTATTGTTGCCATAGTGTTTGATGAACTCGTTGGGTTATTTCTATATAGCTGAAATAACGTGTTTTAGGTAATATTTTATTAACCAACAATGATTTACAATGAGGAGAGTCATCAGCCCAGTTATCTCCGTCAGATGCTTGTGCGCCATAAATGTTCCACTGATTGTCATTGTACCTTTGGCTGATTATGTCATTCATTAGCTCTAAAGCACTAGAGGCGATGGTGCCCCCCGTTTCTTGAGAGTAGAAAAACTCATGTTCATCTACTTCTTTAGCTTGGGTATGGTGACGAATATAAATCACGTCAATATTTTTATAGGTTTTACTTAAAAACAAATAAAGCAAAATATAAAATCTTTTTGCCATTTCTTTAGTCGCTTGATCCATTGAACCAGAGACATCCATTAGACAAAACATCACCGCTTTTGATGTTGGCACGGCTTGTTTGACGAAGTTTCTAAATCGTAAGTCAAAGGTGTCAATAAAGGGGACTTTTGCTATTTTTTTCTCAAGTATTTGTATTTTATTTTTTAGCTCACGTTCTTCGCTGATATGGTCGTGTTTATCCTGTGCTAAATTAGCTAATGCTTGTTGGTATTCTTTTAGTTGTTTACGTTTTGACGCTGTCATAGCTATGCGCCTTGCAATAGAGCCTTGTAATGATTTTATAATATCTATATTGGCAGGAACCCCTTCAGCAC
The DNA here is from genome assembly GCA_965261045.1 of uncultured Colwellia sp. Lineage (GTDB taxonomy): Bacteria > Pseudomonadota > Gammaproteobacteria > Enterobacterales > Alteromonadaceae > Colwellia. The sequence goes on from CBDHCJ010000001.1 coordinate 1,303,042, forward strand.
AGAAGCCTGAACGCACCGTTTTATATTCAATTAATTTATCGAGCTGATTTTTTTCTAGATTAGGTAATGCTAAATCTTCAAAAAGTAGATTTAAATACTCTTCTTTTGAGATTGAAAAAGTAAAATCGTCATCTCCCTCGCCATGGTCACTTGCATTACCTTGACTACTGTTTTGTCTGTGCTGTTGAGGTGGTTTAGGTATCTGATCACCAGTAATAAATTGATCATTACCTGGATGCACTTTATCACGAATGCCGCCACTGCCTTGATGAAATATAGGCTCAGATAAATCTTTTTTGGGAATAACTATATTCTCACCTGAGCCTATATCTGTGACACCACGTTGGTTAATGGCATCAGAGACTGATTTTTTGATCTGATTTTTATAGCGTCTTAAAAAACGCTGACGATTAACCGTACTTTTATTTTTACTGTTAAGTCGTCTATCAATAAAATTTGCCATTATTAGCTCCTTATCCCTTCTGTTACATGCTTTGCTTATTTTATCTATCTATGTGTGTAAATAAGCTAAAGGTCTAGTTAAAGAGACACTACTTAAGACGATTTTCTTACGCGTAAGTACCATTCTGATAATAATCTAACTTGTTTTTTGGTGTAGCCTTTGCTCATCATACGTGCAACAAAGTCATCATGTTTTTGTTGATCATCTTTTGATGTTTTTGAATTAAAAGAAATAACGGGTAACAAGTCTTCGGTATTAGAAAACATTTTTTTCTCAATAACAGTGCGAAGTTTTTCATAGCTAGTCCATGATGGATTTTTACCATTATTATTTGCTTTTGCTCTTAACACAAAGTTGACAATTTCATTACGAAAATCTTTAGGGTTGCTAATGCCTGCTGGTTTTTCTATTTTCTCTAATTCATCATTTAGCGATTGCCTATTAAACAATTGTCCTGTTTCTGCATCGCGATACTCTTGATCTTGAATCCAAAAGTCAGCATAAGTAACATAGCGGTCAAAAATGTTTTGACCATATTCAGAGTATGATTCTAAATACGCAGTTTGAATTTCTTTACCTATAAATTCAATATATTGAGGTGTTAAATATCCTTTTATAAACTCCATATAACGTTCAGTTGTTTCTTTTGGTAATTGCTCTTGCTCTACTTGCTGCTCTAGTACATAAAATAAATGTACAGGGTTGGCGGCAACTTCAACATTGTCAAAATTGAATACCCGTGAAAGTATTTTAAAAGCAAAGCGTGTTGACAGACCAGACATGCCTTCATCAATACCCGCGTAATCTTTATATTCCTGATAAGATTTTGCTTTTGGATCGGTGTCTTTTAATGTTTCACCATCATAAACTCGCATTTTAGAATATATACTAGAATTATCTGGATTTTTTAAACGAGAAAGTATGGAAAATTGCGCTAAAATTTCTAGCGTATCTGGTGCGCATTGTGCTGTTTTTAATTCACTGTGTACCAGTAATTTTTTATAGATATTAACTTCTTCAGAAACGCGCATACAATAAGGTACTTTGACAATATAAACTCTATCTAAAAAAGCTTCATTGTTTTTATTATTTCTAAAGGTTTGCCATTCTGACTCATTTGAGTGGGCTAATAAAACGCCATGAAAAGGTAGAGCTGACAACCCTTCTGTTGGGTTGTAGTTACCTTCTTGGGTTGCCGTTAACAAAGGATGAAGCACTTTTATTGGTGCTTTGAACATTTCTACAAACTCCATTATTCCTTGGTTTGCTCTACACAATGCCCCAGAATAACTATAAGCATCAGCGTCATTTTGAGAAAAATGCTCTAGCTGCCTTATATCAACTTTACCAACAAGTGCTGAAATATCTTGGTTGTTGTCATCTCCTGGCTCTGTTTTGGTAATGGCAATTTGATCCAAAATTGACGGGTATATTTTTACAACTTTGAATCTGGCGATATCACCTTTAAATTCATGTAATCGTTTAGCAGCCCATGGAGAAATGATGCTATTTAGGTAACGAGCAGGAATATTGTATTCTTCCTGTAATATTTTTCCGTCTGAGTTTACATCAAACAAACAAAAAGGGTGATCGTTTACAGGGCTACGTATGTCATTGGCACTAAGTACATAAATAGGCTCCTTTTGCATTAAGGCTTTTAGTCTTTCAGCTAATGATGATTTACCACCACCGACGGGACCGAGTAAATAGAGAATTTGCTTTTGCTCTTCTAAACCTTGAGATGCATGTTTAAGGTATGCGACTATTTGCTCAATAGCCTCTTCCATACCATAAAATTCAGTAAAAGCGGGGTATCGGTTAATCACCCTATTAGAAAATATCCGGCTTAATTTAGGATCAGTAGAGGTATCGACTGCTTCTGGTGTACCAATGGCATTAAGTAGTCTTTCTGAAGCGCTGGCGTAGGCAAGTTTGTCTTCTTTACATAGGGTTAAAAACTCTTGCAAGCTAAGCTCTTCCTGTTGAGATTCTTCGTAATGTGCTTGATAATGTTGAAAAATAGTCATAACCATCTCCAAAAAGGTTGTTTGCAGACTTGCCCGAATTAAATTTATTTATATCTTATTTTAAGATTAGTTGCTTTAGTTGATTTTGCTAACAATATTTGTAAATAAAATGTACTAGTATTTTGAAAAGATACATTTAATTAAACTATTATGGTAACTTTGTGAGTAGTGATACTTATACTCATGATACTTCAAAATGTACATGCAGTTGATCCCTTTTTCAAATTAGTCTGTTGCATTTGTTGTATTAGGCAAGCTTATGTGTTAATTGTTAGTGACTTTGATCGCTTTTAAGTAAAACCATGTGATATATAACATTTGGTTATACCTTCAATAACAAATTGAATTTGCCAGCATTGGCAGCACTGACTGGGCTTTGTTTATTACACACCATAAAGAGACCACACAAGTTGGGGCTCTTGTTAAAGTAAATTAAGGCAATTTATTGTGACTATTACTAATTTAGATACTAATTTAGAATTAAGTAGTTATATCAATGAAAACTACGCGCAAGAAGATCTTAATGCTTTTGAGTGTTTCTCTTCGCAGTTATTTAATAGTTTACTAAGTGATGACATGCAAATGTTATCTACTATTGAGCGCTATAGAATAGCTTTATCGCTATGGCAATCATTTTCTTGTCGTGCTCAAAATGAAAATAAAGTAGTGATAAAAAATAGCTCACAACAAGGTTTGTTGACTGAGGTTTCTATATTGCACATTATTACCGATGATAAGGCTTTCTTAGTTGGCTCGTTATCAGAGCTATTAATTACTCAAGGTTATAAAATTGATCTATTTTTACATCCAGTGATCAATCGAGGACAAATCAATGACCTTAAGACCGAAGCAGAGGTAAGCCAGTTTGGTGATGAGTCGGTGTTATATATTGAATTAGCCAACCAACTTGATCCGCTCGCTATTGGTACTTTAGTTGAAAAAATACAACTGTTACTCTCTCAAATAACTAAGGTGATCACAGATTGGCCATTGATGACAGCTATCAGCCAAAAGGTTAACCATCTACATAATCCCTTAGCCAATATTGATGAAACAGAATCTTTTTTGTCTTGGCTTTGTCATGATAATTTTGTTTTTTTAGGTTATCGCTCTTTTATTTTGAATGAGCAAAATGACTACCCGTTGGGGCAATCTAATTATGGCATTTTTCGAAACAGCGAAGGCTCAGCCACTTTAAACAATGAAGAATTAACGTTCAGTGGTACTGAGTTTCCTTGTTTTATTGATGCTAAATCATCTTTGATGGTGAGTAAATCAAACTTAAAATCAACTATTTACCGTAGTGATTATTTAGATTTAATTAATGTTAAAGAGTTTTCAGCTAAAGGAGAGGTTATTATTGTTCATCAGTTTATTGGTTTGTTCACTCAAATAGCGAATAATCTTACCCCTAAGAAAATTCCTTTTTTAAGGTACAAACTAGAGCAAGTAATAAAACCTTTTTCGGTAAAAGAAGATAGTCATAATTATCGTAATTTTGTTCATATTCTCGCTTCTTTACCTAAAAGGGAGTTATATGAAAGCAGTATAGAGCACTTGATTGTGCTAGCAAAAGGTATTCATAATCTTAATGTTAAGAGCAAATCAGGCACTTTTATTAGAGAAAGTGACTATAACAATCAAGTGTCGGTATTGGTATTTGTTTCAAAAGATGCTTTTTGTACCGATTTACGTGATGAAATTGAAAATGAACTATCAAAAGCTTATCAAGGGAAAATATTATTGCGTCGCTCTATGCTCAATGATAATTACCTTGCTCAATGGCATTTCATTGTTCAGAAATCAGATCCGTTATTAAACGTTCCCAATATTGATGAGTTAATCGCTTGTATTGAAGCTAAAACGCAAAGCTGGGCTGAAAGCTTGCATAAATTGATGCCTCAACTTTGGGATAATAAAGCAGCTATCCAGCTATTCGAAAAATATAAAAATGGTTTTTCAAAGAGTTATCGAGAACAGTTTTCAGCTAAGCAAGCCATAAGTGCCATTCTTAATTTAGAAAAGCTTGATGAAAATAGTCCATTTCAATTTCAGATAGACAGTCCCTTATCAGGTCAAAAATCAGGTCAAAAAAATACGCTGGTCTTAAATATTTATACCTTTGAACACGGTATTGCGTTGAGTGATTCTATTCCTATTTTAGAAAATTTTGATTTTAGACCTATAGATGAGTTTAGCTTTAAGGTTGATGTTAAAAATAAAAATCTTACTATCAATAACTTATATAGCTATACCCTAGAGTACCCTAATAGTGAACTGAATATAGAAACGATAAAAGTCAAGCTTGAACAAGCATTATCACAAGTATGGTTGGGAAATATTGAAAATGACGGCTATAACAAGTTGTTAATATCAGCTAATGTAAATATCAGGCAAATCGTTATCATACGTGCTTATGGCAAATATTTACGCCAATTAGGATTAGGGTACTCTGAAGAGTACTTCCAGCAAGCCTTGATTAATTATCCTGATATTGTTAATAGGTTGATTGGTTTATTTGAAACACGTTTTGCGCTAACGGATAAAAATATTACTGAGCGTAATATGGCAGCCGATAAATTAAAAAATGAGCTATTACAATGTTTATCAACAGTAAACAAAATAGACCATGATAGGATTCTTCGTAATTTTATTGCCGCTATCTCTGCAACGGTTAGAGTAAACTTTTATCAAAAAACAGGATCAGGCGAGCTGAAAACGTATTGTTCATTTAAAATTCATTGTGGTGAAATTGATGATGCACCTCAACCTAAGCCTTATGTAGAAACCTTTGTTTATTCTCCTCGTGTTGAAGGGGTTCATTTAAGATTTGGTTTAGTTTCTCGTGGTGGCTTACGTTGGTCTGATAGACGAGAAGACTTTCGTACTGAAGTATTAGGCTTGGTAAAAGCTCAACAAGTTAAAAATGTGGTCATTGTACCGCAAGGTGCAAAAGGTGGCTTTGTACCCAAAAATTTGCCCTTAAATGGCTCCCGTGAAGCGATTACTAAAGAAGCTATCGCTTGTTATAAAATTTTCATCTCTGCTTTATTAGATCTCACAGATAACAATGGCTCAAAGGGCATTGTCAAACCAAAAGATATTGTTTGCTTTGATGGTGACGACAGTTATTTAGTCGTTGCCGCAGATAAAGGCACCGCAACTTTTTCTGATATCGCCAACGGTTTAGCGGATGACTACGGGTTTTGGCTAGGGGATGCTTTTGCTTCTGGTGGCAGTATTGGTTATGACCATAAAAAAATGGGTATTACCGCGAAAGGCGCTTGGGTATCAGTACAAAGACACTTTAGAGAAATGAATATTGATGTTCAAAAAGATGAAATTAGTGTTATTGGTATAGGTGATATGTCTGGCGATGTATTTGGTAATGGCATGTTATCTTCAAAAACTATTAAGTTGGTTGCAGCTTTTGATCACCGTGATATTTTTATCGATCCTGATCCTGATACGGGGTTAAGTTTTGTTGAACGAAAAAGGCTTTATCAATTAGAACGATCTTCATGGGAGGATTATGATAAAAAATTAATTTCAGTCGGTGGTGGTGTCTTTAGTCGTTCAATGAAACATATTGAATTGACTACCGAAATAAAGCAATTACTCGATATTGACAGTGACATTAATACGCTTTCACCTGATCAATTGATCCGCAATATTTTAACCTCTCAGGCTCAGTTACTTTGGTTTGGTGGCATTGGTACATACGTTAAAGCCAACAATGAAATTAATATTGACGTAGGTGATAAGAGCAATGATGCTTTACGAGTCAATGGTAATGACTTACGTTGTAAAGTTATTGGTGAAGGGGGAAATTTAGGCTGTACACAGTTAGCAAGAATAGAGTTTTCTAAAGGTGGTGGGAAAATTAATACTGATGCGGTAGATAACTCTGCTGGCGTTAATTGCTCTGATAATGAAGTAAACATTAAAATTTTACTTAATGGCTTAGTTGATAGTAAAAAAATGACTAAAGCTGAGCGTGATACATTATTAGAACAAATGACCGATGAAGTCGGTGTTATGGTGTTGCGCAATAATTATTATCAAGCACAGGCGTTAAGTATTGATGAATTTAATAGCCAATTTCATTTTGATAGTTTTACCCGTTTGACTCAATATTTAGTTAATAGTGCGCAGTTAAACCGTGAGTTAGAATATTTACCTGACGATGAAGAGTTACAAGCTAGAAATATCGCCCAACAAGGGCTAACTCGACCTGAATTAGCGGTATTAATGGCTTATTCAAAAATGGATGTTCACAATGCTTTATTACAAGAACAAGCGTTGATCACCGATAACTATTTTGAAAAATATTTATTATCAGCATTTCCTGATGTACTTGCACAGCGTTATAGCCAAGAGATTATCAACCACCCGTTGGCGAGACAAATCATCGCCACCAGTGTCGCCAATGAGATATTTAATCGTGGTGGTATTCATGCGGTTAGAGAGCAAACGGGGGCAACGATTGCTGAAATTGTTAAAGCGTTCATTATCGCAAAGGAAGTTTTTTCCCTTGATGAGGTTTGGTATGACATTGAATCATTAGGAGATACTGTTTCGGCGAAAATTCAAATAAAAATGATGATTGAAGTGCAGCGTTTTTATCGTTTGATGGCTATTTGGTTTATTAATCACTCGAATTCTGATGAGAGCATTAAAAGCATAGTACAAAGATATTCACCAGGTATAAGTACTTTACAACAGCTTAATGATGAAGAAATCACCTTACCTTTTACGCCAGTAGATGAATCTTTATATCAGTTAGAAAGTGAGGTTGGTGGTCTTGATATAGTCGATAAAATTCATCAACTTAAAGTATCGAGCGTGGTCTTTTGTGATATTGTTAAAACCGCCTTTGAACTGAACTTATCGGTGGATAATATACTACCTTGTTATTGTCAAGTTAGTAAGCTGCTTAGCCTTGATTGGTTAATAGAACAAACAGAAAAGGTTCAGACTAAAGATCATTGGTCAAGGTTAGCACGCTTTAGTTTGTTACTCGATTTACTAGAATTTCGTGAAAAGCTTATTGTTGCTATCGTTAATAGTAATCCAGAAATATTACCAGCAGAGGCAATTAAGATATGGGCTGAAAGTAAGTTTTCAGCCCTTAATCGAGTCAAAAGAGTCATTGATGACTTAAAAGCATCGGGTAGAGTGAACATTGATAAGCTTTACTTTGCTAATCGTCAAATACGATCACTACTCTCTTAACTCTCTAAAGAACTAATTAAAGAGCTAATACAAGTCATAAATAAAAGTGAAAATGGCTGTGCTTGGAATAGTAAATGGCATAGTAAAAACAAGCCTATAACCTTAGGTTATAGGCTTGTCATAAAGCGTCAATTGTTAAAAGTGTAATTTAAGTTCATGGTTAGTGTGGATGAAATGAAACTAAATGATCAGGCAGTCATTAAGCCTGACTAATTAAAAACAGAAAATATTACAAGGGTGAATGTCATGAAAAGTAGATCAATGTTTAAATCTAAATTGTCACATTTGAGTTTATATGTATTAACGGCACTTATTTCTCAAGGTGCTTTAGCAGCAGAAACAACTCAAGGAGCAGAACAAGAGGTTGAAGTCGAGCGAATTTCAATTATTGGCTCTAACATCAAGCGAGCTACCGATGTCAGTACCATGCCAGTGACGGCAATGACTGCTGATGATATCGCCAATACGGCTGCAGTAACAGGTGATGATTTAATACGCTCTATTCCACAAATGGGCTCAATAAACTTTGGTGAAACAACTGGCTCAGCTAACGTAAACGGTGCCCGTGGTGATGTCGGTGGTGTTAACTTACGTGGCTTAGGCCCAGGCAATACCTTAGTATTACTAAATGGTCGTCGCTTAGTTAACCATCCCGGAACGCAATCAGCAAAATTTGGTGGTAGAGTTCCTGTTACTACCGTTAATACTAATACCTTACCTGTTTCAGGTTTACGTTCATTAGACGTTTTACGCGACGGTGCTGCGGCTATTTATGGCTCAGACGCCATTGCGGGTGTTGTTAACTACGCGCTTGATAGTGATTTTGTTGGTAACAAAGTTAGCCTGAGTTATGGCAAATCTCAAGGTACACCATTAGATGAAACCACTTTTAACTATTTAACCGGCTTAGAATTAAATGATGGTCGTTCCCACTTAGTTGGCTCGGTTAGCTTATATAAACGTAACGGTATGATGGCAACTGAAAGACCTTATTCTGCAAGCCATGATAGACGTAATTATCCAGGGTTACCTGAAGACTTTGTCGGTGATACCCAGTTAGATAATCGTAGTGGAGATACTCCTTGGGGGGAATTTATTACCGATACTTTAGGTAGATTTCATCTTCAACCAGATACTATGTCTGGGTGTGTTGACTCTCCTTTAACTGTTGCTGGCGTTTGTGTCGATCAGGGTGGAACTGGTAGAGATCTTCGCTTTGATCGTGGTACTACGCGACCATTAGCCTCTGATGTTGATAGAATAAACTTTTACGGTAAATTTACTCATGAAATTAATAATGATTTAGAGTTTTTCTCTGAAGCTATCTATTATAAAGCTGAGCTTTCACAAACATCTGAACAAAACCAAGGTGGTAGCGCACATCGCTTTACGGTGGCTGCTGATGCTTATTACAACCCTTTTGGTGAAGAAGTTACGGTTCGCAATTATCGCCCTGTGGATATCGGCCCACGTCAAGTTAATGTTGAAGATACTAGTTACCGCATATTAGTTGGATTAAAAGGCTATTTAGGTGACTGGGAATGGGAAACGGCAGCATTTCATAGTGCAGCAAAAACTGACGATTCAGGGGATCGTGTCGATGTAAATGCTTTTGCAGCAGCCGCTAATAGTACAGATCAAAGTACTGCTTATAACTTGTTTGGTGGTGCTGATATTAATAACCCAAATACTATCGGTGACATTCCTATTCTTCCAACATCATTAACTGATGCTTTTACAACTGTTCAACACAGAATTTCAGAAACTAGCTTAACTTCAGTTGACTTTAAAGCTAGTAACAGTGAAATATTTGCTGTTCCTGCAGGTGATGCAGGGTTAGCGGTTGGTGTTGAATATCGTAATGAATCATTTGAAGATGATCGTGATCCACTACAAGATGGTAGTTTTCCTTTTGTAGATGCAACTGGTGTTACCAACCTAAGTTCACTATACGGTAGTAGTGCTACGCGTGACTCTAAAGCTGATCGTAATGTCGTTTCAGCTTATGCTGAATTATTAGTACCATTGATCGATACCGACAGCCAATATGCTGAAATACAATTAGCAGCCCGTTATGAAGATTATTCTGATGCCGGTGATGCATTAAAACCTAAAGTCGCGTTATTTTGGCAAGCTGCTGAGTGGGTAAGTTTCCGTGCATCGTACGCGGGGGGCTTCAGAGCACCAGGCTTACAGCAAACAACAGAAGATGTACTTCCTCGTCGCTTCAGTGTTGGCGATCCTCTTAACGATAATGAGTCATTTGAAATTGTTGAAAATCGTAGTGGTAATGGAGATCTTGTCACAGAAGATGATACTAACACCTCTTGGGGCATTGTTTTACAACCTAACGATAATTTAACTTTCACTATTGATGCCTGGAAAATTAAACAAGAAGATCTGGTATCGATTATTGCGACAAGCACCTTAGTTGATTTAGATTACATATCGCGTATCGATGGCGGCTCAGGTTTTCCTGGCGTAAATCGTGATGCAAACGGCGAAATTACCACAGTAGATAACAAATATCAAAATGCCGCTAAACAAGAGTTAGAAGGTTTTGATTTTAGTTTAGTATTTGATTTTGAAACCGATATTGGTAATTTTGAATTTACCACCAATGCTGCCTACTTAACTAAGTACGAGGTTAGTATTGATGCGCTTTCAGCACAAGTTATCGCAGCAGCAGGAACAGGTAACTATCCAAACTTAGATACCGGAACTCCGAGTGGTGTCGGCGATCAAATCATGCAAAATGGTAGCCCTGAATGGAAAACTAGAACGTCTCTTAATTGGAAACTGAATCAATGGGGGGCCGGTATTGCAGCGAACTATGTTAGTGAATTCATCGATACCAGTACTAACTATAAAGATGATGCTGGTGAAACCGTCAACCTTCCTGTTGATAGCTTTACTACCATTAATGTATATGCCTCTTATGAATTTGCTGATAGCAGTTCATTAGAAGGCATGAAAGTTCGATTTGGTGCTCGCAATATTGGCGATGAAGAGCCACCATTAGCCGATGATTTCTGGCACGGTTATGCTGGTGATTATCACTCAAACCGCGGTCGTTATGTTTACTTAAATCTTAGTAAAAGCTTTTAATTAATCTTAAATAACCTGAACTTTGTTTAAGAGATAGTTACAACATTGAAATATATAGAGTTAATTATTTCAATGTTGCTAGCTTGATAGTTTTGTTTAATTCAAGGCGAATTTGCGCGTCAATAGTGAGCTATTGCAAGCGAATTTAACGCAGAAGTTAGTAAAAATAGCTGCTAGAAAAATATTTATTAAGCAGAGCTCAGGTTAAATATATTTAAAGCAATTATATGGCTCGTCTAGTTAACAATAGTCGAGCCATATTTCTTTCCCTTTCAAGTTATCAAAATAAAATGATGAAAAAATTATTACTTACTTGCGCATTATTATTTTCAAGTGTTTTGCTGATCTCTTGTGCATCAATTCAGACAAAACTAAGTGACAAGGCGCAAGCATGTAGTACTGGTGCTGTTCGCATCACCATAGATTTTTCAACCGCTCGCATGGATGAATGTAAACGTCTGGTAGACAATGAATATTTGATTACTTTAGTTCCTGAAAATACCCCCATTAATTCAAGTCCTTGGTATGCTTTTAAAGTGCAAGCAGAACAAGCCACAGACATTACTATTACCATGAAAGTGCGCGGTGATGAGCATCGTTATCCCCCGAAAATTAGTGATGATGGTAAAAAGTGGCAGTTACAAAAATACCAGATAAAAGGTAAGCGTTTAATAATGAACGTTTCAGCATCACCACAGCCTGTTGTTATTGCGGCACAAGAAATTATCAATAATCAATATTATGTTGATTGGGCTAAGAAGCTCACAGAAAACAATCAAATTACTCACAGTGTTTTAGGGCTATCGACTCAAGGGCGTCCAATTTACAAAATTGAGAGCCGAAATAAAAATGCCAATGAATGGATTGTTATTTTAGGAAGACAGCATCCACCAGAAGTCACTGGTGCTCTAGCGTTATTATCTTTTGTTGAAACCATACTATCGAGTAGTGATCTGGGGCAGGGTTTTCGTAAAAAATATAATGTATTGGTTATTCCTAATATTAATCCAGATGGTGTGCATGCTGGTAATTGGCGCCATAATGCTAATGGTATTGATTTAAACCGTGATTGGAATGATTTTTCTCAAATCGAAACAAGGCAAATTAATCAATATCTAGAACAGCTAGTTGCTCAAGGGCAAAAAATAAAATTTGCTGTCGACTTTCACTCTACCCGCAGCGATGTTTTTTATACTATGCCTGTTGATTATGGTGTTGAAGATGCTTATTTTGTAAGGCACTGGTTAGGAGCTGTTGACCGCAAAATGCCTAATTTCAACGTTGTATTAAAACCAGGAAACAATCCAAATTTAGGGGTGTCAAAACAATATTTTTCAGACAAATTTGGTGTTCATGCCATTACGTATGAAATGGGAGATAATACCGACCGTATAGAAATAAAACGTATTGCTGTTATATCTTCTAACCTATTGATGACAACAATGTTATCAGATGTAGATCACAATAAAGAATAGGATAAGGTATGAATTTATTCAGCAAGAAAATAATAACAATGGCAATGAGTATGGCGCTACTTACGGCTTGCTCAACAGAAGAAAAAAATCAAAAAGGTAAAACTAACACCGTTGACTTATTAATTACTAATGGCATGGTTTACACGGGTGAAAACAACCAAGCTCAACAGTTAGATCTCGCTGTTTGTGAACAAATAATTTGTGGAATATATCCTAGCGGTAAGCATAATGTTAAAGCAAAAAAAACAATAGATGTGACGGGTAAAATTGTTAGTCCAGGCTTTATTGACCCCCATACTCACTCGCTAACTGAGTTATTAAGTAAAGATAAAAACCATAATTTAAATTATTTAACTCAAGGGGTTACCAGCGTTGTTAATGGCAACGATGGTGGCGGAACAGTTGATATAGCAGCAATGGCAGAAAAGCTTAAAATCAATGGTATTGGTACCAATGTTGCGTTATTAGTTGGCCATGGCAGTTTAAGAGAGCGAGTTATGGGCAGAGCAGAGCGTTATGCTACCTCAGATGAGCTCAATAAAATGTCAACACTGTTAACCGCGGCAATGGAGGCAGGCGCAATTGGCTTATCGACAGGTTTATATTATGTGCCAGGCAGTTATGCAAATACCGATGAAGTCATTACCTTAGCTAAAATTACGAGTGAGTATCATGGTATTTATGACACGCATTTACGTGATGAAAGCACCTTTAATATAGGTTTTATCGCAGCGTTAGATGAAGCCATTAATATTGCTGACAAAGCTGAAATTCATTTACATTTAGCGCATATTAAAGCTTTAGGGGTTGATGTTTGGGGGCAAAGTAAGCAGGCGATAGCAAAAATTGAACAAGCGCAAAAAAACGGCACATCAATTTCTGCTGATCAATACCCTTGGTTAGCATCGGGTACTAAATTACGGAGTGCGGTAATGCCTAAATGGGTGATGGCTGATTCAAAAGACGCTTTTTATCAACGGCTAAATCAACAAGATTTAGCGACCAAGCTACAACAAGAAATTAGCGAAAATATCCGTCGACGAGGTGGCCCAGAATCTCTTTATATCACTGAGTTTAGGGATAAATCATTGGTAAGTTTGAATTTGCTTCAGGTTTCAGAAATGAAAGGTTTATCGGTTGTAGACACTTCTATTTGGTTAGTATTACAAGGTGACGTTAGAGTGGCATCATTTAATATGTCATCTGAAGATGTTGAAAACTTTATGGTGCAACCTTGGGTGGTTACTTCGTCTGATGGGACTAATGGTCACCCTCGAAAATATGCAAGTTTTCCCCAAAAATATCAAAAATATGTAGTCGAGAAAAAACTGCTAAGTATTGCTGAGTTCATTAATCGAAGTTCGTCACAAACGGCTAAAATTCTTGGTTTTACTGATCGCGGTATTTTAAAAACAGGTTATAAGGCTGATGTCATTGTTTTTGATCAACACACATTTGCCCCTAAGGCTGACTTTAATAAGTGGGATAATTATTCGGTTGGGGTAGAACAGGTGATTATCAACGGAAAACTAGTGATAGAAAATGAACAATACTTAGGTTCATTAGTGGGGACATTCATCCATTAGCAAAATGGGAGTTTAAAGCAGACATTTTGAAGTATCTGTATTTGATTGTTTATACTCTGTTAGTTATCTCACTTTATCCCACTTGGTATTACTTAAATTTTGGAACAAATATGCAACAGTTTATATCTATAATTATTTTGATTATTACTTTGGGCTACCAGCTTAATGTTAATGCCAATCAAGCTTTTACTATCGCAGGCCGGTTACTTGATGAATCACAGCAACCGCTTAGTAATGTTAATATCAGATTAAATAATAAATCTGTCATTAGTGATAAGTTGGGACGTTTTGTTCTATCCGTTGCGAATGAAGATACTTATCAACTTTATTTTGTAAAAAAAGGTTATTTCAAAAATATTCAAACCTTTAGTCATTACGAACTTTTCTTGCAAGAAAAAAATATACACCATAGTACTATTGCTGATATTACTTTAGTTACCCAAAAAGCTAAGCGGATAATGCTAGCCTTTGGTGGCGATGTCATGATGGATCGTCGTTATTATAAACCCTATTTTGGTGATGCTATCTTGATTCATCCTGAAACTAGGCTTGCTGACAGTAAAGCAATTGTTGAGAACATAAAACCTTATATGAGTATCGCTGATTACGCTGCCGCTAACTTAGAAACGCAAATTGCCGACACCTTGCCAGGTGAACGCGCACCTAAATCGGTTACTTTTTATTCTCGTTCTGAACTACTCGATGCGTTGGTTTGGGCGGGTATTGATTACGTGAGTTTGGGCAATAATCATACTTATGATTATCTGGAACCAGGTATGAAATCGACTTTAGCATTTTTAAAACAAAGCCCTCTAGGTTTTTCTGGTGCTGGCATGGATGAAAAACAAGCGTTAAAGCCCCATCATACTAAGATAAATGATACGGAACTTTCAATGCTAGGCTATGTGGGTTGGGAAGGGAATTCTCAGCCGACACAAACAGCGAATCATGAGCATGGTGGCGCAGCATACGGCTCTTTGGGAAATATCATTCGCTCTGTTCAACAAGAAGTCAGACAAGATCGAGTCACTATTGTGCAATACCATGGCAGTCAAGAATATGCCAATAGCCCAACGGGCGTTACCGAGCAAAGAGTAAAGTCAGCGTTAGATAATGGTGCGGCTCTTGCCATTGCCCATCATCCTCATGTAACGCAAGGTCTAGAATTATATGATAATAAATTAATTGCCTATTCAATGGGCAACTTTATTTTTGATCAAAATTTTAGTGCAACCCAACATAGTTTTATTTTGTATGTTTGGTTGGATGAAGGAAAATTTCACCGTGCAGAAATAATACCTCTATACGTTAAAGGTTATAAACCAACCCCTGCTACAGGTGTGAATCGCTATACTGTGATGAAGCGTTTAACTGAGCTTTCGAAGGTCAGAAATACTATTATTACTCAGTCTGGTGGTCATGGTGTTATTACCACTACAGCTAAACTGGGCAAAGCTAAATCGAGTAAAACAAAGCTAATTTTTGCTCAGGGCAGCAGGGTAGCGAGTTTGTATCACTTACCCTGGTATCAGCAGATCAGTGAAGTATTGTTACCAAACAAACAAGTAAAATATCGCTTAGGAGCCAACTTAGTCAATGGCAGTGATTTTGAAAGCTATGTAACCTTTAATAGTCCTGAACGTGGTTGGCTTTTTGATAGAGCGTTAATGAGTGTAAATAATTACGGTGCCAGTGGTGGTAGAAGTATCGCCTTAGCACTTAATAATAAGCAAGCAACTACTTTTGGTTTACAAAGTTTTAGACGAGTTTATTCTGCTAGTAGACCCGTTACCATTAAAGCGCATTATCAAAGTAAAAATGCTATTAAGTTACGCTATTACTGGCAAGGTAGAAAAACCAGACAAAAATTATTCGATGCCTTTAAAAATAGCCCTAAAAACTTAATCAAAACAGTTGAACTAGCAGGAAAAGAGCAATGGCAAAGCGTTGAAGTTGATTTTAATTCACCAAGAATTGGTTATCGAAGTTATCGCATTTTGATCGAAGCCGAATTAGTCGATGGTACGACAAGCCAGTTAGATATTGATGATTTTGCTGTTATTGAATGGCAAAGCGCTTTTACTGATGCTGTAACACCACAATTATTTACCCTTGGTAGTCGTCAACCTGCTTATTTGGGTCTATCTAAAGCGAGTAACGTTAGCTCAAAAGGGGTTATCGTTATTTCACAATAATAAGCTTTACCTAGTGTTTATACTCATGATACTTCAAAATGTCTGCTTCAGGATGTCAGAGCAATTCATAATCAAGACGCTTAGTGCTCTATTTCCTCAATGAAATAGATGTTATGCCAGCCACTGACAACATGGTCGGTAGCGTAAAAAATAATGTAAAGTTTTTATCCACAAAAAACAGTTATTTCACAAATTTGTATAATTTTACCAAGACTATTGCCGCAAAAAATCCGATAATTAGCGCAATTAAGCTCATTGTGCCGATGGGCAGCACATAACCCTGGACATTATTCAATGGAAATCAAAGTTAACTTTCTCGACAACCTCAGGCTTGAAGCCAAGTTTGATGATTTTTCTGTCATCGCAGATCAGCCTATTCGCTATAAAGGTGATGGCTCAGCACCCGGTCCTTTTGATTACTTCTTGGCTTCCTCTGCGCTTTGTGCTGCTTATTTTATCAAGGTGTATTGTTTGTCACGCGATATTGCTACTGAAAATATCAGATTGTCACAGAATAATATTGTTGACCCTGAAGATCGCTATAATCAAATATTCCAAATTCAAGTTGAAATGCCTGAAAGTATTTCTGATAAAGACAGAAAGGGTATTCTACGATCAATTGAACGCTGTACCGTGAAAAAAGTCGTGCAAAAAGGGCCTGAGTTTAAAATTGAGACAGTTACAAACCTTGAAGAAGACGCCCAAGCCATGCTGATGAAGCCGTCAGCAGATGATGCTAGCACTTATATTTTAGGTAAAGACTTACCACTAGAAAAAACCATTGCTAACATGACAGCGCTTTTAGCCGATCTTGGCATGAAAATTGAAATTTCTTCTTGGCGCAATATCGTGCCAAATGTTTGGTCACTGCATATTCGCGATGCGGCATCGCCAATGTGTTTTACCAATGGTAAAGGGTCAACCAAAGAAAGCGCACTTTGCTCGGCATTAGGTGAGTTTATTGAGCGACTTAACTGTAACTTCTTTTACAACGATCAATTTTTGGGTGAAGAAATTGCCAACAGCGATTTTGTGCATTACCCCAATGAAAAGTGGTTTAAACCAAGTGCTAATGATGAGCTACCCGCCGATATATTAGATGATTACTGTTTAGACATTTACAACCCAGAAGGTGAGCTACGTGGCTCAAATCTTATTGATACCAACTCAGGTTTGGTTGACCGAGGTATTTGCTCGATCCCTTATGTACGCCAATCTGATGGCGCAACCGTTTATTTTCCATCAAATTTAATTGAAAATTTATTTTTAAGTAACGGCATGAGCGCGGGCAATAACTTATATGAAGCACAAGTACAATGTTTGTCTGAAATTTTTGAGCGCACAGTTAAAAAACAAATTATCGCTGAAGAAATCGCCTTGCCTGATGTACCTATGCAAGTATTAAAACAATACCCGAGTATTTTAGCTGGCATTAAGGGGTTAGAAACGCAGGGGTTTCCTGTGGTCGTTAAAGACGCATCATTAGGTGGTAAATTCCCCGTAATGTGTGTCACCTTGATGAACCCAAGAACTGGGGGGGTTTTTGCCTCATTTGGTGCGCATCCAAGTTTTGAAGTGGCGTTGGAGCGCAGCTTAACTGAGCTATTACAAGGTCGCAGTTTTGACGGTTTAAATGACGTACCTAAGCCAACTTTCAACAGTCTAGCTGTGACGGAGCCAGAAAACTTTGTTGATCATTTTATTGACTCAACTGGGGTTATCTCTTGGCGTTTCTTTAGTGATAAGCATGATTATGAATTTTGCGAATGGGACTTTTCTGGCACTAATGAAGAAGAAAATACCAGCTTAATGAGTATGTTAAAAGATCTCGGCAAAGAAGTGTATATCGCGGAATTTAATCAACTTGGCGCCACAGCTTGTCGTATTCTTGTGCCAGATTATTCCGAAGTGTACCCAGTAGAAGATTTGATTTGGGACAACACGAATAAATCGTTAGATTACCGTGAAGATATCTTAAGCCTTCATCGTTTGAGTGATCATGCTTTAGTGAATTTGGTTGAGCGTTTAGAAGACAGCCAACAAGATAACTACATTGATATTAGAACCTTAATTGGTATTGAATTTGATGAAAATACCGTTTGGGGTCAGCTAACTATCCTTGAGCTAAAAATTCTGATTTATTTAGCGTTAGACGCATTGGAAGATGCTATAGCACTTGTCGATGAGTTTTTACAGTATAACGACAATACGGTAGAGCGCGGTTTATTTTACCAAGCCATTCATGCCGTACTTGAAGTCACCTTAGACGAATCAATGAAACTCGAAAACTTTATTGGTAATTTTAATCGAATGTTTGGTGAAGAAAATATGGCTAATGTTGTAGGCTCTGTTTTTGGTGAAATAAGATTTTTTGGCCTCACCGAAACCAGTATGAAGCTAGAAGGTCTAGACAAACATTTGAGATTGATTGAGAGTTACAATAAACTGCATCAAGCCCGTAAGTTAGCTGCTGAGAAATAGTTAGGTAACATGAGTATATTACCACTAAGGTTAAAGGCCGTTGTGATATTGTACATTGGTTGACTCAGGCACCAGTTGGTTGAGTGTGCTTTGTGCGGTTAACTCGCTATTTTCGCCACTATTGCTATTAAGTAATTGTTCAAATTGCTTAATAAGTACTGTTTTATCTGGCGAGACTTTATCACCAGCACCTATATTTGTTAAATCGATCATAAAGCCATCAAACAACTGCGCTAGCTCTTGGATAACCTCCATATTTAAAAACTGATCTTTATTATAAATACTTGGGTAACCCGCTTTTTGTTTATCAATGGCAAACGAGGCACCTTTAAGGTTAGTAATGCTAGTAGATTTATCACAAGAAAGCATGCAACCATTATCAATACGCGGTTTTTCACAGCCAACACTTTGCTGGAAGAAACATTGCCTACTGGTCATTAATAAAATTGGATGATAAACACTGTAAAACAATTTAAAATTTTCAGGACGAGCAAGGTTTTTTATTTGTTGATGATTTATTTCGTTGGAAATAAAAGCACCAGCACAATCAAACGCTTCCTTCATCGCCAATAGCGCATAGGAATTGGTGGTATTTAAGAAAGGTCCCGCTATCCACTGAATGCCTAGCTCATATGCTCTATTGGCAATGCCAGTATTATTGGTGACAATTAATTTAGGTTTTACTTGCTCTAAAATATTTAACGCTACATCAAAATCTTTACCAATTAATATCGAAGGAAACCATGGGATAAGTTGAGGATTATCGTTGAAAAAATCAACATATTTAGTACAGCCGCGCTTATAAGCATCAGGTAGTTTAAAGTAAATGTCGGCATTTGTTACTTTGGTAAGATCTAGATCACAATCATCACAAATTAATATTGATAATGTAGCATTATTAACACGTTTGTGATGGCGTGCTAGTTTAGGTAACTCAACTTCTGGCAGTACCGCTTTATCGTTATTGAGTAATGTCGCTATTTCATTTTTTAAAGCGGTAAGATCTCTAAAAGGAAGACTCATGCCCTCTGGTATGCCATCAATATTCAACTGTGTTAAATGAAATTGGGCATTGTTAAAGCTTTTGAAACGTTTATCAATGGCTCTTTTATCAAGACAGTTTTTCTCACTCGCTTTTAGCAAACTATTTGAATGAAAAACAGTCGTTTCTGCTTGCGATATTGCTTTTCCTGTAGAGAAGTTTTCAGTGACTAAGTTGTTAATCGTTATGGTTATCGTCAGGGGACAGCCCACTTTGCCACTAAAGGTTAATGATAATTGGGGTTTCTCTATATTCAAGTACTTTATTTTGTCTTGCACGCTAACATTTATTTGCTCTTTTTCATTACTAAGTTTTTGTTCAACGTCATGAATTTGCATGACAGAAATTGCGTTGTTTTGATCAATAGCATGGTATTTGGAGTTATCACGTGGGTTTTCAATAAACATTGACTGGTTTAAATCACCACGTAAAAAAGCATTAGTTAAATCACGGTTGAATACTTTATAGAGTCGCTCACCATCTTCAACCAATTCGCCAGTATTAACAAAGCCATCAATTTGCTTACGAAAACTATCAATAACGGTATGCACATAACTCGCGCCTTTAATACGACCTTCAACCTTAAATGAATGAACGCCAGCATTAATTAATTCGGGTAAATCGAAAAATGCTGAATTATCTTTGATGTTTAAAGGAAAGTTATTACCAGATGGCGTGGTTTCGTATTCTTCGCGACACGCTTGACTACAGCGCCCCCTATTGCCCGAGTTTCCAACACTTGCTGATGTTGAATAACATAAACCAGAAAAAGCGACACATAATGAACCATGAACAAATACCTCTGTGAGCATGTCTTGTTTATGAGCCGCGGCAGTAATCGCGGTAATTTCTTTTAAATTCATTTCTCTGGATAAGTTAACACGAGAAGCACCTAACTTTTTTAAGAAGGGGATTTGGCCGATATTATGAGTGGTTAACTGAGTAGAAGCATGAATATCAAGCGTAGGGAAGTGCTTTTTAAGGATATAAAACATCCCTAAGTCTTGCACAATAACGCCATCAAGGGTGGTATTAACTAGTTTACTTAATAATTTAGCCAGCGATTTAAATTCACGCTCTAAAATAACAATATTTAATGTTAAGAATATTTGGCATTCGTACTGATGGGCAAGTCTAATAATCCCAACGAGTTGCTCAAAAGAAATATTAGCGGCACGATTTCGGGCATTAAAAGTATCCAAACCACAGTAAATGGCATCTGCGCCAGCAATAATTGCCGCTTTTATCGCATCAACATCACCACCAGGGGCTAATAATTCAATTTTAGGACTCATTTCTATAACTTTAGCCAATTTATACGGCGGTTAGATTTCAAAGGAGGGATTTTACCCATATATTTAACCGATGAATACCGTTAAAGTAGCTTATTTAAGGGAATAATTAACTCTAGTCTTAATTAATGTTGCTGGAATATAAATAACAATGAACAAAACCAAGGCGTTACCTGTTCTTTATTCGTTAAGAAACTGTCCTTATGCCATGCGTGCTAGAATCGCTGTTTTTAAGGCAAAACAGGCGGTATTATTGCGCGATGTGGTGTTAACTAATAAACCACAAGAAATGTTAATAGCATCCCCTAAAGGCACTGTGCCTGTTTTGGTCTTAGCTAATGGTATGGTCATTGATGAAAGCTTAGCGGTTATGTTATGGGCGTTAACCAAGACAGATCCTGATAACTTAATGCATAGCGACGTTGACGGCCATATTGATGATAAGGCAGATAATGTTCTAGCGGAAATGCTGATGTTAATTCATGAATTTGATCATGATTTTACCGCTTGTTTAGATAAATATAAATGCGCCAAACGCTACCGAAAAGCTAATAGCCGAGAAGATAATATAGTGCAGTGCCGAGAAGCTTGTGAGTTATACATTCAGCAGTTAGAGCATCGTTTAACTAAACACTTATTTTTAATATCAGATAGGGAAAGCCTGGCTGATATTGCTTTACTACCTTTTATTAGACAGTTTGCTAGGGTAGAGCGCCAATGGTACTTAAAATCACCTTATTCAAAGGTAAAACAATGGCTTAATCATTACTTGCAAAGCCCTATGTTTACTAAAGTAATGACTAAGTACCCATTGTGGTTAGATAATCATGATGTGATCATATTTGAGAACGCTAATATTTGAGATCACTACACTGACAAAGCAGTAACGAATGTTACTGGTTTTAGTTTTATCAATGCGACATTTTTTCTTGGCTCTAATAGGTTGAGTAAAATACAGTTGTTCACTCTACTGTAAACATTCCTGCTCACTTTTAACAAAAGTCAGCGCATTTCATTGTGCAATAATCTTGAGTATCCGTTAACGTAAAGGTAAAGTTTTGCGCGGTTATTACCAATTATTGACTATACTCAAAACAAAAAAAGTCAGTGTTAAACCAGCGCCAAATAATAAAAATTATGCATCCATTTTGTTCTGCTAATTTATTACCAAGTAAAAAGTAAGTAAAGAGCACGAACAATTAAAATAAGAGAATGTTATGAGTAGTAAACTTTATAATGATGGCCCCGTTGTCCACAAACCTACGTTTATTGACGGAGCCAGCGTTGAAATTCCAGAATTAAAGATCTTAAAACAAGATGGTAGTATTTACGATAGTGCTGAGTTGCCTGACATGGATGAAACCCTAGCGCTAAAGGTATATAAAACGTTAGTTTTTCATCGCGTATTAGATGAACGTATGGTGGCATCTCAACGGCAAGGTCGTTTAAGCTTTTATATGGCGGCATTGGGTGAAGAAGCCGCCAGTGTTGGTGGCGCAGCAGGATTGAAGTCTCAAGATATGATCATGAGCCAATACCGCGAGCAAGGGGCATTAATGTTCCGTGGTTTTAGCCTTGAAGATTTTATGAATCAAATGTTTTCTAATGAAAAGGATTTAGGTAAAGGCCGTCAAATGCCTATTCATTATGGCTCTAGTAAATTAAATTATATGACAATATCATCACCTTTAGGTACGCAGATACCGCAAGCTACTGGTTATGCTTATGGTCAAAAACTACAAGGGTTAGACGAAGTTACGCTATGCTACTTTGGTGAAGGTGCAGCATCAGAAGGTGATTTTCATGCTGGTTTAAATATGGCAGCAGTGCAAGAAGCTCCTGTGATCTTTTTCTGTCGCAATAATGGTTATGCTATTTCTACACCATCAGATGAACAGTTTAAAGGCAATGGTATTGCTTCACGTGGTGTGGGTTATGGTATTAAAACCTTGAGAGTAGACGGTAATGATATTTTGGCGGTAATTAAAGCCACTCAAATAGCACGTACTTATGCGTTAAAAGAAAATGCACCCGTGTTGATTGAGGCGATGTCCTATCGTTTAGGCGCACATTCTACTTCTGATGATCCGTCAGGCTATCGTACTCGTGAAGAAGAAGCAAAATGGCAAGCTAATGATCCTATTTTAAGAATGAAAAACTGGATGTTGGCACAAAATTGGTGGCATGAAAACCAAGATAAAGCGCTGTTTGAACAACTTCGCGAAAAGGTGTTAGCAGCAGTTAAAGTATCCGAAAAAATTGATAAACCTCATATCGATACCTTAATTACAGATGTTTATGATGTACCTTCAACGCAATTAAAAGCGCAATTAGCGCAAGTAAAAGCTCACATTAATAAGTATCCAGAAGCCTATCCATTTACTGCGGGAAAATTTTAGTCATGGCAAAAATGAATATGTTACAAGCCATTAATAATGCGCTTGATATCGCCATGAGCGAAGATGATACTACTTTATGTTTTGGTGAAGATGTTGGTCATTTTGGTGGCGTGTTCCGTGCAACCAGTGGCTTACAAGATAAATATGGCAAACTACGCTGTTTTAATACGCCATTAGTTGAGCAAGGTATTATCGGTTTTGCTAATGGTTTAGCGACACAAGGCTCTCGCCCAATTGCTGAAATTCAATTTGCTGATTATATTTTTCCTGCTTTTGATCAAATTGTTAATGAAGCGGCTAAATTTCGCTATCGCAGTGGTAATGAGTTTAATGTTGGTAAGTTAACTATTCGAGCGCCTTATGGCGGTGGTATTGCGGGTGGCTTGTATCATAGCCAATCGCCCGAAGCTTATTTTGCTCATACCCCAGGTCTAAAAGTGGTTATTCCTCGTAATCCTTATCAAGCCAAAGGTCTATTACTTGCCTCTATTCGTGATGATAACCCAGTCATATTTTTTGAACCTAAACGTTTATATCGTGCGTCAACGGGTGAAGTTCCAGAAGAAGACTATCAATTACCTATTGGCAAAGCTGAAATAGTGCAAACGGGCAGCGATATCACTTTGCTTGCTTGGGGGGCACAAATGGAAATTTTACAAAAGGCGGCTGATTTAGCTGCAAATGATGGTATTTCTTGTGAAGTTATCGATTTACGTAGCATATTACCTTGGGATATTGACACGGTAGCAAACTCGGTATTAAAAACGGGTCGTTTATTAGTAAGCCAAGAAGCGCCATTAACAGCAGGTTTTGCCAGTGAAATTGCGGCAACGATTCAACAAGAATGTTTTTTACATTTAGAGTCTCCTGTAGAACGTGTTTGTGGTTTAGATACCCCCTATCCATTGGCATTAGAAAAAGAATATGTAAGTGACCATTTGAAAATATATGAAGCAATTAAGCGCAGTATAAATTATTAATACATTTACGGATAAGAATTACTAGGAAAAAAATATGAGCATTGATTTTATATTACCTGATATTGGTGAAGGCATCGTTGAGTGTGAACTCGTTGAATGGCTAGTTAAAGAAGGCGAAATAGTTGTTGAAGATCAACCTATTGCCGATGTTATGACCGATAAAGCTTTAGTACAAATTCCGGCAATGCATTCAGGTGTGATAGAAAAACTTTTTTATAAGCAAGGCGAAATAGCCAAAGTACACGCACCGCTTTTCTCTATGATTGCTGATGCTGATGGTGATGCTGAGAGTAATAATAAATCACTAGAATCTACAAGTGAGGCACCTATTGAGGCTAAAGCGCAAGCAACGATGAAACAAGTTTCAAGCAATGAATTAATAGAAAAAGAAGTACCGAGTAATGAGCCGAGTAACGAACCGACTAATGCTAAAGGCAAAGCCGTTGCAAGCCCTGCGGTACGTCGTGTTGCTCGTGAGTTAGAGGTAAATATTAGTGATGTGACAGGCTCAGGTAAAAAAGGTCGTGTGTATAAAGACGATGTCGTTGCCTTTGAACAAGGGGGTATTACTATTTCAGCGATGACTCAAGCGTCATCTACAGGTGTCGAACCTTGCTATGTTGAAAAACATGTTGAAAAAATCAAGGGTATTAAAGCGGTAATGGCGAAAGCGATGGTTAATTCGGTTAGCACTATTCCTCACTTTACTTACTGTGAAGAGATCGATATGACCGAGTTAATTAAGTTGCGGTTAGCGCTTAAGGAAACATATATCGTTAAAGAAATGGCAAAGCAAGAGATTAAACTCACCATGATGCCATTTTTCATGAAAGCTATGTCGTTAGCATTAAAAGAATTTCCAGTGATTAATAGCCAAGTTAATGAAGATTGTACAGAATTAACTTATTTTAACGATCATAATATTGGCATGGCGGTAGATTCAAAAATGGGTTTATTAGTACCGAATGTGAAGCAAGTGCAAAATAAATCAATTCTAGACTTAGCTACAGATATTACCCGTTTAACTAACGATGCGCGTAGTGGTAGAGTACAAGCTGCTGATTTAAAGGGTGGCACGATAACTATATCTAATATTGGTGCTATTGGCGGTACGGTGGCTACGCCTATTATTAATAAACCAGAAGCGGCTATTGTTGCATTAGGAAAATTACAAACATTACCAAGATTTAATGAGCAAGGCATGGTTGAAGCTCGTAGCATAATGCAGGTGAGTTGGTCTGGTGATCATCGTATTATTGATGGTGGCAGTATTGCGCGTTTTTGTAATTTATGGCAGTTATTCCTAGAAAAACCAAGTAATATGTTAGTACATATGAATTAATTAGTAACCAGTGGCGGGCTTCGATCTTTGAAACCCGCACTAGGCTATATCCTGTGACAGAAAACGCATCTGAAAAAAATCTCCAACACTTCTATATTGCTGAAGAGCAATCTATTTATTTGCTCAATCATAAAGATGCCACCAAATTAAAACAGTGGGTGAAGCTTTGTCAGCAACAATTAACTCATCTTGGTTATAAAAATATTGCCTTATTAGGCAAGGGCGCCTATGGTTTTGTGTTCTGTGCCACCAATAATGCTGGCGATGATGTGGTATTTAAATTTTCACGTTTGAATTTACCACAGCATGTGCAAGACCGACTTAGCGAGGAAGCTGATATTCAAGGGCAGTTAAACCATGCTCAAATTCCTCACGTTATTGATTATCAAAAAATTAAACGACAATCTATTTTACAAATGAGTAGAGCAGCAGGTATTGATTTAGAACAATATTCACAACAACAAGGCCCATTTTCGCCAGAGCTTGTGGTTAGCATTACTATTCAGTTAGCCGAAATACTAATCTACTTACGTGACGTTAATGCTCACAATAACAATAAGCCTTACGTGCATGGGGATATAAAGCCTTCTAATGTGGTTTTTGATAAGAATACCGGCTTAGTGCAATTAATTGATTGGGGCTCATCGGTTGTTGCTCAGCTTGATGTTGATGGTCAAAGTACCAGTAATAATGTTATGGATTTAATGAGCAGTGATTTACAGCACAGTAACGCTAGATTAGGTGATGTTTATTTTATTGGACCAGCGCAAATAAGTGGTGGTTTATCTTCGCCACGCTTTGATGAACAAGGTTTAGCGGCAACGTTATATGCGATAGCCTCAGGGCAGTCGTGCCGTTATGGCACAAAAGTTATCACGCCCAACTCTTTAGGTTTGCCAAAAATGCTAGCCAATGTGCTAACCGCCATGCTCAGTGATGATGAGCAACAGCGGAGCAAAGCAGGTGATTATTTTTTTAATAATTTATTTTACTTAAAGCAATTAGTTTTATCTGATACCCCTACGGTTATGAAAATAGAGCCGCTTATTCCCGTATGGATCAAGCCTAAAAAAGAAGAAATTGATACAGTAGTTTATGGCTCTCGTAAATCTTTTTTGCGGGAAGAATCTAGTGAAGATAATTTAAATGATATTGATGACGTACAATTAGAAAAATATTATAAAAATTACCTCATGGGCATGGGAGATAATGAAAAAGCGTTTATTGCCGCTTTGAGTCGTTTAGGTAATTTTCCTGTTGTGGGTGGATTAGCTATTCGTTGGATGAAAGAAGGCGTTTATATTGATTCTAATTTAACCTTATTTGAGCCGAGTTTAAAAACATCTTTTGAAAGTGCTGTCAATAATATGATTCATTTAGCACAAGGGATATTCCGCATTGGTATGTTCAAAAGCTGTTTGTTTAATGCCCGTAATACCTTACATGTTGAGCGTGAGGATCAAAATGCCCCCTTTATTGCTCAGCCTAAGCAGAATATTGCTTTTGAGGTAAGTGACGTTGCTGACATTGATGATATCACGCGTTTACATTCTTATTTTGAAGATGGTAAAGATCCTGATGAGTATTTGTACTTACCTGATGAGTTAATGGCGGTATTGACAAGGTTAAACCTTATTCATCATACCGGCTGTATTATTTTTGAAGTGCTGCCTACGCATTTAAAAATTCATAGTTACTTAATGTTGCTTAATCATGAGAAACAAGCAGAGTTTACCCAATGTTTAGCTGAAATTATGACATTATTACCTACGATTAACGGTATTGGTATTTCTGGTTTTATGAAGCTACCTTATAAAGATACTCGTTTTTTTGAACATATCAGTAGTTTACCTGAGCGTTTTTATCCAAAAAATCCGAAATTAGCATAGGGTTAGAATGTTGCCTTGTTGACACTAGTTTCTAACTGATTTTGATGATTACTTGTTTGCCACTGTGAGCGTGAAGACGAAAATACTATTAGAGTTATCTCTGCTCGAAAAGCAACAAAAAACGAAAGTAAAAATTACCAGCGAGGGCATTAATTATGAAAGATGAATATGATTTATCCGCAATGGTTTTCCTTACCTTGCCGCTTTTGTCGCTTTTGTCATTGTCGAGTATTAGGCGACTATTAGCTTGTTCAGAGGCTAGCACCTCGTAGGGATCATTGTGTCTAGTTACTCCTCAGTATAGAGTGACGCCTTAGCGTTGTAATGTTATAGTGCGAACACTGAATAAGAGGATCATGACAATGAGTAATTTATCTAAACGTTCTACTGTATATTTTGAGCCGAATATACATCACGCTTTAAAAATTCGAGCTGCCTCATCTGATGTTTCAATATCAGAACTAATTGATGAAGCTGTGCGCCTTTTAATGCGTGAAGATCAGGAAGATTTAGCAGAAATTTCTGAACGAATAAAGGAACCTGAAATATCTTATGAAGATTTGCTAAATGATTTGAAATTACATGGAAAAATATAAAATAACATTTAAAAAGTCTGTTACCAAAGACTTACGTATGATTCCCAATAATGATGTAAAGAAAATTCTAAATAAAATAAATACTCTATCAGATAACCCTAGAGGTGAAGGTTGTATTAAATTATCAGACAAAGAATGTTATCGAATTAGGCAAGGGTTATACCGAATAATCTATGAAATCAAGGATGGTTTATTAATTATAAATGTCATTAAGGTAGCTCATAGATCTAGTGTATATAAGAACAACTAATTGCTTCGCGGCTTTTTTTACTAGGATTTTCGTACACATCAAATTGCGACATTAAAATGCTCTATATTCATCAGCAAAGCAACCATTTTCTTTTGTGAAACTATTGTAGGCTTTAATGGCATTTTTATTATCTTTTACCCACTTTTTAGCTTCAATACTTTTTTATTTATTATAGTGAATAAAAAGCCAGCAAAAATGCTGGCTTGTTGATGTTACAGATTGCTTGTTTGAGCGTTACTTAAAACCATAAGAGGTTAAAAACGATAAGAGGCGTTTAAGAAGTATCCTCTACCTAGTAAGTCATAGCCTGAAGAGGTCATCAAGTTACCGCGGTTAGAGCCAGCTGATATGTCTACCATCTCAGGTGCGGTATCTAATAGATTAGTAATACCAAAGGTCAGCGTATAGTCATCTACATTATAGGTTAATGAGGTATCAACATATACGGCACTTGACGCAGAACAAACAGGTACCGTTGATGGTTTATCAACAAGTAATTCATTAACTATGTATTCATTACACTTTGCGGTATCAGTAATATCATTTGCAGCATGAGTACCTGACATGTAGTTTGCTTGTATTAACCAATTCCAATCGTCAGTAAGGAAGTTAAAGGTGGTTACTAATTTATGTTCGGGAGTACCAAAATCACCTAATAAATCTTCTGCTGTTTCGCCTTCGAAAATGGTTAATTCACGCTCGGTTTGTAAGGTATATTGGTTATTCCATATCATTTGAACAGGTAGACCAAAAACAGCCCCTAAATCCATAGCAAAATGGGTATTAACATCAACACCTTTAGAGGTTTCTTCACCTATATTTAAGAATGAATTATCAACTAAATTAGGGAAGTTAAGTACTGCAGTATTACCACTGGCTCTTGAAATACGTGGACAAAAAGGGCTATCTAAATTCGGCGCATCATAACAACGTTTTAAAATAGTGCCCGCGCTAATAGTTCTGATAGTATCTTTTACTTCTAAACTCCAATAGGTAACACCAAAATCAAAGTCAAAGTCTTCAAAAACAGGAGACCATTTAAATGAAGCCGTAACATTTTCAGACGTTTCTGGTTTTAAATTGGCCGCATTGCCACTGGCAGATGTAGGAATAGATGGCACACCACTAAGTCCTATTTTAGTGTGATCAGCACCAGTAGCAGCACAGTTATCACGTATTGTTTGTGAACGATTTTCTTTACTTGGATCGTATTGGCTATTAGTTTGCAATGCTTCTGGAACAGAGCATGGATCTGCGCTACCAGATACGCCGCCAAATTGATTAGCAAGAAATTGCTCTCTTAAATTAGGCGCTCTAAATGATGTGCCATACGATGCTGTAAATAATAAATCTTCAGTAGGTTTGTAGGTAACACGAGCACGATTAGTTAATTCACTACCAAAATTTGACTCATCGGTATACCTAAGTGCTGCTTCAACTTCTAATAAATTTGCCCAGTCATGATTAATTAGTATTGGCAACGAAATTTCACCAAAAATATCAGAAACATCGCGAGAGCCAACGGTAGCTCCTTCGGTTAAAGGATTTTCTGCCGCAACTAGCCCAGTAGCGCCTAACATGTCTCCTGCTGATTTAATACGATCTCGTCTAAATTCAGCACCAACGACCACTGATGCAGTTCCACCATTGTCGAAATCAAAAATATCACCCGTAGCATAACCTGACGCCATAATTTGCTCAACGGTTGTAATGTTAACACGAGTGCCAATTAAAAAATCTTTTTCAGCTTGTGTAGCAAAAGTTCCACCGCCATATGTTCCACCAGAAAAAATTGACGGAGCTAAAAAGTTAA
Source organism: uncultured Colwellia sp. (assembly GCA_965261045.1). GTDB lineage: Bacteria > Pseudomonadota > Gammaproteobacteria > Enterobacterales > Alteromonadaceae > Colwellia. Next base: position 1,333,215 of record CBDHCJ010000001.1, read on the forward strand.
CTGGTACACATTCATTTGGTGTTATAAAGCCAATACCAGCAGGGGCAGAAATACCACAAATGAGGCTCCCGTTAGAATCTAAACGTAATGTGCCTAGTGTAAGGGTGAGATTGGTTTCATTCATAACGGGTTGAGTTTGTTCACCAGTACCTCGGTCATAAGAGCCATAAATCTCATAGCTCCAATCTTTATTCGCCATCCAATCGTTTGTGAAATAGCCTCGTAAACCAGTAACAAATCTAAAGTGGTTAAGTTCAACTTCTCGTTTTTGAGGTAGATCCTCCAAGGTTAGTATGTTAGAGACATCTACGGGGAATGGACTTAGCGGGTTTTGCACTAAATCTAAATTACCATCATCACCTAAAATTAGATTACCTTGCTCATTTTCATGAGGGATCATGCCAGGAATCGTTGGGAAAATTTGTTCTGCGGAGCCTAGGCTGGTTAAATGACGATGAAAGAAATATCCTTCATAAAATATTTCTTCATCACCACCCCACCAATCAGGCATGTAGCTACCATTAGCTGCTAGAGAAAATCGTGTAACGGGCTGAACTAAATCAGCTTCCAAACGGTCTACACCATCGTGATGTAATGGTGAGAATAATCTGCGATTACGTTGATTAGCACTGGTAATTTCTACATTAGGATCACTAGGAATAGGTAGCCTTTTAGCTGAGCTAAAGTTCATATAACCAATATCAGTTTCTCCAGGAGTGGAAAATATTGCAATATCATCAGTGACACCAGCAGTAACACTGCTAGAGAGATCTAACATGGTATTATCCCAAAAGCGGCTTGAACAAACAGATGTTTTTTTACCGTTTTTTTCTTGAAATATTTTACGAATACAATCGGTACGATCTTTTACTGCGATCTTTTCTCTTTCATAATATGAACCAGATATTGAAAACTTTGCTTTATCACCCTCAAACCCGGTAATAAATGAAAAGTCTTTTTCGCCACCGCCACCTTGCTCGGTTCCTGTGACACCGCCTGATACTTCAAAGCCATCAAAACTTTCTTTGAGTATTATATTAATAACACCAGCAACGGCATCAGCACCATAAATTGAAGATGCACCTTCGGTAATAACTTCTATACGATCTACCATATTTACTGGGATCAAACCTAAATCAGGTTGAGAAGGTGCGCCTCGTACTCCTGAAGCGCCTAAGCGTTTACCATTAACCATAATTAACGTTCTTTCTGGGCCTAAACCACGCAAACCTATATTTGAAGAGCCCACCCCACCTGTAGGAGGTGCCTCAGAAGCATTTGAACCGCCTGAGTTAGAGTTGAATGAACTATCAAACTGCTGGCCATTAGCCATGGATAAGTTTTGTAATAACTCACTAACGGTACGAACACCTGCTTTTAAGGCATCTGTCGCTTTAATAACTGTTATAGGCGCGGCATTTGAAAACTCTGTTTTTTTAATTCGAGAACCCGTTACGGAAATTCTTTCAACCACTTCACTCGCTGAAGTTTCTTCAGCAAAAACAGGTATTGAAATTAAAGTGGCAGATATACTGGTAAGTAAAGCAATTTTAATTGCTTTAGCTAAGCTTGTTGGCAGGGTGGGATTATGCTTTGCTTGTTTTTTGACCAAATAAAATATCTGCCCTAAATTTAGCATCCCAACATGCTCGTTGCATTTTTCCTGCGACACTGTCTTTTAATGGATGCGATTTTATCAAATTCAATAGCTTACGTCTGATTGTCGCTAAGTTTTTCGCTCCATCATCAGCATAAATTTGACATTCATCTTCTCTAAATGTCACATCTAATACCCAGTGTTGGCTATTCTCAATAGCCCAATGCCGACGTATATATTTTGCCGTTATTTTTACCGCTTCTTTTAATGACGTTATGTAATACGAAGTCTCTTGCTCTGTTTTAGTCTTTAGGTGTCGAGTCCGTTGTACTTCCACTACCGCAAAACTATCTGTAAATTTCTCCGTTTCATCAAACCACTCGGTTATCGGTAAAAGTCGATATACTCGTTCGTTAATTCTCCCATGCTCTCCATCTAATTCTTTAAAGGTATTTTTTTTCAATAGCTTAGGTTCATCACGGTAAGTTTTATGGAAGTACGCTTTGATTTCTTTATATAGCTTCTTTTGATTCTTCTTCACTTGAAGTACGTAATCTCCACCCCCTTCACGTATTACCGTGGTGGTTTTTGTTTGACAGTGCATTGCATCAGCGGTAATAACCGAATTGTTAATATCTATACTCGCTAGCATTGCTTGCATAACAGGTATTTCATTTGTTTTGGTTGAGGTTTCTTTTTGGTAGATGATGAGACCATTATCTACCACCATCGCCGTCATCAGTTGTAAGGCATCTATATCGCCATGTTTAGATCCACAAATGACTTTACCGTCAAAGCTAATATGCGCTTTACCTTCTTTTTCTCGCACCGCATTTGAAAAGTTAATAAAGCTTGAAACAAGGCTATCAGCCTTGATACCTCTAATTATGCGTCCAATAGAGTGTCTTGTTGGAATGCCATTGCTAAAACTTCGGTACTTCCTTAACCAATCAAGTTGAGCTTTCCCAAATATGTTTATCGCTTTCCAGCCTTTTGCCCCACAAAGCACCCCAGCTATTGTTAAGAAAATAATATCAGCTAATTCGTAATCTTTATTTGAGTCTACTCTGTGATCTTCAATACTTTCAATTTCTTGAAATAACGACTTCATAATTAATCTACGGTGAGTTTTTGATACTGATCTGATCGCTCAATCTCAATTAAGTTCAAAATACTTTCATTATACTGTGCTTTTTATCCGAAATGCGTGATCCCACCCTGAGCTTGTTGGATTATTCATGTTTTGTTTCTCTTATTTGTTTCTTTTATTTTACTTGACCACTTCAGTCGTTATAATTTATTGAAGTGACAAGAGTTATTTAAAAGATAAATGAAAGTTTTCATCTCGCCAAACATTATATTAGACCATTAAGGTATAAGTATATTCTTATAAAGAATAGCAAGGTTAATTTTTTAATTTTCCGTATTTAAATTGATAATAATCGGTGATATGGTGTGGATATATACTCATGTTACCTCGAAATCAGCATAACCTTTATTAGTGTTAAATAGGTGAAAGCTTTTTATAAAAATGGTTTTAACAAAAAATTCCCAAATACAGATAACAGATAACAAATAACTTGGATTCAAATAAAAGGTTGCTAATGCACTGGCGGAAAAAATTTGTTCAATCGTCTTTGATTGTTGTAAGTGAAAAACTTATTGTTGGAGTTGTTGAACAAGCAAAGTTTAATTCAGCTGGTATAGCAGCAATGTTGTCAATCGCATGTGTACCTTATGTGCAAAGTGCCGAATTAAATAATGCAATATCGTTCAATATTCCTCAACAAAGAGCAGATATATCGCTCACACAGTTTGCGGAACAGGCCGATTTAACGCTTATCTTTTCTCTTGATAAAGTAAGTGCTACTACTGCCAATACGTTAAAAGGTAACTACTCTGTTGCACAAGCGATTGAATTATTGCTTGAGAATACTGAGTTAATTGCCACTGTGAGTGCCCAAGGTCTGCTTTCCATAAATAGAAAAGATAATTTGGGGAAAAATATGTTTAAGAAAAATACATTATCCAGTGCCATTGTTGCCATCTTAGCGTCGACGGTATCAGCTCAAGCTAGCGCTGAAGAAGTTAAAGTGGCAGAAAAAGAGATTGAGAAAATTACCGTTACTGGTATTCGTGGTGCGCTTGGCCGAGCTTTAGACACTAAACGTCAAGCTGGCGGCGTAGTAGATTCTATTTCTGCAGAAGATATTGGTAAGTTTCCAGATACTAACTTAGCAGAATCATTACAACGTATTACTGGTGTTTCAATAGATAGATCTGGCGGTGAAGGTCAAAAAATTACCGTGCGTGGTTTTGGCCCTCAATTCAACACTGTATTAGTGAATGGTCGCCAACAGGCTTCTGAAGATCCTGGTCGTGATTTTAGCTTTGATACCCTTGCTGCTGAAATGGTGAAAAGTTTAGATGTTCATAAAACGTCTACTGCTACATTACAATCAGGTGGTATCGGCTCAACTATCAATATTGAAACCGCTAAACCATTTGCATTAAGTGGCTTTAAATTAGCGGGTAGTATTAAAGGTACTTATGATGGCAATAGTGAAGAAACTTCACCGCAAGCATCACTTTTAATCAGTAACACTTTTAATGATGATACCTTTGGGGCTTTATTAGCGGTTTCTTATTTAGAACGAGAAACTCGTTTAAATAGAGCGCAATCGGGTGGTTGGCGTGAAAACTCATCGTTCACTCGTGGTAAGCCAATGACTGAATCAGACGAAGTTTATCAAGGCAATGTTTTTATTCCTCAAAATTTTGATTCATTAGTGACAACAGAAAACCGTGAGCGTACTAATGCTAATTTAGTTTTGCAGTATGCGCCTAATGACAATCTTATTATTACCGCAGATGCATTATACTCTGATTTTGATGTTCGCTCAGATACCACATCTTACGGTCACTGGTTCACTTCTGATAATGTTGAAAATGTAGTTGTTGATGCTAACGGTACTGTTATTGAAATGTATCAACAAGTTGGTTTAGCTACTGACTTTCACGCAAAAAAAGCAGACCGTTTAACTGACTCCTTATCTATTGGGTTAAATTTTGATTGGGATGTAAATGACAACTTAAACATGACGTTTGATATCAGTAACTCTAATGCGAAACGAGCAGCGAATAATGGTCGTGGTGGTAGCTTAGCGTTATTAGGTTATGCTAACCGTGTTCAATGGAATCTTGATAATAATATTTTGCCTTATTATTCTAATTTTGCCACTGCCAGTGATAGCATTTACAGTGGTCAGCAAGAAGGTGACAAAGTCGAGCAAGATCCAAATAAAGCTAATTATGTTCCTCCAAAAGGTGTTTCTCATTATTTAGATACTGCCAATAGTGGCGCCCATGTAATGATTCGCGGTGGTAACGAAGTTGAGGATGATGTAACTCAATTAAAATGGGATAGTGTTTGGCTAGCTGATGGTGATACCGGCTTTTCTGCCGCGCGTTTTGGCATCATGTATTCATCTGAAACCAAAACTGTTAATACATGGAATAATACCGATAGTGGTATTCATTGTACTTATTGTAACTATCAAGACGATCCTGATGTTAGCGATTTTCCACAGCAAGTATTTAATGCTGGAGATGACTTTTTAAGTGATGTTAGTGGTAGCGGTCGTACGCCAACACAATGGTTAACTTTTGACGGTGAAGCATTATTTGACTTCTTAGGTGATGTCGATGGCGTTAACTTTGACGCAGTAAAAACAAACAACTCTTTTGAAGTTGAAGAAAACACCACCTCTTTTTATCTAGAGCTTGATTTTGAAGGCGAAATTGCGAGTATGCCAATTTATAGTACCGCAGGTTTCCGTTATGAAAGTACCGCTGTTGCGGTGAATGCAACGCAAGCCAATGTGGAAAAGTTAACCATTCTTGATGCTACTGAAATGCTCGCTTCATATGGCCTAGCATCCGCTTTTACTGAGACCAGTAGTTATGATGAAATTTTACCAAATTTCAGCGCTAAATTAGAGGTCACAGATGAAATAGTTGCGCGTGTTGCCGTTTCTAAAACCCTATCACGTCCAACGCTAAGCAGCTTACGTCCAATTACTACACTTGATACTACTCGCCAAGGCAACTTACAATCATCAAGTGGTAATGCCGAGCTAGTTCCTTTTAGCTCTGATAATTTAGATTTATCACTTGAATGGTATTATAGTGATGCTAGTTATGTTTCTGCGGGATATTTTAGAAAGCATGTGGCTAACTTCATTACCAATACTAAAAAGGATAAGGTATTTAAAACGTCTAACGGTAGTTCGTTAATTGATCCCTCAACAGATGATGTTGCTGTCTTTACTAATACGGCACCAGACAATGGCGAATCGGCAACGGTTGATGGTTGGGAAATTGCGGCACAGCATACTTTCGATTCAGGTTTTGGTTTGATTGCCAATGCCACTATTGTTGATAGCGATGCCGAGTTAGACAATGCTGACATTACTCAAGTATTTGCTTTAACTGGTTTAAGTGATTCAGTTAACTTTGTTGCTTTCTATGAAAGTGGTCCATTTCAAGGTCGTATCGCTTATAACTGGCGTGATACCTTCTTGCAAGGTTTGAGTCAAGGTGCGGGCGATGGTGTTACTTACGTTGAAGATTACGCACAATGGGATGCTAGTGCTAGCTATGATATTACCGATGAAATAACGGTATTTGTTGAAGGCATCAACTTGACAGAAGAGTACACTCACAGTCGTGGTCGTTTCTCTAATCAGCTATTAGATATCGTTGATAGTGGTCGTCGCCTTTCATTTGGAATACGTGGTACTTTTTAATGTTTGAACAGCCTTAAGTTAAGGTTTTAATGTAGGTGAGCCTTGAATCCAACCTTATGCTTATATTGGTAAGGTTGAAGCCTCACCTAGATTGTTCTTTTGTTTTATGGTGAACAATGCATAAAAGTTACTTTCTTAACTTTTTCGTAACTTTCTCATTATTATAATACGTGGTTGTGCAAAATGAGTAAATTAACTAAAACCGTGGTTATTGTTGGTGGGGGTACCGCAGGCTGGCTGACGGCTGGTCGTTTAGCGGCAAAGCATCAAAGTAATCAAGAACATGGCTTGAATGTTATTTTGATTGAGTCTGCAAATATTCCTACTGTTGGTGTTGGTGAAGGCACATGGCCAACCATGCGTAGCACCTTAAGAGCGTTAGGTATTAGTGAAACGGATTTTATTAGAGAGTGTAATGCAAGCTTTAAACAAGGCGCAAAATTTGCCAAGTGGTGCAATGGTAAAGAAGATGATTTTTACTATCATCCCTTAGTTTTGCCACAAGGTTTTGGTAAAACTGATATGGCAGCGCATTGGTTAGCAAGGCAAGCATTTGTTGGTCAAGAACAAGTCAGTTCATTCTCTGATGAAGTGTGTTATCAAGAAGCTATTTGTGAGCAGGGCTTAGCCCCTAAAACCATCCGAACGCCTGAGTTTTCTGATGTGGCAAATTACGCTTATCACCTTGATTCGGCAAAATTTGCTATTTTTTTACAAAAACATTGCCAAGAAAAGCTCGGTATTACCCATATTGTTGATGATGTAATAGCAATTAACTCGGCAGAAGCAGAGCTGGATTCAAGTAATAATGATTTAGAACAGGGTGATATTAGCTCAGTTAGCACAAAAAATCATGGCGATATAGCAGGTGAGTTGTTTGTAGACTGCACTGGCTTTTCATCACTTTTATTAGGCAAACATTATGGCGTACCTTTTAAAAGTTGTCGTGATATTTTGTTTATCGATACCGCATTAGCGGTTCAAGTTCCATACGATAATGATGAGGCAGCGATAGCGTCTCATACTATTTCAACTGGACAGGAAGCTGGTTGGATTTGGGATATTGGCTTACAACATCGCCGTGGTGTTGGTTATGTCTATTCAAGTAAACACTCAACTGAAGAAGAAGCTAGAGCCATATTGGCTAACTATGTGGGTGATAAATTCTCCGCTGTGAATGTGCGAAAAATTCCAATTGTTAGCGGTTATAGAGAAAAGCTTTGGCACAAAAACTGTGTGGCTATTGGCTTGTCTGCTGGCTTTTTAGAGCCTCTTGAAGCTTCTGCACTTGTTATGGTTGAATTAGCGGCGCAAATGTTGAGTGAACAATTACCTCAATCACGTGATGTTATGGATGTGGTTGCTAAACGTTTTAATGAAACCGCGCTGTACCGTTGGCAAAAAATTATCGACTTTTTAAAACTACATTATATTTTAAGTGAACGAGAAGAGCCTTTTTGGGCTGATAATCGCGATCCACAAACGATTCCTCAAAGCTTACAAGAGCTGATGAAGTTATGGAAATATCGAGCACCTGCAGATCATGATTTTACGAGTAATAATGAAGTGTTTCCAGCAGCAAGTTATCAATATGTTTTATATGGCATGGGCTTTAAAAGTAATTATAGTCATACACCTTATGTACTTGATGATATTGATTTTGCCAAAAGTCAATTTATGCAAAATAAGAAGCTTATTGATACCGCATTATCATCATTACCAAGTAATCGAGAATTAATAAATAAAATTAAAGCATTCGGCTTTAACCGTATTTAGCACGTACTAAATAATTGAATAAGCGAATAAGCGAGTAACAATAAATGGCACAGTTAGTTGTAATTGATAATAAAAATCATCGTAAGTTGAGAATAGATGTAAATAAGGCTGAACAGCACGGTGCTATGCTTAATTTGGTACCAGCCGTAATGTCAGAGTTCATTAATATGGCGGTGCAGTACCCATTAGTTATTACTAAACATGCTGATACAGGGCAGTTTGTTTTTGCTGCCATGTTAGGTTTTGAAGCAGATGAAAACTTATTTTGGCAAGATGAGCAATGGCAAGGATTATACTTACCATTACAGATCAGACGACAACCTTTTTTTGTTAACAGTGCGAAGGAAAATAGCGGTAAAGGGGATTATGTTGTTTGTTTTGATAGTGACAGCCCGACAATATCGCAAGATGGCGAACAGACGTTATTTGATGAAAATGGCGAAGAAACAGAATATTTTCAACAAGCAAAAGTTTGTCTTGCTCAACTACTTAGAGGTGAAGTTGATAATAAACGCCTGCTAAAGCATCTGGAAAAAATGTCGCTATTACAAGTGATGAAAATGGAGATCACTTTTGCTAATCAACAAAGCACTACCTTAAAGGGCTTATATACAATAGATCAAGAAAAATTGGCGAGTTTATCGGCTGAAAATATTTCCATCCTACATAGTGAAGGACTTTTACAAGCCATATACACACTGATTACATCACTTGGTCAAATGCATCATTTAATAGATTTGAAAAATAAAAGGCTTGGTAGTTAAACAATGTTAGTGTTTAGTAGAAACTAGCCATGTTTGATTTTAGCTTAAATGAAACCCCTATCATAACTAAGCATGTCATTGGTGAGGAAGACAGCCCATTATTGATCATTGATAACTTTGCTAATAACCCTGAAGATATTATTGAATTTTCGGGAGATGGTTTTACTTTTAAAGCCGATTCTCAAAATTTTTATCCTGGTAAGCGGAAGATTATACCAAGCCAATATAGCGAACAGGTTTGTCAGCAATACTTAACCTTGTTTCAAACTTTTTTTGGCTTTAATCAAGCTCAAGTTGCTAAACCAGTAATTTCAGCTTTAGCGATAACTGATACTCCAGTAGAAAAACTTCGTCCTATGCAAATGATCCCTCATATTGATACACCACAAAGTAATCAATTAGCCATCGTGCATTATTTATGTTCACAAGAACATGGCGGCACTGCTTTTTATCGTCATCAGCAAACGGGTTATGAAACTATTACACAAGAACGTTTGTATCGATATGGCAGCCAAGTAAAAAAAGAAGCTATTGCAAATCAATTGCATAAAGCACCTTGTTATATGCATGGTAGCAATAGTATGTTTAAACAGCTATATTCTGTTAAGGCTAGCATGAATAGAGCAATAATTTACCCAAGTAATCTTTTACATTCAGGTAATATTAATCCCTTGTTATTATCTTCTTCACCACAGCAAGGTAGGTTAACTATTGGTAGTTTTATACTAATTGAATCATAAATGAAGAACAAAATTTAAATCTTTTTAAATTATTTGATTTTTTATTGGCGGAAAATAATTTTTTAATCGTCTTGTTGTATTATAGAGAAATGATAAATAAAACATGATTAAAAAATAGTCTTGATAAATAACATAAAGTAACAGTGATAGATAATGATGACTACAGAAGATACCTTACATAACAGCTTTATAGCAGCTCGTAAGCTAATGCACAGAGTTATTTCTGGTATTGTGCCGCCACGAGAAGTTGAAGATATAGTACAAGAAACTTATGTACGTATATGTCAAATTGAAAACAAAGAAAACATTAAGCAACCAAGATCTTTTTTACTCAAAACAGCAAAAAACTTAGCCTTTGATCACCTTAAAAGAGCGGAAACGAGGTTGGTTGATTCAGTTGATGATATGACTGAATTTGGTGGTTTTGTTAGTGCTGATGATGAAGTGTTTCAACAAGTTGCAACAGACGAAGAGTTTAGCCAATATTGCCAAGCTATTAGACAGCTTCCCATTCAATGTCGTAAAGTTTTTGTATTAAAAAAAATATATGGTCATTCGCAAAAAGAAATTTCGAAAAAATTAGAAATTAGTGAAAGCACTGTGGAAAAACACATTGCTATAGGTGTTAAACGCTGTACTTATTATATGATGCAGCTCTCAAAAGAAGAAAGATCAGAAAATATGAATACGGGTAAAAAAGCAAATCAATTAAGAGGATTACGCTAATGACAAATGTATATTCCCTAAATAATGATGATGCAATGTTTGATCAAGCTAGCTTGTGGATAGCTAAAATGGATAGAAGTTTGACAACACAAGAGTGTGTAAGTTTTAAAGCTTGGCTATTAAGTAATGATCAACATCAGAAATTGATTATTGAAATGGCTAGTATGTGGGACAAAATGGACTCGTTAGAAAGTCTTGCTGATTTATTTCCACAAGCAAATAAGAAATCAGCTACTGACAATGATAATGAGAAAGCTAATACTAATAACAAGGTAAAACAATGGGGGCTAGCATTAGCAGCTTCAGTTATATTGGCTATTTTGGTTGGGTTTCTAACCAATAATCATGTTGGATATTTGTTTAATAGTAAGCAAGAGTTTGTTCGTTATGAAACCGCTGTGGGTGAAAGTAGCACAATCTATTTATCTGATAACTCAAAAGTTTTATTAAACACTAACAGTATTTTATTAGTGCGCTATACCGATGACTTTCGCTTACTTGAGTTACAGCGCGGTGAACTACATGTGGAAGTTGCTCATGATAAGTCTAGGCCGCTAAGTGTAGTAGCTAAACAAAAAGTAATTCAAGCCGTCGGTACAGCTTTTAGTGTGCAGGTAAGTGATTTTGAAGTAGAGCTCATTGTTACCGATGGTAAAGTGTTAATCGGTGAACTAGCAAAAGAGCAAAATGCTAATAAGAAAACTCTTGTGATACCAATGAGTAGCTTAGCTGTTTCAAAAGGTGAAATAGCATCGTTAGCGGTAATAAAAAATGGTACTGATAGTGTCGGCTCTATTGATACTAAATCGATAAAGCAATCGCTTTCTTGGCGACAAGGTCATTTAGTTTTTAGTGGTGAAACGTTAGCTCAGGCTATGGCCGAAGTGAGTCGTTATACTTCGGTTAAATTCGAAATTGCCGATGAAGAACTAAAGCATATAAAAATAGCGGGACGTTTTAAAACAGGTGATATTAAAGGCCTAATTGGTGTGCTTAATCATAATTTTAATATAAAAGTTGACAGAGTTAACAAATCATTAATTGTATTGAGAAAGCATAGCTAATTTTAGAACAATATATATACCTAACATAGACAACCAAACTTATTGTAGCACCTATTGTAGCTATGTATTTTAACTTGCTATGAAGCAGTGACTTGGTTGGAACATTTTAATTTTGAAACAATAATTTATAAAATTCACTTTGCTAGATCTTTACTCGTAAAGCGCTTTTTGTATTTTTAAATACAATAATAAAGGCTTATAAATCTATGAATTTATCTACTCTCGACTCTTCTATATTTGTTGTTTACGTGGTCGGCTTATTGCTAGTTGCGTTATGGATTTCTCGTAATGAAGACAACCATGATCGTAACACGGATGATTATTTTCTTGCAGGTAAGTCATTACCTTGGTGGGCTATTGGTGCATCATTGATTGCAGCAAATATTTCAGCAGAGCAAATTATTGGTATGTCTGGCTCTGGCTATGCTATTGGCTTGGCTATTGCGTCTTATGAATGGATGGCAGCGATCACTTTACTTATTGTTGGTAAATATTTTTTACCTATATTCTTAAAAAGTAAAATATATACCATGCCCCAGTTTTTAGAGCAGCGTTATGATGTGCGAGTGAAAACCGTGATGGCGGTCTTTTGGTTAGGCGTTTATGTTTTAGTTAATTTAACCAGTATATTATGGTTAGGTGGTTTAGCTATTCATGCTATTGCTGGATTTGACATGATGTTAGGTATGCTATTTTTGGCGGTATTCTCGGTAGCATACTCACTTTATGGTGGCTTAAAAGCCGTTGCTTTTACCGATATAATCCAAGTGGTACTGTTGATTTTAGGTGGTTTATTACTGTCTTATTTAGCACTTGATGAAGTGAGTCAAGGACAAGGTATAATGGCTGGTTTTAATATTTTAATCGACGTTGCACCAGAAAAATTTGATATGATTTTAAGCCCAGACAATCCTAACTATATGAGTTTACCAGGTATTTCAGTATTAGTTGGTGGTATGTGGATCATGAACTTATCATATTGGGGCTTTAATCAATATATTATTCAACGTGCTTTGGCAGCAAAAAGTATTGAGGAAGCACACAAAGGTATTGCCTTTGCGGCTTATTTAAAACTACTTATGCCGATAATAGTAGTATTGCCTGGTTTAGCTGCCGTGGTATTACATCCGCAACTTTCATCACCTGACAGTGCCTACCCAACCATGATGCAGTTGATGCCAGCAGGGTTAAAAGGTTTAGTATTTGCCGCCTTAGTTGCAGCGATAGTATCATCTGTAGCTTCGATGAGTAATAGTATTTCTACTATTTTCACTATGGATATTTATGAGCGTATTAAACCTAATAAAAGCCAAACACATTATGTCAATATTGGTCGTATTGCTAGCTTAATAGCATTATCAATTGCGTTATTGGTTGCCCAACCATTATTAGGGCAGTTTGATCAAGCCTTTCAGTATATTCAAGAGTTTACTGGCTTTTTTACCCCTGGCATTGTAGTGATATTTTTACTTGGTCTCTTCTGGAATAAATCAACGGGTAATGGTGCGTTAAGTGCTGCTATTGGCTCGGCAATATTTTCTTTTATTCTAAAAGTTTGGTGGCCTGAGTTGCCATTTATTGATCGTGTTGGTTTAGTCTTTTTAGCTTGTTTAGCACTGAGTGTGTTTATTTCTTTAAGCCATAAAGGCGAAGTAAAACATTTAGGCATAAACATTAATGAAGTCAGTTTTGAAACTAGCACTTTGTATAATACTTTAGCAATAACATTAACTATTATTATCGGGGCACTTTACGCGACGTGGTGGTAGTGATTCAACTTGCTTAATGGTTTGCGGGTTATTTTTTAATATTTCGATCAATACATTGGTATCAAGTACAGTCATTTCCATGCTTTAGCTCGTAATTTTTCTTGGTTAATATCTCGATCTTGCCAAATACCCGTAAAAGCAGATAAGTCAACTTGTGTTTGAGAGCTTTGACTTTTGGCTAATTCTTTTTTTAACACATTACGAATATAAGCAGACATAGACAAGTTCGTTTGTTGTGCTGCTTTTTTAATTTCACTAATTAAATCTTCTTCAAAATATATTTGTGTTCTATGCATGTGCTATTACCTCTGAGAAAATAATTCAGTAGATTTACTTTTGATATATATTGATTAAATCCGCTATTAGCGTTTATTGTAATGTATATACTATACTATACATTACAATAGGATATTCATTAATGTAAGCTAATTTGCACCTCTACTTTAACGTTTCGGTGTTTAGCATTGCAAAGGCAAGCACTTTGGCTCACCATTGGCACCTAAAAAGTTAGTGAACAGCGCTTGTTTGAAACCGTATTCTTGCATAGTTTTTAAGGCGTTAAAGACTGCATATATATCTAATATAAGTTATCTAACATAAGTTATCAGGTTGTTATTCTTTGTGATTTGAGACTAATTTAAATGATATGAGCTCACAGCATTGGCAACAAATAAAGTTTGATGCAAACGGCTAGCATATTCATCGGTCATACCAGCCATATAGTCTGCAATTACTCGATAAGCATTGTTATTATTGTCTAAAGCATATTGCCAACGTTTGGCGCTATTACTCGGTAGTAACCGTAAAGGATCAGAAGACAGTGCTTCAAATAATTCCATAACTATTTGTTGACCTCTATATTCAAGGCGCTGAATACTGGTTTGTTTAATAACAAAGTTATACACAAAGTCTTTAAAAATTTGTAATGCTTGCATGGTGATTTTTGGTAAGCTTGCATTATATCTCAACAAATTTTCCTCAAAATTGACATTGTTATTTATTTTATTTAAATCAGTTAGCTCAATAGCGGTAATGAGGTAGTTAACCAAGCCGCCAATAGCATCTTTTTGTAAATGGTGTTGTTCACTAAATAATTTACTTGTTAATGTTTTAGAATATTGTTTAAGCCATTGATCATCTAACGATTGTAGTTTATCGATAACCTGTGCATCAAAGTCATTTTGATCGACTATGCCAGTAACAATGGCATCTTCAAGATCATGAATGCCATAAGCAATATCATCAGCTAGCTCCATAATTGAGCAATCAAGTGACTTAAATTTTGTTTTATGATGGCCATTTTTTCTAATATTAACTTGTTGGAAAAGTTGACGGTCAGTTGTTGATAAAGGAGATAATAGCCAATCAATTACATCACTGTCATCACTATACAGCCCTTTGGGGGGATGCCATTCACTGGCTTTGAGTTGTCTAAAGTTATCAATAGCACCGTTACCTATAGGTTTGTTTAACCGCTCTAATGTTTGTGGATATTTCATTAAACCCAATAAAGTTCTACGGCTTAAATTCATACCATGGTGCTCACTAAAAGGTTCAAGGCGAGCAACAATTCTAAACGTTTGACCATTGCCTTCAAAACCACCATGATCTCGCATCATATAGTGTAAGGCAACTTCACCGCCATGGCCAAAAGGAGGGTGCCCAATATCATGAGCTAAACAAATGGCTTCTATTAAGCTATCGGTTTTGGGGAGTAAGGCTTGGCAAAGGTTAGGGGATTTACAACGAAGCTGTGCGGTAATACCTGAGCCAATTTGAGCTACTTCGAGAGAATGAGTTAAGCGAGTGCGATAAAAATCACTTTGTCCGCTGCCCATTACTTGGGTTTTTGATTGTAAACGTCTAAAGGCAGCTGAATGTAATATACGGGCACGATCACGTTGAAAGGGATCTCGGTGATCTTGTTGTCTCTTGGATACTTTTTTAAATCGTCTTTCTAACCAAAATTCTGCCATTAGATTACAAACCTATCATTTTATTTAACGCTATTTTTCAAAGGGTATGTTAGTTCAATATACGCTTTTTTCAAACAAAAAGGTTGATTTTTAATTTTAAGAGATCATGATTGGCTTTATTGAATGTTAGCCAGAATTCGTCCTACAGTAATCAAGGTGTTGTAAAGAAACGGATAGACTTTGAATCTAAAAAGACGTAGGATTCCTTAAAGCTAAAACATATATTTAGCCTCATGGGTGAAGGTTCATGGGGTGAAAATAAAATTACTGAACATAAGAACAAGATACTACCAGTGGCATAGTAAAAGGAATATCAAAAGTTCCTGTTGACTCTATTAAAACTGCAATTTTTACTGCTAGAGATATTTTGGGAAATATGGGAGTAATAATCAAATTCAAACCTTGGGAAGCTTCTAAGTTAGCAGGGAGCTTGAATAAGTGGTTAGGACCTATTGGTGCAGTAATAAGTATCGTTTCAGATGTAGTTGGTGCTTATCAAGAGCAAGAGCAAGAACAAGAACAAAAATTGCAGACCAGTAAAGATAAGATTAGTAAAATGCTCAAGGACACATTTCAGGATCTTTATGACTTGATGAGTGATGATAATAAGATTTTTGCATTTTTTGCTCCACAACTTACCGAATATGAAAAAGTGCTTGCTGAAATGGAGTTGGGCTCAAATGATTTGGAAGTAAATCGTAAACAGCTTGCAATTATCGTTACTAAACTTCAGTCGATAAACTTAGATACAACCAATACTTTGAAGTAAATGCTGAACCTGAATTTAGCATTTAAATACTATTGGTTAAAAATGATGTTTCTGGTTTTTGGCTAGTCGTTGAGGAGTAAGGTATTTACATGGATTATTCATTATTAAAAAATAAACAAAGAGAAGTTAGAGGAGGATTTTCTGAGAATCTAGCTTTAAGGGTACATCGTGCTTTAAGTTGGCTGAATAAGTCAGAACAATGCAATGAAGATCAAGACAGCCAATTTATATTTCTATGGATTGCCTTTAATGCAGCATATGCACAAGACACTGAAGTACTGAGGCATACAGAATCAGAGGCATTCTCTAAATTTATTTCTAAATTAATTGAAATGGATGATAAAGGTGATTTCTCAAACCTTATTTGGTCACAGTTTTCATCTACGATAAGAGTATTGTTGGATAATAAGTATGTATATCAACCATTTTGGGAGTATCAGAATGGTAAGATAACTGAAACTGAATGGAAAGAGCGTTTCAGTAAAGCGAAATTAGCTGCTAGTCATGCACTTAGTAATAAAAATACTGACGTTATTATTTGTATAGTATTGCAAAGAGTATATACATTGAGAAATCAGATAATTCATGGCGGAGCTACTTGGAATAGCTCAGCAAACAGAGAACAAATTAGGGATGGTGTCGCTTTTTTGAGTGAATTACTACCTATTATTGTCGATGTCATGATGAATAACCCTGACACTTTATGGGGAGATGCGAACTACCCTTTGATTTCTGAGTAATCTCCATTCATTTAACTCTTTCAAAGGTGTAAAATTTTTGCTAATTACACCTTTGAGCTAATGAGTGTTTAGGTGAAATTTTAAAGCTCAATAAAATCAATGGTTTTTGTTACCTTTTTATTTGAGGTAACATGTAAAGATGTAATACAGATTACTGCAGGGCAAACGGGTTTAAATTATACAGATGTAAAGCCAACGGTTAATACTTTCATCATGTAACTTTCATCCCACCCAGCTTTCAGACGTTTAGTTTTAACGCCGACCTTTACGCTTTTTTCATTTTTTAATAAGTTAAGTGCTATTTTATTCATCATTGAAAAGTTTTCTGCGCCATAACCACTCCTAAGACGATTTTTATCTTCATTGAAGCTAACGTCTAACTGCCAGTGCAGTTTATTCTCTACAAACCAATGACTACGTATTGCACTGGCAATAAATTTGGCATCCTTATTACCATGGCTCGTAATATAAAGTCGCTGTTCGCGTGATACCTTTCCTTGTACTTCTCTTGTTGAATCAACAATTGCAATGCCTTTGATACTTTTCCATCTAGGGTGACGCTCAATTAACCACTTTACATCGCTGGTCAGCCAAACATTTCTCTGTTCAATACGACCATGGTCGCCATTAGTTATTTTACTAACAGTGTGCGATAGTTTTTCAAATTTACTGGCTAAATTAGTTTCTAAAAATAGCTTTATATCATCATGGAATTCGCCTTGGTTACCTTTTAAAGCTAAAACATAGTCCGCTTGAGCGTCTACTATTTTATCGGCAATAGCAAATTGACATCCCATAGCATCCATCGTTACCGTGGCACTTTTTATGTCTAATAAATCAAGTAATAAGGGAATTGCTGTGATTTCATTTGATTTTTCATTTACTGTTAGGCGACAATTAGCTTGGCCAAAGCAGAGATTGTTTTTTGCTGACTAAGTGTATCGCCGAAGCGCCTGAAGCTTTGTCTAACGTTCCACGCATGCATTTGCCATCAATAGAAACAATATCACCTTTCAAATTTCCTAGTTGACTTACCCATTGTGTGAAAGCTTGAGAAAATTCTTTCGGTTTTAAACGATTCAAGACATCAGAAAAAGTATCATGACTTGGTATGCCATGCTTTAGATCTAAAAATCCTTTAAACCATTCCTCTTTAGCGTTGCCATATTCCTCAATAGAACAAAAATCATCGCACCCACAAATAATGGCACAGATAGAAATAGTGATAATATTAACTAGCGGGTGACGCAAATTCCTATTTATTCTTGGATCGGTTAAGTCACCAAAAGCTTTACTGATAGTAGTCTCTGTCATAATAATTCAAGCAAAGACCATTATATGCCACGATCAAAATGATCGGTCAATAGATCAAAACTGTTTGCTTGAATTACCACCTAATTGGTGGATTTAAACCCGTTTGCCCTGATATGAAAACAGTATTAGTTGATAATCAAGCAATTATGCCGTAAGCGATCATTCAGGGGCTAGATCACCCCATTCAAGCCAGATCTGACGTTAAAAAATTATCGGCGAACTTTTCTTTCCAAACTATTGGCCTATATTAGGCGTAAGCGCTTCAACTTTTGAGGCAGGATGTATGCTGACGCGTTGTAATACATCAACAAGATAATGGTAGGGGTTAATTTTATGAAGACGGCATGTCACTAATAAGCTTTGTAATATACCCAGTTGCTCAGCGCCCAATTCACTCCAACAGGATAAGTAATTTTTTCGATTATGTGCACATGCACATAATCGAAAGGCATGGCTGTTTTCAAATACATGCAATGGCGCTCATGCGAGTGCTATTCTCTATAGTCTTGTTTAAACTGCTAAGGTTAATGGCCTTGTTGTGCATGTATCAACATGCTTGCAGCAGCAAAACAACCTTGAATGACTTTTACCATGGAATATTGAGCGCAGCTAGGTGCCTTCCCCATACGCTTACCTTCAATGAGTTCCACTTGTTGGGTTATTTTGGTGCGAACAAAGCTACCTGACGTCAAACCAAGTTTCTTTTTAACCGAATACAAGCTCGATGTTGATTACTGCTGCTGTTGGCAATAGTCAATGATGGTTAAGCCACTGGTCTGTTGATCATCGATGATAGTTTGCCATTGTTCTTGGCTACGCGTAATTCTCATGGTTATCTCCTCAATTAAGTGTGGAGATAACATTCCGGAGTTCAAACGCTAACAGCAGGTGCGGTTAGCTATACGCTTACTTAAAAGCTGTATCGTGCACCAAGTAATATACTACGTTGGAGTTGTGTAATATTATTTGGTGCTCTTACAGCATCAGACGTATATTCAACACTTTCTTCCGTAACGTTTAACACTTGAAGTTGTATTTGTAAATTCTCCACAATTTCATAGTTAGCCGAAAAGTCTAATTGACCATAGTCTTCTTGAAATCGAGGTACACCCCATGCACCAGCGAACGCATGCAGGTAATCTGAACGCCACGCATAAGCTGCCTTAAAGCTGAAACGATTGTCATCATAGTACAATGCTAAGTTGTAACTTGTATCGGACAAACCTGGTAAGCCTGATGAGCGGATGTCACCTTCTGAAGCGAAAGCTGCTTCACTAGAAGTTTTAGTAAAGTTGGCTTGAACACCGAAGTTCTGCATCCAACCTTCAGGTAAGAAGAATAAGTTTGACTGTGCAGAGACTTCAAAACCATCGATTTTAGCAGTAGCACCGTTACTGGGTACATTAAAAACAATTGGTGCCGTGATCAGTTGAGCATCGGATTGACGTGGGAAGGCTCTATCTTCAATTACAGTACCAATATCGATCAAACCGTCAATATCTTTCTTAAATAAATTGAATGAAACCAACCCTTCTTCAGAGAAGTACCACTCAACTCCTAAATCGATATTATCAGCAGTGAATGGTTCAAGGTTTGGATTTCCTTTATTTCCAAAACCTCCTGCTTCATCTACTCCAGAAAAGGATTCTGATGGTGCTAGATTAGCCAGATTAGGTCTTGAGAAGCTCTTAGAGTATGCAGCTCGAAGAACAACTTCTTCAGTAATATCGTAACGTAAATTCAGTGAAGGCAACACATCGCTATAAGAATTAGATTGGGAAGCTGGCGCTGATACACCATTGACAAAAGCAGTTCCGTTCGACGTTTGGTCTGTCTTTAAGTAGCGAAGACCTGCATGAAGAGACATATCCTCTGCCAACTCAATTTCAGTTGATACATATAGATTGAACGTTTCCTCTTCTAAATCATATGTACTGCGAAGTCCACGAGAAGTGCGTTTAGTAATGGTAGTACCAGGTAAAGGAGCTCCGAGTCGACCATTTGGCAACCATACATTGTATGCAGACATCATATCAATCGTATATATTGAGCTAGGTACGCTGGAAGGTGCACCATTAATACCAAAGTTATTTATCGTTAATAGCGTATCAGCAGCACTTGGTAGTGTTCTACGGTCGACACCGTTAATAGCTCTAACAGATACAGAATCAATCACTTTATTATCCAGTTTACGAGATGAATATTTAATACCGAAATCTACAGAAGATATAATTGAATAATCAACAAAATAGTTAAAATCAACTTTTGTAGTCAAATCTTCATCATTACTTTCTCTAGGTGTAATAAAAAATACATTGATTAGAAATTCCTCAGGATTAGTAGAGAAATTAGTACCAGATGTTGACCAATCAGTAAACCCATTTGGTAAATGTTTATAACTTACTTCACCATTTACAAACTCACCTGTAGATAAATCTGCTCGTCGAAATGACATCAAATTCTGATTTGCTTTATTATTACGCTTTGTGTAACCAATAAATGGTTTAGCAGTTAAGTTTTCTGAAATCACCCAATCCGCACTTAAACTCAATTGAGAAAATGATTCATCTCGAGAAGTGTCGTTTGCACCGATACGCTGCTGAACTGGGCCGAATGTACCACTAGTTATAATACCATTTTCGATTGTTGTATTGGAAATTGATGTAATGTTACTTTCATTTGGCGCATCCCAACGGGTAACAAATGTATCCGCTTCCAATTCTGAAAATAGACCATTTAGCGTAATAGTCAGATCTTGATTAGGGCGCGCTTGTAGTGACAAGTGCCCACTTGTAGTTTGAATGTCGGAAGAGTTCCATATATAGTGCGGAATATTATTTACGTAAGCTGCTCTTTCTTCTGCCATTCCCACAGTTTCGTCTTTTGCTGTTGCTGAAAATGGTCGAACATTAAATCCGCCTGTTCGGTTTGACTGAGCATAGGTTTGTGTTTGAACTAAAGATGCAGCAATACCCCATTTATCATCAAACGTGTTACTCACCAGAAAAGACATACGATGACCCATATCTTCAGTAAGACTGCCATCAACTACTTGTCCACTTGCGGACAGTTTAAAACCGTCATAATCAAATGGAACTGGAGTTTTCATTTCAGCCAACCCAGCTAGACCACCCTCAGAATGACTTGCTAGCGCAGTTTTATAGACTGTAACGTTGGAAAATAATTCAGATGGTAAAATCTCAAAATCAAACGCTCTACCAGTAGCTGCATTATTACTAGGTGCAGTCATGCCATTAATTTCAACTCGTGTAAAGTTACCGTCTAGCCCTCGAAGGTTTATTGTCGATCCTGAGCCTGTATCTGTTCGGTTCAATGTGATACCTGGAATGCGTTGTAAGGATTCCGAGATGTTAATATCTGGAAATTTCCCTAAGTCTTCTGCTGATACAGAGTCAGTAACTCCTTCGGCATCTCGCTTCTGGTCGATCGCGGTTATCAAGCTGCCACGAATACCTGTTACGGTAATCAGTTCAATCTCACCTTGATCTTCATTAACATTCGGATTACTAGTCGCTTGTTCTTCTGCTAATACAGAAATAGAACAACCAGTAAGTACTGATGCAATAAAAAGCGCTAGCGGTTTTTTGTTAAACGGTATTTTTTTTATTAGCTTTATCATTTATCTCTTCCCTTTAGTTTGATGCAAATAGTTACTTCTACGTTGTATTTAATAACGAACATGAAAGATTCAAACATATCTAATAGCACAAGTGAAAATTTCACATAACATTATTTATAAATCATTTTCATTGTGAAATCAAGTTAAGCTTTCAAATTCTTTCGTTATGTTGTGTTGTCTGAATTTGAAAGATGCTAATTAATAGTTAGTCACATGAATAACAAAATATAATCAGGTAGATCTTAATAGGGCTTAGATTAAAATAATAAGCCCATAACTTGAATTGGTAGAAAAAGTGCTAAGTTGAATATATGCGAATCGCTATTATTATTCGACAAGAAATACCACAATAAAAACAGATAAACAATTGCCCTATGAAAACACATATGTGGGATATAATCGCATTGAAGCAAGAAGATGCCTTCAGCTTGAAATAACTAATGATTGGCTATTTGACACAAAAAAATGGGCAAGTATAAAAATAGTTGTTCGGATCAACTCAGGACATCATATTGGTAAAAAACACACTACAGAAAGCGTTACTATATAAGTTCGCAATAAGCTAAACACAGCCATTTTAACCGTATTACCCGAAATTATTGGTCAGTGGAGAAGTTATGAATGTTTTTAGGGCAGAATCATTTTTGGTGAAAGTTAAGCATTCTTGCTCTGATCAACAGTCCCTATATTTAGTTAACATTAACGATAATCAGTTCAATATTTTTTGACTCTATATAATCTTTATATGCTAGGGGAATATTACTATCCGTTACTAAAATATCAATGGCGTCTAATGGGATAATAATATGGAAGCCACCGCGATCGAACTTAGATGAATCTGTTACGGCAATAATTTGTTTCGATATTTTACACATCACACGATTTAAAATGGCTTCATGTTCAAAATGCGTTGTTATTCCAACCGTCATATCAATACCATCAACCCCAAGAAGAACTTTATTAAACCGTAAATTATTCAAACTAGATTCCGCTTGGCTTCCATGAAATGAAAGGGACTTATGACGCAATGTACCGCCTGTCATTAATACTTGAATAGACTCAGAATGTGATAATTCTGATGCTATATTTAACCCATTAGTCATGACAACAAGTTCTTTATGATTAGCTAGAAGCTTAGCTATTTCTTCTGTTGTTGTACCAGAGTCAAGAATTATAGAGTCATGATCCTTAATTAAAGATACCGCAACTTTTGCGAGCTTTTTCTTGATCAATAGATTTTCACAATGCTTTTCTTTAACTGATAATTCTTTCGTTATCTTAGTTATTGCAACCGCACCACCACGAGATCTCACCAATAATCTTTTTTTATCAAGCGTATTAAGATCATTCCTAATCGTCACTGTTGACACAACGAAAGTATCTGAAAGTTTTTCTACATCTACACGGCCAAATTTATTTACTTGGTTGACAATTTCCAGCCGTCTTTCAATAGTGTTAAGCATCACCACACCGTATCCCTAAAATAATTAATCTTCTTATTAACAAGTGTACTCAAACTTGAACAATGAAACAACTTTACGTTTGAAAATTATATTGTTAGAGCAGCTCATGTATATTCATACATACGTTATCTACCTGGAATACGGGATGAGTTCATATATGAGATTACTTATATAAACAAAAACACTCGAAGCACTTCACGTCACTTCAAATAGACTTGATAGCTGAGATAGAACGTAAGCGATCATTCAGGGGCTAGATCACCCATTCAAGCCAGATCTGACGTTAAAAAATTATCAGCGAACTTTTCTTTCCAAACTATTGGCGTATATTAGGCGTAAGCGCTTCAACTTTTGAGGCAGGATGTATGCTGACGCGTTGTAATACATCGATAAGATAATGGTAGGGATTAATTTTCTGAAGACGGCATGTCACTAATAAGCTTTGTAATATACCCAGTTGCTCAGCGGCCAATTCACTCCAACAAAATAAGTTATCAGACATCAACTAACTTGTCGCGACCCAGCCAAGCTAATTGTCGCCTAATATAATCCATCAAATTGCTTGCGCATATCGACTGGGTGAGCATAAAGCCATACGGATAAGTTAGGATCTTGAAGTAACATTAGCGCTTGTTCATGCGTAAAACTACGCCGTTAGGTAAAGCGAGTTCAATGTCCCAGCTTGGTGGAGGTAATGTTTGCTCTGGCATAATATTCACCCAATCGCTCGAGCTGTTATCTGTTGGTGTTGGGCTGTCAGTTACGCCAGAGCAAAGCGAATTATTTGCTAAACGCTTACGCCAAGCGTAGAAGCTTGAGGTATTAAGTTTTTGTTGCTGACAAAAAGCCGCTATTTGCAAACCGCTTGCTGTATGTTGTTCGAATATTTGCTGCTATTGCTTGGTTGTTCTATGAATGTTTGCCATTGTTTTTCTCGGTGAATAAATAATGGCGTTACTTTAGATGATTTAGCTGGTAATGGAATTACGGCCTAAATTGATCGCTTACGATAGAACAACAAAATCGCTGATGATTTTAATGACTGACATAGGTAACTAAGTGTTTTACTTGATTTTACTTTTACATTGATAGTATGAATTTAATGTCGGATTCACAGTTGGGTTGGAATCTGACCCCTTATGAACTATCAAAGCAATGTATTAATGATATCCCTTTGAATAACTTATTATTTTTATCGACGATAGAGTAAAAAGAGATAAGACTTATCATCAACGAGTACGACATCACTCCGACAGTACTCCATCGAAGTGATGTATAACAATTGAATTGATTAACTAACAATACTCAAAGGTTTACCTGTTTTCCATGTACCCCGAGTGAAATCAGGGATAGTTTTGCTATTACTTCTATCAGCAACAGACTCCATACTCAATGGAAATATTGATGACCATGCAGCGGCATCGTATACGTCTTGATCTAGTGGTTCACCGTTACGTAAACAGTAAACAATACGATACATCATTAAGAAATCCATACCACCGTGCCCACCATTTCGCTCGGCTTCTTCACCCATATGAATGTACAAAGGATGGTCATATTCTTTATACCATTTATCCATGTCATAATCCCAACCATGAAAACTTTGATGTTTGGGTTTTTTGCCTTTAGATCCGGCTGCTTGCCATTCATTCATCTCTTTATCAAATCGAGCATCATAGTTCGCTTTAATATCTGTTGTTGGAACATCCTCAACTGCGATGCGGTTAGGGAAGCCCGCAAAAGTGCCATTGGTACCTTGAATTAAGTTATGACGACTATAAGGACGAGGACTCGTTGTATCATGTTGAACCATAATGGTGCGTCCATTAATCGTTTTAATGGTACTGGTATTCATATCACCTGCGATAAACTTTAATGAATTACGTTCGTGATCTTCTGGAAATTGATCTTTAGTATACTCTGCACGTCCCAGAGCAGGTGAACTTACGGAAGTAACATAATCAAAGCGATCGCCACGATTAATGTTCATATATTGAGAAATAGGCCCTAAACCATGTGTTGGGTAGAGGTTACCATTGCGTTTGGTATGCCAGTAAGTGCGCCATGATCCAGTTTTATGTTCAATTTCTTTCATTTGCCAACGTAAATCATGAATGTAAGCTGCTTCACCATGAAGTATTTGGCCAAATAACCCTTGACGAACCATGTTTAACACCATTAGCTCTTCACGACCATAATTAACATTTTCCATCATCATACAGTTTTTCTGAGTACGTTCTGCGGTATTAACAAGCTGCCAACATTCCTCAATACTAGTTGCTGCGGGTACTTCAACAAAGGCATGCTTACCACTTATCATGGTTTCAACACTCATCGGTGTATGCCATTTCCATGGTGTTGATATAATAACAATATCAATATCTTGTCGCGCCAACATTTGGCGGTAAGCATATTCTGAACCAGTATATCGCTCGGGTTTAGCAAAACCTTGTTTAACGACATAGTCAATGGAGCGGTCTAAAACCTCTTCATGTGTGTCACATATAGCCTTTATTTCAACCCCTTCAAGGTGGCAGTAATGTTTAACATGACCAGTACCCCGCTGACCGACACCAATAAAAGCAACTCGCACTACATCCATTTTAGGTACGGCTAACCCCATAACAGAAGTCCCTTGACGTTTTAGTACTATTGAATCATTACCTGTTGATGAATTTGCACATCCTGTAACAGATGAGGCAATTGATACCCCAACTGTTGCTGCTGCTGATTTTAAAAATTTACGACGTTCTAACTCTGACATATTCGGCCCCTTGGCTCCTAAGATTACATTCATTTATATATAATATTTAGGTAATACTCAAGAAGAAGTTTCAATTACTTTCGTAATGATGGATTAAAAAACTAAAAAATCAATCGAAATAAAAGTAAAGTGATTTAAAATCAAGTGCTTATAGGTGCATTGCCGTTTGGTAATCATGTATGTAATTTATTTTTAATATGTAATTACCTTTATAGCGAAAGAAAGTGAAGGATGTTGGTATGTTTGAAATTACCAATCCACATGATATTTCAGGAGTAGCGGTGAATAACATTATAGAAATAATTAATGCTAACAGAAGTGGTTTAAACACAGGCATCTATTCTGTCTGTTTGCTCAGCCATTAGTTATTATCGATGCCGCTTATTTTCATTGTTTCACGTGATTATCAAAAGGAAGGTAATAGTATTAACTTTTGTGGCTTTTGTTCTTTCTTGTCTTTCATTATCACTACCTCTTCTTTTATTTAACAGTTAACCCTTCAAACTTTTACTTGTGAAAGACATTGAAAGCCGATAATCTTTATTAATCGGGGTGTAGCATAGTTTTTTTTTAGGCTATTCTATACTGATAACAAACAGAATATGAGAACGTTATGAAAGATATGATCAACATTATAAATGCAAATAGAAATGGAAAGAACAGCGGTATATATTCAGTTTGTTGTGCTCAACCGTTAGTTATTGAAGCAGCAATTTTACAGGCTCAACAGGATGATAGTGTTGTCTTAATAGAAGCAACGGCTAATCAAGTTAATCAGTTTGGTGGTTACACCAGAATGAAGCCTACAGATTATATAGCGTTTATCAAAAATATAGCTGATCAATTCTCTTTTCCTCATGAAAAAATTATTTTTGGTGGTGATCATTTAGGACCGGTTTGCTGGGTTTCAGAGCCTGCTGAACAAGCGATGAAAAAAGCAGAGGATTTAATATCAAGTTTTGTCGCGGCTGGCTTTAAAAAAATTCACCTTGATGCCAGTATGAATTGTTGTGACGACCCTACGCCCCTACCTGATGAAGTGATTGCAGAGCGAGCTGCTCGACTTTGTCAAGTTGCTGAAGAAACGGCAATAAGTCAGTTTGGCCAATCAGATCTTGTTTATATTATTGGTACTGAAGTCCCCCCACCTGGTGGAGCAGATGAAGAAATAGAAGTATTAGAAGTAACTTCTGTGGCATCTGTTAACCAAACGGTTGAAGTGCATAAAAAAGCGTTTATTAAAAGAGATCTAGAAGCTGCATGGCAACGAGTTATTGGCTTAGTTGTACAACCCGGGGTTGAGTTTGATCATACCAGTGTCATAGATTATCAATCAGATAAGGCTCAAGCATTAAGGCATAGTATTTTTAAATTTGATAATATTGCTTTTGAAGCACATTCTACCGATTATCAAAAACCACAGGCCTATCAGTATTTAGTAAGAGATCACTTTGCTATTTTAAAGGTTGGCCCTCAATTAACCTACGCGATGCGCGAAGCATTATTTGCTTTAAGTTATATCGAAGAAATAATCATACTGAAAGAGCAACAGTCTTACTTACGTGATGTTTGTGAATATCAAATGCAAGCAAACCCTAAGTATTGGAAAAAGTTCTATCAAGTACCTTCCGAGCAAGAATTACTTTATCGTCGTTACAGCTACAGTGATCGTATTCGTTATTATTGGAATGATGAGCGTATTAATCAAGCGGTTCAACGATTATTAACTAATTTGTCATCGGTAACTATTGCATTACCGTTAATTAGTCAATTTATGCCTGAGCAATATCAAGCAATAAGAAACAATGAAATAACACTGGATCCTAGAGAGCTAGTACTCCATAAAATAATGCAAGTCACCCGTGTTTATGCAGATGCATGCTATAAAAACACAAAGAATTAGGTAGTAAAATCATGTCATATTTATCGATAAATATAGAAAAACTAAAAAAAATAAAAGCTTATTGGACAGCTAAAGAAATTGAGCAACAGCCAAGAATTTGGCGTGAAGCTCAACAAATTGTAGCTGATAATAAAAATGAACTTTCAGACTTTTTAGACCCTTTGCTTAAACTAAAAAACCTACGCATTATCTTAACTGGAGCGGGTACGTCAGCTTATATTGGCGATGCACTGACACCACATATATCTAAAACGACAGGGCGTCTTTTTGAATCAATAAGCACAACGAATATAGTGAGTCACCCTGAGCAGTATTTATTAGCTAATATTCCAACCTTACTTATTTCATTTGGTCGCTCTGGTAATAGTCCTGAAAGTGTGGCCGCAGTTGATGCCGCTAACCATGTTGTCACCAATTGCTATCATTTAGTGATCACTTGCAACCCCAATGGGGAGTTAAGTGAATCGGCTAAAGTGAATGATAATGCCTTTAGTTTGCTTATGCCTAAGGGCACTTTAGATGAAAGCTTTGCTATGACAAGTAGTTTTTCTTCTATGTTAGTGTCAACACTATGCATTTTTGCTCCGAATAATACACAACTAGAATATATTGCCAAATGGACAGAAAACTTACTTGAAAATGAAGTTGAAAACATTAAAAAACAAGCAAAAGTCCCCTGTGAACGACTTGTGTTTTTAGGCTCTGGTTCATTATTAGGTTACGCCCGTGAAGCGGCATTAAAATGTTTAGAGCTAACTTCAGGTAAAGTAATCAGTTATTGTGAAAGCCCATTAGGATTTCGTCATGGCCCTAAATCATTAGTTGATGCCAGTACTGAAATTATATTGTTTAGCTCAACTGATGCCTACACAACAAAATATGACCAAGATTTATATAACGAACTTGAGCACAATAACGTCGCTTTGTCGTTAACCAAACTAGAATTGGAAGATAAAGTCGATGATATATGGGCGGGGTTAGGCTTTATTGTTTACGCACAAATATTATCATTTTTCAAATCAGTAGATTTAGAGATTTCACCTGATAATCCTTGTCCAGGTGGAGATGTAAACCGTGTTGTTCAAGGGGTAACTATTTATCCTCTTGGTGAAAAATATAATTTTGTCTTCTAGGAAATAATTATGGCTGTTTATGGTGTAGATATTGGTGGTACAAAAATAGAGATTGCTATTTTTGATGAAAATCTTAATGTGCTCAAACGCTGGCGAGTTTCAACACCTACAGATAATTATTCAAAGTTTCTTAATACGATTATCAACTTGGTAAATCAGGCCGATTATTTTATAGGCCAAAAAGGGAAAGTAGGCATTGGCATGCCGGGTTTGATCAATAGCCGTGGTGAAGTGCTTTCAGCCAATATTCCTTGTGCAACAGGAAAATTAGTGGCTAATGATTTAGTTGAAATATTGGCTCGCCCTGTAGCCATTGCTAATGACACGCGTTGTTTTGCGCTTTCAGAAGCTTTAAAAGGTTCTGGCGTAGGTTATAGAAAAGTGTTCGGGGCAATTATTGGTACGGGAGCCGCAGGTGGGCTTTGTATTGATGGTCATTTAGAAATAGGTAAACAAGGGCTTACAGGAGAATATGGTCATATACCACTTTCCGCCTCTATTCAACAGCAGTATAACTTACCACTTTTGAAATGTGGTTGTGGGTTAATGGCATGTGTTGAAACGCTTATTGCCGGCCCCGGTATTTCGCGTCTTTATTCTCACTTTTATCATGATTCAATTTCAACCAAGCAGTGGGCTGCTCAGTTGAAATTAGGTGATGAAAAAGCGTTAAAGGTGTTGAGTTGCTACTTAGATATTCTAGGCGATACTTTTGCAACACTAGTAAAACTACTAGAGCCTGATCTTATTGTTCTAGGTGGCGGTGTTTCTTTGGTTGATGGCATTGTTGATGGTTTACCTGCGGCAATCGAAAAATTTTTATTTGCAGGCTTTAATGCCCCAACAGTTAAAAGAGCGGCATTTGGTGATTCAAGTGGTGTATTAGGTGCGGCGTTATTAGGGGTAGGAAATGACAACAAATAATAGTTTTTATATCAAAGCGACAAAAATTTTTACAGAGCACGGCATTAAAAATAACCATTATGTTTTAATTGAAAATGGTTTAATTAAAGACATTACAACAACCGTTAAATCCAGTATAGAAATTCAAGATTTCGGTGAGCATCATTTAATGCCAGGATTTATTGATATGCATATCCATGGTCGTGAAGGTTGTGATGTTATGGATGCAAAACTATCGTCTTTAGACACTATATCCTCTTCATTAGCAAAACATGGTGTCATTGGTTTTTTAGCGACGACAGTAACCGCGCGATGGCAACAAAGTTTGGCCGCCTTTAAGGTGATAGGCGAAGCAGCGAACAGTACTTTATCTGGGGCTCAGGTTTTAGGCGCCTATAATGAAGGATTATTTTTCACTGATGAGCACAAGGGAGCTCATAACTCAAAATTCTTTTTACGATTATCAAAAGAGCTTATTGATGAAATTTATCAAGCGACACAAGGTTCATTAAAAGTGGTGGCTTTAGCGCCGGAATTTGATGACTCTAAAACGATGATTACTTACCTTGATTCATTAGGCGTTAAAGTCATGTTGGGACATACCAACGCTAATTATCAGCAAACAATCGATGCTTTAGACGCAGGCGCTTGTGGTGGTGTTCACCTATTTAATGGCATGAGTGGTATTCACCATAGAGATCCCGGCTGTGCTGGAGCGGTATTGATGGATCAGAATGCCTTAGCTGAGGTTATTGCGGATGGTGTACATTTGCATCCAACGATATTGCAGTTGATTTACCGCTTGAAAGGTCCTGAAAAAATGGCGTTAATCAGTGATTGCATTAATGCCGGAGGCTTTGATGATGGCACTTATCGCTTAGGTGAGTTGGATGTATTTGTTAAAAATGGTGTCGCTAGAACGGCAAGTGGTTCTCTTGCAGGTAGTACATTAACTTTAGATGTTGCTATCCAAAACTTAGTTAACTTGACCGAAATTCCTTTATTAGAAGCGGTGCACATGGCAAGCTTAGTGCCAGCAAAATTTTTAGATCTCGATAAAGAATTGGGTAGTATTGCGGTAAATAAACGCGCTTGTTTTGTCGTAGTCAATGATGCGTTTCAAGTACAAGCTACCTATATAGATGGCCTCCCTGTTTATATTTCTTCAGAATTAAACTAAATATTAGCCATTAATCTAACGTTCAATTAAATATTTTTTACTTTTAATCATATCTATAGGGCTTGTTTTTAATAAATAAAAAAGGAAATTTTGATTATAATCAAACAGACATCAATCATGAATTGTCATACTATAGCTAGTAGATAAGTTAATTGAGTGATTTTATGTCGATTGTTTTGGAAAACCTGTGCCATGAAGTAAATGGGGTAACATGTATTCATAATGTGAACTTAACACTGGAGGCTGGCTCTTTT
This sequence comes from uncultured Colwellia sp., assembly GCA_965261045.1. Classification (GTDB taxonomy): domain Bacteria; phylum Pseudomonadota; class Gammaproteobacteria; order Enterobacterales; family Alteromonadaceae; genus Colwellia. The sequence continues at coordinate 1,364,498 of CBDHCJ010000001.1, forward strand.
AATGTATTACTAGGTAAAAAAGGCGGCATAAAGGCAGGAAAAACAACGTTAATGCGCTTGATTGCGGGTTTGGAATCTCCGTCAAAAGGACGTATTTTAAAAAACGGTATTGATTTGGCTAATGTGCCAGTTCAACAACGTAATGTATCTATGGTACATCATCAGTTTATTAATTATCCCCATTTAACTGTCGGAGATAATATTGCTTCACCTTTACATGTTATAGGCCTTAAAAAAGCGGAAATAGAACGTAAAGTAAATGAGGTTGCTGCCTTGTTACACATTGAGTCTTGCTTAGAGCGTTACCCTCTTGAATTATCTGGTGGTCAACAGCAAAGAACAGCAATGGCACGAGCTTTAGTTAAAGATGCCGACATCATTTTATTAGATGAGCCCTTGGTAAATCTTGATTATAAACTGCGTGAAGAATTACGTACTGAAATAAGAGATTTATTAGCAGAGCGCAATTGTATTGCTATTTATGCAACAACAAACCCTAAAGTAGCCATGGCATTAGGGGGGAAATCAATATTAATGCATGAAGGGCGGGTGATTCAAGAGGGCGAAGCCAGCATTGTTTACAATCAACCTGTTAATATTGAGGCGGCCAAGCTTTGTAGTGATCCTGAAATAAATTTAATCGAAGGAAGTATCGCTGAGAATGAAATTATTTTTGCTAATTTTCTACGATACCCTTTAAATTCGCAAATTGAGGCATTAGTACCAGGAAATTATCGTTTTGGTATTCGACCAAATCACCTTAAATTTGTGCCTACAGATGATTGCGATTTAGAATTATCAATGAAAGTTGATTTAGCCGAAATCAGCGGCTCAGAAACCATGATAAGACTCTCAAATAAGCACTTTAATTTAGTTATGCACTTAGCTGGAGTGCATAAGTATCACACCGATGCTCAGATTAAGGTCTATATGCCGATACATAAAATTTTTGTCTTTGGTACTAATAATTTATTGATTAAGGCGCCATTATTAACCTGTTGATTTATAGTGTTTTAACGAACTTTTATTGCTTTTAATCGTTTATATAAGGTATTTCTACTAATGGCTAAGGCTCTCGCTGTTTTTGAAATATTACCCTTACATTCTTTGTAAACCTGAAGTAATTTCGCTCTATCTGCTGAAATTTTATCTTCAATGGTCATGTATTCAATTATTTGTTCAACTTGCACAGGATCATTGTTAATAGTATGATTTTTATCTATTTTATTTCGTTTTAAATCTTCAAAAAAATCATCGGGTAAATGTTTGGTTTGGAGCGGCTCATCATCAGACATTGCTTGAGCTATTTGAATTACACTAACCAATTGACGGACGTTCCCTGGCCAAGGATGTTGATTAAAGCACTCAACTATCTCAGGAGATAGTTTTTCATTTTCACTACTATTACCACTACTATAAAGCGTATTGACTTGATGAAATAGCTGCTTTTTATCTGTTCGCTCACGTAAAGGTGGTAGCTCAAGGTTGAGTCCACTGACACGATAATATAAATCTTGTCTAAATTGACCCGATTCAACAGCCTTTCTTAAATTACGGTTGGTCGCTGATATGAGTTTGATATCAACATGATAGTTTTCTGTAGAGCCTAAAGGAGTCACTTTTCTTTCTTGTAAAACACGTAATAGTCTACTTTGTACACTAAGTGGCATTTCTCCTATTTCATCAAGAAATAAAGTTCCCTTATGTGCTTTACGAATAAAGCCAATTGAGCCCTTATTTGATGCGCCAGTAAATGCACCTTTTTCATAACCAAATAGTTCTGATTCAACTAAATCACTGGGAATTGCAGCGCAATTAACGGCAACAAGTTGGTGCATTCTTCGCTGACTATAATGATGTAAGCCTTTGACAAAAACTTCTTTACCTACACCCGTTTCACCATGAATAATAATAGGAATATCTTTATCAATAATGCGTTTAGCCTGTTCAATACAGCGTGAAATTTTTTTATCACCAAAGCTAAATTGTTCTAATGAAATAAGATCAGCATCGGATGCTGTGGGTGCATTATCACGAAAATCAGCAGTCTGAATGATTGGAGCCAGATTTTTTATCGGCGCTTTAATAAAACCATGCATCTGATATTTATTTAAAGCGCCAAAGGAGAATGGCAAGTTAGGAAGCAGGTTTTTAAGTTTTTGTAAGGATACATCAAAAATATCGGTAATGTTTGCTAAGGCTAGATCATAACACAGTATTATTTCAGCCCGTCGATTTGCTGAAATAATGGTGCCTCCTTCGCTAAAAACGATTATTCCAGACCATTGGCTATCTAAGTTATCAAAATTTGTATTAAAGGTAAGTAGGAAGTGTTCATCGCTAAAAGTACTGATAATTAGCCTATTTTCAATACTTTGTGACATTAATTTTACCATGCCTAATGTATGAGATTGTGGTAAATAAGCATCACTAGAAATATCAAGAATACCCAGCAAAGTACGATCTACATCATAAACAGGTGCTGCGGAGCCGATCATAAACCGATTAGCTTTTAAAAAATGATCATCACGCTGAATTTGTACTGCTTCACCACAAGCTAATGCCGTACCAATAGCATTGGTGCCATTTTTTCTTTCTTTCCAATCAATACCTTTTTCAAAAAGCGCCTTATGGGGAGAAGCAAGGAAACGCTTATCTCCCCAGCTATTTAAGACTTGCCCCTGATTATCAGTGAGCAGAATCAAACATTGAGTATTCGATAGGATATTTTCATAATAAGGTAATACCTCATTACCAGTAGTTGTAATAAGTCGATGATACTCTTCATCTAAAGAGTTTTGGTCGCCTTGCCCTAAGCGCTGTAATTGAGGTTGGTTTGAATGTTCTAAACCATAAAGTTCACAACGTTGCCAAGACTCCTTAATTTTATCATCATTTTTCACCAGCTTTTCCTTATATTCTCAATGGTAAGGTATGAAAATTCATTTTTTCATATATTGAACAGTTTAAACAAATAAATTAAAAGTATTATTATATAATTTATAGATCTTTTGGGTTATTTGGTCAACAGTAATAATATTTTTAAAGTATAAAGAATAATTAATTCATTACATTTAAATTAATATATAAAATACATATAAAATACATATAAAATATATTTAAAACAATATCTTAAATAGTTTTGTTTTTTATTTTTCTCTGAAAAGATCCCATTTATAATTAATCATTTTATTATAATCTATGGGTCGTAGTGTTGTAGCATAGGGAATAAAAGGCGGAATAAAAAATTATAACTGTTCAATAAATATTGTTCAATAAAGGTGTTAATTATGTTCATAAAGATAGTTTTTGAACACTTTTAAACAGCATTGAACATTTTTTAATGGTATTTGTATTTCTGTATTTTAATTAAAACAACAAAAACAACAACAAAAATAAAAAATATTGATTATTAATCAGTGACTTATGTTTTTATTTGAACTTTTATTTGAGAACAACTACAACTTTTACATGTTGGCATAATAAATGCTCTTTTAATATTTAATGTTATTTAATACTTGTACTTGCTGTCATTGGGATATGAAAAAATATTTGTTCATTAATTTGCACAATTATTTATGCACAATCATTTATGCGAAATAAAAATAGAAATATAAATAGGATAATTTAACAATATGTCACTCGTTTTAGAAAATTTAGGCTATGTTGTCGATGGGGAAACTTACCTAAGCGATGTCAACCTGATATTAGAACCGGGCTCCTTTAATGTACTTTTAGGTCGTACACTTGCTGGAAAAACATCACTTATGCGCCTTATGGCAGGATTAGATAAACCTACTTCTGGCAGTATTTATATGGATGGTCAAGATGTGACCATTACCGCTGTTCAACAGCGAAATATTTCCATGGTGTATCAGCAATTTATAAATTACCCAAATTTAACTGTGCGTGAAAATATCGCATCACCATTGAGAGTAGCAAAAACTAAAGAGTCAGAGATCACTAGGCGTGTTAATGAAACTGCAGCGATTTTGCAAATAGAGCCTTTTTTAGATCATTATCCACTTGAGCTTTCAGGTGGGCAGCAACAACGCACTTCAATGGCACGAGCGTTAGTAAAAGATGCAAGTATCATTTTATTCGACGAGCCCTTGGTTAATCTTGATTACAAGTTACGGGAAGAGTTACGGTCAGAATTACGAGATTTATTTAAAGAACGTAATGCTATTGCCATATACGCTACAACTGAGCCAAATGAAGCTATGGCTTTAGGTGGCGTAACAACTTTATTACATGAAGGACGAATTATACAAAACGGTCCTGCAATTCAAGTATATCGTAATCCTGTCAGTGTTGAAGCCGCAAAACTTTTCAGTGAGCCCACTATCAATTTAATTCCAGGCCGTCTTAGTCAAAATGAAGTGATTTTTGATGGGTCTGTTCATTTTCCACTGGATCATGATTTAAGTAAGATTAAACCTGGAAATTATACCTTTGGTGTGTTGCCAAGCCATATTGGTTTAGTGCCTAAAAATGATGATGACTTGGAACTATCAATGCGTATGCTATTAGCTGAAATTAGTGGCTCTGAAACCTATATGCATGTTGTTAATGATCATTTCGATTTAGTTATACAACTGCCAGGTGTCATTAGTTATCATATTGGTGATCCAATCAAGGTCTATTTACCTACACATAAACTTTTTGTTTTTGACCAAATAGGTCATGCTATTCAAACAGCATCTCAACGTATCACGAGGTAATACATTCATGGCTGAAATACATTTAAAATCGTTGGCCCATAGCTATAGTAAGAATGCAAATGAACCTTCTGATTATGCTATTCGAGAAATGGATCATATCTGGGAGCATGGCGGTGCCTATGCACTACTTGGTCCATCAGGTTGTGGTAAAAGCACGTTATTAAATATCATGTCAGGGCTCCTTTCTCCTTCTGAAGGTCAGGTACTTTTTGATGGTGTAGAAGTAAATAACATTCCACCTGAAGATCGTAATATCGCACAAGTTTTCCAATTTCCAGTTATTTATGATTCGATGACTGTTTTTGATAACTTGGCTTTTCCACTGCGCAATATGAAAACCCCTGAAGTCAAGGTGCAAAGTAGAGTATATGAAATTGCTGAAGCGCTTGAATTAATCCCTTTGTTAAAGCGTAATGCCAGTAACCTCACCGCCGATGAAAAACAAAAAGTTTCAATGGGTCGTGGTTTAGTGCGCAGTGACGTATCAGCGATATTGTTTGATGAGCCGTTAACAGTTATTGACCCGCAATTAAAATGGAAGTTGCGCCGTAAATTAAAGCAAATTCATGAGCAATTCAATATTACCATGGTATACGTAACCCATGATCAATTAGAAGCTTCTACTTTTGCTGAAAAAATTGCCGTAATGTACGGTGGACAAATTGTTCAGTTTGGTACCCCTCGCGAATTATTTGAGCGTCCTAATCATGCTTTTGTCGGTTACTTTATTGGTAGCCCAGGTATGAACTTAATTGAAGTGCAACGCAGTTCTTCGGGTGTAAAATTCAGTAACACACAAGTAAACCTTGAGCCAGAAATGGTTAAATTACTTGCACAAATGCCAAGCAACAATTTAAAAATAGGTATTCGCCCTGAGTTTATTCATGTATGGGATGAGCCTAATAATAATGATGCTTATTGTTGTGATCTCGTCCATGTTGAAGATCTTGGGACATATAAAATACTCAACTTGAAACTAGATGGGCAACAAGTAAAAGTTCGTCTTGATGAAGACCGTAAAGTACCTAAAGGTAAAGTTTATATTAGTTTCCCCAAACAATGGCTGAAACTTTATGTTGATGAGTTTTTAGTTGAGGTGATTGCCGAGTTAGAAGGAGAAAACGCATGAACAAGGTAATCAATAATAAAGCATGGTTTCTTGTATTACCAGTATTTATACTTGTAGCATTTTCGGCAATCGTGCCGATAATGACCGTAGTTAATTACTCTGTACAAGATATTTTTGACCAAAACACATCCTATTTTGTTGGCGCAGAATGGTATCGAGAAATGTTACGTAGCCCACGTTTACTTGACTCACTATTACGCCAATTTAGTTATTCATTTTCTGTGTTATTAATAGAGGTTCCACTTGGCATTGCCGTTGCGTTGATGATGCCAGCGAAAGGGCGAATGGCTTCAGTTAGTTTAATACTTGTCGCTATTCCATTATTAATTCCATGGAACGTAGTTGGCACTATATGGCAAACGTTTAGCCGCGCAGATATTGGCTTATTCGGTTGGGCAGTGAATGCCATAGGCATAGATTATAATTATTCATCTAATGCTAGTGATGCGTGGTTCACCGTACTATTGATGGATGTATGGCATTGGACGTCTTTGATTGCATTACTTTGCTACTCAGGCTTACGTGCAATACCTGAAGCCTTCTATCAAGCTGCACGTATCGACCGTGCATCAACTTGGGCTATCTTTCGCTACATTCAATTACCCCGTTTGAAAAATGTTTTAGTTATCGGTGTGTTATTACGGTTTATGGATAGTTTTATGATTTATACCGAACCCTTTGTTTTAACAGGTGGCGGACCAGGTAACTCAACTACTTTCTTAAGCCAAGCGTTAACTAAAATGGCAATAGGTCAATTTGATTTAGGACCAGCAGCGGCTTTCTCATTGATTTATTACTTAATTGTTTTATTAGTATGTTACCTGTTTTTTACCGTAATTAACCTACAAGACAAAGCGAAGTAAGGATTACCCCATGAAAATAAATAAACGTAAAACCCTAGGTATGATCGCTTACATATTGTTTCTATTAGTGCCTATTTATTGGTTACTTAATATGTCATTTAAGCGCAATGATGAAATACTTGGAGCACTGACTTTATGGCCAAATAACTTTACTTTTAATAACTATATAACAATATTTAGCGATCCAAGTTGGTATATGGGCTATGTAAATTCCATGATATATGTTGCCATGAATGTGGTCATCACATTAGTTGTAGCATTACCTGCCGCTTATGCCTTTAGTCGCTATAAATTCATTGGTGATAAACACTTATTCTTTTGGTTGCTGACTAATAGAATGGCACCACCAGCAGTTTTCTTATTACCTTTTTTTCAACTTTATTCATCGGTTGGTTTGTTTGATACACATATTGCGGTAGCACTTGCCCATTGCTTATTTACTGTGCCATTAGCTGTGTGGATTTTAGAAGGCTTTATCTCTGGTGTACCAAGAGAAGTTGATGAAACTGCTTTTATTGATGGCTATAGCTTTCCACTGTTTTTCATTCGAATTTTTCTCCCTATGATTCGTTCAGGTATTGGTGTAACTGCTTTCTTCTGTTTTATGTTTTCTTGGGTAGAGCTATTACTTGCAAAAACATTAACCTCAGTAGAAGCAAAGCCTATTGCTGCGATAATGACCCGAACAGTTGGTGCTGCGGGTATTGACTGGGGCTTACTATCAGCTGCTGGTATTTTAACCATCATCCCAGGCGTTTTGGTGATTTGGTTTGTACGAAATCATGTTGCTAAGGGTTTCGCCTTAGGACGTGTGTAAGACATTTTAGGAGATATATTATGGGTTGGATGGCGTGGACTGAATTAACAGCAACATTCTTTAGTGTTATCGCAGTTATATTAATATGTATGACAGTATATGAAATCAAAGTACCTTGCACCTTTCGCAAGGGGTTTTTACCTATTAGTACCACTCGCGGAGATCGACTTTTTATTGGTTTGCTAACCAGTGCTTATATTCATTTGGCTTTTCTAGCATTGACTGAATTAAGCCTAACGATTGCTTTAGTGTTATCAGCTATTTGGTTAGCGGTATTATTACGCTGGGGTTAAAGTTAGAAAATAAATGAATACAAGCAATGTTGTATGGGATAAATATTGCGAGACAAAATTTAAATATATTGAGTCGTTAGAAAAACGGTTCGATATATTTAAAGGCTTGAACAAAAAAATTCGATTAAGAACGATTAAAAGAACTTCTTTGCCAAGCCCACCCGTTGGCTAATACCAACAACAGTGCTGGAAATATGAACAAGGTAGCAATTGATGCGTATTTGCCAGTGATAAATCACAATCTATTATATAAAATTATAAAATGAGAGTTATCATGAAAGAGAATAAACTAAAGAAGATTGTATTACTAAGTGCTGCTATGTCAGTCGCTGGAATGGCTTTGCCGGCACTAGCAGATAAATCTCTTACAATAGCAAAAAGTTGGCTAGATAAAGAATTTACACAGTCAACACTTAGTAAAAAAGAGCAGCTTGAGGAGCTTAAATGGTTTATTGATGCCGCTAAACCATTTAAGGGAATGACGGTAAATGTTGTGTCTGAAACTATAGCAACACATACCTATGAATCAAAGGTTTTAGCTAAGGCATTCGAAGAGATCACAGGCATTAAGGTTAATCATGACCTAATTCAAGAAGGTGATGTGGTTGAAAAACTACAAACTCAAATGCAATCTGGTCGAAATATCTATGATGCATACATCAATGATTCAGATTTAATCGGAACGCATTTTCGTTACGGTAAAGTTGTTGCCATTTCAGATATGATTGAAAATGAAGCGGCAGATTATACTTTACCTACATTAGATATTGATGATTTTATCGGCTTAGATTTTACCACAGGCCCTGACGAAAAATTATATCAATTACCAGATCAGCAATTTGCCAACTTATACTGGTTTCGTGCTGATTGGTTTGCCCGTGAAGATCTAAAAAAAGCATTTAAAATTCGTTATGGTTACGCATTAGGTGTACCAGAGAATTGGTCAGCCTATGAAGATATTGCCGATTTCTTTACCAATCAGGTAAAAAATATCGATGGCAAGCGTGTTTATGGACATATGGACTATGGTAAGAAAGATCCTTCACTAGGCTGGCGTTTCACTGATGCTTGGTTCTCAATGGCTGGCGCAGGTGATAAAGGCTTACCTAATGGCTTACCTGTGGATGAATGGGGTATTCGAGTTGAAGGTTGTCGTCCTGTAGGCTCAAGTGTGTCACGCGGTGGAGCGACCAATGGCCCTGCAGCCGTATATGCTACAACTAAGTATGTTAATTGGCTAAATGATTATGCACCACCACAAGCGCAAGGCATGACCTTCTCTGAAGCAGGCCCTGTACCTTCTCAAGGTAATATTGCTCAGCAAATTTTTTGGTATACCGCTTTCACTGCCAGTATGACTGATAAAGGTTTACCCGTAGTTAACGAAGATGGTACACCTAAATGGCGTATGGCTCCTTCTCCTAAAGGTCCTTATTGGGAAGAAGGTATGAAACTTGGTTATCAAGACACAGGTGCATGGACCTTTATGAAGTCAACACCAGAAAAGCGTCGTTTAGCCGCATGGTTATATGCTCAATTTACTGTGTCTAAAACAGTTTCATTAAAGAAAACATTAGTTGGTTTAACGCCTATTCGTGAGTCTGACTTGAACTCTCAAGCGATGACCGATGCGGCACCAATGCTAGGTGGATTGGTTGAATTTTACCGTAGCCCTGCGCGGGATAATTGGACACCAACAGGTACGAATGTACCAGATTACCCTAAATTGTCTCAACTTTGGTGGCAGAGCATTGCAGAAGCGGCAAGTGGTGAGAAAACACCACAACAAGCACTAGATAACTTAGCAGCGGCACAGGATAAGGTTATGCAACGTTTAGAACGTGCCAATGTTCAAGGTGAATGTGGCCCGAAACTGAATAAAAAGCGTGACCCTAGCTACTGGTTGAATAAACCAGGAGCACCAAAAGCTAAGCTTAGTAATGAGAAGCCACAAGGTAAAACAATTGCCTATGACGACTTACTTAAAAGCTGGAAAGCCAAATAACTAAACGTTAATTCTTCGTAAAAAAGATTATCTGCTCCTCAGAGATTTTGGGGCGTGGATAAGGCTGGGCAAATTTTGTGAAAACCAGTAAAAAACAAGGTTTGTCTTGCTAAACGAAACACTTTATTTAGGAACTAATACAATGAAAATATTATTAATAAAAAACAACAAAAAACAACAAAAAACAAAGGTTAAACTGGATTCAAGTAATAAATTAACCGCTGCTATTACTTTAGCTTTGGCTACCATTGGCATGTTAAGCTCAGCCAATGCCGCCGTAGTTATTGAGAGTGATTCAGGTTGGGAAACCAGTATCAATGGCTCAATTCCTGTTTTTGTCATTGCCTCAGATCATGATAACTCTGAATCGGCCTTCCGTGTTGGATCGGGCTTTAATCCAGCTAACATAAACTTTAACGTGGCAGCCCCAATAACAGCTAATGGTTTAACAATTTCAGGTCATTTTCAAGTTGATACACATTTAAATGCCCCTAAAGGTGTGCAAAATGGTGGTGCTTTCGAAAGCCGTGTTGCAAAAATTCAAATCGCGGGTGATTTTGGTACGATTATCGCTGGTAAAGATTTTGGCGTTTTCAATAGTTCAGCTATCGGTGATAAAGCAAGTCAAGGTGGGGTAGGTTGGTTAGGTGGCGGCGCTGATACTGGGAATGCGACTGGCGGTCGTATTGGTACTGGTTATGTGTACGCTAACTTTAATCCACAAGTAAAATATGCTTCAAATAGCTACAATGGCTTAGCATTTAAAGTTGCATTGATCAATCCTGAAGAGCCAAAAGGTGCTGGTATTGAAACAGACTCTCCTCGTTTAGAAGCGCAAATTAATTACACTGCTGAATTTGATGCTGGCAGTATTTCGCTATGGACAGGTTTTTTACAACAAAATGTCTCTGTGTTAGGTGCTACGTCATTTGACTATGATCTAGAAGGGGTTGATGTTGGGACTAAAGTCAATTTAGGGGATTTTAGTATCGCTTTATCCTATACGGATACAGTTGGTATTGGCGCTGATGGCTTATATGGAGGCACAATTAATGATGCTGATGTTGACGCTACTCAATGGTATGTTGAAGCATATTATGCTTTTGATAAAACCACTGTTGGTTACAGTTATGGTGAAGGTCATCAAGATAGTCGAGCTGCTGATGCTAGCAAAGGACTTGTTGCCGTCGCAGAAGTTGATAATGAATTATCAATGTTATTTGTTCATCATCAACTCACACCACAATTTCGTTTAGTTGGTGAACTGCAAGATTACAAATCAGATGTTCAGGCTAACTATGATGCTATTGTGGTTGGTTTTCAGTATGACTTTTAATCTGTGCCGATCTAATTCTCCGACACTTTCGGCGTAAAGTCTTTTGAACTTAAGGTGATGTGGTTACTGGCGCCAAAGTGGATGAAACCTTCAAAGCGGATGATATTCCTGTTGCTATTGATCTTCCTGCCAGTGTAGATTTGGTGATCATTGCAACAGAGCCCCCAATTAAAGGAGCATCTGCCAGTGCCAACAAACCCGCTACACTTTCCATGGGGCTAATTGTGCAAGTAGCAGAGCATATTTCTACTGGTGATAAAATTAAAGTTAATACCAATGAGTATAAATTTATGGGTTGTGCTGATCCTAAATAATTGTAGGTAACATGAGTATATTAATAAATGACATTCAAGGTTTACTCTGCCAGCGGTGAAATGTAGCCATCGGGTTTTAAGGCGAGTAAATCACAATTAAGTTGGTCGATTACATGTTCGGCTGTGTTGCCAATTAAAGCCGCTGAAATCCCCGTTCTGCCAATAGTACCAAGAATGACTAGCTCAGCATCAAGTTTGGCTGCCACTTGTTCTATTACGATTTCTGGAAGCCCTTCTTCAACATGAGTGTTAGCAACGCTAATATCAAACTGATTAGCATGTACAGTCATGGCCTGTTCATGGTGTTTAAGCATAGTGTCGTTATATTCAGTTGAATTAAATTCAGGTATTTCAATGGCAATGTTAACGGGGGTACCAGGAAATGAATTAACTAAATGAACATTGGCTTGGATCAGTTGTGCTAATTGTTTTGCTTCTTCAGTTATTTTTACATTAAGTGAACTATGCTCAGCTTCATCACCACCCACATTGAGTGCTGCGATAATATTCCCATTACTTGGCCATTTATGTTCTTTTACCAGTAAAACAGGACAAGGGCATTTACGTAAAATATGCCAATCAGTGGGAGTAAAGATGACTGATTTGAATTTGTCATGCTGATGAGTTCCTTTAATGAGAAGATCATAATCTTGTTTGATTACCTGATCGATGATGGCTTCAAAAGGGCGATTGTGCCATACGACTTTGTAATCAATTTTTATATCAGGATTTAACTCACTGATGAGGTTTTCTAGCCAAAGCTCTTTGTCTTTGATCACCGATTGACGCATGACATTGCGCTCATCACTCGAAAGTATCGTGGTCATTTCATAAAAAAAATCAAAGATACTTAAAAATGCACTGACTTTTGCTTGGTTTACACTGTGGAGATTTATTTTTGAGGCTAAATCTATTGCTCTTTTTAAGGCTTTTTGCTCATTGGTTGTTGGATCAATGGCAACCAAAATATTTTGATAAGTTTCCATGACAAATCTCACTCTTATGAAATTAAAATACTAGTGTGTCTAAAGCTTAGTAAGTTTATAGCAAAAACGTGAAATTAATGCTTGTTTTAAATAAACTTATTTAAAAAAGTTACTCAATTGGTTGTAGAAGTAATTGATGTCTTTACTCTAATGATCAGAACGAGTGTCTGCTATTAGAACATTTGTTGATAGGCAATAATAAAACTATAAATACCGAAAAATATTAAGAGTAACGCCATCATTTTTCGTAATCTTGGTTTGACGAGTAGATTTTTTATGCTTTCAAAGCCTATTGATAACGTTAATAGCGCAGGTAAAGTACCTAGTCCAAAGAAAAACATGATACTAGCACCCTTTACTATGCTAGTACTTGCTAATGCCCAAGTGAGTGTTGAATAAACTAAGCCACAGGGTAGCCAGCCCCAGATAGCACCTAAACTAAGCGCTTTAATCGGTGTGTTTACTGGTATCGCCTTACTTGCTAGGGGAGAAATATACTGCCAGAGCCTTTTTCCTAGTACCTCAATTCGATTGAGCCACATTAACCATTGCCCCAAGTATAAACCTAGTAATATAACAAAGACTGCTGAAAACATTCTTAACCCAGCGAGTGGTAAGCCAATGTTTTTTGCCGCAATAGCGCCAGTGAAACCAACAATAGCGCCAATAAAGCTGTAACAGGCAATTCGCCCTAGGTTATAGCAAAATATTAAAGTAGTCTTGCTTGCTTGTACTTTGTGTTCGCTTTGATTATTAATGGGGATCGGTTGGTTGTTATTATATTTGTTACTAGAGAGTGCTGAGGTTAGCATGGTGGTTATACCACCACACATGGCAATACAATGTCCTGAGCCAAGTAATCCAATAATAAAAGCAGAGAAAAAATCTAAATTCATTTATTGCTTTGCTCTTCTTGTTCTTCTTTTTCTTCTTGATCTTTACAGGCGGCAACTTGCAACGTATTGTTATTGTCATCTACATCGAAAGCTTTTTCATCGAAGAGAATGCTCATTCCTTGCTTTTCAAGATCATCAAATTGCTCTGTTTTTACTGCCCAGAAAAAAAAATAAATACCTAAAGCAGTAAGTAACACCGCAACAGGAATTAAAATATAAATAATACTCATAAGCTTTGCTCTTTATTTTTTTAGTAAACGTAGTGAATTGGAGATCACTAAAATGGAACTTACCGACATACCAATAACCGCCATATAGGGTGTAATAAACCCCGCAACGGCTAAGGGGAGTACAATAGTATTATAACCAAAAGCCCATAAATAATTTTGGAAAATAATATGACGAGTTTTTACCGCAATATGGTTTAATGTATTAATACTAGAAAGTTGGCTATTTAATAAGATAACATCGGCACCACTTTTGGCAATATCGGTACCACAGCCCATAGCCATTGATACATGCGCCGCACCAAAAACTGGCGAGTCATTAACGCCATCACCTATCATGGCGACTTTAGCATTTTGTTCTTTTTGTAATGTTTTGAGTATTGCCATTTTGTCTATCGCACTTAAGCCACCATAACAATTAGATATAGTTAATGCTTTAGCTACTTTATCACAAGTATTTTGACTATCACCTGATAGTATAAATATTTGATGATTTAGGTTTAAGGCGCTAATTAATGCTTGCGCATCATCTCGTACTTTATCAACAAGATAAAAAGCAGCGATGAGCTGACTTTCACATACTAAGAGACAAGAAGCATTGAGCAACTGCTCATTTTGTACCTGCTCTTCTGTCAGGCTAGTTAATAACCAACTAGGCTTACCAATATAGTATTGTTTATCATTAATAGTACCACTAACGCCTTGGCCTGAGTGTACCGTTACATCAGTAGGATTGATGTTGAAATTTCTAAATTTAATAAAAGGTTTTGCTATCGGGTGTTCAGAATGAGATTCTAATGCCGCAGCAAGCGCTAAAACATTAATTTTGTTATTGTTTTTGTTATTGTTTGTGGGTATTAGGGTTACTTTGTCAATTGCAAACTCGCCAGTGGTTAAGGTACCCGTTTTATCAAAGGCGAAGGTATTAATTTTGGGTATCGTTTCCATCACATGGGCAGACTTGATCATTATACCGTCACGATTAAGTCGCGTAGTTGCACATGTTAATGCGGTTGGTGTTGCCAAAGATAGGGCACAAGGGCAGGTGGCAACTAATACCGATAAGGTGATCCAGAAGGCTTGTTCGGGTAAATGTTGCTGCCAATAAAGTGCTGTACCGATAGCGGTAATTAATATAATAGCAACAAAGTATTGGGCTACTTGATCGGAAAAACGCGCTAATTTTGGCTTATGAGCTTGAGATTGTTCACTTAAACGAATAAGTTGGCTTAAAAAAGATTGGTTACTTGGTCGCTTAACTTGCATGGTTAAGTTACCATCACCGTTGACAGTGCCAGCAAAAACACTATCACTAATGGTTTTGTTCAATGGCAATTGTTCACCAGATAACATCGCCTCATTTACTTGGCTGCTACCGTTAATGATCTCGCCATCAGCAGGGATAATTTCACCAGGCTTTATTAACACTAAATCACCTTTCATCAGTAATTTAGCCGCCACTAACTGTTCTTTTATTTTTTCGCCACTGTTTATTTTTGTCGCTGTCATTGGCATAAGTTTTAGTAAGTTTGCTGATACGAGTGCCGCATGAGATCGAGCTCGAAATTCTAGAAATTTACCAATAAGCAGTAAGAAGGTGAACATGGAAACTGACTCAAAATAAACTTCACCTTGCTCTGTGATTGTTGCCCAAGCGCTGGCACTAAATGCTAACATAATGGCAATAGATACGGGCACATCCATAGATAAACGCTTTAATTTTAGTGCTTTGATTGCACCAATGTAAAAGGGAAAAGCACCGTAGAGAACAATAGGAATAGCTAAAATAAAACTTACCCAACGTAAATAAACTATGTTGTGCTCGGCCATATCTGAAAAGTCGGAAAAATATAAACCGATGGCAATCATCATAATTTGCATCATTAAAATACCACTGATGCCTAAGCGTTTTATAAATGTTTTACTGATGATTTTATTACGTTGTTCTACTTCATTCGCTTTAAAGGGGAGAGCTTGATAACCAATGTGTTCAATCGTATTAAGAATTTTACTTAGTTTTACTTTGTCATCTTGCCACTTTATTGTTGCTCTTTGTGTCGTGGCATTGACTGTTATCTTATCAATACCTGTTAACTTGGTTAATTGCATTTCAATTAACCAAGCACAGGCGGCACAACTAATACCTTCTAGTGTTAATATTGCTTCTTTTAAATTGTTTTCTTGGTAAATAAATTCATTTTGTAATAGCTCCTCATCAAGCAGTTTATTTCTTTGCTGTTGATTTGCTTTAAATTGTGGCGGAATGAGATCTGTACCTTTTTGGGCAGGCTCAGCTCTCACTTGATAATATTGGGTCAGGTTATTATCGACTATGGTTTGGGCAACGGCCTGACAACCTATACAGCACATAGGTTGTTGCTTTTGGTTGATAGTGACACAAAGTTTTATGTGTAAAGGCACTATCTCATTGCAATGAAAACAGTTGGGTGTGCTCGTTGGTGTGAATGTGCTTGACATGAAAATAAGTTTCGAATGACGAGTTAGTAGGTATTAGCTAAACTATTGTGCTTTGGTTGGCTCTGGCACTATTTCAATAAAATCACTTTGCGGTAGGCTAATGGTCTCTTGAATTTTCCAATGATTTTCAAATGGTGTTAAGGTGATTTTCCATTTGCCTGAAATATCATGATCAAAAGTATGTCTGAAGTGACCATTACCATCGGGTGTAAGCGCTAAAGAGAAATCTTTTTTTTCTTGTGTTGGATGAAAGAAGCTGATGTTAATTAAAGGAAATATTTTTTCAATACCTGTAGGTTTAATAACAAGTTCATGATTAGCAAATGTTAAGGCGAAACGCATCCCTAATTTTTGTGCATGTTTTACTTTTGTTACTTGTAAATTAATGCCTTTACCCGTTTTATAATAATCCCCAACAACAAGTGTATCAGGATCGGTATTAGCGATGATATAAGTAGCAATACCAGCAACAACTGCGGTAAAAGGAAGAATAAAAACTAACCAAGCCCAAGGCTCATGATACCAAGATGTTTTCATAAAGTTCAAACGTTATTCAGATTGTATGAAAGTGGTGCTTATTATAACGGTTATCTGTATTTGGGGCTAGTTTTCTTTATTGGAACGTGACAATAAAAACCCCTAGTTAACAATGAGTTATCTAGGGTTGTTGTCATTGTTTATAGAATGGCTATGACGCCGTCAATACCGATAATTATACCGGTAATTATACCGGTAATTATACCGGTAATTATACCGGTAATTATACCGGTAATAATACCAACAATTTTATTTTGGTTTTAATCTTGTGAAAGAGAATAAACATAAGCACTAATTACATGTACTTTTTCTTCACCAAGTATATCTTTCCAAGGCGGCATTACGCCAGCGCGACCATTGCGGATAGACTCTTCAATAGCACGTTGTGAGCCGCCGTATAACCAAGTGTTATCAGATAAATTAGGTGCGCCCATAGGTAAGCCTAAGGCTAAACTGCCTTGACCATCACTGCCATGACAACCGGCACAGATACCAAATTTAGCTTTACCAGCTTTTGCTAAATCAGCGTTAACAGAGCGACCGCTTAAACTAATAACGTATGCGGCCACGTCTTTAACACCTTGTTCACCGCCAATAGCTCCAGCCCAAGCCATCATGCCGACCGCTTTGCGACCATGCATGATAGTTTCTTTGATTTTCTCAGGGCTACCGCCATATAACCAGTCTTTATCCGTTAGGTTAGGGAAGCCAGTAGTACCACGTGCATCAGAGCCATGGCATTGAGAGCAGTTTTGAATAAATAGCCGTTGACCTATTTTCAATGCTTCAGCATCCGTGGCTAAATTTTCAATGCTACGTGCAGCGTAAGCATCAAAAATTGGTCCATATTTAGCCTCAGCTTGTGCTATTTCACGGTCATACTGAACTAATACAGCAGAATCTTTTTTCAAATATTCTGCTGTTTTAGCTTTAGACTCAGCAATATTCAAAATGCCTTGGTTTGAACTTTTCCAACCTAAAAGGCCAGTCCAGTTACCTAAACCATAAAGAGCAATATAGCCAAACGCCCAAATGATGGTAAATAAGAAAAATGTGCTCCACCATTTAGGTAATGGATTATTTAATTCTTTAATACCGTCGAAAGAGTGTTCCATAGACTCTCCTTCTTCAACGCCTGCAAAGTTCTTTAAGCACCAACGTAGTAGTAAAAAACAACCTACTAAGGAGCCTAGGGTAAGAGCCCAAACCCATATATTCCAGAAGCTAGACATTATTATTTCCCTCCTGCTTGCTATCTTTATCAAGATGGTGTTGTTTATTTTGTTTCGCTTGTTTGTCTTCTTCAAAAATAGAATTTGCAGCGTCATCAAATGAAGATTTGCGCTTTGTTGAATATGACCAAACGACTATTATTATAAATAACGCCAATATAAGGAGGGCAACAAGCCCTCTGAGTGTTCCATAATCCATCAGCAGCCTACTTTAGTGCGTGCCCAAGTGATTGCAAGTAAGCAACCAAGGCGTCCATTTCAGTTTTACCTTTAACAGTATCTATAGCACCATCGATTTCTGCTTGTGTATACAGCGGAATTCTTTCACCAGTGTCTTTATCAAGATGACTACGGTTACGGGTTAACCAATTGAAGGTTTCTAGTTTTTTACTGGTGATTTCACCATCAAGAATATTTTCAGCTAACCACTTAAAAGATGGCATGTTTGATTCAGGTACTACTGAGCGTGGGTCAAGCAAATGAGCAATATGCCAATCATCACTATAACGACCACCAACGCGTGCCAAATCAGGACCAGTACGTTTTGAACCCCATAAAAAAGGATGTTCCCAAACGTGTTCACCGGCAACACTGTAGTGACCATAGCGTTCAGTTTCTGCTCTAAACGGGCGGATCATTTGGCTGTGACAGTTACTACAACCTTCACGAATATAAATATCACGTCCTTCCATTTGTAAAGCGGTATAAGGCTTTAAGTTATCAACGGGTTGTGCTAATTCTTTTTGGAAGAATAGTGGGGTGATTTCAACTAAACCACCGATGCTGATAGCTAATACGGTAAATAGAAAGAACAAACCAACATTCTTTTCAAATTTTTCATGTTTATTTTTCATGTTTATTCTCCTTATGCTATTTCAACAGGCTTAAGGCTATGGTCTTTAGCGCCGATGGTTTTAAACATGTTGTATGCCATTAATAAGAAGCCAGAGACAACGAGAACACCACCGATGAAACGAATGAAATAGAATGGATAAGAGGCCGTTAAGCTTTCAACAAAGCTGTAAGTTAACGTGCCATCAGTATTTACTGCACGCCACATTAAACCTTGCATAACACCTGAAATCCACATGGCAACAATGTAAAGCACTATGCCTGCCGTGTGCATCCAGAAGTGAATGTTGATCAGACGAATACTATACATACGACCTTGATTAAATAACACTGGAATTAAGTGATACATAGCACCAATTGATATCATGGCAACCCAACCTAGTGCGCCAGAGTGAACGTGACCTATGGTCCAATCAGTGTAATGTGATAAAGCATTTACTGATTTAATTGCCATCATCGGCCCTTCAAAAGTAGACATACCATAGAAAGATAAAGAAACAATGAGGAAGCGTAAAATTGGATCATGGCGAAGTTTATGCCATGCGCCTGAAAGGGTCATAATACCGTTAATCATACCACCCCATGAAGGAAGGAATAATACGATAGACATTACCATACCTACCGATTGAGCCCAATCTGGTAGTGCTGTGTAATGTAGGTGATGAGGGCCTGCCCAAATATACAAAGAAACTAATGCCCAAAAATGCACGATAGATAAACGATATGAGTAAACGGGACGTTCTGCTTGTTTAGGTACGAAGTAGTACATCATTCCTAAGAAGCCAGCTGTTAATAGGAAGCCAACGGCATTATGTCCATACCACCACTGCATCATGGCATCGATTGCGCCTGAGTAGATAGAATAAGATTTCATTGCCGATACAGGGATAACCATTGAGTTACCAATGTGTAATACGGCCACGGTAATGATAAACCCACCGAAGAACCAGTTAGCTACATAGATGTGTGAGGTTTTACGTTTAATAAGCGTACCAAAGAAGACAATGGCATACAAAATCCAGACAATAGCAATAAGAATATCAATTGGCCATTCTAGCTCAGCATATTCTTTTGATGAGGTATAACCTAGCGGTAGAGAGATTACAGCTGCTACAATAACAGCTTGCCAACCCCAGAAGGTAAATGCAGCTAATTTGCCACCGAATAACCGAGTTTGACAGGTTCGCTGTACAATGTAGTATGAGGTAGCAAATAAAGCACTAGTACCAAAAGCAAAAATTACCGCATTGGTGTGTAGTGGACGAAGACGAGAGTAGGTTAACCAAGGTGTATCAAAATTTAACGCTGGCCAAATTAATTGTGCCGCGATAAGTACACCTACAAGGGTACCAAAGATTCCCCAGATCACAGTCATTACAGTAAATTGACGTACAACATCGAAGTTGTAGTCTACTGCTGACGTATTACTAATGGTCATGTTGTGGATTCCGCAGTGTTATTATTAATGAAAATAATATTAATGAAAATAGTTATAAAAATATTTTTAACATCACACTCGTTAAAAAACGAACAATATTTAAACTATTCCAGTGTGTTCGCCAAAAGGCATTGATATATGTCACAAAAGCGAGCTGAGTGTACAAGGTAATTTTACCCTTTGACCATGACATAAATCAACCGCCGTAACTGTTTAAATTTGACATATACTCATGTTTCTTTCGATAAGATATACTTGTGGGCATGTATTTGAAGTGGCTTGGCTATAGATATATCTTTTCGGCTATCTTAAGGAAGTCAGGCAATAATAATTGCTTGAACTTAGAAAATTATCAATGATTAAAGTTATTATCGTTATATTATTTGTTTTCAATATATTGGCTTGTAATCCAGTACAACAAACCTCTCAGGAGAATAACAAACAGCAGCAATATCCTTTTATTTGTTTAGCGAGCCAAAGTCGTTGTGAGGTTAATACCGATGTTGGTACTTTTAACATTCAATTTTCAGGACAAGTTGCCATGGGGAAAGTAAAAACAGAGTTGCCTTTTCAGATTCAATTAAAATTTAATGCAAAAGCTAAAAATTCTCAATTAACCAAGGTAAGTAGTTACCTTGAAGGTAAAACCATGTTTATGGGTAAAGTGCCAGTGTTTTTTCAAAAGACAGAAAAAAGCAGTGACCTTATGGTTGCTGAAAGCTTACTTGCTAATTGTAGTGAAAAAGTGATGGCATGGCGACTTTGGTTTACTGTTGAAGTAGAGCAAGCAGCTACACAGCAAAGCTTTTTTATCGATTTTGATAGCGAAAGGCTCTAAACAAGTTGCTACTTATCTCAGTTTTTTCGCTATTTGTCACTATTAAAATCGAAACTATGTTTTATATATTATTAGTAACATCAACCGATAATTTTAATCTTTGCCCTGGTTGCAAATATTTATTTCGGCTCAGGCTATTCCAACGCTCAATATCACGAATAAGTACATTGAACTTATCGGCAATACGGGCGAAAGAATCACCACTGCGTACTTTATAGGTAATATTACGCATTATCGCTTGTTCAATATTTTGATGACTTACTTTAACTGAAACGTTAGATTTTTGCCAAATAACTAACTTCTGTCCTAACTTCAGCGTATCACGCGGTGCAAAGCCATTCCAATTGGCTATTTTACGGCTACTTACTTTATAGTGTTGACCAATATCCCAAAGGTTATCACCAGCAACAACCGTATGGATTACTTTAAACCCTTGCTGTGGTTTAGCTTGCTTTTTCGCTATATGTTGATCTTGAGAAAATATATAGCTATCAAGAGATTTAGCTGCTACCGGAATTAACAAATGCTTGCCAGCGCGTATTTGATTACCATTAATACCATTTACTTGGTGTATTAAATCAATACTGGTGTGAAATTTATTCGCGATATAAGCTAGATTGTCGCCATTTTTAATTTTATAGCGTTGCCAGGCTAAACGTTCATCTTTACTTAATTTCGCTAAGCCTTGTTCAAAATGCGCTACTTTATGCTTGGGTAATAAGAGTCGATGAGGTCCATCGGGATCAGTTGACCAACGATTAAATCCTGGATTTAACCGTTGCAATTCAGGTAAGGATAAATTAGCTAGGTTTGCCGCTTTAGCTAAATCGAGTTGTGACTTAATATCAATTTGCGTTATGACTTCTTTATTAGCAATTTCGTAAAGTTTAAGGTTGAATTGCTCGGGACGTTTAACTATATCGACAAGCGCAAGTAATTTAGGAACATAAGCGCGTGTTTCTTTAGGTAAATCAAGCGACCAAAAGTCAGTGTTTTTTCCTAGAATTTTATTTTTTCTTACTGCCTTTTGCACACGGCCTTCACCTGAATTATATGCTGCTAGGGCAAGTAGCCAGTCGCCATCAAAAAACCTATGTAAATACGTCATGTATTTTATTGCACCTTGTGTTGATGCAACAATATCGCGACGTCCGTCGTACCACCAGTTTTGTTTCATACCGAAACGTGTACCTGTACTCGGTACAAATTGCCACATACCAGAGGCGCTACCATGTGAATAAGCAAAGGGATCGAAGGCACTTTCAACCACAGGCAATAAAGCTAACTCTACAGGGATATTATTTTTTTCTAATTCGTCAACAATATAGTATAAAAATGGCTCAGCACGTTTTGCTACTCGGGTAAGATAGCTTGGGTGTTTTACGTACTGGTTACGCTGCATAATCACCCGGTTGTTTTGTGGAATATCGAAAGTTAGTTGATCACGTATACGTTGCCACACGTCATCAACAGGGTGGATTACATCAATACTTTCATCAGCAAGCAATGCTTGATTTATTTCAGCGGTGTTAGCGACATGTTCTGGAGGAAAATAAGTTTCGTCAGTAGTGCTTTGTGATAACAAAGTGCTTTGACAGCCACTTAAAAAAATTAATGCAGGGAATAAAAAATATTTCATGTACAACCAAGGGTAGTTTAAGACGGATAATAATATTGGGTTATTTTTAGAAGCAAGTAGGTAGCTTATTGCTTGCTAAAGCAGTAAGTTACCATGTTAAAACTGATCTTTCCAGCGTCTAATCGTGGTGAAAGTATCTAGTGGCGTGATATTAGTAGCATTAGTGTCAGTGGCAAATTGTTGAGCGCTGATCTGTATACTTTGTTTGTGGCAACGTAAAAACGGGTTGATTTGTTTTTCTAGTTGAATAGAGCTTGGAATAGTTGCTTGGTTTTTAGCACGTAACTCGTTAACTCTGTTGTGGTAATTAACTAATGCTTGATTATTTGGCTCTACGGTTAAAGCAAAGGCTAGGTTGGCTTGCGTATATTCATGGGTACAATAAACCTGAGTGTTTTCAGGTAAATTAGCGAGCTTAGTCAATGAACTAAGCATTTGCTCTGGGCTGCCTTCAAATAAGCGCCCACAACCTCCTGAAAATAGTGTATCACCACAAAATAAAATAGGCTTCAAATCGTTATTGGCAAAGTAAGCAATATGTCCAGCAGTATGACCAGGTAGATCAATTATTTGAAAATTAATATTAAGTTCATCTAAAACAACCGTCTCATTTTCATTCAGTTTGACATCACAATGAGGAATATTTTCATTTGCAGGACCATAAATGGTTAATAACCATTGTTTTTGCTGGCAATATTCAACCAATTCATTAATACCACCAGTATGATCTACATGGTGATGGGTTATTAATATTGAGTTAAGTGTTAGTTTGTTTTTTTCTAAAAAATCAATGCAAACATTCGCATCACCAGGATCAACGAATGCCACCATATTTTTACTGGCTATAGCCCAAATGTAATTGTCAGAAAAGGCTTTTATTGGAGTAACGCTTATTGAGGAGCCCCCCATAGGTGAATTGATTGTTTTAATTGTACTCATTTGAAATTTCCAACTTGCTCATACTCAGTATATACTTGATTATACTTCTTTTAGTTTTGAATAACATGATTTATGAAACCCGCTCTAGCATTTCGACAACCACATTATCCTAAATCTTGGCAAGAGTTACCCAATGGCAACATTGTTTTATCGGCTATTGAGGCAATATTACAACCTTGGTGGCAAAAGTTTTTTGGTTATCATTTACTAAAAATAGGTGCGTTGAGTCATGAAGTTTGCATCAAAGGTAGCCCGATAAAACATCAAATAAGTTGTTGTGTTACTCGCACTTTAGCGCATGGGCAAGTAGATATTGTTGGTGAGTTAGACGACTTGCCTTTATTGGAACATAGTGTCGATGTTTGCTTGCTTAGTCATGCCTTAGAGTTTTCACTTGATCCACATCATGTTATTCGTGAAGCTAACCGAGTGTTAATTCCAAATGGTTATCTTGTTATAACTGGCTTTAATCCATTATCCTTAGCAGGGCTTAACCGTGCTATACCTTACAGAAGAAAACAAATACCTTGGAATGAACACTTCTTTTCTCCAATGCGAGTGAAAGATTGGTTGCATTTAATGGGGTTTGAAATTCTTAGCGATGAGCGTTGTGTACACAATAGTTTAGCAGGGAATATAAGTGAGCATGTTAAGACCAATTATTGGCGAAAATTTGCCAGTAATTACTTTACCAGCTTTGGCTCAGTTTATGTCATTATTGCGAAAAAAAGAGTATTACCATTAACACCCATCAAGCCTAAGTGGCAAATAAGAGCTAAGTTCAACCCAGTGAAAGTGCCAACGATGAATGTTCCTTCGAGTCGTGAACTACCCGCAACATCGCTTCGCTCTGATCATGGGGTTTCTTGACAGATTTAGATAAAAGTAATAAAAAAGCCGCAGTATAAATGAATAGCTAAATTCAGGATATAATACGGCTTAGCATTGAGTTTTAATTAGTTTTAATTGGTTTTAATTAGTTAAATTAGAACTTGTAACTTGCTTTTAAATAAGCAAAACGTCCTTGCCCACTATGAACATTAACAGCGAAGCCCATAAAGTCATGATAAGCAAAAGGAGGCTTTTCATTAAACAAATTGGTTGCGCCTAACGTTAACCTAGTATTTTTAATACCAAAGTAATTGATTGAAGCATCTAGCGTTACCATAGCATCTAATACGGGTAAAATAGTGCCATCTTTTTGAACGCGAACTGATTGATCTTGTTCAAATTCATCAATATAGTTAACAGCAACATTGGCGCTTAAATCATTAAGTGACCAGTCAACTGCGGTTGTCCAACGAAATTGAGGTTGCTCAAAGTTACCTTCTTGAACATTTATGCGTTGACCACCATCAGCGTCAGGACGTTTATCTTCATACTCTACAACATAGTTTAATACATATGAAAACGTAAACTCACCAACACGGGTTTCTAGACCATATTTAACATCTAAATCGATGCCTGAGGTGGTTAGATCACCAATGTTTAGGAAAGAGTCAAAGATAGTGACCACTTCACCTGGATCATTTTGTCTGTCTGTTGGGAGACGAGTCACTACACTTGCATCATCACCAAAGTTACTAAAAACAAACTGTGTATCAGAGCCAATAATATTTTCTATATCATAGCTGTAGTAATCAAGAGAGAAATCTAAAGATTCTGTAATACTGTAAATAACACCTAAGTTATAACTGCTTGACTCTTCAGGGCCTAAGTCAGGGTTACCTTTAAATACTGCCGTATATTCTTGAGGATCACACGCTTTGTTGATATTACCAACCGCCTTACAACGAATGGTATCCACCAAGTTTGGCGATTCATCTGTTCTGCCTAATCCTAGTTGAGATAATGATGGCGCTCTAAATGCAGTGCCCCATGAGCCACGTAATGAAAGATCTTCTGTTGGTGTCCATAAGAAGGATACTTTGGGATTAGTGGTAGTGCCAAAATCGCTGTAATTTTCATATCGTGCTGCTAGTTGTATTTCTAACGTATCAAGTACAGGAATAGCTAACTCAGCAAAAATAGCCGTGTTATCACGTGAGCCACTTGCTTGTGTCGCCTCTGTACCGAAAACTTCACCACGTAAAAATTGGTCATCAGGGCTATCACTAATGGTTTCTTCACGATATTCTGCACCAAAAGCAACCAATAAATCACCCTGAGGCAACTCTATTACTGGGCCTGAAATTTTAGTGTCATAAGAGCGGTTAGTTGATTTACCAACACGTGTGGTAGTGGTTTCAATATAATCTAGTGCTTTTTGGCTATTTTGTGATGGTTCAAATGGGTTCCAAGAGCCGTTATCAATTGCTTCTTGTACTCGACGAGAGTTAGGGAAACCGTCAATACCACGCTCTACCGAAGTACTTTTAATGTAGCTGTAAGCAACTTCCCAATTCCATTCACCAATTTCTCCGTTCAAGCCTATAATTGTGCGGTAATAATTGCTGTCGACTTGTTTTTTACGATTGCCAATATCGACCATTCTGCGACGCATAGTTAAATCTCGTTGATAAAACTCATGATCGGGTAAGCCTAGCATAGGGTGATTTGGGTTATCGCCAGCCATGAATAACTCATTAAAGCTCGGGCTACCAGCACCTTTGATGGTGGTTTTAGCATTTTGACCATTCAACTCAACAAAGGCGCGCATGCTATCGTTTACTTCATACTTGCCTAAATAGTTAAAACTAAAGCGCTCTGATGCAGGAATCATCGACATATGCGGACTATAATCATAGCGACATAAAGTACCTTCAATATCTTGCTCGGCACAAACATCTTTGCCAAAAGTATCTGGCGTACGGTTTGTTGGATCTGATTTTAGTGCGATGGTACCAGGAACACCTGATGAACTTCTAAAGTCTGTAGCGTAAGGATCCTTTGGGCGATTAGCTTTTTGATTGGCACTTTTTGAATAGCTTCTATCGGCATAAAGAACTTCTTCACGATTGAAGTAGTCTAAAATAAAGGTATTGCTCGCTTTATCTGTGTGACTACCAAAAACCAGGCTGATATTTTCTTCTTTGCCACCACCATCAGCGGTATCGCCAACTTTAGCTGACAATTCAACACCATCAATATCATCTTTAAGGATAATATTAATTACCCCAGCGATAGCGTCGGAGCCGTAAGTAGCAGAAGCACCATCTTTTAATATATCAACGCGTTTAATTGCTGAAATAGGAATGTTGTTAATATCAACAAAAGCGGTATCAATACCTTTAGCGAACGGGCTTACAGAGACACGACGACCATTAATTAAAATTAAGGTTGAATCAGCACCTAAGCCACGCAGTGAAACACTTGAACCACCATTAGCGGTATCATCACTGCTGTTTGCTTGCGTTGAAAAAGTACCTTGTCCTGAAATGGGTAATTTAGCAAATAAGCCAATTAAATCAGTAATCCCTGTTTTACTGATATCAGCAGCAGAGAGACTAACAACAGGTGAAGGACCTTCCATATCTTGACGTTTAATGTGTGAGCCTGTTACTTCAATTCGTTCTATTTCTTGAGTTTTATCGGCTGCAACTGTGTTAAAACTTGTTGCGATTGTTGCGGTTAAGAGTGCGGTTGAAATACTTAAAGCAAGTGCATGCTTTCTAGTAAATAAAACTTTCATATTTCTTGTTATCCCTTGTTATTTATGATTATTGTAATGTTTAGTTCTTGTCTTAATAACTCAAGTTTCGTGATTAAAAAGAACAAGGTAAACATGTTAATATATTGATTTAAAATTATTTTATAACTTTCTATGGTGAAATATTTGTTCTCAGTATTTTCCAATTAATAAAGTAACAAAGTAAAAACCACAAGGAACTAATCGCCAAATAACCTATTTTATCCAGCGATTTAGTATACATTATAAAATTCGACGACGTAATTTACACAATAGTTAAAATGAAAGCAACTATTAGTTAACCGTTGGCTTACTCGAATAATCTAGCCTTTGCCCATGCAAAAAATGGCATAATCACGTATGATATTTTTATTACTTTAGAAAAATTTGAAAAATAATGAATAGACATAAGCTTGAACAATATTTAGCGCAATGGTTATTTGTCTTTTTCTGATACCAAATTGACAATCTTAAGCAGGATGTTTTGCATAAGCCCTTAGTGTGAGCTACAATGTGGCCCATATACTATAGATAGAAGAGGATTTTACTATGCCTGCCAATGCTGTTGTTCGTGCTCGTATTGATGTGCACATTAAAGAAGAAGCTGCCGTTGTTTTGGAAAGTATGGGGATGACTATCTCAGATGCTTTCCGGTTACTATTAACTCGGGTGGCCAGAGAAAAGGCTTTGCCATTTGAGCCGTTGGTTCCTAATGCTAAGACTATTAAAGCTATGAAAGAAGCTCGCAGTGGAAAGTTGGAGTCCTTTGATAGTGTCGAGGCACTAATGGCGAATTTAAATGCGGAGGATTGAGCAAACCGGGCAATTTAAACGCGATTATAAAAGAGAGAGAAAAGGACGACATCGTGAGGTACTGGATGCAGCATTTTTTGAGGTAGTAAACATTCTGATTACTGACCAACCGCTTGCCGATAAATCCAGAGATCACGCATTAACTGGCAATTGAAGAGATCATCGAGATTGTCATATCAAGCCTGATCTTATATTGATTTATCGCAAACCAGATGACGATGAAATGTTACAACTGGTTCGTCTAGGTTCGCACAGTGAATTAGGTCTTTAGATTTACTCATAACCATCATTTTTGGGTCTCTATATGGTGAAATATTTGTTCTCAGTATTTTCCAATTAATAAAGTAAAAACCACAAGGAACTAATCGCCAAATAACCTATTTTATCCAGCGATTTAGTATACATTATAAAATTAAACGCCGTAATTTACACAATAGTTAAAATGAAAGCAACTATTAGTTAACCGTTGGCTTACTCGAATAATCTAGCCTTTGCCCATGCAAAAAATGGCATAATCACGTATGATATTTTTATTACTTTAGAAAAATTTGAAAAATAATGAATAGACATAAGCTTGAACAATATTTAGCGCAATTATTAAAGCCAGAACAAATAAAAGATTACGCGCCAAACGGTTTGCAAATTCAAGGCAGCGAACAAATCACCAAAATTGTGACCGGTGTTACAGCATCCCAAGCGTTAATTGACCGCGCTATTAATGAACAAGTTGATGCGATAATTGTTCATCATGGCTATTTTTGGAAGAATGAGTCTTATGTTATTCGCGGCATGAAGCATAGTCGAATTAAGGCACTATTAGCGCATAATATAAATTTATTTGCCTATCATTTACCCTTAGATATACATCCAACATTGGGCAATAACGCGCAACTGGCAGCGTTGTTAGGTATAAAAGTGACGGGACCATTAGCATTAGAAAATTCTTTAAGTATTGCGGTACAGGGTCAATTGCCTGAAACAACCAGTGCCAATGACTTAGCGTTGTTAATCAATAAAAAGCTTAATCGAGAATGTTTACACATAACGCCGCCATCGAACAAAAAAATTAAAACAATTGCATGGTGTACAGGCGGAGGACAAGACTATATTGAATTGGCAGCAGCGCAGGGCATTGATGCCTTTATTTCTGGTGAAGTTTCCGAGCAAACTACGCATATTGCCAGAGAAATGGATATTCATTTTTTTGCCGCAGGTCACCATGCTACTGAACGATACGGTGTTAAAGCCTTAGGTGAGTACATTGCTAAAGAGCATGGTCTAGAGGTTGTTTTTATTGATATTGACAATCCTGTTTAGTGGCTTTTTATTTTATAAATGACGTTAGTTAAAAAACCCTTTAATCCATTGCACTAAACGGCCTAAACTCTCATACCAGGCGGTAGTTGTTTGTTCTAACTTTTTACTACTAGGGACATAATTACTCCAACGACTTTTACCATGCTGACTTTTAACCCAATATCCCGTTGGCGCAGCAATAGGAAATACGCCTTGTTGTTGAAAGTATTTCATTGATCTTGGCATATGATCAGCATTTGTAATTAACACTACATTAGCACCTTGTACTCTTGGGCTTATTAGCTGCGCTTCTTCTTCTGTGTCTTTGGGAAAATTCTCTGTGATGATCTTGTGTTCAGAAATCCCCAACAATACTAATGACTGTTTCATTTTTTCTGCATTTGATACTGAGTTATTATCAGCAAAGCCTGAAGTAATAATTCTTGCTTCGGGGTGAATTTGATAAATTCTTAACGCTTCAACAAGTCGTTGTAAGGAGCCAGTTTTTAATTGACTTGTCACAGGCAAAGCATCATTGCTGTAATGACCATTTCCTAAAATGACAATATAATCAACAGGTTTACTAGAGCGAGTAAAGGGCTCATAGTTACTTTCAATGCTTACCATTACGGTGTCAGAAATGATTGGCATTGAAGATAAAAGTAATAATAACGTTGCTGAGATGAGATATTTAACGCTTTTTTTTGGGCGTTTGTTAAAATAAATTATAGCTAAAATTAATAAGATAAAGACCAGATTAATGGGCATGATAAAAGCAGAGATGACTTTTTTAACTACGAATAAATCCATAATGATTAATTACTAGGTGAAATACGTGTATTTTGAATTCGGTAGTAAAACTATAGCAAGAATTGTATCCATCGTAATTAAAAAGTTAAAAAGTTAAAAAGTTAAAAAGTTAAAAAACACCAAGTAAAAAATGATTACTTGGTGTTTTTTTAATATTTTTTATGCTAGATAGGTTTACTTTATGTAAATAGTTGCCGGTAACCATGTTGCTAAGGTAGGTATCATAATTAACATAGCTAAGCCTAATAGCTGTAACATGATAAAAGGAACTACACCTTTATATATGTCAGTTAGTTTTATTTCAGGAGGACAAACGCCTTTTAAATAAAATAGTGCAAAACCTACGGGTGGAGTTAAAAACGAGGTTTGTAACGTGAGAGCAATGAGCATAACAAACCATACTAACACCGGTTGGTCTAACACACCAAAACCTTCAACTTGAAAATCTAACCCCGCAATTACTGGTGTTAATAAAGGTAAAATAATCAGTGTTATTTCAATCCAGTCTAATAAAAATCCAAGTAGAAAGACAATCCCTAAAATAACCAGTAATACCCCATAAGGGCCAAAAGGTAAACCCGATAAGGCGCTTGCTATTAATTCATCCCCTCCTAATTCCCGCATGACTAATGAGAAACAGGTTGCGCCAATAAAGATGGCAAATATATATCCTGTGGTTTTATAAGAAGCCATTAATACACCATGAAATACTTTAACGTTAAGCTTTTTATTAGCAAAGGCTAGTAAAGTTGCACCTAGAGCACCAATACCACTTGCTTCTGTCGGTGTGGCAATACCTGCAAAAATAGATCCTAATACAGAAAAAATTAACACCAGCGGAGGTAGCAAGGATTTAAATACATCGAGCATTACATGACGATCTAATGGTCTTCTATTTTCAGGAATAGGCGCTATGTTAGGTTTGAAGTAGGCAAGTACTAGAATATAGATTAAATATAATGCACCTAGCATTAGGCCAGGAAATACTGCCGCCATAAATAAATCACCAACAGATAAGGCTAGTTGATCAGCCATGATCACTAACATAATACTTGGTGGTATTAAAATGCCAAGACAGCCAGCACTACACACTATGCCAGCAGCAAAGGTTTTCGAGTAGTTTTGTTTCATCATGGTTGGAATAGATAATAAGCCTAGCAAAACTACTGACGCACCAATGATGCCAGTAGAAGCCGCTAAAATAACGCCAATTAAGGTTACGGTAATGCCTAAACCACCGCGAACACATCCGAAGAGTTCTTGCATCGACATCATCATTTTTTCAGCAACGCCTGATTTATCAAGCATCAAGCCCATAAAAATAAACATGGGTAAGGCTACTAACACCCAGTTTTCCATTAAGGAAAATATTCGAGAAACAACTAAACCAAGTACATTAAGATCTAAGCCCGTGATGGTACCCATGTAAATATCTGATAAATAACCAAGACCACCAAATAAAATACCTACCCCCGCTAAGACATAAGCGATAGGAATACCAGTAAATAAAAACGTGATAAAGGTAACGAACATGCCTATAACCAGAATTTCATTAAACTCCATGATTACTCTCCTTTAAATAAGTGGGATCAATTAACGCAACAACATTTCGTATTAAGCGAGTGAAAATGGCCATGGCAAACAGAATGAAACTAGCAGGAATAGCCGCTTTAATTAGCCAACGGTAAGGTAAACCTAGTGGTGAATTTGAGGCTTCATTAAGGCGGTATGAAATAGCGATATAATCCCAACTGTTATATAAAATGACAAAAATAAAAGGCAAAACAAAAAACAAGGCACCAAAAATTTCCCATAAACGCACGGTTTTTTCTTTTAAACAAGCAGCAACAACGTCAACCCGTACTTGAGAATTGGTGATTTCGGCATAAGATAAACCAAACATGATGCCAATAGCATAAAGGTGCCATTGAATTTCTTCGAATATAATTAGGCCATTATTAAAGCCATATCGCATAATAACGTTGCCAATAATAACAATTATTAACAGTGCCGATGACCAACAAAATATGGCAGAAATAAATGTAGTGATGGACTCAAATACCGCCGCTAGCTTTAGAAAAGCTGAAAGTATCGGTCTATCTGAAAGTAAAGTTAAGCGAGTCATCGTTATAGTACCTCTTTATGAAAAATGAGTGCCTTTCGGCGTTGATATAAGTACAAAGACTATGTTCTTATATCAATGTGAACTGAATGGTTAAAAAACCAGAGCACAAAACACCAGGCACTAAATAATTAAAATTGTGGTTTAGGACGAGGTAAGAAGGCGTTAGCTTCCCATAAATCATAAGTGGCACGAAACTGAGTTAAATCATCATAAATACGCTTAAATGCGGGATCTTTACTTGATTCATCAGCTACAACGTCTTGCCATTTAGCTTTAAACAGACTCAGCATGGTTGGTGACCAGTACTTATTCATAACGCCATTTTGTTCGGCATTTTCTTTCATTACGGGCGCTTGCATCGCTTCACCATAGGCAAGGGCATCTAAGGTTGCTGATTTACAAACATGTTCAATTACTGATTGTTGATGGTCACTCATCTTGCGCCAAACATTTTGATTAATGATCAACTCCATCATGGTTGCTTGTTGGTGCCAGCCAGGAAAGTAGTTATATTTTAATAGTTTATGAAGACCTATGCGCTTATCAACGATAGGCATTGAAAACTCAGTGGCATCAATAACGCCTTTTTCTAATGCAGGGAAAATTTCACCACCAGGTAAACCAACGGTGCTAACACCTAGTTTTTCCATGACTAACGCCCCTAAACCAAAGAAACGCATTTTTAAGCCTTGTAAATCTTCAGCATTATTAATTTCTTTGTTAAACCAAGCCGAGGTTTCAGGTGGTAAAATACCGCAAATTTGTACTTTCACATTTAGCTTGTTCTCATCATATAATTCTTGATGTAATTTATTACCATTGCCGTAATAAAACCAAGCTAAATATTCAGGCGCTTCAGGGCCAAAAGGAACGGCTGAAAATAAACGCGCAGCAGGGATTTTACCACCCCAATTACCAGCAGTGGCAAATCCAGCTTGTACTTTTTCGGTAGAAACTGCATCAAGAATTTCTTTTGGATTAACCAATTTGTTTGGCTCATAAATTTTCATCTTGATACTCTTACCGCTTAAGGTATCAATAGCATCAGCAACATATTTTATTGGTGATCCTAACCCTGGTAACGCAGAGTTATAGTAAATAGGGGTTTTCAATAAAACACGTTTTTCTGCTTGTACAACGCCAGAGCTTAAATTAAGTAAAATTGCAGCGCTAAATAATAAAGTTAAATTTTTCATGTGATTGCTTCCTATATTTTTAAGAAAAAATAGTGATTAATAGGTTAAAGGACATATTTTGCTGATACTTGAAAATAATTAGAGTCACCGTCTTCGGTTTTATAATTGCCCACTTCAGCGCCAATGGTGAGGTGACGGTTAATGCTTTTCATTAGGTTTAAGCCTATTTGTTGTCTATCGGCTCCTGTTTCATCAATTTTCATCGCGCCAAAGTAAAGGTTTGAACGGTAGTCTTCGTTCCAGATATGTCGGTAGGCTAGGGTGTAGGCATTTATTTTATAGATATCGCCATCTATTGCGTTATCACTAATATTTGCACCAGGGCTTACATAACGACCAGATGCGCCACCATTGTAGGAAAAACGAAAGTCATCTTTACCAAATGTTTTAATTTTACCGTGAATGTTATATGCAATTTGACTACCCTGCGCGCCACCATCATTAGCGCTATCTTCAAGCTGACGCACTAAGCCTGCGATAGCAACTTGTCCCCAATCTCCTTTAATAGTGTATCGAGCGACTACGTCAGGTATGCTTTGGTCTTCACCAGATTGTGTGGAAGGATTTTCAATTGATAGCGCTAAACCACCTTGAGTGTAACGAATTTGTGCTTGACGTATGAAAGATTGACCGACATGTGCACCACCAAAATCTAATGCCTCGGCAATAGAGACAAGCGGCATAAAAGTTGACCACATTTGACCAAGCTTCCAATTGCCATGTTGAATATAAGCGTGGCGAAGTCTTAACTTATGACCACCAGTAACCGTTTCGTTGGTTCCAGTAGGTTGTTGATCGCCATAGAAATCCCATTCCAACACGCCAGTAAGGCCTGCTTGTTGGTATTTGATATTAAAGCGTGATTCACGCACATTAAAGCGAGTTACTTCAGTATTAGGGGCAAAAGCATTATTACCAACCCAAAAGTCACGATAGTCAATATCGCCACGTACATGCCTTAAATCAGCTTTAAAATAGCCGCCAAAGCTAAGTTTTGCATCATGATCGAAGTCAATATCGTAGCCAGCAATTGCGGGAGTGGTAGCAATAGCACTAAGTATTAAACATGATTTTAGTACAGTATTCATAGTATCTTCCTTATTAATTTATCAATGGTAGTGTTTCAATATTGTTATTTATTTAGCGTTAAATTTAACGCTAAATACTTGCCAGTAAATGTGGCTTGTTGTTAACGTCAAGTTCACTATAGGAGTATTTGATGTGACTGATAATCGGCAATTACGCGTATTTCAACTAAGTGTTTACACTTAGATAGGCAGCAAAAACTTGATTTAGATGTACGGGCACTTGATACTGTTTTTAGTTGAAACAAGAGTCGAAATAAGTTGGAAATTAGCCATGAACATTAATCACAAATTACAATTGATCACCATAATCCCTGTGGTGTTAGCGCTTAGTTTAGTGTTGTTAATGACAAAGTTTCAGTATGAGTCTTTGCTTAAACAAGCCTCTGCTGTTTACAAAGAAAGTGTTATTAATCATCGTAAAGAAGAATTGCGTAACTATATTGATATTGCTAATGGCGCCATTAAGCACCTTTATGAAAATGAAGTGATTGATGAAGCGCTTGCTCAAAACTTGGTCAAAGAAATATTGACGGATATGCGCTTTAGCTTAGATGGATATTTTTTTGCTTACGATGAGCAAGGTACTAACTTGGTTTTACCAGGTCAAGAATGGCGCATTGGTAAAAATTGGCTTAATTTACAGGATCAAAATGGTGTCATGATTATTCAAGAGCTGCTCGATAATGCAAAAAAAGGCGGTGGTTATGTTAATTATATTTTTAATCAACCGTCTAAAGATGGCGCAGTAGCTAAAAAGCTTGCTTACTCTGAGCCATTAACTAAATGGAATTGGATGATAGGAACGGGCGTTTATATTGATGATATTGATATTCAAATTGCCTTATTAAGCCAGTCAATAAAAGAGCATATTGATAATACAAGTCGGATAACGCTTATTATTGGCATCATCTCTGTTATTGCTGTTTTTGGTGCGGGTTTATTTATTCGTATTAGTGAAAAGAAGCTTGCTAATAAAAAGCTACGTATTTTAAATGAACGTATTTTTCAGGCTCAAGAAGAAGAATGTAAACGGGTGTCAAGAGAGTTGCATGATGGCATTAGCCAAACGGTTGCCGCCACGCGTTTCTCTTTGGAAACAGCGCAGTTAAAACAACAAAAAAGCTTAGATGCTAAAGAAGATTTAGAGCAAGCCATAACCATGATCACTAAAATAATGAGTGATATTCGTTGTATTTCTCATCAATTGCACCCTGGCGTTCTTGAAGACTACGGTTTAGGTGCCGCTTTAGAGGAATTAGGTAGAGAATTTTCACAGCGTACTACTATTGATGTGGAAGTTAAGCGTTTATCGGTGCGTAATATTTTACCATCAGAAGTTAAAACCGCCTTGTATCGAATTACTCAAGAGGCATTAACCAATATTGAGCGTCATTCAAATGCCACTCAGGTTGAGGTGTCATTATTTCTTGATAATAAGTGGTTATTTCTTAAAGTTGCCGATAATGGTGATGGTTTTGATTTTAAAGAACATCAAAATCAAGCACGCGCAAATGAAGGCATAGGTTTGCGTAATATGAAGGAGCGATTACACTATTATAATGGTAACTTTACAATAAAGTCTGATAAACATGGCACTACTGTACTAGCGAGTATTCCTCAAAGTGAGCTACGCTACAATGCCGATAAGTCACAAGTCGATAAACCACAAGATGAAGAAATATTATGATAGATGTTTTATTAGTTGATGACCATCCCTTGTTTCGAGAAGGATTGAAGGCTCGCCTTAGTTTAGATGGCGATTTTAATGTCGTGGGTGAAGCCGAAGATGGTAAGCAAGCACTTGAACTTATTAAAGTAAGTCAGTTTGATGTAGTGCTTATGGATATCAATATGCCGCAAATGAGCGGTATGTACGTACTAGAGTTGATAAAAGAGCAAGATCTAGATTGTAAAGTGCTCATGTTAAGTATGCATGATAATAGAGAGTATATCGTGTCAGCCATGCGCCATGGCGCTGATGGTTATATTCTCAAAGACGTTCCAGGCCTTGAGTTAATTGATGCCATAAAAAAAGTAGCAGCAGGCAGGCGTTATTTTAGCGCGGAAGTAACAGAAATATTATCTAAAGATCAAGAAAATGAACAAGGAGGCATTATAACCAACCGAGAACAATTGGTGTTACGGCTTATTTCTCACGGACTAAACAACAAGCAAATGGCAAGAGAGCTAAACGTTAGTGTACGCACCATTGAAACCCACAAACGTAATATTAAACGCAAATTAAAGATAGATACCACTACGGGTTTAGTGCGCTACGCTATTGATTATGGGTTAGATAGGTAGTGGCATGAATAGTGATAAATAGTAATAAAATAGTGATAAATTGGTCTTTTGTACTTTTACTCGACAGTGTATACTCATGAAACTTCAAAATGTCTGCTTCAGGACGTCTGAGCAATTCATAATCAAGACGCATTTTTTTATTAATGGTTATTCCCTTAAAAACAAATGCAACGATGAGTATGATTTGCCTTCAAATTTAAAAAACATAGCACTTAGAAAGAATTAACCATGTTTCAAAACAAATCGGCTCAGCAAGCATCTAGCAAAAATATACCACTTACCGTGGCAAAGTTTGGCGGCACCAGTGTTGCTGATTTTCAAGCCATGTTACGCTGTGCTCATATTATTAAAAATGATAGTAGTAATCGTTTAATCGTGGTTTCTGCTAGTGCTGGCGTTACCAACTATTTAGTGCGCTTGAGCCAAGAAAATGTGCCAAGTAATGAACAGGTAGAAATTGTTGCTAACATTCGCGTTATTCAAATGAATATAACTCAGCATTTAGCAAGTGATATTGAGCAAGACTTAAACAATAAAATAGATACCTTACTTGCTCAACTTGCCGAACAGGCATTAAAACAATCTCAACAGTATAGTGTTAAACAAGCGGATGCCATCTTAGCATTTGGTGAGCAGCTTAGCTCACGAATATTTGCAGAAGTTTTACAGTCTGTGGGTGTTGATGGTGCTTACTTTAATGTTCAACAAGTTATGAAAACCAATAGCTTATATGGTAAGGCCGTGGTGGACATCGAGCAATTAAAAACGGCTTGTAAGGATCTGTTATCAGTAAAACTGCCGCAACAAGTATTAGTAACTCAAGGCTTTATTGGCCAAGATGGTTTAGGTGAAACCACCACATTAGGGCGTGGTGGCTCAGACTACAGTGCCGCTTTGCTTGCTGAAGCCTTAAATGCGAGTAATTTAACTATTTGGACTGATGTAGTCGGGATTTTTACTACAGATCCTCGTATTACTGAACAAGCAAGAGCCATTAAAGAAATTAGTTTTGGTGAAGCGGCTGAAATGGCTACTTTTGGTGCAAAAATATTACACCCTGCGACACTTATACCTGCTATGCGTCACAATATTCCAGTATTTGTTGGTTCAAGTAAAGAGCCAGAAAAAGGCGGTACTCAAATAAAACAAAAAGTTGCTTCTAGCCCTACTTATCGTTCAATTGCGCTTAGACGAGAGCAAACATTAGTGACAGTGAAAAGCCCCGCAATGCTACATGCTAGCGGCTTTTTAGCTAAGGTATTTGGCATTCTTGCTAAGCATGAGCTGAGTATTGATTTGATTACCACCAGTGAAATTAGTGTTGCGTTGACGTTTGACAACCCAAGTGGCTCAACACAAGCATTAATTACTTCAACTGTGGTGGAAGAGTTAGAACAACTTTGTGAAGTAACGGTAGAACATGATTTATCATTAGTGGCGATTATTGGTAATGGTTTAGATTGTGCTAAAGGTATAGGGCAAAGTATTTTTCAAACCATTAATGACATTAATATACGTTTAATTTGCCATGGTGCTAGCGCAAATAATCTATGTTTTTTAGTAGCAGAAAAAGATGCCAACCATGTGGTTGAAAAACTACATAACGAGTTGTTTTCTTAATACGACTTTTAAGAGAAGAACATAACTTGCTTGGAAAATAAATAAAATGAACCCAATTATTCAAATGTTAAAAGAATTCAATGTTAGTGAAGAAAAAATTAATGAACTTTTTAAGGCATTAACTGACAATCCGCTAATGGCAATGGCTGTCATTCAACAACTCGGTATTTCAGATGACAAATTACAGGAACTTATGGGCTTAGTGATGGCCCAACCTAATTTAATTAAAGAGGCAGTAGAAGAATTGTGTTTAGATTTTTCTAAAGTAGAAGCGGCAAAAGCCAAACTAAAAAAAGGTTTATAACTTGTGATGAAAGATACTAACATATGCTGTTTAGTTACCTTTACTCGTATTACTTGAGTACATACTCGTATAACGCTTTTAATACTGACATCTTTGCCTTGTTGCCTTCATGCTCGTGTTCGTGTGCCAAGTTTTCAATTTCTATCATAAACTCATCTAGAGTTAACATGCCTTTACCACCACCTTGTAATTTGTTTTGACAGTATTGTTGCCAGCGCAGCTGTTCTTGTGTACTTAATGTATATGGATAATTGCGCGCTCGATAACGAAATAGTAAAACAGCTAAACGTTCATCTTGAAAGTGAAAAGGGTGAGTACCTAGTTGCTCAGGCGTTAATCCATGCAAAATATCCATTTGAGCTTTATCGCTATGACTAAAAAATCCACCGCTATAAAGTGCTTGTTCAGCATCGATATCTTCATTATCAAAAGGCTCAGATGCAAATACATCACTAAGTTTGTCTCTTAGCTCAGCATGCTGTTTTAATAATGCTAAATTTTCCAAACAATAATCACGTGGTATCGCTAAACGCTCAGCATTTTCTGGTAATAGTGTTTTTGCTGGGGCAACTACTGGGCACTTATTTATATGAATCAGCTTAACAGGTATAGGTTTTTCATCGGGTGCTAAATCGTCATGGCGGGTATACAAACGTGCTTTAATTTCTTCGCTGGTTAAGCTTAACAGTGGCTCAATATCTTGTGCTAAATCGACACAGATAACCGCATTTTTATAAACTGGATGATAACTAATAGGAGCAAACCAACTAGTACAACCGTGTAGTGATGATATTTTACTTGAGGTATGAACTACAGGGATCATATCAGCTACATTGAGTAATTTAGCGACTTGTTTTTTACTTTTTAAGTTAAAAATAAAATCATAAAGCTTTGGTTGCTTTTCTTTTATCAATTTTGCCATAGCAATAGTAGCATAAACATCGCTCATTGCATCATGTGCTGCTTCATGGCTAATACCATTGGCTTTGGTTAATAACTCAAGGCGAAAACTTACCACCTCTTCACCATCACGTTCAATAGTTGGCCAATTTATACCTTCAGGGCGTAGTGCATAACATGCACGTACCATATCAATAATATCCCAACGACTATTACCATTTTGCCATTCACGGGCATAAGGGTCGTAAAAGTTGCGATAAAAAAGGTAGCGCGAGACTTCATCATCAAAGCGAATATTATTATAACCAGCAACACAAGTATTAGGCACACTAAATAACCTATGAATTCGCTTGGCAAATTCAGCTTCAGTTAAACCTTCACGCTGAGCTTTTTGTGGTGTAATGCCTGTAACCAAACATGCCTTAGGCTGGGGTAGGTAATCTTGTGGTGGTTGGCAAAAAAACATTTCAGGCTCACCAATGATATTGAGATCTAAATCTGTTCTGATCCCCGCAAACTGAGAAGGCTTGTCTACTTTTGGGGATATCCCCCAAGTTTCATAATCGTGCCATAAAATGTTTGGTTGTTTATTCGTGTCTGTTACTAGTTTTTTATTCATGCTTTTTGTCATTTAACTCTATTTGTTGTTCATATAAATCCGCTAGCATTTTTATGCTGAAATCAAAAGTGTGCATCATGGCAGTGAGAAATGTACTTCATTCATTGATGGATTGATGGATTGACCGTTAGGATCTACACGCAACGCCATAATTACATTCAATTATGGCGTTAGATGGCTCGGTAAGCAACAACGAATAAAAATAGGCCGTTATCCTGATGTGAAATTAGCAGAGGCACGAATTAAATCTGGGGGATATAGACAAGTTTTGCAAGAAGAGCTTGATCCGCGAAGTTACGTTGTTAGTCATCAATAAGACTACTTGCTGTCGCATGTGCTTCAGCATTTTTTTCTGATTTTATTTCTGCTAACGAGCAAGGTAAGCAAACGGAAGTAGTGCAAGAAAAAAATTGAAAAACAAGGATGTAGAACTTATCACTGTCTATGGAAGACAAAATCAAGTGGTTATGAATTCAGATTTAGCAACGAAGTCAGATATGTCGTTAATGGAAACACCAGCGGCTGTGGTGATCGTCGATGAAGAGCTCATTAATGCGCAAGGGGTTAATAACCTACCGATTGAGAGGTTCACGTACCGCTCTGCGAGAGGCTGTGGGGGAAGTTCCCACGGTCTACTCACCATGAGTGTTTCAACATAGGATCTATTGACCTTTCAATTTATGATTTCGATGTATTTTTCACATTACAATAGAAAAACCATGATTGTTAATAATATTAAGAAGTTTTAGTGCTGCTCCAGTTGGCTTTGACTCCCCTCGTTCCCATTTCTGTATACTAACGGGAGACATGTTCATTAAAAATCAAGGTTATTATATAGCGCATAATTATGGTCATGGAGATAAAAACTTAAGCGACAACATGTACCTGCTGAACCTTGCTAGCCTTTTACTTCCATCAAATATTTGAATTGACCGATGGTGTATACCAAGCTTGTCGTGTTTCGTTTGGCTCAAAATCTCATTTATGGGAAAACTTTAGAGCAAGCATCCGAATGTTAGTTGTAGAAGATTGGGCGCATTTAATGGATTTGCTACTTAATCCTGATAACGATGAGGTAATAGCCACAAAAAATTCTTAAAAAAATAAAAATGCAGTGATGGACTTAATCGTCTAGCTCGACCTGTGCCTGATAATAAAACTCAAAATAGGGGAAGCGAAAAAACATAGCAAAGAAACTGAAAAATGGCGATAAAAATCATTTTGTCTCAGTAAAAATTAAATCACCGATAATTGCTGACAACAGGACAAGTTAGTTGACGTCTGATATTATTAGATAATTGGAGAATGGCATGAATGAGCAAAACGAAAAAGGCATAGATGGCATACCTGATGATATATATCAGTATTTGATGCGAATGCTAAAAGACCATGAACGTATTATTACTTGGGTTCATATCAAATGTTTCTTTTTATTCGGGAAATCAGCAGTAGAGCTACTTGAATCAGGTGATGATGGAGACAGAATTAGAGAGTTATTAACCCGTTCCGATACTGATGACTTTAGCTAATGGAAACCTGTAATAAAATGCAGCCGAATATCGATTTTTATAATGAGAACACGCCTACATTATTTGACCAATACCAATCTCTTTCATTTGATAAAGTTCATCAATCCTGGCTATCTAAAGTTACTTTAAGTAATTACCAATCTGCTCTCGATATTGGTGCTGGTAGTGGACGAGATGCATTAGCATTGAGTGAAACTGGGTTATGCGTTACTGCTATTGAGCCAGCTAAAATCCTTATGAATAAAGGTATTGAGCTAACTGGCGATAAAGTGTGTTGGAAAAACGATGTGTTACCTGAATTATCAACTTTATCTTCAGAAACTTTCGATTTAATTCTTATTAGCGCCGTATGGATGCACCTGACAATAGAACAACAAAGCCAAAGTTTAAAGCGATTGAGTACACTATTAAACGATAATGGTGTACTGATTATTAGCTTAAGACATGGTGAGTTTAATGATGGCAGAAAGGCATTTGATGTTGATGGAACTCGCTTAATTAATGAAGCTAATATTCATAACTTAATGTTATTTCATGCTGATAACGATACTGATCAACTTAATCGCCCAGGTGTTTTTTGGGAAACGGTAGCTTTTACACGTAACCTTTAGACTTTATTATTGTTCCTTGGTACTATTTCACTATAGAAAGTGAAACAAACGTTGTCCTAATACAAAGATGGATGGTGACAATGATGGTATTCCTTGTGAAAACGATTCAAGGTTTTAATAAATGACACTCGCATTCTATTACGACAAGCTTCAAAGCATTAGACCAAGTAAATCCTCTGGTAGAGCCAAACCTCATAAGGTTTGTATGATGTTTGCGGTAATAGACTTAATTACACAAGGTCATATTAAAAATAATCGTATTTACTATGATGAAACACTTAAGAAACGTTTTAGTTGGCATTTTTTAAGATTAAAACAAGATAATGATGCCGATAGCCCGTTTTTACCTTTCTACCATTTAAAGTCTTCAGGGCTTTGGCATTTAGATGTATCCAATGAAAATAAAGCTGCTTTTGATGCCATAAAAAATAAATCAGCTACAGATGCTAATATGCGTAAGCTTGTAAATTTTGCCTATTTAGATGATACGCTTTTTGATTTTCTTAAAAGCCCTAATACTGCACCTATGCTCAAAAACGCTTTAACAGCTAATCTAGATAAGTTGGAAGACCAATATGGCCGTTGGGCTAAATCCATTGGTAAGTCAGATAAAACTATTAAAAACTATGTGGGTGCGCTTAAAAATTCTATCCCTAACTGGTTAAATGATGCCAGTGTTACCAAACCAAGCTTATTTAGCGTTGGCTCTTTTGTGGAATACGAAAACATCGTTAACAAAATCTATGAAGTGCAAGAATTTGTTGACAAGGATAAGCGAGGTAACGGCATGTATAGCGCTGCCATCAAAAGCTACCGCGCCTTTTTATCAGATATTACGCAAGCTGAAGTACAGCATGACATTGACGAAATTATCTTAGATAAAACCATTCCTGATACACAAAAAGCTATCATGGTGAATACGCGTGTAGGGCAAGGACGATTTAGAGAAGATTTAATCAATCATTGGCAGGGCTGTGCTGTTACTAAATTTCAAAACTACTCGTTTCTAATCGCTTCGCATATTAAACCATGGTCGAAATCAGATAAC
The DNA here is from genome assembly GCA_965261045.1 of uncultured Colwellia sp. Lineage (GTDB taxonomy): Bacteria > Pseudomonadota > Gammaproteobacteria > Enterobacterales > Alteromonadaceae > Colwellia. The sequence continues at coordinate 1,407,932 of CBDHCJ010000001.1, forward strand.
GAAGAGCGCTTAGATCCATTTAATGGATTATTGCTCTTAGCCAATATCGATAAAGCCTTTGATCTAGGTTACATTAGTTTCGATGATCGGGGACGCATTTTAATATCCGATCACTTAGAAGAATATCAAGCTCTTGGAATAGATGTGAATATGAAAGTGTTGCTAGCAAAACAACATCAAGATTACTTAGCTTATCACAGGGAAATTAGCTTTAAGCAGTAATTATATTAAGGAAAATTCATGTCAAATTATTTTCTACAAAGGCCAGTTTTTGTTACCCTAAATGATTGGAGCCGAAAATAGCCTTTATTCGATCACACTCCTTTTGTTCTCGACAGGCTTTATGGCGCTCTTTGAACGCTTTAATTTGATTTGTTGTCAGGTTTATTTCTCTCATATGACTATCATGATCTCTTAAAATTAAAAATCAACCTTGAAATAAATAAAAATGTTCATGTCTATGCACATGGATCAGGGAGATCATTCCTGTAGTGTCTTAAACGGGAATTTTAGTCTAAAGTACTCAGATCTTCGATTATAAAACACCTCGAAGATGACGTTTACAGCAAACTCCTGAGTTAACTACATAGGCATGGAAATGTTTAAGAGCCCCCCGCGGAGGCAATGATATTTCATCCGAGTACTTGCAATAGCGCGAAAGGTGGTTAGTATAAAAAATAAGAATGGTAAATATCGTTAATCAGCAATATAATTAGACGCTTAAGTTGGCTCAACCAAATTCTGAATTTGTAATGGTGATAGCAAGTCAGAATTATATTTTTCACCAAATATAAAGAGAACGTTATGAGTAAAGGTACAGTTAAGTGGTTTAATGCAGATAAGGGCTTCGGATTTATTACTCCAGAAGACGGAAGTAAAGATTTGTTTGTTCATCATTCAGAAATTCAAGCAGGCGGTGAATACGCGACATTGAATGATGGTCAAGCTGTTGAGTTTGAAGTGGGTCAAGGACAGAAAGGCCCATGTGCAAATAAAGTTGTTGCTGTTTAAGCGGTAGCAAATATATAAGTAAGCGGATGCGCTACATGCACTCGCTTACTTATACAAAGATTAGTTTACTCCTATAAGAAAAGCTCAACCTATACCTGAGGCATCACTCGCAACAAAGGTAACTTACTTTTCTCCATTTATGTATTTACAGTGACTCTATCCAGCCAAATTTATCTTCACGGGTGCCATATTGAATGCCCGTTAATTCATCATGGAGTGTTTTCGCAACATCACCTGTTTGGTTATTATTAATAACATGCTCTTGCCCTTTAAAACCAAGTTTTCCTACTGGAGATATAACCGCAGCAGTACCACAACCAAAAACTTCGGTTATTTTACCACTATCTATATCAGCTAAAATTTGTTCGATATCTAAACGCTGTTCGCTAATTTCATAGCCTAAGGTTGGTGCAAGTTTTAAGATAGAATCACGGGTAATGCCAGGTAAAATACTGCCACTCAGCTCAGGGGTGACAATGTGTTTTCCTTCATAAACAAAACATATATTCATTGCCCCTACTTCTTCAATATAACGGCCGTCAATTGCATCTAGCCATAACACTTGTGAATAGCCCTGTTTTATTACCTCTTCGGAAGCATAAAGACTTGCCGCATAATTCCCCCCAGTTTTAGCTTCACCTACACCACCTTTTACCGCACGACGGTACTCATCAGCAACATACACAAAAATAGGCAATAAACCGCCTTTGAAATAACTTCCAGCAGGGCCTGCAATAATGAAATGACTATAGCTTGAGCTAGCGCCAAGGCCTAGTTTAGGGCTAGTTGCTATCATTGTTGGACGTATATATAACGATGATCCTTGCTGATCAGGTACCCAGTTTTGATCAAGGTGAACCAATGATTTTATTGCCGCTAAATGAAGGTTTTCATCCACTTGGGGCATCACCATACGTATAGCTGAGCGATTAAAACGTTTAACATTCTCTTGTGGGCGAAATAAGTTTATGCCTCCATCAGCTTTTCGATAAGCCTTAAGCCCTTCAAATATTTCCTGACCGTAATGAAAAACAGCCGCAGAAGGATCTAGTGATAATGCATGGTAGGGGCTAATCAACGCATCATGCCAACCTTTGTCTTGTTCGAATGTTTGTGTGAACATATGATCAGAAAAAGTTACTCCGAAGCTAAACTCTTTTGGACAAGATTGACGTTGTTCTGGTGCAAGTGATTTTATTTCAATAGACATTTTTTCTTTTAATTCCTATTAGTTACATAGTAGATAAGTAGTAGATAAGTAGGTTAGTAAAATTAAGTTGCTAAAGCATCTCTAGCGATAATGATTCGCTGAATTTCACAAGTACTTATAGATGGCTGCCATTCTAACATCACGTCCCCGTCTCTCTAAAGGTTATTTTTGAATATATCCCGCAGCGTTTAATAATTGCAAAACAAAGTTCATATGGCACTTTTCACTCCATGTACTTCCTTTAGTACATTTTCAAGTTTTCACCTATGTCTAACACAGGGGGCACAGATAAAATATTCTGCTTTATTACTATTGAAATTGTGGCTATGTTCCACAATTTTGTTGAGTGGGCTAAGTAATATATCTTTTAGAAAAATACATGGGTTCATTTCGTCTTATCTGAAAGCTTAAATATTGTTTAATCAGGTAGATTTTTTCTTAATTGAACACTAGTTTTAAACGCTACCTTGTGGTTAAATTTAGTTATCAAGTTTTACTAAACAGGCTCAGCATTGATTAACCTTTACCCCGCCAACAAAATGGAAAATTTATTAACGCTTCTCAATAAAATTTCCCAAGTATCTCCCTTAGGCTTTTATAATCAAGAAGTTATTATTGTACAAAATGCAGGTATGCAACACTGGCTTAACCTTGCCATAGCAAAAGAGCGCGGAATTAGCATGAATATGCATTATGCATTGCCTGCTCAGTATTTGTGGCAACTGATAAGAGCACTGGCTAGCGAAGATAAAATACCTGAACAGTCACCTTATTCAAGGGAAGTGCTAACGTGGCGAATTTATGCGTTATTAGCAACTGAAATTGTCACCACAGATGATGATTTTAAATTGGCGACTTGTTATTGGCGTAATAAGACAACAACTGAAGTTTCAAGTAAAGCTGATCTGAAACGCTATCAGTTAGCAGGTCAAATGGCTGACTTGTACGAGCAATATTTAATTTTTCGTCCAGAATGGCTTGATGCATGGCAACGAGGTGAAGAAGATGTTCACCTTACCACTGATAATAAATGGCAAGCCAAGTTGTGGCGGTTACTTATTCATAAGTTACCTTATAATCCAGTTGAATTGCTTAATGATGCTATTGCCAATATAGCTGATAAAATCAGTGATGATCCGAATATTCTTCCTAAACGCATGAGTTTTTTTGGTATTAATACCATGGCACCTATGTGGTTAAATTTTATCAATGCTTTGAGTGAATATATCGAAGTCGATTTTTTTCATTTAAATCCCTGTTTTTCTTATTGGGGCGATATTATCAATGAAAAACAAGCGATGAAAAAATTATCATATTGGTCAAACGGTATCGATAATGAACATTTATTTGTTGGCAATCCGTTGTTAGCAAACTTTGGGCAACAAGGACGTGAGTTCTTAGCATTATTACAAGAATACAGTACGGTTAATGTTGAATTGTTTGTTAAAGCCAGTACAGAAAGTAGCAATCAAAGTATTGATGAAAGCTCAAGTTTAACTGAATGCATTTTGCATCGACTACAAAATGATATTTTAGAACTAAATGATGCGACAGAAAAACCATTGCCGCTAGTGGATAACTCTATCACTATTGTTAGTTGTCATAGTGCGTTACGTGAAGTTCAAGTATTACATGACTATTTGCTTCACCAGTTTAATGAGATAGCTGATAACCAAGATAAATTAACACCTAAAGATATTTTAGTGATGTGTCCTCAAATAGAGCAATATGCGCCTTATGTTAATGCTGTTTTTACTCGTGGTTGGCAGGATTTAACCGATGAAGTACCGCCACTACCGTGCTCAATTGCGGATCGCTGCGCTAAAGATAGCGATCCCTTAATTGCCGCTTTTAGTGAATTGTTATCTTTACCTGATTCTCGTTTTCAGGTATCGCAATTATTAAGCTTTATTCGATTACCCGCAGTTGCTAATAAATTTGCAATAAATGCCGAGGACAGTGAAAAAATTAGCCTTTGGTTACAACAAGCCACTATTCACTGGGGGTTAAATCAAGGGCACAAAGAAAAATTATTAGGAGAAAAAGCCAATAACAGCTTTACTTGGCAACAAGGTTTATCTCGCTTATTACGAGGTTTTGCTTATTCTGACACAAACAGTCTTTATCAAGAGCAGCTATTGCTTGGTGTTGTTGAAGGTGATGATGCTATTTTATTAGGTCAGTTAATGTTGTTTATTGAGCAGTTACAATATTTTACTCAACAACTTAATAGCGCTAGAACCGCGAAAGCATGGCAAAAATTTTTATTAGCGCAACTAGAGCAGCTATTTACCACCCGAATTATTTTTTCTACTAACAGTACAGAGCAGAGTAACTTACAAACGAATCATCAGATCAACAACCAAATTGATAACAGCATAGCCATTATTGAACACGCAATTTCATCATTGGTTGAGTATTGCCAACTTGCATATTTTGATGAAAAAATTGAACTGGCTATTGTCGTTGATTTTTTTAATAATCATTTTAGTCAAGGTGATGCTAGTCGGCAATTTATGGTGGGGCAAGTAACCTTTTGTTCTATGTTACCTATGCGTAGTATTCCTTTTAAAGTCATCGCGGTATTAGGGTTAAATGATGGTGAATTCCCAAGGCAGCGACCCGCATTAGGTTTTGATTTGATCTCACAAAGTAAGGCGCGATTAGGGGATAGATCCCGCCGAGGTGATGATAGATATTTGTTTTTAGAAGCCCTTATTTCAGCCAGACATGCGTTGTATTTAAGTTATCAAGGGCGAAATATTAGAAATAATAATGAAAAACAACCATCATTAGTGTTAAAAGAATTAATGGACTATTTGGCTCAAGGTTATGGCTGGCAATTTAATCAAGAACATTCTCAACGCCAACAAATGCCAATGCAGCCCTACAGTGAAGTTAACTATCTAGTTCGAGATCCAGAGTCAGGAATAACCCCCAGCTTTGATGCTAACTGGTTAACGTTAGGACAAAATGAGCAAGCTAAGGCCAATCAAACTGAGTTGATTGTTGAAGCATATGAGATAGCTGATACCGCTAACACCGTAACGTCTATTGAAGTCATTCGTTTTTTTCAACATCCAAGTAAAGTGTTTGCCCAGCAAGTGTTGAATTTGTATTTAGATATTAATGAGGTAAGCCTTGATGATGTTGAGCCTTTTACTGCTGATTATCTTGAGAGTTATTTGTTAAAACAAGATTTACTTGCCGCCTGTTTAGCAACGAAAAATAGTTTAACAATTGAGCAAGCACTTGATTTCGCCTCTTTATCGGGAAAATTTCCTGATTTGCCCAGTACCCAATCACATTTTGATGACTCTCTTGTCGCTAGCAAAAATCTTGCTCAAGAAATAATTGCTCAAGGCTGTGATAATCCAGAGCTGATTGATTGTAAAATAACCCTCAGCATTTCACTCGCTCAGTCACAAGGACGCTCACAAGAACAAAGTATAACCTTATCAGCACAATTACCTGTTAAAGTTACCCATACAGGAACAGAGCTAGTTTTCTATCGTAGCTCAAGTGCGAAAGCCAAAGATTTATTCACCTTGTATTTACATCAATTAATTGTACAAGTGTGGCAACAGCAAAATATTACGGCAACTCATTATAGTACTAGCCCACTTAGCCAAGTAAAAAGTACTCGAGGCTTTTACTTTAATACTAAAGCCCAGAAAATTGAACAATACTCTATCAGCAATGACAATGTTGAAGAAGCTAGAACAGAGCTGCACATGTTGCTTAGTATTTATGCTCAAGGGCAAAAACAAGGACTAATGCTCAATGGTGAGTTAGCTGCTCAAGTTTTTAAACAGTCACGAGGTAAACGTGTGGAAATGACGCAAGAGCGTTTTGAGCAATTTTGGCAAGGACAAAATGCTTTTCAAGGTTTTGGCGAAGATGCTTATATCCATTACTTTTGGCCGAAATGTCCAAACATTGAAACCTTATTACCGCAAATTGAATCTGTTTATCAAGGATTGTACCGCAGTGTTATACCGCAGAGTGTTAAAAAAGAAAGAGTTAACAAGGTGACAACAACTAAAGGAGTTAGTCGTTAATGTCTACTATGATGATCTTAAAAAAGTTAGACGCAGCTACTATCCCTTTAACGGGAAGACATTTAATTGAAGCTAGCGCTGGTACAGGAAAAACCTATAATATCACCCGTATTTATTTACGGTTATTACTAGAGAGAGAGTTAAAAGTAGAAGAAATTTTACTGATGACGTTTACCAAAGATGCGACACAAGAGCTTCGTGGCAGAATAGATGCTTTTATTCGTGAGACTTTAAATAACTGGCAAACATTATGTGAAACTGATAGCTATTTTCGAGCAATTAGCCAAAAAGTCAGTAATGATAAAAGAGAGAGCGATGGAAAAATTCAATTTCTTCTAAAACGCGCCTTATTATTTTTAGATGAAGCCGCTATTTTTACCATTCATGGCTTTTGTCAACGGGCGCTGACACAACACGCTTTTGCTAGCGGTTTACCGTTTAACGCCAACATGTCGACCAATAGCAATGATTTGATTTTAGAAGCTTGCCAAGATTGGTATCGACAACTGGCTAAACAAAACAGTGATGCCTTTGCTTTAGTTGTGCAATTTTGGTCTACGCCAAGTGTTTTTGTTAGTAGCTTTACTAAGGCTATTTCACATAAAACTGAACTGTCTGTTATTGATGTACAAGATTTGGTGGATAAGTTTATGCTATTAGCTAAGCAAGCTAACAGTGCTATTACCGACAATATAAGTTTACTTAATGAAGGTTTAGTTAGCCATAAAAAAGCAGATGAACAAGAAAAAAGGACAGTTGAGTTAATAAAGTTACAAGCGTGGTTAGCGCAATTAAGTGAATGTAGTAATGAACAAACATTATTAGCAGCAATAGAGCAGCCCATGCCTGATTATTTACTTAACGGTAATCGACACCCTAAAGCATTTAAAGCACAACTGGCACAAGTATTAGCTAAGAGTAAAAAAGTTAAAGGCGATGTTAAATGCTTAGCTAAAAATATCAATAAAGCTAAAGCTTATCAAATAGTTAGATCTGCTATTTATCAAATACGTCAGCAAGTTCAACAAGCAAAAGAACAACATAACTTACTCGATTTTGATGATTTAATTAATACCTTAGCGGATTGTTTGAAAAATGAAAAAAATAGTCCTTTCACTAAGGTATTAGCGCAAACGTTACTGGCGCAATATCCAGTAGCCCTTGTTGATGAATTTCAAGATACAGATCCACAGCAATTTGCCATTTTACAAGAAATTTATTATCAGGTTAAAGCGCAGCAAGCTAATGCTGCGCTTTATCTCATTGGCGATCCTAAGCAAGCTATTTATGGTTTTCGTGGTGGTGACATTTTTGCTTATTTGAATGCACGTAATGACTGTGATTATCACTGGCTTATGGATACTAACTGGCGTTCCAGCCCTGATATGGTTAATGCCTATAATCAGGTATTTCTTGGTGATGGCAATAAACCTGTTTTTGGTGATGCTATTCCTTATCAATCAGTGTCTGCTGGTAAAACTGCCAGCCCAGCTAGCAATAAATGTAAGGCCCTAGAGTTCATTCACTTTGTTAATGAAGAGGGTGACAGTAAACAATCAGTTCGACCATTGATGGCAACATGGTGTGCTAATGAAATAGTACAACTATTAACTGATGGGGAAGTTAAACCACAAGATATTGCTATTTTAGTACGTGATGGAGGCGAAGCGAGTGATATAAAACAAGCATTATTAACGGCTAATTTAGCCAGTGTGTTTTTATCTGATCGGGCAAACTTATTTCATAGTGAACAAGCTAAACAATTAATTAGTGTCTTAAAGGGCATATTATCGCCTGAAAATGAACGTTTATATTTAAATGCTTTAGCTAGCGGTTTATTGGGTTTTAATGCCACGGCTTTGTATAAGCTTCAACAAAATGAAATGGCTTATCAAGCGTTAAAGTTCAGTTTTTTTGACTATAGAGCACAATGGCAACGTCAAGGTTTTATTGCTATGGCGATAAATCTAATGCATAAACACTTTACTATTCCAGTCGATAATAAAGATAGGGCATTAACTAACTTGTTACATTTATTTGAAATTTTACAATCTGCTAGCCAAAAATTTCTACAACCACAAGAGTTACTGTATTGGTTTGAACAACAGTGTAGTTTAGATCATAACGCTAACAGCAGTGACTTAGAAGCAGAGCAGCGCCTTGAAAGTGATGGTAATTTGATTCGCATAGTGACGCAACATGGCGCGAAAGGATTAGAGTACCCCACCGTTTTTATTCCTTTTGCTACTCGTCATAAAGATCCGCTAAAATTTGGTAATAAAGCGGTAAGCTATATCGAATATCATAATGAACAAGATCAATTATGCTTAAGTTTAGACGGTGATGAGCAAGCGAAAGCCGCTATGGCCAATGAAGGCTATGCGGAAAGTATTCGTTTATTGTATGTTGCAATAACGCGAGCAGAAAACCGTTGTTATGTGTTTACTACGTCATTTGATAAATATGTTTTATCACCACTAGGTAAAACACTACAGTGGCAAGCAGAGCAAGATATTGTACAAAATTTACAACAATTAGCGGCGAAAGCACCACAAACAATTGGCGTCAAGCAAGTATCATTTGATGCTATCAGTATTGATGTCTATCAGAATAATTCTATTGATTTAATCCCCGCTTTAGCCCCTGCTTTAATACCGCAAGTGAGTAAATTTCATGGCAAGATAGAGCGTGACTGGTGGCTTAGTTCATTTTCTGCTTTGAGTCGAAACATACGCCATGGTGGTGTATCAACACCAGATAGAGATACTGAACTAGTAGTAAATGCTGATGTTGTTTTATCAAAGCAATCAAAGTCATTACTGCGCTTTCAACTTGCTAAGGGCGCCCACAGTGGTAATTTATTACATGATATTCTTGAACATAGTGATTTTATTTCCGCTGATAAAGTGAAAAATAATTGGCAAGAAAGTATTAAGTGGCCATTAGTTAAGTATGGCGAGTTAACATCAGGATTTGGCGAAAGTGATTTGATTGCGTGGCTTGATGAGGTGATCACAGCACCGCTGATCACTACACAGTTTATTGAAACAGGCTCCGCCTCTTATAATAGCTTTTGTTTGGCAGACATCCCTAAGCAACAAACACTACGTGAAAGTGAATTCTATTTTCCTATGGAAAAAGCGAGTATTAATGTGCTGGCGAAATTGTTAACTGATCATCGAAAACTTAACTCTGTTCAACAAAGCTCAGTTAAACAAAGTCATGCTCAAGCTATTAATCACGTTAGACTACCGAATTATCAATCGCTAAAAGGTATGATGCATGGTTTTATTGATTTAGTGTTTGAACAAAATGGTAAGTACTTTGTTTGTGACTATAAGTCTAGCCATTTAGGTGATAGCTTCAGTGATTATAATACCCAAGCCTTACGTCATAATATTGAAAAAAATTATTATGACTTACAGTATCTTATATATAGCTTAGCCTTACATCGTTATTTACAGCAAAAGGTAACTCATTATAATGCAAAAGAACATTTTGGTGGTATTTACTCTCTATACTTACGCGGTATGACCAATGATAAAGAACATATAGGTGCTGGTGTTTATTATCAAAAAATCACCCTTGATGAATTAACAGCCTTAGATAGCCTTTTCTCAGGTAAAGCGTATGACTTGAATCCAGCTATAGGTAAAAAGCATGTAGATGAAAATATCAAGGTAACGAGTAAGGGGGAAACATAATGCTGCAAGTTTATAACAGTTTTGCTCAAGCACAACAGCAGTTAGCGAATATTGAAGCGATTGACTATTTTTTTGCTAAAGAAATTGTCATCGCATTAACCGACAATGATGAATGTTTAGCGCATGAACAAATACTATTACATGTGTTTTTTGCTTTAAGTGTTAGCTTACGGGCAGGTCATACATGCTTACCTTTAGCTGAAATTGCGCAGCAACATTGGAGCCTTGCTTTTGATGAGCAAGGGCAATGTAGTCATCAAGGTTTTATTTTTCCTGATATAAACAGTTTGTTCAATTTACTAACCGAACTTAACATTAGTGCTAATAGAGAGCAGCTCATTGTATTTGAAAATAACTGCGTATATATGCGTCGTTATTATCAATTTGAGTGTGAGCTTATACAGGGTATTAAAGCGCGTTTAACACAAGGAGTATCAGCATCGCCAGAAAATATAAGTAAAACACTTCAGCAATTATTTCCACCAGTAGTGAACAAGCAAGCATCAGATATTGACTGGCAACAGCTTGCTGTTGCCAATGCCATTAATAAAAACTTCACCGTTATTGCGGGGGGGCCAGGTACAGGGAAAACCTATACTGTGACCAAATTATTGTCAGCTTTAGTGATGTTAAATAGCAATAATAGCGAACAAAATAACGATAAAACATTAGAAATTGCTTTAGTGGCACCAACAGGAAAAGCGGCTCAACGCTTGTCTGAATCAATTATCAATGCTATTGGTGGATTTAAAGGTTTGATTGCTGATAGTGTTTTAGCCGCAATACCAACACAGGCGAAAACCATTCACCGTTTACTTGGTGTTATTCCCAATAGCCCCAATTTTAGACACGATCAAAACAACTTACTTGATTGTGATGTTTTATTGATAGATGAAGTCTCTATGGTTGATTTACCTATGATGACACGAATATTTAGAGCATTAAAAAGTAATACTAAAATCATCTTGTTAGGAGATGCCGATCAATTGCCATCTGTTGCTGTAGGTAGTGTTTTAGCTGACATTGCTCCTAGACCGCATTTGGGTTATAGCACAGAAAATGCTAATTATTTAGCACAAGTCTGCCAGCTAAGTGTTAAACAACTTAACAATTCATTTAAGCAAACTGATATCCATAGTGATCATCTGAGTTTTTTAGTTAAAAGTCGCCGTTTTGATGATGAAGGCGGTATTGGCAAGTTAGCTGCTCATGTTATTAAAGGGGAAGACAAGCAAAGTTGGCAGTTACTCAATGAAGCTAACAAAACGAATGACAGCCCATTAACCTTAGTTGATAACGCTTTGCATACTTGGTTATCTCCTTTAATAAAACAGTATTATCAAGGAATTAGCAAATGCCGCAATATTAACGAGGCGTTTGCTTTATTGGCAAAGTTTCGGATCCTCTGTGTTACCCGCCAAGGTGAATTTGGTGTAGATGCACTTAATCAATGGGTAAAAGAGCAATTGGCTCAAGGCTCCGCTCAGCCTTGGGAAAAGTCCCAAGAAAACTATCATGGTATGCCAATTATGATTAGTGAAAATGATTATCGCCTTGGTCTTTTTAATGGCGACATTGGTTTGCTTTGGCGCGCTAATAGTAACAGTGATCAGTTAATGGCCTTTTTTGAAGTATTAGAGCAAACAGAGCAGGGTGCCGCATGCTATAAAACATTGTTGCCATCACGCTTACCTAAATATGACAGCGTTTATGCCATGACGATACATAAAACACAGGGTAGTGAGTTTGAACATGTTGCCATGTTACTACCCAAACAAGGCAATAACTTACTGTTATCTAGGGAGCTACTTTATACAGGTATTACTCGGGCAAAAACACAACTAACGATTGCTAGTAACAAACAGGCTTGGCAGCAAGGGGTTGTTAGTGTCGTAAAACGTTATTCAGGCTTAAAGATCACAGAGTAAATGAAGCTCAAGATTAACTATATTGGTATACTTAAGCATATGTACTTAATCATATCGATTTGACAATTACTTATTTAAGAAACTACTTATTTAGGAAATATAACCTTAATGCAATTAATGAATATAGACAAAGCCCGTTATAGAAAACACTTAAACATCGCCATCGTTGGCTTTATTACCATATTATTAGTGTTTGCTTTAGTTTTTGGACAACTTCTTATTATTAGCTTTGCTCAAGAAGGGCTGAGTAATTTTAGATATAACTTATTAGGGGTTATATTATCGTTATTGGCTTGTATGGCAATTTTACATACCTTAAAAAGAACTGATTTTTTCAAAGAAATTTACTATGTTTGGCAAGTAAAGCAGATACAAAACTTAATTTATCGTAAATTAAAAAAAATCAAAGTAGCGGCAAAAGCTTCAGAACAAGCCGCTTTGATTATTTTGACTTTTTACTACCAAAGTCTACAACAAGTTTATCAACTTGATGATAATACGTTAACCATAGCTAAAGTGAATAAAGACTTAACTGAATTACAAGAAACAATTGCTAACAAAAACCTAACGATTAATGCGGAACAATTTGATAAAAAACTGTTAACTTCGTATGCTTAGTTTTGCTAATTATACTCATGATACTTTATTATCTTGCACGGAAAATAATGCGACCTTTAGATAAATCATAGGGTGTTAGTTCAACTGTTACTTTATCGCCAGTTAAAATACGAATGTAATTTTTACGCATTTTACCAGAAATATGAGCAGTAACCACATGGCCATTCTCTAATTCAACTCGGAACATAGTGTTAGGTAAAGTATCTAAAACTGTACCTTGCATTTCAATATTTTCTTCTTTCGCCATGGGGCGCTAAACCTCTATATGTTGTGCAAAAAAGCCAAAAATGCTATTAAAATTGTTAGCATTTGTGACTGATAAAAAAAGCTGCGCGAATGATGCCTAATTGCACGGCTAAAGTAAAGCTTTGTGCTTGTTTATTTGCTATAACAATTAATTGTTTAGTGGTTTGTTGGGGGTTTGATTGTTTTCTCAACAAGCAGCCACTCACGATTAATAAATTTTTCGTATGGAAAGTAACGATTTTTATAATTCATCTTTTGGCAGTCATCAATTTGATAACCTAAATATAAATACGGTAAGCGCCGTTTTCGGCACAAATCAATTTGTGTGAGAATAGAAAATACTCCCAAGCCATGGCTTTTGAAATCAGGATGATAAAAGGTATAAACAGCAGATAAGCCATTAATGAGTACATCGGTTACGGCAACACAAATAAGTTGTTTATTATCACCGGCACCGCCATCATCGTCGCCGTCACTCCAAGTTTCAATAAATAATTGTTTAGTTAACTTGCTACTAAGAAAACCTTCAAATTGCTTAAAGTTTGCAGGATACATACTGCCTTCTTGATGAAAGGTATTAATATAGTTTTGGTAGAGTGGGTAATAACACTCTTTAAGTCGCTCTGAATGCTTTATGGTGAAATTAGCATTACGTTTTAATGAGCGTTTTTGGCTCTTAGAAAGGCTAAATTGTTCAACTAACACACGAATAGACTGGCAAGCATTACAATTTGGACAGTGAGGGCGATATGATTGATCGCCACTGCGACGAAAGCCTTCCATCATTAATAAACTATAACTTTGATTATTTTGCAGGCGTTCATCTACGGCAATTAGTAAGCGCTCTTCTTCATCGGGTAAATAACTGCAAGGAAATGTTTTAGTAATACCTACTTTAAAGCTGCTGTCATTCATACTACTGCTTCTATCAAATTAATAGCTCATTAATTGGTAACTCACATGGTTGCCAAAAGCTAGTTGCCACAGCTTTATTTATAGCAGTTTGTTGGTACGATACAAAGTTTTCTCGTGATATTTCTATCGCGCCCATATCCGCTAAAAAATTGTTAAGCAACTGGCAATCAATAAAATTAACACCAATAGAACTAAGTAATTTAGCCAAAGCAATCAAGGCAAATTTAGAGGCATTGGTTGAGGTATAAAACATTGACTCGCCAGAAAAAAAACCATTAATGGCGACACCGTATAAACCACCTACTAATTCTGGCTTATCACATGGGTTTGTTTGCCACACCTCAATAGAATGTGCAAAGCTCAATCGATGTAAATTTACATAAGCTGCTTGCATTTCAGGTAAAATCCATGTGCCATCACCACGAAATGGTGCATTGGCACACAGTTTTATTACTTGTTCAAAGGCTGTATTTAAGGTGATCTTATAAGATGATTTTTTTAGTGCTTTTCTTAAGGTACGATTAATACGTAAATCGTTAAGTTTGATAATCGCCCTCGGATCAGGCGACCACCACATGAGTGGGTCGTTTTCGCTAAACCACGGAAATATCCCTTGGCTGTAGGCGTTTATTAACCGTTGTGGATGTAAATCCCCACCGACAGCTAATAAACCATTTGGCTCAGTAAGTGCGTGCTCTATAGGTGGGAAAGCCAAATCTTTAATATTTAGTTGATAGAGCATTTGGCGCATAACAATGAAGTATTAGTTATTGTGCGTCAAGGAAACGCTCAGCATCCAATGCTGCCATACAACCAGCCCCAGCAGACGTAATGGCTTGGCGATAAATATGATCGGCAACATCACCCGCAGCAAATATACCTTCAACACTGGTTTGGGTAGCATTACCTTGTGTGCCACTGGTAATGGTTAAATAACCATTCTTCATCGCTAATTGCTCGTTGAATATATCAGTATTTGGTTTATGACCAATAGCGATAAAGACACCAGCAACGGCAATTTCTTCGGTAGCATCTGATTTAGTGTCTTTTAATCTAAGTGCATTGACACCCATCTTATCGCCTAATACTTCATCTAAAGTGCGATCAGTATGTAGAATGATATTACCGTTGTTAACTTTTTCATTTAAGCGGTCTATTAATATTTTTTCTGAGCGAAAAGCATCACGACGGTGAACTAAATGTACTTCGCTAGCAATATTGGATAAATAAAGCGCTTCTTCAACCGCTGTATTACCACCACCAACAACGGCAACTTTCTGGTTTTTATAAAAGAAACCATCACAAGTTGCACAAGCAGAAACACCACGACCCATAAAAGCTTCCTCAGAAGGTAAACCCAAATACTGAGCTGAGGCACCAGTGCAGATAATTAAAGCATCACAAGTATATGAGCCATTATCACCTGTTAGGGTGAAAGGACGTTTAGAAAAGTCGACATGATTAATGTGATCAAAAACAATTTCAGTATCAAATTTTTCTGCATGCTTTTGCATGCGTTCCATTAACGCGGGACCGGTTAAGTCATCAGCATCACCTGGCCAGTTTTCGACGTCTATTGTGGTTGTTAATTGCCCTCCTTGTTGCATACCTGTGATCATCACTGGTTTTAAGTTAGCACGGGCAGCATAAACAGCAGCAGTATAACCAGCAGGGCCAGAGCCTAAAATAAGTAAGGGACAATGTCTAACGTCGCTCATGAATGAGTTCTCCAAGAAGTTTTTTGATAAATATATCAGGCGGTACTAAATAATAATCTTATTAATTGGGATGATAAGGGGTTCTATCAAGGGTGTACAGTTGCTTTAGATAGATATTACCCAAGCAACTAATCATACCCGTTTTATTTTTTATACCCAGCTCAGATTATTTACGCATTATGTTACGTATTACGCGTTCAAAGCAACGCTAGGATCTACAAACTTATAACCTAATATATCGGCAACAGGTTTGTAAGTGATTTTACCACCGAAAACATTTAGTCCAGCTAATAAGTGCTCATCATCAAGTAATGCTTGTTTAGCACCTTTGTTGGCAAGTGTTACTGAAAATGGCATCGTTGCGTTGGTAAGTGCCATTGTTGAAGTACGAGCAACACCACCTGGCATGTTAGCAACACAATAATGCACAACATCATCAACAACATAAGTAGGCTCTTGGTGAGTAGTCGCTTTTGATGTTTCAAAACAGCCGCCCTGATCAATAGCAACATCAACAACAACAGCACCTTTTTTCATCATTTTGATGTGCTCTCTTGTTACTAATTTAGGGGCTGCAGCACCTGGAATTAATACCGCGCCAATCACTAAATCAGCTTCAACAATTAATTGATTCATTGCGTCAGCAGTTGAATAAACTGTTTTTAAACGGCCATCAAACTCAGTATCTAATTGACGTAATCGTGGTAAAGAGCGTTCTAAAATTGTTACGTCAGCACCCATGCCAACTGCCATGCGAGCCGCTTGAGTACCTACAACACCACCACCAATAATTAACACTTTTGCTGGAGCCACACCAGGTACGCCACCTAATAAAGCGCCTAAACCACCTTGGGCTTTTTCAAGGGCGTGAGCTCCTGCTTGAATAGACATACGGCCAGCAACTTCTGACATAGGTGCTAATAAAGGTAAACCACCTGTTGGCGCGGTTACCGTTTCATAGGCAATACAGGTTGCACCTGAAGCAATTAATAATTCAGTTTGCTGTGGATCTGGTGCCAAGTGTAGGTAAGTAAATAAAATTTGTCCGGCACGAAGCATTTTACATTCAACGGGCTGTGGCTCTTTAACCTTGATGATCATATCTGCAGTTGCAAATATTTCAGCAGCGCTGTCAATAACTTGTGCGCCAGCAGTGATGTATTGTTCATTATCGAAACCAATAGAAGCACCACCATTATTTTCAACAATCACCTCATGACCATTTACCACCAATTCTTTTGCACCAGCTGGAGTTAAACCGATACGGTATTCATGGTTTTTAATTTCTTTAGGGACACCAATAATCATAATTTTCTCTCTTAAGTTACACTTATTTATCGTTGCTTTAATTAAGCTTTTTGTACTTTTTTTATTAGGTGAAACTAGTATAGTGCTACATAGCCAGAGTAACCTATCGTAAATTTTTGTTTGACGATATATAATGCTAAAAATCTTTTTGATCTTAGAGTTATATAAACATGAGTGTGATAGTAAATAAAAAAATAAACCGTATTGATAAAAACATTCTTTTTGAATTACAAAAAAATGGCCGACTTTCTAATGTTGAATTATCTAAGCGTGTTGGTTTAAGCCCTACGCCTTGTTTAGAACGAGTTAAGCGTTTAGAGAAAGAGCAGTATATTACTAGTTATCAAGCCAATCTAAACGCTGTTAAATTAGATTTAGCATTATTAGTTTTTGTTGAAATCACCCTAACTAAAACTAGTCCAGATGTGTTTGATGATTTTGCTGCAGCAGTGCATGCACTCGATGTTATTCAAGAATGCCACTTAGTGTCAGGTGACTTTGATTTTCTTCTCAAAACACGGGTAAAAGATATGCTAGCGTATCGACAATTATTAGGAGATACCTTATTACGGCTACCAGCCGTGAGTGAAAGTAGAACCTATGTGGTGATGGATGAAATTAAATCCAGTAATATGTTACCAATTAAACGATAATTTGTTATCTTATTTCTATACCCATGTTACCTCGAAATGCTCGCTGAATCCTACATCTTGAGGTAACATAGGTGTATGTTACTAAACCCTGTTTTGCATGGAACCTTAATTGTCTTCAAAATTAGTTGAAAATACCGAGCAAGCACTCGGTGATGTGAACAATACCAGCACTATAAGCTCTCAACTAAGTGGCGTACAGCGTTTACTTGAAACCGGCTTATTATTTTTTAGTGTCTTTGCCATGTTTATAATGTTGGCACTGTTTAGTTTTGATCCCGCCGATCCAGGTTGGGCGCAAACAGGTTATCAAACACCAGTTAGAAACCTTGGTGGGGCTGTTGGCGCTTACCTTTCTGATTTATTATTAAATTTATTTGGTTTTATCGCCTATAGCCTACCTTTTGTTGTGGCTATTATCGGCTGGTTATTATTTCAAAAATATCATCAGTTAATGCTGTTAGACTACTTAACGCTTGGCTTAAAACTGATTGGTTTTTTTATGTTCTACTTAGGTATTACTTCGTTAGCCAGTATGAATTTTGATGATCTATTTTATTTTTCAGCTGGTGGTATCTTAGGGGATGTTTTAAGCAAAACTTTTTTACCTTATTTTTCATTTGTTGGTAGCACGTTAATATTTTTAATGTTTAGTTGTGCAGGTTTTGTCTTATTAACTGGTTTTTCATGGCTTAACTTTATTGATAACATTGGTCGTTATACTATAGCGGGTGTGCTATTTTTAAAGCATATACCTAGTTATATTAAAGATAAGTTTGGTGTTGGTGATCCAACTACAGCTAATAATACAGAAGATAACCTAGTAGATGACAAAGAAGAAGAGACACAAGATTCATTTATTGATATCAATGATTTAATGGGTGCCCCACTTGAAATCAAAGTACAAGAACATGTTAGTGATGCTGAAATATCTGCTGCTTTTGCTGATGTTAAAAAAGTAGAGGTTGCTGATGACGATGCGATAGAAAATAATAAATCTATGGGTGAGCTTGTCAGCAATAGTGATGCCAATCAAGTGAATTTAGTTGCAACATCAGAAGAAAAGTATGCTGGCATGCCTTCAATTGACTTACTTGATAGGCCTGACAAAGCAAAAAATCCTATCAATAAAGCAGAGTTAGAGCAGGTTAGCCGTTTAGTTGAAGCCAAGCTCCTAGACTTTAAAGTGCAGGCACAAGTGGTTGCTGTTTATCCAGGCCCTGTTATTACTCGTTTCGAACTTGATCTAGCTCCAGGCATGAAAGTGAGTAAAATTAGTGCCTTATCAAAAGATTTAGCCCGCGCTTTATCTGCCATTAGTGTTCGTGTAGTTGAAGTTATTCCAGGAAAATCTGTTATTGGTTTAGAATTGCCAAATAAATACCGAGAAATTGTCCGTTTAAGTGAAGTCATTTCATGCCCCGCGTTTGAAGAGTCAAATTCCCCATTAACTATGGTGTTAGGTAAAGATATCTCAGGTGAGCCTGTGGTGGTTGATTTAGCAAAAATGCCACATTTATTGGTAGCAGGTACAACTGGCTCAGGTAAATCAGTTGGCGTTAATACCATGATTGTTAGCTTGTTATACAAATCTACGCCAGAAGATGTTCGCCTGATCATGATTGATCCTAAAATGCTTGAACTAAGTGTTTATGAAGGTATACCGCACTTGTTAGCTGAGGTGGTTACCGATATGAAAGATGCTGCTAACGCGCTACGTTGGTGTGTTGGTGAAATGGAGCGTCGTTATAAGTTAATGTCGGCACTTGGTGTGCGTAACTTAAAAGGTTACAACAAAAAAGTATTGGCAGCTATTGACGAAGGTGAGCCACTTATTGACCCCTTATGGCAACCAAATGATGGTTTAGATCAAACGCCACCGTTGTTAGAAAGACTGCCAAGCATTGTGGTTATTGTTGATGAATTTGCTGATATGATGATGATCGTCGGTAAAAAAGTAGAAGAATTAATTGCCCGTATTGCCCAAAAAGCTCGTGCTGCAGGTATTCATTTGATCTTAGCAACACAACGTCCATCGGTTGATGTCATTACGGGCTTAATTAAAGCCAATATTCCAACCCGCATGGCGTTTCAAGTTTCCTCAGGTTTGAACTCTCGTACTATTTTAGATCAACAAGGTGCTGAGCAATTACTTGGTATGGGTGATATGCTTTATTTACCACCAGGAACTGGAGTACCAACACGTGTTCATGGCGCTTTTATTGATGATCATGAAGTACATGCTGTGGTTAAAGATTGGAAAGTACGTGGCAAAACAAATTATATCGAAGACATTTTAGCTGGTGGCAGTGATCCTGATATGCTTTTACCAGGCGAACAAAGCGAGGGTAGTGATGCAGAAGAGCTAGATACGCTTTATGATGATGCGGTTAATTTTGTTACCGATAAACGTCGAGTATCTATTTCCAGTGTACAACGACAATTTAGAATTGGCTACAATCGCTCAGCGAGAATTGTTGAACAAATGGAAATACAAGGCGTAGTCTCAACTGCTGGCCAAAATGGCGCACGTGAAGTGTTAGCCCCACCACCAATTAAAGATTAAAAATCATATGAATAAAACCTTTCTTTTTAACGCTGCTTTAGTCGTTGCATTAAGTTTTGCCATAAGCACGTTAACCCCTGTAATTGCTGCATTACAAGTTAGCTCTTCTACACCGGTTGAAACCAGTAAAAAGTTGTTAATGGCAAAGCTTGCTAATTTGAACTTTTTTAGTGCTAACTTTACTCAAAAGGTTGTTAGCGAAGCAGGTGAAGTACTAGAACAAAGTTCAGGAAAGTTAGCTATCAGTAAGCCAAATTTAGCGCATTGGCATACTTTAGAGCCAGATGAACTCGCTATTGTTTCTGACGGTCGTGATGTGTGGTTTTATAACCCGTGGATTGAACAAGTAAGTGTTTATTCTTTATCAGCGGCCATGGCTAAAACACCAATATTATTGCTCACCAGTAAAGATGAATCTTTATGGCAGCAGTACAATGTTACTCAAAAAAAGGTCACTCAAGAAAGTGTTAGCCAAAATAATGATAACCAACCAAGTGACCATTTTGTTATCAGTGCTAAAGATCCAAATAGCCAAATTAAAAGTTTAACTTTAGTATTTTCTTATAAAAAGCAAAGAGCACAGAGCGCTGAGCTAAGTCAATTTTCATTGCTTGATGCCACAGGGCAGGTAAGTCATATTAAACTATCAAATTTTGACGGCCAAAATATACCCCAAGACAGTTTATTCAATTTTTTGGTGCCAGAAGGCGTACAAATAGATGATCAACGTGCTAACTAGGGGCTTTTGTGAATAGACAACAACAAACGAGCTTATTTGCTTCAGAGCAAGGTGATACAGACGTTACTATTAACCAATCTGCTTCTCTGAACGCACCTTTAGCCGCGAGAATGCGTCCACAAACGTTGGCTGATTATGTTGGACAACAACATATCCTTGGCGTTAACTCGCCGCTCAGACTAGCTATAGAGCAAGGTCATTGTCATTCTCTTATTTTCTGGGGACCACCAGGTAGTGGAAAAACTACGTTAGCTGAAATTATAGCGACACATGCTAAAGCGCAAGTGGTTAGGCTTTCTGCTGTAACATCGGGCATTAAAGACATTCGCCAGGCGATTGAACAAGCTAAAATTAGAAAACAAAGGGCAGATCAAAGCGACTATAATCGTACGGTACTATTTGTTGATGAAGTCCATCGTTTTAATAAATCACAACAAGATGCGTTTTTACCTTTTATTGAAGATGGCACCATCATTTTTATTGGCGCAACAACAGAAAATCCAGCGTTTGAGTTAAATCAGGCTGTACTATCTCGCGCACGGGTTTATACGTTAAAAAAATTGAGCCATGAAGAATTAGCACAAGTACTAAATAGAGCTTTGTTGTTAATAAAACAAGCGCAGCAAACGCTAGTGGTAGTAGATAAAGATGCTCAGCAAAGTTTACTTAATCGAGCCGATGGCGATGCGAGACGTTTGCTTAACTTATTAGAAAACTGCCTCGATAGCCTAAGTAGTACCGTTGTTGACAATGAAAAAACCAAAACAATAACCGTTAAACTAATTGCTCAAGTTGCTGGTAGTAAAATTGCGCTTTATGATAAAGGCGGTGATGCCTTTTATGATTTAATTAGTGCCTTTCATAAGTCAGTACGAGGCTCAGATGCCGATGCTGCTTTATATTGGTATGCAAGAATTCTTAACGGTGGTGGTGATGCATTATATGTAGCACGGCGTTTATTAGCCATTGCTAGTGAAGATATCGGTAATGCCGATCCCCGTGCTATGCAATTAGCGATTAATGCCTGGGATACTTTCCATAGAGTAGGGCCAAGTGAAGGTGAACGCGCTATTGCTCAAGCAGTAGTTTACATGGCATTAGCACCTAAAAGCAATGCTGTGTATATAGCCTTTAATCAAGCTAAACTTCTAGCCGAACAAACGTCTAGTTTAGATGTGCCCGAGCATTTAAAAAATGCCACCAGTGAACTGACCAAAAGTCTAGGCCATGGTGTCGGTTATCGTTATGCTCATGATGAAATAAATGCTTTTGCCGCAGGTGAGAATTATTTCCCTGAAGCGTTGGCGAAAGCTCCTGATGTTGATAGTAGACTTTATCAACCAAGTGATCGCGGTTTAGAAAAGCAATTAAAAGACAAGTTAGATTATTTAAACCAGTTAAATCGAAACAGTAATGAGCGGCGCTATGAGTAGTACCATTAATAATTTCACCATTTATACTTTTGTGGCACTTGGCGGAGCATGTGGCGCTAGTTTGCGCTTTTATATTTCTCAATTAGTCTTAAATTGGCTTGGAAAGGGGTTTCCTTTTGCTACATTGATGGTTAATATCACCGGTTCATTTATAATGGGTTTGTTATATCAATTAATCGAACATGAAATAGTAGATATTAATATTCATCGAACCTTAATAGGTATTGGATTTTTAGGTGCATTCACCACGTTTTCAACATTTTCATTAGACTCTTTGTTGTTGATACAACAAGGGGATGTGCTTAAAGCAGGTGTGAATATTGTATTAAATGTTTCGCTTTGCATAGCAGCCGCAGGTTTGGGACTTTACCTTGTCTCAAGTTTAGCAAAATAGAATTTTACTTTTAGACTACAAATTAGATACGTGAACCATTATGCTTGATGCAAAACAACTTAGATCAGATTTAGAGAATATAGCCATACAATTGTCAAAACGCGGCTTTACCCTTGATACAGCAACACTAACAGCGTTAGAAGAGCAACGTAAAGCTATTCAAGTAAAAGCCCAAGAATTACAAAGTGAACGTAACACCCGTTCAAAATTAATTGGTCAAACAAAAAACCGTGGCGAAGATATTGCGCCCTTACTTGCTGCGGTTAGTCAATTAGGTGATGACTTAGACGCCGCCAAAGTGGAGCAAGATGAAGTGCTAGCAAAAATACATGATATTGCTAGTGCTATGCCTAATTTGCTTGATGAATCTGTACCAACGGGTGCTGATGAAAACGACAATGTTGAGCTTAAACGCTGGGGTACACCTAAGATATTTGATTTTGAAGTAAAAGATCATGTTGATTTAGGGCTTGGCATTAATAAAGGTTTAGATTTTGAAAGTGGCGCTAAGTTAGCAGGCACTCGTTTTGTGGTAATGCGTGGTCATATTGCTAAATTACATCGCGCGTTAGCGCAGTTTATGCTTGATGTACATACCGAGGAACATGGCTATCAAGAAATGTATGTTCCTTATATGGCAAATGCAGCTTCTTTATATGGCACAGGGCAATTACCTAAATTTGGTAAAGATTTATTTCATACCGATTTATCAGGTAAAAAATTCTCATTAATCCCTACCTCAGAAGTGCCGCTAACTAATATCTATCGTGATGAAATTGTAGATGAAGCAGAGTTGCCTATTAAAATGACAGCTCATACTCCTTGTTTCCGTAGTGAAGCTGGCTCTGGTGGTCGTGATATTCGAGGCCTTATTCGTCAGCATCAGTTTGATAAAGTGGAAATGGTACAATTGGTTAAACCAGAAACCTCAATGGCTGCCCTTGATGAACTAACCCGTCATGCTGAAGCTATTCTAGAAAAATTAGAATTGCCTTATCGTACTATGGTGCTTTGTAGTGGTGATGTTGGTTTTAGTGCCACTAAAACGTTTGATTTAGAAGTATGGTTACCCGCACAAAATACTTATCGAGAAATTTCATCTTGCTCGAACATGGGCGCATTCCAAGCACGTCGTATGCAAGCACGCTTTAGAAATAGTGAAACCAATAAACCAGAATTTCTGCATACGCTTAATGGCTCTGGTTTAGCCGTAGGTCGTACTTTAGTGGCTCTATTAGAAAACTACCAACAAAGTGATGGCAGTATTAATGTACCCACGGTGTTGCAACCTTATATGAATGGTTTAACAACTATTAGTTAAGTAACGAGTGGTGAATTAATCGTATCGAGCTGTTGGAGTTTCATTAACAGCTCTTTTTTTATAACACCATGCTGAATAATTACACTATCTTTGTTTTACCGCATCAGCTAGCAAAGATAAAATATCTTCACTAACAGTTAAATCAACACAGGCATCGGTAATGCTTTTACCATAAATTAAAGGCGTACCCGTTTTTACTGCTTGCTTACCTGCTTCAATAAAGCTTTCTATCATCACGCCAAAAATGCTTTGCTCACCATGACTGATTTGCTTGGTTATTGAGCGGACAACATCAATTTGTTTGTTATGATCCTTATAACTATTACCATGACTGCAATCGACCATGATCTTTTGTTGTAACTGTGCTTTTTGCAGTTGCTGGCAAGTATCTTTTATGTTTTCTTGATGATAATTAGGGATTTTACCGCCACGTAAAATTACATGAGCAAAGGGGTTGCCATGGGTGCGATAGATACACATTTGCCCGCTTTTATCTGGCGAATATAATACATGAGGAACGTTTGCAGCTTTAATAGCATCAAGTGCTATTTTGACATTACCATCGGTGCCATTTTTAAAACCAACTGGGCATGATAGCGCAGAAGCTAATTCTCTGTGTACTTGGCTCTCGGTTGTGCGTGCGCCAATAGCGCCCCAACTAATTAAGTCAGAAATATACTGACCAGTAACCATATCTAAAAATTCAGTGCCAGCAGGTAATCCTAAATCGTTAATATCGACCAATAATTGTCTAGCGAGATTTAACCCTTTGGCAACATGAAATGATTTATCTAAATCAGGATCGCTAATTAGGCCTTTCCAACCAACAGTGGTGCGTGGTTTTTCAAAATAAACGCGCATTACGATAAGTAACTCATTTGCGTATTCATCATATAATTTTTTCAAGCGTTTAGCATAATCAATAGCTGCGCTAGTGTCGTGAATAGAGCAAGGGCCAATAATCACTAATAAGCGTTTATCTTCGCCCTTGATAATGGCTTCTATTTCTTGGCGACTTTGCATTATAAAGTCAGCGGTAGTTGCACTTAGTGGTATTTGTTGGGCTAATTGTGCCGGAGACACTAAGTTTTCAATTAAACTTGTGCGTAGTTCATCGGTTTTAATGGTCATGGAATTTGTGTGCTTTGTTAAGACGGTCTGGTTTATGGCGCTAACATAGCTAAATTAATCGCTAATGTGAACCATTTAACCAATAATAATCATGATTGTTTGATATAAGCTATGATCAGTTAATATTTATATCGTTGCAGCCCTGTTTCACTTAATATTTTAGCGGTGATTTCTTCCACTGAAAACTTAGTAGTGTTGATGAAAGGTATCTTTTCTTTTTTATAGAGTTTTTCAACTTCTCGTACCTCCATACGGCATTGTCTTGGTGAAGCATATTTGCTGTTTGACATTCTATTATGGCGAATATCAATTAACCGCTGGGCATCTATCGTTAAACCGAAAAGTTTCTTTTTAAATGGTTTTAAAAAGCTTGGTAGTGCTAAGTCATCCATATCTTCATCGGTGAAAGGGTAGTTGGCTGCTTTTATGCCGTATTGAAGTGCTAAATACAGTGAACTTGGTGTTTTACCTGAGCGTGACACACCAACAAGTATTACATCAGCCTCTCCATAATTAGTGACATTAGAGCCATCATCGTTAGCTAGTGCATAGTTAACCGCTTCAATGCGATGATCATAATTGTTCTCATGAATACTATGAGTTCGATGTGCTTTTGGCTTCGCTTTCATGCCGAGTTGTTGTTCAATAGGTTCGATAAAGTGCTCCAAAAAATTATAAATCACACCATCACAACTATCGATAATTTCGCGGATATCATTATTAACAAAAGTATGAAAAACTAAAGAAGGCTCTTTGCTGCGGGCACAGGCTTTATTGATTTTTTCTTTAATTTCTAATGCCTTTTCAATTGATTCAACAAAAGGAATGGTTTCATGTTTAAATTCTGTGGGAAATAAAGACAATAAAGCATGACCAAATACTTCTGACGTTATTGCCGTACCGTCGGAAATATAGAAAGCTGTGCGCATGAAAAAAAACCTTATATACGTTGTTATGAAAGTATTGTTATGAAAGTATTAGTGAAAACTTCTAAGTATATTCTATTTAAACTTTTAGTTTCAATAATTGGCAGTGTAGAATGTCTTAAGTTATAAATATAGTGCTACAAATAGTGCTACAAATAAATAGATTTATTCTTTTACTGACTCTCAATGGAGAATTGTTGTGCAAGAAAACGTACTTTGGTATGAAAACTTAGGAATGGCTGATGTTGATCGCGTTGGCGGTAAGAATGCATCACTTGGGGAAATGATTTCAAACTTAGCCAATATGGGTGTACAAGTGCCTACTGGTTTTGCTACTACATCTTTTGCTTTTAATGTGTTTTTAGAGCAAAGCGGTATTAATGAAAAAATTTATCAACTGCTTGATGGTCTTGATGTTAGTGATTTAAAGGAATTAGCAAGATGTGGGCAAATCATTCGCCAATGGATTATTGATACGCCTTTTTTGGAGCAAATGCAAAAGGATATTGAGGGGGCTTATGCAAAACTAGCAGGAGAGTTTTCCGACGATGCTTCATTTGCGGTACGTTCATCTGCCACTGCTGAAGATATGCCAGACGCTTCTTTTGCTGGGCAACAAGAAACTTTTCTTAACGTGCGTGGTTTTGAAGCTGTAATGATCGCCATTAAGCATGTTTTTGCTTCTCTGTTTAATGATCGCGCTATTTCTTATCGTGTACATCAAGGTTACGATCATCGAGGTGTTGCCTTGTCTGCTGGCATACAGCGCATGGTACGTAGTGATATATCTGCTTCTGGTGTTATGTTCTCTATTGATACTGAATCGGGCTTTGAAGATGTAGTTTTTATCACCTCTAGCTTTGGTTTAGGTGAAATGGTGGTGCAAGGCGCAGTCAATCCAGATGAATTTTATGTACATAAACCTACGCTTGCTAAAGGTAAACCTGCGGTTGTCCGTAGAAATATTGGCAGTAAAGCCATTAAAATGGTTTATACCGCCGATCCATTAGAAAAGCAAACTCATGGTAAGCAAGTTGAAATTGTTGATATTGATGAGCAAGACGCTAACTGTTTTTCATTAACCGATGCGGAAATTCAAGAACTTGCCAAGCAAGCAGTTATTATAGAGAAACATTATGGCCGTCCAATGGATATTGAATGGGCTAAAGATGGCTTAGATAATAAACTTTATATTGTACAAGCACGTCCAGAAACAGTTAAAAGTCGTGAAAGTGCTAATACCATGAAGCAGTTTCAAATAAATAGCCAATTACAAGCTACAGCTAAAATTATTTGTGAAGGTCGCTCAATAGGACAAAAAATTGGTAGTGGCACAGTTAAAGTATTAGCCTCTTTAGATGAAATGGATAAAATTCTTCCTGGTGATGTTTTAGTAACGGATATGACAGATCCTGATTGGGAGCCTATCATGAAACGTGCTTCGGCAATTGTTACTAACCGTGGCGGTAGAACTTGTCATGCGGCGATTATCGCCCGTGAAATGGGTATTCCTGCGGTGGTTGGTTGTGGTAATGCTAGTGAAGTCATTAAAACAGGCGATGAAGTTACTGTTTCTTGTGCTGAAGGCGATACCGGCTTTATTTATCAAGGTAAATTGGATTACACCGTTACCACCGCTGAAATAAATTCAATGCCAAAATTACCGCTTAAAATCATGATGAATGTTGGTAACCCAGACCGCGCTTTTTCTTTTGCCAAATTACCCCATGCTGGCATTGGTTTAGCCCGTTTAGAGTTTATCATCAATAAAATGATTGGCATTCACCCGAAAGCCTTATTGAATTTTGATAGCCAGTCAGCTGATTTACAAGATGAAATTAACGATATCATCGCAGGTTACGAAAGTCCTGTAGAGTTTTATATTGCTAAATTAACCGAGGGAATTTCAACCCTTGCGGCCGCTTTTTCACCAGAAAAAGTGATAGTGCGTATGTCTGATTTTAAATCAAATGAATATGCAAACTTGGTTGGTGGTGAAGAGTACGAGCCCGATGAAGAAAATCCTATGATTGGTTATCGTGGTGCTGCTCGTTATATTTCTACCGATTTTCGTGATTGCTTTGCGCTTGAGTGTGAAGCACTTAAACGAGTACGCAACAACATGGACTTAACCAATGTTGAAGTGATGATCCCATTTGTTCGAACGCTTGGAGAAGCCTCTCAAGTCATTGATATTTTAGCTGAGCATGGATTAAAACGGGGTGAGAATGGCTTACGCATTATCATGATGTGTGAACTGCCTTCAAATGCATTGCTTGCTGATCAATTTCTCGACTATTTTGATGGATTTTCTATCGGTTCAAACGATTTAACTCAGTTAACCCTTGGTTTAGATAGAGACTCTGGTTTAATTGCTCATTTGTTTGATGAACGTAATCCAGCGATAAAAGCATTGTTATCAATGGCAATTAGTGCTTGTAAAAAGCGCGGTAAATATGTCGGTATTTGTGGTCAAGGGCCTTCTGATCATGAAGACTTTGCCGCGTGGTTGGTAGACCAAGGCATTGATAGTGTTTCTTTAAACCCTGATACAGTATTGCCAACATGGTTATACTTAGCTGATAAGTTGGCTGAGAATACTAAATAATGAATAAGTTTCACTAAAACTTTTAAATAAAAATGAGCCTAATATTAGGCTCATTTTTTTAGCCACCTTTTGCATAAGATCATCATAACGTCAGCAGTGATGGTAAATCCTTATTTTGTTATTTTTATTATCTATTTGTTATAATCTTTATGCTTTATTTATCCTAATCAGGTAGAATTATCACCTTATTATTTTTACATTATCCCTTTGTTCTTTATGCGCATAATTCACACATCCGATTGGCATCTTGGTCAATATTTTTATGGTAAAAGCCGCGCACATGAGCATCAGCAGTTTCTTAATTGGTTATTAATACAAGCGCAAGCGCATAATATTGATGCGATAATTGTTGCCGGCGATATTTTCGATACGGCAACCCCACCAAGTTATGCAAGGCAAATGTACTTTAACTTTATTAGTGAAATGCAAGCAGTTGATTGCCAATTGATTGTTTTAGCGGGTAACCATGACTCGGTTAGTATGTTGACAGAGTCTAAAGCCTTATTGAGTGCTTTATCAACCCGCGTGATCGCTAATGTCAGTGATATAGACGAAGGGGATAATTTGACCGAACAAGTTTTCACTATAAAAAACAACCAGGATCAACCACTTGCTGTGATCTGTGCGGTGCCATTTATTCGCCCTCGCGATGTCATAAAAAGTAAAGTAGGACAGTCAGCCACAGATAAATCGAAAAGCTTACAACAAGCCATTGTTGATCATTACCAAGCGTTATTTAATTATGCCGAACAACTTGTTCAAGAAAGCAAGCTTGAATTGCCTATTATTGCGACTGGACATTTAACGGCTTTAGGCGTTACTACGTCTGATTCGGTACGAGATATTTATATTGGCACGCTTGAAGCTTTGCCAAGTAGTGCTTTTCCTGCCGCTGATTATATTGCCTTAGGGCATATCCATCGCGCCCAGAACGTTGGTAAAAGTGAGCATATTCGTTATTGCGGCTCACCCATTGCGTTAAGTTTTGATGAAGCCAAGCAAAATAAACGTGTGTTGATGGTTGATTTTGAGCAAAATAAACTCGCCACGATAACTGATTTACTTGTGCCATGTTTTCAGCCATTGGCTATGGTAAAAACGTCGATGAAAAATTTAAGCCAAGATATTGAAAAGGTTATAGAGAAAGCATCAAATACCGAAGTATTAAATAGTTACAAGAGGAAAATTTGGCTTGATATTGAATTATCAGATAGTGGCTTATTAAGCGATTTACAACCAAAAATTAGTGCTTTAGTTAAAGACTTTCCCGTAGAAGTTTTACTTGTTAGACGAGATAAACAAGTTAGGAAAGGTCTAATGTTGCAAAACCAACAAGATCAAAGCACCTTAAATGAATTAACGTTAGAAGAAGTGTTTTCCTCACGCTTACAGCAAGAAACTTGGTTACATAACCATGATGGTGATACTCAAGCAAGCGACACTCAAGCAAGTGAACAGGTTTTACAACGTAAAGCACACTTACAGGTTTTATTTAAGCAAGCTGTTGCGCAAGTTCTTGAAGATGAGTTGGTACAAAGAAAAGGTGAGGAAATATTAGCACAGCAAAGCTTATCACAGGCAGATTCATCTCAGAAAGGCTTATTTATAGGAGATAAGTCATGAAGATATTGCGCTTACGCTTTGAAAATATCAACGCTTTAAAAAATTCATGGCAGTTAGATTTTACCCAAGAGCCGTTTGATAACAATGGGGTGTTCGCCATTACCGGTGCAACAGGCGCCGGTAAAACCAGTATTCTTGATGCTATTTGTTTAGCGCTTTATCATAAAACACCACGCTTAGACATTTCCAAAAAACAAAATCAATTGATGACTCGTTTTACCGCACATTGCATGGCAGAAGTTGAGTTTGAAGTGAAAGGACAAGCATATCGCGCCTTTTGGAGTCAAAAACGCGCTCGAAATAAAGTTGATGGTAATTTATTAGAGCCAACAGCAGAGCTAGCGTTTGTTGATGGCACTATAATTGCCGAAAAACTTAAAAGTGTTCGTAGTAAAATTGCAGAGATCACTGGCTTAGATTTTTCTCGGTTTAAAAAGTCGATGATGTTGTCTCAAGGAGAATTTGCCGCGTTTTTAAATGCGAAAGCCGATGAAAGGGCGCAATTGTTAGAGCAATTAACGGGCACAGAAATATATGGCGATATATCAAAACAAGTTTTTATAAATCATAAAGCGGCTGAAAAATCGTTACAGCGGATAAAAGATAAAGCCCAAGATGTTAGCTTGTTAACGGAACAAGAGTTAAGTCATTTACAAGATGAAGCAACCAAACTAGCGCAACAAAGTAAGCAAGTTACTTTGGAGAGCTCATCATATTTAGCCTTAAAAAATTTAACTTCACTTAATCAAGCGCATCAAAAACAATTAAGTCAAATGAATGATTTAGTTTTACAAAGCCAGCAAGCCAATAATCAAGTTGAGGCGGGCCAACTCGTGCTCAATGACTGTTTAGTTACGCAAGAAAAACAGCAAGCTCAGCATAAGATAATTGAAACAAAACTGATCAACGACATTCTACCG
Source organism: uncultured Colwellia sp. (assembly GCA_965261045.1). Classification (GTDB taxonomy): domain Bacteria; phylum Pseudomonadota; class Gammaproteobacteria; order Enterobacterales; family Alteromonadaceae; genus Colwellia. Next base: position 1,438,962 of record CBDHCJ010000001.1, read on the forward strand.
CTAGATAACGATATTGCTCATATTACCATGCAGCTAACACAAGTTTCTGAGCAAGAAAACAAGCAAAGGCAAGCCCTTAATGAATCACAAGAAAAGCAAGGTAAAACTCAAACAGAAAAAGAACAGTTATTAACAGAAATTGCTGAGTTACACAGCTATATAACTGAGCATCAAGCTCTGACTAGCGTAAAAGAAAAGCTGCCATTGTGGGGCAGTCAAGTAAGTCAACTAGCACAAATAACAGCGAGTATTAGTGAAAAAGAGCAACAATTAGTTTCGATAAAAAATAACTGTCAGCAGCTCGTTATTAAGCAAAATGCCCAGCAAATATTGTTAACAGAAAATCAACAGCAGCAACAAAATTTGCAAGCGCAAGCAAACGAGCTTGATGCAAAGCAAAAGCAATTGATAACGCAAAATATACCTTTGTTGAACTCAGTTAGCTTAGCCTATGGTGTTGATAGCACAGATGAAATGGTAACCTCTCAAACTTTAAACACTAAGGTAAATAGCTGGCAACAACAGCTAAATCTATACACACAAGCGCTACAGCTTGCTAAACGTAATAACATACTTTTACAAGAGCAAGTGCAATTAGCTAATAAAAAGCAAACATCAAGATCTACTTTGGCTATTATTAAATTGCAGTTAGTTGACTTACATAAACAGTTAATTAGTGTAAAACAGCAAAAACTTGATGTTGAAACGTTAATTGCTCAGCAACAAACTATCATGGCACTAAGTGAACACCGAGCGAAGTTACAACCAGAGCAACCTTGCCCCTTGTGTGGCTCTGTTGAGCACCCTGCAATTACTGAGTATCAAGCAATTAATCTTGATCAGCAGCAAAATCGTTTACATGGCATCAATGAAGAATTAAATCATTTAGAAAAGCAGAATACAGGGCTTGCTAAACAAGAAAGTCAGTTAGATGCCGCATTAAAAACTGATCAGGATCGGATGCAAAAAGTAAAAGCTGAGCAAACGGAACTATCATTAAGTTTTGCTCATTTAGACTTGTCTGAACTTATACAGCTTGGGTTATTAATACCAAAGTTAACTGAAATTGAGCTAATAGCACAAGCTCATACAAAAATAAGCACGCAAGTAGAGCAGCTGAATCAATTCCAAAATGAGTTTAGCCAACTTGATCAACAAAGTGTGACAATTAGTCAGCAATTACAAAAAACAAATCAAACATTAGCGCAAGTTCAACACCAAACGGAGCTAATTCAAGAAAAGCTTACTTATGGTCATGATGACAGTACTAAGCAGAATAACACGATAGATCAGCTAAACGTTGAGCGAAACAGTCTGAAAAATAGTCTATTAGACGAGATTAAATTAATGGAACGTAATCAGTTATTAAGCCATTTTATTACTGAATCTATGTTAATTAACTCAGATTTGTGGCTACAACAATTACAGCAACAAGTCATTTTGTTTGAACAAAAATCGGCACAACATCAAACACTTTTAAGTAAGTTATCATTGGTTGAACAAACAGATGTTCTAGCAACAGAGCAAGTGAAAAATGTTCAAGTTCAATTAACTACTTTGCAACAGCAAATAACAGTGCTAAATAGTCAAATAGATAGTAACAACAAGTTACGTGTAAGCAAATTTATTGAGTTAGGCTATGTTGATGTGCAGTCGTCTGATTTTATTAGAAAATCAATGAATAAGCAGATAAAGGTTACTGAAAATAAACTTGCAGATATACAAAAGCAGCAACAAGGAATTGAAGCGCAATTACAACAACTTTTAGGGCAAAAGTTAAGGGCAAAACAGCACCTTGTTGAGCATGAACAGGCTAAAATAAAGGCAGATGCAACCTTTGTTTTAGCGATTGAAAAAGCGCAAGGCCTTTCTGGAGAAAGTAAGGTTGCAAGTTTAAAAGCGCTTTCGTTAACGTCTATTGAAACCGAAATTGATACGTTAACGGAGCAACTAAAACAGTTACAATTACAGTTAGGCAAAACTCAACAAGCAATTAGTTATGATCAACAAAATAAAACTAAACAGCAAGGTTGGTTAAAACAAATTGAAAGTGACCTAGGCGCTTTAGAGAGCCTCGCTTATTTAAATAGTTTAATAGGCTCTGCGGATGGCGCTAAATTTAGAAAATTTGCTCAAGGATTAACGCTTACTCATCTAGTTCATTTAGCGAATGAGCAACTTAATAAACTTGATGGTCGTTATCAATTACAGTGTCAGCAAAGTGATACTTTAAGTTTAGAAGTACTAGATACGTGGCAAGGAGATAGCGTTCGTGATACTAAAACACTCTCTGGTGGTGAAAGCTTTTTAGTCAGTTTAGCATTAGCGTTAGCGCTTTCAGATTTAGTCAGTAATAAAACCAGTATAGATTCACTTTTTTTAGATGAAGGTTTTGGCACGTTAGACAATGATGCCCTAGAGACTGCTCTTGTTGCCTTAGATAACCTCAATGCGAGCGGTAAAATGATTGGTATTATTAGTCATGTAGAAGCGCTAAAAGATCGCATTTCGGTACAAGTAAAGGTAGAGAAACAAAGTGGCTTAGGTGTGAGTTGCTTAGATAAACAATTTGCTTTTGTTGCCAGTTAATTCTAATAAGGAGTAGCAGTGGAAATTTGGATTTATTTCACCTTACTCGCGGCAATCATGCAAGCAGTACGTACCGCGGGACAGAAGCAACTTTCGGGTAAGCTAAACGCAATAGCAACTACTGCGGTTAGATATGTTTATGCTTTGCCATTTGCTTGGTGCTATTTATGGTGGATGTTAGCATTTAGAGAAGTAGAAATACCTAAATTAAACAGCGAATTTTTATATTACGCCCTTATTGCCTGTGTAACGCAAATTATCGGTACCGTTTGTTTAGTCGCGGCATTTCGATACAAAAATTTTGCCGTTGCTACTAGCTTAGCTAAAACTGAAGCCGTTCAAGTTGCTATTGTAGGCGCCTTGCTTTTTGCTGCTCCGTTAAGTTTTATGGGGTGGTTTAGTGTTATTGTTGGTGTTGTTGGGGTGTTTTTAGTTTCAAAAGTAAAATTTAATTTTCGCAATGCTATGGCGGGCGCTGATGCTATGGCTGGGTTATCCTTTGGCTTAGGGGCGGGGCTTGGTTTAGCGATAACGACTTTGCTTATTAGAGAATCTAGTTTAGCACTTAATGCTGATCTAATGGTTAGTGCTGCGGTAACTTTAGTGTTTATGATAACGGTACAAACGTTTATTTCACTTATGTATGTATATTTTCAGGATAAGTCGCAACTAAGGTTAATGCTGAAATACTGGCGTTTGTGCTTGTTTGTTGGGGTAACTAGCGTGCTTGGCTCTATTGGTTGGTTCACTGGTGCAAGCTTGCAAACAGCGGCCTATGTAAAAGCACTTGGACAAGTGGAGTTCTTTATTACCTTAGCGTTAACTTACCGTTTGTTTAAAGAAAAAATAACTAGTATAGAGTATGTTGGTATGCTTTTAATCATATTAAGTGTTGTTATTTTGCTTCTCTGGGCTTGATTAGTTAACAAAGCGCGTTACACTGCGCATTACTTTATTAGAAAATACTTTATTAGAAAACTATCTTATTAGAAATACCTTATTAAAAAACTAAAACAGATAAGTTAGAGAGAATAAAATGAAAATCACCGATAAAACCGTTGTTCAGTTTCACTATGTATTAAAAGATGAAGCAGGTAAAGAATTAGAATCATCTTATGGTAATGATCCTCTTGCCTATTTACATGGCGCAAACAATACCTTAGTTGGATTAGAAAAAGCCCTAACAGGCAAAGCAGTAGGTGATAAGTTTAGTGTTACTTTACAACCTGAAGATGCGTATGGTGAACGTCAAGAAGAGATGATACAACGTGTACCAGCTAAACATTTACAAGGTTTGCCAAGCAAAAATGCCAAATGGAAAGTAGGCATGATTGCGGTTGTTCATACGGAGCAGGGTCAACGTCAAGTAACGGTAGTAAAAACGGGTAAGTTTATGATCACGGTTGATATTAATCCGCCACTTGCGGGTAAAGTACTCACTTTTGATATTGAAGTTGTTGATGCACGCGTAGCAACCGATGAGGAAGTTGAACATGGTCACGCTCATGGCATAGGAGGCCATCATCACTAGTTTTTCTTAAGGCTTTAGGTACTATGGCTAGATTAATGCAAAGTGTAATGCAAAGGTTAATGCAAAGATTAATGCAAAGTGTAATGCTTATCTCAACATTATGCATTTTTATACGAGCCTACTTCACTTGATCCATTCTAGAACTCACTTAATGTGACAAACCAATCAACAAGACATTTTGGATTTATAATGAAATTTAAACTTTTAACCTTAACCTTAACCTTAACCTTAAGCGTTATAGCATTAACCAGCTTTGGTAGCTTTGCCTCAACTTATATACATGCGGGCAAATTAATTACAGCGAAAGACAATAAAGTACAAAAATCAATGACAGTTATTATTGATGACAATAAAATATCAGCAATAAAATCAGGATTTTCTAAACCAAGTAAAGAAGATACTTTAATTGATTTATCAAACGCCACTGTAATGCCTGGTTTAATGGATATGCATACTCATATTACAGAGCAGTTTAGTGCGACTTCTTATATAAATCGCTTTACAAAAAATCCTGCTGATTACGCACTTATCGGCACGTTATACGCTAATAGAACCTTACAAGCAGGTTTTACCACGGTACGTAATTTAGGTGATAACTATAATGTATCAGTATCACTTCGCAATGCTATAAATAAAGGCGTGGTGACAGGACCAAGAATTTATACCGCAGCGAAATCTATCGCAACAACAGGTGGGCATGCTGATCCCACCAACGGTAGTGCCAAATTATTTATGGGCGATCCAGGGCCTGAGCAAGGTGTGGCTAATGGCGTGGCTGAATTAAGAAAAGCAGTTAGACAACGCTATAAAGATGGTGCTGATTTGATCAAAATTACCGCCACAGGTGGAGTATTGAGTTTAGCCAAAAATGGTCAAAATCCACAATTTATGAATGATGAATTAAAAGCAGTTGTTGATACAGCAAACGATTATGGCATGACTGTCGCTGTTCATGCTCATGGTAAAGAAGGCATAGAACGAGCCATTAAAGCAGGTGTAACATCTATTGAACATGGTACTTACATGGACAGTGAAACCATCGCGTTAATGAAAAAATATGGCACTTACTATGTACCAACGATACTTGCTGGAAATTGGGTTGCCGAAAAAGCTAAAATTGATGGATTTTTTCCTAATGTAGTTAGACCAAAAGCAGCTAAAATCGGTCCTTTAATTCAAATGACATTTTCTAATGCTTATAACGCAGGTGTGAAAATAGCTTATGGTACTGACACAGGTGTGTCAGAACATGGTGATAACGGTGGTGAGTTTGCACTTATGGTGAAAGGTGGCATGCCTGCGATTGAAGCGATTCGTTCAGCAACTTATCATGCTGCAAAATTGCTTCGAGTAGATGATCAATTAGGGACTATTGAGGTGGGGAAATTGGCAGATTTAGTTGCCGTTCATGGTGATCCTTTAAAAGATATCAGCTTAATGACTAATATTAGTTTTGTGATGAAAGATGGCGTTGTTTATAAAAACTAACCAGCTTTGCTATTAACGGTATGCTGGTCTAAGACAATATGATGACTGTTGCTCCACATACCATAAAATGTACCGCGCTCTTATGCCGAGCAATCCCATTAAAATATTTGTAGTATTTTTAGCAGATAATCGCTATTCCATCCTGCTATTTTCCTCTTAATTTTAGTGTCAACTTTATGCTGTGTTTCTGACTTGAGCAAATTTAAAGATAGATGACGTAATATTGTCATGTTTTGAGCAACATAGCCTTGACGAATTCGACAACTATCTTCATCAAATGCGCATAAAAATAAAAGAAGCTCCCTAAATGGCAGCAAGCACTAGTAGTTTAAGTATATATCGTTTGGTCATTTGTTTGATTTTTCATCTTGTAGCGCAGTAATGTCAATCACTTCTATATGATCTAAAGCTAACATTCTCCACTGAATATTCAAATCATATAATTTTATGCCATAGATTTTATCATCACCTTTCCCTTGTTTGTATGCAGGGCGAGGATCTTGCCTTAATACTTGCTCAATAAATATAGTTAACTCAGGTAGATGTTCACTTTGCTCTTTTAAGGCTAATTGAGAATTATCGCTGAAACTTACCGATAAGTTTGTTTCGGGCTGAGTTTGAGCAAAACCTGCTTTCGCGTTTGGTATTGAATCTGAGTATGGTAGGTAAGGTTTTATATCGATAATAGGGGTTTTATCTAGTAAGTCGAATCCTGAAATATGTAATATGACTTGTTGCTCTTTTATTTCTATTTTATTTAATTTAACTACTGACATGCCGATAGGATTTGGTCTAAAGGTTGAGCGTGTAGCTAAAACACCGACTTTTTTATTTCCACCCAAACGAGGTGGTCTGACTAATGGTTTCCAACCTTGCTGTTGAGTGCCGTGAAAGACAAACAAGACCCAAATATGACTAAATTGCTCTAACTCTTTAACTAACTCAGCGTTATTAGCGCTACCTATAAGTGTTATTGACCCTTTTGCCGAAGTAACCAAGCCTGGTTGACGAGGGATAGCAAATTTCTCTTTATAGGGCGAATTAACTTGGCCAATAATGTTAAATTCTATGTTGTTACTTGTCGGTGTTTTACTTATTATTTTTGGCATTGGCTTTTATTTATCAGAAGAGGTGTCAATTGCAAATGCTTTGGCGTAACAAATAATAAACACTATTTTACTCGCATACCTGATTTTGCACCATCATCAGGGTTTAATATCCATAAATCTTTTCCGCCAGGGCCTGCGGCTAATACCATGCCCTCTGACATACCAAAGCGCATTTTACGAGGTGCTAAGTTAGCAACCATTACAGTATGTTTACCAACCAAATCTTCTGGTTGATAGGCTGACTTTATACCAGCAAATACTTGCCTAGTTTCTGTATCATTTTCATTAAGTGCTAAGGTTAATTTTAGTAATTTATCTGCTTTTTCAACATGCTCAGCGCTAATTATTTTGACAATGCGCAAATCGATCTTGGCAAAATCATCAAATTGAATTTCTTCAGAAATAGGATCCGCCGCTAAAGGGTTGGCTAAAGCAGCACTGTTATCGACAGCTTTAGTTTTCTTCTTGCTCTTAGTCGTATTTTTATCTTCTTTAACCGTTAAGTTCTCTTTTGATGCCTCAGTCATGGCATTTACTTTATCCATGTCGACACGTTGTAATAACGCTTTAAACTTATTGATTTTGTGATTGGTTAATAGTGTTTTATGACCTTCCCACACTAGTTCGTCATTTAAAAAGGCTGCGGTGCTGTCAGCTAAAACAGGCAATACGGGTTTTAAATAAATCATTAAGATACGGAACATATTGATGCCAAGTGAGCAAATGTCTTGTACTTCTTGCTGCTTGCTTTCATCTTTAACTAATTGCCACGGCTCTTTTACTGCAATGTATTCATTTACTTTATCAGCAAGTGCCATGATTTCACGCATGCCACGACCAAAATCGCGAGACTCGTAATAGACGGCAATACTGTCACCTGCATTCATCACTTCATTAGCAAGTGCTTGATTGTCGATATTAGCTGATAACATGCCATCAAAACGTTTAGTTATAAAACTAGCACAGCGTGAAGCGATATTAACTACTTTACCGACTAGGTCAGAATTTACTCGTAGGGCAAAATCTTCTAAATTTAGATCTAAATCATCAATGCGATTAGTTAATTTAGCGGCGTAATAATAACGTAAATATTCAGGATTCAAATGCTCTAAATAAGTACGACCTTTAATGAATGTGCCTTTAGATTTAGACATTTTAGCGCCATTAACGGTAACAAAACCATGGGCATAAACTGAAGTTGGTTTACGATACCCAGCACCTTCTAACATGGCAGGCCAAAATAGACTGTGGAAATAGATAATGTCTTTACCAATAAAATGATAAAGCTCAGCCGTTGAGTCTTCATTCCAGAAACTATCAAAATCAATGTTAGCGTTTTTGTTACATAGGTTTTTAAAACTGCCCATGTAACCAATGGGTGCATCTAACCACACATAGAAAAATTTGCCTGAGGCATTAGGAATTTCAAAACCAAAGTAGGGTGCATCACGACTGATATCCCATTGTCTTAATCCTTGATCAAACCATTCCGCTAGTTTGTTGGCCATTTCTTCTTGTAAGGCACCGCTACAGGTCCAATCTTTTAACATTTGCTCAAAAGCGGGTAAGTCAAAGAAATAATGTTCAGAATCTTTTAATATGGGTGTTGCACCTGAAACTACAGAGCGAGGATTTAATACTTCCGTTGGCGAATAAGTTGCCCCACAGTTATCACAACTATCACCATTTTGATCTTCACTCTGGCATTTTGGACAAGTACCTTTAACAAAACGATCAGGTAAGAACATGCCTTTTTCAGGGTCGTAAAGTTGTGAGATAGTGCGAGTTTTTATATAACCTTTAGCATGCAAACGATTATAAATTTCTGTCGCAAACGCTTTGTTTTCATCACTGTGAGTTGAGTGATAATTATCAAAGCTGATCTGGAAATCATTAAAATCAGCTATATGTTCATCACGAACGGTATTAATCATTTCTTCTGGCGTAATACCTAGTTCTTGTGCTTTGAGCATAATTGGTGTGCCATGAGCATCATCGGCACAACAAAGTAAGTTTCATGACCACGCATTCGTTGAAATCTTACCCAAATATCTGTTTGAATATGCTCAAGTAAATGACCTAAATGAATTGAGCCATTGGCATAAGGCAGGGCGCAAGTGACTAAAATTTTACGTTTTTTTACTGAAGTAGCGTCAGACATGAAATATTTACGTTTTTTGATGGTAATAATGTCGGCAATAGTACAGAATTTAGGGATTATACTCAAATAATTAATATCATATGTTTGGCAAATTTTTCTCAAAAAAAAAGCACGATTCTAATGACGCTATCTCTAATGACGCTATAGTCAATGGTGCTGAAACTTCATCATCAACCCAAGTTTATTCAACCGAGTATGGACAAATAATTAAAGCAGCGTTAAGCAACTATCGTTCGAGTAATTTTCCTCAAGGTGTTCTTGCTGTTTGTTTACACGTTAATATTACTCAAGAACAAATCATTACGGTTGAGCTAGTTATGCCGTTTCCTTGTCAAGGTGAACTAAACGAGCTTGCTTTATCTTTAGCTGATGAACTACAGCAGCAAGTTAGTTTTAACATTCAACTGCGAGTTGCGCCAGTTCGCTCTTTTACTCTTAATGGCAGTAAAAGCGGCAGTAAAAGCAAAATTAAAAATATTATTGCTATTGCTTCTGGAAAAGGCGGAGTAGGTAAATCGACCACTACGGTAAATCTCGCTTACGCCTTAATTGCTGAAGGTGCGAAGGTAGGTATTTTAGATGCAGATATCTATGGCCCATCGATCCCGGCATTACTTGGTTTGAAAAATGCGAAGCCAAGTTCGACCGATGGCAAATTAATGACGCCATTAACAGCTCATGGGTTGAATGCTATGTCGATAGGTTTTTTAGTCGATGAAAATGATGCCACTGTATGGCGTGGCCCTATGGCTAGCGGTGCTTTTAATCAATTGCTTACTGAAACAGCTTGGCCTGAATTAGATTATTTATTAATTGATATGCCACCTGGAACGGGGGATATTCAACTAACCCTTGCTCAAAAAGTGCCTGTTGCTGCTGCGGTTATTATTACTACCCCCCAAGATATTGCATTGATAGATGCAACTAAAGGTGTCGTTATGTTTGATAAGGTAAAAGTACCCGTATTGGGGGTTATTGAAAACATGAGTTATCACTTATGTGAAAATTGTGGTCATAAAAGCCATATTTTTGGTGAGGCTGGTGGCATAGAAATGGCAAAGTCAAAACATACCCAGCTACTTGGTCAGCTACCTTTAGATATTCATATCCGTCAAGATGCTGATTTTGGTCAATCTGATCTCATTGAAAATAGCACTAGTGATATTGCGCACCTGTATCGTAGAATAGCGCGTAATATTGTTGGACAGTTATTTTTACAACTTGATAATGCTAGCCCATTAACCCCAACGGTTGAAATAGCTGACGAGTAGCTAGATAAGTTTTGATTTTAACTTTAATTCTAAGAGTAAAAGTAAGAGTAAGAAAAATAATTATGAGATTATGTGATAAAGATATTGAACAATACTTAGATGATGAAATAATTGTTATCTCTCCAAAACCAGACACATCAATGATTTCAGGGGTTAGTGTTGATATTCGTTTAGGTAATGAATTTCGTGTCTTTCAAGATCATACCGCGCCTTTTATTGATTTAAGCGGCCCTAAAGCCGAAATGCAACAAGCGATGGATGCGGTGATGAGTGATGAGGTCATTATCAACGATGGCGATGCTTTCTTTTTACACCCAGGCGAATTAGCATTAGCGGTAACGTATGAATCGGTTACCTTGCCAGACAACATTGTTGGTTGGTTAGATGGTCGTTCGTCACTGGCAAGGCTTGGTTTAATGGTGCATGTTACAGCACATAGAATTGATCCAGGCTGGTCAGGGCAAATCGTTTTAGAATTTTATAACAGTGGTAAATTACCATTAGCATTACGCCCGAAAATGAAAATAGCTGCGTTGAATTTTGAGACTATGTCATCAAGTGCTGCTAGGCCATATAACAAGCGTGATGACGCTAAATATAAAAACCAAAAAGGTGCAGTTGCTAGTCGTCTAAGTGAAGATAAAAGGGCAAACAATTAAAAAACCAAAGTAGGTAGTAACTGTCTACGTAAGAGTTAATATTTAATGCTATGTCGATTTCTGTTTTTTAGTTTCAATATTTTCAGTTTTGATATTTGTTCCCAAGCCACTGATACACGCTTCTAGCGCACTGATCAACTTTTTCTTATCATGATGATGTGATTGTTTGTGGTGAGCCAAATCGCGGCATATTACGTTGATTTTATTAGACATGACACATGGCTCTTGACAAATGACACTATCGATAGGTAAATAGCCAATGTTCTCTTCAATCCAATGTAGTTTTTCGTCTATGGTTAGATGGGCAGCGGGACTATTTTCTAAAACCACATTATCGATAAAGACACAATGTCCTTTTCTGTTGGCAATTGCGTTACTAATGTCTCGTACCAACAATGGAGGGATAATACTCGTTAAGAAGCTGCCTGGGCCTAATATGATCAAATCCGCGTTATTTATTGCTTTTATACAAGGCTCAATAGATTTAACTAAAGGAGCTAGCATTAGGCTCTTTGGCATTATTGGCATTTCATCAACAGAAAGTTCACCAATACGACAACGTCCCTCAGGGTAGAACGCTATTAAATCAGTAGGGATCTCAGACATAGGCAAAACTTGTGTTCGAACTTTTAATATCCGTCTGACCAGTTTAATAGAGTCTAAAGGTCTAGATTGAATCTCTCCTAAACCATAAAGGATAAGGTTACCTAAATTATGACCGCCGAGTTCATCTTTGCCATTAAAACGAAAGTTAAATAATTGACTGCCTATGGAGTCTTTATTAACTAATTCAGTTAAGCAATTACGTAAATCTCCCCAAGCAATTGAGCTACTGCGTTTTCTTAATTTACCTGTTGAGCCACCATTATCGGTTGTAGTAACAATACCAGTGAGTTTATCCCCTGTAAAAGAAAGGGTTGAAAGAACCCTACCTAAACCATGACCGCCACCAATAGCAACAATATTTAACTTATCTAACTGCATTATATATTTTAATTCGCTGACCTCTTTGAACCTTACCCTTAAATGCTTAAAAAAGAAAGTATCATGAGTATAAGTAATCACTTGAACAATTTTTTTTTCAATACTTTTCAATATTTTTACTTTTTTTTTAAATAAGTGTTGACAGTTTCAAGGCTGCTGCTTAGAATGCGCCTCGTTTTCAGCAAGTGTTTGTTTCTTAAAATAGACTCTGATTGAAGCATCTTTTCTAGGAAAGAAAGTATTAAATAGCTATTAGGCCAGTTATTTAATATGACCGTTTGAATTTAGTTATTTAAACAAGCGGGGCTATAGCTCAGCTGGGAGAGCGCTTCGCTGGCAGCGAAGAGGTCTGCGGTTCGATCCCGCATAGCTCCACCATATTAGTTTTTTTGTTTTTGTAGGTTTTCAGAGACAAAAAAGTAAATAGTTTAAAATAGCAAATGTAAGGATAATGTCGCTCAGTTTTTTTGGAACGACACTTTTCTAACATTAAAATGGCAAAACGTGTTTTGTTCGCTAGTTTTAGTATTGGTTTAGTGTTGGATTATGTCGCTCAGCCTCGCTGGCTCGGCATTTGCCTACACTAAAACATCGAATACATTCGATAAGCAGTTTTAGTATTGGGTTATGTCGCTCAGCCTCGCAGGCTCGGCATTTGCCTACACTAAAACATCGAATACATTCGATAAGCAGTTTTAGTGTCCCTATCGTCTAGAGGCCTAGGACACCGCCCTTTCACGGCGGTAACAGGGGTTCGAATCCCCTTAGGGATGCCACTATTTCTTTTTATCTTTTTTAGATAGAGATAGAGAGATAAAATTAAGTTTGCTTAAACTTATAAAACAATAAGCAATTGATGAATTGGTAATGCCAATCCTGTGTCCCTATCGTCTAGAGGCCTAGGACACCGCCCTTTCACGGCGGTAACAGGGGTTCGAATCCCCTTAGGGATGCCACTTTATTTTAAGTAATCATTATTTAAAGTGAAGTGCATAAAAAGTGAAATAGTTATCTTATACTATAGATATTTAATCTGAAATAAGAGTTTTAGTATTGGTTTAGTGTTGGTTTAGTATTGAATTATGTCGCTCAGCCTCGCAGGCTCGGCATTTGCCTACACTAAAACATCGAATACATTCGATAAGCAGTTTTAGTATTGAATTATGTCGCTCAGCCTCGCAGGCTCGGCATTTGCCTACACTAAAACATCGAATACATTCGATAAGCAGTTTTAGTATTGAATTATGTCGCTCAGCCTCGCAGGCTCGGCATTTGCCTACACTAAAACATCGAATACATTCGATAAGCAGTTTTAGTGTCCCTATCGTCTAGAGGCCTAGGACACCGCCCTTTCACGGCGGTAACAGGGGTTCAAATCCCCTTAGGGATGCCACTTTATTTATTAAACAATAAATAAAGTGTACAAAAAGTGATATATAAAAAGCCCATGCAATATAATTATATTGCATGGGCTTTTTTTTGTATTTTAAAACTAAAACTATTTGCTAAATCACCTTTAATTGTCGACAATAATAGCAATATTCACTTGCTTAATTAAATTAATCCGCTATTATTCATGCCGTAAATACAATGTGTCGACAATGCCGATAATATAGGAAATGTCTGTGATGTCGATGTAAACAAATCATTATAATTTTAATGTACTTAAACTTATGAAAACAAATAACCCAACTCAACAAGCTGCGGTCACAACTGCGGATAAAGTATTTGAGCAAATACAACATGCTATTGTTGAAGGTGAAATTCCATCAGGCAGCAAAATAAGTGAACCTGAATTAGCTAAACGTTATCAAATAAGCCGTTCAACCTTACGTGAGGCATTAAATCGCCTAGAAAAATGTCATCTTATCAAACGAAAAGCAAATGTTGGCTCTCGTGTGGTTAATTGTTCCATTGACGGTTTATTAGAACTGTATATCACTCGTGAAGCACTTGAAGGAATGGCATGTCGTCAAGCAGCATTAAATATGACCGATGAGGAAATTGTCGACATGCAAGCTATGCTTAATGCTCATAGTCAAACTCAAGAGCTTAAAGATGGTGTTGCCTATTATCAGGAAGAAGGTGATCTTGATTTTCACTACAAGATTATTTTAGGTAGTCATAACAGACAGTTAATTGAATTAATTTGTGGTCAGTTATATCACTTAATCCGTATGTATCGTTGTCAATTTGGTATGAATAGCCCCCGAGCAAGTCGCGCTTTTGACGAACACTCTCACATAATTCAAGCGATTGCAGATAGAGATGGAGAACTAGCCGAAATGTTAATGCGTCGTCATATTGCCGCTTCACGCAAAAATATAGAAAATAAAATTTCAAAAGAAATTGCTCAAAAAGAACAAACAAAAATACAACTTATCAAGTCCTAAGGGGAAATAAACTATGACAAGTCAATTATCAGTTGCTCAAAAGTCTGCAGGTGCAAAATTTCGCGAAGCGCTTAAAAACAGTAAGCCATTGCAAGTTGTCGGTACTATCAATGCCTATAGCGCTATGATGGCAGAGCAAATTGGTCACCAAGCCATATACTTATCTGGTGGTGGTGTTGCTAATGCCTCTTATGGTTTACCCGATCTAGGAATGACATCGTTAAATGATGTTATTGCTGATGTACAACGTATTACTGCCGCATCAAGTTTACCTTTACTCGTAGATATTGATACGGGTTGGGGTGGGGCATTTAATATCGCTAAGACGATTCATGATATGGAAAAATCAGGTGCCGCCGCTGTTCATATTGAAGATCAAGTTACCCAGAAGCGTTGTGGTCATCGTCCGAATAAAGAAATTGTTACCATCGAGGAAATGGTTGATCGCATTCGCGCAGCGGTTGACGCGCGTATTGATCCTGATTTTTTCATTATGGCGCGTACTGATGCCTTTGCACAAGAAGGTTTAGAAGCTGCGCTTGAACGGGCTAAAGCTTATGTTGCTGCTGGTGCCGATGGTATTTTTGCTGAAGCGGTGAAAACAGAAGAGCACTATCGTGCTTTTACTGAAGCACTTGATGTACCCGTATTAGCGAACATAACAGAATTTGGTCAAACCGAACTTTGGAATAAAGAGCAGTTAGGTGAGTGGGGTTGTGCCATGGTGCTTTACCCGTTATCAGCTTTTAGAGCGATGAATAAAGCTGCGGAGTTAGTTTATAAAGCCCTCTTAGCTGATGGCGATCAAAAAGCGGTAGTAGATATCATGCAAACCCGTATGGACTTATACGATTATCTTGGATACCACGATTATGAACAAAAACTAGACTCTTTGTTTGCTGAAGGCAAAAACAAGTAATTACTCTTGTGGGTTAGACTTGTTACTCTCAAGTACGACCTACATTTCAATAATATAAAAATTAAAGTATGAGGAAAGAATTATGTCTGATAAGAAATTAAGTGGCGCAGGTTTACGTGGCCAAAGTGCTGGTGAAACGTCTTTATGTACTGTAGGTAAATCAGGTAGCGGTTTAACTTACTGTGGTTATGATATTTCAGATTTAGCTGATAATACTACCTTTGAAGAAGTCGCTTATTTATTATTTAACGGTGAATTACCAACAGCAGGTGAGTTGGCTGAATATAAAGCTGAATTGTTAACTATGCGTGATATCCCACAAGCATTAAAAGAAGTATTAAAACTAATTCCAAAAGATGCACATCCTATGGATGTAATGCGTACTGGTTGTTCATTTTTAGGCAATATTGAACCAGAAGCTGATTTTTCACAACAAAATAAAGCGTCTAACCGTTTGTTGTCGGCATTCCCTGCAATTATGTGTTACTGGTATAAGTTTTCACATGATGGTATTGAAATTGATTGTGTCAGTGATGAAGCATCACTTGGTGGTCACTTCTTACGTTTACTAAATGGCGAAAGCCCGTCAGAACAACATAAACGAGTAATGGATGTATCATTGATTTTATATGCTGAGCATGAATTCAATGCCTCAACTTTTACTGCTCGTGTTTGTGCCTCAACCTTATCAGATATGTATTCTTGTGTTACCGCTGCAATTGGTACGTTACGTGGTCCATTACACGGTGGTGCCAACGAAGCGGCAATGGATATGATCCAACAATTTAAATCACCGAGTGATGCCAAAGAGCAAATGGCTAATATGCTAGAACGTAAAGAAAAAATTATGGGCTTTGGTCATGCTATCTATCGCACATCTGATCCTCGTAATGTCATTATCAAAAAATGGTCTGAAAAGTTAGCTGCTGAAAATGGCGATACCTCACTTTATGATATATCAGTCGCTTGTGAAGAGTACATGTGGGATACCAAAAAATTATTTTGTAATGCCGATTTTTTCCATGCATCAACTTATAATTATATGGGTATTCCAACAAAATTATTTACGCCTATTTTCGTTTGTTCTCGTTTAACGGGTTGGGCAGCGCATGTAATGGAGCAGCGCTCTAATAACCGTATTATTCGCCCAAGTGCTGACTATACTGGCTCAGAGCCAAGAACTGTTACGCCAATCGCACAAAGATAATACAGATCAGAGTGTCAAGTAACGAGTTGCGAAGTGCCGCTCGACACTCGTTCCTTTATTCGGACTTATATTATGAATTATGATTACCGCAAGCCATTGCCAGGTGCAAGTATTGATTATTTTGATACCCGATCAGCAATAGAAGAAATAAGCGCAGGTGCTTATGCTAAATTGCCATACACTTCTCGCGTTTTAGCTGAACAACTTGTTCGTCGCTGTTCTCCTGAAACCTTAACTGACTCTTTAAAGCAAATTATTGAGAGTAAACAAGATTTAGATTTTCCTTGGTATCCAGCACGTGTAGTTTGTCATGATATTTTGGGACAAACTGCGCTTGTCGATTTAGCTGGTTTGCGTGATGCAATTGCCGATCAAGGTGGCGATCCTGCAAAAGTAAATCCAGTTGTACCAACGCAATTGATTGTTGATCACTCACTGGCAGTGGAACACGGTGGATTTGAAGATAATGCTTTCGATAAAAATCGTGCGATTGAAGACCGACGAAATGAAGACAGATTTCATTTTATCGAGTGGACAAAAACCGCTTTTAAAAATGTTGATGTCATTCCTGCTGGTAACGGTATTATGCATCAAATTAATTTAGAGAAAATGTCTCCTGTTATTCAAATACGTGATGGCGTTGCCTTTCCTGATACTTGTGTTGGTACAGACAGTCATACGCCACACATTGATGCTTTAGGTGTTATCGCTATTGGTGTTGGTGGACTTGAAGCAGAAACCGTAATGTTAGGTCAGCCGTCTATGATGCGCTTACCTGATATTATTGGGGTAAAACTTATTGGTAAGCGGCAAGAAGGAATCACAGCAACCGATATGGTGTTAGCGATTACTGAGTTTTTGCGTCATGCCAAAGTAGTTTCAAGTTATCTAGAATTCTTTGGTGAAGGTACTAAAAACTTAACTATTGGTGACAGGGCTACTATATCAAATATGACGCCAGAATATGGCGCGTCAGCGGGACTTTTCTATATAGATCAACAAACCATTGATTATTTAAAAATTACTGGTCGTGAGCCAGAACAAGTTGAACTGGTAGAAAACTACGCCAAACACACAGGGCTATGGGCTGATGATCTCATGGAAGCACATTATAAGCGTGTATTAGAGTTTGACTTATCAACGGTATGTCGCAACATGGCAGGACCTTCAAACCCACATCGTCGTTTACCTACCTCAGCATTAGCCTCAACAGGCATAGCCAAAACTTTTGACAACGTCGATATAGATAACTGGCAAGGTAATATGCCTGATGGGGCAGTAATTATCGCCGCGATTACCAGTTGTACCAACACCTCAAATCCACGTAATGTTGTTGCTGCAGGTCTTGTAGCAAAACGTGCTAACGAATTAGGTTTGTTGCGTAAACCTTGGGTGAAAACGTCTTTTGCGCCAGGCTCTAAAGTTGCAAAGTTGTATTTAGAAGATGCTGGCTTATTGTCTGAAATGGAAACATTAGGCTTTGGTATTGTTGGTTATGCCTGTACTACCTGTAACGGTATGAGTGGCGCTCTAGATCCGAAAATCAAACAAGAAGTGCTTGAGCGTGATTTATATACCACTGCAGTATTATCTGGTAACCGTAATTTTGATGGTCGAATTCATCCTCATGCTAAGCAAGCATTCCTTGCTTCACCACCACTTGTAGTGGCTTATGCTATTGCTGGTACTATGCGCTTTGATATTGAAAAAGATATCTTAGGACAAGATCAACAAGGCAATGATATTCGTTTAGCTGATATTTGGCCTAGTGATGTTGAAATTGATGCTATTGTCGCTAAAAGCGTTACACCTGAGCAGTTTAAAAAGGTCTATACGCCAATGTTTGACTTAGGCGCTTTTGAACCTGCTGAAAGTCCTTTATATGATTGGCATCCACAAAGTACTTATATCCGACGTCCGCCTTATTGGGAAGGGGCACTTGCGGGTGAACGTACCATGAAAGCTATGCGTCCATTAGCGGTTTTGGGTGATAACATCACTACCGATCATTTATCGCCATCAAATGCCATTCAACTTGATAGTGCTGCTGGTGCTTATCTAGATAAGATGGGCTTGCCAGAAGAAGATTTCAACTCGTATGCAACTCACCGTGGTGATCACTTAACCGCGCAACGAGCAACGTTTGCGAACCCTAAACTGTTTAATGAAATGTGTCTTGATGACAAAGGAAAGCTGATTCAAGGCTCACTCGCACGGGTTGAACCTGAAGGTCAGCAAATGCGCATGTGGGAAGCCATTGAAACCTATATGGCGCGTAAACAGCAGCTTATTATCATTGCTGGTGCTGATTATGGTCAAGGATCATCACGAGACTGGGCGGCCAAAGGCGTACGGTTAGCTGGTGTGGAAGTCATTGTCGCAGAAGGTTTTGAGCGAATTCACCGTACTAACCTTGTTGGTATGGGTGTGTTACCGCTTGAATTCACTAATGATGAAACACGTAAATCTTACGCAATTGATGGCAGTGAAACTTTTGACGTTGAAGGTGATATTTCTCCGAGTGCACAAATGAGAGTCGTAATAACCCGTAAAAGTGGTGAAACTCTCGTTATGCCTGTTAAATGTCGCTTAGACACTGCTGAAGAAGTTAGTGTTTATAATGCGGGTGGCGTTTTACAAAAGTTTGCTAACGATTTCTTAGAATCAAACGTACGTAGCCAAACCACCTGAAAATGTGAGTTTTAGGATACCTGAGCCAATCATGATCAAGGCGCATCTTTTTATTAATGTGCCACTTTATATAATAAAGAGCATAATAAACAATATAATAAACAAATAATTTAAGGGTGAAAATAATGCCTTATGCACCTCAAATAAAAGTCCCTGCAACGTATATGCGTGGTGGCACCTCAAAAGGAGTGTTTTTTAATCTTACGGATTTACCTGAAGTTGCACAAGTACCAGGTGAAGCACGTGATAACTTATTATTACGCGTGATAGGTAGTCCTGATCCGTATGCTAAACAAACCGATGGTATGGGTGGCGCAACTTCAAGCACCAGTAAAGCGGTTATCTTAACTAAATCTGAGCAAGTGGATCATGATGTTGATTATTTGTTTGGTCAAGTGGCTATTGATAAAGCATTTGTCGATTGGAGTGGTAATTGTGGTAATCTTACTGCCGCTGTTGGCTCGTTTGCGATTAGCTCAGGTTTGGTTGCGGCGGATAGAATACCTGAAAATGGTATTTGTAAAGTAAGAATTTGGCAAAAAAACATCAGTAAAACTATTATCGCTCATGTACCTACTATCAATGGAGAAGTGCAAGAAACGGGTGATTTTGAACTTGATGGCGTTACTTTTCCTGCGGCTGAAGTACAAGTTGATTTTGTTGCACCGGTAGATCCTTCTGAAGCTATGTTTCCTACAGGTAATTTAGTTGATGATCTTGTTGTACCTGATATTGGTACCTTTAAAGCAACGATGATTACCGCTGGTATACCTACAATTTTTTTAAATGCACAAGAGCTTGGCTATACAGGATCTGAATTACAAGAAGCGATTAATGGTGATGAAAAATCATTAGCGTGTTTTGAAACCATTCGTGCTTATGGTGCAATAAAAATGGGGTTAATTAAAGACATTTCTGAGGCTGCTGCTTGTCAACATACTCCTAAAGTTGCCTTTGTTGCACCAGCACAAACTTATAGATCTTCTAGTGGCAAAAATATTATGGCTAGTGATATCGATTTACAAGTACGTGCATTATCTATGGGTAAATTACACCATGCCATGATGGGAACAGCAGCTGTAGCAATTGGCACTGCTGCAGCCATCCCCGGCACATTAGTTGCCCTTGTTGCAAATTTGGCGGTAGATTCAGAAGAAGGTAGCTCAGTAACTTTCGGACATCCATCAGGGACATTGAAAGTAGGTGCACACACTGAATGTATTAATGATAATTGGACCGTAAAAAAAGTAAATATGAGCCGCAGTGCCCGAGTACTGATGGAAGGTTGGGTGCGTATTCCTAGCGATTGCTTTTAGACCCTATTAAGCAAAGATACCGTTGGTAATCATGGTGGGCTATACGCCCATAATGCTTACTTAAATTTATTCCAAATTAAGTCACTAATTTCATTTTGTTTAGAGAATATTCTTTAATCTTTAATCTTTAATCTTTAATCTATAATCTATAACAAGAAAATTGCTTACTGTTCAAATCGCTTCTTTTATCCATGCTTGATTTCACTTTTGTTGGATAAAAGTGAGCTCCGAAACTTAAGTTAATAATTGTAATAACGAAACATAGTGTCACTTTTGGGTTTTAGTAGATATTAGTTTTCTGTTGAAATAATCATGTAACCTATAGAGAAATATTACCTCTTGCATTACAATATGCGCAAAATAATCTTTCGCTATAGTCTAGTTTTGATTTGTTAAAAACTAAGCCAATATGATTATAGTAAAGTCTCGTTCAATTAATTGAAATAAAAGGTTTAACTAATGACATCTCATCTTGAGGAAGAATATCAAGCAAGTTGGCAAGAACGCCAAACTTTTGCAGAAAATATGCAACCTATGATTGGTCAGCTATTTAGAAATCAAGGTATTGAAATATCAGTTTATGGCCGCCCTTTATTAAATGCTTCTCCTATCGATATCATCAAAGCGCATAAATCGGTTGCTTTGCATGAAGAGAGTAAACTGCGTTTACGTGAGAGTTTTCCTTTTGTTAAGGCGTTAAGCAAAATGATATTAGCGCCAGCACGTATTGATGTTGGTAAATTAGCTTATCGTTATTTGTTTCAAGGTCAATCGAATGATTTATCAATTGAACAATACCTTGAGAAAGAATTAACCCCTATTGCTATTAAAAATGATGAGCCACAAAGTCAAGATGTGGTTTTATATGGTTTCGGTCGTATTGGTCGTTTACTGGCACGTTTATTAATAGAACAAACAGGCCCAAATGCTAAGTTAAATTTACGTGCTATTGTTTTACGTCCAGCTAAAAGTGAGGGTGATTTAGAAAAGCGTGCGAGTTTATTACGCCGTGATTCCGTACATGGCGCATTTAATGGCAGTATCACTATTGATAAAGAAAATAATGTTATCAAAGCCAATGGTGCTTTCATCAAAGTGATTTATGCTAAATCACCATCAGACGTTGATTATACTGAGTACGGCATCAATAATGCTTTGATTGTTGATAATACGGGTATTTGGACTGATGAAGAGGGTTTAGGTCAACATTTACAATCTAAGGGGGTTGCTAAAGTATTATTAACGGCACCAGCAAAAGGTGATATTAAAAATATCGTTTATGGTGTTAACCATGACATGATATTAGCAAGCGATAAAATCGTTTCTGCAGCAAGTTGTACCACTAATGCCATTACACCAGTATTAAAAGCACTTAATGATGAATTTGGTATTCGTAACGGTCATGTAGAAACTATTCACTCTTATACTAATGATCAAAACTTGATAGATAACTATCATAAAGCACCACGTCGTGGTCGTAGTGCACCACTAAATATGGTTATTAGTACCACAGGCGCAGCAAAAGCAGTAGCTAAAGCATTGCCTGAGCTAAAAGGGTTATTAACCGGTAATGCCATTCGTGTGCCGACACCGAATGTTTCAATGGCAATCATGAATTTAAACTTGAAAAAATCTACAGACAAAGATGCGCTTAATGATTATTTACGAAATATATCATTAAGATCTGAGCTGCAAAATCAAGTTGATTATACGGCTTCAAACGAAATTGTTTCTACCGATCTTGTTGGCTCTCGTCATGCTGGTGTTGTTGATTCACAAGCAACTATTGTTGAAAGTGACAGAGCGGTGTTATACGTATGGTATGATAATGAATTTGGTTATAGCTGTCAGGTTGTTCGGGTTATGCTTGAAATGGCGGGTATTACAGTACCAACGTTACCTGCTACATAGAAAGTAGATTTGAGTTTATCGCTTCAAGGCACCTGCCAAGTTGGTTGGTGCCTTTTTCTTTAAATGACGTTGCTCAATGTATGTTACAAACAACGTTTAGGTTTTGGTAAACCTGCATATTTAGTGGCTTGTTTTGCTGGGCCGTCAGGGAAAAGCTTAAAAAGGTAGCGAGAGCTTGCTTTTTTTTCGCCAAATTCAGCTTTCATTGCCTTGGTTAATGCTCTAATGGCAGGAGAGGTGTTGTAAGTTAAATAGAATTGACGAACAAAGTTAATCACTTCCCAGTGGGCTTCTGTTAGTTCAAAGGCATCATTTTTCGCCATAGCTACGGCTAATGCTTCTTGCCAACATGTATGATCTAGCAGATACCCTTGTGTGTCAGTATCAATATGCTCACCATTAAACTCTAAACTTATTGCCATGTAATTACTCTGTTTGTTGTCAAAGTTAGTTCAACTAAGTTGTTCATATTAATAATCGTATATAACGCTTCATCTACTGTTATCGCACGAGCTTGAGCGTGTTTTCCTATCACCTTTAATTGAATGTTAGCTTCGCTATCAATCGTGTTAATTAAACTGTGATGTAAGTTATAGCAACCATCATCAATAAAGGCGATAACATCATTATAACGTAGTACTTGGAGGCATTGAGCAAAGTCATCGTTGTTAAATGCACTTTGACGGACAATATGCAAAGTAGTCATGATTTTTACCTTAGTGTTAAAACCCTATTATTAAAACCTTATTATCAAAACCTTAGTACGGTATGATGGCTTGCTAATTTTTCGGCAAACTCTTGCTTGGCTAACACCTGCACTTGTTCTATATGAAAATTAGTAGCTAACCTACGCTGCGTTAATGATTCTTGGCATATATATATGTTTTCAATGTCGTAAAACTCAAAAGCGGCAAAGGTTTTTAAGTAATCTTTTACTGAAACGATGTCCCCGTTTTGCCCTTGGATCAGCTGCCAAACACCATCACCTTGAAAAAATAATGATGTCGGCTGTTCAAAAGAGCCAAATATTAAAGCGATATCTAGCGAATCTTTACCTGCAGTATTTGAGTAGGGCGCTTTAGAATTAAGTATTGCGGTTAATTTATTTAAAGTATAAGACATTAGAATTGCACCAAACGATCCGCTTTATTTACTAACTCAACTAATTCACTTAAACCAGAGATGGTAAAAATAGGGCTAATATTATTGGCCTGCTCGTCACTAAGCCCTCGTTTTTCTGCTGCCGTTATGCATAAGTGCAATGGTAGTTTGAATGTTTGTTGTAGTGCTTGCCAATGCTTTATACATTGAAATTCATCACTGGCAATGTGTACTTGCTGGTTTGCATGCATAACCCCATCTTGATAAAAGAACACACCTACAAGTTCAATACCCGATTTAAGCGCTGTTTCAATATAATCAAGCGCAGTTACTGATAAGTTACTATAGGGAGGGGTGGTTACTACCACAGCAAGTTTGTTCACTAAAATAAGTCTCTATATCTGAAGTTATTCAATTGCTAAATACCGTACATCCTGTACATAATCGCTCTTTGACATCCTGTCATCGCGAAATACCGTACATCCTGTACATAATCGCTCTTTGACGTCCTGTCATCGCGAAATACCGTACATCCTGTACATAATCGCTCTTTGACGTCCTGTCATCGCGAAATACCGTACATCCTGTACATAAAAAAGCCCCGCAATAGCGAGGCTTTATATTATAAAGCTTTAAAGAAACTAAAAGCTAATTAACTTGAAAGTTAATCGTCTGAGCCCATTACACCTAATAGGTGAAGTAGATGAACGAAGATATTATAAACATTCAAATACAATGATACAGTTGCTCTAATATAGTTACGCTCACCACCGTTAATAATACGGCTAGTATCAAACAAAATTAAGCCAGACATAACCATGATAACAGCTGCACTTATTGCTAATGATAAAGCGGGAATTTGAAAGAAAATATTAGCTAAACTTGCTACTAATACCACAATCAACCCTGTCATTAAAAAACCACCCATAAAGGAGAAGTCTTTCTTGCTGGTTAAGGCGTAACCTGATAAAGCGAAAAAGATTAATGCCGTACCGCCAAGTGCTTGCATAATCATAGCGGGGCCACCAGGCATTGCGGCATAGACATTAAGCATTGGCCCTAGCGATGCGCCCATTAAACCAGTAAAGCCAAAAATCCAAAAAATACCACTAGCAGATTCTGCTTTTTTATTAACAACGAACATTAAGCCAAAAGCAACTAACATCATTACTAACGCAGCCATGTGTGACAAGTTCATCGCCATTGAAATGCCAGCGGTTACCGCACTAAAAGCTAGAGTCATCGATAATAACATGTAAGTATTTTTCAATACCTTGTTGATTTCAATAGCTGAACTTTGGCTCACCGTTTGAAAATTCATCTTAGATTGCATAAAACTTCCTTAAAAATTTAATTCTAATTACCTATTATCTGTTATAAGTAAGATAAGGGCATTTTTGTTAAGTTCAAGTTATTTAAACTATAAAGTTTTTTAATGACCTTGTGACATATTATGACATGGCGATTATTAAATAGCTAGGTTAGCATTGCTCATATTTATCAATTATTTGTTTCCGTTTGTAACAACTTAGGTTGTGGTCATTTATCATGCCAGATGCCTGCATATGCGCGTAACATATTGTGGAGCCAACAAATTTAAAGCCACGTTTTTTCAAGTCTTTACTCCATGCGTCAGACTCTACACTTGTTGCAGGGTAGTCACTTAGCTTGGTGAATTCATTAACAATAGTTTTATGATTAACAAAGCCCCACATATAATCACTAAAGTTGTCAAATTCTTGTTGGATCTCAATAAACAGTTTGGCATTGTTAATCGCAGCATTAATCTTACCGCGGTTTCTAATAATGGCTGAATTTAACATCAACTCTTCAACCTTAGCTTGATCATAGTTCGAGACGACTTGCACATCAAAATTGGCAAACGCATCACGATATCCTTGTCGACGTTTTAATATAGTGTACCAGCTTAAACCAGCTTGAGCGGATTCTAGTGTCAACAACTCAAACAGTTTTTGATCATCGTAAACAGGTACTCCCCATTCTTCATCATGGTATTGGACATAATCTTCTTTACTGGTATCAAGCCAAGGGCAACGGCATTTGTTATCAAGAATATTACTTGTGTTTTTTTTACTCAAAATGGATTACCTCGTCGGTTATTTTGTATTTGTCGATTGAATTATTCGCAAACTGACTGTTTTTTTAGCAATCAACAATAATTAATTCATTTTTCGTTAATAATTGCTTTACAAGTTTATGCCGACACTTTAATATTCGCCTCGTTCTCAAGCAAGCATTGTTTTACAAGTTGTTTGTTAACTTCAGGTGAGATGGCTGAGTGGTCGAAAGCACCGGTCTTGAAAACCGGCGAGGGTTTGTAGCCCTCCTAGAGTTCAAATCTCTATCTCACCGCCACATTAAAAATGAATAAAGCCGTTGATATTCAACGGCTTTTTTATGTCTAAAGGTTTTTAAATCAGTCCAAAAGGATTGCCTGAGACAATGTACTTATTTCGCGCCACCAATTGCACCTATTTTACCCGTATCTGTTTTTCGAAAGACTTAAAAAACAGGGGGTTCCCAGGGCAAGCGGGTTTAAATCCACCAATTAGGTGGTAATTCAAGCAAACAATTATTGTTTCTATCGATGGCAAATGCATGCGTGGAACGTTAGACAAAGCTTCAGGCGCTACCAATAATAATGGAAAAAAATGCAAATCATTAATTCAAAATTTGAATCAAGTCTAAAGCTTAGTGAAATTGTTGACCGTATTGTCTCAATAAATAGAGCTTGGAAAGTAGCTAAAGAAGATCCATCTCCGCAAATTAATAATATGATGGCGGAGCGCCTCAAATACCAAAAGTCATCGTGGCAAGTGGAGCTTTTTAGAAGCTATCCTGAACAGGTCCGGTTCAAGTTTGACCTCGATAATTACCCAGATGGCAGCGTTTTTAGTGTTCGTTGGGGCAGTCAGAAAGTTTTCTCCTCGGATGGTGATATAAAGTGGAATGCTGAACACATACCTGTAGCGGTCGCTAGACGGCTATTAACTGAAACCGAATTTAAACTAGCAATTAACCAAAAGTACTAAGTTATGAATGACAAAATTATTATCCTGATCATATTTTTTATCCTGACCTTAGCATTCTTTGCTAAATTTACTTACTCACTATTTCGAGACCGCTCTAAATACTTAAAAGTTATTAGTAGCAAACGCAGTCATTTTCTAGATATATCAGGAAATGAAAATACCCCTATAACTAATCTAGGTGAATCATGTAAAGCTTTAGCGCTAGATATGTGCGCTATTAAACAAAAAATAACTCTTTCTTATATTTCCTTTAATAATGGCCGAGTTGAATTATTACGACACCCTTCGCAAATAATCGAAGATTTTTCTACAGCTTCATTTAAGTCTGTTCCCGCCATTTTAACTACCATCGGTATTTTAGGTACTTTTGTCGGGATTACGATTGGCCTAAGCGGATTGACAGATTTTGGCTCTGACTCATCTGCTCTTGTTGAGCAAGCATCTACTTTGATTGGTGGTTTAGGTACAGCTTTTGTTACTTCTATTGTGGGCATGGGGACTAGCTTTATCTTTATGGTGCTATTTTCCTGGAATGTTTCGAACACTAAGAAAGCAAAAGATGACCTTATAAACTTTGTGCGGGGACAGAGTGTTGTTGTGACAAGTAACGACCTATTACACCAATTAGTTATAGGACAGACTGATCAGACTAGGGATGTCACTCAATCCCTTTTAGATATCAACTTAAAGTTGACGGATATTAAAGAGGGTTCAATTAATGGTTTAGAGCTTTTAACCAAAGTTGTCGAATCTACGGCGGGAAATATTACTCAAATATCTAGCTCTGTAAGCAATATCTCTGAGAAGATAATAACTGAGCAGGTACTTAACTCAGCGCTACTCACTCAAGTGAGTCAGCCAATAGAACAACTTACAACACAAGTAGATGGGCATGCTTTAGAGATGCTTGCAGTGTCTAACAAGACAGTCAACGCCGTTGATGATCTAGCTAAAATCGCATCTGCATTTAATGAAGAGTTTAAAAAACCTACTGAATTACTCGCTGAAATAAATGAAGAAAACAAGCAGATCAATCAAGCTACATATGCTTTAACAGGGATGCTTGAGACTTTAACTGCGACTAGCAGCAATATCTCTGAGAAGATAATAACTGAGCAGGTACTTAACTCAGCGCTACTCACTCAAGTGAGTCAGCCAATAGAACAACTTACAACACAAGTAGATGGGCATGCTTTAGAGATGCTTGCAGTGTCTAACAAGACAGTCAACGCCGTTGATGATCTAGCTAAAATCGCATCTGCATTTAGTGAAGAGTTTAAAAAACCTACTGAATTACTCGCTGAAATAAATGAAGAAAACAAGCAGATCAATCAAGCTACATATGCTTTAACAGGGATGCTTGAGACTTTAACTGCGACTAGCAGCAATATCTCTGAGAAGGTAATAACTGAGCAGGTACTTAACTCAGCGCTACTCACTCAAGTGAGTCAGCCAATAGAACAACTTACAACACAAGTAGATGGGCATGCTTTAGAGATGCTTGCAGTGTCTAACAAGACAGTCAACGCCGTTGATGATCTAGCTAAAATCGCATCTGCATTTAGTGAAGAGTTTAAAAAACCTACTGAATTACTCGCTGAAATAAATGAAGAAAACAAGCAGATCAATCAAGCTACATATGCTTTAACAGGGATGCTTGAGACTTTAACTGCGACTAGCAGCAATATCTCTGAGAAGATAATAACTGAGCAGGTACTTAACTCAGCGCTACTCACTCAAGTGAGTCAGCCAATAGAACAACTTACAACACAAGTAGATGGGCATGCTTTAGAGATGCTTGCAGTGTCTAACAAGACAGTCAACGCCGTTGATGATCTAGCTAAAATCGCATCTGAATTTAGTGAAGAGTTTAAAAAACCTACTGAATTACTCGCTGAAATAAATGAAGAAAACAAGCAGATCAATCAAGCTACATATGCTTTAACAGGGATGCTTGAGACTTTAACTGCGACTAGCAGTAATATCTCTGAGAAGATAATAACTGAGCAGGTACTTAACTCAGCGCTACTCACTCAAGTGAGTCAGCCAATAGAACAACTTACAACACAAGTAGATGGGCATGCTTTAGAGATGCTTGCAGTGTCTAATAAGACAGTCAACGCCGTTGATGATCTAGCTAAAATCGCATCTGAATTTAGTGAAGAGTTTAAAAAACCTACTGAATTACTCGCTGAAATAAATGAAGAAAACAAGCAGATCAATCAAGCTACATATGCTTTAACAGGGATGCTTGAGACTTTAACTGCGACTAGCAGCAATATCTCTGAGAAGATAATAACTGAGCAGGTACTTAACTCAGCGCTACTCACTCAAGTGAGTCAGCCAATAGAACAACTTACAACACAAGTAGATGGGCATGCTTTAGAGATGCTTGCAGTGTCTAATAAGACAGTCAACGCCGTTGATGATCTAGCTAAAATCGCATCTGAATTTAGTGAAGAGTTTAAAAAACCTACTGAATTACTCGCTGAAATAAATGAAGAAAACAAGCAGATCAATCAAGCTACATATGCTTTAACAGGGATGCTTGAGACTTTAACTACGACTAGCAGCAATATCTCTGAGAAGATAATAACTGAGCAGGTACTTAACTCAGCGCTACTCACTCAAGTGAGTCAGCCAATAGAACAACTTACAACACAAGTAGATGGGCATGCTTTAGAGATGCTTGCAGTGTCTAATAAGACAGTCAACGCCGTTGATGATCTAGCTAAAATCGCATCTGAATTTAGTGAAGAGTTTAAAAAACCTACTGAATTACTCGCTGAAATAAATGAAGAAAACAAGCAGATCAATCAAGCTACATATGCTTTAACAGGGATGCTTGAGACTTTAACTACGACTAGCAGCAATATCTCTGAGAAGATAATAACTGAGCAGGTACTTAACTCAGCGCTACTCACTCAAGTGAGTCAGCCAATAGAACAACTTACAACACAAGTAGATGGGCATGCTTTAGAGATGCTTGCAGTGTCTAATAAGACAGTCAACGCCGTTGATGATCTAGCTAAAGCACGAGCTGATGAATTTGAAGGACTCATCGAAAAAATGGGTGAAGAAGTTGTTTTACCTATCACAACTGAATTAGCTAACACTAATAAAGTTGTTAAGGACTTTGCTGAAATAAGTAATGAACTGAACCAAAGTGTGACAAAAACAGTTGAAGAGATGGCAAAAGCCACTGCGACAGTAGAGAATTTTGAGTTGCATACTTTAGAGAAGCTTAATGAGTTTGCGGAGTCCATGGACACCTCTCTTAACGACTTCGCAGATAATAGTACCGCAGCACTAAAAAGTATTACTGATGAGATTCAAACTATCGTTGAACTTGGTAGTAGCTCTATAACATCGCAAACAGATGCATTTAGTAAAATAATCCAAGAGTCAGATGCAATTTTCAAGCAGCAATCTCAAACCATGACTGATGTAGGTGAAAAGTCCGCAGCACTTATGACTACAGCTAAGCAAGAGCTTGAATCTGGTTTAGGTGATATAGATGCCAAAGTATTAAGTATGTCTTCTACCATTCAAATTGAACTTGAGCGCTTTAGGGAGGAGTATCAAGAGAAGCTAACAAGCTACTTTACTGAGCAAAATAATTTACTTGATAGTTCACTAAATGCACAAAGAGATGGATTAAATGACGTCGTAGATAACTTCAAAGCAGTATTTGAAGGCGACTACAGTAAACGAAGTGATATGCTTAATGACCTAAATTTACATCACAAACAAATGGTAGATGTCATTGAACGTGTACAGACTATGGCAAAAGCATTTGGGCTAGAAAACGCAAGCTGGGTTGACACTCTCCAGTTACAAAGCCAGCATGTTAGTCGTCAAGTTGCAGATTTAGGCCTTTCATTTTCAAAAGCTTCTGAGGAGTTTAAATTACTTTCTGGTCAAATGCGCCCTGAAATGGATGACTACTTTAAGCGAGCTAATAAATCAGTATCTGAGTACTTCAGCAGCTTCGATGCCACATCTTCACGTATCTATACTAGGCTCGACAGTGCTGTTGATTTAATGATGACTGTAATTGAAGAAGCAAATCAGGAAAAACAGGAACTAGCCACTTTGAAAGAGAAGGTTAGCTAATGGATTCTTACCATTACAAAGACGATCAGCAAATAGATGAAACTGGCACCTGGCTATCTATTAGTGACCTAATGGCTGGGTTGTTAATGGTATTTGCTCTGCTGCTGATTGTTACACTAGCCCAGTTATTTGAGTTTCAAGAGCAATCTAAAAGTAACCGAATTATCATCGTTGAAGAGATTCAAAAAGGCTTAGATAGAGTCGGCATTCAATCTCAAATAGACGTCCAAGGGACACTCTCATTAGTAGCAGGACTACATTTCGAACCAGGTAGCGCTGAGATTAATTCTGAAGGTCGGGCATTTTTAAAGAAGTTAATTCCAGTTTATAGCCAAGCTATCTTCACAAATGCTGAAACAGCCGAAGAGGTTAACTATCTCATTATTGAAGGGCACTCAGATAAATCTGAGGGGGGCAAACATGCTATGTCATTAAGCATACGTAGAGCCGAAGCTGTTTCGAACTACATTGGATCTACGCCATTTCATTATAAAGGCAAGTTTATAGAAAAAATATTACCCGCTGGCCGTGGTAGCCATGATGCGAGTTCAAAACTAAAGCCAAAAGAAAATCGTAAAGTCATATTCCGATTTGAATTCAAAAGTCATGATTTAACTGAACTCCTAAAAATGGAAAGAAAACCAAATGAGTAATAAAGTCCTTGCACATGCTTGGTTTTTGGAGCCTGAAATTCCAGTCATGCCACAATTGTCATCCATTCAGCCTTCACTTGATGGGGTTAAGGAAGGAGAACTATTTTCCGTTAAGCTCGATGATAAAGATATTAAAAGTATTGCAAAGCGCCTTAAAAATGGTGAGAAAATTTCTGAAGTTGAATGGATCATTTTGTTACGTTCAGAAGATCGGTATCGGGCTCTATCAGCTGTAGAGAGGGAATCAATTGTAATTATTGTATGGGCAAGCCTTGTTAAGGATGAGCTTAGGTATAATAAGTGTTTAATAAAAATAGTTGCAGGGTTAGCACGAGGGTTTAACGCAATTGCTGATTCAGTTGTTACTGCTTTCCCCAAGAAAATAACAACATACCAAAAAGATGATACTAAGAATAAAACAGATGTTGTGCGTTCCCTACTTCAGCAAGATTATCTTCGATGTGGGCGAGTCATAAACGGAATAAACCTACCTGTAATTGATTGGTTTAAACATTATGAATTTGAGGCCAGGGGAGAGCATATCACTTCTATCTGTAATCTGGCTGTGGACGTAATATCATCATCACCTAGTACTGATGAGCTAAGTTGGTGGCTTTCATGCCAAGTGCCTTTAGAGGTTGAACAGACAATTAATCAGTTAGAAAAACTGCTTGATAGGGTGACTTATGTTGAGTCAGGATGTGAATTTGACCGTTGGATACAACATTCATGCTTACCTGATTCAGAAGAAATGTTGTGGTACCAATTATCTGAAGTCGCTCAGAAGAAGCTCAAGAGTTTATATCACGTAACAAACTTTAAATCAGTGAAGAAGATATTTGATGCACTTTGTGAAACGAGTACAGATCCTTCTTTGACTAAAACTCATGCAAGAAATTTAACCAGAAGAACTTCTTTCTGGGCAGCCTATAGTGACTCATTTGAGCGAGTTAGATTCCTATTGACTCAAAGATCCAAAAATTTGCTTTCAAATAAAATGGATCTTCAACAAGAGCGAGTAACAGTAATGAGTTCCCATCCGCTAAATGATGCTAGTGAAATCTGTATTTTTGAAATTGGCCGTTATGTATTTATTGAGCGATTTAGAGGTTCAGACTTTGACTTAGGTGTATTTGAAAAGTCACCGTCACTTGAGAAGTTGCTTTTTGAATCCAAAGATCTTAATGGCGCAATTATTGGACAGTTAGAGCCTAGCTGGATTGTAGATCATAAAGATTATTGGCAAAAAAGATTAATTCAGTTTTTATCAAATAAACGGGTTAAAGCAAATAAGTACAATATATTGACAAAGGGCTGGTTTTCGCCCTTGTCTTGTGATGAGCAACAGAAGGTTGACTCAATGAAACAGCGACGATATCCAAATAACTTAGATATTAGTATTTACTTTAAAACAGGCCAAAGATACAGATGAACAACTTACTTTTAGATCCACTCACTATCGCTTTATGCGGAACTATTGTGTTGGTAGCATTTTTATTCGGAATCCGTCTTATACATTCCACTAGACGTTTAGTGATTCAATTAGGTGACGTTAACAGCGAGCTGAAGCAATTTAAGCCAATAAGCGACTATGACGAAGAAGGCGAGATAATTGAACCGAGTTGGAATAATAACCCGCTTACTATCGCCTACCAAAATCGCGAAAAAATGCATAGAAAGATCTCAGCAACAGAGTGCTTGAAAACACCTTGGGATGCATACCAAAGAAGTATGCAGCTACCGAATGATAATTTCCAACTTAATGAGGGTGAAGCACCATCTTTAAGAAACACTATGCAGGTTAAATCGATATTTAATATGGAGGAGGTCATTGAGCGTCAAATTAATATTCGCTTATTTACATCCGTTCCAAACATGCTCACAGGTCTTGGCCTGCTCTTTACTTTTGTTGGTCTCGTAATTGGTATTTATGGCGCCTCTTCTGGCCTAAGCTCTGCTGATAGTGAAGCCGCAAGGCAATCGCTTTACCCATTATTAAGTGGTGCTGCTATTGCCTTTTCTACATCGATAGTGGGAATTATTTGCTCAATGATTTTCTCCATCATTGAAAAAAATCGTTTTTTCAAGTTAGAAAATGAGGTCAAACAGTTCAGTAGTTACCTAGCAACTCACATCGAGTTTATCGATGCAGATAAACTTGCAGCAATGCAGCTAACGGCAATTGAAGCCCAAACTAAAGCGCTTGCAAATTTTCAAGTTGATCAACAGCGAATCTCGGATGAAACTATTAGGCGTGTATCAAAAGAATTTAGAGAGACATTGTTAGATAATGCTGGCTCTGAGATTAAAGAGTTAGCTACACTGATTTCAGAAATGAATCAAAGTATGGGTTCGAACTTAATCAGTTTTACTGAAAATCAGATCAAGGTTGGAAATGCTACGGAAGAGCTAACCAATACGCTACAAACATCTATTTTAAGTGTCACAGAGCAGCTTCGTCGTAGTGCCGACGAGATGGGGGTTCGAGAAGAGGAGCGTATTAGCCGTGTTGTCAAAACATTTGAGGATGCTGGCAATGATGTTGCTCGTGTAATTGGTAATTGTACGGCTGATATTGAGGCACAACTCTTCGCACAGTCTAAAACCTCTCTCGAAAACATAAAGCAAGCGTCTGATGTATTTACTCGGTCTATGTCTGATTCGGCTCAGCTTTTAGAGACCATTCCAGATAAGATCACTTCAGCAAGTGAGCAAAGTATCCAAGAGTCAGCTCAACAGTTACAAATCTTAATGGATCAGCAATTAGGAAGTATTGTTGAATGCACTGCTGCGATTGAAAAGCAGCTTCAAAGCCAATCAGAAAGTTCATTGGAGAATATTAAACAGGCGTCTGAATGGTTTGGTAAAACTATGGCTGATTCAGCTCAACTATTAGAGGATATTCCAGGTAAAATCACGTTAGCAAGCGAGCAAAGTGTTAAGGAGTCAAGTCAGCAACTACAAAGTATAATGACTGAACTTCTTCCGGAGACTGTCGCACAGATCTCAAGCAGTTTAGGTCAACAAGTCGATTCACTTATGTTACAAGTGGGTAAGGCCGAAAATAACCTTGGTAATATTTTACAAGAGTTCCCAGAGCTTACTATTCAACTTAAAAAGTTAAATCATGAGTTAGTTGATAATGCTCAGGCTATAGGGAAATTACATGAGTCTACAAGAGTAAGCTTAGGCAACTTTAATAATACATCAGATAGCATGAGAGAAAGCATAGCTCAAATGTCAGAAGCGAATACTCATTCAACAGAGCTTGCTAAAAACTATTCAGCACTATTAAATGGGATACAGGAAGTCGCTAAAGATGTTTCATATTCCAGTGGCTCATCAAAAGATACAATAATAGAGCTTAAACATATGCTTGAGCAGCAAAGTAATGTCGGGAAGACCATTAAAGAGGCTTTGGACAGCTCTTTATCACAATTACATACAGGCTTGAGTGATTATGCCAAATTAACAAATGAGCATATGTCATCTTTAGATCAAGATGCGAGTAAAGTCTCATCGCACTTAGTTGAGGCTATTCAAGAAGTAAATGTTTTAGTTAAGGATATTGCTCTTGCTAATAACCGAATGCGTGGTGCGGCATGATTTTAAAACGAAGTAATGAAGATACAAGCTATATGATAGCTGTGTCAGATGTTATGTCAGGGCTAATGTTTATATTTATTATTACATTAGCGATCTTCGTACTTGATTTCCTCATTGCATCGGATGAGCAAGCAAAAAAGTATGCTGAATTAGAGAAATATACCGAAAGTCTCAAGGGTAATCATGCTGAACGATCTAAAATGCTTGATAACATAAAAGAGTCTTTGTCAGAACTAGATATAGAAGTCGATATTGATCTTGAGCACGGGGTTTTAAGGCTTAATGAAAATGCGGTTAGGTTTAATACTGGTGAAGCCGACTTGAATCAAGTTCAGGTGGATCGTCTTGGTGTCGTAGCTGAAGTACTCGCTGCTATTCTACCCTGCTATGGAACTAATCCACCTACAGATGAAAGCAGTGGCTGTGTTGTTAATACAAAAGGAAAAATAGACTCTATTTTTGTTGAGGGACACACTGATAATGTACCTATCGGGGGCCTGCTTGCAAAGAAATACCAAGATAACTGGGTATTATCGGCTCACAGAGCAATGTTTACTTATCGTGAAATTGCTAAGAAAGAACCTATTTTGACTGAAATGAAAAATAACAACAATCAACCAGTAATTAGTGTAAGTGGTTATGGTGAAGGGCGACCTGTTCCGGAGCACGAGTATGATACACCCACTTCAGACCCTACAAATAGGCGAATTGACTTCAGGTTTATTATGAGTCCGCCATCGATCACGGAAGCGGAAGCTGCTTTAGAAGGGAACTTTTAAACAATGAGTGTATTAACACCGGTAAAGTGCAGTCGTTCATTAAATGAGTTATCTGAAAAACTACCAGAGATTCTGTTTACTAACAGTTGGGCGCCATCAAAAGAGGAATTGGCTGCTACATTTCGACTGGTTAGCTTATATCATCAAGGTGGTAAGTTGAATACTGATAATGTTACTTTGTATCAGCAACAGCTTATTGCCAGCCTAATGACTTTAGATGTTGAATCAAAAAAAATAATTGGTAATATCCTAGAAATTTCAAACGTTTGGCAGTCATGTTTCGCTATATTTATGGCTAGGGTGGATAGCCTAACAGTCGAAATTATTATTCGTGACGCCAGAAATATCCTTGAGCTGGCAGCAACCGAGTCAAAATTTAAAATCATAAAGGATATCGATAGCCTAGTTCAAACAGCAATTAATCGGGCTGAAAATAATAGCTCTGCAAAAAGCACAATTCAGTCTGTTCGGCTATCAAATATCAAGGCGTTAATTGCTGACTATACAAATAGTGATAAAAGTAGTACTTGGCTTAAAGGTACTTTAAAAGCTCACATTAAGTCGCAGATAGATGCAGTTTCAATTTTTAATAATTTAATGAGAGATTCTACAAGCTTCCAAAGTGAACTTGCTAGAGACAGTCATTCATTTTTAATGACCTACTTAAAAAGTGGCCATATAACAAATATTTGGATTTATGCCAAGCAGTCAACTTTTGATAAGTTGCAGAGTCATGAACAGGTACACTGTGAACTGCTCCCCAAAAATCACCCAGAACAGATGCTATTGCTTGTTCAGATAGGTAGACATATATGGATACAAACAGACAGGTTAGAGAGTTTTGGCGTTTATACATTGCCAGAAAATTATAGCTTTCTCCAAGTTTTAGTTTCAAAGGTCGTAGAGAAAGAATGTAATAGCCATTACCTTTTTAGTCGAAAAGGATTTTGGCAGTATAAGTTAGGTTTATCATTTAAAAGTGGTAATAATTTTGTTCCAAAAAGGTCAGATTACTTAACTCATTAATTCCTTCCATCAAATATTTGAATTGACCGATGGTGTATACCAAGCTTGTCGTGTTTCGTTTGGCTCAAAATCTCATTTATGGGAAAACTTTAGAGCAAGCATCCGAATGTTAGTTGTAGAAGATTGGGCGCATTTAATGGATTTGCTACTTAATCCTGATAACGATGAGGCAACAGCCACAAAAAATTCTTAAAAAAATAAAAATGCAGTGATGGACTTAATCGTCTAGCTCGACCTGTACCTGATAATAAAACTCAAAATAGGGGAAGCGCAAAAACATAGCAAAGAAACTGAAAAATGGCGATAAAAATCATTTTGTCTCAGTAAAAATTAAATCACCGATAATTGCTGATTGGACAAAGCTTACTGTAGTGATCTTAATGTTGTTTGTGTACACTGTTGGTTTTATTCTTTAACCTATACTCAAAAGTCATCTACTTTATGGCATTTAGAATTTATGCTATTTAGAACTATTTGAGTACGGAACGCAAAGGCTCTACCGATGCAAATATCTGACAATTTTGATAGCGGCAATATTCGTGTTATCGATGCAAGCGACGTTAGCAATATTCAACTAGAAATAAAACATGATAATCAATCTGAATTTTATCAATGGTTTCACTTCAAATTACAAACTGATGCTACTCAAAGAAAAGAACGACAAGCGCATGTTATTCATTTAACTAATGCTGGTAAAGCTGCTTATGTAGAAGGTTGGAAGGACTATCAAGCGGTTGCTTCTTATGACCGTGAACACTGGTTCCGAGTGCCAACAAACTACGACGGTGAGAAGCTTACTATTACCTTGACGCCTGAATATGATTCGGTTTATTTTGCTTACTTCTCTCCGTATAGTTATGAACGTCATCAGGATTTATTACATAATGCTCAAATGCATGTAGACTGTCAGCTACAAGTGTTAGGTCAAACACTTGATGGCCGTGATATAAGCTTGTTAAAAGTTGGTGAAGCAGGTGAGGGTAAGCGTGTTATTTGGTTAACCGCTCGTCAACATCCTGGGGAAACCATGGCCGAGTGGTTTATTGAAGGTTTTCTTGATCGTTTACTTGATGACGATGATGGTGTTGCCCGGGCATTATTAAATAAAGTGGTATTTTATATCGTACCTAACATGAACCCTGACGGTAGTGTGCGTGGACACCTTCGTACCAATGCCGTTGGTGCTAACTTAAATCGTGAATGGTTAGAGCCAAGCATGGATCGTAGCCCAGAGGTTTACTTAGTACGGGAAAAAATGCTTGAAACAGGTATTGATATGTTTTTAGATGTTCACGGTGATGAGGCTTTACCCGTTAATTTTTTAGCTGGTTGTGAAGGTGTTGTTGCTTATGATGAACGCCATAAAGCGCTTGAAGATAAATTTAAAACTATTTTACTCTCGCTAACGCCAGAATTTCAAGATGAACGGGGCTATGATAAAGATGAGCCAGGTAAAGCTAACCCGACTGTTGGTACTAACTGGGTTGGTAATCAGTTTAAATGTTTGGCCTATACTATAGAAATGCCTTTTAAAGATAATGATTTATTGCCTGATTACAGCATGGGTTGGTCTGATATACGTAGCAGCTTGCTCGGGCGTGATTTTTTAACGGGCATTTACCACATGGTTGATGATTTACGATGATTTATGATAATAATGCTTTAAAAATTAATTAAATAATAATAACCGTTCACCTTCTGAGGAAGGTGAACAGATGAAAATAAATAATAAATAATAAATAAAGAGGAAGTTTACGTGCAAGAACTAGTCAACACTATTAACGGATATATCTGGAGCAGTGCGCTTATCTATCTATGTTTAGGCGCAGGTTTATTTTTTACTGTGCTAACACGTTTTGTTCAGGTTCGCCAGTTTTCAGAAATGTGGCATTTGTTATTGTCAGGCAAAAGCTCAGAACAAGGTATTTCGTCTTTCCAAGCGTTAGCTGTTTCATTATCTGGTAGAGTTGGCGCAGGTAACATCGCAGGTGTTGCTGCTGCTATTGGCTTTGGAGGACCAGGCGCCGTATTTTGGATGTGGGTAGTTGCTTTTTTTGGTGCTGCAACGGCTTATGTCGAATCGACAAATGCACAAATATATAAAGAAGAGCACGATGGTAAATACCATGGTGGCCCTGCATATTATATTGAAAAAGCGATGGGACAAAAGTGGTACGCGTGGATTTTTGCTATTGCAACTATTATTGCTACCGGTATATTACTACCTACAGTGCAATCAAACACTATAGGCTCGGCAGTAGAACAAGTATTTTCTAACAGTGGCAGCATTGAAACCGCTATTGGTGTGATTAGCTATGCTAAGCTTTATACCGCAACGGGTATCATTTTATTGTTTGGTTTTATTATTTTTGGTGGTATCAAACGTATTGCTAATTTCACCCAAGTTATTGTGCCGTTTATGGCATTAGCTTATATCTTGATTTCTCTAATAATCATTGGCCTAAACATAACGCAATTACCAAGTGTTGTTATGATGATTATTGGTGATGCTTTCACACCGATGGCTGGTTTTGGTGCCGCCATTGGTTGGGGAGTTAAACGTGGGGTTTATTCTAATGAAGCGGGGCAAGGTACAGGGCCTCATGCCGCCGCCGCCGCTGAAGTAGACCACCCAGCACAACAAGGTTTAGTGCAAGCTTTCTCTGTGTATATCGACACTTTATTTGTTTGTTCTGCTACAGCCTTTATGATTATTATTACTGGTACCTACAATGTTCATGGTGTAGGTGATGCTTTTATCGTGCAGAACATCGCGAGTGATGTTGTGGCTAATAGTCCGCAATTTACCCAAATGGCAGTAGAAAGTGTCTTTTCTGGTGTTGGTAAACCTTTTGTTGCCTTAGCGTTATTTTTCTTTGCTTTTACTACCCTATTAGCTTATTACTTTATTGCAGAAAACAATATTTACTATATTAAGCGCACCCTTAAAATTCCAGGTGCTGTGTTTATGTTAAAGGTAGTGATCATAACGGCAACATTTTATGGCACAGTAAAAGCGGCTAATATTGCTTGGGGTCTAGGTGATATTGGTGTTGGTTTAATGGCATGGTTGAATATTATTGGTATCATTATTATATTCTTTATGTCAAAACCAGCGATTAAAGCGTTGAAAGATTATGAAGAACAACAAAAATCAGGTGTGAAGCAGTATACTTTTAATCCGAAAAAACTAGGTATTAAAGATGCTAAGTTCTGGGAAGAAAGGTGGGAAAAAAGGTGGGAAGAAAGAGCCACAGAGCAAAGCACAACTGATCAAAGCTAGCTTTCAGTTCAATATTAATTCAAAAAACGTCCATTAGGGCGTTTTTTATTGTCAAAATTTAGGTAGAATAGTTGTCATACTTTCAAGGTAAATAAAGGTGCTATTAATGGCAGTAACTAATTGTCCCAGTTGCAATAAAAAAATATCAGATAAAGCAAAAAAATGTAAACATTGTGGCTTACCTTTGCAAGCTTTAGATAGTGATAAAATTGCCAATTTACATCATGTCAATCGCATTAACAAAGCCCAAAGCTTAATGACTTATTCATTTATTGCTATGTTGTTATTTTGTGGTGGTTTTTTATTTATGTTTTGGGATAATATAGAGCAGGGCACTTGGCAGCATAATTTAGCGATGACAAGCACTGGTATTGGTTTTATTATGTATATAATTATCCGCATTCGATTGCTTTTATTTAAACGAAAAAAATAGGAAGAGCCTTAATTCTCGCTGAAACGAGTATTTCGAATTAACATGAGTACAATATGAATTTAGATAGCACGATAGAAAACATGCCAGAAGTAATGTATTTAAGATTAAAGTGCGCTGCTGAAACAGGAAAGTGGCCAGAGGGTGTCGTTGTAGATAAAGCGCAGCGTGATACCGCATTACAGTTAATTATGGCTTATCAAGCGCGACATTTAAACAGTGATGAAATGTTAACCATAGGCAGCGATGGCCAAATGGTACATAAAAATAAACGGCAATTAAAAGAGCAGTTTTCGAGGTCAACTAAAGACAAGCCTATGATCCCTTATGCTAAACCTAATGAAGATACATCTAAAAGCGGTATTGCTCATTTTACCAATCTGTAACTTGTTGCTGTTATCAATAATTTAAAACTTAACTAAAGTAATAACGACTCTCATGATTTTCAATCTGTTTAAAAGTAAAAAAAAATGGCAACACAAAGATAGTAATGTACGTATTGCTGCGATAAATGAAGAATTAGATAGTCATAATAGTGACAGCAAAAGCATTTTATTATCACTCCTTAATGAAGATAATAGTGAGCTAGTGCGTCGTGCTGTTTTATTAAAATTCAATCATTTTGATGACTATTACAGTGCAAGTATCACAAATGATAATAAAGCGGTGCAAGATTTTGCTTATTCGCAAGTACAAGATATTTTATCGGGGGGTAATGCAATTAAGTTAACGGTTGCGCAAAAACAAAATTTTTTATCTTTGCTAATGAAAACCCCGAGCATAAATTATTTTTTGTTGAGCCATTGGCTTAACCATGAAACAGATCCACAAATAATTATTATTTTATTTCAATGCCTTACAAAAAAGAAAGATGTTTCCTCGTTACTGTTACAAACGTTTATTCACAAAAATACTAGTGAAGTACAAACACAATTATTGTCACTTGATTTAGCAGAGCTAAATCAAGTGGCATTATTAATAAAACTTAGTAAGAAAGCAGTAAATGATGATGTTATACAGTTAATAGATGGCAAGTTAGCACAATTAATAGAGCAACAAGAAAAACCCAAAAAATTACTGAAACAATGTCAGTTGTTGCTTTCAAAACTATTAGCGTTAAAAAATTTATCTGATTTTGGTTTGTACTTGACAAAAAAATCCACTCTAGTGCAAGAATGGCAACAATGTTTACCTGAATTAACGTGTTTATCAGATGAAGACCAACAAATACTCGTTAGTAAGTACCACAAAATAACATCTCAACTTAGCCAAACATTTGCCCCTAAAGAAGAAGCCTATCAACAAGCAGTAATTGCTGAGCAATTATTTCGCGATAAGCAAGTGATTAAAAATGACTTAAATGAGGTGATTACTGAACTAAATAATGTGATAACGACAGCCGTATTTGAAGATGAAACACTTAATCAGCAAGATTTTTTAAATAAGCTCAAACAACTAAGTAAACAATTAGTGGCAAGTGTTTTAAATCAACAAGAGCAAGATTATTATGCTCAGCAAATTATACAGTTAGAAAAACGCTTAACTCAACTACCTGAAATAGCGCAATCGGTCAGTCAAGCAACCTATCTTATTTCTAACATATCATCATTAGCACTACCGCAAACATTAGCTGAATTAAATGATCGTCAGCAAGTCTACCGTGATTGGTTAACACAATGGCAAGGTGTTGAACAAAAAGCCTGTGGTATTTTACCTCAGTCAATTAAAGACGCGCATAAAGAAATAATTCAGCTTTGGCAAAACGGATTAAAACCTTTACAGCAAGAGCAAAAACAGTTATTTGCACAAACCAAGAAAAAACTTATTGATTTGAAACGTTTACTTATTAGCGGTAAGTACAAAGTATGTTTTGGTTTATTTAAAGGTGTTACTCAAGCGATAACCTTATTGTCTGTTCATCAACAGCAACAATTGCAACGGGATTTTGATAATGTTAGTGAAAAAATAGCAGAGATCAGTGATTGGGAACATTACATTGCCACGCCACGTAAAAAACAATTATTAAGCGATATCATTAATTTGGTTACCACACCTATGGATAGCCCTAATAATCAAGCAGAAAAAGTAAAACAATATCGTAAAATCTGGAACTCATTAGGCCATGCAGATGAAGATATTGACAAAGAATTAAATGAACAATTTAATCTTGCTTGTGAACAAGCATTTGCACCCTGTCGTTTGTTTTATGCCGAGCAAGAAAGATTACGTGAACAACATCTAGTAACTCGCAATGAAATAATTGAACAAGCAAAGCAACTTAGTGATTCAGTTATAAAAACGAACCATGATGGCTCATCTGTTGATTTTAAAGCACTAGATGGAAAACTGAATAAACTGCAACAACGGTGGCAACAAGCGGGTGAAGTTGACCGACAATATTATCAAAAGCTTTATCAACAATTTAAGCACATCTTACAGCCTATTAAGCAAGCAATTAAAGATTTTCATGATGTTAATGCCACAAGTAAGCAAGCATTAATTAATGTAGCCGAGCAACAATTAGGCCTTGAAGACATCTATCAAGCTATTGATACGGTGAAAAAATTACAACAAGAATGGCGTGATATCGGCTTTGCTGGCTCTCATCAAGAGTCTAAGTTATGGCAAAAATTTAGATCAACAAATGATCAAGTTTTTGCTAGACGTGATCAGATCAAAGCAACACAACAAACAGCGCTAGCAACGGAATTTAACCAAACACTTACGACTATTAAATCACAACTTGTTGCTTCTCAATTAGTGCAAAGTAAAGCACAAGCGGAACAGCTATTGAGTGAGGTACTAACTAATAAGCCAGTGATCAAGTCTGTTGCTGGAGCGGTTGAATCTTTTATTAAAGACATTGCAAGGAAAATAGCAGCGCAAGAGACCAAAGCAGAGCAAGATAATTGGAGTAGCCTTTTCTATTTACTAAGCAAAGCCGCTCAAGATGAAGATGAAACCTCACTTGCAACATTAGTTGCAAGTAATGCTGGTGATTATCAAAAATTAACAAATTTTTGGCAAAAGCGCTTACAAGAACAGTTATCACTTAACACAGATGTAAATGTGAAAGCACGTGAAATTAAAACGTTAGAGATTGAAATTTTAGCACAGGTGGAATCACCGATAGAATATGCAGAACAACGTATGGCAGTAAAAGTAAGCTTAATGCAAGAGCAAATGCTGTCTGGGGCAGGGATAGATTTATCACAAAGCCTTATTGATTG
The DNA here is from genome assembly GCA_965261045.1 of uncultured Colwellia sp. Lineage (GTDB taxonomy): Bacteria > Pseudomonadota > Gammaproteobacteria > Enterobacterales > Alteromonadaceae > Colwellia. Next base: position 1,482,468 of record CBDHCJ010000001.1, read on the forward strand.
GTTACGTTTAGGAAAATTAACTAACACTGACATAATACTACTAGAGCGGTTAAGTAACGTGTTTTGTTAATTGATTAGATATATTAGATATATTAGACAGAAAACGACAAAACTCTTTTGCATCCACCTTTATTTTTTATTTAGATGGTTATTGTGTTGATGTAATATTGTTAGGTATAAGTAAATTCATGTAAAAAATCCAGTAATATAAATTACTGGATTTCAGGGCTAACTGATTTTTATCCTAGAAAAAGTTAAACCAACCTATTTATCCAAAGGTGCTTCTTATTGACTTCATCATACTCATTTCTTACGATGAAGTGTTAATGTTTTTTTGCATTGTATCGCTGAACCAATCAATGAAATTAACCACGCCAAATTCATAGCTGGTGGAATATGGTCCAGGTTGGTATGCCCTAGAATTAATACCCTTTTGATTGTTTTCAGCTAACGTTCTATCTTGTTCATTGGTTGCATCCCAAACACGGCGTAAGTGTTCTATGTCATAATCAACACCTTCCACTGCGTCTTTATGTACTAACCACTTGGCGGTTACCTGAGTTTTTTGTGGTCCTAGCGGTAACACTTGGAAAGCAATTAAATGATCTGCCATTGCATGATTCCACGAATTTGGCAGATGCAAAATTCGCATAGACCCCAAATCAGCGTTTTTAATGGTGCCCATTAATTTTTTACAACCTGCTTTACCATCAATTGTCATTGATACGGTACCTTCACGTAACGGCATCCGAACAATGCGGTTACGTAAGCCATGCCCATGAGAAACATGTTTGTAAGGAATGCCTTCGTCTTCCCACATTGCCTGTTTGGCCGTTACCTGTGCTTTAAATTCATCACTAGCACGTGGATCTTCGGTGTCATCCCACTCAAGTAATGTATTCAATAATTCAGGGTGACTACCGTTACAATGGTAACATTCACGGTTATTTTCAATCACTAACTTCCAGTTAGCATCTTCAATTAAGGTACTTTCGATGGCGACCTTACAATTATCTAAATCATAAGGCTTAAGATAATGAGTTAAATCTTCGAAGAAACCGTCAATATTAGTTGGATTATCACTAAGAGAAATAAAGATATAACCACCAGCTACCCGACAATTAACTTTGTGTAAGCTATAGTCATGCTTATTGAAATCATCACCCATTTCGGTACCAGCAAAAAGTAACTTACCATCTAATTCGTATGTCCATTGATGATAAGGACAAACTAATTTAGGTACTTTACCTTTTTTAACCAAACAAATTTTTGAACCTCGGTGACGGCAAACATTGTAAAAAGCCCGCACTTCACCATTTTGATCCCTAATTACAGTGATAGGATTTTCACCAACATTTAAAGTAATAAAATTGCCATTGTCTGGAATTTCACCAGTGATGCCCGCAAACAGCCACTCTTTGTAAAAGATTTGCTCCATTTCCACTTGAAAAACATCAGCATCAGTATAAAACTGTTGTGGTAAAGAAAAAGTTATTGGATGTTTTTCTAACGTCTCAGCAATGGCCTGCGCAGATTTATTTGCTGAAATAACCAGTAAATTCTGTTGTTCATTTGAACAATTCATGAGTAACTCCTTAGTGCTTTGTAATCGACAAACTAGATATCACTGTTTATTTAGATTATTTAGATTATTTAGAGAATGAACAATTTTAATAGAGAATGAACAATTTTAACCAATTTTTAACTAATTAGATGTTCGTATTCTTTGTTGCTATATATTGAGTGTCACCGCATCAATCAGTTTATCTAAAGGCGACCAAAAACGCATTAATACCGACCCAAAAAAGTAATTCATAAATAAATTGATGCCAATCAATATTGGCCTCGAAGGATGACACCTTGATATGGAAAAAACGACTACATCAATGTCGTTTTTAGTTAAGCAGTAAATAAGCACTTAGCGCTATTGTATTAGCATAAATATAATATAGGGCTCAGTTATGACAAATACCTTTCAGCAATCTGTTAACACCAAAGCATGGACCAATGGACGTCACGATGTTCAATGTGTCAAAGTGATTGACGAAACCATTGATGTGCGTACTTATTGCTTTTCTAGCACTAAGCCAGTAATGCATTTTTTCAAACCTGGCCAATTTGTGACGCTAGAATTAGAAATTGACGGCATTCAGGTATTACGTAGTTACACTATTTCGTCTTCTCCCTCGGTTCCTTACAGCTTTTCGATCACGGTAAAAAGAGTACCGGGAGGTCAAGTTTCAAACTGGTTGTACAATAACCTTACACAAGGAGACCAAATCGCGGTACATGGCCCTGTAGGTATATTCAACTGTATTGATATCACTGCTGAAAAAGTCTTATTACTCTCTGGTGGTGTTGGCATTACACCAGTGATGTCAATGGCTCGTTGGTGGTTTGATACCAACGGTGAAATCGATATGGTTTTTGCCCACAGTGCCCGCACCCCTAACGACGTAATATATCGCCGTGAACTTGAGTATATGGATTCTAGAATAACTAACTTCAATCTCAATTTCATTTGTGAGCGATATAACATTGGCGAAAGCTGGAGCGGCTATACTGGCTTCTTCGATGAACAAAAACTGCGAATGATAGCCCCTGACTTTCTTGAGCGCACCATTTATTGTTGCGGGCCAACACCTTATATGACTGTAGTTAAAAGCATATTGGAAAGAATTGGGTTTAACATGGCTAATTACCATGAAGAAAGTTTTGGTGCGCCACCAGAAGGAGCAAAAATCGACGCTGAACAGCAAGCGAAAGATGCCGCAAGTGAGTCTATTGGTGAAGATATTTTAATAGAAATAGAATTTAGCAAAACGGGTAAATCAGTCAAGATAAAACCAGGCGACACGGTTCATTTAGCGGCCTCAAAAGTTGGCATTCACATTCCTAAAGCCTGCGGTATGGGCATATGCGGCACCTGTAAAGTGAAAAAGACTAAGGGCGAAGTAGTAATGTCGCATAACGGCGGCATCACCGATGAAGATGTTGCCGATGGATACATTTTAAGCTGTTGTAGCGTACCCCAAGGTAATGTTGCGGTTGAATACTAGGATTTTTCATGCGGGATTTTAATCAAATCCCGCAGCAACTTTTTATCACTTTATCGAGACTGAACCGGGACTTAACTAGGACTGATTTATAAACCATTTTTGTGACTTGACGGGATGGAAAATATCGATAGACTTAGCAGGATAAAAAAATGAAGGGACACTTAATAAGGGACACTTAATAATGCTAACTGAGGCCAAGATTTTAGTCGTTGATGATGACGAACTGACACGTCAGGTCTTGAGTAGTTATTTTGAAAACGAAGGCTATGACGTTTTATGTGCAGCTACAGCAGCAGAGGCTGAAGAGCTATTGGCGCTTAGCACCGTAGATTTGATTTTGCTTGATATCCGAATGCCTGGCAAAGACGGTCTGACTTTAACCAGAGAATTACGCGTTAACAACGAAATTGGCATTATTTTAGTAACTGGCAGTCAGGATGAGGTTGACCGTCTGATCGGACTAGAATGCGGCGCGGATGAATACGTAACCAAGCCTTTTAATCCTCGCGAAATCCTAGCTCGGGCGAAGAACCTTATTCGCCGTGTAAAGTTATGTCAACAGGCAAAATCGGAGGATAATGGCGATTATATTCTGAAAGCATTTGATCGCTGGAAATTAAACCCAGTGAGACGCCAACTTACCGATGAACAACAAACGATAGTACAACTAACAGAAGGTGAATTTCAATTACTGAAATGTCTGATGGATCATGTTGGCCACATTATGACCCGAGACCAAATTCTTGATCAAATACGCAACCGCGAGTGGGTACCAACTGATCGCACAGTTGATGTATTAATCGGTCGATTACGTCGCAAGCTTGGTGATGATTCCTCAAATCCACGTTTAATATTGACGGTTCACGGCGTCGGTTATTTATTTACATCCAAACTTGTAGATGTTGTATGAAATCGTCCTTGTTAACGCATTATTTTCTGATAATCATTGTCTTGACGATGGCACTCCTGTCCCCCAAGGGTCAGGCAAAAGAGCTAATAGCATGTGGTCATCCCTATTATCCGCCAGTTTCTTGGGTTCAGCAGCAACAATTAATTGGTGTTGCGCCAACGGTGGTTAAACTGATATTTGCCGAACTAGGCTACCCAATCAGGTTTGATACGGTAGGTAATTGGAAGCGCTGTTTGTGGGAAGTTAAAACAGGGCATGCGGATATTGTCGTAGCAGCCTATCGTATTACCAGCCGTGAGCCTGATTTCGACTTTAGTCAACAACATATCATCGCCGATCCAATTGGCGTTTTCGTTAACCCTAATAAAAGTAAAAATTATCATTCACTCAATGATTTAAAAGGAAAAACCGTGGGTTTGCTATTCGGTGATAGTTTCGGCGATAGTTTAGATAAGTTTATCAATGATAATAATCAAATCGAGTATGTCTCTGAAGGTCAACAGAACTTCGAAAAATTGGCTCATGGCAGAATTGATTTCATGCCATTAGGCATTGTTAGTGGTAAGTTACAAACTCAAAAATTTGGCTATAGCAAGCAAATTATAGCAGCGCCATTTACGTTAGAAACCGAGTATTACTATCTGGCACTAAGCCCTCATAGTGAACTTAGCCAACACCTACCTTACATTAACCAACGTTTAAATCAATTGCATTTCAACGGCAAAATCCAACAGTTAGTAACTAAGTACAGTAAGATTTATCTTGAGTCCTCAACCGAGGCTGATACCCCATGAATTTCCCTAGCATACCTAGTTGGCATCGCTTGATCCGTTACCCTAAAGATCATCCACTAAGTTATCGCATGATAGTCTATATCACCCTATGTAGTTTTGTTTTTATTATGCTGTCAGCCGCGCTACAAATCACCTTGGATTATCGTCGAGAAATGCGTAATATCGATCAGCGAATCCAGTTGATCCGCACCAGCTATATCGCCAGCCTAGCCCGTAGTATGTGGGATTTTGATCAGGCACAGCTTGAACTTCAACTTAAAGGTATCAAAGCGCTGCCTGACATAGCTAACCTTCAGCTTAAAGATCATACTCGTAATACTTTTATCCGTTTGCCAGAACAAGTTATTGATCACAACAGAAACGTGATGAAAACAAGCTTTGCGCTTAATATCCCTAACAAACGCATTGGCAACATTGCGAACAACATCGAACAAGCTGATGGGCGCCAACTCGGTACACTCATTATTTCCACCGATCTGACCGCTATAAATGCTAGATTATGGGGCACTGGTTTTAATATCTTATTAAACCAGACGTTGCTGGTAGTACTTATCATGCTAGTAATTATGTTCATCTTACAACGGCTAATTACCCGACACCTCGAAAGCATGGCGAGCTACAGTAAAACTATTGGTGACGGTGAGCTCGAAGCTCCCCTGACGTTAAGCCGACGGCAACCTCGAACCTCGGACGAATTGAATCAATTGGCCAATGCGCTAAATGAGATGCGTCTGGCTATTCGCCATGATATAAACCGACGCGAACAGGAAAAGCAAGCATTGCGCTATAATCGCGATCAACTCCAACAAATGGTCGAGCGCAGAACCATGAGCTTGCAGCAAGCCAAAGAAGTCGCTGAAGAAGCAAACAAGGCTAAATCACAGTTTTTGGCCACCATGAGCCATGAAATTCGTACTCCAATGAATGGCATGCTTGGCATGATTCAACTACTACAAAATAACGAACTCACCGAGTCGCAGTGCCACCATGTGAAGATATTGCATGATTCAACGGAAGCACTGCTTGAAACCTTTGACCATGTACTGCAATACGCTCAACTGGAAGAAGGGGGTTATGTTTGCCCCGAATCTTTTTTCTCTCTCGATGAATTACTACATAATCTTATCAGCTTGATGCAACCTAAAGCAGATGAAAAGCATTTACAATTAAAACTAGACTGTTCCATCGCTGGTGATTGTTATCATGACGCCGCAGGTAGCTTACGCCAGATCCTAACCAATTTGTTGGCCAATGCGATCAAATTTACCGATCATGGTGAAGTATTACTTCGTGCTACTCACCTTGAACAGGTTGACAATAAACATCGACTGCGGTTTTCAATTCAAGATAGCGGGATTGGTATTAAACCAGCGTTGCAGGAGCATATATTTGAACGCTTCACTCAGGCCGATGAGTCTATCACCCGTCGCTTTGGCGGAACTGGCCTCGGACTTTCAATCTGCCGTCAATTGAGTCAGGAAATGGGAGGGCAGATTGGCGTTGAGAGTATCCTAGACCAAGGCAGTACTTTTTGGGTTGAAGTGAAACTAAAAGTAGCTAAAGCGAGTGAATATAAAGCAAAGTCAGTGTTACCAACACTGCCAACACTGCAGATTTTATTAGTTGAAGATGTCGAGATTAACCAACAGGTGGTGCTTGGCTTGCTAGAACAGCACCAGGTTACATTGGCTGATAATGGTCATAAGGCCATAGAAATTGCCAATCGAGAGACCTTTGATATCATTCTGATGGATATGCATTTACCTGGGATAAGTGGACTAGATATTAGTGCGAAGATCCGCCAAAATCCTGAATACTGCAACTACAAAACCCCAATAATAGCCTTGACTGCGAGTGTTCGTCCCGATGATATTCAAGACTATTTCAATGCCAAATTACAAGATGTCGTGGCTAAACCAGTAAAGCAACAACTACTATTGGAAGCGATAGAACGGGCACTAGATCCACAACAACCCAAGCCGTCTACAACGACTCCGCAAATAAATATCACTAGTGACGCGCCGTTACTGGATCAGTCAATGATCGAAACTCATCTTCAGATTTTAGGTTCGGCTAAATTAGCAAAACTAATGCGAAGTTTTTGCACTACCCAACAGCAACTCTGGCCTGCATTGCAACAAAGCCTAGCTAGTGACGATCACTATGAGGTAGAGAATCAAGCGCATGAACTTGCTGGTGCCTGCGATATGCTAGGTTTTGCACAAGCGAGTAAACTGTTACGTCAACTAGAGCATAGCGCTAAAGGTGGCACCATTGGGCAGGTTTCAAAACTTCTTTTACAACTGGATCCTATTATGGCAAAGAGTTTAGCTAAGGCGGCAACCTATTGCCGTTAATGTAAAGCAATTATTTATTTCATTTACATCTTTTTACAAGTTATTCATTCTGAGTTTACATCTACCCTTTAGTGTTATCTGTGTGATGGGAAAGACATCAGATTATTTTGAAATCTGGCCCATAACCTGATAATTCAATAGGAGCGAAAAAATGACTGAAGATAACAAATTAAAACCCAGTTTCACCATGGCAATACTACCGATCATATTGACACTGGCAATACTGGCCATTCAATTATTCTATTTTGGCGACTTTACGCCCCATATTCCTCTAGCTATTGGCATTGCTATTACGGCTATATTGGCATGGTTTCGTGGTTACCGCTGGGATGATATCGAAAAGGGGGTAATGCATGTAGTTCGTGTAGGCCTTCCATCAATTGCTATTCTAATGACCGTTGGTATGATCGTTGGCGTCTGGATTGCCAGTGGTACGGTACCAGTACTAATATTCTATGGACTAAAGATACTGAATCCAGAAATATTTCTAGCTGCTGGTATGCTGTTATGTGCCGTCGTATCTGTATCTCTAGGAACCTCTTGGGGTACCACAGGTACGGTAGGACTTGCATTGATGGGCATTGGATCGGGCTTTGATATCCCAATGTATTGGACTGCAGGAGCCGTAGTTTCTGGTGCTTTCTTTGGCGACAAAATATCGCCACTGTCAGATACTACCAATTTGGCACCCGCCGTGACGGGGGTCAATCTGTTCGATCATATTCGTAATATGATGCCAACAACTGTACCCGCGATGCTTATTGCTTTTACCATCTATTTATTCGTTGGATTCAACATAATTGGCACTGATGAAGTCGATTTTTCTAAAATTGGGGCTATCACCAATGGCCTAGAAAGCAATTTTAACCTATCCTTGTTCGTGTTATTACCACCATTACTGGTAATTGTGCTTGCGTTAAAAAAAATGCCTGCATTGCCTTCGTTGTTTGCCGGTGTCTTTTTGGGGGCGTTACTGGCAATATTCGTTCAGGATGCCTCACTGCATGAAGTATTTAACTTTATGCAATCAGGATACAAAATTGAAACTGGCGTTGCTGAAATCGACGGCTTGTTAAATCGAGGCGGTATTCAATCTATGACTTGGGTTATTACACTAGTTATCATTGCGCTAGGCTTTGGTGGCGCACTTGAACGTACCCATTGTTTGGATACGATTATTAATGTCATGCTTAGGCGTATCAAGTCATTTTTTGGCCTACAACTAGCTGCTACCAGTACTGCTGTTGCCACTAATCTTGTCGCTGGCGACCCCTACCTTTCTATCGCATTACCAGGTCGAATGTTTGCACCAGCTTATGTCAAGCAAGGTTACTCTAAATTGAACTTGTCTCGTGCCGTTGAAGAGGGGGGCACCTTGATCTCTCCCTTAGTACCATGGAATGCTGGCGGTGCTTTTGTCATCACCGCACTGGGCTTGGGAATTAGCGAAGGTAATATAGAAAATCTACTTTATATCCCATTAGCTTTCGCGTGCTGGTTATCACCAATAATTGGCTTGTGTTATGCCGCACTTGGACGCTTTTCACCAAAAATATCGGATGCTGAAAGAGCACGATATGAACAAGAAGAAGAGGAGATATCTTTAGAGCTGAGTTTGGTAACACTGGCAGATTCTAGTATGTCCGCCAGTAAAGCCAAGAGCCATAATTAATTGAGTTACTGTAGCGAATTACGGCATTATTCCTCGGAACCAAATGTCGTAATTCAATGTAACAATGGCGTTAACGGAACTATTACTAGGTTGACCTCAAGCTAGTATCGCATCAAAACTAAATAAAAAACAACAGCGAGTTTTTAGCCGCTAAGGAAGTGAAATGTTTTATAAAAATGATCAAATAGCAGGTTTCGACGATAACATTTGGCAAGCAATTCAACAAGAAGACAAACGTCAACAAGATCACGTTGAGTTGATAGCTTCAGAAAACTATACCAGTGCTCGGGTCATGCAAGCTCAAGGTACTCAGCTTACCAATAAATACGCTGAAGGTTATCCAGGCAAGCGTTATTACGGCGGCTGTGAACATGTAGATGTTATTGAGCAACTGGCTATTGATCGAGCCAAAGAATTATTCGGTGCCGATTACGCCAATGTACAACCTCATTCTGGCTCACAAGCGAATGCTGCCGTCTTTATGGCATTACTAAAACCTGGTGAAACTGTACTGGGCATGAGTTTAGCTCATGGCGGTCATTTAACACATGGTTCGAAAGTAAGTTTCTCTGGTAAAATTTATAACGCAGTACAATACGGTTTAAATGAAGCAACGGGTGAAATTGACTACGATGAAGTGGAACGACTTGCCAAAGAGCATCAACCGAAGATGATCATTGCTGGCTTCTCTGCTTATTCACGTGTGGTTGACTGGCAGCGTTTCCGTGATATTGCTGACAGCATTGGCGCTTGGTTGTTTGTCGATATGGCTCACGTAGCTGGTTTGGTCGCTGCGGGACTTTACCCGAGCCCAGTGCCAATTGCGGATGTGGTTACCACCACAACTCACAAAACATTACGTGGTCCTCGTGGCGGCTTAATTTTGGCGAAAGAAAATGATGAACTTGCCAAAAAACTAAACTCAGCGGTATTCCCTGCGGGTCAAGGCGGACCTTTAATGCATGTTATCGCTGCGAAAGCAATTTCGTTTAAAGAAGCATTATCTGATGGTTTTGTCGAGTATCAGCAGCAAGTCATAGACAATGCTCGTGAGATGGCAAAAGTATTCCAGCAACGTGGCTATAATGTTGTCTCTGGTGGTACTGATAATCATTTATTTTTACTTGATTTGATCGATAAAGGTATTACTGGTAAAGACGCCGATGCTGCGCTAGGTCGTGCCAACATCACGGTGAATAAGAACTCAGTACCGAACGATCCACAATCACCGTTTGTCACTAGTGGCCTACGCATTGGTACACCAGCAATCACTAGTCGAGGCTTTGGTATTAATGAATCGGCAGAGCTCACCAGCTGGATTTGTGATGTATTAGACGATATTGATAATGAACAGACTATTATCAATGTACGCAACAACGTATTGGACTTGTGTGACAAAAATCCTGTGTATCGTTAAGTGATACACAGATACATCCAATAATGCAATTTAGAAAAGGGTAAGATCATGCAACAATATTCAGGATTTGGCTTGTTAAAACACTCGTTAAGCTACCATGAGAACTGGCAACGGGTTTGGAGTAATCCGATCCCAAAAAAACACTACGACGTTGTGATCATCGGTGGTGGTGGACATGGTTTGGCAACCGCCTATTACTTAGCTAAAGAACATGGTATCACCAACATTGCCGTGATCGAAAAAGGCTATTTAGGCGGCGGTAATACCGCCCGTAATACCACCATTGTACGTTCTAATTATTTGTGGGACGAAGCGTCGCATTTATATGAACACTCATTAAAACTATGGGAAGGTTTAGCACAAGAATTGAACTACAACCTGATGTTTAGTCAGCGTGGTGTATTAAATCTTGGTCATACCCTGCAAGACATGCGCGACATTGAGCGTCGCGTTAATGCCAATCGTCTCAACGGCATCGATGGTGAGGTACTCTCCACCGCGCAAGTGCAAGAGAAGGTGCCAATTTTAGATTGCTCTAAAAGCGCACGTTTCCCCGTAATGGGCGCTTCCTGGCAAGCTCGTGCGGGTACTGCGCGTCACGATGCTGTTGCTTGGGGTTATGCTCGTGCAGCTGATGCATTAGGTGTTGATTTATTGCAACAAACCGAAGTCACTGGCATTCGTCGTAAAGATGATGCGGTGGTGGGGGTTGAAACCACTCGCGGCTTCATCTCCGCTGGTAAGGTTGCTTGTGTTGCTGCTGGTAACTCTAGCGTGATCGCCAAGATGGTTGGCATGGAATTACCGCTTGAATCACATCCTCTGCAGGCGATGGTATCAGAGCCGTTGAAACCAATTCTAAATACCGTGGTGATGTCTAATCATGTACATGGTTATGTGAGTCAATCAGATAAAGGTGATTTGGTCATTGGTGCTGGTATCGATGGCTATCTAGGCTATGGTCAGCGCGGTTCGTTCAATGTTGTTGAGCATACGATTGCCGCGATTATAGAAATGTTTCCGATATTTAGTCGTGTTCGCCTTAATCGAGCCTGGGGCGGCATTGTTGATACCTGCCCTGATGCTTGTCCTATTATTTCGAAGACGCATATTAAAGGGCTATATTTTAACTGCGGATGGGGCACTGGTGGTTTCAAGGCAACGCCTGGCGCAGGTCATGTGTTTGCCCATACTATCGCCCACGATGATCCACACCCATTGGCGAAACCATTTAGCATCGACCGCTTTACTTCTGGCGAACTCATTGACGAACACGGTGCGGCTGGCGTTGCCCACTAAGAGGAATTAATTATGTTACTTATCCACTGTCCTTATTGTGAAGAGATGCGCGAAGAAGAAGAGTTTAGTCCTGTCGGACAAGCTCATATTGAGCGTCCACTAAACCCAGAAGAATTATCTGATGAGCAATGGGCACATTACTTATTTTTCCGTAAGAATCCACGCGGTTTGCACCATGAATTATGGCTGCATGCTCATGGTTGTCGGAAATATTTTAACATGACCAGAAACACCGTGACTTATCAAATCATGGAGACCTACAATATGGGTCAACAACCCAGTGTCACCGCTAGTGAAGAGGGCCAATCATGAGCCAAGTGAATCGAATCGCTGCAAGCAGCAAGCACATTAATCGCAACCGCACCTTAACCTTTACCTTTAACGGCAAAGAGTACCAGGGTTTTGAAGGGGATACCGTGGCGTCAGCCTTGCTGGCCAACGGTGTTGATGTAGTGGGGCGTAGTTTTAAATACTCTCGTCCCCGTGGCATCATTACCTGTGACTCGCAAGAGCCAAATGCAATTTTTCAAGTGGGTTCAACGCAAGCCACAACTATCCCTAACCCACGCGCCACACAAACCGATCTTTATCAAGGCTTGACGGCGAGTTCTACCAACGGTTGGCCAAATGTTAACTTTGATTTAATGGCAACGGTTGGCAAACTAAGTGGCTCAATGATGCCACCAGGTTTTTATTACAAAACCTTTATGTTTCCTCAGTCGTTATGGATGTCTTATGAACATTTGATCCGCAAAGGAGCTGGTTTAGGCGCTAGCCCGCAACAAGCAGATCCAGACAGTTACGACAAAATGCACCAGCACTGCGATGTCATGATCGTTGGCGGTGGTCCTGCAGGGTTAGCAGCAGCATTGTCTGCCGCACAAACTGGCGCACGCGTGATTATTAGCGACGAGCAAAATGAATTTGGTGGCAGTCTATTATGCAGTAAACAGCAAGTAGATGGTCAACTACCAAGCCAGTGGGTTGAAAAAACAGTGGACAAGCTTGCTGACATGGACAACGTACTATTATTGCCACGCAGTACTGTTTTTGGTTATTACGATCATAACTTAGTGGGAGTCAACGAACGTCGCACCGACCATTTAGGTGAGAATCAGCTACAAAGCACACGACAGCGAATACACAAAATTAGAGCAAAACAGGTGATTTTGGCCACTGGCGCTCATGAGCGTCCTTTAGTCTATGGTAACAATGACGTGCCTGGCTGTATGTTGGCAAATGCGGTTTCTACTTATATTAACCGCTATGATGTTGTGCCTGGCAACCAATTGGTGTTAATGACCACCAATGATAATGCTTATAAAACGGCTATCGACTGGCATCAGGCGGGACGCAAAGTAGTTACCATAGTTGACACCCGCGATGAGTCAAATGGCGAATTGGTTAAAAAAGCCCAACAATTAGGCATCAATATCATCTTTGGTCATGCTGTTATCGAAGTAAAAGGCAGCAAACGAGTCAAGGGTGTTGATATCGCACCAATAAATGCCATCAATCATAAAGTCACTGGCACCGCTAAACATTTTACTTGTGATACTGTCGCTAGCTCTGGTGGTTGGAGCCCAGTTATTCATCTATCATCACATACAGGCTCTCGTCCAGTATGGAGAGAAGACATAGCAGGTTTTGTACCAGGTGAAACAGTACAACAACAACATATTTGTGGCGGTCTTGAAGGCGTTTATGCCTTATCAAAAGTAATTAGTGATGGCTTTACTACTGGCGCGTTAGCGGCACAAGCGGCTGGTAAAGGTGATGGCAGTTATGCCAACACGTTACCACAAACCAGCGATCCACAAGAAGATCCCTCAATGGCATTATTCCATGTGCCACACAGTAAAAAAACCAGTCGAGCACCGAAACAATTTGTTGATTACCAAAACGATGTGACAGCTGCTGGTATTGAACTTGCCAACCGTGAAGGTTTCGAGTCTATTGAGCATGTGAAACGCTATACCGCCTTAGGTTTTGGTACTGATCAAGGTAAGTTAGGTAATATTAACGGTATGGCCATCACCGCCAAATCGTTAGGTAAAAGTGTTCCTGAAACAGGCACAACTATCTTCCGTCCAATGTACACACCAACAACGTTTGGTGCCTTAGCTGGAGCCGATGTTAAGCACTTGTTTGATCCCGCGCGTTTTAGTGCTATGCACAAATGGCATCTCGACAATGGCGCCGAGTTTGAAGATGTTGGTCAGTGGAAACGTCCATGGTATTTCCCTAAACCAGACGAAACCATGCAAGAATCTCTTGAACGAGAATGTTTAGCCACACGTAACAGCGTTGGTATTTTGGATGCATCCACCTTAGGGAAAATAGACATTCAGGGTAAAGACGCACGAGAATTTTTAAACCGTATCTATACTAACCCATGGAGCAAGTTAGCCGTTGGAAAATGTCGTTATGGGGTAATGTGTAAAGAAGACGGTATGGTTTTTGATGACGGAGTAACGGCATGCCTTGATGAAAACCGTTTTATTATGACCACCACCACAGGCGGTGCTGCTGGCGTATTGCAATGGTTAGAACTATGGCATCAAACCGAGTGGCCAGAGCTTGATGTTTATTTTTCAACAGTAACCGATCATTGGTCAACAATGACAATATCAGGCCCTAATTCTCGCAAGGTGCTAGAAAAAATTTGTGATGTCGATGTCAGCAAAGACAATTTCAACTATATGGACTGGATCGAGGCCAAGGTTGCTGACGTGAAAGCGCGAATTTTCCGCATTTCATTTACTGGTGAACTGTCTTTTGAAATTAACGTGCAAGCCAACTATGGCATGCACGTTTGGCAAGCGGTGATGGCCGCGGGAGAAGAGTTTAATATTACTCCGTACGGTACCGAAACCATGCATATTTTACGAGCAGAGAAAGGCTTTATCATTGTTGGACAAGACACCGATGGTTCGGTAACGCCACAAGATTTAGACATGGACTGGGTGGTCGGAAAGAAAAAAGAGTTTAGCTTTATCGGCAAACGTTCTTGGATCCGTTATGACAACAAACGCAATGATCGCAAACAAATGGTCGGCTTAAAACCGAAAGATCCAAACTTTGTCTTGCCAGAAGGCGCACAAATCGTGTTTGAGAAAAACCAAAGTATTCCAATGACCATGGTTGGCCATGTAACCTCGAGTTATTACAGTGCTTGTATGGGATATTCTTTTGCTTTAGCCGTGGTTAAAGGCGGCATTAGCCGCAAGGGCCAAAGTGTCTTTTTGCCACTAAGCGATGGCACTACAGTGGAAGCTGAAATTTGTAGCCCCGTATTTTATGATCCAAAAGGAGATCGTCAAAATGTCTAATTCAATTAAACTAGAATCACCTCTACATCATGCCCAACCTGACCCGTTAATTGGTCAAGTTAACTCTGCCGGTATTTCTGCCGGTATTGTTTTACATGAAGCGGCATTATTGGGTCACCTTAACTTACGTGGCAACGCCAAGGATGAGGCGTTTTTAACGGGTGTTCAAGAGGCGCTAGGTGTTGCACTACCAATATCCCCTTGTAGTAGTGCCAAGGGTGATATGGCTCAGATAATTTGGCTGGCACCTGATGAATGGTTAGTTGTGGTTGCCTCAGGCACTGAGTTTGATATCGAGCAAAAACTCCGCTCTACACTAAAAGGCCACTTTGCGGTAAGTGATATCAGTGGTGCACAAACCATTATTGAACTCAGTGGTAGCAATGTTATTGACTTAATGAAGAAATCAACTGGCTATGATCTACATATCGACAGCTTTCCTGTTGGCAAAGTCGTTGGCACTACTTTTGCCAAGGCTGGTGCACACATATTACGAGTCAGTGAAGACAAGTTTCAATTAGTTGTACGACGTAGTTTTTCGGATTATATTTGGTTATGGATCCAACAAGGTAGTCAAGAATATGGCTTAACTATTGTTTAAAAAAGCTAACTCTCCTTAGATATAAGCATTCTTAGACATAAGCATTGTATTTTTAATGCGTTAGGTGATATATCCCGACAATAATAAAGCCACTCAAGTTTGAATTACTTAGACTAAGTGGTTTTTTAAATAAAAAGAGAAGATCAAAATGCCTGATATTAAACAAGTACCACAAATTCACATTATCACAGCAGACTGCCCTAGCCGACTAGGCACGGTTGATGTGGTGACTCGCTTTTTGTTTGAAAAAGGCTTTTATATTAATGAAATTCACTCGTTTGATGATACTGCTGAAAATCGTTTTTTTATTCGCATAGAATTTAGAACCGATACGGCAAGCACATTTAACCGAGAGGATTTTTGCCAACAATTCGAACAACGAGCCAGTGAATTTGAGATGCAATGGCAACTGGCATCACGCCTTTATAAATCAAAAGTAGTGATAATGGTGTCGAAACACGATCATTGTCTGAATGATTTATTATATCGCTATCGAACTGGCGATCTCGATATTGAAATTCCGGCTATTATCTCTAATCATTCTGATTTAGAAGAGCTGGCAAAGTGGCATGGCATTCCTTATTACCATTTGCCAATCAGCAAGGAAACCAAACTAGAACAAGAAGCCAAGGTTTGGCAAATCATTCAAGATTGTGAAGCCGATTTAGTGGTGTTAGCACGTTACATGCAAATACTTTCTAGAGATATGTGTAAAAAGCTTGCTGGTAAAGCTATTAACATTCATCATTCGCTATTGCCTGGTTTTAAAGGCGCCAGACCCTATTTCCAAGCTTATGATCGTGGCATTAAGTTAGTTGGCGCGACGGCGCATTATGTGAGTGATGAACTCGATGAAGGGCCAATCATTAGCCAAGGTGTTGAGATTGTTGATCACTGTTACTACCCTCAGGATTTAGCAGATAAAGGGCGTGATATCGAATGTTTAACGCTTTCACGTGCGATACGTTATCATATCGAGCATCGAATTTTCTTGCATGGGAAAAAAACAGTAGTATTTTCAAAGTAAATTATTATATTCATATAATTAAACTACAACATGACAAGCTAAAACTAATGGTTAAGTTAATATTTTTTTTGATTAAATTAGATCGTTAGTTTCAATTTAATTACATTATTAAATCAATTTTTGTCTATTTCAGACATACTAATGTCTTTTTTAGATATGCCTATATCAACTAAAAGACGTTATTCTATTTTGTGCTTTTCACCTTAGCCAACAACTATTTCAATACGACAAAGAAATTGGCTTTGATCCTTAACTAATGACCAAACAAAGCATCATAAGAATATTGTTAATGTCATTTAACCAACAAGAGAGTTTGATATGTGTTCAAATCATGGAAACCGTGGCGTTGTTTATACTGGCCCTGGAAGTGTTGAAATTCAAAATATTGCCTACCCTAAGCTTGCCATTGGCAATCGAAAATGTGAGCACGGTGTTATATTAAAAGTGGTTACCACCAATATCTGTGGCAGTGATCAACATATGGTACGCGGTCGCACTACCGCCGAGCCTGGACTTATTTTAGGTCATGAAATTACAGGTATGATCATCGAAAAAGGTAGTGATGTTGAATTCTTAGAAGTAGGTGACATTGTCTCCGTACCATTTAATATTGCCTGTGGTCGTTGTCGAAACTGCCGTGAAGGAAAAACAGGTATTTGTTTAAACGTTAACCCCGGACGCGCAGGTGCAGCTTTTGGTTACGTTGATATGGGAGGTTGGGTTGGCGGTCAATCTGAATATGTAATGGTGCCTTATGCCGATTTTAATCTGTTAAAATTCCCTGATAAAGATCAAGCATTAGAAAAAATCCGTGATTTAACCATGCTCTCTGATATATTTCCAACAGGCTATCATGGTGCTGTAACGGCTGGCGTTGTACCTGGCTCTACGGTTTATATTGCTGGTGCAGGTCCTGTTGGTCTTGCGGCTGCGGCATCGGCGCAGTTGCTCGGTGCGGCTTGTGTCATCGTAGGTGATATGAACCCAGAGCGTCTGGCACAGGCTAGTAGCTTTGGTTGTGAAACCATAGATTTGCGCCAAGATGCGACCGTACCAGACATGATTGAACAGATATTAGGTGTGCCTGAAGTCGATGCCGCAGTGGATTGTGTTGGCTTTGAAGCTCACAGTCACGGCTGTAGCCATCATAAAGAACAGCCAGCGATAGTGCTTAATACTATGATGGAAGTAACTCGTGCTGGTGGTGGTATCGGTATTCCTGGGCTATATGTCACTGGCGACCCTGGTGCATCTACCGAAGCAGCTAAAGTCGGTCAATTAAGCATGAATTTTGGTCTAGGTTGGGCTAAGTCGCATTATTTAGTTACTGGTCAATGTCCAGTGATGAAATATCATCGTAACCTAATGCAAGCTATCTTATGGGATAAAATTCAAATTGCGAAGGCGGTTAACGTACAAGTAATTTCACTTGATGGTGCACCAGATGGTTATAAAGCGTTTGATCATGGCGCGGCTAAAAAGTTTGTAATTGATCCCCATGCAATGGTGGTTTAAGAATTTAATGGTATTTTACTAATAAGCAAACGGCGCATGTATTGCGCCGTTTGAGCAACTATTAAGCCTTATCGTGGGTAATTCATTGTGATGCGAAAGATAGCGATGGCGTTATTTAAACAAGAGACAACCAAGTCAGCTAGTATGGCGAGAAAAAACAAATATATTGATAAATTTAAAACTTGAATTCAAATAAAATTATGGGATTAATAATGAATAATTATAAAAAAAGTATGGTAGCAATGGCTGTAACCCTCACAATGTCAATTCAGGTGGTTGCGGCAGAGGAAACCAAAGAGTCAAAAGCAACAAAAATAGAACAGATTTCGATTATCGGTAAACGCGTAACGTACACCAATAACGCAACTCGTATAGAGGATAAGCAGCTTCAATCAGCAATTGGCAGCGTTATGGGATTGGTAGATAACCTGCCTGGCATCAGTATTGAAGAAGGCGATGCTTTTGGCAGCGATGACTATTCATCGACCATCACCATGCGTGGTTTTAGCGTCAACCTTAACGAGCAACAGCTCGGTATTACCATTGACGGCCTGCCTAACGGTGGCTCTAACTATGATGGCGGTTCAAAAGCCAACCGCTTCCTTGATAGCGAAAACACGACGTATGTTGATGTTTCACAGGGCACTGCGGATATTGCATCAGCCTCATTGCAGGCGCTAGGTGGCACACTGAATTTCGTTTCCAATGATCCGAATGACGAGAAAGGTGCCCGTCTGGGAATTTCCAGCGGTGATAATAATGCCCGTCGTTATTACGCCCGTTTCGACACTGGTGAGTTTGCCAAAGATACCTATGCTTATTTCAGCTTGTCGGACACCTACAATAGCCGTTGGATCGGCACTGGCTCTAACGGCTTTACCAAGCGTGAGCATTATGAGGCCAAGCTGATTTCAGAATTCGATACGGTTATGATCACCGCTCGCCTCTCTTATGACAATACCGATGAAGACAATTACAACGGTGTCTCCCCGCAGCAATTTGCTGAAAATGATAGCTGGGATCGCCTGACTTGGAACTGGACTGGCGACCCAGCAGAAGATCAGAATTTTGCTGAAGTCTGGTCAACCCATCGTAAAAATACCTTCGGTTACGTCAAGGTCGACTGGCAACTAAATGACAATGCCTCGTTGGTGGTAACCCCTTATTATCATAAACTCAAGGGTCGGGGTGACTGGATGCCACCATACTTGGTTCAAGCTTTAGACAAGCAAGGTAATCCAACCAATCAGGGCGGTAATCTTAAGCAGTTCGACTACGTTGATAGTAATGGCGTTGCATGTTTAAGAACAGATGTGTGTGATACAGCAAAGCATACCCGAGTTAGCTCATTCCGTCACACCCACTATAATAAAGATCGCTATGGTGCCACCGCCAAACTCAATTATGAACTAGATATTCATCAGATTACTGCTGGACTATGGCTAGAGCATCAGGCGCGTCAAGAAGCTCGTGACTGGCACAAGGTCAGTAATCCTAAAGTCTATCATCAGTTTGATAAGGATAGTTACCTGACTCAGTTTGACAATACCTACGATACAGACAGCATTAAACTATCGCTTCAGGATCAGATTAGCTGGGATAAGTTTACCTTAAGCATTGGCGTCGCCAAATATTTGGTTGAGCTGACTAAACAAGAAAACTTCAGCGGTGAGCAAACAGCTAAGCTTAACTCAGATTCAAATATTCTATCTAGCATTGGTTTCTTGTATGATCTGACTGCAGATCTGGGAATATTCGGCGGTTATTCTAAGAACTTCTCTGCGTTTCGTGATGCCCAACTTGAGACAGGCGGTTCCACCGATAATCTTAAGCCTGAAACCGCAGCTAACAGCGATTTTGGGTTACGCTTTAATAACGGTGTTATCACTGCAAGTGCCTCTATATATCGCATTGAATTTGATAGTAAAATAATCTTTGAAGCACCAAATACTGCTACCGATGGAGTTGATTTCCTCAGTGAACAAGAAGGTCTTTACACAAATGTTGGCGGTGTTTTGTCACAAGGTTTGGAAGCAAGCTTAAAGTTGAGCATTAGTGATAACTGGTCTGTCTATAGTTCACTGACAATCAATAGCTCTGAATATCTAGAATCAATAGCAAGTGAAGGTATAGTTAAAGGCAATGATGTTGCTGGCTCAATTAATGAAATGGGAGTACTTACCCTTTCTTATGATGATGGTTTGTATCGCGCTGGTCTGTCTAGTAAGTACACCGGAAAACGCTTTGGCGACAAAGCGAACGTAGATCAGATTGACGCCCGTACCATAGTCGATTTCTATGCTGGTTATCATAAAGCGCTCGATAATGCGATGTTCACAAACGTTGACTTATCGTTTAGTATCAATAACATATCAGACAAACGCTATCTTGGCGGTGGTATCGAAGGTTTCTACTTCATTGGTGCCCCGCGCTCCGCTGTGGTAACCCTAACGTTGGACTTTTAATTAAGACCCTCATTTAGCCTACCTAAGAGACAGACATTTTGCGTCTGTCTCTTTATTTATTTAAGCCCGAGATTGTCCCAGTTTGAGTAATTGCTGATTCATGTTGCAACACATAGACTACCTAATCTAAGATTATTTTAACCTTTATCTTCACAAGAGTATTACCAAAGGAAATTTTTAATGTTTGGTATTTTTAAACCCGCCGTCCATCAGCCGCGATTGCCTGACAAACATATAGATCAAGAGTATAAAAGCCTACGATGGCAAGTTTTTTTGGGTATTTTTATTGGCTACGCTGGTTATTACCTAGTACGAAAAAACTTTTCACTAGCGATGCCCTTTCTGATCGAGGAGCAAGGCTTTACCAAAGGGCAGCTGGGTCTTGCCTTGTCGGCAGTCTCTATTGCCTATGGCTTGAGTAAATTCTTGATGGGCAGTGTTTCGGATCGCAGCAATCCGCGTTACTTCCTTCCCGCTGGCTTATTGATTTCGGCCGCGGTGATGTTTATCTTTGGCTTTGCTCCTTGGGCAACCGAAAGTGTCATTTCGATATTTATCTTGTTGTTTATTAATGGCTGGGCTCAGGGCATGGGCTGGCCAGCTTGCGGGCGCACTATGGTACACTGGTTTTCAGGCAATGAACGCGGACGAACTGTTTCGGTGTGGAATGTCGCCCATAATATTGGCGGTGGCCTGATCGGGCCATTATTTATTCTTGGCATGGTCTGGTTTAATGACTGGCACAGTGTCTTTTATCTCCCTGCCATCTGTGGGGTCTCTATTGCGATATTTATTGTCTTTACAATGCGTGATACCCCGCAATCCTGTGGTTTGCCTCCAATTGAAGAACACCGTGACGACTATCCGACTGACTATAGCGAGAAACATGAGCAGGAATTTAGTGGTAAAGAGATCTTCCTGCGTTATGTCTTAAACAACAAGTTATTGTGGTACATTGCTTTTGCCAATGCTTTCGTTTACCTGATTCGTTACGGGGTGTTGGACTGGGCACCGACCTACCTTCATGAGGTCAAGGACTTCGATGTTGATAAGAGTTCTTGGGCTTATTTCCTTTATGAGTGGGCTGGCATTCCTGGCACCTTGCTTTGTGGTTATATCAGTGATCGGTGGTTTAAGGGTCGCCGTGCCCCTGCTGCCATTTTGTATATGGTGTTGGTCTTGTTTGCCGTGGTGGTTTACTGGTTAAATCCCGTAGGCAACCCAAAGGTTGATCTTGCAGCTCTAGTGACTATCGGATTCTTGATTTATGGTCCTGTGATGTTAATTGGTTTGTATGCACTGGAATTGGTACCCAAGAAGGCAGCGGGTACAGCCGCTGGCTTGACTGGGTTGTTCGGTTACCTCGGTGGTGCAGTGGTTGCTAATATCGTATTGGGTTACACCCTAGATATTTATGGTTGGGATGGTGGTTTCAAATTATTGATTGGCGGTTGTGTTGGCGCAATCATCCTTATAGGTATGACGATAAAACACGAGAACGCCCAGCACGAGTCGAAAAAGTTAGCGGCATCGACAGTCGACAGTACAGCGACCGAAACATAAGGAATTCGTATGATTAACAAAAGCATTTTGTTATTAATTACCCTAGTCAGTATTCAGGGCTATACTAATACCACTCTTAGTATGAACGGCGATAATCAGATTAACACACCACAAAAAATTGACGAGCATAAGATCGTTATCGCCCATCGCGGTGCCAGCGGTTATCTACCAGAACACTCTCTTGCAGCAAAAGCCATGGCCTATGCTATGGGCGTTGATTACATTGAACAAGATGTGGTGATGACTAGGGATAACCAACTGGTGGTGCTACATGATAATTACCTTGATCGTGTGACTGACGTTATGACGGTTTTCCCCGAACGCTATCGGCTAGTCAACGGCGTTAAGCGCTGGTTTGCTATCGACTTTAGCTTAAGTGAAATTAAACGCCTACGCATGACTGAGGGATTTACTTTTGATGGACAATCTAAGACCTTAAAAGCAAGTTATCCCAACCGGTTCCCGTTGTTTAAATCAAGTTTCAGGGTATCGACCCTGGCGGAGGAAATCGAACTAATTCAAGGACTAAACCACAGTACAGGCAAAGATATTGGTCTTTATGTTGAAATCAAGGCACCATGGTTTCATCGTCACGAAGGCAAGGATATCAGCAGGGCAGCACTCTTGATGCTTAAAAGTTATGGTTACCGCGATAAGCAAGACAAAATATTTATTCAATGCTTCGATCCGATTGAAACCCAACGGCTTAATGACCAACTGATGCCCGAGCTCGGAGTCGATTTTAAGCTGGTTCAGCTTATTGCAGAAACAGACTGGCTTGAAACCCTAGTTTATGATCAGGGAACTGCGATCCCGTATGACTATGACTGGATGTTTAAACCCGGCGGCATGGCTAGGATTGCCGAATATGCTGATGCGATAGGACCTTGGAAATCGATGCTGGTTAGCGATGATTCAACCCGCGACCAGCTCAAAATCACTGATATGGTCACAGAGGCGCACGCGGTGGGCATGAAAGTTCACCCTTATACCTTTCGCCGTGATCCAGGTCGTATTCCTGCCTATGTCGACAGTTTTGAGGAGATGCTTGATATATTCCTCTATCAAGTTGGGGTCGATGGCGTTTTTAGCGACTACCCCGATCTTGCGGTCGACTTTATCCAACGTCATGAATCGCATAGCAAGGATTGATATGCCGATTCCAAGTAATTGTTAAAATTAATGCCTTGTATTTGAACGTTTTTCTGCGTATAAAATAGAGCATTTAATTAATGACGCAGAGGGTTATATGGAAGTCGGAAGTAGTACTGTCAACCGATTGAAAACCACATAGACTGTGAGAAGCTAAATACCAGAAAAAAAATTTTTTTTGATGCTTGTGGTACTGAAAATAGCAGACATTTTGAAGCATACATTAGGTATAAACATACTGAAGAAAAGTAATTATTAAAGGATCTTAAATGAGACTACCACAACAACAACTCTATATAGGTGGCCGCTATGTTGAGGCGACCTCAGGGAAAATATTCACCACAGAAAACCCAGCGACTGGTGAAATCATTTGCGAAGTTCAGCAAGCTAGCCTCTCTGATCTGGACAAGGCAGTCACCAGCGCCCGTGAAGGTTTCAAGATCTGGTCAGCCATGACCGGAACCCAACGCGGTCGGATCCTTAACAAGGCAGTAACGTTGTTAAGAGAGCGAAACCGTGAACTGGCCGAACTGGAAGTGATGGACACAGGTAAGCCAATTCAGGAGGCCGACGTGGTCGATATTGCCTCTGGTGCTGACTGTATCGAGTATTTTGCTGGCTTGGCACCAAGCATCAGCGGCAGCCATGTCCAATTGGAAAATGCCTTTGGCTATACCCGTCGAGAACCACTTGGCGTCTGCGCTGGTATCGGTGCCTGGAACTACCCAATTCAAATTGCCTGCTGGAAGGCAGCAATGGCACTGGCTTGCGGTAATGCAATGATTTTCAAACCCGCCAGCATGACACCGCTTACTGCGTTGAAACTGGCTGAAATTTTTACCGAAGCTGGTTTGCCTGACGGTGTATTTAATGTTGTTTTTGGTGGCTCCGAAATTGGCCGTGGTCTTTCCTTACACCCAGGTATCGACAAGATTTCCCTGACCGGCTCGACCGCCACGGGCAAAAAGGTCATGGCGGATGCGGCTTCGACCCTCAAACATGTCACGATGGAACTGGGCGGTAAGTCACCGTTGATTATTTTTGCCGATTCTGATCTCAATAATGCCGTCTCTGCGGCGATGGTGGCCAATTTTTATACCCAGGGCGAAATCTGCACCAATGGCACTCGGGTTTTTGTAGAAGCTAGTATTCATGATGCTTTTGTTGAGCAGTTGCTAACACGAACCACAAAAATGATCATAGGCGACCCCATGGATCCCAAGACTCAAGTTGGAGCGCTGATTGGTGAGTCCCACATGAATTCAGTACTGGACTATATCGAAAAAGGTAAGCAAGCAGGGGCTAAATTGCTCTGTGGCGGCAAGCGTGTCCTGACGCCAGAGCTGACTAACGGCTATTTTGTCGAGCCGACGGTATTCACCGATTGCAATGATGAAATGGAGATTGTCCAGCAAGAAATTTTCGGCCCAGTGATGTCTATCCTAACCTTCACCGATGAAGAGGAGGTGATCCGACGCGCCAATGACAGCGAGTATGGACTGGCGGCAGGTGTTTTTACACAAAATATCACCCAGGCTCATAGAGTGATCGCTAGGCTTGAAGCGGGTACATGCTGGATCAACAACTACAATATCACACCGATTGAGCTGCCTATTGGCGGTTACAAACAATCTGGCATCGGCCGTGAAAATGGCCCTACCGCGATAGAACACTATACCCAACTAAAGAGCGTATATGTCGAATTGGGCGATGTCGATTGCCCCTATTAGGATCACTAGCTATATTGTGGGCGGGCTAAAAAAAATCGAGATGTTACTGCCTTTCCACTCATTTGGCGCACCAGATACACGATCTGAGATAGGATCAGTATAAGAGAAGAAAAGAGAAGAGAAGAGAAGAGAAGAAAAATGCACAACAGTAACAATAGTTTCGATTACATTATCATTGGCGCTGGCTCTGCGGGCTGTGTTCTCACCGACCGCCTTACCGCAGACGGCACCAACAGCGTGTTGTTGATAGAGGCTGGCGGCAGTGATAATAACCTGTTTATTAATATGCCGACCGCACTCTCTTATCCGATGAATAACCCGAAATACAACTGGGAGTTCAATTCAGAACAGGAGCCGAGCGTCAATAATCGCAACCTCCATTGCCCTCGTGGCAAGGTGCTAGGCGGCTCATCATCAATCAATGGCATGGTTTATGTTCGTGGTCATGCCTGTGATTTTGACGAATGGGAAGAGCTTGGCGCCAAGGGCTGGGGCTATCGTCACTGCCTACCCTATTTTAAACGTAGTGAAACCTGGCTTGGCGGCGGTGATAATTACCGTGGCGACAACGGCCCACTGGCGACATGCAATGGTAATGATATGAAGCTCAACCCGCTTTATCAAGCATTTATTGACGCCGGAAAAGATGCGGGTTATCCGACAACCAAAGACTACAACGGCTTTCAGCAAGAAGGATTCGGGCCGATGGCGATGACGGTCAAGAAAGGGGTCAGACATTCAACCGCCAAGGCCTATCTCAATCAAGCGAAGCAACGTTCCAATCTCACGATTATCACCAAGGCCTTGGTCAATCGAGTTCTGTTTAAAGGCAAGACTGCGATTGGTGTCGAATATCAGCGGGGTAATAAAACACTAAAAGCCTACGCTAATAAAGAAGTTATTTTATCGGCGGGATCCATTGGTTCGCCGATCCTGTTGCAATTGTCTGGAGTCGGTCCTCGCGAAGTATTGGAGCAAGCCGGTGTTGAGGTGTTACACCCGTTGCCAGGAGTTGGTGAAAACCTTCAGGATCACTTGGAAGTATATTTCCAGTTTCATTGCAAGCAACCAATCACTCTCAACGGCAAACTTGGCCTGATCGCCAAGGGTTTAATTGGCGCCCGTTGGATGTTCTTTAGGGATGGTTTGGGCAGTACCAACCATTTCGAGTCATGTGCCTTTATCCGATCTAAGGCTGGCCAAAAATGGCCAGATATTCAGTATCATTTCCTTCCTGCTGCCATGCGTTATGACGGTGCCGCAGCTATTGACGGTCATGGTTTTCAGGTTCACGTCGGGCCTAACAAACCACACAGCCGAGGTCGGGTTCAGATCGTTTCGAACGATCCGAGGGAAAAACCAAGCATATTATTTAACTACCTTAAGGATCAACGGGATCGTGATGACTGGCGTGCCTGCATCCGCTTGACCCGCGAAATCATCGAGCAACCAGCAATGGATTCCTACCGTGGTGATGAAATTCAACCTGGTATTGAGATCACTTCCGATGAAGCAATTGACACCTGGGTCAAGGACAACGTAGAAAGTGCCTATCACCCTTCCTGCACCTGTAAAATTGGTAAAGAAGAGGATCCGATGGCGGTATTGGATCCAGATTGTCGGGTGCGTGGGCTCAACAATCTGCGGGTGGTTGATTCCTCTATTTTTCCTAGCATCACCAACGGCAATCTCAACGCGCCAACTATCATGGCGGCAGAGAAGGCGGCTGATATAATTCTTGGTCGAACGCCTTTAAAGCCAGCCATGGTACCAAGCTGGATAGATCCTAAGTGGGAGAGTCAGCAACGGCAGAATCCTCCAGTTCGAGCCACCGATACTGCTAGCAAGTAAAGTAAGTGTAAAGAAAAGGTTTGATGGTTAAAAATTCAGATCAACTAAGTATTTGATAAGGAAAAAATAATGCAAAACATCTTATCAGTCGCCATTTTGATTGCCCTAATAAGCTCCTTGTTTATTGTGGTACGTTGGGGCAAGCTAAAATGTGAGGGAACAATCCCGACACCACTATTTGCTTTTATCTCGATTCTATTTACCTCTGGTCTCGATGTCGGGCTGATCATGTTTCCCCTGACCGAGTTCCCAGTTTATGCTCAGGAACAACCTTATGCTTTTGCCAATCCGCTTGCGATAGAGTTTGGCTTCTGGGGCTTCCTAGTGTGGGTGTTTTACTTCCTGACGACCTTTTATTTTTGTAAGATTGAGCCTAGGGTCAAATTGTTTGAAATACCAGTGATCAAGTTTTTTAACAATGTTGTGGTGATCGGCACCTGTGCCTTTACAGGATTTTTATTTCTCAGCTACCTACCCAACTATATTGATGGCATTACCGATTTCTATAAATATGGTCTAGTTGCCATAGTGGTGCTGTTTGCCGTACTATCAAGCACCGATGTTAAATACGTTAAAATCCTCAGTGTTTCCTCGACTTGGCTATTTTTCGCATTAGCTGGCTTAATGTGGTTAAATTCAGAAATGGGCATTGGTAACCTAGTGAATACGATGAGTGAGATAGGGGAATATTTTATTAATATTCATCACTTTGTCACTCCTATCACCGATTATCATGCCTTTTACCTGTTTTGGTGGTTCTCATGGAGCATCATGATTGGTCAGTTTGTATCACGCTTTGTTGGTGGTCTCAAAACCTGGCAGTTGTTGTGTGCCTTAACTATTATTCCCTCGATTCCTATTGCGATCTGGTTTTCAGTACTATATTACTACTACACTGGTGGCATTGAAGTCGTCGGAGTGTTCAAAGTGGCTATGGTGGTAGTTGGGGTTATCTTCGTGATTAACTCACTTGATTCATTGATCCGCCTTTACACTGACAACCTTAATCTAACGATACAAAGCTTAGGAAAAAAAGGCTATATCATCGGTAACTGGGTCGTGATCTTTGGCTTGATCCTTTTATATCAGTTCACGCCATTGAAAATTGAATGGATTGGGCTGATCGTTATTAGCATTTATATCGCTGTCTATGGTTTGTTGTTTCGTCGACATCGTGGACTGAAGGTTGAATAAATTCAGCAAGGTTTCAAGATCAGTACCTTAAGCGATGTCGCTATAGGGCATATTGGAGTCTTATTTTTATATGTCAGGTTAATAAGTATCCGCTCTAATAAAACGGTAATCTCAAGGTATCGTGATCTAGGTCAAGGAATAAAAAATAAATTCGACCGAATAATCATGCAATCAAAATAATAAATTACCTAATATTGTAATTTTATAAAAATAAATAGGGAAAAGAATAATGAGCTATCGAATTAAATACCAATTAAATAAATATAAGCTGTTACCATTGGTTACAGCTATCTCCCTTGCCATTTCAGGTGCAGTACAAGCCAAAATATTGACTGAGGTAATTACGATTACGGCGCAAAAACGTGTTCAAAACTTACAGGCAGTCGGTGTATCTGTTACCGCATTTAACGGTGAGCAACTAAAAGCGCTGGGCTGGGACAATAGCCTAGATGTTGCCGCTCAAACGCCAGGCCTAGTAGCCACCAGTAATACTGGTGATACCTCCAATATCGCCCTATTTTCTATTCGAGGCGTTAATCAGGGCGACTTCGCCGAGGGTCAGGAAGCGCCAGTCGCTATCTACAATGATGAAGTCTACCTTTCATCCCCAGGCGCATCTGGCGCACCATCGTTCGATCTTGAGCGTATTGAAGTATTACGGGGCCCGCAAGGTACACTCTATGGTCGTAATGCAACAGGTGGCCTAGTTCATTTCATCAGCAACAAACCAACCGAACATTTCGAATCATCCGTTGACATGACCATGGCACAATATGGTCAATTTAGTTTTACTGGCATGGTCAGTGGCGCGCTAGGTGACGATGTTCAAGGCCGCCTAGCTATTTATGACAACAAAGACGACGGTTATGTCCAAAACACCAACGGATCTGACTATCGCTCTGACGATACAACATCACTCCGTGGCATGGTAAATTTTGATATTAGCGATGATACCTCATTATTACTCATTGGCCGTTACACCGACATCAGCACCCGAGGCGGGGTTTATCATAACGTCGCAACTAAATCAACGGCGACAGGCCCAGTATTTTGCCAGACAGGCGACACGGATTGTGGCGCTGGTATTCGCCGTGACATTGATGGTGATCTCGAACCGACTCAGGGGTTTTTTGATGCCGACAAGAGCGCTCTGACCACTGGCAGTTTGTTCAATCCTCGTAATGGTCAGCTTGACGATGGCATTGGCGGTCCCCACGACGGTGCCTTTGATTTTGATGGCGGTGTCACACGTGATTCCGGTAGTATTACTGCGATAGTAAACACTGAGTTTGATAATGATATTAGCTTGACCAGCATCACAGACTTTACCACCAGCGATAAAGTGTATAATGAAGACGACGATAGCTCGGCACTTAACCTAGTGACCTATGTCGCCACAGCTAAAGTCGATCAGTTGTCACAAGAATTACGGATAGACGGTGAAGCTGAGAATCTAACTTGGATCACAGGTCTGTATTTTTTGAATATTCAAAATGATTTTAGTGGTGCATTCCAATTTCCATCGGACGGCTATTTCCCAACTTTTTATGCTAGCTCTGAAACAGATACTGTATCGGTATTTGGTCAGATTGATTATGACATAAGTGATGATTTATTATTAACCGCAGGATTACGTTGGACTAAAGATGACAAGACGCTGTCTTATCAGCTGACTGGCGACAGCGCGGTTTCTGCTGATGGCTCCAACTATCTCTATACTGGCGACCTCTATAATGTCGAGCGTAGTGATAGCCAATATTCTGGTAAAATACAGTTAGACTGGGAAGCGAGCGATAGCCAGTTATTCTATGTCGGTTATAACCGTGGCACCAAAGGCGGTGGCTTTAACACGCCTTCTGACGGCTTTGCTCTTGTCTCTGAAATAGGCTTTGAGCCAGAGGTTCTGAGCTCTTTTGAGATTGGCTCTAAGTCTAGCTTTAACGATGGTCGTGGCCGTTTTAATGCCAGCGTCTTCCATTATGACTACGACAACTATCAGGGCTTCTTCTTCTCAGGTACTACAAGTCTGTTAATCAATTCAGAAGCGACTTTTGTGGGTGGTGAAATCGAACTTACTTATGCGATGGAGAACGGTTGGGACTTTATGTTCGGTGTCAGTGTGATAGATACTAAAGTTAATGGTGAGTCCAATGATGGCAACACAGTAATCAAAGATCAAGAGGCACTACTAGCGCCAGAGTTAACCGCTAATATGCTGATCCGCAAAGAGTGGAGCCTTGACGATGCAAGGGTAGCTGCGCAAGTATCTACTAGTTATATTGGTAAAGAGTACTTCAACCTGATTAACTCTGAAGCAACAGAGGCGGGCAAGTACGCGATAACAAACGTTAAGACAACCTATTACTCAGGCGATGATAGCTGGGAAGTGAGCCTGTTTGTAAATAACATATTTGATAAACAAGCGGTAACCTTTGGTTATGATCTTAGCGACTTTGGTAACTACTCTATCTACGTGATCACTCCACCACGTTGGGCAGGTATCAACTTCAAATATAACTGGGAGTAGTAACTAGTAGTTATCTGGCGGTAGTTTGAAAGTCAACCAACACCGCCAATTATATTGCCTAGTTAGTCATTCTTGATTTGTTTCAGTGCTAAAATAAGCATATCTTCTAGTTGATAGCTATCATTAGTTGCTGCTTCTGCAAGTTGCGCTCGCATACTTGGTGCCCAGAAACAATTTATATGGTGACTGATCTCAGTCACGCATTGTTGTTGCTCTTTACCATGTAATAAATTAAGCGCAATTTGATTGGCCATATCTACCACATATTTTAAACGATCATCTGACATATGCTCCTCTCTCGCTTCTTTGTTTAACTGTAAATTGTATGACGACCATTACGAGCAAAACCCACTAAGGTCATGCCAGTGTTTTTTGCTATGTTTATCGCCAAAGCTGTGGGGGCCGAAACTGCCACCAACATGCTGATACCTGCAACTTGTGCTTTGCTGATCATTTCATAGCTGGCACGGCTAGATATCAGCAAAAAACTGCTATGGTTGATGACAATATTTGCCGTGTTGAGTGCGCCAATGAGTTTGTCTAATGCGTTGTGGCGACCAATATCTTCGCGAATCAATTTTATGTTGCCGTTTTCATCACACCAAGCAGCACCATGAACGGCACCAGTGAGCTGTTGAAGGGGTTGATGCGCTTGCAGACGAGTTAACGCTTTTTGTATTGCTAGATTGGTGAGCTCGCTTAGTTCTCGGGGTGGCTGCTTACTTTTTTGTCCTCTGGTTGCTGTTGTTCGTTGATTTTTCATCGCTTGTTGTAATGATTCTGCGCCGCACAAACCACAACCAGTGCGACCAGTCATATTGCGCCGTTGCTGTTTTAACTGCCA
The DNA here is from genome assembly GCA_965261045.1 of uncultured Colwellia sp. Lineage (GTDB taxonomy): Bacteria > Pseudomonadota > Gammaproteobacteria > Enterobacterales > Alteromonadaceae > Colwellia. Next base: position 1,513,777 of record CBDHCJ010000001.1, read on the forward strand.
TATTGCTCTGTTGGTTACTGTGATATTTAATTCAACTCCTAACTCTTGTTCAGAGACACTAATATCGAGTATTTCACTGGCATTATTGACAATTTTTTCGCTTAAACTAAAACCTATTGCCAAGTCGTGCAAATCATTTGGCGTGCTCATCATCACCACATGAGAAATGCCGTTATATACTAAAGCAATGGCTGTTTCTTCAGCGATATCATCTATGGCTGTTGTTAGAGCATTATTAGAACAGCGCAGCACTTGCTGTTGCTGCGCTGTAGAAATATTGACGTTGGTGTCTGCTACCACAACTTTATATTTCAGCAATTTGCCCCCCGTTTTTATTCTTTAAGTATTGTTCTTGGCGCTGACTGAATTGCTTGTAGTCTGCTTGCCATTGTGACGGCTCGTCTACCTTAGTCGCTTGCACCGCAGTTACCTTGTATTCAGGGCAGTTAGTTGCCCAGTCAGAATTTTCAGTGGTGACCACATTGGCACCACTTAACGGATGATGGAAGGTGGTATAAACAACGCCAGGCTGCATGCGCTGGCTAATGTGTGCGCGTAATGCGGTAGTGCCTGCACGACTAGCAATACCTACCCAGTCGCCATTATTGATGCCGCGATCTTCAGCGTCATTAGGATGGATCTCTAATACGTCTTGATTGTGCCAAATTTGGTTCTCGGTACGCCTTGTTTGCGCACCCACATTATATTGGCTTAAAATGCGACCTGTAGTTAATAGCAATGGAAAACGTTTATTCGCCTTTTCAGGTGTTGCTACATATTCTGTAATGGCAAATTTACCTTTTTTGCCAACAAAATTCTTGGTGTGCATAATTGGCGTGCCTAGCGGAGCCTCTTCATTACACGGCCATTGAATAGAGCCAAGCTGATCTAGTTTTTCGTAACTGACCCCACTAAATGTTGGTGTTAAACGCGCTATTTCATCCATGATCTCACTCGGGTGTTCATAATTCATTTCATAGCCAAGTACTTTGGCAAGTTCGATTGTGACTTGCCAATCTTCCTTCCCTGCTAGCGCTGGCATAAGTTTACGCACACGAGAAATACGTCGTTCGGCATTGGTAAAAGTGCCATTTTTTTCCATAAATGACGAGCCGGGTAAAAATACATGCGCATATTTTGCGGTTTCATTAAGGAAGATATCTTGCACGATAATGCATTGCATTGAGCTTAAGGCTTTTTGCACATGTTGAGTATTGGGATCCGATTGGGCAATATCTTCACCTTGACAATACAAGCCTTTAAAGTCGCCGTGTATCGCTGCTTCGAACATATTTGGAATGCGCAAACCTGGCTCACTGTCTAATGAAACTTGCCATTCTTGTTCAAATAAGTTGCGTGTGCTTTCTTCGCCAACATGACGGTACCCTGGGAGCTCGTGTGGAAACGAGCCCATGTCACAAGAGCCTTGTACATTATTTTGGCCACGCAGTGGGTTAACGCCAACACCTTCTCGACCAATATTGCCAGTAACCATTGCCAAATTAGCAATCGCCATTACTGATGAACTGCCCTGAGAGTGCTCAGTGACACCTAAACCGTAATAAATGGCACTGTTGTTCGCTGTTGCATATAGTCTGGCTGCTGCACGTACTTCGGCTGCTTCGACGCCAGTGATTTCGATTGTTTTTTCTGGTGAATGGCGTTGATCTTTAATATGTTGATACCACAATTGGAAGTTAGCATCATCACAACGACGGTTAATAAAATCAGTATCTTCTAGGCCTTCGTCAATAATGACATGGGCTAGGGCATTGATTAAGGCAACGTTGGTACCTGGGCGCAGTTTAAGATGATGTTGCGCTTTGGTATGCGGGCTGTCGATAAGATCTATACTGCGAGGATCGGCAACAATTAAATTAGCCCCTTGGCGTAAACGACGTTTAAGTAGTGAACCAAATACTGGGTGTGCGTCAGTTGGGTTGGCGCCGATGATGAGCACGACATCAGTTTGCATTACCGATTCAAAGGTTTGGGTGCCAGCAGATTCGTTTAAAGTGGCTTTTAGGCCATAACCTGTTGGCGAATGACAAACCCGAGCACAGGTATCGACATTATTATTTTTAAAAACTGCACGTACCAGTTTCTGTACTAAATAAGTTTCTTCGTTGGTACAGCGAGATGAAGTTATAGCACCGATACTATTGCGACCATGTTCGTTTTGGATCTCTGTTAAGCGCTTAGCGGAAAATTCCAGTGCTTCTTGCCAACTGACTTCTCGCCAGTCTTGTTCGATATTATCGCGAATCATCGGACTGGTGATCCGATCCTGATGGGTGGCGTAGCCAAAAGCAAATCTGCCTTTGACACAGGAATGCCCCTGGTTCGCTTGACCATTTTTATCTGGCACCATTCTTAGTACCTGATCACCTTGCATGTCTGCGCGGAACGAGCAGCCTACGCCACAATAAGCACAAGTGGTAATAATGCTGTGATCTGGCTGACCATTATCGATCACTGATCTTTCAGTTAATGTCGCTGTTGGACAAGCTTGTACACAGGCACCACATGAAACACAGTCAGACTCGATAAACGTTTGGTTTTGACCTGCGCTTATACGCGAATCAAACCCTCTACCATCTACTGTTAAGGCAAAAGTGCCTTGCACTTCTTCACAAGCTCTAACACAGCGTGAACAAACAATACATTTAGAGTCGTCAAAACTAAAATAGGGATTCGATGAGTCGGTTGCACCGTCAAGATGATTCTTGCCATCAAACCCATAACGTACTTCACGTAAACCAACGGCACCTGACATATCTTGTAGTTCACAATCGCCATTGGCTGGACAAGTAAGACAATCTAGTGGGTGATCTGATATGTAAAGTTCCATAATATTGCGACGCAATTTAGCTATCTGAGCATTTTGCGTTTGTATCTTCATACCCTCTCTAACAGGTGTGGTACAAGAAGCGGGCATGCCGCGCATGCCTTCAATTTCAACCGCACACAAGCGACATGAGCCAAAGGCTTCTAAATTATCACTGGCACATAGTTTGGGAATATTTATATCAGCGATAGCGGCGGCTCGTAATACCGAAGTACCCTCAGGTACGACAATATTAACGCCATCTATTTGTACGCTTATTTGCACGCTAGATTTAGATAGAGGTGTGCCTAAGTCTTTACTAAGGTCGGCTGGTTGACTGGCAGCAGGCTCTGTTTTGGGATCATAATAATTTATCATTTTATTGAGCCTTTTGGGTTGGCGGTTGCGCCAAAAAGTCATCAGGGAAATATTTTAGTGCACTGCGCACTGGGAATGGAGTCATACCACCCATAGCACACAATGAACCGTATTCCATGGTGTCGCATAAATCATGTAATAAATTTACGTTGTCTTGTCGCTGTTTTTGGTCACTATCTGTGTTGATGATCTTATCAATGACTTCAACGCCACGTACTGATCCGATACGGCATGGCGTACATTTACCACAAGATTCTACTTCACAAAACTCCATCGCAAAACGAGCTTGTGCCGCCATATCTACAGTATCGTCAAAGACGACAATGCCGCCATGACCCAATACGGCACCAATGCTGGCAAATTCTTCATAATCAAGCACAGTATGCCATTGTTCTGCTGGTAAATATGCACCTAACGGCCCACCCACTTGTACGCTGCGCATGGCCCGTTTGCTTTTACAGCCCTTACCATATTGCTGCAGTAATTCATTTAGGGATATACCAAATGCTAATTCAACCAAACCACCTTGGGCAATGTTACCCGCTAATTGAATGGGTAAGGTGCCATGAGAACGGCCCATGCCAAAATCACGATATCTAGCTCCGCCATTACTTAAAATATAAGGCACAGAGGCTAGCGATATTACGTTATTTACCACAGTCGGCTGACCAAATAAGCCTTCAATAGCTGGCAATGGTGGTTTAGAGCGAACTAAACCACGCTTACCTTCTAGGCTTTCGAGTAATGAGGTTTCCTCGCCGCAAATATAAGCGCCAGCGCCCAAACGCACTTCTAAATGAAAGTCATGCTCACTACCGCAAATATTATTGCCTAGATAACCCGCCTCTTTTGCTATTTTAATTGCCTGATTTAAAATCCGGTAGGCTTGTGGGTACTCGCTGCGTAAATAAATATAGCCTTGGTTTGCTCCTACACTAAGACCTGCGATGATCATGCCTTCGATAAGTACTAAGGGATCGCCTTCCATTAACATACGATCAGCAAAGGTGCCTGAATCACCTTCATCGGCATTACAGACGATATATTTTTGTTGTTCTGGCTCATCCAATACGGTTTGCCATTTTATTCCAGTGGGAAATGCGGCACCGCCACGTCCTCTTAGGCCAGAGTCTTTTACCTCATCAACTAACTGCTGTGCGGTTTTTGCTAAGGCATTGGATAAACCGACAAAGCCGTCATGATTGATGTAATCATTAACGTCTACTGGGTCGATAATACCAACGCGGGCAAAAGTTAAGCGTTGTTGTGATTTCAGCCATGGTAACTCTTCAGTAAAACCAAGACATAAAGGATGTTCAACAGCACCATTAAAACATTGCTGATTAATGATATCACTTACATCTTCTGGTTTTACCGGACCATAAGCGACACGACCTTTTGGAGTATTAATTTCTAACAAAGGCTCTAACCAAAACATACCACGAGAGCCATTTCTTATTAATATCGCTTCTAGCTCTGGCTGCGAGCTAAGTACATTTTTAACCTGCGTTGCCACCTTTTCACTACCGCGAGAACGAGCGGTAGTATCTAAAGAAACGAAAATTTTTCGTGCCGCTAATAGCATTGAGCTGTCAACTGAAGATGAGTGATTCATGTTAATTCCAATGAATAAGTATTAAGCGATGCCAAAATTTTTTCAAATTTTTGTTGATCTAATTCGCCGTGAATATCATCGCCAATACGAATGGCCGGTGAGCACGCACAATTACCTAAACAATAAACAGGCTCTAAGGTATATTGTCTATCTTTGCTGGTTTGATGGTAATCTATGGACAAGCTTTGCTTAATATTTTCCTCTAACGCTCGTGAACCCATAGCTTGGCATGATTCTCCTCGGCAGATCTCAATAACATGAGCACCGGGTTCTTCAGTGCGAAAATGATGGTAAAAGCTAATCACACCATGAACTTCGGCTCGAGACACATTCAATGCCTTGGCGATTAAAGTTAGTGCATTAGATGGAATGAAAGACATTTCATTTTGAATGGCATGTAATATAGGTAACATTGCACCAGGCAATATTTGGTGTTTCTTAATTATAGTGGTGATCTGTTGCAGGCCTTGCTCGTTGGTATCAGCCATAATAATCCTCTGTGCACTTTCACTTTCATATTATTATCAAATAAGTGAGTATTATAAATATAGCCGATTAAGACATGTTCATAGCAAATTAAGACATTTGTCTGCTGCAAGTATAACGGCAAAATTAACGAAATAGTTAACGAAAAATCAAACACTTGTTAAATAAGGTCGTTTTTAAGTGTTTGTGGTGTCGTAATTTGAAAGGTTTTAAAGTACCATAAATTTATTGTTACACAACTTTTGAACTATTAAGAAAGTGTGTAGTTAGATTTAAAACAGAAAAATAAATAAAATTATTAAGGATAAAATAAATCGATACTTTGATTTTTAACTAAAACAGGAATAAGTCACATGCCATTAGAAAAGCCGAATAGCAATCAATCACTGCTAAGTTGTTCTTACGTTGGTTTTTTATTACAACCTAACTTTACCATGTTAGCCTTGTCATCGGCAATCGAACCAATGCGAATGGCCAATCAATTGTCTGGGGAAACCTTATATCGTTGGGCCATTCTTAGTGAGGATGGTCGTGTTGTCACTGCCAGTGATGGGCTAAAGCTTGAGGTTGATTCTTGTATCAGTAATAATGTTAATTTTGATACTGTGTTGGTTTGTGGTGGTGTCGATATTAAAAGCACTGTCACTCGAAAAACCCTAAGCTGGTTAATCCATTTATCACGCAGAAAGATCATTTTGGGTGGCATTTGCACGGGCAGTTATTTGTTAGCCAAAGCCGGTTTGTTAGACGGCTATCAATGCACCATTCATTGGGAGTTATTGGCGAGCTTGCAGGAAGAGTTTCCAGGTTTTAAAAGCTCCAATCAGTTGTTTATCCTCGACGGCGATCGCATGACTTGCTCAGGTGGCATTGCACCAATGGACATGATGCTGCAAGTGATTTCCAAAAAATATGGAAAAAAATTAACATCAGCTATTTCAGACATGTTTACTCATGAGCATATTCGTGATGAAAACGACCAGCAACGAATACCATTACAGCATATTGTTGGCGCCACTCAGTCAAAATTGCAAGATGTAGTAGCGTTAATGGAAGCAAACATTGAGGAAGTGATATGCCTCAATGAATTAGCTGGCTATGTTGGTTTATCACGTCGTCAGTTAGAGCGACTATTTCAGAAATATCTCAACTGTTCTCCGCATCGTTATTATTTACAACTACGATTAACGAGAGCTCGTCAACTATTAAAGCAAACCAATATGTCTATCATTGAAGTCTCCATTGCCTGTGGCTTTGTGTCTACGCCGCATTTTAGTAAATGTTATCGTAATTCGTTTAGCATCCCGCCCCGCGAAGAGCGTAAAGTTATCGCTTCAAACAAACAATCTGTTGCCAGTAATGAATCTAGTTTAGGCTCGGTTAATATTAATAATCATTAGTTGCCAAATAATACATAGCAGGGTACCGTTTATTATTGAGGTTAAACAATACAGCTACTTTATTTATACTTGGCGCTATGAAATTATTATCTTTCTTAAATTCTGAAAAATCAGCAAAAGACTATCTCCAAATTCAGCAGAGTGGTCAACGCCGTATTGATCGTATGGTACAGTCTGGTGTAGGTAAATCTTCATTATGGAGTCTCGCTGAAGTTGGCTGGACAGCGGGTCCGGTGACATTTTTGGCGGCCCAAGGTGGATATTATCTAGGATTTGGTACTTGGTTACCTAATGAAAGTTTGATCTTTTTTGTCGGTTACACCGTGTTAATGGGGGTGATTTCTGTCTTGAACAAATTCATCTACAAGGCGACAAAAGGACAAGAGATTGCCGATGCCAAAGAGCAGTTGTTGCTGGTTATTGGCACCTTACCTGATTTCATTTTCTCCATCAGAGATCTCACCCTAAGTCGTATGGAACCAGAGTCACGGCGTTATGAATCGGCGCGAATATTGTTACAAAAATCTGATCTTGGTCCTCAATGGTTGTCTCTAGCGATAAATAGCATTATTGATTCACCAGTGATTGCTCGGGCAGTGGCTGATATTGAAATCTATTGGCGTTCGGGCATGTTTAGTCGTATTCATGATATTAACCAAGAACTTGCTGGAGAAATATCGGATGCATTGGCTAGTTTAGAGCCAATGCGTCCACGTTTGGCTCTATTGCTAGAACAACGCTTACAAGGTAAAAAAAACACTCTGCGTAGCGGTGTTGAAAGAGAGCCATTTTTTATTGAGCGTATATTTTCGGCGATTGAAGAAGATAATGAAGACATCATGAGCTTAAGTGATGTTGAAGAAGTCTTCACGTTGGCCTTTGAACTCTTGTCGGGGCGACGTATTCCAATGCTAGTGGTCAATTGTGTTGGTTCATCGCAATTGGCCAACGCCACAAACAAGCTCGAAAAAGAGCGTTCTAAATACCGTATAGCCAGAGCACGCGGTTATAGTCAGTTGTTGGCCTTAGCTAACTTTTTAAGTGACAGTAACTTACTTGATTATTCAACCGTGGCCGAACGCTTACGAAGCCGTGATTTATTACAAATTTGCCTCGAAACTCTAGATCAACTTTGCCAAAATATTTGTTGTGATATAGATAGCGTAGAAAAACGTGAAGTAGTCAACATCCGTGCCTTAAAAATTAAGCATGGCATTTTGATTAAGGCATTAGAATTATATCAGCAAGCTTATCAAAGTAGTGCTATGGTGATCAGCGAACATGCAAACTTTTTAAAAGACATTAATAGTTGGCAGCGAGTGAATCGAAAATATGCGGATGCTAACACTAAGGTGTCGGTCACTGGTAAGCAAGGTCTGCACATTGTCGAGCGACAAATACAGTTAACCGACACAGATAAAATTATTGTGGTTAAAAAAATTGCTCATCACTTTAGCAAAAATAGCATACTGTTCAAGGGAATAGAAAACCGCACTCAGCAGAGTCATTGGTTAGCAAGTAATCAACATGTTAGGACTGCGAAACAGATGGCAATAGATGTGGCATTGGCTTTGGAAACTTGTGTCTTTATCAGTTTACCTGAGGTGCAGCGTGCCATATATACCTCTAATGCCGTGGATTTAGGTAGCTTTGAGCCTGGTTTGAGTAGCACCACTAAAGTTGGCTGGGGTGAATCGGTAGCAAAAGAAGTTCAAAAAGATATGGTTAAGGCATCGGGGCAGCTGGCACAAGCGATTCATCGCTACTATGGCATATGCTTAGGGGATGAAGAACTTGATTTTATGCATCAAACCTATGGCATGAATAAACAGTATGTTCTTGATTATTATATTGAGAACAAACAAGACAGGCAATCGAGTAATATTTTTGAGCCGCGCCCGCCATTGCTGATCCCTGCGGTTAAGTTTGCTTGGCGTAAAACACTAATATTGTACCGAGAACATTTACAATCCTGATATAAAATAGTTTGTTAATATATACAATTAACGACATCTTCGCCGTTTTTAGTATGGTAGGTGTCGCATTATTCCATACCGAGCTATTTGCCTTTGATAGACTGACTTTAGTTTAAATTTTCCTGTGATTGATCAACATAGATCTCACAGCATTGATAAGGTCAGTTTAATGAACACAGATCAAGCGTTAGCGTTACATCAAAAGTCAATAATTTTCGATGGTTTAGTCATCGCGAAATGGAATCGCGATTTATTCGAAGACATGGCAAAAGGTGGTCTAACCGCTGCCAATTGCACCGTCTCAGTATGGGAAGGGTTTAAAGATACCATCGACAACATCACCGAGTTTAATCAATTTTTCCGTGATAACAATGATTTAATCATACCCGTTCATACTACTGCTGATATCGCTAAGGCGAAACAACAGGGCAAAACTGGCATCATTTTAGGCTTTCAAAATGCCAATGCATTTGAAGATAAAATTGGTTATGTTGAAATATTCAAAAAACTTGGTGTTGGCATTGTACAAATGGCTTATAACACGCAAAACTTAGTGGGTACGGGCTGTTATGAACGTGACGGCGGATTGTCTGGCTTTGGTCATGAAATAGTCGCTGAAATGGATCGTGTTGGCATCATGTGTGATTTATCTCATGTTGGACCACAAACATCGGAAGAAGTTATTTTAGCATCAACTAAACCGGTGTGTTATTCCCACTGTTTGCCTTACGGGTTAAAAGAACATCCACGCAACAAAAAAGATGAAGAATTGCGTTTTATTGCTGAGCAAGGTGGTTTTATTGGCGTAACCATGTTCGCCCCCTTCTTGAAAAATGGCATCAACTCTACAGTTCATGATTATATTGAAGCCATTGATTATGTAGTTAACATTGCTGGTGAAGACTGTGTTGGCATAGGTACTGATTTCACTCAAGGCCATGACCAACAATTCTTTGATATGTTAACTCACGACAAAGGTTATGCTCGTTGCTTAACTAACTTTGGCAAAATTATTAATCCTAAGGGCATTCGTACCTTAGGTGAATTTCCTAACCTGACCGCAACGATGTTACAACATGGCTGGTCAGAATCTAAAATTAAAAAAATTATGGGCGAGAACTGGATTCGCGTTCTAAAAGACGTCTGGGGTGAATAAACAATGAGCACTTTAAATAAACTGAATAATGCAAGTCATAGTCCAGAAATGCCGATTGAGGTAGACAATAAAACAGGTATTTGGACCACAGATGCCTTACCAATGTTGTATGTACCACGTCACTTTTTTGTCAACAATCATATGGGCATTGAAGCCGCACTTGGCGCCGAAAAATACGCCGACGTTTTATATAAGGCTGGTTATAAATCCGCTTTTTACTGGTGTGAAAAGGAAGGTGAAGAGCATGGTATTGACGGTGAAGCGTTGTTTGAGCACTACATGAAACGTTTGTCACAACGCGGGTGGGGCTTTTTCATCACTGAAGAACTCGATCTTGAAAAGGGCACTGCTAAGGTACGATTAGAAAACTCAGCCTTTGTTTACCAATACGGCAAGGTTAATCGTCAAGTGGATTATATGTTTACTGGTTGGTTTGCAGGAGCAATGGATCAAATCGCTGCTACTTTAGGTTATCCAGTGAAAACTAAAGCGCAACAAACACAATGCGCCGCTGAAGACGGCTATGATGTTGGTTACTTTGAAGTAACACCACTTTAATTTTTTCATTACAAATACTTTAAAAATCATAAATATCAGGGGCTTACCATGGCACAGTTCGATGCATTATTTCAGCCATTAAAAATTAATCAACTAACCATTCGAAATCGAGTGGTTAGTACGGCACATGCCGAAGTATATGCTACCGAAGGTGGTATGACGACAGAACGATATGTTAAGTATTATGAAGAAAAAGCCAAAGGCGGGGTTGGTCTGTCAATTTGTGGCGGCTCTAGCGTAGTGTCGATTGACAGTCCGCAAGATTGGTGGAAGTCAGTTAACTTGGCTACCGACAGGATCATACCTCATTTTCAAAATTTAGCCGACGCGGTACATAAGCACGGTGGGAAAATAATGATTCAAATCACCCATATGGGACGTCGTTCTCGTTGGGATGGTGGCAATTGGTCTACGTTAGTTAGCCCAAGTGGTATTCGTGAACCAGTGCATCGCGCCACTTGTAAAACCATTGAAATTGAAGAAATACAACGTATTATTGCTGATTATGCCAAAGCCGCTGGACGTGCAAAAGCGGGTGGTTTAGATGGTATTGAACTCTCGGCAGTACATCAGCATTTAATCGATCAATTCTGGAGCCCACGGGTTAACCAGCGCGACGATGAATACGGCGGTAGCTTAGAAAACAGAATGCGTTTTGGTATGGAAGTCTTACATGCGATTCGCGCAGAAGTGGGGCGCGATTTTGTTGTCGGCTTACGCATTTGTGGTGATGAATTTCACCCCGATGGGCTCAACCATGACGACATGAAAGAAATTGCGGCTTATTATGACGCCACTGGCTTGCTCGATTTCTTCAGTGTAATAGGATCTGGTTGTGATACCCATAATACCCTGGCTAATGTCATTCCGAACATGAGCTATCCCCCTGAGCCATTTTTGCATTTAGCCGCAGGTATTAAAGAAGTGGTTAATGTGCCAGTTATGCATGCACAAAACATTAAAGATCCGAATCAGGCGCAGCGTATTCTTGAGAGCGGTTATGTCGATTTTGTTGGTATGACCCGTGCTCATATTGCCGATCCGCACTTGATCGCCAAGATCAAATTAAATCAGATAGACCAAATAAAACAATGTGTCGGTGCTAACTATTGTATTGATCGTCAGTACCAAGGCTTAGATGTATTGTGTATTCAAAATGCGGCAACTTCGCGTGAATTGACGATGCCACACATTATCGAGAAAACTAAAGGGAAAATTCGTAAAGTCGTCATTGTCGGTGGCGGCCCTGCAGGTATGGAAGCCGCACGGGTTTGTGCCGAACGTGGTCATGAGGTTATTTTAATTGAAAAAAATTCGGAACTTGGCGGACAAATAACCATAGCCTCAAAAGCACCCCAGCGTGACCAAATAGCCGGTATCACCCGTTGGTTTTTGTTAGAGTTAGACCGCTTGGGTATTGAGCTTCGTCTTAATACCGCCGCCGATGAGGCAATGATCCGCAACCTTAATGCTGATGTTGTGATTTTAGCTGTTGGTGGTAAACCTTTCTTAGCGCAAAATCCACACTGGGGCGTAGAAGAAGGTTTAGTGGTGAGCACCTGGGATATTTTAAATGGAGAGGTTGCACCAGGTAAAAATGTCTTGGTTTATGACACCATTTGTGAATTTAGTGGTTTATCAGCTGCCGACTTTTTAGCACAAAATGGCTCATTGGTTGAGATGGTGACAGATGATATCAAACCAGGTGCCGCGGTTGGTGGAACAACGTTCCCGACCTATTATCGCAGTTTGTATGAAAAAGAAGTGATCATGTCTTCAGATTTATTGCTAGAAAAAGTCTATCGTGAAGGCAATAAACTGGTGGCAGTATTAGAAAATGAATATACGGGTCAGAAAGAAGAACGTCTGGTCGACCAAGTTGTGATTGAAAATGGCGTCCGTCCTGATGAAGAAATTTATTTGCAACTGAAAAGTGATTCTCGCAACAAAGGACAAATAGATATTGAAACGCTTTATGCGGCAGAGCCTCAGCCGATATTGGCAGAAGAAGGTGAAGGCTATTTGCTGTATCGCATAGGTGATTGTGTCTCGCAACGTAATACTCATGCGGCAATCTATGACGCATTGCGTTTATGTAAGGATTTCTAGCGCTCTAAAACAGCTTTAAAATTGTATACCACCGCTATATTCGGTGGTATATGCCTAGGATAATTAATAGGTCTTATTATGTCATCATCAGAACTTCTTTCCCAATTTCTGTTTACCCTTATTTCGTTGGCTTTATTGCTTACGTTAATTGGCGCAGTTAAACGTGTATTGCTATGGTCACAAGGACAATCATCAAGGATACATTGGCATGGTTTATTGCAGATCCCTCGTCGTTATCTGGTTGACTTACATCATGTGGTTGCCCGTGATAAATATATGTCAAATACCCATGTTGCTACGGCAGGTGGTTTTGTTTTGTCTTCGATATTGATCATACTGCTTTATGTATTTCAGCTGCGGTTACCGCTATTAACTTGGGCATTACTTGGCTCTTCGTTGTTAATGTTTGTTGGCAGCATCTTTGTCATGCTTAGACGTTGTGATCCGCCGCCTAATTTATCATTAGGTAAATGGCAACGATTACCAAAAAGCTTGATGATATTTTCATTGAGTTTCTTTATCATCACCTTACCTGCAACGGGAGTATTGCCGAGTGATACTGGAGGTTGGTTATTAGCGCTGCTGTTAGCTGTTGGCATTATCTGGGGGATTGGCGAAATGTTTTTCGGCATGACTTGGGGAGGACCGATGAAGCACGCTTTTGCTGGTGCTTTGCATTTGGGCTTACATCGACGCCAAGAACGTTTTGGCGGTGGTCAGTCAACGGGATTAAAAGCCCTTGATTTAACCTCGAAGAAACTTGGTGTGGAAAAGCCAATTGATTTCAAGTGGAATCAACTATTAAGTTTCGATGCGTGTGTGGAATGTGGGCGCTGTGAAAATAACTGCCCAGCATTTGCTGCAGGGCAACCGTTAAATCCGAAAAAACTGATCCAAGATATGGTCATTGGTATGGCTGGGGGCGATGACGCAAAGTTTGCTGGCAGCCCGTATCCAGGCATAAAATTGGGCAGCCATAAAGGCGGTGCGATCATTCCTATTGTGAATGTGTTGGTGGAAAGCGAAACTTTATGGTCGTGTACTACTTGCCGTGCTTGTGTTGATGCTTGCCCAATGATGATTGAACATGTTGACGCTATTGTTGATATGCGTCGTTTTGAGACGATGGAGAAAGGACAAACCCCAGGCAAAGGGAATGAAATTTTAGAAAACTTAAGCGCGACCGATAACCCTAATGGTTATGCACCGAATACCAGAATGAACTGGGCAGCGGATCAAAACCTTACCGTGTTTGGTCACAATGATGACAAACAGGAAGTCACTCAGGCTGATGTACTTTTATGGATTGGTGATGCGGCTTTTGACATGCGTAATCAACGTACATTACGGGCAATTATTAAATTACTACGCGCCGCTGATGTCGATTTTGCCGTATTGGGTGATGCCGAATTTGATAGTGGTGATTTGGCAAGGCGCTTGGGTGATGAAGCTACTTTTCAGCGCTTAGCTATTAACAATATAAGAACCATGAATCAATACCGTTTTAATACGATAGTTACCGCCGATCCGCATGCCTATCATTGTCTTAAAAATGAATATGGTGAGTTTGGTGGCAACTACAACGTATTGCACCACACTGGATTTTTTGCTGAGCAGGTAAAACAACAAAAACTTAAGCTTGACAATAGCAAACAATTGTCATTGACCTATCACGATCCTTGTTATTTAGGCCGTTATAACGGTGAGTATGATGCCCCGCGATTCTTATTAGAAAGCATAGGGGTTAAAATAAAAGAAATGCAACGCAGTAAATCAACCGCACGTTGTTGTGGTGGTGGTGGTGGGGCACCTGTTACCGATATTCCTGGCGAGCAGCGTATTCCTGACATGCGTATGGCGGATGTCACTGAAACTAACGTCGAGATTGTTGCGGTAGCCTGCCCGCAATGTAATTTGATGCTAGAGGGGGTGGTTGAACCAAGACCAGAAGTTAAAGACATTGCTGAGTTAATGGTAGATGCGCTTATTGAAGACGCGGTTGGGGGTGGAATATGAGTGAAGTATTCCGCCGTGATCCACGAGCACAATGGATAGCACGTAACTGTTTGCATCCATTGCACCAGACGCAAGATAGTGAACCTGTATTTGGCCCATCAGGATTACTCCGAAAAAATTTACATATCATTGGTTTTATTGGCCCTAATGGCCAGAAGCGCATCGATCGCTCAGGGACATCTAACGATAGTGGGCAAGGTTCGCGCCGATCAGTTACCGTTTCGAACGAGGTGATCTTGCCATTGCATCAAGTATCAGAGCCAGCATTTAATATTGTGGTGGTACTGGATTTGGTATCAGGGCGTTTGAATGGACATGACAAAGATACCCTTGGCCTAGCACAACAATTAGCGAATCGTAATGATGGTGGTGGGGTAGTAGTCGCCGTTGCTTTTGGTGAGCTTAAAGATGATTCGTTGGATAAAGCTGGTGTTGATCGTTTGATCCATCTTGAGGGGCAGCAATATGCTAATTATAACCCCGAGCAGCGATGCGCCGATCTGCAGGGTATTATTGATAAGCTGGATCCGCAACATATAATGTTACCCGATAGCATTAATGGTGGCGGTGATTTAGGTCGTCGCTTGGCGGCTATATTGCAACAACGACCTGCCTGTGGAGTATGGAAATTAAATGACGAAACCGTTATTTGTCGTGGCAGTGCTGGTAAAAGTGATATTACTAGGCCTTTAAGCAAGTTGCTATTGGTTATGGAAGAATGTAGCGAACCAATCAGTGAAACTCGGCATGAAAATAGACTCTTATCACAAGAGTCAAGCCAACGGGTTGATGGAAAATTGTTCGATCATGGCAGCATTAGTGTTGATCCCAACGCTATCCCTTTGGGAGAGGCTGGTTTTATTCTTTCAGGTGGTAATGGTATTAATGATTGGGCACAATTTCATCACGCTGCGAGTGTGTTGGGAGCCACTGAAGGAGCGAGTCGGGTTGCGGTTGACGATGGCAATATGCCACGGGAGAGGCAAGTGGGTGCCACAGGCATTTGGGTAACGGCGCAAGTATATATTGCGGTTGGTATATCTGGCGCTATCCAACACATACAAGGTATTGGTCAATGTGAGAAAGTTGTGGCGATAAATACTGATGAGGGTTGTGACATGGTTAAACGTGCGGACTTAAGTGCGATTGGTGATAGTACTGAAATATTGGCTCGATTAGTAGAACTGGTCGAGCAAAGAAAACAATTAATGAAGGGGTGACAAATGAGTAATGATAACTTATCGGTGATATCGTTAGTTTCTATTGGTGAACACCCAACATCTCGTCGTTCAAGACGTGCCGATCAAGACGCTAGAGCTATAGAATTGGGTCTCAAATTAGTTGGAGATAATTTGAGAACTCTGCATGCAGGCCAAGTTTCTGACGATCCGATACAACAAACTGCATTGCGCAGTTACTTGGGTATGGGGCTTTCGAAGATTAATTTATTAGAAATTCCAGAGCAAGCAGATGCTATTCCAGTTATTGTAGCGCATTTAAAACATAAAAATATAGATATTATTTTAACCGGTGTACGCGCCGAGAATGGTGAATCATCTGGCATGTTACCTTACTTATTGGCAGAAGAGCTTGGTATGTCAATGATCACTTCCATCGCCGATATTTTATCTGTAGATAAAATTAATAAACAAGCGGAAATATTACAAGCCTTGCCGCGTGGTCAGCGTCGTAAAATTAAAGTTGATTTGCCCTTTGTAGCCAGTGTCGACATGGCTGCTGCACAGCCAAGGCAAAGTGCCTTTGGTCCAGCGATGCGCGGTCAATTTCAAGTGACGTTGGGTGATGTTTTCGCGGATCAAAAATTGCCATTATGGCAAACTACCGATGCCAAAAAACGTCCTAAACGGCTTAAAATAGTGAAAGCAAAAACTGCGGCAGACCGCTTTAAAGCGGCTACAGCCAAAGCATCTACCAGCGGTGGTAAAGTGGTGCATGGTGTGGATGAATCGGCTCAAGCAATTTTTGATTTACTCGTGGAAGAAGGGGTTTTGTAAAAATGAATTACCCCGCGCCAAAGCTTTTCACTTAGGTTTAAATTCGCTAAGCGAAGCGGGGTATTTTATGGTCTTAAGTTCAAAAGACTTTACGGCGCAAGCGGTGAGGAATTAAACCCGCTTAGATTAAACTGAAGCTGGCTTTTGGTTTATTCTACTTTTGGTTTATTCAATTAGGTGAATTTTAGTTTTGAGCTATTTTTACTCGAATTTTGTTCTTAGCAACCCTTGTTTCAT
This sequence comes from uncultured Colwellia sp., assembly GCA_965261045.1. GTDB lineage: Bacteria > Pseudomonadota > Gammaproteobacteria > Enterobacterales > Alteromonadaceae > Colwellia. Next base: position 1,530,550 of record CBDHCJ010000001.1, read on the forward strand.
GTAAAGTAGAAATTGCCGATTTTGCTTCACTTTCATTAGGCATTTCAACGAAGGCAAAGCCTTTTGATTTACCCGTTTCTTGGTCTAAAACTAAGTTACACTCAGTGACAGAGCCATGAGTAGAAAACAAAATACGGATTTCTTGTTCGGTTGTTGAGCGAGAAAGGTTGCGAACTAAAAGTTTCATAATGTGCCATATGGTATGTTATTGCGATCTGAATTGTCTCATATATTTTAAATAGACCAAGTTATTTCTTTAAATTAATGGCATTGTCACACTATAAAGACAAAAAAAGATAAAAAACAGTTGGCTTTTACTCCTTCATCGCTAATTTAATAAACTAATGACACGGTGGCAGTTAATTCACCACGCAAATTTACTTGCATCAATTGACAAATTTCATCATAAGCAAGATCTTGACTGAGTAGATAATGTAACTTAGTTAAGGTTGCTTCTAAGGTCATATCATGACCACTAATAACCCCCACTTGGCTAAGTGCATTGCCCGTAGCATATCCTGACATATTTACGGTGCCTTTAATGCATTGACTACAATTTACCACAACAATGTTTTGTTGTTTTGCTTTCGCTAAACAGGCAAGTAGGGCAGTATCTTGTGGTGCATTACCAACACCATAACTACGTAATATTAAGGCTTTGACTGGTTGTCTAATTACATTTTCAATTACGTCACTACTAATGCCAGGGTACAGGTGTACAACGCCAATGGGTTGGGGAGTAATATCGCGAACAATAACAGTTTGCGCTGGTTTTACTTCTGAGGCTATTTTTCCAGCGATAACACTAATATTTATACCCGCTTCAAGTAACGGTGACATATTGGGCGCATCAAAAGCATTAAAGCCATCGGCATAGGTTTTAATAGAGCGATTACCGCGATAAAGTGTATTATTAAAAAACAAACCGACTTCATTGATCGGATAATTCGCAGCAATATATAAAGCATTTAAAACATTTACTTGTCCGTCAGAGCGTAATTGGCTCAAGGGAATTTGCGAGCCAGTGACTATAATTGGCTTACTCAAATTCTCAAACATAAAGGATAAAGCTGAGCTAGTAAAAGCCATGGTATCGGTGCCATGTAAAACCACAAAACCATCATAGTCATCATAATGTGCTTTAATATCATCAGCGATGCGTTGCCAGTCACTTGGCGTCATATTAGATGAGTCAATTAAAGGTTGATATTCATTAATGGTAAACGCTGGCATTTCATCACGATAAAACTCAGGTAAAGCGTTAATTGATTCAGTTAAATGACCATCTACAGGTATGAAACCTTCATGACTTTTTTTCATACCGATAGTGCCACCAGTATAGGCGACATAAATTCGTTTTTTATTGGTCATTATTATTGCGTACTACAGGCAAGACATAGAGTATACATACCTTGTGGATCATTAAATTGATTCATTTTGGTAAGTTCGACCTGTAGTTGAGTAATAAACTGTGTCATGGGCTTAGTGTTAATGCTGTTTAAAGAGGTTAATTCACTAGCAGTAGTATGATCAGTAAAACCAAAACTAGTAACAGCTAAAGACTGTGCTTGTTCCATCAATTTTTGGATAAATTTATTGCGTGAAGACGCTTCTTTTTCAATTAATAAAGTATCATATTTATCAAGTTCAGCTAACTTTGCCGCAGCAACAATGGCATCGGTTAAATTACCTAATTCATCAACTAAGCCTAGTTGTTTTGCTTTTTTACCTGACCATACTCGGCCTTGGGCAATTGCATCTACTTGCGTTATGGTCATGTTTCTATTCTCTGCTACTAAGCTTATAAAATCTTGGTAACCTTTATTGATACTAAGTTGAAATAACTGTGCCATACCTTCTGTTAACGGTTGAGTAGGGCCGAAGCCAGCGATATCTGTGGTGCCAACGCCATCGGTATGAATGCCTAGTTTACTTAATGAATCTTCAAAGGTCATCATCATACCGAAGATGCCGATAGAGCCAGTAATAGTAGACGGAGCGGCATAAATTTTGTCCGCTGGGGCTGAAATCCAATAACCGCCAGAAGCGGCATAAGTGCCCATGGAAGCAACAACAGGTTTTCCAGCAGCTTTTAATAATTCTACTTCTTGACGAATTATTTCAGAGGCAAAAGCACTACCACCAGGGCTATCAACACGTAATACAACCGCTTTTACCTGATCGTTGTTGCGCGCTTTGCGTAGTAATTTCGCTGTTGAATCACCACCTATAGTTCCTGGTTTTTGTGTACCATTTAAAATAGTTCCTTTAGCGACTATAACCGCTACCTGACTTATTGATTTTTCATCTAGGGCTTTAATTGAGCTAGTTGCTGTTAAATAACCTTTAAAACCAACATGGCTATAACTATTACCTTTTTTGTTTTTACCTACCATGGATATTAAATCACTACGCATTTGCGCACGAGTTTTTAACTGATCAACCCAATTATTGTTCAGCGCATAATTTGCAAAACTACTATTTGCTTTGGTAAATTTAGCAACTAAATCAGTAATACTTTCATCAAAATTTTCTGTGGTAAAACCTCTTTGTTTAGCAACATCTTCTTTATATTGTTGCCATAAATCATTTAGCCATAATTCGTTAGCTTCTTTTGCTTTTGCAGACATATCATCACGTAAAAAAGGCTCTACTGCCGATTTAAAGGTGCCAACACGGAAAATATGTTGATTAATGGCGAGTTTTTCCAAAGCTGATTTGAAATACATTTTATAGCGACCATAACCATCAAGTAACATAAAACCTTGAGGGTTTAACCAAATATCATCAGCGTGGCTAGCAAGGTAATATTGATCTTGTGAGAAGTGATCACCTAAAGCGACAATTTTTTTACCTGAGCTTTTAAAATCTATTAACGCAGCACCAATATCTTGCAACTTAGCTAAGCCTGCAGATCTTAATCCCTGAAGTTGTAAAACCAATAGTTGAACCCGATCATCATTTTTTGCTTTAGCAATAACATCAAGTACATCGGCTAATAGAACTTCAGGTTTATCTTCATCTTCGCCTAAGGCTTCTATTAAAAAGGCATCGACAGGGTTTATTTCATGTTTTTGTTCTACTAATTCACCAACTAAATTCAATACTAATGCGGTTTTTTTAGGGACGATAATTCGCTCATCATCATTGCTTAACATGGCAATAAAACCAATAAAGAACACAATAAAAATTAAATTTAAAACAACTGATCGTGTTAGGGTAAATAAACCCCAGATGCTCAATAAAACACGTTTAAATAGCTTTACTAATCTACTCATAAATATTATCTTTAAATATTAGCTAAAGGATTAGCATTATCTTAACCCAAACAAGTATAAATTTGACTATTATATTGTAAAAAAATGCGTCTTGATTATGAATTGCTCAGACGCCTTGAAATGAGTATATAACCTAATAATACCAATTTAATTGAGAGAAACAACGATGTCTTTACTGTTATCAATCTACCAAACTTTTTTGAATAAACTACCTTATCTTGATGGGGTTCCAGCCTTATTGTTACGCTTATACCTTGCTCCTGTTTTCATTATGGCAGGCTTTAGTAAAACCCAACTACTTAATGATGATGTTTCAGGTATTGCATCTTTTATGGCTGATCCTAATATAATCGCATGGTTTGGCAATAGTGATTGGGGCTTAGGTTTACCATTTCCCGCACTTTTAGCAAACCTAGTCATACTTGCTGAATTTTTTGGTGGTTGGTTATTACTTGTTGGCGCGTTAACAAGATTAATTTCAATTCCATTAATGTTTACCATGATTATGGCAGCAAGCACAGTACACGCGCCAAATGGTTGGTTTGCAATAACGCCAACTAACCCTGATACCAGTGCCGCTAAAATGATGACCTGGCTTGGTTTTGAACAGGCAGAAGCCAGTTTAGAAAACAGTATAGAAACTGGAAATCGTTTAGAAAAAATACGCGAAATACTAGAAGATAATGGTAATACTGATTGGTTGTACGAGAAAGGGAACATTGTGGTACTTAATAATGGGATAGAATTTTCAGCCACCTATTTCATTATGTTACTTGCTTTGTTCTTTATTGGCGCTGGTCGATACACCAGTGTTGATTATTTTCTAGCAAAAAGACTTTTAGCTAAAAATAAAAGTATCTTTAAGTAAAAGTATCTTTAAATAAAGCAGGTTAGTTAACCTGCTTTATTGCCTTAAACGTACCTTAAGCGTCTAATTATTGCCTCTAATCGTTCTATTCGTTAGTAATTTACTCATTAACATCTCACCCCAATGATATAGTGCTAACCCGAGTATGACTAAAAACGCCCCCAAAAGTATTTTGTTACTGATCACTTCATTATTGAGCACCGCACCTAAAGATAACGCAATAATGGGGGTTACCAATGTTATTAGTGCTACGGTACTGGCAGTGAGTTTTTGTAATACAAAAAAGTAAGCAAAGAAGCCAATTAAAGAGCCAAACACCCCCAAATAAATGGTTGCCCAAACTGATCTTAACTGCCAATCACTGGTATCTAAACTACCATCAAGTAGTAACCAGTTTAAAATGAACAAAGGCAATGAAACCGTTAATGCACCAACCGTTGTTGATAGTGGATGAATAGCTAACGATATGCTCTTAACTAACACAGCGCTTAAACTAAATAAAAAAACAGCAGCTAATATAAAAATCAAGCCATAAATACTATCACCTTTAAGTGAAAAGTTATCAGCGCAAACCAATGCCAAGCCTATAAAAGACAGCAACATAGAGAGTTTACGCACAACAGATATTTTTGGCTCGTCTAGAATTCGTCTTGCGAGTATTGCTGAAAATACGGGTGCTAAGCCAAAAACCAAGGATAAAACTCCTGAAGACAAGTAGCGGGCAGCTAAATAGGTAAATGCCATGCCTCCAAAAATTCCTAAAGCGGAAAAGGTATATAAACGAATGGCCTGTTTATGCCAAGGTAGCACTATTTTTCGAATGAAAATGATCAAACTGCCAAGTACCACAGCAATAAGCATACGTAGCAAAACGGCCATGGTTGGATTTATTGTTTCGCTACTCCAGACGATACCTAGTGGTGTGGTAGACCAAATTAATAATACCGCTAAATAGGCGATCGACACTTGCATTTTCATTCTCCTTTTTATTTTTCATCATTGGTGCAGAGTTTTTTGTGAAATTTTATTTTAATTTTAAAAAAAAAGCCGCAAAAAGATAAATTCTGCGGCTTACTTAAATGTTGTGATAAGTATTATGGGTAATCAGATGACTTTTTAATTAACTAATAAGTGAGCAATTATATTGCTGTTAACAATGAATTAAGTCAAGTAAGAATAGTTATATTTAGGCAATTATTTACGTGCGCCACAGTAAAGTTGGGTATATACTCGTGATACTTCAAAATGTCTGCTTCAGGACGTCTGAGCAATTCATAATCAAGACGCATTTTTTTATTAATGGTTATTCCCTTAAAAACAAATGTTATATCTATTTAGAAAAAACAGAAACATAATGACCAATATCAAATTGCTATTACAGCGCCAATCAATGCCTTTATTAACAGCACCGGCCCCAACAGATCAAGTTTTAGAGCAAATTTTAGCTGCTGGTATGCGAGTGCCAGATCATGCCAGCCTACAGCCATGGCATTGTAAAGTAGTAACAGGAGATGGTTTACAGCGGCTAAGCGATTTATTGGTACAAAGTAGTGATTGTCAAAGTGCTAACTTAGAAAAAATAGCAAAAATGCCCTTTAGAGCACCAATGATTATTGTTATTAGTACAGAATTTGTACCACATGAAAAAGTGCCAAACCAAGAACAGCTAATAGCAGCGGGTTGTTGTGTACATGCAATGCAGATAGCCTCGGGGGCTTTAGGTTATGGAGCGATGTGGCGAACAGGTGATCTAGCTTACAATACTAAAGTAAAACAAGGGCTTGAAATAAGAGAGCAAGATGAAATTGTCGGCTTTTTATATATTGGCACACCTTGTAAAAAACAAGCGATAAAACCAACGCGAGACGTTAAAAACAAGGTAAGTTACTGGAAATAAAAAATGAGTAGTGAGTTAATAGTTACGAATAGAGCTCGAAACTATTAACTTGCGATGATTTACTATTAAAATGCAGCGTTATTTGGAGTTCTTGGGAAAGGGATTACATCACGAACATTTTGCATGCCAGTAGCATAAGCCACTAAACGCTCAAAACCTAAACCAAAACCAGCGTGAGGCACAGTACCGTAACGACGTAAATCACGATACCAACCATAATCAGCAGTATCTAAGCCCATTTCTTCTAAACGGCTGTCTAAAACATCAAGACGCTCTTCACGTTGGCTACCACCAATAATTTCGCCAATACCTGGTGCTAGAATATCCATCGCAGCAACGGTTTTACCATCATCATTTAAACGCATATAAAACGATTTAATGTCTTTAGGATAGTTTTGTAAAATTACTGGACCATTAAAGTGTTCTTCGGCTAAATAACGTTCATGCTCAGAGTTTAAATCAACGCCCCAAGACACTGGGTTTTCGAAACTTTTACCACAGTTTTCTAAAATAGTCATGGCATCGGTGTAATCTAAACGAACAAAATCAGTTTCAATGACTGAATTTAAACGCTCAATAACCGTTTTATCTACACGTTGTTGGAAGAAGGCAATATCATCGCTACGCTCTTCTAAAACCGCTTTGAGGACATATTTTAACATTTCTTCTGCTAGATCAGCGGCGTCTGACAAATCAGCAAAAGCAATTTCAGGCTCTATCATCCAGAACTCAGCTAAGTGACGAGAAGTATTAGAGTTCTCAGCTCTAAATGTTGGACCAAAGGTGTATACTTTTGATAACGCGTTACAATAGGTTTCTACATTTAATTGGCCTGAAACCGTTAAAAAGGTTTCTTTACCAAAGAAGTCTTGGTTGTAATCAACTTTACCTTCATGGTTGCGTGGTAAGTTTTCCATATCTAAAGTACTCACACGGAACATCTCTCCAGCACCTTCACAATCACTACCAGTAATAAGCGGTGTGCTGATCCAGAAATATCCTTTTTGATGTAAAAAGCGATGAATAGCCTGAGCTAAACAGTTACGAACACGAGTTACCGCACCGCCAATATTAGTGCGGGCACGTAGATGGGCTTGCTCACGTAAAAACTCAAGACTGTGGCGTTTTGCTGACATAGGATAAGTGTCTGGGTCTTCAACAAAACCTAACACTTCAATAGCAGTTGCTTGAATTTCAAAAGATTGTCCTTTACCTGGAGATTCAACTAATATGCCTGTAACTTTAACGGAACAACCCGTCGTTAATTTAAGAACATCTTCTTGATAGTTATTAATATTATTAGGTACGATAGCTTGAATGGCATCAAAGCATGAGCCGTCATGAATAGCTAAAAAAGAAATACCAGCTTTTGAATCACGGCGAGTTCTAATCCAACCATGTATGGTAATAGTTTCATCAACAGGGAATTTTCCTGCTAATACATCAGTAATTGCTATAACTGACATGTAATGACCTCTTATATATTTATCGAATGTACTGAAATTTTTAAGGTGGTTATGTTACCGTGACTACCATGTTTAACAAGTAAAACTTGCTAAATTAATTCACAATAATGTAAAAATTCACCCTACAGGGGGCAAAAAGCCTAAATCTGGTTAAGAAGAGTATGAAATCAGCCCGATCAACTAGGATAAAAGAGCAGCGAAAATCTCACAACTTTTGGTTTTATCTAGCATAAACATTAGCTTTACTAAGTTGGTTTATGCTTATTTTTTGCTTAGCGTCAATCTTATCTGGTTAATGCTGATCTTACAGCATGCTCTTATCGCTAGATAATGTTATTGATCAGTAAAACAATCATCTTCATTTAACACGGTTGCTATAGCATTGACCAGCGTAGTTAATTGCTCGGTATTAATAATAAGTGGTGGAATAATATAGATAAGCTTACCAAAAGGGCGGATCCATACGCCTAGTTCGACAAAGCGTTTTTGAATAACGGCAACATTTACTGCTTGTGAACATTCAACTGCGCCAATAGAGCCTAATACCCGGGTATCTTTAACTCTATTATGTGCTTTTAATGGTAGTAATAATTTTTTTAATTGTTGTTCAATTTTTTGTACTTGTGCTTGCCAGTTATTTTCAAACAATAAATCAATACTTGCGTTAGCTACAGCACAAGCTAAGGCATTACCCATAAAGGTAGGTCCGTGCATAAAGCATCCAGCCTCACCATTACTAATGGTGTTAGCAATGTCACGAGTGCATAAGGTTGCCGCAAGTGTCATGTAACCTCCAGTAAGTGTTTTACCAAGGCACATAATATCAGGGCTAATACCAGCCCACTCACAAGCAAAAAGCTTTCCTGTACGACCAAAACCTGTGGCAATTTCATCAACAATAAGCAAAACATTATATTGATCACATAGTTGTCGACAAGTTGTTAAATATTGAGGATGGTAAAAACGCATACCACCAGTGCCTTGTACTATCGGCTCAATAATAAAGGCCGCTATGTCATTATGATGTTGCTTAAATAATCTGCTTAGCTCTTTGGTGTCATTACTATGCCATTGTTCACCAAATACAATGGTGGGCGCTGGGGCAAAGTAGTTTTGCATTAATACTTGTTCAAAAATTTGATGCATGCCAGTAACAGGATCACATACAGACATCGCGGCAAAGGTATCGCCATGGTAGCCATTTTTAACAGTCAGTAATTTAGTTTTAGAGAGTGTTTTATGTTCTTGGTAAGCTTTACTATGCCAATATTGCAATGCCATCTTCATGGCCACTTCTACCGCAACCGAGCCTGAATCACAAAGAAATACTTTATCTAAGCCTTGCGGTGTTAAGTGTATTAACTTTTCACATAGTGTTATTGCACTTTGGTGTGTTAAACCGCCAAACATAACATGAGACATTTTTGTTGATTGCTTAACCAATGCGGCATTTAATTTTGGGTGATTATAACCATGTAATACTGACCACCACGATGACATGCCATCAATAAGTGATCTACCACTGGCTAGCGTAATATGCACGCCATGAGCGCTTTCGACCAAATAGGAAGGCAAGGGTGATGACATTGAAGTGTAAGGGTGCCACACATGTTCTTTATCAAATTGAAGTAAATTGAAGTTAGTTTCGTTGGATGTAAGAGTCTCTGTGTTTTTTTTGCTCATATGTTAACTAAAATCTGTATTTATTGTTGACATCAAGGTGATGAACGCTAGACTACCCGTTAACTTATTTAGATGCAAACGAGTATTCATGTCTTTAGCTTCAATAGTAACCCCCGCAGTAAACGTGTCAACAAGTGAAAACTCATTAATTCGACATAATTGGCACATTAAAGAGGTGCAAGCCTTATTTGATTTACCTTTTAACGATCTAATGTTTCAAGCACAAACAATTCACCGTCAACACTTTAAGGCTAATGAAGTACAGGTAAGTACTTTACTATCAATTAAAACGGGTGCCTGTCCTGAAGATTGTAAATATTGCTCGCAAAGTGCACGTAATAAAACAAATTTAGAAAAAGAACGCTTACTCGAAGTAGAAAAAGTATTAAAAGCGGCTGAAAAAGCGAAAGCTATGGGCTCTACACGTTTTTGTATGGGTGCGGCTTGGCGTAATCCAAAAGAACGTGATATGCCAATAGTACTTGATATGATCAAAGGTGTTAAAGCTTTAGGAATGGAATCTTGTATGACTTTAGGTATGTTAGATAAAGGACAAGCCGAACGGCTGCAAGATGCGGGTTTAGATTATTATAACCATAACCTTGATACCTCACCTGAGCATTATAACCAAATCATCACCACCCGTACTTATCAAGACAGATTAGACACCATAACTCATGTACGTAGTGCCGGCATGAAAGTGTGTAGTGGCGGTATTGTTGGTTTAGGTGAAAAAGCGGTGGATAGAGCCTCTTTATTGGTACAATTGGCAAACTTGCCACAACAACCTGAAAGTGTACCTATTAATATGCTAGTGAAAGTTGAAGGTACACCGCTAGCAGATGTTGACGATTTAGAAAGTTTTGATTTCATTCGTTGTATCGCCGTAGCGCGTATTATGATGCCAAAATCTCATGTGCGCTTGTCTGCAGGTCGCTCAGCAATGAATGAACAAATGCAAGCCTTATGTTTTCTAGCTGGCGCTAATTCAATATTTTACGGTTGTAAATTGCTAACAGCTGAAAACCCTGAAACGGATAAAGATACTCAATTATTCAAAAAATTAGGTATTAACACAGAAACTATTTTTGATAAAAGTGCCTTACAAGATCAAGCCTTGAAAACGTCTTTAGTAAACGAGCAACACAAAGATTTGTTTTATGACGCTACCCATTCAATGCGAGTTAACAAAGTGATGAGTTGAGAAATTCCAATACATTCAATACTTTCAGTGATTTTTTAGATACTATGAACTTGTGGCTTGTAACTACGATGAACAAGAAGAAAAACCAATGGCATTTGACTTTATTGCTGGGCAATTAACTGCGCAAAAATTACAAGCTCGATATCGACAACGGGTGTGTTTACAAGCTGCGGATGATTTGGCTCAGCAGCAGGGTGCTCAAATAATTGTTGCGGGTAAAGCTTATATCAATTTTTCTTCGAATGATTATTTAGGCTTAAATAATCACGATGAAATAAATAAAGCCATGCAAGAAGGCGTTTCACGATTTGGTTTGTGTGCTAGTGCTTCAAGTTTAGTGACTGGTTTTCATTATGCACATCAAGCGTTAGAAGATAAAATTTGTCAGTGGATAAACAAACCTCGCTGTCTAGTTTTTACTAGTGGTTTTTCGGCTAATGTTGCGTTATTCCAAACGCTAGGCCAAGAAACTGGCAAGGATAGTGCCCATTTTTTTCTTGATAAACTATCCCACGCTTCTATGCTTGATGGTGCTTTTTCAAGTAAGGCCAAAGTAAAGCGTTTTGCCCATAATGATACAGAGCAATTAGCTCGGTTATTGTCTTATTCCGCCACCCAAAATAAGTTGATCGCCTCTGAAGGTGTGTTCAGTATGGATGGCGATCAAGCTAAACTTATTGAACTTGCCAGCATAGCCAAGAAAAACAATGCTTGGTTTTATGTTGATGATGCTCATAGCATTGGCGTTATTGGTAAGCAAGGTCAGGGTAGTGCCAGTGTATTAACTAGCAGCAATCAAGCAAATATTACCATGGCAACCTTTGGCAAAGCGATTGCAACTAGCGGTGCTTTTTTAGCATGCAATGAAACATTGCATGATTATTTAATAAATTTTGCTCGACATTATATTTACTCAACCGCTATTTCTCCAGCACTGGCTTGGGCAACAATAAAAAGTATTGAACTCATTCAACAAGAGCAGTGGCGACGTGATAAAATTGCGGAGTTAAGTGCTTTGTTAATTGAATTACTCGATCCAAGTATTAAAATAATACCCTCAGCATCTTCAATTCATGCGATAATTATTGGCGATGAGCAAAGAGCCCTTAATATCAGTGAACAACTAAAAAAGCAAGGTATTTGGTTGACGGCTATACGTCCGCCCACTGTTGCCATTGGCAGTTCAAGGTTACGTGTTACTATTTGTGCTGATCATAACCATAATGATATCAATCATCTAGCTAATCACTTAAATAAAGCTATTTGTAAATAAAGATAGGGATAGTCTTCATGACTCCAACGGTACAACATCAAAAAAATAAAACTAAAATAGCACAAAACTTTGGCTCTGCCAGCCAATCTTATGATGTATCTGCCAGATTGCAGCGTTTTTCGGGCAAACATTTAATGCCATGGTTACCCAATAGAAATGCTCTCACAGTATTAGATTTGGGCTCAGGTACAGGTTTTTTTACCGATTTACTTTCAGGCTCTTATGAACAAGTTATTGGCTTAGACTTTTCAAAAGAGATGCTTCACTTTGCTCATAAAAAACGTAATAAGGATATTTTTTGGCTTGAAGCAGATGCCCATAAAATACCATTACAAAATGAAAGTGTGGATTTTATTTATTCAAACCTTGTCATTCAATGGTGTGAGCCGCTTGATATTGTCATTACAGAAATGCTGCGGGTACTAAAGCCTGGTGGCTTGATCATTTTTACCACCTTAATTGATGGTACTTTGCATGAACTAAAATCATCATGGCGACAAGTAGATGATGATCAGCATGTCATTGATTTTAAAACTGAGAATGAATTGAATGTACTTTTTAATACTGATAACTCTCGTGTATTAGAGCATAAATGCCAAGACATAGTTCTTGAGTATCAAAATGTTATCCATTTAGCATACGAGCTTAAGGGCTTAGGCGCTAATCATTTACCGAAAAAACGTAATCGTGGTTTATCAGGTAAAGATAAATGGTTTGCCATGACTAAGTACTATCAAGATTTTCTTGAACCTAATGGTATTTACCCTGCCACTTACTGTTTGTACTCTGGTTTAGTGGTTAAGCTGAATAACTAAGCTAGGCTTGAGCTAAAGGCTAAATATGAAAAATTTCTTTATCACCGCTACCGATACCGATGCAGGAAAAACGTTTGTTGCTTGTGCGCTAACTCAGGCGTTGGTTGATGTAGATAAAACAGTAGCTGTATATAAACCAATTGCCGCTGGTTGTAACCAAGTAGGTGAGCTGTTAATAAATGAAGATGCGCTGCTGTTAAGTCAATTTGGCAATTGCAAACAAAGCATCAGTGATGTAAATCCAATTACCTTTGCTGATGCTATTGCCCCCCATATCGCAGCCTCAAATGAAAATAGAGAAATATCTATTGATGAAATATCACAAGGCTTTAGTAAAGTAACGTCATTAAAAGCAGACATAAACATCACCGAAGGCGCTGGTGGCTGGCGCTTGCCTATTTACATCGGTAAAAGCATCGGTAAAAGCATTGAAAAAATAACAGATAAACATATTTTCTTATCGAATTTTGCTCAAGACACTAAGCAAGATGTTATTTTAGTAGTGAATATAAAACTGGGCTGTCTAAACCATGCGCTATTAACTTACCAAGCCATTATAGCTGACGGCTTACAGTGTATTGCGTGGATTGCCAACAATGCCAGTGGACAACCAATGTCTTGCTTGAATGAAAATATCGCCTCTTTGGAGCAACTTTTACCTATGCCAAAAATTGCTCAATTCGTTTTTTATAATGAACAAAATATGAGTTTGAATGATAAAATTCATGCTGCCGCAAATGAAATAGATATTACTTATTTACTTTAAATTTTGAAAAACCACGCCAAAGACATCCCCACTAATAATACAATCGGTGTTGATTTTTTAAACTATATGAAGGTAAAATATGGTCAATAGTTTGATTCTTGTCAGCACTTATTATTTGATTTTATGTCAGATTTTATAAAAAATACGTAATTGATGAAGGTGATGTAACACCACTTCACTAATTTGTTAGAAATTCATAGAGAGTGTTTGTGTAAAATATTTAAAATTGCAAACAACATAACTACAAGGAAATTTCAGAATGAATCAATCAATTTCTCAACGCATCATTGCAATTGATATTTTAAGAGGGCTCATTATTATTTTAATGGCACTTGACCACACTAGAGACTTTTGGAGTTTGACTAGTTTTTCTCCCACCGACCCTTTACTAACAACCCCAGCTTGGTTTTTCACTCGCTGGATCACACATTTTTGTGCCCCTTTATTTGTCCTACTTACTGGTGTAAGTGCTTTTTTATATGGACAAAAAAATCAATCAAAATCTAAATTAAGAGATTATCTTATCAGCCGTGGCTGTTGGCTTATTGTTTTAGAGTTGATTATAATTAACCTGAGTTGGCAATTTGCTTATAATCAGATATTTGTTCAAGTGATATGGGCACTTGGCTGGTCTATGATCATTCTTGGTGGATTGATTTATTTACCTAAAAGATGGATTTTGCTAATAAACCTGCCTTTTTTACTACTTCATAATCTTATTGATGATAGTTTTATGAACCAATTGATGGGAAATCAATCTTGGATTTGGGGGTTCTTGCATCAACCTAATGATTTTTTCTTGTTTGGTTCAAATTTTGAGATAAGTATTGTTTATCCTATTATTCCTTGGTTTTCACTTATGGCTCTTGGTTATACAATGGGTAGTCTTTATTTAAAACCTGCTCTAGTTCGACAAAAAGCTTTGTTCTTATGGGGCTCTTGTTTTATTTTAAGTTTTCTTGTCCTTCGGTTGAGTGGTTTTTATGGCGATCCAGCACCTTGGCAAACGACATTAGACACGATGCCAAGTTTTTTGTCTTTTTTTAACACCACAAAATATCCGCCTTCGTTACAGTATTTGCTCATGACAGTGGGGCTGGGTTTAATGCTGCTTGCTTTGTTAGATAAAATCAATTCAACAGATAAATTATATCCAACAATTCGTTGGGTGGAAGTGATTGGTGGTGTGCCTTTGTTTTTTTATATTATCCATGTTCCAGTTATTAATTTTTCAGCACATGTTTACACTTATTTTTATTATGGACAAGCTGTTAATTTTATGAACACCCCGTCAACAGCTTGGCCTACTGAATATGTTCCGAACTTAGCGCTAACTTATCTGGTTTGGATTGTACTGATTGCTGTCTTATACCTTCCTTGCAAGTATTTTAGGAAATTGAAAAGAAATTCAAAAAATCCTTTTTTAAGTTATTTATAAAAAATTAAACGAAAGGGCTCTAGGCACTAGCTAGCACCTGATCCTATAAAGAATTAGGTGCTACAAAATATTAGATCAGATCCCGCTAACTAATCTATTTCATCGGTAACGCATCCCAGCGATGCCGATTTTACAGTGGCAATATACTTTCTTAGTACTCCATTGGTTGCCCTGTAAGCAGGTTTTACCCAAACGGCTTTCCGCTTAGCTATTTCAGCCTCATCTACCTTGAGTTCCAAGATATTCGAGAAAGCATCAATGTGGATAATGTCACCATTTTGCACCAAACCAATCAAGCCGCCTTCAGATGCTTCAGGGGTAACGTGGCCAACGACAAAGCCGTGAGAGCCACCAGAAAATCTACCATCGGTGATTAAAGCCACATCATTGCCAAGGCCAGCACCCATTACTGCGGAAGTGGGTTTTAGCATTTCGGGCATACCTGGGCCACCTTTGGGTCCAGAATAGCGAATAACGATAACTTCACCTTTTTGAACTTCTGCTGAGATACCTTTAATGGCCGCGAATTCATCTTCATAAACTCTTGCTGGGCCTTCAAAAGTTTCGCCTTCTTTACCTGTGATCTTTGCCACAGCACCTTCAGCGGCCAGGTTACCATACATAATTTGTAAGTGACCGGTTGCTTTGAGAGGATGATCTAAAGGTCTGATGATATCTTGACCTTCAGGCAGGCTGGGTAAATCAGCCAAATTTTCAGCGATAGTTTTACCTGTCACAGTCAAACAATCGCCGTGCAATAAACCTTCAGCCAATAAATATTTCATCACCGCAGGAATGCCGCCAATCGCGTGTAAATCTTGCATTAAGTATTCACCAGAGGGCTTTAAGTTGGCTAAGAAGGGCGTTTTGTCAGCCATAGCCTGAAAATCATCCAAGGTTAGATCAACGCCACAGGCACGCGCCATGGCTATCATGTGTATAGTGGCGTTGGTAGAGCCACCTAGAATCATGATGATCCGCAAAGCATTTTCGAACGCTTTTTTGGTCATTATGTCTCTAGGCTTAATGTCTTTTTCCATCAAGTTCCTGATGGCATCACCCACTTTGGTCAATTCAACTTTTTTATCATCACTAACTGCGGGGTTAGAAGATGAATAAGGCAAACTCATGCCTAAAGCTTCAATGGCGGAAGACATGGTGTTAGCAGTATACATACCACCACAGGCGCCAGCACCTGGGATAGAATTTTGAATGATACCCTTATAATCTTCGTCAGAAATAATGCCCTGTAACTTTTTGCCATAAGCTTCAAAAGCAGAAACAATATTCAAATCTTCACCTTTCCATTTCCCTGCTTTGATAGTGCCACCATAAACCAACAGGCTAGGGCGATTTAAACGCGCCAAAGCAATCATAGCCCCTGGCATGTTTTTATCACAGCCGACAATTGGCACAATGGCATCATAATACTGAGCGCCAGCAACCGTTTCGATAGAGTCAGCAATGATGTCACGAGAAACCAACGAATATTTCATGCCCTCAGTGCCGTTGGAAATACCATCACTTATCCCTATGGTGTGAAAGATTAATCCCACCAAATCAGCTGTTTTTACACTGGCTTTTACCTGTTTAGAAAGGTCGTTTAAGTGCATGTTGCATGGGTTTCCTTCCCATCCGGTAGAAACGATCCCCACCTGAGCTTTTTTCATATCGTTTTCGGTCAAACCAATGGCATATAGCATGGCTTGTGAAGCAGGTTGTGATTCGTCTAAAGTGATTGTTTTTGAATACTTATTAATTTCTGACATTGGTATTAGTCTTTTGGCCTGTTAATGTCATATATAATAAAGTTTTCTTTTAAATAAAACTAGTCGAGGATTGGTATTTCTTGTTCAAAGATATAACCAGTATTGGACTTAGAGGGTAGGGTGTATTAGTGTATTATAATCAATATATAAACTCATCCACCTTCATTTATGTCAAAAATGACTCCCATACCATTATATCCAACCTATGCTGAACTATGTGAAGTAGAGCTTAGTGATTACCCTAAACTAAATACTTTTATAACAAGTAACTCTCCATGGTCATTAACACTATGGCAATGGGGAAAGGCGTTTCTTGAATATACTGGTCGAAATAAATCTGTTCATACTTATGATAGGTTCCGTAATGAAGTTGAAAAATTTTTACTATGGTCATTTTTAGAAAAAAAATCTCCTATTGATGAATTTCGTAAAACGGATATTTTAGCATATGCAGATTTTTGTTGGAAACCACCGATAACTTGGATTGGTACCAGTAATCAGAAGCGCTTTAAGCTCAAAAACAGTTATTTCAATACCAATGAATTATGGCGGCCGTTTAAAATTCAAGCTGCTAAGAGTCAATTATCTAAAGAGGTTGATAAAAAAAAATATCGTCCATCACAGCAAACCTTAACTTCTACATTTACCGCTATCATTGTGTTCTACAACTACCTAATGAGTGAAGAGCTTTGCTATGGAAATCCAGCACAAATAGCGAAAAAGGACTGTAAGCATTTTATTAGTGATACACAAGTCAAAGAAGTTAAGAGATTGTCTAGCTCTCAATGGCAATATCTATTAGATACAGCAGTAGATATGGCTAATGACGACCCAATATATGAAAGAAATCTTTTTGTAATAGCTTCGCTAAAAACCCTATTTCTAAGAATATCTGAACTTTCAGAACGCGATAATTGGTCTCCAGTTATGGGGCATTTTTGGCAAGATGAAGATGATAATTGGTGGCTGAAAATATTTGGTAAAGGAAGAAAACTTCGTGATACGACAGTTCCTTCTGATTTTATACCTTTTTTAAAACGATATCGTTTGTATCGAGAACTTTCAGGGTTACCAACAAGTGGTGATAATAACGTGCTTGTTGAAAAAATACGCGGTCAAGGAGGAATGACATCCAGACACTTGAGACGATTAGTACAAGATATTTTTGACCATGCATTCACTAGAATGAGACAGTTTGAAGGTGAAAATAAATCAATAAAACTTAAAGAAGCTACAACACATTGGCTTCGTCATACTGGTGCAAGTATGGAAATTGAGCGTGGTCGTTCATTAAAAGATCTCTCTGAAGATCTTGGTCATGCAAGCATGGCAACAACAGATACAGTTTATGTTCAGTCTGAAAATAAAATGAGAGCTGAAAGTGGTAAAAAAAGAAAGGTTGATTAAATTTACTTAAAAATCTCATAAAACAAAGGTAACTCAATAAAAACAAGCCATACAGAAAATACTTGGTCTATTTATGGTGAGTCTCTGTGAAATCTGACTGGCAAGTATAGGTAAAACTTATCATATTTCGCGTAGCGTTCGATTTGTAGTTATATATCAAAGCCTTAATGAGCTATCAAATAATCATATTGTTTACTTTTACCCACTAAGTCCAATACTAAAAAGTATCGGATTTAGTGCGCTGTATATATTCTAGGGAGATGAATACCCGAACACCAAAAAGACCTCTTTTAATTACTTGATGGGGACAATTTTCATCGCTAGTTGTGGATCAAATCTTACTGTGTGCCAATTCATTCGCCAATCTAAATGCGGGCCTGTAACTCGGCCAGAATTACCAACTTTAGCGATAACTTGTCCTTGTTTGACACTATCACCTACTTTGACCAGTGAAGCGCTTAAGTGTAAAAAGTTTGATGTAATACCGTGACCATGATCTATCACAAGTGTACCACCAGAATAAAACATATCAGGCACCCATAATAAAACGGTACCACTCGCTGGTGCTTTTACTAACGCGCCAATTTGTCCCGCATAATCAACACCAAAATGTGGTGTTTTAGGCACGCCATTATAAAAGCGCTGACTGCCATATACACCAGTTATGCGAGAGTTTCTTGGTGCAATAAAACCTTGAGAAAAATCAGTTAAGTCACTCGAAATTTTACGAACTTTAATCATTGCAGCGCGATCTTTCCCTGCACGTGTCATGGCTTTTTTATTCGGGTTCATGATCTTTTTACTAATACCTTCAACACGTGATATTTTATAGTCACGTGTTGAAGGTGTGAACCTTTTTGTTTCTACTTTACCTGTTGGTGAAGTAATAGTTAAAGTGTACTGTGTTTTGTCATCATAAGAGAAAGCAAATACATAAGCCCCCTGCTCAGATACAGGGAGTATTTTATCGTTTAAAGACACGGTATTGTTAGCACTGGTTTTTCCTAAAATTAAACCGCCCTGCTTGATTTCACCAGAAAGTTGTATTTCTGCTTGTACGGTTATAGCGCTTAAACTAACCATAAGAAAAACATAATGCTTTTTGAATTTAAACACTTACAATGGCTCCTTTGGCAACACCTTCATAGGCGATTACTTTAATTTTTTTACTCGGCTGATCTTTTTTAAGTTGTCGTGCAATAAAATCGGCTAGTAATTCTACGGTAGAATCACAATCAACTACATCAAGTACTTTAGACTCTACCGCTATATCAAATCGACCTTGTGGAGCACAGTAACTGAAGTATTGATGATCGGGTGTTAAATTGTGCATTGCTTGTGTTGAAAGCTGAATTTCATCTTTATAAATTCTATCGGCCTCACTGGCAATGTAAATATCTTGCCAACGCAAACACCATTGATGTTCTAGTTGGCTATCCTTTTGTTCATCAACAAAAATTTGAATTTTAGATCTGTGCCCATGAGCGATGCGCTGGCAATTACCATCATGAAGTTTTAAACCATGAGTATAGTGATAATAATCAGTGGTTATATTTTCAGGGCGTAGAGTTAAGGTTAAGCCTTGGACGTTATTTGGCAGCTCAGCCATAATGATAGCATTTAAGTGCTTAGTGACTGCGGCAATTGTTATATGTAAACAATCGATTTGAGCAAAAGCACAGCGAGGCGATTGCAAATAATAACTTGCACGATCACTTATATAGTCAAGGGTTTGATGATTTTTATCATATGATGAAATTGCTAAGGTTAATTCAGCCGCTTGCATTGGCAGAAGTAATTTATGATCAACGGCTTCATCAATAATAGCCTTAATTTGCTTTTTAACGACAGCAAAATCAAGCACCATAGATTGTTTATTTAAGGAGCCATCAAGTAACACATCAACAATCCAACTTTCTCCAACAATTCCACGCTCTTTACAAAGGTAAGAGAAATCTATCACGGTTAAATCATTTACAAATAATTGCATTTTTATCTCTTTAAACTATCATCACTTAATTTTCTACTTGCCAAGCAATGCTATCATCGCCACGAATTGGAACCACAACATCATTTCCAAAGCTTAATGTTGCTGGTACTTGCCACGCTTTCTTAACTAAAGTGATTTTATCTTCATTAACGGGTAATTGATAAAAGGCTGGACCATTTAAACTCGCAAAAGCTTCTAACTTGTCTAAACCATTTTCTTGTTCAAATACTTCCGCATATAGCTCTATTGCCGCATGTGCGGTATAAGCGCCAGCACAGCCACAACTAGATTCTTTCGCATGTTGTGCATGAGGCGCAGAATCTGTACCTAAGAAAAACTTAGCATTACCACTGGTTGCGGCCGCTACTAAAGCGTGTTGATGACTATTACGTTTTAGAATTGGCAAACAAAAATAGTGAGGACGAATACCGCCAACTAACATATCATTACGGTTAAATAGTAAATGATGTGCGGTAATGGTTGCTGCCACATTACTTCCCGCGTTTTGCACAAATTCTACCGCATTTTTAGTCGTTATATGCTCTAACACTACTTTTAGTTTCGGATAATTAGCAACTAGCGGTGCTAATATAGTATCAATAAATACTTGCTCACGATCAAAAATGTCAATGTCATTAGTGGTTACTTCTCCGTGAATTAATAGTGGCATATCAACAAGTTGCATTGCGGCAAATACTTTTTTTAAATTGGCAACATCAGTAACGCCGGAAGATGAATTAGTGGTAGCCCCAGCAGGATATAATTTTGCCGCATAAACAAGACCTGAATCAGCCGCCTCAATAATATCTTGTACACGGGTATTATCTGTTAAATAAAGCACCATTAGTGGTTTGAAATGAGTACTAGGCTTTGCTGCCATAATTCGTTGATAGTATTCTTTTGCAAGTTTAGCATTAGTTACTGGCGGTACTAAATTTGGCATAACAATGGCGCGACCAAAATAGCGGCTAATATCTTTAACGGTATTTTTAAGTACTTCACCATCGCGTAAATGTACATGCCAATCATCTGGACGTGCAATGGTAATTGTGTTGATTTGAGATGTCATTCTATATATTTCCAATATTATTTAATTTTTCAGACTTAATTTGTAAAACTAACTAAGTATTTGATATTGTTTGTTATCAACTGACACTTATGCGTAACACGTAACTACTAATCGTTGGTGTTGTCGGCATTAGCAAGTAAAATTTGTAATTGTTCTTTCAAATTTGGTGGTACTTTAAAAATAGTAATAGAGTCATTCTGAGGATTATAAACCACATCCTGACCAAAATGGCTTCGCTCAAAACTTAAACTTATACCATTACCATAACCCGAATACTTAGTTATTTTATTTATTACCGTTTGATCGTGTGGAAAAGACTCTTCTAATGGATAAGACTGTTGTTGGCAAAATTGATAAAAGTTTTGTTCACTACCACTAGCATCTGTTGAGGTATGACCAATAACCTTACCTATTTCTTGCACTGAGACATCTTGCGAGTTAGCTTTTTGGTCTTTACAGTAACTTAATAATTCTTTACGTGTTTGTTGTTTTTCAGCGGCATCTAATTGGTTTACCGTAACATAATCTTCAACGGCCTGTACTAAGGTTTGCGTTTGTTCTTTTGCGTTTAAGCCTTCTTCACAACCTAAAAAGTCTAAGAAAAAGTCAGAAACTTTGCGCCCAGCACGTCCTTTTATAAAAGAAATGTAACGATTGCCACTGGCATTTTGCTGATAATCAAATAAATCAATACGCGCTACTAGTTGTAGTTTGTTAACATCAAGGTGTTGAGCCGCAGAAATATTTAGCTCATCATCAACGCTATAATGTTCAGAAATAGGAATTACTGCGACAAGTAAAAACCTTCCACCCATATATTCATAATGACAAACAATAAGATAACCCGTTTCTTCTAAATCATATTTTTCTATTTCATTTTTTAAGGTGTTGGCTGCTTGCGTACTAAACAGATAAAAACTTTGCTTGTCATTTAAATAACTTTCCATCAAATCAACAAAACGGGCAGTAGTAACGCTGCCTGTTTCAGGTTCACCACCACTAACGGCTTCAACTTGCTTTTGGTTAGATACATGGTGTGTTAACGCCATGTTATTGAAACTACCGTAAGCTTTATTTCCTTTAGCATTATAGATAGAGTGTAACCCACCTACAAAAGCAGTTATTTTTTGTCCTATGTCGATATTTTCAGGACCTAAGCGTAATAAAACTTCTCCTGATTCCTCTTTTTTAGAAAGAAAGTGTAATGCGATATTTGAAATGGTTAAGCTCATATAATACTCAAGTGACTTTATTAGTATATTGTTCAGGCATTTGATAAACTAAGGCAATTAAATTTATCATCAGCAATTAAGTGTCATTATGCCCATTGTCTCGAAATACTCCAATGAACGTGTAGAAAAAATTATTCAAGAATTAATGGATGTTCTTGTTAACGAATCAGCAACCACAGATTTAGCATTAATGTGTTTAGGAAATACCATCACCAATGTTATTAGCAAAGTCTCTGCTGATCAGCAAGATGCTATTGTAGACAATTTTAGCCAAGCATTAAAACGATCTATTCAAAAAACTCATTAGTTCTAACAATTAAAGACAAAAATAAAGAATAATAATCAATGATCCCTTTTGATACCAAAAGCTATAGCAAAAAACTTTTACATTTAATCAGTTGGAGCCATTGGTTCACTTTTTTTAATATTATTGCCGCCATCGCCCTTTCCTCTTATTATTTATCTAGCGAAACAACACCAGACACTTTATTAGGCCAAGTATATCTCATTACAACTTGGGTTAGTCATATTGCTTTTTTAACCTTTATGAGTTTTGTTTTAGTTTTGTTTCCGTTAACGATAATCTGGCCAAACACTACTGTGATCCGTACTAGTGGCTCTATTATTTTTACTTTTGGGCTACTACTACTCATACTTGATGCTTTTATTTATAGCCGTTTAGGTTATCACTTAAATGCATCTTCTAGCTCTCAAATCATTGGCTTGATAAAAGAAATAGCACAAAGCAGTAGTATTTTTTATATCGTCAGTGGCATGTTAGCTATTGTTATTTTAGGATTTGAATTTATTGTCAGTAATTATGCTTGGAAGCATTTAAAACAATTACAAAAAACAATTTTTGCACGTTTTGTAATTTTTATCTTAGTTTTGGCCTTTTTCTTTAGTCATCTAACCCATATTTGGGCGGATGCAAACCTTGATTATGACGTATTACGTCAAGATACTGTATTACCCTTATCATACCCAGCAACGGCAAAAACGCTATTAACCAAGTATGGGTTATTTGATATTGATGATTATATTGAACGAAAAACGAGCCCATTATCTTTTAGTCGTGCTATCCCCAATTATCCTCAACTAACTGAGCAACAATGTTTAACAACAAGCGCTATAACAAAATCAGTATTTTTAATATTAACTGACGAGCAATTAAATGAGCATCAATTACAGCAGGTTGAACATCGTATCAGCGTGGCAAGTTATCAACTGAACAATCATGTAGATACGGCATTACTTGATGATGCGTGGTTTAATCTATTTTATTCACTGCCAAGTATTTATCAACAAGATATTTTAACGCAGCAAACTAAACCCTTATTATTTCAAGCCATTGAACAAAAGAGTTTAGCTAGTAGTTATACTTTAATCAGTAAAATAACTAACAATAATAGTGATACTCTATGGTTTGAAGCTTTATTTAATGAAAAAATTCAACTTAATGATATTTCTTCTCTTGTTTTTGCTGACAAATTAAATAGTAAAAAGCTTGGTTTACATTTGATTTATTTTAAAAGTACACCACAAGAAAATGAACAAAACAGCAATAGTCGCTATCAGTTTGAGCTATTTGTTGATGCACTATTATTAGCTCAACAACAAAAACAGCATAAAGATATTATTTGGATCAGTTCGTTGGGAAATCAAAGCAAAAATACTAGGTTATCGGTTAAACCCGCATTATTGATTATACCTAATAAAAGAGTACCTAATAAAAGAGTACCTAATAAAACAAATAGCACGAAAGAGTTAAGCCAATTAACTAGTCATATGGATTTACAACCCACCTTAATGGCAAACTGGTTAGGCTGTAATGTTAATAATAAAAGCTATAGTAATGGCTCGGATCTATTGACGTTAAATAAAGATAGAGTTATCGCTAATACTTCTGCTGAAGGACTTATGATCTTTAACAAGGATAAATCTGTGATTATTGATCAAAATGGTAATTTTCAAAGTTATTCAAGTCAATTAGCCGCCCCGATCACCGTAAATAAAGACTTTCCCTTGATGATTGATGGCGTACATTTTATTAAACAATTTAGTTTGCAAGCAGAGCAAAAAAGCAAATAATTGCATTTATACTCAAGTGATTTGAGTATAAATTAGCCGTTTAATTACAATTAACTAATTGAACTGTTAATTGTCGTTGCATTCGTTAAATAAATCATTAATATAGACATCTCAAAATGTAAGCACAAAATACCTATTCACTCGCTGTTATCCTTGTAATGTATTCAAGGCTTTCAGATTCGGCTAATAGTTAGGTATTAGAGGAATAGATACAGTATAACAAGTGATCTCCCCTAGATTACTTTGTAAAGTTAGTTAGTTAATTTTTTGTCATCGGGGTATAGCGCAGCTTGGTAGCGCGTGCGTCTGGGGGACGTGAGGTCGCAAGTTCGAATCTTGCTACTCCGACCAAATTAAGTATGATAAATGAGACACCTATAGAGCAACTAAAATGACTCTTAGGTGACGCGCTGGCTAACCGAACTCGTTTTACCTCATCCAAGCCAACAAATACAAATCAACTTGCTTCAGTTTTATTTACTATTTACTATTTACTATATATTTATTTACTATATAAAGAGTGCTTAACAACAACGGGCTTATTCAACAACAGGATTAAGTTGCGGTTGCACACAACCTATCCTTTATTTATTAGCACTTTACCACAAATCTATCTTGAAATATTTGCATTACTTTTCCCATTAAAACGATTATTACAGCACCAATTAATACAGGAGTGACTAAGAATAACCAGCTTTGCCCTGACATCATAATTAGTAACGGATTAGCTCCAGCTGGCGGATGCGTCGTTTTTGTTAACATCATTCCGCTAACTCCTAGACCTGTTGCTATAGCTAAATCTATTGGAGATACACCTATAAATTGAACAAAAAAAACACCAATAAATGCAGTAATTAAATGCCCACAAATTACATTTTTGGGTTGTGCTAATGGGCTTTTAGGCAAACCAAAGACAAGCACTGCTGTTGCACCAAAAGGAGCCATAATCAATGTTGCATTTTCGAATCTAGTTTCAAAGTACAAAAGAAAACCAATGGTTATAGAAGCACCCACCCCTGCAATCAACGGCAAAACAAATTTATTCATATAACCTCCAAAACAAAAAACAAGACAACTTTATCTTTTTACATTCTAGACAAGTCAGTCTTGTTTCGTCAAACACTTTGGCGCTACCAGATAGTGGGAACTGTTCGGGTAATGCGCCCATGGAACGTTTTTTCTGTCTCTTTCCACAATTTACCACAATGTTGAACTTCAAACTTTTACTGAATTTAATAACTCTAGCGGTATTTTTTCGGCCAAGCTAATTGTCGCCTAATATTTAATGACGTTAAATAACACCCCTACACTTTTAACTTAACTTTACTATAACCCCATTGTAATAACTCTCTAGTAATGAAAGTGATTGTTTACTTTTTTCTAGCGAGGTTACTAGAGTTACTTCCAAAGATTCTTACGGGGTTACTGGGGTTGTTGAAATGAAAGCAAAAGGAGTTGCTGGGGTTACTTAGCTATTGACGCGTAGAGTTGCTAGGGTTATCATTGCCTTTGTTGATTTAACTAACAAATATGGTGAAATATGAAGTATGCAATTATCTTTAGCCCAAGCTCAGAAAAGAAAGATGGTACTTATCAAGTGTCAGTCCCTGATCTACCAGGTTGTAGCATTAACACTGATTCAATTGATTTGGGGTTAGAAAAAATAAGCCAAAGTATTAAATCTCATTTGGCTATTTTGGCTGAATATGGTGAAAAAATTTCGTCAGCGTTAAGTATTGATAAACACCAGCAACAATATGCTGTTGAACATCCGCATACTTATTCGCAAGCTTTTTGGGCAATTGTTGATATTGATATAACAGCTTATTTAGGCAAAAGTCATAAGATCAATGTCACCTTACCTGAATTATTAATAAAACAAATAGATGCAAAAGTTAGTAAAAGCTCTGCTTATAAAACCCGTTCAGGTTTTATTGCCAGCGCTTGTTTGGTGGAATTGGGAAAATAATTGAATTGATTTAACAGGCAGACATTTATACCGTAATCATTTATTGGCTCAACCATACAGGGAAAAGGAAAGGGAAAAGCTAACGTTCACCACGCCCTAACAAATAAACTACGCGTGCAGCAATATTATTTTCAGATGTTTTTTGGCTGGTGCTGTAGTAGTGTCGCCAGTCAATTTGTAAGGCAAAGTTGTTCGATATTTTATAATGAATACCCGTGCCAATATTGACTTGAAAAGTTTTTAAATCTTCATCTTGTTGCCGCATCATTTCACCAAAACCACCCGTTAAATATGGTCGGAAACTATGCTGAGGATTAAAATAATATTGACCATCTAGACTATAATTATCATAATATTCTTCATTACCAGAGACAATATCTTGTACTTTAGCTTTTGAATAAGAAACACGAGCAGAAAACGTTTTAGAAAAATACAAACCTAAAGAATACTCCGTCACAGTATCATCTTGAAATTGCCAATAATCATCTAAAAGCACTTGTCCGATACCATATGATACGCCAATGATACTAGTATCTATAGGATCTTTAACCCTATTATTTGAATCCAATATTCGATGATTTCTTTTCGGACTATAATTATTGCCATCGCCAAGCTGTAAAGAAATGTTAAATTGTATTTGATTTTCTGTTTGCCTATTTTGGCCGATAGTGACATTTTTAACACGAACATAACCTGTGCCAGCCTTAATAATTTCTTTACCAAATAAGTTATTAATACCAATGCTTAAACTATCGACAGGATCAAGTAATACTAGGGCTGTACTTCCTAATATTGTCGAGCCAAAAACAGAGTTGCCATTAGCTCTTATATCCATTTCAGTTTTAAATGCCCATTCTCCATAAGCCCAACCTAAAACAGGAGTAATAACTAGATCTTGAATTGAAGGCGCTTCGGCAAATGCTTCAATGCCGTACTCCCAATAAAAAGTAGACATTAAAGCCGAATAAACAAAAGCATCCCATTGTCGGTAACCTGACTTTCTTGCAACTTGATAATACACACCACCAAAATATGGATGACCGATCAAGTTTATGGGATCATTATCTCTATCCCAAGTAGGGCCACCACTAACATTTTCAAACCACTTATTATAGATGCCCTGATCTTCATCCCAATTAGAAACATATTCAGGTAATAAAGCAATAACACCAATAACACCAAAGCCATAAGCAAAAATCGATTTAGTTTGTGACCATAACCGAGCACTATCGGTAGCGTTTTTAGGTGAAAATAATGATATTTGATAAGGAGACTGATAAAAATCAGTTTTTACCTTGAGATTTTCCCAGCGAGTTATGGGATACTTTTCAGGATAATAGCTAGCAATGTCAGCTTCAGTGATTGCTGACTGTAATATTATTGATTGAACCTTGTTAGCTGTTACCTGTTCAATTTCCTGAGCAGATAAATTAGACGAAAAGGATGCCATAATGCCTATGATAATACCTATGAATAGATATCTAGATAACATATTTTTAAATGGCTTACCTGTTTTCCTTGGCATTAAACAAATTTCTCTACTTATTTATCGATAATAAAATATTAACAAATGTTTGTGAAGAGTAAAAAAGACGGGGCAAATATTAAATACTGCATGGTTATTTGTAAAGCATTACTTTTTAGTTTATGAACAGACAAAGAGCTTTTTATATCATTAAGCTCTTCTTCTTGTTGCTACTGCATCAGCTAACTGTGCTAATAAAGTTTCGGTATCTTCCCAACCGATACAAGCATCGGTAATACTTTGACCATAAATTTCAGCTTTGCCATTAATAAGCTTTTGACTTCCTTCAACCAAGTGGCTTTCAACCATAACACCAAAAATATTCTGATTACCTTGGCTAATTTGTTTGCTAACATCAGTAGATACCAACATTTGGTTTTCAAACTTTTTATTTGAATTAGCATGGCTAAAATCAATCATTATTTTAGTATTTAAATCACTTGCTGCTAATTGTTGTGTGACTTCTTTAACACTAGCCTGATCAAAATTAGGTGTTTTTCCTCCACGTAAAATAATATGACAATCACTATTTCCTGTCGTTTCTACAATCGCGGCATGACCAAATTTTGTAACCGATAAAAAATGATGTGAAGCCGCAGCAGAGCCAATAGCATCGATAGCAATTTTTATCATGCCATCAGTGCCATTTTTAAAACCAACAGGACAAGATAGCCCTGAAGCTAGTTCTCGGTGAACCTGTGATTCGGTAGTACGTGCGCCAATTGCGCCCCAACACATAAAATCAGCCATATATTGTGGAGTGATCATATCTAAAAACTCTCCCGCAGTGGGAAGACCAAACTCATTTAAGTCAAGCAACAATTTACGGCCTATACGCAAACCATCATTGAGCTTAAAGCTATTATCCATATAAGGATCATTAATTAGTCCTTTCCAACCAACCGTGGTTCGCGGCTTTTCAAAATAAACTCGCATCACAATTTCTAAATGATCTTTATATTTTTCACGTAATTTTACTAAACGTTGACCATATTCAAGCGCTGCTTTAGGATCATGAATTGAACAAGGCCCAATAATCACCAGTAAACGATCATCTTTATGATTAAATATGTTGTGAATTGCAGCTCGACCAGAAACAACTGATTTAGTTGCTTGCTCTGACGCTGGAAATCGTTCCAGTAATGCGATAGGAGGTAATAAGTCTTTGATTCTATTGATGCGCACATCGTCAGTTTGATACATAATTTTTCTCTTTTTTCACCTTATAAAAAGGTTTGCTATATATTATAACGTCTAGACACCTAAACATATGATCTCAACGTCAATTTACCAGTGTTAAGGTACTAATACCAGTATATTAAAATGAATAAAGAGTAAAATAAATGATATATGAGTATAATTACTAAGTAAATAGAATAGAGTTAGATCAAATAGACTAAGGAAAAAATAACATGATTGATAGTACCTTGCCTTTACTCGACTTGCATCGTCATTTAGACGGTAATATTCGCGCTGCAACTATTTGGCAGTTAGCAGAGAAAAATGGTATTGCTTTACCAACAACACAATTTGAAGAATTTATTCCTTATGTGCAAATACAACACAGTGAAGCAAATTTACTGGCCTTTTTGAAAAAATTAGATTGGGGTGTTGCGGTTTTAAAAGATATTGATGATGTAAAACGAGTTGCTTATGAAAATGTAGAAGATGCATTTAATGCAGGTATACACTACGCCGAGTTACGTTTTTCACCATATTACATGGCAATGAATCACAATTTATCAATAGCGGATGTGGTTTCAGCTGTTATTGATGGTGTGCAGGCTGGCGTAAAATCATTTAATATAAAAATTAACCTTATTGGAATATTAAGCCGTACTTTTGGTGTTAAACAATGCCAACTTGAGCTAGAGGCATTGCTTGCGCATAAAGGTAACCTTGTCGCCATTGATTTAGCTGGGGATGAATATAATTTCCCTGGTGAATTGTTTGTTGAACATTTCAAACAAGTCCGTGATGCCGAATTACAAGTAACAATACACGCTGGGGAGGCTGGTGGATCAAAAAGTGTTTGGCAAGCTATCACCGAGTTAGGTGCAACACGCATTGGCCATGGCGTTGCAACACATAAAGACGAGAAGTTAATGGCTTATATGGTCAATAATAACATCGCTATTGAGTCATGCTTAACCTCAAACTTTCAAACGGGTACGATAAACGATTTAAGTCAACATCCAGTTAAAAAATTTCTTAGCTTTGGTATAAAGGCTTGCTTAAACACCGATGATCCCGCCGTACAAGGTATAGAAATTAAGCATGAATTTGACCTTGCTCAACAAAAATTACAATTTGGCCATAATGAAATAAGCCAATTACAAAGAAATGCGGTAGAGATGAGTTTCTTATCAAGTAACGATAAAATGACTCTACTATCGAGTAAAAATAAGAACTAAAATAGACGAATTCAACGGAGTTTATTCAATATCAAAAATAACAAAAAAAGGGCTAATTTACTATTAGCCCTTTAAAACGAATACTACTTGTCTTTGTTACCTAAACGCTAAAATTCCATTTTAGCTTCAACACCCCAAAACCTTGGCTCATTAACAAATGCGGTTAAGTTTAAGAAGTCTAGTGCACCATCAACTTTAATTTCATTGGTTATATTGCGACCAACAATAGCAATATCTAAACCTTCATCATTTTTAAAACCAAGCCTTAAGCCACCAATCCAACGAGCTTCAGCAACAAATTCAGTAGATTCATATAAAAAGATATTCGAATCACTACGATAATTCCAATCCGTTAAAGCATAAAGGTAGCCAGCTTCAATTGGGTACTCATAATTCAAGTTGATATTAGCTAACCATTCAGGGGCTCTTGGTAGTGGATTACCACCAACAAAAACGGTAGTTACCGGACCAAAGTTACCAAGGACTGTCTTGGCAAAAGGATCAGAAACATTACAAATAGGAGTTGATGAACATTGCTCCGCTTTTAATGTTTTATCTTGGATTTCAGTTTTGTTATAACTTAAATTGCTAGTTAATCTTAAATTATCAGTAAGTACCATTTCAAAAGACGTTTCAATACCTGCACCAAAGGTATTATCAGCATTGAGCAATGAGTTTGTGTTAGCTTCGCCGCCCGTTGCCGTTAATTGATGATCACTAATATCATATGTGTACGCTGTTAAGTTCCAACGGGCATTACCATCAAGTAAATCTGCTTTAATACCAAGTTCAAAAGATGTTAATGTTTCCGTATCCGCTTCGCTAGGGAAGCCAAAACGACCGATAGTAACAGGTCCTCGTGAGGCATTGCCAAGTCTGGCAAAACCGGTCCAATCACTATTAAAAGTATAACGAGCTGAAAGATCCCAATTAACATAGCTATCATCTTTGTTTATTTCAAAAATAACAGTGTCTGTACCATCCGTGCGAATATCCAACTCTTTATCATCTGAGGTATAGCGTAAACCTAGATTAAATGCCCAATCGTTAGTTGGTTTATATTCAACTTGTCCAAAAACGGCAGAAGATATTGTTAATTGATCTATTTGATAAAATTCAGTCGTATTACCCTTTATATCCAAATTTTTATTATCAACGGTATAGTCTTCATTAAAGTAGAAAACACCAACTTGATAAAAAAAGTCATCTTTTTGTGTTGAAATTCTAAACTCTTGAGTTATTTGACTATGATCCGACAAACCGTCACCAGAAGCGACATTAAACCATAATTGCTTACCTAATTGGTTAGGTATGCCAGAAGTATCTGTTTGTGCCCCGTCAATATCAGCATAGCTCCAACTTTCTATCGCGTCATAACCAGTAACAGAGGTAAATAAGATCTCACCAAAGTCATGTTCTACTTTTAAACTACCACCAATGTGTTCCATGCTAAAACCAGCAGGACTATCATGATAAATAACACTTTCATCAAAGCCACTTCTAACGCCTTCTTCGCCCAATTTTATGGCATTGCCATAAAAAATTTGTGGCATATCACCATCTTGATCAAAGCCGTGTAATTTGAATAATGCTCTGGTTTCGTCATTTTCAAATAAAAACTGAACTCGGTATGCTAGCTCTTCATAACCACCCACTTTTTCATTGCGTACAGGATTATCAACCCAAGCATCTCTTTGTTGATGTTTAACCGAAATACGTGCTGCCCATTGATCAGAAATCTCAGCGTTGATAGCAGTTTCAGCAAACCATGTATCTCGGCTACCATAACCCGCTCTAGCATAACCTTCATTAGCAAATTCAGGAGCAACGGTATCAATTTTAACAATACCTGCTGTGGTATTTCGACCAAATAAAGTGCCTTGTGGCCCATTTAGTACTTCAACACGCTCAATATCAAATAAAGGAACCCCTTTTAAAACAGAATTTTCCAATACAATTTCATCAAGTATCATAGAAACGGGCTGATTAGCATTGACATCAAAATCGGTGTTACCTAATCCACGAATATAAAAACGAGGAGATTGGCGACCATTAGAAGACTCAATTTGTAAGCTTGGAACTCGACCAGCTAATGCGCGAATATTTTCACCCGCTCCCAAATAATCTTGCATGGTTGATGCTGAGATTGCCGTTACAGTAGCTGGTACGTCTTTTACTGTTTCTACCCGTTTACGTGAGGTTACTTCAATGACTTCAATACCAATTTTTTTTGTTGCTTCATCTGCAGCTAGTGTCGTTGTTGAAACACCTACTACACTGACTAGTAATGAAGCTTGCACACATAAAGATAGTGCGCTTTGCTTAAACATTTTCATTCGTTTTCTCCCAAGGACTGATTATTTTATTTTTACCATACTAGAGCTTATAATATGCTTTTTATGCTCAATTTTTTACTTTAAAACAAAACATTATGATTTAAAGTTTAATTCTGACAAAAAGCTTGTGCCATAAGACATTGCTTCTACATCAAAAATTTCGGCTAGGGTTTGCCCTAAATCGGCAAACGTTGCTCGTTGTCCAAGCTCAACTGATTGTACCATTTGGTGATAGCACAACAAAGGTACAAATTCTCGTGTATGATCATTACCTGGCCAAGTAGGATCGCAGCCATGATCTGCGGTTAAGAATAAAATATCATCCGCTTTCATCTCAGCATAAATTTCAGGTAAACGCTGATCGAAACTCTCTAATGCTTGCGCATAACCAACCGCATCACGTCTATGACCATAATCTTGGTCAAAATTGACTAAGTTGGTAAAAATTAAACTGTTATCTGCTGCCAACTTAAGGTGATCAATGGTAGCATCCACTAAAGCATCAATGCCTGTTGCTTTAGTTTTAATGCTAATACCTTGATGAGCAAAAATATCGGCTATTTTACCAACACTAATCACCTGCCCTCCTGCTTGAGTTATTTTATCTAAAACCGTTGGTGCTGGAGGTAAAACCGAATAATCACGTCGATTACCAGTACGAGAAAAGTCACTGGTATCATCCTTTTTTTCACCGCCAATGAATGGTCTAGCAATTACTCGTCCTATATTTAGATCAATCTCAGATAAAAGTTCTCGCACTTGTTCACAATAACGATAAAGGTTATCTAAGCCAAAATGTTGTTCATGCGCCGCTACTTGAAAAACACTGTCTGCTGAGGTGTAGCAAATTGGTAAGCCTGTTTTGATATGCTCATTGCCTAAAGCATTAATAATATTCGTACCAGAGGCGTGACAATTACCTAATAAGCCTTTAAAACCTGTTTTATTATTAATCGCGGTAATTAATTGATCACTGAACGAATTTTTTTTGTTGGAGAAATAGTCCCAATCAAACAATACTGGTACTCCAGCCATTTCCCAATGACCACTAGGCGTATCTTTACCAGTACTAATTTCATTCATATAACCAAAGGCTCCTTTTTGTGGTTTAATGTCAAACTCGCTAAAATCTCCCCCAGCCTTTATTATTTCTTGCTCTAGCTCTTGCCAAATTACGGGGCTACTTGCTTGTCGACTTAATTTATGTAGGCCTAAATTACCTAAATTTGGTAATCGAATGATGCTGTTTTTTTCAGTAAAGTAGTGCTTAGCTATATTAATAAAAGTATTAGCACCAACATCACCAAAGCTTTTTGCATCGTTTGAGTAACCTACACCAAAACTGTCTAATACTAAAATTATTACTCTCGCCATTAAACTTCTCACTTACTTCAATAAAACCACAATAAGACCTGACCAACTAGTCAACTTATGACAATTTAATGCTTTTATTACAATTAGCCAAGTTATTTTTAGAATTATTTACTGAGGGGGAGTATAGTCTAACTCCTTTACCTAGGCTCTAGGCCTTATTGCTCTTGTACTTATCAATGAAATACATTGCGGTATTGCTGGTTTAGATATCGGTATTAGTTTTTGACTAAAAAAAACCACTATCAGTTCGAGGTAATACCAAACTAGATAGTGGTTTCTTATAGATAGTAGTTTCTTATATATTGTATTAGACCAGCTTGACCTTGATCTTAACGTTACTTAGAAACAGTTTAGAAACGGTAGTTAATACCAATTTTAGCTTGCCAACCTGAAGAGCCAAGTACCGTTTGGCTGTAGCTACGGGTATCAGCGCCTCTGAATACCTTAGCAAGTTCATATCTTCCTTCGCTATCTAAACCTCGGAAGTCGTATATTGGTTTGTTCGGAAATCTAAGGTTTTTCTCAACACCCCAATCATCATTTAGTAAGTTAGCAAAGTTATCAATCATAAAGAAAATATTCCCTTTATGACCATCAGCAAAGCCTGCAAACTCTTGCTTAATACTAAGATCCATGGTTGTTACCCAAGGTTGAGTACCAGTATTACGGTCAAGTATTTCGCCACGCTCACTAATACCCGCTTGTTTTAAGAAAACTTCTAATTCTTCCCAGCTAATACGTGAGTTATCCCAGTTTACATTAGGATCATCAGCACCTGATGGAATATAAGCTAAATAGGCAGAGTTACTGTAAAAGTCACGCGTATCACCTAGATCACCTTTTCTGAACATGCCCATAGTCCAGCTAAATGGACGGCCTGAACGACGTTCAAAGAATAAATCAACGTTAGTGTTATAACCTGCAAAAATTTGCGTTTCGTAGCTTATGTTAAATTTAAAGCTATGTTCAATTTCATAATGACCTCTCGAAGGAAAATCAACATTTCTGCTTTGAATAACATTATGTTTATAGTTACTTTGTGCTCGTGATGATGAGCCTGCTTGGTTTTCAGTTACGTCTTGATGCGCATATGACATAGTCATACTTAAGCCGTTATCCCAACGTTTTGCTAATGCTGTGGATAAAATAATCGAACGGCCATTATCTGGTGCATTGGTCATTTGAATATCAAAGTTATTGGCTAAATCACCTTCATAACGGCTCTCATAAATCAATCGTTCACCGTCGGCGGCAACGTCTGGTTGCACCAATGCCGTATTGGTCCAAACCGCTTCATTTTGTTTAACATGGTACATTAATTCGGTTGACCAGTTAAAGTTATCACCTAAACCAGCAATATCAAAACTGTAATCAGCAGCAACACGAGCACGCCAACTAGAAGGAAGTGCAAAGTTAGGATCAGTATAGTTTGTACTACCAGCACCTTGTACTAATGAATCTTTAATCGCTTGTGGTACCGCAAAACTATCAACAGAGTTAGCACCATAATAGTTATCAATTGCACTTTGAGGCGCTGCTACAAAGGTTATGCCATCGTTTTGGAATGGGTTGTTATACCATACATTTGGAATACCACCTTGGAAACGACCTACGCCCGCAGATAAGGTTAAGTCTTCAGTTGCTGCCCACTCAACATTGATACGAGGCAGAATGATATCTAAACCATCAAGGTTTTCTTGATTACTAAAACCATAAGTTTCTTTAAAAGCGGTGTTTAATCTTGGTGTATCACTTGATGATAAACGTTCATAACGTACACCCGCAGTAATAGTAAAATCATCACCTAAGTAAAAAATGTCTTCAACATAGAGTGATAATTGGCTACGAGATACGTCATAGGCTAAATCGTTAATGTCGTTGGTGTAAGAATTTTTATAGCTAAAGTCACCAAAACGTCCTAAAGTTTTATTTTCAAAATCACCAAAGTTAGCAAATTCCCATGATCCTAAAGAATCATTAGCAAAAAGGTTATATAAGTTTAAATTTTCATATTGAATACCAAACTTAATTTCATGTTCGGCTAACAAGTAAGTCCCCCCAAGTGATAAAATTAAGTTTTTAGTTTGTGAAACGTTGGCATGCCTAAACTCATCACGACCAAACTCAAACGAAGGTCCACGAAAAAAGACGTTTGCTTCTACACTACCAAAATCTGAGTTGCCTTTGCTATCAGACTTAACGTCTTTATAGCTAATGCCTATTTCTGTACTGAGTTCGTCAGACCAATTTGAATAAATTTTTGTCGCAAAATTGCTCATTTTAGTTTCGTAGATATAGCGACTAGAGGCCATTAATACCGTACTACCGCCGGTACCAAAATTACGCTCATCTTGGTCATCTTGCCTTTGATAAGTGAAATCTAAGCGGTGATCATCATTAATATTCCAACTTAATTTTGCCAATAACGTTTCATTAGTATCTTTAGGGCTGCCACCTAAGGAGTCTTCTAAGCCATAAACATCACCTAAAATACGGTTGAAATCATCAAACTGTTGCTGTGAAATATCATACTCATGTGTTGCGCCACTCTCTTCAAAGCCATAATCCAATGCAAGCTCGCTTGACCAATTTGAATAGTTTACAAAATAAAATAATTTATCTTCAATAATTGGCCCTTCTATGTTAAAACCAAAACGTTCAACGGTTTTAATTGGGGCAACCATGATGGTTTCAAAGGTTTGATGGCCATCGTCATCAAGTACATTTCTGCCATCTTTAGTAATTGTGTCTAATCTAGGAACATCACCAGCGAGATCTGGTGTTGATGTTTCAGCAAAGCCTGAAAATTTAAATTTATTTGAACCTGATTTAGTTACCGCGTTAATAGTACCGCCACCAAAATTACCTTTTTTCGCTGAAAAAGGTGAAATGTCTACTGAAATTTGATCAATGGCATCTAAAGATACAGGGGGTTGTTGAGTAGGGTAGCCACCATAGTTAAGGCCAAAGTCATCATTTTGACTAATACCATCAACAGTTAAGCTATTTGATCTGGGGTTACCACCAGCAAAAACTAATTCACCATTACCGTTGATGCTAGCTAAAGGATTTAAACGGGCAATATCTTTAATATCACGGTTAAAACTAGGCGCATTTCTAATTGTATCAGCACCAAATACGCTATTTGAGCCACCAGGCGTTTGTAAAAGCCTAGTACCTGTTACTTCAATACGTTCAACATCGATATTATTTAATTGTCTATTTACACGAAATGTATCGCCTAAATTTAGAAATATATTATCTAAAGTAGCATCACTATAGGTATCTGAATCAATAACTACAGTGTAAGGGCCACCCACACGTAAACCACTAGCAACAAATGAGCCTGATTCATTGGTTACTAACTCCCGTGTTGTTCCTGATGGTTGGTGTAATACAGTAATTTTTACATTTGCTGCGGCATGACCGTCAGGATTTAAAATTTTACCACGCATTGCTGAAGAGGTATCCGCTGCCATAGCAGTTGTAGCGGTTGTATATAAGCCAATAGCCATGACAATCGCACTAGTAACTTGAGTGAGTTTATGTGTTTTCATGTTGAATATTTCCTATACAATAAGTTTAGTGGAATTAAATTGAAAATTTATACCTAAGACCTAATAACCTAAGCTGGTCTAATACAATAAATTTCAATAAATCTCTGGTATCTCTTTGAATATTAAACACTAGTTTGCATTTTATTTTTTTTACTAATTTTTTTTAGAAAGAGATGTTACCAGACTCCAATAACTGAACAGAATTGTCAAGTTATTTTTGAACAAACGGTCAAAAAAATTATATTTTATCTAATTTCTTAACTTAATTGTTCTGGTGTAAAGGCGTTGGGTAGTAATTCGTCTACCGACCACACTTTTAATTCGCCTAAATGATTACTTGATGCAACAAGGGCATCTTTTTTGAGAAACTCACTAATAACTTGTCGGCATGCGCCACAAGGAGGCGTTAACTGCTCTTGATGTGTGTAAATTAACATTGCTTTGAGTTGGGAGCTCTGCTCATTAACTGAATTAGCAATACAGTTACGCTCAGCACACATGGTTAATCCGTAAGAAGCATTTTCTACATTGCAACCAGAAAAAATTTCATTATTAGTATTAATGGCTGCAGCACCAACATGAAAATTGCTATAAGGTGCGTAGGCGTTATTTGAGGCTTTTTTTGCATACGCGATTAAAGGTTGCCAATCTATTTCCGTTTTATTCATCATAATTCCTCTATTGATATACATCTATTGATATAAAATATTGCTCTTTCTTGAAAACGACAAAAATTAATAAGCTAATCGTATTGATACGATTAGCTTATCATTATAAAAACATTTGTTTATTTATGTTTTATAATATTTTGATACATCATTGATTTTTTGCGTGTTATGCGTACTAAGTATAAAGCCATCAAGTACACCAATAACCAGTAAATACTACCAGCACCACTGCTCTTTTTCTTAACTGGCGGTTTAACTTTAGCAGGCGGTTTAACTTCAACAATATTTTTAACCATTACACTAACAGTAGCGATAGCTTCATTGCTTTGAGCATCTACAACCGTCACGCTAAATGCAAGTGAACTATCAGTACTAACATCAGGAGCGGTAAAAGTTAATGTTGCACTATTAGTATCAGTACCGCTTAGAATAACGTTAGTTCCAGCCGTTTGTGTCCAAGTATAACTAAGATCACTCACATTGACATTCGCTGTTAATATAACTGTTTCCGCTTCATTAACAGTCGAGGCATCAACACTTACTGTTGGTAACACTATAGGTGGTTCAACAGGTGGCTCAACAGGCGGTTCAACTTCAACAGGCGGTTCAACGCACTGGTTAGCAAAAATCAATGCAACCCATTCAGGATGATCTATAAAGGGATTTCGGTTACCCTGAAATTCGTAAATACTGTCATTTCGATTCATTTCATCCGTGCTAACACTGTCATCTATATGCCATTGGTACAAGCTACAAAGTTTACCAAACTCAGCACCTTGAGTATCAACACGATCAACTAGCGTTAAGTTTGGCATATTGGCATCACTGCCTTCTTCATAACGTACTGCCATATAGAACATCATGCGGGCTACATCGCCTTTAACAAGATCACGTGGCTCCCAAGAGAGGCCTGAAACAACATTATTAAGTGTTGTGGTATCGCCATCTAGAGCGGGAACTCCGCCATCATCGAAATCATAATTACTACGTAAACTATTTATAGAAGCATCTGCTGGGCGCAAATGATGAATATCAGTATAACCTAGCTGTGATCTATTAGGAAAACCATGGCTTTTAGACCACACATGCTCACGGTTCCATGAATCAGGAGCATTATTACTTACCGAGGCATTTTGAGATTTAGGGATTGATTTACCTGTATAAAGCAATATTACGTTATCAGTGTTAGCTGGATCTTCATCGGTAGTAATTAACGCTGTCCACACTTGGTTATAGGTTAATTGCCTGTGCCCTGCTTTTATATCACTATGTAAAGCGGCTTGAAAACCTTCAACACCGGCATCAACCGCAGCATGGGCATTGATGTAATAATTATTATCAATAAAATCTGCCCGCTGCCTCACCATAGAAACCTCATCACAAGTTGTAAAAATACAACTATTACCTGTATCTGGCTCTATCGGTGTTGCATCCCCTTCTTGTAAAGGCTGAGGCTCACTGTCAGTACAAGCATCAACACCAGTACAACCAAGACCATCAAGCGTATCTTTTGCTAAAATAACCCACTGGCCATCGTTCGGATCAAAAGCATCATCTGCAATAGCATCACCCTGCGTAACACTAACTGCGCGACGTAAGGTATGATCCTTACTACCGTCGGCTGATGTTCCCCAGAAATCACCAGGGTCAACACCTTGTTGCCCAAACGAGTCAATGATTAGGTCACCTTTTTTTAGTACAAAAGCATCATCACCATTATGGTTTATAACACGATCTTCATCGTTTATTCCTAATGGCTCTGGAAATTCAGCGGCTGTGCTTAATCTCGCATGATATAAAACCAAACTAGAATTTGGCACCAAAATGCCTTTTAAATTCATGGTATTAGACGGCTCATTAGCCCCATTGGTATATATAGACAATGTATAATTTTCTGCCTCTAGCGCAACATTTACAGTGCCAAGGTTAGATATTTCAATAGCCTTATTAAAGCCCCCCCCCCTCCACGTATTCAGTGACTAGCACATTAGCATTAATATTGAAAGTAGCAATACCAAATATAAATACAAATACAAACAAACATAATTGTTTCATCTTATTCATCCCATATTATTTTTTAATGTGGTGATATGTTCAGCCTTGTTCAATACTCAGCTCTTTTCAGCTCTTTTCTTTTCAACAGCTTTCAACAACGAAAAGGTTGTTTTTATTTCGGAACATACCGCGATACTT
This sequence comes from uncultured Colwellia sp., assembly GCA_965261045.1. Classification (GTDB taxonomy): domain Bacteria; phylum Pseudomonadota; class Gammaproteobacteria; order Enterobacterales; family Alteromonadaceae; genus Colwellia. Next base: position 1,570,832 of record CBDHCJ010000001.1, read on the forward strand.
TTATAAAAAAGTAATATAGACTGGCATAAATTGATCAAGTGGTCAATAAATTGATCTAGTGGTCAATAAAAAATAATATCGAATATTATTGTTATATTGGCTGTGTTGCAGTTAGTAATTAAGAGTGAGTTGTTAAGAGTGGCACGCTAACCATGTAGTGTTAGGGATTAATTTTTAATAAGCTTTCAAGGGCAACACCTCGTTGCTCAATGGGTGTTTTGATCACGATGTAACTGAAATATTCCTTTACCATCGCTTTTTCTTGAATAATACGCTCTACCATAGTTTGGTAATGGGATATACTTTTTGAGACAAACTTTACTAGATAGTCATATCCACCACTAATCAAATGACACTCAACTACTTCTGGATAAGCTGCTAATATTTTTTCAAATTCATGAAAATTATGTTGATGGTGTTGATCTAGAGTAAACTCAGTAAATACAGTGACAAAATCACCAAGTTTAGCCATATCAATAACGGCACCATAAAAACAGATGTAACCTAGCTCTTCTAGCTTCCTAATACGTTTCAAACATGGACTAGGTGAAAGTGCAACCAGATCTGCTAATTCAACATTAGTGATCCTGCCATTTTGTTGTAGTACGTCTAAAATTTTGATGTCTATTCGGTCTAATGTGAATGTCATATTTATCTACCTTTGTTTTTATTATGTTTACAAGAATATATAAATAGAATATACATAAAGTGAGTACATTAAACCAATTGTGGCCTGTTAAAAGGCCACTTATTATCAGATTGTTAATTACTAAGCTCTTTTTGATGAGCCTTTACTAGATCTGCCATACTATTAAATCTAAAGTTAACACTCGGCAATTCTTGAGGTGTCATGGTTGCACCAAAGCCTTTTTGTTCAAATCGACGATAAATATGACAATTAGATAATCCATACTTATTTGCTGGCTCATGATCATGAAACATGCTTTCAGCCGTGTGTAGTATTTCGTGTTTGGCAATATTTTGTCGCGCTAAGTTTTCAATCATATAATCGAAATTGCGATCATCGGGTTTATAAGAGCCAATATCTTCAGCGGTGAAAACACCGTCAAAATGTACTTTTAATTTATCGTTACTATAAACGAAGCTATCATTGTCAACGTTGGTGAGCACAACCAACTTAAAATGCTTTTTCAAGTATTGAAGAGCACCTGGAGCATCAGCAAACACAGGCCATTGCTTTACACTTTGACCATAGGCTAGACATTCTTCCCATGAAACTTCGACATTCCATTCTTCAGCCAAGCGTCGATAAACTGTTGGCAAGAGATCTTGATAACGTTTATTTGGCGTGTAGCTTTGTGTTGTTGACTCATAAAAGGCGTGTGCGTTGAGTATCTGATCACGGGTTAAGTGATTAGTTACCTTATCAGTTAAGGGTTTTAATCCATTGATCATACCACTTTCCCAATCAATTAAGGTGCCATATACATCAAATGTTAAGGCTTTAAAATTAGACAATTTCATTTTTGATTTCCTGTAAATTCATTATATCGTTTAGTGTTTTTGTAAAGCGTGATATCAATACATCAATATCGTTAATGGTGCAACATAAAGGGGGAGCAAAACCAATAATATCATCGGCAAAGGCTCTAAAAATTAATCCATTTGCATATCCTGTTTTCGCCATTTTTGATGCTATTTGTAAGCTAGGATCTGCTTTGGTGCGATTTTTCTTATCAATGACTAATTCAATCCCAGCTAACATACCTGCTGTACGTATATCTCCGATTAAAGGGTGATCGGCGAGTTTATGTAACTTGGCGTTAAAGTATTTTCCAACGAGACGACTATTTTCTATAAGGCCACCAGATTCATAGAGATCTAATACCGCCAATGCGATAGCAGCACTTACAGGGTGTCCTGAATAAGTGAATCCGTGCCCTATTGGTGTATTCCCTGTACTTTCAGAGATTACTGAATAGATATCATCACTTAATAACAATGCCCCCATAGGGGCATAACCTGATGTCAATCCCTTAGCCAGAGTCATCAAGTCAGGAACAATATTTTCTTGTTCACAATGAAACATTGAGCCTGTTCGACCAAAGGCAGTAATGACTTCATCGGCTAAAAATAATATATCCATTGACTTACAGACGTCAGACATCGCCTTTAAGTATCCTTTAGGGTGAACAATAACGCCACCGGATCCCTGAACAGGCTCACATAAAAACGCCGCGACTTGATCTGCCCCACCTAAGCTTTCGACTTTATCTTTAAATTCGTTTACGCACTGTGCAACAAAAACTTCATCTGTTTTCGTTCCTTGACGACGATAAGCGTAAGGTGAAGGAATATGATGCTGATTAGTTAAAGGTAAATCAAAATTTTGATGAAATACTGGCAGTGCTGTCATTCCAGCACCGACAGATGAAGAGCCATGATAGCCACATTCTAGTGCAATCATATGTTTCTTTTGTGGTTTTCCTAGTGCATTAAAGTAATAGCTGATTAATCGTAAAGCACTATCTATAGCATCTGATCCTCCGTTTGTGAAGAAAACACGATTTAGGTTACCTGGCGCTAGATCAGCTAATCGTTTTGCTAATTGAACGGTAGGCTCACAAGTAAAGTGAAAATAGCCGGTTGCGTACGGGAGTTTGTGTAACTGCTTAATTGCGGTATCAATAACACTTTGTTGACCATATCCCACATTGACACACCAAAGCCCTGAAAAGCCATCAAGAAGCTCATTACCATCAATATCAGTGATGTATACACCTTTTGCGCTTTCCAACATTAATGCACCATGTGCTTTATGTACCTTTGGTGAAAGTACAGGATGAAATAGATGATTTTGATCCATTTCAAGCAAGGTTTTTTTGTCCATTTTAATCAATCCAAAGTTAGTTGTTGGCATTGGGGTTAATTAAAGCATTTATCTTCAAAGCATTTGTGCCAAAAAGCTCACAAGAATAGCGCTAAATTGCTTTTATTTAATGGAATGTTTATATAATCTGCTAGAGGATCTGTTATTCAACTCAGCTCAGTTCAATTAAAGGTAAAGTAGTGAATAAAAAATAGTGAATTTGACCATTTTTAAGATGCCAAAGCATTTTATACTGTCATAATCATTTAATAGGTTTATTTGCATAGTTTATTATCAAATATTGAACAATGTCCCCCTTACTAATTTTGTAAGATTTATATTCACTTTGATTATCATAGATATAAATTTGGATGAAAAGTTAATGAGTATAAATATTGCAGTTATTCCTGGTGACGGAATTGGAAAAGAAGTAATGCCTGAAGGCATCCGTGTTCTAGATGTTGTATGTAAAAAGCTAGGCATTGATATTCATTGGCAATGGTATGGTTGGTCTTGTGAAACTTGGCTAGAAACAGGAAGCATGATGCCAAAAGATGGTATTGAACAACTAGCTAAGTTTGATGCCATCTATCTAGGTGCAGTCGGTTTTCCAACGGTACCAGATCATATTTCGCTTTGGGGTTTATTGATACCGATAAGACGTGAGTTTGAACAATATGTGAATCTTCGCCCTGTACGATTATTTGAAGGTGTCAGTTGTCCTTTGGCTAATAAGAAACCGGGCGACATTGATTTTTACGTTGTTAGAGAAAACTGCGAAGGTGAATATTCTGATATTGGCGGTCGGATTTATCCTGATTCTGAACATGAAGTTGTTGTTCAACAATCTGTATTTACCAAAAGAGGTGTTGACCGAATCCTAAGTTATGCCTTTGATTTAGCACAAAGTCGGGATAGAAAGCAGCTAGCTTCAGCAACAAAATCTAATGGCATTATCCATAGTATGCCTTTTTGGGATAATTGCGTTGAAAAAATGTCTAAAGATTACCCTGAAGTCAAAGTTGATAAACACCATATTGATATTTTAACAGCCAAGTTTGTTAATCAACCAGAAGCTTTTGATGTTGTTGTTGGTTCAAATTTATTTGGTGACATTCTTTCTGATTTAGGTCCTGGAATTACAGGGACTATTGCCATAGCTCCTTCAGCAAATATAAACCCCACGAATGATTTCCCTTCTATGTTTGAACCTGTGCATGGCTCTGCGCCTGATATTGCTGGTCAGGGCATTGCAAATCCAATCGGGCAAATTTGGTCTGGAGCTATGATGCTTGATCATCTAGGCTTTAAAGAAGCACATGATGTAATTATGAAGTCAATCGAAGAAACAATTAAGTCTCAAGAATTTCTAACTCCCGACATGGGCGGAAAATCTACTACGAGAGAGTTAGGTGAGGCAATAGCATTAGCAATTAGTGGAGCATAATATGATAGCAGATAATTTTAGTGGCCTGTTAAAAAATAAGGCATATATCGGTGGTAAATGGATTGAATCTAGAGAAGCTAAAACTTTTGATGTTAGCGACCCCGCAACGGGTGAACTAATCACTAAGGTAACTTAGCTTAGCTTAGCTTAGTTTAGCTTAATTCATTTACAACTTTGCCACTGGTTATAAAACAGTGGCTTTTTTTTCTGTGCTACAGATAGGCTAAAGATAGCATTCCCAACGAAAATTCATAGTCATTGCAACAAGAAAGTGAGCAGGTAAAAATTACCTGCCTTAATCAAGGTGATCAGGCTTCTTTCAGCTTGTCGGGTTTGTCAGCTTTGCTGAGGGTGAACAAACCATTAGTTAGATTCCATCTAATGGTTTGTCAAGCACTATAAAAACATTCCTGCGATGGTAGCGCTCATTAAATTAGCTAACACACCAGCAAGTACTGCTTTTAAACCAAGGCTAGCAATTTCATGTTTTCTCGTTGGTGCCATGCTACCTATTCCACCTAATAATATGGCTACTGAAGATAAATTAGCGAAACCACATAAAGCAAAGGTGATAATTCCTTGTGTTCTTGCACTTAATTGATCTGCCACTTGAACAAAATCAAGATATGCTACAAATTCATTGATGATAACTTTCTGACCTAAAAAACTTCCTGCCATATTAGCTTCATGCCATGGCACGCCAACAACATAAGCAATAGGTTGAAATACATAACCCAAAATTTGTTGTAAAGTAAGACCTTGATAACCAAATAACTCTCCAACATCACCTAATATACCGTTAATCATGGCAACCAATGCAACAAATGCAATTAACATAGCACCAACATTAAGTGCTAAACTCAACCCGTTAGCTGCGCCAGTAGCTGCGGCATCAATAACATTAACGGCTTCTTTACTATCCGTTTTCAAATGTTCTAAGTTATCATTAGGTATTTGTGTTTCGGGAACAATGAGCTTTGCCATAAGTAATCCACCTGGCGCTGCCATAAAGCTGGCAGCAATTAAGTATTTTAACTCAACACCTATACCCACGTATCCAGCTAAAACCGCACCCGCTACCGAGGATAAACCACCCACCATAACAGCAAACAATTCAGATCTGGTCATTTTAGGTAAAAATGGCTTTATTACAATTGGCGCTTCAGTTTGACCTACAAAAATATTAGCTGTTGCCGACATTGTTTCTGCTTGACTCGTTTGTAATAGTTTTTGCAAACCACCGCCAATCACTTTAATGACTAATCCCATAATTCCCATATAATAAAGTACAGCAATTAGTGCCGAGAAAAAAACAATCACGGGTAATACATGGAAGGCAAAAATAAAACCGAGGTTGTTTCGGCCTATATCACCAAACATAAATTCAATACCTGCACTAGCGTAGTTAATAATAGTAGAGACTACACCTGAAACACTGATCAAAACCTCTTTACCTGCTGGGAAATACAACACAAAAGCACCTAATAATATCTGTAGTGCTAATGCCACCCCTACAGTGCGCCAATTGATTTTTTTTCTATTTGATGATGCTAAATAAGCGAAAGCTAATAAAGCAAAAATTCCTATTAGCCCACGCAATATATTTGATTCCATAACAATTCCCCCTGAATAATTTTAGATATTTTATTTGTAATAAGATAACCGCTTTGTCTAAATGACCTAAACGGATAGCACCGACAATATTCAAACAGGTACAACTGCCTGTTGTTTCTATAGATTTATCCTAATTTGTCCTATCCTGCTACTATGTGTAACACTTTGAATTTACTTTGGAAGAAGATTAGTGATGAAAATAAAGTTCATCACTAATGTCGGCATTAAGCGCCGTAAGGCACCCAGATATTTTTAATTTCAACTGATTTACGGTAAAACAAATCACTTTCTACTTGGGCACTATCATCCCAATCATATTGTTTACCATAGTTAACCCAGGTTCGTTTCATTGAAGCAGCAGCTTCAAATTCAACAAGCTTACTGCCTTCACTTGTACCCCAATACCATAGCCCTTCAATATCATAATGTTTTGCTAAGGTGTCAGTTAGAACATCTCGATCACCTGTGACAATATTAACAACACCAGCAGGTAAATCAGATGTTGCTAGTACTTGATAAAAATCTAAGGCAAGTAGAGCTGTTTCTTCACTTGGCACTACAATGACACGATTTCCCATAGCAATAGCAGGCATAATGGTTGAAATAAACCCTAAGAAACCAGCTTCTTCTGGTGCAACAATACCGATATTACCTAAAGCTTCTTTCATGGCTAAAGTAACAACACGTTGTGGCGGTGAATGAATTTGACCATCATATTTATCAGCCCAAGCAGCACTCGTAAATATTCTATGAATAGCAAGATCGAACTCTTTCTTCGCTTCTGCTGCACTTTTACCCGTTAACTGGCTTATACGTTTAATAAACTCCGTACTTCTAGCAGTTAAGTTTTCGGCAATAAAATAAAGAACTTGCGCACGATTATGAGCACTTGTTCCGCTCCAAGCAGATGCTTTATTCGCTGCTTCAACCGCATTTCTAATATCTTTACGGTTACCATCAGGAATGTCAGCAAACTGAACACCAACAGCATTATAAACAGGTCGGCTATAACCGCTATCAGAGCGAACTTGCTTTCCTCCAATATAAAGCTTAGCGGTACGATCTATACTGCTAGGCTCAGCTATTAAGGCTGATTTTTTAACTTTACTCTTCACGGCACCTTTTTTCACGGCATCACTGCTTTGAGGAAGCTTAGCAAGCCAAGTTTCTTGAATGTACTCATAAAGACCTTCTTTACCGCCTTCACGACCAAAGCCAGACTCTTTATAACCACCAAAGCCTGCCGCTGCATCAAACATATTGGTACAGTTTATTTGTACTACACCGGCTTTTACTTTTGGCGCAACATCTAAGGCTAGATTAATATTTTCCGACCAAACGCTAGCCGATAAACCATACCGGCTATTATTAGCAATTTGTACCGCTTCAGCTGGTGTTCTAAAAGTCATAGCAACAAGTACAGGACCAAAAATTTCTTCTTGAGCAAGGCTTGAGGCTGGTTCAACATCCGTTAACAATGTTGGTGGGTAAAAACAACCATTGGCAGGTAGTTTACAAGACGGTTGATATAATTCAGCTCCTTCAACGACGCCTAATTCAACCATTTTTCGGACACTGGCCAATTGCTTAGAATCAATTAATGCTCCCATATCAACGCCTTTGTCCATCGGGTTACCAATAACAAATTGCTCCATTCGCGTTTTAATTTTTGCAATAAGCTTATCACTAATAGACTCTTGCACAATTAAACGTGAACCGGCACAACATACTTGCCCTTGGTTAAACCAAATAGCATCAACAATGCCTTCTACCACACTATCAAGATCAGCATCTTCAAAAACCATAAAGGCTGATTTTCCGCCTAACTCTAGTGATAGTTTTTTGCCTGTACCTGAAGTGATTTTACGAAGGATTGCACCTACCCCAGTAGAGCCAGTGAAAGCAATTTTAGCTACATCAGGGTGTTCTGCTATTGCTTGCCCTGTGTTGCCATTACCTAAAACAAGATTAAACACCCCTTTAGGCAAATCAATTTCTTGACAAATCTGAGCAAATAAAACTGCCGTTGCCGAAGTTAAACTTGCTGGTTTAAGTACGACGGTATTGCCCATAGCTAACGCTGGAGCAATCTTCCAAGATAGCATTAACAAAGGAAAATTCCATGGAATTATTTGACCTACAACCCCCAACGGTTGATAGTTTGGTAATTCACTATCCATTAATTGTGCCCAACCAGCATGATAATATAAGTGTCGGGCAACCAATGGAATATCGACATCACGAGATTCTCTAATTGGCTTACCATTATCCATGCTTTCTAATACAGCAAAAAGCCTGCTATGTTTTTGTAGTTGACGAGCCAAAGCATATAAATACTTTGCTCGGCCATGGCCTCCTAATTCTTGCCAAGCTTTTTGTGCTTTACTTGCTGCTGAAACAGCCGTATCTACATCACTATGATCACCACAAGCTACTTTGGCAATAACTTGCATATTTGCAGGGTTTACTGAATCAAAATATTGCTCACTTGTCGGTTTTAGCCATTGACCGTCGATAAAATGATCAAAAGTTTGCTTACGTTTTTTTAACCATTGCTGGCACACTTCGGTACTCTCTGGGGCAGGTCCGTATTCCATGGTTGAAAATATCTCTTTAATTGACATAAATAACTCTCTTAAATCTAATAACTAGCTGATTGCATGTCTAAAACTTGCTGAGTAACTGCCAGTAACATAATGCTCTAACTGTCGTTCAATGTCACCAAGTAAACTGCTAGCACCAAAACGAAATAATTCAGGTACTAACCAATCATTACCCAGCTCTTCTTTCATCAAAACAATATATTCCAGTGCTTGTTTAGCTGTTTGTACACCGCCCGCTGGTTTATAACCAATTTTTATTCCCGTTAATTGATAAAATTCTCTGATAGCTCGTACCATGACTAAACTTACGGGTAAAGTCGCGTTTACAGGCTCTTTGCCTGTGCTTGTTTTGATAAAATCAGCACCAGCCATCATGCAAACCCAACTGGCTTTTGCTACATTGGTTAGCGTTGCTAACTCACCTGTTGATAAAATAGTTTTAATATGGGCATCACCGCAGGCATTGCGAAATGATTTGACCTCATCGTAAATACCTCGCCAATCGCCAGTTAGTACTTTCTCTCGGCTAATAACAATATCAATTTCGGTCGCACCGTCAGCAACCGAAGCTTCAATTTCAGCTAATTTTATCGCATGAAGTGATTGCCCCGCCGGAAAACCTGTCGATACTGCTGCTACAGGTATATCAAAACCTTTTAATGCACCAACAGCAGTTTTAATCATATTGTGATAAACACAAACAGCACCCGTTTTTATATTTAAATCTGTCACGTTTAACGCGGCTAAAATTTCTTTACTTACAGGCTGTTTAGCCTTTTGACATAAACGACGTACTTTTCCTGGCGTGTCATCTCCTGAAAGTGTTGTTAAATCAATAAAAGTAATGGCTTTTAGCAACCAAGCAGCTTGATATTCCTTTTTTACCGTTCTGCGTGTAACAAGGCTTGCGGTACGGCGTTCAACAGCACTGCGATTAATAGTAATACCCTTGATACGAGCAAGGTCAAAATTTATACCAGAATTTCTTTGACAATGCTCAACAGGGTTAATCGATTTTGTATTTTTTACATTTTTTGTCATAAAGCACCAAAACTTGAATACTTGATAAAAACAAAGCACATATGTGACGCCTTGTGGTTGTTTAATCTGTGTGGATCTAATTCCCCGACGCTTGCGGCGTAAAGTCTTTTGAACTTAAGGCCACTAAATAGCCAGCTTCGCTTAGCGAATTTGAGCCTTGGCGCAGGGTAATTCATTTATTGGAAGTAACCATTATACTCAAGTTATTTTAGTTCATAGGACTTAAAATTATAGATACCTGAATTCAATTCATAACGACATATTGATTATTTCAAAACCAAAAATAACAAAGCTTGACCGATTGGTAAAGTAAAAAGTGATTTTACTTTGTTATACCTAAATTCAGCATCAGGGTAGGATCACGCATTTCGGATAAAAAGCACAGTATAATGAAAATATCTTGAACTTAATTGCGAAGATCACTAGAAAAACTTCTCGAAGAAGTTGAAGAAATCGAGAGCGTATTATCAAAAGCAGATTGAGCTTTTAATGGCATAACTAGTGTATGTATTCGCTGAAATATGAGTCCTACGGAGCAGACGTTAGCATCAAAGGTTACTTAATGACTTCTGATCGGTATAAGTTTTTTCACTGTAAAAAATAAGCATATTGCTATTTCCCTTATTTTTCAAGGCAGCCAAGTCAAAAACTCGCCTTGAACATTTATTCCCTTATGTCCTGAAATACACATATTCAAGTGATTTGGGTATATACTCCTTGATAAATGAATCTAAACTGTCAAGGGCTACGCACTGGTGCGTGACCTCATAATCAAACAGCTTTAATCGACTAATCGCATAGTTTATTTTTTCCTCAAATATCACTTGTTCATAATTCTTATGTTGTAATTTAGCTTCAATAAAAAGCACTCGCTTATCTGCATCATTAACAGCAACAACGTCTATTTCATTATGCCCTTTACGATCCCAAAAACTTCCTATTCGATTAAACTGTTTAGACTCTTTAAGTATCTCTGTTATCAAGTGCTCAAATTCATGCCCGGCAAAAGTTTGAAAGTCTCTCTCAATAATTTTTAATATATACACATAGTTCTTCATTTCAACAGCACTACGATTCTTGTATATGAATTTAAACCAAAATCGTAAAAAAGCATCATTTATTTGATATTTATGACCTCTAGATTTAGGCTTTGCATCCATGGAATTAAATTTTCTAACTAAATCAAATTTCGATACTAAGTTATCCAGTGTTTCATTTACTTGAACACCGATACAATCTTCTATTTCAGGCTTTGTATTCTTGCCAGAAGCAATAGCCCCAAGAATATCAAAGTAGGTTCTATGCTCTTCTGAAAAATCATCAACAAGTCTATGACGACCTTCATCGAGTAGTGGTGAAAACTCATTAACTAACTGAGCAAAAGTGTCCTTAGAAGGGATAGTATTGGATAACCATTCAAGATATTTAGGGATCCCACCTGAAAGGCTCCACCAAGTTAATAACTCTTGGGGAGAATACCGTTTTTCATCAACCAGCACTTCTTGTATAAATGAAGGAGTAAGCGGTCTAATATTGAAGTAATTATCATGTCGATTAAATAATGGCTCGTCATCTCCTTTAAAAATCTTAGTCATTAAGGAGTATATCGAACCACAGGTAACAAGGTGTATGTGCGAATTTTGTCGATATTTATCCCATAAGTTTTGTAAGTCTGAGTAAAAGCTAGGACTAATATTTCTAATATCTTGAAACTCATCAATAATCACTGTGATAGGGTTATATGCGGAATAATCCAACAAAAATTCTATGATATCTATTAAGGTGTGCGGCGAAAAGAACTTGGCATTGCACTCGGTGGCAATAATATCAGCAAATTCTTGAACGAGTACTTTTTCAGATTTTTTACTGACAAAGAAATAAATATGCCGTGTATTTTTAAAAGCCTCATTAATAAGTCTTGTTTTGCCAACTCTCCTAAAGCCTACAAGTACTGACAGTTTAGATAACCTATTTCCAATACCTTCACTGATATTGCGAAGCGTTTTTAACTCTTGATAACGATTATAAAATTTCTTCATGGGCTTATACGTCAGCTTTGTTTAATATAACAACACAGAAATCATAGCACATACCATCTTAGAATTCTCTATCATAGTAACAACTATCATAGAGTGTACTATGTTAGTTTAAATGTTGAGACACCTGAATTTTAGATGAACGATGCTGCTAAAAATATGATGAAAGTATTAACCGTTGGTTTTACATCTGTATAATTTAAATCCATTTGCCCTGACACTGACATCAAAACATTTGCGTTGATGAGCCTAAATGCTTTAAAATATTACAATTAATAACACCTGAATTTATGGCTATACAATAAATGATCGAAGAAAAAACAGTAATTAACAAACCTAGAACTCGTATAAGAGCAGCGCATGAAAAAACAATTTTATCTGAGGCTGAAATAATTTTTGCTCAATATGGTTATTCAGGTGCAAAGCTTAGCCAGGTAGCGAAAGCTGTAGGTATGTCTAAAACTAATTTACTTTATTACTTTTCAACTAAGGAGTCACTTTATCAGAGCGTTTTAAAAAACATTCTTGATCTTTGGTTAGAAAAGTTAACCTTATTCAATCAAGGTGGATCTGATCCAGCATCTAAAATTAAAAATTATATTGTCGATAAACTTGAGTTGTCTCGAAAGTACCCTAATGCCTCAAAAGTATTTGCTAATGAAATTATTAACGGTGCGACAAATATTGGTGATTATTTGCAAGAGCAGTTTAAGACAACACTAGAAGAAGATGTAAAGTTAGTTAATACATGGATTGATGAAGGCAAAATGGATGCTATTGACCCCTATCATCTATTTTTTATGATTTGGGCCTGCACTCAAACCTATGCAGACTTTTCAGTCCAAATTCAATTTGCACTAAAAAAGGATAAATTAGAACAAAGTGATTTTAATAATGCGGCTAAATCTATTTGCCAAGTAATAATAAAAGGCTTAAACATTAGTCACTGACATGTTGATAGATTATTAGATTTTTTTAATATCAACAACGCCGTCTTCTACCACTAGCGTATCTAGGGTCGATGATGCTGAATGTGGGTCATTAATATTATCAACAGCTCTTAATGTGACTTGTAAGCGTTCTTTATTCGCATGACATAGTAAATAGCCGCGTTTTCTATTATCGAAATAGCGAGCAAAGGGATTTTCGGCAAATTGGTTAATCGTATCACGGTAACGATCTTCACCACCACCACCCGAGGTAATAGAGGTACAAACGAACTCACTCATTAATGGTGTGGAATTATTGTCTAATGCAACTGTGTTGATAACCCCTGCATAATTTGCATGGATATTACCGCCAAAAGCAATAGGGTTTGAGGGTCTAACTTGGCTAATTTTATCTAATATCCGCTGACGAGACTTTGTATAGTTATCCCAACCATCCATATCATATGCTTGGCTATTGCCATGAAGGAAATCAAAGGGCGCCATTAATGTAGTTTGTATTATAGCATTCCATTTTGTATCAAAATGTCCAATACCACGCATCAACCATGCTTCTTGCTCTTTGCCCAAAAAAGATCGCTCAGATGATTTTGCTTCGTCACATATAGCTTTATATCTACGTAGAAAAGAGGGTTTTTTAAGGCATGCCGGGGTGTTGCGATATTGACGACAATCAAGTAAATCGAACTGTAATAAGTCACCAACAACAGTACGACGATATAATTTCAATGAATTTTTTTGCGGTTTAGCCGCTAATCTCAAAGGCATATTTTCAAAATATGCTTTAAATGCCGCCGATTTACGTTTAACAAATTGATCAAAAGTTGTTTTTTCTTGAGAATAATCACCTGCCCAATCGTTATCAACTTCATGATCATCCCAAATTAAAAGCCATGCAGAATTAGCATGCGCCGCTTGTAATGAAAGATCTTGCTTATATTGACTGTAAAGCAGACGGTACTCATCTAAACTATGCGCTTCAGAAATAGGAATACTGCGAACACCCCCCATCCAATCTTGCTCATAAATATAATCACCAGTATGAATAACTAATTTAGGATCTTGTGCAACCAAATCTCGGTAGGCAGCATAATGCCCATCGGTAAAACTTTGGCAAGATGCAATGGCAAAGAGGAACTCGTTTGTTGACTCACCCAAAAGCGGAAGGGTATAAACTCGCCCTACTTGGCTTTTATTCTCACCTGATATGAAGTAGTAAAAATACTCTTTGTTGGCGTCAAGGCCACTAACTTCAACATGCACTGAATGCGCGTTTTGAGGATAGGCAATTGATGCTCCACTTTTAACAACTTTCTTCCCTTTTCTATCTTCAGCAACATACCATTTTACTATAATAGGAGTTTGTTGTGTTGCTAATGGATCCATTGGGACAGGTGCCAATCTAGTCCAGATCACAAACCCATCAGGTAGGGGATCTCCTGACGCAACCCCTAATTTGAACGGATAATCGACAAATTTTACTTTATCTGTCGCTTTAACTCCTAACGATATTGGCATCATAGCCACAGCCGCAAGTTTTGCGGCTGTGGCAAGCAGGTGCCTTCTATTTACATTTGTTGCCATCGGTAATCCTGCCCTTAAACAATAAAAGACTTTACGCCAGCTTGTGGCGGTAATTAGATCCACACAGATTAAAAATGTAGCTCTGTTATTTGAACCTGTATAATAATCGTTCTGCCAAGTATAGGTGATATTGCCATCAATTAAACCTGTTTTTAGGTGAAATAGGCAAAAAGTTACCTGAATGATTATCGGCACCACCAAAATAATCCATCACCGCAGATCATTAATCCTAATTTGGGAATGCAGGAGCATATTCTCCTGAAAAAACCATTCTCTTCAATCAATGCCTTGCCTCTAAGCCTTTTAAGTCTCGCTGAAACGAGCATTTCGAGGTAACATGAGTATAGACAGGTTATTAGTGAGTTTCTAAACCAAGATGCTTAGTTGCATTTATTATTTGAATCCAGCATCATTTAAGCGAATTAAAGGTTTGAACAGTCAATGAAATTCTGCCAAGCGCTTTTACTCCAGACTCCAGAACAATTAACTTAAGGAAATATTGTGTACTTACCTCAAGAAATCATACGAAAAAAAAGAAACAATAATATATTAACTAAATCAGAAATTGAATTTTTTGTTAACGGTTTGAAAAGTGGCGATTTCAATGATGCTCAAGTTGGTTCAATGGCTATGGCAATTTGGTTGAATGGCTTAACTACTGAAGAAGTCGTTAATTTAACTATTGCTATGAGAAATTCTGGCACCATTATCGACTGGGAAAATATACTAGATAAACCCATTGTAGATAAACATTCTACTGGTGGGGTTGGTGACAAAGTAAGTCTAATGTTAGCACCTATTGTTGCCGCCTGTGGTGCATATGTACCTATGATATCAGGTCAAGGCTTAGGGCATACAGGAGGTACCGTAGATAAACTCGAATCTATACCTGGCTTTAATATCAGACCAAATTTAAGTGAATTTAAGGCATTAGTTAAGCAACACGGTACCGCCATTATTTCTCAAACCAAAGACTTAGCACCTGCAGACAAACGATTATACTCAATTCGAGATGTCACCAGTACCGCTGATTCAATTCCAATGATTACAGCCTCTATTTTATCTAAAAAGCTATCCGCAGGACTTGAATCTTTAGTGATGGATGTAAAAGTTGGCAATGGTGCACAGATGACTACTATTGAGGCAGCACAAAAACTAGCTCGCTCAATTGTAGATGTTGCAAATAATGCTGGTACTCCTACCGAAGTTTTGATCACCGACATGAATCAACCTCTTGGTACTACTGTAGGTAATGCTTTAGAAGTTCAAGAAACAATCGACTATTTATCGGGTAAGTATAGAGAAGAAAGACTACACCAAGTAGTTACACAACTTGCAATAAGAATGTTATTAACCTCAAAAATAGCTAACAATGAACAAGATGCGGCAGAATTAATTGATGAAGTATTAGCTTCAGGAAAACCCGCAACCATTTTTGCTAATATGATAACCCAAATGGGTGGCCCCGCTGATTTATTTGAGAACAGTGAACAAATTCTACCTAAAGCGAAAGTGATTAGATCAATCCAAGTGAACCAGTCAGGTTTTATCGGTATTATCGATACTCGAGCTATAGGTATGTCTTTAGTTTACATGGGAGGGGGTAGAATCAATCATGAACAAGCGTTAGATTACAGTGTTGGTTTTAGTGATATTAAGCCTAAAGGAACCCCTGTAGTCGCTGGTGATACGATTGCGATTGTACACGCTAACAATGAGCAAAGTGCTGATACTGCATGCCAACAATATTTAGCTGCTGTAAGTATTTCTTCTGATAAAGTTGAAATAGAGCCAGTGATCCACCAGTTAATAAAATAAAGTTTCTGTTTATGAAGCGAACATAAGGAACAATAATGCCTAGAGCAATAACATTTGTTATAGATGATGTTGGTCTAGGGCATGCTCCTGATGCTAAAGCCTTTGGTGTTGAGCACCTCGATAGTTTCTTGACCACAACCGTAATATGTTTTACATTCCATCAGTAACCTGGCAATAATGACAAGTTACAATGAAAGTTTGAGTTAAAGTTTAAGTTGCAACTTTAACCGTCTTATTAGCAACAATTATTTCTAAAACAACTAAAATGGTAAATAAACATTATGAGTACTGTCGCGTTATTCTCTTTTACTAAGATAGAAATAAGTAAAAAACCCCTTCTTTGTTTAAGCATTTTCGCTAAAATACTCTTTAGTTTAATGAGCTTCTTTTTATTAAATAGCGCAGCATCAGCTTATGAGCAAATAAGTAAGATAAACAGCATTAAAGTTGCAACGTTCAATGTCAGCATGGATGCCACTAATTACCTTGAGGATGGCGAAATTGGCACTGGCATTGAACTAATGCAATCACTGGAAAATAATAGCTTACAAATTAGAAATATTGCAGAAATAATCCAACATGTACGTCCTGATATACTTTTATTGAACGAATTTGATTACATTAAAGATCCAAATCAAGGCATTGAAAAGTTCATTAAAAATTATTTAAATGTTTCACAGCAAAGCGGCAAACCAATAAACTACCCTTATTATTATTATGCTCCTGTTAATACAGGCGTTCGGACTAAATTTGATTTAGATAATGATGGTAAAAAAAGCGGTAATCTAGGCGATGCCTATGGTTTTGGTCATTTTCCCGGACATTTTGCAATGGTACTATTATCTCGTTACCCAATAGATAACAAAAACATTCGTACCTTCCAGAAGTTTTTATGGAAAAATATGCCTAATGCAATGAAACCCAAAGATCCCAGCACAGGAAAGTACTGGTATAACGATGAAGAATGGCAAACATTGCGCTTATCATCAAAATCTCACTGGGATGTGCCAATTGTAATAAATAATAAGACTATTCATATTCTTGCCAGTCACCCAACACCACCTGTTTTTGATGGTCCTGAAGACAGGAATGGTGCTAGAAACCATGATGAGATTCGTTTTTGGAATGATTATATCACCCCCGAAAAAGCTACTTATATTAATGACGATAACGGAATTAAAGGTGGTATTGAAAGTAATACTAGCTTTGTATTGCTCGGCGATCAAAATGCATCTCCTGATGAAGGTGAGGCTTTATACCATAGTATAAAAAGCTTACTTTCAAATCCATTAATCAACAATGATATTACACCAAGCAGTGTTGGTGGAGAAAAACATAGCGATAGCCCATTTGCTAAAAACCATACGGCTGAGTGGGAAATACGAGCTGATTATGTTTTACCCTCTAGAGCGGGGCTTTCAATAAAAAAATCAGGAATATTTTGGCCTGAAAAAAAGTCAAATTTATATCGTCTTATCGAAACCCGTGCCGCCTCATCAGATCATCGTTTAGTTTGGGTTGAACTGATCATAAATAATAAATAGGAAACATCATGAAAAAGATCATATTGCTAGCTTGTATGTTTATTAGCACAGTTATATCTACATCAAGTTACGCACAAGATGAAATTTTAATAAAGCCTTCATCAAAAAATGCTGTAAAGAATATCATTATGGTTATTGGTGATGGCATGGGGCCTGCATACACCACAGCTTATCGTTATTACCAAGATAACAAAAAGACTCCTTTGGTTGAACTTACAGTCTTTGATGAATTATTGATTGGTATGGCAAGTACCTACCCTGCGCAAAGCCAAGGGTACATTACTGATTCAGCGGCAGCAGCAACAGCGCTAGCAACAGGTCATAAAACCTATAATGGTGCTATTGCCGTCGATACTGATAAAAAGCCATTGTTAACCCTCATGGAGCGAGCAAAACAACTTGGTAAAAAGACAGGTTTAGCAGTGACCTCACATATTAATCATGCGACCCCTGCCGCTTATTTTTCTCATAATGATAACCGTAAAAACTATAATGCTATTGCCGATAGCTATTTTGATGAAAAAATAAATGGCCATTTTAAAGCAGATTTAATGCTTGGTGGTGGCAAAAAATTCTTTATCCGTCCAGATAGGAATTTGGTTAAAGAATTTAAAGACCAAGGCTATCAATACATTGATAATTTATCTCAACTAAATAATCTAAATAAACAACAAGGTGTATTAGGTTTATTTGCCGATGTTGGCTTGCCTTGGGCATTAGACAGCCAAGATAAGCAGCGTCTTTTAACCATGACAAAGTCTGCTATCAAGTACTTAAACAACGAACAAGGTTATGTTTTATTGGTGGAAGCAAGTCAAATTGACTGGGCTGGACACAAAAATGATATTGCCGCTGCCATGGGTGAAATGCAAGATTTAGCTAATACATTAACCTGGTTAAAAGATTATGTAGAATCTAAAAATGATACTTTATTAGTCATTACTGCCGATCATAGCACTGGTGGACTTACCCTTGCTGCCAATAATGACTATCGTTGGCAACCTGATGTATTAACCACTATAACAGCAAGTCCTGATGCTATTTCTCGTCAATTAGCAATACAAAAGCACACGTTAACAATTGAAGCCCTGAGTAAAATTTTAGGTTTTACATTAACAGAGCAAGAATATAAATTATTAGCCAATATCCAAGATGAAAGGTCACTTTACCAGCATATTAAACAAATAATAGATATCAGAACTAATACGGGCTGGACAACAGGAGGCCATACTGGTGTTGATGTACAAGTATTTGCTACAGGTATAGGCTCACACGCCTTTAGCGGTCATCAAACCAATACTGATATTGCCAAAAAGTTATTTTCAATAATATCTAAATAATGGCCATCATAACATTTATTTAAAAAGCCACTAACAAGTGTAGAATAAAGCTTGAACATTTTCTTTCGGCTTATTTATATCTATACCTAAACTTAAACCTAAACTTAAAGAAGTTTCCATGAAAGTATTTGAAGTAAAACATCCCTTAATTCAACATAAATTAGGTTTAATGCGTGTTGGTAATATTAGCACCAAACGTTTTCGAGAGTTAGCTTGTGAGGTATCAAGCTTGTTAACTTATGAAGCGACAAAAGATCTTGAACTTGAAAAAGTTACCATTGATGGCTGGGATGGCGACATAGAAGTAGAACGCATAAAAGGAAAGAAAGCGACTGTAGTTCCTATTTTACGTGCTGGTCTAGGCATGATGGATGGTGTCCTAGAGCATATGCCTAGCGCTAAAATAAGTGTTATTGGTATCTACCGTAATGAAGAAACACTAGAGCCAGTGCCTTATTTTTCAAAACTGGTTAATAAACTGGATGAACGTTTAGCGTTAGTTGTTGATCCTATGCTTGCTACAGGTGGCTCTATGATTTCAACCATAGATTTACTTAAAGAACAAGGCTCTGTTAATATCAAAGTGCTGATTCTAGTTGCAGCCCCTGAAGGTTTAAAATTATTAGAAGAGAAACATCCTGATATAGAAGTTTATACGGCATCGATAGATAGTCATTTAAACGAACAAGGATACATCATCCCTGGCTTAGGTGATGCTGGTGACAAAATTTTTGGTACCAAATAAACACATCAAAATAGTAAGTTAGCGAGCCTGTAACAGGTTTTGTGTAACGGCCAGTTTTAAATAGAGCCTGGAAAAGTTATCGCGGGGGAACATCTAACGGGCATCAGCGTCACCGTTGCAAATGTTTAGCAATCCATAATGCTAACTTATGCTTCATGTGAGGTTGATCTTCACTATCAACAGCAAGCGGTTGAATTAGATTATCATTCACTAATAAACGATAAAGGCTCTCTATTTTATCTTGCGCCGAATTTGTCAATGAAAAACTTTGATAACCACGATTCACGGCATATTTTTCACCAATAACTAAGGCTTTTTTTAATAATTCTGCTTCATTTTTTAACTTTTTCATTATGATAACTTCTTAATATTCAATTTAAAGTTAAGATGCGTTAAAACTTAATACAAGTCAATCAGCTATTACCACTATTTGGTTATAATCATGGCATAAAATATATTATCTGCGCCATAATCAAGGCCTTTAGCTTTGCTTTCAATTGAGGGTTTAACGCTAACTTACCCTGGTTTACCTATACCACCAACCCCCCTGCCACCACTTGACGCTTCCTTACTAAAATAAATATGATCATCAAGTGCTGAATCTACTGGTTTTGCTAACAAGTCTCGCTCCCACGGCTCTACACCTAAGCTAGCACAGCCAGTTGCACTAATAATTAACAGTACAAATAAAACTAATTTCATTCTTCTTATCATAATAAACCACCTTATTTAATCGCGAGTAACTGTTCTATTTCTTGCTGATATTGCGATATTTTTTTTGTGAAAAATCCAGTATGACGAAATTTTATTTTACCATCTCGAGCTATAAGCATACTGCTAGGCATACCTTGTATTTTAAAATGCTTTGCTAATTTACCTCTTGGATCATAAATCACGGTAAAAAAAGCGGGGGTTTCATTAAGAAACTTGATAGCTAGATCTTTATTAGCATCTAAATTGACGCTAATAACACTAAAGCCTTGTTGTTTATATTTTTTTTGTATTTTGTTCATCCAAGGAAATGATTTACGACAAGGGCCACACCATGAGGCCCAAAAATCCAAATAAATAACTTTCCCTTTATGTTTATCTAATGCCTGCTCAAGCGCTACTTGACTACTGACTATTTTCTGTGCGTAAGCATTACTTGTGAAACTTACCATGATAGCAAGTGAAAAAACAAACAATGACAACTTCGTTAATAAATGCTGCAAATTAACTCCTAATCTAAAAAGATGCTGACTGAATAGGTAATTAAACCATAAAATTGAACAGAAATTTAACCTATTAATATTTGATCACTAGCTTACTAATATTGGTATTATTAGTAAAACTTAATATTATGGTTGATTTTTATCACAGAGCTGGCAAAGTATCGGTTAACAATTAGTGTTGTTACACTAATTGTTAACAATTTTACTTACTATTAGATATTTACTATTAATTAAAGGAGAAGCGCTTCAATGTGTTCGATCTTTGGTATACTAGACATAAAAACAGGTGCGCAAGCACTACGCCCAAAAGCTTTAGAATATTCTCGCCTATTACGTCACCGTGGACCAGATTGGTCAGGCATATACAACAATAGCAATGCAATATTAGTACATGAACGTTTATCTATTGTTGATACAGAGCATGGCGCTCAACCCTTATATAACGAAAGCAAAACCAATGTACTTGCTGTTAATGGTGAAATATACAACCACAAAGCATTAGCTAGTGAGTTGAACCTTAATTATAATTTTCAAACCGCATCGGATTGCGAGGTGATCTTACCTCTATATGAAGAGTTCGGTGTTGAATTTGTTGATAAATTACAAGGCATGTTTGCCTTTATTTTATATAACGAAACAAACAACTCTTATTTAATTGCCCGTGATCATATTGGCATCATCCCGCTTTATACTGGCTATGATAGTGACGGTAACTTTTATGTTGCCTCTGAAATGAAAGCCCTTATGCCAATTTGTAAAACGGTGAGTGAATTTCCTCCAGGACACATTTTAGATAGTCGTGTTGGTGAAATACAACGTTACTACAAGCGTAACTGGCAAGAATATGGTGCGATAAAAAATAACACCACCAGTAAAATAAAAATTCGCGAAGCATTAGAAGAATCAGTAAAAAGTCATTTAATGACTGATGTACCCTACGGCGTATTATTGTCTGGCGGTTTAGATTCATCACTGATTTCAGCTATCACACAAAAATTTGCTGCTCGTCGAATTGAAGCAAATGATTTATCTGAGGCTTGGTGGCCAAAAGTACATTCGTTTGCCTGTGGTTTGGCAGGCTCTCCTGATTTAATTGCGGCACAAACTGTTGCCGATAGTATTGGTACTATTCATCACAGCATAATTTTTACCGAGCAAGAAGGTATCGATGCGTTGAAAGAAGTGATTTATCATTTAGAAACCTATGATGTAACCACTATTCGTGCTTCTACTCCCATGTATTTAATGGCACGTAAGATTAAAGCTATGGGCATTAAAATGGTACTTTCTGGTGAAGGTGCCGATGAAATATTTGGCGGTTATTTATATTTTCATAAAGCACCAAACGCGCAAGAATTTCATGAAGAATTGAATCGTAAACTTGACAGACTGCATAAATTTGATTGCCTTCGTGCTAACAAATCAATGTCAGCATGGGGCATTGAAGCCCGCGTACCATTTTTAGATAAACACTTTATGGATGTTGCAATGCGCATCAACCCTGAAGATAAAATGTGTGGTAACGGTAAAATGGAAAAAGCAATTTTACGCTCATCTTTTGAAGGTTACTTGCCAAAAGAAATATTATGGCGTCAAAAAGAGCAATTTTCAGACGGTGTTGGTTATTCATGGATTGACGGTTTAAAAGAGTATGTTGGATCACAAGTTAGTGATCAACAGCTTGACAATGCAAGCTTTAGGTTTCCTGTAAACACTCCTGACAGTAAAGAAGCCTACTTTTATCGTTGTGTTTTTGAAGAGAAATACCCATTAGCCTCTGCGGCTGACTGTGTTATTGGTGGCAAGTCTGTTGCTTGTAGCACAGTAGAAGCATTGGCTTGGGATGAAAGCTTTCAAAACAATGCTGATCCATCAGGTCGTGCTGTGTTAAGTGTGCATAACGAAAGTTATTAATAGTTAAAATAGACACTTATTAATTGGTAGATTCAACGTTGAATCTGCCTCTCCCTCTCCCTCTCCCTTTTAGAGGGGCGGCAATATCCGTTCCATCATTCCTTGATCATAGAAGTAAAATCAGACCACTGTTTTCAATATAGTGACCCGTTCATTCTCACCTAGATCCTGGGTAAATAGTTAAAGTTAGTGACGGGTAAAACCACCCGAGATACTAACCAGACAGTAGTTAATCGAAAGTATTCTGAGCTTTGCTTATTTACTGTGATTGCTCAAGAGTTAAAATCGGGTGACTTGGGTATAAACCCTTTACTATATCTTTTACCAAAGACGGTCCTTGATAAATAAAGCCAGTATATACTTGTACTAAACTAGCACCTGCCGCTAACTTATCATTAGCATCATTACTTGAGGAAATTCCGCCAACACCTATGATGGGTAATTTGCTATCTAACGCCTTCGCTAATAATTTTATAACGGTAGTACTTTTATCTTTAACTGGTGAGCCACTTAAACCACCTTGCTCATTGCCATATTCCAATCCTTCGACACCTTCGCGAGATAACGTTGTATTGGTAGCAATAACACCATCAATATTATTTTCGATTAAACTTTGAGCAATAGAAATAACTTCATCTTCAGTTAAATCTGGCGCTATTTTTACCGCAATAGGTACATATTTATTATATTGCTTTTCTAATTGCACTTGTTCAAGTTTTAGCGCGGATAAAAGCTCATTTAAGGTATCACCATATTGTAAAGAACGTAAACCTGGCGTATTAGGTGATGAAATATTTACCGTTATGTATGTGGCAAAATCATACACTTTTCGCATACAGTAAATATAATCATCTTTAGCATTTTCTTCAGGTGTATCTTTATTTTTGCCAATATTAATACCGAGTACACCACTAAATTTTGCCGCTCTAACTTGTGATACCAAATAATCCACACCTTTATTATTAAAGCCCATACGGTTAATAATGGCATTCGCTTGTGGTAATCGAAAAATACGCGGTTGAGGATTTCCTGGCTGTGGACGAGGTGTTACAGTACCCACCTCAATAAAACCAAATCCCATAGCAGCAAAGGCATTAATACACTCACCATTTTTATCTAAACCTGCCGCTAAGCCCAATGGATTAGGGAAATCAATTCCCATTACTGTTACTGGTTTGTTGGTAACGCGTTGCTTATAGAAAGCTTTAAGCGGTGTTGAACCAGTACTTTTTAACCCTTTGATTATTAACTCATGTATGGTTTCAGCATCAAACCGAAACAACACTTTACGAATGGCAGGATAAAACATAAAACCTCTAGTTAGTCATGTATTGAGCGTTGGAAATAGCAAATCCTCGCTTAACTTTATTTTGATACTTTTTGGCAGTTTAGACTTAATAGCATTAATTCTCGCAAAGCTACTGAGAACTTAGCAAACTCATGAGTTTGCCCAACTTTAAAGTCAACTAAAATATGCTGCCAACGAGCAATTGCTTGCTTATTCACTTCCATCCAAGTATCAAGCATATTATCTGTATCTATATCTATATTTTTAACTGTCGCATCACAGTCACATTGCAACACAACCATTGTTAATGAGCGCTGTTGCCAATCAAGCTCTTCTCTAAAAGAGGCTCTAGCAAGTGCTTGCCAATGATTAGCTACCGCTTGACGAGTAATTTGATCTAAGAACCAGTGTAGTTCTAAGCGAACGCCAAGTTTAAAGTACAAATTAGCAACTACATCAATGTTTTTGTCTTCTTGCTCTGCTATTTCGGCAATATCTAGTGCTGAGAAAATGGTACTTAATTGTGAAATACGTTGGGAAACTACTGTAGGTACACCAGCGGCAACTAAATCACTTTCAACGCGTTGTATCTGTTCTGCTTCTACTTCAATGATAAAATTATTAAGCTTTTTAGATAAGATAGTAAATGTTGACTGGAATAGTGCGATTGATTGCTCCATTGATAGTTCTGTATTACGATGACGTAAAAACCAACGTGTTGCTCTTCTTACTGTTCGGCGGTATTGAAATAACATTTCTGTTTGAATAGCCGTTGAAATTTTATTATTTAATATTTCAATTTTTTGCCAGAATTTTTCTAGCTCAAATACGGCACAAGCCATAGTGTAACTGTTGGCTATTTCAACCACTGTTGCGCCCGTTTCTTCTTGCATACGATTAACAAAATTAAAGCCCATGTCATTGCCTATTTTATTGGCTAATTTGGTGGCAATAATCTCTGCACGAAGAGGATGTTGCTGCATTTTATCTTGGTATTTATCACGTAATTGCTTAGGAAAAGAGGCAATTAATAAGCGGTTATGATAAGAATTATTCGTTATATCTTCATGAACGAGATCTTCTTTAAGTACCATTTTGCTATAAGCAAGTAGTACCGCAAGCTCAGGGCGAGTTAAGCCATTGCCTTTCGATAATCTATCAGAAATTTCTTCATCATCTGGTATAAACTCTAATGCTCTATCAAGTTTGCCTGCACGTTCTAACTCATGGATAAAACGAACTTGCTCTTTCAGTTGATTTACACCACGCATGGCGGTAATAGACAATGAATGTGTTTGACGATAGCAATCTTCAATCACTAAATCACCCACCTCTTCTGTCATATCATAGAGTAATTTATTACGTTGTTTAACCGTTAAATCACCGTTTTGTACTAAGCTATTTAGTAATATTTTAATATTCACTTCATTATCTGAACAATCAACACCGCCAGCATTATCAATAGCATCGGTATTAATGCGACCACCATTAGCGGCAAATTCAATACGACCAAGCTGAGTTAAACCTAAGTTACCCCCTTCACCAACAACTTTAGCTTGTAACTCACAACCATTAATTCGTAGTACGTCGTTTGCTCTATCACCTACATCTAAATTCGTTTCTTTGCTGCTTTTAACATAAGTGCCGATACCGCCGTTCCATAACAGATCAACTTTCATCATTAGAATTGCCTGAATCAAACCATTAGGTGACATACTTTGTTTTTGCGTGCCTAACATTTTTTTGATTTGCGGTGTTAGTTTGATTGATTTCACATGACGACTGAAAATACCACCACCTTGTGAAATTAACGCTTTGTTGTAATCTTCCCAGCTACAACCAGGTAAATTGAATAATCTTTCACGCTCTGGATAAGTTTTCGCAGCATCAGGGTTAGGGTCGATAAAAATATGCATATGATTGAATGCCGCTTGTAAACGTATGTATTTTGATAACAACATACCATTACCAAACACATCACCTGCCATATCACCGATTGCAATACAGGTAAAATCTGTACTTTGACAATCAATATCCATTTCTCTAAAGTGACGTTTTACTGACTCCCACGCTCCTTTTGCAGTAATACCCATGGCTTTATGATCATAACCAACACTACCACCAGAAGCGAAGGCATCGCCTAACCAGAAGTTATATTCATCTGAGATACCATTGGCGATATCTGAGAACGTTGCCGTACCTTTATCAGCGGCCACTACAAGATAAGCATCATCTTCATCAAGGCGTACAACATCTACAGGTGGCACTACTTCACCATTAATAATATTGTCAGTAATGTCTAATAAAGCACGTATAAAAGTGCGATAACACTCTTTTCCAGCTTCAAATATTTCTTGACGAGAACCGTTTGGCAACTGTTTACAAACAAAACCACCTTTAGCACCTACTGGCACAATAACGGTATTTTTAACTTGTTGTGCTTTAACTAAGCCTAATACTTCTGTGCGGAAATCTTCACGTCTGTCAGACCAACGTAATCCACCACGAGCAACCTTACCACCACGTAAATGCACACCTTCAACTTGTGGTGAATAAACAAATATCTCAAATTTAGCTACTGGCTGTGGCATTTCACTAATTTTTTCTGGAATAATTTTGAACGAGATATAAGGTTTCTCGCTCATTAGTTTGTCTAATTGAAAATAGTTAGTACGAACGGTTGCACTGATCATTTCAACAAACCGTCGAATAATACGATCATCATCTAGGTTGGCAACATTATCTAATGAACTTTCGATAGACTCTAACAATTTAGTATGCGCTTTTTCTTTTGCGCTATCAGTTGATTTATTATGAGGATCAAAGCGTTGAATAAATAAATTAATTAATAGTTGAGCGATGCTAGGGTAACGAGCAAAAGTATCTTCAATATAGCTTTGGCTAAAGCGACCACCAATTTGACGTTCATATTTGGCAAAAGCACGTAATATAGAAACACTACGCCCTTCAAGCCCCGCACCTAATATTAGTTGGTTAAAACCATCATCTTCCAAATCACCCTGCCATACTTTAGCAAAGGCATCTTGGAATAGCGTCCTAACGGTATAAACATCAAAATCATTTTCACCCGTTATAAGCATAGAGAAATCTAAAATCCAATAGGTTTCTTTATCAGTAGTTTTTATAGCATAGGGGCTTTCACCAATAACATGTAAACCAAAGTTTTCTAATATGGGCAACACGTCAGATAAATGAATTGGACTTCCTTTATGGAATAATTTTAATTTTACAAAACGACTACCCGCTTTTTCTTCTAAAGGTTGGTAAAATAACATTTCTAAACTATCAGAAAAATTTACTTTTTCTAGTTTTTCGATATCAACAATGGCAGAGCCTGGTAATACTTCATCTTTATAGGCTTGTGGAAAGTGTATATATTTGCGACTTAATGCTTTCGCTGTTACTTCACCTTTATTCGCAACAAGTGCACTGACTAATTTGTCATCCCAGCTTCGTGCGGCTTCATTTAAATTATTTTCTATTTCTTTCACGTTAATATCTGCTTTTGTAGATTTTACCTTAACAATATAGTGTGTTCTTGCTTGTACTGATTCAGAGAAGTAGGTAGTAAATTCAACCTCTTCATCACTGCCAAAGGCTTCTTGCAATAAATGTTGAGTTTCAACACGTAACTTAGTGTTATAACGTTCACGCGCTACATAAACCATACAAGAATAAAAACGATTAAAAGCATCACGCCTGACAAATAAACCACAATAGTCACGCTCTTGCATTTGCAAAATACCCATTACATTTTGCAATAATTCATTTATATTACTTTGCAGTATTTCATCTCTAGGATAAGTTTCAAGAATGTTGATCAAGGCTTTATAAGCATGTGTACCTTTGGCAAAGCCTGAAGAATCACATACGTCGTTTATTTTAGATTTAATTAATGGTAAATCTAAAGCGCTGCTTGTGTAATAAGCTGAGCCAAATAAACCAATAAAACGTTCTTCACCAATAACTTTACCTTTAGCATCAAAGCGTTTTACACCAATGTAATCAAGTTGTGCTGGTCTGTGTACACGGGAGCGTGAATTAGTTTTAGTGATAATAAGATGGTTTTCGCCTAAAGCGACTTCTCGGCCAGATTCATTTAAACTTGAAATTAAGTGGTTTTTAGTTTTACTCGATTTTTTCATTAGACCTAAACTAGAGTGAATATTTGCTTCAAGTTCAATATCTCCTTGTACCGCAGTAACGTTATATGAGCGGTAACCCATTAAAGTAAAATTATTGTTCGCCAACCAAGATAAAAACTCTACTGTATCATCTTTTGATTTTTTACTACCAGGTAACCTAGCCTTTTTAACATCATCAATAACGTTATTGAATTGTTTAAGCATTGGCTGCCAATCGTTAACGGTTAAAGTAATATCTTCAACAACGCTTAACAATTCACTTTTTATCGCCTCAAGTTCTTCTTTTGTTGATTGTCTGTCTATTTCAATAAAAAAGATGGTTTCTTCTGAGGTTGCTTTAATGCTAGTGTCAACGTTAGACGCTAGTTTAATGATATTTTTATTTTTATCTCTCACCAACTTCAATGGTGAGTTCAACATAAGATGTGGCGATAAGCCCAATCGATTTAAGGCAATACGGATAGAGTCAACTAAGAACGACATATCTTTTACTATCACTTCAATAATAGTATGACTTGATTTCCAACCGTTTTTACTTACAGACGGATTAAAAACATGGATAATTGGTGTATCATCAGTGTGTTCATTAAGCGAACTCCATAGGCTCAATGTTGCGCCATACATGTCACTGTCATTTCTATTTGATAAATCGAAAGAAGAAATATTACTATATAATAAAGTCGAAAATTGCTCGACTAAATCAGCTATATCTTGAGGGACTTTTTTCTTTATTAATTGTGCTACATTTTTTAGTATCACAGAGGGTGAACCGTTCACTAATGCCATGTCGTTTCCTTTTACTATTTTTTGATTAAATATACATTTATTTGTTCTAAACTTTTTTATTTTTTAAGTGTTATCTTTAAAAAACATCTCTTAAAATTAAACAGCCAACGCAGAATCCAATTTTTCTTTTAAATCATTAGACAAATTAGGTAACGCTTGTAAACGTACA
This sequence comes from uncultured Colwellia sp., assembly GCA_965261045.1. Lineage (GTDB taxonomy): Bacteria > Pseudomonadota > Gammaproteobacteria > Enterobacterales > Alteromonadaceae > Colwellia. Next base: position 1,599,918 of record CBDHCJ010000001.1, read on the forward strand.
AGTTGTGCCTGCATCAATAGTTTATGCGATTGCGCAAAGCTATTAAACTGTATCAATGGTGTAATTAACCTTGAAGCAACTTGTGGATTGATAGTATTTAGCTCTGCTACTTTGTCAGCTAAAAATTTATAGCCTTTACCTGTAGAACTATGAAAATATTTGGGGTTATTCATAGCAAAAGCGGCAACTAAAGATCTGGTTCGATTAGGGTTTTTAATGCTAAACAAGTCATGCTTTATTAGTTCATTTAATTGCTCAAATATTTCATCACTATGTAAGCTAGCGGCTAATGAAAACCATTTATCCATAACTAATGGCGTTGTTCGCCATTTTTGTTCAAATTTTTGCATATGCTGAGAAAATTTAGCAAGATTATATTTAGCTGAGCAATTTAATGCTACAAGCGAATCTGTCATGTTGTCAGAAGCCTCAAACTGCTGTTCAACTAATGTAGCGTGTTGCTCCATTGCTGCTAAATAAAACAAACAAGTGTTCTTCAATGCTTTATTTGAGATCACTTCTGCATCACTAATATTCGCTTGATTTAAAACCAATTCACAATATGTAAACTTATTTAACAAGGCTTGCTCTAACCCTTGAGCTAAAAATAGAGTAAGGGTATTAATTGCATTCACTAAACTAATGGGATCAACTTGTTCAATTAAATTTGCCGCTTCATCAAAACTTGGTAAGACCAATTGCTCCGCAATAAACGCCGCATCATCATTAGCGCTTAAAATACCTGTAAAACATGTTATTAGTTGTTTGGGAATTTCAAATGAGGGGGTTAGTGTCAGCGCCTTAATCGTTGACATTAACAATTTTTGTCCTGCATCCCAACGGCAAAAACTATTATTAGCCTTCGATATAATAGTTAATAAACTTTCATCATCTTGAACAAAGTTCACCTTCACTGGCGCACTAAAATCAGCAAATAAGGCTAAGGTTGGTTTAGCTTTAAGCCCTGAAAAAGTCCACGTTTGTTCATGCTCTTTAAATTCAACTAAGTGTTCTTGAATACTGGTTTTTTCATCATGATTAACAATTAATTCAAGCTTAACGGGTATATGCAATGCCTTAGGTGCTAGCTGTTTAGTCATGATAGGTGATTGTTGAGCTAATGTTAGGTGATACTCATTTTTTACGGTATCGAAATTTTCGCTAACATCTATAGTTGGTGTGCCATATTGGCTATACCACAACTTAAATTGCGTTAGATCTTTATTTGAGGCATCACTCATGGCATCAATAAAATCATCACAAGTAACAGCCATACCATCAAAACGCTTAAAATAAAGATCCATACCCATTCTAAAGTTCTCTTGACCTAATAGGGTATGTAACATACGAATAACTTCAGCCCCCTTTTCGTAAACAGTTAAGGTATAGAAATTATTCATTTCTAAAACTTTTTCTGGTCGAATAGGATGCGCCATAGGGCCTGCGTCTTCAGCAAATTGCAGCGAACGTAATACACGCACATTTTGGATACGCGTTACCGAACTTGAATGCATATCAGCACTAAATTGTTGGTCACGAAAAACCGTTAAGCCTTCTTTTAAACTCAATTGAAACCAATCACGACAAGTTACTCGGTTGCCAGTCCAATTATGAAAGTATTCATGAGCAATAACCGCTTCAATATTAAAATAATCAGTGTCTGTTGCCGATGATTTGTCAGCTAAAACATATTTACTATTAAAAACATTCAAGCCTTTATTTTCCATCGCTCCCATGTTGAAAAAATCAACGGCGACAATCATATAAATATCTAAGTCATATTCTAAGCCATAGGTTTGTTCATCCCAGAGCATCGATTTTTTCAATGACGTCATAGCATGCTCAGCTTTATGCAAATTACCTTTATCAACAAAAATTTCTAAAGCAACCGCTTTGCCTGAACATGTGGTAAATGTATCGGTTAATAAATCAAAGTCTCCCGCAACCAACGCGAATAAGTAACAGGGTTTTGGGAAGGGATCATACCAAGTTGCAAAATGTTTATTATCTGACAACTCACCTTGAGCTATTTTATTGCCATTTGACAAAAGATAAGGATACAAGGTTTTGTCGGCAATCACTTTGGTGGTAAATATGGCCATTACATCAGGTCGATCTAAGTAATAACTAATACGTCGAAAACCTTCGGCTTCACATTGACTACAAAAAGCCCCTCCTGACTTAAATAAACCTTCTAGAGAAGTGTTTTCAACAGGGTTAATTTCAGTGACGACAGTTAACGTAAACTTATTTTTATTTGTCTCAATCGTCAGGCTCCTAGCTGACTGTTGGTATTGTTCTCTTGATAATGGTTCATGGTCAATTGCAACAGAAACCAAGGTTAATTGTTCACCATCTAAAATAAGTGCTTCTTGATGCTCTCCTTGACGGATAAATGTTAACTCATTAAGAACGCGCATATGGGTATCATCTAATTTAATCGTTAAATTAACCGTTTCTATAGTAAAGTTTGCTGGGCTGTAATCAGCTAAAAATCGAGCAGTAGAATGTGTCATAAATCATCCTGAACATAACAGCCCGCTATGCAGGCTAAAATAAAAATTAAGCTTTAGTCGCAAGTTTTTTAATATTAAAACCAATGAAGCCATAAACAACGGCTAATACTGGGTTAATTAAATTAAAGAAACTATAAAAGATATAATCAAGTGGGTTTACTAATAACACGCTATACATATATGCGCCGCAAGTGTTCCACGGAATAAGTGGTGATGTTATTGTACCTGAATCTTCTAGTGTACGGCTTAATACTAAAGGATCTAATCCACGTCGCTGATATTCCTCTTTATACATGCGACCTGGCATTACAATAGCCATATACTGATCGGCAGTGATTAAGTTAGTACTAATACATGTTGCTACCGTACTAGCAATTAAACTACCAGTAGATTTTATTGCGCCAAGAATAGCATTGACAAACTTACGTAACATACCTAAATGTTCTAAAACCGCACCAAAACTTAATGCACACATAATTAACCAAATAGTATTGAGCATTTTTGACATACCGCCACCACTTAATAGCTTGTCTAAATCCTCATTACCCGTTGAAATGCTCACACCATCAAAAAAAGCCGTCCATACAACTTTAATATTAGCCGTTAGCGCATTGGAATTCTCACTGGCTAAGCGCAAAATTAATTCCTGTTGAAACAATACCGCCCATAATCCCCCTATTAACGCACCGATTGCAACGGCGGGAAAGGCCGGAGCTTTTTTTATCGCTAAAAATAATAAGACACCTAATGGTACTAAATTGAATAAACTAATATTAAATTGTTTCGCTAATTGGTTACTTAAATCACTAATAGCCGAAGTCGTTGCGGTAGTTTCTTCAGTAAAGCCCAAGATCAAAAAGAGAATAATCGCTGTGGAAATAGATGGAATAGTAGTCCAAAACATATAACGAATATGATTGAACAATTCACTTCCTGCAATAGCAGGTGCTAAATTGGTAGTTTCTGATAACGGAGATATTTTATCGCCAAAATACGCACCTGAAATAATGGCGCCTGCGGTAATAGCAGGATCTAATGACAACCCTTGTGCTATACCTATCAAAGCTACACCAATGGTTGCAACCGTTGTCCAAGAGCTACCGATACTTAAAGCAACAATGCCACAAATAATACAAGCGGCAGCATAAAACCAACTGGGATCAAGTATGTGTAAACCATAATAAATCATAGTGGGCACTGTACCCGATAGCAACCATGTGCCAATGAGTGATCCAACCGCAAGTAAAATAAGCACAGCACCAAGCGATAAGGAAATACCACTAATGATAGCCTTTTCGATACCATGCCATTTATGACCATTTTTAATGCCGATAACAACAGTAATCCCCATGGCAATCAATAACGCAATTTGATTAGGGCCATAAGATGAGTCATTACCAAAGTACGCAACAGCTGTGGCTAGTAGTGTGACTAAGGATATAACAGGAATAGAAGCATCTAGCATGCTTGGCTCTCTATTGTTCATTTGCTCATGTGATTGCTTTGACATAGTGTTAAATTAACCTTTTATTATCGTTGCTATATTACATTATTTTTTATTTTGAGTATTTATGCGCTTTTTATAAATATAAATACTGTGGGTAAGACACAAGAAAGCCGCCCTATAGGCGGCTTTCTCACACAGTTTTTGCTACTTTTTAGCTATTTTACCTAAATTAATTAAATCAAAAGTAATACGTGCTGTTTCATCTAAAAATGGGTCTAGTTCGTCTAACTCATCTGGTAAATCATCAAGTGTCGTTACTGGCTTTTTCCCCATACTAACAAGACGTTCATTTGCACGAATTAATTGCTTTTCTTTTCGCTCTTCACGTTTAGCTTTACGCGTTGCTATATTAAGCGAAATAGTTTTATCGTCTTTTTCAGCTTTATACTTTTCAATATCAGTGAGTAAGTAATTAAATTCACTATTCTCTTTAATACGTTGTTGATAAAGCGAAGATAAATAACCCACATCAGCATTAATATCACTAAGCTTAGTGTATTGAGCTTTATCTATTTGATCCCATGGTAATGCATTTTCCTCTTTACTTTCACCCCAATCCTCTGGATCAACCGCTGTAGGGAAGGCAATATCAGGTAGTACACCTCGATGTTGAGTGCTGCCACCGTTAATACGATAAAACTTAGCAATAGTATATTGAATACTGCCTAATGGATTTTCATATAAGTCGTATACTCTGCCTAAACCACGATGCTGTTGTACTGTACCTTTACCAAAGGTATGTTCCCCAACAATGACACCTCTACCATAATCTTGTATAGCTGCGGCAAAAATTTCTGAAGCTGAAGCGCTGTATCTATCAACCATAACAGTTAAAGAGCCATCATAGTAACTAATACCATCTTTGTCACGAAGGATCTCTACCCGATTGGCTCCATTCCTAATTTGTACTACAGGGCCTTTATCAATAAATAAACCTGTTAACCGTGTTGCTTCAGGTAATGAGCCTCCACCGTTACCACGTAGGTCTATAATAATGCCCTGTATTTCTTGCTCTTTCAGCTTTTTTATTTCTTTCTTGATATCTTGAGATAAATTATTGTAAAAGCTAGGAATAGTGATCACACCCAGTTTTTTACCTTGGCTATTTTTATCATCAGTACCTATATTTTCAAAATAGACTTCTGATTTAGCCGCTTTATTCTCTAACTTTATTGTATCTCGAACAATGGTGACTATTTTAACATTGAAGATGTCTTCAGACTTTCCTGAGATCACCTGCAATCTTACCGTAGTACCTTTAGGACCTTTGATTTTCTCAACAACATCATCTAACCGCCAGCCAATAATATCTTCAAAATCGTTATATCCTTGAGCCACACCGACAATACGATCTTTTGCTTTTAATTGTTTAGATTGCTCAGCAGGGCCACCACTAATGACACTTAGAATAACCGTATAATCATCTTCAGCACGTAATACTGCGCCAATACCTTCAAGCGATAAGCTCATTTCCATTTGAAAACGTTCGGCATTACGTGGAGATAAATACGATGTGTGGGGTTCAACTACACGCGAAAAACTGTTCATTACTAATTGAAAAACATCTTCGCTTTCACTTTGCTTTAAACGTTTAATTGCGTATTTATAACGCTTTGTTAGCACTTCTTTAACTTTAGGCCATTTTTTGCCTGTTAACTTCAAATTTAAAACATCAGACTTTACTTTTATACGCCATAATTCATTTAATTCAGCGATAGATTGTGCCCAAGGAGCATCTTCACGATCATACGAATAAACTTCATCTTTGGTATAATCAAAAGGTGATTGTTGTACTTTTTTATCACTTTCGTCATCATTAGAAACATCTTCAGAGCCCAGTAAACTAAGCGCATATTCATAACGTTCTAAGCGACGCTGCATATTCAAATTATAAATATCATACGCCAAATCAAGCCTACCACGTGCAAAAACGTCATAAAACGCCAAACTGTGTTTTTCAAAGCTTGCAATATCTGTGGCTAAAAAAACATGTCTAGAATAGTCTAGCTGTTTAATATATCGGTTAAAAACTTCTTGGGATAAGGCATCACTAATTTTAACTTTTTTATAGTGACCGCGAGTAAACCTTGCGGTTATACGTTTGCTTGCCGTTGCATGCTGGCTTTCAGGCGTCAAAACAGGTAATACAAGGTCTTTACTTTTAGCTAAAACACTAATACTACCTATTGAGAAACTTACCAATATTGATACGGCAAGTGCGATACGACAACGTTTTTGCATGCATATTTCTCCAAACTATTTTATTAATACAACCAAGCTTTAACAGGTAAATATTATGAATATATGTTCTGCATTTGTGTTTTGATGATCATGCCAGAATCTAACTGAACACTAATGTCTTTACTTGCAATTTCAGTAATGGTTGCATTCATAGATGAGTTACCTAATTGAACTTTAACCTTACACCCCACAGCTATTGTAGATGATTCTACAGGTTTCAATGATGGTAAGCATTTTTTTACACTTTTACGTTTACTTGACTTAACTGATTTATACTTAGCAGAATCATGTTTCGCTTCTGTTACGCTACTGTTGACACTATTGGCACTGTCTTTAGACTTCTGACCTTTATAAGGTTTTTTCGTTCCATTATCCTGTGCTGTTTTATTAGCTGAATTGTTACCAAACTTTTCTTGGCTTTCTTTTAACGTTTTACTGGCATAATTAGCTTGATCTTCATCAATTTCGGCTACATCTTTACCATCAATATCAACACGAAACACTCCTACTTTGATCGCTTTAAGGTAACGCCAACTACTGGTGTAATGTCTTAATGCTTGACGTAAACGGGTTTTACTAACCGTTTCATCATCGGTGAGCTTTTCAGCTAAGTCTTGAAAAATACCTACTTTTAATGGCTTTACTTGCCCTTTAACTGAAAAGCATTTTGGAAACTTCTCCGTTAAGTAGGTAATAATGTCTTTAGCGCTTATTCGTTTAATTTCAGTTTCCATAAATACAACTTTTTATACAATTTTAGTTAATATATTAAATTAATCATCATTTCTTTGAAGGTGCTGCTCTCTATTATCAAGAACATGTCTACACCAATCATAAATATCTTCGGATTCTAAATCAGGCAATACTTCTTGCCCAATCCAAGTATCCCAAATTAAAGCCAATAATTGCTCTAATATTTCTGTTTCTATGTCGTCTTCCGCTAAATCATAAAGGGTATGATAAATTTCATTCATGCGCTCTGCGACAATTTCTTCTTGACCATCCCAATCACCAACAATAGCTTCGGAGGCTAAGTAATCATGTATTACAACAAATTCTTTCATATTAATAGACTCTTTTCTGAGCCTTGCTCACTTACGGTTAAACTTTTTTCAAATGTTTGTACAATCAATGCTAAGCCGATTTGATCATCTTGGTCAAATCGATCATAACTAGTGCTGTCAATATCCAAAACGGCTATTATATCACCCTTAAGTTGAACAGGAATAACAATTTCTGAGTTACTTGAGGCATCACAAGCAATATGACCATCAAATTGATGTACATCGCCAATACGCTGAATTGTTATTGTTTGAGCAGCAGTGCCACAAACACCAACCCCAAGCGGGATTCGAATACAAGCGACCTTACCTTGAAACGGACCAAGAACAAGTTGTTCATCTAATACTCGATAAAAACCCACCCAATTTACGTGCGCTAACGCATTAAAGAGTAAAGCTGAAATATTTGCCATATTGGCGATAGGATCTGTTTCATCAGATATTAGCGCCTTAGTTTGCGCTAATAAATCTCGATAAAACTCAGTTTTATTTGTCTTTTGTTTGTTAATTGTAAAAACCATGAAAAGAAGTTTTGCTAAAAGCGCATAACATACCTTGAAAGCTACTTTAATTAAAGCTTTTATCTAGACAAAGTATTAAATTTTACTCTTTATTTACTCTTAAATAGAAAATTTAACCAAAACACTCGCATTAATAGCCTGACTACCAAGGTGAGAGCTATGATTAGGTGCTGTTAATAACATCTATCTCGCTTGAAAATGTAAACTTAGCGAGTTAACGCAATACCTTTTACCACTTGGTTTAGGGCCGTCATCAAACACATGACCAAGATGGGATTGACACTGCTTACATTGAATTTCAATACGTACCATATTGTGATTTAAATCATCAATATAAGCAGTATTCCCTGCTATAGCAGCAAAAAAACTAGGCCAACCACAGCCAGAATCAAACTTATTGTCACTGTCAAAAAGTGGTGTACTACAGCAGGCACATAGATAAGTGCCTGCTTGAAAATGATCATTATACTTGCCAGTAAATGGCTGTTCAGTTGCCGCTAAGCGACAAACTTTGTATGCATCATCACTGAGTATTTTTTTATAGTGCTTATCATCCATTGAGCTTGCCCTGCTTTTAGTCATTAATAGTTGTTTTCTAACTTACTCGTATTGGTATTGTACATAAAATATATAGATTAATTAATTAGATTTTTTTGTCATAAAAACCAACTTTAACTTGAAATATCTTCAAAATGATGTAATTTTACTACATATCGATTTTTTAGAGGTTTACCATGAAAATTAAAATAGGCATTAACGGGTTTGGTCGTATCGGTCGTTTTGTATTTAGAGCAGCAGCAGCAAGAGATGATATTGAAGTAGTTGGCATTAATGATTTAATCGACATAGATTACATGGCATACATGTTAAAATATGACTCAACGCATGGACGCTTCAATGGCACAGTTGATGTTGTTGATGGTCAGCTTATTGTTAATGGTAAAACCGTTCGTGTAACAGCTGAGCGTAATCCTTTAAACTTAAAGTGGAATGAGATTGACGTAGATGTTGTTGTAGAATCAACAGGTTTATTCTTAACTGACGAAACGGCTCGTAAACATATTGAGGCGGGTGCTAAACAAGTGGTACTTTCAGCCCCTTCTAAAGATGATACGCCGATGTTTGTTTGTGGTGTAAACTTAGATAAATATGAAGGTCAAGACATTGTCTCTAATGCTTCTTGTACTACAAACTGCTTAGCTCCTATCGCTAAAGTATTAAATGACAACTGGGGCATTCAAGATGGCTTGATGACTACAGTTCATGCAACAACAGCTACACAAAAAACTGTTGATAGCCCATCTTCAAAAGATTGGCGCGGTGGCCGTGGTGCTAGTCAAAACATCATTCCATCATCAACAGGTGCAGCAAAAGCGGTTGGTAAAGTTATACCTGAACTTAATGGTAAACTAACGGGTATGGCATTTCGTGTACCTACATCAGATGTTTCAGTAGTCGATTTAACGGTTAACTTGAAGAAGCGGGCAACTTACGCTGAAATTTGTCAAGCAATGTGCGCAGCAGCAGAGGGAGCGCTAAAAGGAGTATTAGATTATACCGAAGATGCTGTTGTTTCTAATGACTTCATTGGCGAAACTTGTACTTCAGTGTTTGATGCAAAAGCGGGGATTTCCTTAACGGATACTTTTGTTAAAGTAGTTTCTTGGTATGACAATGAAATTGGCTATTCAAACAAAGTATTAGACTTAGCAGCTTACATTTATAATTATAAAAACTAGTCATAAGTGCTGAAAATGTTGTAATTATTAGATCAAAAAAGGCTTAAAGTTTTTAGTACCTCAAGGCTAATCACTGTCACTTTATTTTATAGACTGATTAATTTTCGCTAACACTAATTGAGGATCGAATGCTTTAGTAATTGGGCGTCCGATCACCAAATAATCAACACCGACATCCATAGCTTGCTTAGGTGTCATAATTCGTTGTTGATCATCCTTTGCCGAGCCAGCTGGTCTAATACCTGGAGTTATCAGTTTAAATGTTTTACCAAGAGATAACTTTAACTGCTCGGCTTCCCAAGCAGAGCAAACCACACCATCTAAACCGCTTTCTTTGGCTAGGTTTGCTAAAAACGTTACCTGCTCTGCTGGGCTTTTAGTAATCCCTAAACCGCGTAAGTCGTTTTCCGACATGCTCGTTAACACCGTTACTGCAATTAATAATGGCGCTTCATTACCATAATTTACCAATGCTTCTTTTGCCTTAGTCATCATTTGACTGCCACCACTGGCATGGATATCAACCATCCACACACCGAGATCTGCTGCCGCAGTTACTGCTTTAGCAACCGTATTAGGAATATCATGAAATTTTAAATCAAGAAAAACATCAAACCCCTTCCCTGTTAACTGTTTAACAAACTCAGAGCCAAAGTAAGTAAACATTTCCTTGCCTACTTTAAGTTTACAATCTGCTGGTGAAATTCTATCAACAAAAGATAAGGCATCATTTTTTTTATCGAAATCTAACGCGACAACAACTTTTGGATCTAACATGAGGTTTCCTATTTTCAATTCATTTACGCGATTAATGTCATTCTTACAATATATACTCATGATACTTCAATATGTCTGCTTCAGGACGTAAGAGCAATTCATAATCAAGACGCATTTTTTTATTAATGGTTAGTACTTTTGGTGTCGCTATTTTGCTGTAGAAGAAAGAACGGTGCAATTATTCACCTTCAAGGCCTCTGACGGGCTTTAATTGTTCCCACTCATGACAGGATGGGCAAGACCAATAATGGGTAGAACTATTAAAACCACAATTGCGACAACTATATCTATGCTTAACTTTTAAATATTCACTAATCAATTCTTTTATTAAATCTAGGCTGGCATTATTAACCAATTCATCTGATTGATTCATTTGCATTTTAACAAAATGCTTAAAGCCTCGTATTGTTGGCCGACGTTTAAGCGCCGATAACATAAATTCTTTAGCTTTTTTATGTCCATATTTATCTTCAATATGAGCCAAATAAGAAATCAATGCACTGGAACTAGCCGTTTCGTCATAAACTTTTTTGATAAAACGAAAGAATTCATCTGTCGCATCCAGATCAAGATAACATTGATGCATTTGTTCAATAACATCAGGGAAAAATTCTTTGTCTTGCTGATAAATATCTTGGTAACACTGACATGCTAATTCACATTGCTGATGATTCTCATAAATTTTCGCCATCAACCAGTTAGCTCGACAAGAGTTTGGATCAAATAATAATGCTTGCTCTAGCAACTCTATCACCTCAATAAAGTTATCTTGTTCAAACGCACTGGTTGCTTGCTCACAATAAAAATTAGCTAAGGTGTGTAATAAACGTTTATCTTTTAGTTTCACTATTAACTTTTTATGGTTAATACCTCCTTGCCAATCTTTAGTCGATTGAAGTATTTGCAACAAGTAGGTTAATGATTTTAAATCATAGTCTTTAGACTTCAATAACTTGGTAAACATTTTTTCGGCACGGTCATACAAGCCTGCGCTTAAAAAATCCTTACCTAATTCAAACACAGCTTGTTGCTTGTCTTTAGTTGGCAGATTGCCATGGCGAACTAAATGCTCATGAACCTTCAACGCTCTATCTAATTCACCACGTTTACGAAAAAGATTAGCCATTGCAAAATGCGCTTCAACACTATCATCTTCAACTTTTAACGCTTCTAAAAGTGAATCAATCGCTTTATCTTTTTGATTTGATAGTAAATAATTTAAACCTGTTGAGTATTTTATAGATAAATCTTGTTTAATGGTTTGATCTTTTTGTTTTATGCTATTTCGTCCCATAAACCAGCCATAGGCCATAGCAACAGGGAGTAATAAAAATAGTAGTTCGATCATGGTATTACTAATTCTTAGGCTTCAGTTGAACGATTCTTGGCTAATGCTTTTTTGCCTTTACGAATCAAACGCCACAACAAAGTAGCTAAAAGTCCAAGGGTAAAACCTATAGCAATGAATAAACTAACCACTGCCGCAATTGACAAGTCAACTCTTGCAACAAAATAGTTTAACGATATTATTTGTTCATTTTGACTGCCAAAAACAAAGGCAATCGCGAGTAAAATTAACACCAATAAAAAAGTAAAATATATTCGCACGGGTGAGCCTACTTAATAATGGAAAACAACAAAAACGGCATGCCAAGGCATGCCGTTTATTATCTAATCTTTTGTATTACATTGCAATTACTTAACTCACTCCCCATTAATTTAGAAACTAAGCTATTGAAAGATTAACTCTTTCTCGCAATTCTTTACCTGGTTTAAAGTGAGGTACGTATTTACCACCTAACTCAACTGACTTACCAGTTTTTGGGTTTCTACCAACTCTAGGAGCACGATAATGTAATGAAAAACTACCAAAGCCTCTAATTTCTATGCGGCCACCTTTTGATAAGGATTGCGCCATTAATTCTAAGATTTCTTTAATCGATTGCTCTACATCTTTAGCGGATAAATGGCTTAATTTATTTGCTAACTTTTCAATGAGTTCTGATTTGGTCATTTGACCCTCCAGTATTCATCTAGCTTCGCGCTAATGAAGTTAATATAATAAAGAGAAGTTAACAGTAACTCCTCTTCCCCCAAACTCTTCTTATTTGAATCCAAAACTTTTTCTAATCACTTAGTTCAAGTATGAAGAGTGCAAAAAACTAACAAATTTTATAATAAATTAGTTTTTAGCGTTTTTAAATGCTGCTGCCATCGCACTTAAACCAGTTTCTTCAACTTGGTTTAAGCTATCCATAGCTTCACGTTCGTCAGCTTGGTCTTTCGCTTTAATAGATAAGCTAATAGTACGGTTCTTACGATCCACACCCATAAACTTAGCTTCAACGTCATCACCTTCTTTCAATACTGTCGATGCATCTTCAACACGTTCAACAGAAATGTCGCTAACACGTAAGTAACCTTCAACACTTTCAGCTAACTTAATAGTAGCGCCTTTAGCATCAACTGCAATTACTTTACCTGTAACAATAGCACCTTTTTTCTTATCTGTCAGATACATATTGAATGGGTCGTCTTCAGCTTGTTTAACGCCAAGAGAAATACGCTCACGCTCTGGATCAACTTGAAGTACGATAGCGGTGATTTCATCGCCTTTTTTATATTCACGAACAGCTTCTTCACCGCCATTCCAAGAAATATCAGATAAGTGAACTAACCCATCTATGCCGCCATCAAGACCAATGAAGATACCAAAGTCAGTAATTGACTTGATCTTACCTGATACTTTGTCGCCTTTGTTGAAGTTTTTAGCAAACTCTTCCCAAGGATTAGCAATACATTGTTTAAGACCTAAAGAAATACGACGACGTTCTTCGTCAATTTCTAATACTAGTACTTCAACAGTATCACCTAAGCTAACAACTTTAGATGGGTGAATGTTTTTATTAGTCCAATCCATTTCTGAAACGTGAACTAAACCTTCAACGCCTTCTTGTATTTCAACGAAACAACCGTAGTCAGTTAAGTTAGTTACACGACCAGAAAGTTTAGAGCCTTCTGGGTAACGGTTAGCAATTGCTACCCATGGATCTTCGCCTAACTGCTTCATGCCTAGAGATACACGAGTACGCTCACGGTCGAATTTTAATACTTTAACTTGAATTTCATCACCAACATTTACGATTTCACTTGGGTGCTTAACGCGTTTCCAAGCCATATCTGTAATGTGAAGTAGGCCGTCAATACCGCCTAAATCAACGAACGCACCGTAGTCAGTAAGGTTCTTAACGATACCTTTAACTTCTTGGCCTTCTGCTAATGATTCAAGTAATTCATCACGCTCGGCACTGCCTTCAGCTTCAATAACAGCACGACGTGAAACAACAACGTTATTACGTTTTTGATCAAGCTTGATTACTTTGAATTCTAAATTTTTACCTTCAAGATGAGCTGTGTCACGTACTGGACGTACATCGACTAATGAACCTGGTAAGAAAGCACGAATATCGCTAACTTCAACCGTGAAACCACCTTTAACTTTACCGTTGATAACACCGATAACAGTTTCTTTTTCTTCGTATGCTTTTTCAAGCACTTGCCACGCTTCATGACGTTTAGCGTCATCACGAGAAAGAATCGTTTCACCGAAACCATCATCTGTGGCTTTAAGCGATACGTCAACTTCATCACCAACAACAACTTCTACTTCACCAGCAGTGTTTTTAAATTGGTCAATTGAGATAACACTCTCAGATTTAAGGCCCGCATCAACAATAACATTGTCTTTGGTAACTTTAACGATTGTACCCTTGATAATTGAACCAGGGCGTGTTTCGATTTCTTTTAAACTTTCTTCAAAAAGTAGTGCAAAATTTTCAGTCATAACTTGTTTATAAACTCAGCTATTAATCCAATCAACTTCATGTTTCATGGGGTTGTTAAATTAGCTTCGGTACATCCTTGACGTAAGCTTTAGTTGGTTTTACCTATTAAGTATATAAGAGGTAAACGATTTATGTTAATTTTTCATTCGCAAATGAAAGGACTTTATTAACCACTTCCTGTATGGAAAGGTTAGTAGAATCAATGATTAACGATCCTTCTGCTGGAACAAGCGGAGCAACCTTTCGATTACAATCTCGCACATCTCGCTGACATATGTCATCCAAAAGGCGCCCGACTTTAACATTAAAGCCTTTCTCTTTCAACTGATTAAATCTGCGCTCTGCTCGCTCTTCGGCACTTGCCGTTAAAAATACCTTTACTGGCGCATTTGAAAACACAACAGTGCCCATGTCTCGTCCGTCAGCAACTAGGCCAGGAGGAACACAAAAAGCACGTTGGCGGCGTAACAAGGCTTCTCGTACACGTGGAAACGCGGCAACTTTTGACGCTAACGCACCAATTTCTTCGCTGCGAATAGTGTTGGTGACATTTTCACTTTCTAAAATAATTTTTCCTTCTCCTTGGCTGCTAATTTCAAATTGCACATCTAAATGTGCAGCCATAGGAATCAGGGGCTCTTCCTCATCAAGGCTAACCTGATGATGCTGAGTTGCTACTGCAAGTACTCGATATATAGCACCACTATCAAGTAAGTGCCAGCCTAGTTGTTCAGCGACAATTCTGGCAACAGTTCCTTTGCCTGCCCCGCTTGGCCCATCAATTGTAATTACGGGAATTTGTTCATTCATATGATTTCCTTGTTTACTAAGCATGTAATCATTACCGTATATTTATCATCAATAATGATTCACCTAGGATAAAAGTGCGCGCATTGTACAAAATGATGGCGCTAATGCCAACCTAGATTGGTATAAGTTATCTTTGAGTAATGGACAAGCCAACTTCATTCGCTAAACTCACAAAATTTGGAAATGAGGTGGAAACATTATCACAATCTAAAATGGTAATACTACCAGTAGATCTTAGCGATGCTATAGCAAAAGACATGGCAATACGATGATCATCGTGACTATTAATAGTACCGGTACCAATAATACCTCCAATGATATCTATACCATCTTCAAACACAGTACAATCAACACCTAATATTTCTAAACCATCAGCCATCGCTTGAATGCGATCACTTTCTTTTACTCTTAATTCTTCAGCATTACGCAAACGAGTGGTGCCATTTGCACATGCCGCAGCAATAAAAATAGCTGGAAACTCATCTATTGCTAATGGAACATCACGTTCACTGATATCAATGCCTTGTAATTTGGATGCTTTAACCACAATGTCAGCAACTGGCTCACCACCTGCCATACGTTCATTGGTTACTGATAAGTTACCATTCATGGCTTTTAAAATATTAATTGCGCCAATGCGAGTTGGGTTTATACCAACATTACGTACGATAATTTCACCACTTTGGGCAATAAGTCCAGCAACCATAAAAAAAGTTGCCGATGAAATATCGCCTGGTATTTGAATATCACAAGCAGTTAATTCATGACCCCCTTCAATTGACACCCGTGTCTTTTGTTCATCGCCATCAATATTTTTCTCTACTTTCACGGGGTAATCAAATGCCGTCAACATGCGTTCAGTATGATCACGGGTGATACCAGGTTCAATTACTGTGGTTATACCGTCAGCATATATGCCAGCTAATAACACACAAGATTTTACCTGTGCACTAGCCATAGGTAAAAGGTAATCAATAGCGGTTAGCTTTCCTTCACTAGCTTCACAAACAACTGGCGGTGTACCATCGTCATTTGCGCTAATATTTGCTCCCATTCGTTTTAATGGCGTAATAACTCGACCCATAGGACGCTTATTTAACGAACTATCACCAGCCATACTTGTTGGAAATGATTGACCAGCTAAAATACCTGAGAGTAAACGAATGGATGTTCCAGAATTACCAATATCAAGTAAACCTTGTGGCGCGGTTAAACCATATAAACCTTTACCATAAACAGTGACATTTTGATCTTCATCTGGCCCGTCAATGTCAATACCCATTGCTTTGAATGTATTCATAGTAGCCAAACAATCTTGACCAGGTAAAAAGCCTTTAATATGAGTTGTACCATTGGCCAATGAGCCAAACATGATAGAACGATGTGAGCAAGATTTATCGCCAGGTACAATAATATCACCTGAAACGGCATTACCCGGTTGCGTGGTAAAAGATAACGATTGAGACATGATTATTCCGTTTATAATATTTTAAATAAAGAACTGCTAAGTTTAAGTATTTTCTTTTGCAAACTTTTGCATAAAATCAACAAGTGCTTGTACACCTTCAATTGGCATAGCATTGTATATACTTGCACGCATACCACCAACAATTCTATGACCTTTTAGCGCCATTAAGCCTTGTTGCTCTGCTTGTACTAAAAACTTTTCATTTAAGCTTTCATCTTTAAGCAAAAATGGAATGTTCATTTTGCTACGATATTGCGTTTCAATATTATTGCTATAAAAATCACTATTATCAATTGTACTATATAGTAATTGTGCTTTTGCTTGATTAACTTTGGCCATGACTTTTACACCACCAAGTTCTTTAAGCCACTGAAAAACTAAACCAGCTAAATACCAAGCATAAGTTGGCGGAGTATTGTACATAGAATTATTATCAGCACTGGTTTGGTAGTTCATAATGCAGGGTGTTGCTTGTTGTGCATTACCTAAAAGATTTTCACGAACAATAACAATAGTTAACCCTGACGGGCCAATGTTTTTTTGAGCACCCGCATAAATAAGACCAAATTTAGCAACATCAACTTCATGAGATAAAATGGTAGACGACATGTCAGCAACTAATGGCACACCGTGAGTTTCAGGTATGTTATTAATTTCAATACCATCAACGGTTTCATTTGGACAGTAATGTACATAAGCCGCATCACTATTTAATAACCATTTATCGCTAGCAATAAGGCTAGTTTTACCATTGTCGCGCTCTTCGCGAATATTAATAACATTAATATCACCAAAGTTTTTGGCTTCGATAGCGGCGGCTTTTGACCATGAGCCATTAACAATATAGTCTGCTGATTTGCCTTGAGGCAATAGGTTTAGTGGTACTGCAGAAAACTGACCTCGACCACCACCATGACAAAACAATACTTTATAATGATCTGGAATGGCCATTAGCTCACGCAAATAAGCTTCAGCTTGCGCGGCCATTTTCATGTAGATACCACTACGGTGACTTAGCTCCATCACAGAGCTACCAGTGTTATTCCAATTAATAAATTCATTTTGCGCTTTTGTCATTACTGCTTTTGGTAACATAGCAGGACCGGCACAAAAGTTAAAAACTTCAGACATTTTTTTCTCAAATAAAAGTTTATTGATACCTTAATAAAAAAGGCGGGTATTAGCCGCCTTTAAATAGTGTGCGACGTTTATTCTTGCTCATCGCTTGCTGTACTTTCATCATCCACTTGTTGGGCGCTTTGTTTAGGATCATGCTCAGGCGATGTATCAGCTTGGCTAGATACTTCATCCTCAACACCTTCTGCTAAATTGCCTTCAAGCTCTGCTGGCTCTTCAACCTCATTAATACGTTGTAAGGCAACTACGTGCTCGCCTTCAATTGTACGAATTAAACGTACACCTTGGGTATTACGACCAATAACACTCACCTCATTAACACGAGTACGTACTAAAGTACCGTTATCAGTGATGACCATCATTTCATCAAGTTCTTCAACTTGTACAGCACCGACAACTTTACCATTACGTTCACTGACTTTAATAGAAACAACACCTTTGGTTGCTCTGCTCTTCGCAGGGTATTCGCTCAAAGCGGTACGTTTGCCGTAGCCGTTTTCAGTAATCGTTAATACTGGTCCATCATTTTTAGGTACAATTAAGGAAACTACTTTTTGTGTCCCCTCAAGTTTAATACCGCGAACTCCAGTGCCTGTTCTACCGATAGGTTTTAATGCCCAACGCTGTTCTCCCGTTTCTGGGTCAACCTTTATTTCACCCGTTTCGCTATCACGTATTTTCTCATTGAAACGAACAACTTTACCCGCATCAGAGAACAACATAATATCATTGTTACCGTCAGTGATATCGACACCGATTAAGGTATCATCATCACGTAAGTTAAGCGCGATAATACCGTTAGCTCTTTGATTTTTGTAAGCAGTTAATGCTGTTTTCTTCACTGTACCTGACGCTGTTGCCATGATGATATATTTATCACCTTCGTATTCACGTACAGGTAAAATAGCAGTAACACGTTCGTCATTTTCAAGCGGCAGTATATTTACAATAGGGCGACCACGAGCAGTACGGCTTGCTAATGGTAATTGATAGACTTTCAACCAATATAATTTACCGCGATTTGAGAAACATAAAATAGTGTCATGGGTATTGGCAATCAACAACTTTTCAATGAAATCTTCTTCTTTCATCTTAGTTGCTGCTTTGCCTTTACCACCACGTCGTTGTGCTTGGTAATCTGAAAGTATTTGATATTTAACATAACCTTCATGAGAAAGTGTTACCACCACATCTTCTTCACAGATCAAATCTTCTAATGATAGGTCATGAGAAGCATTAGTAATTTCAGTACGGCGCTCATCACCAAATTCATCACGGATAGCTTCAAGCTCTTCACAAATAACTTCCATTAAACGTGCTGGCTCAGCAAGAATATGCATCAACTCTGCGATGATGTCTAATAACCCTTTGTATTCAGCTAGAATTTTTTCATGTTCTAAACCAGTTAACTTGTGCAAACGTAAATCTAAAATGGCTTGCGCTTGAACTGGTGTTAAGTAATATTGATTATCATGAATGCCAAATTCAGCTTCTAGCCATTCAGGACGTGCCGCATCATTACCAGCAGCACTAAGCATGACGGCAACATTACCTAAATCCCAACCATGTGCAATTAAAGCTTCTTTTGCTTCACTTGGTGTTGGTGAGGTTTTAATTAATTCGATGATCGGGTCTATATTTGCTAGGGCAATTGATAAACCTTCAAGTAAATGGGCACGTTCTCGGGCTTTTTTTAATTCAAAAATAGTACGGCGTGTGACTACTTCACGGCGATGCAGCACAAATGCTTCTAACATTTCTTTTATATTAAATATTTTTGGTTGACCATTAGTCAATGCCACCATATTCAAACCAAAAGATACTTGCATTTGCGTTAGTTTATATAAGTTATTTAAAACAACTTCACCTACTTCACCACGTTTGACCTCAATAACCATACGCATACCGTCTTTATCAGACTCATCACGCAAGGCTGAAATACCTTCAAGACGTTTGTCTTTAACAAGCTCAGCCATTTTTTCAATTAGGCGGGCTTTATTGACTTGGTACGGTAGTTCATGAACAACAATCGTTTCTTTACCTGTGCTGTCATTAACTTCAATGTCAGCGCGGGCTCGAATTTTTATTTTACCACGTCCAGTACGATAAGCTTCTTCAATACCAGCACGACCACTGATAATGCCTGCCGTTGGAAAATCAGGCCCTGGAATATATGTTAATAATTCTTCAAAGGTTATTTCACTATTTTCAATTAACGCTAAACAGCCATTAATAACTTCAGTTAAATTATGCGGTGGGATATTTGTTGCCATACCAACAGCAATGCCTGAGCTACCATTAACTAACAGATTAGGAACACGCGTTGGCATAACAGCAGGAATATGCTCAGTGCCATCATAGTTAGGAACAAAATCAACAGTTTCTTTGTCTAAATCAGCTAAAATAGAGTGCGCAATTTTAGACATACGAATTTCGGTATAACGCATTGCTGCTGCACTATCACCATCAACCGAACCAAAGTTACCTTGTCCATCAACTAACATATAGCGGAGTGAAAAAGGCTGTGCCATACGAACAATAGTATCGTAAACGGCTGTATCACCATGAGGATGATATTTACCAATAACATCACCAACCACACGGGCTGATTTTTTATAAGCCTTATTCCAATCATTACCTAGTACATCCATCGCGAATAATACGCGGCGATGTACAGGTTTCAAACCATCACGTACGTCAGGCAATGCACGCCCAACAATAACGCTCATGGCATAATCTAGATAAGAAGCTTTCAACTCATCTTCAATATTTACTGGAACTATTTCTTTCGCCAGATCTGACATAAATAGATGTATCCCTTAACTTAAAACGTAACGATAAAATCACTTAGATTTTTATTATTATCTTTTCATAAAAAACATAAATCAACGCAGCATATTAGCATAAATTTTGTTGATGCCAAACAGCTTTATTTAGCCGTTTTAATCGTGTTTTTATTATGGTAAATAAAGCATGCAAATTATGCTTGTAAAGTGAGCTAATAAAACATTTATTGATCTATTTTACTGGTTTGCATATTGTTTATGCTTTGTTTAACTATGAGTTTCGTTTAGAATCCGATCATCCGTATTTCAATTAGATTCCCCCATGATAAAAACTAGAAATGTACCTAATGTAAGTAAAGAAGAAATTGCCAAGTTTGAACAAGTTGCTAGCCAGTGGTGGGATCTAAACGGTGACTTTAAACCACTACATCAGGTCAACCCGTTAAGAGTTCAATTTATTTGCCAACATATTGCGGAACATAAACAACAATTATTTTCTAAAAAAGTAATTGATGTTGGTTGCGGCGGTGGTATTTTAACTGAATCTTTAGCAAAATTTGGTGCTGAGGTAACGGGTATAGATATGGGGACAGAGCCACTTAATGTAGCTAAACTACATGCACTTGAATCGGGTCTAACTATTAATTATCAGAAAATTACCGCTGAAGAAAAAGCACAACAGTGCTATGAAGCATTTGATATGGTTACTTGTATGGAAATGCTTGAACATGTGCCTGATCCTGCTTCAGTAATTCACGCTTGTGCCCAATTAGTAAAACCTGGCGGTTTAGTATTTTTTTCAACGTTAAATAAAACAGTTAAATCTTATCTATTAGCCATTATAGCCGCTGAAAAAGTATTTAAGCTAGTTCCTGATGGTACTCATGATCATGATAAATTTATTAAACCTTCACAATTAATTACTTGGGCAGAAGCAAGTCAATTGAAATGCATTGATACCAGCGGTATTCATTATAACCCTATGACAGAAAATCATAAATTAGCACCTAATTTAGATGTAAATTATATTCTCTGTTGTCAAAAAGTGTAGACAATAATCCACGTTTTAATCACCTGTTAAGTCATGTTTTTTTATCGCTATATTTCGATTGAATATATATTTGAGATATTAAAATATTTTCAGCCGAAAAAAACTTACAAAAAATATTGCTTTTTAGCAAATTACTAAATAAATCAAGCTCGCTAGGTTAGTTGTTACTAACCCTTATTGAGTAAGGAAAAGTCAACCAAAAACCAAGCTGTTTTATCGCTTGCAATAAAGTCAAAACCCCACTATCTTGTGCTTAACTTTGCAAAAAAAACTAGATGTTGTGTGTTTGACTTTTTAAACACATTCAGGAAAATAATAAAAACACAATGGCTTTTTTAATTACCAACGTTATCACTTAACTAATACTTTAACTAATACTTTAACTAATACTAAACAGTACTGAAAAAGCATACTAAAAAATTAGTCACTATTTACATCACAGGTATTTCATGAATAATAATCTTTTTGTTACCAAGCGTAATGGCAAAAAAGAACTCATCGATTTAGAAAAAATCCACCGTGTTATTGCTTGGGCAGCAGCAGATCTAGAAAACGTTTCTGTTTCTCAAGTTGAACTTAAATCACATATTCAATTTTATGATGGCATTAAAACTGAAGACATTCATGAAACCATCATCAAAGCTGCTGCCGATTTAATTTCTGAAGAAACGCCTGATTATCAATATTTATCAGCTAGACTGGCCGTGTTTCATCTGCGTAAAAAAGCCTATGGTCAATTTGAGCCACCTAAACTTTATGATCATGTAGTTAAATTGGTTGAATCAGGTAAATATGATCAACACTTATTGTCTGATTATGATGAAAGTGATTTTGAACAGATGTCATTGTTTTTAGATCATACCCGTGATCTAAACTTTAGTTATGCTGCGGTAAAGCAACTTGAAGGAAAATACCTTGTTCAAAACCGTGTCAGCGGAGAAATTTATGAAAGCGCACAGTTTTTATATCTTTTAGTAGCCGCTTGTTTATTTGCTAAATACCCTAAAGAAACGCGATTAGGCTATGTGCAAGGATTTTATCACGCTATATCAACCTTTAAGTTATCACTACCTACACCGATAATGGCAGGTGTACGTACACCAACACGTCAATTTTCTTCCTGTGTGTTGATTGAATGTGATGATTCATTAGACTCAATTAATGCAGCTTCTAGTGCTATTGTTAAATATGTATCACAGCGAGCGGGTATCGGTATAAACGCTGGTCGCATTAGGGCTTTAGGCAGTGCTATTCGTAATGGTGAAGCTTTTCATACTGGCTGTATTCCTTTTTATAAACACTTTCAAACAGCGGTTAAAAGCTGTTCTCAAGGTGGTGTTCGTGGTGGTGCTGCCACCTTATTCTACCCACTTTGGCATTTAGAAGTAGAAAGTTTATTGGTACTAAAAAATAACCGAGGCGTTGAAGAAAACCGTGTTCGTCATTTAGATTATGGTGTGCAATTTAACAAGGTGATGTATCAACGCTTAATAAAAGGTGGCTATATCACTTTATTTAGCCCAAGTGATGTTCCAGGCCTTTATGATGCGTTCTTTGAAGATCAAGAAAAATTCGAGCAACTTTATGTTCAATACGAAAAAGATGAATCAATTCGTAAAAAACGTATTAAAGCCATAGAGTTATTTACATTGTTTGCTCAAGAACGTGCTAGTACCGGCCGTATTTATTTACAAAATGTTGACCACTGTAATACCCATAGCCCATTTGATCCAAGTAAAGCGCCTATTCGTCAAAGTAACTTATGTTTGGAAATTGCTTTACCAACTAAACCAATGAGTGACGTAAACGATGAAAGTGGTGAAATTGCTCTATGTACGTTATCCGCATTCAACTTAGGCGCAATAGAATCCTTAGATGAATTAGAAGCTTTAGCTGACCTAGCCGTGCGAGCACTTGATAGCTTACTGGATTACCAAGACTATCCTATTCCCGCTGCTCGCAATGCAAGTTTAGCACGTAGAACCTTAGGTATAGGCGTTATTAATTATGCCTATTATTTAGCTAAAAATGGTCTGTATTATTCTAATGGTAGTGCTAATAATTTAACCCATAGAACCTTTGAGGCTATTCAATATTATTTATTAAAAGCCACTAATCTACTTGCAAAAGAACAAGGCGCCTGCCCTAAATTTGATGAAACTCGTCTATCACAAGGTATATTACCTATTGATACTTATAAGAAAACTATTGATGGCATAACGGACGAACCTCTACATTTAGACTGGGAAGCCTTACGTGCTAGCATAAAAGAGTTTGGCGTAAGAAACTCAACGGTTTCGGCTTTAATGCCATCAGAAACATCATCGCAAATATCTAATGCTACTAATGGTATAGAACCACCACGAGGTTTAATTAGTATAAAAGCGAGTAAAGACGGAGTTTTAAAGCAAGTAGTACCTGAGTATAAAAAACTTAAACAAAACTATGAGTTACTTTGGAGTATTCCAAGTAACGAAGGTTATTTGGAATTAGTTGGCATCATGCAAAAATTTATTGATCAAACAATTTCAGCAAATACCAACTACGATCCTGCTAAGTTTGACGGTGGAAAAGTTCCCATCAAACAAATATTAAAAGATATTTTAACCGCCTATAAACTTGGTATTAAAACTATGTATTACCATAATACTCGCGATGGTGCCAGTGACGATGTTGAAATTGAAGACGATGGCTGTGCTGACGGCGCATGTAAAATATAACCCTACAAACCACTCAATTAAATGAGTCTAGGTAATGCTAGGCTCTTTATTGCCCCTCTCAAATTATAGCGATGATATTTTAAGGAATAGCAAAAAATGGCGTACACTACGTTTAACCAAACTAAAAATAATGCTTTATTAGAGCCAATGTTCTTAGGTAATAGCGTAAATGTATCTCGCTATGATCAACAACGCTATACTGCTTTTGAGAAATTAATTGAAAAACAATTATCGTTTTTTTGGCGTCCCGAAGAAATTGATGTATCAAAAGATAGGGCTGATTGGCAAAATTTAACCAATTCCGAAAAACATATCTTTATTTCTAATTTAAAGTATCAAACTCTGCTAGATTCAATGGCAGCTCGCTCTGTTAATGCTGTTTTATTACCTTTGGTCTCTTTGCCCGAAGTAGAAACATGGGTAGAAACATGGGCCTTTAGTGAAACCATTCACTCTCGCTCTTATACTCATATTTTACGAAACTTGTTCACCAACCCTGGTGAAGTGTTTGATGATATTATTGTTAATCCTGCTATTTTAAAACGCGCGATTAGCATAGCTAAATATTTTGATGATGTTATTTTAACCACACAATTATTGCAATCGCAAGGTGAAGGTACCTATGAGGTTGAAGGTCGCAATATTGAGGTTAGCACTCGCAAATTAAAAGAACGTTTATACCTTGCCGTTTGTTCAGTAAATGCGCTTGAAGCCATTCGGTTTTATGTTAGTTTTGCTTGTTCTTTTGCCTTTGCTGAGCGCGAATTACTTGAGGGTAATGCCAAAATAATTAAATTAATAGCTCGTGATGAAGCCCTGCATTTAACTGGTACTCAACATATTTTGAATAACTGGATGAGCGGTAAAGACGATCCACAAATGAAAGAAGTCAGTGAAGATATGCGCGATGCTGGCTTACAAATATTTTTAGATGTAGTTGAGCAAGAAAAAGAATGGGCACAATACTTATTTAAAGATGGCTCTATGATTGGTTTAAATACTGAAATTTTAAATCAATATATTGAATATATTTCTAACCAACGTTTAACCGCTATCGGTTTTGACGCTCCCTTTGACATCAAAAGCAACCCGCTACCATGGATGAATGCTTATTTAGTCAGTGATAATGTTCAAGTAGCTCCACAAGAAACTGAAATATCTAGCTATTTAGTTGGTCAGGTTGATTCAACTGTAAATACTGACGATTTTGACGATTTTGATCTATAACTTTTGATTTATAACTTTTAATCTATAACTTTTAATTTATAATAATGCCACACAAAATCATTGTTGAGAAACGAGAATTACCGTTCCTCGAACAAGAAGATAAGAATATACTCAATACTTTAGAGAGAGAAGGTATTGAAAGTCACTACCATTGCAGAGATGGTTACTGTGGCGCTTGCCGTTGTAAACTCCTCAAAGGTAAAGTTCAATACGCTGTAGAGCCGCTTGCTTTTATCGGGGATGGTGAAATTTTAACATGCTGCTCTCAACCTTTAACGGATATTGAACTGGATATCGATGGTTAAAAAGTTATTCATTTCAATTTAGCATTACAATTTGTAATGCTAAATTTGGCGATTTATATGTGCCCAAATACCCAACAGTAACATTGCTAGCCGTTTTACTCAATTTGTAATTGACATAAATGTCGCTAAACCGAGTGGAATATTCATATAATAAAAACAATGAGAAGCTTCACCTGCATAATTCGGCCAGAAGGAATACCTTCATATATTAAAGATATACCTTTTTCATCATTTGAAACAATAATGTTTCCACCGTAGCCACGAATTAAAAGTGAAGTGCTGGGGGAGGCACTTAGTTAAGGTTTATATTTAAGGTAGAAATAAAATCGATATCGAGTTTTAGGTTCTTCAACAACATCTAGAGCTGCTTCGGCTTCGTTAAACAAGTCACCTTGTGCAGGTTGACCCCCACTACTCGCACCAAAACGTTGTTGCTGGGCAAGACGATAATGCTCTTCGAGAAAGATTAATCTATTTTACTTTAGATGGCGCTCTACGAAAGAACATATCAAATACTAAAATAAAGATAAAAAAAACAACGTATTTACAAAGCAATGAAATTATAAATCCTTGCCAGGTGTAATCATTAATTCCAAACGCACTAATTTCAAACCAACCTAAATCTTCTGCATCTATAAACAATAAAGGTATGTTCTCTACTACAGCAACCCAAAAAACAATTGGTATAATTTCTAACCCTACAAATAGAAGAAAATGAGGGATATGCGCAAAGACTAATAATATCAAAGACTTTATGAAAACACCTTTAAAGTATCTTGTATTCATAATCTATTCTCATAAATTTGCTTCATTTCTAATTTTATCTCACTTATTGAATCGCTAAGTTCATTATAAAGTTCGGATTTTATACTCAGCATTTCTAGCGGGTTTAAACCATAACTAGAAATTGGTTCCGGCAAGTAAATATATATAGATTTTATGTTTTTATTAGTTGTTGAGTGCCTTAATAAATAGTAGGACAAATTTTTGCCTCTCCATTTGTGGTGGCTAACTTTTTTTAATAAATTTATGTTATCGATTCTTGTAAAATCATAATTATTTTTTATTAGGAAAAATGCAAGGCGCTCTAAGCTCATTTCCTTGGTGTTTTTTTCCCAGCTATATTGCTTATTAACGAATAGGTATTCTTTCAAAGTTAAGCCACTTTTATCATAATAAAAGTGTTCTTCATTTTTTAATGAATTGTTAATTTCATCCTGTGTTAATAAATCAAAGTTCTCTATAGGCTCTGATTTTAACTTTGAATTTTTTATATTCCGCAAGAATATTTTATTAGCTAAATATTCTTGTATCACAGGTTTTTGTATCAATTTTAACATTTCTTCCTTTTCAATTGTATCCAAATCAATTTCTAATTCTTTAATTAGACTATCAATTTTTGATCTTTTAATGACATATTTTACCTTCATACGCCCTGTATCTTTAATGCTTCTGCAATTGTGTTTCAAGCTGTAAATACTATATTCGTTATTAAACTTATCTTCACTAACCGACCTCTCACGCAATTTTCTTACTTGTATTTGGTATAAGTCACTATACTCTACTAAATCAAATAGTAGCGACCCATTAAATCTATCTATAATTGTAAGTGATTTCAGATCAACCATTGTTCCTATTTCAATATTAGAGTTTACATTTAAATAATACTTTTCGATTAAATGCTTTATACCTTTAAAGTCTTTATGCAATAAAAAATAATTGGTAATTGAATAAGGAATACCTTTTTGTTTAATTACAATGTTTTCAAGGCCATCAATGCTCATATGACTTATGATGCGAGTTGTTTTTTCAAACCCATACCTTTTATAAAGTTTAGGAATAATATGAGGTGAAACATACAATCCTATTTGTAACAATTGATTTACCGTCTCATCAGTAGCATTTCTAGTTAGTGCTAAATCAAGCCAATTGTATTTTTTAGATCCAACATTAATATAGCTTAATGGCTCTTCAGTTAGAGCATATTTTATAAATTCATCTATTCCCATTGACTGTAATTTATCAAGTTGTTCAGTCAACTTTTCAACTTCTTCTTTAGGCTCAAGTATTTTAGTCGTTGTTATATAAGGTGTATAATTGGCAAGAGGGTTTAAACCATCATAAAACAATGTACATTGTTCAGCTACTCCATCAGAAGAAAACAGAACAATTCCTAATAACATAATATTTTTTATCATAGTGTAAACACCTCATAAATTTTATTTAGTTTTCGCAATGATTACCTGATGTTCTATCAACCCAAATTACACATGCAGAATCTTGTTGAGCCTCTTCAAAAAATGAACCGCCAAAAAGACTAACGCCTGCATAATATTCAGTGGATTTATCCCAACATTCCGAAGTGTTAAAAAGTGTTCCATTATCTATTGCTTTTTGGTTTTCTTCAGAACAAATATCAAGTGTGTCTGTTCTAAAATCTTGATTACAAGAATTAAATGAGCTGTCTGGATCGACATAACATGCATCATGTTGATTACAAGCAGATACAAAAATAGCATCCCAACCATTAAAAAAATCAATACCAAAAACTTCAGTTGAACGAGAATGTTCAATATTCTGTGTCAGGTTATTAAATATCCAACACCTTATCTAGGCGGCCTTCAAAATAAATAGCTAACTGAGACAATGCTTGACTCCAATTCTGAATGGGCATTGTCCATTTTTCGCTGGCGTTAAGTATGCCGACATAAAGCAGTTTTATCGAGCTATTTGAGCTTGGAAAAGCGCCTTTAGTCTTGGTTAGCTTTCTGAATTGGCGGTGTACAGATTCTACGGCATTGGTTGTGTAAATTACGCGTCTGATGGGCTCTGGATATTTAAAATAAGCCGATAGGTTATGCCATTTGTTGCGCCAAGAGTTGATGACTAAAGGATACATTTTCCCCCATTTTTCTTCCAGCTTATCCAAGGCCGCTTCTGCTGCACTCAAGTTGATTGCCCGGTAAACAGGTTTTAAATCAGCCATAAACGCTTTTTGATTTTTAGCGCCTACATATTTCATTGAATTGCGCAGTTGATGAATGATACACAGCTGTATTTCAGTGTTTGGGTAAATACTAGCAATCGCTTCTGGAAAGCCTGTCAGCCCGTCTATGCAGGCGATGAGAATATCTTCTACACCACGATTTTGAAGATCGGTCAGCACTGATAACCAATAGCTAGCCCCTTCATTTTCTGACAAATATAAGCCTAATATTTCTTTTTTACCTTCCGTCGTCAGCCCTAGAACGGTATAAAATGCCTGGCTAATATAGCGTCCGTCAACCTTCACTTTATAATGGATGGCATCTAGCCAAACTATGGGGTAGTGGCTCTGTAGAGGCCTTTCACGCCATTGCTGAAGCTCAGGGAGCAGTTTATCCGTGACCGCGCTTATCGTGCCAGTGGAAACATCCATTGAATAAATTTCTTCAACGTGTTTTTGGATGTCCGAATAATTCATACCAAGGCTAAACATAGACAGTATTTTTCGCTCAATTTCGTTAGTTAAACTTGTCTGACTTTTCTTTACGATTTGCGGCTCAAACGTCCCAGAGCGGTCTCTTGGCGTGTCTAGCTCAAAGTTACCTGATGTCGTTTTCATCGTTTTTCGAGTACTACCATTTTTTCGATTTGGTTGTTCTTCTGCGGCTAAATGCTGCTCTAATTCCGCTTTTAGCGCAGCTTCTGTTAATTGTTTGATCAGCGGAGTTAAGATCCCATCTTTACCAATAAGTTGTTTACCCGATTGTAGATCTTCTAATGCTTGCTCAAAGTTAAAAGGTTTTTTCATGTGTCACTCCTAAAATTTTTATTTATTTTACTTGAATGACACAGAATTATGAACACCCCCATTATTTGATCGCTAAATTACTTAGCTTTTTACTATTAAAATACAGTAAGTTTCGTTAAGATCGGACTATACCCAATACGAACTATTTCTAGATCTAACAATCAAGGTTAAGTATGCACGCTATTTTTGAATACATTCCATTAATTATTTTCTTTGTGGTAAATAAATTTTCCGACATATATTGGGCGACAGGCTCTTTGATCGCCACCTCTGCTTTGCAAATTTTATATTATTTAATAAAGAAAAAAACAGTACCGACCAGAAACTGGATATTTTTTAGCTTAATTGCTGTATTTGGTGGTCTTACTATCTTTTTACATGATGATGCTTTTATAAAGTGGAAAGTGA
The DNA here is from genome assembly GCA_965261045.1 of uncultured Colwellia sp. Lineage (GTDB taxonomy): Bacteria > Pseudomonadota > Gammaproteobacteria > Enterobacterales > Alteromonadaceae > Colwellia. Next base: position 1,629,830 of record CBDHCJ010000001.1, read on the forward strand.
CTATTATTAATGAGTTATTCGCACTAGTGCTAATCGTAAGCTATTACGGCTTTAATAAAAATTTAATAAAACGATTTTTATCTGAATCATTAACCTTACCCGAGCCTGTTTGGGTTAAATTAAACCTTGCTTGGGCAGCTCTGTTTGCAATATTAGGAGCGCTTAATTTATATGTTGCCTTTAATTATGATTTAGAAACTTGGGTTAACTTTAAAGTATTCGGTTTAACTGGCTTAACGCTAGTTTTTGCTGTTGGCTCTATTTTTTCGTTATACAAGTATCTTCCTCAAGAAACTGACGAAGTAACAGAAGTGCTTGAAGACAGCATTGAAATTACCTCAAGTGTGATGAGTGAATCACCTGAAGATAAAAAATAACACCTCTAACAAAAATTGAAATAGGAAAATTCATGTTCTACCTAATTTATAGTGAAGATGTTGATAACAGCTTAGAAAAACGTTTATTGGCACGCGAAAAACATTTAGCTCGCTTAACAAGCTTACAAAATCAAGGGCGTTTATTAGTCGCAGGCCCGTGCCCTGCCATAGATAGTAATGATCCAGGCTCTGCTGGTTTTACTGGCTCACTCATTATTGCCGAATTTGAGAGTTTAGCTAAAGCTCAAGCATGGGCAGATATTGATCCTTATATTGCTGCGGGTGTTTATAAAAAAGTAACAGTTAAACCCTATAAAAAAGTACTGCCTACTTAGCCTGTTAATCTAAAGGTTTTCAACTAAGCTATTTAAACCTAAGCTTTTTTTGCTGGATAAGTCACCGATGGCACATCACTCTGGAAATTATTTTGATTTATCCTTCAAGTGGCATTTCTTCCTCAGCCTCTTCTTCAGGACCAAGTAAAATACCCAACCAACGAGTTTTTTCATTAGTATCTAAAGCAATTTTAATCATCATGGTCAGCGGTACAGATAAAAACATTCCAACAGTACCAAAAATATACCCCCACAATATTAATGATAAAAAGACAACAAAAGCGGATAAACCTAACATTTTACCCATTAATTTGGGTTCAAGATAATTACCGACAATATTGTTAATGGCAAAAAAGCTTATTCCCGTCCACACAACACCTATTGGCCCTAACTGAATAAGCGCTAAAATAACGGGGGGTACAGCAGCAAGAAGCGAGCCTAAATTTGGAATGAAGTTTAACAGAAAAGCCAGCATTCCCCAAAGAAATGGGTAATCAACACCTATAAACAACAGTGCTATTGAAGCTAAAATACCTGTTAGTAGACTTGTCGCCGCTTTTATTGCCAAATAATGACGAATTTTACTAAGCACATGATTTACATGAATCATTTTATCTTGTGCATCTGAAAATGCTCTGACAAACTTTCCAGGAAAGCTTGTCGTTTCAGCTAAAATAAAAATGACACATAGAAAAATAATAAAGAAGTCACTGAATATATTACCCACACCGCCTAACACCAATGTAACTAGGGACATGATATCAGCTTTTTCAAAGGCGGATGCTAGGTTGACGTTTTCAACGGGCATGCCATGCGAGGCTCCCCAGCTTACTATCGACTTAACACGAGAGCCTAATTGCTCAATATAAAACGCTTTGTTGCCATTAAAAGCATTAATTGAGTCACCTACCAATGCAACAACAGCATATACAAATGCCAAAATTACCGTGAGAACAATTACAATAGCCAATGAGCGAGGAACTTTATGATCTTCCATCCAGCGAATTGAAGGCATACAAATTATTGCAATAAACAATGCCATTAATAGCTGAACTAAAAGAGGTGCCGCAACCTTTAAACCTGCAATAATGACTATAAGTGATGCAAATGCAACTAAGTAAGGAGTTGCCTGCTTGGATGGGTTCATATTTATTATTATTCCTTATGATTTAATATTTTATCTACAGCAGCAGTAGATATTTTTTCATCTGTAATATAGAAAATGTTCGCAGTGTAATTGAAATATGTTTAACCGTTAATTGGCGAATGGCTCAAACCCCTTTGAGCCATTCCTTTAAACCCAAACTTAAACGTTTGGTTTTTTTACCGCTTTTCTTTACCGCAATAAATTGAAAAGTCGATTAAAGTTATCAGTAGACAATTTAGCGATAGTTTCAACTGATTGACCACGAATACTAGCCAAGTGTTTGGCAACTTCTACAACATAAGCAGGTTGATTTTCTTTACCTCGATGTGGCACTGGCGCAAGATATGGTGCGTCTGTTTCAATAAGAAACCTATCATCAGGAACAAGTTTGGCTACCTCTTGCAATGCACTGGCACTTTTAAAGGTAACAATACCTGAAAAAGAAATATAAAAACCTAAATCAATCGCTTGTTTTGCCATATCCCAACTTTCAGTAAAACAGTGCAAAATTCCACCAACAACATCAGCATTTTCTAAACGCAACATGTTTAGGGTATCTTCTTGAGCATCTCGGGTATGTATTATTAAAGGCTTATTAAGTTCTTTAGCTACGGTTATATGCTTTTTAAACGAGTCTAACTGTAAGGCTTTGGTTTCTGGAGCATAGTAATAATCCAACCCAGTCTCACCCACAGCAATTACTTTAGGATTATCGGCTAACGTTCTTAGCTGTTCAATATTAACTTTATCTTCTTGATTAAGAGGATGCATGCCACATGAAAGTAAAACATTACTAAAATTTTTAGTTTTTTCCATCATGATTGGAAAATCTTTTAAGGTTACACTAACACACAAAAGTTTCTCTACTTTTGCATCACTTGCCGCTTGTACAACATTGGCTAAGTTATTGTTATAAAGTGACAAATTTAGTCGATCTAAATGGCAATGAGAATCAATAAACAACAGAAAACTCCACTAATAAGTTACAAAATATGGAAAAAAAAGGATAATAACGCTAAAAATTACAGCACTTTAAATTAATGCTTTACATCGTTAATGTCGGCTCAAATGAACTTAACTGCCGAGCAATCGCTTGCTCAATTTGATGACGTACTTTATCAGGATCATCAATAAAACTAACACCAATGCCAGCAGGTGTTCCATTCTGTGCGTCCGTAGGAGTAATCCAACAAACTTCTCCTTTGATTATGGATGGCTTTAAAGAGTCAGGCAATAAAACATTTAATTCAAGTTCTGAGCCTAATTCATAGGGTTCAGCTGTTCGAATAAATAGACCTCCTTCTTTTAAAAAAGGCATGTATGAAACATATAAATCATGATCAGACTGAAATTCGATATTAATGGGGATCAAGCTTACTCTCCTGCTCTCTAGTTAATACTAAGCTAGCAGTGTGATTATTTACTTTCGTTTGATTTTGCTCAACCACATTACTTATTGCCATTATAAGCTGTTCGCATACAAAGTGTTTATTTGCTTGCGTATAAGATTTTATTACTTTACTCCCATTAATGATAACTTTATAGAGATCATTAAGCAGCTGTACATTTAGTCTCTGTTGACTTTCATTATCACTACCAAGGAAATGACTACCAAGCAAATGTTCTCGTAATAAATTAACAGTCATTTGTTCTAACCATCGCAGCCCGTGTTCATTATTAAGCAGAAGTTGCAATAGCTGAGATTCACCTTGTTGATAACAAAGATACTTAATATAGCATTCTTTGAAGATGTGAAACGCTTCATTGGTTGCTTTATCCGTTAGCTCAGGTAATTGAGTTAAATTAACAAAAGGCTCATTTGCTAACATGCGATCTTCAACGTTATGTTCTTGTCCTTTTATTTGCAATATTAGCGCCTCACCAACGCTAGATCTAATATTGAACACCCGACAACGACTAATAATAGTTGGTAACAGCATTTCTATATCATTAGTTAATAGCATAATAACGCTATTATCACTCGGCTCTTCCAAGGTTTTTAATAACGCATTCATAGCTGCTTGTGTCATGGTTTCGGCGTTTTCAATTAATACTGTTTTGAATAGCCCTAAATGTGCAGCTTTTTGTAAAAAACTATTTGTATGACGAATGTCATCAACACCTAAGCTATTTTTTTGAGCAATAACATTTAGATGATCAGGAAAGGTATTACTCTTTAGTAATAAACATGATTTACAACAACCACAACCTTGTATGCTCACATTTTTATTTTCAACCGATTGGTTTGGCTGTTTACAACTCAATAAGCGTACTAGCCATTGTGCTAATTCAAGTTTACCTGAGCCCGATACACCACTAATTAAAATAGCATGTGGTAAGGTAGCACGACTAAACTGCTGACTAAGTATCTGCTGATGGGTGGTTAACCATGGTTTCATATTAACACTGTATTTCCATTTGTTGTATTAGATCAGCCTTAGCCATTATCACTTGAATTCAGGGCTATCAAGTAATGAATTAATTATTTTAAGCACATCAGCCAAAACATCTTCTTTCGCTTGTGCGGCATCAATGATCTCAAATTTTTCAGGTGATTGTCCTGCTTGTTTTAAATAGCCAGCCCTAGCTTTTGCTAAGAAATCAGATTTTTCATCTTCTAAACGATCAAGCCCTTCACCTCGACTTTTAACCCTTTTTAACCCTTCACAGGGATCTAAATCTAAAATAATATTCATATCTGGTGCAAAACCAGCCAGTGCTAAGTCGTTTATTTTAACAATGGTTTCTAAATCAATACCTCTAGCAAAATGCTGAAAACTAAAGGTTGCCGCATCAAATCTATCTGAAATAACAATCTTGCCTTGTGCCAAAGCTGGAATTATTTTTTCTTGAACATGTTGTGCGCGCCCTGCACCAAATAACATTAACTCGGTCATATAACACATCTCAGGGGTAGAAGGATCTAAAATCACGTCTCTAATTTTTTCACCTATAGGCGTTCCACCTGGCTCTCTTGTTAAAATAACATCAAATCCTTTTAAGGTTAGGTATTTTTCAACCCCTTTAATAACTGTTGTTTTCCCCGCGCCATTGCTACCATCAAAGACAAACATAAAACCTTTTTTCATATATCTCTCATTATTTCAATTGTGCTTATGGCTACAAGGTAATGGCTACAAGATAATGGCATCTAGCTTTTTTCCTTTGCCAAAAAGTTTTTTACGGCAATATTGTGCTGTGTTAGTGTTTTACTAAATACGTGTTTGCCATTACCTTGACTAACAAAGTAAAAATAATTGCTTGTTGCTGGGTTTAATGCGGCTTCGATGGCCGATATTCCTGGCATAGCTATAGGAGTTGGTGGTAAGCCATTTATGCGGTATGTGTTATAGGCTGTTTTTTCTCGTAAATGGGCACGGGTAATATCCCCTTGGTAACGTTCACCTAAACCATAAATCACCGTAGGATCAGTTTGCAAACGCATGTTTTTCGCTAATCGATTAATAAAAACAGATGCTATTAACGGCTGCTCAGCTAGGTAGCTAGTTTCTTTCTCTATCATTGACGCCATTATTAACACTTGATATGGCGTTTTATAAGGTAACCCTTGCGCTCTTTGCTGCCATAACTGTGCTAGTTTTTGCTGCATGGTTTTATGAGCTCGTTTTAATAAATCAATATCTTGAGTACCTTGAGTAAAAGCGTAAGTTTCAGGAAAAAACCAACCTTCAGGGTTACTTTGATCTATATTTAATTGTTGTGCGATTTCTTCGATGGTTAATGTCGATAAGCTATGTGACAAATGAGGCTGTTGCTGTAATGTGACTAACCATTCCTTAAACGTTGAACCTTCAATAAAAGTCACACTAAATTGATACTCTTTCCCTGTTGATACTTGTTCAAGTAAAGCGCTTAACGTAATGTCTGGCATTATTTGATATGTACCTGCTTTTATCTTGGTTTTTTCAGGATTTAAACGCGCATAACTTTTTAACCAAAACCTATCAGCTAACCATCCTTTATTAACTAATTTTTTAGCAAATGAAGCAACAGAGCTACCATTTTCAACCGTCAATAGTTGTGTATGCTGTAGCGGTAGCTTTTGTTGAAGCTGTTTTTCAAGTAACACAGTGAAAATTACAACAATGATAAAACAACCAAGTAAAAGGCTAACCAGTGCCTTCTTGAATAAACTTATTTTACTGAGATTATTAGTCATGATGTATTTTTTAACTTTGATTTAGTTTGTTACGCACACGTTGAGGTAACACTATTGATAAGGTTTGACCATGATAACTTTTAACCGGCATGATCCCCATAACACAATTACAAATAAACATGGCCTGTGAGCTCGACAACTCAGTTAACGTTACTTTTTTAATTAATGTATCAGGGTGTTTTTGCAAAATAATTTGTCGCATAATGCCATTAACGCCACTGTTTCTTATATCAGGTGTACAAAGCCTGTCATTAAGCCAGAAAAACAAATTAGCGCTAGTCGCTTCGATTACCTCATTATTGATATTAATTACGACTAAATCATCAGCCTCGGTATTGCTTAGTTCCTGACGTAACAGCACTTGTTCAAGGCGATTAAGGTGTTTTAACCCGCCAAGCATAGGATTAATACCAATTTGCTGCTTACTGTTTCCTAGTGTAATACCTTCAATAGCAAGTTCATCATAATGCTTGGGGTAGTCATGCACCATAATGATAAGATCACTCTTTGGATTAGTAGGGCGGGCATAACCTCGACCACCACTGCTCGCAGTAATAATGACTTTTAATACCGCTAAATTATATTCTTTAGCCGCTTGGCTTAATTGCTCAGTTAATTCAGCTTGTTTAAGAGATAATAAGCCTAGCTTTTCACCGCCTGAAATTAACCGCTCAATATGTGACGATAAATATTGAATTTTTCCATCGATAATTTTAGCGGTAGTAAATAAACCATCACCATAGGCTAGACCACGATTTTCAATAGTTATTTGATTCTGTTGCACACCATTAACCGAGCAAAACTTCATACGTTAAAGGTTACCTTCAAAAAATTATCTTTATAAATACGCTCTTTGCCATCCTTGGCATCGCGATATACCGTTCATCCTGAACATACACGCTCTTTGCCATCCTTGGCATCGCGATATACCGTTCATCCTGAACATACACGCTCTTTGCCATCCTTGGCATCGCGATATACCGTTCATCCTGAACATACACGCTCTTTGCCATCCTTGGCATCGCGATATACCGTTCATCCTGAACATAAAAGCCTGAAGACTTTAAGTATTCAGGCTTAATCAATTCATTTCAAGTTTTTTAGTTATAACTCGTTAAACTTTTTTGAAGATCAGTGAGCCATTAGTACCACCAAAACCAAATGAATTACATAGAACATAATCTAACTTCACATCACGAGCAGAGCCTGCGATATAATCTAAATCACACCCTTCATCAGGGTTATCTAAGTTAATCGTTGGCGGCACAGCGCTATGCATCAATGCTTGAATACTAAAAATGCTTTCAATAGCTCCTGCTGCGCCCAACAAGTGCCCTGTCATTGATTTTGTCGATCCCATTAACACCTTATAGGCATCATCACCAAAAATAGATTTTACTGCATTTGTTTCCGCAATATCCCCCGCAGGGGTCGATGTGCCATGAGCATTAATGTAACCAACTTTACTGGTATCAATGTTAGCATCATTAAAAGCATTAGCCATAGCACGTGCAGCACCAGCGCCATCTGCTGGTGGTGATGTCATATGATAAGCATCGCCACTCATACCAAAGCCTACCAACTCAGCATAAATTTTTGCGCCTCTAGCTTTAGCATGTTCATATTCTTCAACCACCACGACACCCGCGCCATCACCAAGAACAAAACCATCACGGTCTTTATCCCATGGACGAGAAGCCGCTTGAGGGTCATCATTTCGTCTTGATAATGCTCTAGCAGCGCCAAATCCGCCCATACCTAAAGTGGTAGAAGCTTTCTCGGCACCACCTGCTACCATAACATCAGCATCACCGTAAGCAATCATACGCGCAGCATGACCAATATTATGTACGCCACTAGTACAGGCTGTAGTTATAGCAATATTAGGACCTTGCAAGCCAAACATAATTGATAAGTGGCCAGAGATCATATTGATAATGGTAGAGGGAACAAAAAATGGCGATAATCTTTTTGGACTACCTGCTTTTTGCATTTTATCGTAATTTTGCTCAATTAAGCCTAAGCCGCCTATCCCTGAGCCCACAGCTACGCCAATTCGGGGAGCATTGTCATTAGTAATTTCGATACCTGAATCTTTAATTGCTTGCACACCCGCAGCTATACCATATTGAATAAAAAGATCCATTTTCTTGGCTTCTTTTCTTTCCATATAGTTTTGTGCATCAAAATCTCTAACCAAACCAGCAAACTTAGTGGTGTATTCTGAAGTATCAAAATGATCGATATTACTGATACCACTTCTACCAAGCAGTAAATTTTCCCAAGTTGTCTCTGGTGTATTGCCTAATGGGGTAAGCATGCCAAGGCCGGTAACTACAACTTGTCTCATCACTTTTTTACCTTTAAAAATCAAATAGGAGATACAAAAAAAGCGGTTACTTAATTACTAAGTAAATAAGTACACCGCTTTGAATTTTATTTATGCACGTATTAAAACGCGCTTAACAATTACTGGTTAGCAGTAACGTAGTCCACTGCTGCTTGAACTGTAGTAATTTTTTCCGCTTCTTCGTCAGGAATTTCTGTATCAAATTCTTCTTCTAGCGCCATTACTAATTCTACTGTATCTAATGAATCAGCACCTAGGTCGTCAACAAATGATGAATCAATTTTAACTTCGGCTTCGCTAACACCTAATTGCTCAATAGTGATTTTTTTTACGCGTTCTACAATAGTACTCATTATTTTTTCCTTTACTTACTGAAAGTGCATTTTTTCAAATTGCGTGTAGTGTATTCGTCAACAGCCTCCCATGCAAGCCTATAGCTTTACTTTTTTATATGGTCTAACCTGTTGACGAGATGAAATTAATAAACAAAAACAATACAAAGCCTTTAAAATTAAGGCTTACACCATATACATACCACCGTTAACATGAATTGTTTCTCCTGTAATATAGGCAGCAGCATCTGAAGCTAAAAAGGCAACCGTACTGGCAATTTCTTCTGGTGTGCCTAAACGGTTGGCTGGAACTTGTGAGAAAATACCTTCTTTTTGCTCATCCGTTAACGTTTGAGTCATATCGGTATCGATAAAACCAGGAGCAATAGTATTCACAGTAATGCCTCGAGAAGCGATTTCTCGTGCTAATGATTTGGTAAAACCTAATAAACCCGCTTTTGCCGTAGCATAGTTAACTTGCCCTGCGTTACCCATTGAACCAACAACAGAGCCAATATTAATGATGCGACCATTACGCTTTTTCATCATAGGGCGAATAGCCGCTTTGCTAACCTTAAAAACAGACGTTAAATTTGTATCAATGATATCTTGCCACTCAACATCTTTCATACGCATAAACAAGTTATCACGAGTAATACCCGCATTGTTAACCAAGATGTCAATGGGGCCATAAGTTTCTTTAATCACAGCAAACATTGTTGCAATAGAGTCATCATTAGTGACATTTAATACTAACCCCATGTCTTTTGAAGAGCCAGCGCCCAAATATTCTGAAATTTTATCTGCACCATGTTCAGATGTAGCAGTACCAATAACGGTAGCGCCTAAAGCTTGTAGCTGTATTGCAATTGCTTTACCAATACCACGACTTGCACCAGTAACTAGTGCAACTTTTCCTGTTAATGAAAACATATTATTTCCTATTTATTCTTAATTTCTAAGTTAGTGTGATACTAACTTGCTTGCGTAAGCTCTTTCGCTTTATTTAATGTGTCAATCGAATTGAATGAAACACAAGTTATTGCTTTATTAATGCGTTTAGCTAAACCTTGTAATACTTTACCAGGCCCCACTTCAACCATTTGAGTTATCCCTTGCTCACCAAGTGCCGTGACAATTTCACTCCAGCGAACAGGACTATATAATTGCTTAATTAAAGCAGTTTTAATAGCTTCACCACTCATTTCAACACTTACATCAACATTGTTAACAACATTAATCTTTGGTTCACTAAATGTGATTTGTTCAAGATCGGCTGCCAACTTTTGAGCGGCATCCGTCATTAAGGCGCAATGAGACGGCACACTAACAGGCAAAGGTAATACACGCTTTGCGCCTGCTTCCTTACAAAGTTCACCCGCACGTTCAACAGCGGCTTTATGACCTGCAATAACCACTTGACCAGGCGAATTAAAGTTAACTGCGGCCACCACATCATCTATTTGAGACTTAGCACAGGCATCAATAATCGTTTGATCATCTAAGCCAATCACAGCTGCCATAGCACCAACACCAGCAGGAACACATGCTTGCATATATTCACCACGCTTCTCTACTAGTTTAACCCCTTGAGCTAATGAAAATACACCGGCACAAACCAACGCCGAATATTCGCCTAAACTATGACCGGCAAAAACACTTGGCATTACATCAGATTCCGCTTGCCAAACACGCCATAAAGCAACGCTAGCGGTTAACAGTGCTGGTTGCGTGTAGTTAGTTTGATTAAGTTGTTCTAAAGGCCCTTGAGCAACTAGTTGCCATAAGTCGTAACCCAATGCGTCTGATGCTTCTTTAAACGTTTGTTGAACAACATCATTTTGTGCAAAGTCACTCAGCATAGCAATTGCTTGAGAGCCTTGACCAGGAAATATAAAGGCTAACTTACCTTGGAAAGATAGATTGTGCATATTATTATTTACTCTATTTTACGTATTTATAAGTGAATTCTACTTAGGTGATAACCCTTGCTCTAATGAGTTTTTTATTTTTGCTGGAACTTGTCGCTCCACCTCTTTAACTGCCTCCATAATAGCTGAATAAAAAGCACTAGAATTTGCGTTACCATGACTCTTAACTACAATGCCGCGTAATCCTATCAAACTTGCCCCGTTATACTGGTCGGGGTTCATCGATTTAAATAGCTTTTTTAAGCTAGGTTTGATGACAATGGTCATTAGCTTAACTAAAATATTTTGTCGAAAAAGAGTTTGTGATTTTTTATATACTAAACGTGCTACCCCTTCACAGGTTTTAAGAGCAACATTACCAACAAAGCCATCACAGACGATAACATCAGCTTTATTGGAAAAAATATCAGAGCCTTCAATAAAACCAATGTAATTGATCTTATCATTGGCAGAAAGCTCAAGCGCAGCCTGTTTTATATGGTCACTTCCCTTAATTGCTTCTTCACCCATATTCAGTAAGGCGATACGAGGATTTTCGATTCCATCCACTTGTGCCGCCATCACCGATCCCATTACCCCAAACTGATATAAAACATGTGGATCACAAAAAACATTAGCGCCTAAATCCAACATAAAAACATGCTTGTCATCATCATGGGTAGGCAACGAAGAGATTAGTGCCGGTCGTTCAACACTGGAAAGTGTTTTTAAAACAAAATGTGCCATAGAAAACAAGGCGCCAGTATTACCAGCACTGACACATGCTTGTGCTTTGCCTTCATGAACTAAGTCTAGCGCTTTACGCATGGACGAATTTTTTTTTGTACGTAAAGCAAAAGCAGGCTTTTCATCCATTTCTACCACTTCAGTAGTAGGAAAAACAGATAACTGTGCATGTTGGGCTAGATCTTGTTGACTGATATTTAAGTGAGCAAGTTCTGTTGTAATGATATTTTCATCACCACAAAGAATAAGATGCAAATTAGGCAGGGTTTTTATTGCCATTATTGCTGAGGGTATCGTTACAAGGGGGCCTTGATCGCCCCCCATAACATCTAACGCTAAGGTTAGTTTCTTTATACTATTCAAGCTTAAAGTAATACCGCTTAGGTAGCGATTACTTTAACGCCTTTGTAAAAGCCATCCGCTGTAACATGGTGACGACGATGCGTTTCACCTGAAACTGGATCTACTGATAAGTTGTCTGCTGTTAATGCATCATGTGAACGGCGCATGCCACGTCTTGAACGAGACTTTTTGCTTTTTTGAACTGCCATGAGTTACTCCTAAATCGGTTATTAGTTATCTTGCTATATGCGGTTTAACTATTTGAGTTGTTTTAATACGTCAAATGGATTCGGTTTCTCAAGCTCTTCGGGCAATTCCCCCCAAACACTATCAGCTTTTGCTGAACAGTCTTTAAGGTTATGCCGAGGAATTAACGGGAGCACAAGTATAAACTCTTCTTCCACTAATTCTAGCAAGTTTACTTCACCATTTTCATCTAATTCTATTATGTCATAATATGACGGAATGTTTTCAGCCGCTTCTGCATTTTTTGCTGGACTAAAAGTAAAATCTACTTCAAGTTGATGGTCAAAAAGTTCATTACACCGCTGACAAGTTAATGCAACTAATGCCGATGCTGCACCTGACATATAAGTCAAACCACGTTCATCCACATTAAACTTAACACTAACTTGAACATGCTCGCTGCGTTTTTCACAGCCAGCCAGCAGCCTAGTCATATCCGATAACTTAAAGACGCCTTCACACACAAGCCTGCGCTGTGCACTACGAGTTGGGCTAATTGTTATTGGAAGTTTAAGGTTCTGCATAAGGCGCGCATAATAAAGCCCCGAAGGGCAAGTGTCAAAAGAAAATTAGCTTATTTTGTTTAAAAGCTAAAGATTGTCCTTATAATAGCACTTAATAGATAGCTCTTAATAGATAGTACTTAATAGATTATTTTTGAATCACGCTGGTTGATTTTCAAACTTTGTGGCTTTAGTTAAATTAAAACAACCCTTTCAGGATTTATATGAAAACCTTAGTGTTAGGCTCTACATCTGTATTTCGACAAAATATTTTAGAAAAACTTAACTTACCTTTTCAATGTGCCAACCCCAATATTGATGAAACCGCTTTAATTAATGAAACACCACAAGCATTAGTTGAACGTTTAGCGATTGAAAAAGCAAAAGCCGTTGCACACCAATTTCCAGATGCACTTATTATAGGCTCAGATCAAGTTGCGGTTTGTAATGGTGAAATCTTAGGTAAACCCCACAACTTTGACAATGGCGTTAAACAACTAACAAGGTTTAGTAATAAACGTGTTATTTTTTACACTGGTCTGTGCGTCTTTGATAGTAAAAACAATACAGTTAAGGCATTAGTCGAGCCTTTTATCGTTCATTTTAATAAGCTTTCACTCATTGAGATTGAAAACTACTTAAAAGCTGAACAGCCCTATAACTGTGCTGGTAGTTTTAAAAGTGAAGCCCTAGGTATATGTCTCTTTAAAAAGCTTGAAGGTGATGATCCTAATACCTTAATAGGTTTACCACTTATCAAGCTAGTAGGTTTATTAAAACAACATAACCTTGATGTCTTAGCCGAGCAACAACTACTTTAGGGTTGTATCGACTAAGCACTTCCCGATCATATTTGTATCACCGCGTCATCTGTTGGTTTAGCTAATCCAACAGTGTTAGCAGCACTTTGCATTGAAGACACAATACGAGCAACTGAATCCATTAAAGTGCCATCCCAATCAAAAATAATTAATTTGTAATGCTTTATATTTACGCTATGTACTTATGACTTGAATTCAGCTCTCTTTAATCAACTTGCCTAATAACTTTTCTAAGCTCGGCTCAAGCGGTGCTTCAATTGTTAACCTTTGCTCTGTCTTAGGATGAGTGAATTCGATACTCGCTGCATGTAAGAATAAACGTTTTAAGCCTTTATTTTTCATCTCGGCATCAAATTGTTCATGACCATATTTTGCATCCATAGCAATAGCATGATCACTCACTTGACAATGTACACGAATTTGGTGAGTTCTCCCGGTAACTGGAAATGCTCGCACTAAAGTAGCACCACGATAGCGCTCTAACACTTTAAAACGAGTTTCTGATCCCTTACCGTTAATATTGTCAACAACCACTACACGCTCACCGGATTTAAGATCATTTTTCTTTAACGCTTCGGTTACCCGCGTTAATTTAGTTGGCCAATGTCCCTTTACTAAGGCATGGTAAAATTTTTGTACTTTTTTATTACGTAATTGCTCATGTAAGTTACGCAAAGCTGAACGTTTTTTTGCCACCACTAAACAACCTGATGTATCTCTGTCTAATCGATGTACTAACTCTAACATACGGGCATCGGGTCGCAAGGCACGAAGCGCCTCAATTAAACCAAAACTTAAGCCACTACCACCATGAACCGCCATACCCGAAGGTTTATTAATAACAATCAACCTATCGTCTTCAAACAATATTTGCTTTTCTAAGTTAGCGACAATATTTAACCCCGTTGAAACTGAATCCTTTTTTTCAGACACGCGAATTGGCGCAATACGCAACACATCATCAACAGCCAATTTATAAATAGGTTTAATGCGTTTTTTATTAACTCGAATTTCACCCTTGCGAAGTAAACGATATAAGTGGCTTTTGGGCACGCCTTTTAGCGTTCTTAACAAAAAATTATCAACTCGCTGGCCTGCGTCTTCTACGTCAATAGTAATAAAACGTACTTTCGGTCTATCATCGTTTTTTTGTAAACTGGTGTTTGAGGTATTTGAGGTGTTTGGTGACATTATTTGTAGCTTACTTTTAACTCGTTCTATTCATGAGGCGCAGTTTAACATAATTTTTTTGCTTCTTTTTAACATTTAGACGTATTTTTATTGGCTTATCTCCCTATATAGTGGGATAATAGCTGGCTTAATACTTGATGAATGTTAAAAAATTGTTTTTTGATAAACGAGTAATTAACTAGTAATCAAGCATTAAATCTAGAAGCTTTACAGAGAGACGTAAGAAGCAAACTGCGGCCACATTATTGCGCATTTACGATAGTTATATCGAGGTAAATGACTCATTAATAGTACAGCCTATTGTAAAACTAACACGTGTAACTTGTTAGAATAAACATAAACAGTTTTATTAGTATGGCTGTTGTTACAACAAATACTAGCCCAGCTCCATAAAGCAATTTTATTAAATAAACTTATCGTGTAAGCAATAATTTTCATCTAATAGCAAAATTAGCCAACTATAAAAGCGTAAAAAGTCGCTCGGTTAATAATGCTGTTTACATGCCTACAGATAAGTTCGCACAGCACGCTAGCTGAGCACATAAAGAAATATACTACTGTGAGTACCAAATAAACCGTTTATAGTTAACGAAACTAGGTGTCATAGTAACATTGAAACAATCAGAATTTATAACAGCTTAGTGTGGTTTTACGACACGTTAAGATTGACACCCGTGAGGCTGACAAATTGCTGTTACATTGCCACAGATTGCACAGCTTTGTGTACTAAGCAATGGTGTGTTGTGACTAAAAATGAGTCACACAAACTATGAAACGTATGTTAATAAACGCTACCCAATCAGAAGAATTGCGCGTAGCACTCGTTGATGGACAAAAACTTTACGATTTAGATATAGAAAGCCCTGGCCATGAACAAAAAAAATCAAATATCTACAAAGCAAAAATCACCCGTATTGAACCTTCTTTAGAAGCTGCATTTATCGATTATGGCGCTGATCGTCATGGTTTCCTACCCATGAAAGAAATTGCCCGCGAGTACTTTCCAAAAGGTTATTCCTTCCAAGGCCGCCCTAATATCAAAGAAGTGTTAAAAGAAGGCCAAGAAATAATTGTTCAAATTGATAAAGAAGAACGTGGCCAAAAAGGTGCTGCGTTAACTACTTTTATCAGTCTTGCTGGTAGCTACTTAGTCTTAATGCCAAACAATCCTCGTGCTGGCGGTATTTCTCGCCGTATTGAAGGTGATGAACGTACAGACTTAAAAACATCCTTAAGCAAACTAGACCTACCTAAAGGTATGGGATTAATTGTTCGCACTGCTGGAGTCGGCAAAGCTTATGAAGAATTAGAGTGGGATTTAAATGTACTATTACACCACTGGCAAGCTATTATTGATGCTGGAAAAAGTCGCCCTGCTCCCTTTTTAATTCATCAAGAAACTAACCTTATTTTACGCGCTATTCGTGATTATTTACGTCGCGACATTGGTGAAGTTCTTATTGACCGCCCTAAAACGTTTGAAAGTGTTAAAAAGCACATTGAAATAGTTCGCCCTGATTTCTTAAATAAAATCAAACTATATAGTAGTGATGTACCTTTATTCACTCACTATCAAATTGAAATCCAAATCGAAACGGCTTTTCAACGTGAAGTTCGTTTACCTTCTGGTGGCTCTATTGTTATTGACCCTACTGAAGCAATGACTTCAATTGATATTAACTCTGCCCGTGCTACTAAAGGTAGTGATATTGAAGAAACCGCATTTAACACTAACTTAGAAGCGGCAGAAGAAATTTCTCGTCAATTACGCTTACGAGATCTAGGTGGTTTAGTCGTAATAGATTTCATTGATA
Source organism: uncultured Colwellia sp. (assembly GCA_965261045.1). Lineage (GTDB taxonomy): Bacteria > Pseudomonadota > Gammaproteobacteria > Enterobacterales > Alteromonadaceae > Colwellia. Next base: position 1,646,125 of record CBDHCJ010000001.1, read on the forward strand.
TGACCCCTGTACGTCATCAACGCGAAGTAGAAAATCGCATGCGTGATTCTGTCCACCAAGACAGAGCTCGTATTCAGTTAGGTCGCATCTCTCGGTTTGGTTTGTTGGAAATGTCACGTCAACGTTTACGTCCTTCAATTGGTGAAACTAGCCAAGGCGTTTGTCCTCGTTGTAGTGGTACGGGTCAAGTACGTGGTGTTGAGTCTTTAGCCTTATCTATTTTACGTTTGATGGAAGAAGAAGCCATCAAAGAAAATACTCAACATGTACAAGCGCAAGTGCCCATTCCGGTGGCAACTTATTTATTAAATGAAAAACGCCGTTCAGTGATGCATATTGAAAAACATCATGGCGTACGTGTTTTAATCATTCCTAACCCACACATGGATACTCCTCAATATGAAGTATTACGTGTTAAAAAAGATGAAACCATTGCAGAAGCAAGCTATGAAATCTCTATTAAACAGGCTGAACTTGAAGAAACTAAAATGCCTAAATTTGATAAAGAAGCCGCAAAGCGTGATGAGCCATTCATTCAAGGTATGGATCAAGGTATAGCCGCTCCTAAACCTGCTCCTGTAGCAGAAGTAACGACAGAAAAATCTAGTGTTTTTTTTACTTGGTTAAAAGGCTTATTCTCTTCTAATGAAACTACGGTTGAAGAGACACCAGCTCCAACTAAACCTAAACGCCATGATAACCGAGGACAACAGCGAGGTCATCAAGGACAACGTCGTGGTAATTCTCGCAATAATCGTGGTGGTCGCAACGAAGATCGTATGAGTCAAAGAAATGCGAAAACAACAGATAAAAATCGCGATGCTCATGATGATGCAAATAAAAACAAAACAAGCGATAAAAAGCAAAACCGCAAAGCAGAGTATGAAAAAAACAAACAAGTAAAAGAAACAAAGGTAGTAGAGCGCCGTCAACGTCGTACTAATCGCAAGAAAATACGTGTTAATCAGCCAGAATTAGTTTCTGAGAATAATGCGAAGCAAGTAGTTGCTATACCAGCTGTTGACAAAAAATCTGACATCAATGGTAATATCGCCATAGCAGAGAACATAAATTCGCCAGTAGTTCAAGCTAATTCACCTGAGTTAAATACAGCGAATGAAACTCGTGAAGATCGTCCACGCAATAGGCGCTCACCTAGACATTTACGTTCTAACGGCCAACGTAGACATCGTGAGAAAAGATCAGAAGATAAAGTACAAGAAATATCAACTGATGAAGTAATAAGTAATGATGCTATTGAAGCACGCTACCCTGCTCATCAAGCAGACCAAGTAACTCAAACGATAGTTGTTGAGAGTAAGCCAACAGTTGAAGTACAAATAGAAGAAAAGCAACAAGGTTTACCTTTTGTTGATGTTGTCGAAACACCGAGCGAGCAACAAAAGCAAGATGCTGAGACAATTAAAACGACAGAAAGTAGTGCCAATGAAAGCAGCACAACTCAAACAGAGCCAAAAGTTGAAGTTAAAGAGCCTGAGTTAAATAAAGAGCAAGCGGTAAAAACTAAAGCTGAAAAGGTTGTCACTAAAACAGCGAAAAAGTCACCTGTAAAAGATAAAAAATTAGCACGACAAATTAAAAAAGTGAATCGTTTATCTGGCAGGGCTTCTTCACCAATGACCAAAACTGAAACCATTACAACCATCAATGAAATTCCAACTAACTTTATGGCAAATGAAGATCGTATGACGCACCAGTTTTCAGGTCGTACTGCCATAACCGCTGACGTAACCAGTAGAAGCTCAGCAGCAATGACTAAGACAAGTTAATGTAATAAAGTTCAATTAGTCGCTTTGCAACGTCATCGTTAAGCAGATAAAACAAAGGCAATTGTTACTATTAACAATTGCCTTTTTTGTTAAATAAAAACGGATGCAAAAAATAAGGCATAAAGAAATTTGGTCACTGAATGAATAAACATATCAACCATGTAGTTAGTCACCATGAACAATGCGTTTAGCAATTAAGTCTTCAACAACACTAGGATCAACAAGTGTTGAAGTATCACCTAAACTGTCCACGTCATTTTCAGCAATTTTACGCAAAATACGACGCATAATTTTACCTGAACGTGTTTTAGGTAAACTCGGAGCCCACTGTAAATAATCAGGCTTAGCAAAACGTCCTAATTCCTTCGCAACAAACTCTTTAAGCGCTTTGTTCAGTTCATCTGACGCCTCTGCATTCGCCATCAAGGTTACATAACAGTATACACCTTGACCTTTAATTTCATGTGGGTAACCAACCACCGCAGCTTCAGCAACCGTAGGATGAAGCACTAAAGCACTTTCAATTTCCGCCGTACCAAGACGGTGACCAGATACATTTAATACATCATCAACCCGACCTGTGATCCAATAGAAGCCATCTTTGTCACGTTTAGCGCCATCACCAGTGAAATAGTTACCTGGATATTGACTTAAATACGTTTGATAGAAACGATCATGATCGCTGTATACCGTGCGTAACTGACTTGGCCAACTAGCCGTCATCATTAATAAACCTTGGTTTTCACCTTCTAAGCTATTGCCGTCTTTATCAAATAACGCAGGTTGAACACCAAAGAAAGGCTTACCAGCACAACCTGGCTTCATGTCAACAGCACCTGGAAGTGAAGTAATCATGATGCCACCTGTTTCTGTTTGCCACCAGGTATCCACAACAGGGCAATTGCTCTTACCCACTATTTCATAATACCAATGCCATGCTTCAGGGTTAATAGGCTCTCCTACTGTGCCTAATAAGCGCAACGAAGACAGATCAGACTTTTCAACTAATTCATTACCAATACTCATTAGTGCGCGAATAGCCGTTGGTGCTGTATAAAACACATTGACTTTATGTTTTTCACATACTTGCCAAAAACGTCCAGCATCAGGGTATGTTGGTACACCTTCAAATACTAAGGTAGTTGCCCCATTTGCTAATGGCCCATAGAAAATATAAGAATGACCAGTGATCCAACCAGCATCAGCAGTACACCAGTATATTTCGCTTTCTTTATAATCGAAAACATATTTATGGGTCATAGCGACATACAAAATATAACCGCCACAAGTATGTACCACACCTTTTGGTGTGCCTGTTGAACCAGAAGTATATAAAATAAACAATGGATCTTCAGCATCCATTATTTCGGGCTGGCATACCGCTGGCATATTAGCCACAGCATCGGCATAGTTAATATCTACATTGTCATTCCAAGCAATATCACCGCCAGTACGCGCTACTACAATAACAGAGTGCACATTAGGACAGTCAACAATGGCAGTATCAACATTGGCTTTAAGTGGAATACGCTTGCCTCCACGTAATGATTCGTCGGCGGTGATAATTACTTTACAGTCAGCATCAAGTACACGGGCTTTAATTGATTCGGTAGAGAATCCACCAAAAACAACTGAATGTATTGCACCAATACGGGCACAGGCTAACATGGCATAACCAACTTCTGGAATCATTGGCATATATATACAAACACGATCACCCTTTTTTACGCCACGATTTTTTAATAAATTGGCAAAACGACAAACATGATCATAAAGCGCTTGATAGGTTACTTTTAAATCATCGCTAGGATCATCACCTTCAAAAATAATAGCGATATCATTTGCCTTTGTTGCCAAATGGCGATCAATACAGTTATAGCTAACGTTTAATTTAGCACCTGAAAACCAGTTAATTTCAGCGTTTTTCAGATCAATTTTACTAACGCTATCCCAAGGTTGGTACCAATCAATAAATTCTTTCGCTTGCTCACCCCAAAAAACATCTGGCTGATCAATAGATTGCTTATACATCGCATCATAGGTTGCACTGTCTATGTGGGTATGCGCCTTAGCTTTTTCTGATACGGGATAGCAAGGTTTCAATTTATTCATAAGAGTTTCCTTTCAGGGTGTTTACACCCAATGTAATAATTTTTATTTGAAAAATAAGATTAACTTAATGCTAAAATCTTTCAGTGTATCTTTATATACGCCTTTAGTCTTATTTTACTATATACTCATGATACTTCAAAATGTCTGCTTCAGGATGTCTGAGCAATTCATAATCAAGACGCATTTTTTTATTAATGGTTATTCCCTTAAAAACAAATGCAACGATGAGTATGATTTGCTCAGCCGTCCCCGTAGGGCGAGTTTAAAAGGCTTATATGCTGCGTTATTGATTTCGACAAGGGAAAAACCATTCTCTTCAATCAATGCCTTGCCTCTAAGCCTTTTAAGTCTCGCTGAAACGAGTATTTCGAGGTAACATGAGTATATACTCATGATACATTCAAAATGTCTGCTTCAGGATGTCTGAGCAATTCAACGAGGTAAATAACTATTCAACAAGCTTACTATACAAAAACCTATAATTAACATCATAAATAATAATAAAATTAATGACCTTTGTGATAATTTATTTATATCATTTTTTCTAGGTTTTGCTAAAATCGTGAAAAAGTAAAAAAGTAAAAGAATACCATTGGGATTAATTAAGTGACCAAAACTCAATGAGAATAAACTTTCAAGTTCAAGCCGCGTGATTGAGCGTAACGCAGAAATTGAATGTTTAGGCCATTTGAAGATGATCAAATAATTATTGTGATGGGTATAAGCTCTTCAATCACAACTTGAGAACAAACATGAAACAACTTTTATTTATCATACTGGCAATGCTAGTACCTAGTATTGCGTTTGCATCAGATGCTACGCATCAAACAGTCAACTTAACAGCCCATTGGATTGGTTATACTGCTATTGCTATTTTTGTTTTAGCGTACACTTTGGTTATTTTAGAAGAAAAACTACACTTAAGAAAATCTAAACCCGTATTACTTGCCGCTGGCCTAATTTGGATTCTCATTGCCGCATATTATGCCTCTCATGGCATGCCGCACACAGCAGAAGTTGCTATTCGTCATAATTTCTTAGAATACACTGAATTATTTTTCTTCTTGCTTGTTGCTATGACCTACATAAATGCCATGTTAGAGCGAAATGTTTTTAATGCGCTACGTGATTGGTTAGTTGTTAAAGGTTTCAGTTACAAAGCCCTATTTTGGTTAACAGGCATTCTGGCTTTCTTTATCTCCCCTATTGCTGATAACTTAACAACCGCGTTAATCATGTGTGCGGTTGTACTTGCCGTGGGTAAAGATAAACCTAAATTTATTGCCTTAAGTTGTATCAATATTGTTGTTAGCGCAAATGCTGGTGGTGCCTTTAGCCCATTTGGAGATATAACTACCTTAATGGTTTGGCAAAAGGGTATTGTGCAATTTAGTGAATTTTTTGCTTTATTTATCCCTTCAGTTGTTAATTTTATTATTCCTGCATTCATTATGCAATTTGCTATTCCTTCAGGAAAGCCTACCGCACAATCAAATGAAATGACGCCAATTAAACACGGTGGTTTAGTTATTGTTGGTTTATTTATATTAACTATTATTACCGCAGTATCTTTCCATAACTTCTTACACCTACCACCTGTATTTGGCATGATGCTAGGTTTATCTTACTTGAAATTCTTTGGTTATTACATTCGCAAATCTGGCCAAGGCGAGATTGATAAATTAAATATTGCAACAGGCCATGAAACTTCGGATAATTTTGATGTCTTTGATAAAATAGCAAAAGCCGAGTGGGACACTTTATTTTTCTTCTATGGTGTTATTCTAGCAGTAGGTGGTTTAGGCTTTATTGGTTACTTAGGAATGGTCTCTGAATTTATGTACGGTGAGCTAGGTGCAACTAATGCTAACATCTTAGTAGGTATTCTTTCTGCCATTGTTGATAACATCCCAGTTATGTTTGCAGTATTGACGATGAACCCTGATATGTCACATACACAATGGTTACTAGTAACCTTAACAGCAGGTGTTGGTGGTAGTATGTTATCTATTGGCTCTGCGTCAGGCGTTGCGTTAATGGGGCAAGCTCGTGGCTATTATACGTTCTTTAGTCATTTGAAATGGGCACCAGTAATAGGTTTAGGTTATGCTGCTAGTATTTATGTTCACTTACTAATTAATTAACCGTTAAATAGACATTCACTTTATTGCGGTATAACATTGATGTATAACAAAATTTACGTTTAAAAAGCACTCATTGACTACCGTCAACGGTATGCTTTTTCTGCTAAATAAAAACTTGTTATGATAAAAAAGCTTCTAAATAACTTTAGAAGCTTTTTTATATATCCATTACCCTCGCTCTGTACAAAAGATAAGAAAAAAATGAAAGCTTTAAGTAACTTAACCACTAATAAAAAGTCATGGTTAGTATTAGCGTTATCAGCCTTTGCGTTAGAGCTATGCGCATTATTTTTTCAATACGCTATGGATCTGGCTCCTTGCATCATGTGCGTATATCAACGTGTTGCTATTTGCGCAATTATTCTCGCTGGTTTTATTGGATTTTGGGGTAATAAGTTTTTAATCGCCCGAGTTATTGCTTACTGTTTATGGTCTACAGGTGCAATTTGGGGACTATTAATTGCGCTAGAGCATGTAGAAATGCAAGCAAATTCTGGATCATTGTTTTTTAGTTGTGATTTTATGCCTAATTTTCCCACTTGGGCACCTTTACATCAGTGGATACCAACATTGTTTGAAGCTACGGCTGACTGTAGTGAGGTTAGTTGGCAGTTTTTAGGTTATAGCATGCCACAATGGATGATTGTCGCATATGCTGCTTATACTGCAGCCTTTGTATTAATATTATTGAATCGATTGACTCATGCCAAAAAACTATAAAATTGAAGACTAACAATTATTCGCCTTCAAATTTACAATATTTAATCTGAGCTCAGTTGTCTATCTAGTAATAGGTGCGGCAACCCCTGCGGCTACGTAAGGAATAACTTGTCTGATAACGCCAGCAATATCTACTTGACGATCAAAATCATTCAGAGCAATATCAATTAAAGCATCACTTGATGACATAGTAAATACAATGGTGCCCATAGTAAAATGCAGACGCCAAAACATTTCTTCTGTGCTTAACTCTGGATAAGCCTTGTGAACGGCTTGCGTAAAATGAGTAAAAACATCAGGATATTGCGTAGTCAGAAACCAACGTAAAAAGCCCTGACTATCAGTATAACCTCGTCCAAGTAGTTGTAAAAATATACTAGTACCATTGTTTTTAAAGCTATTTAAATGTAATAACGGCTCAAGAAAAGCAGAAAAAACTTCAATTAATGTCGGTTGTACTTCATCAATACAAAGCGCACCTAATGCCGACTCTAATCGAGGCGATAGTTCATTCATATAACGAGACATAACCGCTTTAATTAATTCTTTTTTAGAACCAAAATGGTAATTTACTGCGGCTAAATTCACTTCAGCTTGACCCGTTATCTCTCTTAACGATGTGCCATTAAAACCTTTATCAGCAAAAAGAACTTCCGCTGCATCTAAAATTTGACTCTTTGTTTCATACTTTCTCTTATCACCATTTTGCATATACTCAAACCGACCTAATTCAAACGCACGTTTAAAGTAGCCTATTTAATGTTACTAGGTCAAGAATATTACTTGAATCCAGCATTCCCTTACACATATTTTTATTTTTTATAAATAAAATTTGAACTATTTTTACTGTCAAGTCTCAAATTTGGGTACATACATGTTAACTTCCTGACTCAGTGACCTGATCTGTCAATCGGCTCTGAGTCTTTTTTTGACTTGAATCCAGCCTTACCCCAGCCCTACCTTTGCTAAAGCTATTGCAATACTAACATATTTCAATATACTGACTTACCTAACAATATATAACATATAACGTGTCATTGGTTTATTCATGAAAAAAATAAAAAACCCCTTTAAAATCACCGCTATTTCCCTCGTTGTAGCGACTTCATTGGTTGCTTGTAACCAAGAAAAAAATGATGGCAAAAATGATGCCGTAGTTAACTCGACTAAAACCTTAACAAAAGCGTTAACTAGCCAAGATGCTCAATCCTTTCTAGATACCGTTGCAAAAGAAAAAATAGCTTTAGATATATCAAACAGCCGAGCTGAATGGATTTATTCAAATTTTATTACCCAAGATACCTCGGCACTGGCTGCAAAAGCGAATCAAAAATCAACAGAAGCTAATGTGCGCTTTGCTATGCAAGCAGCTACCTTTGATGCTGTAGACGTTAATCCGACACAAAGTCGACAACTAAATATTTTAAAACAATCTATAGTACTACCAGCACCGCAAAACTCCGCTAAATCAGCAGAGCTCGCAAAAATTGGTGCTGAATTAGGTAGTATTTATGGCAAAGGTAGTTACACCACTAAAGCAGGTAAAAAACTAAGCCTTGGCGATATGACTTCAACCATGGCCAAATCTCGCGATTACGATGAACTATTAGAAATGTGGCAAGGTTGGCGAGAAATTAGCCCACCAATGAAAACATTATATACTCGCCAAGCCGAGCTTGCTAATGAAGGAGCCCATGGTTTAGGTTATAAAAATTTAGGCGCAATGTGGCGTTCAAACTATGATATGCCCGCCGATGACTTTGCTAAAGAGTTGGATAGATTATGGGGACAAGTAAAGCCATTATATGATGATTTACATTGTTATGTTCGTAGTGAACTTGCAAAACAATATGGTGAAGACAGGGTACCACAAGATAAACCCATTCCGGCTCACTTATTAGGTAATATGTGGGCACAATCTTGGGGCAACATTTATGATCTAGTTGCACCGATAAATGCTGATCCAGGTTACGACGTTACGAAACAACTCGCTGTGCATGATTATGATGAAATAAAAATGGTCAAAGGCGCTGAGAAGTTTTTCACTTCACTTGGCTTTGAAGCTCTACCAGAAACATTTTGGACTCGATCTTTATTTACCAAGCCTGCTGATAGAGATGTAATTTGTCATGCTTCGGCATGGAATTTAGATGCCAAAGATGATTTACGTATTAAAATGTGCATTCAGAAAACCGGCGAAGAATTTTCAGTGATCCATCACGAATTAGGACATAACTTCTATCAACGTGCATATAAAGATCAGCCAGTATTCTTCCAAAATAGTGCAAATGATGGCTTCCATGAAGCTATTGGTGACACTATTGCCTTATCAGTTACACCAAAATATTTAAAAGAAATAGGCTTGATTGACAACATTCCTGATGAATCTAAAGACATAGGCTTGTTGATGAAAAAAGCCTTAGATAAAGTGGCTTTTATTCCCTTTGGCTTAATGGTTGATCAATGGCGCTGGAAAGTTTACTCAGGTGAAGTAACACCTGAAAACTATAATGATGCTTGGTGGGAATTACGTGAAAAGTACCAAGGTGTTGCCGCGCCCGTGGTTCGTGATGCTAATGCTTTTGATCCTGGTGCAAAATATCATGTTCCTGCTGGCGTTCCTTATTCTCGCTATTTCTTAGCACATATTCAACAGTTTGAATTCCATCGAGCACTGTGTGAAATATCAGGTAATACCGATCCAATTCACCGTTGTTCTATTTACAATAATAAAGAGGCGGGTAAAGCACTTAATACTATGCTTGAAATGGGCTCTAGCCAGCCTTGGCAACAAGCTTATAAAGTACTTACTGGTAATGAACAAATGGATGCTACCGCCATTTTAGATTACTTTGCACCATTGCACACTTGGCTAAAAGATAAAAACCAAAATAAGCAGTGTGGTTTCTAATTCCAGCTGAAACTCGCATCTTGAAGTAACATGAGTATAACCGTATAGAAAACAAGTATAGAAAACACGAAAAGGTGAATTATTTATTAGGCGACAATTAACTAATCTGGTATTTTCTCAATTTCATGGCTATTTTGTTATGAGAAACGTTTAATCGCTCTGCAAGTTTGCGTGTTGTTGGAAATAAAGGGTAAAGTTGTACAAGTAACTTCTTCTCAAAATCAGCTTGAGCGCTAGACCAATCTTTAATGGCTTGTGGTATTTTTATATCAGTAGTTTTTATATCAGTAACCACGCCATTTTGTGAACAAGTAACTTCTTGAGAGAATTTTGTTAATGCTTGCTCAATTGCCTGCGCTTCAATAACCTGTGATGTATTTAATGCCACCACTGAAAACAACACATTTTGTAGCTGCCTAATATTTCCTGGCCAATGATAAGCTTGCAATAATAATAACGCTTGCTCTGTTAGTTTAAGTTCATCAGAAGTGCTCAACTCAACTTGTTCAACCTGCTTTACCGCATTGTTAATAAAATATTTTGCCAATAAATGAATATCATCGGTTCGTTCTCTTAGCGCGGGTAAAACTAGATTAAGTACATTCAATCGATAATATAGATCTTCTCTGAATAATTTATCTGTTATCAACATAGCTAGATTCTGATGACTGGCGCTAATAATTCTAACATTAGCATGTAATTCTTTACTACCACCTACTCGCCGATAAGAGAAGTCTTGTAAAAATCGCAACAGTTTCGCTTGTAAATAAGTAGACATTTCCGCAATTTCATCGAGAAAAATACTACCGCCTTCAGCCAGCTCAATTAACCCTGGCTTACCTGATTTTTTTGCCCCCGTAAAAGCGCCCGCACTATAACCAAATAACTCACTTTCTAATAAGTGTTCAGATAAGGCGGCGCAATTAATAGCTAAAAATGGTGCTCTAGAACGATGACTTAATTGATGCAATGCTCTAGCTATTAGTTCTTTACCTGTGCCTGTTTCACCACTAATTAACACAGGTAAATCTAACTTGGCAAAACGAGCACTTTGCTCTTTTAACAACACTATACTAGCTGAGTTACCTATAATGTTATCAACACCTTGCTCTTGATGTGTTTGCATCAAGGATAACTGTCTACCAATAGCTTTCATAGAGCGCAAAGTAATCATTGCGCCCGTTACCTGTTTATGTTCACTCACAACAGGCGTGATATCGGCTAAATAAGTTTTCCCGTTAAAAGCCAACGAATGAGTCGTTGCTTTATCTGATAATAGGCTCTGATACCTCTGTTCAATAAACGTATTAATTGATAAACCCGCAATATCTTGTTCATTATTGCTTTTTTGAATGAGTTTACGAGTTGCTGAATTTACCGCTAAAATAAGGCCCTGATTATCAATGTCAATAATGGGATCTGGTATTCTATCTAGTAATGCCTGTAAATGGTTTTCTCTTTGCTCTATTGGCAATAAAGCCACTTCTGTAATACTAATGATCCCAATGACTTCTCTTAAACAATCACTAATATCGTTAACTGACAAAGAATTTTGTTCTAGGTGAACAAAAGTAAAACAAGCACTTACCTCTACAGCTTTTAAATTCCAAAACTGCTTTGCAAAAGCGGATAATATTTCTTGGCTAATACCTATCCGGTCAAAAGATTGAATTTCTAAACGCATACAACACCATGTATCAAATATAGTACGTAGTAATAATAATATTACAAACTCAATAAAACAAGTTTAAAACAAATAGTAAAGCTGGATCTAAGTAATACTCTTTACACCCCTTTACGTCCGAATAGTACGCCTATTTACATCAAAACGTAAAATTCGTAATAAAAATATTACATTTAAATAATTAACTACATTAACATCCATATAACTGATTGATATTAATGAAAAAACAAATAATGGCAGTAAAATTGCATGTCATTTTGTATATTGCAACATGCAATGAACATCTAATTCTAACTAATTCTAACTATATTATTGAGAAAACAAATGCGTAACAATAAAAATCACTTTCACAGTCAATCAATAGAAACGCAAGCCATTCATGCTGGTCGTATCAATGATGAGCAATTTGGCTCATTAGCGACGCCCCTTTATCAAACGTCTACCTTCATATTTGATAATGCCGAACAAGGTGCGAAACGTTTTGCTGGGGAAAGTGAAGGTTTTATTTATACCCGATTAGGTAACCCAACCACACGCCAATTAGAAAGGCGTGTCGCTGTAATGGAATGTATGGAAGATGCCGCAGCTACCGCTACAGGCATGGCTGCTGTTTCAGCCGCTTTGTTAACAAACTTACAAGCGGGCGATCATATGATCTCTTCCAAGGCAGTTTACGGATGTTCGTTTGCTTTAATGAATCACATGTTAAAAAAGTTTGCTATTGAAGTGACATTTGTTGACATGACCGAGCCAAAAAACATCACTGCGGCTATTCAAGAAAACACTAAATTGATCTTTTTAGAAACCCCCATCAATCCTACTTTAGTGGTACTTGATTTAGAGAAGATCTGCACAATAGCCAAAAAACATCAATTGCTATCAGTGGTTGATAATACTTTTTTAACTCCTGTTCTACAGCAACCAGCAAAGTTTGGTGCCGATATTGTATTACATAGTGCCACTAAGTATTTAAATGGCCATGGCGATGTGGTTGCTGGCATTGTTTGTGGTAGTAGTGAAATGATTAATAAAATTAAAATGACTACCTTAAAAGACATTGGCGCAACTATAAGCCCACATGATGCTTGGTTAATTATGCGTGGTATTAAAACCTTACCTATTAGAATGGAACGTCATTGCAACAATGCACAAAGTGTGGCCGAGTTTTTAGAACAACATAAGGCTGTTACTCAAGTTTATTACCCGGGCTTAAAATCTCATTGTGGTCATCAATTTATTGGTAAACAAATGAAAGCTGCAGGTGGCGTTATCGCTTTTGAGCTAAATACTGATATAAAAGGTGGTTCGGATTTTATTAATAACATGCAGTTATTTTCTATTGCGGTGAGCTTAGGCGATACCGAATCATTGATTCAACACCCAGCTTCAATGACCCACTCACCTTATACACCTGAAGAACGAGAGCAGGCAAACATCACTGATTCATTGATCAGAATATCGGTAGGTTTAGAAAATGTTGACGACATTATTGCTGATTTATCGCAAGCGCTCGCTAAAGTATCGTTACCAAAACTTAAAAGCCTTGAAATGAAAAAGCCAGCTAATGCTGCCTAAAGAGCAATGCTGGATTTATTACTTGAATCCAGCATAACCTAACAAATTGAGGTGATTATTAATCAAAAAATAACGGCTAACTTCGGCAGTATTTTTTCTTTTAAAGCGACTAATTGCATTGCCGTATAGGGGGTTAACGGCTGTTGCCCCCATATAGGTTTAGGCCAACTTACATCATTTTTATAACGCACCACATGATGTAGATGTAATTGCTCAACTACATTACCAAGCGCTGCTACATTCATTTTATCACCAACAAAAACTTGCATTAGTAATTCGCTAAGTAAGCTCGACTCATTGAGTAATTGCTGCTGCTGTTGCCAGTCTAATTGATATATATCAGTAATATCATTAACTTTTGGCACCAAAATAAACCAAGGATAAGCACTGTCATTACAAAGTAATAGTTTACACAAAGGAAAGTCTGCTAATTCAAAACAGTCTTCCGTTAGCTGTGGGTGTAAGTTAAATATTGTTGTTAGATCAGTCATTTCTATTTCCTTTTATGCTTTCTGCCATGTCCCCTAGCCTGCTTTTTAGCTTCGCGAGCAGCAACCCTTTTTTCTTCTAATTTAGCAAAATGCACATTCTCTTTTTCAATAATATCAGGCATTTCAAAAGTGATTGAACCAAGGGTTTTATCTCTTATTTCATTGATCAAAATTGCTGATGCCTTATGCATGTCAATATGACCACCACTACGTACGCAACCACGTTTCCTACCAATAGCGGCGATTAAATTTTCTTCATGCTGAGGCAGTTCAATCAAGTTATAGCGTTCAATTAAGCGCTCAGGATAAACGGCAAGTAAATACTCTGCCGCAAAATAAGCGATATCATCATGATCAAAAGCGGTATCTTTAACTGCGCCTGAAACCGCCAAACGATAACCACTATTTTCATTCGCAATTTTTGGCCATAACATACCTGGTGTATCGAAAAGGTATAACCCCTCTTCAAGACGAATACGTTGTTGACCTTTAGTAACAGCAGGCTCATTACCCACTTTAGCTTTTGCCTTACCAACCAAAGTATTGATTAACGTTGATTTACCAACATTAGGAATTCCCATGATCATGGTATTTATTTGCTTACCTGCTTCATCTTTATTAGGGACAAGTTTACGAATTAACGCCGGAATAGTTTTAGCGGTAACCATATTTTCTGTCGTTAAAGCAATCGCTTTTACATTATGTTGTGATGCTAAATAGTCTAACCAAACTTTAGTTTTTTCAGCATCGGCTAAATCACTTTTATTGAGAATTTTAATAAGCGGCTTGTCACCCCTTATTTCAGTGATCATTGGGTTCTCACTACTAAAAGGTAAGCGCGCATCGCACACTTCAATAACCACATCAATTTGTGGCAATATTTCTTTGATTTCTTTTTGTGCTTTGTGCATATGGCCTGGGAACCAATTAATTGCCATAAAAAATCCTAAATACTCTAACTATGTGGCGCTAATTTTAGCAAGGTTTCTACGCTGGCAAAAGATTTTAATAACTAAGGTAGATTTTTTATACAAAAATCAAAACTTTTTAACCCTGTATAGTGTTTTTACTAGCTATGATGTTATTAATTGATAATAATGACCGCCATTGATATCAATACACAAATAAAACACTTTGTATGAGTAAAAAATTTTATGTTGTTTGGAAAGGCGCTAAAACAGGCGTATTTTCTACTTGGTCGGAAGTTAAAAGCCATACACAAGGACGTTCTGATGCACAGTTTATGGGGTTTCCATCTAAAGCAGAAGCTAGAGCAGCCTTTGCGTCTTCTTATACTAAAGCCTTGATGAAACGCACGTTAGCAAATAAAGAAAGTGCTAATAACAATGTTGTAGCGAAGAAAACAGCCAATAATAACAAGAGTTATTCCCCAAATAAAATTACCGCTGAAATACAAATATATTGTGACGGTGCTTGTTCACCAAACCCAGGAAAATCAGGCACTGGCTTAGCTATTTATCAACAAGGTAAAATTGATTCGCTTTATTACGGTTTATACCAAGCCAATGGTACTAACAATACTGCGGAGTTAAATGGCTTATTATATTCATTCAAACTTGCCAAAAAGTACTTGGAGAACGTTGAGCAGGTTCAAGTATTATCTGATTCAAAATATTCAATAGATTGCATAACAAAATGGGCTAAAGGCTGGCAAAAAAAAGGTTGGACACGTGGTAAAGAAGAGGAAATAAAGAACGTAAACTTGATCAAAGCCTGCTTTTCACTTTATCAAGAAATTAACAAACAATTAGTTATTACTCATGTAAGAGGTCATGCAAATATTGAAGGTAATGAATTATCTGATCGTATGGCAGTGTTAGCCCGAAAACAACAACAAGAGTCGTTAATAAAATATCAAAAAGAACTTAATATTAGCGCGATTTTGGCGATGGAGTCTGGTTAAAAATGGCTGTTATTTTATTAATCACAAGTCACAAACAGCAAAAAACCCGTAGCATAAACTACGGGTTTTTCTTAATGGGAGTTTAGCAATGTCCTACGCTCATATGGGCTTTACCTAACATAAGCACACTACCATCGGCGCTTGCGCGTTTCATCAACGGCATGTTTTAAATCACAAACAGCAAAAAGCCCGTTACTTTCGTAACGAGCTTTTCTTAATAGGAGTTTAGCAATGTCCTACTCTCACATGGGAACTCCCACACTACCATCGGCGCAACTGCGTTTCACTGCTGAGTTCGGAAAGGGATCAGGTGGGGCCACAGCGCTATTGTCGCTAAACAAAAAAGGGACAATCTTAGAAAGCTTTGCTCAAGAGCAATAAATATCGTTTTTAGTTCAAGTAATACCTAAGTACGTGATTTTTCTTTGTCAGTCTTCATACTATCACTTCGTAGCACAAAACTACTTGGGTGTTGTATGGTTAAGCCTCACGGGCAATTAGTATCAGTTAGCTCAAGGCCTCACAACCCTTACACACCTGACCTATCAACGTTGTAGTCTCCAACGACCCTTTAGGGCGCTTAATGCGCCAGTGAGAACTCATCTTAAAGCCTGCTTCCCGCTTAGATGCTTTCAGCGGTTATCAGTTCCGAACGTAGCTACCGGGCAATGCCATTGGCATGACAACCCGAACACCAGTGGTTCGTCCACTCCGGTCCTCTCGTACTAGGAGCAGCCCTCTTCAATTCTCAAACGCCCACGGCAGATAGGGACCGAACTGTCTCACGACGTTCTAAACCCAGCTCGCGTACCACTTTAAATGGCGAACAGCCATACCCTTGGGACCGACTTCAGCCCCAGGATGTGATGAGCCGACATCGAGGTGCCAAACACCGCCGTCGATATGAACTCTTGGGCGGTATCAGCCTGTTATCCCCGGAGTACCTTTTATCCGTTGAGCGATGGCCCTTCCATACAGAGCCACCGGATCACTATGACCTACTTTCGTACCTGCTCGACGTGTCTGTCTCGCAGTTAAGCTGGCTTATGCCATTGCACTAACCGTATGATGTCCGACCATACTTAGCCAACCTTCGTGCTCCTCCGTTACTCTTTGGGAGGAGACCGCCCCAGTCAAACTACCCACCAGACAGTGTCCCCAAGCCCGATAAGGGCCCTAGGTTAGAACATCACGCCTACAAGGGTGGTATTTCAAGGTTGACTCCACCGCCTCTAGCGACGCGGTTTCAAAGTCTCCCACCTATCCTACACATGTAGGAGCAATGTTCACTGTCAAGCTATAGTAAAGGTTCACGGGGTCTTTCCGTCTAGCCGCGGGTATACGGCATCTTAACCGCAAATTCAATTTCACTGAGTCTCGGGTGGAGACAGTGTGGCCATGATTACGCCATTCGTGCAGGTCGGAACTTACCCGACAAGGAATTTCGCTACCTTAGGACCGTTATAGTTACGGCCGCCGTTTACCGGGGCTTCGATCATCAGCTTCGTCCGAGGACTAACCGAATCAATTAACCTTCCGGCACCGGGCAGGCGTCACACCGTATACGTCATCTTTCGATTTTGCACAGTGCTGTGTTTTTAATAAACAGTTCCAGCCACCTGGTTACTTCGACTGCGCTAAGCTTAGGAAGCATGTTCCCTCACCCATATGCAGCGTACCTTCTCCCGAAGTTACGGTACTATTTTGCCTAGTTCCTTCACCCGAGTTCTCTCAAGCGCCTTAGTATTCTCTACCTAACCACCTGTGTCGGTTTGGGGTACGGTTTCTATTTATCTGACGCTTAGAAGCTTTTCCTGGAAGCATGGCATCAATGACTTCAACTCCGTAGAGTCTCGTCTCGAATCTTGGCATTAACAGCAACCCGGATTTACCTAAGTCACCTGCCTACTTTCTTTCACACGGACTACCAACGCCGTGCTCACCTAGCCTACTTCGTCCCTCCTTCGCAATAAATAAAAGTACAGAAATATTAATCTGTTTCCCATCGACTACGCGTTTCCGCCTCGCCTTAGGGGCCGACTTACCCTGCCCTGATTAACATGGGACAGGAAACCTTGGTCTTTCGGCGGGGGAGTTTTTCACTCCCCTTATCGTTACTCATGTCAGCATTCGCACTTCTGATACCTCCAGCAGACTTCTCAATCCACCTTCAACGGCTTACAGAACGCTCCCCTACCACTCATAATAAATTATGAATCCGCAGCTTCGGTGACTAGTTTAGCCCCGTTACATCTTCCGCGCAGACCGACTCGACTAGTGAGCTATTACGCTTTCTTTAAAGGATGGCTGCTTCTAAGCCAACCTCCTAGCTGTCTATGCCTTTCCACATCGTTTCCCACTTAACTAGTACTTGGGGACCTTAGCTGGCGGTCTGGGTTGTTTCCCTCTTCACAATGGACGTTAGCACCCACTGTGTGTCTCCCGGATAGCACTCATTGGTATTCGGAGTTTGCAAAGGGTTGGTAAGTCGGGATGACCCCCTAGCCTTAACAGTGCTCTACCCCCAATGGTGTTCGTCCGAGGCTCTACCTAAATAGATTTCGGGGAGAACCAGCTATCTCCCGGCTTGATTAGCCTTTCACTCCGACCCACAAGTCATCACCGCATTTTTCAACATACGTGTGTTCGATCCTCCAGTTGATGTTACTCAACCTTCAATCTGCCCATGGGTAGATCGCCGGGTTTCGGGTCTATACCCTGCAACTTAACGCGCAGTTAACACTCGCTTTCGCTACGGCTCCCCTAATCGGTTAACCTTGCTACAGAATATAAGTCGCTGACCCATTATACAAAAGGTACGCAGTCACTCGGCTAAGCCGAGCTCCCACTGCTTGTACGTATGCGGTTTCAGGTTCTATTTCACTCCCCTCACAGGGGTTCTTTTCGCCTTTCCCTCACGGTACTGGTTCACTATCGGTCAGTTAGGAGTATTTAGCCTTGGAGGATGGTCCCCCCATGTTCAGACAAAGTTTCACGTGCTCCGTCCTACTCGATTTCACTGACAGGTTGTTTTAGTGTACGGGACTATCACCCGGTATCGTTGTCCTTTCCAGAACATTCCACTAACGTCCTCTCAGCTTAAGGGCTGCTTCCCGTTCGCTCGCCGCTACTAAGGAAATCTCGGTTGATTTCTTTTCCTCGGGGTACTTAGATGTTTCAGTTCTCCCGGTTCGCCTCCTAAGGCTATGTATTCACCTTAGGATACCCAGCTTATACTGGGTGGGTTTCCCCATTCGGACATCAAAGGCTATAACGGTTTTTATCACCTTACCTTTGCTTTTCGCAGATTAACACGTCCTTCATCGCCTCTAACTGCCAAGGCATCCACCACATACGCTTAATCACTTAACCATACAACCCCAAGTATTTTCATCGTTTTTTGTAAGAAAAATAGAAAAATAACCTTGGAATATTCAGATACTGCTCTGAACTCATTGTAAAGTCTGACATGTTCACGTACTCACTATTTCCGAAGAAATAGGATGAGTTACTTGATAAGACAATTATGTTCGAGTAGAACATAATTGAATGTTGATATACACCCTTGGGAGAGTGCATATCGCTTTTGTTGGTATTTACATTCTAGGTAACATTTGGCGCGACACCATTTGTTACGACATAAATACCGATATTTATATCAGCTTTCCAGATTGTTAAAGAACGTCAATTTAAGTCTCATTCGCTTAAATCGTGGTTTAAAAAACCAAAGGTAAATTATCATCAAATGATAGATTACCTTTGCCTTCTTTCTTTAGTGAAAAGCAATGAGTCCATTTTGTTCTTTTACAAGGCTTTTGGATACGACGTGTAGCCTCTCTTACACGAGTATTCAAGTAACGAAGTAAAAATCAATGAGTCCATTTTGTTCTTTTACAAGGCTTTTGGATACGACGTGTAGTTTCTCTTACACGAGTATTCAAGTAACGAAATAAAAATCAATGTGTCCATTTTGTTCTTTTACAAGGCTTTTGGATACGACGTGTAGTCTCTCTTACACGAGTATTCAAGTAACGAAGTAAAAAGCAATGTGTCCATTTTGTTCTTTTACAAGGCTTTTGGATACGACGTGTAGTCTCTCTTACACGAGCATTCAAGTAACGAAGTAAAAGCAATGAGTCCATTTTGTTCTTTTACAAGGCTTTTGGATACGACGTGTAGTCTCTCTTACACGAGCATTCAACTAACGAAGTAAAAGCAATGAGTCCATTTTGTTCTTTTACAAGGCTTTTGGATACGACGTGTAGTTTCTCTTACACGAGTATTCAACTAACGAAGTAAAAATCAAAATGGTGGAGCTAAGCAGGATCGAACTGCTGACCTCCTGCGTGCAAGGCAGGCGCTCTCCCAGCTGAGCTATAGCCCCCTCAGGGTACTTTTCAATTTAGTTATCATGTCATTTGTGTGAATACTCATGAAACCGAAGTTTCCATTAATTGTTTTTACATCAAGATAAGGAGGTGATCCAACCCCAGGTTCCCCTAGGGTTACCTTGTTACGACTTCACCCCAGTCATGAAACACAAAGTGGTGACCGTCCTCCCGAAGGTTAAACTAGCCACTTCTTTTGCATCCCACTCCCATGGTGTGACGGGCGGTGTGTACAAGGCCCGGGAACGTATTCACCGTAGCATTCTGATCTACGATTACTAGCGATTCCGACTTCACGGAGTCGAGTTGCAGACTCCGATCCGGACTACGACAAGCTTTCTGGGATTCGCTCCACCTCGCGGTATTGCTGCCCTCTGTACTTGCCATTGTAGCACGTGTGTAGCCCATCCCGTAAGGGCCATGATGACTTGACGTCGTCCCCACCTTCCTCCGGTTTATCACCGGCAGTCTCCTTAGAGTTCCCGCCATAACGCGCTGGCAAATAAGGATAGGGGTTGCGCTCGTTGCGGGACTTAACCCAACATTTCACAACACGAGCTGACGACAGCCATGCAGCACCTGTCACAGAGTGCCCGAAGGCACACGTCTATCTCTAGTCGCTTCTCTGGATGTCAAGGGATGGTAAGGTTCTTCGCGTTGCATCGAATTAAACCACATGCTCCACCGCTTGTGCGGGCCCCCGTCAATTCATTTGAGTTTTAACCTTGCGGCCGTACTCCCCAGGCGGTCAACTTAGTGCGTTAGCTGCGCCACTCACGTCTCAAGGACACAAACGGCTAGTTGACATCGTTTACAGCGTGGACTACCAGGGTATCTAATCCTGTTCGCTCCCCACGCTTTCGTTCCTCAGCGTCAGTATCTGTCCAGGTGGCCGCCTTCGCCACTGATGTTCCTTCCAATCTCTACGCATTTCACCGCTACACTGGAAATTCCACCACCCTCTACAGTACTCTAGCTTGCCAGTTCAAAATGCCGTTCCAAGGTTGAGCCCTGGGCTTTCACATCTTGCTTAACAAACCGCCTACGAACGCTTTACGCCCAGTAATTCCGATTAACGCTTGCACCCCTCGTATTACCGCGGCTGCTGGCACGAAGTTAGCCGGTGCTTCTTCTGTTGTTAACGTCACAGTGATAGCCTATTAAACTATCCCCTTTCCTCACAACTGAAAGTGCTTTACAACCCGAAGGCCTTCTTCACACACGCGGCATGGCTGCATCAGGCTTGCGCCCATTGTGCAATATTCCCCACTGCTGCCTCCCGTAGGAGTCTGGGCCGTGTCTCAGTCCCAGTGTGGCTGATCATCCTCTCAAACCAGCTAGAGATCGTCGCCTTGGTAAGCCTTTACCTTACCAACTAGCTAATCTCACTTGGGCTAATCAAATGGCGAGAGATCCACTTCGAAAAGTGAAGCCCCCCCTTTGGTACTTTTCACTACAAAAAGCACATTATGCGGTATTAGCAGTCGTTTCCAACTGTTGTCCCCCACCATAAGGCATATTCCCAAGCATTACTCACCCGTCCGCCGCTCGTCATCTTCAAAGCAAGCTTTGAAATGTTACCGCTCGACTTGCATGTGTTAAGCCTGCCGCCAGCGTTCAATCTGAGCCATGATCAAACTCTTCAATTAAAAATCGTTTGTGTAAGCCACCCTATAGGATGAGCTTACTGCTCAATGAATTCTGTCGTGTTATTTATTTTTCGCCGACTAAAAGGTGAAAACTAAATAACCCATTACATATAAGTAAATATAAGTAAATATAAGTATTTATATAAATATTTATATAAATATTTATGTGAACATCATCATTAAGCGTTTTTTTATGCTTCCACTACTAAAAGTGAAGAGCAAGGTAAAAACAAATTAAGGTGAGTATCCACACAAATTGCATGATAACTAATTGTTAAAGAGCACTCTAAATACATTCTAAAGAGCAGGCAGTAATCGCATTCGTTACTCGCCTTGCGCTTCGAGGTTTGTGCTTAACGTTGCCGTTTGCCCGAAGCAGGATGCGCATTGTATAGACTTCTTTCTTTAGGTCAAGCCTAAAAAGCATCTTTTTTCATTTTATTTATCAACGCTAGTTTAAGTGTTTAAATCTTGTACAATCAAAGCTACAACAGTTCAAATAACATGCTATATTCCGATTACATTGTTAATCCGCCATCTATTTCAACCACTCTACCTGTGAAAAATTCATTTTCAAAAATATACTTTGCCGTATGAGCTATTTCAGTTGCTTCACCTAAACGACCCACAGGTTTCATTTTTTCTAACCTATCACGCATTTCAGGTTTCATTGCTTCTGTCATCGCCGTGCGAATAACACCTGGCGCAATAGCTCCAACACGAATACCATAACGGCCTAACTCTCTAGCCCATGTTGTTGTCATTGCTACAACACCTGCTTTAGCAGCAGAGTAATTAGTTTGTCCCATATTACCGCCTCTAGCGATGGAGGACATATTAACGATGACGCCCTGATTACCTGACTCAATCATATGTACAGCCGCTTCGCGACCACATAAAAACACACCAGTTAAGTTTACATCTATTACTGATTGAAATTGTGCTAGTGACATTTTTTTAACCACTACACCATTATTAGCTTTAACAAACATGCCATCGCGAAGAATACCAGCATTATTGATTAAGCCATGAATACCCTTAAAATCACGGTTAATTTGTTTAAAGGTATTTTCAACCTGTTCTTCATTGCTAACATTGGCAAGGTAATATTTCACTTGCATGTTTTCTCGACCTGCTGCTTCAACTAATTTAGCGCTTTTTTGTAATAGCTCTTCATTTAAATCGATCAATGCTATATTAGCGCCACTTTGAGCAAAGCTAATTGCCATAGTACGACCAAGACCTTGACCGCCGCCTGTGATAATAATATTTTTGTTTTCTAAATTCATAATGTCCTACTTAATATAATATCTTAGTTAATAAGTACGCTAATTAAGCCTCTTTGTTGAACAAGTTAAATATACTGGAAAAATCTTTTGTTCCATTACCTGAAGCAGCATGCATTGCATATAAACTTCTAGCTAGTGCTCCCATCGGGGTTGATGATTGGCTAGCAACAGCAGTATCCATAGCTAAACCTAAATCTTTTGCCATGAGATCAACGATAAAGCCACCTTGATAATTATTTGACGATGGTACGTCTTCCATTACATCAGGGCATGGGTTATAAACATCTAATGTCCAGTTACTGCCAGAGCTTTTGCTCATGATATTTGAAAGCACAGCGGGATCTAGCCCATTAGTGATACCAAGCTGCAACGCTTCACTGGTGCCAGCCATTAATACCGACAACAACATGTTATTACAAACTTTAGCAATTTGCCCTGCTCCATGCTCACCGGCATGGAAAATATTTTTGCCCATAGCATCTAAAATAGGATTCACTTGCTTAAATTCGTCATCGCTACCCCCTACCATAAAGCTTAATGTGCCAGCAATTGCACCACCAACACCACCTGAAACAGGTGCATCAACAAAATGGATCCCTTTCTGCGCTAATGCCGTTGCAACTTTACGAGAGGTTGCTGCGTCGATAGTTGATGAATCGATCACCAAACACCCTTTTGCTAGATGGTGAATCAAACCTGATTCTGGTGATAAATAAACACCATCAACATGTTTACCCGCAGGCAGCATAGAGATAACAAATTGAGCTCCTTGAACACAATCTATTGCGCTCGCTTTGGTGCTAGCCCCCTGTTCTACTACCTGTGCTACAGCCAGTTCTGATAAATCAAAAACACAAACTTGATGCCCTGCCTTAACTAAATTAATAGCCATTGGAGCACCCATATTACCTAAACCAATAAATGCAATATTTGCCATTGTTAATTCCTTATTTTTACAAAAATGTTAGTTATCTGCTTTTTACCTGTTAAGTGTACTTACTAATTTCCTAATTATTCATCCAAAGCGGCTAAAGGATGCTGATCTTTTGACCACTTTGATTTAAAAAACCAATCAACCACTTTTTTATCAACACTGTCGATAGAAGCAAAATGCCATTTAGGTGAATTATCTTTGTCTATTAACAGGGCTCTTACTCCTTCACAAAACTCACCAAATTGACCCGATTTGACCGATAGGTTTAGTTCCATACGAAAGCAATCTGCTAAAGATAAGGATTCACCTTGCTGTAATTGTTGATAGGCTAGTGAGGCACTTAAAGCACTGCCATGTTTAAGTGATTTCTGTGCGCGGCTAAACCATTTATCTTTACATTCAACCGCTAAAATTCCATCGACAATATCACCAAGGTTATTAAAACGGGTTACTTGCTTAATTAACGATTTATGCTCATTTAATTTAGACTCAGGCATGTGAGCATTTGAATCTAACTCAAAACTTATTAATAAGTTTGAAAGTTTTTCATGATTAAGCGAGATTGACTCTTGCCAATCTAACTGAGTTAATTGCTCAACAAATGATTCTTTATTCTTATTCAATATAAAATAATCAGCTAAATGACAGTATTTAGCATCAGCGGCATTAATAGATGCTCCTGTTAAACCTAAAAATAGACCGCTGTTGTGAGGCATGCGATTTAAAAAATAGCTGCCACCAACATCAGGATAAAGACCGATACTAATTTCGGGCATGGCTATACGTGAAGTTTCAGTCACCACGCGATGACTGCCACCAACCATCATGCCAAGACCTCCACCCATCACAATGCCGTTACCCCAGACAATAAAGGGTTTATTGAACGAGTGGATGAGATAGTCAAGCTGATACTCTTTGGTAAAGTACTCTTCAATTTCTGGAGAAAAACCACCAATATTATTTTGCATCTCGTTATACATTTGTACTATGTCGCCACCAGCGCAAAAAGCTTTTTCACCTTCTCCTTGTAAAAAAACAGCAGTAATATCATTTTGTACTTGCCACAGCTTTAATTGTGGATAAAGTAAATCAATCATTTTGCCGCTCAAAGCGTTTAATGATCGGGGAGCGTTTAGTGTAGCAACCGCTATTTTCTTACCGTTTTTACAATTAACTTCTTTAAAAGTAACTTCTTTATTCATATGAAATTCCTATTTATCTTAATGGGTATTAGCTTAACCAGTAATATACTCATGTTACGATACCCTATAAAATTTTCCCTGCACCCTCGGTTAACAATCGACGCGCAATAATGACCCGCATGATTTCATTGCTGCCTTCAAGTATTTGATGAACACGTACATCTCTGAAATAGCGCTCTAATGGATATTCTTTGATGTAGCCGTAACCACCGTGAATCTGCAAGGCAGCATCACAAACCTGAAAACCAATATCGGTAGCAAAACGTTTTGCCATAGCACAATAAGCTGTTTTCTCTGGAGCATTTTGATCTAACTTGTAAGCGGCTAAACGTACTAACTGACGAGCAGCAACAAGCTCTGTTGCCATATCAGCCAGTTTAAACTGTAAGCCCTGAAAAGCAGCAAGTGGTTTACCAAATTGTTCACGCTCTTGCATATATTTCATGGCAACATCCAATGCTTGTTGTGCCGTCCCAATTGAACAAGTGGCAATATTAATTCGACCGCCATCGAGCCCTTTCATTGCCATAGAAAAGCCTTCTCCTTCATTGCCTAAAAGGTTTTCAACAGGAACTTTTACGTTA
Organism: uncultured Colwellia sp.; assembly: GCA_965261045.1. Classification (GTDB taxonomy): domain Bacteria; phylum Pseudomonadota; class Gammaproteobacteria; order Enterobacterales; family Alteromonadaceae; genus Colwellia. Next base: position 1,671,522 of record CBDHCJ010000001.1, read on the forward strand.
TCAAAGGTAATTTGACGGGTTGGTTGCGCATTCCAGCCAAGCTTTTCTTCTGCTTTGCCATAGATAATGCCATCTAAATCAGCAGGAATAGCTAGCGCTGAAATACCTTTAGCACCCGCTTCACCAGTACGTACCATCACCACTAAAATATCAGTAGCGCCAGCACCAGAAATAAATACTTTTGAGCCATTAACAATATAGTGATCACCGTTTTTTTTAGCCGATGTTCTTAATGATGCGGCATCAGAGCCTGAGCTAGGCTCAGTTAAACAATAAGACGCTAATTTCCCCCCCGACACTAATGAAGGACACCAAACATCTTTTACTTCACTTTTACCCCAAGTAGCAATCATCCATGTTGCCATATTATGAATGGTCATCATTGCGGTAGTTGCGGTACAGCCCATGGCTAATTGTTCAAAAATAATAGATGAGTCTAAGCGACTTAAGTTCAAGCCTCCTGCATTTTCAGGTGTATATAAAGCACAAAAACCTAACTCTCCTGCTTTGGTTATAACGTCTTTGGGAAAAATATGTTCTTGATCCCACTTTGCAGCATTAGGTAATAATTCGCTATCACTAAATTGTTTAGCGAGATCGGCAAACATTTGTTGATCTTCAGTTAAATCGAAATTCATTTTATTTTCCTTTATACCTTAGTTAAGTATTTCAACAGCAATAGCTGTGGCTTCACCACCGCCAATACATAAAGACGCGACACCTTTTGATAAACCTTTGTTTTTCAACGCATGAATAAGCGTTACTATAATACGTGCGCCGCTGGCACCTAATGGATGACCTAAGGCACAAGCACCACCATGAATATTGACTTTATTAATATCTAAATTCATCTTGTTAACTGCTAGCAAAGTCACCATGGCAAACGCTTCGTTAATTTCAAATAAATCTACATCATCAGTAGTCCAACCAGCTATATCAAGCAGTTTATTCATTGCCCCCACAGGGGCTACCGTAAATTCAGCTGGCTTTTGTGCATGTGTTGCATGAGCAACAATTTTACAAAGAGGCGTTAAACCACGAGTTTTTGCCGTTGATAACTTCATCATAACTAATGCTGCCGCACCATCTGAAATAGAACTAGCATTAGCGGCGGTTATCGTGCCACCTTTTTTAAAAGCCGCTCGTAATGATGGAATTTTATCTGGACGGGCATTACCTGGCTGTTCGTCAGTATCAACAACAGTTTCACTACCTCTGCTTTTTACAGTAACAGGGGTAATTTCACTTTTAAAAGCACCTGAATCAATAGCAGCATTAGCGTGTGATAAAGATCGAATAGCAAACTCATCCATCTCTTTACGAGTAAAACCCATTTCATCTGCGGTTTCTTGAGCAAAACACCCCATTGAAATACCATCGTAGGCATTTTCTAAACCATCAAGCATCATATGATCAAATACTTGTCCGTGCCCCATACGCATACCAACTCTGGCTTTAGGTAACAGGTAAGGTGCATTACTCATGCTCTCCATACCGCCAGCAACAGCGACATCAATAGAGCCTGAAAATAGCGCATCATGAGCTTGCATAGCCGCTTTCATACCTGAGCCACAGACTTTATTAATAGTGGTACAAACCGTTGATAAAGCTAAATCAGCAGCGATTGCCGCTTGTCTAGCTGGTGCTTGTTTTAACCCCGCAGGTAAAACACAGCCCATAATGACTTCATCAACTTGCTCTGAAGTTAAATTAGCCTGTGCTACTACCGCTTTTATAGCCGAGGCACCAAGTTCAGTGGCGGTGACATTCGCTAAACAACCACTAAAGCCCCCCATAGGGGTTCTTAATGCTGAAACAATAACAATAGGATCAGAAATAGACATGAAATTCTCCAAATAGAAAACATATATTTATAAATTATATATAGCCTAACTTAATTTGACGTTTACGCCAACGTAAACTTTAATGCTGATCTTTTTATTCTTTGTAATTTTTGTATAGACATAATGACAGTAATGCGATTTAACAATGATAGGAATACATAGAAATAATTTAAAAAAGTGCTTACTTATAAAATTTTTTTGTGAACATTATCTTATAAATCATCTTTACGTTTACGTAAACTTCATGTAGAGTGATTTTAATAAAATGAGTTTACAATAATTAACGTAAGATAACGTAAGAAATGACCATGATAAACAAAGTAAGCCAAGCCAACTACTCTACTAGTGAATACTCTATTAGTGACTTATCAAAAGAATTTGATATTACTACCCGTAGTATTCGATTTTATGAAGATCAAGGCCTACTAGCCCCAACACGTAAAGGGCAAACTCGCATATACAATCAACGAGACAAAGTTCGATTGAAACTAGTTTTACGTGGTAAACGTTTAGGGTTTTCATTAGCTGAAACAGGTCGTTTATTTGAACTTTATGATGCAGACAAATCCAGTGCTAAACAATTAGCTAGCATAATGGAGTTGATATCACAAAAGAAAAATGAATTAAAGCAAAAACTTGAAGATATTAACGCCGTATTAATTGAACTTAATGATTTGGAAGATAATTGCCAAAACATATTAATAAAAATAGTAAAATAACACTACCACTAACACTAGGCATACAAGCCATAAGCACAACAACTATAGATAACCAAATTTAAACAAAAGGAAAAGCCATGATTTCTCCATTTAGCTCACTAAATTTTAATTTAGGCGAAACCGTGGATATGATCCGCGAAACGGTTAACGCCTTTGCTCGTGATGAAATAGCTCCTCGCGCCGCACAAATTGATATTGATAATAAATTCCCTGCTGATTTATGGCGAAAGTTTGGTGACTTGGGTTTATTAGGCATAACGGTTGAAGAAGAATATGGTGGCTCTGGTTTAGGCTATTTAGAGCATATAGTTACCATGCAAGAAATCAGCAGATCATCCGCTGCTGTCGGTTTAAGTTATGGTGCTATGTCTAATTTATGTTTGAACCAATTACGTAAAAATGGCTCTCATGAGCAAAAGCTAAAGTATCTACCAAAACTTTGCACAGGTGAACATGTTGGTGCCCTAGCGATGAGTGAACCGAATGCTGGCTCAGATGTAGTTAGCATGAAACTACGTGCCGATAAAAAAGGTGACAAATACATTCTTAATGGCAATAAAATGTGGATCACTAATGGCCCTGAAGCTGATGTGTATGTTATTTATGCCAAAACCGATACCAGCGCTGGTTCAAAAGGTATTACTGCTTTTATTGTTGAACGTGATTACCCTGGTTTTTCACGTCATCAAAAATTAGATAAATTAGGCATGCGTGGCTCAAACACCTGTGAATTAGTCTTTCAAGATTGTGAAGTACCTGCAGAAAACATTCTAGGTGAAAAAGGTAAAGGTGTACGCGTATTAATGTCAGGTTTAGATTATGAGCGTGTGGTGTTATCTGGCGGCTCACTAGGCATCATGGATGCTTGTATGGATCTTGTTGTTCCTTATATTCATGACAGAAAACAATTTGGTCAAGCCATTGGTGAATTTCAATTAGTGCAAGGCAAAGTTGCCGATATGTACACTCAAATGAATGCCGCTAAATCTTATGCTTACCTAGTTGCCCAAGCTTGCGACCGTGGTGAAACGACTCGAAAAGATTCCGCAGCAGTGATTCTTTATGCCGCAGAATTAGCAACAAAAATGGCGCTTGATACCATTCAATTACTTGGTGGCAACGGCTATATCAATGAATTTCCTGCTGGTCGCCTATTGCGTGATGCTAAGTTATACGAAATTGGCGCAGGAACGTCAGAAATTCGCAGAATGTTGATTGGTCGTGAGTTATTTAACGAATCAAAGTAATCAATAAAATAATCAGTCATAGTTTAGTTTACAGCGAGTTAGTTCAAATACAAGACGAAAAATGGCGTTGACGCCAGTCAATGAGTATTTTTTCAACACTGTCGTTGGGCTAAATAGCAATAAAATAGAGTATGACTAACAGTATTACTAACGAATAATAGGGTTCTATCGTGGCAAAAATAGTAAGTAAAATAAACACTCGCAGCCAAGAATTTTTAGATAATGCTGCTCACATGCAAATCCAAGTAGATGATTTACGAGAAAAACTATCTAAAATCAAACTTGGTGGTGGGGAACGCTCACGCGAACGACACTTAAGTCGTGGAAAATTATTACCTAGAGACAGAGTAAATGCTTTACTTGATGATGGCTCGGCATTTTTAGAGTTTTCACAACTTGCTGCCTATAAAGTTTACGATGATAACGTACCTAGTGCTGGAATTATTACTGGAATAGGTCGTGTTGGTGAACAAGAATGTGTCATTGTTGCCAATGATGCGACGGTAAAAGGAGGCACTTATTACCCTCTTACCGTAAAAAAACATCTTAGAGCACAATCCATAGCTCAAGAAAACAATCTTCCTTGTATTTATTTAGTTGACTCAGGAGGGGCGAACTTACCCAATCAAGACGATGTTTTTCCTGATAAAGAGCACTTTGGTCGTATCTTCTTTAACCAAGCCAATATGTCAGCTAATAACATTCCACAAATTGCGGTGGTTATGGGCTCTTGTACTGCTGGTGGCGCTTATGTTCCATCAATGGCTGATGAGTCTATTATTGTAAAAGAACAAGGTACTATATTTTTAGCAGGCCCGCCTCTGGTAAAAGCCGCTACTGGCGAAGTAGTTAGCGCTGAAGATTTAGGTGGCGCAGATGTGCATTGTCGTACTTCAGGGGTTACCGATCACTACGCACAAAACGATCACCATGCCCTTGAAATTGCCCGTAGTGCGATTAAAAATTTAAATAGAATTAAACCTATTAATATCAATTTACAGCAAGTTACAGAGCCTGAATATGCTAGTTCAGACATTTACGGCATTATTCCTAAAGATACTCGTCAACCCTATGATGTTAGAGAAGTCATTGCTCGTATCGTTGATGGCAGTAATTTTGAAGAGTTTAAAGCCCTTTATGGCAATACCCTTGTTTGTGGTTTTGCCCACATTTTCGGTTACCCTGTTGGCATAGTTGCCAATAACGGGGTGTTATTTGGTGAATCAGCAGAAAAAGGTGCACATTTTATTCAACTGTGTGCGCAACGTAAAACCCCCTTAGTATTTTTACAAAATATCACTGGTTTTATGGTTGGTAAACAATATGAATCTGGTGGTATAGCTAAACATGGTGCAAAAATGGTAACAGCAGTAGCCACAGCACAAGTACCTAAGTTTACCATTTTAATTGGCGGAAGCTTTGGTGCAGGCAACTATGGCATGTGTGGTCGCGCTTATGATCCACGCTTCTTATTTATGTGGCCAAATGCGCGTATTTCAGTAATGGGTGGCGAACAGGCTGCTGGTGTAATGGCACAAGTAACCCGTGATAAAAAAGCAACGTTAGGTGAACGTTGGAGTGAAGCTGACGAACAAGCATTCAAACAACCTATTATTGATGATTATGAACATCAAGGTCACCCTTATTATGCTTCAGCACGATTATGGGACGATGGTATTATCGACCCTAGCGACACCAGACAAGTATTAGGTTTAACTATTTCTGCTTCTTTAAATAAACCGATTAAGGATACCAAATTTGGTATCTTTAGAATGTAGAGTGTAGTGTTGATATGATAAATAAAAATAATAACGGCATACTCTTTGACGTAAGCGAACAAGGTATTGCCACAGTAACCTTGAATAATCCTGACAAGCATAATGTCTTTGATGATGCCATCATTTGCACACTAACAACTATTTTTAATCAAATAGCACAACGGGATGATATAAGCATTATGGTGCTCACCTCAACAGGTAAAAGTTTCAGTGCTGGTGCCGATCTTGGTTGGATGAAACGCATGACAAGTTACTCTTATCAAGACAACTTAAAAGATGCCAATGCCTTAGCACAAATGTTAAAAGCGTTAAACTTTTTGCCACAAACTACCATTGCAAAAATTCAAGGTGCTGCTTTTGGTGGTGCCGTTGGTTTGGCAAGTTGTTGCGACATTGTTATCGCGAGTACCAAAGCAAGCTTTTGTTTAAGTGAAGTAAAATTGGGTTTGATTCCTGCCACCATTAGCCCTTATGTTGTTGCTGCTATTGGTTTAAAAGCATCAAGACGTTATTTTCAAACTGCCGAACGCTTCTTTGCCGAAAAAGCACAACAATTAGGCTTAGTTGATGAAGTGGTTGCCGAAGCTAAGCTAACTGATGAAGTAAACGCTATGATTGCTAAATTACTAGTCAATGGCAGTGAAGCGCGCAGGCAAGCGAAAAAGCTTAGCCTAGATGTTGCTTTTAAAGCCATTGATGAAAACTTGCTAAAAGATACTAGCGAACGTATTGCCGCTATTCGGATATCACCAGAAGGACAAGAAGGCTTAACCGCTTTCTTTGAAAAACGAGCCCCTAATTGGTAAAGCAAATAAACGTTGAGTTACGAAGTAATACCAAAAGAATACTAAAAGAATACAAGGATAAATAAATGTTCAGTAAAATGTTAATTGCTAACCGTGGTGAAATTGCCTGTCGCATTATCAAAACAGCCAAGAAGATGGGCATATTAACCGTTGCCATTTATTCAGATGCTGACAAAGATGCCCTACATGTTCATATGGCTGATGAAGCCATTTATATTGGCCCCTCGCCATCGCGTGAAAGCTACTTGTTAGGCGACAAAGTCATTGCCGCAGCCAAACAGACTGGCGCTCAGGCGATTCATCCAGGTTATGGTTTCCTCTCTGAAAATGCTAATTTTTGTCGTGCTTGTGCAACAAAGAACATTATTTTTATTGGTCCTCCTGTTAGCGCCATTGAAGCTATGGGCAGCAAATCTGCTGCTAAAAAAATTATGGAAAAAGCCAATGTGCCATTAGTGCCAGGTTATCATGGTGAAGATCAGTCACATGAGATCATAAAAAAAGCGGCTGATGATATGGGCTATCCCGTGTTACTTAAAGCTACCGCTGGTGGTGGTGGTAAAGGTATGCGCCAAGTTTGGAGTGAAGAAGAATTTGACGAAGGTTTAGCGGCAGCAAAACGCGAGGCGATATCATCATTTGGTGACGATACCATGTTGGTTGAGAAATATTTAACTCAGCCTCGTCATGTTGAGATCCAAGTATTTTGCGATAATCATCAAAATGCCGTTTACTTATTTGAACGTGATTGCTCGGTTCAACGTCGTCATCAAAAAGTGATTGAAGAAGCACCTGCTTTTAATATGAGCGAAGAACTACGCGCTAAAATGGGTGAATCGGCTATTAAATCAGCCCAAGCTATTGGTTATCAAGGTGCTGGCACCGTTGAGTTTTTACTTGATGTAGACGGCTCTTTCTATTTTATGGAAATGAACACCCGCTTACAGGTTGAGCATCCTGTTACTGAAATGATCAGTGGACAAGATTTAGTTGAATGGCAATTACGAGTAGCCGCAGGTGAGCAACTGCCAAAAACTCAAGAACAACTTGTTATTAATGGTCATGCTTTTGAAGCACGTATTTATGCTGAAGATGCTAATAACGACTTTTTGCCAGCAACAGGAAAATTAACCTTATTAAAAACGCCAATTGAGAGCAAGCACGTTCGTATAGATACTGGTGTTCGCCAAGGTGATGACGTTAGTGTTTATTACGATCCCATGATTGCTAAATTAATTGTTTGGGATGAAAATCGTGAAAAAGCACTACAGCGCTTAGCAAAAGCACTGAGCGAATATCGCATCAATGGCGTAACCACTAATATTGATTTTCTTTATAATTTAGCAACATCAGTACCTTTTAAAAATGCTGATATTGATACTGGTTTTATTGAAAAAAATCATGATCTGATTTTTCATAACAACGAAAAGCCCTTAGTTAATGAATTACCTATCGCTGCTTTATACCTTGTTTTATCCAAAGAAAACAAAGCTAAACAACAAGCACAAAAAAGTAATGACCCTCATTCACCATGGTATAATGCTAATGCTTGGCGTTTAAATGAAGCAAATTTACATACCCTAGTATTAGCGCACAATGATACTGAATACACAATCACTGTTGAGCAAAAGCGACAAGGTAATGATGCCTATTACTTAATTCATATCAACGGCGAGCAATTTGATTGCCAAGGTGAAATTTTAACGACATCTTTTAATGACACCATCATAGCCACAATTAACGGACATCGAAGTCAAACAACCTTTAACCACTTTGAGAATAACATTAGTCTATACCGAACTAATGGTGTGTTTAATTTTACTCATATTTTTCCTGACTACGGTCAGCATGAACATGATGACAATCATGACGGCTTAACCGCACCAATGAATGGCACCGTGGTTAGTGTTTTAGTAAACTCTGGCGAACAAGTTAGTACAGGTCAACCTTTAGTTATTATGGAAGCAATGAAAATGGAACATACCATCAAAGCACCAAGCAATGGCATTATTAATGATCTATTTTTCCAAGCTGGTGACATGGTTGACGGTGGTACTGAGTTATTAGCTTTCACTGAACAAAAAAATACGACTGAAGATTAGGAGTAATAATGTTACCACTGAAATTACCACAACAAGTAAAAATTGTTGAAGTAGGCCCTAGAGACGGTTTACAAAATGAAGCTACACCTCTTTGTGCAAACGATAAAATTAGCCTGATAGAAAAGCTAAGTAATGCTGGTGTTAATTACATTGAAAGTGGTAGCTTTGTTTCACCTAAATGGGTGCCACAAATGGCAACATCTACTGAAGTATTCGAAAAAATCAATCGCAACAAAAAGGTAACCTATGCGGCATTAACACCTAATATGCGCGGTTTTGAGGCCGCATTAGCAGTAAATGCCGATGAAGTTGCTATTTTTGGCGCGGCATCAGAAAGTTTTAGCCAAAAAAATATTAATTGCTCTATTGAAGAAAGCCTTGAGCGCTTCGCACCTATCATGCAAGCCGCTAAGCAAGCTAATATCAAAGTACGTGGTTATGTTTCTTGTGTCTTAGGTTGCCCTTATGAGGGGAATATAGAGCCAGAGAAAGTAGCCTTAGTAGCCGAAAAACTATTTACCATGGGTTGTTATGAAATTTCATTAGGTGACACCATAGGTGTAGGCAATCCTGCTAGCGTAACAAAAATGATTCAAGCCGTTAGCGCCCATGTACCAACAGATAAGCTAGCCGTTCATTTTCATGATACCTATGGACAAGCATTAACAAACATTTACGCGGCATTGCAACTTGGTATAACTGTTATTGATAGCGCGATTGCTGGTTTAGGTGGTTGCCCTTATGCTAAAGGCGCGTCAGGTAATGTTGCCACTGAAGATGTTATTTATATGCTTAATGGCTTAGGTATAACAACAGGTATAAACTTTAAGCAAGTACTACAAGCAGGTTGGTTTATTAGCGATAAGTTAGGTAAAGCACCTATCTCTAAAGTATCGAATGCTTATTTAGCAAATAAAAATTTTTAATACACAGAACAAAATAAACAAATAAAAATATAAACAACAAATTTTTAGGAGAACAATATGGCAGGATTTGACAAAGTAGTGTCAAGCTATGCAGAAGCTATGGCAGAGCTTACCGATAACATGACCGTAATATCTGGCGGCTTTGGCCTTTGTGGTATTCCTGAAAACCTAATTAACGAAATCAAGCGAAAAGGAACTAAAGGTTTAACCTTAGTTTCCAATAACTGCGGCGTTGATGATTTTGGTTTAGGAATTTTATTACCTGATAGGCAAATCAAAAAAATTATTGCTTCTTATGTTGGCGAAAATGCTGAATTTGAACGTCAGATGATGGCAGGTGAATTAGAAGTTGAATTAACACCACAGGGAACTTTAGCCGAAAAAATGCGCGCTGGCGGCGCTGGTATTCCTGCATTTTTCACCGCAACTGGTTACGGAACTCTTGTAGCAGAGGGTAAAGAAGAGCGCCAGTTTAATGGTCGCGATTATATTTTGGAAGAAGCTATTGTCGGTGATTTTGCCATTGTAAAAGCGTGGAAAGCTGATAAATACGGTAACTTAATCTTTAGAAAGACCGCTAGAAACTTTAACCCCATGGCGGCAACGGCAGGAAAAATCACTGTAGTTGAAGTAGAAGAAATTGTTGAACCTGGAGAATTAGACCCAGATCAAATTCATACCCCTGGTATTTATGTTGACCGTTTAATTCAAGGAACTTTCGAAAAACGTATAGAACAACGTACGATTAGAACAAACAATAAGAACTAGTCGTTACCCCAAAGGAGAAAAATAATGGCATTAACCAGAGAACAAATCGCGCAACGTGTTGCTCAAGAGCTACAAGACGGTTACTACGTAAATTTAGGAATTGGTATTCCTACACTGGTAGCAAACTTTATTCCTGATGGTATAGATGTAATGCTGCAATCAGAAAATGGCCTGCTAGGTATGGGGCAATTTCCAACCGAACAAGAAATAGATGCAGATCTAATCAATGCTGGCAAACAAACAGTAACTATGGCTACGGGTGCCTCTATTTTTGATTCCGCTGAATCGTTTGCCATGATCCGTGGCGGCCATGTAGATTTAACCGTGCTTGGCGCATTTGAAGTTGATGTCAATGGTAATATAGCCTCTTATATGATCCCTGGAAAACTAATCAAAGGTATGGGCGGTGCAATGGATCTTGTTGCTGGTGCTGATAATATTATTGTCACCATGACCCATGCATCAAAACATGGCGAGTCTAAGTTGTTAAATAATTGCACCCTACCACTGACAGGAAAAGCTTGTATTAAAAAAGTGTTAACTGATTTAGCTTTTATTGAAATCAAAGATGGTAAGTTTCATTTGTTAGAACGAGCACCTGGTGTTTCGGTAGAAGAAATAATTAAGTTAACAACAGGTGAACTAATTATTGCTGGTGATATTCCTGAAATGAAAGTATATACTCATGATACTTCAAAATGTCTGCTTCAATAACAACAAACTATGATTAAAAAGCGTAACTATGTCGCAAGTAAAAATGCCTTAGTACTCACTGGTGGTGGCGCTCGTGCTGCTTATCAAGTCGGTGTACTGTCTGCAATTGCAAAGTTTATTCCGAGAAACCATGGCATTCCTTTTCCTATTCTCTGCGGTACCTCAGCAGGCGCAATGAATACTACTGCTTTAGGTTGTTACGCCTCTTGTTTTCATCTAGGTGTGAAAAAACTAGAATGGATATGGAAAAACTTAGATACAGCTAAAATTTATCATAATGATGTAAAAGGTGTTTTTGGCTATATCGCAAAGGGTATGTTAGCAAGCTTTCAAACTGACTATGCTAATAAATTGTCTCGTAGCTTATTAAACAATGCACCGTTAAGAGATTTACTCAACTCGGTAATGAACTTTAAGCGTATTGACAATAACATTTTACACGGTTATTTATCAGCAGTGTCCATTACAGCATCAAGTTATAGTACGGGAGATTCAATAAGTTTTTATCAAGCAGAAGACAGTACTCTACCATGGGAAAGAGCAAAGCGATGTGGTCAACCAACTCAGCTAAATAGTGAGCATTTAATGGCATCAGCGGCAATACCCTTAGTTTTTCCATCAATAAAGATCAAAAATCAACATTTTGGTGATGGCTCAGTACATCAATTATCACCACTTAGCCCTGCTATTCATTTAGGTGCACAGCGCATTTTTGTTATCGGTGTAGATCAACCTAAAGAGCCTTTAGATGCGAATGAGAATAAACCACAGCCACCAACAATCGCTACAATTGCTGGTCATCTGTTAGATTCTATCTTTGCTGATACGATAAATAGTGATTTAGAACGAATGGCGCGTATTAATGACACACTAAAGTTAATTTCAAAAAGTAAAAAAGACAGTGTTGAAGGTTTAAAACATATCGATAGCTTTGTTATTAATCCAAGTCATGACTTTAACGCTATTGCACTTAATTACTATTATGACTTGCCTTTACCCGTTAGGCTATTATTACGCAGTGCGGGTATTAGCAACGACTCTGAATCAAGTATTATTAGTTACCTCTTATTTGAAAAAAACTTTTGTTCTGAATTAATAAAACTAGGGTTTGAAGATGCTATGGAGCAAGAAAATAAAATAAAATACTTTCTAAATTTAGATCCTGCTACCAAGCATCATAGGCAAATATAAACTTAAGTGCCTTCTTGCACATAACAATCTGCTCTTTCTACTTGTCTAGGCTTACCGCGCACAATCAGGGTATCTTGGGCTTGTAAAATAGTTTCTTCGTCTGGTGATTCACATTCATAATCACTACGGCGTAAAGCAATAATATGCACTTGCCTTTCTCCAAGGTTTAATGACTTAATCGTTCTACCACAACCAAAAGAATTATTCTCAATCAAAATAGCATGAGCAAATTCAATTCTATCGATAGCTTCAGGGCTCATATCAGTATGCTCCCCTTGGAAGAAACCATGTAAATGATTGTAATGGTTTTTACGTTCTTTTTGTACACGGCGTATAATACGAGAAAAAGGCACACCCGTTAATGAAAGTACTTGCGAAACTAACATTAAACTGCCTTCTAAGCTTTCTGGAACCACTTCATTTGCACCAGCCTCTTGGAGCATTTCTAAATGGTCATCATTACGCGTGCGTACGAGAATAGGCACATCAGGTGATAAAGAACGTACTTTTTGAATAACTTCCACTGACTGTTTATCATCACCAAACGCAATCACAACCAACTTAGCTTGTAATAAATGTGCGGCATTTAATAGCTCTGTTTGTCTTGACGAACCAAACAAAACATTTTCTCCTGCTTCACGAGCCTTTCGAGTACGTAGGGGATCAATATCAATCGCAACAAAGTCTATTGTTTCTTGTTTTAAGAAACGACTAACCGTTTGTCCTATGCGACCAAAACCACAAATAATAACATGATCTTTTAAATTTTCATTTTCTGGTAATTGTTCTAAATCGTTAGTTTTAGCTGATTTTTCCTGACTTAAAAATAGAGACCATGAGCGAGCACGGTCAATCATATATGGTGTGATAGCCATACTGATAACGCCCGCGCCAAGTAACATAGATGACACATCGCTTGGCAGTAATTGTACTTGATTAGCAAGTGCAATTAAGACAAAACCAAACTCGCCCATTTGTGCCAACATTAACCCCGATGCCCAAGCGTTTTTTGCTGACTCTCCTACCCGAGTAGCTAATATTTTAATCACCATTACTTTAACTAACATAAAACTAAACATAATGGCGAGTAAACTAAAAGGTGATGATAATAACAAAGCAACATCAAGCTTCATGCCGACGGTAATAAAAAATAAACCTAATAAAATATCGCGATAAGGCCTGATATCAGCTTCTAATTGATGTTTATATTCACTTTCACTTAACATCATACCCGCTAAAAATGCTCCTAATGCCATAGATAAACCAAACCATTGAGTAACGGCTGAGGCTAACAAGGTAACTAAAAGTGTTGTTAAAACAAACAGCTCATCAGTTCTTACTTGCGCAATAATATTAAACACTTTAGGTAAGAGCCATTTACCAATAAACAGCAATAACGTAACCACCACTACGCCTTTAAATATAGCGATGACTAGTGCCCAAATCATCGAAGTGTCACTATCTAACGCTAACATGGGGATTATAATAAGTAGTGGCACTACAGCGACATCTTGAAATAATAATATGGCGACCGATAACTGACCTGATTTACGCTTCATTGCGCCTGTTTCGCTAAGTTGTTTAATAACAATAGCAGTAGAAGATAACGCTAATATACCACCGACGACAAAGGCTGACTTAAAGCTAAGGCCAAAAAACATACTGGCGATCATAAAAATAAATAAGGATATGCCAACTTGTAGGCTTCCCACCGCTAGCACTAAATGCCGCATAGCCATCAAACGAGGTAAAGAGAACTCTAAGCCCAAAGTAAACAATAAAAATACAATACCTAGTTCCGCAAAATGATCATAGTCAACTTGGTCTTGCGCTATATTTAAACCATGCTCGCCCACTAACATACCAGCGACTAAATAAGCTAATATAGTGGGTAATTTTAAACGACGAAATAGCCATACAATAAATACTGCACTAGATAAAATAGCTAAAATTTCAAGATGACCGCTCACATAAATTCCTTAAAGATCATAGATATCATTGCCATATGGCAAACTTTTTCCGTCAAGTTACTGACAATAAATAGGTTTTCTATTACATTGACAAGGCTACTACTATATCTATCTATCTATCTATATATAGAGAGAGAAAGAAAGGCACAAGTAAGCATTATTATCAACACCCCCACGTATTCATCAGATAATATTGTACCCATTAAAAAATGCTTTGCAATATCATTAAGCGATGCAACTTGTAATGCAAGATGATCTTACTGGTTTAGAAAATCGTCGGTATATTATTCAAAGCCGTATTAATGACGCTTTAAAGACCAATGCCTCTAAGCCTTTTAAGTCTCGCTGAAACAAGCATTTCGAGGCAGTGTTAGAGACTAGCTGTTGAGTTGTTAGCTTTTTATTCACTAGCGTTTTTTCTTGATTTTTGAATTGTATTTTTTACTTGAGGCGTGTGAAGAAAGTTTCTTATTCACATTTTTTTTCGCTATTGCTTGGTTTTTTTCCTGACTCGCACGATAACGATTTTTACTGGCACGCTTTTCAGTAACCTGTTGGTGCTCTAATGCTTCATCACGCTTCAATTCGTATCCAGGCACAATAATACGCTGAAATTGTCGACCTATGAGCACTTCAATATTTTCTAAAAATTTTTCATCTTTCGGGCTAACTAAAGAAATCGCAGTGCCTGACTTTCCTGCTCGCCCAGTGCGACCAACACGATGAACATAATCTTCGGCCAAAAATGGCAAATGAAAATTAACCACGTAAGCTAAATTATCAATATCTAAACCACGAGCCGCAACATCAGTTGCGACTAACACACGTACATTTCCTTCTCGAAAATCAGTTAATGCTTTATTGCGAGCACCTTGAGTTTTATCGCCATGACAAAGTGCTGCTTTTATACCATCAAGCTTCAATTCTTTAGCAATAATATTAGCACTTTCTTTTGTGCCAGCAAAAACAAGTACTTGCTGCCAGTTATTTACACCAATCAACTCAGATAACAGTTCACGCTTTCTTGCTTCACTAACCCAATATACTGACTGTTTTACCTTACCAGAGGTGGAATTTTGCTTTGACACACCCAAGGTTTTTGGTGTGGTTAATAGCTGATTAGCCAAAGATTTAACTTTATTAGAATAGGTTGCTGAAAACATCAAGGTTTGGTGTTTATGCTTCATCGCTAACATCAATTTTTCAATATCAGATAAAAAACCCATATCAAGCATACGATCGGCTTCATCTAGTACTAAATACTTTACTTGTGACAAATCAACATTACGTAAATTCAAATGTTCAATTAATCGCCCAGGCGTTGCAACTAATACGTCAACACCTTGCTTTAATAAATTAGTTTGAGACAGCATTTTACCACCACCATAAACCACACCAATTTTCAGTGATAAAAACTGACTATATTCTTTCATATTATCAGCAACTTGTGCTGCCAACTCTCGAGTTGGTGCTAAAACTAGTGCTTTAATTGTTTGCCCTTGAGCCGTATTTTTTGCTAGAGCATCTAAAATGGGTAAGCTAAAAGCGGCTGTTTTCCCAGTACCCGTTTGCGCGCTTGCTAATAAATCAGCACCTGAGCGGATCATAGGAATAGCCTGCTGCTGAATTGGTGTTAAATTTTTATAACCACACGCTTTAACTGCCTTTAATAAATCGGCCGACAAACCAATTGCACCAACACTCATATATCACCTAGAACAAACAAAAACAAAATAAGGAGGCGGATTATATACCGAAGCTAATGGATAAACAAAAAAGCCTTAACAATTATTCATTGTTAAGGCTTTTATTTCACTAAATACCAGCAGGCATTCTTACAAGGCTCTATATATCTGCTCTACAGTATCTTTTGCATCACCAAACAACATTTGACTATTGTCTTTAAAAAACAATGGGTTTTGCACTCCAGCATAACCAGTATTCATTGAACGCTTAAAAACAATGACTTCTTTTGCATTCCAAACCTCAAGTACTGGCATGCCTGCAATAGGGCTAGTAGGATCTTCTGCTGCGGCTGGATTAACCGTATCATTCGCGCCAATAACCAACACCACATCAGTCTCAGAAAAGTCATCATTTATTTCATCCATGCCTAAAACTATATCGTACGGCACTTTTGCTTCAGCAAGTAACACATTCATATGCCCAGGTAAACGACCAGCTACCGGATGAATAGCAAAACGAACTTTTATACCTTTATTCATTAACTGTTGGGTCATTTCATAAACAGGGTATTGTGCTTGAGCAACAGCCATACCATAGCCAGGAGCGATTACAACCGATTTAGCGCCACGTAATAAATCAGCAACAGTTTCAGCTTGCACCTCGGTATACTCACCATAATCTTTATCGTTATCAATCACCACTGTTGTGCCAAAGCCGCCAGCAATAACACTGATAAAAGACCGATTCATAGCCTTGCACATAATGTAAGATAAAATAGCACCTGACGAACCCACCAAAGCACCAGTAATAATAAGTAAATCATTATTTAACATGAAACCAGCCGCCGCTGCGGCCCAACCTGAATAAGAATTCAACATAGAGACAACCACTGGCATATCTGCGCCACCAATTGAGGCGACTAAATGCCAACCAAATACCAAGGCAATAATGGTCATTAAGAATAATGCGATATTTGAGCCGCCATTATTCACAAAAGTTAGCAACATAAAAAAACTGATCAATCCCGCTGCTAAATTCATTTTATGGCGATGAGGTAGCATTAAAGCGCTAGAGCTAATGATGCCACGTAATTTACCAAAAGCGACAATAGAGCCAGTAAAAGTCACCGCCCCAATAAATACACCTAGGAATATTTCAGTTAAATGAATATTCATAGCGATATGTTCAGCTGCCGTAAGCTCGACATTATGTTTTGCCACGAAATAGCTATTAAAGCCAACTAAAACCGCCGCTAAACCAACAAAACTATGCAATATTGCAACAAGTTCAGGCATTTTTGTCATTTCTACTTTATTCGCTAACTTAAGCCCAATACCTGAGCCAATAATCATAGCAACTAAAATAACAAAGACATTAGAAACTCTTGGATCCATGATGGTGGCAAGTAAGGCAATAGCCATACCAACCATACCGTATAAATTACCTCGTTGAGCCGTTTCTTGTTTACTTAAACCCGCTAAACTAAAAATAAATAGTAAAGCAGCAATCACGTATGCTGCGC
Organism: uncultured Colwellia sp.; assembly: GCA_965261045.1. Classification (GTDB taxonomy): domain Bacteria; phylum Pseudomonadota; class Gammaproteobacteria; order Enterobacterales; family Alteromonadaceae; genus Colwellia. Next base: position 1,688,795 of record CBDHCJ010000001.1, read on the forward strand.
TAATTAAACTATTAGACATTATGTACTCTCCCTACCTATTGAACATTTTTAACATACGACTAGTCACTTTAAAGCCGCCAACTATATTAATAGTTGCCACTAACGTTGCTAATGCGGCGAGTATCAGCACTAAAGTATTATCCGAGCCTATTTGTAATAATGCGCCAACAATAATAATACCCGAAATAGCATTGGTAACACTCATTAACGGTGTATGCAAAGAATGGCTAACGTTCCAAACCACGTAAAAACCGATAACACAAGCGAGAACAAACACAGTAAAATGAGTAATAAAATCAGCAGGAGCAACACTAGCCACCCAAGCAAACAATGCTATTCCTGCCGCCATTAAGGCATACTTTGTAATTGGCGATGTGGGCTCTTCTATTACTTTCTCCTGTTCAATTGTTGTTTTTTTCGCTGGAGGTGGCGCTGCGCTCACTTGAATGGGCGGTGGTGGGAACGTTATTTCATCTTCTTTAACTACCGTCATATTACGAATGACGACATCATCAAAATCAATATCAAACGTTCCATCTTTGCTTTTACATAATAGCTTAGCTAAATTTACTAAATTATTAGCGTAAAGCTGTGAGGATTGATTTGGTAAACGAGAGACTAAATCAGTATAACCGATGACTTTAACATCATGCGCATTGATGACCTTACCCACGACAGTACATTCACAGTTACCACCACCAGCGGCAGCTAAATCGACAATAACACTGCCTGCCTTCATTGATTCAACCATTTTTTCAGTGATTAATTTTGGTGCAGGCTTCCCTGGAATCATCGCGGTGGTAATAATAATATCAACGTCTTTAGCTTGCTCAGCAAATAGTGCCATCTCAGCATCAATAAAGGCTTTACTCATTTCTTTTGCATAACCATCACCTGAGCCAGTATCTTCTGGCTCTTCATAGTCAAGCTCAAGAAACTCAGCTCCCATACTTTCTATTTGTTCTTTTACTTCAGGACGAGTATCAAAAGCACGAACAATTGCACCTAAACTACCAGCAGTACCTATTGCGGCAAGACCCGCAACCCCCGCGCCAATTATCATTACTTTAGCGGGTGGCATTTTTCCTGCGGCTGTTATTTGCCCCGTAAAAAAACGACCAAAAAGGTGTGATGCTTCAATAACCGCACGATAACCAGCAATGTTAGCCATAGAACTCAGCGCATCCATTGATTGAGAACGAGTCATACGTGGCACCATTTCCATGGCTAACGTCGTTATTGATTTATCTTTAAGTGCTGCCAATAACTCAGCGCTTTGTGCTGGTGCGATAAAACTAATAAGGATTGCCCCATCATTCATGGAAGCGACTTCATCAAGTGTTGGCGCATTCACTTTAAAAATAATATCGCTTTGCCAACACTTCTTCTTGATAACAACTTCAGCATCATTAGCACTATATTCATCGTCAGTAAAACTTGCTTTAGTACCAGCACCTTTTTGTACTTGTACAGTAAAGCCTAACTTAATCAGTGCACTAATAGAGTTTGGTGAGCCAGCAACGCGATTTTCACCACTTAATGACTCTTTGGGAATTCCAATGATCATAAAACACCTTTAAACAGTTGAGAAATAATAAAAATTAACTAGACTACCTAATGTTTTACCATTTATAGCTTTAATTTGAAATAAAAATATTGAAATAAGCTTTGCTTTATTTGCTAATTAAATAATTCTTTACAAAATCAAATTGCATGAGTTATGGTAACCGATATAGATGTAGCTTATTAGAGAATGCCTTACCTAAAGACGTTTCTAATTCCAGCTGAATCTTGAAGTGGTTTGGGTCTAATTTTAATGGGTTAATAATAGATCTAATTATCGTCCACGGCTTACTGACCAGGTTTCAAAAAGTGCGGCACTGATCACTAAAAGTCCACCTATTATGGTCAACATATTTACCCGTTCACTTAATAAAAAAAATGCCAATACACTACCGTACAAAGGTTGTAAACAAGAAATAAGCCCCGCAGTTGTAGCCGATAAATGACGTAAAGATGATGCAAATAAAGCGTGTGGCATCGCAGTAAAAATTACACCAACCAGTAATATAAGCAGCCAGTCACTATTAACAACGGCCATTGGAGGCACTTCAACAAATAAACATAACATTAAACAAGCCACCAAGGTTTGGTACAACATAGTATGAGGCCCAGAATAGTGACTAAAATAATTTTTATGAAGAATATTTCTTAAAGCAAAAAAGAAAGCTGATAAAACCCCTGTTGCTATACCTAAGGTGACTTGGTTGCCTAAATTTATTTCTGGTATAAGCAGAAAAATCCCCACCATTACAATGAAAGCAATAACGATATCTTTTAGTTTTGGTTGACTGCTTGTTTTACCTTTACTTAGAAAACGACTTAACAGTGGCTCTAAGAAGACGGTCATAACAGGATAAGTAAAAAAAGCAATAATACCAATAGTTACACCAGCCATCTGCATACCAGCAAAGTAGGTAACCCAATGTATTCCCACCACAACACCAAGCAGCACAGCAACGCCATAATCTTTAGCACTCGCCAACATGATCTTTTGTTTTTGTAAACTTAATAAAATAAATAAAACAATCGCAGCTACCGCAGTGCGATAAACGGTAATATCAAGCGCGGGTAAACCGATGAGTTTTGAAAATAGCGCAGTGCCACCAAAAAGTAATACTGCACTATGTAAATATAGAAGGCTTTGTTGTTTGGTATTCATAAAAAATTCGACATCAAGAAAAAGGTAAAAGGTAAAAGGTAAAAGTTGAGTGTTTTAAACATTAGTCAAGATCATTTAAAGGCCAAGTAACAATATAATTTTCAAAATCTTCAAGTTGAACATCATCATCTTTAACCATTTTTCCATGTACTGACATGCCTGCTTTATGCATAGCTGACTTTTTACCTTGATGCAATAACGGATGCCAAGATGGCATACCTCGGCCTTCTTGCAAACGTCTATATGTGCAACTTGGTGGCATAAAAAACACATCAGCTAGGTTGTCTTGCGTTAATTTAACACAATCAGGCACTAGCTTAGTGCGCTTATCATATTGACTACATTGACATGTTTTTTCATTGAGCAGATAACAAGCAATACTTGAATAATGCATTTGTTCACCAGCTTTCAAATGATCCGTTGGTTGTAACTCTGTACTCTCATCGGTATTTTCATCATCAATAAACTTATGTAAACAGCACTTAGCACAACCATCACATAATGACTCCCACTCACTTTGAGACATTTCAGCTAACGTTTTATTTTGCCAAAAATGCACAGTATTAGTATCGTTTTTGTTCATATTTTTGTTCATATTTTTGTTCAAATGTCTCAATTAATAGGGGGGAATTTAATACGATCAGATAAATGACCAACTGAGCTGACAAAATAATAAGATAAATTCCAGTGCATTAGGCTCTTGTAATTATCATACGCTAAATAAGCACGACCTTTTTCATCATCAGGAAAAACCAATGCCGCTTTAATATCAACTTTAGATAGGCTAGTGCCATCCGTGCGGCGAATGCCTAGAGCTTGCCACTGAGCTAATGTTTTTTCAGTTTTAGCCCATGCTTTTAGCCAGTTTTTACGACTACCCGTGCTTTTTGGAATAGCTAATGTGGTATCAAAATTTTGTGGTAATTTAACCTGACACCCCCAGGTTAATTCATCATTCCAACCTTCTTTTTGTAAATAATTTGCCATAGAAGCAAAAGTATCTACTTGGTTTTGCCAAATATCTTTTTTACCATCGCCGTCACCATCAACCGCATAAGCTAAAAATGATGTTGGCATAAACTGGTTTTGTCCCATAGCTCCAGCCCATGAGCCTTTCATATCAACAATATTAATATGTTCTTGCTCTAATATAGTTAACGCTGCCCATAACTGCTTTTTAAAAAAAACTTCTCTACGTCCTTCATAGGCTAAAGTAGATAAGGCTGAAACAACATTATACCTACCCATGAATTTACCAAAGTTTGTTTCTAAGCCCCACAAAGCGACGATAAAACGTGGTTGTACACTATATTTATTACCAATTTCAGTCAAAATAACTTGATGCTGTTTATATAGCATACGGGCTTTTTTCACTTTCCAACGGGGAACGCGTTTAGGTAAATAAGTATCTAATGTTTCGACTTTTTCTGGCTGTTTACGATCTGCTGTTACCGCCCGCTGATGAAATTTAACGTCGGCAAAGCTACTGTCAATTAAGCTTTGTTCAAATCCTTGTACTAATGCTTCAGCTTTTAACTCAACTATATATTGTTCAAAACCAACTTGTGTCAGCTCTTTAGCTTGTATTATGTTTGTCGTCATGAATGATACATTCAATGCGAGTAAGCCAAATAAAAAGTTGCGTACGTGTATCATCGAGTTATTCTCCTTGATTTTGTTCATCCATTAGGATTTTATGTTGTTTTAATAGATCTTCTGGTGGTGGTGGCAATTGCAAATAATACCCTTGCCCGTTTAAGCTTGTCTTCACTTTCACCAAGTCAGCAAATGCGAGCTTTTTTTTGGTAGCAAGATTAGTTAATGTAACCAAAATTGGCGTACCAAAGGTTGTCATTAATGCCTCAGGCACCGAAGAAAAATCATCACGGACTTTAACAAAAAGGTAGGTTTGTGCTTTTTTAGCACTTTTATAGATGGCACATAGCATAATGGAGACCTATGGAGTGAATTAGAAAATTAAGTGCTTAATATATCACGCACTGACAATATTATACGATACAATGACACAATAATTTACATTAATATTTTTGATCTTAAGTTAATTAGGAAACAGAATGAAAGCTCCTTTATACGATGAAATTCTCGATATTTGTCAACATATAGCCAAGGCATCAGCAAAAGATGACGATAATGCTCGGAGCAATGCTTGTAACGATTTACAAAAACTGTGTGCAACGAATCAAAACTCTCCAAAAGATCACCCGCTACAATGGGAAGCACTCGCTGACTTTACTGAAGATGGCGATCAAGCGATGGACATTTATCAAATAGCCCTAACTATCGCTGAGAAGTTAAAACTTGACACCTTCATTGCTTCTGTTTATTTAGCTATGGCACAAAGACAACAAGAATTTGAAGAAAGTAGTAAAGCATTAGAATACGCAAACATGGCAAACTTGGCGGCACAAAATATCAGTAGCGAAGAATTAAAACAAGAAGTTCAAGAATTTTTATCAGCCCTAACAAACGGATAGTTAATGAAATTTAGAGCCAAGCTTTTCTCATCACTTTATATATTGCTGCTATGTGCTAGTGTCAGCGATAATCTATTCGCAGCTCAAACTGAAAAACCTGAACGATGGTTTGAAATAGAAGTTATTTTATTTAAACAGCTCGGTGATAAAAAAGCATTAAAAGAACAATTCCCAGAAAATGTTAGCTCAACAAACCTACCAAAATATAAAAAACATTTTGACTTATTGACACCCTACTTACAACCACGTTTAACTAACATAAAACAATTTATTCCTCTATGTAGCAAGAATGATGGCAGCGAGCATGATACCCAGTATTCATTACCGCAAATTAATACCCCCTTTTCTGATGTTATAAAAGCAATTGGGCATGTTGACAGTTTCGATATGGCTGAATTCTCAACTGAAAATGAACAGAGAATACAACAAGGCTATAAAGCAACGGGGATAACTCAAAACAGTATTAACCTTAAAAGTATTGACCTTAAAAGTATTGACCTTAAAAGTAATGGTACCTCATTAGCATTAGAGCAACAGGTAGCGTTTGTTTTTGATCTGCAAGAAAAAGAGCTTGCAAGCCCACTTTTTTCAGCCCAGAACATCTGTATTATTAGCCGTAAAGATCTTGAAAATATCTTTGACGATAATCAACTTGCTAACTTTCAATTAGATGCTTTCGATGTTGAAGCTTTGCCGACCAAACTTAATGCCTCAGGTGAGCATATTAGTAATAATCCTTACCTTATCGCCGATGAATCACTACTATTAACCGATATAAAACAACGCTTACGGTGGAGTAAAGAATTTAAGCCCTTGTTACATTTTGGTTGGCGACAAGTTGGTATTACCCGTAATAAAGCCATCCCTCTTAAATTGTTTGCAGGAAAGCACCTAGATTATCAATATCAACAAGCATTAAATGATTATCAACATGAGCTTGATAAAGCGATATTGGAATACCCACTAGTTCGCCAGCAATTAACTATGGCTAAATCGCAAAAAAATGATAGTGCAACAATTCAAACTGAGCAAGAAGAGCAAAGCAAAACTAATTATTATACTAAAATTAAACAGCAACAATTAACGCAACTCTTTCATAATATAAATGCTATAGATAGTGAAAGTATCAATAATTTAATTGCTGAGCTTGAACGGCAAACACTAGAAGAATTAATTGCTATTAATGAAGTAAGTATGGATGACACTGAACAACTGAACATAAAAAAACCGCCAATAGCACCGCTACAACCTTGGTTTTTAGATGGCTTCTTTAAGGTACACTTAGATCACTATCTTTATATCACAGCCGACTTTAATGTACTCAGTCAGACCTTAGATAAAAATACTAGGGATGGTACTAATAAAATGAATGTAAAACTTATTAATTTTAGTCAAAACAAACGAGTAATATCTGGCGAAATACATTACTTTGATCACCCTTATATTGGCATGATAGTACAAATAAGACGCTTTGATCCTAGTAAACCTAAAGCTGATGCCATAACTCAAGTAATTAATTGATAATGGTAGAGCTAAATTAAGTTAAGTTAAGTACAGCAAATTTTATTAAAAGGTATAATCATGGATAAAGAAATCGAAATTCAAGCAGCAGTATTTCGCCGCTTATTAGCCCACTTAGATGATCGTAAAGACGTACAAAATATAGATCTTATGAACTTAGCGGGATTTTGTCGTAATTGTTTTAGTAAATGGACGGTAGCTGAAGCTGAAAAGCTAGGCGTTAACCTTGATATTGATACTGCTCGCGAGCAAGTTTATGGTATGCCTTATAGTGAATGGAAGGAAAAACATCAGCTGCCTGCGACTAAAGAGCAGTTAGCTATGTTTAATGAATTAAATAAAGCAGAAGTTAGTAAAAGTTAGCAGAAGTTAGCGAAGCTATTTATTAAGCTGGGCTGAGGCTCAAGAGAACAAAGCGACTTCTTTTTCGGTTAAACAACGCCACTCGCCTGGCGCTAAATCTGCTAATTTAATGTCACCAATTTGCTCTCGATGTAAGCCTATAACTCGATTTCCAACAGCCGCAAACATACGTTTTACTTGATGATATTTACCTTCGGTAATCGTTAATAGCACTTCATTGGCAACGTCACTATCATTGATTAATGCTAAAGTAGCAGGTTTGGTTAAAGACGATTCACCCTGTAGTTGTATACCTTGGGAAAATTGTTCAATTAGTGCGGTAGACTTTTCAACTGACATTGGATTTCTAAGCCATACACGATAAACCTTCTGACATTCTTTTTTTGGTGAAATAATATTATGTGACCAACGGCCATCATCAGTTATTAGCACCAAGCCTGTAGTATCAGCGTCCAAGCGCCCAGCTATATGTAAATCAAAGGCTTTATCAACATCAAGAAGGTGTAATACCGATGGGTAACCTTCATCAACATTAGAGCAAATTGTATCAACTACTTTGTGTAGCATATAATAACGAGAGCCACGAGCGGTTAACTCTTGACCATCAATATCAATGCTATTATTTTCATGCACCTGCATAGCTGGATTTTTAGCAACTTCACCATTAACACGAATTTCACCACTTTTAACTACTTTTTTTGCTTCACTTCGTGTTAATTCGGTACTTTTACAAATAAATTTATCTAAGCGCATTGGTTATTCACCAGCCTCAACCCAAAACCAAAAACCTTGATCAAGCAGCTCTATCATTAAAGATAGGAATTGCTCATTGTTACACCATGGCGCTAAGTCATCTGGGGTAACTATGCTTTGATTGCATAATAATTTAATCACTGGAGCAATATCACTAGAAAAATGTTTCTGCTCTCCATTTATATAACAAATACCCTCGTTAATAGTGTCTTCAAAATAAAAAGCTCTGAGACCACCTAAACGCTTGATAGCATGAATAGTTAATAAATTAGACACTTCATCACGAGCAAACGGCTCTTCACTGGGCATTAAATCTAATTCATGTTTCGCATTTGTTAAAAAATTACCAACAAAGTTTTTAAACACTTGCTCATTTTCAAGTAAGCAATGTAACTGACTTTTAATGCTGTGGAAATCGTCATTAGTAATTTCGCCACTATGAGTTACGACTTGACGATCGGCATCTTCAAGCAGCTCTGTGCCTAATTCATTATCGATAAGGTGATCGGCAAATGCGCTTAATAAACTTACAGTAGAATTTGCCCGAAAACCAACAGAAAAACTCATTGATGGCTCTAAGGCAATACCTTCGTGCGGAAAACCTGGCGGTATATATAGAATATCTCCTGGCTGTAATTCTACATCGATAATAGCTTTGAAAGCTTCCACATGCAGCAGTGCTTCATGGGCAATCACTTCATTTTGCTTACTATTATCACCAATACGCCAATGACGCTTACCTGAGCCTTGGCAAATAAACACATCATAATTATCTACATGTGGGCCAACGCCACCGCCAGTAGTGGCAAAACTTGCCATTAAGTCATCTAAACGCCAATGAGGCAGAAACAGAAAAGGCTCAATTATTTCTGCCGCTTCTTCACTGAAATTATCCAATGCTTGCACAACCAACGACCAGTTGCTATCGCCAAGTTGCTCATAGCTTTCAAACGGACCAAATTCAGCTTGCCAATCGTCTCCTTTTCTATAAACCAAACGTGACTCTACCGTTTCCTCCATAGCTAAGCCCGCTAATTCATCAGCAGATATTGGATCGATAAAATCTTTAAACCCTTGTCTGAGCACAACTGGCTTTTTCTGCCAATATTTTGTTAAAAACTCATTCTGGCTCATTTGATTTAACTCTAAGATAAACATAATATTCTCTAACATGTATTAAAATTTTTGTCGGTCATAACGCTATACTCATGTTACACAACTGACAAACTCGCCGCATAAGCTCTCGCTTTTTCCAAGTCTTCTGGTGTATCAACACCTTCAACTGGCACATTGGTTTTTGCTACAGCAACATGGATGTGTTCACCTTGATAAAGCACCCTCAATTGTTCAAGCGCTTCAATTTGCTCTAACTGGCTAGTTGGCCAATTAACATAATCTTTAATAAAACCTGCACGATAAGCATATATGCCAACATGACGTAAATAAAATTCACCTATATTGTCTATCTGTGAATTATTAAGGAAGCGGTTACGATCATAAGGAATAGTCGCTCGACTAAAATAAAGGGCATAACCATCTTTATCGGTTAGTACTTTCACCGCATTAGCATTAAAAGCTTCATCAACTGAATTAATGTTGATCGCTAAGGTCGACATTCGAGAAACTTTTTCGTTAGAGCTGTCATCTTGATGTGCTAAATTACTGGCTACTTGCGCAATATTTTCAGGCGGAATAAAAGGTTCATCCCCTTGCACATTAACAATTATTTCATCATCACTAAACTGATATTGCTCCATTACCTCTGCCAAACGCTCTGTACCTGATTGGTGATCTGCGCGTGTTTTACACACTTCCCCACCAAAGGCCTTTACTCTTTGCTCAACTTCATCATTATCGGTTGCGACAATGACTTTACTCGCACCACTGAGTTGCGCTTTTTCAACAACCCATTGGATCATAGGTTTACCACCAATATCAGCTAACACTTTTCCAGGTAAACGAGAAGATTGATAACGAGCAGGAATGACAACAACAAAAGAGATCTCAGCATTAGCAATAGTCATATGTTTATGAGTCCTTTTCTGTGGCTTCATTATCGACAGACAAATGACGCGCTTCATTTTCTAAAAGCACAGGAATACCTCTATCTATTGCATAAGCTAACTTGTCAAACTTACAAATAAGCTCTTGTTGCGTTTTATCGTAATCAAGCTTACCTTTACACACAGGGCAAGCCAATATTTCTATTAATTTTGTATCAAAGACCATGGGTTAATTCTCTTTATTGTATTCATTTTGCTGGGATAAGCTCCGAGCTATCATTGTTTATGTAAGCACTGTATTAATCTTTGTTCATCTTGTTTAGAAAACTGTGCATCAACGGGCAAGTACCACCAGTTATCTTGTGCGAATTCTTGACATTTTACCGCATCTTTCTCAGTCATTAACAGCGGTATATTATCTTTAAATTGATTAAAGTCATTAATGGTGAAACCTTTATGGTCAATAAAACCTTGTTGCTGCTGTAAATTGAAACCCAAATTCTGTAACGTATCAAAGAAACGCTGTGGTGAGCCAATACCAGCAATGGCATTTACCATAACATTGTTTGCTAAAAAATCGACCAAAGGCGCCGCTTCACCGGTTTGAATATTACGCAGTTCATTTGCTGTTAACGTCATCAATAATGATGACTCACCTCTTAATTTATATTCACCATTAAAAATAACAATATCCGCATTATTTAACCGCCATGTACCTTCTCGTAAAGGGCCTGCTGGCAATAACAGACCATTACCAAAAAGACGTTTACCATCAACAACTATGATCTCTAGATCTCGCTGCAAACGGTAATGTTGTAAGCCGTCATCACTGATAATAAGATCGCAACCTAGCTCAACTAGCTTTTGTGCATTCACAACTCTATTTGCGCCAACCACCACAGGAACATGACAACGCTTAAAAATTAAAATAGGCTCATCACCTGCTTGATCTGTGGTACTTATATCTGATAATACATAGGGGTAAGTTTCGGCGTTACCGCCATAACCTCGTGAAATAACACCTGGTTTATAGCCAAGTGTTTTAGCTAATTCAACTAAATGGATGACTACTGGCGTTTTACCATTGCCGCCAACCCCAATATTGCCAACAACAATAACAGGCTTATTCACAGAATAAGATTTTGATAAACTAAAGCTAAAAGCAAACCGCCGAATGACGCTAAGCAACCAAAACAATACTGTTAATGGCAATAATAAGGGAACTAACCACCACTTTGCGCAGTGATTTTCAAACCAAACTTTTTCAATTAAGCGCATAGTAACCACTCATGACTATAATGATTTACTAATATAATAATGACTACTATAACAATGACTAATGTCACGATTGAAATTGGAAACTATGCAACTGTGCATAAGCACCTTTTTTTGCAAGTAATGACTGATGATCACCTTGCTCTATAATTTCCCCTTGTTCCATTACAATAATTTTATCAGCATTCTCAATTGTCGATAATCGATGAGCTATCACGATAGAAGTTCTATTTTTTTGTAACGTTTGTAGAGCATCTTGAATATAACGCTCAGACTCAGTGTCTAAGGCACTGGTTGCTTCATCTAAAATTAAAAATGGTGCATCACATAATAAAGCACGAGCAATAGCTACTCGTTGTCTTTGTCCGCCAGAAAGTAACGCGCCATTTTCACCAAGATGAGTATCAAGCCCATATTCCATTTGCTCTGCAAACTCCATCACATGAGCACTTTTTGCTGCCGAAATTATTTCTGCTCTACTCGCCTCGGGTTTACCGTAGGCAATATTGTTTGCTAGCGTGTCGTTAAATAGCACCACCTGCTGGGAAACATAAGCAAATTGATATCGTAAGCTTTTTAATTGATATTGCTCAATATTAACGTCATCAATTAATATTTCTCCACGGTTAGCATCATAAAAACGTAATAACAAAGCACTGGCTGTAGATTTTCCACTACCAGATCGCCCTACTAAGGCAAGTGTTTCTCCAGCGTTTAATTCAAAAGAAAGATCTTTCAATGCCCACTTTGTATCCCCTGATGTTTCATTAACAGAGCCATAAGAAAAATCAACATTTTTAAAAGCAAGCTTACCCGGTCTTTTTTCAAAAACAAGCGTGCCTTGGTCTTTTTCTGTTACTTGATCTAATACCGAGAAAATACTGACACAAGCGGCCATGCCCTTTTGAAACTCACTATTGACATTAGTTAGCATTTTTAATGGTCTTAACAACATAGTCATATAGGTAATAACACTGACAAAGCTACCAGCAGAAATATTTTCCCGTAAACTCTCAGAATTAATAGCATAAAAAACAAAGGCTAAAGCAAATGAGGCAATAATTTGAATAACTGGCACACTAACCGCTTTCGCTGACATTAATTTCATCCGCTGTTGGCGATTATGTTTATTAATTTGTGCAAAACGGGCAAACTCTCGCTGCTGCCCGCCAAACGTTAACACCACTTTATGGCCATTAAACATTTGCTCTGCTGCGGTAGTAACTTCGCCCATTGCCCCTTGAATACTTTTACTTACTTTACGAAAACGCTTTGAAACTATAGTAACAATAATGGTAATCAGTGGCGTAATCAGTAAAAATATCATGGATAATTGCCAACTAATATAAAACATCAAACCAATTAAACCAATAACAAAAGCGCTTTGCTGAACAATAACTAAAATGGATTTGCTTACCGAGTTTAATACTTGTTCAGTATCAAATATCAGTTTAGAAATAAGCCCGCCCGTTGATTCTTTATCATGAAAAGACACGGGCATTGCCATGATGTGTTCAAATAACTGTTGTTTTAGATCAGTGACCACATGATTACCTACCCAAGCTAAACAGTAATTAGCGACAAAATGAAAAATACCACGCAAAATGAATGCTACGATCACAAATATAGGTGCCCACTTCATAAAGTTTGGGCTCGCGCCAGCTAAACCATCATCAATAAGAGGCTGTAATTTTGATAAAAAATAAACATCAATGGCAGCATAGCCCAGCATACCAATGATTGCGGCAACAAAACCTAATTTATATGGTTTAGCATAAGAAAGTAATTGTTTGAAATTTTGCCATGCTGTGGCAGTTAAATCAGTACTTGATGCCTGCTTTGATGATGGTATTGCCATTGACTAGTATTACTCATTTCATATTACGTATTTACAATAGCTCGATTTTAACGTGATTCCTGTTAACAACCAACTTTTTCTAACACAAAATCCAAACTGCCTCAAAATGCAGGACTCGCTGAAACGAGCATTTCGAGGTAACCGTGAGTATAAACGTTAATGGGCAAACCAAAATGGCCATAAATCACGATGATAAGTTTGCTTACTTATACCTAACGCTGAAATATTAAATATAATTTGCCCTAATTCAGCACTATTAAGTAATTCAATATTATGCTGCTGATAACGCGATACCACCTCAGTAACTGGCATATGCCAACGATTAAGGTAACCTGCACTAACAACAGCAAACGCAGGTTTTAATGTAGATAAAAACACATCACTTGATGACGTTTTAGAGCCATGATGCGGCACAACTAAAATATCCGTATTAAGTTTTGGATATTGTTGCAGTAATTCAGCTTCAACTTTTTTAGAAATATCGCCAGTAAGTAGAACACTATGCTTGCCATCAGAAATTAACAACACACAAGAGTCATCATTTTCTTTACTTACAATACGCTTGGGCCATAGCATCTTAAAATGAAGATCTTGCCAAATAAACGATTTACCTTGTAAGCAAATATTATCTTTTGTCTTTTGCTCTCTGTTATAAATCAACTCATTTATAACAATTGATTTTCGTATTTTGGTTAAGCCACCAGCATGATCATTATCACTGTGGCTGATGATCATTTTATCTAATTTCTTTATACCTTTATGTTGTAAAAATGGTAAAATAACGGCTTCGGCCATATTAAAACCACTTGAATATGCGGCGCCTGTATCATATAAAATGGCCTTTGTTCCTCGTTGAATCAATACAGATAAGCCTTGTCCAACATCAAAAACAACCAACTGCCATTCTTTCTCATCGCTCGTGTTCCAACTCACCAATGACAGTGCGCTAAAACTCGTCCCTAGACACAAAACTAACATAGTTAAATACTTGTGATTAAAAATAATAGGTAATCGAAAAAACAATATCCCGCAGCTAAGCACACCAAGTAAAACTAGGCACTGAATGTGAAAACTTGCAAGGGTTGTTGCTGCCCATTCTAGTGTTGATATATAACTTAAATAATGCCAAATAACCTGTAACGACGCTAAACAAAGGCTACTTAAAAGCTGTGACAGCGTTGCTGAAATAGGCATTACTAGTATTGATAATAAACACAAAGGAATACTTAAAAAGCTCATCCAAGGTACTGCTATTATATTTGCAAACAAACTAACCAAAGAAACTTGTTGGAAAAACACCGCACTAATAGGTAATAACATCAAGGTTAAACTTAATTGAATAACCAATAAGCCTTTGATAAAACGACAAATAGCTCGACCTTTTGATAAAGTATGCTTAAAACGCCAAAGGGTAAGAAAAATAATAGTAACCGCATAAACGGATAACCAAAAGCTTGCGGTAAATAAGCTAAAGGGAGTTATTAATGCTAGCAAAAATAATGTTAATAACAACCAACGTGTTATCGAAACTTTTATGCCCAACACACGTGTAAGCCAATAAATACTTAGCATTAGCAAAGCTCGTATTGTTGGTAAAGAAAAACCAGCTAAATACCCATAAATTACCGCCCCTCCCAAACTTACTATGATAACAAGGTAGCGAATATTGATGATTTGAAACTGACTTAAATGATTGTAAATATTTAATGGTAAGAATCGAATAAGCAGCATAAGAAGAAAGTAACTACCCGTTGCAACCAAGCCAATATGCAAGCCAGAGATAGCAATAAGATGCCCTGTACCTGTTATTTGCAACACATGCCATAATTGTTGAGTTAACTCACTACGAGAGCCAAAACCTAACGCAAGTAATAAGGGAGATAACTTATGTTTAGGCAAAAGATCTTTGTAGCTATTAAAAAGCTGCTGTCGCATTAAGCTTTTTGCTATTATTACTTTATTCTTCTTATGATTAATAACATAGCCTGTTGCAATAATGCCCTTACTTCTCAACCACGTTTGATAACTAAACCCGCCTATATTCGCCAAACCATGAGCAGGTTTAAGTTTGACTTTTAACTGAACAATTTGCCCTTGTTGCAAAGAAAGCTTGGCTTTTTTCCAGCTTAATCTGATCTTTATTGTCGAATTTAATGTTGTCGAATTAATATGAGTAACATTAAGGTTAAAACGTAAAGGATTTTTATCATTGTTTATTTCAAGCGGGTTAGCTAAAGAGTGCAAACTGCTTACCTTTCCTTGTATCCATTGATGTGTAGACGCTATTTTCAATGGATTTAAATTATTTTTTTGCCATTGATTTTGATAATTAAAGGCATTGAGTAACATCCAGCAGGCGCCAAAGAGTAAACCAGAGCTTATACGTAGCGGTTGATAATAAAAAAAGAGGAGTGAAAATAAAAGAAGTAAAAATAGCACAAAAAGATCTGGCACTATTGGTAAAAATAGTGACAATATAGCACCAAGAAAAAAACTAGCTAACCACCAATCCATAGTGAACGAAATATTTCCTATACTGTGTACAGTGTTAGTTTGAATAAAATTATCTAAACATAATAGTAAGTATATGCCAAAAAAAGTAATTAAGCGCTTAATACCAAACAGCCAAAGTATTAAAGACAATAAACATTTAAAAATTTTTGGTAACTTATTGCACAATCCACACTTATGGCATATGAATCGTCATTCAGTTGCAAAAGCTTTTGCCGTTGGTTTATTTTTCGCTTTTATTCCTGTGCCTTTTCAAATGGTGTTAGCGGCAGGCACTGCCATTTTAGTGCATGCTAATCTCCCTTTTTCAATTGCCCTTGTATGGTTAACAAACCCATTAACCATACCTGTTATATTTTACGCTTGTTACACGGTTGGATCATGGATAATAGGCGCAACAGCACAAGAGTTTAATTTTGAAGCTAATTGGCAATGGGTAGTTGACAGTTTATCAACCATAGGTCCTGCATTTTTATTAGGCTGTGGGGTTTTAGCGACAACTTTTGCTATATTTGGCTATTTTTTCATTCAAGGTTTATGGCGTTACAGTGTGATAAAAGCATGGAAAAAAAGAAAAAACAGATAATCATCTCATGCAATTATTTTACAGAGCTGGCCGAGTCTGGTCGAGTAATTGAAAAGTGTAAATAGGCTCTATCTGTAGCGATACGTCCACGTGGTGTACGTTGTAGAAACCCTTGCTGAATTAAAAATGGCTCAAGTACATCTTCAATAGTTTCTCGCTCTTCACCAATAGCAGCAGCAATATTATCAAGCCCTACAGGGCCACCCATAAATTTATCAATAATCGCATGAAGTAGTTTTCTATCCATAATATCAAATCCCTCATGGTCAACGTCTAACATATCAAGTGCGGCAGCCGCTGTTGCTTGGTTAACTAAACCATGTGCTTTTACATCAGCATAATCACGTACCCGGCGCAATAATCTATTTGCTATGCGCGGAGTTCCACGTGCTCGTTTAGCAACTTCAAAAGCGCCCTGCTCATCAATAGTTAAATTTAAAAAATGCGCCGAACGTTTTACTATGGTTGTTAAATCTTGCACATTATAAAATTCTAACCGTTGTACTATGCCAAACCTGTCACGCAATGGTGAGGTTAATGCTCCTGCCCGTGTTGTTGCGCCAATTAAGGTAAAAGGAGGTAAATCTAATTTTATTGAACGAGCCGCAGGCCCTTCACCAATCATAATATCAAGTTGATAATCTTCCATTGCCGGATACAGTACTTCTTCAACAACAGGACTTAAGCGATGAATTTCATCAATAAATAAAATATCATTTTCTTCTAAATTAGTTAACAGCGCAGCTACATCACCAGCTTTCTCAAGTACTGGGCCTGAAGTTGTACGAATACTCACACCCATTTCATTGGCAACAATGTTAGCTAAAGTCGTTTTTCCTAAGCCTGGAGGGCCAAAAATAAGCAGATGATCAAGTGGTTCGCCACGCTTTTTTGCCGCTGGAATAAAAATTTCCATTTGCACTTTAATATGGGCTTGGCCAGTATAGTCGCTGAGCATTTTTGGACGAATAGCGCGATCAACGCCTGCGTCTTCAATGGTCGCTACTGATTCAATTAAGCGATCCGCTTCTATCATTTTCTTTCCTAAATATTATCGTTAATTCGCGATTAAAACCGCTTTTACAAGATACCTACAACATCGACTTTAAAGACAGCCTAATGATATCTTCACTAGACATGCCATCGCTATAAACCAATTTAACCGCTTTATCAGCATGTGTTTGTTTATAACCCAAGGAGATCAGCGCATTAATAGCATCGCCCTTGTGATCATTAAAGCTATTAACAAATTTTTGTTCGGTACTTAACGGCACAGGCATAGAGTCAATTACAAGCGTAGGTGACATTTGCCAATCTTTTAACCTATCACGCATCTCAATTAATAAGCGCTCTGCCGTTTTTTTACCTACCCCTGGAATTTTTACGATTCCCGAAATATCATCATGTCTAACACAACTGACAAATTGATCTGCGGACATAGCAGATAATACTGCTAAGGCTAATTTAGGGCCAACGCCATTTACTTTAATGAGTAAACGAAATAATTTCCGCTCAGTTTTATTAGCAAAACCATACAATAACTGGGCATCTTCGCGAACAACAAAATGAGTATAAATAACCGCTGGCTCATTTAGCTCAGGTAATACATAAATGCTTGTCATTGGCATAGTAACTTCATAGCCAACGCCAGCACATTCAATAAGAATTTCAGGCGGGGATTTTTCAGCAATAGTGCCCGATAAACGACCGATCACAGTTAACAACCTAGAGATAATAATTAAGATAACAAAAGCATATCACTATATATTTATACAGTAAACTATAGTTTTAAGTGATGAACTAAAAGCTTACCTCAATCTTCCTCGGACAACTTTACTTGCTTGTCCAGCAAGTTTTGCCAAACTTTGATGGCTATTAGCATGGCATAAAGCGACAGCTAGAGCATCTGCGGCATCGGCTTGGGGTGTATCTGGTAGTTTAAGGATAGCTTTTACCATATGCTGAACTTGGCTTTTATCCGCACGACCCGTTCCCACAACAGCTTGTTTTATTTGTCTGGCAGAGTATTCTGCTATCATTAAACCACTGTTCGTAGCAGCCACAATAGCAGCGCCTCTAGCTTGCCCTAACTTTAATGCTGAGTCTGGATTTTTCGCCATAAAAACTTGTTCAATGGCAAACATGTCAGGCTTAAATTGCAGAATAATTTCAGAAACACCAGCAAAAATAGTTTGCAAACGCGAGGCAAGATCCTCACCTTGACTTAGTGCTTTAATACAACCACTGCCAAGGTAAGTAAAAGTACGACCTTGTTGTTTAACTACCCCGTAGCCAGTGAAGCGTGAACCGGGGTCAATACCTAAAATAATAGACATCAGTGTCGAGTGATAAGTATCGAGTTACGAAAACAGTCAAATAAAATAGCCAAAGACTCCTTTCGATACTCGCTACTCTTTACTCGCATCACTTGCATCACTCGCATCACTCGCATCTTTTTTAATTATCGCCAAACCTAACTCAGCTAGCTGAGCCGAATTAGCTTTACCTGGCGCATTCGTCAATAGACAAGCCGCAGTAGTGGTTTTTGGAAATGCCATCACTTCACGAATAGAGCTCGCACCAGTCATTAACATCACTAAGCGATCCAAGCCAAAAGCTAAACCAGCATGTGGCGGCGCACCATATTGTAAAGCTTCAAGTAAAAAGCCGAACTTCTCCTGTGCTTCTTCTTCGTCAATACCTAAAATTCTAAACGCTGCTGATTGCATGTCTTGTTTATGAATACGCACAGATCCACCCCCTAGTTCACAACCGTTTAACACCATATCATAAGCATCAGATAACGCATCTAATGGATTAGCCTCAAGTTGCTCTGGCGTTAAGTTAGTTGGTGCGGTAAATGGGTGGTGAAGTGCATGCATGTGACCGTCAATTTCTTCAAACATTGGGAAGTCAACAACCCATAAAGGTTTCCACTGACCTACCAATAAACCTAAATCTTCACCTAATTTAAGACGAAGAGCACCCAAGGCTTCAGTAACGACTGTGTTTGAATCAGCCCCAAAGAAAATAATATCACCTGATTTTGCCTTGACGCGATCAAGTAGTGCTTTAACCACACCTTCTGGTAAAAATTTTAAAATAGGTGATTGTAAGCCCTTCATGCCTTTGTCAATATCATTTACTTTCAACCAAGCTAAGCCTTTGGCACCATATATACCAACAAACTTTCCGTATTCATCAATATTTTTACGTGAAAATTGAATTGCTCCATGTGGTGCACAAATAACGGCAACACGACCATTTTCATCATTTGCTGGCTCAGAGAATACTTTAAATTCTACGCCTTTAAGTAAATCAGCTACATCAATTAGCTCTAACGGGTTACGCAAATCAGGTTTATCTGAGCCAAAACGTCGCATTGCTTCGCTAAATGGTATGCGTGGAAATTCGCCAAGATCAACATCAAGCATTGCTTTAAATAATTCGCGAATCATGGTTTCAGTAACTTCCATGACTTGTGTGCTACTCATAAATGAGGTTTCAATATCTATTTGGGTGAATTCAGGTTGTCTATCAGCACGTAGATCTTCATCACGAAAACATTTAACGATTTGATAATAACGCTCCATTCCTGACATCATTAACAATTGCTTAAATAATTGTGGTGATTGGGGTAAAGCAAAAAACTTACCCTTGTGAGTACGACTTGGCACTAAATAATCACGAGCACCTTCAGGAGTAGCCGCAGTAAGAATCGGTGTTTCGATATCTAAAAAGCCTAACGCTTCTAATGAACTTCGAACTTTTGACGTTACTTTCGCGCGAAAACGCATACGTTCGAGCATTTCTGGGCGACGTAAGTCAAGGTAACGATATTTAAGACGTTGCTCTTCAGAGTTATTTTGGTTTGAATCAAGCGGTAATGGCGCAGACTTATTCAAAATAGTTAGCGCTAAACCTAATATCTCAATTGCACCCGTTTTCATGTCTTTATTCACTTGACCTTCTGGGCGGGCGCGTACCTTACCTTTTAATTGCACACAAAATTCATTTCTTAAGGTATTGGCAACACGTAATACTTCAGGAAGATCGGGATCATAAACAACTTGAACTAAACCTTCACGGTCACGTAAATCCAGAAAAATAACGGCGCCTAAATCTCGACGACGATTAACCCAACCACAAAGAGTGACTTCTTGACCAATGTGAGATTCGTTAACCTCACCACAATAAAGACTTCGCATGTATTTTTACCTTGATACTATTAATAATTAAAAATTGATGCTAACTCAGTTTAGTTAGCGATAAATGTCGCATATTATAAAGCAAAGTTTAGTAAAGTCACCCTAGCTTATTAAAAGTGGTATGCGTAAGAAGTTTAGTTGATAGCAATAGCTAATGGTGAATTAAATCATTGATTATATTAACCTTGTTCAAAAATTACCAAGTTAACACTAACAGCAATAAGGGGGGCAACTCAGAAAAATAATTTATACAAATAATTTACAAAAATAATTAACAACGTATCTCGCAAAATTTCTGTTATTTATTTGTTTGAATATCAGTTAAAATAACGCCACACAGTTACAATAACGATAACCATGCACACTTCTGATACCGATTTAATTTACTCAAATCCCCAAGCCCAAGTTAACGATTTTACTTTTGATGCTCAAGTAGTAGAAGTTTTTCCAGATATGATCAGTCGTTCAGTGCCTGGTTACAATACTATTATTGACACCATTGGTCGACTTAGCCAACAGTTTGTACAAAAAAACACCTCTGTTTATGATTTGGGTTGTTCATTAGGTGCTGCAACCTTGGCAATGCGGAAAAGTATTCAAACAAAGCCGTGTAAAATTATTTCTGTCGATAATTCACGGGCAATGGTTGAACGTTGTAAAATGCATATCAATGCCTTCAAAGGTACTACCCCAGTTGATGTTATTGAAGCGAATATTCAAGATATAATAATTAAAAATGCCTCTATGGTAGTGCTTAATTTTACCTTGCAATTTATTGATAAAACAGCGCGTCAAACATTGATTAATAATATTGCACAAGGCATAAATGATGGCGGCTTATTAGTGATTTCAGAGAAAATATCTCATGATGATCCTATTATTGATAAACATTTGGGTAATTTACATCATAACTTTAAACGTGCTAACGGTTATAGTGAGCTAGAAGTCGCGCAAAAACGTACCGCATTAGAAAACGTAATGCGCACAGATTCAGTAGAACAGCATATAAAGCGCTTAAAAAGTGCAGGGTTTAATCATGTTTCCCCATGGTTTCAATGCTTTAACTTTATTTCTTTTATTGCCATAAAATAAGAGTAGCGCAGGTATTATCACCCATTCAAAAAAATTCTATGACAAATTTTAATAAGTTTTACCAACAAATTGCCACCAACCGTTTAAGTCATTGGTTAAATACTCTGCCATCACAACTTGATTATTGGCATAAAAACAACCTACATGGTGAATATAAACATTGGCAAAAAATCTTAGATGCACTGCCAAAAGCATCAGCATCAGTTACTGATTTAGTTAATAGTGTAACGGTTGGCGACAAAGAAGATTTTAATACCAGTGAACACAAGCGCTTAGAAAATTTATTAAAAAAGTTAAAACCTTGGCGTAAAGGCCCATACCATATTCATGGTTTACATATAGATACCGAATGGCGTAGTGATTTCAAATGGGACAGATTAGCTAAACACATCAGCGATTTATCGAATAGATATGTATTGGATATTGGCTGTGGTAGTGGCTATCACTTGTGGCGTATGCGTGGCGCGGGAGCAAAGTTTGTTGTCGGAATTGACCCAACCCAACTATTTTTGATGCAATTTAACGCAGTGCAACATTTTATAAATGATCGCAAGGTGAATTTATTGCCATTAGGTGTAGAGCAATTGCCTGAACTAAATGCCTTTGATAGCGTGTTTGCTATGGGTGTTTTATATCATCGTCGCTCACCTATTGATTTTATTTACCAATTAAAAGCACAATTGGTTAAAGGTGGCGAATTAATACTTGAAACCCTCATTGTTGATGGCGATGAAAACACAGTATTAGTACCTGGTGAGCGATACGCTAAAATGCGCAATGTCTGGTTTTTACCTAGCGCTAAAGCTATGTGCTCATGGTTAAAACGTTGCGGTTTTAACCATATTCGCGTGGTTAATACCGATATTACCGCACTTGATGAGCAACGAAAAACTGACTGGATAGATACAGAGTCATTATCTAACTTTCTTGATCCCCTTGATAACCGCAAAACGATTGAAGGTTACCCAGCACCACAACGGGCAATTTTCATTGCCACCAAACCATAATTTTATTGTTAAGGCGACAATTAGCTTAATGATGTTAATTTCTGTCTCATTGAACACCTAATGCCTTATATACAGCATCAACAGGATCACGATAAAAGCTCACTTGGAACTTAGTGAACGTTTCTGCTGGAACAGTTGAAATATCTGTTGCTGAAGCCATGGGTAATAAGATCTTAGTGGCTCCTGCTTCTAGTGCAACTTGCATACTTGACGCTAAATCCTGAACAGGGTTAACAACACCACCAAGTGTCATGCTACCAAGAACAACCATTTGCTCTTGCACTGGTTTACCTATTAATAACGAACAACAAGATACAAGTGACGATAAACTTGCTGAATGACTATTACCAGAACTTTGAAGGTCAACAAAATGCAGATGAAACTCATGTTCCGAAAAACATGAGCTTGCTGCTATTCTATTTAAGTTGCCTTTGAAATAATCAAAGCCAACACGCACTTGTTCTTTTGCCGAAGTATCTGAGCCAAAGCCTGAGGTTGAATGCTTACCTTTACCTGAGGTCATTTGGCTTTCTAATCGATATACACCTAACTTACCTGTGGATCCATTACTAACAAAATGAACAACACCTGCATTAGTAATACCTGCTGGAATTAAGTTTGAACCACCTTGTTCTGGTACATTAACGAAGAATTCTTCTAATGTTTCATTATCGATATAACTAAAATTAACATCGAAAAATTCCATGCCTCCAATCTTCTTAAGCTGCTCTTTAACACGTCTACGTACTTCAAGCGCATAAATCAAACAGGTTCGCACTTCATCTTTGGTGTAATCACCGTGTGGCACTAATAGCTTAAGTAAGCCAGAAGTGGTTCTTCTTACGCCAATAACATCACGCTGGTTTAGGTTATTACCAAGTTTAAAAAATTTATCAATAGAGTCTGAGAAGGTGGTTTTACGCATTTCACGCATGTATTCTGCCAAGTAGTCGGTGATTAAACCAAAGCGATCTGTGAAAAATTCAGGACGCATTTTTGGTACTTCCCAACCTGGAATATAGCCATGAAAACGATCAAAGAAGGCACAATCAATCATATCATCAGGAAATGGAGCCAATAGATGGCTCGTTTTCACCAGCGTTTCAACGCTGTGGTCAATGTTACCAACAAAAACCATAGAAGCTTTAGCCTCAATTGAATCACGACCGCGAGAGAAAGAGCCAGAAGCCATATAATCTTTCATGATTTGTATGCCGTCTTTGTCTTTAAAACGAATGCCTGCGACTTCATCAAATGCGACAACATCCCACATGCCCACTAAACCAATTTGGCGAGATGACATGTTATAAAACAAATTAGCTACTGTTGTTTGTCCACCAGAAACAAGCAGAGAGTTAGGTGAACATTCTTTATAAACATGTGATTTACCCGTACCTCTTGGGCCAAGTTCACACACATTATAATTATTTTCAACAAATGGGATCATTCGCGCAACCAAGTGCCATTTTGCACGATGCTCTAAATTGGCAGGCTCCATACCTATTGAACGGAGTAAAACATCCATCCACTGATCCATTGTAAACTTTCTTCTCGCATCAAAAACTTCATCCATATTCATCGAAGGCATTTGAATAGGCTTTAAGTTCAATACTGAAAATGGAGAGATCTTTTGACCTTCTTCATAAAAATAACTCAAGGTGATAATGCACCAGATACCACCCATTAAAAGTTTCTCATTTTCTTTTACTATGCTAGTGGGTACTACAGCATCTTTAATACCTAAGTTTGAAAGACTGGCTTCATAAATATCTTTCTTTTGATTAAGCCGAACAGAAACTTTATCAATTATTTTATAAGTACCTTTTTCACGAATAAGAGATTTAGCTTTTTCCGCTTCATCAGGCCGAACATAGTTATCAGCTAAGATTTTTTTTACTTTTTTCATACCTTCAACAATTTGTTCATCTTCGGCAGACGAACAATACATGCCAAGTAAATACTCAAGCACGTAAACAGGTACATTGGCACCTTCTTTTAACAGCTTGGTAAGATCTTTTCTAACAATTCGGCCGTTAAATTCAGATATCATTAAATCATCTAGATCTAAGCCTAAGCCTCTTATTTCAGATTTTTCTTCATTGTGTGAAGATGCTTCTAACTCAATATTTTTGCTGTTCACAATCACTTTCCTTTAAAAAAAATCGTCTTCAAATACTAAATCTATGATCACTGTATGACTGGTAATATTCAGGCTTTCAGTATCTTTCATAACCAACTTGTAGTGTTTAGAACGGTTAAAACCACTACCTTCTAATTTAATTTGTACATTACTTTTCCGATCATCCATATTATTTGACTCTGAATCAAACATTACCTTTTCAATACCACTAATAGTTTTACCTTCTGGTGTTTCAATCCATATATCTAATTCTCTAGGTTTGAATTTTTCACCAATAGCATCTGTTTGTAAAAACTGAATACGATCAATATTAGAAACTATTTTAATAGGGCTATTTAGCGGGACTACGCCTACTTTTTGTTTTGCATGCTTAGCCTGTGCTTTATTATCGTGAAGTTCACGAACTTGTAGAATAGGAACACAAATCTCTTGTGGCATAATGCCGCCATGTATAAATTTTGCACCACCGTTAAAGTTAAAACGATTACTACCTCTTGGCACCATAAACTCAGCGTCATCACCATTATCTAAATCTAATCCCGCAGTATCGGCTATTTTCCCTGTCCAATAATAATTGTCTGATGGTAAGTTTGAACCAATTACATAACGTTTTTTCGACTCAACTGTACCTGTTGGCTCAGCTTTTAGTGCCGTTTTATCTGAATCGGTGACATCTGTCATTTTGAAAATGAAACCATGATCAGCTGTAACTAACACCCGACTACCATTAAGGCGATTAATAATACGAGCAACAAGTTGCTTAATTTCATCAACCGCATTCCTAACAGCTTCAAACGTTTGGTTCTCTGTCGCAGCTTTATCACCAATAGCATCAATTTCATCGTGATAAATATAAACAACTTCCGCCTCTTTAACTTTTTCTCGACCTTCTTTATTTGTCCAATTTAGTACTTCATCAGCTTTAAAAGCGATACCTCGATGGTTAGTCAAAATTTTATGGCGATTTTTCATACCATGTACTGATAAACCATCCGCCTTATACTCAACTTTATTTTTTAAGTGAGCGGTCAAAGATTTATGCGGTAATAAACTTCCCATACCCAACTGTGTATATGAGGGTACAACGCCTAATTGAGAACTAACTTCAGATTTAAATCGCTTCTCATCATTAATTTGTTGATGGATTTCATGAGCAACCTCATAACGTAATGCATCAGAAATAATAACAAAAACACGCTTAACCTGAGTATTATTCAAAATACCTTTAACTTCTTTATTAAAGAAGTTTTGTTGATTATTTATCCCCTGAATTTTCCATTGGCTAGTTAGATTATCTTTATCAACTAAACTTCCCCAAGCTATGGCTAAATCATGTAAATACCAATCAACATAAAGAGATTCAATATCATCAACTAAACCAGTTAGCTTTAATATGTCAGAGCCATTCTGTGATGCTTTAAGCGAATTTTCTGAGAATATTCGGTACGTAGTATCAAATTGATGTATTTCTTCTTCATAAGCTTTATACAAATCTCGCGCAGAGTTAAAATTGAAACCCTCATCATACTTTTCTTTAAGCTGATAAAACTGCTTAGCGGCACGTAATGCTTTATAGATAGCCTGATAATTTTTATCTTCATAACTCCAATGGCTACGTAAGCGTGTTGATATCCAGCTAGCAATATCAACAGGTGAAAACGCAGGTAAATCTTTAGCGAGCATCATAATGAATTGCTGCTCAATCAACTCAAAGGTTTCCACCGATATAAAGTTTTCAGGTAAGGTAAACTCACTTAACTTTTCTTTTATTTCTAACTCATTAGCCACAAGTGCCGATAAGTTATTATAAGAATCAGATAATGTACGATTTTCACGCCAACTTTTAACAAAGTTGATAACGGCTGAACGCTTAGATCTAGCACTTGTAAATAATGCTTCTATTTCTTTCGGTAACGAAGCTTGTTGTTCAAATGTTATTGATGTGGGTAATAAATGTGCTGATAAGTTTTGTATTGCTTGAGAGTTAGCTACATCAACATTAGAAGATGCCAAACCATGTGAAAAATCTGTCACTAATAATTTAACAATAAAATCTTTTAAGCTCGGCTTTCTTTCTTCTTCATTCCATAATCCACAACAAATATATCCAAACTCCTTTAAAGCAAAACGCCAAAAGCTTAAATCTAATTTATATTTCTCAAGCTCCGCATTAAGCTCCTTAGCAGTATCTTCTGATTCAAAATAAGTCTTAATTAATAAACTGATGATAGTTGAAAAATTAGCAGTATCAGCTTTTACAACCGCAGCAATCATTGCTAGCTCTAATCCATCTTTATCGGCATTTACAGGCAATAATTTTTGCAAACGACCATAACGCTGTTTATTTTCAAAAAACTTCTTATAACCACTAACAAGCTGACGATACTCCATACGCATACCAAGTTCATTTAACCTCATTGAACTTGAATCAGCATAAAACTGCTCTGCATATAAACGCATGTCAAATAGCCAATCTCTACTAGGCTGAGCAACTGCTTTATTGCTATAGAGCAAGAACGACTTAGTTGTATCTACTAATTCGACCCTATGCTTAACCTCAAAGTGTGAAGAGCTGTCTAACTCGATGACTTCTATTTCATCATCAGCTAAAGCGTTACTTAACTCACCAATTTGTTCTTGAAAGTCCACATCTTCATCTTGCCAAAAGACAATTCTACATTTTTCAAATTTGGAGAGTATTCCTTGCTTAATTTGTTCTAGATTCATCTATTCATCTCACTAATAAACATTAGTTTGTTTTAGAGCCTCATTTAACCCTAGTGTTCCTGCTTCAAGATCACTGAGGGCATTTCTAATTTCATCACTCGCTGGCAAGCCTTTAATCACTATTTTTGAATCTATATTTAACTTACTAAATAAAAAGTTTATCTTGTTAATGATATGTTCTCTCAACAGAACCTTTGACAAGTTCATTCTGATCATACGATTAATGAGGTAATACTCATTTACATGTGTCAGATTTGTTTCTCTCTGGGCTCCACCAATATCGTTAAGAGTCTTGTATATATATTTCTTAGTTTGCTTATTAAAGCCAGCTCCGTCGAAGCCTAAATCTGCTTCGAAGATTTTATCATGCGGGATTTTACGTGGCATAAGTTCGGTATACTTTGATAATTTATCAAGGATATTTATATAACGAGTTTTACTGCAAATAGCATCAGGAAATGATAAATCCCAAATATATTTTTTTGACCTAAAAATAAATTGCTTATTCATATGTTCTCGTTGTTTTTTAGGTACAATTTGCACTCCCAAAATACCTAGGTCATAAAATGAACTCTGTGGTATATAATGCAAAGTAAACCCTTTTTTTTGTTCAACTATTTCATAACGTATAGAACCAAAGTATGTAAGGTTTTGAGCCATATTATTAACGATATCGCAAATAAACTCACAGGTTGAGCTTCGATAAATTCCTTCAATACTTAGAAGCACTCTTTCTGCTTTATCATTCTCACTACCAACTAACTCAATAGCAAAATCGCCATGATTTCGACCCCTGCCACCTATAGGCAGAATCCCAAGGTGTAACTCCTCTCTTAAAATGTGAACCTGTGAGGAATATCGTAAATCATCATCTAAGACGCTATCAATAATTCGTGGTAAAAATTTTGGCTTTACCTTTACTAAATCAGCTAAAATAAATTTATTCATCAAATCCACCTGTTTTATATTGTTGATAACGCTCAGTTTCTCTAAGTACTTTATGTCTTAGATCACGTCTGAACTTGTTGATTTCCTGTTCAGGGTTCTCTAACTTAGGTATTAAAAGTTCTGTAACAAAAACATCAATACCTTTATGGTCTAGTCCTATATCTTCTCTTGCGAATAACCTAACCAAAGGATCATCATGCATAACCATTTTTTCTGAATGAAAATAGTTTCCTGCTCTATAAATTTCTTTTGTATCCAGTTCACTGGAAAACTTACCGTATACACTCCGTTTCCATTGAAATCGGTGAGCATCTCTATGAGGTATTTCAAAAGCACTATCGTATAGGTTAACTGTCGCCATAAGTTGAGATACTTTAGCTGGATCAGAAAGGTGTTGATTCCAAATTCTTTGAATCAAGTTCGCCAATTTTTTATTTTGATAAAAACTAAGTAATACAATGGCAAATCCTGTTAGTTCCAATAAATCAATGAGCGCTGCGGATGCAATCTTAGCCTTATTTTCAGCCTTTCCAAGTTCATTGAAATCACAAGGAAAAAGCTTTAAAAACTTGTAAAAACTTGAAAAGTAATAGCTTGGAAACAATTCAATAATTTGGGGTTCATCATTCGACAGCAGAGCCTCAAATAGAGCTTCACCTTGTGAATGCAGAAATACACCTGGATAATCAGGAAACTCCTCAGGACGATCAATAAGTATAAGTTTGTTTAACAATACTGTTCGTGATTGCTCAACTTTTTTAGCTTTTTGATCAAGAGTATCTTTTAGCGCCTCAATATCAAAATTAGGCCAACTCTCATCATGTTTTTGATAATTTGATAAAGATTTCCAGTAATTCGAAAACACGTGACTTTGATAAGATATTTTATACCAGAACTCCTTTTCTCTAACTGAACAAGCAGAAGCAAACCAATACCTTCGAGAAAACGTTAAGTTTTTTACCCAGCTAGAATACATGGCACCAAACTTATCAATTATTTCATTTGTATTTCGAACAAAAGATATTGCTTCTTGGTTACATATTTCATTTTTTACATACCAATCAGGAGTTATAAATTTTCCTTCAACATCATACTCAAACCTCATGCGCTCTTGAAACCACTCAAGTTTTTTAATAGTGTTTTCAGATAACTGTTCTTTATAAATTGAATTCTTTTTGTTCCAATTAATGCCATCAACCAATCGCGAAATGATCGTTCCATTTCTGTTATTTAAACTTTTCACATAAGCTAGATATGCATTGATTGGCAAATATGCCACGAAATCACATAGGCCGATTAACTCAGCATTTTGATCTACTTGATTTTTTACTACTTCATTAATATGTTCTTCGCATACATGTGCTACTTGGCTAAGCACTTCAAATGCCCAACTCATATTCCCTTTAGCTGCAATAGTCTTGATATACATGTCAATACAACCGAGTGTTTGCATTGCATGGGAATAATTACGATTCTCTAAATTTAGTCGTAAACATGAAAACAACACATCCGATAACTCTTTTTCTAACCATTGATAATTAGGTACTTTTATTGCTTCTAAAATGTGACCTGATTGATGAGCAAGAGATGTTTGAATATCATCCGTTTGATACCAATCAGGGTGTTGGTGTATTGAAGTAAACCACTCACTATTACGGGGGATTCGATCTTTTTGATATTCATACCAACTCAAAAATTGAGTTATTTTTTGAGTAAAGTTTATAAATACTTTACCTGACAAATGTTTTTCAGACGTTGCTATTTCAGCTAATGCTTGAATTGTCTCAAGCCAGTGTTGTACATTTTTATGTTCATGCTTTTGAAATGCAGGAGAATCCCAATGACTTGCACCTGGTAAAAGTCGTTTGACTGACTTTGAAATATTGTCAAAAATCTCACCCGCAAACTCTGTTGGTTCAAATAAAGATAAAGCTCTGACGCCTATTTGAAAAAACGCAAAAACGGCAAAGCCACCAAACAAAACGATTAGAGGAATATTAAGTGGGTTTACCCGATACCCTAATACATATTGAGCAAGTAATAAAATACCCCAGAAAGTAAAAGAGACTAAATAGTTAAGGTAAGCATTACCGTACCTTTCATTTAAAAGTAACTGTCGTAAGCTCTGAGGAACTTTTGAATAAATTGAACCACCAATAGTCGTTATTGCAGCATAATATAAACCAATGAAAAAACCACTAATGCTAGTAACAGTGGCTACCAAGGTAGAATAATCAGAATCTTTTAAAATTACCCACCCATTAGCCACAAACCAACTTCTAGTTGGAAGCTCAATATATTGAGTAACTGTCGCAACTAATATGGGTAAAAGAAAGTAAGCAAGGACGGCTTTATACATGGTAATTAAAGCGGATAATATCTGCTTATAATTACTAAGTTTTTGCCTAATAGAGTAATATGCTCTTGATAGATAAAAAAACTTTAACTTGATCCATTGCCTAGATTGCCAATAACTTTTGTATTGGGATAGCCTCTGCTTTAATTCAATAATCATAGCTAAGTCCAATTTTAATAGTTGCATAAATAGCTATGGTAAGTTTTTTATTTTTGTGATCGTAAGATACAAATACGCTCACTTTGGTTTTAGCCATACTACTTAACCGCCCCAAATTTGCCGTAACTGGCTTTTAAACCGTCATCTAGGTCGAGGGTGATGCGCATTTCGGCGTAGTGCTTCAGTTTTTCTAACTTCATCGTTATACATTTCCTTGGGCATGAACAACGGCTGCCCGTAGCTTATCTTTGAAATAGTTAAATGAAGGCATATCTATTTGAGAAACATCTATAGTACCGTCATTAATCAAGTCTATTTGTATTTGAGTAGAACTATTACCCTCTAAAGCATCACGTAATTGTGTCTTTAATGGGTTTGGAGCGTTATCATTGCCCGATTCATTTTCTAATCTGTCGCAGTGTTGATAGGGATTATTTTTTACTGCACACAATAACCAAGCTTCAGATTTTGCCATTGGTATCATAGGTACACCAAGATCAGCATAATCTTCATCAGCAAACCCCTTCTCCATAGAATTAACCTTATCTTGCCAATGTCCTCTTCCAGCTGAAGCAGTTCCGTCTGCATCTCGAAATAACACTGCAATTACTTGGTCACCTGAATCATCAGAAACTGCTTTAGCTTTTTCAGCTAGAGATCTTGCATTTTGGTAATAATAGTGTGTCTCAGCAGGCTTTTTCTTCCCCTTTAAGGCCATTGATTTTTTTCTAGCTGTTAGTTTGTTATCTACTAAATATTTTTCAGAAACAAATGTCACTCCCTGATACTCAATATGCGAATATTCATACCCTAGGAAAAATTCAACAAGCTTATCGACAAAATATGCCATAGCACCTGGCTTATATTCTGGGGAGACGCATTCACTTAGGTTATTTTCACAGAAACCAATATCATCTTTACCTTCACCGCTTAATAACAACTGCATTACTAAAGCTCTAGAAAATCTAGCATTTGAATTTCTTTATAAAGCTCAGTTAGGTCGGTATCGATAAATGCTTCACCTGGCCCCATAACATTTAACTTTTCATTTAAAGATGGAATATCGAATAACTTTCTAGAACGTGTTATCCCATCTTTATCTTTATATAGATAAATAATTCCTTTTTTAGCTATTTCATCTTCAATAAAATTCAAAATTAATGGGCTATGACTTGTCACAATCACTTGGTGTTTTGCACCAACTAGGTGATCTATCAAATACTCAATTAGTTCGGGGTTAATTCCATTTTCTATTTCATCAAATAGTAAAAAATTAGTTTTACTTCTGAGCTGTGAAAAAATTGCCATCAATCGCAACATTCCATCGTTAACATGTCGAGCCGTACTTCGAACTTTTTGACCGTTAAACTCTTCAGTAATCTCTAACTGTTTCCATCCAGAACGTAGAGATTTTGTATCGATACTGTTTAACTGTCCGTATACTTTATGTAAATCAGTTTTTAATTCTTCTTTGCCTATATCTCCCGATTCATGTAAAAAAGCAGACAGACGCTCTCCACCTAAGCCCAGCTTACCTTGAGAAATTTTAGTACGACTTCTTAAAAGTTCAGGGGAAATAAGATCTAATGAAAGTATTTCATTAATTGAGGTTTTCAATTTATCTAATACGTCATAAATTACACTTTCTTTGAACTGTGAGAGAATCGAGCCTTGGTAATCAAATACTATTGGTGATTTGTTTCCGTCACCATTTTTAGCGATGACAAAATAGGAAGCATCGTCAACTCTAAGTAGAGTTTTACCGTTATAAGTAACCGTTTCTTGGGTACACTTCAAGCTACTTCGGTTAACACTGCCGCCCCATACGATCTGACCATGTTCCTTATCAAGAATATGCAATTCAAAAGTAATATTGCTTTTTTTGGTTAATTTAGAATTTAAGTCTGCGGCATCCCATTGGCGTTTACTTAGCCACTCGTCTATCTCGCCATTCATCAATTGAGAAATAAAATCAATACCTTGTAGCACTGTAGATTTACCAGAGCCATTTAAACCGACTAAACAATTAAATTTGGAAAGGTTAAGCTCAAAGTCAACTAGAGACTTAAAGTTGTCTATTTTTATTTTTGTGATCATTTTAATACCTCAGCTTGTTTACCGTGGATGGCTTTTACGTCTGCTAGTAGGTTGCCGAATTTGCCATAGTTGGCTTTTACTCCGTCGTCTAGGTCGAGGGTGATGCGCATTTCGGCGTAATGTTTAAGTTGCTCATCGAAGGTGCGAAGTTCAGCTTGTTTTTTCTCTAATGATTTAAGGTCTTTTTCAATCTGACGTTTTTCAGTATTTGATGCCTCAATAATTTGTTCAGATAACATTGATTGTTGCTGGTCATATTTACCCATAAGCGGGGTTACATATTCAGTACGCATACGTGCAAGGGTGCCTTCGTTATAGCGATGTAAGTAGACTAAACATTCAAAGGCTTTTTCTTTACCTGAGCTAAATAACCAATAGATAGGACGTTTTTTATAAGTCTTACAATGGTCTTTATAGAATTGCTTTGAGAAATAACGACGGACAGTATCATTAGTACTTTCACCTTTGACAGGCTTTAATGTGTGTAAACATAAGCTTTCCGCAACAAATTCTAGGTTATCTTGTAAATTTTCATCTCCCCAAACAGTTTTAACAAACTCACGAAAACGTGCAGTCGCATCATCTTCAAATAACCAATTTTCTGAAGCCAATGGCACAATGCCATCGTCATCAGCAGGGAAAGTTTGATAAGTACCTTTAGCAGATAGCTCTTTAAAGCCCTCGTTACAAGAATGAGCGTAAACCAGACCATCTAGCTCTAGTGAATAACGCCCCATCATGCAACCCAATGAATAATGTAATAAATTTACTAATGTGCTCGCTTGATATGTATTTTTTATTTCGCATTCACTACCTCCTTTAAATAAAAACGAAGGGTTAAGGTCTAGTGTTATACCATCACTTGTAACATTCGAATTAAGTTCCCCTTCTAAAGAGAAAGCATCAATAAAAATTGAATTATTTGATTTTTCTAATTTTATAGCTTCTAGCACAATTTCATTATTTCGATTCAAGAAAAGCTCATATTTTTCTGATAACCTCCCTTTAGATTGAATCAAAGGATTTATACAGAACCCTTTACTAGTTTCAAAGCTATTAAAATCAAACTTAGCTATTTCAAGCAAACGTTGAACATTTTTTATTACTGTTGATTCATTTGCTATTTCAAACCATGGTATTTTGCATATATCATCTTGTTGATAATTAAGTGTCGGAGAAAGCACCTTAAGAATATGTTCACAAACGCTTGAATTTAATAGACCCAACAGTGTGTCTAATTTCCTTTCATTACTTTCAGAAAATAAAATTGCTACCTCCTGATAAGTTTGTTCATGTTCTAATACTCTAAAACTTGGGCGGCTCGAAGTGACTTTACTCCATGTTATACCTTTCAAAAACCAAAACTCCTCACGAATCAGGCGTCCTGCATTTGATTTTCGATAATGATTTAATGCGGAATCAGACCAATCAACAACTTCTAAATCATTACCATACCACTTCCTATATGCCCCCCCCTTTGAAAAAGGTAACCATTTTTCATTTTTCCCTATTGAGGTTTTATTAATCTCCCACCAAAACCTGACGTATTTTGCATTATCTGTGGTTACATTTTTTCCTTCAGATTCGGCAAAACTCCTAACATTAGAGGTTGAACTCTGAAAAGTATCTAGAAACTCTGATGAAGACCAATAAGCAATAGGACTTCCTGGGATATATTTAAAGTTATGATTCTCACACTCAAAATAAGTTGGCTTTGTTCTATTTGCTATTGCACCTCTTGTAAAGCTTGATAACTCAACATCCCCTCCCTTTTCACCTACTAAGCGTATATAGTTACTAGTAGTGTTTTTTATATTATGATTTGAAAGTGAAAAAGCACAAATTTGTACCGTAGCACCTCGAAAACCACCTAAAGGTAACTCTATTAAATTAGATATATTACTTTCATTTATTAGGTAACTCCTTAGCGCTTCATGTGTATATATATACATCCATACATTTGGGGTCATTAATCCAACTTCTCCAAAATCAGAAGTTAAATCAACGCAACGTTTTATGAAAGCAGAAAATAAATCTTTCTCAAAACCAGAATAGTTATTCCTCAAGAATACTTTCAACTCAGCTATATGATATTTAATGCCAATATAAGGAGGGTTAGCAACAACTACACAATATTTTTGAGCTAGTAATATTGCCTGAGTTATTATGGGCAATAGATCAAGAGCTGCATGTTGAGCCACAGGATCTGAACCTTTTTCTTTTGCATTTAATAGCTCTTTTATAGCAACTAAACTTTTAAGATGTTTGTTATCAATTTGAATTAAAGAGCCAAGAGTTTTCGCTTGTAAAAAATCTGATTTTAAAGTTTGTAGTAATACAAAATATTCTTTAAAAGTGCCTATAGGTTGAACAAAACCTTCTGCTTCAACTAAACCATCAAAGAGTTCACCTGTTGAACCTTGCTTCTGGTTTCCTTCTAAGTTCAATGCTCGCCACAGTTCAGTAATGTCTAACCCTTCTGTTGATTGAAGAGAGTAAACATTAAGCGCAACCTCGCCATCTTCAACACGTTGGAATATACGTCGGTCATCTTCACGGGCTTTCATCATTAATGCAAAGCCAGCTATCTGTGCAGCTCTATCATCAATATCTAAGCCATAGATGTTTTTAGTTAATATAAGCTCTGGTATTTCACGTAAGCGATAACCTCGTTCAAGATATATTTCGCGTAATACCTCATAAACCTCAACTAAAATATGACCGCTACCCGCAGCAGGATCGAGCACTTTAATTTGCTCTGGGTCGATACTAGTTGGGGTAATGGCTTTTAGCTGCTCGATTACATCATCAGACTGTTCAGCAGGCTCGATGTAATATTCCATTTTGCCTTTTAGCTCTGATTCAGGGTATGTAGCCAGCCATTTTCTGCCCAATGAGTTTTGTACTAGGTATTTAACTATCCAGTTTGGGGTAAATAATTGCGTTGCCGCAGGAATATCTTCTGATTTAACGACTTTGCCGATTACGGCATCTTTATGCTCTGAAATATAGAATTGATATAACCAACCAATAACTTCAATTTCGCTCCAGTCTTCTTCCGGTATTTCGTTCACTAACCCTTTTAAAATTGAGTCGGTTTTAGTGAGGTTGTCTGGCAGTAATAACTCAGTAGCATCATCTAGTTGTTCAAACATAAACGGCATTACTTTGTACAGGTAATGACACTGACCTAACAGCAGCTCACGGTATAATTCTTCTTCTTTATCACCTGCAAGTTGTAGCTCTATGATATGGCTTTTATCTAATGCAAGCATGTCTGCAACATCGGCAGCGTTATCTAAAATTTCAGGTAGTTGATTTTGGCTATGGGGGTGAGAGTGGGGGTGAGAAAGCACACGAAAACCATGATCGAAATAATCATGTAATTCCATATAGCGAATGGCCGCTAGACGATTGAACCAGGTATAAGCCATTTCTCGAATAAATAAATCATACCGCTCTTTGTGGGTTGCTAACGGCTTCTCATCTATCTTTCGTTCAAGTCGTTTACGTTGATCACCCTGCTTTTTAGTAAAAGCTCGGCCTTCTATTATCGCGGCACCTCCTTCAAATTGAATGTTAGCGACTTTATCTTCATAAAGTCCGAACTGGGCAGCACGTTTTTTTATAGCGTCAATAAATTGAGCGCGTGCTTTAGGAGCGTATGCTTTTAAATTTTTAGTGTTCATCTTATATTTCTGTTGAGCCTTTATTTAGCTCTTTCCTTGGCGCTATTATTTATAATGAATATTGATAATGATAATGAATATTTATAACGAATATTGATTATTTAATACGTACTTTATTATTGTTAGCAACAAGCGTAGATAACTTGTCACGCAAGGCATTTAGGTAAGTGTTTATGTCTTGCTCTGTTTCAATAACACCTGATTGATTTACATCTCGCATAACGCTACAGGTATCAACAGAAACTATTTTTTTAGGTGCTGGCTCGTAAGCTCTAGGTGGCACGGCCCCCTGTGTCAGACCAGTTGTCGGTTCGTGAACAACACTTGCAGGCTCACCTTTTTGTTCTGCATGTTTTTGTTTCTGCTCTTGTTCTTTGCTTGCTTTTTTAGCCTCTATTTCAGCTTTTTTTCTGTTTTCTTCTTGTTGTTCAATAAACCTATTAATTAAGTCGTAAGCATCTTCTTCTAAGCTATCAGCTTCGGTAATTTGTTGATGGATTTCAGCAATACTTGGTAATGCTTTTAACGATTTAATTAAACTTTGTAATGGCTGTAATGCTTTATTGCTAATTTCTGAAGGTGCATTAGTATCATTTATTTGCTGAGTTACATGGTCGATACCTAATTGAATTTGTGACTGAGCATGCTCACGTGTTTCAGTTAATAACGATTCATTAACATCACTTATTTCTTTAATTAACGGCGTTACTTCTTTAATTAACAGCGTAATCTTGCGTATTTCACGGTATGGATTTTTATTGTGATATATAGCTTCGAGTTTAGCTAGTGCTTTAGCGGCTAAGTCATTTTTTTCAAGGGCGAGTTTGTTACGTTCAAACTTAACGTTTAACGCGGTTGCTAGCTCTTGCCATGTACTAAATTGAGTTTCAAAAAAGTTTTCAAGGCTCTCAAAATCTTCTTCAAATTCGAGTAAATCTTTTTTATTAGATAAAAATCGCGCAATAAATTGGTAGCTTGATTTAACCCCAAGCAAGCTTGCTATTAACACTTTACCTGCTTCTATTTCTTTAACACCAGGGTAGTGCCCCGTTGAAGCTTTACTAGAAAAATCATCTAACTTTGATTTTATTCCAGCTAAACGCTGGGTTGCTACGTTAAAAAGCTCTTTTTCGTTTACTTGCCCATTAGATGAGCTTGGCGCCGTTGTAGAAAAAACATCTCTAAACAGTGTAGCTGCATGTTTAAGGCTATCTTCAGACGTTTGCTTAACACGTCTTACACGCATCTCTGCACGTTTTCTTATTTGTATCAATTCATCATAAGCATTGCTAAGAGAAACGTCTTGTTGACGTTTTTGGAAGTTGATTTTATTAGCAAGCGCTAAGCGTGCCATGATCAGAATTATTTCATCATTATTCCAACCGTAGGGTCTTTTAGAAAATCGTTTTACAATATCTTCCGCTGTGATGGCTCGGCTATGTTCATCAGTTAAAGAAATATATTTCTCTACTTCTATTGATGCCGTTGGATTGACTTCTTCGGCGTTTAAATCAAGCCCTTTCTGGCCAATATCATCAGCGATTAAGGTTTGTTGTATTTCAAGCTTAATATCACCCGAGTATGGCGTTACCCATTTTAATTTACCAAAGGTGTTTTCAATAACGTATTTGTAAGTGTCTTCTAGGATGCTGGCAATTGAGCCACCTTTAGGATTTAACTCTGAGCCTAAGGCGAAAAAGCTTGCCTCTTTTAACAATTTTTCTAGGATTGTTGCTATGCGTTTATGTCGAGTATGGTTTTCAGATGCTTTGTCACGTAATAACTTTTCTTGCTCTGGGCGATTTCCGACTACCATACGTAAGAATTTATCCGTTTTAATAAACACTCTTAATTCATTAAATAAGTTTTCATTGTCTGATAATTTAATCACAATAGCACCATTGCCATCATTAGAGTGATTAGCACATACAGAGCTTTCATATTCTTTGTAGTTAGCATCAATTGGCGAAATAATCTTAACCACTAAATCATGCTCTTTAGAGCCATCTTTAGGAATGCCATTACAAAAACGGCTAATAGGAAAATCTTGCTTGTTTTCAGGGTAACGATAGTTGGTATTACGGCGTAGTATTCCTTCAAAAACAATCTTACTTAATTCAGCCGTTTCATCTGACAATTCAATATCGGTATGCTGAATTTCTTTTTCAATTTCTTTTTCTTCATTGGTTAAGAAAATGTACTCATCACCTTGTCGGGCAATTAATAAATTTTGCTCAAGGCTATTTAAGGCTAATTCAATGTCTTGACGTAGTACTAAACGATCTTCATCAACTTGGCTAATACATAAGGTAACTAGGTTATCTAAGGTTGATTTGATGATCTCTACATAGCGAATTAAAAATAATGTTTTTAGAATACTTAATGCAAACGGGGAAATAGATTCTTTGTCGTTCGCTTGATCGATATCTTTTTTAACTGAGGTATCTAAAAAACTTTCAATGGCTGGATAAAAATAATGCAGCGGAATTAATACGCCCACTTGTTTATCGGCAATTATTTGAGCGGCACTTTGGAAGGCATCAAGTAATGAACGTTCACCACGGCTTAAATGTAAGCCAGTTGCCCCTGCCTTACGAATAGCTTCAAATATTTTTTGAACAAGTGTGTAGTGATATGGCACAAACGGGTAACTATGAATAAAGCTTGTTGCATCTTTATAGTTTGCAAGCTCTGCCGTTGTACTTGAGTCAAACGCGAGTTGATTACGTAGTATATCGCCTTTTTCATCGTATAATTTCGATAATAACTCTCGTGCTGCTAGCTTTTTTTCAAGTAAACGTTTTTCTATTACTTCACTGGTATTTGAACTTGAAAGCGATATGCGTTCGAATCGACCTTGAATTTTAGAGAAATCATGACCTTTTGAGCCTGACATTTGTCCGATAACCGAATCAATATCTTCTTGCGAAGTAACGACAACCCAAGCTCGACCTTCACAAATTGTACCTAAGTTTTCGGTAATGGTTTGCAACTTCAACATCATTTGTGTGTTGTTACCAATGAACTGGCCGACTTCATCGACAAAGAATAATACCCGACGATCTTGATCAACATCTAAGTATTCTTTTACCCACTTACAAAAATTAGCAACGTCTAAGCTAAAGTTGCTTTCTAATTGCTCTACCCACGAACGAGCCGATTCATTTGATTGACTGGTTGCTTTTGCAAGTGCCTTTACCATGTCGTCACGGTAAAAGTCATATGAATCACGGTTTTCAATCCAGTTCATGCCTGATAATGCGCTAAAGATTTGATGGAATTTTTCAAGCACGCCTTTGGCTTTGAGTTTACGCTCTAAATGCGCTATATGCGGGTGATCACCACTAAAACCCATTTGTTCGTTAAATACTTTTAAAAACACTTTTAAGACGGCTTCATCACCATCATCGGTATTAGCCCGACTGTCGATATTGAATAAAATAACGGTATTGTTTTTAGTAACCGCATGATCAATTTCGCTAAGTAAAAAGCTATCTAAATTTTTATCATTAAAAAATTCCAGTGCGGATTTAGCTATATCACCTTCATCACCTTTATGCGTTTTTATGTTTTGTAACAGGTAAGACAATATTTTTATAAAATGAGATTTACCACAGCCAAAGAAACCGCTTACCCACACCCCAAGTTTTCCTGAGGCAGCTTTAGCTTTAGGGTCTCGCACTGATGGCATATATGAGTCAAAGAATGCTTCAAAATGTTTTGCTAGCTCAACGGTTACAACATATTCGTCTAGCTCAGTAAAAACAATGTCGTTGCTTGTTTGATCTGCTTTTACAACACCGTTGATTGCACGGTTAATGTCTTTGGTAAAAAGTTCTTTTATTTGCATATTATTTGTCATTAGTAAAATCTCTTTGTCCTTTGTTTAAGCTAAACCACTTACAATAAGTGACATTAGCTGAAAATATGGATAGTCCTTGATAAGTTAAGATACAAGCTTAAATGCTCGGTAATAATTG
The DNA here is from genome assembly GCA_965261045.1 of uncultured Colwellia sp. Taxonomy (GTDB): domain Bacteria; phylum Pseudomonadota; class Gammaproteobacteria; order Enterobacterales; family Alteromonadaceae; genus Colwellia. The sequence goes on from CBDHCJ010000001.1 coordinate 1,729,285, forward strand.
TTTGGCGGCATTACATTAAATGCTTTAAGCGAGCCACCATTCCATTCTCCTGGATAAAATAAAATGGTTGGCACACTTCCTACTTTTGCATGCAGAGCGTTAAGTAAGCCATGACCACGAATAATAGGCCAGGCACTGCCTAAGCCATGCATTAAAATAAACTCAGTGTTTTCTAAATCGGCTTTTTTAGCGATAAAATCAGCAACTCTATTTTGCTCTAACGAGCCTTTTAACGCATTAAATAGTGCATCATCCCCACGCTCTTTTTGTAACTTAAATGCGCGCTCAGTGAGTTTTCTTGATTCAAGCAATTCGATGACTATTTCAAATAAGTTTATATTGGCAAATTTTAGGCCACGCTTTTTAAGCTTGTCAGTCATAAAAATTAGATGTTTACGTACATCTAATTCCTTTTCTGGCGGATAATCAAAAATATAAAAGCCTATTTCATTACCTAAACCTTGGTTTTTCAGGAAATCGTCACTTTCAATTCTAGAAAGAACGAGATCTAATCGTTCTTGTAGGCTTTGAGCTCTTTTCATCACGCTAAACCTCCATTGCCGCAATAATGTCATCACGGTTAATTTGAGCAAGTAAGCTTTTTACTTCAGGTAATATATAGACATTTTGAAGTTTTTTCTTTCGTGTAGTTTCTATATAACCTGCATCAGCTAATAATTTAAAAGCTACTTGAGAAATTTTATAGGTAGATGAATCTGTCATTTGAACAAACTCAGGAAATAATCGTGAACGATCTTCCCAAAAAGATTCCCAATCGTTGCTGTCAAGCGACTCTCGGAACATTCGTTTTGCATCTATAACGACATTACGCATAAAGTCAGCTAACATAGTGCAATTAATTAAGGTTGCCGCAAACATAAGTTGGGAAGATAGCTCGGCACTGCCAAAGGCTAATTGTTCTAGGTATTCTTCATTTAAATTTTCTAAACGCTTTTTAATCGTTGCGGCGTTTCTTTTAGCTGATGCATCAGAGCGCTTTTGGAGAATATTTTGATTCACGATAGCATCTAACCATTCTTCTTTTGATGGCTTTTTCAGTAGCAATTCAGCAATTAGCTGACTTTCTCTGATCATTAAGCTGCCACCAATTAAATCACCTAGGTATTCTTTATAATTTTTATAGTTTTCAAACGTTACTACCATGTTACAACTCTTCTGATTCTGGTACATAGCCTAGCGCTATTATTAAATTTTCAGCGCCAAATAACGTTTGACGGTTTCGAACTCAAAGTTGGAATTCTGCTCTTTACCGCTCTGCTTCAGCGATGCAAATATTTTTTGATATAAGCGATTATTTCTCGCATGTGACTATCATGATCTCTTAAAATTAAAAATCAACCTTTTTGTTTGAAAAAAGCGTATATTGAACTAACATACCCTTTGAAAAATAGCGTTAAATAAAATGATAGGTTTGTAATCTAATGGCAGAATTTTGGTTAGAAAGACGATTTAAAAAAGTATCCAAGAGACAACAAGATCACCGAGATCCCTTTCAACGTGATCGTGCCCGTATATTACATTCAGCTGCCTTTAGACGTTTACAATCAAAAGCCCAAGTAATGGGCAGCGGACAAAGTGATTTTTATCGCCTAATAGTTGATAACAGGTATTTCATTTGTTTTGGTTTGCGCTGTCCTACGGATTTTGCATTATTTAGTTGAAAATAGGAAGGACAGCGCATATAATTGCCTGCGTAGATAGACAGCAGAAAACCGCCGATGCTGCTCTACTTAATCATAAGGATTAAGAAAAATTAAGGGAAAGATTTAAGTAAATTGCTTATTTTCATTAAATTGAAGAAAGTAACTTAAGCGGGCGTCCTTCCTATCTACCCCAATTTTGATAAAACTCTAGCCCTGTCAGCATCATAAGATGCTTTTTCGCCAATAGCTAACAATAGAAAACTCAATAAAATTAAAACTATCGGTATTATGAAATATTGCAATTACAATATACTGCGTATGATTGGTTCCAATACACTTATCACCATAAGAGACGTTAGTTTCAGATCCTAAGAACAAAGCACCAAAGTTACGCATATATTGGCTCTGGTGTTGCGGAAAACCCAGATCAGCATGTACACATCTCAATTTCTCATGGTTTTAATATTGGTGGCGCAAGACAGCCAGGTGGTTGCCTAAATTCACAACATAGTCATCTAACAGAAGAGGTTTTTGTTATACATAAAGGCACTTGGGCATTCTTAAGTGGTGTTAACGCCAATGACGGTAAAATAATCTTAAACGAAGGCGATATTATTTCTATCCCAGTGGATATTTTTAGAGGGTTTGAGAATGTTAGTGATGATATAGGTTACTTACATGCTGTCTTAGGTGGTGACGATCCAGGCAAAGTATTATGGCACCTCAGGTATTTGACTTAGCAAAAGAATATGGTTTAGTTCTGTTGGAAGACGGTAGCTTAGTTGACACAACATTAGGTGACACAATACCTGAAGGTAAAAAGCCGATGTCGGTAACTTCTGCTGAACAAATAGCTGAGCACAGAGTAGTAAATAGTAATGCGATGGAATCAATTGTGCAACGAACAGAAACCTTCGATTGGGCAAAAAATAACTGTTTGGCACAATTTGACGGGGTTGAAGAAGTTGCTTTGGTGGAGCCTGAAAGCTCAGCGGAAGATTTACCTGCGGGTAAATTAAATTGGTCTCATAAGTTTGTTGTACGTGGATTGAAATTAGCACAGGGATCAAAAGTGAATGATCATATTCGCTATGAAGAAGAAGTTATTTTTATTCATCAAGGTGAGGTCGATATTATAATTGATAGTGAAACTCTTTCGCTTGGTAAAGGAGATACATTTACCACACCTATCAAAGCAACACGTAGCTATACACAGCAAGGGTCAGGTAACTGCATTCTTTATATTACTCCTCGACATGATCAGCCGCAGGCACCAAAATTTGTTTAGAGCCCTGTATTGATACCACGGTTTCTGGGGAAATACATCACTAATGATCTCAAAGGAAGACGAATAGTGGTTCATCTAACATAAATGATTAAACGAAAGCGAACACCATAAGGTGTTCGATCAGGGCAAACTTGGGTAACAAATTGACAAATAGAATCTAAGGGATCAAGCTTCGTTGTTTCAAATAACTGGGGTAGAAGTGTTATGCCTGCTTTTGTTGTAATTCAATTGCTGAAGTTACTTTTTTGCTTGTAGTAGTAGATGTAGCAAGAAAGTTTTCCAATACGTTTTTTTCTGTTTGAGTTAGCTGTAAGCTAAGTTTGCTACGACGCCAGATGATATCTTCAAGGTTAACTGCCCATTCGTGTTCTATCAAGTACTCAACTTCTCGTTGATATAGACCAGCACCAAAATGTTGACCCATGTCTTCAAGTGAATTAAGTCCTGCACATATTTCATGACTCAGTGTGCCGTAAGAGCGAACATAACGATTAATTATTTTACGTGGTAACCAGTTATATTGACGTTGTAGTCTGGTTTGTAGATTGTGTTGATTGTCAAAGTTACCACCAGGTAATACAGCATCTGCTGTCCAACATTTGCCCGCATTTGGAAAGTGACCAATGATTCCATTAACAGCAGCTTCGGCCAGTTTACGGTATGTAGTGATCTTGCCACCAAACACGGATAGTAAAGGCGCTTTTCCTTGGGTCGCATCCACTTCAAAAGTATAATCACGTGTTACAGTCGCAGCTGAATCAGATTCGTCATCAAGTAACGGTCGTACACCAGAATAAGTGGCTACAATATCTTTCGTCGATACTTGATGCTTAAAATGAGCATTGATTATAGAAATTAAATAGTCAGTTTCTTCTTTTGAAATACACGCAGTGACTGGATCGCCTGTATGTTCAACATCAGTAGTGCCGATCAAAGAAAAATCATCTTCATAAGGAATAACAAAAACAATACGCTTATCCTCATTCTGCAATATATAAGCCTCAGACTCAGTATGAATACGCGGCACTATGATATGGCTACCTTTAATCAAACGAATTTGTTTAGGCGAGCGGGTTTTCAAGGCATCATCAAAAAAGCTGGTTACCCATGGACCCGCAGCATTTACTAAAGCTTTAGTTTTAATGACCTGTTGTTGCCCAGTTAAATTATCATGAAGGGTTACCTCCCAAATATCATCAACTCTCTTAGCATTAGAGCAACGAGTATGAGTTAAAATACATGCCCCTTTTTCTCTAGCGGCTATAGCGTTAAGCACCACCAAGCGGGCATCATCTACCCAGGCATCAGAATATTCAAACCCCTTAGTTATTTTGTCAATAACAGGACTATTCTTACCAAACTTAATACCATGCGAGCCTTTTAAAGTCGCCCGTTTAGCTAAGTTATCATACATAAACAAACCAATTCTTATCATCCATGATGGGCGTAAATGTCGACGATGAGGTAATCGAAATCGTAGCGGACGTATAATATGAGGGGCATTCTTCAATAGCACTTCACGCTCGGCAAGCGCTTCTCGAACTAACCGAAATTCATAATATTCAAGATACCGTAATCCACCATGAACAAGCTTACTACTATTAGATGAAGTTGCTGATGCAAGATCATTCATTTCACACAGAACAACATTGAGTCCTCTGCCAGCGGCGTCGGCAGCAATACCTACACCGTTGATCCCTCCACCAATAACTAATAAATCATGAATATCATTTTTTGCTTTCATATGCCCTCTTCTCTTTTTCTTCTCTTGCCACAAGTGCCATAAGGAAGAGTTTAACTAAAATATTAACTTTCATATTAACTTTCATATCGCTTATGCTTTGATGAATGTTGTTTTTCTATACAATAACTTCAAAAAGAAAACAAATCAACACAAAACAACATAAACCGAAAATAAAACAACATTATTTTATGCAAAATATTGAGCTATGCCTTATTAAAAGTTATAACCTTATTAAAAGTTATAACCTTATTAAAAGTTATAACAATGCTATTAAATTTTTTGATAGAGGAAGGAGCTTAACGATTCATTTTATAGAGCGAACCGTCAGGAAAAATCAGACAAAAATTAGACAATATGTAAATGTACTTGGTGATCAACTAGGATCTGTTGTATCTCAGTAGGAGGTAGAGCGTCGGTGAAAAAATGATTGGCTTGATCAATATTACCTAAACGAACCATGGCATTACGACCAAATTTTGAATGATCAGCGGCTAATAAAACTTGTCGTGAATTAGCAATAATTGCTTGAGCTACTCTAACTTCTCGATAATCAAAATCTAACAGGGAGCCTTCTAAGTCAATACCACTGATACCAATAACACCAAAATCCATCCGGAACTTCTTGATAAATTCTTCTGTTGTTTCACCAATTACTCCACCATCTCTGTGCCGTACTTCTCCACCAGCAATAACAACTGAAAAATCTTCCTTAGCGCCTAAAATCGAGGCAACATTTAAATTGTTCGTTACAATTTGAAGGCCTTTATGCTTCAACAAAGCCCGTGCAATAGTTTCAGTTGTGGTACCTATATTAATAAAAAGCGAGGCTCCATCAGGGATCATGTTTACTAACTCGGCAGCAATTTTCTCTTTCGCTTGAAGATCCATAATTTTTCGTTTTTGATAATCCGTATTCACCGTACTAGATTCCATCGCTGCACCACCATGGAGACGAGATATTTTCTGTATTTTGGCTAGTTGATTAAGATCACGACGCACAGTTTGTGGTGTTACTTTAAAATGATCGACTAATTCATCAATGGTAACAAAACCACTCTGTTGAATTTTCTTAAGAATTAATGCTTGCCGTTGTTGTTGAGTCATTTATTTATACTTTACTGATTAATAGAAGGCTGGTTAATAAAAGGCTGATTAATAAAATATACTTAACTATTCTGCCAGCAACAGAGAAATTAGCAAACAAATTTGGCTAATAATATTATTTGTGCTGTTGTAATGAATAGATAAAGGCTATAAAGTGAAAATAATCGAACTTTAATGAAAGTTTAACAATCTATTTGGATTTCATATGAGTGACTATATTTTAGCTATAGATCAAGGCACCACAAGCTCTCGGGCTATTTTATTTAACAATGAAGGCCGAAGCGAGCACTCTGCTCAAGAAGAATTTCCACAACACTTTCCAAATAATGGTTGGGTTGAACATGAGCCTGAAGATATTTGGCGGACAGTTAAAAGCACATGTAAAAAAGTTTTAGCTAAAGTTAATAGTAACTGCGATTCGGTAAAAGCTATTGGTATTACTAATCAACGTGAAACTACACTGATATGGGATCGTAAAACCGGTAAACAGATATATCGAGCCATCGTTTGGCAAGATCGCCGTACGAGTAAATATTGCCAACAACTTAAAGCTGATGATTTAGAATCACTAATCAGTGACAAAACAGGATTATTAATTGATCCTTATTTTTCTGCCACTAAAATACGTTGGATTTTAGATAACGTTGATGGCGCTCGCGCTCGCGCTGAAAAAGGTGAATTAGCGTTTGGTACAGTCGATAGCTACATATTGTGGAAGTTAACTGATGGCAAAGAGCATCGCACCGATGCAACCAATGCATCGCGTACTATGTTATTTAACATACATACACAACAATGGGATAAAGATTTATTATCCCTTTTTGATATCCCTCTCGCTTTACTCCCTCAAGTGATGGACTCTTCTGATAATTTTGGTGTCACTGATAAAAATATTATGGGAATTACAATTCCTATTTTGGCTATGGCTGGTGATCAACAAGCAGCTTTATTTGGCCAAACCTGTTTCAAAGAAGGTATGGCAAAAAGCACTTATGGCACAGGTTGTTTTATGATTGTCAATACTGGCAATCTTGTGTTGAAATCTGAAAACAGGCTGTTATCAACGGTTGCTTATCGACTTAATGGTAAAGTGACCTACGCCTTAGAAGGCAGTATTTTTACCGCAGGAGCGACCATTCAATGGTTGCGAGATGGTCTAAAACTTATTAATGGTGCAGGAGAAACCGAACCTTTAGCACAGCAAACATCTGTTGATCATGGCGTTTACTTGGTGCCCGCATTTACTGGCTTAGGCGCCCCTTATTGGGATCCTAATGCGCGAGGTGCTATCTTTGGCTTAACTCGGGATACCGGTATTAAAGAAATAGTGACCGCTGGTTTACAATCTGTTTGTTACCAAACTAAAGATTTACAAAAAGCAATGGAAAGTGATGGTGAAAGACCTATTGCATTACGCGTTGATGGCGGCATGGTAGCAAATAACTGGATGATGCAATTTCTTGCTGATATTTTGGGGGCAACGGTTGATCGGCCACAAATTACTGAAACAACTGCATTAGGTGCCGCTTATCTTGCAGGATTAAAGGCTGGAATATATAACTCACTTGAAGAATTAGAAGCTATGTGGCTGCGGGAAAAACGTTTTGAACCTAAATTTGATAAGTCGACTCGTGATCATTTATATAATGGTTGGCAAAATGCTATACACCGTGTGCAAAGTTAATAAAAACATTTAGCTTTAAGAGGAGCTGTTTAAGTACAGACAGCACCTAGAAACTTATGTTGGGTACATTACCAAAACCCAAGGGGCTCATGTAAAAAGTTTTTTCCTACCACCAGTGACAGGGTGGTATTATGCTCTGCTTGTTTTTTGACCAAATAAAATATCGGCTCTAAATTTAGCATCCCAACATGCTCGTTGCATTTTTCCTGCTACACTCTTTTAATGGATGCTATTTTATTCAAACTAAATTAGATGATTTTACTCCAGCTGAATAGTTACAGGGGTTTTATCTCAAAGCAATAATCCTGCTCCTGTTTCCTATTTAAAAAAGATATTTTTCTGAAATATCATAGAAATGAGATTAAAAAAATCATGATTATACTAAAAAATAAACAGGCCAGCAATATCAAAACATTTGCCCCCCCCCCCCCCCCCCGCAAACCGCACTCGGCTTATGGCTTATGGAGCAGGGCTATGATGACGACAGCATTAACGCTACTCAAAACCTTACTCAAGGCGGTGACACCAACAACGCCAAACAGCCCGATCAGCAGTTCCAAAGCGTTGCGCTTCCTTGTCACCACCTGCTTCGCGTTGATGTTTATCGCCCAGCCAACTACTGTCTATGCTCAGGAGGAGACACCCCTATTAGCTATTACCACACACAGCCAAACAGTCAACACAGAATCATTTATGCTTACTGGCACCGTTCCGCAGGAAGAGCCAGTGACCGTAGTACATGAAGTAAGAGGAGCAGGCGGCAGTGTTACTAAGATTGAAAGTATTGCTGCAATCGTAACAGGTACTAGCTGGACGGCAACAGCAACGCTGCGTGAGGGAGACAACCATTTCTATGCAGCCACAGACATCGGCACGGACGGTGATAAAGTAACCCAACATGAGGACATTGTCATCACGCGGGATTCCACAGCACCAGCAGCACCAGTCATTACGTCACCAACAACACCAACAACACCAACAAATAACAATACCCTAACCATTACTGGCACCGCAGAAGCCGATTCCACGGTAACGCTGACCCAAAATGGCAATGTCTTAACATCCACTGCCACCGCTGGTTCTAGTGGTAATTGGACAATTGATGTGACCCTATCTACTGATAATAATGGCATCAACACCTTTACCGCAAAAGCGACGGATCAAGCAGGTAATGTCTCTGGTCTTTCTAATTTAGTTAGAGCAACACTAGACCAAACAAAACCGACCATACAGATAACATCTACGGCAACAAGCCCAACTAACACGAGTCCAATCCCAATCAATCTAACATTCTCAGAGCCGCTGACAGGATTTGATGTATCTGATATTACCGTTAGCGGCGGAACTATAACCACAGATTCATATACAGTCACTAGCGGCGTTTTCGACGGTGGCTCTGCTCCCGATGCTGTTTTTACGATAACTCCATCGGGTGATGGACTAATTACCGTGAGCATTGCTGCTAACGCAGCGCAAGACTCTGCGACAAACGACAACCTTGCTGCATCATTTGATATTACTTATGATGGAACAGCATCTAGCGTAACTATCACTTCTACTTCTGGAAATACTGACAGCACAGTCAATGCCAACACACTAAGTTATACAGCCACCTTTGATGAGAGTGTTACCGACTTTGAACTATCCGATATTACGGTAACCGGCTCAGCAAACGGAGGCAGTCCTGTTGCCTCTAACTTGCAAGGCACTGGCACGAGTTACACCTTTGATGTGGTAAAAGGCAGCTCTGACGGTAGCGTCACCGTCTCCATTGCCGCTGGTGTTGCCACGGATGCTGCTGGCAATAACAACACCGCTTCTAACAACCACACATTAACCATTGATACCACAGCACCAGCAGTCGCGATTACCACCCCAGCACAAACAGTAAATGCTGATTCACTTGATACTTTTGGTGGACTTCCAGTATTCACACTTATAGGTACTGCTGAGGTAGGCTCTACTGTGGAAATATTCAGAGAAAATGTCTCTCATGGCTCTGCACCAGTAACGGGTAGTGGCACTTGGACTAAAACTGTTGCATTCTTAGAAGGCACCAACGAGTTCAAGGCAACCGCAACCGATACTGTTGGCAACACAGCAGACGCAACCGTTACTATTACGCGGGACACTGCCGCCCCGACAGTCGCGATTACCACCACAGCACAAACGGTCAACACAGCAGCATTTACCCTTGAAGGCACCACTGAGGCGGGTGCCACGGTAACACTGACCCAAAATGGCAATACCGTAACAACCACTGCCACCGCAACGGCTGGAGGTGCTTGGTCGATTGAGGTAACCCTATCTGCTGATAATAATGGTGCCAATACATTTACTGCCACAGCGATGGATCAAGCAGGTAATGTCTCTGGTCTTTCTAATTTAGTTAGAGCAACACTAGACCAAACAAAACCGACCATACAGATAACATCTACGGCAACAAGCCCAACTAACACGAGTCCAATCCCAATCAATCTAACATTCTCAGAGCCGCTGACAGGATTTGATGTATCTGATATTACCGTTAGCGGCGGAACTATAACCACAGATTCATATACAGTCACTAGCGGCGTTTTCGACGGTGGCTCTGCTCCCGATGCTGTTTTTACGATAACTCCATCGGGTGATGGACTAATTACCGTGAGCATTGCTGCTAACGCAGCGCAAGATTCTGCGACAAACGACAACCTTGCTGCATCATTTGATATTACTTATGATGGAACAAGGCCTGGCGTAAGCATTACATCCAGCTCCGGGAGCAATGGAAACACAGTCAATGCCAACACACTAAGTTATACAGCCACCTTTGATGAGAGTGTTACCGACTTTGAACTATCCGATATTACGGTAACCGGCTCAGCAAACGGAGACAGTCCTGTTGCCTCTAACTTGCAAGGCACTGGCACGAGTTACACCTTTGATGTGGTAAAAGGCAGCTCTGACGGTAGCGTCACCGTCTCCATTGCCGCAGATGCCGCCATGGATGCTGCTGGCAATAACAACACCGCTTCTAACAACCACACATTAACCATTGATACCACAGCACCAGCAGTCGCCATTACCACCCCAGCACAAACGGTAAATGCTGATTCACTTGAGTTTCATGCTGGTGGACTTTCGGTATTCACACTTATAGGTACTGCTGAGGTAGGCTCTACTGTGGAAATATTCAGAGAAAATGTCTCTCATGGCTCTGCACCAGTAACGGGTAGTGGCACTTGGACTAAAACTGTTGCATTCTTAGAAGGCACCAACGAGTTCAAGGCAACCGCAACTGATACTGTTGGCAACACAGCAGACGCAACCGTTACTATTATGCGGGACACTGCCGCACCGACAGTCGCGATTACTACCACAGCACAAACGGTCAAAGACGCATCATTTACCCTTGAAGGCACCACTGAGGCAGGTGCCACGGTTGATGTACTCAAAGATGGCACGTCCATTGGTGCCGCAATCGTATCGGGTACTGGCTGGACGTTTGCCGTAACACTGACTGATGGCGCCAACACATTCACCGCAACCGCAAGCGATGTGGCAATGAACAAGTCAGCCCCAACCGCTGCGGTTAATGTCACGTTAGACACTGCCGCACCGACAGTCGCGATTACTACCACAGCACAAACGGTCAACGCAGCAGCATTTACCCTTGCAGGCACCGTTGAGGCGGGTGCCACGGTTGATGTACTCAAGGGAGGCACGTCCATTGGTGCCGCAATCGTATCGGGTACTGACTGGACGTTTGCCGTAACACTGACTGATGGCGCCAACGCATTCACCGCAACCGCAAGCGATGTGGCAGGTAACACATCAGACGCAACCGCTGCGGTTACCGTCACGTTAGACACCGCCGCACCGACAATAACCATTACCACCACACCACAAACGGTCAACGCAGCAGCATTTACCCTTGCAGGCACCGTTGAGGCGGGTGCCACGGTTGATGTACTCAAAGATGGCACGTCCATTGGTGCCGCAATCGTATCGGGTACTGACTGGACGTTTGCCGTAACACTGACTGATGGCGCCAACGTATTCACCGCAACCGCAAGTGATGTGGCAATGAACAAGTCAGCCCCAACCGCTGCGGTTACCGTCACGTTAGACACCGCCGCACCGACAATAACCATTACCACCACACCACAAACGGTCAACGCAGCAGCATTTACCCTTGCAGGCACCGTTGAGGCGGGTGCCACGGTTGATGTACTCAAAGATGGCACGTCCATTGGTGCCGCAATCGTAACGGGTACTGACTGGACGTTTGCCGTAACACTGACTGATGGCGCCAACGTATTCACCGCAACCGCAAGTGATGTGGCAATGAACAAGTCAGCCCCAACCGCTGCGGTTACCGTCACGTTAGACACCGCCGCACCGACAGTCGCGATTACTACCACAGCACAAACGGTCAAAGACGCATCATTTACCCTTGAAGGCACCACTGAGGCGGGTGCCACGGTTGATGTACTCAAGGGAGGCACGTCCATTGGTGCGGCAAACGTAACGGGTACTGACTGGACGTTTGCCGTAACACTGACTGATGGCGCCAACGTATTCACCGCAACCGCAAGTGATGTGGCAATGAACAAGTCAGCCCCAACCGCTGCGGTTACCGTCACGTTAGACACCGCCGCACCGACAATAACCATTACCACCACACCACAAACGGTCAACGCAGCAGCATTTACCCTTGCAGGCACCGTTGAGGCGGGTGCCACGGTTGATGTACTCAAAGATGGCACGTCCATTGGTGCCGCAATCGTATCGGGTACTGGCTGGACGTTTGCCGTAACACTGACTGATGGCGCCAACGCATTCACCGCAACCGCAAGTGATGTGGCAATGAACAAGTCAGCCCCAACCGCTGCGGTTACCGTCACGTTAGACACCGCCGCACCGACAATAACCATTACCACCACACCACAAACGGTCAACGCAGCAGCATTTACCCTTGCAGGCACCGTTGAGGCGGGTGCCACGGTTGATGTACTCAAGGGAGGCACGTCCATTGGTGCCGCAATCGTATCGGGTACTGGCTGGACGTTTGCCGTAACACTGACTGATGGCGCCAACACATTCACCGCAACCGCAAGCGATGTGGCAATGAACAAGTCAGCCCCAACCGCTGCGGTTAATGTCACGTTAGACACCGCCGCACCGACAATAACCATTACCACCACCACACCACAAACGGTCAAAGACGCATCATTGACGCTTACTGGCACCGTTGAGGCGGGTGCCACGGTTGATGTACTCAAGGGAGGCACGTCCATTGGTGCCGCAAACGTAACGGGTACTGACTGGACGTTTGCCGTAACACTGACTGATGGCGCCAACGTATTCACCGCAACCGCAAGCGATGTGGCAGGTAACACATCAGACGCAACCGCTGCGGTTACCGTCACGTTAGACACCGCCGCACCGACAATAACCATTACCACCACAGCACAAACGGTCAAAGACGCATCATTGACGCTTACTGGCACCGTTGAGGCGGGTTCCACGGTTGATGTACTCAAAGATGGCACGTCCATTGGTGCCGCAATCGTATCGGGTACTGGCTGGACGTTTGCCGTAACACTGACTGATGGCGCCAACACATTCACCGCAACCGCAAGCGATGTGGCAATGAACAAGTCAGCCCCAACCGCTGCGGTTAATGTCACGTTAGACACCGCCGCACCGACAGTCGCGATTACTACCACAGCACAAACGGTCAAAGACGCATCATTTACCCTTGAAGGCACCACTGAGGCGGGTTCCACGGTTGATGTACTCAAGGGAGGCACGTCCATTGGTGCCGCAATCGTATCGGGTACTGACTGGACGTTTGCCGTAACACTGACTGATGGCGCCAACGTATTCACCGCAACCGCAAGTGATGTGGCAATGAACAAGTCAGCTCCAACCGCTGCCGTTAACATCACGTTAGACACTGCCGCACCGACAGTCGCGATTACTACCACAGCACAAACGGTCAAAGACGCATCATTGACGCTTACTGGCACCGTTGAGGCGGGTTCCACGGTTGATGTACTCAAAGATGGCACGTCCATTGGTGCCGCAATCGTATCGGGTACTGACTGGACGTTTGCCGTAACACTGACTGATGGCGCCAACGTATTCACCGCAACCGCAAGTGATGTGGCAATGAACAAGTCAGCCCCAACCGCTGCGGTTACCGTCACGTTAGACACCGCCGCACCGACAATAACCATTACCACCACACCACAAACGGTCAACGCAGCAGCATTTACCCTTGAAGGCACCACTGAGGCGGGTGCCACGGTTGATGTACTCAAGGGAGGCACGTCCATTGGTGCGGCAAACGTAACGGGTACTGACTGGACGTTTGCCGTAACACTGACTGATGGCGCCAACGTATTCACCGCAACCGCAAGTGATGTGGCAATGAACAAGTCAGCCCCAACCGCTGCGGTTACCGTCACGTTAGACACCGCCGCACCGACAATAACCATTACCACCACACCACAAACGGTCAACGCAGCAGCATTTACCCTTGCAGGCACCGTTGAGGCGGGTGCCACGGTTGATGTACTCAAAGATGGCACGTCCATTGGTGCCGCAATCGTATCGGGTACTGACTGGACGTTTGCCGTAACACTGACTGATGGCGCCAACGTATTCACCGCAACCGCAAGTGATGTGGCAATGAACAAGTCAGCCCCAACCGCTGCGGTTACCGTCACGTTAGACACCGCCGCACCGACAATAACCATTACCACCACACCACAAACGGTCAACGCAGCAGCATTTACCCTTGCAGGCACCGTTGAGGCGGGTGCCACGGTTGATGTACTCAAAGATGGCACGTCCATTGGTGCCGCAATCGTATCGGGTACTGACTGGACGTTTGCCGTAACACTGACTGATGGCGCCAACGCATTCACCGCAACCGCAAGCGATGCCACTGGCAATAGATCAGACGCAACTGATGCGGTTAACATCACGTTAGACACCACAGCACCTACAGTCGCCATTACCACCACACCACAAACGGTCAACACAGCAGCATTCACCCTTGCTGGCACCGTTGATGCGGGGGGCACGGTTGATGTACTCAAAGATGGCACATCCATTGGTGCCGCAAGTGTAACAGGTACTCGCTGGTCGCTTGCTGTAACGCTAGATGATGGCGCCAACACATTCACCGCAACCGCAACCGATGCCACCGACAATACATCAGACGCAACCGATGCTGTTATCATCACGCTAGACACAGCTCCGAGCTTCAGCTCTGCCGCGATTACCGCGATTGCTAACAAGTCCTACACCTACACCGCTGGCACAGCTATCCCAGTGCTCACCTTACCCAAGGCCACTGGTGGTAATGGCGCCCTAACCTACAGCCTAAGCCCGATCCTGCCACAGGGTCTAACCTTTGACACCACCCGTCGCACCATCAGCGGTACACCAGAGGCGGAGACCGCCAGCACTAGCTACACCTACATAGCAGCCGATAGCGACACCAACACCGCCGCCACGGATACGGCCAGCTTGACCTTCAGCATCACCGTATTATCTGATGGGCTTAGCGAAGAAGATATCCAACGGCTAAACCTAGCCATTATGCCGCGTCTGACTCAAGCACTGGTCGCTAGCAGCGCCGCCTCGGTAGAGCGCCGTGTCGACATTGCCTTCACACCAGCAGCAGCAACGGCAAGCTATCAGCTTGATGGTCATCAAATACAATTTGATAGCGAAAAACTGACCAGTGGTCTGCTACAAAAACTCGCTGGCTATGCCCGCACCCACAAAGACGGCAACATAAACTGGAAACAGCTGTTAACTAACTCCTCTTTCCTGATCCCACTGAACAGTGCTGATCAAACAGGTGCTGATCAAGCAAGTGCTGCGAACACAGGACTGGCGCTATGGGGCAGTGGTGATTACACCCGCCTAAGCGAAAACGACTCAGATCTTGACTGGCAAGGTGATCTAAGCAGCTACCAACTGGGTCTTGATAAGCGCTTAGATAACCTACTGCTGGGGGGCATGCTAAGCTGGAGCGAAGGCGATGTCGACTATACCCTAGAAGGTGATGAGGGCACTTACAACCACAAAATGACCAGTATCCACCCTTATCTGGCATGGAACAACGCCCGCGCCAACCTGTGGGGCAGCCTAGGCTATGGTCAGGGTGATCTAACCATCGAGCAAGAAGACAACAGCCACAGCACCGACACCAACCTTCTATCTCTGGCAGCGGGCATCAAAGGGCAGCTTATACCTGGCCTAAGCCTCAAAAGCGACCTATTGCTGGCGCGTACCGACATCAACGCAGCAGCCGATATGAATATCGCCAAACAAACCATCGACAGCCAACGGTTTAGACTCCTGCTAGAAATAGCTGGGCAATATACACTGGCATCCGGTGGCAGCATCAAGCCCATGCTGGAAATAGGTGCCCGTTATGATGGTGACAGCGGTGATAGCGGCAACAGCGGCACTGGCGCAGTGCTCGGGGCAGGTATGCGCTACGCCAACCTGACTGGCCTAACGCTAGAAGGCAACCTGCATGCCCTAGTTGGACAGGGTAACTATAAAGAATGGGGCATTCAGGCTTTGATCAGCCTAGATCCAGGCACTGACAAGCTTGGTCTGGCATTCAGCCTAAGACCAGGCTATGGCTATAACGGGAGTAGTAGCGATACCAGCGCCCTATGGCAACAGAGCCTGCCCCAATCCAACCTGCACAACAGTGCGGTGGACTATAGCGCACCAGACTACGACGCACGCCTAGGTGCAAGGCTAAGCTATGGGCTGCTTGCCCCCAGCCTAGTTGGCTTACTAACCCCTTACAGCGAAATAACCCTAGGCACTATCAATAGCTATCGTCTGGGCATACGCTGGCAGGGTACGGCTCGCTTCGATCTACATCTGTTTGGCGAACGTCGTGAAAGCAGTGGCAATCTGGAGGGCAGCCGAGGAGCGGATCAGGCTATACAGCTAGAGGGCAGAATTCACTTTTGATGCTTTTTTGGAAGAAGATAGATGAAGAGAGAAGAAGAGGGAGCTAGCTGCACCACTGATGGCATATAGCAGGAGACCTTTGCAAAGAGCTTTGCAAAGGTCTCAACATATTGGAAGCGATGCGGTTATTTCCATATTGCTTAATGCCATTTCTCAAGTTATCGTTCGGGTGCTAATCTTGGCGCACAACTAAAAGCTGAAAGCGAACCACCCTTTTAAAATTCTAGTGAAAATAATAACTCAGCCAGATCTGGCTGCCACTGAAATTCTTTCAGCTTAACCCTTGAACCGATAATCAGCACTTGCTCATCTTGTAAAAGCTGTTTTTGTTTTTCAAAATATTCACTGCCAACAGGAAAAGAAATTTTTCCTTGAGAATTTAACACTCGATACCAAGGAACCTCTCGCCCTTGCCAACCAAACTCAGGAACTTTGCCTAGCGCTTTTCCTACTAGTCGCGCCCTACCTGGTAAACCAGCTAAATCAGCTATTTGACCATAACAAGCAACTTTCCCTTGTGGAATAAGTTGCACCGTTTGCCATATTTGCATGTATTGTGGTTTTATCAATTTATTCACATTATTTGCATTATTCGCACTTGAATACGTTATGATACCCATAATATCATTAATTAATGGGTTACCAAAAAGAATGATTAGCACTTATCCTACACCGCTTTACTCAGGCTGCTTAAGTGGGTAAGCTCTCAACTTAATACCCATTTACCTCATAATAATTATAAACTCTATGTCATCATCCTCTACTACTCGTGACTCATTTCATTCCCGCATTGGTTTTATTTTAGCTGCTGCTGGCTCTGCTATCGGTTTAGGAAATATTTGGGGATTTCCAACCCAAGCGGCTAACAACGGTGGTGGCGCTTTTTTGTTTGTCTATCTTATTGTTACTGTATTGTTAGCATTACCAGCGTTATATGCTGAAGTTTATATTGGTAATCAAGCACAAAAAAATCCAGTAAGCGCATTAATACAAGCTTGTGGTAAGCGCTTTAAAAACACAGGGCGCAACGCAGGCATTATCGGTTTAGTTGGCGCTATGATGATGCTCAGTTTTTACACCATTGTTGCTAGCTGGATGTTAGCTCATGCGTTAAGTGCCTTATTTGAACTATTTGGCTTTACTGATATAGCTAACTGGCTGTCAACATCAAGCACTTTACGCAATGTTATTTTTACACCGTTTTTTATTTTATTAAGCGCTGCCATTATTCATCAAGGTGTTCATGCTGGTATCGAGCGTTGGTCTGCGCGATTAATGCCAGCTTTATTATTAATGTTAATTGGTTTAATTATTTATATTTTGCAACAAGATGGCGCTCAAGAAGGTGTTATTATGTACTTAATTCCTGATTTTAGCCAAGTAACAGAGCCCAAATTAATTATTTCAGCGATGGGGCAAGCCTTTTTTTCACTTTCTATTGGTGTTGGCGGCATGATGGTGTATGGCTCATATATAAAAAAAAATCAAGATATTGGCAAACTAGTTTTGTCTATTGCCGCACTTGATACCCTTATTGCCTTCTTAGCTGGATTACTAATAATTCCTGCTTTATTTGTTGCTCAACACACAGGACAAGAAGTATTTAATGAGGGTAATTTAATTGGTAAAGGACAACTCATTTTCCACATACTGCCTTCATTATTTACTTCTATGGGCTCGGCAGGTTTAATCGTATCTTTTAGCTTTTTTGCTTTATTATCTATTGCGGCACTAACCTCAACAATTTCATCAACCGAAGTACCCGTATCCTATTTAGTTGAAGATAATAATATGAATCGAAAACGCGCTACTTGGTTAGTATCCGCCATTGTTTTAATCGCTAGTATGATCTTAATAGCATTTTTTAATGTTTTATTTAGTTTAGTGATCCAGCTACTTACCACCATTTTACAACCGTTAATGTCACTATTTTATTTCATTGTCGTCGGTTGGATTTGGCAACGAGGCAATCGACTCACTAATGTAGCGCAATTACAAAACAATAGTAAATTAATGGCTTTTGGGGTTTATTTACGCTATTTCTGTCCGATTCTTTTGATAATCGTTTTTATTAATGTGGCATTTTAATATTAATAAATAAAAGCTTACTGTCATGTTTAAAACCTTAGCCAATTTAGCTAGCTATTAATTCATTGTAGAAATAGCACTATCAACTTCTGCTTGTTCTTGTAGTTCAACCTGTTCAATTTTTTCAAAACGACTAAATATTTTATCTGCTGAGGTATGAATTTGTTTCACATCAACTGCTGCTTGATCTATATGTTTAGCTAGGTTCGCAAAACGACCTTTAAAGCGATTAAAATCTTGTGCTAAATCAGACAAATGCGCTTGAATAATATGTATTTGTTGGCGAGTAGCTTCATCTTTTAACACCGAGCGTGCAGTGGTTAAAATAGCCATTAACGTGGTAGGAGAAGCAAGCCAAACCCGTTTTTTATTTGCAAAATCAACCAAGTCACTTTGATGACCATGAATTTCGGCAAAAATAGCTTCTGCGGGAATAAACATAATCGCGCCATCAGCCGTTTCATTATCAATTAAATATTTATCACTAATATCATTAATATGCTTTTTAATATCAATTTTAAACTGGCGTTGTGCGGCTTTTCTATCAGATTCAGCCTGCTCAAAGTCCATCATTTTACGATAATTTTCTAACGGAAACTTAGCATCTACTACTACGTTACCCGTTGGTTTCGGCAAAAATAAGACACAATCAGCAATTTTACCATTTGATAATGTATGCTGTAGTTTGAAACTTTGCTCTGGTAATACATTACGGATCAAACCGCTAAGCTGAACCTCACCAAAAGCACCACGAGAGCGCTTATCATTCAACACTTCTTGTAAACTCACTACATTTGTTGATAATTCAGTAATTTTTTTCTGCGCATCATCAATTAATGCTAATCGCTGTAAAATATCACCAAAAGTTTTAGTGGTTTTTTCAAAACCTTCTGTTAAACGTTTTTCCACCTGATCACTAATTTCTTGCAAGCGTTTATCGGTAACTTGTGTCAGCAGATCAATACGCTTAGCCATTTGCTCGCTGCTTTGCATTAACGATTTACCAAGCTCTTCTCTATTTGCTTGAGTTGCTCTATTTAAGTGATTTATTAACTGTTCAAGCGTTTGATTTTGGTTTTGGCTTAGATTTTGGTTTAGTTGCTCTTTCTGGCTACTCAACTCTCTTAATAGCTTAATGCGTAAATCAGCCATTTGTTGTTCAAAAGAACTAGATAGTTGCCATTGTTGGTTTTCAAAAAACGGTGTTAGTACATTACGTTGTGAGTTTTCTGACCGTTCAATTATGGAATGTAATTTAGTGAGTTGAACACTTTGTCGAACAACAAATAACAAAACCAATAATATTAGTAGTAGTGAAACGATGAATAAAATAACCAAAAATTCAGGTTGTTGCAGGGAAAACACCATATGAGCCTAACCAAAATACTGTAAATAATGCCAGTTATTTAATCATAAGTTTTCATTAACAACCAGTTATTTTCATTACTACCCCAAACATTTGGTACACCGATAAAAGCCCTTGATGATGTAGTCGTTATTCCCTTTAATGACGTTGAACGCGCCATTCACATATTAGATCAACATAAGAACGAAATTGCCTGTATCGTTGTTTAGTAGTCCTTAGCGTTGTACTCTACTCATGATACTTCAAAATGTCTGCTTCAGGACATCCCCGTAGGGCGAGTTTTAAAGTAAATTATTGTTTTTAGGTTAAACTTTTAAAGAGGTGATAACCTCAAAACAAGCGCCCAAAGTATGGTAATCACATTTAGCACCTGCCGCACTTTTCTTGTTAGTATACTTTGAATTATCTCGGTGTAATATTCTAAACCAAGCCCCATATTTGTGGTCAACAAAATGCTGCCAGCTATATTGCCAAAGTGATTGATAATTATCTAAGTACTTTTGTTTATTCGTTGCTTTATATAACAAAGCAGCGGCGGCAAAACTCTCGGCTTGTACCCAAAAATACTTATCATCGTCACACCAGTTTCCTTGTAGATCAAAACCGAAAATTAAACCACCATGCTTTTCATCCCAAGACTTGTCAAAAGTATCATCAAATAGCTGTTGAGCTTTTACAACTAACCAATCTTGTGGGGCATGATTATTTAACTGTAAGAGTAACTTTGTCCACTCCGTTTGATGTCCTGGCTGAAAACCCCAAGGGCGATAAAGATTTTTAGGGGAGTCTTTGTTATATAGCCAATCAGGTTGAAAATCCTTTGTGTAATGCTCCCAAATTAAACCATTAGTGAGAGAAGCTTGCTTACGGCAAATATTACTAGCAATAGTTTCTGCACGCTTTAAAAATATCGAATTTTTAGTCGCTTCATAGGCTGAAATCATCGCTTCACAAATATGCATATTGGCATTTTGACCACGATAATCAGATAGAGTGCCATCAGTACTTAACGTATCCGCATATAAACCATGTTCTTTTTGCCAAAACCGCTCCTCAAGCAATTGATAAACGTTATTTAACTTTTCGTCAGAGTGTATAATACCTGCTTTACGAACCGCCGCATAAGCAAGCAATACAAAGGCATAGCCATAGGCCTGTTGCGTCATATCTAATGGAATATTGTCTTGTAATGTCCATGCGTAATCACGGTTTGCACTTTGCCAATGCACTTGCTCTAAATAGTCTAAGCCATGTTGTGCTGTTTTTAAGTAATCTGATCTGTCGAGTAAAGTAGCGGCCATTGCATAATTAACAATGATGCGAGTGCTACTAACCAGCTGTTTGTAACCATCATTAAAGGTTGTACCATCATCATAAAAATTTTGGAAATAACCGCCATTTTTATCGATAACAGTATGATCATAAAAATCTAATATGTGTTGGCTGTGTTTTTTAAGAAAAAGGTTGTCATAAAAATTCATTCATTAGCTCCAGAGAAAAGCATCAAGTGAAAGTGCTTGATTTTGAGATGAGGAAAGTTGTTGGGCAGCCAACTTAGGCAATACTTCGTCGAGTGTTGCTAAAGCAGGAAATGCTCCCGACTTACTAACGGCAATTGCGCCACATTGCGCCGAAAACTCAATTACTTTGCTTAATAAATTGTCGTCTTCAAGCAACTCATTTAAGTGTTCAAGTAATGACAAGGCATATAAAAACCCACCAATAAAGCCATCCCCTCCCGCCGTTGTGTCAATCGCGGTGATTGCTGGTGGTTGTACACAATGGGCGTTATTTTGAGTGTGATACATAATCGGCTTAGCACCATCGGTAATGATCAGCAGTTTACAGTTCCCATTGAAACAAAAGGTTAAGTAGTTATCAGTATTTCCACAGGCAAGGTAATTAAACTCATCAAGGGAAAACTTAATCACCTGAGCACTGCGAATTAATTTGTTAACCGTGTCAGTATTGACCTTGCCTTCTGGCCATAAATTGTGGCGAAGGTTAACATCAAAACTGACAATTGCATTTGCCTTTTGCGCTTTATTCACGGCATGCTCAGTACACTGCGCAATATCATGCTCTGTTAAAGTATTACTGCAAAAGTGAAATATGGCTTGTTCAGAGAACCATTCGTCTTTTACTTGTTCACTTTTGAAAAGTATGTCAGCCGTTTTTTGACGATAAAATAAGAATGCTCTTTCGCCGTATTGATCAAGCGTCACAAAAGCTAACGCGGTTGAGGCCGTTGCATGTTTACTTAAAAATTGTGTGTCAACATTATAAGCTTGCAAAGATGATGCTATAAAATCGCCAAAAACATCATTACCTACTTGCCCTGAAAAAAACGCTTTTCCGCCTAATTTTGCAACAGCAACCGCAGCATTAGCAGGTGCTCCACCAGGGTATTGACGGTAATTATTTAAGCTTAAGCAACCATCCTGTTGCTTTCCTGTATTGAGAAAATCAATTAAAGCTTCACCAAAACAAATGACGGGTTTCATCGATTAGCCTCTGCGGTAGTTTGAATGTTACTTTCTGCATTTATCCTATATTTTGCACTGTAAAGCGCATAACCAAAGATATAAATATAGGCGCAAGCTGGCACAATAAAACTCGCTTGAACAGAGCTAATATCCGCGACATAGCCTTGAATTAAAGGCAGAATGGCACCTCCAACAATCGCTTGACACAATAAACCAGAGCCCTTGGACGTTAATGGCCCTAATCCACGAATTGCAAGGGTGAAAATGGTTGGGAACATGATGGAATTGAAAAAACCAACAGCGATCACAGACCACATGGCAAAATGACCGCTACTTAACATCGTCATCGCAAGTAAAATTATGGCAAAGATAGTATTACAGGCAAGTACATAACTTGGTTTAATTATTCGAGTTAAGTAGGCACCTACAAATCGGCCAACCATAGCGGCTCCCCAATAAAAAGACACCATATCGCCCGCTTCTTTTTCTGTTAAACTGGCAATCTCTGGTTGGGTAAAATAATTAACTAAAAAACTACCAATTGACACTTCAGCACCGACATAAAGAAAAATACCAAGCGCACCAAGCAATAATGATTTTTGTTGCCAAATAGTTTTACTGTCTGTCATTTTATCGTCGGGAGTTTCCGCAATAGAATGTAGCGTTGGTAAATGTAAAAATTTAAAACCTACCGCTACTAATACCGTTGCTCCAGCCAAGAGTAAATAAGGTAACTGTACGCTTTTTGCATCAATAGCATCGGTATGTGCTACCGCACCAAAAATTAGAGCGCTACCAAATATGGGGCCAAGCGTATGACCTAATGAGTTAATGGCTTGTGCTAAGTTCAGTCGACTAGCGGCTGTGTTTTCATTTCCTAATGACGCCATATAAGGGTTTGCGGATACTTGCAAAATAGTAATACCTGAAGCAAGTACAAACAGGCCTGCTAAAAACACCCAGTAAACACCAACCTCTGCGGCAGGATAAAATAAACTACAACCCACGGCAATTGTTAATAGCCCTGTAATAATACCCTTCAAGTAACCTATTTTACTGATCAGCTTGCCAGCAAGTGGGGATATAATAAAGTAAGCACCAAAAAAGCAAAACTGTACTAACATTGCTTGCACATAATTTAAATCAAAGGCAACTTTAAGGTGTGGTATTAAAATATCATTTAAGGCGGTAATAAAACCCCAAATAAAGAAGAGTGTTGTCATCGAAGCAAAAGCGAAATGATAATTCTCGTCATTTCCTGTTTTATAGCTTGTTGCTGCTGTAGGAATATTACTGGCCATTATTTATCTCCCTTTGCGACAAAATGTAATAATGAGTATAAACGCCTTTGGTGCCAATAAAAGGATTTACATAATCTACCAAGTTACTGATCCATTGCTCTAGCACTGAGCTTGTTTTGTTGTCAGCATCCGTATTGCTATTTAGACTGTTACAGCCTGAAATTGATAAGCCAACTGTTAATAAACAAGTAGCGGTTATTTTTGGCGTGTGCATCATTTATCCTTAACCCAGCCACACGCTGGGTTATTTATTAAATATTTTTTTAGGGGTACTTTTAATTAACACTCATTGATGGTGGGCGGTTTTTAACACCCATTCCCCAACGTTTATTCGGCTTGTTTGACATAACAAACTCTAATGTACCGCCGTTAATGATGTCATCATGGGTAATAAAACTGCGGCTTAACCGTTTGCCATTTAAGTGCACACTTTCAATGAACTTATTTTTCTTAGAGAGCTTATTCGCTTTTACGGTAAATGTTTTGCCGCTAGCAAGCTTCAATGAAATTTGCGGCAGTTGAGGGGCGCCTATTGCGTAAGTTAAATCGCTTGGCGCAACAGGATAAAATCCCATCGCTGAAAATACATACCATGCCGACATTTGCCCTACATCATCATTACCAGCAAGCCCATCAGGTTGGTCTGATGATAGAGTATCCATAATTTGACGAATACGCTCTTGTGTACGCCAAGGTTTACCTGCGTAATTATAAAGGTAAGCAATATGGTGGCTCGGCTCATTACCGTGTGCGTATTGACCAATTAAACCTGCAATATCTTCATGTTCTTTGAATTTTTCATGGCTTAATTCTTTATTAAATAGTAAGTCTAAACGTTCTTCAAAAGCTTGTTCACCGCCAATTAAGTTGATTAACTTATTTACGTCATGTGGTACATAGAAGGTATATTGAAAACTATTACCTTCTGTAAATGGCCCCATAAGTTTCGCGTCTTCTGCATCAAAATCTGGATCCCACATACCTTGACTATTCTTGCCACGCATAAAACCAACACTGGGATCAAAAAGGTGTTGATATGACTGCGCACGTTTGTAGAAAACGTTGGCTATCTCACTTTCCCCCATCGCTTCAGCCATGCGGGCAATAGCAAAATCATTATAGGCATACTCTAAAGTAATTGATACCGACTCACTGAGTTTATCCATGGGTACATACCCCTGTTTTACATAGTCAGAAATAGCATCATATTTAGGGTTGTTAGCCGTATCTAACATCGCTTTAAGTGCTAGCTCGCTGTCAAAATCACGGATACCTTTTAAATAGGCATCGGCAATAACTGAAACTGCATGATAGCCAATCATGGTCCAAGTTTCGTGCGCTTGAAATGACC
Source organism: uncultured Colwellia sp. (assembly GCA_965261045.1). Lineage (GTDB taxonomy): Bacteria > Pseudomonadota > Gammaproteobacteria > Enterobacterales > Alteromonadaceae > Colwellia. The sequence goes on from CBDHCJ010000001.1 coordinate 1,754,361, forward strand.
AAATTGGTAACATGTTGTCATAGCTCTGCTGATAATGCGCTAACATTGATTTAATCATATTGGGTACTTTATCAGGGGCGATATAAGTAAGCAGAGGGTGTAACGCACGGTATGTATCCCATAAAGAAAATAACGTGTAGTTTTCAAAACCTTTCGCTTGGTGGATTTCACCATCAACACCACGGTATTGACCGTTAACATCTTGATAAATTGAAGGAGCCTGTAAGGCATGGTAAAGCGCAGTATATAACTGACGTTTTTTTGCTCTTTCACCTTTGACCTCTACCACAGAAAGTTGTTTTTGCCATTGTTTTTTAGCTTGTAAGCTTATTTCATCAAAATCCCAATTAGGATTTTCTGTTGTTAAGTTTTCAAGTGCATTTTTGCGACTAACCGCTGACAAACCAACTTTGATCATCAGTGGTTCAATATCTGGCTCTTTAAAATGAGCTAACACTTTGATTGCTTTGCCCGCTGTATGTTCAATGGCAGTGTTAACAATAGTGGATGGTTTATTACCTTGTTTAGCTAAGCAACCGCTACAACGATAGCGAGAATTGTCTTGATTGATTAGTTCAATACTGTCAAAAGGACGAGAAAATTTGATGGCAAAATACATTTCTCTTTGTTTTGCCCAGCCGTTTGTTGAACGATACGCCAATAGGGTTTTATTATCTATTACCCGTACATCACTCCATATCACTTTGTTCTTGAAATTGTATATTGAAGCCGTTAAATCAAGCAAAACATGTGCTTCATCATTTTCTTTAAAAGTATAGCGGTGCATACCTGTGCGGGCAGTCGTTGTTAACTCCGCTTTTACGTTATAATCGCTTAACTCTACAGAGTAGTAGCCAGGATAAGCCGTTTCTAAATTGTGATTAAAGCGCGAACGATAGCCAGTGTGAGGTTCTTCTTCAGTGCCAGGTTCAAGATGTGCTTTCCCTGTCATTGGCATAATAAGTAAATCGCCTAAATCAGAGTGGCCAGTGCCACTAAAGTGCGTATGAGAAAAACCAGTAATGGTTTTATCATCATAATGATAACCAGCACTGTGTTTATAAATTTCACTTTGGGGATCAACACTACGGCTTACCGCGGCAGTATCAGGACTTAACTGAACCATACCAAACGGAATAACCGCACCAGGAAAAGTATGTCCATCTCCCCCAGTACCAATAAACGGGTCAACCCATTGAGTAATATCTCTTGAATTCAGCTCTTTAGCCTGAAGTTTATTACTTTCTTTTGCTTGTGCTGATAACGGGGCTACTACTGAAAAGCTAATAAAAATAATAGCGCTTGGTAGCCAAATGGGTAAACCCTTTTTTAATTTACTTTTCTCATTAGGTAAGTAATTCATTATACGTAATATCCTCATTAACACTTACAAAACAAACTGGAACGTTCCGATGATGTATCAATGTAACTTCAAGTTAGCTATAATTCAACAACTTTAAGGTTAATAATTTCAATTTTTCAACAAATGGACTTTTATGAGTAGTAATTCAAAATCAAAAAATGTAACTGTTATAGATGTTGCAAAAGTAGCTGGCGTATCAAAATCTACTGTATCATTAGTGTTAACAGGCAGTAATAAAGTAAGCGATAAAGCTAAACAAAAAGTTGAAAAAGCGATCGATGAAATTGGCTATATTTATAATCGCGATGCGGCATCGTTGAGGAGTCGAAAATCAAATTTGGTAGCTATCGTTATTAACGACTTAAGGAACCCATACTCAGCACAATTGGCTGTAGGTCTAGAACAACAAATTCGGTGCATGGGCTTGTTTACCATGTTAGTTAATAGTGGTGAAAACGTTGAAACACAAAGCTTATTGGTGCGAAATTTAAAAGAGTATAATGTTGCTACTTTTATTATTTGTCCCGCGCCTAATACGTCTGCCGAATGGGTGAATTCACTTGTTAAACAAGGGTTTCCTGTTGTTCATATTATGCGTGAAGTAGCGGGTGCTAATGTTGCAACTGTGTTACCTGATAATTTCACAGGCACTAAATTAGCGACACAACATTTACTCAAGAAAGGACATAAGAAAATTGCATTTCTAGGCGGTAATGAAAGCATTTCTGATTATCACCAACGTTTATCAGGCTATAGCGAGGCTATGATCCTAGCAGAAATACCTCTATCCAAAAAGTTGTGTGTTCAATCTAATACCACTCGCAATGGGGGGCGTGGAGCCATGGAAAAAATATTAAATATTTTTCCTGATATTGAAGCCGTAGTTTGCTTTAGTGATGTTATAGCATATGGAGCTATTGAACATATACGAGTATCGGGAAAAGAGCCAGGAAAAGACATTGCTGTTGTTGGTTTTGATGACCTTGAAGATTCTCGTTTGATGACTCCAGCCTTGTCAACAGTACATGTAGACGCTGAGCAAATTGCAATCGCGGTTTGCCAAATTTTAGCTAACATTAAAGATGGTAATAGAAACAAGATATTGGTAGGAGTAAACCTTATCGAGCGCGAATCAAGTTAAAATCTATCAGACGTCAACTAACTTGTTCTACCGTATTGAATCACAATAAATCAAACTAGTTGGATATCATTACAGCATCTAAAATTCATACTTTTCCATTTAAAGAGTACAAAATAGTTAAAAATAATATTTGACTATTTCCTTAAATACGCTACAGTAATTAGAACGTTCCATTTAATTTGTGTTTTTTTGGGAGCTATATCTCTTTTACTAACGATTTAAATAGAAGTGTATGAGGGGTTAACGGTATGGAACGTTCCTTTAGGTAACTGAAACATGAGGTTAAAATGAAAATAACTAAAACGACCATAGCAATAATTTTAGCTTTAGGTACAAATGTCGGTTTTGCGGCTGAAAACATAGCATCACTAAGAGAAACAAAAGCACAAAACATGGAAAGTATTGTTGTCATAGGTACTCGCTCTGCACCGCGTTCAGTAGCAGATTCTTCAGTACCTATTGATATAATTAAGGCCGATGAATTGGCTCGTAATGGTTTTAGTGATATTAGTTCGGTATTAAGCAATGTAGTGCCATCATATAACGTTAACACGCAATCGATTAATGATGCCGCTACTATGGTTAGACCCGCAAATTTAAGAGGTTTACCCTCAGATAATACTTTGATTTTAGTTAATGGTAAACGACGACATCGAGCATCAGTTATAACTTGGACAACTGGCGGCGTTAACAATGGTGCCCATGGGCCAGATATTTCTGTAATCCCTACAATTGCGTTAAAACAAGTTGAAGTATTGAGAGATGGCGCAGCGGCACAGTATGGCTCTGATGCAATAGCTGGCGTGATAAACTTTCAACTAAAAGATGATAGTGAAGGCGGTTCTTTTCAATATCAGCGAGGTGAATATTATAAAGGTGATGGTGAAAGTAACCTGTTAGCTGGTAACTTTGGTTTACCGTTTACTGATGCAGGTTTTGCAAACTTTAGTTTTGAAATTAGCGATAACAAGCCTACTAACCGTTCAATACAACGTGCAGATGCACAAGCGTTAATTGACGTTGGAAATACCGATGTAGCAAACCCTGCACAAGTTTGGGGGAATCCTGAGGTTAAAAATAACTTCAAATTATTCGGTAATATTGGCTTAAATTTAGGTAATGACAAAGAGTTCTATCTCTTCGGTAACTGGGCTGAAAAAGAAGTCATTGGTAGCTTTTACTTCCGTAACCCTAACAATCGTGGTGGCGTCTATGGCGGTTCAAATAATACTTTATTAGTTGGAGATTTAACACCTGATGATGGTATTGCATGTCCAGATGTTACTATTATTAACGATGCACCAGATCCCACAGCTCTGCAAGAAATTGTAAATGATCCGAACTGTTTCTCTCATTATGAGAATATTCCTGGTGGTTTTACACCTCGTTTTGGTGGAAAAGTGGTCGATACAGCAATAGCTATAGGAACTAAAGGAGAGTTCGATAATGGTGTGTATTATGATTTAAGTGCATCTGTTGGACGCCATGCATCAAAATTTGCAATAACCAATACCTTAAATTCAGCTATGGGACCAAACTCACCTCGAGATTTTAACCCAGGGCAATACATTGAGCTTGATACAAGTTATACGTTGGATTTATCCTATCCGTTAACTGTTAGCTGGTTAGACGATGATGTAAATGTAGCTGGTGGTGTTGAATATCGCGAAGAATCTTTTGAGATAAAATCAGGCGATGTCGCATCATATTCTTTAGGTGATATAACATTGTCTCTACCACTATATAAACAAGGTTTTAATGTCGGATCTAATGGGTTTCCTGGCTTTAAACCTGAACATGCTGGTGAATTTGAACGTTCAAATATTGCTGCATATGTAGATGTTGAAGCTTATTTGTCTGAAAATTTTCGCCTTGGTGCTGCGGCAAGATATGAAGATTTTAGTGATTTTGGCTCAACGAGTAATGCTAAATTAACCATGCACTGGGAAGTTAATGATAATTTTTCTTTTCGCGGTTCAGTAGGCACTGGCTTTAGAGCACCTACTGTTGGACAGAGTAATGCTAGTAATGTAAGTACCTCACTTAACCAAAAAGGATTACTTGTCGACCAAGCGACTTTATCACCAACAAACCCTATTTCCTTGCTAAAAGGCGGCAAACAGCTAGCACCAGAAGATTCAACCAATTATGCAGTTGGTGTCGTTATGCAATTTGATGAATTATTTATCACCGTTGATTACTTTAATATTGAAGTGGAAGAACGTATTACTCTCTCAAAAGACTTTAAACTCACCGATGACAATATCGAATTTCTTGAGTCTATAGGTATTCTTGATGCTAGCAGTTTTGATAGTGTTAAGTATTTTACTAATGATTTCGACACTACTACGCAAGGAATTGATGTTGTTGCAAGCTATCGTATGGATATGTACGGTGGCGAAACAAATTACAATCTAGCTTATAATTGGACAGAAACTAGCATTAACAATTGGAATGATGAGTTTGTTAGTGAAACAGTTGTACGCCAAATGGAAGATGGACTTCCAGACCACAAAGGTACGTTCACTGTTCAACACACCAACGGCAACATCAATTGTTTTGTTCGTTTTGTCTATTTTGGTGGTCATTATGAAGCACATGCTGAAGTGGGCGATTGGCCTATAGATATTGATTCTGCGGTGACTGTCGACGCAGAACTTAGCTATGCCGCTACCGAACAATTGACCTTCTCTGTGGGGGCACAAAATCTATTTGATAAATATCCCAACAAAAATCCATTTGCAGAAAAGTTAGGGGCACAATACCCTGTAACTGCTGTGATGGGCTTTAGTGGTGGATACTACTACTTAAAAGCATTGTATAGCTTTTAATAACGAATAATTAATATGTTACATTTTACATTTTAGTGGCTCTTTTTATTTATTCGCAATAAAAATTTTATCAACTATCTTTAACTTACATCAACTATACCTAAATACAGTTAAGGATCTCATTATGTCTAACCACCGTACTTACAAAAAATTAGAAATTGTTGGCTCTTCTCCTAGTAGCATTGAAGAAGCAATTCAAAATGCGATAACGGAAACAGCCAACAGCATTAACAATATTGATTGGTTTGAAGTAACAGAAACTCGCGGCCATATAGTGAATAACAAAGTGGCACACTACCAAGTTACGATTAAAATTGGCTTTCGTGTTGAAGCGAGTTAACAACTTATACCAATACAAGCAATACGAATAAATAGGTGATCATTCTACATGGATGTAGGTACCTAATTTTTGTCTGCCACTTCAACCTGTATTCTTAAAAATTTATCCTCATTAATATTTGATCCCTAAGTTACTCGTATTAGGTATTAGGTAATAGGTAATAGGTAATAGGTAATAGGTAATAAAGCTTAAACGCTAATAGCACTTTCATGCGAATTAATGATAAAATAGCGAAATTATTATTTAACAGTGTATTTACTACTTGTTACCTTAAGCTTTTTGTAGAGAAAAACATGAAAACCCATTTCGATGAATTATTAGACTTTCCCACAGTATTAAACTTTAAAGTGATGGGTGTTGCCTGTGATGAATTACCTGATTTAATTATCGCAGAAATACAAAAACATACCCCAGGTGATTATATCCCTAAATTAAAACCAAGCTCTAAAGGTAATTACATTGCTGTTTCAATCGCGGTTACTGTAACCAGCAAAGATCATATTGAAAAAATTTATAAAACACTTAATGCCATAAAACAAGTACGTTACGTTTTATAAATTTCCCCTTTTTAACCAGTTTACTCTTTATTTTTATTGAGATTTTTTGTGTCTGAACCTTCTAACGCTTTAGTAAATAAAAATAACTTAGTTATTCGCCAATTAAACACCATGGATTACAGTTGTGTATGGCATGCTATGCAAAACTTTACCGACAATCGCGATGAACAAACCATTGATGAATTATGGTTAGTTGAGCACCCAGCTGTATTTACCCAAGGGCAAGCAGGCAAAGAAGAGCATTTATTAATGCCCAGCAATACTGAAGTAGTTGAAGTAGTAAAAGTAGATAGAGGCGGTCAAGTAACTTATCATGGTCTAGGTCAACAAGTTATTTACTTTATGCTTAACTTACGCCGAAGAAAAATAGGAGTAAGGCAATTGGTAACCTTGATTGAAAACAGCATTGTTGCCAGCTTGAATGATTATAATATTAACGCGTACCCTAAATCAGATGCACCGGGTGTGTATGTAGATGAGAAAAAAGTTGCCTCATTAGGCTTAAGAGTACGCAAAGGCTGCTCTTTTCATGGTTTAGCCTTAAATGTTAATATGGATTTATCACCATTTTTACGTATTAACCCTTGTGGTTATGCTGGCTTAGAAATGGTACAAACATGTGATTTACAAGGGCCTCAAGATCTTGCTAGTGCCAGTGACTCATTAGTAAAACATTTGATCGCCTTGCTAGAAACAGGCGATATAGATTATCAAACAGGATTACCCCGTACTTATGAGCAGTGAAGTGAGCAATCAAATGCAAAATAACAACATTACCATAAAAAATGCCGCGACAACGGCTGTAAAAAAATCAACTAGAGTTGCCCTTGGCACTAAGTTACGTGATGCTGATAAAATGGCACATATTCCTATTAAAGTAGTCACTTCAACTCGTGAAAGCATGCTACGCAAACCAAGTTGGTTGCGAATAAAGTTACCTCGTAGCAGTGAACGTATCGATAACATCAAGGCTAACTTGCGTAAGCATAATTTACATTCTGTTTGTGAAGAGGCATCTTGTCCAAACTTATCAGAATGTTTTAATAACGGTACCGCCACCTTTATGATTTTGGGTGACATTTGTACCCGACGTTGTCCATTTTGTGATGTTGGTCATGGTCGCCCATTAGCAGCAGATAAAGACGAACCGAAAAAATTAGCGCTAAGTCTAAAAGATATGGCGCTGAAATATGTGGTTATCACTTCTGTTGATCGTGATGATCTACGTGATGGTGGTGCCCAACAATTTGCTGATTGCGTTAAAGAAATCAAACTACTGGCACCAGAGACTAAAATTGAAATATTAGTACCTGATTTCCGTGGTCGTATGGACAGAGCATTAGAAATACTAAATCAACACCCGCCACATGTGTTTAACCATAATATGGAAACAGCACCGCGCTTGTACACCAAAGCACGTCCAGGCGCTAATTATCAATGGTCTTTAAATTTATTGAAAAATTTTGGTGAAGCAAATCCAAATGTTGCCACTAAATCAGGAATCATGGTTGGCTTAGGTGAAACCAACGACGAAGTACTACAAGTCATGCGAGATTTACGTAGCCATGACGTAACTATGCTTACTATTGGGCAATACTTACAGCCAAGTAAAGATCATTTACCTGTTGAGCGTTACGTTCATCCTGACGATTTCGATATGTTCCAGCAAGAAGCCATGAAAATGGGCTTTGAACACGCCGCTTGTGGACCGTTAGTTCGCTCTTCATACCATGCCGATAGGCAGGCTGCTGGTGAAGAAGTTAAGTAGCTGTGAATTACAACGCTAAGGACTCCTAAACAACGATACAACGATGTTTTGTACTCACATCGTTATAGTGTACTGGCAGGTTGTCAGCTAATGGCAGGGAACATTCCTAAAATAAGGGAATTTCCTGCTGATGATCGTTATTGGCGAGTAGGGGATGAGGTGGTTTTATTTAACTTGCTCTAACCTTATGACTGCTATTATTTTCTGAGACCTACCGCACCACTTATAAGTATAATGAGAGCCTTGAATAGGGATGGTTAAGGCTTTAGGTTTAAATACAGCTACACAAAGCCCACCTTGATTTCTAACGCTATTATAAAGCAATCCGTTGCTACCAGATGCTCTTAATTCTTTAGCAAAAAATTGAGGTCGAGTATAGTCCTCAAAATATAACTCCTTATAACTATCATCAGTAATATCATGCAGCTCTAGTGCTATTTTATTGATGTAATCTCGCATTGTTACATCAGTGTCAGGCTCGTTAGTTGCAGATAAAAATTTTTCACGATGATGTATGGTTTCAGCAAAAGCAGTCTCTAAATTATCTGCGCCATAATAAACGCCATATGAAGTATTATCTGTAAATCTAGTTGGATTTAGTGGGCTTATATAAGTAAAAGCGGCCATAACAGGAGTAGAGCCAACACCTGAAACTCTATCTTCCAATGGAACAAGCGCTAAGTCACCCGTTTCTTCTTTTAACCTGTTGTTAGTAAGAGATTCGATAGCAAATATTAAATCAAGTTCATCAGGGTTACTAACATTCTCAAACAAATCAATCGGTGGAAAATGACTAGGTACTAGCCTGTGTACTTGCTCTATATTTGGCAAAGTGCTTTTAGCCTCTTTGTGCATCAAGGTATCTCTTTGTGTCACTTAAGTTGATCATACTACCTTTAAGCATGAACCCAAGTGCGGATTGGCCGTTAAAGTCTCTATTTGGCTTTTTAACCCATTCATCAGCTTGCGCCCTAGTGGGAAATAATATGCCAAGAGCCTTATAAATACCCATGACATATGAAATGCGTTCGAGAGTATCTAGACTGATTCTAGAAACTTCTCCTTTTTTCCATTTGAATAACGTTGATTCAGCAGGGCTACCCAGCAATACACGTTGGTCTTGCGCTTTAACCCCCCAAGCATTCGCTATATTAAAAAATACATTCAAAGCAACCTGTGCCGTTTTGGCCAGATTATCATTCAATAGTTCATTCGTTTGAGCGTTCATAATAACACCCCTTTTAATAGTATAATTAAATTGTACTCCTAATTCGGAGTAAATCAACAAAACACCTTATCAAGTGTCAAGCGAACAAAAGTTGTTGACTAAGAGGTACAAAACTTTCCCTGCACTAAAACCTTTGTCTTGCAATCTACTTGTTGTTGTAAAGTAGCGGTGAAAATTCAAGATTGATGCACAACATGAGCCATACAAGCTTATTATTCACCACCTTCTAGTAATTCGGCAAAATAAGCGAGTTTATCTAAGGCTAAACTATGAATAGATTTACGGGGATATCTCCCCGTACTATTGATAATGCCCGCTGTTGTTGCCATCAATAACTCAAGTGCTTGGTCTATGGTTTCTACCGCATAAATAGCAAAATCTCCACACGCTACCGCCTCAATCACTTCACTATTAAGCATTAAATTAATAACATTAGTTTTAGGAATAATAACCCCTTGCTTACCCGTTAAGCCTTTGTCTTTACATAGTTGAAAAAAGCCTTCAATCTTTTCATTTGCACCACCAATAGATTGCACTTCACCATGTTGATTAATTGAACCAGTAATAGCTAAACTTTGATCTATTGGCAATAAAGTGATGGCCGATATTAACACACAAAGTTCAGCCATTGAGGCGCTATCTCCATCGATATGCCCATAAGATTGTTCAATAGCGATATTAGCTGAAATAGCAACAGGGAAATTTTGACCATACTTATGACCTAAATAACCTGTGAGTAATAATACGCCCTTAGAATGAATAGGTTTACCTAAATCAACCTCACGTTCGATATCGGTAACCCCTTGACTACCAGCATAAACAGTTGCAGTGATACGAGCAGGTGTACCAAAAACACTATCACCTATCTCTAAAACCGTTAAACCGTTAACTTTACCGACATATTCACCTTCAGTGCTAATTAATACTTGTTGTTCTTTTATTTCATCAAGCCAAGTTTCACTTAACCTATCAGTACGACGTTTTTTCGCCGCGAGTGCCATCGCAACATGTTTAGCTGTTAATGTGCCTTTAGCACCACTTTTATTCCAACAATAATTAGCTTCATCTAATAAATCATTTACTTGTACTATGTTTGCTGAAATTTTATGCTGATGCTCGGCACGCTTTAACGCATAACGTATTAACTCAAGTACGGCTTCATCTTCAATTTCTGGGTAATGATGTTTAAAGGCTCGTTGACGAATGAGATTACCAAAAGCTTGCAAGTTATCATTGTTTTTTTCTAAATGACGATCAAAATCTGCTAGCACTCTAAATAACTCAGTGAATTCTTGATCATAGTCTTGCAACGTATAATAAATTTCAGCATCGCCAAGCAATATCACTTTCACTTGCAAGGGAATTTTTTCTGGTTGTAAGCTGTATGCTCCGAGTTGGCTAATTTCAGAGTAAGGATTCTCTATTATTAGTTGCCCTGTTTTTAAAGCAAGCTTTAAGCGTGACCAAACTAAAGGCTGAGTTAATAATTTATCGGCATCAAGTAATAAATAGCCGCCATTGGCTTTATGCAGTGCGCCTGGACGAATTAATCGATAACTGGTGTAACTACTGCCTTGAAAACTAGCAAAATCAACATGACCAAAAAGGTTTTGATAAGTAGGATTTTGTTCATAAACTACTGGTGCGCCATCAGTAATATCACGCGGCACAAGTAAATTAGGCAGAAAGCGTTCCACCATTAATTTACGTAATTCTTTATCATTAGGTGTATCGTCATCGTCACTAACTAAAATTTCTAACGAGGCATCAACAATATGCGCTTTTACTTTACTAAGGTATTTTAGCACCCCTTGATTGTTAGTAAATTCGTGTTCAAGCTCGGTTAAATAAGGTTTAATAGCTTGCTCTGCCGTTTCATTTTTCAACTGTCGTAATTTATCTGACGATTCACGTTTCCATAATGGCAGTTCCAGTAACTGCTCAGCAAGCACTACTTCAAGCTCTGACAATAACTGATAAAACTTCGCTCGGTCTGTTTCATTTATATTGGCAAACTCTTTATCATTTAATGGCTTACCATCAACTAAAGGAGAAAATCCTACTTCACCGTTTTCTTCATATAGCGAAACATCACTTTTTAATGCTATCTCTTCAACCTTAGCAATAGCTTCATCATATTTTTGATTAAAGTCTCTATCTATCGCGGATTTTTGCCTTTGATAGCCAGGGTTATCAAAAATATCAGGAAACAAATCCATTAATCCATCAATAAATTTATTCATCCGTAATAATAATTGCTTACCATCACCTGGATTGACATAAAGGCTATAAGGCGCATGATTTTCATCAAAATTATTAATATAACACCACTCTACTGGCGTTAATTGCTCTTTTGCTAGCGCGGTTAACATTTGTTTGATTAATGTTTGCCTACCCGTACCATGCTCGCCCATGGCATAGACATTAAAACCAACGGAAGCCATCGACAAGCCAAAATCTAACGCTTCTTTAGCTCTGCTATGGCCAACAAAAGTCTGTGCTATTTCACTAGGATGTTGCTTTTGCGTAAAAAGATCGGCTGATAAAGTAGAACTAAGTTGAGAAGGATTAAGTTTGCATTGCAAAGCTGGCGTTGTGAACATGGATATCCTTGAGAAATTAATATGTTAAAAGACTACAAAGTCAATATCGCAAGTGTACTCGGTATATTCACTACTAACAATAATAAGCGTTAACAATATGTGTAGAAGTAATTAAGGATCAAACGGCAAACGAGTAAAACTATCACCACCACATTTGATACAAGCAGACACTTCACTCGCATGCATAACCTGAAGATTTTCATCACATTGCTGACAAACTAAGGTGCCAAAACCAATGATATCTCCGACTTTATAAATACCATCATGCTCAAAATCATCCACCAATTCAGCCCATTCAACTTGTGATTTATCGGTTAATTGAGCAAGATTTCGCCAAAGGGTTTCATTAAGCAAGCCTAGGTAGCTAGAGTGCTTTATTTCTGCTTGATTTTGTTGATAAAAATCATATAGATCATGTTTTAAGTTATTCGAAAATTGATCCAGTTTTTCTTCGGTCATGCCTTCAGCCGCTTTTGCGTATAACCTCGCTTGCTTAATTAATTCATTAATCCGTGGCTTTTGTATCTCTTTCATTTCCTCAAGCCAATCACTAAGGCTCTGATATACTTCCATTAAGTACTCTTTTTTCTTTGTCATAATGCTTTCCTAGATTAACAAAAATATGTCCAAATTTATGTTCACACATTAAGTATAGACAAAGTTGGTGATTAAACTTAATTAAGCTTGTCGTGCTATAGCCTGATAAGGTATTCTATCGCGATAATTAAAACTCAAATTTACCATGCCTTTTAATGATTTTATTGTGTATATGATAAAGTAAATGGCACTAATAAATCCCAAACACCGTGTTCGAGAAACCATTAATGGAAGCCATTTATAATCCCCAAGCGATTGAAGCAACAGTACAAAAATTTTGGACTGATAACGATACATTTAAAGCCGTTGAAGACGAGAGCAAAGAGAAGTTTTACTGTTTAGCTATGTTCCCCTACCCCAGTGGTCGCCTACATATGGGTCATGTCCGTAACTACAGCCTAGGTGATGTAATTTCTCGTTACCAACGTATGCAAGGTAAAAACGTTATGCAACCTATGGGCTGGGATGCTTTTGGTTTACCTGCTGAAAATGCGGCAATAAAAAATAAAAGTGCGCCCGGTAAATGGACTTATCAAAATATAGATTACATGCGCAAGCAACTAAAATCACTCGGCTTTGGTTATGACTGGAGTCGTGAATTAGCAACTTGTAAGCAAGATTATTATCGTTGGGAACAATGGTTTTTCACTAAACTGTATGAAAAAGGTTTAGTTTACAAAAAAAATGCGCTGGTAAATTGGGATCCAATTGATCAAACCGTATTAGCAAACGAGCAAGTTATTGATGGTCGAGGTTGGCGCTCTGGCGCTATTGTTGAACAGAAAGAAATTCCACAGTGGTTTATTAAAATCACCGATTATGCTCAAGAACTATTAGATGATTTAGACCAATTAACCGACTGGCCTGAACAAGTAAAAACCATGCAACGTAATTGGATTGGTCGCTCACAAGGTGTTGAGATAACTTTTCAAGTTGACGGTTTAGTTGAAGATAAACAAGAAAGCTTTGATATTTACACCACTCGCCCAGATACGTTAATGGGGGTTACTTATGTCGCACTTGCTGCTGAGCATCCATTAGCCTTAATAGCTGCGAAAGAAAACCCTGCGCTTGCCGACTTTATTCAAGCATGTAAAGGTAATCAAACCACAGAAGCCGATATGGCTGCCATGGAGAAAAAAGGCATTGATACTGGTCTTAAAGCTATTCACCCTATTACCGGTGAGTTAATACCAGTGTGGGCTGCCAATTTTGTCTTAATGGATTACGGCTCAGGCGCAGTAATGTCTGTACCAGGACACGATCAACGTGATTATGAATTCGCTAGCAAGTATGGTTTAGCCATAACTCAAGTAATTAGTACCTCGAAGGAAAGTACCTCGAAGGAAAGTACCTCAAAAGAAAGTGGCGGCGGCGAAGATGATATTGCCAACGCCGCAATCACTGAAAAAGGCACATTAATCAATTCAGGTGAATTTAACGGTTTAGATTTTGACGCCGCTTTTAAAACCATCAGCGAAAAGTTAATTAACAACAAGAAAGGTAGGGTAACTACTAACTTCCGTTTGCGTGATTGGGGGGTTTCTCGTCAACGTTATTGGGGCACACCCATTCCAATGATCAACCTTGCCAATGGCGAATCTGTACCCGTTCCTGAAAATGAACTACCTGTAGTATTACCAGAAAACGTAGTGATGAATGGAGTAACATCTCCTATTAAAGATGATCCGCAGTGGGCAAAAACTACCATTAATGGTGAAAACGCTTTACGTGAAACTGACACCTTTGACACCTTTATGGAATCTTCATGGTATTACGCTCGTTATTGTTCACCAAATGATGACAGCCAAATGATAGATCCCGCTAAAGCCAATTACTGGCTACCAGTAGATCAATATATTGGTGGCATCGAACATGCTATTTTACATTTACTCTATTCTCGTTTTTTCCATAAATTATTACGTGACGTTGGTTTAGTACAATGTGACGAGCCATACAAAAAATTACTTTGCCAAGGCATGGTACTAGCAGACACTTATTACCGTGAAGCAAAAAATGGTACTCAAGATTGGATTGCATCAAGTGATGTTACCGTTGAGCGTGATGAGAAAGGCAATGTTACCTCTGCCATTAGCAAGCTTGATGGTGAAGCAGTGATTTCTGCTGGTATGAGTAAAATGTCTAAATCAAAAAATAACGGTATCGACCCACAAGCCGTCATTAATAAATATGGCGCAGATACTGTGCGTTTATTTATCATGTTTACTTCCCCACCAGAACAAACACTAGAATGGTCAGATGCTGGCGTTGAAGGTGCCCACCGCTTTGTTAAGCGTGTTTATAAATTGGTACATGACACGATTGAAACTTGTCAAGGTAGCAGCGATAACATTGATGGCTTGACATTGAACTCTGCTCAAAAAAAACTTCGTTGTGAATTACATAAAACGATTGCCAAAGTAACCGATGACATAGGTCGTCGTAATACTTTTAATACCGCTATTGCTGCCATTATGGAATTAATGAACCATTTAAACAAAGCGCCGATGAAGTCTCCTGAAGACAAAGCGGTTATGTTTGAAGCAATACGTGCCGTGGTATTAATGCTAACACCTATAACACCGCACATGTGTCATTACCTATGGCAAATAATAGGTAATAGTAAAACTGATGTAGAAGATGCTTTATGGCCAACAGTTGACCACAGTGCATTAGTTGAAGATGAAAAACTCATTATTATACAAGTCAACGGAAAGCTTAGAGCAAAAATTACAGTAGCCGCTAATGCCAGTAAGGAAACCGTTGAAGAGCTAGGCTTAAATGATGAAAATGTAGTTAAATTTACAACAGATAAAACGATTCATAAAATCATTTATATTCCAGGCAAAATACTAAATATTGTGGCTAACTAAGGGGGCTGTTCATGGTTAAGTCACGCTTTATGGTTAAGTCACGCTTTATGTTTAACTTCGCCTCATTCATCATGACATACAAACGCCTGATCACCGCTTTTACCTTGGTAAGTTTATTATCTGCTTGTGGTTTTCATCTACGTGGCGATTATTTACTCCACGATGAATTGCAAACCTTGTATGTTAGCTCAAGCGATATTCATGGTGAGTTAACTCGCTTAGTGAAACAACACTTATCTCACAATCAAGTAAAATTACTTAACCATAAAAACGCCCAAGCACCTGAACTGCGCATCATGCCAGATAAGCTCGATAGAAGAACCCTATCAGTATTTCAAAATGGGCAAGTAGCTGAGTATGAACTTATTTATACCATACATTACCAGCTGCACTTTGCTAATGAAGCGCCTCAAAATTTTCGTTTTGAGTTAAATAGAGATTATCAAGATGATCCCCGTTTAGCCTTGGCAAAATCTAGAGAGCTCTCTTTATTACTAAGTGAAATGAGGCAATCAGCCGCAGGTAAAATTTTACGAGATATGGCAAGGATTCAAAGATAGGGCCTTAAATGAAAATTTACCATAACCAACTTATTAGTACATTAACACAAGGCTTTAAGCCTGTGTGGTTAGTTTTTGGTGATGAGCCTTGGCAAAAAAACAATAGCTTAGCTAGCATTAAAACTCATGCTCTACAGCAAGGTTTTAATGAAATAATTCGTTTTAGTAGCGATAATAAATTTGACTGGCAACAATTAATTGATGAATACCAATCATTAAGCTTGTTTGCTAATCAACGTATCATTGAAGTGGAATTTACCACAGTTAACATTGGTAATAGTGGCAATAAAATATTATTGGCATTAAGCGATATCATTTCACAAAACATAGCACTTCAAGATGTTATTTTTATCTTTCATGGTCCTAAACTGGATGCTTTTGGTGCTGCTAGTGCTAATAGTAAGTGGTTTAAAAGCTTAACTCAATTAGGTTGTTACCTACCTTTATATGATATTGAAACCAAAGGGTTGCCAAAATGGCTAGACAACCAAGCAAGAAACTTATCCGTTAATTTAGCGCCTGAATTATCCCTATTATTAATTGAATTATTTGAAGGTAACTTACCAGCATTAGAGCAAGAATTACAAAAATTATCTTTATTGTTTGGCAGGCAACAAATCAGTTTAACCGATGCTGAACAAATCGTGATCAAACAAGCTAAATTTAATCCTTTTCAAATTATAGACGCCTTATTACAAGGTAACTGTAAAAAATGCTTAACCATGTTGGATCAATTGCAACAAGAAGGCACGGCTATTGGAAAAATTATTTGGCTATTTAACAAAGAGTTTAATCAATTGTACGCCATGCTAGATAAACTAGCACAGGGACATCAGCTCAACGATCTATATAAAGAATATCGGATCTGGGATAAACGCAAACCGCTATATCAACACGCACTTACGCATATAAGTTTAAAAAATATTAAACGGGCAATATCACGACTAGCCGATATAGATTTGATCAGCAAAACAAGCAGTGAGTTTAATAGTTTTATATTATTGGCCGATCTATGTTTAACACTTTATCATGGTGAAATTACGGAAAATTTTTCATTAAATTATGACTAATATTGGCATTCTAGGCGGCACTTTTGACCCTATCCATCTTGGGCATACGCTACCAGCTAAAGCGGTAGCCGATTATCTATCATTAACTAAAATACTGTTCATTCCAGCTAATACGCCACCACATAAAGCAACACCCAATGTTAGCGCCAAACAACGAGCCGAAATGGTTCATTTGGCTTGTAGCACAGAGCTTTTATTTACTTGTGATGAACGTGAATTAAAGCGCGATGGCAACTCTTATACCGTCGATACTTTAAAAGAGTTAACATTGTCATTCCCACAACAAACATTATATTTTATTATCGGTCTAGATTCCTTACTCACTTTTACTCATTGGCACAAGTATCAAGAAATTTTATCCCTTTGTCATTTGGTAGTAAACACCAGGCCTAATTACCAATTAGACAATATAGATCAAACCACCGCAGAGCTATTAAATAACCATAAAATTCATAGTGTTGATGAATTAAAAAAACAAAAGTCAGGTGGAATTATATTACTTCCCAAGACACTAGCCTCTTACCAAAGCCACTTGCATCTTGATATTTCTTCAACTGAAATTCGTCAAAAATTAGCCAACAAACAAGATTGCCAACAACTATTAGCACCGCGCGTATTTGCCTTTATTAACAAAAATAAGCTTTATCGTTAACCTAGCGGCTAATTAATGCTAATATTGCCAAATTGTGCTTAAACTTAATGTGCTTAAACTTAATTTAAGGCACTGTGAGCTATCAATTAAATGAATTAAACCAATTAAAATAGAGGAAGAACACCTTGCAAACCGAAGCACTTAACACCTTTGTAATTGAAAAACTTGAAGACATGAAAGGCAGAGATATTATCTCTTTAAACATTAGCAACAAATCAAGCTTTGCTGACTATATGATTATTTGCTCAGGTAACTCAAACCGCCATGTAAAATCAATCGCGCAATCAGTAGTCATTGAATGTAGAGCCGCTGGGGTTGAGCCTCTCAGTATTGAAGGTAACAATGTTGGCGAATGGGCATTAGTTGATTTAAACAATATTATTGTGCATGTAATGACTGACGAACAACGTGATAAATATAACTTAGAGCAACTTTGGGCCGAGTGATCCTTGGGTAAAAGACAACTTAAGGCTTAATTTATTTATGAAATTAACTTTATATGCGGTTGGTACAAAAATGCCGACTTGGATCAGCCAAGGCTTTAATGAATATGCTCGACGTTTTCCTCATGATTTACCTTTTAACTTAATAGAGATCACAGCAGGAAAGCGTGGTAAAAACGCCGATATTACACGTATTTTAGAAAAAGAAGGTGAACAATTATTAGCGGCTATCCCCCAAGGCAGCCGTATTATTACCTTAGAAGTAGAAGGCAAACCTTGGTCCACACCACAACTTGCCAAACAACTTGAACGTTGGCAATTCGATGGCAGAGATGTTGCACTATTAGTTGGCGGCCCTGAAGGATTAGCTCCTGCTTGTATAAAAGCTAGCGAACAAAAATGGTCTTTATCACCACTGACTTTACCTCACCCCATGGTTAGAGTTCTCATTAGCGAAAGTTTATATCGTGCATGGAGCATCAATAATAACCACCCTTACCATAGAGAATAACTAATGACACCGCATCGCATTATTATTCGCAACCATAGTGCTGAGGCTAACTTATTTACTCGCCGCACTTTCATTGTCTTTATCGCTGTTTTGTTACTGCTACTCGTGTTGTTTAGCAATATCTATTCATTGCAAGTAGATTCTTTTGAAAAATACCAAACACGTTCAAATTCTAATCGCATAAAATTACTCCCTGTAGCGACAAATCGTGGCTTAATTTACGACCGCAATGGCGTTATTCTTGCTGATAACAAACCCGTATACAGCTTAACCGTCATCCCTGAAGACGTTGATAATTTAGAAGCTAACATTCAAGCAATAAGTAAACTCCTTGATATTAGTACTGACAGACAAAATAAATTTTTTAAAGCAGTAAAACGCAAGCGTCGCTTTAAACACATTGAATTAAAACCACGTTTAAGTGAACAACAAGTCGCATTATTTTCCGTTAATCAACATAAATTTCCTGGTATTTTTGTTGATGCTCGTCTAAAACGCTACTACCCCTTCAGTGAACTAACAACACATACCTTAGGTTATGTCGCTCGAATTAATCGAAAAGATGCTGATAAACTTGAGCAACAAGGTAAATCTGAAAACTATGCTGCCACGCATAACATAGGAAAATTAGGCATTGAAAAATATTATGAAGAAATTTTACATGGCACCATAGGTCATCAAGAAGTTGAAATAAATAACCAA
Source organism: uncultured Colwellia sp. (assembly GCA_965261045.1). Lineage (GTDB taxonomy): Bacteria > Pseudomonadota > Gammaproteobacteria > Enterobacterales > Alteromonadaceae > Colwellia. The sequence continues at coordinate 1,773,600 of CBDHCJ010000001.1, forward strand.
GGTAGAATTATTCGCACCTTGAATTACACCCCACCTATACAAGGTAAAGATTTAACCTTAACGCTAGATATAGAGCTGCAAATGATCGCTAAACGTGCGCTCTCAGGCAAACGTGGTGCTGTGGTAGCGATGAACCCACGTACCGGTGGCATTTTAGCCATGTATTCTAACCCTAGTTATAACGGTAATTTATTTGTCCATGGTATCAGTAGTAAAAACTATCAAAAATTACTTAGCTCTAAAGATTTACCTCTGATTAATCGAAGTGTACAAGGCTACCCGCCCGCCTCCACCGTAAAACCCTTTTTAGCGTTAACGGGTTTAGAAGAAAAAGTGATCACACCAAGTACTAAAATTTGGGATCCAGGTTGGTATCAACTAGAAGGTCTTCCTAATAAATATCGTGATTGGAAACAATGGGGTCATGGCTGGGTAAATTTAACTAAAGCCATTGAGCAATCCTGCAACATTTACTTTTTTGACTTAGCCTTTAAGCTTGGTATCACAAAAATTAGTACCATGATGGAGCAATTTGGTTTTGGTGATTATACCGGTATTGATATTTATGAAGAAAGCAGAGCCATCATGCCAAGTGTTGCATGGAAACGTGCTCGTTATAATCAGCCTTGGTATACCGGTGAAACCCTATCGGTAGGAATAGGACAAAGCTACTGGACAGTAACACCATTGCAATTAACTCAAGCAGTAACAACCTTAGTTAATCATGGTGAAAGAAAAGTACCACATTTTTTAAAAGCGACTAAAGAGCTAACGATAGATGAAGAAGGCAACAGCCAAAGTACCTTAGCAACGGTGATTTATGAAGAGCAAGCACCTTTAATATTAAAGCAAGAAAAACATTGGGATATAGTGCTAAAGGCAATGCATAATACGGTACAGAAATTTGGCGCCACCGCTTATACCCCTTTTAAAGGCTCTCAATATGATGCCGCGGGAAAAACTGGCTCAGCACAGGTTGCTCGTATTCAACAAAATGAAAAATACGATGCAAAAACCACTCAAGAAAATAAGCGAGATAATGCAATGTTTATTGCCTTTGCCCCCTTTAAAAATCCTGAAATAGTGGTGGCTGTGGCGATAGAAAACGTTGCCAAAGGTGGTGGTGGCACAAATGCTGGGCCAGTAGCGAGACAAATAATGGATCAGTATTTTGGCAATAGAGTCATTCTTCATCAAACAAGAAGGCAGAATAATGCGTTATAGTGGTCAAAACCAACAGCAACAGCAAATACGTAATATATGGCAAAAGTTACATATAGACTTACCGCTATTACTCGGCATATTATCGTTAATGACACTCGGCCTATTTATCGTTTATAGCGCAGGAGGTCAAAACATAGACATAGTTTATCGCCAAGCAATTCGATTAGGAATTGCCGTGGTAGTGATGCTAGTAATAGCTCAAACGCCACCGTTATCGTATCAAAAATGGGCAGTGCCAGTTTTTGTCTTAGGCACATTAATGCTAGTGGCAGTATTGCTTTTTGGTCATGTAGGCAAAGGGGCGCAACGCTGGTTAAATTTAGGTTTCATGAAATTTCAGCCCTCTGAAATCATGAAACTAATCGTGCCTATCATGATTGCTTGGTTTATCAGCCAACATAATTTACCCGTAAAAATATCCACCGTAATATTAGCTTTCATCCTAGTGTTAGTACCCACACTACTTATTGCTAAACAACCTGATTTAGGTACCTCACTTTTAATTGCCAGCTCTGGTGTTTTTGTTATTTTTCTCGCAGGTGCCAGTTGGAAATTAATGGCTGTTTGTATGGTGCTAGTTTCAGCATTCACTCCGGTGTTATGGATGTTTTTGATGAAAGATTATCAAAGACAAAGAGTCATGACTTTTTTTAACCCTGAGCAAAACCCACTTGGCTCAGGTTACCATATCATTCAGTCTAAAATAGCGATAGGCTCAGGTGGTGTTGATGGTAAAGGCTGGCTACAGGGAACACAATCGCAATTAGAGTTTCTACCTGAACGTCATACTGATTTTATATTTGCCGTTTTTAGTGAAGAATTTGGCTTAGTAGGTGTCAGTGTTTTACTTGCGGTATATCTATTTATAATAATGCGAGGCTTGTGGATTGCCGTTAATGCCCAACATACTTTCACCAAGTTATTAGCAGGCAGCATTACCCTAACCTTTTTCGTTTATGTTTTTGTTAACATCGGCATGGTATCAGGTATATTACCTGTGGTTGGTGTACCTTTACCTTTAGTGAGTTATGGCGGTACCTCAATGGTGACATTACTCGCAGGGTTTGGCATGCTAATGGCCATTAGCACTCATCGTCGGTTTAATACTTAATGATGAGTTAATATAAAATGAATATAACAATAAGAAAAAGTGATGAAAACTACATACAAACTATCTTGCTTAGCTCTATTTACCCTATTAACTGCCTGCAGCTCTAGTCGCTATCAACACGCTAACGATAGTGCGCCAAGCAGGTTACCTAACCAAGCTGAATTAAAAGATGCCATTCCTCGCACAGAAACGTATAGCCGAGGCGGCAACAAAAATTACCAAGTACGGGGGATTAATTATCATGTATTAAGCCATGCTAAAAATTTCGAACAAATAGGCACAGCTTCTTGGTATGGTAAAAAATTTCATGGATATTTAACTTCAAATGGTGAAATTTATGATATGTATGCCATGAGCGCTGCACATAAAAATTTACCCTTGCCTACCTATTTAAAAGTCACTAACCTTGCTAACAATAAATCAGTCATCGTTCGAGTAAATGATCGTGGCCCTTTTCATCCAAGTCGTATTATTGATTTATCTTACAGCGCTGCTTATAAGCTCAATATGTTAAAAGCAGGTACTGCCAAGGTAAAAATTACTAGCATAACCAATATAGCCAATTTCAATGAAACTAATATCAATAAAACCAAGCTCCATGAGCAGCCACTGATAGCAAAAATTAAACAACCAACAACAGATAACAAAGTAAACTTGCTTTTTACAAAAAACTACATTCAAGTTTTTGCCACTAGCAAACTTGAGGTAGCAAAAAAAACCGCTAACAGCTTAGCAAAAAAGTACTCTCAAGTGGTTAATTACCCTAAGAAAAAAGATATTTATCGCATTCAAATAGGCCCTATCCTTAATAGCATAACACTCACTAAATTGCTAACCCAGTTAAAACAAGAGGGTTATCCAAAGGCATACTTGCGAAGCCTTTAATTTAGCCTTAAAAAGTTAACGCCTCACAGTTAACATGCTGTGAGGCGTTTAGTTAGTTGATATCTCCCGCTGTGTAAAACTCGTTAAATAATGGCACCAGTACCGATCAGATCTTGATCTACCAACACTTGTGATATGCCATCAGTATGATTATAAACAAGGTAAGTTTGATCCGAGTTAGACGTTGTCTCGGCTGCCAAGATCCAATTTTCCTTTTCAGCATCCGTATCAAGCACAAGCGTATCATCAGCATCACCGTTTACCACAAGTTGGTGCTTACCTACGCCATCTAAACCTACCCAACCATTGTCGTTATTAAATAGGTTTATATCAGTTTGTAACACATCGTCTAACTGAATTTTCACCGTATTAGCGCCAGAGCCTGCGATATTAACCACACTGATCTTAGGATGAACACCAGAGAAATCAAGGGTTTGATCCATCGCGGTTGATGCCAAACTGTATGTTTGAACCGACAGCCCACTAATAGGATCTGTTGTTGCAATTGCCGAGAAGGTAGTGTCCGTTGCCGTTACCGTAAAGCTGGTACTGGCGCTGTTGGTACTAGGTGTACCGACACCATCGACAAAGAATGCTGCTATTGTATGGCTACCTATCGCTAACGCTGTTGGCGTGTAGCTCCAACTTGTTACCCCATCGACCGTGCTACCTATAGTGGCATTACCTAACAAGGTTTCACCATCATAAACCTGCACGGATCCATCCGTGTCAAAATTAGTCACAGTACCAGTTAAGCTCACCGTTGAATCATCGGTATCAGCACCTGCTGCGATCTTACCTGTTAATGCACCGACATCATCATTAACCTGCATAGTCAAGGTGGCTTCAAGAGATGAAGCGAAACTTGAATACATAGCTTCTTGTGGTGCTGCTGCCTGTGGCGCTGTGGCTCCCTCAGTTTCCGCACTTTCCGCACTTTCCGAAGCAGCGGCGCTAGTAGTATCAACGGTAAAGGTGTTTGCTGCAGTGATCACCCGAGCCTTGGTAATATCGGTTTCATCTATCAGTTGAATAACCGCTTTAAGCGTATGCGAGCCTTCCGCTAACGGATTCGTCTCTGCAGGGGTATATGTCCATGTTTTATCGGCATTAACGGTGACAGTATCAAGTTTCGTGCTGCCATCGTAAATAGCTAATTCTTCATCCGCACCTAGTGCAGTGGCTAAGGTGCCTGACAAGGTCGGTGTGCTATCGTCAGTCATAAGAGAAGGGTTAATTATGGAGGTTTTATAATTAGGTGACGAACCCGTACCGCCTAAGTTAAGCACGTTTGGATTCATATCTAACATCTCATGGCTCAGGGAGCTAAAATCTTCTTTTTCGGCAAAAATATCTTTACTACTGGCAAAAATATCCACATTTTTTATCCGACTAGTCTCACCCGAACTAAACGCATAAACGTCGACACTGTCAATATGATAATTAGCACCTAGGTCAATAAGCACCCAGTTGTTGTCCGTACTTTGATTTGAGGCATAATTATCACGGGGAGTACTACTTCGGCCACCATTAGTAACGCCTGACGGATTGAAGCCATTATATGTATTATATGACCCCACCGTGACGCCTTTATGTAAGGCAACATTAACCCCACCTGAGAATACTTCAACTTCACTAAGCCACAATTCGTTAGTTGAAATGCCTGTTTGTTTAAGTAGGATATATTGCATCGCTGGATTAATCGACATTACAGCACCCTCATTATCGGTTACTGTCATGCTAATGCTAGGATTGATGTTAACCACAAAGGGGGGGGAACTTACCGCACCCTTTAGAGCACCAACAGTGTTTTCAACCCGTGCAGTAAAACCATGGCTGCCCGCTAGTAATACGCTTGGTGTGTAACTCCAGCTTGTGTCTGTCACAACCGCATCACCTAGTTTTGTGCTGATATCATCAGCATCATATATTGCCAGCACTTGGTAATTAGTAAGCACAGCACTCAGTATGCCAGTTAACGTAGGTGTGGTGTCGTCTGTTGTTACGCCAGACGTTAAGGCGACCGTAGCACTGCCATGAGTGCTGACATCATCATTCGCCCCATCAATAGTAACGCTTTGTGCGGGTACCATAGTAACAATCGTAATAGTGCTTGTTGCACTGCTCGCACGGGCATCGGCAATAATATTGGTTTTACCTACTGCTTGAATAATCGCTTTAAGCTCATACACGCCATCCGCTAACGGATCCATATCTGTAGGGGTATATGTCCATGTTTTATTGGCATTAACGGTGGCAACACCAAGTTTCGTGTTGCCATTGTAAATAGCTAGCTCTTCATTCGTGCCTAGCGCAATGGCTAAGGCTCCTGACAAGGTCGGTGTGTTATCGTCGGTAAAATTATCAACAACTCCCATTTCAACGCCCACATCATCGGTTACTTCCACGTTAATAATAGAATTAATAATAACCTCACGGGCACTACTTGACGTACTTATACCACCAATGGGGCTTTCAACCCGTGCGGTAAAACTATGGCTGCCCGTTGCTAATGCATGGATCGGTGTGTAAGACCAGCTTGTGCCTGTCACCGTCGCTTCACCTAGTTTTGTCATACCATTGCCATCATATATCACCAGCACTTGATCACCAGTAAGCCCAGCACTCAGTGTGCCTTCTAATGTAGGCGTGGTGTCGCCTGTCGTTTCGCCAACCGCCAAATTAAAGGTAAAACCCTTATTATTCTGAATGCTCACAAGCACCAAACCAATAGTAGCGGTTTGTGTCGGTGCCATGATGGTAGAATCAACTTCAATAGTACGTGCCGCACCAATCACATGGGCCTCGGCAATATCGGTTACACCTGTCGCTTGAATAACCGCTTTAAGCTTATGTTTGCCATCCGCTAACGGATTCGTATCTGTAGGGGTATATGTCCATGTGTTATCGGCACTAACGGTGGCAACACCAAGTTTTGTCGTGCCCTTATAAATAGCTAGCTCTTCATTCGCACCTAGTGCAGTGGCTAAGGTGCCTAACAAGGTCGGTGTGTTATCGTCAGTAGTAACTGAGTAATTTAACACGGTTTTATAAGCAGGGTTCGCACCCGTACCGCCTAAGTTAATCGCTTTTGAATTATCGGTTAACTCTGGATAGCTCTGAGCGCTAAAATTTTCTTTACTGGCAAAAATATCGACATTGCGGATATGCTGACGATCATTTTGCACATCACGGAACGCATAAAGCTTGACTTTGTCAATATAATAATGAGCACCTAGATCAATAAGCACCCAGTTGTCTGTAGTCAAAGGCAGTGAGGCATAACCATTACTGAGTCCCTCTGTTGCGGTTACACCATTAGTAACGTCTGACAGCTGACTTTGTCCTTGCGGAACCTCCCCTGCCGTGACGGTTTTACCTAAGGCAACATTAACCCCACCTGAGAGGACTTCAACTTCACTAAGCCACAATTGGACAGCTTCTCCTTCGCCTGTTTGTTTGACCAGGATATAGCGCATCGCTGGATTAAGCTCTCCCCTTACATCACCCGCATTATCGTTTACTGCCATGCTAATGCTGGTATTGATCTTAACCTCACGAGGGTCACTTACCGCACCCCGTAGATCAAGAGCGGTGTTTTCAACCCGTACGGTAAAACTATGGCTACCTGCTGTTAATTCGCTCGGTGTGAAAGTCCAACTTGTGTCTGTCACCGTCGCATCACCTAGTTTTGTGCTGCCATCATATATCGCCAGCACTTGCCCAGAAGTAAGCGCAGAACTCACTGTGCCAGATAACGTAGGCGTGGTGTCGTCTGTTACCTCGTCATCCGCCAAAGCACCCGTAGCACCGCCCACATTATCATTTACCCCTGTAATATCAGCGGTTTGTGTCGGTGCATCGCTATGAACAGCAACCGCTGCAGTTGCCGCACTGGTAAGCTCTGGCTCAACAGTACCCCGCGCATCGGTATGCACAACCACGACGGTAATGGTTTTACCCACCTGTTCCTGTCTCAACCTAAAGGTTTCACTGGTTGCACCCGCAATAGCCTCGTTATTACTGCCATCAGCATCACTTACCCACCATTGGTAGGTAAACGTGCCCACACCATCTTCGTCTTCTAGGGCTTCGGTGTTTGCTGTTAGTGTCTCACCTTGTGTTGCTGCTCCCGTAATGGTCACATCACCCAAGGTAGGATCATTGTCAGGAGTAACTGCGATGGTCGCTTCAGAGGTGAAGTTTTCATCCTCCCCTAGTTGGTCGGTATAACTCACGGTCACCGTGATATCTTGCCCAACCTGTGCTGCGGTTAACACCAAGGTGTTATCAGTCGCACCCTCAATAGCAACATTATCAGCTTGCCATTGGTAGCTAATGTCCACCCCTTCTATACCATCGTCATCCGTTACAGTTGCTGTTAATGTTTGCCCATCCCGCACTCTGCCGCTGATCGCCACTGCGCCAGCGTCATTGACATTGGTAACCGCACCGGTTGCTGTACTGGTAATTTCTGACTCAGTAAAGCCTCGCAGATCGGTATATGTCACCACGACAGTAATGATTTTACCTACATGCGCTTGTGTCAAGGTCAAGGTGTTATCGGTCTCGCCCGCAATAGCAGCGCCATCAGCTTGCCATACGTAGTTAAACGTGCCCACACCATCTTCGTCTGCTAGGGCTGAGGTGTTTGCTGTTAGCATTTGGTCTTCTGCTGCTATGCCATTAATGGTTACAACGCCTGTGGTAGGATCATTGACATTGGTGACTTCGAGATTAAAGGCTGGCAGGGAAGTGGTTACCATGCCATCGTTTACCGAAATAACAATCCCCGTGATGGTGCCGACATCATCGTTTTCTGGTGTGCCAGTTAAGGCACCTGTTGCAGTGTCAAAGTTTAGCCATGAAGGAAGCTCTGTGTCGTCGGTAATAATTGAATATTCCAGCGCATTGCCGCCTACATCAATATCGCCGCCGTCTGGCATAAATGAATAGGCGCTGTCTTCGGCAACCGTGATAGCAGGCTCGCCTGTGATGGTTGGCGCGTCATTGACATTGATGACTTCGAGATTGAACGCGGGCAATGAGGTGGCTCCCCCAGCGGCATCCATGACCGTAATCACAATGCCAATGGTAGTGTCAACATCGTCGTTAGTCGGTGTGCCGCTAAGCTCACCGGTGCTGGCATCAATGCTAAGCCAGCTGGGGTTACCAGTAACCGAATAGGTCAGGTTTGTGCCTGTGTCCGAATCTGCCCCAGTTGGGGTGAAACTGTATGCAACGTCTTGGTCAACCGTGATGTCGGGTGTGCCACCGATGGTTGGCGCCATGGTATCGACGGCGATATTATGGTTAATCGTTTTATCGTTTCCTGCGCTATCGGTTGCGGTTATTGTGAGGATTTCACGGCCTTGACCCATAGCGGCAATATCGTCAGAGGTTAAGGAGTAAGACCAAGTGGTGCCATCCACATCCGCGTGACGAAGAGTTTCATTAATGATTAAATCAACTGTACTGCCTGCTTCCACTATACCAGTGATTTCGGTGCCGCTTTCTGCCTCCCTCGCATTAATAATATCATCGCCGGCAATGTCTCCATCAATGCTTATCGTTGGTACTATGGTGTCGACGTCAAACGTATGGTTCTCTGTGCGGTCAATACCCGAAGCATCGGCTGCGCTTGCTGTGATGATGTTAGCGCCTTCAACCAAATTGGTAATATCGTCAGGGATCAGGGTGTAAGACCAAGTGTTGTCTGATGTTGACACGTCCGCAATACGATCTACGCCACCTATGGTTAATGTTACTGGGCCGTCTGCTGCCACTGTACCTGTTATTTTGGTGTTGCTGCTTGCTGCCTCGCTCGCATTAATAGTATTGTCGATGGTAACAGGATTAATCGTTATCGTATTTACCACTTCTTCTTCGCTTTCAGCAGAGATTAGGGTTTCATCCTTGCCGCCGTCATCGGTATAGAACACTCTCACTGTGATGGTCTCACCCACCTGCTCTTCGGTCAACACAAAGGTCTCTTCAGTTGCGCCGCTGATGTCGGCGCCACTCGCCAGCCATTGGTAGGTGAAGCTGAGGCTCTCAGGACCATCTGGATCGCTAATGTTGCCTGTGATCGCTGTCAGGGTCGCGCCTTGGCTCAAGGCGCCAGAGATAGTTGGCAAGCCTGTTGGCTCGTCATTAACATTTTCAACCGTAGTAGCGACTGCTGCACTGGTTAGGGTTTCAGACTCACCACCGCCGTCGATATAGGACACTGTCACTGTGATGGTTTGACCCACCTGTGCTTGCGTCAGCTCAAAGGTCGATCCAGTTGCGCCAGTGATGTCGGTGTCACCCGCCTGCCATTGGTAGCTGAAGCTGAGGCTCTCAGGACCATCTGGATCGGCAATGTTGGAGATGTCCGCTGTCAGGGTCGCGCCTTGGCTCAAGTCGCCAGAGATAATTGGCAAGCCTGTTGGCTCGTCATTAACATTTTCAACCGTAGTAGCGACTGCTGCACTGGTTAGGGTTTCAGACTCACCACCGCCGTCGATATAGGACACTGTCACTGTGATGGTTTGACCCACCTGTGCTTGCGTCAGCTCAAAGGTCGATCCAGTTGCGCCAGTGATGTCGGTGTCACCCGCCTGCCATTGGTAGCTGAAGCTGAGGCTCTCAGGACCATCTGGATCGGCAATGTTGGAGATGTCCGCTGTCAGGGTCGCGCCTTGGCTCAAGTCGCCAGAGATAATTGGCAAGCCTGTTGGCTCGTCATTAACATTTTCAACCGTAGTAGCGACTGCTGCACTGGTTAGGGTTTCAGACTCACCACCGCCGTCGATATAGGACACTGTCACTGTGATGGTTTGACCCACCTGTGCTTGCGTCAGCTCAAAGGTCGATCCAGTTGCGCCAGTGATGTCGGTGTCACCCGCCTGCCATTGGTAGCTGAAGCTGAGGCTCTCAGGACCATCTGGATCGGCAATGTTGGAGATGTCCGCTGTCAGGGTCGCGCCTTGGCTCAAGTCGCCAGAGATAATTGGCAAGCCTGTTGGCTCGTCATTAACATTTTCAACCGTAGTAGCGACTGCTGCACTGGTTAGGGTTTCAGACTCACCACCGCCGTCGATATAGGACACTGTCACTGTGATGGTTTGACCCACCTGTGCTTGCGTCAGCTCAAAGGTCGATCCAGTTGCGCCAGTGATGTCGGTGTCACCCGCCTGCCATTGGTAGCTGAAGCTGAGGCTCTCAGGACCATCTGGATCGGCAATGTTGGAGATGTCCGCTGTCAGGGTCGCGCCTTGGCTCAAGTCGCCAGAGATAATTGGCAAGCCTGTTGGCTCGTCATTAACATTTTCAACCGTAGTAGCGACTGCTGCACTGGTTAGGGTTTCAGACTCACCACCGCCGTCGATATAGGACACTGTCACTGTGATGGTTTGACCCACCTGTGCTTGCGTCAGCTCAAAGGTCGATCCAGTTGCGCCAGTGATGTCGGTGTCACCCGCCTGCCATTGGTAGCTGAAGCTGAGGCTCTCAGGACCATCTGGATCGGCAATGTTGGAGATGTCCGCTGTCAGGGTCGCGCCTTGGCTCAAGTCGCCAGAGATAATTGGCAAGCCTGTTGGCTCGTCATTAACATTTTCAACCGTAGTAGCGACTGCTGCACTGGTTAGGGTTTCAGACTCACCACCGCCGTCGATATAGGACACTGTCACTGTGATGGTTTGACCCACCTGTGCTTGCGTCAGCTCAAAGGTCGATCCAGTTGCGCCAGTGATGTCGGTGTCACCCGCCTGCCATTGGTAGCTGAAGCTGAGGCTCTCAGGACCATCTGGATCGGCAATGTTGGAGATGTCCGCTGTCAGGGTCGCGCCTTGGCTCAAGTCGCCAGAGATAATTGGCAAGCCTGTTGGCTCGTCATTAACATTTTCAACCGTAGTAGCGACTGCTGCACTGGTTAGGGTTTCAGACTCACCACCGCCGTCGATATAGGACACTGTCACTGTGATGGTTTGACCCACCTGTGCTTGCGTCAGCTCAAAGGTCGATCCAGTTGCGCCAGTGATGTCGGTGTCACCCGCCTGCCATTGGTAGCTGAAGCTGAGGCTCTCAGGACCATCTGGATCGGCAATGTTGGAGATGTCCGCTGTCAGGGTCGCGCCTTGGCTCAAGTCGCCAGAGATAGTTAGCAAGCCTGTTGGTGCCTCATTTACATTGTTGACGTTAACAGTCACTGCCTGCGTCACGGCATTGCCAACGGCATTGCCAGCGGCATTGGTGGCATCGTTGGCGGTTACCACTAGGTCGTAGCTGTTTTTGGTCTCGTAGTCTGCTGATGCTTTTAGCGTTACTACACCGCTGGCGGCATCGATATTAAAGGCATCGGCATCGGTACCACTTAAGCTGTAGGTAATGCCCGCATCTGCTGCACCGTTGTCGGTCGCCTGAGCGTCATAAACTACGGTGGTGGTCTCGGCGTTTTCGTCCACGCTGGCGATGGCACCACTGGTGAACACTGGCACTATGGTATCGACGGTGAAAGTTTTGCTACGTGTGCCCTCATTACCCGCAGGATCGGTTGTTCTTGCTGTGATGGTGTTCTCGCCTTGCCCCATAGCGTTAATATCAGCAAGGGTTAAGGTGTAAGACCAAGTGCTGCTTGTCACCTCTGCGGTACGAACGTCGCCATTTCCAATGGTTAACGTTACTTCTGTGTCGGCTGTGTCAACCGTACCACGGATTTTGGTGTTGGCGTTTGCTACTGCCTCGTTCGCATTAATAATATTGTCGTTGGTAACAGGATTAACCCCTATTATTGGCGCCACGGTATCGACGGTGATCTCAAGGCTAGCATCCTTAGTATTTCCAGCGCTATCGGTTGCGGTGGCGGTGATGGTTTTAGCGCCTTGACCCATGGCGGTAATGTCGTCATCGGTTAAGGTGTAAGACCAAGTGGTGTCTGTCACAGTCACAGTCCCGGTGGAAGTATTGTCACCAATCCTTAACGTTACTGTGCTGCCTGCTTCCACTGTACCCGTGATTTGGGTGCCGCTTGCTACCTCGTCCGCATTAATAGTATTACCGTCAGGAATATCATTAATCGTTATCGTTGGTAGCACGGTATCGACGGTGATCGCTCGGGTCATCGTGCGTTCATTACCTGCGGTATCGGTTGCGGTTGCTTCGATGGTTTCAGCGCCTTCACCCATGGCGCTAATATCGTCAGAGGTTAAGGTATAAGACCAGTTGGTGCCTGACACATCCGCGGTACGAACATTGATACCAATGGTTAATTTAACTGTGCTGTCGGCTTCCACTGTACCTGTGATGGTCGTGGTTACCTCGTTCGAATTAATCACATTGTCATCGGTAATATTATTAATCGTTATCGTTGGCAGCACGGTATCGACGGTGATCGCTCGGGTCATCGTGCGTTCATTACCTGCGGTATCGGTTGCGGTTGCGGTGATGATTTCTTCGCCTTCACCCATGGCGCTAATATCGTCAGAGGTTAAGGTATAAGACCAGTTGGTGCCTGTCACAATCGCGTCAATATCATTATTGATACCAATGGTTAACTTAACTGTGCTGCCTGCTGCCACTGTACCTGTGATGGTCGTGGTTACCTCGTTCGCATTAATCACATTGTCTGCGGTAATATCATTAATCGCTATTGTTGGTGGCACTTTGTCGACAGTAAAGGTATGGCTCTCTGTATGGGCATTATCCGCAGTATCGTTTGCGGTTGCGGTGATGGTGTTAGCGCCTTCACTCAAATTGTTAATATCGTCAGGGATCAGGGTGTAAGACCAAGTGCCGTTTGTCGCATCTACGGTACGAGTATTAATGCCGATGGTTAATGTTACTGTGCCGTCTACTGCCACGGTACCTGTTATTTGGGTGTTGGCGTTTTCTGCTGCCTCGATCGCATTAATAATATTGTCGTCGGTAATCTCATTAATCGTTATCGTATTTACCACTTCTTCGCTGGTAGCAGAGGTTAGGGTTTCAGCGGTGGTGCCGCCATCGGTATAGGACACTGTCACTGTGATGGTTTGACCCACCTGTGCTTGCGTCAGCTCAAAGGTCGATCCAGTTGCGCCAGTGATGTCGGTGTCACCCGCCCGCCATTGGTAGGTGAAGCTGAGGCTCTCAGGACCATCTGGATCGGCAATGTCGTCTATCCTCGCTGTCAGGGTCGCGCCTTGGCTCAAGGCGCCAGAGATAATTGGCAAGCCGACGGGGTCGTCATTGACATTTTCAACCGCAGCGGTTGGTGTACTGGGTATTTCTGGCTCAATAAAGCCTCGCTGATCGGTATGTGTCACCACGACAGTAATGGTTTTACCCACTTGATCTTGCGTCAAGGTCAAGGTTGCACTGGTTGCATCCGCAATAGCAGCGTCATCAGCTTGCCATACGTAGGTGAACGTGCCCTTACCATCTTCGTCTGCTAGGTCTTCGGTGTTTGCTGTTAGTGTCTCACCTTGTGTTGCTGTGCCATCAATGGTTACAACGCCTATGGTAGGATCATTAACATTGGTGACAGTGATGCTAAATGCTGGCAGTGAAACAAGCGCTGCGATGCCATCGTTTACTGAAATCACAATCCCCGTGATGGTGCCGACATCATCGTTGTCTGGTGTGCCAGTTAAGGCACCTGTTGCTGAGTCGAAAGTAGCCCAAGCTGGTTTGTTGGCAATCGAATAGACTAGGTCTGCGCCTGCGTCCACATCTGCCCCAATCGGGATAAAACTGTATGGAACGTCCTCTGCTACCGTGATAGCAGGCTCGCCTGTGATGGTTGGCGCGTCATTGACATTGATGACTTCGAGATTGAACGCGGGCAATGAGGTGGCTCCCCCAGCGGCGTCCATGACCGTAATCACAATGTCAGTGGTAGTGTCAACATCGTCGTTAGTCGGTGTGCCGCTAAGCTCGCCGGTGCTGGCATTAATGCTAAGCCAGCTGGGGTTACCACTAACCGAATAGGTCAGCTCTGTGCCTGTGTCCGAATCTGCCCCAGTTGGGGTGAAACTGTATGCAACGTCTTGGTCAACCGTGGGGTCGGGTGTGCCACCGATGGTTGGCGCTATGGTATCGACGATGATAGTACGGGTAGCCGATGCAGTGTTTCCTGCGGCATCGGTTGCGGTGGCGGTGATGGTTTTAGCGCCTTGACCCATGGCGGTAATGTCGGCATCGGTTAAGGTGTAAGACCAGTTGGTGCCTGTCACAGTCGCGTCACGGTCCTCGTTACCAATGGTTAATTTAACTGTGCTGTCGGCTTCCACTGTACCTGTGATGGTCGTGGTTACCTCGCTCCCATTAATAATATCATCGCTGGCAATGTCTTCACCAATGCTTATCGTTGGTGGCACTCTGTCGACAGTAAAGGTATGGCTCTCTGTACGGTCATTACCCGCAGCATCGTCTGCGGTTGCGGTGATGATTACATCGCCATCAACCATAGCGGTAATTTCTGCCACAGTTAAGGGGTAAGACCAAGTGCCGTCTGTCGAGGTCACGGTACGTTCTTCGCCACCACCTATGGTTAATCTTACTGTGCCGTCTACTGCCACTTTACCAGTGATTTCGGTGCCGCTTTCTGCCTCGTTCGCATTAATAATATTGTCGTCGGTAATCTTATTAATCGTTATCGTATTTACCACTTCTTCTTCGCTTTCAGCAGAGATTAGGGTTTCATCCTTGCCGCCGTTATCGGTATAGCTCACTGTCACTGTGATGGTCTCACCCACCTGTGCTTGCGTCAACACAAAGGTCGATCCAGTTGCGCCGTCGATGGCGGTGCCGCCCGCCTGCCATTGGTAGCTGAAGCCATCTGTTTCAAGGCCATCTGGATCGGCAATGTTGGAGATGTCCGCTGTCAGGGTCGCGCCTTGGCTCAAGGCGCCAGAGATAATTGGCAAGCCTGTTGGTGCCTCATTTACATTATTGACGTTAACAGTCACTGTCTGCGTCGCGAAATTGCCAGTGGCATCGGTGGCGGTTACCACTAGGGTGTAGCTAGGTTTGTTCTCAAAGTCTGCTGCTACTTTTAGCGTTACTTCACCGCTGGTGGCATCGATAGTAAAATCATTGGCATCGTCACCACTTAAAGTGTAGGTAATGCCCCCAGCATCGGTCGCCTGAGCGGTATAAACTGGGGTGGTGATATCGGCGTTTTCGTCCACGGTGACGGTGGCATCACTGCTGAACACTGGCGGGGTTAAATCGTTGACGGTCACTGTCACTGTCTGTGTCGCTTCGTTGCCAGTGGCATCGGTGGCGATCACGTCTATGATGTAGCTTTGTTTGGTCTCAAAGTTCGCTGGATGGTTGAGACGCACTTCGCCGGTGGCGATATTGATATTAAAGGCATCGGCATCATTGACATCTTTTAAGCTGTAGGTAATGCCCACATCACGCGCAGCCCCAGCATCGGTCGCCTGAGCGTCATAAACCACGGTGGTGATGGGAGTATTTTCGTCCACGCTCACGGCATCACCACGGGGGAACACTGGCGGGGTCACATCGTTGACGGTCACTGTCACTGCCTGCGTCGCGGCATTGCCAGCGGCATCGGTGGCGATCACGTCCAAGGTGTAGATGGATTTGGCCGCAAAGTTCGCTGCTGCTATTAGCGTTACTTCACCGCTGGCGGCATCGATAGTAAAGGCATTGGCATCCATACCGCCCAAGCTGTAGGTAATGCCCCCAGCATCGGTCGCCTGAGCGGTATAAACTACGGTGGCGATATCGACGTTTTCGTCCACGTCCACGGTCACGGCGGTATCACTGCTGAACACTGGCGCTATGGTATCGACAGTAAATTCATGGGTAATCTGCTTAGTATTACCTACGCTATCGGTGGCGGTGACGGTGATGGTTTCATCGCCTTGACCCATAGCGGCAATTTCATCCGCAGTTAAGGTGTAAGACCAAGTGGTGCTTGTCACAGGCGCGTCACGCTCCTCGTTACCAATGGTTAACGTAACTGTGCTGCCGGCTTCCACTGTACCGGTGATTTCGGTGTTGGCGTTTGCTGCTGCCTCTATCGCATTAATAATATTGCCGTCGGTAACAGGATTAATCGTTAGATCGGACACTTGGGTATCTATGGTAAAGCTAGCAGTCGCCTCTTTAGTATTGCCTGCGGGATCTACTGCCGTTGCGGTGATGAATTTTTCGCCTTGACCTATCAACCCACTAATCTCTAGCTTGGTTAACGGGTAAAACCAAGTGCCGTCACCACGCACTCTAACTTCTAAGCTACGATCCACTTCTCCAAAGAATAATTTAACCGTACTACCTGCTTCAACCGTACCGCTGATGGTCGTACCGATGAAGGGCGTACCAGAGATGGCCGTAGTTAGATCGTTCGAATCAATAACATCGTTGTCGCCAGTATCAATATTATCAATCGATATCGTAGGATCCATGGTATCTACTACGATAGGATGATTAAGCGTTTTCTTATTACCCACTTCATCTGTTGCCTCTACTTTGATTGTTTCAGGGCCTTCACCCATATTGCTAAGATCATCAGAGGTTAGGATGTAACGCCAAATGCTGCCAGTCCTTATCACTGCTGTGCTACGATCCTGTCCAGCAATATTTAAGGTCAAAGTGCTACTAAAGGTACCAGAGATTTGGATGTTGCCGGTGTCTACCTCGCTCTTATTAATATAACCGTCGCCAGTAACGGGATCAATCGTTAGTAATGGCACTTCGGTATCTACGGTAAAGGTATAGCTCGCCTCTTTAGTATTATGCACGGCATCGGTTGCCGTTGCTGTGACAGTTACATTGCCTTGATAAGTCAAAATAGAGTCAGGGACAAGGGCCTGCCAAAAGCTATAGGAGGTATCGGCGGCATTAATATTAAGGGTGGCACTAACGGTGTCATCATCGCTGACAAAGCGTAAGCTAACACTGCTGCCTGCTTCAACCGTACCAAAGATTGCGCCGCCTCCAGTCTGCGAAGTAATAAGATCATCCATGTTAAACTTATTAATCGTTAGTGTGGACACTTGGGTATCGACGGTAAACTCATGGCTAGCCGTGCCCGGATTACCTGCGGCATCGGTTGCCCTTGCGGTGATGGTTTCAGTGCCTTCCCCCATAGCGGCAATTTCTGTCGCAGTTAAGGTGTAAGACCAAATGCCGTTTATCGCATCTACGGTACGATCTTCGCCACCTATGGTTAATGTTACTGTGCCGTCTACTGCCACGGTACCGGTGATTAGGGTGTTGGCGTTTTCTGCTGCCTCTATCGCATTAATAATATTGTTGTCGGTAATCTTATTAATCGTTATCGTATTTGCCACTTTTCCGCTTTCAGCAGAGGTTAGGGTTTCATCGGTGCCGCCGTTATCGGTATAGGACACCTTCACAGTGATGGTTTGACCCACTTGTGCTTGGGTCAGAACAAAGGTCGATTCAGTTGCGTCAGTGATGTCATTGCCGCCCGCTTGCCATTGGTAGGTGAAGCTGAGGCTCTCAGGGCCATCTGGATCGGTAATTCTGGATGTATCCGCTGTCAGGGTCTCGCCTTGGGTAAAGTCGCCGTCGATAGTTGGCAAACCTGTTGGTGCGTCATTCTCATTGGTGACAGTGATGCTAAATGCTGGCAGTGAAACAGGTACTGCGATGTTATTATCGGTTACTGAAATCACAATATTTTCTGCAATACCAACATTGACATTGGTGGGTGTACCGCTTAATACGCCTGTTGCTGGGTCGAAAGTAGCCCAATCTGGTTTGTTGGTAATTGAATATACCAGCGTATCGCCATCAATATCTGCCCCAGTCGGGGTGAAACTGTATGGAGCATCTTCGGCAACCGTGGCATCTGGTGTGCCTGTGATGGTTGGCGCGTCATTCTCATTGGTGACAGTGATGCTAAATGCTGGCAGTGAAACAGGTACTGCGATGTTATTATCGGTTACTGAAATCACAATATTTTCTGCAAGACCAACATTGACATTGGTGGGTGTACCGCTTAATTCGCCTGTTGCTGGGTCGAAAGTAGCCCAAGCTGGTTTGTTGGTAATTGAATATACCAGCGTATCGCCATCAATATCTGCCCCAGTCGGGGTGAAACTGTATGGAGCATCTTCGGCAACCGTGGCATCTGGTGTGCCTGTGATGATTGGCGCGTCATTCTCATTGGTGACAGTGATGCTAAATGCTGGCAGTGAAACGGCCTCTGCGATGTTGTCGGTTACTGAAATCACAATCCCCGCGATGATGCCTACATTGTCGTTAGTTGGTGTGCCAGTTAAGGCACCCGTTGTGGTGTCAAAGCTCAGCCATGAAGGAAGGGGGAGTGTGTCGGCAGTAATTGAATATACCAGCGTATCGCCATCAATATCTGCCCCAGTCGGGGTGAAACTGTATGGAGCATCTTCGGCAACCGTGGCATCTGGTGTGCCTGTGATGGTTGGCGCGTCATTCTCATTGGTGACAGTGATGCTAAATGCTGGCAGTGAAACAGGTACTGCGATGTTATTATCGGTTACTGAAATCACAATATTTTCTGCAAGACCAACATTGACATTGGTGGGTGTACCGCTTAATTCGCCTGTTGCTGGGTCGAAAGTAGCCCAAGCTGGTTTGTTGGTAATTGAATATACCAGCGTATCGCCATCAATATCTGCCCCAGTCGGGGTGAAACTGTATGGAGCATCTTCGGCAACCGTGGCATCTGGTGTGCCTGTGATGATTGGCGCGTCATTAACATTTTCAACCGTAGTAGCGACTGCTGCACTGGTTACCGTTTCAGACTCACCGCCGCCATCGGTATAGGACACTTCTACTGTGATGGTTTTACCCACTTGGGCTTGGGTCAGAACAAACATTTCACTGGTTGCACCCGCAATAGCCTCGTTATTATTGCCATCAGCGTCACTTGCCAGCCATTGGTAGCTGAAGGTGAGGCTCTCAGGACCATCTGGATCGGAAATTCTGGATGTGTCAGCAGTCAGGGTCTCGCCTTGGGTCAAGGTGCCCTCGATAGTTAGCAAGCCTGTTGGCGCGTCATTCTCATTGGTGACAGTGAGATCAAAGGGTTGCAGGGAAGTGGTTACCGTGCCATCGGTTACTGAAATCACAATCCCCGTGATGATGCCGACATTGTCGTTAGTCGGTGTGCCGCTAAGCTCGCCGGTGCTGGGATTAATGCTAAGCCAGTCAGGGTTACCAGTAACCGAATAGGTCAGGGTGTCGTCTACATCAATATCGTCGCCGTCTGGCATAAATGAATAGAGGGTGTCTTCGGCAACCGTGAGAACTGGTGTGCCAGAGATGGTTGGCGCATCATTGGTATTGGTGACTTCGAGATTAAAGGCATCTAGGGAAGTGGTCAGCGTGCCATCGGAGACTGAAATCACAATCCCCGCGATGGTGCCGACATTGTCGTTAGTTGGTGTGCCGCTAAGCTCGCCAGTGCTGGGATTAATGCTAAGCCAGTCAGGGTTACCAGTAACCGAATATTCAAGCGTAGCGCCTGTGTCCACATCTGCCCCAGTCGGGGTGAAAGTGTATGGAGCGTCCTCGTTCACTGTGGTAACTGGTGTGCCACTGATGGTTGGCGCGTCATTAGTATTGCTGACAGTGATGCTAAATGCTGGCAGTGAAACAGGCGCTGCAATGCCATCGGTTACTGAAATCACAATCTCTGAGGTGGTGCCGACATTGTCGTTAGTTGGTGTGCCGCTAAGCTCGCCGGTGCTGGGATTAATGCTAAGCCAGTCAGGGTTACCAGTAACCGAATACGCTAGGGTTGTGCCTGCGTCCACATCGATCCCAGTCGGGGTGAAAGTGTATGGAGCATCTTCGTCCACTGTGGTAGCTGGTGTGCCACTGATGGTTGGCGCGTCATTGGTATTGCCGACAATGATACTAAATGCTGGCAGTGAAACAGGCGCTGCAATGCCATCGGTTACTGAAATCACAATCTCTGAGGTGGTGCCGACATTGTCGTTAGTTGGTGTGCCGCTAAGCTCGCCAGTGCTGGGATTAATGCTAAGCCAGTCAGGGTTACCAGTAACCGAATATTCAAGCGTAGCGCCTGTGTCCACATCTGCCCCAGTCGGGGTGAAAGTGTATGGAGCGTCCTCGTCCACTGTGGTAACTGGTGTGCCACTGATGGTTGGTGCGTCATTGGTATTGGTGACAGTGATGCTAAATGCTGGCAGTAAAACAGGCGCTGCGATGCCATCGGTTACTGAAATCACAATCCCCAAGGTGCTGTCAACATCATCATTGGTCGGTGTGCCGCTTAATTTGCCTGTTGCTGGGTCGAAAACAGCCCAATCTGGTTTGTTGGTAATCGAATACGCTAGGGTTGTGCCTACATCAATATCGTCGCCGTCTGGCATAAATGAATAGAGGGTGTCTTCGGCAACCGTGGTAGCAGGTATGCCACTGATGGTTGGCGCGTCATTAGTATTGCTGACAATGATGCTAAATGCTGGCAGTGAAACAGACGCTGCAATGCCATCGGTTACTGAAATCACAATCTCTGAGGTGGTGCCGACATCCCCGTTAGTTGGTGTGCCGCTAAGCTCGCCGGTGTTGGCATCAATGCTAAGCCAGCCGGGGTTACCAGTAACCGAATAGGTCAGGGTGTCGCCTGTGTCAACATCTGCCCCAGTCGGGGTGAAACTGTATTCCGTGTTCTGTAACGCCGTGGTGAAGGGTATGCCGGTGATGGTTGGTGCGTCATTAACATTTTCAACCGTAGTAGCGACTGCTGCACTGGTTACCGTTTCAGCAGTGCCCTGTCCATCGGTATACATTACTTTTAGTGTGATGGTTTGATCCACTTGCGCCTGAGTCAGAACAAAGGTCGATCCAGTTGCGCCGCTGATGTCGGTGTCACCAGCTTGCCATTGGTAGGTGAAGCCATCTGCTCCAAGACCATCTGCATCTCTGATAGCGTCTGTGTTCGCAGTCAGGGTCTCGCCTTCGATAAAGTCGCCAGAGATAGTTGGCAAGCCGACGGGGTCGTCATTGATATTGGTGACCTCAGCGGTTGCAATAGAAGTCAGGGTTTCAGGAGTGTTCTGACCATCGGTATAGCTCACCACTACGGTGATGGTTTGACCTACATGCGCTTGCGTCAAGATCAAGGTGTTATCGGTCTCGCCCGAAATAGCCTCGTTATTACTGCCATCGGCGTCACTTGCCCACCACTGGTAGGTGAACGTACCCAAACCATCCTCATCCGCTAGGTTTGAGGTGTTTGCTATTAGCCTTTGGTCTTCTGCTGCTGTGCCATCAATGGTTACACGGCCTGTGGGGTCATCATTAACATTAGTAACCATATCGGTTGGGGCACTGGTTATTGTTTCAGTAGTGCCCTGACCATCGGTATAGCTCACCTCTACGGTGATGTGTTTACCCACATGCGCCTGCTTCAAGGTCAACCTTGCGCTGGTTGCGTTGACAATATCAGCGCCATCTGCTTGCCATTGGTAGGTAAAGGTATGCACAGCACCATCATCGTCTTTCAGGGCTGAGGTATCTGCTGTTAGGTTTTGGTCTTCTGCTGCTGTTCCATCAATGGTTACACTGCCTGTGGGAAGATCATTGACATTTTCAACTGGATCGGTTGCCATACTGATTATTGCTGGCTCAACCGTGCCTTGTGCATCGGTATGTATTACCACGACGGTGATGGCTTTACCTACCTGTGCTTGGGTTAAGATCAAGGTGTTCTTGGTTGCGCCGACAATATCAACGTCATCTGCTTGCCACTGGTAGGTGAACGTGCCGACACCATCAACGTCTGTCACGGCTGAGGTATCTGCTGTTAGGGTTTCACCTTGTGCTGGTGTTGCTGCTCCAGTTTGTGCCTTAGTAATGGTCACATCACCCAAGGTAGGATCATTGACATTAGTAACCGCAGCAGTTGCCGCACTGGTTATCGCTGACTCAACAGTGCCTTGCGCATCGGTATGTGTTACCACTACGGTAATGGTTTTACCCACCTGTGCTTGGGTCAAGGTTAAGGCTTTACTGGTTGCATCTGCAATAGCCTCGTTATTAGTGCCATCGGCATCACTTGCCCACCATTGGTAGCTAAATGTGCCCTTACCATCATCGTCCATCAGGGCTGAGGTATCTGCTGTTAGGATTTCACCTTGTGTTTGTGTCCCGGTGATGGTCACCTCACCCGTGGTAGGTGTGTTAACATTGTTATCACTATCGTCAAAAGCTTTTATGCCAACAGCGGCTAAAGCGATACCACCTGCAATCCAGCCCCAATGGGATCCTTCATCATTGTTTTCTTGAGCATTTGTCTTTTCTATAGGAACATAACTCACCTTGCCTTCAGGCAGTTCACTTAATCCTAACGTTTCACCATCATCCTCGGTGAGCATATCAGCTAATACACCACTGTCAGCATAGGTGTATATCATAAAACTGCCATCACTCAAGGCTTCACCGACGGGGCTATCTGGTGTTATGGTAACGCCTTCTTCTTCCCCTCCTAATGTTACGGTACAAGCACCCTCATCACATAAGGTGTAAAAACCTCTGAAAATAACCTTGCTGGCATCAGCGCCAGTAACAACAAGATCATCGCCTTTTTTCACAGAAACAATGTTCGTTATTAAGTTTTCTTCGCCATTGTTTGTTTGCGTTATTACTTTGACGTTATAGTTTTCATAAGTAGCTGCTAAGATAGAAATAGTTTTAGCGGCTGGTAAATCTATGGTTATATCGTCTAATTTAGTGTCTTTAGGTTCGATTACAACTAGGTTGGTAGTTCCGTTTGTGTTTCCATTAAGTACATTCATTTTACTTTATTCCTATGTGATCTCATGTGTGGTGATGTTGTTAAATTGTCTGACCAAACTGGCTGGTTGGATTTAATTTTTAAAATTTTAGTGACTTTAGCCTATTTTACTTTATTTTAACAAGTATTATTTTAAGTTTTTTTGGTAACTACTCAGCAGTCAGCAGTCAGCAGTCAGCAGTCAGCAGTCAGCAGTCAGCAGTCAGCAGTCAGCAGTCAGCAGGGGGTAAATATATTGGGCTGCATGCCATTTAGCAACAATATTAAAAAAATATTTTTGCTCCATTCTCACTTCTTAAAGCACCCTAATATTTTTTGTTGAGCCTTTGCCATCCTCAGATCATTTTCACCTTGATTATTGGTGAATGGTATTGCTTCATCCGTCATGAATCTGAGCACATTACGCCTTGAAATTGCGGCAATATGCCAATTTCAAGATAGCCCCAATAAACTCAAAATATTTGACAAATATGTCGAATGATTTATTTATTATGTTGATAATGGTGTACTATGTGCAATATTAAAGTACTTGATTAGTGCTAATTATAGGTAAGGCATAACATGATTAAGAAATTTGGCTTTAAAAACTTTTCCAGTTTTAAAGAAGGTGCGGAGATTAGTTTTGAGTATGATGGGAATACACCTGAAACCGTTTCTAATGGTGAATTGATAGGAACGGTTCTTGGCATTAAGGGTGCTAATGGTTCAGGTAAAACAAACGCGCTTAAAGCACTGTCATTTTTATACTATTTTGTAACTAAGCGAATGGCTACTAAACAAAAGAATAAAGATGATGAAGATGAGATTAACCTTCCAATAAAACCATATTATTCTTCAAAAGAACCGTCAGAGTTTTATATTGAGTTTATTAATAACGGTATTCTTTATTATTATGAACTTGATGTTAGCAAGAATGGAATTGTACGAGAGTTAATAATTAGAAATAAAAATGAAGGCAATAGTAAAGATATCAATGTGTTAGAAAGAGTAGAAAATAAAATAATAAGCAACCTTTCTGAATACGATGAAATCACTAAAATCAATTTAAAAGCAGATCAGTCTCTAATTAGCTTATTATCTGATTTTAATTTTAATAATGAAATGTTAGATCTTAAAAATGTGTCGGAAGAATTTAAGTGGTTAATCTTTAATGTCGGTTCAAAAGGTTTGATGGTTGAAAATATAAGCCGCATTACTGACAATAGAGCAACATTTTACAAATCAAACCCAGATGCTTTAAGTTTTGTTAAATCTATTATTGTAAGTGGGGATGATGGCGTTAGTGATATTAAAATTTTAACAACAAAAAATAGTGCTGGTGAGGAAATTGATTATCCAGTATTTATCCATAAGGTTAATGATCAAGAGCATGAATTAACTTATGCAGATGAATCAATGGGAACGAAAATATTATTTAATAACTTATTTAAGTATTGGTCTACTCTAAAGCGTGGCGGAATTCTGATTTTCGATGAGTTTGATATTCATTTGCACTCGATGATACTCCCCGAAATTATTGATTTTTTTATTGATCCTGATACCAACCCTAAAAGAGCTCAATTAATTTTTACTGCTCATAATACTGAAATCATTGACTCTCTAGGAAGGTATAGAACAATTCTTGTAAATAAAGAAAATAATGAAAGCTATTGTTATCGTTTAGATAGTATTTCTATGTTGAGAAATGATCGACCAATTTCTCCTTTTTACCAAAAAGGGAAAATAGGGGGGGTACCAAGGTCAGTGAATGGTATTGCTGCCCGCATGGCTATATTAGAAAAAGAGTCGTCACATGAGTAGAAAGGACTTTAGCAAAAGTAGGCTCTCTAGTAAATTTGTTGAATCTTTACCAGAGGTAATAATAGAGACATCAAAAATTAACGTTAAATGTAAATTTAATCTTTCTTATTTTGATGACGATCAACCAGCAGGGCAAAAGTTCTCTGAGTGGTCTCATGATGCAGGAATTTCATCTTTAACTAATTTATTAACTAAACTCAAAGAGTATACATTTCAACCTTTAAATTACTGGAAAAATCAGAGAGTAGGAGGTGGAGGGCTGAAGGTTTTAGAGTATTACGGAGATTTTCCTAAAAAGTCAGATTTTAGCCATCCTCGTCATGTTCCTTCTGATGCTCATTGGGCTAGATTTAGATTAGGTAATAAAGTGCGTCTCATAGGTTTTGTGATATCTAAGGACTCGATAAAAGATTTAACTGAAGATGAACAACAAAAGTACGATCATAATACGTTTTATGTTGTATTTCTGGACAAAGAACATAAGTTTTATAAAACAGAAGCATCATAACCTTGATTAATGACTTTATGAAAAAAAACTTGGTAGGCGTTTGTGTAGTAGGATAGAAGTGATATACTTTCTGTCGGCTTTGTATTCAACCAATCATTTTACTCATCATGTTATTAAAAAAATTATGCTTATGCTTTTAAAATTACAAAAATCTATTCAAAAATTCATCAAACTTATCGTAAGCATGCTGCTAGGCTCAACCTTAGCTTTTTCATCTGCTAGCAATGCTGTAACCATTATTCCTGATCCACCACAAATTAATGCCAAAGGTTTTATCTTAATTGATTTCACCACAGGTAAAGTGATTGCAGAAGGCAATGCTGATATGCAATTAGCGCCAGCAAGTTTAACTAAAATGATGACTAGTTACATTATAGGTAAAGAGCTAGAAAACGGTAATATAGCGAATGATGATAATGTGATGATTAGTGAAAATGCTTGGGCAAAGAATTTTCCTGAATCATCAAAAATGTTCATTGAAGTAGGCACAGAAGTGTCGGTAAATTTATTAAACCAAGGTATTATTGTTGCCTCTGGTAATGATGCCTGTGTTGCTATGGCTGAGCATATTGCTGGTAGTGAAAGTGCATTTGCCGATTTAATGAATGCGCATGCTGAACAATTAGGTATGCCTAGCTCATTTTTTGAAAACAGCCACGGTTTAGATAGCGCTTTACATATGACCACACCACGCGACATGGCAACATTAGCCAGTGCGATTATCCGTGAAATTCCTAATGAGTATATTATTTACAAACAAAAATCTTTCACTTATAACAACATTAAACAATATAACCGTAACTCTTTGTTATGGGATAAAAGCTTAAATGTGGATGGCATGAAAACTGGCCATACTTCAAATGCTGGTTATAGCTTAGTAACATCTGCTACTAAGGGTGATATGCGCTTAGTAACGGTAGTAATGGGTGCTGATAGTGTGCGAGCGAGAAAAGTAGAAAGTAAAAAGTTACTTAATTATGGTTTCCGCTTTTTTGAAACGATTACCCCTTATAAAGCGGGTGAAAAATTTGCGACTAATCGCATTTGGATGGGTGATAAAGAAAAAGTAGATTTAGGTATTTTACTTGATACGACAATGACTATTCCTCGTGGACAACGTAAAAACTTAAAAGCTACTTTCGAGTTAACTCAGCAGCTTACAGCCCCTTTAGCTAAAGGCTCTGTAGTAGGAAAGTTGTTTTTACAACTTGATGGTGAAGATATTGCGCAATACCCGTTAGTGACTTTACAAGAAGTAAATGAAGGCAAATTTTTCTCAAAAATCATGGATTATATTAAATTGTTTATTGCTCCACTTTTTGAATAAAAGGCTAGTTAATTTACTAATATATTCATCATTCCCTTCAGCTAACTCACTATAGTTTTCAATTAACACCAATAACTTAGGATTTGTAATATCTTGATGAAAATCGATATTTCTTTCTATCGATACCAGCATTTTATCTAAGGTATTTTGGATAAACCTATCTCTATTTCCTGGCTTGGTTACATTTCTGGGTTATAAGTAAGGTTAGGCCAATCTTCATGTTGCCAATTATATTTCATGATTCATAAACTCCATTCTATGGCTCACTATATCACAAATAATGAGCCATAAAATATACGCTATGGCTCATTTGTACCTTGTGTGTACATTACGGGCAGCAGTTTTCGGTGAAGCCAGAGTTTACCTTTTGTCTCAGTAAAAATTAAATCACCGAGAATTTCTGGCTGCACAAATACTGTATATAAATTCAGTGTTATATGTAATACTAACAGAAATTTAAAATCAGCTTTAATTGAGTTCAAATATTTATTCTTTATAATAAGCTAATTCAAATTTAAGTGATGTCAGATATGCAGGATTTAACCTTTCTTACGGAAATCCCCGAAAGAGAACAAAAGAGTTTTCATAAGTTCATCCAGTCTTCAGAGATGGCTGATAATAATATCGAGTTTCGTAGTCTCATAAAAAATTAAATTTAAATACAAAAAAAATAAGGGGAGCTGCGGAAGTAGGAAAATTTGGTGGTAATCCTCAACAATCATTATTAAACAAATAATCAGGAAAATTAGATGACCAACGAACCCGCTCTTGAATTGCGTTATAGCCATAATATTATTGAGCATCTTGGCTTGAAGCTTTATCAAAATAGACCGACTAATGTATTAGCGGAATTATTATCAAATTCTTGGGATGCGGATGCTGAAAATGTTCGAGTTGATATAAATAAAGGACATTTGGCTGTTTATGATGACGGTGATGGCATGAGTCGAAAAGTGCTTGCTGAACATTATCTTGTTATTGGGAAGAAGAAAAGATCTGTGGGTAACTTGAATGAAAAATCAGGTAAGCAGAGGCATTTAATGGGGCGAAAAGGAATTGGAAAATTAGCTCCCTTTGGTATAGCCCAAAAGCTTTCTTTATTGACTGTCAGTAAAGAAACATCAAAGTGCTATTGGATAGAAATAAACTTATCTAAATTGCTCTGCTGGCCTGAAGGAGAAGAAATTGGTGAATTTAGTTATAAACCAAAAATTATATGCGATGGTGTTCAATTAAGTGACATTCCTATAGAACATGATAGTCATGGATATGTTAAAAAGTTTTTAGCGACTATAAAAGAAAGTGGTACGTTGATCATAATGGATAACCTTTCTTTGAAAAGAAAAATCTCACAGGAACAGTTAATGGAGTCTATTGGTCAACGGTTTACTGTGACGTTATTGAGGGATGAGTTCTCGGTATATGTTGATGATGTAAAGGTGACTGAGCAATTGGCATTACCAAAGTTTGCATATAGGTTCCCTGCAAAGGAAGGGTTTACTAGAGAAACAGTCAATTTTAGTGGTGAAGAGAGAGAAGTTCGTTATTGGGTTGGTTTTGTTGAGCAGGCTGAGTGGCCTCAGGATCAGGCTGGGGTCGGTGTATATGCGCATGGGAAAATTGCGCAGGATAGACCATTTGTTTTTGGATTGAAAGGGCGAGAAATATCAACTAGATATATGTATGGTGTAATTGAAGCTGATTGGTTGGATGAGCTAGAGGAAGATGTAGTTTCAACGGATAGAACCAGTATTAATTGGAATAATGACGCAACTGAACCAATGTATGAATGGGGAAAAGGGTTAGTTGCAAAATGGATTAACGATTATCGTAAATTTCAAAAAGAATCGAATGAAGGGAGAATTATTGAAAAGCTGAAAAGCTTACCAAATATTCCAAAGGTTACGGCAGGCGAAAGAGAAGCCATAAAAGATATGGTTTGTAGTATGAGTCCTAAAATATATAAGGATGAAATCTTGCAAAATGAAGTTATTGAGAAGTTAACGTCTGCATGGACTCATAGACCGACCAGAAAAATTATAAACTCGTTATGGGATAAAGTCCAAAGGTCAGAAGGCAGTGAAAATCATTTTGTAGAAATACTGAATGATATCAATGAGTATTTAGTTCCGGAATCTTTGTCACTATCAGTAACTGTTTCACAGAAAATTTATGCCTTAACAAAATTATATGAACTAAGTAAAAATGGCACGGAGAGACAGCTTCAAGCTCTACTTGAGCGTTTTCCATGGATTTTGGGTTCTGATAAGGGAAAAGTAATTGCTGATACAGCCCTGAAACAAATTGCTAAACAAGCATCACTAGACGGTCTAGTTGGTGGGCATGGCGAAGTAAAAACCGATCTTTTAAAGCAGCCAGATGCAGGTACAAGACCCGATTTTACCTTTTTTAGCGATACAAATAATTCAACTATAATTGTTGTAGAGTTAAAAAGTCCGCAAATCCCGCTAATACGAAAGCATTTAAATCAGTTAAATACATATATGGGCTGGCTGGAAGACACTCATCCTGATGCACGGGTTTATGGATACCTCGTTGGAAAAAACCCAGGTCATGCGATTAAGTCTCGTGATCCTCATGTTGAAGTTTTAACTTGGGAAGAAATATGTTTACGCTCAAGAAAGGATTATTTGGAGCTGTTATCATCAATGCTTTATGGAGTGTCAGAAAATTATGACGACGCAAGAATTCAAGATATATTTGATTTTGGTGGTGAGGCAACTAAAGAATTATTAAAACGAATGGCGACAGCCGACTCGCCCCTAAATGACTTATTTAAAAGTATTGAAAATAAGATAGGGAAGAAAGATGATATTTAACTCTGTTGATTTATTTTCTGGAGGAGGTGGACTCTCTGAAGGTATGAAACAAGCGGGTTTTAATATTATTTCTGCGGTTGAAGATAACGCTGTAGCCGCAGATACATTTCGCCATAATAATAAAGAAACGATAATCTTTGACCAAGATATTAGATTTGTATCTGGTAGAGAGATTTTAAAACAATGTAAATTAAAAAAAGGGGAATTGGAGTTACTTGCTGGTTGCCCACCTTGCCAGGGATTTTCGTCGCTTACTTTAAAGTATAATGAACATGACGAAAGAAACTCGTTAATATCTGAAGTATCTAGGCTCATCAGTGAATTAGAGCCAAAAACTGTTATGGTTGAAAATGTACCAGGAATAATAGATAAAGGTCGTCGTTTCTTAGATGACTTTATTAAGCAATTACAAGATTTAGGTTATATTGTAAATTACGATGTACTTCAAGTCGCAGATTATGGCATTCCGCAAGATCGACGTCGCTTTGTTTTACTTGCTGGTAGTGGTTTTGAAGTTAAGATTCCAAAACCAACTCATTCTAGAACGGGTAAAAATGGTCTTCCAAAATGGAAGACAGTTGCCGAAGCTTTTGAGGGACTGGGGGAGCCAATGTCTCTTAAGAAAAGTGCTAGTTATGGGGGGCCCCGAAAGTTTAATTGGCATATTGTAAGAGATACCGCTGAAATAAATATCGAGCGTTTAAAATATTTAAAGCCCGGAGGGACAAGATTCGACATTCCTGATCATTTAAGACCTAAATGCCATCAAGGTAAAAATACAGGCTTTAGCAATGTTTATAGTCGAATGGCTTGGAATGAAGCATCGCCTACTATAACCGGAGGATGCACAACTTTAAGTAAAGGAAGGTTTGGACATCCAGAAAAATTGAGGACAATCTCAGTGAGAGAAGCAGCTCGGTTGCAAACATTCCCTGACAACTTCCAATTTGCAACCGAGTTTGTGGATCATGCATGCCGAATAATAGGTAATGCATTACCGTGTGAATTTGCAAAAAAAATGAGCGAAGCATGTTATTCGGAACTTAAGCAACGTGAATAGTATTGATACGATATTCATAATTTTAGATTTAAAGTGTATTTCTCAAATGTGATAATTGAGCCGTGAATGAGAATCATTTTAGTAAATAACTTTATTGTCTATACTTTGCCTATTCAAGCTACTTATCTTAGCATCGAGTAAAGAACTTTATTTATATTGATTCAAAATATCAGACGATGACATCTGGGTTTGTGGTGAGGTCAGTTATGGTACTAACTTAGTACCGCTGGTCTATTTGCATAATCTAAATTAGGTAGTTGCTATGCGATCAGATAATTTATTCCTAATTTACTATTGACAACAATGCTATTGCCTATCATTATGATAGGCGTATAAACTAACAGGTGACAGATGAAAAACCAGAAGGAATGGTAGAATTTCCGCTAACAGGAGAAAATTATGTACCACTATACTGAAAGTGGCTTATCAAATGTTTATTTGGTAAATGGTGTAACCATTGAAGAGGAAGATGGTGAAGAGTATACAAGCATTGATGATGCTAACGGATTACACAAAGCAATTGCATTGGCAATTGTAGATAGTAAGCGTCCTTTAACACATGAAGAATTCAAGTTTCTTCGTGTTGAACTCAATCAGTCTCAGGTTGCTTTGGCAAAACGCTTTGATGTAACTGAGCAAACTATTGCTCGTTACGAAAAAAATCAAACTAAAATCCCACGTACAACGGATTTTTGTTTAAGGCAGCTTTATACGGAAAGTTTAGACCGAAATAGCCCTGTAAACTATTTACTTGAGTTGTTAGCTGAAGCTGAAGCTGAGACAGTTGCTGAAGATATTCGCTTAGAAGAAGTTGATCATCATTGGAAGATTGCTGCTTAATAAAAAATACATTTTAATTGTCGTAGGTATTAGTCGCCACACACCACGTTTAATAGATTTTACCGTTAGAGTTTCAATAGGAAAAACTTTATTTAAAGAGTAAATGTATTTTTTTGATTTAAATGTGTCCCCTCTTGCATAAATACAAAAACCATAAAATAAGACATATCGCATATATTATCTATTCATTTACAAGCTTGCTTCTAGATACAGGAAGCAAGGTAGACCAAAATCTCTGATCGTCTACAGATGCGCATACTCTGATTATCTTTTTTTCTTTATCATCATAAAAAGCTTCTGTTCTTATTTGATATTCAATTCCAAATTTTATCAAAAACTCATGTTCAGATTCTACTAAAAGCTTCATAAGCTTTGATTTATCACCAAATATTATTTCTGTTAATTTATTGTCTGCAATTTGCTTTGCAACTTTTTTATCCATAATTAAATGACTCTTTTTAATTAGTAAGATCTTTATCTCGGTAACGAAGATAAACAATCGCAGGGATTTGAATACTTTTAAGCTTTTTAAAACAGAGCGTTAATCAACCTAATTTTTAACAAAATCACTCCTTAATATCACTAGAATAAATATCTTCAATATATGTATTATCAAATATATTATTTATTTCTTTATTGAAAATCGTGATTTTTTCATTATTTATATATTCTTCTATATGGGCAGATATACTCTCATCATTTGACATAATAGATATGCTGTTATTTAAATATTATGTCCCTAAGCTCATATGTGAAGCTTCTCTATCCATAAATTGAATGTATTATCTAAAATAACTTAGATCTGTAATACATACAGCTCTAAGCATTAAATATCATGCCTATGTAGTGGGTGAGATAAATTTTCGCAATACTTTATGTACTTATCTATAAGTACTTTTTCACTATTATTACTTTTTGTTTTTAACAAAATAAACTCATTTTTGATATTTTCTATATTGCTTATATATAATTTTCTTTTAAATACCCTTTTTATATAGCTAGATGCTATTTTTTCTTCAAGAAAAAGAAGCTTTTCTGCCAAACATTCGGCATCATTATTTTCAGGCATTTCTGGGAAAGGGTATTTACTTGAATTATACATAATCTTTCCTTGTTAGATTTATAATGGATCAACATATAAAATGTATTTTAACGATAACTATTAGGGCTGACAACTAATCTGACACAGGGGGATCAGTCATAAAATAATTTTTTAGAAGCTTTGTTTACCTCATCAAAACTAGAACTAGTTTCAACAATAGAAATCAAATCTAAATATGGATCTTGAAGACCTTTTGATACGCAATAATCTAAATCATTTTTATTAGGCTTTTCAGGCAACCAGTTTATTATATCAAATACTATAGGCTGATTTAAATTCAGATCCTCAAAAAAGTTTTCCTGTAGCAGGATATAATCATCTCTATATAATTTTAATAATGGCAATACTTTTTCTTGAAAATCAGACCATTCCATAAACTCGCTACCTTTTACACTTTTAATAGTAACACTACACTTAATGTAGTGTTACTAACATTGTAATCTCTATCGTCTACGCTGACACAGGGGGCGTGCTTGGGTTAATGATAAACAGTTACACAGATTTTAGTACAGTCTCTTAATTAGCTCTTTAGGGGCGTCTATACCATAAGAAACAAACTCTCTAAAACCTGATTCAGAATCTTGATCATCTGTATCAACCCCATATACAAAGTACTTTTTATCTTTATATAATGGGTTAATATATGTAAAATTTTTATCTTTTGTTATTTCAGATAAAAATAATTTTTCAAATTTACAGTTGAATATGTAAAAAGTAATTATTGAGAAATCGTTTATCGAATTATAAAAACTCTCCAAAATACAAACATCATTTATTTTTATAAAAAAATAATTAGGGGCAGGTATAGGTATTAGTCGCCACACACTACGTTTAATAGATTTTACCGTTAGAATTTCAATAGGAAAAACTTTATTTAAAGAGTAAATGTATTTTTTTGATTTAAATGTGTCCCCTCTTGCATAAATACAAAAACCATCATCATCAAAAAAATCTTGCATATTTCTTATCATGCGGATTGACTTTGAAGGTGAGGTTTCACGCATATACTCTCTATAAACAGACCTGTTATTTATATCCATTGAAAATGCCTTTGAAGTGGTTAAGTAATATTGCTGACCTATATAAACCATAGACCAGCATTATATAACTTTTATCTATGCCATAAATGAAAATGTCCCGCGTCAAAAATTAGCGCTAAAGTATCTTGATTAATTTATCCTTCTCCTTATTTTACTGTACTTAATTGATATAAATAACACCAGCCCTCAATTAATAATAATTATCATTTGCATTTGAGTTCGTGTTAGTTTATTTTGGTTATAGAAATAAAATACACCGAAGGGGAAACGATATGATGACACAAGTGCTTAATGCTGATGCAACTGCCAGTAAAGTTCAAGTAGAATTATCAAGCCATATTCTAAGGCAACTACTCAAATCAGGTTTACTACACGGAGAAGATTGTAAATGTTTAAATGCCAGTGCGAAACAAGTCATTTGGCAAGCCCTATTAGCAACAAGTACTGACAATAGGGAAAGTCATTTATGCGCTTAAAATCTTCATCAGAGTTTTTACAATTGGAAACTTGGTTAAATATATTAATAATAACCTATAAAGATCATCCCAGTAGCGGCTTAGCTAAAACGATCAACTATTATTTAGGTCGGCTATTACATCACGATGATATTGGTTTATGTGGTGAAAAACGCTGCGATTATTTATTAATGCAAAAGTATTGGCGTTGGCAAGTTAACAGCTAGCTTTTAAATAGTTCGTAATACTTAGCTTGAGAAACTGCTCTAGTGCTTTTTTTCCAGTAAAACCGTAAGTACGACAAACCTGACTAATACTATGTTTTTGCATAACTCTACTGATCAAAACAGATAGCACCTTATCATCAAGGCTTTGACGACTTAGTTGCTGCTTTAACCATAAATGTAAACTAAATACACAACTAGAGTATTGCCGATATCCATGAGCAAATGCTTCAACATTAGCGTTATCAAGTGTACTCAACACCAATAAAGGTGATTGTGGGCAATAATGTTGAATTAATGCCACTAAATTTGTCGCTAAATTTTTATATTCATCGACTAATAAATAATCAAAGCATCGGTAAAATTCAGCATTAATCGTGGCAAGTGCAAGCTCAGAATTTTCTGAAAGTGCCTTCAATACAAGTGCTGACTGTTCACCGCTCGCTTTATCTTTGCTAAAACCAATACGTCCTAACTGAAAACCATTTGTTAGCCAAAAAGAAAGTAAAGATTTAGTTGCACCAAAACTTGATGCTAAAAAATCCGCGCCTTGAGCTTGTGAAAATTTAGCTATTTCAGTCAATAACAATGAGCCGATGCCTTGCTGCTGCACTTGAGGATGAACGGCAATTCTCATCACTCTTAGGTAATGATAATCAAATGCTTGCTCAACACCACATTGAGTAAGTAATGATTGTGGAATAAAATTATTTCTTAAACGTCTTGTTGCGTTATTAACCGCCTTTAACTCTGTTTTTGTAATACCTTGTTTATTGAACTTGCCTTCATTCATCAATAAAGCAACCGCAATAACTTGTTGTTCCTGCTCAACCGACATCAAACAAACAAGTTGTACCTGTTTATTGTCTAATAGCATCTGCACATCACTAGGCTTAGTTTGATAATGAGCTGTCACAAGTATTGAAAAAACTTGTCTTAACAAATCTTCATTAGCAACTAATTGAGCTGAAGTGAAGTATTTATACTCAAATTGTGTACATTGCTTTTTTAGATTAATATCTTGAGAATGGTTAGCTATATTAGGTAATTCAGCATTTAATAAGCATGCATCAAAAACTAATTGCTCTAATGGATCACCCGTTCGCCATCGAATTGGCTCATTAATATGTAAACTACGCCATTGTGGAAATGATGTCGTTAATGTTTGTTGAAATTTTAAGGTAAAGCCGCGCCCTGCACCTTCATAACCATGAATAGTACTAGCAAAAACCAAGCGAGAATGATGAGATAATAATTGCTCAAGTAAGTACACTGGTATAGCTGCGGCTTCATCCACTAAAACTAAGCTAACTTTTGGCTGCAACTTAAGCAATTGATCTACCGCAATAAACTCAACAAAACCATTAAGTACGGTAAATTTATTACCTTGTTGATGTCCTTGTGGCAAGCTAGTAGCTAATTGACTGAAAAAAATTTGTACTGAATTTAATTCTGCTGCTGTGATAATAATATGCAACTTATTTTCATTTTTAGCCACTGCTAATAACTGAGCACAGGCAATTGCTAACGCTGATGACTTACCTCTTCCTCTATCAGCGGTTAACACTAATGGTCTTTTAGTTTTCCTTTTAGCAAGGTTAAGAATGGCTTCTACAGCACTAACTTGCTCTTGAGTAACACAACCATAAGGCAACGTTTGTTGTTTAGAGATATTTATCGCGTTTATTGTATTAGACCAGCTGTGCTTATCGCTGACTTGGCTGATTGTTTTCAACAGGGGCAAGGTAAATGCCGACTGCTCCAACACCACATGTTCAAAACGATTTTTAATTAAAGAGAAAAATCGTTTAAAAAAGTTACTCTGCTTAATAAGTGCTATATCATTTATTAACAGAAATAATATGCCACCCGCCACAAGGGTTCCAGATAACGCGGCAAAAGTATCCACGGTTAATTGTCGTTCAGTAAAAACGACAAAATCACTTTCAGTACCAAGTTTATCGCGAAACCGTTGTGGTAGTACATTTGCTTTAATAAGCTCACTATCGCCATAAATCAACCATACCTTTTTATCGGCATCTTGACTATATTGCTCATGAGCATTAATAGCTTGCAATAAAGAATGTGCCCATACCTCTTCACCAACAAGTACAATTAAACGTCGTTCATTTAACGTCTTGGCCTGTTGTTGAAAATGGCAAAACCAGTGAAAAAATTCAGTCTTTAGCATCATAGTTTTATTCTGAGCACTCATTTTATATAGCGTAATAGTTTATCAAGCAATATGTTCTATACCAATACAAGAAACCAATACAAGAAACTGATGTTGGATCTCATGAACTTGCCAGCCGAGAAACAAGCGTAAGATGCATTTCAATAGATCCTAGTTTTCTTGTTTAAATTTCTGATAAAATAAACCCTCGTATTAACTCTTTTATTCTACATTAACTTATGACTTTATTAGAAAAACTTCGATGCTTATTTACTTTCGGTCAAGGTGTCGCTTTGCCTTTACCTGAAATTTCTGCAAATTCAACACCGCTAGCACTTTTTACCCAATGGGTTAATGACGCTAACCAATCTGGTATTTTGTTACCTGAAGCAATGTCAGTTAGTAGCTGCAGCCTAAATGGCCAGCCAAGCTCGCGTATGGTATTACTAAAAAACTTTGATGAGAAAGGCTTTGTATTTTTCACTAACTATGGCAGTCGTAAAAGTCACGAGTTAGCTGAAAATAATAAGGTAGCGCTGTTATTTCATTGGAACGTATTACAAAGACAGATCCGTATTGAAGGTACGGTTGAAAAGGTAACACCGCAAGAGTCTGCCGATTACTTTCATAGCCGTGATAGAGGCAGCCAAGTTGGTGTTTGGGCATCAAAACAAAGTCAGAAATTAACCCACGATAATGAGATAAAAGAGCGTATGGCACACTTTGATGGTAAGTATGCCCAAGGCGAAGTACCACTTCCTGAATTTTGGGGTGGCTGGCGGGTTAAACCAACCTATATAGAATTTTGGCAAGGTCGAGCAAGTCGTTTACACGACAGAGTATGTTTTGAAAAACAAGGGGATGATTGGCTAAATTTCAAGTTACATCCATAGTGAAATACACTCGTAATATACACTTATAACATACACTTATAATAACATGCCTATGTAGTTAACTCAGGAGTTTGCGGTAAACGTCATCTTTGAGATGTTTTAATCGAAGATCTGAGTACTTTAGACTGAGATTCCTGCTTAAAACACTACAGGAATGACCTCCCTGAGCCATGTGCATAGGCATGTATAAAATAATGAATATTATTTACTCTTAGCCTTAGCCTTAGCCTTGGAAATAACGTTTATCCTTACCCTACTAACGCTAGCAGTATACCTGCTGCAACCGCAGAGCCAAGTACACCAGCCACGTTAGGGCCCATAGCATGCATAAGTAAGAAGTTATGAGGATTCGCTTCTAAGCCAACTTTATTTGCAACCCTAGCCGCCATAGGTACCGCCGAAACTCCAGCTGCGCCAATTAATGGATTAATAGGTACGGTAGAAAGCTTATTCATTAGTTTAGCCATTAATACACCCGATGCTGTTCCTATAGAGAAAGCTACAGCACCTAAGCCTAGAATACCTAAGGTTTCAACATTCAAAAATGCTTCTGCGCTTAATTTTGAGCCAACACCCAAACCAAGTAAAATAGTGGTAATGTTAATCAATTCATTTTGAGCGGTTGAGCTTAAACGATCAACGACACCAGATTCACGCATCAAGTTACCTAAACAGAACATACCAACGAGCGGGGTAGCTGCTGGTAAGAATAAGATAGTCATTAGCAACACACCTAATGGAAAAATAACTTTTTCTATTTTAGTCACTGGGCGAAGTTGTGCCATTTCAATCTTACGTTCTTCTAATGTTGTTAACGCTCTCATGATAGGCGGTTGAATAATTGGTACTAACGCCATATATGAATAAGCAGCTACAGCAATGGCTCCAAGTAATTCTGGTGCAAGCTTTGTTGCTAAAAATATCGCGGTTGGACCATCAGCACCACCAATAATAGCAATGGCTGATGCATCTTTTAAGGTAAACTCAATACCAGGAATGGCATTAAGTGCAATAGCACCAAACAAAGTAGCAAAAATACCTGTTTGTGCTGCTGCCCCTAAAAGCAGGGTTTTAGGGTTAGCTATTAAGGCGCCAAAATCAGTCATTGCCCCCACACCCATAAAAATAATTAATGGGAAAATACCCGTTTCAATACCGCCATGATAAACATAGCTTAAGAAACCACCTACTTCACTAAAACCAGCTACTGGAATATTAGTTAATATTGCCCCAAACCCCATGGGCAACAACAATAACGGTTCGAAATTTCTGGCAATGGCAAGATAGAGTAAACTACACCCCACTAGCATCATGATCACCTGACCTAACTCAAAGTTAGCTAAACCAGTTGATAGCCATAACTTATTTAACGAATCCATGCTACCTCCTTATGAAAAACTAAGTAAGGCATCACCAACAGCAACAGAGTCGCCCTCTTTAGTGTGCACACTTGTAATAACGCCGGCATTAACAGCACGGATTTCTGTTTCCATTTTCATCGCTTCCATGATAATAACTACATCACCAACTTCAACAGAGTCACCTTCATCAACAAGTACTTTAAAAATATTACCTGATAGAGGAGCATTTAAGGTTTCTTCCGCTATGATAGATGTAGATTGCTTGATAGCATCATCACCTGCTGGATGAGTGATAGCTTCAATAGAGCCACCTGGCGCAACAACCACATCATATATTTTACCATCAACGCTTACCGCGTAGCTTTCAGGCTCAGTGGTTAAATTTGATTCTGATGATTTAGCCACCTTAGCACTCGCTTTCGTTGGAATAGGCTCAAAGGCAGCAGGATTATTACGATTTTCTAAAAATTTTAAGCCAATTTGAGGGAATAAAGCATAGGTTAATACGTCATCAATGACATCATCTGCTAGTTCAATCTTTTTTTCTTTGGCTAACTCTTGCAATTCTGTAGATAGTTTATCAACCTCAGGATCGAGCAAGTCAGCTGGACGACAAAGAATCACTTCTTTACCGTCTAATACCCGTGTTTGTAACTCAACATCTACTGGCGCTGCTGTTATACCATACTCGCCTTTTAATACACCGGCGGTTTCTTTAGTGATAGATTTGTAACGCTCGCCAGTAAGAATATTCAGTACCGCTTGTGTACCAACAATTTGTGATGTTGGTGTTACTAGGGGGATATAACCTAAGTCCTTACGAACTTTTGTGATCTCTGTTAATACTTCATCAAACTTATCGCTTGCGCCTTGTTCTTTAAGTTGATTTTCCATATTCGTTAACATGCCACCTGGTACTTGTGCTGTTAAAATACGAGCATCAACTCCTTTTAAACTGCCTTCAAACTCAACATATTTTGCGCGAACATCTCGGAAATAAGCCGCTACTTCAGCCATTTTTTCAACATTCAAGCCAGTATCACGTTTGGTGCCTTCAACAATAGCGGCAATCGTTTCTGTTGGTGAATGACCATAGGTCATACTCATTGAAGAAATTGATGTATCGATAACATCAATATCACTATCAATCGCTTTCATTTGCGTAGCAATACTTAAACCTGTAGTCGCATGACAATGTAAGGCAATGGGTAGCGAAACAGTCTCTTTAAGGCGACCGATAAGCTCTGCTGCGTTATAAGGTTTCAACAAGCCTGACATATCTTTAATACATAAGGAATGCGCCCCCATATCTTCAAGTTGTCTAGCCATAGTTAGCCACCCTTCAAGGGTATGAACAGGGCTTTCAGTATAACTTAGTGTGCCTTGTGCATGAGCACCGACTTTAACTGCGGCTTTAATTGACGTTTGTAAATTACGTACATCGTTCATAGCATCAAAGATACGGAAAACATCAATGCCATTAATGTGAGCGCGTTCAACAAACTTCTCTACTACATCATCAGCATAATGACGATAACCTAAAATGTTTTGACCACGGAATAACATTTGCTGTTTTGTTTTCGGCATAGCTTTTTTCAAAGCACGAATACGATGCCAAGGATCTTCACCTAAATAGCGAATACAAGCATCAAACGTTGCCCCGCCCCATGATTCAATTGACCAATAACCAACTTCATCAAGTGTTGACGCAATTGGCAACATATCTTCTAAACGAAGCCTTGTTGCTAAAATTGATTGATGACCATCTCTTAAGACAACTTCGGTAATACCTAATGATTTGCTCATGATTGTGCCCTTATTTTTTTGCTTTCTGTAATGAAGAAGGTTGTTGAGAGTGTTGTTGGCGGTAGCGCGTAACAGCCCCGCTTATTGCTGCAACAATAGCAGGAGGTACTTCACCGCTAGCTGCTTTTTTATTTCTTTTATTCGAACGATTTGTGCTTGGCACAACAGCATCAGGGTATTTAACCGCTAATTTTGCCAATACAGTATTAATAAAAAGTATCATTAAGCTTAAAAAAGTAAATACAAACACCATTCCAGCTATCATCAACGTACCCGCTTCTAGAAATTGCTGCCCCATATTGTTCATTTGTTGCTCTCATTCGAAAATTTATGAAATTAGAATAATCACTCCAATTATTAAAAACAAACATTATTTTGCAGTTTCATAAAAATAATCTATCGTCAAGTCTTTAAGTGGCGAATATTCAGTCTTTTTTACTAATTATTCAAATGAAATTGCATAAAAGCCATGTTGTATACAATATAATCATGATAGATATCAGCTATCCAGCATGTATATGTATTACTTTATACAATATACGTAGATGAATAATTCATACGTTTTTTTACATAATATTTTATTTAACGTGTTACTTATTAATTTATTACAACTAATTTGGTCTAAGTTTCATCCATAATACCATTGAAACAGTTTTGAAAATGTTAAACCTTTATCAGGCTCACCTATTACTTCTTAAATATCTCCTAAAAAATAAGACGAAAAAAAACCAGTCAAAAGACTGGGGGATTAACTAAATAGAGTGAGAATATTACTCTATTTAGTTAATAAGCGACGATAATGATGTCAAATACTCATATCAAATGGGTTTACTTTAGGTGACTGGAACTGTGATGTAAGTATTTTTGCCAGTTGATTTATCTCGCTTTTTAGGTAAGGCCAATAATCTAGATTGTCTAAAGTTCGTTGTTTTATTTGGGCTGGCACAAAACGTGACATTTCGCTATTAAAGTCAATTTTCACTTCATCAACATTGTTTAGTCTATCTAGTTGTGTTTGCAACATTCCAAGGAAGTCATCGTGTTGTTTTTCTCTAGCTTGTAGTTTGTTATATGCTAATCTTGTGTTTACTTTGATCCCTTGTTGTTTAATCCAAACTATATCCCAAAGATCACGAAGTTTAATTCGCCTTGAACGATAGGCCAAAGCGATAAATTTATCGGCAAGAATTTCTTCGAGTGACTGCGTTGAAATTAAATAACCTTCAGTAGATACATCAATACCATAATGGTTTATTAATGGTCGTTTTTGAACGTC
Organism: uncultured Colwellia sp.; assembly: GCA_965261045.1. Taxonomy (GTDB): domain Bacteria; phylum Pseudomonadota; class Gammaproteobacteria; order Enterobacterales; family Alteromonadaceae; genus Colwellia. Next base: position 1,815,296 of record CBDHCJ010000001.1, read on the forward strand.
GAAAGAAGGAATGGCACAAACATCACAGGGATTATTCCTGCATATTCAGGGTGTTGCTGTAGAATCTGATTTATGTAGCGCGATAGCATTAACTGTTCTCCAGCATATGGGTATTACGTTGACAAGATTTTAGGTCAGCTATAGCCCGACTTACACTGGCTCTAAACATTTTAATGTCAAAATCAAAGTACACATCATTTTCTAATTGTTCTAAGGATTTCTTAGTATGAATAAATTCGACAACACCGTAAGTTGTATCAAATATTCCTTTTCTTCCTTTAGTCATGACCGTTAGCCTATCCATTGTGATTTGCGATATATCACCAGTATGACTCAGTTGGCTTTCAAGACTTATATAGTTAAAAAAACCTGCTCTTAGCTTTTTGGCAACATCAAATAATGCTTTTGATAAATCGGGTGGAGTAATTGAACTGGTGTATATGCCTTTTGCTACTCTTATCAATGTGCCTTTCTTAACACAATCAGTTAAAAATTTGTTAAGTTTTGGCGTTACCTGCTCATCTAACATATAGGCAAGTTCGGCAGTATTAAATACACTACCTCCAGAGGCTATTGATTTTGCTAAAGCAGATGTGAGTTTTTCAGACTTATTCATCAGTATACAGTTTGTTACTTATAATGTAATAAACTGTATACTGATAATGAGAAAATGACAAGGACTAGATGTGTAAAATGATGATTATTGATTAATATATGATAAGGTAATTTATTGATATTTATGGAATATATGACCAGTATACATTGAATTATCAAGTAATAAATCAGTCTACAACCCACTAAAACCGAATATAAAAAGAAAAATAAAAATAAAAAGTTTTATTTCTATTTTGTATTTTTCTTTTTATTTTATTCTACCACTCGATAAAAGTGGCGATTGCTGTAGGAGTAGAACCCTTCGGTGACACAGTGCCTGGTTCGTTTTCTTTAAGCCATCCATCATGCTTTATTTTATTCTACCACTCGATAAAAGTGGCGGACGCGGCAGGAGTCGAACCTGCGACCGCCTGGTTCGTAGCCAGGTACTCTATCCAGCTGAGCTACGCGTCCGCAATTTAAGATGTTTTTAATATCGTTTCTTATCCGATATAACGAACCTTGTTCGCAGCCATCATAACTAAATATTCTATCCAGCTAACACCACGTCCGCAATTTAAGATGTTTTTAATATCGTTTCTTATCCGATATAACGAACCTTGTTCGCAGCCATCATAACTAAATATTCTATCCAGCTGACATTAGGTTTTCTTTAAGCCATCCATGATCATCTATCATTTTTTTATTTTATTCTACCACTCGATAAAAGTGGCGATTGCTGTAGGAGTCGAACCCTTCGGTGACACAGTGCCTGGTTCGTTTTCTTTAAGCCATCCATGATCATCCATCATTTTTTTATTTTATTCTATTCTACCACTCGATAAAAGTGGCGGACGCGGCAGGAGTCGAACCTGCGACCGCCTGGTTCGTAGCCAGGTACTCTATCCAGCTGAGCTACGCGTCCGCAATTTAAGATGTTTTTAATATCGTTTCTTATCCGATGTTTCTTATCCGATGTAACGCCATTAATTTGCTATTAGCATTAATGGCGGAGAGGGAGGGATTCGAACCCTCGATCCGGCTATAAACCAGATACTCCCTTAGCAGGGGAGCGCCTTCGGCCACTCGGCCACCTCTCCAATGGGTGCGAATACTAATGGATCTCAAAAATAAGTCAAACCTTTTTATGCATTTATTTTTGTTTTTTAACTGTTTGATGACATTTCAAACAGTAATGATGATTTTCAACCATTTAATATTGATAGTCATAAAAAAGCACCTACAAATGTGGTGCTTTTTTATGACTGTTATAATGATACAAAAATAATTTATACGTTACCTGAGGCTTCACTATCATCCTTTTCAGCTTGAATACGCATATAAATTTCTTCGCGGTGCACTGAGATTTCTTTTGGTGCATTAACACCTATTCTTACTTGATTTCCTTTTACACCTAAGACTGTCACAGTGACTTCGTCACCAATCATTAATGTCTCACCAACGCGTCGTGTTAATATTAACATCTACATCTTCCTTTTTTTAAATTGAGATACGCTAAATAAATACATATATAAGCTAGTAATATATGAAATTAGTCTATTTTTTCCATAATACCTTATAAGTAATACCTTATAAGCAATAATAAATATTATGAAAAACTCCATCTTTTAATAAGTATTAGACCAGTTTAAGCTCCAATGGTTACACTTATTAAAATATCTAGCTATTCTAGCAAGCTTAACGTTGAATAGGTTTTTTTTATGCTGTTTTTTGTTTTTTATTGTCACTATTAGGTCAGTTTTTCAACCAACCATGGCTCTACTGAAGCTAACGCAGTAGCTATATTTTCAGGTTGACTACCACCTGCCTGTGCCATATCAGGTCGACCACCACCTTTACCACCTACTTGCTGTGCAACCATATTAACTAGCTCGCCAGCTTTCACTTGTTCTGTTAGATCTTTGGTAACACCAGCAATTAAGCCAACTTTACCATCTTTAGCAGTCGCTAACATAATAATACCCGATTGCATTTTGTTTTTAAGTTCATCAACCATACCACGCAGCGCCTTGCTTTCAACACCATCTAAATCGGCAATCAATACTTTCAAGCCGTTAATTTCAATAGCTGAACTCAGTAAATCTGAACCTGCTTGTGCAGCAAGATCTTGTTTAAGAACGTTAATTTCTTTTTCTAATTGTTTAGAGCGAATCATTAATTGTTCAACTTTTGCACTGACATTAGCAACATCAGTTTTAACTAAACCTGCTACTTTAGCCAAAGTTAAGCTCTGTTCATTAATGTAGGCTAATGCGACAGTTGCCGTTACCGCTTCAATACGACGAACACCTGCAGCAATACCTGATTCAGAGACTATTTTCAATAAACCAATATCACCTGTGCGCTCAACATGAACACCACCACAGAGCTCGGTAGAAAAATCACCTAAGCTAACGACACGCACCTCATCATCATACTTTTCACCAAAAAGGGCCATAGCACCTTTTTCTTTGGCATCTTCAATATACATTAACTCAGTTTCACGAGCATGGTTACGACGAATTTCATCATTAACCATTTGTTCTACTGCTTGTAATTCTTGAGCTGTCGTAGCTTCAAAGTGGGAGAAATCAAACCGAAGTTTATCACTATCACATAATGAACCTTTTTGAGTAACATGCTCTCCTAATACTTTACGTAATGCCGCGTGTAAAATGTGGGTTGCCGTATGGTTTTTAACAATAGCCGCGCGGCGATCTATATTAATTTCTGCTTTAACGCGTTGGTTCAAGCTCATATCGGTACGAGCAACTCCACGATGGGCGTAAGCATTACCTAATTTAATTGTATCTTCTACTTCAAAAACACCACCATCAAGATGAAGTAATCCAGTATCACCAACTTGACCGCCTGACTCAGCATAAAAAGGCGTATGGTCTAAAATGACTAAACCTTGTTCACCCGAATTTAATTGACTAACGGCTTCTTGGTTATGGCTATCAAATAATTCTACAATGGTTGCTGAATATAAATGACTGGTATACCCTTTAAAACTCGTTTTGTGATCAGATTTTAATTGTTGGTTGTAATTTGTACTGAACTGACTCGCTTGTTGAGCACGTTCACGTTGTAAGCTCATTGCAATATCAAAGCCATTGTAATCGATATTTAATTGGCGTTCACGGGCAATGTCTGCCGTTAAATCCGCAGGAAAACCATAAGTATCGTATAATTTAAAAACATCATTACCACTAATGGTATTACCATCTAAGTTAGCTAAAATATCGTCTAGTAAGATCATACCGCGATCTAACGTGCGACCAAATTGCTCTTCTTCAATTCGTAATAATTTTTCAATAACCGCTTGTTGTTGAATTAGCTCAGGATAAGCCTCACCCATTTGCCCAACTAATGAATTCACTAATTTATGAAAGAAATGTTCTTTTGCTTCAAGTTTATGACCATGGCGAATAGCACGTCGAATAATGCGACGTAATACATAACCACGACCTTCATTTGATGGTACAACACCATCGACAATTAAGAAGCTACAAGAGCGTATATGATCGCTAATAACACGTAATGATTTGTTATTAATATCATTACATTCTAATAAGTGCGCTGTATCTTTAATCAACGCTTGAAAAAGATCTATTTCATAGTTGCTATGTACACCTTGCGTTATAGCAGAGATACGTTCTAAGCCCATACCGGTATCGATAGACGGATTCGGCAATTGCTCCATAGTACCGTCACTTTGACGGTTATACTGCATGAAAACGATATTCCAAATTTCAATAAATCTATCGCCATCTTCATCTGGTGATCCAGGCGGGCCACCAAAAAAATTTTCACCATGATCATAAAAAATTTCAGAACACGGGCCACAAGGGCCAGTATCACCCATTGACCAAAAATTATCCTTTGCGCCAATGCGTATAACGCGCTCTGCTGGTACGCCAATTTTTTTTATCCAAATTTGTTCTGCTTCATCATCTTCATCAAAAACAGTAATTGTTAATTTCTCTTCTGGTATTGCTAAAACTTTAGTTAAAAAATCCCAAGCAAAACCAATGGCTTCTTCTTTAAAGTAATCACCAAAGCTGAAGTTACCCATCATTTCAAAGAAAGTATGATGGCGTGCAGTATAGCCAACATTTTCTAAATCGTTATGTTTACCACCAGCACGAACACAACGCTGCGCAGAAGTAGCACGAGTGTAACTACGTTTTTCTGCGCCTAAAAAAACATCTTTAAAAGGCACCATACCTGCATTGGTAAAAAGTAAGGTGGCATCATTGTCTGGAATTAACGAACTACTTTTTACTATTTGATGTTGCTTAGTCGCAAAAAAATCTAAAAATGCCTGACGTACTTCAGCGGTGCTTTTAATCATGGGAGCCTTAATCAATCTGTTTATTCAACTATTACTTATTCAACGATTACTTATTAGTGAAAATATTCACTACCGCAAAAATTTCATCGTTAGAAAATCCGCGATATTGTAAAAATTGTATTCTTTTGGCTTGCTCTTTTTGAGTTTGTTTAGACTCTTTCATCAAGCCTTCACCAAAACGCTTATTATACGCAAGCTCAGCTTGAAGATACCAATCAATTTCGCAATTATTCCGCAATTGTTGAATAATGGTTGAACAAACTCCTTTTTGTTTAAGTTCATTCTCAATATAATACCATCCATAGCCTCTATTTGTTCGATAGCTGCAGGTGCTTATGGCAAAGCGTGAATCAGATAAATAATCTTTCTCTAGTAGTCGTTCAATAGCAAGGTCAATATCATCTGTTTTAAATTCTCGCCCACTAAGCTTTTGTCTTAATTCAAACTCAGAATGCTCTCGTCGCGCTAATAAGCCAACTCCGCAGTGCAAAGCCGTTTGTTTTTGTATCATCTACATGCTCCTTACAAGCTAGGTAATGTCATTTGTCTAGCATTAAGGTTAGCGTCTAAACAAGGCTCTGCAAAACCTAAGGTTAAGCCCACTAAACGAATACCGCGCTGTATGCCATTTTTAGTAGCCCTGCCATGAGCTTTAGATAATAAATCAATATAGGTTTGTTGATCAGGGGCTAAGCTTTGCTGTTCAACCGTGGTTTGGTTAAAGTCAGTGAACTTAAGTTTGATACCTTGCCGAACTATTTTAAGATCATTAACTTTGTGTAAACGCTCTACCAACTTAGGTAACAATTTATCAATAACAGCAAGGCATTCTGCTTCAGTGTATATATCTGCTGCTAAGGTGGTTTCAATGGCTAATGATTTACGTTGTCTGTTCACTTCCAGTGCGCGTTCATCAATACCATGGGCTTTTTGATACAAACTGGTGGCAAATTTACCTACAATGGGTGCTAGATTGGCTATTGAGCTAGCCCTTACGTCATAGCAAGTTGAAAAGCCTGCCTGTTGTAATTTCTGGAAGGTTTTCGGCCCAATACCAGGTATTTTTTTTAATGATAGCTGCTCAACAAAATTCGCTACTTTATTTGGGGGTACAGCGCACTGCCCATTAGGTTTGTTTTCATCGCTAGCAATTTTGGCAATAAACTTATTCGGTGCAATACCTGCCGAGGCAGTTAAGTTTAATTCGTTGAAAATATCTGCGCGGATTTGCTCAGCAATTAACGTAGCACTACCTTGGCACTGACGTGTGTCAGACACATCAAGGTAAGCTTCATCAAGGGATAACGGTTCAATTAAGTCAGTATAACGGGAGAATATTTCACGAATATGATTAGATATTTCTTTATAAACAGTCATACGCCCATGAACTATTTTCAACTCTGGGCAAAGCTGTTTAGCTTTTATGGCTGACATGGCCGAACGAACACCAAACTTGCGAGCAATATAATTACAAGTGCAAAGCACGCTACGTGGGCCATCACCCCCTACAGCAAGCGGAATACTCCTATACTCAGGAAAGTCTCGCATCTCGACTGCCGCATAAAAACAATCCATATCAATATGAATGATTTTTTTTGCCGTCGCCTTATTCAGTGATACCTTTTTCATAACGATAGTGTACTGAGTTTTTATACAGTGTCAATTATCGGGAGTTAAATACTTCTTAACCAGAGAGCTTAGTGGTTAACCGCATACTCTTCTACTTGTTGCCAAACACGCATTAAATTTCCAGATAATAGTTTTTTAATGTCTTGCTCACTATAACCTCGCGCTAACAAGCCAGCGATAAGATTAGGGTAACTTGTGACATCTTTTAATGTCTCTGGCAAAATACCACTGACACCATCAAAGTCTGAGCCAATACCGACATGCTCAATACCAACTAAATTAACCACATGGTCAAAATGATCAAGTACTAAAGCTAGGCTGCCTACATCAAAAGGATGTTCTATTTCATAAGCGCTTTCGAAAGCGTTAATTTTAGCGTTATCTTCCTCGTTGTCTTGGTTTAAATTATTGCTTTTAACAAACGCTGCTTCTGCTGTTTTGTAAACTGCACTTTGCTGACGAAATTTTTGTGAAGTAAAAATACCACTAAACGTCATTTGAATTACGCCACCATTTTTAGCTAATAACATGATCATATCGTCAGTCATGTTACGCTCAAAATCAGGAGTAAAAAACCGAGCAGATGAATGAGAGGCTATAACTGGTACTTTACTAATTTCCATTACTTGATAAAAAGCCTGATCAGAGACATGGGAAATATCAACCATTACCCCAATATTATTCATTTCAACAATCAGTGTTTTACCAAAATCAGTTAAGCCTTGGGCAGGACGATTTTCATCATAAGAAGAGTCTGAAATATGATTTGTTTTGGCGTGAGCAAGCGTAATGTAACGAATACCTCGCTCATAGAAGTGCTGAAGATTAGCTAAGTCTCCTTCTATCGGGCTGCCATTTTCCATGCCCATTGGCAGTGAAATAATACCTTTAGCAAAATTGACTTTTATCTGTTGGGTTGAATAAGCTAATGCAAACTTATCTGGAGACTGTTTAACAATCGCCTCTACATCATCAATGAGTTTATCAGCAAGCGCTTTACTACCGCCTGTTTTCTGTAATTTTGATGGTATATATATCGACATAAAAGGGGCGTTTAAACCACCTTTTATGGCTCTTGGGTAATCAAAATCACCATGCTCTGTCGCTTTACTGACATCTTCGTATTCATGGTCTAGGCGGTATGGCACATCTATATGAGTATCTATAATAATATTTTCTTTCGCTATTTTTATCGCCAATGCCTGTATTGCAATAGCTTTGTTTACCTTTGCTGTGTCTATTATAGATTTATCTTCACAGGCGATTAAAGCAATTGATGAACAAATAACAACTAGTGCTAATTTACTGAGGGAAAGTGGTTTCATAAATTGACCTTTTAATTTTGTTATATTAATTTTATACAATGAAAGTAATGATGCGTTTACTTGGCATTTACTCGGCATTCAAAATTGGGGTTAACACGCTAACTAACGCCGCGATATGATCATCACGATCATTTAGTGCGGCAATGTAATGGTAGTGTTTACCACCCGCTTGCATAAACACATTGCGGTTGTCATATTCTAACTCTTCAAGGGTTTCTAAGCAGTCAGCGCTAAAAGCAGGACTAATAATGGCAACATGTATATTACCTTCTTTAGCTAAACTAACAAGGGTTTCATCGGTATAGGGTTGTAACCATTTTGCTTTACCAAAGCGCGATTGAAAAGTCATAACAAAATGCTCATCCGTTAACCCCGAAGATCTTGCTAGTAACTCTGTTTTAAGTAAATCTGTGGTGATTTGGCAAAAATCAAAATAAGGATCGCCCCATTGATGAAATAACGTTGGCATTCCGTGATAAGAAAGCACTAATTTATCTGGTTTACCATGTTCAGACAAATGCTCACTAATGGTATTTGCTAACGCATTTATATATAAAGCGTTGTTATGATAACTATTGATGAAATGAAGGCTTGGTATGTATCGCCATTGCTGTAATTCTTTACTCACGGCATCAAAAGTAGATGCCGTCGTAGGCCCTGCATATTGTGGATATAGCGGCAAGATCACAAGCTTGTCTACGCCTTGTTGCTGAAACTTTTGTAAGACCCTGTCAATTGATGGCTCACCATAGCGCATGGCTATATCAACAATGACTTCCCCTCCAAACTGCTGTTTTATTTGTGTGGCAATTTTTTGTTGCTGAGCTTGACTAATAACCACTAATGGTGCGCCCTGCTCTGTCCAAATACTTTGATATAATTTAGCCGATTTTTTCGGACGCAGACGTAAAATAATACCATGCAATATTACCATCCAAATAATACGGGGAATTTCTACTACCCGAGGATCAGATAAAAATTCATGTAAATAATGGCGTAAAGCCTTAGCATTAGGCGCAGTAGGTGAGCCTAAGTTAGTTAATAACACACCAACTTTAAGAGTCGTGTTGTTATTTTCTCTACGCTGATTAGATCTATTCTTTTTCGCGCTAAAACGTGATTTCATTTATTGTTATTTTATCCTTCTAAGCTTCTATTCGAAACTAATCACTCAACAAAACTATCAACAATTAGGCTGATTGCATCGGTATTATCAACAGATATATTGAGAATTTCAGCTTTAAAATCTCCCGACTTTATACCCACACCACCTTGTTTGGAGACAATAGCGTAAATATGCACCTTACTAACACTGCTTAAATTATTTTGCGCTGACATAGCATTTTCATTACTTAAGATGATAATTTTAGGTAAATCACTCGCCATTAATTTCAGTGCCGCTAATGGCATACGCTGACCGTTGGTTGGAATAGCATAAACGAAAACCACCTTATCTTCACCTTGCGCTAGTTGTTTAGCAATATCATCCGCTAAACTAACATTAATCTTCAATTCTGGCCCCGCCATTTTAGGCTGCGCTGGTTGTTCATTATTCATGCTAGACAAGCCCAGTCGACTTTTTGCTTCATTGATGGCTTCTTGTAATGCGGTTGTATTTACCCCTTGCCTTTTAGCATCAATCACTCGTTGCCAATACTCAATCGCCTTTTTATATTTTTGAGCAATAAAGTTATGCATACCCAGCAGTATATTAGTCGAGGGATCATGAATATCTAACGCTAACGCTCTATCAATTAAGTTTTGCACCTGCTCATCAATTTGTTGATTGTTTCGGTAATAGCTAGCTTGTGCGATTGCCCCTAATAAATCAGCGTGTTCACCTTCAATAGCTATTACTTGTTCAAATGCCATTATTGCTGAGTCAAATTCACCTGCACCAACAAAGGTTTGGCCTAATTTATACCAGGCTTCGCCATCATCAGGGGTTTTTTCTAGGTATTGCTGTAATTCTTTAATATACGCAAACACTTGTTTTTGTTTATCGGCTGACATTTGCGCTTGTTGATTTGAATGTGTGGCACTTGGCGTAGCCAATAAAGCTGCCAGCGTACCTTGTTTTAAATATAAAACGATAGAAAAGGTGATAATAAATACAGATAAAAACAAAGGCCACAACACACTAAATTGTTTATTACTAACAATAACACTTGATGATTTTTCTGCCGCTTCAATATCTTGCAACAAACTTTTATCAAGTTCAGCCAATAAATATTGGTAACTTTCTTCATCGATGCCGCCATCGCTAAAGTCTTTTTCTATTTCAGCTTTATGCTCTTTATAGAGCTCTACATTAGTTTCTTCACGTATAGTTTCTTCATGTATAGTTTCAGGAGTTTCTTGAACAACATCGTTGTTTTTACCTTTGCTTATACCTTTACTTATACCTTTAAAGAAAGGCCACCAAACAACAGTTAACAGTAAGGCAATAAAAAAAAGGCTGATTAATACTATTTCCATAACGGTTGGCTACTCTTTATCTTTTTTGTCAGTGCTTGAGTTTTGGCTAGCGGGTACTTGGTTTGTTTGTAGTAACTGCTGTAATTTTTGTTGTTGCTGTGTAGTTAATGCTAAGTTCTCTTTACTTGCAGGTTTTTTACGTAAGATAATAATGACCACAATAACGCCTATAAGAATGAGTAATGCCGGGCCAAACCATAGAATATACGTGATACTTGATACGCGGGGACGGTATAAAACAAATTCGCCATATCGAGAAACCATAAAGTTAATTATTTCACTATCAGCTTTACCTTGCTGTAGTAAATCATACAACTCATGACGTAAATCAGCCGCGATAGGAGCATTAGAATCAGCTAAGTTTTGATTTTGACATTTAGGGCAGCGTAACTCTTTACTTAACGCTTGAAAGCGTATTTTTGTGACTTCATCCCTAAATTGAAATGTTTCAACTGGGCTGGCATTGGCTACACTAGTAACCAAAAGCGCAGTAATAATCATAGCAGTAATAAATAAAATTCTATTTAACATCTCTATCTACCCTGCTGTTTTTCAGTAACTAATTGCTTAATAAGCGGTTCGAATTCTTTACGCCAAACTCGAATATCAATAGCACCAGCAAAGCGTTTACGAATGATACCATGGTGATCAATAACAAACGTTTCTGGTGCGCCAAACACACCAAGATCTAAACCAAGCGTACCTTGCTCATCAAAAATTGAAAATTGATAGGGATCTTCATAATGAGTTAGCCATTGCTGCGCCGATAAACGTTCATCTTTATAGTTTATTCCATACAATTTAAGGTATGGCTTATATTGCTCATTATTAGCAAGTGCTAACAAATAAGGGTGTTCATATTTACAGGTTGGACACCAAGTAGCCCACACATTAAGCAATACAATATCGCCAATTAAATCAGCTTTAGTTACGATTTTGTTAGCATCATTTAAAGTCACTAAAGAAAAATCAGGCATGGTTTTACCCACAAGTGCTGACGGCATATCTTGTGGGTTTAATGATAAACCTCGATAAAGCACCACACCTAAAACTATCATTAAGATGAGCGGTAAAAAACGAATGATTTTATTCATTATGACAACTCCGTAGCAACCGTTACAAGTGGTTTTTCGGTTACTGTATTATTTTTATTAACAGTGGCTACCTTTCTTTGCGCACTCTTTACTCGGTAACGTTTATCCATTATGGCTAAGATGCCACCAATAGCCATAAAAATAGCGCCAAGCCAGATCCAACGAACAAAAGGTTTGTAATGTACGCGAATTGCCCACGCTCCACCGTCAAAAGGATCACCAAGGGCAACGTAAATATCTCTAAATAAGCCACCGTCTATACCTGCTTCCGTCATTCCCATTGATTGCACTCTATAAGCACGGCGCTCAGGTTTTAATAAAGTAATAAAATCATTCTCGCCATCAACATTGACTTTATAAATATTAATTTGTCCCTGCTCGGCACTATAATTAGGTCCTTCTACCTGTTTAATGCCAGTAAACTCGATTTGATAGCCTGATATTTCTACGCTTTCATCTAGCGCCATTTTTACATTAGTTTCACTTTCATAACTGGAAACTAAGGTAACACCAACAATAGTGACCGCTATACCGGCATGCGCTACTGTCATGCCCCACTGACTTAAGCTTAATTTTGATCTGGTTTTATATTGGTTTAGCAAATTTTTGACAACCACCAAGAAAACCCATGAGGCTAATGTTATACCCATGGCAACAAGTGCATTGAATTCACCACCATAAACAAGTGGAAATAACAAACCAAAAGCAATACTAAATACTGACGGTTTAACTAACTGTTTACCTAGCTCACCTTTTTTAGCTTTTTTCCAACGAATAAGAGGCCCTACTCCCATGATAATAAATAATAAACTCATGATAGGAACAAATACCGCATTAAAGTAAGGAGGGCCAACAGAGATTTTTCCATAGCCTAAAGAATCAACTAATAGTGGATATAAAGTGCCTAACAATACAGTAGTAGCAGCAACGACTAAAATGATATTACACAAGAGTAATGCCGTTTCACGAGAATACAGCGCAAATCGGCTAAAGCTCGCAACATTACTTGCTCTAAAAGCATATAAAGTTAATGAGCCACCCACGGTTATCGCTAATAAAACTAAAATAAAGATACCGCGAGAGGGATCAGAAGCGAAAGAGTGTACAGAGGTTATCACCCCTGAGCGTACTAAAAACGTACCGAGTAAACTTAAACTAAAAGCAAATATGGCAAGTAGTATGGTCCAGTTTCTAAAAGTGCCACGCTTTTCAGTTACCGCTAATGAGTGAATTAAAGCAGTACCAATAAGCCAAGGCATAAACGATGCATTTTCAACTGGATCCCAAAACCACCAACCTCCCCAACCAAGTTCGTAATATGCCCACCAGCTACCTAAGGCAATGCCTAACGTTAAAAAAACCCATGCGCAAATAGTCCAAGGACGAGACCAACGAGCCCAAGCAGCATCCATTTTGCCTGACATTAATGCCGCAACAGCAAACGCGAAAGCAACAGAGAAACCTACATAACCTAAATACAATAATGGCGGATGAATAATTAAACCAATATCTTGTAATAATGGATTTAAATCACGTCCTTCCATTGGCACATTAGGCCAAAGACGTTCAAAAGGGTTAGAGGTAAGCAAAGTAAAAGCGATAAAACCAACGGCTATCATTCCCATCACAGCTAACACACATGCAATAAATTCTTGCTCTACATTTTTTGAAAACAAGGCTACTGCCATTGTCCATGCCGTTAAAGAGAAAACCCATAACAATAAAGAGCCTTCATGCCCGCCCCAAACAGCACTTATTTTAAAATAGTAAGGTAAATGGCTATTCGAATGATTAGCAATATATTTGATAGAGAAATCATCAATAATAAAGCTATAGCCTAAAATACAAATACTGATAACAGTAAAGATGAACATACCAAAGGTAAGAGGCTTAGCATAATTCATTAATTTATTTTGAGAGCTATGTACACCAACCATAGGTATAATGCTTAAACATAGCGCAAACGCAAAAGCAATAGCCAAAGCAAGGTGACCAAGCTCTGGCAAAAGATGAGGTGTTATTTGGGATACCATTTATTTCTCCGTTTACGCTTAATACGTTTTCTCGCTTTTCTAGCTTTTTTTTAAAAGTAAAGTAAAGTAAAGTAAACAGCAATACAACAAGCTAAAAAATACTGGCGCAATTCTAGCACATTTTTAAGTGAGCACAGGTTAAATGCCTAGACAATTGTTTCTTAATGTTACAATTTTGCTCATAGTATTTATTACTCGATTTTAATGGCGCTATGGTATGATATTGCATTAACTAGTAACACCATCTAAATCAAGATAAAGCTAATAAACATCCGTTAGACTTTATTAGGTATCTTCAACATGTTAAAGAGTATATATCTCCCTTGTCAGCCAATTTAGTAGCCAATATTAAACCTGCTTTAATCAGTGCATCTAATCTCACCTGTATTCGTGAAGATCGTTTACTGTTTGAGCAATTGAGTATTGAAATAAATGCGGGTGATATGGTACAAGTAGAAGGCTCTAACGGCTCGGGGAAAACCAGTCTTTTACGTATTTTAGCAGGATTATCTCAACCTTATGAAGGTAAAGTATGCTATAAAAATCAATTAATTAATCAATCTCGTGAAGAGTTCCACCAAAACTTACTTTATCTTGGTCATTTACCTGGAGTAAAAGGAGAAATGACCGCACAAGAGAATTTAAACTTTACTCTAACTTTACATGGGTTAAGGTTTAACTCTGTTGAGATTGAAGAAACATTATCCCAAGTAAACCTAACAGGATTTGAAGATAATATAGCTTCTCATTTAAGTGCGGGACAACATAGACGAATTTCTTTAGCGAGATTATACAAGTCAACCGCCGCTATTTGGATTTTAGATGAGCCTTTTACTGCCATAGATAAACAAGGTGTGCATTCATTAGAGCAATTATTTAAAACACATATTAAACAAGGCGGTTGTGTTATTTTAACCACGCATCAAGATTTACTTACCTTTGCGCCAGCTCAGATAAAGAAAATCACTTTGGATTCTCTAATTGATGACCTAATTGATGACCTAATTGATTAGAGAAGTGAGTAGCAAGACATGAGTAACGAGTTTCAAACATTCAACCAAGAAAAAAATCGAGTCAATAATCGAGTAAATAATGTTAGTCGCTAATTTATCTTATCGCACAATTTTTTCTTTAGTACTCAAACGTGACTTAACCATTGCCATGCGTCATAAAGACGACATTATTAATCCGTTGTTATTCTTTGTTATTGTCATCACCTTATTTCCCTTAGGTATTGGGCCAGAAGCGCAAACATTAAGCCGTATTGCTCCTGGTATTATATGGGTAGCAGCACTTTTATCGACACTATTATCTTTAGATAGGTTATTTAAGTCTGATCACAGTGACGGCTCATTAGAACAAATGCTACTAAGCCCGCAACCAATATTTATATTGGTGCTAGCAAAAATTTGTGCTCATTGGCTTATTACAGGTTTACCACTTATTTTAATTGCCCCCTTGCTAGCTGTACTTTTACACTTAAACGAACAAAGCTATGGTGCGCTAATATTAACGCTATTGCTTGGTACTCCTGTGTTAAGTTTACTTGGTGCTATTGGTGTTGCCTTAACGGTTGGCATTAAAAAAGGAGGGGTTTTACTTAGTTTATTAGTATTACCTTTATATATTCCGGTATTAATTTTTGCTACTAGCGCTATTGATACCGCCGCACTTGGCTTACCTTATAGTGGCCAACTTGCTATAATTGCCGCGCTATTTTTTGGCTCGTTAACGCTAGCGCCATTTGCTGTTGGAGCCGCGTTAAAAGTCAGCACCAATTAATTTGAGAGCATAGTATATGTGGAAATGGTTACATCCCTACGCAAATCCAGAAGTGTGTTATCACTTTACTGGAAAAATACTTCCTTGGTTAAGTGTCTTAGCGGCACTGTTTTTATCTATAGGCATAGTTTGGGCTTTAGCATTCGCCCCCGCCGATTATCAACAAGGCGATAGTTTTCGTATTTTCTATATTCATGTACCCGCAGCTTCGCTTTCTATAGGCATATATTTTGCTATGGCAATAACAGCATTTATCAGTTTAGTTTGGCAATTTAAATTAGCCGATGCTGCCGCTGCCGCTATGGCACCTGTTGGCGCAACGTTTACCGCCATAGCACTAATTACGGGTGCGGCATGGGGAAAGCCTATGTGGGGAACTTGGTGGATTTGGGATGCTCGCTTAACCTCAGAGTTGATTTTATTGTTTTTATACTTAGGCGTTATAGCATTGCACAGCGCTTTTGAAGATAAAAATTTAGCCGGAAAAGCCGCTGGCATATTAACCTTAGTTGGTGTCATCAACTTACCCATTATTAAGTATTCAGTAGAATGGTGGAATACTTTGCATCAAGGCTCTACGGTCAGTCAATTAGGTAAACCATCAATGTCTGTTGACATGTTATGGCCATTTATATTTTGCTTCCTTGGTTTTGCTTTACTTGTTGGGGTGATTATCTGTATTCGTTTTCGTAGTGAAATTTTAGCACGCAATAGTATTCGACCTTGGGTTAGCACTTTGGTTTATCAACACTTAGCAAAGGAGAAAACCAATGCAATTTGATAACTTTAGTGCCTTTTTTGATATGGGCGGATATGGTTTTTATGTTTGGTTATCCTATGGCGTAGCCAGTGTATTATTACTAACCTTAATTTTTAGCTCAATTGCTAGCTATAAACAGGTAATCAAAAACATTGCTCAGCGCAAACAAAGAGAAGACAAACTTCGCCAAGTTCGCAAACAGCGACAAAAGCAGGATAAACAGTTAACAGCAAATACATTGAAGAGGTAATAAAATGAATCCACGTCGTAAAAAACGCTTAACCATTGTCGGTTCAGTTTTAGCTGGCATAGCGGTTGTCTCAGGCTTAGTGTTATATGCTTTAAGCCAAAACATTGATTTATTTTATACCCCAGTAGAAATCACTCAAGGTAAAAAAGATTCAGGCATAAAGCCTAGCGTTGGTCAACGCATTCGTATTGGTGGTCTAGTGGTACCAGGGACCGTAAAACGTGATCCAGACAATCTAAAAGTATCTTTTAAATTATCAGACATGAAAATACCAATTGTTTTTAATGATCACGACCCGATGATCAGTGTTCATTATGAAGGTATATTGCCTGATTTATTTCGTGAAGGACAAGGCATTGTTGCCAATGGCACATTAACTCAACATTTATCGGGTGAGCTATACGTAGAAGCAAGTGAAGTGTTAGCTAAACATGATGAGAACTATATGCCAGTAGAGCTTGCTGATGCTGCGGGTAAAAATTATAAAAAACTAAAATATAGTGATAAGCAACTTGAGAGTAAAAACTAATTAAATGAGTTTTTACTCTCAATATGAGTAAGTTAGTGCATTTTTATTGGTATTCGTATTGGTATTCGTATTGCTAAAAAACCGTAAACATTGTAATGCTTGCGGTTTTTTTATTATCTAATTCCTAATTTCTAATTTCTAATTTCTAATTTCTAATTTCTAATTTCTAATAAAAAATTAACCGTATAATTTAGCTGCCTCAAGTGTATTTTTAAGCAAACAGGCAATAGTCATAGGGCCAACACCACCAGGAACAGGTGTTATAGCGCCACAAACGTCGCTAACAGCAGTGTAATCAACATCACCGACTAATTTTATTTTCCCAGACATTGCATCTTCAACACGATTAATACCCACATCAATAACTGTCGCCCCTTTCTTTACCCAATCGGCTTTTATCAATTCACCTCGACCAACAGCAGCGATCAAAATATCGGCTTGTTGACATATCTGAGGAAGGTTTTTTGTATAAGAATGAGCAATGGTTATCGTACAATTTTCTTGCAACAACAATAAAGCAACAGGTTTACCCACAATATTTGAGCGACCAATTATCACCGCATGTTTACCTGATAAATCATTACCTAGATGCTGCTTAACAAGCATAATACAACCTTGCGGAGTACAAGGCACTAACGCACCTGACTCACCATTAAGTAATCGTCCTGAGTTCATAGCATGAAAACCATCAACATCTTTTTCAGGGGTAATTGTTGCAATAACAACACTTTCATCAATGTGTTTAGGCAAAGGTAATTGCACCAAAATACCATGAACACTCGTATCATTATTTAAGTTAGCTAATTGCGATAAAAGCTCAGCCTGAGTGCAACTTGTTGGTAAACGAATTTCATTTGAAATCATGCCAACTTCCATGGTTTGTTTTACTTTGTTACGTACATAAACTTGGCTAGCTGCATCTTCACCAACAAGTATGACCGTTAAACTAGGAATAATTCCTTTTGACTTTGTAAGGGCAGCCACTTCCTCTGCAATAGTCATTCTCAATTGTGCTGCCGCTTGTTTACCATCAATTATCATGATCAGATCTTTCGTGTTTTATTAAGTTAACCTGCACTATTTCCAACTTTTCATTTTACAGCCTTTGACGGCATAAAATAAAATAAATAAATAACATGGTAATAATACTAAGTAACCACCTTGCTCACCCATGCTTGTTGTTGAAGATAAGCTCCAAAACAATGGGCCAAAAGCGCCACCCGAAATACCCATGACTAATAAGGCTGAGCCAACACTGGTTAATTTACCCATACCTGAAAGGGCTAATGGGAAAACCGCAGGCCACACTATCGCGTTAGCAAAACCTAAGAAAGCAATCAATACTAAGGTATCAGGTAATTCAGCACCAGCTAAAAGAGCATTAGCTATAGCGAAAGAGTTGTTATCACAATAAACAATACCAAAGGTTAATAGCAAACCAACTACCGCTGAAACCATCAAGGCTTTTTGTTGAGAAATAAGTTTGGGAATAAAAGCAATACCTAAGATGTAACCAGCAACCATACAAATCATGGTATATGAGGTCATCATAGTATAATTTTTTACTCCTAACGATAGAGCAAAAGTACCAATGGTATCGCCAGCAATAACCTCAGCTGCTACATAGAAAAACAATGCAACAACACCTAAAACTAAATTTGGATGTGAGAATGCTGCTTTAAGATGATCTTGATGCTCGTCCTCTTTTACTTCTTCACTTTCTAGTTCAGGCAATGGTGATTTTTTAACAGCTAAAGCTAAAAGACCAAGAAAAATAGCCATTCCTAGATACGGCATAACTAATGAGTTTGCCATATCATCAATCTGAACTTGCGTTAACTCACCACTAACATCTTGAAAGCCACTAAGAATTAACGCGGTAAAAATTATAGGGGCAACAACACCAGCCCCTTTATTTAAAATACCCATGATAGAAATACGCGCTGCCGCTGATTCTTCTGGACCAATGCGTACTACGTAAGGATTTACCGCTGTTTGTAGTAAAGTAATACCCGTTCCCATAATTAATTGGGCAAATAGAAACAAAGCAAAAATTTGTGTTTTAGCCGCTGGAATAAATAATAAACCCGCAATCATCATGGTAGCCATACCTAATGCCATACCATTTTTATAACCCACTTTTCGAATAACAGTAGCTGATGGCAAGGCAGTAAAAGTCACCGCAATATAAAATGAAAATAATATCAAAGAGGCTTCAAAAGGGCTTAATTGCAAAATTTGCTTTAAATAAGGCATTAAAGAGCCATTGAGCCAAGTAGCAAAACCTAAGATAAAGAACAGCCCTGCGACTATGATCATCGGTAGTACATTACTCTGTCTATTTTCTTTATTATCTTGCTTTTCTTTATTATCTTGCTCTTTTTGCATTAGTGACATTTCCATAATTTCCTCATTAGTAATTTTCTATACCGCTAAAAAGCAGCGTTAGTCTTGCTGTCATTAAACTCGTTCACCGCCAATCCAAGTTTCAAGCACACTAAGATCATCATTTAAAACAACCATATCGGCTTGCATACCCACTTTTAATTCTCCACGCTCAAGCCTCTGATCGCGGTATAAATACTGAGCAGGATATAAACTTGCCATACGCAACGATTCATCTAGCGGAATTTTCAAACCCAGATGGGTATTTTTAACTGCCGTAGCCATATCTAATGACGAACCAGCTAACTCACCAGTAGAAGATGTGAGTTTACCGTTTTCAACATAAACGGTGCGATCATATAAAGGAAATTCTGTTTGATCCGTGCCAACGGGTGGCATCGCATCGGTAACTAAAAAAACACCACCAGCAGGTTTAGTTTTTATCGCTAATTGACAACTTGCATAATCAACATGATGACCATCAACAATTAAACCACATTGGGTATTGTCATTTAATAAAGCACAGCCTACGACCCCAGGCTCACGCCCTTGCAAAGGTGACATCGCATTAAATAAATGGGTAAACCCTGTGGCGCCAGCATCTACAGATTTTTGTGCTGTAGCAAAATCAGCCTTTGTATGACCTAAACAAACTTTAATGCCCAACTCAACCATACGGATAATATCTTCTGGGATTACCATTTCAGGCGCCAGTGTAACCATCACTTGACCAATATCTTTACGAGACAAAATTTGCCACTCTTTATCCGAAATAGGACGAATAAGCTCAGCACAATGAGTGCCTTTTTTCGCAAGTGATAAATGCGGCCCTTCAAAATGGATTCCTACTATACCAGGGACTTTACTAGCAATAGCCTCACTCATAGCCTCAGCGGCTTGAGCCATTACTTCGACTTTATCGGTAATAAGCGTAGGCATCATTGCTGTTGTACCAAACCTTGCGTGAGTGGTCATGATGGCTTTGAGTTTATCTACTGAAGGTGAGTCATTAAATAAAACACCACCACCACCATTAACCTGTAAATCTATATAACCTGGCACAACTAAACCTGTCGCTTTGACATCAACATCACTGATGTTTTGATCTATCGCGCTAATAACATCATTAGTAATGGTTATGACTTGATCATCAATAAAGTTTTGACCATCAAATAATTGTGTAGCGTGAAAGCGAAACTGTGTCATTTATATTTTTCCTAAATTTGTTGCCAAGGCTTTTTTCCAAAGAATATGACCGTTATGACTTATTCATCATATCCTTGTTCAAACGTATTATTTTATTTGCGCTTTTTTAGCAACTTCACTTCTAGCAAAAAGTACAGAGCCTACTTCAGGAGCGTTTAATGGCTCTGACAACTGAGCTTGTATTGCTTTATCAAGCCATGGTTTTAACCTTATTGTTAAACCACCTATCATTGACATACGTGAAGGTTGTTTTCTCCACAAGGTACGCGCAATACTATTGATATATTCAGCACCTTCTTTAACTATTGCCAAAGCGACCTTATCACCTCTGTTAGCGGCATCAAACACTAAATTAGCTAGTTGTGCATAGTAAGTTGCGGTTTTGCCAGCAATCGCCTCGACTAAAGCGGTATCATTTTCACAGCCAAGTTTAGTGAGTAACTCGTCATTCATTATGGATGGCTCAACAACACCATCGATAGATAATAATACTTGCTTTGCTGCCTGTAAACCAAACCAAGCTCCACTGCCTTTATCTCCATGGGGGAAACCATGAGCGCCAATAATAAATTCTTGCCCGTCAATATAACTAAACCCGCATGATCCTGTGCCGACTATCATCACAGCGCCATCTTCGCCTTGATGCGCTCCCAAACAAGCAATATGTAAGTCTGTCGCTAAAAACATTTGCTTAAACGGATGTTGCCATGCCAGCATTTGATCAAACAATACCGGTAAGTTAACACCAGCTAAACCAATGCCAGCATACAGTTCACTTAAATCAACATGCGATAATCCTGCATCTTCCAGTGCTAATTTAGCAGACTGGGTAATAGAGTGAGTTGCTTGTTCAAAACCATGTAATGGGTTTCCTGGGCCAGCAACACCTGTGCCTAAAATTTCATTATTTTCATTCATAACGATGGCTTTACATTTACTACCGCCACCATCTATGCCTAAAAACAATCCTTTATTACTGTCACCACTGAGCATACTAACCTCAAACTTTTATTAACCACTTATAGTATTTGCTTACCTAAGTTAGAGATAAGAAAAGAAAAGCAAACAATACTAGGTTCAAATTTATAATATTTTCATCTTACCGTTAAATGACAGCGTTATCATTCACTTTTTACATTTTTTAACATTAAATATCAGATGGATTAATTAATTGACCAATTGGTATACTAAAAACACCTCAATATGTGTGTTTCAAGATGCCTGAGCGACGCATGATCAAGAGGCATTTTTTTATTAATGCTTCTCTCTTAAAATCAGCTATAAATTAACGAACAGATACTTGAGTAATACGTCCTGTTCTTAAGCCATTAATTGCTCGACTACGTATTTGCACCGCACCTTGTACCACAACAGGCTTGTGATACTCTTTCCATAAAGCGCTTTGTCCTTCTTGATATTCAATAACAAGTCCAGGAAAAGCAATATTTGCCTTTAATCTGCCCTGTTCAATAACGGCGCCTACTGTTGGCAGACGATAATCAATACCAGCTAATTCTAATTTTACAAATTCTTTTTGCCCTAAGATATGCGCGAATAAACGCCAATTTTCATTTCGCTTACGTTGCATCTTAGCAGTAAAAAATTGAGTTTCATGACTATATTTAGCGCCTTGATATTCATAAGGAACAGCCCATTTAGGTAAATACCAAGCTCGCTCAGCTAACGCTAATAAGCGAGGAAATATTTTATGTTCAGCCATTTCATCATGACGAGTATTCTCACTCCATAATTGCCCTTGGATCCCTAAAAAGGTTCGCCCTTTAGCTAGTGGTGTTTTGGTATCATCAGCGACATAAATGTTATCTTGTCGGTCTAACCAGAACTCGGCATGTACTGGTAAGTTATCAGGCATAAATTGGAATACTTTTTCAGTATTGGTATGACGTGATGCCCAATAATAGCCGTGCTCTTTTGGCGAAGCCTCATAAGGAAAATCAAAATAAAGCACATCTGGCGTTGAAATAACTATTTGCCAATCACGGTTGGCTAACTGATGTACCTTGTTATGTCCACCTCCGAACAACACATCCCACGCATTCGCTTGCACAATTGCAGGCATCTTATTAACTCGAGTATGCGCCATACCATCACTCCAGCCTGCGGTCTCAATATTGAGATCAGATAAAATACCCGCAACTCGTTCGATAAAGTATGCACCAAGCTCACTCATTTTGGTCACACCTTTGTTGTTATTAGCAACAAAGTCTTTACAAGCAGGCGATTCAAGCCAAGCTCCCGCAGTTTCATCTGCGCCAATATGATAACGAGTTAATGGCTGTCCTGCGTCCTGATGAATTTTTTTCATCTGAGTCATCACCTCAATAATAAAAGTATAAGATGACTCTAAACAAACATTAATAGTATTGTCGTTATAAAATTGCACAGATGAATATTGAGTCTTATCGTCAAAGTCATCTAATAAAAACTGCTTTGCTTTGACTTCATCTTTAAGTGTCTGATATTTATTATATCGTGCTGTCATTGCTTTCATCGCGGCACGCGAATGCCCTGGCATATCTAATGATGGGATCACTTGAATATGGCGAGCGGTTGCGGCTTGTAAAATGTCGGTATAATCACTAACGCTATAGTAACCATTCACTGATGAATTAGTATCAACGCCAGCACCTAGCTGAGAAATCAAGCATGTTTGCTCTTGCATGTCAAAACACCGCTTACTAGAAAGTTCAGTTAACTCAGGTAAGGTTGGAATTTCTAAGCGCCAAGCCTCATCATCACCTAAGTGCAAGTGCAATTTATTTAATTTATAAGCTGCCATTTGATCAAGTAAATCTAAAATAAATACTTTCGAATGAAAGTTACGGGCAACATCCACTAACATGCCACGAAAGGCATAGTGAGGCTCATCATCAACATTAATCACTGGTAAAGTATTAGAGCCAACACTATATAAACTTGCAAGAGATTGTAAGCCGTTAAAAACACCATTAGTATCAACACCGATAATGCTAATATTTTCATCTGCCACCGTAAGTGTATAACTACCAATCGGTTTATTATCATTTTTGCTAATATGCAGTGTTAAAGGAAAACCATTTTGTGTTTGCTGTAACCCTAACCTAGTAAAGCGAGATAATGCCGCGTCAACCTCGTTTGGGGTAACATTAGAAAAGTTTACCTTTAACCCTTGGCTTATATCAACAACAGCATTGTTATCATCATAACGAGTATATTTTGGTGTTGGAATAATAGCGCGTGCTATAGAGGTTTTATCTATTACTTGAATCCAGCCAGAGCCATTTACTCCGTTAGCATTTCGCTGATAAAGACGTTGGCTAGTTAGCCATTTGGTTTTATCATTACGACTACTTTTAAATTGCTTAGTTTTATCACTAAAGGCAACAACAAAGGGAAGTAATTCTAAACCTGAGTCTTTATCAATGACTACTTTCGTACTGTCAATAACACGTGTCTCAAGATCTGAAGCGGTGACCAAATAATTAGGTAACGCATCGGTTTCTGATAACATCCAAAGATTAGCACGAAATAATAACGTTTTAGTTTCTCCCTGTTTGAAACCAGAAAACGTCTCTGATAAAGAAATCTGATGTAAATCACCATTTAAATGTTTGATGGTAAAATTATCACTTTCAAACGATTGCACAGGAGATATCTGGCTAAAATATATTGACCAATTTTTTGCTTTAATAGCTTGTCTCGCAGTAAAGCTTAATGCTACTTCAAAGCAAGCACCATCAGATATTTTTATAGCACACTTTTCTGTGGGCACATTAGTAACAACACGATACTCAACATCAAGATTTTTCGCTATGTTGTCAATATCAGTTTGAGTAACGCTATGCGGTGAAGTGGTTAGCGGTGAAATATTCACATCTTGAGTAATACGACTATGCTGTTCTTGCCCACATCCACTTATAGCCAAACTTAATGAAAATGCTAATGCTAATACTCTTAATGATAAGGATGAAAATTGCATTTGAGATTTGTTTCTTTTCATATTTTTAGTCCATAAACGCGACTTTACGCAACCTACGTAAGAAGTCATATGCTGTTACTATCCCTACTATCTACAATATTGACAACGTTGTCAATTCATATAAATTAGAGCGATATTTATTTTATGCTTGTCTATACCGATGTTATACCAATGTTATACCAATACGAGTAATTCAAGTTTCATCGTTCATTTTTAACAAATATTAATGAACTTTCTCATGCTAACGCCTCTTCCTGTTGACTTAATTTTAACCTTTGCTTGGCTCAATAAATCAGCGATTAATGATGGTAACGTTAAGGTGTTTATGGCAGAATTGATTCGATGTCTCTTGTTATTTTTGCTTTGTTAAGACAACTATTAGACAACAAGTATTGTGAATTATAAATAAAAGCTATAAATAAAAGGTATAAATTATGTCAGAGCAATGGTTAAACAGTTTAATGACTGAAAATGCACAACAGGGTTATGAATTAGCAATAAAGTTGTCTAGAATGGGAGTTAAATACACTCAACCTTCTGATGATGTCCGGAAAAAGCTGAGACCAGAATATGGAGATAATGCTGATAGCCTAATAGCATCTTCTCAAGTAATCGCTATTAATTTTCAAACAGTCTCAGCTGCAAATAATTATTGGCGAGATTAAACATATAACAAACAGCGGGTATGAAATCGCTTCGCTCAATAATTTGTTGTAGCATAAAATACTGTAGTGAGAAGTACAGTATTTTAAAATACATTAACAACATGGAAATGATAGAGCTATTTTGGTTTAAGATCAGCCATTTGTGTCAAAGTAATCGACTACCAATCAATGAATACAGGCAACAGAATTCTCTTCTGTGATAACTTTGTGACAATTAAGTGATCAAATAGTGATAACTCCGTGACTTTGTCACAATAACTCCTTCCATATACTTTCTTTTGAATTATACAATTAATGACAAATTTTAAGAGAAGGTAAATATAATCATGAAAACAATATCAAAAAAAATAAATACGTTACTTACCGTTAGCGCTCTGGCTTTTGCAAGTACAACGGTAATGGCACAAGAGCTATCTATTACTGTAACGAACCTAACCCAAGGACTATATTTCACCCCTATAATCACAGCGGCTCACACCAGTGATAGCCATATGTTTATAGTCGGAAGTGCTGCAACCCCAGAATTAACAGCAATGGCAGAAGGCGGTGACATTACAGCATTAACTAGTATGCTAGCCAATGCTGATGCCGATTTGCGCCTCAATCCAGCAGAGGGTTTATTAGCACCAGGTAAGTCAACAACTTACATGTTGATCAATGAAAGTGCCAACACCCACTTATCAATGACAACGATGATACTGCCATCAAATGATGGTTTTGTCGGTTTAAATAGCTGGAAAATACCAACAGAAGCGGGTACTTATACCATTATGCTAAATGCTTACGATGCAGGTACTGAAGCCAATGATGAATTAATTAAAGGCCATGGAGCTGCGGCTCTGGGTGTATTAGGTATTCCAGCAGCACCTGGTGGCGCTGGTGGAACTGGCGGTACTGGTGTTACCGACATGGAAAGCAATACCATGATTCATATTCATCGAGGCAGCATTGGCGATGATGATACCAATGGTGGTAAAAGTGATTTAAATAACAGCATACATCGCTGGTTAAATCCTGTTGCTAAATTAACCGTTAGCATTCAATAAGGAGCAGATCATGTCGATTATTTCTTTCGTAACAAAAAGCTCACTAACCAAAAGTAAGCTCACGCTACTCACGCTAATAATAGCATTAGCACTAACATTATCAGCATGTAATCACAATGATAGTGATAGTGATGACCCTGTAGTACCCCCTACTCCACCTCCCTCTCCGCCAGCTGAGTATAGTTACACCATTACTGTAACCAACTTAACTTACGCACAACCACTTTCACCGTTAGGTGTTATCTTACATACCGAAAGTAAAATGTGGATGGTTGGTAGCCCTGCTTCAGTTGCTTTAGAAAAACTAGCAGAAGGTGGTGATACTACCGATTTTCTTAGCGATAGTAATGCCCTTGCAACTAGCTCTGGTGTTGGCATGATATTACCTGGATCTGCTAACACAGTTGAAATTAGTACAACGGATAGAAATGCGACTTTTTTCACTGCTGCAACTATGCTAGTGAATACAAATGATGCCTTCTCAGGTCTTACTGGTATAGATATATCAACCATGGCCTTAGATGATAAAAAATCATGGAATTTAAACGTTTATGATGCTGGCACTGAAAGCAACAGCGAAACTATGGAGACGCTTCCGAGCAATGGCACAGGTTTTGACGCAACCCGTGATGATGTTGACTTTGTCGGCTATCATTCAGGTGTTGTTAGCCAAGACGATGGTTTATCTAGCTCATTTTTAACGCAGGCACATCGGTTTGATAACCCCGCGATAAAATTAACAATAACGAGAACAAAGTAAAACAAACTTACCCAGTAAACAATCGGGGAAGATTGTTTACTGGGTAATAATATGAAAGATAAAATTTTAATTGTTGAAGACGACATTGATATCGCTAACTTAATTCAAATGCATTTAACCGAATTAGACATCGACAGTGATATTTGTGGTAATGGTCAACAAGCGCTTGAACAAGCACTGAGTCAAAATTATCAATTAGTCATGCTTGATATCATATTACCTGGAGTCAACGGTCTAGATATATGTCGGCAGCTTCGCCAGATAAAACCTTTGCAGGCGATTTTAATGTTAACCTCAAAAACATCTGAAACTGATAGGGTATTAGGGCTTGAATTAGGCGCTGATGATTACATGACTAAGCCTTTTAGCATTCGTGAATTGCAGGCTAGAGTAAGAACACAGTTAAGGCGAGCACATGCTTTAAATGACAGAAGTGAGGTGTTCAAAATGCAGAACTATCATTTACAAAGCAATAATCCACAAAGCAATAATCCACAAAGCAATAATCCACAAACCAATAATAGTCAAAACCAAAATAACAGCAATACCCGCATAGGACAATTGCTTGTAAATCACCGCTATCATCAAGTAACCTACAAAGACAAAACCATCAATTTAACCTCGACTGAATTCGAGCTATTAGATTTTTTCTGTAAGAACCCCAATCAAGTATTTTCCAGAGCCCAATTACTTGATGGCGTTTGGAACTATAACCACAGCGGTTATGAGCACACAGTAAATTCACATATCAACCGTTTACGCAATAAATTAGAAGATGATTGCGCTGAGCCCAAAATTATTCAAACAGTATGGGGCGTAGGCTACAAATTAAATTCGAAGGGCGTTCATTAACCATGCTTTCACTTTATCATCGGCTCGCTTTTTCAATATGCGGTGTATTTATTATCATGGCATCGTTACTTTTTTATTGGGCTAATTCGTTAGCTGAACAGTCAAAGTTTCAAGCAGAGCAAAAGTTACACCTACCGCTTGCCGAACATTTAGTGCATGATAACCCACTGCTACAAAATGGCGTTTATGATAATAAAGCCTTGGAAAATTTATTTCATACCTTAATGGTATTAAAACCTGCCTTTGAATTTTACTTTCTTGACCCTGCTGGAAATATCATTACTTACTCAACACAAACAAGCAAAATAAAGCGTCAATCGGTCGAGCTAAGCCCCTTGGTTGCTTTAATTGCTAACCCAGATGTGGTTCCAGTTTTTGCTGATGATCCTCGTAACCTACACAAACAGAAAATATTTTCTGCTGCGCCTATATACCGAGGTGATAATTTACAAGGCTATCTCTATATTATTATCGGCAGTGAAATTTATGATTCAATTTTTAGCCAAGTTAAAAATGATAAGAATTTACAGCAATATAGTGCTTTACTCATTGGCGCTTTATTGTTGTTATTACTACTTTTATTAGTAGTATTTCGTTATTTTACTGCCCCTATCAAGCAACTAGCTCATGAAATGCTGGCGATTAAAGCAGTTAAATTTGATCAAACTAAAGTCACCTTAAGTCAATGGCAGCATAGTGAAAGTAACGAAGTACATATGCTTGGCGCTACCTTTAGAGAAATGGTCGCACAAATTGACATACAACTTACTCAGTTAACGGAAAATGACCGCATTCGGCGTGAATTACTCGCTCATTTATCTCATGATTTACGCACTCCATTGGCAAGTATGCAGGGCTATATAGAAACTATGGTGATTAAAGGCGAGCAACTTTCATCACCACAGCAAGCCAAATATTTAGCTACGGTTCAACGCAATGCTACGCAATTAAAGCACTTAATAGATCAAATTTTTGAATTAGCCCATCTAGAAGGGGATCAAGCTAATTGTCGCCCAATAGTGAACTTAGAAACCTTTGTTATTGGGGAGTTATGCCATGATATTATTGCCAAGTTCGCTCTCAAAGCAAAAAACAAACACATCAATTTAACGTTACAGCCTCAACAATGTCGCTATATTGTTTATTCTGATATAGCCAAACTAGAGCGTATTATTACGAACTTATTGGAAAATGCGCTCAGGCATACTAGTGAAGGTGGAGAAGTCGCCGTTGTTGTTAGTCAACTAGCGGACAAAATTAAACTTACCGTAACCGATAATGGCTCAGGTATTAGTAAAGAAGATATTGCCTACATTTTTGATGCTAGATATCGCGCTAGTAATGCCGTTGATGATAACACTCCTCATACGGGATTAGGCCTAGCGATTAGTCAGAAGCTAAGTCGAATTTTAAATTCAGAGTTATTTGTTGATAGTAAATTAGGTCTGGGTAGTAGTTTTTCGTTATCTTTACCGTTGGTAAAACATTAATACTGGTTTTTCGCTGTTAACGCTAAATAGAATTTAGCATCGTTAGTGATTTTAACAAGTAGAAATGATCATATAGTTAGTGAGATTGGTAAGTACATAAGCTTTACGAATAACTTACTGAGATTGGAATAGTCAGCACTTTACGCCCTTGATGTTTGAGCCAAAAATAAACACCAGCAAAGCACAAGAGTACAACAACAATGGAGATACTTGCCATTAATGGCGCAACAAAAAAGTTACCCACTTGAAAACATAAAGTTGCCATTAAATAAGCCAGTAAAAAACTCCAAGTGGCAGCAAATCCAGCCCAACGAGTGCCTACTTCATTTTTAATTGCCCCCATAGCAGCAACACATGGCGTATATAGAAGAATAAAGAGCAGATAACTAAACGCGCCTAACTGTCCAGCAAAGGCTGCTTGCATAACTTGATAGGTGCTTAATTCAACCTTTTGATCTTTAGCTACTTGAGTTAAATCACTCAGATCGCCGACATCAATACCCAAGGGATCATCTGGTGCAATTCCCAATAGGTTTTCTTTAATACTCGCAATCGCATCATGCCAGCTTGTTATTAACGAAGGCGCTTCATCGTTTATACTATTACTTGGAGAATATAAACTGTTAAAAGTTGCTACCAGTACTTCTTTAGCAAAAATTCCTGTAATTATGCCAACGCCCGCTTGCCAATTTTCTTCTTTAACGCCCATAGGTGTAAGAAGTGGCATTACCACTTGCGCACTTTGGCTTAAAATAGAGCCTTCACTGTCTTGATGACCAAAGCTTCCATCAGTACCAATAGAGTTTAAAAAATTCAGTAAGCACACAACAATAACAATGGTTTTACCAGCACCAGTAACAAAACCGTAAGTACGTTGCCACACACGTTTGCTAATAGTGCCAATTTTAGGTAGTTCATAAGGTGGTAATTCCATAATATTCAATGAACTAGTACCAGATAACACGGTTTTCTTAAGTAAAAATCCAGTAAATATAGCAGCAGCAATGCCGATCAAATACAATAAAAATACTAAGTTTTGACCGCTTTCAGGAAAAAATGCTGCGGCAAATAAGGCATAAACAGGTAAACGAGCGCCACATGACATAAAGGGTGACATCATAATAGTAGTAATACGCTCTCTTTCACTATCGAGCACTCGCGCTGACATAACCGCCGGTACGGTACAGCCAAAGCCGACAATAAGCGGCACAAAAGCTTTGCCTGGCAAACCAATTTTTTGCATTAAACTCTCTACTACAAAAGCAGCACGAGCTAGATAACCTGAGTTTTCCAACAAAGATAAACCAATAAATAAACAGGCTATAACAGGAATAAAGGTGGCAACTGTTTGTATGCCACTACCAACACCTTCCACTATAGTGAGTGACCACTGCGGTAAACCTAAAGGGTCAAGAAAATGCAGCGGATAAGCAACAAAAATTGTGCCACTGAGAATATCAAAAAAATCAATAAAAGCACTGCCAACATTGATAGCAAACATGAATAATAGATACATCATGCCTAAAAATACTGGAATACCCGTAACTGGATGCAAAACAAAATTATCTAGGCTATCAGAAAAACGAGCACCGCCTCTGGCAACACTTGTTCGGGATAAAATATCAGCAACATAATCTTGTCTTGCTTGAATCGCTGATGAGTTTTCTACTGGCTGATTTTTATTTTTTGCTTTCTGTTGTTCAGATACTTGGCTTTGTTGTGCTATTTGTTGAGCTAATGATAGTAATTTTTGCTCTACCAAACATAGCGCCTTTTTATCATGGGCACTGATAGCGACCACAGGACAGCCTAATTCAGCGCTTAATTTATTCACATCAACCAATGTATGCTTCTGTCTATCTATTTTATTCAGCACGACTATCATAGGCACGCCTAGATCAACCAACTGAGAAGTAAGATAAAGTTGACGGCCTATTTGATTAACATCAACCACATTAATCAAACAATCAATATCATTGGTTTTGATAAATTGTTGAGAAATAGTTAAGTCTTGCCCTTGTTCACCTCGTTGAGCTAGTGAGCTTAGGCCAGGTAAATCAGAAAGGAAAACGTCAACATCATTTAACCGTACCGATGTTTTTTTTGCCGCTACGGTAATACCAGAAAAGTTACCTACGTTTTGCTTGGCGGAGGTTTTATTAGTAGAAGATAATAAATTAAATAGCGTACTTTTGCCTGAATTGGCAAAACCAACAAGAGCGTAGTGCAAACCTTTTACGGGTATAACAACATTTTTATCAGAAGACTGACAGCATGATGAAGAACTAGAACAACAACTCATGGTGAAAACTCATATAACGCTTACTAAATGAAGCTTTGTTTAAAAACATTGTAGGAACATAGCCCAACCTACAAAAATTAAATGCTAACAACTTGAATTTGTTCAGCAATAGAGCGTTGAATACTTATTTTGGTATTATGTAAGCGAAAAGCTACTGGACCATTAAATGGCGCTTTATGCGCTAATGCTACTTCGGTATGCAAAGCAAAGCCTTGTTCGAGTAACTGAGCCGATAGACTTTCATCAAGCGGTAATCCACTAATTTTAACAACCTGATTTTTGGCTACATCAACTAAAGTCATTTTTTCACCTTTTCCTATTTCATATTTAATAACATACAGTTAAAGATGAACCTGCAAAATACAAAAGAGATCTTGTCATTACCCTATATCAAACGTCAACTAACATTCGCTAAAAATACACAATAGCGAATAAAACACGAAGGTTAATGATAATTACTATTGTTTGAATTCTACACTGAGAAGAATAAAGACACAATGAAAACAATTACTGTTTACATCTTAGTTGATATACTCATGATACATTCAAAATATCTGCTTCAGGACGTCAGAGCAATTCCACTTCTACTTGATCTACTCGCTGTAAGCCACGTGGTAGCTTGTTTCCTCGACGACCACGCTCACCACGATAATGTTCTAGATCACTGGCTTTTAAGGTTAGTTTACGTCTACCAGCATACAAAGTAACTGAGGCGCCATTAGGTACAATAGCTAATAAAGTAACAAACTCTTCACGGGCTTTGGCCTGTGCTGATGGAATATTAATAATTTTATTACCCTTGCCTTTACTCAATACAGGTAGGTTTTTCACCTCAAATACTAACATTCGTCCTTCAGTAGTAATGGTTAAGCAACAATCACTGTCAATATTTTCAATGAGTTGTGGTGTTAATACTTTCGCAGCCTGTGGCAATGAAATCATCGCCTTACCATTTTTATTACGACTGATCATATCGCTAAAACAACTAATAAAGCCATAACCTGCATCACTAACTAGCAAGTATCTAGTGTCATCATTAGCCATTATACAATGCAAAAAGTTTTCACCTGTTGCTAAGTTAAAGCGCCCCGTAAGTGGCTCACCTTGGCTTCGTGCCGTTGGTAATGTATGCGCATCGGTAGTAAAAGCTCGCCCTGACGAGTCAATAAAAGCTACGGGACGATTACTACGACCTTTAGCTGAGCATAAATAACTGTCCCCTGCCTTATAGCTAAGCGCAGTGGCATCGATATCATGACCTTTAGCACAACGCGCCCAACCTTTATCTGATACCACAACGGTTACTGGCTCACTTGGCACAAGATCTTTTTCAGTTAAAGCTTTTGATTCACTTCGCTCTACCAGTTTAGAGCGGCGATCATCACCATATTGCTCAGCCGCAGCCAAAATTTCTTTTTTCATTAGCGTGCTCATACGCGCTTTTGAGTTAAGAGTTTTTTCTAAATATTTTTGTTCTTTGCGCAATTCATCTTGCTCGGCGCGAATTTTAACTTCTTCTAACTTAGCCAGCTGTCTTAGCTTAATTTCTAAAATGGCATGGGCTTGAATTTCTGACAAACTAAAGCGCGACATTAGTTCCGCTTTTGGATCATCAAAACTCCGGATAATATCAATGACTTCATCTATGTTTAAGTAGGCTACCAATAAACCATCTAAAATATGTAAACGTGCCAGTACTTTATCTAAGTAATATTGTAAACGTCGGCGCACCGTTTCACGGCGATATTCAAGCCACTCGCTTAAAATTTCTCGTAAATTTTTCACCGCAGGACGATTGTCTAAACCAATCATATTGATATTTACACGGAAACTTTTTTCTAAATCAGTGCTAGCAAATAAATGCTGCATTAATTGTTCTATATCAACACGATTAGAACGAGGAACTATCACTAAACGTACAGGGTTTTCATGATCAGATTCATCACGAAGATCGATTACCATTGGCAATTTTTTCGCGGTCATTTGTCCAGCAATTTGTTCTAATATTTTGCCACCTGATGCTTGATGCGGCAAAGCCATGATCACCACTTCACCTTGCTCTATCTCGTAAACCGCGCGCATTTTTATACTGCCACGCCCCGTTTGATAAATTTTTTCAATATCCGCTTTAGGAGTGATTATTTCGGCATCGGTTGGGTAATCAGGCCCTTGAACAAATTCGAGTAAACCTGCAACATCTGCTTTTGGTTGTTCAATTAAATGTACACAAGCGGCGGCAATTTCACGCACATTATGTGGTGGAATATCGGTTGCCATACCCACAGCAATACCCGTAATACCATTGAGCATAATATGAGGTAAACGAGCTGGCAGCGTTTTTGGCTCTTTCATGGTGCCATCAAAGTTTGGCACCCAATCAACGGTTCCTTGGCCAAGCTCAGCAAGCAATATTTCACTAAAACGCGATAAGCGTGATTCAGTATAACGCATAGCCGCAAAAGACTTAGGATCATCTGGTGCCCCCCAGTTTCCTTGTCCATCAACTAAAGGATAACGATAAGAAAATGGTTGCGCCATTAACACCATCGCTTCATAACAAGCACTATCACCATGGGGGTGGAATTTACCCAGTACATCACCAACAGTACGAGCCGATTTTTTGTATTTAGCTGTTGCCGATAAACCCAGCTCTGACATAGCATAAACAATACGTCGTTGCACTGGTTTTAAGCCGTCACCAATATGTGGCAATGCTCTGTCCATAATAACGTACATAGAGTAGTTTAAATAAGCTTCTTCGGTAAAACGCCTTAAGGGTACTTGTTCGACTCCATCAGGACTATATTCGAGCACATCTGACATGAAATGATTTTCCTATTCTCGTGAATATTAATATCTTAATATCGCGAACATTCACACGATTTATTTTTCTTATAAATGGGCATTAACTACGATATAAAGTACAAGCTTATATGATTTGATCTTAAACCGCTCTATTCTTTTTAAAATTTTCAGCTTGCTCAAAGATTTCTTTATACACTTCATCACGAGTTACTGGTGCATCGTTGGGTAACAGACATAAAAATGAACGAAGATAATGTTACCGCCATGACTAAAGCAGGGCGTTGTCGGTGGAAAATTGAACATGAGTGTTTCAACACACTTAAAAAATCAAGGTTATCATATAGCGCATAATTATGGTCATGGAGATAAAAACTTAAGCTACAACACGTACCTGCTGACCTTGCTAGCCTTTTACTTTCATCAAATATTTGAATTGACCGATGGCGTGTACCAAGCTTGTCGTGTTTCGTTTGGCTCAAAATCTCATTATGGGAAAACTTTAGAGCAAGCATCCGAATGTTAGTTGTAGAAGATTGGGCGCATTTAATGGATTTGCTACTTAATCCTGATAACGATGAGGTAACAGCCACAAAAAATTCTTAAGAAAAATAAAAATGCAGTGATGAACTTAATCGTCTAGCTCGATCTATGCCTGATAATAAAACTCAAAATAGGGGAAGCGCAAGGGCATAGCAAAGAAACTGAAAAATGGCGATAAAAATCATTTTGTCTCAGTAAAAATTAAATCACCGATAACTTCTGTTAACAACTAACATTTAACATTACATTACCGCCATATTACCTTTACTTTGTAACCATTCTTTACGATCACCACTGCGCTTTTTCGACAATAACATATCCATCACTCCAATGGTTTCTGCGTGTTCTTCATCAAGAGCCGTTAACTGAACTAAACGACGAGTATTAGGATCCATGGTGGTTTCGCGCAATTGTAGTGGGTTCATTTCACCCAAGCCTTTAAAGCGTTGTACATTTACTTTACCGCGCTTTTTCTCTGCTTCAATTCTATCAAGAATACCGTCTTTTTCTGCTTCATCTAGTGCGTAAAAAACTTCTTTACCGATATCAATGCGATACAATGGCGGCATTGCTACATAAACATGCCCAGCTTGCACTAGTGGTAAAAAGTGTTGGGTAAATAAGGCACATAAAAGCGTGGCAATATGTAGTCCATCAGAGTCAGCATCGGCAAGAATACAAATTTTACCGTAACGTAATTCAGATAAATCATCGTTGTCAGGATCAATCCCTAAAGCAACCGAAATATCATGCACTTCTTGTGAGGCAAGTATCTGCCCTGAATCAACTTCCCATGTATTAAGAATTTTACCGCGTAGTGGCATAATAGCTTGTATCTCGCGATCACGCGCCTGTTTAGCACTACCGCCTGCTGAATCACCTTCCACTAAAAACAATTCAGTACGTGATAAATCTTGGCTACCACAATCGGTTAATTTACCTGGTAAAGCGGGCCCTGAAGTGATTTTTTTTCGCACTACTTTTTTACTAGCACGCATACGTTTTTGGGCGTTACTGATACAAAATTCGGCGAGTGTTTCGGCAATGTCGGTATGCTCATTAAGCCATAAGCTAAAGGCATCTTTTACTACACCGGTAACGAACGCTGCACATTGACGTGATGATAAGCGCTCTTTAGTTTGACCCGCAAATTGCGGATCTTGCATTTTAATAGACAAGATATAACTACACTTATCCCAAATATCGTCAGGCGTTAACTTAACACCACGAGGGATTAAGTTTCTAAATTCACAAAATTCACGCATAGCTTCTAACAAGCCTTGGCGTAAACCATTGACATGTGTACCGCCCGCTATGGTGGGAATTAAATTAACATAACTTTCGCCAATACCTTCACCGCCTTCTGGCAACCAAGTTATCGCCCAATCTGCGGCTTCATTTTGTGAAGAAAACACGCCAATAAAAGGCTCTTCAGGTAAATTAACATAGCCTATAACTGACTCTTTTAGATAATCAGTTAAACCGTATTCATAACACCATTGATACTTTTTGTTTTCAATTTTGTCATGAAATTTTATGGTTAAGCCTGGACATAATACCGCTTTCGCTTTTAATAAATGGGTTAAACGACGGACTGAAAATTTGGCTGAATCAAAGTATTTAGGATCAGGCCAAAATTTTACCCGTGTACCTGTATTTCGTTTACCAACCGTGCCTGTTTTCGTTAATTCCTCAACCTTGTCACCATTTTCAAAAGCCATTTCATAAACAATACCGTTGCGTCTTATGGTTACATCGACACGTGTTGATAAGGCGTTAACCACAGAAATACCAACACCATGTAAACCACCTGAAAATTGATAGCTTTTGTTAGAAAACTTACCACCAGCATGTAGTTTACAAAATATTAATTCAACCCCTGATACCCCTTCTTCTGGATGGATATCAGTTGGCATGCCACGGCCATCATCAATAATTTCTAATGATTGATCAGTATCTAGCACGACAATAATATTCTGTGCATGTTCGGCAAGTGCCTCATCGACAGAGTTATCAATAACCTCTTGGCCTAAATGATTCGGGCGAGTGGTGTCGGTGTACATACCTGGACGGCGGCGAACTGGCTCTAAGCCGCTAAGTACTTCAATGGAGTCGGAGTTATATTGGTCGGTCATGTTTATATAGTATCTTTATAAATATTACTTTTGTTTGGTGTGATTTACTGTATTAAAAGCGCTGCATTAAAAACGGTTGAGTTGAAAAATCAGCTATTGTCGGTAAATGTTGTTCAAAATCGACAAGATTATGATCACCTCCTTCTTCAACTGTTAATCGGCAGTGTTGGTAATTTAACACTTCATCATCGGTTTGTACCATCACTAGATAATTATTTTTTTCAGCCCATCAAAACATGGCTATTTTTGTTCAATCGCTTTTAGTTCAACCATATGTTCTATGCTAACTTGATAACTTATGTTTAAGGGGTAATAATTTCACTCATAATTGTACCCTTACGGTTAAGGTACAATAATCGATAACTTGGCACAATAGAGGCCATTTTTTCTTTAGTATCACCAAATTGAACAGACGTTGCGGGGCAAGTATAAATATCAACCTGGTGTTTAGAGAGTTGGCTAGCTCTGTGTACATGCCCACAGGCAATGGCTTTTATTTTCATGTTTGCATTATTTAATTGATTAACAACTTGCCAAAAAGCTTTTTGATTTATTAAGCCATGTTTATCAATATCATAGCCAATGTTTACTGGATGATGGTGCATCATAAGTAATTGAAATTTACTTTTGTCTATTCGTTGAGCTAATTCATCTAAGGTTTTTTGGTTAACCAAACCTGATGGCGTTTCACTTTTGCTATCTAATAACTGTAGTTGCCAAAAATCATGGCTGATAATGTTATGAGTTTGAAAGTTCGGCTCAGTTAAGTATTTGGCAATCATCTTTTTATCATCGTGATTGCCCGCTAAGTAATATACCGGGATAGTAAATTTGGCCTGTGCTATAGCATCAACAAAATATTGATAAGATAATTCAGAGTGATCTTGAGTGAGATCCCCTGTAAATACAGCACAATCAATCGTATTTCGCAATGTAATATCAGTTAATACTTGTGTTAAATTTTGCCAAACATTAGCACCAAAATGTTTAGCATT
This sequence comes from uncultured Colwellia sp., assembly GCA_965261045.1. Lineage (GTDB taxonomy): Bacteria > Pseudomonadota > Gammaproteobacteria > Enterobacterales > Alteromonadaceae > Colwellia. The sequence continues at coordinate 1,853,287 of CBDHCJ010000001.1, forward strand.
TTTATCCGCAAACAAATGGCAATCGCTAAATTGAGCAACGGTAAAAGTTTTTTCTTGAATAGTCATTGGCTAGTTTTATAACTCAACATCAACTTGTCCATACGCTAAACAAAGGTGTAACCATTCATTCAAAAATTGGTTTATTTGTTGTTTCTCATCCTGTTGATGCATGTGTTTATTCGGATAATCGTAACGAGGTTTAACTTGGCGAATATCTTGGCTGCTGATCACTTCAGCCATACAAGCATCATGATACAAACGAATAGACATACGAGGCTGAAAAGAATTGAGTATGGTTTTATTTGTGGTCTTTTGTGGTTCAAGTTTTTTCTGTTCAAATACTTTCTGTTCAAACGTAATGAGTGAAGTATAACGAGTAGTTTCATTAACCGTTACCGCATAGGCAAGATGGTCATTAATGAAAAAATGCCGTTGTTGATAAAGTTGCGTTTGATCCGCCTGTATTTTTAAAAATATAAAATAGTTGTTGGCAGACAAAGACATCAAACTAATGAGGTTAGGCTGATATTTTTTTCTACTATTAACTGTGCTATTTGGGAAAAAACTCACTTATGAGAACCTTTTTTTATAACTGTACTGTGACTTGAGTTTAACTATAGCGCTTTACAAATCAACTACGCCTAACTTTAGGTGATTTTTAAAGTATACTTATTTTATCCCAATACAGCACATGTTTATTTTATGCTTGCGCTACCCTATCCAACCAACCTTTCTCACTTAACGTTTCCCATGCAGACTTGATATGAGCAGGCTTCATATTAGATTTTCGTTCACTCCAGTTATGAACTGCCTTAATTATATCAGCTAAGTTGTTTTTTGATTGTGGAATTTCTTGTGTGGCAACCCAATGCACTGTGGAGATTAACTCCATACCGTAAGGTGACTCAAACCCCTCTAGTAACTCAGAAACTTCGTTAAATCTATCTAAGGTACTTTGATTCTCTTTTAAATAATGATCTGCTTGTATGGCAGCATCAGATAAAAGCTCAATTGATATATCAGGTTTATTTTCCCCATCAGCATAACCACTAATAAAATGTCCTTCCATTTTATTAAGTACATGTCTTAGCACATCAGCATATGGGCCATAATGGTGCTTACTAAATTGAACTTTATTTAGATTTTCGCCAGATGCGGTTAAAAAATAAACGAGCTTTTGAACTTCAAGTAAAGTAAGTTCATAAGCAAGGCCTTTATTCAAATATCTGTCGATTAAACTTAATACTGCGGCCCTGCCAATAGTCATTCTCGGTTTTGTCGTTTTGTTTGGCATAGATTTGGCGCTAGGCGCGTCTTGAGGCGGAAAAATTCGCCATTCAACTTCAGGCATTTGTGAAAGCTTAGATTCAACTAATTCTCTAACATCAGACCAATTTAAACCACCAAGCCCACTCCCAAGAGCGGGGATAGATACAGACTTTAATCCTAGCTGATTAACTTCTTTTTTTAAGGCATCTAAGCCTTCTTCAATAAATTCAATTTTAGACTTTCCTTTCCAATGTGCTTTTGTTGGAAAGTTCATGATGTAATACGGAGGATTCATACTTTCCATTGATACAGAAAGCACTTGCCCTGTGTTTAAGGACTTATTATCACAAGCTGATTTATAAATTTTATAGTTATGTGGAAACGCTTTTTTAAATTGCAATGCCAACCCTTTCCCCATTACTCCTACTGTATTTACAGTATTCACAATGGCATCAGACTGTTCATGCAATATGTTTCCTTTTAAGTATTCAATCATTCTTACCTCTCCTCTTTAATAATACCACTGTGGTCTAACTTGTACCAATGGTTGGTGAGGGGAAGCAGCAATACACTGTGTAACTTGGTTTGCCACAACCTCGTTTCGTACGCCAATCTCTTTAATAGCCGCCCAAGGAACACTTTGAAAAGCTAAAAATTCAGCTTGTTTTTCTTCTTTCACATTACTCCAGTAATACTCATTGATAGAATCCCAACTTAGTTCATTTAACCTATTAAAATCATTTATTTGTTCTGCATAATTAAGGTCCGCATGAATGTCTGTAAAAAAACAATTAGCATTAAGCTGCCTAACTGCATCGATATCAGTAATCAGGTGAATGATATTCTCTTGTCCTCCCCTGTAGTCATTATGCCCTCGATGAACCACATACAACATTACTGACCTTGAGCAAAAGTTAAACGGTACATAGTGCCCTATATTCCCCCCTTGAGCTACAGTAACGGGGTGCTGTAGTCTTCTTTGTTTAATATGACTATAACCAATATTTTGGTTAGTAAAACCTTGTTGAATCCGCTGAGCGTCAGACCACAAGCCACCACTTCGGAAAATACTAGCTAAATTGTCGATGTGAGTAATGTGAAAAACATCAGGGTTCACTACTTTACCTACCAAATTATCGGAAAAATTTATCAGGATTAATCATAATACCTAGATTAAAACCACACTTTATTAATTTTATTTTGACTTCCTCTGAAGCGACATAAGCTCCCCAGAATATATTCGGGGGGATACTATCTAAATCTAAACAATCGTCCGTAACATCTTTCACAACATAAAGTTGAGCATATTTACTAGAAGCATAATTGTGAACATATGTCTAACAACGGTTATTTTAATTATCATCCCAGCTTGCATAAGCAGTCTCTTGCATAAGTAATCTCTTTTTAATAATAATTTGTTACACTAGTAAACACTTATTTTATTTGGTTAATATAAAAAATTAGGTAACATTGTCCATGTATAAAAAAAATCCAATATAAAAAATTCAGTATAAAAACAAAACTTAATATGAGTACTTACTCAAGGAAAGCCTTACCCATGAAAAAAAACATTAAGCATGTTGATTATAGCTATTACCAGTGCAATAACTAGCGCTAATGCTCAAGCCGATGATTTATTAGCCGTTTATCAGCAAGCCCTATTAAATGATACCGTGGTATTAAAAGCGCAAGCCCAATTTAACATTGTTAAAGAAGATATTATTCAAGCTCGCTCTGCTTTATTACCTCAAATCAGTGCCCAAGGCAGTATAAGTACTAGCGAAAAAGTATCACAGCAATCTCAATCTTTTGATGAAAGCTCACCCTTTTTGGATGTGACAAAAAACACTGATTCAACGAGTTTTGGTGCCAAGGTAAATATGCAACTTTATCATCATAAGAGCTGGTTACGTTTAGGTATTGCCGAAAAATCAGCACACCAAAGTGATTTAACTTACCAAGTAGCTAAACAAGATTTAATTGTTCGCGTTACTCAGGCGTACTTCACTTTATTAAGTGTTAAAGATGATTTGGTTTTTGCACAAGCTGAAAAAGCCGCTATTGCACGTCAACTTGAACAAACTAAACAACGTTTTTCTGTTGGCTTAACGGCTATTACTGATGTACATGAAGCTCAAGCACAATTTGATAACGCGGTAACGGAAGAAATTAGTGCTGAAAATGCCATTTATAATGCCGAAGAAGAACTTCGTGTTATCACCAATACTTACCCTAAAAATATTAGCGTATTAAATACCGACCGTTTTAGCACCTCAACGCCTAATCCAAATAGCGCTGATAAATGGCAAAAAACCGCCGAAGTGAAAAATTTAGATTTAATAGCAGCAAAAGTTGGCGTTGAAGTTGCGCAAGACAGTATTGGTATTGCACGTACGGGTCATTACCCTACTTTAGATTTAAACGGTAATTGGAGCCGTGATAAAAACCAAAATAGCGAGAGTACTCAAGGCCTAACTAAAAAATTTGATGAAACACCTTTTTTTAATAATTATTCTGTCGGTGTGACATTGAGCATACCTATTTATTCTGGTGGTGCTATTCAAAGCTCTGTACGTCAAGCCCAAAACCGCTTTGTATTAGCTAGCCAAGATTTAATGCAAACACACCGTGGTGTTGTTCGCACTACACGTAATGCCTACAACACAGTTATTGCTACTATTTCAGGTATTAAAGCTTTTGAACAATCGGTACTTAGTGCCAGTAAAGCTTTAGAAGCTACCGAAGCAGGTTTTGAAGTAGGTACACGTACCATTGTGGATGTGTTAGACAGTACCCGTAATTTGTATAATGCTAAACGTAATTTATCCTCTACACGTTATGCCTATATACAAAATGTATTATTACTAAAACGTGCTGGTGGCACTATCACTGATAATGATATCATCGCGATTAACTCTGGTTTAATGGCAAAAAATCAAAAGCAAAAATAAAAGAAGTCAGACATAATGGAAGTGACACCAGAAAAATTGGCGTTGGAATTTCCAATAATTAACTCTATTGCGTCATGGTGTTGATCTTGATATGTGGCTGTACTCATTTTATTTATAAACTAACAATGTCTAAAACTATAATCGCTATTCTACGATAAAACCCTCATAGACAACATAAGTTAATTGCCCATTTTCAAGTAACTTAGGTATACTCACCGTTAGCGAAATTCCTAAGCAGCTTTACTAAGAGAAAATACAGTGAGTCGAAATAAAGTTTTACAACCTGATTTTAAATTAGCTTTTTTATTACCTAAATATTGGCTAACTTGGTTAGGCGTTTTAATTCTCTATAGCATTTCATGGTTACCATATAAATGGCAATTAGCACTAGGACGATTGATTGGTCGTGTACTCTTTAAAATAGGCGCTAAAAGAAAGCATGTTGCCAACACTAATTTAACATTGTGCTTCCCTCAGATGAGCAAACAAGAACGAAAACGCATCTTAAAAAAGAACTTTGAAAACACTGGCATCGCTTTATTAGAAACGGGGATGGGTTGGTGGTGGCCAAATTGGCGTGTTAAACGTAAAATAAACGTCATTGGCTTAGAACATATTGAAAAAGCACAACGAGAAGGCAAAGGTGTATTATTACTAGCAATGCACTACTTAAGTGTTGAAATGAATGCCAGAGGCATAGGTTATGGTCATCCTATGGTAGTGTTTTATCGTCCGCATAATAACCAACTAATGGAATATTTTCAGTTTCGCGGCCGTGGGCGTTCCAACAAATATATGTTGGGTAAGCGTGATGTTAAAGGCTTAATAAAAGCGCTAAGGGATGGTGAAGCCTGTGTTTATTTACCCGATCAAGACTATGGGAGAAACCGCAGTTTGTTTGTCCCTTTTTTTGGGGTAAAAGAAACGGCTACGACAACTGGCACTTTAATTTTTGCTCGACAAAAAAATGTTGAAACCATGATGCTAATTCCCACTAGAAACGATGATGACAATGGTTATACCATGGAAATTATGCCACCACTGACAAATTTTCCAAGCAAAGATGATGAAGCTGATCTTATTCGTATAAATCAAGAATTAGAAAAAGCTATTTCTCGAAAACCAGAACAGTATATGTGGTTACATCGACGCTTTAAAACACGACCAGATCCCGATTCACCTTCTTTATATAAGTAGTTTCTTGTAAGTAATTGCTTGCGACAATACTTTGAAAGATTGATAACTTTTTTGTCTGTTATAGTTAAAGAAAGAGTTAAATAAAAATCATCGGTACTAGATCATCAGCGGTTAACTTCACTTAACAACCCATTAGATGAAGCGGATGCGGGTCATTTCCACGAAGGTATCAAACGTTATTTTTGTTATTGTCAACGTACCTTAATTTTTATTAGCGAAGCATCTAACTACCTTGAAGCACCTAATGACCTTGATGATGGCTGTTCTTTACTAAAGCCAAAAAACGCTGCTTAAAAAAATTAACTGAAAAAATTAACATCAGGTGAAAACTAACGCTAAAGTAAAAATTTTTGCCACAGTAATACCACCTTATCTCGTTCGGTCGCAATATCTTTACTGATTAATAGCGCTTCATTTTGTAACGTTGCTTGGTGACACAGCCCTCTTAAGTGCTGGTAACAATTAGCCAATAGTTGTTGCTCTTCTTTAGTTAAAACTTCAATGCTAGCTAACAACTTAAAAATACCCAAATTATCACAACGTTGACTTAAGTTTGCATGAGCATGACAATGAGCTAACACTAAATACTGAGCTAAAAATTCGATATCAACTAACCCTCCTAGCCCTTGTTTAATATCAACAAGCTCATCGGTAGACTTATCAAGGTGATTTCGCATCTTTTCTCGCATACTACTCACTTTATCCCTTAACATATCTAACTCTCGCCTGTGACTCAACACTTGTTGACGTATGTCGTTAAATCTAGTTTCAATGATACTATTACCATAAATAATGCGAGCACGTACCAGTGCTTGGTGTTCCCATGTCCAAGCATCTTCTTGTTGATACTGACCAAAAGTATCTAAATGCACCACAAAAACACCAGAATTACCTGAAGGACGTAAACGCATATCTAGCTCATACAAAATACCACTATTCATACGCGTATTAAAAACATGCATGACACGCTGCACTAACTTCATATAAAATTGGCTCGCTGGTACGCTTTTTTCACCATTGGCCAAGCCCGTAGTGATGTCTCCTTCGGGGCTGTTATGTACAAAAACTAAATCAAGATCAGAGCCATAACTGAGCTCATTGCCACCCATTTTCCCATAGGCGATGACAGCAAAACCTTTATTTTGAAATGTTTTTTGGTTAGAGCTTGTCTCATCACTCACTGAATTCACGATAGATTGAGGTATACCAAAGCGCCCAACTACTTGCTGCCACCCGATATTAATTACCTCAGTAATAATCGCCTGAGCTAGTGCTGTTAGATGTTGACTTACTTGCTCTACGCTTAATGCATTAGTGATATCTGCGGCAGCAATGCGTAATTGTTGTGCTTGTTTGAATAATCGCAAACCATTCATTTGCGCTTCAAGATCTTCTTCAGGGATCCGTAACATACTTTCGCGTAATTCATGACCATAAGCGATAACGTTGGTGGGATTATATAGTAGACGAGGATCGATTAGTTCATCCAATACAATGGGATACTTTGCAATATAGTCAGCCAGCCAGCGACTGGCTTGGCATAAATGAATTAATTGCTTTAACGCACCTTTATTCTCAAATAACAGCTCTAAATAGGCTGTTCGTGTGACTATTTTTTTAAAAACATGTAAGACTCGTTCAAGTACAAACTCAGCTTGTTTTGCTTGTTGTATATGACAGATAAGTAAAGGGATCAACTTGCCTAAAACTTGCCTGCCTCTATTGCCTATACTTCGCTTACCAACATCTTCTCTAAAATCTGATAATAAGCGCCAAATATCTTCGCTATTCCAGTGACTTTCCTTTGTAGCTGTAGAGTCTTGTTCTAGCCAAGTAATTGATTCTTCGTCACTCCAATGGCTATGCCATAAGGTTATCCAATGTTGATCTTGAGCTTGATGATTAGGACTTTCAATACCAATAAGCTGATCAAATTGCTCATGAACACCATACATATGTTTTTCAACTTTTAAACAAAAATCTTGCCACGAATTAAACTTAAGCACTTGTAGTAACCTTTGCTTGTCTAACTCATTGTCAGGCAAAGTTTGTGTTTGTTTATCCGCCAATGCTTGTAAAATATTTTCTACTCGACGTAAAAAGCAATAAGCATTTTCTAGCACGATTCTGCTGTCTTCTTGTAGCGCTCCTGCTGTTACTAATTTAGGTAGCACAGTTAATAAGCTACGCTCTCGCAACTCTTTGACTCTGCCACCACGAATTAACTGAAAAACTTGTACAATAAATTCTATTTCACGAATACCACCAGCTCCGAGTTTAATATTATTAACTAACTGCTTACGACGTACTTCTTGTGAGATCATCATTTTCATACGACGTAAACTGTCAATAACACTAAAATCGATATAGCGACGATACACAAAAGGTCGTAACAGTTTTGATAATTGTTGATGATATTCATCGTCGCCATTAATTGGGGGAATTACTCGTGCTTTTAGCATGGCATAGCGCTCCCAATCTCGCCCCTGATCTTGGTAGTAATTTTCCATGGCATTAAATGTTAATACTAACGGACCACTGTCACCAAAGGGTCGTAAACGCATATCAACACGATAGACAAAACCGTCAGCCGTATGCTGATGCAATGAGGTAATTAGCTTTTGTGCTAAGCGAGTAAAAAACTGTTGATTATCAAGACTTCGTCGGCACCCTTGCGTTTCACCGCTGTGAGGATAAACAAAAATAAGATCGATATCAGAAGAAAAATTTAACTCATGTCCTCCTAACTTTCCCATACCGTAAACTAGCAAAGGTTGAACTTCACCCTCAGCATTTTGTGGTGTTCCCCACTTACTTTGACAAAATGTTGTTAACCAAGCAAGGCTACCTTGAATAAGTGCATCGGCTAATAAAGATAAGCGTTTTAATGACTGTTCAAGAGAAATCTCTAACACTAAATCAGCCACCGCAATATTGACCATTTGTTGCAAACGAAAGCGCCTCAAGATACGATGTAATTGCTCTTCGCTTTGGCATTCAATAAGTAAATCATTTAATAGCCTTGCATAAGATGGCTCTGTTTTTTGATAGACATCTTTGTTTACAAATAAACTCAGTACTACTTCTGGTGCTTGTAATGCGCTTGTTAAGATAAAATCACTCAAGGTAATTGCCAACCTAAACTGCTCAAGCTGTTTAGGTGTTAGCGCTTGATAACCATCAGGATGTTGTTGACTAAATTGCCGCCAACTTTTTTGCTGTTGCTGTGCTAATAAGGGTGATAAATTGGCAGATATAGGGGATGAAGACACAAACAATCCTTTTATTACTTAAAATAAATAAATTAATTAATTAATATAGCATTATCAAGATAATATTATTTGAACAATAGACATAATATGTCATTGATGCTATTAATAAGCTAAACTATTAACATAGCATCTTTATGGGGATGATGGCAGTAATGCAAAGGCTAAAAGACTCTTTTATCAAACAATTTTTTAATAAAATATGCACTAAATCAATTTTAGTGGTTTCTGCTTTATTGATATCCGCTTGTGGCGATCCCGTTAAAGAGCAAGCAATACAACAACTACCGATTACTGAGAAAAGAGTTGCTCAACTTGGTGATGCGCTAAGTGGAGGTCAGGTACGCAATGCTAATTTAATCCGTCAATACGCCAATAAAGTTTCAAAACTCAAGCCTAGCCTAAACGCTTTAGTTGACGAGTTCCGTAAAGATGCTAGTACACAAGGGCCTATGTATCGCGCTCTACTAGATAGAGTTAATACCGCAAAAAAACAACCGCAAATGTTTTCATCAAGCCAAGCGCTTTATGACGAATTACTCAATATTTATCAAGCTGCTGATCCAGTACTTTATTCTGACGCATTAAGTGATCCCTTAAATGTATTGGCTGATATGTCTGATGGTCAATTACCTAGAGTCAATTCTTTATCAAAAGCACAAAGTCAGCAAGCAAACAATGCCCAAAATTTTGGCACCGGTGAACAACTTATTGGCAACCCAAGTTATGGTCATTGGCAAACGGGTAACGGCACGTCATTTTGGGCTTGGTATGGTATGTATTCTATGATGGGAAATTTATTTGGTCGTCCTGCATACTACAGCGACTGGGGACGAAACAGAAATTATAGCTATTATAATGATTATGGCAGAACTCGTTATAGTTCACCTAGCCAGCTAAATAAACAAACTCAACTTGATCAGCGCACTAAAAAATCTTTTGCTAGTCGAGGACAAAAATTTAGCGGCCCCTACAGTAAAAATAGAACGGGCTCTTCTAGTTTATCTTCCAAGAGCAATACCGCACAATCAAGCGCTAATCGTTTTCGCAGTAATACCGCTAAAAAAAGTAGTTATGCGAGTAAATCTAGCACGCAATCAAGGTATGGAAAAAGCTCTAGCTTTAGAAACTCTAACACCAATACATCACGTAGTTTTCGACGTGGTAAGTAACAAGAAATAGGATAAATAGTTATGAACACATTGATAAATCTCGTTGGTGTTAATCAAGAATTACTGATTTTTTTAGCCATAGACATCACTATTGCCATCATTCTTTTAGGGGCTATGCGCTTTTTATTGGGGTTAACTAACCAAGTAAATAGTACAGACGAGTTATCTCAAAAAGATAACTTTGCCTTTGGCGTTAGTGTTGCTGGTAGTGTTTTAGCCTTAGGCATAGTATTAACTGGTGCGATTACTGGAGAAAATGCACCAAGTTATATGATGGAAATCATTGGGATGTTGGCCTATGGTACATACGGTTTAGTATTAATTAAGATCGGCCGTATTATTCAAGATAAGGTGGCTTTACATCACTTAGATAAAACAGAATTAATAAAACAGAAGAACCTTACCATTGGTATTATTGACGCTGCTGGCGCTATTGCCACAGCTATTATTATTCGCGCGGTATTGCTTTGGGTTGATGGTTTAGACATTTCAACTTTCATCGCAATTACCAGTGGCTTTATTGTTGCACAAGCGGTGTTAGTTTTAGTGACGCGTATTAGAGAGAGAAAATACGCGAAAAATAATCAAGAAAATTCCCTACAAGAAGCCTTGAGCGAAGGTCAATTAGCGCTTGCTATTCGTTATAGTGGTCAAGTCATTAGTACCGCTCTTGCCGTTACAGCAGCGAGTCATTTCCTTGTCTATAGCCCTGACGCATTAGTAATGAACCTAATAGGCTGGTTGGTCTTTGGCATCATCATGACGTTATTGGTGGCACTGCTTACCTCGTTAGCTAAGCGCATTGTTCTTTGGGGTATCAACCTAGTAGAAGAAGTTGATCAACAGCATAATATTGGCGTTGCTAGCATTGAAATGGCAACAAGTATTTCAATCGCTTTGATATTAACAGCGTTAATGGCTTAAGCCGAAGCCTTCTTTCAGTAACGCATTAACCGTTGCGAGTTGCGAAAAAATAGTACTCGCATCTCGCTACCCGCAGCTTTTCAGTTAAACCGTTAAGTTTATCAAAAATAACGTTAATAAATTTTCCTCTATGCTCTCAAAAAACTCCCGCATCATTGACGACACCTTGCTTATTTTAACCATGGCCGTTCTCGCTAGTTGTGGTTTGATCTACGAATACCTACTTTCTCATTACGCTGGCAGAGTGCTAGGCGTAATGGAAAGCACCATCTATACCATGATAGGTTTAATGATAGTGTCAATGGGCTTAGGTGCCTTCGCCGCCCGTAAAGTACGTTGTGCCTTTAATGGTTTTGTCTATTTAGAATTAATGATTGCCTTACTTGGTACTAGTGCTATTTTGATCATTGGCGGTCTAATAGCCATTACTCAAATATTGCCACACCTTATTGCCGATATGTTTGCCCTTCCTCCCGATATGCTACCCAAAGGAGGACTTTTTAAACTGTTAAGTTTTATAGCCATCAATAGCCCTTATTTTTTCGGTGTTATATTAGGATTTTTTATCGGCATGGAAATTCCACTCATCGCCAGAATTCGTGAAGAAATACATGGTCAGCATCTCGTTAACAATTTAGGGACTATTTATGGTGCAGATTATATTGGTGCAGGGGTTGGGGCTGCTATTTGGGTGATTTTTTTACTCAGTATAGATATCAGTAAAGCGGCGGCTTTAACCGCTAGTTTAAACCTGATCGCTGGCGCTTTTTTTATTTTACGTTATTGGCATAAATTAACCTGGCGCAAAACTTTTGTTGGCTTACATCTACTATTAGCTTTGATTATTGTGTTGATGTTTAATTACGGTAATCAGTGGTTAAATCAAATGAATAGCTTGTTGTACTTAGATAAAGTAGTACACGTTCAAAAAACGCATTATCAGCAACTCGCCTTTACTGAGCGCTATTTAGGTGTTAGTGCTGACAAAACACAAGCTAGCATCATTAATTTTTACCTCAACGGACGTTTACAATTTTCTTCCATTGATGAACATATCTATCATGACTATTTAGTGGCGCCCGTTTTAGCAGGCTCAGCTCGCCATGATAATATACTCATTATTGGTGGTGGCGATGGTTTAGCACTACGAGATGTACTGAAATACGATCCAAAAACGGTGACATTGATTGACCTTGATAGCGAGTTGATTAATATATTTCAAACGCCAGAGCAACATTTAAATGCCAACTTAGCCCGAAAAATAAGCCATTTAAATAAAAACAGCTTACAAGATAAACGAGTCACTATTTTACGTAGTGATGCCTTTATAACCGTGAATGAATTACTTAAAACAGGCAAAATATTTGACGCTATTATTGTCGATCTTCCTGATCCTAGTCATCCTGATCTCAATAAACTTTACACGATTAATTTTTATGCCAGATTAAAACAACTACTTTCAGGCGATGGCTTAATTGCCATTCAATCGACAAGTCCTTACCATGCAAAAAGTTCATTTATCTCTATTGGAAAAACACTACGTGCCGCCAACTTTATTCATGTACAGCAATATCATGACAATGTGCCAAGCTTTGGCGAGTGGGGATGGACTATCGGTGCAAAAATAGGGGCAAGCCCACTTGCAAGGCTAAATAAGCTAAAACAGTTACCAGTAAAACACCGCTGGCTCAACCTAGAAATATTAAAAGCCGCTTTTATTTTTCCCAATGATTTTTATAGTGATGAAGCAAACATAGATATAAATACCTTAGGTAGCCATACGCTTTACCAATTGCACCAAAAAGCATGGCAAACTCAACAAGGCATACAATAGCTACAAGCAAGAAAAATTTCTAATAACGAAGGAATAAATTAATAAATAAACAGCAAAAATACTTGACATAATATGTCGAGATGCTAAATTCAACCACGCTGACATATTATGTCATCTATATATTTTATATTAAGGATAGAAAATACATGAATATTCATACTATAGCCGATCATTTAAATCGTTTGGCTGACAATTCTGACACAGGGATGAACTTTGACTGCCAACCAGTATCTGGTGAAGTTGATGTACTACAAATAACTATTTTGGATCGAGAAGAGTTACCCATTTTTGTCTCAGTAACCGATGATCAAATATTATGCATCAGTTACCTTTGGGGTGCTGATGAAGTAAAAACTGAATGTGTAAATGCTATGCACGAAAGTATGTTGGAAATGAACATACCCATGCCATTATCATCTTTTTCAAAAATTGGTGATAAATATGTAATTTTTGGCGCTTTATCTATCAACTCAACCTTTGAAGATATTGAGCATGAACTAGCCGTATTAAGCAATAACGCCTTAGAAGTAATTGATGATATGAGTGACTATTTGCTGTAAATCGTAAGTAATTACGATAAAAAAGTAAATTAAAACGTCATCTTATTAGGAGAAAAAAATGAGTATATTTAAAAAAATTATGACTGCAATTCGCGGTAGTGCCTCTGAAGCAGGCGAAGCAATTATTGACGCTAATGATACCCGTATTTTTGAACAAGAAATTCGCGATGCAGAAAATCATTTAACCAAAGCAAAACGTGATTTAACGGGCGTAATGGCTGAACAAATGTCAGCAAACCGTGAAGTAACTCGCTTACAACGCGAGATATCAGAACATGAAAATTATGCTGGTCAAGCCATAGAAAAAGGTGATGAAACTTTAGCACTTACTATTGCCGAAAAAATTGCCACGCTAGAAAGTGATTTAACAGCGCAGCAACAAGCACTTGATAGTTCTACTGGTAATGCTGATAGATTAAAAGAGCTAGTAAAGAAAAGTGAGCGCCAAGTAATAGAGCATAAGCGTCAATTATCTATGGTGAAAACTACAGAAAGTGTGCAAAAAGCCACCTCGGCAATAACTGATAATTTTTCATCAAGTAATTCAAAACTGTTGAGCGCAAAAGATTCGTTAGAGCGCATTAAAGCTAAACAACAAAAATTTGATGATAAAATGAAAGCCGCAGAGATGCTTGAATCTGAGAATTCTGACTCATCATTAGCCGCACAGCTGAAAGCAGCAGGCATAGGCTCACAAGCAAGCAGTGCAAATTCAGTGCTTGACCGCATTAGAGCGAAACAAAAGTAAGGGGTGAGTTGCGAATAGCGAAGTGCCTACTGAACAAAAGGGCACTTCGAAACTTGCCATCAAAAATTCGACACTAAAGGTATGTTATGAGTTTTTTTAAGAAAATATTTAACAAAGAAGCGAAAACACAACATAAATTAACCCATGTTAATCAGCTTTTAGTCGGTGACATTATAGTATTAACGGATAGTTTTGCTTTACCTCAAGCATTACAAGATCAGCAGTTTCAAGTGACTGCGGTGAATAGTTATGAATACCAACATAACACACAAACTGAATGGACTTTACAAGGTAATGATGAACTCGCGTTATTTTTATCCTTAGAAATTGATGATAGCACCGAGCTAAAGTTTTCATTGAAAGTTGACCATGAAGCGGTGGAAACCTTATTCGATCTAGACAATTTCTCACAAGTATTTGATGAACCTGGACAAGCTTTCTTAAACCGCCAGAGTGATAACGAAATAACGGCAATGTGGAGCAGTGAACAATACCAGCAAAGCATTTTTGCAAAAGTTGGTTACTTTCATCGAAAAGATCATCGCAGTGAAGACCTTTCAGCCTATGAAGGTGAAGGTTGTGGTGAACAATTTGAACTATATACCTTGTATAATGAAGATCAAAGCAAAGGTATAGATATAGAAGTTTGGCAAGATGGTGATACCGATGTTTTTCTAACCCTATTTAGACCATTATCCGATATTATTGATATGTACCCCGCGAGTTAGAAACTAGGAAATAAGATGGCAAAAGCGAACACCCCAACTGTCACTACAAAGAAAGATAGAAAAATTCCTGATAAATGGCAATCTTCAGTAAAAGCAATGAAAGCCGTGCAAGTTGCTTTTGATATGGATGAAAAAATTCAGTTATCCATTCGCAAACAGGCACTTGATGCAGGCCTTAGCCCCTCAGATCAAATTCGTGATATTTTAGGACTTCCTATTAATAAACGCCCTAAGCGACCTCGCCTAACAGTAAGTTTAGCGCCAAGTGATTATCAACTATTAGCTGAAAAATACGGATTAGAAGCTAAACAACAACTTGATATAAAAAGAAGACTAATGGAAGAACTCATTGGCTCTGTAAACATCAGCGATAACAAATAAATAGCTTTAAACAAGTCATTTTTATTACACTTCAATTTTATTACATGATTCAATCACTAATAACACTCAGTAAGGCTAGAGCTGGATTCAAGTAATACTCAATCTTAACTTGCTATCAAAGCGCCAAACACATAATATCTGAGCTTCAATAGTTTATTTATCCAGTGGTTGTTCCATGAAAATTTCTTCTCAGGTCGTAAAACAAACAATTAAGCAAATATTTGTCAGCTTTACCATTTTCCTTTGTACTGCCGTATTTGCTCAAGCACAAGAAACCAGCTTATCAAAAAACAGCACGGATCAAATTCAAGGCTTTATTTCTGATGATTTATTTATCTACATGCACGCCGGCCCTGGTACAAATTACCGCATATTAGGCACGATTACCGCTGGCACAGAAATAAAAACGACGGGCACATCAGACAAAGGCTATAGTGAAGTAATTGATGATGACAATCGTATAACTTGGGTTGAAACAAAATACCTCACCACTCAGCCTGGTTTGCGTTTTGTTGTTGCCCAGTTGAATAGGAAAATGGCCAGTAATAGTGATTACACTAATCTGCTTGACGGTGAAGTTAATCAATTGAGAAGTTCTGTTGAAATACTTAGTAAAGATAAAAAAATGCTCTTAACGCAATTAAAGCAAGCTGAACAACAACTACAAACAACCAAGAGCAAAGTAAAAGATCAAAACACCAAAACTCTAACACAACGTTTTTATAGCGGTGCAATAGTATTAGGTATAGGTTTATTATTGGGTTTGATTTTACCTAAGTTATTCGCTCGTCGTAATAGATCAATGGATAGTTGGAGTTAATAACAGCGTTAATGCTTATCTCGTACCTATTGGTGATGCTAGTGCTATTGTTGAGAAAATAAGAATGCTTTATCAAGATAGAAAAAAATTAACAATACTTAGCACAAATGCCACCAAAGTAATTAGAGATAAAATGTCTCATGCAAAAACAATAAACCACATGGAGCAATATTTTGAAAAAATATTAACGCAGCACTAACTTAATTTATCGCTGCAACTAGTAATTTACTTATTTGCTCGGTAAAATAATCAGCCTATTTTCGTATTACCGTGAAGTTATCCCATTGAAGTTTTTTAAAATATTTTTTTTTCTTGTTCTTTGCTTAGTCAATGTCACTAGCTTTGCCAAGGGACCATCTCCTTATCTTCCACTACAAGTTGATCCTTTAATCGAATTGGAGCTAAATCGTTTAGCAACCTTAGCCAAATTACCTATTTTAACAAAGCCTTATCATGCTGCGACAGTAAATCGTTATTTAGACAAAATAGTGGATAGCCACCCTACTCTATACATCCATATTACAACTTATCTTAAGCGCTACAAAATAGACGCCGCGCTCACGCACGCTGCAGTGCAAATTAACTATGCAAATATCGAAAATATCGCCTTACCCAACCAACGCGGTCAAATGGCTGATGCCAATTATCAGGGCTCTTTTAGTGGCTTTTGGCAAGCAAACCAGTATTTAATAATTAATGGTGGTGGTCGCTATTATAAGGGTGGCGACTACTTAAGAACTAATACGTTTGTATCATTTGGTCTAGATATTTTACAAGTTGATATTGGTTATAGAGAACATTGGCTATCACCTTTTCAAGAAGGAGCAATATTACTTTCTACTCAAGCAAAAGCACCGCTAAGTATCACGATTAGCAATCCTACATTGATCACAGATTTTAATATAAAGTATGAAATGTCTATCGGTATATTAGACAAGCAGGATGGCATTCGCTTTGATCGAGATAAACCGCCTGTTTCTGGCAAACCCGCGTTGTTAATGATGCATTTAAGCGCTCAACCATATGATTGGTGGACTATCGGTTTTAATCGCACTTTAATGTTTGGCGGTGATGAAAAAGTGACATTAAGCGATATTTGGAAAGGCATTATCGACCCAGTTAACAGTGATAACTGCGGCGGAGAAGGAACAGATTTACAAGACTGCAGCGAAGAGCTTGGTAATCAACAAGCCTCTATTACCAATAGATTCGATCTCAACTGGTTTGAAATGCCCTTCAGCCTTTATTATGAATACGCTGGTGAAGATACTAATAACTACACTAATTATAAGTTAGCTAACTTAGCAAATAGCTTCGGTGTGTTTTTTCCTTATTTAAACGACACTATGTCATTAAACATAGAGTTCACCACCTTTCAAAGTGCTTGGTATACTCACCATATTTATAGTGAGGGTTATTCTAATGATGGCGCTAAAATGGGTCATTGGTGGGGCAGCATGAAAGATGCTAAAGATGGGGTTGGCGGTGAAGCTGGCAGTATTCGATTTGATTGGCAAAACAGTAATAAATCGCAATTGTCTATGCTATATCGCACGGCAAACTTTAATAATTCATCTTTTGTTGACTATCAACAATCGCATGAATTAGAACTAAAATATACTCAAGTTGTTGACTCTGGCTTCTTAGGCTTGAAACTCTATGTAGGCAGAAATAACTACAGTGAAAATTTTGTGCAAACCAGTATATCTTATACTTGGTAAGCACGTTTTTTTGAGTTGACTATACCGTTTAGGAACAAACATAATGAGAGTTATTACCTTTGGCACCTACGACATTTTTCATGTCGGCCACGTTAATATTATCGAAAGAGCAAAACTACATGGTGACCATTTAATTGTTGGCGTTTCCTCTGATGAGCTAAATGTTTCAAAAAAAGGCCGTCCACCAGTTTATAGCGAAGATGATCGCCAACATATCATTCGCTCTATGCGCTGTGTTGATGAAGTATTTTTAGAAGAATCATTAGAGTTAAAAGCAGAATATATTAAATACTATAATGTCGACATACTGATAATGGGTGACGACTGGCAAGGTAAGTTTGATCATTTGAAAGATATTTGTCAGGTCATTTATTTGCCTCGGACGCCTTCAGTTTCAACCACAGAAATTATCGAAGTAGTAAAAACCAAACGACTTTAATTCAGATAGCCAAAATTTACCTTATGACTTCAACCCCCTATTTATTTTACATCGTCCATAATTATTCCTTTGAAATACTTAGACCATTGCAAAAACTAATACTAGCACAAGGTGATGAAGTAAAATGGCTAGCTGTAGGTACAGAAGTGACCCTAAGCTATTTTCAAGATAATGAGTCTGTACTGAGCTCTATTGATGAAGCTAGCGCCTATAACCCTGCTGCTAGCTTTGCGCCTGGTAATGAAATCCCTAATTTTATTCCTGGACTAAAAGTGCAAGTTTTTCATGGTCTAGAATGGAAAAAGAAAGGTCACTTTATTATCCGTGACTTTTTTGATCTTTACTGTACTCATGGTCCAGCCACTACAACTCGTTTTAATCAACTGGCAAATAAACATGGTTATTTTGATGTAGTAGAAACTGGTTGGCCAAAACTTGATTACTTATTTACGACACCTACAATGCCAATTTACAAAAATTTGCACGCCCAAAATAAAAAGATCATTTTATATGCGCCAACATTTTCACCGGCATTAACTTCAGCTCCTGCATTATTTGATGAAATAAAGCGTTTAAGTGAACAAAAAGATTATTATTGGTTGATAAAATTTCATCCAAAAATGGCAACTCAATGGCTTGAACAATATAAAACCTTGGTCATAGACGGTGAGCAAGGTAATGTACAAATCATCGAAACCTCAAGCATCAATGAATTATTACAAACAGCCGATATAATGGTATCTGACACCTCATCTGTTATTGGTGAGTTCTCACTACTTAATAAAGCAACGGTAAGTCTAAATAATAAAGAGCCCGGTGATTACTTAGTTAACATTGAACAGGCACATCAGCTTGAACAAGCTATAGAACTAGCACTTAGCCCAAGTCCGCAATTGAAAATAGCTATAAAGGCCTATGCGGATGATCTACACCCATATCATGATGGCCAAGCGGCACAACGTATATTGTCCGCAACCGAAACAATTTTGGTTAATGGTAAACAAGCTAAGAAAACGAAACCATGGAATATTTTTCGCAATTTAAAACAACGGAAAAAACACCATTACTGGACATACTAAACAGCCAAGACAGCTTTTATATAACTAAAGTATCTAGGGTTTAATAATATTTCATTTGACAGTGTTAGAGTATATGCGCTATTAATATACCTATAGTAATTTTTTGAACAAATTGTTACCTAATAAATGACCCTATAAAATGATTAAATTAATTAAACACACTACACTTAACCTCCTCCTCGCACTCATCATGCGCGGCTAGGTTTTATTGCTTATTTAATTACTTCATTTATTAGAGATAAATAAATAAGATACTCAAATGAAACCCGCGCTAACTAACGCGGGTTTTTTACGTCTATGCGCTGGTTAGCTTTAATATATATTTAGTAAACAACAATTAGGCATATAAAGGACAAACACATGAGCAACACAGTAGCATCAACTGACAATGTCATTATTTTCGATACCACTCTACGTGATGGCGAGCAAGCACTAAATGCTAGCTTATCCGTACATGAAAAACTACAAATAGCGCTATCACTTGAGCGTTTAGGCGTTGATATTATGGAAGTTGGTTTTCCCGTATCTTCACCTGGTGACTTTGAATCAGTACAAGCAATTGCTCGTACTATTAAAAATGCCCGTGTTTGTGGTTTAGCCCGCGCTGTTGAAGGCGATATTGATGCATGTGCACAAGCATTAAAAGTTGCTGATCAATTTCGTATACATACATTTATCTCTACTTCTGATGTACATGTTCAACAAAAACTTCGTAAAGAATTTTCTGATGTACAAGCCATGGCTGTGCATGCGGTAAAATATGCACGTAAATTTACTGACGATGTTGAGTTTTCTTGTGAAGATGCTGGTCGTACACCCATTGATAATTTATGTCGTATGGTAGAAGCCGCTATTGATGCTGGCGCTAGCACAATTAACATTCCTGATACGGTTGGTTATACCTTACCATTTGAATTCCAAGCTATTATCACCAACTTATTTAACCGTGTACCAAATATTGATAAAGCAATTATTTCAGTGCATTGCCATAACGATTTAGGGCTAGCTGTTGCCAATTCAATGGCAGCGGTACAAGCTGGTGTGCGGCAAATTGAATGTACCATTAATGGTATTGGTGAACGCGCAGGTAATTGTTCGTTAGAAGAAATAGCAATGATCATAAAAACTCGCCAAGCTTTATTAAACGTAACCACTAATATTAACCATCAAGAAATTGCTCGTACTTCAAAACTAGTTAGCACTGTGTGTAATATGCCAGTGCAGTTAAACAAAGCCATTGTTGGCGGTAACGCTTTTAGTCACTCATCAGGAATTCATCAAGATGGCATGTTAAAAGCCAGCAATACCTATGAGATCATGACACCAGAAAGTGTCGGTATTGCCAAAACCAAACTAAACCTAACCTCACGCAGTGGTCGCCATGTCATTAAACATCGTATGGAAAGTTTAGGTTATAAGGAAACCGATTATGATATCGAGCGGCTTTATGCCGACTTTTTAGCATTAGCCGATAAAAAAGGCCAAGTATTCGACGATGATTTAGAAGCTTTAGTCTTTAAGTTACAACAAAAAGACTTAAAAGATTATTACCGCTTAGAAAATATTAAAGTGCAATGTGGCGATGGTGATTTTGCTACCGCCAGCATCAAATTAATATCAGGCAACGACAATGAAGGAAAGATTCACGCCGCAACAGGTAACGGCCCCGTTGACGCTTTATATCAAGCGATTAAGCAAACTGCTGATATTGATTTTGCTGTCAGCGATTACAAAATATCGAATAAAGGCTCTGGTGAAGATGGTTTAGGTCAAGCTGATTTAGTGATCACCTGGCAAGGAAGAAATTTCCATGGTTACGGTTTAGAGACCGATGTTATAGAAGCATCTGGGCAAGCGCTTATTCATGCACTAAATAGTATCCGCCGCGCCATGACTATCGCTGAACTAAAGTCAGTAAAGGCAGAAAAATAAATAAAAGTCAGTATTTATTCTGACGATATAAAACAATTACGTTATCCTGATACTGACTCAAGTTCAGCATGACAATTATTATGCTTAAGATTCTGGCTTAAATATACAACCAGAATGACGAACAAAAGGTTTATAAAATGTCTAACATAGCAATTTTAGCCGGTGACGGTATCGGTCCTGAGATCATGGTTGAAGCTAAAAAAGTTTTAACGGTTATTTCAACAAAGTTTGAGCTAGAAATTAACACGAAAGATTACGATATAGGTGGCGCTGCTATTGATAACCATGGCAATGCGCTACCCGATTCGACCATGGCAGGTTGTAAAGCCTGCGATGCTATTTTATTTGGCTCTGTCGGTGGCCCTAAATGGGCAAACTTACCGCCTACTGAACAACCTGAGCGTTGCGCACTTTTAGGTTTACGTGGACATTTTGATTTATTTTGTAATATGCGCCCAGCAACTTTACAACCAGCACTTTCAAGTTTATCAACATTACGTAGTGATATTGCTGAGCAAGGTTTTGATGTCTTAGTTATTCGCGAATTAGCTGGCGACATTTACTTTGGTGAGCCAAAAGGCCGCAAAGGGGAAGGAGAAGAAGAAACGGGTTTCGATTCAATGCTTTATTCACGTCGTGAAATAAAACGCATTGCTCATCTTGCCTTTCAAGCAGCACAAAAACGTAACAACAAGGTAACCTCGGTAGATAAAGCCAATGTTTTAGCTACTAGCCAATTATGGCGCCAAGTCGTTGAAGAAGTTGCAACTGATTATCCTGAAATTGAATTAGAACATTTATATGTCGATAACGCTGCGATGCAATTAGTACGCGATCCTAACCAGTTCGATGTAATCTTATGTCCAAACCTGTTTGGCGACATATTATCTGACATTTGTGCGATGATCACTGGCAGCATGGGCTTATTACCTTCAGCCAGTTTAAATGAGCAAGGCTTTGGTATGTATGAGCCCGCAGGCGGTAGCGCACCAGATATTGCAGGTATGGGCATTGCCAACCCTATTGCACAAATTCTATCAGCCGCCTTAATGTTACGCTTTAGTTTAAATGAAGGCGCAGCCGCGCAAGCCATTGAAGATGCCGTAGTTAGCGCTTTAGATAACGGTATATTAACTGCTGATTTATTACCAGCAGGTGAAAAAGATAATGCTAAAACCACCAGCGAAGTTGGTGATTATATCTGTCAACAAATTGAGAGTGCTTAACATGACAACAAACATTAGCCCACAAACCTTATACGAAAAATTATGGCAAACACATTTAGTTGAAGCGAAAGAAGATGAAACACCTTTGCTTTATGTTGACAGACATTTAATCCACGAAGTTACTTCACCACAAGCTTTTGCTAATTTACGTTTTCATAACCGCTTGGTACGCCACCCTGAGCGCACCATTGCAACTATGGATCACAATATTTCTACCCGTTCAATTGAAATTGATGCTGCCGGTGAAGGTGCTGCCAATCAATTACGCGCACTAGAAAAAAACTGTAAAGACTTTGGTATCCAATTATTTGGTATGGGCCATAAAAACCAAGGTATCGCCCATGTTATGGGGCCAGAGCTTGGTTTAACTTTACCTGGCACTATCATTGTTTGTGGTGACTCTCATACTGCTACTCATGGCGCATTTGGCGCATTAGCTTTTGGTATTGGTACGTCTGAAGTTGAACATGTCTTTGCGACACAAACCTTACGTCAAACCAAAGCCAAAACCATGAAAATTGAAGTAAAAGGCCATGTTGGTACAGGTATAAGTGCTAAAGATATTATTTTAGCTATCATTGGCAAAACTGGCAGCGCTGGTGCAACTGGCCATGTGGTTGAATATTGTGGCGAAGCCATTGAAGCACTGAGCATGGAAGAACGAATGACAGTGTGTAACATGAGTATTGAATTTGGCGCAAAAGCTGGTTTAGTTGCTCCTGATCAAACAACCTTTGATTATGTTGAAGGTAAGGAATATGCACCCAAAGATGATGTTTGGTTACAAGCAGTAAGTGACTGGAAAAAGTTAAAATCAGATGATGCTGCGGTCTTTGATAGCGTATTAACGCTTGAAGCTAAAGACATTAAAGCACAAGTTACTTGGGGCACAAACCCAGGACAAGTCACCAGTGTTGATGGTATTGTCCCTTCTCCTGATGATTTTAATGATCCCATTGAGAAAGAATCTTGCGTAAACGCTTTAGCCTATATGGATTTAACTGCGGGTACAAAAATTACTGATATTCACGTTAATAAAGTTTTTATTGGCTCTTGTACCAACTCACGTATTGAAGATCTTAGAGCAGCAGCAAATATTGTTAAAAATTACACCATTAAAGGCCAAGGTGTACAAAGCTCAGTAGATGCTATTGTTGTTCCTGGCTCTTATCGAGTGAAAGCGCAAGCAGAGAACGAGGGACTAGATAAAATATTTAGTAACGCTGGCTTTGAATGGCGTCTACCGGGTTGCTCTATGTGTTTAGGCATGAATGACGATGTTCTAAAGGAAGGCGACCGCTGTGCTTCAACCAGTAACCGTAACTTTGAAGGTCGTCAAGGCCGTGGCAGTCGCACTCACTTAGTTAGCCCAGAAATGGCCGCTGCAGCAGCGATTACAGGTCATTTTGTTGATTTAAACTCGTAATAATTGTCTTTTTGCTATTAACACCAATTAAGTCGTCAAAAGTACTCATTGACTCTCGTCAACTCCGTGCTTTTTCCTTTTAATTGAATCAAATAGCTTCAAGAAAAAATCGCTACTTAAACTTTTTAGGACAGCAAATGGAAAAATTTATCACACATACTGGCTTGGTTGTGCCATTAGATATCGCCAATGTCGATACCGATCAAATCATCCCAAAACAATTTTTACAAAAAACTGAACGTGTTGGTTTTGGTATTCATTTATTTCACGATAGTCGCTACCTTGATCACAGTGGCAAAAAGCCAAACCCAAAGTTTATTTTAAATAAGCCTGAGTATAAAGACACCAGCATCTTACTTGCTCGTGAAAATTTCGGCTGTGGTTCAAGTCGAGAACATGCACCATGGGCATTAGAAGAATATGGCTTTAAAGTGATCATTGCTCCAAGCTTTGCCGATATTTTTTATGGTAACTGCATCAACATTGGTTTATTACCGATAAAATTAAGTGAAGCAGAAATTGATCTATTATTTACTCAAGCTGATGGCGCTGATCTTAACCTTACCGTTGATTTAGCCAATAAGACTGTTAACTACACCAACAATGCTGGACATAAAATTAGTTTCACTTTTAAACTGGGGGCATTTCAAAAGTATTGTTTAGAAGAAGGTGTTGATAGTGTTGGTTGGACTTTAAACAAGTTAGATATCATAAAAGCATTTGAAAATAAAATGCCTAACTGGCAATAAGATAAGTAACAAGTTTTGAGTTACTCGTCGCTAATTTTTTACCAATTAGTTAACGCTGGTAAACTAAAGGTTTCACCGCGATAAGTTAAAATGACTTGTTGCGGTAAAATCTTATCTATAATTAAGCCATCAGCGACACTATCACCTTCATAGCGCTCTCGGCCATTAACCTTAACCCAACCTTCACCATCTGAAGCGTAAATATGTTGTTCAAAGCGTAAGTTTGGCACCCCCTCTTGTACCCATGTTGGCATTTGTGTTATTGACTTAATTTCACCATCGGCATTATTACTTGAACCCAGCCTAACCTCTGCTTGCTCTGGTAAAAATTGCTGTTCTTTGGTCTCATCTATCGCCGCTTGAAAACGTGCTAACAAATCATCAGAAACACCGTCAACAGCCGCCACTTGATAGTTAACATCTCGTTTAACTTGTTGTGCTGATGTTGTCATTGACGCAGAAACAACTTTTTGCTCAAGCTCTTTTTCAACAATAACTTCTTTTATTGGAACTGTAACTTTACTACTTGAATTCAAGGTAATAAAATTTTCTTCTGGTTCATTCTTTGAAACTTCTTGTTTTATCGTCTGTGGATTAGTACTCACTGCCATGACTTGTTCTACTGTTGCTTTTGGTAACTCGCTACTTGCCACTAGCAACTGTTCTTTTTGCCCAAGCCAAAAACCAACCATTGACCCCATCGCTAAAACACTAATCACTACAGCAATTTGCACATTTTTATTCTGCCACCAAAATTGTTGTTCAAATTCATCTCCTAAGGCATGACTTGCCGCTTTTAGTACTATTTTTTTGTCAACCACTGCATTGTTACTATTGTACGCCTCCATCAAGGCACTATGACAAATTAAGTTTATTAATCTTGGAATTCCTTGAGACAATTTATGAATTGCCGCTAGAGCACTTTTATTAAAAAGTGCTCTATGACAATTAGCCACTGACAATCTGTGCTTTATATACAAAACTAGTTCTTGTTGATTTAAAGGCAATAAGTGATACCTAGCAGTAATGCGTTGCGCTAACTGCCGTAAATCACGGCGTTTTAATAATTGCTGTAGCTCAGGCTGACCAATTAAAATCACTTGTAATAATTTTTTGGTGTTGGTTTCTAAATTAGTTAACAAACGAAGTTGCTCTAAAACTTGCACCTCTAAATGCTGTGCTTCATCAATGATCAATAAAGTATTAATATCATTACTATGATTTTTAAGTAACTTTTCAGATATTTTATCCGTTAATGTTTTTAACGTTGCACCCGTTTTACGATAACGAATTTTTAACTGATCACAAATAGTCGCTAATAACTCTTGACTTGATAACGTCGGGTTCAAAATAAAAGCTAACTGCGTGTTTTTAGGTAAATCCTCCATTAAACAACGACTAACAGTAGTTTTCCCCGTCCCTACTTCACCCGTTAATAACACAAAGCCACCATTGCTACTTAAGCTAGAGCCACTTAAGTAAGAGCAGCCCAAGCCATAAGTTAAATGCGTCAACGCTTCACGGTGCCTATCACTCATAAATAAGTATTTAGGATCTGGGGCGATGGAAAAAGGTAATTCACTTAACGAGAAAAAATTTGTGTACATAAGGCTTTTCGTTATTACTCAAAGATAAATTTGAAAAAATTGCATTAATGAAACTAACCTTTTGTGATAGATATGTCTACGACATTACGCTCATACTTAGTTAAAAGTTGTGATAAACTTTACTTATTTCAATGCAAATTTGGGGTATA
This sequence comes from uncultured Colwellia sp., assembly GCA_965261045.1. Taxonomy (GTDB): domain Bacteria; phylum Pseudomonadota; class Gammaproteobacteria; order Enterobacterales; family Alteromonadaceae; genus Colwellia. Next base: position 1,879,468 of record CBDHCJ010000001.1, read on the forward strand.
TTTTTGTCAACCAAAACTACTAACCTAACAACAGATACATCAACGCTCGATATTTATCTTGTTGGTGGGGCTGTTCGTGACCAACTATTAAATAGAGCGGTTAAAGACAATGATTATTTAGTTGTTGGTGCAACCGTTGAGCAAATGTTGTTGTTAGGTTTTAATCAAGTAGGCAAAGATTTTCCTGTCTTTTTACACCCACAAAGCAAACAAGAATATGCGCTAGCTCGTACCGAGCGAAAACAAGGCCAAGGTTATACTGGCTTCGCTTGTTACGCTACACCAGACGTAACTATTGAACAAGATTTATTACGACGTGATCTCACCATTAATGCCATGGCAATGAGTAAAAACGGTACGATTATCGACCCATATAATGGTCAGCAAGATCTAAAAAACAAAGTGTTGCGTCACGTCAGTAATACCTTTATTGAAGACCCCTTAAGAGTATTACGAGTCGCTCGCTTCGCTGCTCGTTATCATAACGATGGCTTTACTATCGCAGCTGAAACACTTGAGTTGATGACACAAATTAGTAATAGCGGCGAGCTAGCCACTTTAAGTGCAGAGCGTGTTTGGCAAGAAATGCAACGCGCATTATCTGAAGGTACTGGTGAAAATGTTACCGACGAGCAACACCCTGAAATATTCTTTCAAGTATTGCATCAATGCAAGGCACTAAAAGCGCTTTGGCCTGAACTTGATGCTTTATGGGGCATACCCAACCCCGCCCTTTGGCATCCTGAAATTTGTAGCGGTGTTCATACCATGATGGTTTTACAGCAAGCAACTATACTCTCAACCAAAACAACCATTAGGTTTGCAGCTTTATGTCATGATTTGGGCAAAGGGATCACACCAGAAAATGAGTTACCCAGTCACAAAAAACATGAAATTACTGGCTTACCTTTAGTCAAAAAAGTGTGTCAACGGTTCAAAGTGCCCAATAAATATAAACAAATAGCCTTAAAAGTGTGTCAATTTCATCTTCATTGCCATAAAGCGTTTGAACTAAAACCAAGTACCGTTTTAAAATTATTCAATCAACTAGATGTTTGGCGAAAACCACAAGAATTTGAAGATTTTTTAATTACTTGTGAAGCTGATTATAAGGGCCGATTAGGTTTTGAAAATAAACCGTATCCACAAGCTGATTTTCTACGTGAGGCATCAAGTAAAGCCTTAAAAATTAATGCCAAAAAATTTGTTGAACAAGGCATCACAGGGAAAGAAATTAAAGCGGCAATTGATGAAGAACGTTTAAACTTTATAAGTAAAATTAAAGCTCATCATAAGAAACTCTGTTCAAAAACGGCGTAACTTCCACCACAAGCTAATTGTCGCCTAATACTATTGAGCAAGCAACATGAGAACTTCCCATTTTTGATTAGATCACTTCACAATACCCTGATCTTTATCAAAAATGGGGAACTGACTTTCAAGGTAACCTATTGTACGTAACATATACTCATGATACTTCAAAAATTAGCCTGCTAGTTAAAGAATGGCACCATCACGGATCATGTCTTGATCTACCAACACTTGTAATACTTGTGATACGCCATCAGCATTATTTAGATCCAAGTTATAAACAAGGTAAGTATGATCTGAATTAGTAGTCGTACCTGCCAAGTGCCAATTTTCCGTTTCCGCTTTCGTATCAAGCGCTGCTGTATCGTCAGCATCACCGTTCACCACAAGTTGGTGCTTACCTGCGCCATCTAAACCTACCCAGCCATTGGCGTCATTAAATAGATTTATGCCACTTTGTAACACATCGTCTAACTGAATTTTCACCGTATTAGCGCCTGAGCCTGCGATATTAACCACATTGATCTCAGGATGATCCCCTGAAAAATCAAGGGTTTGATCCATCGCGGTTGATGCCAAACTGTATGTTTGAACTGACAGCCCACTAATTGGATCTGTTGTTGCAATTGCCGAGAAGGTAGTGTCCGTTGCCGTCACAGTAAAGGTGGTACTGGCGCTGTTGGTACTAGGTGTACCCACACCGTCAACAAAGAATGCTGCTATTGTATGGCTACCTATCGCTAACGCTGTTGGCGTGTAACTCCAACTTGTCACCCCATTTACCGTGCTACCTATGGTGGCATCACCTAACAAGGTTTCACCATCATAAACCTGCACGGCGCCATCCGTGTCAAAAGTGGTCACTGTGCCAGTTAAGCTCACCGTTGAATCATCAGTATCAGTACCTTCACTGATCTTACCTGTTAATGCACCCACATCATCATGAACCTGCATAGTTACTCTTGCTTCAATAGATGAAGCGTAACTTGAATACATAGCTTCTTGTGGTGCTGAGGCTCCCTGTGATCCTGCTGGGCTGGCTTGTCCAGAAAAACCAGAATCAATCGTAATAGTGCTTGTTGCACTAATCACACGGGCAGTAAAAAAAGTGTTTTCACCTATCATTTGAATAACCGCTCTAAGCTCATGCGTGCCATCCGATAACACTGGCGTAGTGAGTCTCCATACATTATCATCGGCATTAACGCTGGCAACACCAAGTTTTATGCTGCCATCGTAAATAGCCAGCTCTTCACCCGTGCCTAGCGCAGCGGCTAAGGTACCTGATAAAATCGGTGTGGCATCGTCTGTCATTATATTACTTGAACCTGACAAAATTCCCGTTATAGCACCTACATCATCTCTTACTGTCATGCTAATGCTAGGGATGATGTTAACCACATAAGAGGAAGTTGCCACACCCTGAGCACCAAGAGAGTTTTCAACCCGTGCGGTAAAACTATGCCTGCCTGCTGCTAACGCGCTGCCAGGTGTGTAAGTCCATGTGCTGATTGCTGTCCCTGCTGCCACATCCGCGTTACCTAGTTTTGTAGCGCCATCATATATTGCCAGCACTTGGTTATCATCAAGCTCAACAGTTAGGCCTGCTAACTCAGGTGCTGTGTCGTCTGTTGTGGTGCCAGCCGCTAAAACGCCCACAACACTACCATGAGTGCCCACATGATCAATCACCTCCGCAATAATAGCTCTTTGTGTCAGTGTAGGTAGAGCTAAAATCCTAATAGTGCTTGTTGCACTAATCACACGGGCATTAGCAATAGCGGTTTCATCTGCCGCTTGAATAACCGCTTTAAACCTATGAAAGCCCACGGTACGCTCTAACGGGTTCACAGGGGTAAATGTCCATTCGATATTGCTATTAACGGTATTAACGCTGGCAACACCAAGTTTTGCCGTACCATCGTAAATAGCCAGCTCTTCACCCATGCCTAGCGCAGTGGCTAAGGTACCTGAAAAAGTCGGTGTGGCATCATTTATAATATTAGTATCTGAATCCGACAAGACTCCCTCATCATCGGTTACTGTCATGCTAATGCCAGGGTTGATATTAACTACATAAGGGGTACTTGCCGCGCCTTGTATAATACCAACGGAGTTTTCAACCCGTGCGGTAAAACTATGCCTGCCTGCTGGCAATGCGCTTGGTGTGTAAGTCCAGTCTGTGCCTATTACCGTCGCTTCACCTAGTTTTGTGGCGCCATCATATATTGCCAGCACTTGACCAGAAATAAGCGCAGCACTCAGTGTGCCTGCTAACTCAGGTGTAGTATCGTCTGTTGTGGCGCCAGTCGCTAAAACGCCCACAACACTACCATGAGTGCTCACATCATCAGTTACCCTTGTAATAGTAACGGTTTGTGTCGGTGCAGTAGTAACAATCCCAATAGTGTTGGTTGCACTAATCACACGCCCATTGGCAATATCGTTTGCACCTATCGCTTGAATAACCGCTTTAAGCCTATACGTGCCATCCGTTAACACTGACGTAGTGAATGTCCATGCATTATCATCGGCATTAACGCTGGCAACACCAAGTTTCGCCATGCCATCGTAAATAGCCAGCTCTTCACCCGTGCCTAGCGCAATGATTAAGGCACCTGATAAAGTTGGTGTATTATCGACCGTAGTAGTAATAGCTTCTAGTACGGCACCCATATCATTGGTTACTGTCATGCTAATGCTAGGGTTGATGTTAACCACACGGGCGCTACTTACCGCGCCCTGAGTACCAATAGCGTTTTCAACCCGTGCGGTAAAACTATACCTGCCTGCTGGTAATGCGCTTGGTGTGTAAGTCCAGTCTGTGACTGTTACCATCGCATCACCTAGTTTTGTGGCGCCATTATATATTGCCAGCACTTGCTCTGAAGTAAGCGCAGCACTCAGTGTGCCTGCTAACTCAGGTGTAGTGTCGTCGGTTGTGCCGCCAGCCGCTAAAATGCCCACAACACTGCCATGAGTGCTTACATCATCAGTTACCGTTGCAATAATCGCGGTTTGTGTCGGTACAATAGCAACCCTAATAATGCTTGTTGCACTAACCACACGGGCATTGGCAATAGCGATTTCATCTACCGCTTGAATAACCGCTTTAAACCTATGCTCGCCATCTGCTAACACGTTCGCGCTCGTAGGGGTGAATGTCCATGTAACATTGGTATTAACGGTACTAACGCTGGCAACACCAAGTTTTGCCGTACCATCGTAAATAGCCAGCTCTTCACCCGCGCCTAGCGCAGTGTTTAAGGTACCTGACAAGGTCGGCATATTATCGTCTATCAGAGTAATAACCGGTGGCGTTAACGTGGTTTTAACAACAGGTGACTCAGTCGTACCGCCTAAGTGAATCGCGTTTGAATTAGCTCTTAACTCGACATAGGTCTGAGCGCTAAAATCGTCTTTACTGACAAAAACATCTACATTTTTGATATTTCTCAAGAAAAAATTATTTCTAACATAAACGTCGACACGGTCAATAGCATAGTTAGCGCCTAGGTCAATAAGCACCCAGTTGTCTCTCGTCTTTAAGGTTGTTCCATAACCACCAAATACTTCTAGATTACCATCAGTAACCTTTGACCGATTACTGTTATCGTCCACTCCCACCGTGACGGGTTTACCTAAGGCAACATTAACACCATTTGAGAAGGCTTCAACTTCAGCAACGACCAATTTTTGCCTTGAGACACCTGTTTGTTTAAGCAAGATATAGCGCACCGTTGGGTTAAGCGCTCCCGTTACAGTACCTACATCATCGGTTATTGTTATGCTGATGCCAGGGTTGATGTTAACCACATAAGGGGTACTTGCCGCGCCCTGACTACCAATAGCGTTTTCAACCCGTGCGGTAAAGCTATGGCTGCCTGCTGGTAATGCGCTTGGTGTGTAAGACCATGTGGTGGCTGCTATCCCTGCTACCACCGTCGCGTCACCTAGTTTTGTAGTGCCATCATAGATTGCCAGCACTTCACCAATGCCTAGCGCAGCACTCAATGTGCCTGATAACATAGGTGTGGTGTCGTCTGTTGTGGCGCCAGTCGCTAAAACGCCCACAACACTGCCATGAGTGCTCACATCATCATTCACCGTTGTAATAGTCGCGGTTTGTGTCAGTGTAGTCGTAACAATCTCAATAGTGCTTGTTGCACTAACCACACGGGCATTGGCAATATCGGTTTCACCTCTCGTTTGAATAACCGCTTTAAGCATAGCCTTGCCATTCGATAATGCTACTGTAGTGAATGTCCATGATTTATCGATATTGACGGTAACAGCACCAAGTTTCGCCATGCCATAGTAAATAGCCAGCTCTTCACCCGCACCTAGCGCAGTCGCTAAGGCACCTTTCAAGGTCAGTGTATTATCGTCCGTAGTAATAACAGGTGGCGTTAAGCTAGTTTTCTCTTCTGGTGATCCCGTCGTACCACCTAAGTGAATCACGTTTGAATTAGCCCTTAACGCGGCATAGGTCTGACGACTAAAATCTTCTCTACTGGCAAAAATATCGACATTTTGAATTTCTAGTAAAAGAAGATTAGCGTTGTTATAGCCATAAACATCAACACGGTCAATACTATAGTAAGCACCTAGATCAATAAGCAACCAGTTGTCTGTAGTAGCGAGGTTTGCGGCATAAACATTACTAATAGTATTTCTGCTACCATCCGTAACGGCTGACGGCGAGCCAAATCCAGATACTGTATTAGCCGTCCCCGCCGTGACGGCTTTATTTAAGGCAATATTATCGCCATTTGAGAAGACTTCAACTTCAGCAACCCACAATCGTCTATCTACGACACCTTTTTGTTTGAGTAGGATATAGCGCATTCCTGAATTAACCGCTTCTAGTACGGCACCCGCATCATCAACGATTGTCATGCTGATGCTAGGGTTGATGTTAACCACACGGGCGCTACTTACCGCACCCTGAGCACCAAGAGCGTTTTCAACCCGTGCGGTAAAACTATGCCCGCCTGCTGCTAATGCACTTGGTGTGTAAGACCATGTGGTGGCTCCTATCCCTACTACCAGCGTCGCGTCACCTAGTTTTGTGGCGCCATCATATATTGCCAGCACTTGACCAAAAATAAGCGCAGCACTCAGTGTACCTGATAACGTAGGTGTAGTGTCGTCTGTTGTAGCGCCAGTCGCTAAAACGCCCGTAACACTACCATGAGTGCTGGCATCATCCTTTACTCCTAAAATATTAGTAGTTTGTGTCGGTACAATTGTAACAATCCCAATAGTGCTTGTTGCACTAACCACACGGGCATTGGCAATAACGGTTTCACCTATCCCTTGAATAACCGCTTTAAGCCTATACCTGCCATCCGATAACACTGACGTAGTGAATGTCCATGCATTATCATCGGCATTAACGCTGACAACACCAAGTTTTGCCGTACCATTGTAAATAGCCAGCTCTTCACTCGAGCCTAGCGCCGTGGCTAAGGTACCTGATAAAGTCGGTGTACTATCGTCTGTAATTGTAATATTAGTACCTGAATCCGACAAGACTCCCTTTATAGCACTCGCATCATTGGTTACTGTCATGCTAATACCAGGGTTGATATTAACTACATAAGGGGTACTTGCTGCGCCCTGTAGGCCACTAATGAGGCTTTCAACCCGTGCGGTAAAACTATACCTGCCTGCTGGCAATGCGCTTGGTGCGTAAGACCAGCTGATGTCTGCTGCCACATCCGCGTCACCTAATTTTCTGGCGCCATCATATATTGCCAGCACTTGACCAGAAATAAGCGCAGCACTCAGTGTGCCTGCTAACTCAGGTGTAGTGTCGTCTGTTGTGACGCCAGTCGCTAAAACGCCCACAACACTGCCATGAGTGCTCACATCATCAGTCACCCTTGCAATAGTAGCGGTTTGTGTCGGTGTAGTAGGAACAATCTCAATAGTGCTTGTTGCACTAATCACACGGGCAGTAAAAAAAGTGTTTTCACCTATCGTTTGAATAACCGCTCTAAACCTATACGTGCCACCCGATAACACTGACGTAGTGAATGTCCATACATTATCATCGACATTAACGCTGGCAACACCAAGTTTTATGCTGCCATTGTAAATAGCCAGCTCTTCACCCATGCCTAGCGCAGCGGCTAAGGTACCTGATAAAGTCGGTGTGTCATCGTCTATAATATTAGTACCTGAATCTGACAAAATTCCCGTTATAGCACCCACATCATCGGTTACTGTCATGCTAATGTCAGGGATGATGTTAACCACATAAGGGGTACTTGCCGCGCCCTGAGCACCAATAGCGTTTTCAACCCGTGCGGTAAAACTATGCCTGCCTGCTGCTAACGCGCTGCCAGGTGTGTAAGTCCATGTGCTGATGAATACCCCTGCTGCCACATCCGCGTTACCTAGTTTTGTAGCGCCATCATATATTGCCAGCACTTGGTTATCACCAAGCTCAACAGTTAGGCCTGCTAACTCAGGTGCTGTGTCGTCTGTTGTGGTGCCATCCGCTAAAACGCCCACAACACTACCACGAGTGGACACATGATCAATCACCTCCGCAATAATAGCTCTTTGTGTCGGTAGAGCAACAATCCTAATAGTGCTTGTTGCACTAATCACACGGGCATTAGCAATAGCGGTTTCATCTGCCGCTTGAATAACCGCTTTAAACCTATGAAAGCCCACGGTACGCTCTAACGGGTTCACAGGGGTAAATGTCCATTCTATATTGCCATTAACGGTATTAACGCTGGCAACACCAAGTTTTGCCGCACCATCGTAAATAGCCAGCTCTTCACCCATGCCTAGCGCAGTGGCTAAGGTACCTGAAAAAGTCGGTGTGGCATCGTCTATAATATTAGTATCTGAATCCGACAAGACTCCCTTTATAGCACCCGCATTATCGGTTACTGTCATGCTAATGCCAAGGTTGATATTAACTACATAAGGGGTACTTGCCGCGCCTTGTAGAATACCAACGGAGTTTTCAACCCGTGCGGTAAAACTATGCCTGCCTGCTGGCAATGCGCTTGGTGTGTAAGTCCAGTCTGTGCCTATTACCGTCGCTTCACCTAGTTTTGTGGCGCCATCATATATTGCCAGCACTTGTTGACCATAAATAAGCGCAGCACTCAGTGTGCCTGCTAACTCAGGTGTAGTATCGTCTGTTGTGGCGCCAGTCGCTAAAACGCCCACAACACTACCATGAGTACTCACATCATCAGTTACCCTTGTAATAGTAGCGGTTTGTGTCGGTGCAGTAGTAACAATCCCAATAGTGTTGGTTGCACTAATCACACGCCCATTGGCAATATCGTTTGCACCTATCGCTTGAATAACCGCTTTAAGCCTATATGTGCCATCCGTTAACACTGACGTAGTGAATGTCCATGCATTATCATCGGCATTAACGCTGGCAACACCAAGTTTCGCCATGCCATCGTAAATAGCCAGCTCTTCACCCGTGTCTAGCGCAATGATTAAGGCACCAGATAAAGTTGGTGTATTATCGACCATAGTTACTGTCATGCTAATGCTAGGGTTGATGTTAACCACACGGGCGCTACTTACCGCGCCCTGAGCACCAAGAGAGTTTTCAACCCGTGCGGTAAAACTATACCTGCCTGCTGGTAATGCGCTTGGTGTGTAAGTCCAGTCTGTGACTGTTACCATCGCATCACCTAGTTTTGTGGCGCCATTATATATTGCCAGCACTTGCTCTGAAGTAAGCGCAGCACTCAGTGTGCCTGCTAACTCAGGTGTAGTGTCGTCGGTTGTGCCGCCAGCCGCTAAAATGCCCACAACACTGCCATGAGTGCTTACATCATCAGTTACCGTTGCAATAATCGCGGTTTGTGTCGGTACAATAGCAACCCTAATAATGCTTGTTGCACTAACCACACGGGCATTGGCAATAGCGATTTCATCTACCGCTTGAATAACCGCTTTAAACCTATGCTCGCCATCTGCTAACACGTTCGCGCTCGTAGGGGTGAATGTCCATGTAACATTGGTATTAACGGTACTAACGCTGGCAACACCAAGTTTTGCCGTACCATCGTAAATAGCCAGCTCTTCACCCGCGCCTAGCGCAGTGTTTAAGGTACCTGACAAGGTCGGCATATTATCGTCCGTAGTAATAACAGGTGGCGTTAACGTGGTTTTAACAACAGGTGACTCAGTCGTACCGCCTAAGTGAATCGCGTTTGAATTAGCTCTTAACTCGTCATAGGTCTGAGCGCTAAAATCGTCTTTACTGACAAAAACATCTACATTTTTGATATTACTCAAGAAAAAATTACTTTCAACATAAACGTCGACACGGTCAATAGCATAGTTAGCGCCTAGGTCAATAAGCACCCAGTTGTCTATCGTCTTTAAGGTTGTTCCATAACCACCAAATACTTCTAGATTACCATCAGTAACCTTTGACCGATTACTGTTATCGTCCACTCCCACCGTGACGGGTTTACCTAAGGCAACATTAACACCATTTGAGAAGGCTTCAACTTCAGCAACGCCCAAACGTTGGCTTGAGGCACCTGTTTGTTTAAGCAAGATATAGCGCACCGTTAGGTTAAGCGCTCCCGTTACAGTACCTACATCATCGGTTATTGTTATGCTGATGCCAGGGTTGATGTTAACCACATAAGGGGTACTTGCCGCGCCCTGACTACCAATAGCGTTTTCAACCCGTGCGGTAAAACTATGCCTGCCTGCTGCTAATGCGCTTGGTGTGTAAGACCACGTCCCTGCTACCACCGTCGCGTCACCTAGTTTTGTAGTGTCATCATAGATTGCCAGCACTTCACCAATGCCTAGCGCAGCACTCAATGTGCCTGATAACATAGGTGTGGTGTCGTCTGTTGTGGCGCCAGTCGCTAAAACGCCCACAACACTGCCATGAGTGCTCACATCATCATTCACCGTTGTAATAGTCGCGGTTTGTGTCAGTGTAGTCGTAACAATCTCAATAGTGCTTGTTGCACTAACCACACGGGCATTGGCAATATCGGTTTCACCTCTCGTTTGAATAACCGCTTTAAGCATAGCCTTGCCATTCGATAATGCTACTGTAGTGAATGTCCATGATTTATCGATATTGACGGTAACAGCACCAAGTTTCGCCATGCCATAGTAAATAGCCAGCTCTTCACCCGCACCTAGCGCAGTCGCTAAGGCACCTTTCAAGGTCAGTGTATTATCGTCCGTAGTAATAACAGGTGGCGTTAAGGTAGTTTTCTCTTCTGGTGATCCCGTCGTACCACCTAAGTGAATCACGTTTGAATTAGCCCTTAACGCGGCATAGGTCTGACGACTAAAATCTTCTCTACTGGCAAAAATATCGACATTTTGAATTTCTAGTAAAAGAAGATTAGCGTTGTTATAGCCATAAACATCAACACGGTCAATACTATAGTAAGCACCTAGATCAATAAGCAACCAGTTGTCTGTAGTAGCGGGGTTTGCGGCATAAACATTACTAATAGTATTTCTGCTACCATCCGTAACGGCTGACGGCGAGCCAAATCCAGATACTGTATTAGCCGTCCCCGCCGTGACGGCTTTATTTAAGGCAATATTATCGCCATTTGAGAAGACTTCAACTTCAGCAACCCACAATCGTCTATCTACGACACCTTTTTGTTTGAGTAGGATATAGCGCATTCCTGAATTAACCGCTTCTAGTACGGCACCCGCATCATCAACGATTGTCATGCTGATGCTAGGGTTGATGTTAACCACACGGGCGCTACTTACCGCACCCTGAGCACCAAGAGCGTTTTCAACCCGTGCGGTAAAACTATGCCCGCCTGCTGCTAATGCACTTGGTGTGTAAGACCATGTGGTGGCTCCTATCCCTGCTACCAGCGTCGCGTCACCTAGTTTTGTGGCGCCATCATATATTGCCAGCACTTGACCAAAAATAAGCGCAGCACTCAGTGTACCTGATAACGTAGGTGTAGTGTCGTCTGTTGTAGCGCCAGTCGCTAAAACGCCCGTAACACTACCATGAGTGCTCACATCATCATTCACCGTTGCAATAGTCGCGGTTTGTGTCGGTGTAGTAGCAACCCTAATAATGCTTGTTGCACTAACCACACGGGCATTGGCAATAGCGGTTTCACCTATCCCTTGAATAACCGCTTTAAACCTATGCTCGCCATCCGATAACACTGACGTAGTGAATGTCCATGCATTATCATCGGCATTAACGCTGACAACACCAAGTTTTGCCGTACCATTGTAAATAGCCAGCTCTTCACTCGAGCCTAGCGCCGTGGCTAAGGTACCTGATAAAGTCGGTGTAACATCGTCTGTAATTATATTACTTGAATCTGGAAAAATTCCCGTTACAGTACCCGCATCATCTCTTACTGTCATGCTAATGCTAGGGTTGATATTAACCACATAAGGGGCAGTTGCCGCACCCTGGCCACCAATAGAGTTTTCAACCCGTGCGGTAAAACTATACCTGCCTGCTGGCAATGCGCTTGGTGTGTAAGTCCAGCTGATGTCTGCTGCCACATCCGCGTTACCTAATTTTCTGGCGCCATCATATATTGCCAGCACTTGACCAAAAACAAGCGCAGCACTCAGTGTGCCTGCTAACTCAGGTGTAGTGTCGTCTGTTGTGACGCCAGTCGCTAAAACGCCCACAATACTGCCATGAGTGCTCACATCATCAGTCACCCTTGCAATAATAGCGGTTTGTGTCGGTGTAGTAGTAACAATCCCAATAGTGTTTGTTGCACTAATCACACGGGCATTAGCAATAGCGGTTTCACCTATCGTTTGAATAACCGCTTTAAGCTTATACGTGCCATCCGATAACACTGACGTAGTGAATGTCCATGCATTATCATCGGCATTAACGCTGGCAACACCAAGTTTCGCCATACCATCGTAAATAGCCAGCTCTTCACCCGTGCCTAGCGCAGTGATTAAGACACCTGATAAAGTCAGTGTATTATCGACCGTAGTGATAGCTTCTAGTACGGCACCCATATCATTGGTTACTGTCATGCTAATGCTAGGATTGATGTTAACCACATAAGGGGTAGTTGTCGCACCCTGAGCACCAAGAGAGTTTTCAACCCGTGCGGTAAAACTATGCCTGCCTGCTGCTAATGCACTGCTAGGTGTGTAAGTCCAGTCTGTGCCTGTTACCGTCGCTTCACCTATTTTTTTGACGCCATCGCCATCGTCATCATATATGGCAAGTATTTCGCCACTAGAAAAACTAAAATTTAGTGTGCCTTCTAACATAGGCGTGCTGTCGTCTGTGCTTGCGCCAGTCACCAAATCACCCGTAAAACTGCCATGAGTGCTGACATCATCAATAACCCTCACTATAGTAGAGTATTGTGTACTCACGGTAATATCTCGGCTAGCTGTGCCCTTATTACCTGCGGCATCGGTTGCCGTTGCTGTGATGGTTTTAACGCCTTGACCTATATTGTCAATATCTGTCAAGGTTAAGGTGTAAGACCAGGTGCCATCGGCTTCCACCGTGATGGTACGCACATTGCCCCCAAGGATTAACTCAACGCTACTGCCTGTTTCAACCGTACCCGTTATTAGGGTCGTGGTTAACTCGCTTGAATCAATGATATCGTCGCCAGCAATATCTTCATCAATGCTTATCGCTGGTGCTATCGTATCGACGGTAAGATCTTGCGTAATGGTGCGTACATTATCCACGGCATCGGTTGCTGTTACCGTGATGGTTTCAGCGCCTTGTTCCATAGCGGCAATATCTGCCGAGGTTAAGATGTAAGACCAGGTACCGTCTGTTGCTACCGTGGCGGTACGCGTATTGCCACCAAGGCTTAACTTAACGCCACTGCCTGCTTCAACCGACCCCGTGATGCTTGTGCTTACCTCATTTGCATTAATGATGTTATCTGCGGTAATGTCATCAATGGTTAGCATTGACACGACCGTATCCACGGTAATATCTCGGTTAGCTGTGCCCTCATTACCTGCGGTATCAGTTGCGGTTGCGGAGATGGTTTCATCGCCTTCACCCATGGCGCTAATATCGTCAGAGGTTAAGGTATAAGACCAGTTGGTGCCTGACACATCCGCGGTACGAACATTGCCACCAATGGTTAACTTAACTGTGCTGTCGGCTTCCACTGTACCTGTGATGGTCGTGGTTACCTCGTTCGAATTAATCACATTGTCTGCGGTAATATCATTAATAGTTATCGTTGGCAGCACGGTATCGACGGTGATCGCTCGGGTCATCGTGCGTTCATTACCTGCGGTATCGGTTGCGGTTGCTTCGATGGTTTCATCGCCTTCACCCATGGCGCTAATATCGTCAGAGGTTAAGGTGTAAGACCAAGCGGTGCCTGACACATCCGCGGTACGAACATTGATACCAATGGTTAATTTAACTGTGCTGTCGGCTTCCACTGTACCTGTGATGGTCGTGGTTACCTCGTTCGAATTAATCACATTGTCTGCGGTAATATCATTAATCGTTATCGTTGGCAGCACGGTATCGACGGTGATCGCTCGGGTCATCGTGCGTTCATTACCTGCGGTATCGGTTGCGGTTGCTTCGATGGTTTCATCACCTTCACCCATTGCGCTAATATCGTCAGAGGTTAAGGTATAAGACCAGTTGGTGCCTGACACATCCGCGGTACGAACATTGATACCAATGGTTAACGTAACTGTGCTGTCGGCTTCAACCGTACCCGTTATTTGGGTGCCGCTTGCCTCGTTCGAATTAATCACATTGTCGTCGGTAATATTATTAATCGTTATCGTTGGCAGCACGGTATCGACGGTGATCGCTCGGGTCATCGTGCGTTCATTACCTGCGGTATCTGTTGCGGTTGCTTCGATGGTTTCATCGCCTTCACCCATGGCGCTAATATCGTCAGAGGTTAAGGTATAAGACCAGTTGGTGCCTGACACATCCGCGGTACGAACATTGCCACCAATGGTTAACTTAACTGTGCTGTCGGCTTCCACTGTACCTGTGATGGTCGTGGTTACCTCGTTCGAATTAATCACATTGTCTGCGGTAATATCATTAATAGTTATCGTTGGCAGCACGGTATCGACGGTGATCGCTCGGGTCATCGTGCGTTCATTACCTGCGGTATCGGTTGCGGTTGCTTCGATGGTTTCATCGCCTTCACCCATGGCGCTAATATCGTCAGAGGTTAAGGTATAAGACCAGTTGGTGCCTGTCACATCCGCAGTACGAACATTGCCACCAATGGTTAACTTAACTGTGCTGTCGGCTTCCACTGTACCTGTGATGGTCGTGGTTACCTCGTTCGAATTAATCACATTATCGTCGGTAATATTATTAATCGTTATCGTTGGCAGCACGGTATCGACGGTGATCGCTCGGGTCATCGTGCGTTCATTACCTGCGGTATCTGTTGCGGTTGCTTCGATGGTTTCATCACCTTCACCCATTGCGCTAATATCGTCAGAGGTTAAGGTATAAGACCAGTTGGTGCCTGACACATCCGCGGTACGAACATTGCCACCAATGGTTAACTTAACTGTGCTGTCGGCTTCCACTGTACCTGTGATGGTCGTGGTTACCTCGTTCGAATTAATCACATTGTCGTCGGTAATATTATTAATCGTTATCGTTGGCAGCACGGTATCGACGGTGATCGCTCGGGTCATCGTGCGTTCATTACCTGCGGTATCGGTTGCGGTTGCTTCGATGGTTTCATCGCCTTCACCCATGGCGCTAATATCGTCAGAGGTTAAGGTATAAGACCAGTTGGTGCCTGACACATCCGCAGTACGAACATTGCCACCAATGGTTAACTTAACTGTGCTGTCGGCTTCCACTGTACCTGTGATGGTCGTGGTTACCTCGTTCGAATTAATCACATTGTCGTCGGTAATATTATTAATCGTTATCGTTGGCAGCACGGTATCGACGGTGATCGCTCGGGTCATCGTGCGTTCATTACCTGCGGTATCTGTTGCGGTTGCTTCGATGGTTTCATCGCCTTCACCCATGGCGCTAATATCGTCAGAGGTTAAGGTGTAAGACCAGTTGGTGCCTGTCACATCCGCGGTACGAACATTGCCACCAATGGTTAATTTAACTGTGCTGTCGGCTTCCACTGTACCTGTGATGGTCGTGGTTACCTCGTTCGAATTAATCACATTATCGTCGGTAATATTATTAATCGTTATCGTTGGCAGCACGGTATCGACGGTGATCGCTCGGGTCGTTGTGTGTTCATTACCTGCGGTATCTGTTGCGGTTGCTTCGATGGTTTCATCACCTTGACCCATGGCGCTAATATCGTCAGAGGTTAAGGTATAAGACCAAGCGGTGCCTGACACATCCGCAGTACGAACATTGCCACCAATGGTTAATTTAACTGTGCTGTCGGCTTCCACTGTACCTGTGATGGTCGTGGTTACCTCGTTCGAATTAATCACATTGTCTGCGGTAATATCATTAATAGTTATCGTTGGCAGCACGGTATCGACGGTGATCGCTCGGGTCATCGTGCGTTCATTACCTGCGGTATCTGTTGCGGTTGCTTCGATGGTTTCATCACCTTCACCCATGGCGCTAATATCGTCAGAGGTTAAGGTATAAGACCAAGCGGTGCCTGACACATCCGCAGTACGAACATTGCCACCAATGGTTAACGTAACTGTGCTGCCTGCTTCCACTGTACCTGTGATGGTCGTGGTTACCTCGTTTGAATTAATCACATTATCGTCGGTAATATCATTAATCGTTATCGTTGGCAGCACGGTATCGACGGTGATCGCTCGGGTCATCGTGCGTTCATTACCTGCGGTATCGGTTGCGGTTGCTTCGATGGTTTCATCGCCTTCACCCATGGCGCTAATATCGTCAGAGGTTAAGGTATAAGACCAGTTGGTGCCTGACACATCCGCAGTACGAACATTGCCACCAATGGTTAATTTAACTGTGCTGTCGGCTTCCACTGTACCTGTGATGGTCGTGGTTACCTCGTTCGAATTAATCACATTGTCGTCGGTAATATTATTAATCGTTATCGTTGGCAGCACGGTATCGACGGTAAAGGCATGGCTCACTGTGCGTTCATTGCCTGCGGTATCGGTTGCGGTTGCTTCGATGGTTTCATCACCTTGACCCATGGCGCTAATATCGTCAGAGGTTAAGGTATAAGACCAGTTGGTGCCTGACACATCCGCGGTACGAACATTGATACCAATGGTTAATTTAACTGTGCTGTCGGCTTCCACTGTACCTGTGATGGTCGTGGTTACCTCGTTCGAATTAATCACATTGTCGTCGGTAATATCATTAATCGTTATCGTTGGCAGCACGGTATCGACGGTGATCGCTCGGGTCATCGTGCGTTCATTACCTGCGGTATCGGTTGCGGTTGCTTCGATGGTTTCATCACCTTCACCCATGGCGCTAATATCGTCAGAGGTTAAGGTATAAGACCAGTTGGTGCCTGACACATCCGCGGTACGAACATTGCCACCAATGGTTAATTTAACTGTGCTGTCGGCTTCCACTGTACCTGTGATGGTCGTGGTTACCTCGTTCGAATTAATCACATTGTCTGCGGTAATATCATTAATCGTTATCGTTGGCAGCACGGTATCGACGGTGATCGCTCGGGTCATCGTGCGTTCATTACCTGCGGTATCGGTTGCGGTTGCTTCGATGGTTTCATCACCTTCACCCATGGCGCTAATATCGTCAGAGGTTAAGGTATAAGACCAGTTGGTGCCTGACACATCCGCAGTACGAACATTGCCACCAATGGTTAATTTAACTGTGCTGTCGGCTTCCACTGTACCTGTGATGGTCGTGGTTACCTCGTTCGAATTAATCACATTGTCGTCGGTAATATTATTAATCGTTATCGTTGGCAGCACGGTATCGACGGTGATCGCTCGGGTCATCGTGCGTTCATTACCTGCGGTATCGGTTGCGGTTGCTTCGATGGTTTCATCGCCTTCACCCATGGCGCTAATATCGTCAGAGGTTAAGGTATAAGACCAAGCGGTGCCTGACACATCCGCAGTACGAACATTGCCACCAATGGTTAATTTAACTGTGCTGTCGGCTTCCACTGTACCTGTGATGGTCGTGGTTACCTCGTTCGAATTAATCACATTGTCGTCGGTAATATTATTAATCGTTATCGTTGGCAGCACGGTATCGACGGTGATCGCTCGGGTCATCGTGCGTTCATTACCTGCGGTATCTGTTGCGGTTGCTTCGATGGTTTCATCACCTTCACCCATGGCGCTAATATCGTCAGAGGTTAAGGTATAAGACCAAGCGGTGCCTGACACATCCGCAGTACGAACATTGCCACCAATGGTTAACTTAACTGTGCTGTCGGCTTCCACTGTACCTGTGATGGTCGTGGTTACCTCGTTCGAATTAATCACATTGTCGTCGGTAATATTATTAATCGTTATCGTTGGCAGCACGGTATCGACGGTGATCGCTCGGGTCATCGTGCGTTCATTACCTGCGGTATCTGTTGCGGTTGCTTCGATGGTTTCATCGCCTTCACCCATGGCGCTAATATCGTCAGAGGTTAAGGTGTAAGACCAGTTGGTGCCTGTCACATCCGCGGTACGAACATTGCCACCAATGGTTAATTTAACTGTGCTGTCGGCTTCCACTGTACCTGTGATGGTCGTGGTTACCTCGTTCGAATTAATCACATTATCGTCGGTAATATTATTAATCGTTATCGTTGGCAGCACGGTATCGACGGTGATCGCTCGGGTCGTTGTGTGTTCATTACCTGCGGTATCTGTTGCGGTTGCTTCGATGGTTTCATCACCTTGACCCATGGCGCTAATATCGTCAGAGGTTAAGGTATAAGACCAAGCGGTGCCTGACACATCCGCAGTACGAACATTGCCACCAATGGTTAATTTAACTGTGCTGTCGGCTTCCACTGTACCTGTGATGGTCGTGGTTACCTCGTTCGAATTAATCACATTGTCTGCGGTAATATCATTAATAGTTATCGTTGGCAGCACGGTATCGACGGTGATCGCTCGGGTCATCGTGCGTTCATTACCTGCGGTATCTGTTGCGGTTGCTTCGATGGTTTCATCACCTTCACCCATGGCGCTAATATCGTCAGAGGTTAAGGTATAAGACCAAGCGGTGCCTGACACATCCGCAGTACGAACATTGCCACCAATGGTTAACGTAACTGTGCTGTCGGCTTCCACTGTACCTGTGATGGTCGTGGTTACCTCGTTTGAATTAATCACATTATCGTCGGTAATATCATTAATCGTTATCGTTGGCAGCACGGTATCGACGGTGATCGCTCGGGTCATCGTGCGTTCATTACCTGCGGTATCGGTTGCGGTTGCTTCGATGGTTTCATCGCCTTCACCCATGGCGCTAATATCGTCAGAGGTTAAGGTATAAGACCAGTTGGTGCCTGACACATCCGCAGTACGAACATTGCCACCAATGGTTAATTTAACTGTGCTGTCGGCTTCCACTGTACCTGTGATGGTCGTGGTTACCTCGTTCGAATTAATCACATTGTCGTCGGTAATATTATTAATCGTTATCGTTGGCAGCACGGTATCGACGGTAAAGGCATGGCTCACTGTGCGTTCATTGCCTGCGGTATCGGTTGCGGTTGCTTCGATGGTTTCATCACCTTGACCCATGGCGCTAATATCGTCAGAGGTTAAGGTATAAGACCAGTTGGTGCCTGACACATCCGCGGTACGAACATTGATACCAATGGTTAATTTAACTGTGCTGTCGGCTTCCACTGTACCTGTGATGGTCGTGGTTACCTCGTTCGAATTAATCACATTGTCGTCGGTAATATCATTAATCGTTATCGTTGGCAGCACGGTATCGACGGTGATCGCTCGGGTCATCGTGCGTTCATTACCTGCGGTATCGGTTGCGGTTGCTTCGATGGTTTCATCACCTTCACCCATGGCGCTAATATCGTCAGAGGTTAAGGTATAAGACCAGTTGGTGCCTGACACATCCGCGGTACGAACATTGCCACCAATGGTTAATTTAACTGTGCTGTCGGCTTCCACTGTACCTGTGATGGTCGTGGTTACCTCGTTCGAATTAATCACATTGTCTGCGGTAATATCATTAATCGTTATCGTTGGCAGCACGGTATCGACGGTGATCGCTCGGGTCATCGTGCGTTCATTACCTGCGGTATCGGTTGCGGTTGCTTCGATGGTTTCATCACCTTCACCCATGGCGCTAATATCGTCAGAGGTTAAGGTATAAGACCAGTTGGTGCCTGACACATCCGCAGTACGAACATTGCCACCAATGGTTAATTTAACTGTGCTGTCGGCTTCCACTGTACCTGTGATGGTCGTGGTTACCTCGTTCGAATTAATCACATTGTCGTCGGTAATATTATTAATCGTTATCGTTGGCAGCACGGTATCGACGGTGATCGCTCGGGTCATCGTGCGTTCATTACCTGCGGTATCGGTTGCGGTTGCTTCGATGGTTTCATCGCCTTCACCCATGGCGCTAATATCGTCAGAGGTTAAGGTATAAGACCAAGCGGTGCCTGACACATCCGCAGTACGAACATTGCCACCAATGGTTAATTTAACTGTGCTGTCGGCTTCCACTGTACCTGTGATGGTCGTGGTTACCTCGTTCGAATTAATCACATTGTCGTCGGTAATATTATTAATCGTTATCGTTGGCAGCACGGTATCGACGGTGATCGCTCGGGTCATCGTGCGTTCATTACCTGCGGTATCTGTTGCGGTTGCTTCGATGGTTTCATCACCTTCACCCATGGCGCTAATATCGTCAGAGGTTAAGGTATAAGACCAAGCGGTGCCTGACACATCCGCAGTACGAACATTGCCACCAATGGTTAATTTAACTGTGCTGTCGGCTTCAACCGTACCTGTGATGGTCGTGGTTACCTCGTTCGAATTAATCACATTGTCGTCGGTAATATCATTAATCGTTATCGTTGGCAGCACGGTATCGACGGTGATCGCTCGGGTCATCGTGCGTTCATTACCTGCGGTATCGGTTGCGGTTGCTTCGATGGTTTCATCGCCTTCACCCATGGCGCTAATATCGTCAGAGGTTAAGGTATAAGACCAGTTGGTGCCTGACACAGTCGCGGTACGAACATTGCCACCAATGGTTAATTTAACTGTGCTGTCGGCTTCCACTGTACCTGTTATTAGGGTGCCGCTTGCCTCGTTCGAATTAATCACATTGTCTGCGGTAATATTATTAATCGTTATCGTTGGCAGCACGGTATCGACGGTGATCGCTCGGGTCATCGTGCGTTCATTACCTGCGGTATCGGTTGCGGTTGCTTCGATGGTTTCATCACCTTCACCCATGGCGCTAATATCGTCAGAGGTTAAGGTATAAGACCAGTTGGTGCCTGACACATCCGCAGTACGAACATTGCCACCAATGGTTAACTTAACTGTGCTGTCGGCTTCCACTGTACCTGTGATGGTCGTGGTTACCTCGTTCGAATTAATCACATTGTCTGCGGTAATATTATTAATCGTTATCGTTGGCAGCACGGTATCGACGGTGATCGCTCGGGTCATCGTGCGTTCATTACCTGCGGTATCGGTTGCGGTTGCTTCGATGGTTTCATCACCTTCACCCATGGCGGTAATATCGTCAGAGGTTAAGGTATAAGACCAGTTGGTGCCTGTCACACTCGCGGTACGCTTCTCGTTACCAATGGTTAACTTAACTGTGCTGTCGGCTTCCACTGTACCTGTGATGGTCGTGGTTACCTCGTTTGAATTAATCACATTGTCTGCGGTAATATCATTAATCGTTATCGTTGGCAGCACGGTATCGATGGTGATCGCTCGGGTCGTTGTGTGTTCATTACCTGCGGTATCGGTTGCGGTTGCTTCGATGGTTTCATCGCCTTCACCCATGGCGCTAATATCGTCAGAGGTTAAGGTATAAGACCAGTTGGTGCCTGTCACATCCGCAGTACGAACATTGCCACCAATGGTTAATTTAACTGTGCTGTCGGCTTCCACTGTACCTGTGATGGTCGTGGTTACCTCGTTCGAATTAATCACATTGTCTGCGGTAATATCATTAATCGTTATCGTTGGCAGCACGGTATCGACGGTGATCGCTCGGGTCATCGTGCGTTCATTACCTGCGGTATCGGTTGCGGTTGCTTCGATGGTTTCATCGCCTTCACCCATGGCGCTAATATCGTCAGAGGTTAAGGTATAAGACCAAGCGGTGCCTGACACATCCGCAGTACGAACATTGCCACCAATGGTTAATTTAACTGTGCTGTCGGCTTCCACTGTACCTGTGATGGTCGTGGTTACCTCGTTCGAATTAATCACATTGTCTGCGGTAATATTATTAATCGTTATCGTTGGCAGCACGGTATCGACGGTGATCGCTCGGGTCATCGTGCGTTCATTACCTGCGGTATCGGTTGCGGTTGCTTCGATGGTTTCATCACCTTCACCCATGGCGCTAATATCGTCAGAGGTTAAGGTATAAGACCAGTTGGTGCCTGTCACACTCGCAGTACGAACATTGCCACCAATGGTTAATTTAACTGTGCTGTCGGCTTCCACTGTACCTGTGATGGTCGTGGTTACCTCGTTCGAATTAATCACATTGTCGTCGGTAATATTATTAATCGTTATCGTTGGCAGCACGGTATCGACGGTGATCGCTCGGGTCATCGTGCGTTCATTACCTGCGGTATCGGTTGCGGTTGCTTCGATGGTTTCATCGCCTTCACCCATGGCGCTAATATCGTCAGAGGTTAAGGTATAAGACCAGTTGGTGCCTGACACATCCGCAGTACGAACATTGCCACCAATGGTTAATTTAACTGTGCTGTCGGCTTCCACTGTACCTGTGATGGTCGTGGTTACCTCGTTCGAATTAATCACATTGTCGTCGGTAATATTATTAATCGTTATCGTTGGCAGCACGGTATCGACGGTGATCGCTCGGGTCATCGTGCGTTCATTACCTGCGGTATCTGTTGCGGTTGCTTCGATGGTTTCATCACCTTGACCCATGGCGCTAATATCGTCAGAGGTTAAGGTATAAGACCAGTTGGTGCCTGTCACACTCGCGGTACGCTTCTCGTTACCAATGGTTAACGTAACTGTGCTGTCGGCTTCAACCGTACCTGTGATGGTCGTGGTTACCTCGTTCGAATTAATCACATTATCGTCGGTAATATTATTAATCGTTATCGTTGGCAGCACGGTATCGACGGTGATCGCTCGGGTCATCGTGCGTTCATTACCTGCGGTATCGGTTGCGGTTGCTTCGATGGTTTCATCGCCTTCACCCATGGCGCTAATATCGTCAGAGGTTAAGGTATAAGACCAAGCGGTACCTGACACATCCGCAGTACGAACATTGCCACCAATGGTTAATTTAACTGTGCTGTCGGCTTCCACTGTACCTGTGATGGTCGTGGTTACCTCGTTCGAATTAATCACATTGTCTACGGTAATATTATTAATCGTTATCGTTGGCAGCACGGTATCGACGGTGATCGCTCGGGTCATCGTGCGTTCATTACCTGCGGTATCGGTTGCGGTTGCTTCGATGGTTTCATCACCTTCACCCATGGCGCTAATATCGTCAGAGGTTAAGGTGTAAGACCAGTTGGTGCCTGTCACATCCGCGGTACGAACATTGCCACCAATGGTTAACTTAACTGTGCTGTCGGCTTCCACTGTACCTGTGATGGTCGTGGTTACCTCGTTCGAATTAATCACATTATCGTCGGTAATATTATTAATCGTTATCGTTGGCAGCACGGTATCGACGGTGATCGCTCGGGTCGTTGTGTGTTCATTGCCTGCGGTATCGGTTGCGGTTGCTTCGATGGTTTCATCGCCTTCACCCATGGCGCTAATATCGTCAGAGGTTAAGGTATAAGACCAGTTGGTGCCTGACACAGTCGCGGTACGAACATTGCCACCAATGGTTAATTTAACTGTGCTGTCGGCTTCCACTGTACCTGTTATTAGGGTGCCGCTTGCCTCGTTCGAATTAATCACATTGTCTGCGGTAATATTATTAATCGTTATCGTTGGCAGCACGGTATCGACGGTGATCGCTCGGGTCATCGTGCGTTCATTACCTGCGGTATCGGTTGCGGTTGCTTCGATGGTTTCATCACCTTCACCCATGGCGCTAATATCGTCAGAGGTTAAGGTATAAGACCAGTTGGTGCCTGACACATCCGCAGTACGAACATTGCCACCAATGGTTAACTTAACTGTGCTGTCGGCTTCCACTGTACCTGTGATGGTCGTGGTTACCTCGTTCGAATTAATCACATTGTCTGCGGTAATATTATTAATCGTTATCGTTGGCAGCACGGTATCGACGGTGATCGCTCGGGTCATCGTGCGTTCATTACCTGCGGTATCGGTTGCGGTTGCTTCGATGGTTTCATCACCTTCACCCATGGCGGTAATATCGTCAGAGGTTAAGGTATAAGACCAGTTGGTGCCTGTCACACTCGCGGTACGCTTCTCGTTACCAATGGTTAACTTAACTGTGCTGTCGGCTTCCACTGTACCTGTGATGGTCGTGGTTACCTCGTTCGAATTAATCACATTGTCTGCGGTAATATCATTAATCGTTATCGTTGGCAGCACGGTATCGACGGTGATCGCTCGGGTCATCGTGCGTTCATTACCTGCGGTATCGGTTGCGGTTGCTTCGATGGTTTCATCGCCTTCACCCATGGCGCTAATATCGTCAGAGGTTAAGGTATAAGACCAGTTGGTGCCTGACACATCCGCGGTACGAACATTGCCACCAATGGTTAATTTAACTGTGCTGTCGGCTTCCACTGTACCTGTGATGGTCGTGGTTACCTCGTTCGAATTAATCACATTGTCTGCGGTAATATCATTAATCGTTATCGTTGGCAGCACGGTATCGACGGTGATCGCTCGGGTCATCGTGCGTTCATTACCTGCGGTATCGGTTGCGGTTGCTTCGATGGTTTCATCGCCTTCACCCATGGCGGTAATATCGTCAGAGGTTAAGGTATAAGACCAGTTGGTGCCTGACACATCCGCGGTACGAACATTGCCACCAATGGTTAACTTAACTGTGCTGTCGGCTTCCACTGTACCTGTGATGGTCGTGGTTACCTCGTTCGAATTAATCACATTGTCTGCGGTAATATTATTAATCGTTATCGTTGGCAGCACGGTATCGACGGTGATCGCTCGGGTCATCGTGCGTTCATTACCTGCGGTATCGGTTGCGGTTGCTTCGATGGTTTCATCGCCTTCACCCATGGCGGTAATATCGTCAGAGGTTAAGGTATAAGACCAGTTGGTGCCTGTCACACTCGCGGTACGCTTCTCGTTACCAATGGTTAACTTAACTGTGCTGTCGGCTTCCACTGTACCTGTGATGGTCGTGGTTACCTCGTTCGAATTAATCACATTGTCGTCGGTAATATTATTAATCGTTATCGTTGGCAGCACGGTATCGACGGTGATCGCTCGGGTCATCGTGCGTTCATTACCTGCGGTATCTGTTGCGGTTGCTTCGATGGTTTCATCACCTTGACCCATGGCGCTAATATCGTCAGAGGTTAAGGTATAAGACCAAGCGGTGCCTGACACATCCCCAGTACGAACATTGCCACCAATGGTTAACTTAACTGTGCTGTCGGCTTCCACTGTACCTGTGATGGTCGTGGTTACCTCGTTCGAATTAATCACATTGTCGTCGGTAATATCATTAATCGTTATCGTTGGCAGCACGGTATCGACGGTGATCGCTCGGGTCATCGTGCGTTCATTACCTGCGGTATCGGTTGCGGTTGCTTCGATGGTTTCATCGCCTTCACCCATGGCGCTAATATCGTCAGAGGTTAAGGTATAAGACCAGTTGGTGCCTGACACATCCGCGGTACGAACATTGCCACCAATGGTTAATTTAACTGTGCTGTCGGCTTCCACTGTACCTGTGATGGTCGTGGTTACCTCGTTTGAATTAATCACATTGTCGTCGGTAATATTATTAATCGTTATCGTTGGCAGCACGGTATCGACGGTGATCGCTCGGGTCATCGTGCGTTCATTACCTGCGGTATCGGTTGCGGTTGCTTCGATGGTTTCATCACCTTCACCCATGGCGCTAATATCGTCAGAGGTTAAGGTATAAGACCAAGCGGTGCCTGACACATCCCCAGTACGAACATTGCCACCAATGGTTAATTTAACTGTGCTGTCGGCTTCCACTGTACCTGTGATGGTCGTGGTTACCTCGTTCGAATTAATCACATTGTCTGCGGTAATATCATTAATCGTTATCGTTGGCAGCACGGTATCGACGGTGATCGCTCGGGTCATCGTGCGTTCATTACCTGCGGTATCGGTTGCGGTTGCTTCGATGGTTTCATCGCCTTCACCCATGGCGCTAATATCGTCAGAGGTTAAGGTATAAGACCAAGCGGTGCCTGACACATCCGCAGTACGAACATTGCCACCAATGGTTAATTTAACTGTGCTGTCGGCTTCCACTGTACCTGTGATGGTCGTGGTTACCTCGTTCGAATTAATCACATTGTCTGCGGTAATATCATTAATCGTTATCGTTGGCAGCACGGTATCGACGGTGATCGCTCGGGTCATCGTGCGTTCATTACCTGCGGTATCGGTTGCGGTTGCTTCGATGGTTTCATCGCCTTCACCCATGGCGGTAATATCGTCAGAGGTTAAGGTATAAGACCAGTTGGTGCCTGACACATCCGCGGTACGAACATTGCCACCAATGGTTAACTTAACTGTGCTGTCGGCTTCCACTGTACCTGTGATGGTCGTGGTTACCTCGTTCGAATTAATCACATTGTCTGCGGTAATATTATTAATCGTTATCGTTGGCAGCACGGTATCGACGGTGATCGCTCGGGTCATCGTGCGTTCATTACCTGCGGTATCGGTTGCGGTTGCTTCGATGGTTTCATCGCCTTCACCCATGGCGGTAATATCGTCAGAGGTTAAGGTATAAGACCAGTTGGTGCCTGTCACACTCGCGGTACGCTTCTCGTTACCAATGGTTAACTTAACTGTGCTGTCGGCTTCCACTGTACCTGTGATGGTCGTGGTTACCTCGTTCGAATTAATCACATTGTCGTCGGTAATATTATTAATAGTTATCGTTGGCAGCACGGTATCGACGGTGATCGCTCGGGTCATCGTGCGTTCATTACCTGCGGTATCTGTTGCGGTTGCTTCGATGGTTTCATCACCTTCACCCATGGCGCTAATATCGTCAGAGGTTAAGGTATAAGACCAAGCGGTGCCTGACACATCCCCAGTACGAACATTGCCACCAATGGTTAACTTAACTGTGCTGTCGGCTTCCACTGTACCTGTGATGGTCGTGGTTACCTCGTTCGAATTAATCACATTGTCGTCGGTAATATCATTAATCGTTATCGTTGGCAGCACGGTATCGACGGTGATCGCTCGGGTCATCGTGCGTTCATTACCTGCGGTATCTGTTGCGGTTGCTTCGATGGTTTCATCACCTTCACCCATGGCGCTAATATCGTCAGAGGTTAAGGTATAAGACCAGTTGGTGCCTGACACATCCGCGGTACGAACATTGATACCAATGGTTAATTTAACTGTGCTGTCGGCTTCCACTGTACCTGTGATGGTCGTGGCTACCTCGTTTGAATTAATCACATTGTCTGCGGTAATATCATTAATAGTTATCGTTGGCAGCACGGTATCGACGGTGATCGCTCGGGTCATCGTGCGTTCATTACCTGCGGTATCGGTTGCGGTTGCTTCGATGGTTTCATCGCCTTCACCCATGGCGCTAATATCGTCAGAGGTTAAGGTGTAAGACCAGTTGGTGCCTGTCACATCCGCGGTACGCTTCTCGTTACCAATGGTTAACGTAACTGTGCTGTCGGCTTCCACTGTACCTGTGATGGTCGTGGTTACCTCGTTCGAATTAATCACATTGTCTGCGGTAATATCATTAATCGTTATCGTTGGCAGCACGGTATCGACGGTGATCGCTCGGGTCATCGTGCGTTCATTACCTGCGGTATCTGTTGCGGTTGCTTCGATGGTTTCATCACCTTGACCCATGGCGCTAATATCGTCAGAGGTTAAGGTATAAGACCAGTTGGTGCCTGACACATCCGCGGTACGAACATTGCCACCAATGGTTAATTTAACTGTGCTGTCGGCTTCCACTGTACCTGTGATGGTCGTGGTTACCTCGTTTGAATTAATCACATTGTCTGCGGTAATATTATTAATCGTTATCGTTGGCAGCACGATATCGACGGTGATCGCTCGGGTCGTTATGTGTTCATTACCTGCGGTATCGGTTGCGGTTGCTTCGATGGTTTCATCACCTTCACCCATGGCGCTAATATCGTCAGAGGTTAAGGTATAAGACCAGTTGGTGCCTGACACATCCGCAGTACGAACATTGCCACCAATGGTTAACTTAACTGTGCTGTCGGCTTCAACCGTACCTGTGATGGTCGTGGTTACCTCGTTCGAATTAATCACATTATCGTCGGTAATATCATTAATCGTTATCGTTGGCAGCACGGTATCGACGGTGATCGCTCGGGTCATCGTGCGTTCATTACCTGCGGTATCGGTTGCGGTTGCTTCGATGGTTTCATCGCCTTCACCCATGGCGCTAATATCGTCAGAGGTTAAGGTATAAGACCAGTTGGTGCCTGTCACATCCGCAGTACGAACATTGCCACCAATGGTTAACTTAACTGTGCTGTCGGCTTCCACTGTACCCGTTATTAAGGTGCCGCTTGCCTCGTTCGAATTAATCACATTGTCTGCGGTAATATTATTAATAGTTATCGTTGGCAGCACGGTATCGACGGTGATCGCTCGGGTCATCGTGCGTTCATTACCTGCGGTATCTGTTGCGGTTGCTTCGATGGTTTCATCACCTTCACCCATGGCGCTAATATCGTCAGAGGTTAAGGTATAAGACCAGTTGGTGCCTGACACATCCGCGGTACGAACATTGCCACCAATGGTTAATTTAACTGTGCTGTCGGCTTCCACTGTACCTGTGATGGTCGTGGTTACCTCGTTTGAATTAATCACATTATCGTCGGTAATATTATTAATCGTTATCGTTGGCAGCACGATATCGACGGTGATCGCTCGGGTCGTTATGTGTTCATTACCTGCGGTATCGGTTGCGGTTGCTTCGATGGTTTCATCACCTTCACCCATGGCGCTAATATCGTCAGAGGTTAAGGTATAAGACCAGTTGGTGCCTGACACATCCGCGGTACGAACATTGCCACCAATGGTTAATTTAACTGTGCTGTCGGCTTCCACTGTACCTGTGATGGTCGTGGTTACCTCGTTCGAATTAATCACATTGTCGTCGGTAATATTATTAATCGTTATCGTTGGCAGCACGGTATCGACGGTGATCGCTCGGGTCATCGTGCGTTCATTACCTGCGGTATCGGTTGCGGTTGCTTCGATGGTTTCATCACCTTCACCCATGGCGCTAATATCGTCAGAGGTTAAGGTATAAGACCAGTTGGTGCCTGACACATCCGCAGTACGAACATTGATACCAATGGTTAATTTAACTGTGCTGTCGGCTTCCACTGTACCTGTGATGGTCGTGGTTACCTCGTTCGAATTAATCACATTGTCGTCGGTAATATTATTAATCGTTATCGTTGGCAGCACGGTATCGACGGTGATCGCTCGGGTCATCGTGCGTTCATTACCTGCGGTATCGGTTGCGGTTGCTTCGATGGTTTCATCGCCTTCACCCATTGCGGTAATATCGTCAGAGGTTAAGGTGTAAGACCAGTTGGTGCCTGACACATCCGCGGTACGAACATTGATACCAATGGTTAATTTAACTGTGCTGTCGGCTTCCACTGTACCTGTGATGGTCGTGGTTACCTCGTTCGAATTAATCACATTGTCGTCGGTAATATTATTAATCGTTATCGTTGGCGGGGTGGTATCGGTTACGGTTACCGTTACTTCCTGTGATACAGCATTGCCAGCGGCATCGGTGGCGGTGATCGCCAGCGCATAGTTGGGTTTGGTCTTAAAGTCTGCTGCTGCTTTTAGCGTTACTTCGCCGCTGGCGGCATTGATATTAAAGGCATTGGCATCGGTACCGCTTAAGGTGTAGGTAATGCCATCATCCGCTGCACCCCCAGCATCGCTCGCCTGAGCGTCATAGACTATGGTGTTGACGTCGGCGTTCTCGGCCACGCTGGCGGTGGTACCACTGCTGAACACAGGTGCAATCTCATCGGTAACCGTAGCGGTTGCAGCAGAGGTTAGGGTTTCAGCGGTGTTGCCGCCATCGGTATAGGAAACCGTCACGGTAATGGTCGCACCCACCTGAGCTTGCGTCAGCTCAAAGGTCGCTTCATCGGCACCGTTGATGTCGGTGGCATCCGCCTGCCATTGGTAGCTGAAGCCAGCATTACCGAAGCCATCCGCATCGGCAATGCTGTCTGTGTTCACGGTCAGGGTCGCGCCCTGGGTTGGCGTGCCGCTGATAGTAGGCAAGCCTGTTGGCTCGTCATTGGTATTGGTAACCGCACTGGTCGCAATAGAAGTCAGGCTTTCTTCGGTGCCGCCGCCATCGGTATAGGAAACCTTCACAGTGATGGTCGCACCAACCTGGGCTTGCGTCAGCTCAAAGGTTTCACCCGTTGCTCCACTGATGGCGGTGCCCCCAGCCTGCCATTGGTAGCTGAAGGCTCCCAGTCCATCCGCATCGCTGATAGCGTCTGTGTTCGCAGTCAGGATCTCGCCTTGGGTCGCGATGCCGTCAATGATCACCGCACCTGTTGGCTCGTCATTGGTATTGGTGATCGCACTGGTTGCAGCAGAGGTTAGGCTTTCAGCAGTGTTGCCGCCATCGGTATAGGAAACCTTCACAGTGATGGTCGCACCAACCTGAGCTTGCGTCAGCTCAAAGGTCGTGCCCGTTGCGCCGTTGATGTCGGTACCCCCAGCCTGCCATTGATAGCTGAAGGCGCCCAGTCCATCCGCATCGCTGATAGCGTCTGTGTTCGCAGTCAGGGTCTCGCCTTGGGTCGCTGTGCCGCTGATCGTTGGCAAGCCTATTGGGTCGTCATTAGTGTTGGTGACGGCATTGGTTGCAGCAGAGGTTAGGCTTTCAGCGGTGTTGCCGCCATCGGTATAGGAAACCTTCACAGTGATGGTCGCACCCACCTGTGCTTGCGTCAGCTCAAAGGTTTCACCCGTTGCTCCACTGATGGCGGTGCCCCCAACCTGCCATTGATAGCTGAAGGCTCCCAGTCCATCCGCATCGCTGATAGCGTCTGTGTTCACGGTCAGGATCTCGCCCTGGGTCGCTGTGCCGCTGATAGTTGGCAAGCCTGTTGGCGCGTCATTGGTGTTGGTAACCGTAGCGGTTGCAGCAGAGGTTAGGGTTTCAGTGGTGCTGCCGCCATCGGTATAGGAAACCGTCACGGTAATGGTCGCACCAACCTGTGCTTGCGTCAGAGCAAAGGTCGCTTCATCTGCGCCGTTGATGTCGGTGCCGCTGGCTTGCCATTGATAGCTGAAGCCAGCATTACCGAAGCCATCTGCATCGGCAATGCTGTCTGTGTTCACAGTCAGGATCGCGCCTTGGGTTGGCGTGCCGCTGATAGTTGGCAAGCCTGTTGGGGCATCATTAGTGTTGGTGACCGCACTGGTTGCAGCAGAGGTTAGGCTTTCAGCGGTGCTGCCGCCATCGGTATAGGAAACCTTGACAGTGATAGCTGCGCCCACCTGGGCTTGCGTCAGCTCAAAGGTCGCTTCATCTGCGCCGTTGATGTCATTGCCCCCAGCCTGCCATTGATAGCTGAAGCCAGCATTACCGAAGCCATCTGCATCGGCAATGCTGTCTGTGTTCACAGTCAGGGTCTCGCCCTGGGTCGGCGTGCCGGTGATAGTAGGCAAGCCTGTTGGGTCGTCATTGGTATTGGTGACGGCATTGGTTGCAGCAGAGGTTAGGCTTTCAGCGGTGTTGCCACCATCGGTATAGGAAACCTTCACTGTGATGGTATCACCCACCTGTGCTTGCGTCAGCTCAAAGGTCGTGCCCGTTGCGTCGCTGATGTCGGTGCCACCGGCTTGCCATTGATAGCTGAAGCCAGCATTACCGAAGCCATCTGCATCGGCAATGCTGTCTGTGTTCACAGTCAGGATCGCGCCTTGGGTTGGCGTGCCAGTGATAGTAGGCAAGCCTGTTGGGTCGTCATTGGTATTGGAGACGGCACTGGTTGCAGCAGAGGTTAGGGTTTCAGCGGTGCTGCCGCCATCGGTATAGGAAACCTTCACAGTGATGGTCGCACCCACCTGGGCTTGCGTCAGCTCAAAGGTCGCGTCGGTTGCGCCGCTGATGTCATTGCCCCCAGCCTGCCATTGATAGCTGAAGCCCGCATTACCGAAGCCATCTGCATCGGCAATGCTATCTGTGTTCACAGTCAGGGTCGCGCCTTGGGTTGGCGTGCCAGTGATAGTAGGCAAGCCTGTTGGCGCGTCATTGGTATTGGTGATCGCACTGGTTGCAGCAGAGGTTAGGCTTTCATCGGTGCCACCGCCATCGGTATAGGAAACCTTCACAGTGATAGCTGCGCCCACCTGAGCTTGCGTCAGCTCAAAGGTCGCGTCGGTTGCGCCGCTGATGTCATTGCCCCCAGCCTGCCATTGATAGCTGAAGCCCGCATTACCGAAGCCATCTGCATCGGCAATGCTGTCTGTGTTCACAGTCAGGATCTCGCCTTGGGTTGGCGTGCCAGTGATAGTAGGCAAGCCTGTTGGGGCGTCATTGGTATTGGCGACGGCACTGGTTGCAGCAGAGGTTAGGATTTCATCGGTGCCACCGCCATCGGTATAGGAAACCTTCACAGTGATAGCTGCGCCCACCTGAGCTTGCGTCAGCTCAAAGGTCGCTTCATCTGCACCGCTGATGTCATTGCCCCCAGCCTGCCACTGATAGCTGAAGGCTCCCAGTCCATCCGCATCGGCAATGCTGTCTGTGTTCACAGTCAGGGTCGCGCCTTGGCTCGCTGTGCCAGTGATAGTTGGCAAGCCTGTTGGGTCGTCATTGGTATTGGTGACGGCATTGGTTGCAGCAGAGGTTAGGCTTTCAGCGGTGTTGCCGCCATCGGTATAGGACACTGTCACTGTGATGGTCGCACCCACCTGTGCTTGCGTCAGCTCAAAGGTCGTGCCCGTTGCGCCGCTGATGTCATTGCCCCCGGCCTGCCACTGGTAGCTGAAACCACCTGTTCCAAGGCCATCTGCATCGGCAATGCTATCTGTGTTCACAGTCAGGGTCGCGCCTTGGCTCGCTGTGCCAGTGATAGTTGGCAAGCCTGTTGGGTCGTCATTGGTATTGGTGACGGCATTGGTTGCAGCAGAGGTTAGGCTTTCAGCGGTGTTGCCGCCATCGGTATAGGAAACCTTCACTGTCATTGGCTTACCCACCTGTGCTTGCGTCAGCTCAAAGGTCGCGGCAGTTGCGCCGCTGATGTCATTGCCCCCGGCCTGCCACTGGTAGCTGAAACCACCTGTTCCAAGGCCATCTGCATCGGCAATGCTGTCTGTGTTCACAGTCAGGATCTCGCCCTGGGTTGGCGTGCCGCTGATAGTTGGCAAGCCTGTTGGGTCGTCATTGGTATTGGCGACGGCATTGGTTGCAGCAGAGGTTAGGCTTTCAGCGGTGTTGCCGCCATCGGTATAGGAAACCTTGACAGTGATGGTCGCACCCACCTGTGCTTGCGTCAGCTCAAAGGTCGTGCCCGTTGCGCCGCTGATGTCATTGCCCCCGGCCTGCCACTGGTAGCTGAAACCACCTGTTCCAAGGCCATCTGCATCGGCAATGCTGTCTGTGTTCACAGTCAGGGTCGCGCCTTGGCTCGCTGTGCCAGTGATAGTTGGCAAGCCTGTTGGGTCGTCATTGGTATTGGTGACGGCATTGGTTGCAGCAGAGGTTAGGCTTTCAGCGGTGTTGCCGCCATCGGTATAGGAAACCTTCACAGTGATGGTCGCACCCACCTGTGCTTGCGTCAGCTCAAAGGTCGCGGCAGTTGCTCCGTTGATGGCATTGCCCCCGGC
Organism: uncultured Colwellia sp.; assembly: GCA_965261045.1. Taxonomy (GTDB): domain Bacteria; phylum Pseudomonadota; class Gammaproteobacteria; order Enterobacterales; family Alteromonadaceae; genus Colwellia. The sequence continues at coordinate 1,912,945 of CBDHCJ010000001.1, forward strand.
CTGCCACTGGTAGCTGAAACCACCTGTTCCAAGGCCATCCGCATCGCTGATAGCGTCTGTGTTCACAGTCAGGGTCGCGCCTTGGGTTGGCGTGCCAGTGATGGTCACCGCACCTGTTGGCGCGTCATTGGTGTTGGTGATCGCACTGGTTGCAGCAGAGGTTAGGGTTTCAGCGGTGTTGCCAGCATCGGTATAGGAAACCTTCACAGTGATGGTCGCACCCACCTGGGCTTGCGTCAGCTCAAAGGTCGTGCCCGTTGCGCCGCTGATGTCATTGCCCCCTGCCTGCCACTGGTAGCTGAAACCACCTGTTCCAAGGCCATCCGCATCGCTGATAGCGTCTGTGTTCACGGTCAGGATCGCGCCTTGGGTTGGCGTGCCAGTGATAGTAGGCAAGCCTGTTGGGTCGTCATTGGTATTGGTGACGGCATTGGTTGCAGCAGAGGTTAGGCTTTCAGCGGTGTTGCCAGCATCGGTATAGGAAACCTTCACTGTGATGGTATCACCCACCTGTGCTTGCGTCAGCTCAAAGGTCGTGCCCGTTGCGTCGCTGATGTCGGTGCCACCGGCTTGCCATTGATAGCTGAAGCCAGCATTACCGAAGCCATCTGCATCGGCAATGCTATCTGTGTTCACAGTCAGGGTCGCGCCTTGGCTCGCTGTGCCAGTGATAGTTGGCAAGCCTGTTGGGTCGTCATTGGTATTGGTGACGGCATTGGTTGCAGCAGAGGTTAGGCTTTCAGCGGTGTTGCCGCCATCGGTATAGGACACTGTCACTGTGATGGTCTCACCCACCTGTGCTTGCGTCAGCTCAAAGGTCGTGCCCGTTGCGCCGCTGATGTCATTGCCCCCGGCCTGCCACTGGTAGCTGAAACCACCTGTTCCAAGGCCATCTGCATCGGCAATGCTATCTGTGTTCACAGTCAGGGTCGCGCCTTGGCTCGCTGTGCCAGTGATAGTTGGCAAGCCTGTTGGGTCGTCATTGGTGTTGGTGACGGCATTGGTTGCAGCAGAGGTTAGGGTTTCAGCAGTGTTGCCAGCATCGGTATAGGAAACCTTCACAGTGATGGTCGCACCAACCTGAGCTTGCGTCAGCTCAAAGGTCGCTTCATCTGCACCGCTGATGTCATTGCCCCCAGCCTGCCACTGATAGCTGAAGCCAGCATTACCGAAGCCATCTGCATCGGCAATGCTGTCTGTGTTCACAGTCAGGATCGCGCCCTGGGTTGGCGTGCCAGTGATGGTAGGCAAGCCTGTTGGGTCGTCATTGGTATTGGAGACGGCACTGGTTGCAGCAGAGGTTAGGGTTTCAGCAGTGTTGCCAGCATCGGTATAGGAAACCTTCACAGTGATGGTCGCACCGACCTGGGCCTGGGTCAGCTCAAAGGTCGCGTCGGTTGCGCCGCTGATGTCATTGCCACCAGCTTGCCATTGATAGCTGAAGCCCGCATTACCGAAGCCATCCGCATCGCTGATAGCGTCTGTGTTCGCAGTCAGGGTCGCGCCTTGGGTCGGCGTGCCAGTGATGGTCACCGCACCTGTTGGCGCGTCATTGGTGTTGGTGACGGCATTGGTTGCAGCAGAGATCAGGGTTTCAGTGGTGCTGCCGCCATCGGTATAGGAAACCTTCACAGTGATGGTCGCACCAACCTGAGCTTGCGTCAGCTCAAAGGTTTCACCCGTTGCGCCGCTGATGTCATTGCCCCCGGCCTGCCATTGGTAGGTGAAGCCCGCATTACCGAAGCCATCTGCATCGGCAATGCTGTCTGTGTTCACGGTCAGGATCTCGCCCTGGGTCGCTGTGCCGCTGATAGTTGGCAAGCCTGTTGGCGCGTCATTGGTATTGGTGATCGCACTGGTTGCAGCAGAGGTTAGGATTTCATCGGTGCCACCGCCATCGGTATAGGAAACCTTGACAGTGATGGTCGCACCAACTTGGGCTTGCGTCAGCTCAAAGGTTTCACCCGTTGCTCCACTGATGGCGGTGCCCCCAGCCTGCCATTGGTAGCTGAAGGCTCCCAGTCCATCCGCATCGCTGATAGCGTCTGTGTTCGCAGTCAGGATCTCGCCTTGGGTCGCGATGCCGTCAATGATCACCGCACCTGTTGGCTCGTCATTGGTATTGGTGATCGCACTGGTTGCAGCAGAGGTTAGGGTTTCAGCGGTGTTGCCAGCATCGGTATAGGAAACCTTCACAGTGATGGTCGCACCAACCTGAGCTTGCGTCAGCTCAAAGGTCGCTTCATCTGCACCGCTGATGTCATTGCCCCCAGCCTGCCACTGATAGCTGAAGGCTCCCAGTCCATCCGCATCGGCAATGCTGTCTGTGTTCACGGTCAGGATCGCGCCTTGGGTTGGCGTGCCGGTGATAGTAGGCAAGCCTGTTGGCTCGTCATTGGTATTGGTGATCGCACTGGTTGCAGCAGAGGTTAGGGTTTCAGTGGTGCTGCCGCCATCGGTATAAGACACTGTCACTGTGATAGTCGCACCCACCTGGGCTTGCGTCAGCTCAAAGGTCGCTTCATCTGCGCCGCTGATGTCATTGCCCCCGGCCTGCCACTGGTAGCTGAAACCACCTGTTCCAAGGCCATCCGCATCGCTGATAGCGTCTGTGTTCACAGTCAGGGTCGCGCCCTGGGTTGGCGTGCCGCTGATAGTAGGCAAGCCTGTTGGGTCGTCATTGGTGTTGGTGACGGCATTGGTTGCAGCAGAGATCAGGGTTTCAGTGGTGCTGCCGCCATCGGTATAGGAAACCTTCACTGTGATTGGCTTGCCCACTTGAGTTTGCGTCAGCTCAAAGGTCGTGCCCGTTGCGCCGTTGATGTCGGTGCCATCCGCCTGCCATTGATAGCTGAAGCCAGCATTACCGAAGCCATCTGCATCGGCAATGCTGTCTGTGTTCACAGTCAGGATCTCGCCCTGGGTTGGCGTGCCGCTGATAGTAGGCAAGCCTGTTGGCTCGTCATTGGTATTGGTAACCGCACTGGTCGCAATAGAAGTCAGGCTTTCTTCGGTGCCGCCGCCATCGGTATAGGAAACCTTCACAGTGATGGTCGCACCAACTTGGGCTTGCGTCAGCTCAAAGGTTTCACCCGTTGCTCCACTGATGGCGGTGCCCCCAGCCTGCCATTGGTAGCTGAAGGCTCCCAGTCCATCCGCATCGCTGATAGCGTCTGTGTTCGCAGTCAGGATCTCGCCTTGGGTCGCGATGCCGTCAATGATCACCGCACCTGTTGGCTCGTCATTGGTATTGGTGATCGCACTGGTTGCAGCAGAGGTTAGGGTTTCAGCGGTGTTGCCAGCATCGGTATAGGAAACCTTCACAGTGATGGTCGCACCAACCTGAGCTTGCGTCAGCTCAAAGGTCGCTTCATCTGCACCGCTGATGTCATTGCCCCCAGCCTGCCACTGATAGCTGAAGGCTCCCAGTCCATCCGCATCGGCAATGCTGTCTGTGTTCACGGTCAGGATCGCGCCTTGGGTTGGCGTGCCGCTGATAGTAGGCAAGCCTGTTGGCTCGTCATTGGTATTGGTGATCGCACTGGTTGCAGCAGAGGTTAGGGTTTCAGTGGTGCTGCCGCCATCGGTATAAGACACTGTCACTGTGATAGTCGCACCCACCTGGGCTTGCGTCAGCTCAAAGGTCGCTTCATCTGCGCCGCTGATGTCATTGCCCCCTGCCTGCCACTGGTAGCTGAAACCACCTGTTCCAAGGCCATCCGCATCGCTGATAGCGTCTGTGTTCACAGTCAGGGTCGCGCCTTGGGTCGCTGTGCCGTCGATGGTAGGCAAGCCTGTTGGCGCGTCATTGGTATTGGCGACGGCACTGGTTGCAGCAGAGGTTAGGGTTTCAGCCTTGCCGCCGCCATCGGTATAGGACACTGTCACTGTGATTGGCTTGCCTACTTGGGTCTGAGTCAACACAAAGGTCGATTCAGTTGCGCCGCTGATGTCATTGCCCCCAGCCTGCCATTGATAGCTGAAGTCACCCAGTCCATCTGCATCGCTGATATCGCCTGTCTGTGCGGTCAGGGTCTCGCCTTGGGTTGGCGTACCAGTGATAGTAGGCAAGCCTGTTGGCGCGTCATTGGTATTGGTGACGGCATTGGTTGCAGCAGAGGTTAGGGTTTCAGCGGTGCTGCCGCCATCGGTATAGGAAACCTTGACAGTGATGGTCGCACCAACCTGTGCTTGCGTCAGCTCAAAGGTCGTGCCCGTTGCGCCGCTGATGTCATTGCCCCCAGCCTGCCATTGATAGCTGAAGGCTCCCAGTCCATCCGCATCGCTGATATCGCCTGTCTGTGCGGTCAGGGTCTCGCCTTGGGTTGGCGTACCAGTGATAGTAGGCAAGCCTGTTGGGTCGTCATTGGTATTGGCGACGGCACTGGTTGCAGCAGAGGTAAGGCTTTCAGCGGTGTTGCCGCCATCGGTATAGGAAACCTTGACAGTGATGGTCGCACCCACCTGAGTTTGCGTCAGCTCAAAGGTCGCGTCGGTTGCGCCGCTGATGTCATTGCCCCCGGCCTGCCATTGGTAGGTGAAGCCCGCATTACCGAAGCCATCTGCATCGGCAATGCTGTCTGTGTTCACAGTCAGGGTCGCGCCCTGGGTCGCTGTGCCGCTGATAGTAGGCAAGCCTGTTGGGGCGTCATTGGTATTGGTGATCGCACTGGTTGCAGCAGAGGTTAGGATTTCAGTGGTGCTGCCGCCATCGGTATAGGACACTGTCACTGTGATAGTCGCACCCACCTGATCCTGCGTCAGCTCAAAGGTCGCGTCGGTTGCGCCGCTGATGTCATTGCCCCCAGCCTGCCATTGATAGCTGAAGTCACCCAGTCCATCTGCATCGCTGATATCGCCTGTCTGTGCGGTCAGGGTCTCGCCTTGGGTTGGCGTACCAGTGATAGTAGGCAAGCCTGTTGGGTCGTCATTGGTATTGGCGACGGCACTGGTTGCAGCAGAGGTAAGGCTTTCAGCGGTGTTGCCGCCATCGGTATAGGAAACCTTGACAGTGATGGTCGCACCCACCTGAGCTTGCGTCAGCTCAAAGGTCGCGTCGGTTGCGCCGCTGATGTCATTGCCCCCGGCCTGCCATTGGTAGGTGAAGCCCGCATTACCGAAGCCATCTGCATCGGCAATGCTGTCTGTGTTCACAGTCAGGGTCGCGCCCTGGGTCGCTGTGCCGCTGATAGTAGGCAAGCCTGTTGGGGCGTCATTGGTATTGGTGATCGCACTGGTTGCAGCAGAGGTTAGGATTTCAGTGGTGCTGCCGCCATCGGTATAGGACACTGTCACTGTGATAGTCGCACCCACCTGATCCTGCGTCAGCTCAAAGGTCGCGTCGGTTGCGCCGCTGATGTCATTGCCCCCGGCCTGCCACTGGTAGCTGAAGGCTCCCAGTCCATCCGCATCGCTGATAGCGTCTGTGTTCACGGTCAGGATCTCGCCTTGGGTTGGCGTGCCGCTGATAGTTGGCAAGCCTGTTGGGTCGTCATTGGTGTTGGTGACGGCATTGGTTGCAGCAGAGGTTAGGGTTTCATCGGTGCTGCCGCCATCGGTATAGGAAACCTTGACAGTGATGGTCGCACCCACCTGTGCTTGCGTCAGCTCAAAGGTCGCGGCAGTTGCGCCGTTGATGTCGGTGCCATCCGCCTGCCATTGATAGCTGAAGGCTCCCAGTCCATCCGCATCGGCAATGCTGTCTGTGTTCGCAGTCAGGGTCGCGCCTTGGGTCGCTGTGCCGCTGATAGTTGGCAAGCCTGTTGGGTCGTCATTGGTATTGGTAACCGTAGCGGTTGCAGCAGAGGTTAGGGTTTCAGTGGTGTTGCCGCCATCGGTATAAGACACTGTCACTGTGATAGTCGCACCCACCTGGGCTTGCGTCAGCTCAAAGGTCGCTTCATCTGCGCCGCTGATGTCATTGCCCCCTGCCTGCCATTGGTAGCTGAAACCACCTGTTCCAAGGCCATCCGCATCGCTGATAGCGTCTGTGTTCACGGTCAGGATCGCGCCTTGGGTTGGCGTGCCAGTGATAGTAGGCAAGCCTGTTGGGTCGTCATTGGTATTGGAGACGGCACTGGTTGCAGCAGAGGTTAGGGTTTCAGCAGTGTTGCCAGCATCGGTATAGGAAACCTTCACAGTGATGGTCGCACCAACCTGAGCTTGCGTCAGCTCAAAGGTCGCTTCATCTGCGCCGCTGATGTCATTGCCCCCTGCCTGCCACTGGTAGCTGAAACCACCTGTTCCAAGGCCATCCGCATCGGTAATGCTGTCTGTGTCCGCAGTCAGGGTCGCGCCCTGGGTCGCTGTGCCGCTGATGGTAGGCAACCCGACTGGGTCGTCATTGATGTTGGTGACGGTTACAGTCACTGCCTGCATAGCGGCGTTACCAGCCGCATCGGTGGCGGTGGCGGTGATGGTTTTAGTGCCTTCACCCATTACGGTAATATCTGTCGCGGTTAGGACGTAAGACCAAGTGCCATCGGCTTCCACCGTGATGGTACGCGTATTACCATCAAGGCTTAACTCAACGGTACTGCCTGCGTCAACTGTACCCGTGATACTTGTGGGTACCTCGCTCGAATCAATGATATCGTCGCCAGCAATATCTTCATCAATACTTATCGCTGGTGCTATCGTATCGACGGTAAGATCTTGCGTAATGGTGCGTACATTATCCACGGCATCGGTTGCTGTTACCGTGATGGTTTCAGCGCCTTGTTCCATAGCGGCAATATCTGCCGAGGTTAAGATGTAAGACCAGGTGGTGCCTGTTACGGTTGCGGTACGAACATTGCCACCAATGGTTAACTTAACGCCACTGCCTGCTTCAACCGACCCTGTGATGCTTGTGCTTACCTCGTTTGCATTAATGATGTTGTCTGCGGTAATGTCATCAATGGTTAGCATTGACACGACCGTATCCACAGTAATATCTCGGCTAGCTGTGCCCTCATTACCCAAGGCATCGGTTGCCGTTGCTGTGATGGTTTTAACGCCTTGACCTATATTATTAATATCTGTCGAGGTTAGGGTGTAAGACCATGCAGTGCCTATCACTGTCGCGGGACGATCCATTCCATCAAGGCTTAAATCAACGGTACTGCCTGCGTCAACCGTACCCGTGATACTTGTGGGTACCTCGCTCGAATCAATGATATCGTCGCCAGCAATATCTTCATCAATGGTTATTGACACGACCGTATCCAGGGTAATATCTCGGCTAGCTGTGCCCTCATTACCCGCAGCATCGGTTGCCGTTGCTGTGATGGTTTTAACGCCTTGACCTATATTGTCAATATCTATCAAGGTTAAGGTGTAAGACCAAGTGCCATCGGCTTCCACCGTGATGGTACGCGTATTACCATCAAGGCTTAACTCAACGGTACTGCCTGCGTCAACTGTACCCGTGATACTTGTGGGTACCTCGCTCGAATCAATGATATCGTCGCCAGCAATATCTTCATCAATACTTATCGCTGGTGCTATCGTATCGACGGTAAGATCTTGCGTAATGGTGCGTACATTATCCACGGCATCGGTTGCTGTTACCGTGATGGTTTCAGCGCCTTGTTCCATAGCGGCAATATCTGCCGAGGTTAAGATGTAAGACCAGGTGGTGCCTGTTACGGTTGCGGTACGAACATTGCCACCAAGGCTTAACTTAACGCCACTGCCTGCTTCAACCGACCCTGTGATGCTTGTGCTTACCTCGTTTGCATTAATGATGTTGTCTGCGGTAATGTCATCAATGGTTAGTATTGACACGACCGTATCCACAGTAATATCTCGGCTAGCTGTGCCCTCATTACCCAAGGCATCGGTTGCCGTTGCTGTGATGGTTTTAACGCCTTGACCTATATTATCAATATCTGTCGAGGTTAGGGTGTAAGACCAGCTACTACCTGATACGGTTGCGGTACGAACAGTGCCAGCAATATCTAACCTAACGCTACTGCCTGCTTCAACCGTACCCGTGATACTTGTGGGTACCTCGCTCGAATCAATGATATCGTCGCCAGCAATATCTTCATCAATGGTTATTGACACGACCGTATCCAGGGTAATATCTCGGCTAGCTGTGCCCTCATTACCCGCAGCATCGGTTGCCGTTGCTGTGATGGTTTTAACGCCTTGACCTATATTGTCAATATCTATCAAGGTTAAGGTGTAAGACCAAGTGCCATCGGCTTCCACCGTGATGGTACGCGTATTACCATCAAGGCTTAACTCAACGGTACTGCCTGCGTCAACTGTACCCGTGATACTTGTGGGTACCTCGCTCGAATCAATGATATCGTCGCCAGCAATATCTTCATCAATACTTATCGCTGGTGCTATCGTATCGACGGTAAGATCTTGCGCTAGCTGGTGCCGTACATTATCCACGCAGCATCGGTTGCTGTTACCGTGATGGTTTCAGCGCCTTGTTCCATCAGCGGCAATATCTGCCGAGGTTAAGGATGTAAGACCAGGTACCGTGCCTGTTGCTACCGTGGCGGTACGAGCATTGCCACCAATGGTTAACTTAACGCCACTGCCTGCTTCAACCGACCCTGTGATGCTTGTGCTTACCTCGTTTGCATTAATGATGTTGTCTGCGGTAATGTCATCAATGGTTAGCATTGACACGACCGTATCCACAGTAATATCTCGGCTAGCTGTGCCCTCATTACCCAAGGCATCGGTTGCCGTTGCTGTGATGGTTTTAACGCCTTGACCTATATTATTAATATCTGTCGAGGTTAGGGTGTAAGACCAGCTACTACCTGATACGGTTGCGGTACGAACAGTGCCAGCAATATCTAACCTAACGCTACTGCCTGCTTCAACCGTACCCGTGATACTTGTGGGTACCTCGCTCGAATCAATGATATCGTCGCCAGCAATATCTTCATCAATGGTTATTGACACGACCGTATCCAGGGTAATATCTCGGCTAGCTGTGCCCTCATTACCCGCAGCATCGGTTGCCGTTGCTGTGATGGTTTTAACGCCTTGACCTATATTGTCAATATCTATCAAGGTTAAGGTGTAAGACCAAGTGCCATCGGCTTCCACCGTGATGGTACGCGTATTACCATCAAGGCTTAACTCAACGGTACTGCCTGCGTCAACTGTACCCGTGATACTTGTGGGTACCTCGCTCGAATCAATGATATCGTCGCCAGCAATATCTTCATCAATACTTATCGCTGGTGCTATCGTATCGACGGTAAGATCTTGCGTAATGGTGCGTACATTATCCACGGCATCGGTTGCTGTTACCGTGATGGTTTCAGCGCCTTGTTCCATAGCGGCAATATCTGCCGAGGTTAAGATGTAAGACCAGGTACCGTCTGTTGCTACCGTGGCGGTACGAACATTGCCACCAAGGCTTAACTTAACGCCACTGCCTGCTTCAACCGACCCTGTGATGCTTGTGCTTACCTCGTTTGCATTAATGATGTTGTCTGCGGTAATGTCATCAATGGTTAGCATTGACACGACCGTATCCACAGTAATATCTCGGCTAGCTGTGCCCTCATTACCCAAGGCATCGGTTGCCGTTGCTGTGATGGTTTTAACGCCTTGACCTATATTATTAATATCTGTCGAGGTTAGGGTGTAAGACCATGCAGTGCCTATCACTGTCGCGGGACGATCCATTCCATCAAGGCTTAAATCAACGGTACTGCCTGCGTCAACCGTACCCGTGATACTTGTGGGTACCTCGCTCGAATCAATGATATCGTCGCCAGCAATATCTTCATCAATGGTTATTGACACGACCGTATCCAGGGTAATATCTCGGCTAGCTGTGCCCTCATTACCCGCAGCATCGGTTGCCGTTGCTGTGATGGTTTTAACGCCTTGACCTATATTGTCAATATCTATCAAGGTTAAGGTGTAAGACCAAGTGCCATCGGCTTCCACCGTGATGGTACGCGTATTACCATCAAGGCTTAACTCAACGGTACTGCCTGCGTCAACTGTACCCGTGATACTTGTGGGTACCTCGCTCGAATCAATGATATCGTCGCCAGCAATATCTTCATCAATGCTTATCGCTGGTGCTATCGTATCGACGGTAATATCTCGGCTAGCTGTGCCCTCATTACCCGCAGCATCGGTTGCGGTTACCGTGATGGTTTCAGCGCCTTGATCCATAGCGGCAATATCTGCCGAGGTTAAGATGTAAGACCAGGTACCGTCTGTTGCTACCGTGGCGGTACGAACATTGCCACCAAGGCTTAACTTAACGCCACTGCCTGCTTCAACCGACCCTGTGATGCTTGTGCTTACCTCGTTTGCATTAATGATGTTGTCTGCGGTAATGTCATGGAACGCTATCATTGGCGGGGTGGTATCGATTACGGTTACCGTCACCGTCTGCGTAGTGGCGTTGCCAGCGGCATCAGTGGCAGTGACCGCCAGCGCATAGCTGGACTGGGTCTTAAAGTCTGCTGCTGCTTTTAGCGTCACTTCACCGCTGTCAGCATTGATATTAAAGGCATCGGCATCGGCACCGCTTAAGGTGTAGGTAATGCCCTCATCATCCGCACCGTTGTTGTCGGTCGCCTCGGCGTTATAAACGACGGTGGCGATGGGAGTATTTTCATTCACGTCCACGCTGACCGTGGCACCACTGCTGAACACAGGTGCAATCTCATCGGTGACGGCATTGGTTGCAGCAGAGGTTAGGCTTTCAGCGGTGTTGCCGCCATCGGTATAGGAAACCTTGACAGTGATGGTCGCACCCACCTGAGCTTGCGTCAGCTCAAAGGTCGCTTCATCTGCGCCGCTGATGTCATTGCCCCCAGCCTGCCATTGATAGCTGAAGTCACCCAGTTCATCTGCATCGCTGATATCGCCTGTGTTCACGGTCAGGGTCTCGCCTTGGGTTGGCGTACCAGTGATAGTAGGCAAGCCTGTTGGCGCGTCATTGGTATTGGTGACGGCATTGGTTGCAGCAGAGGTTAGGCTTTCAGCGGTGCTGCCGCCATCGGTATAGGAAACCTTGACAGTGATGGTCGCACCCACCTGAGCTTGCGTCAGCTCAAAGGTCGCTTCATCTGCGCCGCTGATGTCATTGCCCCCAGCCTGCCATTGATAGCTGAAGTCACCCAGTTCATCTGCATCGCTGATATCGCCTGTCTGTGCGGTCAGGGTCTCGCCTTGGGTTGGCGTACCAGTGATAGTAGGCAAGCCTGTTGGGTCGTCATTGGTATTGGCGACGGCACTGGTTGCAGCAGAGGTTAGGGTTTCAGTGGTGGTGCCGCCATCGGTATAGGACACTGTCACTGTGATAGTCGCACCAACCTGAGCTTGCGTCAGCTCAAAGGTCGTGCCCGTTGCGCCGCTGATGGCGGTGCCCCCAGCTTGCCATTGATAGCTGAAGACTCCCAGTCCATCCGCATCGGCAATGCCGTCTGTGTTCACAGTCAGGGTCGCGCCCTGGGTTGGCGTGCCGCTGATAGTTGGCAAGCCTGTTGGCGCGTCATTGGTGTTGGTGACGGCACTGGTTGCAGCAGAGGTTAGGGTTTCAGCGGTGTTGCCGCCATCGGTATAGGAAACCATCACTGTGATAGTCGCACCCACCTGAGCTTGCGTCAGAGCAAAGGTTTCACCCGTTGCTCCACTGATGTCGGTGCCATCCGCCTGCCATTGATAGCTGAAGGCTTCCAGTCCATCCGCATCAGCAATGCTGTCTGTGTTCACGGTCAGGATCTCGCCCTGGGTCGCTGTGCCGCTGATAGTTGGCAAGCCTGTTGGCGCGTCATTGGTATTGGCGACGGCATTGGTTGCAGCAGAGGTAAGGCTTTCAGCGGTGTTGCCGCCATCGGTATAGGAAACCTTGACAGTGATGGTCGCACCCACCTGAGCTTGCGTCAGCTCAAAGGTCGCTTCATCTGCGCCGCTGATGTCATTGCCCCCAGCCTGCCATTGATAGCTGAAGTCACCCAGTTCATCTGCATCGCTGATATCGCCTGTCTGTGCGGTCAGGGTCTCGCCTTGGGTTGGCGTACCAGTGATAGTAGGCAAGCCTGTTGGCGCGTCATTGGTATTGGTGACGGCATTGGTTGCAGCAGAGGTTAGGCTTTCAGCGGTGCTGCCGCCATCGGTATAGGAAACCTTGACAGTGATGGTCGCACCCACCTGAGCTTGCGTCAGCTCAAAGGTCGCTTCATCTGCGCCGCTGATGTCATTGCCCCCAGCCTGCCATTGATAGCTGAAGTCACCCAGTTCATCTGCATCGCTGATATCGCCTGTCTGTGCGGTCAGGGTCTCGCCTTGGGTTGGCGTACCAGTGATAGTAGGCAAGCCTGTTGGCGCGTCATTGGTATTGGTGACGGCATTGGTTGCAGCAGAGGTTAGGCTTTCAGCGGTGCTGCCGCCATCGGTATAGGAAACCTTGACAGTGATGGTCGCACCCACCTGAGCTTGCGTCAGCTCAAAGGTCGCTTCATCTGCGCCGCTGATGTCATTGCCCCCAGCCTGCCATTGATAGCTGAAGTCACCCAGTTCATCTGCATCGCTGATATCGCCTGTCTGTGCGGTCAGGGTCTCGCCTTGGGTTGGCGTACCAGTGATAGTAGGCAAGCCTGTTGGCGCGTCATTGGTATTGGTGACGGCATTGGTTGCAGCAGAGGTTAGGCTTTCAGCGGTGCCACCGCCATCGGTATAGGAAACCGTCACGGTAATGGTCGCACCCACCTGAGCTTGCGTCAGCTCAAAGGTCGCTTCATCTGCGCCGCTGATGTCATTGCCCCCAGCCTGCCATTGATAGCTGAAGTCACCCAGTTCATCTGCATCGCTGATATCGCCTGTCTGTGCGGTCAGGGTCGCGCCTTGGGTTGGCGTACCAGTGATAGTAGGCAAGCCTGTTGGCGCGTCATTGGTATTGGTGACGGCATTGGTTGCAGCAGAGGTTAGGCTTTCAGCGGTGTTGCCGCCATCGGTATAGGAAACCTTGACAGTGATGGTCGCACCCACCTGAGCTTGCGTCAGCTCAAAGGTCGCGTCGGTTGCGCCGCTGATGTCATTGCCCCCAGCCTGCCATTGATAGCTGAAGTCACCCAGTTCATCTGCATCGCTGATATCGCCTGTGTTCACGGTCAGGGTCTCGCCTTGGGTTGGCGTACCAGTGATAGTAGGCAAGCCTGTTGGCGCGTCATTGGTATTGGTGACGGCATTGGTTGCAGCAGAGGTTAGGCTTTCAGCGGTGCCACCGCCATCGGTATAGGAAACCTTGACAGTGATGGTCGCACCCACCTGAGCTTGCGTCAGCTCAAAGGTCGCGTCGGTTGCGCCGCTGATGTCATTGCCCCCAGCCTGCCATTGATAGCTGAAGGCTCCCAGTTCATCTGCATCGCTGATATCGCCTGTCTGTGCGGTCAGGGTCTCGCCTTGGGTTGGCGTACCAGTGATAGTAGGCAAGCCTGTTGGGTCGTCATTGGTATTGGTGATCGCACTGGTTGCAGCAGAGGTTAGGATTTCATCGGTGCCACCGCCATCGGTATAGGAAACCGTCACGGTAATGGTCGCACCGACCTGGGCTTGCGTCAGCTCAAAGGTCGCGTCGGTTGCTCCGTTGATGGCATTGCCCCCAGCCTGCCATTGGTAGCTGAAGGCTCCCAGTCCATCCGCATCGCTGATAGCGTCTGTGTTCGCAGTCAGGGTCGCGCCCTGGGTCGCTGTGCCGCTGATAGTTGGCAAGCCTGTTGGGTCGTCATTGGTATTGGCGACGGCACTGGTTGCAGCAGAGGTAAGGCTTTCAGCGGTGTTGCCGCCATCGGTATAGGAAACCTTCACTGTGATAGTCGCACCCACCTGAGCTTGCGTCAGCTCAAAGGTCGCGTCGGTTGCGCCGCTGATGTCATTGCCCCCGGCCTGCCACTGGTAGCTGAAACCACCTGTTCCAAGGCCATCTGCATCGGCAATGCTATCTGTGTTCACAGTCAGGGTCGCGCCTTGGGTTGGCGTACCAGTGATAGTAGGCAAGCCTGTTGGGTCGTCATTGGTATTGGCGACGGCACTGGTTGCAGCAGAGGTTAGGATTTCATCGGTGCCACCGCCATCGGTATAGGAAACCTTCACAGTGATGGTCGCACCAACCTGAGCTTGCGTCAGCTCAAAGGTCGCTTCATCTGCGCCGCTGATGTCATTGCCCCCAGCCTGCCATTGATAGCTAAAGTTGAGGGTCTCAGGGCCATCCGCATCGCTGATAGCGTCTGTGTTCACGGTCAGGATCTCGCCTTGGGTTGGCGTGCCGCTGATAGTTGGCAAGCCTGTTGGGTCGTCATTGGTGTTGGTGACGGCATTGGTTGCAGCAGAGGTTAGGGTTTCATCGGTGCTGCCGCCATCGGTATAGGAAACCTTCACAGTGATGGTCGCACCAACCTGTGCTTGCGTCAGCTCAAAGGTCGCTTCATCTGCGCCGCTGATGTCATTGCCCCCAGCCTGCCATTGATAGCTGAAGTCACCCAGTTCATCTGCATCGCTGATATCGCCTGTCTGTGCGGTCAGGGTCTCGCCTTGGGTTGGCGTACCAGTGATAGTAGGCAAGCCTGTTGGCGCGTCATTGGTATTGGTGACGGCATTGGTTGCAGCAGAGGTTAGGCTTTCAGCGGTGCTGCCGCCATCGGTATAGGAAACCTTGACAGTGATGGTCGCACCCACCTGAGCTTGCGTCAGCTCAAAGGTCGCTTCATCTGCGCCGCTGATGTCATTGCCCCCAGCCTGCCATTGATAGCTGAAGTCACCCAGTTCATCTGCATCGCTGATATCGCCTGTCTGTGCGGTCAGGGTCTCGCCTTGGGTTGGCGTACCAGTGATAGTAGGCAAGCCTGTTGGCGCGTCATTGGTATTGGTGACGGCATTGGTTGCAGCAGAGGTTAGGCTTTCAGCGGTGCCACCGCCATCGGTATAGGAAACCTTGACAGTGATGGTCGCACCCACCTGAGCTTGCGTCAGCTCAAAGGTCGCGTCGGTTGCGCCGCTGATGTCATTGCCCCCAGCCTGCCATTGATAGCTGAAGCTACCTGTTCCAAAGCCATCTGCATCGGCAATGCTGTCTGTGTTCACAGTCAGGGTCGCGCCCTGTATCGCTGTGCCGCTGATAGTTGGCAAGCCTGTTGGCGCGTCATTGGTATTGGTGATCGCACTGGTTGCAGCAGAGGTTAGGGTTTCAGTGGTGCTGCCGCCATCGGTATAAGACACTGTCACTGTGATAGTCGCACCAACCTGTGCTTGCGTCAGCTCAAAGGTCGCTTCATCTGCGCCGCTGATGTCATTGCCCCCAGCCTGCCATTGATAGCTGAAGTCACCCAGTTCATCTGCATCGCTGATATCGCCTGTCTGTGCGGTCAGGGTCTCGCCTTGGGTTGGCGTACCAGTGATAGTAGGCAAGCCTGTTGGCGCGTCATTGGTATTGGTGACGGCATTGGTTGCAGCAGAGGTTAGGCTTTCAGCGGTGTTGCCGCCATCGGTATAGGAAACCTTCACAGTGATGGTCGCACCAACCTGAGCTTGCGTCAGAGCAAAGGTCGTGCCCGTTGCGCCGCTGATGTCATTGCCCCCGGCCTGCCACTGGTAGCTGAAACCACCTGTTCCAAGGCCATCTGCATCGGCAATGCTATCTGTGTTCACAGTCAGGGTCGCGCCTTGGCTCGCTGTGCCGCTGATAGTTGGCAAGCCTGTTGGGTCGTCATTAGTGTTGGTGACGGCATTGGTTGCAGCAGAGGTTAGGCTTTCAGCGGTGTTGCCGTCATCGGTATAGGAAACCGTCACTGTGATGGTCGCACCCACCTGTGCTTGCGTCAGCTCAAAAGTTTCACCCGTTGCGCCGCTGATGTCGGTGCCACCGGCTTGCCATTGATAGCTGAAGCCCGCATTACCGAGGCCATCCGCATCGCTGATAGCGTCTGTGTTCGCAGTCAGGGTCGCGCCTTGGGTTGGCGTACCAGTGATAGTAGGCAAGCCTGTTGGCGCGTCATTGGTATTGGTGACGGCATTGGTTGCAGCAGAGGTAAGCCTTTCAGCGGTGTTGCCGCCATCGGTATAGGAAACCTTGACAGTGATGGTCGCACCCACCTGAGCTTGCGTCAGCTCAAAGGTCGCGTCGGTTGCGCCGCTGATGTCATTGCCCCCAGCCTGCCATTGATAGCTGAAGTCACCCAGTTCATCTGCATCGCTGATATCGCCTGTCTGTGCGGTCAGGGTCTCGCCTTGGGTTGGCGTACCAGTGATAGTAGGCAAGCCTGTTGGCGCGTCATTGGTATTGGTGACGGCATTGGTTGCAGCAGAGATAAGGCTTTCAGCGGTGTTGCCGCCATCGGTATAGGAAACCTTGACAGTGATGGTCGCACCCACCTGAGCTTGCGTCAGCTCAAAGGTCGCGTCGGTTGCGCCGCTGATGTCATTGCCACCAGCTTGCCATTGATAGCTGAAGCCCGCATTACCGAAGCCATCCGCATCGCTGATAGCGTCTGTGTTCGCAGTCAGGGTCGCGCCCTGGCTCGCTGTGCCGCTGATAGTTGGCAAGCCTGTTGGCGCGTCATTGGTATTGGTGATCGCACTGGTTGCAGCAGAGGTTAGGCTTTCAGCAGTGTTGCCGCCATCGGTATAGGACACTGTCACTGTGATGGTATCACCCACCTGATCCTGAGTCAGCTCAAAGGTCGTGCCCGTTGCGCCGTTGATGTCGGTGCCATCCGCCTGCCATTGATAGCTGAAGGCTCCCAGTCCATCTGCATCGCTGATATCGCCTGTCTGTGCGGTCAGGGTCTCGCCTTGGGTTGGCGTACCAGTGATAGTAGGCAAGCCTGTTGGGTCGTCATTGGTATTGGCGACGGCACTGGTTGCAGCAGAGGTTAGGGTTTCAGCGGTGTTGCCGTCATCGGTATAGGAAACCGTCACTGTGATGGTCGCACCCACCTGGGCTTGCGTCAGCTCAAAGGTCGCGTCGGTTGCGCCGCTGATGGCGGTGTCATTCGCATTCCACTGATAGCTGAAGGCTCCCAGTCCATCCGCATCGCTGATATCGCCTGTCTGTGCGGTCAGGGTCTCGCCTTGGGTTGGCGTACCAGTGATAGTAGGCAAGCCTGTTGGCGCGTCATTGGTATTGGTGACGGCATTGGTTGCAGCAGAGGTAAGGCTTTCAGCGGTGTTGCCGCCATCGGTATAGGAAACCTTGACAGTGATGGTCGCACCCACCTGAGCTTGCGTCAGCTCAAAGGTCGCTTCATCTGCGCCGCTGATGTCATTGCCCCCAGCCTGCCATTGATAGCTGAAGTCACCCAGTCCAT
This sequence comes from uncultured Colwellia sp., assembly GCA_965261045.1. Taxonomy (GTDB): domain Bacteria; phylum Pseudomonadota; class Gammaproteobacteria; order Enterobacterales; family Alteromonadaceae; genus Colwellia. The sequence continues at coordinate 1,930,233 of CBDHCJ010000001.1, forward strand.
CTGCATCGCTGATATCGCCTGTCTGTGCGGTCAGGGTCTCGCCCTGGGTTGGCGTACCAGTGATAGTAGGCAAGCCTGTTGGCGCGTCATTGGTATTGGTGACGGCATTGGTTGCAGCAGAGATAAGGCTTTCAGCGGTGTTGCCGCCATCGGTATAGGAAACCTTGACAGTGATGGTCGCACCCACCTGAGCTTGCGTCAGCTCAAAGGTCGCGTCGGTTGCGCCGCTGATGTCATTGCCCCCAGCCTGCCATTGATAGCTGAAGTCACCCAGTTCATCTGCATCGCTGATATCGCCTGTCTGTGCGGTCAGGGTCTCGCCTTGGGTTGGCGTACCAGTGATAGTAGGCAAGCCTGTTGGCGCGTCATTGGTATTGGTGACGGCATTGGTTGCAGCAGAGATAAGGCTTTCAGCGGTGTTGCCGCCATCGGTATAGGAAACCTTGACAGTGATGGTCGCACCCACCTGAGCTTGCGTCAGCTCAAAGGTCGCGGCAGTTGCGCCGTTGATGTCGGTGCCATCCGCCTGCCATTGATAGCTGAAGGCTCCCAGTCCATCCGCATCGGCAATGCTGTCTGTGTTCACAGTCAGGGTCGCGCCTTGGGTTGGCGTGCCAGTGATGGTCGGCAAGCCTGTTGGCGCGTCATTGGTATTGGTAACCGCACTGGTTGCAGCAGAGGTTAGGCTTTCAGTGGTGTCGCCGCCATCGGTATAGGAAACCTTCACTGTAATGGTCGCACCCACCTGATCCTGCGTCAGCTCAAAGGTTTCACCCGTTGCTCCACTGATGTCGGTGCCATCCGCCTGCCATTGGTAGCTGAAGCCCGCATTACCGAAGCCATCTGCATCGGCAATGCTATCTGTGTTCACAGTCAGGATCGCGCCCTGGCTCGCTGTGCCGCTGATAGTTGGCAAGCCTGTTGGCGCGTCATTGGTATTGGTAACCGCACTGGTTGCAGCAGAGGTTAGGCTTTCAGCGGTGTTGCCACCATCGGTATAGGACACTGTCACTGTGATGGTCTCACCCACCTGATCCTGAGTCAGCTCAAAGGTCGCTTCATCTGCGCCGCTGATGTCGGTGCCATCCGCTTGCCATTGGTAGCTGAAGTCTCCCAGTCCATCCGCATCGCTGATAGCGTCTGTGTTCACAGTCAGGGTCGCGCCTTGGGTTGGCGTGCCGGTGATAGTAGGCAAGCCTGTTGGCGCGTCATTGGTATTGGTAACCGCACTGGTTGCAGCAGAGGTTAGGGTTTCAGCGGTGTTGCCACCATCGGTATAGGACACTGTCACTGTGATGGTCTCACCCACCTGGGCCTGGGTCAGCTCAAAGGTCGCGTCGGTTGCGCCGCTGATGGCATTGCCCCCAGCCTGCCATTGATAGCTGAAGCCAGCATTACCGAAGCCATCTGCATCGGCAATGCTGTCTGTGTTCACGGTCAGGATCTCGCCCTGTGTCGCGATGCCGCTGATAGTTGGCAAGCCTGTTGGGTCGTCATTGGTATTGGAGACGGCACTGGTTGCAGCAGAGGTTAGGGTTTCATCGGTGCCACCGCCATCGGTATAGGACACTGTCACTGTCATTGGCTTACCCACCTGAGCTTGCGTCAGCTCAAAGGTCGTGCCCGTTGCTCCGTTGATGGCATTGCCCCCGGCCTGCCACTGGTAGCTGAAACCACCTGTTCCAAGGCCATCTGCATCGCTGATATCGCCTGTCTGTGCGGTCAGGGTCGCGCCTTGGGTTGGCGTACCAGTGATAGTAGGCAAGCCTGTTGGGTCGTCATTGGTATTGGCGACGGCACTGGTTGCAGCAGAGGTAAGGCTTTCAGCGGTGTTGCCGCCATCGGTATAGGAAACCATCACTGTGATGGTCGCACCCACCTGTGCTTGCGTCAGCTCAAAGGTTTCACCCGTTGCGCCGCTGATGTCGGTGGCATCCGCTTGCCATTGATAGCTGAAGTCACCCAGTCCATCCGCATCGCTGATAGCGTCTGTGTTCGCAGTCAGGATCGCGCCTTGGGTTGGCGTGCCAGTGATAGTAGGCAAGCCTGTTGGGTCGTCATTGGTATTGGCGACGGCACTGGTTGCAGCAGAGGTTAGGCTTTCAACGGTGTTGCCGCCATCGGTATAGGACACTGTCACTGTGATTGGCTTGCCTACTTGGGTCTGAGTCAACACAAAGGTCGATTCAGTTGCGCCGCTGATGTCGGTGCCATCCGCCTGCCATTGGTAGCTGAAGGCTCCCAGTCCATCCGCATCACTGATAGCGTCTGTATTCGCAGTCAGGATCTCGCCTTGGGTCGCTGTGCCGCTGATCGTTGGCAAGCCTATTGGGTCGTCATTAGTGTTGGTGACGGCATTGGTTGCAGCAGAGGTTAGGCTTTCAGCGGTGTTGCCGCCATCGGTATAGGAAACCGTCACGGTAATGGTCGCACCAACCTGTGCTTGCGTCAGCTCAAAGGTCGTGCCCGTTGCGTCGCTGATGTCGGTGCCACCGGCTTGCCATTGATAGCTGAAGCCCGCATTACCGAAGTCATCTGCATCGGCAATGCTGTCTGTGTTCGCAGTCAGGATCGCGCCTTGGGTTGGCGTGCCAGTGATAGTAGGCAAGCCTGTTGGCGCGTCATTGGTATTGGTGACGGCATTGGTTGCAGCAGAGGTTAGGCTTTCAGCGGTGCTGCCGCCATCGGTATAGGAAACCTTGACAGTGATGGTCGCACCCACCTGAGCTTGCGTCAGCTCAAAGGTCGCTTCATCTGCGCCGCTGATGTCATTGCCCCCAGCCTGCCATTGATAGCTGAAGTCACCCAGTTCATCTGCATCGCTGATATCGCCTGTCTGTGCGGTCAGGATCGCGCCTTGGGTTGGCGTGCCAGTGATAGTAGGCAAGCCTGTTGGGGCATCATTAGTGTTGGTGACCGCACTGGTTGCAGCAGAGGTTAGGCTTTCAGCGGTGTTGCCGCCATCGGTATAGGACACTGTCACTGTGATTGGCTTGCCTACTTGGGTCTGAGTCAACACAAAGGTCGATTCAGTTGCGCCGCTGATGTCGGTGCCATCCGCCTGCCATTGGTAGCTGAAGGCGCCCAGTCCATCCGCATCACTGATAGCGTCTGTATTCGCAGTCAGGGTCGCGCCCTGGCTCGCTGTGCCGCTGATCGTTGGCAAGCCTGTTGGGTCGTCATTGGTGTTGGTAACCGTAGCGGTTGCAGCAGAGGTTAGGGTTTCAGTGGTGCTGCCGCCATCGGTATAGGACACTGTCACTGTGATGGTCTCACCCACCTGTGCTTGCGTCAGCTCAAAGGTTTCACCCGTTGCGCCGTTGATGTCGGTGGCATCCGCTTGCCATTGGTAGCTGAAGCCAGCATTACCGAAGCCATCTGCATCTGCAATGCTGTCTGTGTTCGCAGTCAGGGTCGCGCCTTGGGTCAAGGCGCCAGAGATCGTTGGCAAGCCTATTGGGTCGTCATTAGTGTTGGTGACGGCATTGGTTGCAATAGAAGTCAGGCTTTCATCGGTGTCGCCGCCATCGGTATAGGACACTGTCACTGTGATTGGCTTACCCACCTGTGCTTGCGTCAGCTCAAAGGTTTCACCCGTTGCGCCGCTGATGTCGGTGCCATCCGCCTGCCATTGGTAGCTGAAGCCAGCATTACCGAAGCCATCTGCATCGGCAATGCTGTCTGTGTTCACAGTCAGGGTCGCGCCTTGGGTTGGCGTGCCAGTGATAGTAGGCAAGCCTGTTGGGTCGTCATTAGTGTTGGTGACGGCATTGGTTGCAGCAGAGATCAGGGTCTCAGCGGTGTTGCCGTCATCGGTATAGGAAACCGTCACTGTGATGGTCGCACCCACCTGGGCTTGCGTCAGCTCAAAGGTCGCGTCGGTTGCGCCGCTGATGGCGGTGTCATTCGCATTCCACTGATAGCTGAAGGCTCCCAGTCCATCCGCATCGCTGATAGCGTCTGTGTTCACGGTCAGGATCTCGCCCTGAGTCGCGGTGCCGCTGATGGTTGGCAAGCCTGTTGGGTCGTCATTGATGTTGGTGACGGTTACAGTCACTACCTGCATAGCGGCGTTACCAGCCGCATCGGTGGCGGTTGCGGTGATGGTTTTAGTGCCTTCACCCATTACGGTAATATCTGTAGCGGTTAGGACGTAAGACCAAGTGCCGCCTGTCACGTTCGCGATACGATCCACTCCACCAAGGTTTAGGCTAACGGTGCTGCCTGTATCAACCGTGCCAGTGATGGTCGTGGTTACCTTGTTTGAATTAATAATATTGTCGTTGGCAATAGCATCAATCGTTATCGTTGGCACTATGGTATCGACGGTAAACGTATGGCTAACCATGCGCTCATTGCCCGCGGTATCGGTGGCGGTTGCAGTGAGGGTTTCAGCGCCTTGACCCATATTGGTAATATCTGTTGCGGTAAGGGTGTAAGTCCAGCTATCGCCTGTTACAGTTGCGCTACGATCCTGTCCACCAAGGTTTAAGCTAACGCTACTGCCTGCTTCAACTGTACCTGTGATGCTTGTGGTTACCTCGTTTGAATTAATAATGTTGTCTAAGGTAATGGGATCTATCGCTATCGTTGGCGGCAGGGTATCCACGGTAAACTTAAGGATCGCCTGCTGAGTATTCCCCGCCGTATCAGTTGCCGTTACCGTGACCCTTCCCGTGCCTTGATACATATTGCTAATATCTGTCGGGCTTGCCGAGATCACCTCAAGACCTTGACTTATAATATTACTAATATCTGTTGGGGTTAGGGTGTAAGACCAGGTACTGTCTATCACCGTTGCCATTGCGCTACGAGCAGTATTACCAAAGGTTAACTCAACGGTACTGCCTGCTTCAACCGTACCAGTTATTAGAGCCGCGCTTAGCTCGCTCGTACTAATAATGTTGTCTGAGGCAATGCCATCAATGGTTATCGCTGGCAGCACGGTATCCACGGTAAACTCATGACTAGCTGTGCGCTCATTACCCGCGGTATCAATTGCCGTTATCGTGATGGTTTCAGCGCCTTGACCCATATTGGTAATATCTGTTGCGGTAAGGGTGTAAGTCCAGCTATCGCCTGTTACAGTTGCGCTACGATCCTGTCCACCAAGGTTTAAGCTAACGCTACTGCCTGCTTCAACTGTACCTGTGATGCTTGTGGTTACCTCGTTTGAATTAATAATGTTGTCTGAGGCAATGCCATCAATGGTTATCGTTGGCAGCACGGTATCCACGGTGATATCTCGGCTAACGGTGCGCTCATTACCTGCGGTATCAATTGCCGTTATCGTGATGGTTTCAGCGCCTTGACCCATATTGTCAATGTCTGCCGAGGTTAGGCTGTAAGACCAACTGGTGCCTGATACAGTTGCGGTACGAGCAGTGCCAGCAATACCTAACCTAACGGTACTGCCTGCTTCAACCATACCAGTGATGGTCGCGGTTGCCTCGTTTGAATTAATAATATTGTCTAAGGCAATGTCAATAATGATTCTCGTTGGCGGCACGGTATCCACGGTAAACGTATGGCTCGCCTGCTGAATATTACCCACGGTATCAGTTGCCGTTGCCGTGATGGTTTCAGCGCCTTGACCCATCCCCTCAGTGTCTGCCTGAGTTAGGGTGTAAGACCAGATATTTCCTGATACAGTTGCGGCACGAGCAGTATTACCAAGGATTAACTCAACGGTACTGCCTGTGTCAACCGTGCCAGTGATGGTCGTGGTTACCTCGTTTGAATTAATAATATTGTCGTTGGCAATAGCATCAATCGTTATCGTTGGCACTATGGTATCGACGGTAAACGTATGGCTAACCATGCGCTCATTGCCCACGGTATCGGTGGCGGTTGCAGTGAGGGTTTCAGCGCCTTGACCCATATTGGTAATATCTGTTGCGGTAAGGGTGTAAGTCCAGCTATCGCCTGTTACAGTTGCGCTACGATCCTGTCCACCAAGGTTTAAGCTAACGCTACTGCCTGCTTCAACTGTACCTGTAATGCTTGTGGTTACCTCGTTTGAATTAATAATGTTGTCTGAGGTAATGTCATTAATGGTTATCGTTGGCGGCACGGTATCCACGGTAAACTCATGACTAGTGTTATAAGCTTTTATGCCAGCGACCAAAGCGATACCACCAGCAACCCACCACCTATCCCCCTTTATATCATTGCTTGCTTCATCTGCTGTTGGTATATAACTCACCATGCCTTCAGGCAGATCACTCAACCCTAACGTTACCCCATCAATCTCGGTGACCATATCAGTTAATACACCGCTATTACCACTATGAGCATAGGCGTACACCATAAAACCGCCATCACTCAATGCTTGACCAATGGGACTATCTGGCGTTATCGTAACCTCCTCTTCTTCCCCACCTAATGTCACGGTACAAGCATCATCCGTATTACATGTGGTGTAAAAACCTTTGAAAATGACTGTGCTCGCATCTGCGTTTGTAACAACAAGATCATTACCTTTTTTCACGGCAATAATATTAGTTATTAAGTTGCTGAGTTCAGCGTTTTCTACATTTGTTTGCGTTATTACTTTTGCGTGATAGTTTTCATACGTAGCTGTTCTGATTAAGATAGTTTTAGCAAGTGGTAAAGCTATTTTTATATCGTCTAATTTAGGATCTTTAGGTTCAATAACAACAAGATTTGTTGAACTATTAGTAGTAGGTATATTCATTTTGATTTGATTTCTTTTATTAAGCTGTTTAATTATCTAACGCTAACCCTTAAGTTTATTGTCAGGTGTGTTTCTATCTTGCCTGATCGGAGTCAACTATCAGACGTAACTAAGAGAGTCTTCAAAATTATGTGTCAGCTTAAATTTTTAAATATCGAGTACGCTATCTATACTTATGACACTTCAAAATGTCTGCTTTAGGGGATCCCCGTAGGGCTAGTTTAAAAGGCTTATATGCTGTCTTATTGATTTCAACAAGGAAGGACGCTACATGAATATTCTCTTGAACAACCATTCATTCTATTCAATCAAGACCTTGCCTCTAAGCCTTTCAAGTCTCGCTGAAACCAGGATTTCGAGATAACATGAATATAGACTAGGGCAAGCCCCCGAAATTTTCGCTACACTATATTAAAATTTATTGACTGACGATCTCTATTTTGTCAATATCAGGAGCCCACGCAGATTTATTGAACATTCTAATAGCATTGTTACCAGCATTTAGCCTAATAGTACTCGTCGCTGTTTTTATGTTAAACCACCCACCAGAGTTTAGATTGTTATAAACAGCCTCTACACCCTCATTAACAGATATACCGAGAGAGCGATCTTCCCCAGTAAGATAATGCACAATAAGTCGATAGGTGCCAGCGGTGCTAACATTTATATTGCTAATAGTTAGTTGGTTTGCTGCTCCATTCCCAATATATCCGACCTTAGTGGTTCCAGAACAGGTGTAACAATAAGCACTTGCCGCTCTGCCTGTAGTCGACCCACCTTCCGCTTCATAAATAATTACTTGTGGAGCCGTTGTTATTGGGGCTTGTGGATCCGTTGTTATTGCGGATGTGGTTAAAATAGCATTAGCCCAGTCAGCGTGATCTCTCGATATATTTTCACCACCATTTGCCACTAACTCAAGAATATTTGTATTTGCGACACTAACACTGATATCAACAGGTTGATCTCCTTTTCGCAGCGAAGATGTTTCATGTAGTAAGGCACCATCACCGTATACTTTAAAAATGATGCTACCACCACTGCCAACTTCATCATCTACACCCACAGTGGCAGAAAATTTCTTATAATTACCATTAAGCTTTACTTGTATCAATGAATCAGCGTGAACGCCTATACCATAGTTATATGTAGTACCCTTTAACGTCAAAGTGTTACCGTCGATACTTTTGTCAGCAAGAGCTTCTGAATATCCATTTTTAGAGATATGAATAATACCTGGTAACTCACTTAAATAACGCCCATTAGTTAATTTATGTGTTCCAGAAAACAGAAATAATTTAGTATCATGAGCACCTACATTTGTGCTAAAACTATCGGTGTGATCGGTTAAGCCACTTTTGCTCCATAGATTCCGAACCCCCGCAGAAGTACCAGGCTTTAATTTCAACTGCGCCCAATTGACCGTCATATTAGCCGAAGAATTACCTCTATTCAAAAAAGCTACTGCCTTTACCCCAGGACCCGTGCTTAATGTTTTTACTAAAATTTCCTTATTTCCATCATCAAAAACTTTAGTTGCTTGATGCCCACCAACATCTTGGTTTAGTGCTATCACTTCGGTATTTTTCAAAATGTTTTGAATATTTTCAGGAATAGATTGCCGTATATCTGCCCCCATTAATAAAGGTGCATTTAACATGCTCCATAAGCCAAAGTGAGTCCTTGCGTTATTTAATTTTTTTGTCGTTGATCCATCGAACTCATTTACCCCTACAAACATCATATCAGGATCATTCCAATGGTGTGGCCCAGCATATAACGTTTTACTTACTGTCGTATCATACTTCGAGATCATAGAATTCCAGTTGCTAGATATATCACTCGTAGTTCTCCAAGAATTACCAGTTTCGGCTCCCCAATGCTGTACATTTCCCTCGCCCCAGGTTGTAATACTCAACACGAAATCATTATCTGGATTCGCCGCCATTAACGCATCGCGAACGTCAGCAAATAAACCACTTGTTGTAGCAACATGATTATCGGTATACCAACCCCTCGCTAAAAACGGCCCCAAAGAACGATATCTACCATCAGTAACTAAATCTGTTGAAGATGTAAAATCAGAAATACCGCATGCATCCAACTTTAAGTAATCAAATCCCCATGTTTTAAAATACAGATTAATATCCTTTATAATATGTCCATATAGACCAACTTCTCTTTCAATTTGTGTACCTTGAGGCTGATTATGATCCTCGGAATCCCAGTATTGGCCACAACTATTTCGTCCTATGTCTGAATATATACCAGCCTTAAGACCCTTATTATGTATATAAGTCGTTAGTGGAAGAAAGGTGCTACTAGGTTTTGGTCCATAACCATAAGAGCTTAGGAACGCCGTGACGGCAGCATTGTTAGGAAAGGGATTATTGATGATATTATCTTGTCTAGCGTTAGTGTAAACAGTGGTAGCTGCTGCTGGAAACAAATTGGTCTTAATCTGCATTGATTTACCTGTAGTACGACGTTTTTTCCACCAGCCGTCATCAATGTTTACATATTTATATCCCACAGCTTTAAAGCCTTTGCTCACCATTGCATCAGCAATCCCGTATATTTTACCTTGAGAAATATCTAAATGAAAAGCATTCCAGCTGGCCCAGCCCATAGGAGGTGTGGCATTTTTCCCACCTTCAAAAGCTTTCCATCTACCATCTGGCACAGGTACGTCAGCAAAAACATCATTATTTAAAGAAAATAAGCATAATGCCGCTAGCACACTGTATATTGTATATTTTGAAAAAAACATATATTACCCCCTTAAACTAAGACTAAGACCCTAAAAAATTAAAATGTATCTCTATATTACACCAAAAGGGTAATCGATTACCCTTTAAACCCTAGATCAATTCCTTGTGATTGTCAAGCTTTTATTCTTGTTCAACAGCAATTATCGGTAATTTAATTTTTACTGAGACACAATGATTTTTATCGTTATTTTTAGTTTCTTTACTATGGTCTTGTTACGAGCCACTGATTATAGAGATTGCTTGAGTGTTGCACTTTATTTAGAGAATAAAATCAAGGGATTAACCTTGGTAATATTGTTCTCTCACAACACTGTCTGAAAGGGGTTGTTGGAGGGAGTGTTGCATTTATTACTTGAATCCAGCGATGGTCGGTAGCATTATCTTGTGGAGAACTCGAATTATGGAGATCACTTTAATCACTTTAATCACTTTAATCACTTTAATCACTTTAATTGTAGCAGTATGGTTTCTAGTTGAGTTATCAAACAGTATAGCCATCAGGGTTTTTGAACTGCCAACGCCAAGTATCAACCATCATTTGCTCTAAATTTCTGCTAGCTCGCCAGTTAAGCTCAGTATTAGCTTTATTCGCATTAGCACAGAAGGCAGGGAGATCTCCTGCTCTTCTTGGCAATATTTCAAATGAAATAGGGTTATTGATGGCTTGCTCAAATGCTTTAATAATAGCAAAGACTGAAACTGCATTACCTGTACCTAAGTTAAACGCTTCCACACCGTTAAAATGATGATTATTATTCAACCAATTTAATGCACATACATGTCCTTCTGCTAAGTCCATAACATGTAAATAATCTCGTTCACAACTACCATCAGCAGTAGGATAATCATCACCAAATATACTGAGCTTATCACGCTTACCTACCGCAACTTGCGCTACATATGGCAACAAGTTATTAGGGATACCTGATGGATCTTCTCCTATTTCACCACTTTCATGAGCACCAATAGGATTAAAATAACGCAGAGATACACCTTTGAAATTAATATTCGTCTTAGCAACATCGCCAAGAATACGTTCAACCATCACTTTGCTCGCACCATAAGGGCTAGAAGGTATGCCCAAGGCCATCGTTTCAACATAAGGTATAGCGTTATTCTCACCATATACCGTCGCAGATGAACTGAATATAAAATTATGTACATCATGTTGTTGCATTATTTCGAGTAAACAAACCGTACCGTGAACGTTATTTTGATAATAACTTAGCGGAATTTCCGCAGACTCTCCGACTGCTTTTAAAGCCGCAAAGTGTATAACAGCATCTATTTCAAATTTGTTAAATAGGGAGTTTAACTTTTCCGTGTCACGAATATCTCCTTTAATAAAATCTACAGATTTACCTGTCAATTTTTCAACCCGAGAAAGAGATTCAATACTTGAATTAGTTAAATTGTCGTAGACAACAGCTTCATGATTATTTTCTAATAACGATAAAACGGTATGAGAGCCAATATATCCTGCACCTCCAGTGACTAATACTTTCATTGTTTTTCCTTTTCTTAATAAAAAACCTTTAAACATGATCTCTAAGATAACGATTATTACTACTACCAAGTTGCGTAAGTTTGCACATAAAGTAAGTGGTAAGCAAATTAAAAACACGATATCAACACTGTCTATACTCAATCTAGCTTCATTTTGGCAAATTTTTCAACCGCAACCCAGCTATCATAACCGCAGATAGTAGCCCATAAAGCAATAAAAAACACATCCTCCAATTTATGTAATTGCTTCCTTTTAAGGCGTAGGTCGGTGATATCTTTGAAATGTTCGATAAATGTAGGCTTCTGCCTAGTCATTTTGCATCGCTTAAAGCGAAGTAATAGAGCAAATTAGGGGATCTGTGTCAAGTTATTTTTTAATGCGATGGCTCTGGTTGGATAAGAAGCTTGCAAATAACTTATTTGTAGTCTATGGTAATAAAGGGGGTAACGTTTACCTTTGTTTGTTGTAAGACTTAAACTTAAAATGGGGTGGGTTATGATAATTAAAAAAACGAGAATTGCCAGTGCTATAATAACAGCGTTAGCGTCAACGACGATTTTAACTACAAGTGCATTGGCTCAAGAAAAAGAAACAGAAATAGAGGTTATTCAGGTACGAGGATACAAAAGCAGTATAGCTAAAGCTATTTCACTTAAGCAAAATTCAGATAGTGTCCAAGATAGTATCGTCGCAGAAGATATTGGTAAGTTTCCTGATCAAAATGTTGCAGAATCTTTACAGCGTATTACAGGTGTTTCTATATCGCGTAATAATGGTGAAGGCTCTAAAATTACAGTTCGAGGCTTTGGGCCAAAATTCAATGTTGTAAAAGTTAATAATCGTACATTGGCGACAACTGACGGCGGCAGAGATTTCGATTTTCAAGTAATATCTTCTGAGCTAATATCTGGAGCTGATGTGATTAAAACACCGACATCAGATCTTACAGCGGGCAGTATTGGCGCGTATGTAAATATTAATACTGCTAAGCCTTTTGACAATACAGGTTTTCATGCTGTAGGTTCAATCAATGGTACTTATAATGATCTATCAGAAGAGTTTGATCCTCAATTATCTGGGATTGTCAGTAATACTTTTAATAATGATAGCTTTGGAGTGCTCTTTGGTTTATCTGTAAAGGAAACGAACAACCGTATTGATAAATATAGAACTAACCGTTGGCATGAGCTTTATGTTCTACCTGAGCGCTATACTGGTACTGTTAGAGACGAAAGCGGTAATGTGATTGGTAATGCTGATGGTATGCTTGGTAATGCTGATGATAAGGATATTGGTTTTCGTCGCCCTGGGCGAGCACCCTTTGAAATTCATGATGAAAATCGTAAAAGAACTGGAGCTAACCTAGTTCTTCAATGGGCTCCCAATGATAACATTATTTCCACATTTGATATTTTATATACAAAATTAGAACGAGAATCTTTAAGTTTAGGCATCCAAATTCCTACTCAAGCAACGCAATACAGTAACGCTGTTGTCAATAGTAATGAAACATTAGTTTCCGCAACGATTACAGATAACAATATTGATTTGTTACATCGTGTTGTAGGGCAAGAATCGGATACTATTTCTTATGGATTTAATACTGCATACAATCTAAATAATCTAACCATTGAGTTTGATGCTTCATACTCTGTGGCAGACTCTACGCCTGAACTGAGTGAGTATGTCCCTATGTTTACTTTACAAGATCGAGATGATCTTGGTGATCGAGAGATCGATCTCGATTATGGCGCTGGCGATGTATTAAATGCTAGCTCAAACATTTCTGTTACAGATATAGATAATATTCGAGGGCATTGGAATGGACCGAGTCATAATGAAATTGAAGATGAAGTGATGGAATTGAAACTTGATGCAACCTATGAGTTTGATCATAATTTAGTTGATTCAGTACAAGTGGGTCTTGCGTATTTAGATCGCACAAATTCTAATGATGTATATAATGTTGGCGGTGGCGGTGGTTATTGTTCTCCTTGTGGTGGTGAACTAAACGCAAAATTTAACAACCCAGAGCAAATATTTGGCCTGAGTAAGTATACTAATTATCTTAGTAATGAATCTGGTGTCTTTCCTCGTCAGTGGTTTGTTATTAAAGATACAAACGCTTACATAGCGGGTGTCCAAGAAATGGGGGAAAGAAATTGGTACCAAGATGCTGCTGGTGTTTGGCAAACGGACGATGGGACATTAGGAAATCCAATAATAACGCCAGGCACTATGTGGAACGAACAAGCTCTAGATAAAGCAGCATCTTATAGAAATGAAGAAACCACATTTTCGGCATATGGGCGAATCAACCTTTATGGTGATTTTGGTGAGGTTAAATGGTCTGGTAACGCTGGTTTACGCTACATAAGTATCGAAAATACAGCTCATGGTTTTGGTCAAGAAGTTACAGGAATTTCATTAAACCCTAATTCTAATGACACAGAGTTACGTTTAGATGTAAACCGAACTGAAGCTAAAAATTTAAATGTTAGTAATGATGAGCAGTATTTTCTTCCTAGCGTTAATCTAAATTTAGATATTGGCAACGGGTTTTATGTACGTACAGCGGCAGCTCAAACTATTTCACGACCAGCTATTAGTGATACAGGGGTTAACCAAAGCATTGTCGTTGATAACACTGGCCAAGTTACACGAACAGGTAGTAACCCGCTTTTGAAACCTTATAAAGTCAACCAATTCGATTTATCACTTGAATACTATCAAGAAAATGGCAACGCATACTCAGTTGCATACTTCTATAAAGATATAACAGACTTTATTTCTACAGTAAGCTCACAACAGCCGTATACGGGAGCTGTTGACGCAGATGTTTTAGCGAGAATTTCAGGGAATTCATTGCCTGAAACAACGCTTGTGAAGGAAAATCGTACTGGTGGTACAGTTTCGGGTCTTGAATTTAGTGCTCTGCATTATTTTGATTATTTACCTGGTTTTTTCAGTGATTTCGGTGTACAAGCCAACTACACCTATGCTGACAGCTCAGATGATGGCGCTGAAAGGATTAATAGACCAGGAATTACAGAGCCAGGAAATGTATTAGAAGGATTTGCTAAAAATTCTTATAACCTAGTCGCTTTCTATGAACAAGATGGTTTACAAGCAAGGCTAGCTTACAATTGGCGTGATAATTTTTTACATGCTAGAGATGGTGCGGCAGAATCTATTGCTGCAGGCTTACCTGTTCATACTGACGCTTATGGTCAATTAGATGCAAGTATTTCATATGATATTAATGATAAATATAGAATATCAGCGGAAGCGATTAACTTAACTGATGAAAGTCGGCTTGAATATGTAGATTCACGTGACCGTGTTACACTTGTTGAAAACTCGGGTGTTCGTTATCAAATAGGCCTTAGAGTTGAATTTTAAAGCGAAATAAGTGGAAAAAAGTGTTATTATTTCTTTCACTTGGATTATATAAAGCAGTGAATAGTAGAGCTTAAATCTATCTATTCACTGCTTTTACGTAATTATTATTTGCATCCAGCTTTACCTATTACTGTAATTTACTTTTGTTTTGGAAAATATATGTCTGATAAATTTAGCTTTTTATCCTCTTATGTCATTATAGGTGGTGGTACTGCTGGTTGGATTTCGGCTTCGATATTAGCACACGTTTTACAAAATACAGAGGTGTTAATTACAGTTATTGAATCACCTGATATTCCCACCATTGGTGTGGGTGAAGCTACTATCCCTTCTTTTGTGGATTTACTCTCATTTTTAGGTATATCGCAGAAAGACTTTATTATCAAAACAAATGCTACGTTTAAATTAGGGATTAAATTTGTTGATTGGTCGAAGCAAGATGAATCTTATTGGCATCCATTTGGTATTATTGGTAGTAAAATTGATGGTAAAGATTTTTATCAGCATTGGTTAAAAGCTTCTTTAAACCAAGCGGTTAATGATTTTACAAACTTTTCACCAGCCATTGCTATGGCAAAAGAGCATCGTTTTTATATTCCAGATCCCAAAAAACAAAGTAACTTCTCACACTCTGCCCATGCTCTTCACTTTGACGCTAGCACTGCGGCTGAATATCTTGCAGAATACGCAGTTTCCAAGGGAGTTAAACGCATAAAATCACATGTAGAGCAAGTTCATCAGCATCCTGATGGCAGAATTAAATCTGTATCTTTACGTGAAAAAGAAACTATATCAGGCGATTTTTTTATTGACTGTACTGGGCAGTCGGCCTTGTTAATGAAAAAGTCTTTAAGAGTTGGGTATGTAGATTGGCAACATTATTTGCCTGTTAATCGTGCGGTCGCAATGCAATCAGAAAAAATGCCAACATTACCCCCTTACACAGAATCTATTGCGCATAAAAATGGTTGGCAATGGCGAATTCCATTACAAAATCGTACTGGTAACGGCTTTGTTTATTGCAATGACTTTTGTGATGATCAACAAGCTATCAACTTTTTAACTGGCCAAATTCAAGGAAAAATGTTAACTGAGCCTAGAACGCTCAAATTCACGACTGGAAAAACTGAAAAATTTTGGTATAAAAACTGTTTAGCTGTTGGGCTATCCGCTGGATTTTTAGAGCCTTTAGAGTCAACTGGTATCTATTTGATTATGAGAGGTATGCTTAACTTTGCGAAAATGCTACCGAATGAGCAGTTAGCGGAAGTAACTCAAAAGGAATATAATCGATTAATGGATGAAGAGTATGAAAACATTCGAGACTTTATTGTTCTACATTATTGTGTTAGTGAGCGTACAGATTCAAAATTTTGGCGTATGTGGCAACATAATACTATCCCAGATTCGCTTGAAAACAAGTTAGACTTATTTAAGAGTCAAGGTCGATTGTTTCGAAATAATGTTGATCTATTTTCTGCTGATAGCTGGTATGCCGTTTTAGAAGGTATGAATGTAAAACCCAATAATTATGACCCAAGTATAGATGCTTCGAATTTTGAACAAATTAAAAAAGTATTAGCGCAAAGTGAGTTGGCATTATCTGAATCAGCAAAAAAGCTGTTTACTCATAAAGAGTACATTAATCGTATTGTGAAAGCTTAATAGTACAACCGATAACCAAGTACACTGTATAAGAACAATAAGAAGAATAAGAAGAATAAGAAGAATAAGAAGAATAATAATAAAAATTGACTATGTTCCCGTTAAGCGTCGTTACACTCTGTAACATGAGTATATGCTAGTAACAACTTAAGGGGACATAACCTAAAAATTAATTAAATTTGAAACTGGTAGATTCACGTTTAACTAAGCTTGGAATATATTTACGGCTAAAGTTATTATTTTTTTCTGTTGACTGCTTCGACGTTAGTGCTAACGCAATGTTGGCTGCTTGTTTAGCCATTTTTTCTATTGGGTAATTGAGTGTTGTCAACTTTGGTCTTGAATAACGAGATAATAAAACATCATCAAAACCTAGTACCGAAACATCTGATGGTACTTTAAAGCCATTATCTTCTAGTATCGAGATAGCCCCTATTGCCATGGCATCATTATAAACAAATATAGCAGAAAATGATTTCCCGGATGCTAATAATTTTTGAGCCGCAAATTCTCCCCCTTGAAGATTAGGCTCACCATACTCAATAAGCTCTGGCTCAATTTCAATGCCAGCAGAGGCTAGCTCATGTTGAAATCCTTGCAGTCTTAAACGCGGATCGTCTATTTTGTGTTCACTTGAGATATAAGCAAACTTTTTATGATTCAATGACAACAAATGTCGGGAGGCTATTCTACCGCCCTCTATATTATCTAACCAAATACAACGATATGCGATATCTTCAATATACCTATCTATCAATACTAAGCCAGAATTTTTTTTCGTTAATTCAATTAATACTTCATCAGACAATATTTTGCTATGAACCACCATAACATCGCATCTTCTTTCGATAAGTAAATTGATAGCTTGTATTTCAGTCTCCGCACTCACTAATCCCGTACTTAATAGTAATTGCATATTATGTTGCCGCGCCACCTGCTCAACCCCATTAGCCAAAGAAGCGAAGAATGGATCGACTAGATTAGGAATAACAACACCAAGCGTTGTACTCTTTTGTGTCACTAAAGCGCGGGCGTTAGCATTGGGAGAGTAATTTAAGTCTTTTATTACCTTCGATACTTTCTCAATGGTTTTTTTACTAACTTTAGGCCCTTTATTTAATACACGAGAAACGGATGCTATAGAGACCCCAGCAATACGTGCTACATCTTTTATTGTTGCCATAAATAATTACATATTTTTAAAACGAGCAAGTCTATCATTAAATATACACTTGGACAACCCAGAGCCTTGTCCAATCAGCCATTCTCGACCAACTAAAGAGCTCTTATAGGCAGTGGCTTTTAGCCACTTACAAAATATACTTTTCATGCAAAATTGTCTCCGATTAAAATAATTCAACTTTTACTGAACTTTTATTAAACTTTTTGGGAATTGAACGTTCAGATCAGTAACTTCCTATTTTTATTGTTATTTTTTATGGCCTCGTTGAAAAACCAACTAAATTATATATCTAAGTAATCCCGTTGCTATCCACCACATGATAGCACCAATTAAGCAATCTAAAATTTGCCAAGTTTTATTTTCTTCAAATAATGGTATTAAAAACCTAGAAGCATAACCTAAACCAAAAAACCAAATGAAAGATGCGGCAAGAGCACCAATTAAAAACCAACTTTTTTCTTCTGATGTGAGTGTTCCTCCTATTCCTCCAACAATAACAACTGTGTCAATATATACATGAGGATTGAGCAATGTTATAGCTAAGGTAGCTATAACTAGTTTTTGATTCCTATCTTTAATGAAAAAAATGTAAGAATAAAAATATCAGTCAACGCTGACAGTATATCTAATTGGTGGTTTTCAGCTATAAATGAACATATATCTTCAAGCAATACACTGCTCGATATTACTATAGAAGATCAAAAATATGCTTTAAATAGAATGAGAGAAGGTGAAGTGTCAGCATGTATTAGTAGTGCAGAATCTCCCTTATCAGGAGCAAGAAGTGTATTCATAGGCAATCTAGAATATGGTATTAGGCGTCAATATGCTCAGATTATGGAAAAAATCATACCGGCCTTAAAGAAAGGCCTTAATGAATATAATTAAATCAAAATTTTCGCCTCTATTTTCAGTTAGAAAATGATTTACATGGGCAGGATATGTACTGGCACGTTCGATTAAAAACTTAACAAAAACAGTTGCTTAAAAAGTTAATGCTTCAGGATTATCTTTACAATACCAGTATGCTGTCGTGGATATACTTATGATACTTCAAAATGTCAGCTTCAAGTGACTTCGGTATATTGGCTATATTGGTTAGAAGTCAGCTGAGGCACGAAGATATAAAAACCGTCCATTAATTCCCATTTGTACCGAACGCCATAATGCGCCACTCACAAGACTTGGGTTTTGTTCATCAGGGTACTGATCAAACAGGTTATTAACACCTAATGTCCAAGAAATTTTTTCATTAAACTGGTGAGTAAAATTAAGGTCAACGGTTGTTTTAGGTGAATAGATTTGATCATCTTCAGGATCATTACTTGACGCAGCATGATGAACCTTACCGTAATAAGTCGCTTGTGCGCCAACAGAGAACGAGTCTAATTCATAGTTAACACTAAGTGATCCTTTATTTTTTGGTGCTCCACTTTCTATAAACAAACGCTCACGCCTCGCAAGAAATCGACCTTCCAATCCACTAAATGCTTCAGGAGTATTTGGCTCACCAACTATTGTTGTACTATTGTGGTTAAAACCTAAAAAAGTCGACAACTCACCTCCACCTATATCGGTATCATAAGATATGGTTAAATCTGTACCATCCGTTTTTGTGTCTATTGCATTGGTAAAAAACTGCACACTGGCAATGTCGCTAGATTGCAGGATAGAAAGTGCTTCTGTTGACCCAACATTTGCCAACTTTGATTGTGAAATACCTTTAGTTAGTACGACTCGATTGTCAATTGCAACTCTATACGTGTCTAGCGTAATAGCTAAAGAGTCCAACGGAGTCCAAGTAAATCCAATACTTAAACTATCAGAGTCTTCAGCGTCTAACTGCGGGATGTTTAATGCTTTGGCAATATCACTGTTATTAGCTGCTAATCGTTCATCTTGAGTAACTATGTCATTAGTCTCAGGATTAAACTCAACATCCGTAAAGGTAGTATTGAAGTATTTTTGATGTAGCGAAGGAGCTCTAAAGCCAGTGTTATATCCACCACGGACTATAAATTCATCAGAGATATTCCAACGACCGACTAATTTAGTATTAATAGTGCTACCGAAATCACTATAATCCTCAGTTCTAATAGCTGCACCAATCATAACACTATCATTAACATATAATTCAAGATCTAAATACGCTGCGTAGCTATCTCTATCTTGATTTATTTCATTAGAAGGTTGAAAACCTGGAAACCCTTGAGATCCTGCTGGTCGAGCACTGCCATCTAGGGCAGGAGCGTCTCCAAGAATATATGAACCTTCTTCACCAGCAAATATTTCATAATTTTCTGTACGATATTCAAAGCCAAACGCGAAACTTAAATCATCCATAACATCAAAAATTGTATTAACATCTAAATTCATTGTGTTTTGCGAGAACTCAAAGCCACCTGCATTGAATTCAGTTGGCGATGTATCACCCAATGACGCATTTAATGTATTGCTAACCTTATACTCAAAGCGATTTTTTCCATATGTATTGCTTAAATCGAACTCCCATTCATTCCAATCACCACGAACTCCGACAGCAATAGAGTTATCTTCAATATTAGAGCCTATATTGGGTACGAAACCATTAGGGTAGATACTAATAATATTTCTTGTACTGTCTGCTGTTCGGGTAAATGCCCCTGCTAGCCCATCACGTTTCGAAACGCCACCAAAGCCATAAAATTCGAAGTCTTCATTAATTGGTGATGCGGCATTGAAAAATAGACCTATATTTTCAACTTCAGAGCTACCTATCGCCCTAAGAGGCTTTTTGCCAATACCGTAAGTCCTATCAGTATTTTCTCTATCCTGATAATCAAAAGACATATTGAGGAACCCACTATTACTAAATTCTGTAGTATGACTTAACGACACTTGTTTGGTATCACCATCTGTACGAGAAAACTCCCCTATAGGGCTTGTGTAATCTGTATTATATTGCCCTGTCTGCACTGAAACTTGCGTACCTGGTTTATTCTTTAGTACTATATTAATAACCCCAGCTATCGCGTCTGAGCCATATTGTGCCGCAGCTCCATCACGTAGAATTTCTATTCTTTCAATAGCTGAAACTGGTATTGAATTCATGTCTGTTCCAACATTTCCTTTACCAGAAGAGCCAAAAATATTGACTAAAGATGATGAATGACGGCGTTTACCATTAACAAGTACTAATACTTGATCAGGTCCTAATCCTCTTAAACTGGCAGGATCAATATGATCTGAACCATCAGCACCGTGTTGACGATTGGCATTGAAAGAAGGTGAAATTGAATGGAGCATCGAATTGATATCTATCTGGCCAGATCGGCTAATAAGCGTGCTCATCGGAATAACATCTACTGGTACAGGTGAATCAACTATACTTCTTCCTCCTCTCATACGTGAACCAACTGTTACGCTTATTACTTCAATGTCTTCATCAACGACATTATTTTTTACTGGCTCTTCTGCTCCGTGTGCTGAAGAGAACAACATCGCAAAAATAGATGTTAATATTGTTTTTTGTGCTTTCATTTTTTGTTTCCCAAACTGCTGTTATTAGCTTCTTTAGTGGTCAATGGTTTAATTAAAGGAGTATACTGAGTCTTGAATTTTGTAACCAGTAAAATTTTTGTTTAGTAACGAACGACAATAATTTGATCTCTAGCTCGCTCAGTCTTAACTTACCAGTATTGCTCTGAATCACTCAGTTCTTCGATTAAAACACCTCGAAGATGACGTTTACAGCAAACTCCTGAGTTAACTACATAGGCATATAAAAAATAGACATATAAAAATTAAAGCTTGTTTATTACTTAAATTTACGTATGATGTGCGCTCTTCGGGTCGTTAGCTCAGTTGGTAGAGCAGTTGGCTTTTAACCAATTTGTCGAAGGTTCAAATCCTTCACGACCCACCACTTCATTTCAAACCGCTAAATTGATTAAATTTCTTTAATAGAGCAAATTAATTACAGATCTTATTCTGGATTAATATTATGATATCTTTATAAAAAATATTTTCATTCATTCATTCATTGAGTGAGTGAGTGAATCATTTAATAAGAGATTTCATATACTACTTAAATTACTCTATTGTAGTAAACGCATGTAAAAAACTATGATTAGAAAATTACAATTCATCTTCTTCAACTAAAGTCATTAACGAAGTATTACCACCAGATGCCGTGGTATCAATACTAATTGTTTTTTCTGTTACTAGTCGCTGAATTAGGTTGTCAAAATACTCTGAGGTAATCACAGGTAATATTGCACCACTGCGTTGCGCTAGTTTTTCACTCATATAATGTTTACGATCACAATGGCTCTCAACCACAACGCCCGCTAAAGCTGGGTGCGCCAACATGGTTTCTAAATGACCTAATCTCGCCACTTGAAATACATTCTTATCTACTCCTGTAGATATAAATTTATCTCTAAACGCTAACGCTTCTTCATAAAATAAATCAGAAACAACTGTTACCACGCTATTGCCCGTAGCTAATGCTGTCACTAATGACATTACCCAAAAGTGAAAACTAACTTTTTCATCGGCAAAACAAATAACGACCCCTCTGTTTTCCAAATAAATAATATTCGATTCGCCAGTAGGGCCTGGTAATACTTTTGGTTTTTTCATGCGTTTTTCAATATTAATTAATTGATTACGTGCAGCAGTTAAGGTGCGATTCAAATCATCTGCCAAGTCATCTACAATGTCCACATGAGCTATTTTTGCTAGTAGTTGGCGAACACATGAAAGGCGAATATTCAATTCATTCAAACGCCAGCTTTTTTCTGACTGTTTTGCATCGTTCATTAAAAAATTAGCTTCTTGCTGTGCGGTAGTATCACCAGATAAAGCAATAGCTTGTGAAGGTAAAAAGTTAAATTTTTCTTCATTTGGCGTCGCTTTTTCTTTCACTAAACGCGTTAAATAATTAGGGCCGCCAGCCTTAGGGCCTGTTCCCGAAAGACCACGACCACCAAAAGGTTGTACACCAACAATTGCGCCTATCATGTTACGATTAATGTAGACATTACCAGCACGAGAAAGTTTGGCTAGCTCAAGAGCTCTGTGCTCAATACGCGTATGAATACCCATAGTTAAACCAAACCCTGTGCTATTAACCTTTTCAATAACTTGTTCAATTTCATCCCCCTTAAATCGGACAATATGCACACAAGGACCAAATACTTCTTTGGTTAATACCTCAATATCACTAATTTCATACAAACGAGGGGCAAAGAAGAAATGACCTTCTTGGGCATTAATTTCATTACCAGATATGTCATTAGCAAGCGCACACTGATACAGTAACTTACCATGGGTTTGCATATATTCACTGTGAGCATTTAGGGCATCAAGTGCTTTTTGATCGATTACTGGACCAATATCAGTACTTAATTTTGCTGGATCACCAACATGCAATTCGGCCAAGGCACCTTTAAGCATAGTGATTACATTATCGGCAATATCTTCTTGTAAAAATAACACTCTTAATGCGGAACATCGTTGACCTGCTGATTGGAAGCCAGATGAAATAACATCATCTACTACTTGCTCAGGTAACGCGGTAGAGTCTACTATCATGCAATTTTGACCACCAGTTTCAGCAATCAAGGGCACTTGGTCACCTCCGCGTTGAGCTAATGTTTGTGAAATACGGGTTCCCGTTTCCGTAGAGCCCGTAAACATCACCGCTGCAACACGTTCATCTGGCACAATAGTCGCGCCAACAACACTACCTCGAGCAATGACAATCTGCACTACGTTTTTAGGTAAACCAACTGAGTGCATAAGCTCAATTGCGTACAAAGCAATCAACCCTGTTTGCTCAGCAGGCTTTGCTAACACGGTATTTCCTGTAGCAATAGCTGCAGCAACTTGACCTAAAAATATCGCTAAGGGGAAATTCCATGGGCTAATACATAACACCACACCACGGGCTTCAAGATGTTCATCGGCACTTAAATCAATGGCACGAGCAGCATAATATCGACAAAAATCAACCGCCTCACGTACTTCATCAATACCATCTTGGGTGGTTTTACCTGCTTCTTTAATACAAAGGGCAATTAACTCACCCATGTGATGTTCTAGAATATCACTAATACGGCACAACAAAGCGGCACGCTCACCTACCTTAGTTTGTGACCATGATGCAAAGGCCATCTCAGCTTTGTCTAACATCGTCAACATATCATCTTTACCGTGATGATAATGAAAACCAATTATTTCGTTATGATTAGCAGGGTTTTTTACCGCATTAGCCCCCTCTGGCACTTCATTTTTATTAAGTAAGTTTTCCATAAACCAGTTATCTAATGTTGATTTCAACGGTATTATTTCATTGATATCAGTTAAGTCTACACCTTTAGCGTTATCTCTACTTTCTTTGGTATCACTACCATTACGCTTATTTTCATCGCGGTATAACTCAATAGGCATAATAATTTGCTTATTATATTTATTTTTCAAACGTTGCGTTTTCTCAACTGGGTCTTCAAGTAATGATTCTACTGGCTGTGATTCATCTACAATGGCGTTAACAAATGACGAGTTAGCGCCATTTTCTAACAAACGGCGTACTAGGTAAGCGAGCAAATCTTCATGATGTCCTACGGGTGCATAAATGCGACATTGAATGCCATCACCTGCAACGATTTGATCGTATAAAGAGTCGCCCATGCCATGTAAACATTGAAATTCAAAACCTTCTTTATCATCCCCAGCTAGTTCAACTATAGTGGCAGCAGTATAAGCATTATGAGTAGCAAATTGCGGATAAATACTGTCACGGTAATCAAGTAATTTATTGGCGCAAGCATGATAAGAAACATCGGTTGATGATTTACGAGTAAATACAGGAAAGTGAGTCATACCGTCTTTCTGAGCATTTTTAATTTCACTGTCCCAATAAGCACCTTTAACTAAACGCACCATCATACGGCGATGAGTTCGTAAGGTTAGCTCCCGAAGCCATTCGACAACAAATATTGCACGCTTTTGATAAGCTTGCAGCGCAATACCAAAGCCTTGCCAATCCCCCAAGTCGGTATCAGTGAAAACAGCTTCAATAATATCAAGCGAAATATCTAACCGTTCAGACTCTTCGGCATCAACAGTTAAGCCAATATTATATTGTTTTGCTTGTAAACAAAGTGCTTTCAATTTAGGAACAATTTCAGCCATCACCCGTGATTTATGGGTAAATTCATAACGCGGATGAATAGCAGATAATTTTACCGAAATACCTGGAACGCGACGAGGATCATTTTTTCCTGATGCCAAGGCCACCTGACCTATAGATGCAATGGCATCTTGGTAAGATTTAAAATATCCGTCGGCATCGGCCATAGTACGAGCGCCTTCACCAAGCATGTCATAAGAATAAACATAGCCTTGCTGTTCTTTAGTTGCGGCACGTTTAGTCGCATCTGCGATAGTTTCTCCCATAACAAACTGCTTGCCCATAATTTTCATGGCATAGTTCATTGATTTGCGAATAACTGGCTCACCTAAACGACCGATAGTTTTTTTCAATAAACCAAATTTATCTTGCTTACGTTTGTCAGCATAATCAACCATAGAGCCTGTAATTAATAAGCCCCATGAGGAAGCATTAACAAAAAGAGAATCACTTGTACCTAAATGAGAGCTCCATTGACCTTGAGAAATTTTATCGCGAATTAATAATTCCTGTGTGTGTTTATCAGGTACACGTAACAAGGCTTCCGCTAAACACATTAATACCACACCTTCTTCACTAGACAGTGAGTATTCCTTTAATAAGGCATCAATAGCCCCATTGCCCGATTGATCTTGACGAATTTGTAAAACCATTTTACGAGCACGCTCCCACGCTCGGCTTCTAGCACTAACATTTACTTCTGCAAAAGGGAGAATATGAGCAACGGCAACGTTTTCATCAATACGATAAAACTCACGAATTTTTTGACGAATAGGGCAGTCAGTGGTTAACGAGCCAGTAAAAAGCATGGGAAAATCCTCAAATGTGCAAACTAATACTATTAGTAGTTATTATAGTTCGCTTAATTTTAGTGAATAAGTTTGAGGAGAATTTTAATATTAAGACAACAGAATGTGCTGGTTATTTAGCGGATTTAACCCTATTAAATAGGGTTAAATCCATAGTTAATAATAGAATATTCTATCATTAACTATGGTTTCACTATTTTAGATGATCTTTTGTGTAGTCGGTTAATCGATATTAATACGAGTGATATCAGCACCTAATGCTTGTAATTTGTCTTCAATACATAAATATCCACGATCAATGTGATAAATACGATCCACTTGCGTAGGTGTTTTAGCAACTAAACCGGCGATAACTAAGCTTGCTGAAGCACGTAAGTCAGTTGCCATTACTTGAGCACCATTAAGTGAATCAACACCTTTGACTATAGCTGTATTACCTTCAAGCGCGATATCAGCACCCATACGTTGTAATTCAGGCACATGCATAAAACGATTTTCAAAAATAGTTTCAATGACCGTTGCCGCGCCTTCTGCCAAAACATTCATGGTCATAAATTGTGCTTGCATATCGGTAGGAAATGCTGGATGTGGTGCTGTTTTAACGTTAACTGCTCTTAGTTTTTGAGTCATTGATAACTCAATCCAATCTTTACCCGTTGTAATGTTAGCACCAGCTTCTGTTAACTTTGACAAAACCGCTTCTAAAGTTGAGGGATCAGTATTTAAACACCTAACTTTCCCTTGAGTAACCGCTGCGGCAACAAGAAAAGTTCCAGTTTCAATTCTGTCAGGCATTACCCGATATTCTTTACCACGGAGCTCTTCAACACCTTCAATGGTTAAGGTATCTGTACCTGCACCAGTAATTTTTGCGCCCATACTAATAAGACAATTGGCAAGATCAACAATTTCAGGCTCTCGCGCAGCATTTTCAATAACCGTTGTGCCGTCGGCTAAAGCAGCAGCCATCATTAAATTTTCAGTGCCTGTTACACTGACAATATCCATAAAAATATTAGCACCTTCAAGACGGCCCTGTTTCTTCGCTACAATATAGCCATTTTCAACGTCTATATCAGCGGTCATCGCTTTAAGACCTTGAATATGTAAGTTCACTGGGCGAGCACCAATAGCACAACCACCAGGTAAAGAGACTTCAGCATGCCCCATACGAGCAAGTAAAGGACCAAGCACTAAAATAGAGGCACGCATGGTTTTTACCAAATCATAAGGCGCACAACATTCAGTAATATTTCCAGCATCAATACTTAACGTATCATCATTTAGCCACTGGGTTTTAGCACCTAACTGACCTAATAGTTTTACTGTGGTTAAAATATCATTTAGCTGCGGTACATTACTAAAAACAACGGGTGTTTTTGATAATAATGCTGACATTAAAATAGGGAGTGCGGCATTTTTAGCCCCCGAAATAGTGACTTTACCACACAGTGGCTTACCACCAATAACTTTAAATGCTTCCAAAATAACTTACTTACTTAAATTTTGAGTAACTGTTCATCTGCTTTCATCCTCATAGTGTTTTCATTGAGGAGCTCATGCACAAGACTCCGTATAAGAGACTTACGAAATGACGATCCCTTCATATGAAGGGATATAGTTACAATGTTGATTAATGGGGAGGAAACTGCTCATTCAGTGTCCTATATATACTTATACTTATGATACTTCAAAATGTCTGCTTCAGGACGTCAGAGCAATTCATGATCAAGACGCATTTTTTTATTAATGGTTATTCCCTTAAAAACAAATGCAACGATGAGTTCATTGAACAGCTTTTTTCTTAATGAGAACATCCACAAAACAGATGAGTTACATATTAAACAATTTATCACGCTGCCACTGTGCTTTAGTAAAGGTTTTCACCGTTACAGCGTGAATACTACCATCTTTGATAGTATCAGCTAATGCTGCAAATACCACTTGTTGACGTTTAACACGCGATAAGTCTCCAAACATGTCGGCAACAGCAACAACGCTACATTGTGAGCCATCAAACTTCACTTGCAGTTCATCAAGCGCTAGCGCGTCATTGATTAATTTTTCAATTTCTTCAACTTCCAAGAGTAATTCCTTAATAGGGTTATTCATTTATTTACTAAATAATAGCATTTATTCTTCAACAGGCAAAAAGCCTTCAACACCACTTAAACTGATCAATTTTTCTAATTTAGTCGGTATATTAGCAAAAGATACTTGACAATTAACAAGATGGGCTTGCTCTAATAAATAAAAAAGCCAAGCAAGCCCCGCAGTATCAATGCGAGTTACTTGCGCTAAATCAACTATAATAGTCGAAGGTAAAAATAACTGTTTTAACCTTTTTTTTGTTATTTTCATCACTGTCTGTCGTGTTAATTCACCGCTAAGCTCTACAGGCATAACGGTAGTATTTAACGTTATTTCTGGCGTAGGTTCAAACATTCATTAGTCCCCTTTCTTTTTGGCTAACTCGCCCTTAAAGACTATATTTCGCTCACTTTTTTTCTTTAATAATTCGGTCACATAAGGCAAACCTTTTTGACGAATTACACCGCTGAGTTCAGCTTGTTTAGTATCAAGTAAACTGACTCCTTCAGCTATCATATCGAATGCTTCCCATTCGTTGGTTTTTTTATCTTTTCTGACTTTAAAAGAGACATCTATATCATCTCTTTCTTGCATAATAACACGGGTATTAACCGCAATAATTTTTTTATCGCTAAAATTCTTTGCTGGTGCAAACACAACTGGTTGATTGCCATATAAGGTAAATACTTGCGCATACGAAGTCACTAAATATTCTCGAAAGACTGGCACAAAGTCTTTGCGCTCTTGTGCTGTAGTTTTCTTTAAGTGTTTACCAATAACTTTAAATGCCGAATACTTATAATTAATATAAGGCATTAGCTCTTCTCGAACAATATCTTTAAGTATATTTGGATTAGCTTGGATTGCTTGTTGTTCGCTAGCAAAACGTTTAAACGTTTTACTAGCAACCATTTTAATCATTAAATAAGGGTTTTTCTTATCAACGTAAATACGTGTTGCGCTTGAAGACAAGATCGTTTTATCCGCAGCTAATTTAGTTGCTTGTACGTCATTATAGGCAAGTGTATTAACACTAAATGAGCTAGTCAGTATACCTAATACCAATAATACCGGCTTAATTAGCTTTGCCTTATTTAAGTTATTCTCATTCATTACTAGTCACCACTTTCTTGGCTAAATAAAAACTGTCCTATTAATTCTTCTAAGACTAAAGCTGGCTTGGTATCTTCAATAAAATCACCTGGTTGTAAAGTGTCTAACGAGTCATCCATAAAACCTGGCTGTAAACCAATGTATTGTTCGCCCAACAAACCTGCGGTTAATATAGCGACCGATGTTGCTTCTGAAAATTGATTATATTCACTATATATTTTCATAGTAACCACTGGAGTGTAATCTTCTTCATCAAGCGATATATCACTAACACGACCAATAACAACACCACCGACTTTTACAGGCGAGCGTACCTTTAAACCACCAATATTATCAAATTTGGCAAAGAGATTATAACTTTCATCCCCACCTGAAATACCGCTATTAGCAACCTTCAGTGACAACATAAGTAATGCTGCAATACCTAAAGCAACGAAAATACCCACCATCAATTCTACTTTTTTTGACATCATGTCTTCCACCAAGCGCTTTATAAACTTTCTTAAATTCGAAACTATTAACTCGAAACTATTTTCTTATCTTTATCTTGCAAACATCAATGCCGTTAAAATAAAATCTAATGCTAATACCAATAACGACGATTGTACCACCGTTGAGGTAGTCGCCCGTGAAATCCCTTCTGAAGTAGGCTCACAATCATAACCTTTGTATACTGCTATCCAAGTCACTACAAAGGCAAAAACAACACTCTTAATAATGCCGTTTAAAATGTCTTTATTAAAATCTACTTGATCTTGCATAACAGACCAAAACGTTCCTGCATCAACGCCTAACCAATCAACACCAACCAAATGTGCTCCGAGAATACCTACCATAGAAAAAATAGCAGCTAATAAAGGTAAACTAATAAAGCCTGCCCAAAAGCGCGGTGCAATAATACGGCGTAGCGGATCAACAGCCATCATTTCTAAACTAGATAATTGCTCTGTTGCTTTCATTAAACCAATTTCAGCAGTTAGCGCAGAGCCTGCTCTGCCAGCAAATAATAATGCCGCAACCACGGGACCTAATTCACGCAACAAAGATAACGCTACCATAGGACCTAAACTAGCCTCAGCGCCATAACCAACCAATATAGTGTAGCCTTGCAATGCTAACACCATACCGATAAAGCCACCTGAAACCACAATAATAGCTAATGACATTACACCAACACTATAAAGTTGCTGTAATAATAACGGAATACCTTTGTAAGGGTTTGGCCTATGCAACAAAGCCGAAAGCAACACAATAACCGCTCGTCCTAGACCACTAATAAGTGCCAAGGTATTTCGACCTAATAGACCTATTAATAATGGCAACTGCCACATTATATGTTTCCTCGCCTAAGTACAGTTGATGACGCCTTAATAAGTTCATCTTTATAATTAGGCGCTTGATAATGAAATGGTACAGGGCCGTCGGCTTCCCCTTGTACAAACTGTTTCACCAATGGCGATTCTTCTTGTCTTATTTGCTCTGGCGTACCGTGACCAATAATTTTTTGTTCGGCAATAATATAAATATAATCGGCAATACTCATCACCTCAGGAACATCATGAGACACGACTACCGATGTTAAACCTAAGGCATCACTAAGAGAGCGAATTAAACTAACAATTACCCCCATTGATATAGGATCTTGGCCAGCAAAAGGTTCGTCATACAAAATCAACTCAGGATCAAGCGCAATAGCACGCGCTAATGCCACACGCCGTGCCATACCACCAGAAAGCTCACTTGGTTGTAAGTCTCTGGCACCACGCAGCCCAACAGCTTCTAACTTCATTAAAACAATTTTTTCAATAATATTTTCGGGTAACGTACTATGTTCGCGAATAGGAAAAGCAATATTGTCATAAACACTCATATCGGTAAAAAGAGCACCACTTTGAAATAGCATGCTCATGCGTTTACGTGTTTCGTATAAATCACTACGGGACAACGTGGGAATATCTTTACCCGAAAATAAAACTTTACCACTCTCAGGTTTTATTTGACCGCCAATTAAGCGTAATAATGTCGTTTTACCAATACCACTTGGCCCCATAATAGCGGTTACTTTCCCAGTAGGGATAGTTAAATTAATATCATTATAAATAATGCGCTCACCTCGCTTAAAAGTGAGTCTTTCAATTTCAATTAAGCTTTCTTGCATTCTTTCTCGCATTTTTTCTTGCATTCTTTCTTGTATATTGCTGGTCGTGTCATTTTATTACATCAATGTATTGGTTGATTTATTATTGAAAAAATCAATGAAAGCCCTGTTTCCTAATAGAATAGAAAGCGATTTTACCTGAGCACTTCTCATTGTTCACTAAAAATTACCAAATAAAATCAAAAAAAGTGTCAATAAATGTAAGAGATAGCTTTTTTTTTAGTTTTTCTTTCATCTTATGGATAAAATTACAACAAACTCAAACTATTTTCTATGTGAAAGCATTAATTACTTTGTTTTTTCCTCTCAAACAGCGACAATTTAACTTCTTAAGATTGGAGTTATAAATGTTAGAACAGGTTTTTATTTTATTCGTTGCCCTTGCTCTACTTGTTTGGAGTGCTGACAAATTTGTTTTAGGTGCCTCTTCTTTAGCAAGAAACCTTGGTGTTTCTCCAATCATTATTGGTTTAACTATCGTTGCCATGGGCTCTTCTGCCCCTGAAATGATGGTAGCCGCGGCCGCTTCACTACAAGGTAATCCAGATACTGCTATTGGTAATGCTATTGGTTCAAATATAACGAACATTGCCCTAGTACTTGGGCTCACCGTTATAATAAAGCCCTTAGTCGTTTCTTCCTCGACCATTAAACAAGAACTGCCACTATTACTGATATTAACTATACTCGCCTACTGGATACTCTCAGATGATTTTTTTAGCTTTTCAGAAGGTATCGCTTTAATGATCAGTTTCATTGGTTTTATTTCTATTTTATTAATAAAAGCCTTAAAACAGCGGAAAAATAATAGTCTTGACGATCCAATGATAATTGAAGCAGAGCAAGAAATACCCGAAGCAACTAGCCTAGTTAAATCTATTTTTTGGCTTGTTGTCGGTATCACTCTATTAGTTTCAAGTGCACACTTTCTTGTTGATTCCGCTATATTTATCGCCAAAGCGTATGGCATTAGCGATTTGGTTATCGGCTTAACTATTATAGCCATAGGTACAAGTTTACCAGAATTAGCCGCGAGTATTGCCAGTATATTGAAGAAAGAAGATGATTTAGCCATGGGAAACATTATTGGCTCTAATATTTTTAATCTATTAGCGGTATTACCTTTTGCTGGTTTAATAGCGCCAGGCCCCGTCAATCCAGAAGCATCTTTTCGTGATGCGCCGGTAATGCTAGCGATCACAGGATTATTATTTATATTGTGTTTTAGTCGAAAATCTAGATACTTTAGACTTACTCGCGCAAAAGGTGCACTATTATTGGTAAGCTTTATTGCTTATCAAATATTACTTTATAGCCAAACAATTTTTAGCTAAGCAAATATCATGAAAGATTTTAAACAACTTGCCATAAATGTCATTAACATTGAACAACAAGCTATTAGCGAATTATTACAATACATTGATGATAGTTTTGAACATGCCTGCCAGTTAATGTTTAACTGCAAAGGTCGTGTTATCGTTATTGGTATGGGTAAATCTGGTCATATTGGTGGTAAAATTGCCGCGACACTAGCCAGTACTGGCACACCTGCATTTTTTGTTCACCCAGGCGAAGCTAGCCATGGTGATTTAGGTATGATCACCAAAGACGATGTAGTGCTCACTATTTCCAATTCAGGTGAAACTGGTGAAGTTTTAGCTATCATTCCAGTCATCAAACGTATCGGCGCTAAACTGATTTCCATGACAAGTAATACGACCTCTACTCTAGCCAAATTAGCTGACACTCATGTTTGCATTAAAGTGTCCATTGAGGCTTGCCCATTAGGATTAGCACCTACGTCAAGTACTACTGCCACTCTTGTTATGGGGGATGCACTTGCCGTTGCCCTACTTAATGCTAGGGGTTTTACCGCCGATGATTTTGCCTTATCGCACCCTGGCGGTAGCCTAGGAAAACGTCTATTATTACGCTTGAACGATATAATGCACCAAGGTGAACGCTTACCTGTAGTGAATGAACAAGCACTAATCAAAGATGCGCTAGTAGAAATGTCGCTAAAAGGTTTAGGTATGACCGCCATTATTAATGATAATAAAGAGTTGGTAGGCTTATTCACCGACGGAGACTTACGCCGTATTTTAGATGCGAGAATTGATATTCATCAAGACACCATTACCACAGTCATGACAACATCACCAACAGTTGCACAAAGTAATATGTTAGCCGCACAAGCACTGAATATAATGGAAGACAAAAAAATTAATGGCTTAATTATTGTTAATGAACAACAACAGCCAATTGGTGCGATGAATATGCATGATCTACTTAGCTCAGGAGTGCTTTAATGAGTGATTTACTTAATACCAGCCCAAACACCTTATATGGTATGGTGAATGAAAATGTTTTAGTTAAAGCTAAAAAAATAAAACTTTTAGTATGCGATGTAGATGGGGTTTTTTCTGATGGTAGAATCTATTTAGGTAATGACGGGGAAGAATTAAAAGCCTTTCACACCAAAGACGGTTTTGGCATAAAAGCGCTTGGCAATAGTGGTGTCGTTGTCGCGATTATTACTGGCCGACGCTCTACCATTGTTGCCAACCGTATGAAGGCACTTAATGTTGAACACATAATTCAAGGACAGGAAGATAAACTACCCGCTTTACTTGCTTTGGCAAAAGAACTTACGATAAGTATCAATGAAATTGCTTACATTGGTGATGACATGCCAGACTTACCTTGTATTGTACAAGTGGGTTTAGGTATTGCAGTACAAGATGCACACCCTATGGTAATAAAAAAAGCCAATTACACAACCTTAACTCGGGGTGGTTTTGGTGCCGTCAGAGAGGTTTGTGATTTAATCATGCAATGCCAAGGCTCCTTTGATAGTGCAACAGGCACAAGTATATGATAAAGCCAAACTTTTTATCGTTATTAATGCTATTACTAGGTGCGATGGCTTACGGCATTATTGAATGGCGCAACTCGCAAATAATTCCCAAAGAAAGCATTGAAGGTGAATTAACACCCGACTTTATTGCCGAAGCACTAAAAAGCAATATTTATACTCAAGTAGGACATCTATCCCATACTATTGTTGCTGAACGTATGGAGCATTACGCTAAGCTTGAACTTACCCACTTTGAATTACCAAATTACACGCTATATCCAACAAATAACACGCAATCAAAAAAATCTTCTATTAAAAAGCAGAATTATCCATGGAAACTTAGCGCAAAAGAAGCGACACTGTATAAAAACAATAGGGTTATTTTGAATCATCGCGTACACTTAATGGCTACCGATGTAGATAGTTTGATACAAGAAATACATTGTAAATATTTAGAATTAGATTTAAACACTAATATTATCAGTTCAGATCAGACTGTGATGGTGCAAGGGAAAGACTTCACAATGTATGGCTCTGGTTTGATAATTGACTTAAACACCAAACAAATGACACTGACAGAGCATGTACACACCATTTACAAAAAAAATAATAGCTAATCCCTTAATGATAATGAAAAATATCACGACAGGTATATTAATTATCTCACTGTTTTTCGGCATAGCAGCACCTATAAATGCCGCTAAAAAAGATCTTAACCAAGAAATAACGATAAAATCTAAACGACAATCTGCTGACTTAAAAAACAAAATAGCGAGTTATTTAGATGATGTTAGCATCAGCCAAGGCTCTATTTCTATCGTTGCCGACATAGTGCAAGTTTATAGTAAAGTTAACGAAAAAACGGGTGAAAAATATGACACTTACCTTGCAAAGGGTAAGTCTGCAATTTTTAAACAGCAATTAGATGATGGCAGTTTAATTAGCTTGCAAGCCAATGAGATCAAATATCAGCCAGATCAACATATCATTACCATTTCTGGCAATGCACAGGTGAAACAAGCTGGCAGTATAATGAGTGGCGATATCATCACCTATAATACCTTAAGCGAAAAGCTAGAGGGACAAAGTAATAACAATGAACATGTTACCACTATTTTACAACCTGCCCAAATAAAAGCCCAACAATATAGCTCTGAACTTAAAAAAAAGAAAGCGAATGACAGTGATAACAAATAACGCTGACCATGATGTCATCAGTAATGACAAGGCGGCAAAATCAACTTTAATTGCCCAAGGTTTATCAAAATCTTATAAAAGTAAACAAGTGGTTAAAAGCGTCAGTTTATCCGTTAGTGCTGGTCAAATTGTTGGCTTATTAGGTCCAAATGGCGCTGGTAAAACTACGTCTTTTTACATGATTGTTGGGCTAATACCCAATGATGATGGCAAAATAATACTTAATAATGAAGATGTCACACTTGCCCCTATGCACGAACGAGCGCGTCAAGGTATAGGTTATTTACCACAAGAAGCTTCAATCTTTAGAAAACTTACCGTTACCAACAATATTATGGCTATCTTGCAAACGCGAAAGGGTCTTAATGAACAAGACAGACAAGAAAAATTAGAACACCTACTAGAAGAGTTTAATATCAGCCATATCAAAGACAACTTAGGCATGAGTTTATCTGGGGGT
The DNA here is from genome assembly GCA_965261045.1 of uncultured Colwellia sp. GTDB lineage: Bacteria > Pseudomonadota > Gammaproteobacteria > Enterobacterales > Alteromonadaceae > Colwellia. The sequence goes on from CBDHCJ010000001.1 coordinate 1,965,320, forward strand.
GAAAGACGTCGAGTCGAAATTGCCCGCGCACTTGCCGCAGAGCCTAAATTTATATTGCTTGATGAACCCTTTGCTGGTGTTGATCCTATATCGGTTGGTGATATCAAAAAAATAATTATTCACCTAAAAGAGCGTGGTATCGGCATACTCATTACCGATCATAACGTTCGTGAAACACTTGATGTTTGTGAGCATGCTTATATTGTGAGCCATGGCGAAATAATAGCCGAAGGTAATGCTGATCAAATTCTTGCCAATCAAAAGGTAAGAGATGTATACCTAGGCGAACAATTTACGTTATAGTTACAAAAAAAATATAAACTTAAGCTATGCTTATATTTAAGCGACTATAAATAAGCAAGCAAAGTTAATAAAAGAAACAAAAATGAATAGGAAGTATACAAGGTAGATGCGCCCAACTCTGCAACTCCGTATAGGACAACAATTAGCCATGACGCCACAACTGCAACAGGCGATCAAGCTGTTGCAGTTATCAACGTTAGAGCTTCAACAAGAAATTCAAGGTGTACTTGAAAGCAACCCTTTGCTTGAAGTTAATGAAGATCAAACACCTGATACAGATAATAATTCTGCTGATAACCTAGAAGAAGCATTTTCAGCAAGCACAACGGATACAGTAGCAGAAATTACTGATGGCATAGAGGATGCTACCGCATCCATTGATGAAATAAGCACCACTGAAGCAATGGAAAAAAAAGAGATTCCTGAAGAGTTGAACATCGACACTACTTGGGAAGAGAGCTATAGCGCAGGTGTATCTAATACTGGTGCTATCAGTAGCCCAAGTGAAGATTATACTTACCAAGGTGAAACCACCGATTCAATTCAAGATCACTTACTTTGGCAAATGCAATTAACGCCATTTTCTGACACAGATAGAACGGTAGCCATTGCCATTATTGAGGCTGTTGACGATGCAGGTTACCTAACCGTTTCATGTGAAGATATTTTAGAAAGCGTCGGTATTGATAGCCTTGAATTGGATGAAATAGAAGCGGTATTAAAGCGGATCAATGTTTTTGATCCTATCGGTGTTGCCGCTCCATCAATTGCTGATTGCTTGCTAATTCAGCTAAATCAATTTGACTCTAACACGCCTTTTTTAAAAGAAAGTAAATTAATTATCAGCAAGCATATTGATTTGCTCGGTAATCGTGATTACCGCCAACTTATGGGTAAAACACGGCTTAAAGAAGATCAATTACGCGAAGTAATGCGCTTAATTCAAAGTTTAAACCCTCGCCCTGGTGATACTGTAATTAAGGGTGACGATCAATATATCATTCCAGATGTTTATGTTGAAAAGAAAAATGGTCGTTGGATTGTAGAATTAAATTCAGACACAGCACCCAAACTATCAATCAATCAACAATACGCTGCGATGACAAAAACCACAAAATCCTCTAGCGATGACGGACAGTTTATTCGAGCAAATTTGCAAGAAGCTAAATGGTTTATAAAAAGCGTAGAGTCTCGCAATGACACCTTGCTAAAAGTGTCAAATTGTATTGTACAACGCCAACAAGGCTTTTTAGAACACGGGGCAGAAGCAATGCGCCCTATGGTATTGAATGATATTGCTGAAGCCGTAGATATGCATGAATCAACCATATCACGAGTAACAACTAAAAAATATATGCATACGCCGAGAGGTATTTTCGAATTAAAATACTTTTTCTCAAGCCATGTAAGCACCGAAAATGGTGGTGAATGTTCATCCACAGCTATTCGCTCACTCATTAAAAAACTCATTTTAGCGGAAATACCTGCTAAACCGCTAAGTGATAGTAAAATGGCCATATTATTGGCTGAACAGGGAATTAACGTTGCTAGGCGTACTATAGCAAAATATCGAGAGTCATTGTCTATTCCGCCATCTAATCAGCGTAAGAGTTTACTCTAAAACTTAACATATCTATATTCATCCTATAAGGAACATGCATATGCAAATTAATCTTACCGGTCACCATGTAGAAGTCACTTCATCGTTACGCGAGTACGTTGATACTAAATTTGCTAAACTAGAGCGACATTTCGATCATATCAATAATGTGTATGTCGTCTTAACCGTAGAAAAATTAAACCAAAAAGCTGAAGCAACAGTTCATATGAATGGCACGGAAATTTTTGCCTCTTCAACCAATGCTGATATGTATGCTTCTATTGATACCTTAGTTGATAAATTAGATCGCCAAGTACTCAAATACAAAGGCAAAATTTCGCAACATTAACACATAGATAATTATGACACTACAAGAAATCCTAACGCTAGACTGCACTCAATGTGCGGTCTCTGTTAGCAGTAAAAAACGCATTCTTGAAAAAATTTGTCTACTTGCCGCAGAAAAAATAGGTAATTGTAGCTCAAGTGATTTACTAGAGAGCATACTTAATAGAGAAAAAATGGGTAGCACCGGCATTGGCAATGGCATTGCAATACCTCATGGTAGGTTAAATAACACAGACAAATCCATGGCCGTATTATTAACAACTGAACGAGCCATTGATTTTGATGCGATAGATAACAAGGCGGTCGATATTTTTATTTGTTTATTTGTTCCTCAAAATAGCACCCAAGAACATCTAAGTACCTTACAAAGTATTGCGCAATTATTCAGTGATAGAAAAACGGCAAAGCAAGTACGTAAATGTACAAGCAACCAACAACTGTTCAACTTTATCCAACAAACTCATTAAGCTATGACTATACAAATACGAGTTGAGAATATAGCATTACTCGAAACTATTAACTCGTGGTTCGGAAACTCAAACCTATGAAACTTATTATTGTTAGTGGTCGCTCGGGCTCAGGTAAATCAGTAGCGTTAAGAGTATTAGAAGATTTAGGTTATTACTGCGTAGACAATATACCAATCAATTTATTGCCCGCACTAACTCATACTGTTATTAATGACTATGAAAATGTTGCCGTAAGCTTAGATGTACGTAATCTACCGAAAGATCCCAAAGATATTCCTGAAATTATTGAATACCTTCCTAATACTGTAGAAGTTACCACGCTTTATTTAGATGCCGATGATAACGACCTGATTCGTCGATTTAGCGAAACTCGTCGTTTACATCCTTTAATAAAAAAAAACATTCATCTAGATCAGGCTATTGCTTTAGAAAAAGCATTATTAACGCCTATCTCCACTAATGCTGATTTATACATCCATACCAGTAAACTAAGTCCACATCAATTAGCTGACTTAGTTAGAGATCGTATTCTCGGTAAGAAAACTGGTGCCATGGTTTTAGTGTTCGAATCATTTGGATTCAAACATGGTATACCAGCCGATACTGATTATGTTTTCGATGCTCGATTTTTACCAAACCCTTTTTGGGAAAAAGAACTTAAACCCTATACGGGTTTAGAACAACCAGTAAAAGATTTTCTTGCAAGCCATCCAATAGTGACAAAATTTGTTTGGCAAATTAATAGTTTCATGATGACTTGGCTACCGCATTTAGAGCGAAATAATCGTAGTTATCTCACCATTGCTATTGGCTGTACTGGCGGTAAGCATAGATCAGTGTATATCGCCGAATTATTAGCAAAAAATTTTCGTAAAGAACAAAAAAATGTACAAACACATCACCGTGATATTAAAAAAACAAAACAGTTAACCACCCTATGACCGTTAAAAATAACAATCACTTAATAATAGTTACTAAAGAATTAACCATTATTAATAAGCTAGGCCTACATGCCCGTGCCGCCAGTAAGCTAGCACAACTTTGCCTCCAATTTACAGCAAGCATTAGCTTAGAATTAGAAGGAAAAGAAGCTGATGCCAGTAGTATCATGGCAATAATGCTACTAGCAGGTGGACAAGGAAAAATAGTTAGAGTCACCGCACGAGGAGCCGATGCTCCACAAGCATTACAAGCCATTAGCCAGCTAATTTCTGATAAGTTTGATGAGGCTGAGTAACTACACATAAACAAAAAAGCTGCTAAAACCACTAAGTTACGATAAACTTAACGCTAAGCTAATGTAAATTACCCACTTCCCGCTATGTAAACACAGCTAATATACGTAATTTTTATGCCTGAAACTTTTGAACAAGAAAATATTCATCAAACACTACATCAAGTCAATCAAGCGCTTGATAGTGGTATGTTTGTTTATGTGCGTAAACTATTACAAGACATGTCAGCTTATGATCTAGCTTTAATTCTTGAGTCTTCAACCGCTAAAAGTCGCCCCGTTTTATGGCAACTCATTGATGCAGAATATCATGGTGAAGTACTAGAAGAATTAAATGAAGAAGTACGTAAGGGTATCTTGCAAAGTATGCGACCAGAAAAACTGGCCGCTGTTGCTGAGGGCATGGATGTAGACGATATTGCCGAAGTATTACGTACCCTACCAGATAGTATTTATCGTGAAGTTCTTAACTCAATGGACTCACAAGATAGAAGTCGAGTAGAAATGGCGTTGTCTTATGAAGAAGACACCGCTGGTGGCATCATGAATACTGATACCATTACTTTACGCCCTGAAGTTAGTGTTGATGTAGTACTACGTTATCTACGTTTAAAAGGACAATTACCTGAAGCGACTGACTCTTTTTATGTGGTTGACAGAAATAATTTTTTTATTGGTGCCGTATCACTAACAACCATAGTTACCGCTCAGCCAGACATCATCATTTCAACACTGATTGATGCAGAAATAGAAGCGGTTCAAGCGGATATGGATGAACAAGAAGTGGCACAATTATTTGAACGCCACGACTTGTTCTCAGCGCCTATAGTAGACAAAAATGGACATTTACTCGGGCGGATAACCATAGATGATGTTATTGATATTATTCGTGAAAATGCCGAACATTCCATGATGAGCATGGCTGGTTTAGGTGATGAAGTAGATACCTTTGCTCCGATAATAAAAAGTACCAAACAACGCTCATTATGGCTAGGCGTAAATCTAATCACGGCTTTATTAGCCGTGGCTGTTACCAGCATGTTCGAAGATATTTTCCAACAATTAGCTATTTTAGCGGTATTAAATTCTTTAGTCCCCAGTATGGGCGGTATCGCAGGAAATCAAACGTTAACCTTAGTTATTCGAGGCATGGCACTTGGTCATGTGGGTAACAGCAATGCCCGCGCCTTACTCAATAAAGAGATCGCGATTGGCTTTCTAAATGGTGTTATTTGGGCGTTAATTATCGCTAGCTTTGTCGCTATTTGGAAACAAGATATCATGCTAGCAGGTGTAATCGCTTTTGCCATGTTAGCAAACATGACTGTCGCGGGCTTAGCAGGTGTCGCTATCCCATTACTGTTAAAGCGTATAACGATTGATCCTGCTTTAGCTGGTGGTGTCATTCTCACCACCGTAACTGATGTACTAGGTATTTTTGCGTTTTTAGGTACCGCTACCTGGTTATTAACCTAACGAGTTTCGAAGAGATCAAGATTTACCTTCGTAACTCGTAACAGCAATTTTACTGCCCTGCTATTTGCATTTCATCAATTAATATCGAACCTGTTCTAATACTACCATGCTTATCAAAATCTGAACCAACAGCAATAATACCTTTAAACATTTTCGTTAAATTACCAGCAATAGTTATTTCGCTAACGGGGTAAGCCAGCTCACCATTTTCTACCCAAAAACCAGCCGCACCACGAGAGTAATCGCCATTAACTACATTAATGCCTTGTCCCATCAATTCGGTGACTAATAACCCTGTACCTAACGTTTTTAACATGGCATCAAAATCGGCATTCACATCACCTTTAGTATAAAAATTTTTATCCTTAATCAACCAGTTGTGAATACCACCAGCATGGCCAGTTGTATTAAGTCCTAATTTACGTGCTGAATAGCTTGTTAACAAATAGGTTTGTAAAGCGCCATCAAGAATAATATCTCGGTCTTGAGTGAGTACCCCTTCACTATCAAATGCACTGCTTGCTAATGCTTTTTTGATATGAGGACGTTCTTGAATAGTTAAAAACTCAGGAAAGACATCCTTTCCTATCGCATCGAGTAAAAAAGATGACTTGCGATATAAGTTGCCTCCACTAATCGCGGCAATAAAATGTCCCCAAAGAGTATTAGCAATATCGGCGCGAAACAAGACAGGTACTTTTCGAGTGGATAATTTTTGTGGATTTAAACGAGACACAACCTCACTAGCTGCTTTTTTTCCTATGCTGATACCGCTATCTAGCAAGCTAAAATCACGATTAACATCATAAGCATAATCACGTTGCATTTCACTATCACTGCCAGCAATAACCACACAACTTAGGCTATGACGAGAGCTTGGATAACCCACTAATTGTCCATTGCTGTTACCGTACACTTTAAAGCCTGAAAAACAATCTAAGCTAGCACCGTCTGAATTGGTAATACGTGTATCACTGTCTAATGCGCTTTGTTCACACTCTTTTGCAATGTCTATAGCTTGCTCGGTACTAAGCGATTTAGGGTGATATAAATCTAAATCTATTGCTTGCATCGCTAATAACTCTTTATCAGCTAAACCTGAACAATCATCAACCGATGTGTATTTGGCAATATTGACTGCTGCTTCTACTGCTTGAGCAAGTGCTTTTTCTGATAAATCAGCCGTTGATGCGCTACCTTTTCTTCCTTGCTTATAAACCGTAATACCTAAAGCACCGTCGTTGGTAAATTCCACACTCTCTACTTCACCAAGGCGAGTACCTACACTCAAACCTTGTTGGCGACTCATAGCTACTTCAGCACCATCAGCCCCTAATGATTTAGCTAATTCAAGCACTTGAGTAACTCTTTCTTTTACTTGCTCAAGTTGTTCGATTAATGGGTCACTAAATTGTTTTGCTTGGCTCATCGTTTTTTATCTACTTAGGCTTTTAAAATATCAACTTTATTAATTTTTACGTATAATAAAGATATTATTTATTTAAATTAACTTATATTAACAACTATTATGCCTCAGTCAGCCAACGATATCGACGACTTATCATCGGAAATAGACCAAGAATTGAAGAGTAAAACCGAAATTAAAAGAGAAATGCATCAATTGCAGGATTTCGGTCAAAAATTAGTGGAAATGTCTAAACATCAACGTAGTCGTTTACCCCTGACCGACGATTTAAAAGACGCTATGATTGTTGCTGACAAAATTAGCAATAAGCATGAAGCACTACGTCGCCATATTCGCCATATTGCCAAAATATTATTAGAAACCGATCTTGCTCCCATTCACCAAGCTATTGATGTAATGGCAAATAAACATCAACAAGAAACCGCTAAATTTTTACGTTTAGAGCATTTGATAAATGAATTAATTGAACAAGGCAATGACGCTATAGAAGTATCACTGACTGAGTTTAAACAAATGGAGCGACAAAAACTTAAACAACTGGTTCGTCATGCCGCTAAAGAGAAAAAAACAGAAAAAGTAGGTAAACATTATAAAAATTTATTTGCCTACTTAAAAGAAAATAGCTAAAAGAGAATAGCTAAAATCAGTTACTAGCAAAAAATAGCGAGTTGCGAAAACAACGTATTATCAACAATTTGTCTTCGACACTCATAACAAATAACCTCAACGCTTTTGCTATTGCGTTCCGCCTATGGTCATTTCATCAATTTTCAATGTTGGTTGACCTACGCCAACAGGTACACTTTGACCATCTTTACCACACACGCCAACACCGATATCTAATTTAAGATCATTACCCACCATAGAAACTTTTTTCATCGCTTCAGGCCCGCTACCAATTAAGGTAGCACCTTTAATTGGTGTGGTAATTTCGCCGTTTTCAATCAAATAAGCTTCTGAGCTAGTAAAAACAAATTTACCTGAAGTGATATCTACTTGCCCACCAGAAAAATTGGGAGCATAAATACCTTTTTTCACTGATTTAATAATATCTTCAGGACTAGACTCACCAGCAAGCATATAAGTATTCGTCATACGAGGCATTGGTAAATGTGCATAAGATTCACGGCGACCATTACCCGTTGGTTTAACTCCCATTAATGCCGCGTTGTGCTTATCTTGCATATAACCTTTTAAAATGCCTTTTTCAATCAAAACATTATATTGTCCTAGGGTGCCTTCATCATCAATACTAATCGAACCACGACGGTTTTTCATCGTGCCATCATCAACAATGGTGCATAGGGTTGAGGTGACTTGTTGCCCAATTTTTCCAGAAAAAGTCGATGAGCCTTTCCGATTAAAGTCACCTTCTAAGCCATGACCAACCGCTTCATGTAATAACACACCTGGCCAACCTGCACCAAGCACTACGGGAAAAGTGCCCGCTGGAGCATCAACCGCAACTAAATTAACTAAGGCTTGACGTACTGCTTCTTCAGCATAAGTGAGATAACGCGCCTTCTCCTGTCCTGAGCCCTCACTTTCGATCTCAAAAAAGTAGCTATAATCAGTTCTAGCGCCACCACCAGCACTGGCTCGTTCACGTTTGCCACTTTGTTCTACTAGAACAGAACAATTCAACCGTACTAGCGGACGAATATCAGTACCATAAGTACCATCACTTGCCGCCACTAATATCTTTTCATAAACACCAGACAAGCTAACAATAACCTGACTGACCCGACTATCTACTTGCCTTGCATGTGCTTCAACTTGGTGTAATAAATCAATCTTTTGTGCTTGCGTTAAGCTACCAAGCGGCTCAATCGCTTGATAAATTTTAATAGGTGAATGGCGTTTAAATGGTTGAACTTGTGCGCCTTGCCCACTGTCAGCAATACCTTTCGCGGCATCTGCTGCTTGTTGTAAAGCTAATAGTGAAATATCATCAGAATAAGCAAAACCAGTTTTCTCACCCGAAATAGCACGTACGCCAACCCCACGCTCCATATTGTATGAGCCTTCTTTCACTACACCATCTTCAAGCACCCAAGATTCATGCTGGCTCGACTGAAAATATAAATCAGCAAAATCAACTTGTCGCCCCATCATACTATTTAATGTTTTAGATAAAATAGCATCATCTATATGGCTATCGGCTAACAGGGCTTGCTCAACATTATTCATTTAAAACTCGATTTTTAATTGGATATTAAAATATGCTTTAATGGCATACTTGTTCGTATTCTCTGTATTTCTTGTGGGATAAAATCACTCGTAATAATCCCTTCTCCTTGCTCAAGACAGGCTAATATTTCGCCCCAAGGGCTAATAATCATTGAATGTCCCCATGTTTCACGACCGTTGGCATGCACACCCTCTTGCCCTGCAGCAATAATATAAACTTGGTTTTCAATCGCTCTTGCCTGTAATAACGTTTGCCAATGTGCCTTACCTGTTACACAAGTAAACGCGCTAGGCACGGTAATAATATCTGCACCTAATTTTCTAAGGCGTTGATACAGCGTAGGAAACCTAACATCAAAACATACCGTCAAACCAATATTTACCCGTGGCATTTTTGCTACACAAGCCTTACTACCGGCTTTAGTATAACGAGATTCGCAATAAGTTTTTGCTTTGTCAGCAACATTTACATCAAACAAGTAAATTTTATCATAGCTCGTAATAAGTTCACCCAGTGAATTAAAAACACAACTGGTGTTGGTAAACTTATCGCCATCTTTAGTTAATATAGGAATAGTGCCACCAATAAGGGTGACGTTATATTGTTTAGCTAACTGACTTAATGCTAATCGCAGTTCGTTATTATTTTGCGATTGCTTGGCAAGTGATAACTGCGCTTGATCATTAACGCCAAAAAATAAACAACACTCTGGCAGCACCACAATATGCTCAACAACACAACGGGTTGTTGCAGTCAAATTAGCAAGTTGCCTCGCAATAGAGCGAATGTTATCTTCAACATCAGGCTTAGAGTTAAGTTGAATAGCACTGAGCTTAACCATTATTTAACTCTTCATTTGGTTTATCTTGTTTGAAAAAACCTTGATCATATATTTCTAGGTTTGATGGCATTTTTTGAAAAGATTTTGGGTATTGTTCTAAAGACTTATTATTACTCTTTTTCTTCTCTAATACTTTAATTTTATCGGTATTATCAACAAACTCTGGTGGCGTCGAACGACCAACACTAACGTCTCGACTTTTACGGTTAACTTCTCTAAAATTTGGCTCGCTAACACTGCCCGTAAGCTCAAAATTAAATTCAGAGACCACTTGTGAGGTAATCACTTGATCAATTGCCACGCCTGCTAAAAAAACCACTGGATTAAGTGTCGCGATCCAAGCTAATACTGGCAGACTTGAAGTGAGGTTTGGTTTATACGACATTTTATAATCAAGGATATTAGTAACAAAGCTGGTATTACCTTTAATATATAAATTACCTGCTGTTCCGTTCATACGCGTATTATCTGTATATAACACACCCTCTTTAATATGATAATCACCTTTAATATCCTTATAAAACATGCCGTCACTGAAAATATCACGAAAATCTAAGGTTAACTTCCTCACGATTGATTGCAAACTTAACACCGAAAAAATACGTGCTTTATCGCTAACTTCAGCTAAATAACCATCATCAACTCTGGCATTAAGTTCACCATTAAGATCAGTAAAACCAAAATCATGTGGCCCTCCTTGCCAATTAAGATCAAAATTCAATTTACCACCACTATCACGAATAATAGACCCATAACCTAATTGTTCTAATTCATATTCAATATCTTTTAACGCCAATTCACCCGTAATGCTTGTAGTTGATAATTTGCCCTTTTTTTGCCACTCCCCCGACAAGCTAAATTGAGCTTGTTCACGCTTAGCATTAAAATGTTCGATTTTAATAACATTTGATCCTCGGCGGGTTAAAGATAAATTAACTTGCCCTAAATTTAATTTATCAATTTGACAGCGATCACAATTTAAATTAATTTTTGGTATCTTATCAAACACATGCTCATGACTTAATGCCGATGTAATAGATCCATTAGCATCTGACTCGGTTTTATTGTCAATATCGGTTGTTAAATGAATGAAATCAGCATTAATATCGACCCCCTGTTCTAACCAATCAGGGTAAAACTTAATTCGACTGCGAGTTTCTTTAGCATTGAGTTGTAGTAACCACCAATGTGTTTTATCTAATAAGTTGAAAGAAACATTGTTTAAGGTTTGTCCTAAAAAATCTAATTTAGCTATAGCTCCTCTAATACGTTCAGGTGTTGAAAACAAAGCTGGTGCATTTTCTACGAGCCCTCTAGCATGTTTAGGTTCATCAACCGTAGAAACAGTATCAATAATATCGCTGATCAAAGGTTGCCAGACATTAAAATCTGCTTGTGCCAGCTTAGTGGTAATATGAAAACCATCCATAGGCAAGAGCATTTGTTCATTACCCAACACTATATGAGCACGAGAAAAATGACTGGTGTCATGTTTTAACACGCCAAAAAAGCTTAATTGATCGCCATAAGATGCATTAAAGGTCGACTGTTCTAACTGACCAGCGACAGAAATTTTCAACGGTACTTTTACTTGCGATGCTTTATTGTATGGTAATGGAAGCTTTAGCTGTATTTGTTGTAAGTTTGAATCAATATTGAATTGATATGAAAAACCACCATTATGGTGTTGATACAAAGATAGATCACCTTGAAATTGTAATTCTCCATCAAAATATTTTTTCAAGCCTGATGTGATATGTTGCTGCCAAACATCAGCCTGCCAATCAGCAGTTATCGCAATATGAGTATCGTAATAATCGGCTTTATTTAAACCATCTACATCTAATTTTAACGGTAAGTTTTGCCAGTTTACTGATAAGTTTTTAGTTGATAATTTTTCATTCTCAAAGCTCAGCTGACCATGCACTTGACTAAAATTCATTCGTGGTGTTTGTAAAGCAATGCTATTATCAACAAAATTAATTAAGCCACTCGCGAGTACTTGTTCAGTTGCCTTTAACGGTAAACTTAAATGGAATTCTCCACTAATTTCACCACTCACTTGCAATTGTTCTAAAACACTACCGACACTATTTTGCAGTGGACTTTGCGCAATTAAATTAGCAAGATTACTTGCCTCAGTAGGTACAATATAAGCATCTACTATCAGTATTTGTTCGCTAAAGTCATCAATAGCGGCTTGCACACCATTAACATCAAGCCCGGCTAAATTTCCTGAGCGGCCACTAATCAACATGCTGCTATTAGTGAAATTCAAATTTGCTGAAAGGTCGGTAATGGCCGCCCATTGATCATAAAATTCAAAAGTAGCACCTTCTAGTTCAGCATCGACAACAAATATTCCAGCGTTGTCGTTAAAAGGAAAGTTAGCTAAAGGCCCATTTAACAACACTTGTGCTTGCGTTATTTTCCCGTCAATTAACGCAGCATTGAGATAATGCACTAAACGACTACTCATCGAGGTTAATGGGTAATAATGCCCTACTTTACTCACATCTACATCAGTAATACTAGCCAACAATGATATAGTAATATCCGTGTTTTTCAGCGACTCGACAACAAAATCAGTATTTAAATGCAACTCACTTGAGCTTAAAGCAACATCATTAACCTGCAAGTGCCAACCCTGTTCGACAAAAGACAAATCAATTGTAGCGCCAAGTGCTTGATAGGGAATCGGTGCAATAAAATGTTGCCTAAAATCTAAAGCGCCCTGTGTTGCCGATAATTCAAGATGCAAATTTTGCTGAGTAAAACTTAATTGCCCAGAAAGGTTATCTATACCCGGAATTCCTTGGCTGTATTGAGTTGAAGTGTCAGTAAAGTTAGCTAAGGCTTGTATTTCACCCATTGCTTTTTTGAAATATATTTCATTTGCTTGACCACGAATAGATAATTCAGACAAGAGATCACGCATACCTTGAGTACTTATAAACAAGGGGGATACTTGACTGATTAACCTTAGGTCAAAAGCAGACAAATAAATTGAAAAATCTTGTGCTGTTTTATTCATTTGCACAATATACTCTTGTTTCTCTTGTTGATTAAATTGCAAAAAAAGAGGTGTACTATAAAGCTTGAAACTTGCTGGTTGTTTTCCTTTAATCAACAATAGTTGACCCGCACTTAACGCCAAATTATGTTGCTGATTATTACCTTGCCAACTAATGTGATTTTCATGTAAAGATAACTGTAAGCGTTCAATGCTACCCTTTTTTACTTTTAACCAAGCAGAAAAGCCAATATCCGCTTTAGTTTTATCATTATCAAGCACTAAAACACTATCAAGCCAAGGGGTCATATCGAGGTGGTTGGCTTCAACATACACTAAGCCTTTGAGATCATCGAACGACGAACCACTAATATCTACTTGTAAACTAAGGTTATTACTGCTTAATTCATTAACAATAATGTTACCTTGCGCTTGATGACGAGATCCCTCATTCAGCCAGTTGACATTATTGATATGAAAACGGCGTTCAAGTTCATTATTTTGAATAAAAATTTGGCTATTTCTTAATGAAAAACGATTAATACGATTTAAAAATATATCCGCAATTTGTTGGAAACTACTAAGCTCTTCATCAGGGTTTACAGGAATGACTTTTGTGTTAACTACTTGACTAGATCCCGTGCTTTGCTCACTCCATGCACCTTGATTTAACTTAAGCAAAGCGCCATTTAATATCACGTTACTTGATATTAATCGCTGTTTAGTTAATGTCGCCCAAAAATCAATTTGTATTTCTATATGTTCTATATATACCTGTACGTCTTCAGTATTAATCAACGTCACTTGTTCAGCGATTAAGCTTGGGCCAGAGCGTTGCCAACTCATACCTAAACCACCAATAACAATATTCGTTTGGTTGCTATGGTTTATATAATTTTGAAAGTCTTGACGATAATGTTCTACATAAGGTAAAAGTAAACGAAAAGCGCTAATTAGCACCGCCAAACATACGAGCATAATAGCGAACATTTTATAAAGGCGGTTTAGCCAACGGTTAGAGACGCTTACAATCGACATTAATAATTACTTTCCTAAAAAATATAGCTTTTTGCTACATCATCACCACATCAAACTGCTCTTGAGAATACATAGTTTCTGTTTGCACTTTTATTGATTTACCAATAAATACTTCAACTTCGGCAAGACTATGAAATTCATCATTAACAAGAAAATCACTAACCGCTGATGAGGCATAAACAATAAATTTATCGGCATCATGAGCACGGTTTACTCGCACAATTTCACGTAAAATCTCAAAACAAACAGTTTCTACCGTCTTTAGATTACCACGCCCTGTACAAATAGGACATTCGCCACATAATACATGCTCTAAACTTTCACGAGTGCGCTTCCGGGTCATTTCCACCAAGCCTAGCGAAGAAAACCCTTGCACACTAAACTTAACATTATCTTTAGACATTGCAACTTCTAAGCTACTTAACACACGGCGTTTATGATCTGCATTATGCATATCAATAAAATCGACAATGATAATCCCACCTAAATTTCTTAACCTGAGCTGTCTAGCAATCGCTTGGGTTGCCTCTATATTAGTGCTAAAAATTGTATCTTCAAGGTTACGATGACCCACAAAAGCACCCGTATTAATATCAATAGTAGTCATTGCTTCGGTTTGATCGATAATCAAATAGCCACCCGACTTTAATTCGATTTTACGATGCAAAGCACGCTGTATTTCAACCTCAATTGAAAATAAATCAAAAATGGGTCGTTCACCAGGATAGTATTCCATAACCTGTGTAAGCTCTGGCACAAATTCTGTGGTAAAAGTAACTAGCTGTTCATAAGTAAGTTTAGAATCAATGCGAATACGCTCAAAATCAACGCCAACAAAATCTCTCAATACTCGCAAAGATAATGATAAATCTTGGTATAGCGGCATATCAACTTGCTTACGTTGTTTGCGCTCTTGTACTTTCTTCCAAACACGTCGCAAAAATTCCGCATCGTGCTTAAGTTCTTGTTCACCAGCACCTTCACCAGCAGTGCGTACAATAAAACCCTGCTGTTCATCACAATAAGGGCTAACGATATCTTTTAAACGCTTACGTTCTTGCACATCTTCAATACGTTGAGAAATTCCAGCATGACTCGCATAGGGCATCAACACTAAATAACGAGATGCAATAGTAATATCAGTGGTTAAACGCGCACCTTTTGAACCTAAGGGATCTTTCACCACTTGTACCATGATATGCTGACCTTCATGAACTAGAGCACGAATATCAGGAGCTTGCTGAGTTTCTTCCTTTAAGATAAGTTTCGAATTAATATCTGACGCATGAAGAAAAGCGGCTTTATCTAAACCTATGTCAATAAAAGCGGCCTGCATTCCTGGTAATACTCTAATAACTTTACCTAAATATATGTTACTAACAATGCCACGTTTCGCTTCACGTTCAATATGAACTTCTTGCAAAGAGCCATGCTCAATTAAAGCGACACGGGTTTCACTAGGAGTAACATTGATTAATAATTCACTACTCATATTATTTTTGATCCTTGCTTTTTTGTGACGGCGTTAAGATATGAAAAATAACAAGTGCTTTTTCTTGAGCTGATCGCAAGACATAATTTTTAGCGCTTTCATAATCACATACTGATTCACCAATATCAGCCACTAACATGCCAAATGAGCACCCTAATTGCGCTAAGATAGTGTTCCGTCTAGGTGATTGTGAAGCTAAAATAAGTTGTTTCATATACCCTATTTAATCGAAAAATTTCGGCGTACTTTCCGTAATAAATAAAATACCCATGGCCATAAAACAATGGTTGTTATAACGGAATATAAGTAACTAGTAAGAAAAACAACATCAATTAAAAAGCGTTGTAACCAAAAAACAACTAAATGAAACAAGGTCGCTAACATACCAATAATCAGTGCTTGTTGCCAAACGGAAAAATTACGTATTTTCTGATGATTTCCTACAATAATATAGATTGATATCGCCATGGCGGCAGCATGAACACCTAAAACAGATCCTAAAAGTACATCCAATAAAAAGCCCATTACCCATGCAGTGATAATATTTACCCGACCAGGCAAGGCCATACACCAATATATTAAAACAATAAGCACCCAGTCAGGACGAAAAGCATCAACGCTTAATGGCATCGGCATTATGCTTGCCATTAAGGCAATCAATAAAGTAAAAAGAATAATAACACCGTTATGAGCAAACATTAATTAACAACCTTTGTTTGAACTTTTACATTAGTTGATGAGTGTTTATCTTGAGTTTTAGGGGCGAAGATATTTTGTGGTTCTTTTTCTGACAATAATAATAAGTAACGTAATCTGTCAATTTGCGCTACTGGCGTACTAAATACTCGAACAAACTCTCTAGACTCATCTTGACTAACAAAGGAAACTTTAGCAACAGGATAACCTTCTGGATATTTGCCGCCTAGACCAGAGGTGACCAATAAATCTCCTGTTATTATATCAGCACTTTGTGGTACAAAATCATGGATCAAACGATCTATTTGACCGCTACCAGAGGCTAATAACCTTAAACCATTACGTTGAACTCTAACTGGCACAGCGTGTAATATGTCAGTAATTAGTATCACCCGAGAACTCGTTTGCCCTACATGCAAAATTTGCCCAACAATACCAAGGGCATCAAGCACGGGCTGTCCTTCATAGATGTCATCACCAGCACCACGGTTAATAATGATTTGATGGCTATAGGGATCACTATCTACCGATAAAACCTCTGCTACCATTTTTTTTATTTCACTGCGCAGGGGTGAAGCAAGTAAAGAACGTAAGCGTTCATTTTCTTGTTTTAAAATATCAAGCTGCATGGCTTGCTCATAAAAACCAAGCTCATTTAAACGGTACTGTTGGTTTTCAGCCATTAACTCTCGACGTGTCGTAATATTTGTAGATACCCATGTTATCACCTGCTTTGGGGTATTAGCCAAATATTGCAATGGACTTACCAATGATTGCAAATAGCCACGTACTGATTCGAAGATCGTTATTTTATGATCGAAAAAAATCAATAAGGCAGAACAAAACAGCACCAGAACAAGCCGGTGCTGCGGAGATGGACCATGTTTAAAAATTGGGTTCATAGAGCTGATTTACAAACTATAAGTTAAAAGGTACAAGTAAAAATGGCTTGCTAAAAGATTAGAGTCAACAGACCTGCTCACCTATATTATAAAGAACCGTCATTTCGTAAGTCTTTTATACGGGATCTTATACAGCAATGCTGAGATCCTCAATTAATACACCACGAGGATGATAGTTGATAAAATAGTTATGAGTGACTTCCTTGCATATGCTGCTTAATACTTACTGCTTTCTTACTCATACGAAAAGAGATCGCCACCATGCATATCAATCATTTCAAGGGCTTTACCACCACCTCTAGCAACACAAGTTAATGGGTCTTCAGCAATAACAACAGGAATACCCGTTTCTTCCATTAATAAACGATCTAAGTTCTTTAATAATGCGCCACCGCCAGTAAGCACTATACCGTGCTCAGAAATATCAGAAGCTAGCTCTGGTGGTGATTGCTCTAATGCCACCATAATGGCACTTACGATACCTGTAAGAGGTTCTTGTAAAGCTTCAAGTATTTCATTACTGTTTAGCGTAAAGCTACGTGGTACACCTTCAGCAAGATTACGTCCACGTACTTCAATTTCAATGAGTTCTTCACCTGGGTAAGCAGAGCCAATTTCATGCTTAATGCGTTCAGCGGTTGCCTCACCAATTAAACTACCAAAATTGCGGCGAATATAGTTGATGATAGACTCATCAAATTTATCACCACCAATGCGTACTGATGATGAATACACCACACCGTTTAATGAGATAATACCCACTTCAGTTGTACCACCACCAATATCAACCACCATAGAACCAGTAGCTTCTGACACTGGCATACTAGCACCAATTGCTGCTGCCATGGGTTCGTCAATTAAATACACTTCACGAGCACCAGCGCCCATCGCAGATTCACGAATAGCACGGCGTTCAACTTGAGTAGAACCACAAGGAACACACACTAAAACACGTGGGCTTGGCCGTAAAAAGTTATTGCTGTGAACTTGTTTAATAAAGTGTTGTAACATTTTTTCTGTAACAAAAAAATTGGCTATTACGCCATCTTTCATCGGACGAATAGCTTCAATATTCCCAGGGGTACGACCTAACATTTGTTTTGCCGCCATACCTATAGCAGCAACACTTTTAGAGCCACCTGCACGATCTTGACGGATAGCAACCACTGAAGGTTCATTTAATACAATACCTTGGTCTTTTACATAAATAAGGGTGTTGGCTGTTCCTAAATCAATAGACAAATCATTAGAAAACATACCACGTATTTTTTTAAACATAAGCTCGAAATGTCCTGTGAAAATGCGACTTTATAAACGCAAAAAGTTAGCGAGAAAAATTATTCTTATAATAGATCGAACAATCATACCTGAGTATTAAAGCCAATTCTATTACGTCAGTTGTTTTTATGAATAAAAGTTCCGAGTTAAATAGTCACGAGTTGCGAAAAAACTGACTGAGCGGGTAGTATTTTCGTTACTTGACACTTCTTCTTACTCAACTCCGACTGTGTCCTGATTACCAACACCAGATGCAGTTAATTGCATTGCGCTAGTTTCGCCATCAGGAAGCTCATCATCAAACTGCCCCTTTGCATTGATTGTATTAGACCAGCTTAACGCTAGTAATATCTTCATTTGAAGTGCCTTAAATCAAGATGATTTTAACAAGCATTACTATCAATTAAACGCAGTATTTAAAATCGCTATCGTCAAGTAAAGATAATGCCCCACCGACTCTATCATCTGCTTTAAGCGTGGCTAATAACTCCAAACCTTGTTGGCGTTGTACTTTATTTAAGGCGTAATAAGGTAGGCGGAAGTTAGGTAATACGGCACCTGTCATCATCAGTGCGCTATTAATACCAATGGGGTTAGGCTCACAAAACAACCACTGCATTAAGCCTTGTAAACTATTATTAAGCTCAACATTTTCGTTATCCATTAATTGACGCATTAAACCTGGTACAATATTTGAGGTAACAGAAATAACCCCATGAGAGCCATGTATATGACGACCATCATGACTTTCATCATCATTACCCGACCAACAAGCAATACCTTGTTTTTCATAATGAGCTATACGTTCGTTACCAGCACATTCCTTCACACCAATGAAATTTTTATGTTTAGATAATGGTTCAATGATATCAGGGGTAAGGTCTTGACCTGTTCGTCCTGGTACATTGTAAATAAATGCTGGGCCAATATCTAAGGTACGAGTAAGATGTTCAATAACCCCCACCGTCGATGTTCTTCCATAATAGGGGTTAATTTGTAAAGTAGCATCCATTCCCGCAGCAAAGCCATTTTCCGTAGCTTTTATTGCTTCACTGGTGTTATTGCTACCTGTATTGCCAATAATGAATAACTTGTCACCAAATTTATGCACGCTATGAGCTATTAATATTAAATGCTCTTCCCATGATAATAAGTGTCCTTCACCTGTCGTGCCGCCAACAACAATACCATCCACACCCACAGCTATTTGCTTAGCTACCAGTTCATCATAAGTGGTTAAATCAACTTCACCCGCTGCATTATATGGTGTTTTTATTGCGGTAATTAAACTTGCTGCTTTCAATTGTTTCATTACGTTCCTAATTTTATAATTTTTAAATTTCAATAGACAAATAGACGCGCTTATTAGCTTTAACTGTAGTACTTTATAAGCTTGATAATTATCACTATCATTAAGATTAAGATCCGCAGCATAAAGGTTGTTGATCTATGATCTCACTTTTGTGATAGTAAAGTGAACATCACCAACTAAGCCCCAATCATCTAGCTCAATAGTTTGCTCAGTAAGGCGGTGTCTATTTTAAATGTAAATACGGCTTATGCCAATCCTATATTTACATATTAATACTAAATTAAAAGTAATTATTCATGAGTTAGATTACCACCCTAGTCTATTTAAAATAATTAGATGTAACTAGGATTAAAAAAGGGTAGATTATATGCAATAAAAAACGTCACATAATTTAGAGAAAGCCATGCCCAAACCTAATGTACAACTATTATTAACTGGCAATGAATTAATGACAGGTGATATTGTTGATAGTAATTCAGCCATGATAGCACAGCAATTTAAAGAATTAGGCTTAAATATATCTCGCAAAGTAACCATTGCGGATGATCTCACAGCATTAATAAATGAAATAAACTTACTAGCCGAACAAGCCGATATTTTAATTATTAACGGCGGCTTAGGTCCAACAATTGATGATTTAACAGCTCAAGCTTTAGCAAAAGCAACTAAAGTAGAATTAACAGAGCATGACGAAGCCTTGGCACACCTAGCGGTTTGGTGTGAAAAGCGCGGAGCTAAGTTAAACGCCCCCAATTTAAAGCAAGCAATATTACCACAAGGTTGCACTATAATAGCTAACAAACAAGGCAGCGCTGTAGGCTTCAAAGTAACTCACCTTGCATGTGATATTTATTGCACTCCTGGCGTACCAAAAGAACTACAAACTATGTTAGCCGAACAAATAACACCAGATATTGCTAAAAAACTTCCTAAGGAATTAATCACCGACGTAACTCGATTGCAAGTATTTGGTCTAGGAGAATCAACATTACAAAAAATGATAGATGAACAACTGCCCAATTGGCCCGAAAGTATTAAATTAGGCTTTAGAGCAGGTATGCCTCTACTAGAGGTAAAACTCTCCACAACTGGCCAAGAAGGCCATAACATTAAACCAGAGTGGCATAGTAAATTAGTAGCAGTTTTGGGTGATCATTTAATTGCAACAATCAACGATACCCCTTTGTCTTTGGCAAAACATATATTGTTAAAATTAGCCGCTAACAATTTAAAAATCACCACTGCAGAATCTTGTACTGGCGGTATGATAGCTAGCATGCTAACGCGTGAGGCTGGTGCTTCAAGCTGTTTTGAAGCAGGCTTTGTTACCTATAGCAACATTATGAAAACTAAGTTTTTAGATGTTGCTGAAAAATTATTAAATCAACATGGCGCTGTAAGTGAAGAAGTTGTGATTGCCATGGCTCAGGGTGCTTTAAAAAAATCATCTGCTGATTTTGTCATTGCCGTATCTGGTATCGCAGGTCCCGATGGTGGCAGCGACGAAAAACCAGCTGGCACAGTATGGCTTGCTTGGGGTCATAAAAACAATTTAAAAGCGGTGGGCTTATTCATGCCTTTACCAAGAAATTACTTTCAAAAATATGTGGCTAATATTGGCTTAGATTTAATACGTAGAGAACTAATTAATAGCAAGCAAACAGCACACTATATTATTGAGCGTAAGTTTAATTAATTTCAACTATGACGTTATAATAGACCCAACCCATATACGTATGATTGAGCACGGTAAAACTATTGTCCAAATTAATGATGAGCGAGGAAACGGCTACTTACATATTAGGGTAGTTAGGACCACCTGTTCCTTCCGGGGTTACCCAAGTGATGTTTTGACTTGGATCTTTAATATCACAGGTTTTACAATGAATACAGTTTTGAGCGTTAATTACAAATTTATCGCCATTCTCTGTTTGCTCTACTTCATAAACACCAGCAGGACAATAACGTTGTGCTGGCTCTAAATACTTCACTAAGTTAACATCAATTGGAATACTGCTATCATTTAGTTTTAAATGACATGGCTGCTCTTCTTCATGATTGGTGTTAGAAAGAAAAACTGAAGATAGCTTATCAAAACTTAATTTATTATCTGGCTTAGCATAGTTAATAACAGGTGCTTCTGAGGCAAGTTTAAGTTGCTCATAATCTAAGCTGTCATCTTTAAAATTGAAAGGTAACCTACCACCAAAGAAGTTTTGATCTACGGTATTATAAGCTCCCCCTAACATAGTGCCCAATTTATGGATAGCCGGACCAAAATTACGGGTGTTATATAATTCATCATATAACCACGAATTTTTGAATTTATCAGTATATGAGGCTAAGTCTTGCTTACCTTCCTCACTAATACCATCATTAGTAATAAGTGCTTCAATAATGGCCTCAGCAGCTAACATACCAGACTTCATAGCGGTATGGTTGCCTTTGATTTTGGCAAAGTTAATGGTACCTGCATCACAACCTACCAATAAAGCACCTGGCATGGTCATTTTAGGTAATGAATTAAAACCACCTTTTGCCATAGCACGTGCACCATAAGAAACACGCTTACCGCCCTCAAGGTACTGGCTAATTTTAGGATGATGCTTATAACGTTGAAATTCATCAAACGGACTCAAGTGTGGATTGCTATAATTCAAGTCAATAATCAACCCCACAAAAACTTGATTATTTTCTGCATGATATAAATAACCGCCGCCAGTAGTATCTTTATCCAATGGCCAACCAGCAGTATGAACAACCAAACCTGCCTGGTGCTTAGCGGGATCTATGTCCCAAATTTCTTTAAAACCTAAACCATAATGCTGGGGAGAGGCATCCGCATCTAGATTGAATTTAGCTATTAGCTCTTTGCCTAAGTGCCCACGACAACCTTCAGCAAAAACGGTATATTTTGCGCGTAGTTCCATACCTGGCATAAAAGAGTCTTTCTCATTGCCATTAACATCTAAGCCCATATCCCCCGTAATAATACCACCAACACTACCATCATCATTATAAATAACCTTTTGTGCAGGAAAACCAGGAAATATTTCAACACCTAATTGTTCAGCTTGCTCTGCTAACCAACGACAAACATTGCCCATACTAACAATATAATTATCATCATTAAGCATAGTTTTCGGTACAGAAAAACGAGGTAATTTAATACCATTGCTTTCGCTATTTAGTAAGTAAATGTCATCTCCAGTTACCTTGGTGGTTACAGGTGCTCCTTTCTCCTGCCAGTCAGGGAACAACTCAGTCAATGATCTTGGTTCAAACACGGCACCAGAAAGAATATGTGCTCCGACCTCTGAGCCCTTTTCTACAACGCACACCATAAGCTCTTGTTGCTTTTCTTGTGCTAATTGCATCAAACGACAAGCCGTTGATAAGCCTGCTGGGCCTGCGCCAACAATTACTACGTCAAATTCCATTGATTCGCGTTCCATGGTATCCCCCAATATTGATTTTACCCACAAAAAATTAAAACAGGCGTTTGATATTAAAACAGGTGTTTGATAGTATCTCATTAGTGGTTGTCAAGCAAGATGGTATTTTCATAGCTATCATGGCTGAATTAATAGTTACTACTATGCTTTATGTGCAAGCTGCTTTAAACATGACTGCCAATGAACGACAAACCTATAGATATTGTATCGCAGTTTGAAAGTTTTTTCTAAGATTACGTTGACGTTCACGTAAAGTAAAGGTAATCTTTTGACTATTAACTCAATTAATTAATTTTTGATTCTAAAAAATGTACTAGAGGCAACGATGAAAGTATTAGTTCCAATAAAACGTGTGATTGACTATAACGTCAAAGTTCGCGTAAAACCCGATAATTCCAATGTAGATCTTGCTAATGTAAAAATGGCAATTAACCCATTTTGCGAAATAGCAGTTGAAGAATCGGTACGTCTTAAAGAAGCTGGCACAGCAACTGAAGTTATTGCCATTTCAATTGGTAACAAGTCTTGCCAAGAACAGCTTCGTACAGCTCTAGCTCTTGGAGCAGATCGAGCGATTCAAATTGAAACAGATGAAGACTTAGACTCATTAAATATCGCTAAACTTCTACAAAAAATTGTTGAAGAAGAGCAACCACAATTAATCATTCTAGGTAAACAGGCCATTGATAGCGACAATAACCAAACAGGCCAAATGCTTGCTGCTTTAACTGGTATGCCACAAGGTACCTTTGCTTCGATGGTAAAAATTGATGGTGATAAAGTTAATGTCACTCGTGAAGTTGATGGCGGCTTACAAACGGTAGCGATTAACTTACCAGCTATTGTTACTACTGATTTACGTTTAAATGAACCTCGTTATGCTTCTTTGCCAAATATCATGAAAGCTAAACGTAAACCATTAGACGTTAAGCCTGCTGCTGATTTTGGTATCGATTTAGCGCCACGCACTAAGCTGTTAAAAGTAACACCACCAGCAACACGCCAAGCAGGTATTATTGTTGAAACGATTGATGAGTTAGTAGAAAAATTAAAAAATGAAGCCAAGGTGATCTCATGAGTATTTTAGTATTTGCCGAACATGACAACAGCACATTAAAAGCTGAGACCCTTAAAACAGTTGCCGCAGCTCAAGCTATTGGTGGTGATATTACCCTTTTAGTTGCTGGCTATAACTGTCAAAGTGTTGTAAACGCAGCAGCCAAGTTAAACGGCGTAAGTAAGTTATTAGTAGCTGATAATGCCGCTTATGAACATCAACTAGCTGAAAATATAAGCTTGTTGATTGTTGAATTAGCAGGTGATTATGAACATATTATTGCCACGGCATTAACCACAGGCAAAAACTTTATGCCTCGCGTAGCCGCTTTATTAGACGTTACCCAAATATCAGACATTATTGCTGTTGAAAGTAATGATACTTTTGTACGCCCTATTTATGCAGGTAACGCCATCGCAACTGTACAAAGTTTGGATAGCAAAAAAGTTATCACAGTACGTGCTACTGCTTTTGACGCTGTAACTACTGATGGCAATGCTGAAGTAGTTACTTTAGATTTAGTAACTGATGCAAGCATTTCTACTCATGTAAGTGATGAGTTAACCGTATCTGAACGACCTGATTTAGGCGCAGCAAGCGTTATTATTTCGGGTGGTCGAGGCATGCAAAATGGCGACAATTTCAAATTAATTGAAGGCATAGCTGATAAACTTGGAGCGGCTATTGGTGCATCTCGTGCAGCTGTTGATGCTGGCTTTGTACCTAATGATATGCAAGTCGGTCAAACGGGTAAAATTGTTGCCCCTGATCTATACATTGCTGTCGGTATTAGTGGTGCTATTCAACATCTCGCTGGTATGAAAGATTCAAAGGTTATTGTTGCTATCAACAAAGATCCTGAAGCGCCTATTTTCCAAGTGGCTGATTACGGTATTGTTGCAGATTTATTCGATGCTTTACCTGAGCTTGAAGCTAAACTATAAATTACCAATAGCAGCTAAAGCAATCCCCTTTAAGCTATGCAGGAAGGTGCTATAATAAAGCCACTCTTAGCAGTGGTTTTATTTTGTCAAAAATCCACCGCTCTATCCAACCACTAACAGGTAATAACTTTATGAAGGATAAACTCTCTGGTTTTGCTGATCTTGCCTCTGCTTTTGGAAAAGAGCCTATAAAAAGTACTGATAAAACCACAGCTAACGACGACACCTTGGTTTACTCCACTCACAATGGCCGTATAAAACCTAATAAACAAACTCAAGAAATAACCGCTTACGATGGCTTTGCTAAAGTAAGACGAGAAACAAAAGGTCGTAAAGGTAAAGGTGTAATAACTATAATGGGTTTAGGCTTAGATGCAAAAGCACTTAAAAATTTAGCCAGAAAACTGAAAAAGACCTGCAGCACAGGGGGTACAGTTGTAGGTGAAGCAATAGAAATTCAAGGCGATAAGCGTGATGTAATAAAGTCTATTCTTGAAGAAGAGGGCTTTAAAGTTAAGTTTATTGGAGGCTAACTTCTTTCCTGAGTTATTTAAAAATCAACCTTTTTGTTTGAAAAAAGAGTATTTTGAAAGATCACTGGTATAGACCAAATTAAGGGGCTGTATCAAGTTATTTTTAATGCGGTAGAACAAACATCACAAACTTGCTTATTTATGATCCTTACGATAAGACATATATAAATTAACCTGTTGTTTGGTTATGGGCTTTCCATATACACCTTTCTCTGTTGAATTTGATATATCTGAAATGTACCAAAACCGGTCAACCTAATTGTCGCGAACTGGCCAAGCTAATTATCACCTGTTAAAAATCGATAACGATACTTCGTTACCCAAACAAAATGGTATTCGATTTTATATTTAGTATGTGAACCATTACGATATTTCATACCTAATATAATAAACGCAACTACTAGCTTAAAGCTATCCCGTCTAAAGACGGGGGTTTAAACCGATTCCTTCGGATGAATTAAATCACCGATAATTGCTGTTCCAAACTCAAATAGCTTGATAAAACTGCTTTATGTCGGCATACTTAACGCCAGCGAAAAATGGACAATGCCCATTCAGAATTGGAGCTTTGAAGGCCGCTTAAATAAGGTGTTGGATATTTAATAACCTGACACAGAATATTGAACACTCTCTTTTTTGCCTTGAGTAGTTACAATAACTTTAGCTAAAATATATCAATAGCAATTACAAATAACTTTGATATTAATCAACAAAAAGCCCCTTAAACTTCATTGGTGCTATTTTTCTCTTAAGGTTGAAGCCAAACCTTCCTTCAACTAAAGCCTCACACCGCGAGGCTAGTCTTTTGGTTGAAATCAAAAAATCTATTTATTAAATCTTTGATATTCTGCAAAGGTGAAATAAATAACCGAAACAATAGTTTCATCATTATTTGGACTCAATTGATACGCCAAATTCAATTCAAAGTTATCATTACAACTTATTGGATAACTTAAATTAAATTTAAAGACATTAAGCCCTTCAGATTTTAAGAGGTCATCTATACGGTTACTTTTCCATTGTTTCACTAGTTTATCATCTACGGAACTACTACCTTTTATTTTGATCTCCAGTGATCTATCTAAATCAGTAAAATTACCATTTTTCCATTCTTTTATTCTTTTATTCTTTTAATATTAATTTTTTTATTTTTATTAATAAATACTGTTTTGCTTGTATTGAGAAAAAGATCTTTCTCTGACCAAATCCAAAGAGTAATGGTTTTATAATTGTTATTACAACTAAAATTTTCAGCATCGTTTTTTTGAATATTAGGAAGATCAAATTTCACATATATATTATCCTCAACATTTAAAACAGGATAAAGTTCATGAGCTGATTTTATATATCCATACTGCTGTTTAGTCTTGGAGGTTAATCCATACGTACTTGTTATCCAGCTACCGTGAAAGCTTGTGCACCCTTGCAGAAATAAAACTATAAAGCAAAAAATAAAAGTTCTCATAGTTATTTGTCCAAATTGCCGTATAAGTTCCTATAGTAATCACCACCTACGCCAATATAATTAATATATGCAGCAGGGATAATAGTCGCTCCTAGTAATAGCGAATTTTGAATACCCGCATCAGCCATCCAATAATCATGAAAAACAGCCATAGAATTCATTCCATAAACTTTCCCTAATATACCAAGTCTTGCTTCGGTGTCCCATCCGAATAATGCCCCTCGAAGCGCTCCTCTCAAGGAGCCTGTTTGTAAAGCTCCTCCAACAAAGCCTCCTGCTGCTCCAGCTATAGCTCCTGCGGCTACAGCGCCAGTAGTGGCGCTATATCCTGCACCCGCAGCCCATGCTGCGGCTGGGCCGCTAGCATAGCCATAGGTAACAACCGTTACAATTATAGCCGCTATAGGCTTCCAATATTTTTTAATAAATTTACCAAATTTCCCAAAAAGAAATCCACTCGGATCTGTATAACTTAAAGGATTATTAATTACGTAGCTATATCTGTTAAATGATTGACTCTTTGTAGGCGCTTGAATAAAGGGATCTGCTTGCAGGAATCGTCCTAGCTTGGGATCGTAAATGCGCCCGTTCATGTGAATAATGCCCACATCATCAAGCATTTCATGACCCGTAAAACCACAGGTCGTTATATGACTTAGCACGGTGGTGTTGAGTGGTGCTGCAAAGGTACTAAAACCTGCCCGTGTTAATGCCTCATCCATGCTCTGCCAACGGGTCGCATTTCTCCGTGCTCCCCAAGCATCAAAACTGAGACTTTGAATCACATGACCGAGGCTATCGGTAATAACATCAATGCTGCCTACGTGAGGGATGGTTGTATCGCTTTGATGGTTTCTGCCTAAACGATCAAAGTGGTAGTTTGTTAAAAAAAACATTGGTTGGCGGCTATGGAGGTTGTTAAGACGGTTAATTGAAGAGCCTTTATCTTGCTGCTGATTTTTTGAACATATTCGTGGTGATCGTTCAAACTTTGACCCTCTTTGATTCCAGTTGGCTACAGCTCAGATAACCAGACAATAACCCGCTTTAATGCTTTTTCTTGTTCGCTGCCAGCAGGAAAACGACCATTCATTGCAGTAACACGACTCATTAAATTACGACCACTATCATCTTTAAATTGATAATCAGCTCCTAGTTTTAATAATTCATAGACAATATCAAAACGAGCTATATCAGCTGCTGTCATTGCTGGAGTTATTCCGCCCATAGACATACCAAAAATTTTTTCATTACCTGTCACCGCATCAATATTAGCACCGGCATCTAACAAAATATGCATAGCTTCTCTATTATCACTCCCTTTAATTCCGATAGTTTCAAATAATGGCGTTTCACTAGGCTTTCCAGCAACTAAATTAGGATTCCCTCCATGATTTAAAGCTTCTTGTAAAAACCTTATATCTTTGCACTTTGCTGCCCAATGCATAACAGAGCCACCTGCAAATATAATATTTGGATCAGCCCCAAGAACTAATAGTTTTTTAAATCCATCAAAATTGAGGTTTCTCAATGCCCAAAACAATGGAGTCAAATTTTTCGTACCTAAGGAATTAACCTCAACCCCTTGTTCGATTAATTCTTCTATTTTATTGATTTGACCTCCTCCCGCTGCTTTAGCTAAGGCACGTGTCTGCTGAGCTGGAAACATAGTTTCTAATGACATATAAATCACCAACTCTTTATTATGGCGTTGATGAAACTTTTTTTCTGATAATTCCATGCTTTTAAAATCAATCTCTTCAGCTTTGCAACCAGAAATACATAAAACAAAGCCCATTAATAAAATATAACTTTTCTTGTTTTTTATTGATTGCATAATTAGCACCCCATAGCTCTGCAAACATCACCCATTCCATGTATGCCAGCAGAGCCAAGAGATATCTGCGAGCCTCGTGCACTTGCTGGTGTCAATGCATTTCCTATTTGCATAACATCAAACGCACTATTGAATTGTGCTATTGACCCATACGTGGGCGTAGCCTCACCTCATAGAGTTCTTCAATTTCAGATGGATTTGTTTTAAACCATTCAGAGCCAGGAGAGTCTGGTAACTTCTTATTATTTATAGTTAAGAAATGATGTAAAGTAGACTCAAGACCTTTAGCGTCATTCGTTTTAATTAATAATGCCAACGTAGGTCGTTCAGGTAATGCTGTTCCCGTTTGAGATAATACTCTGTTAATAGGATCTCGTTCACTCATTCCAACCTTACATTCCCATAATTTATCTTTATTCATTTCCGCAAGCTTCTGATATGCAGGATAATAGTATACATAAACGCTTGAGTTACCCTCCCCCAAAGTTTTATCAGCTTCAATATTATTAGGTGTTTCTACAACTTCTAAATTATCAGCCTCTTTCTCTACACTTTCATCTCCATTTAACTCAGAATCTACGTCTCCAGAAACAGACCAATAACCATTACGAGGATTAGTTGCTAATTCTTTTTTTTTAAGGTTTGCAAGAGTTTTTTTCATCATATCGTTTACGTCTTTAGCTTTACTGTCTTCCCCACCTCGATCTTTATGTGTTTTTACTACAGCTTTAACTATTATCTGTTTTGCTTTTGTTTGTCCAGCAAAAATTTCAAGAATTAAACCTTCCGCAATACTCGCAGATAAAGGAATTCCTTTATCTTTATAATTTTCGGTATTCATCTTGATCCTTTATTCACCTAATGCCAAATTCAGCGGCAGTGTGAGTAGCGCTGTCCGCTGAAATTTTTGTTAGGTATTGCCTGTTGTATACCCAAGTTACCTGAAAATGCGACTCAAGTCTTTGAAAGTTGCTATTAATCCAACTTTCTAACGTTTCAGCTATGTCTGGATATGTCTGGAAGTGTTGTGGTGAAAAAATCATCAACCCTTTCTCTAAATAGTTTTGCCGTTGCGAAATATTTTCCATTTATAGCATGCTTATTCATCACTTTCAATTTCAGGGCATGTTTCAAATCAGAAATAGCAAAAAACCCGACTCTTGCGAATCGGGTTTTTTAGAATAGATGTTTAGCAATGTCCTACGCTCATATGGGCTTTACCTAACATAAGCACACTACCATCGGCGCTTGTGGGTTTCATCAACGGCATGTTTTAAATTCCAAATCACAAATCACAAACAGCAAAAAGCCCGTTACTTTCGTAACGAGCTTTTCTTAATAGGAGTTTAGCAATGTCCTACTCTCACATGGGAACTCCCACACTACCATCGGCGCAACTGCGTTTCACTGCTGAGTTCGGAAAGGGATCAGGTGGGGCCACAGCGCTATTGTCGCTAAACAAAAAAGGGACAATCTTAGAAAGCTTTGCTCAAGAGCAATAAATATCGTTTTTAGTTCAAGTAATACCTAAGTACGTGATTTTTCTTTGTCAGTCTTCATACCATCACTTCGTAGCACAAAACTACTTGGGTGTTGTATGGTTAAGCCTCACGGGCAATTAGTATCAGTTAGCTCAAGGCCTCACAACCCTTACACACCTGACCTATCAACGTTGTAGTCTCCAACGACCCTTTAGGGCGCTTAATGCGCCAGTGAGAACTCATCTTAAAGCCTGCTTCCCGCTTAGATGCTTTCAGCGGTTATCAGTTCCGAACGTAGCTACCGGGCAATGCCATTGGCATGACAACCCGAACACCAGTGGTTCGTCCACTCCGGTCCTCTCGTACTAGGAGCAGCCCTCTTCAATTCTCAAACGCCCACGGCAGATAGGGACCGAACTGTCTCACGACGTTCTAAACCCAGCTCGCGTACCACTTTAAATGGCGAACAGCCATACCCTTGGGACCGACTTCAGCCCCAGGATGTGATGAGCCGACATCGAGGTGCCAAACACCGCCGTCGATATGAACTCTTGGGCGGTATCAGCCTGTTATCCCCGGAGTACCTTTTATCCGTTGAGCGATGGCCCTTCCATACAGAGCCACCGGATCACTATGACCTACTTTCGTACCTGCTCGACGTGTCTGTCTCGCAGTTAAGCTGGCTTATGCCATTGCACTAACCGTATGATGTCCGACCATACTTAGCCAACCTTCGTGCTCCTCCGTTACTCTTTGGGAGGAGACCGCCCCAGTCAAACTACCCACCAGACAGTGTCCCCAAGCCCGATAAGGGCCCTAGGTTAGAACATCACGCCTACAAGGGTGGTATTTCAAGGTTGACTCCACCGCCTCTAGCGACGCGGTTTCAAAGTCTCCCACCTATCCTACACATGTAGGAGCAATGTTCACTGTCAAGCTATAGTAAAGGTTCACGGGGTCTTTCCGTCTAGCCGCGGGTATACGGCATCTTAAC
Organism: uncultured Colwellia sp.; assembly: GCA_965261045.1. Lineage (GTDB taxonomy): Bacteria > Pseudomonadota > Gammaproteobacteria > Enterobacterales > Alteromonadaceae > Colwellia. The sequence continues at coordinate 1,996,706 of CBDHCJ010000001.1, forward strand.
CGCAAATTCAATTTCACTGAGTCTCGGGTGGAGACAGTGTGGCCATGATTACGCCATTCGTGCAGGTCGGAACTTACCCGACAAGGAATTTCGCTACCTTAGGACCGTTATAGTTACGGCCGCCGTTTACCGGGGCTTCGATCATCAGCTTCGTCCGAGGACTAACCGAATCAATTAACCTTCCGGCACCGGGCAGGCGTCACACCGTATACGTCATCTTTCGATTTTGCACAGTGCTGTGTTTTTAATAAACAGTTCCAGCCACCTGGTTACTTCGACTGCGCTAAGCTTAGGAAGCATGTTCCCTCACCCATATGCAGCGTACCTTCTCCCGAAGTTACGGTACTATTTTGCCTAGTTCCTTCACCCGAGTTCTCTCAAGCGCCTTAGTATTCTCTACCTAACCACCTGTGTCGGTTTGGGGTACGGTTTCTATTTATCTGACGCTTAGAAGCTTTTCCTGGAAGCATGGCATCAATGACTTCAACTCCGTAGAGTCTCGTCTCGAATCTTGGCATTAACAGCAACCCGGATTTACCTAAGTCACCTGCCTACTTTCTTTCACACGGACTACCAACGCCGTGCTCACCTAGCCTACTTCGTCCCTCCTTCGCAATAAATAAAAGTACAGAAATATTAATCTGTTTCCCATCGACTACGCGTTTCCGCCTCGCCTTAGGGGCCGACTTACCCTGCCCTGATTAACATGGGACAGGAAACCTTGGTCTTTCGGCGGGGGAGTTTTTCACTCCCCTTATCGTTACTCATGTCAGCATTCGCACTTCTGATACCTCCAGCAGACTTCTCAATCCACCTTCAACGGCTTACAGAACGCTCCCCTACCACTCATAATAAATTATGAATCCGCAGCTTCGGTGACTAGTTTAGCCCCGTTACATCTTCCGCGCAGACCGACTCGACTAGTGAGCTATTACGCTTTCTTTAAAGGATGGCTGCTTCTAAGCCAACCTCCTAGCTGTCTATGCCTTTCCACATCGTTTCCCACTTAACTAGTACTTGGGGACCTTAGCTGGCGGTCTGGGTTGTTTCCCTCTTCACAATGGACGTTAGCACCCACTGTGTGTCTCCCGGATAGCACTCATTGGTATTCGGAGTTTGCAAAGGGTTGGTAAGTCGGGATGACCCCCTAGCCTTAACAGTGCTCTACCCCCAATGGTGTTCGTCCGAGGCTCTACCTAAATAGATTTCGGGGAGAACCAGCTATCTCCCGGCTTGATTAGCCTTTCACTCCGACCCACAAGTCATCACCGCATTTTTCAACATACGTGTGTTCGATCCTCCAGTTGATGTTACTCAACCTTCAATCTGCCCATGGGTAGATCGCCGGGTTTCGGGTCTATACCCTGCAACTTAACGCGCAGTTAACACTCGCTTTCGCTACGGCTCCCCTACTCGGTTAACCTTGCTACAGAATATAAGTCGCTGACCCATTATACAAAAGGTACGCAGTCACTCGGCTAAGCCGAGCTCCCACTGCTTGTACGTATGCGGTTTCAGGTTCTATTTCACTCCCCTCACAGGGGTTCTTTTCGCCTTTCCCTCACGGTACTGGTTCACTATCGGTCAGTTAGGAGTATTTAGCCTTGGAGGATGGTCCCCCCATGTTCAGACAAAGTTTCACGTGCTCCGTCCTACTCGATTTCACTGACAGGTTGTTTTAATGTACGGGACTATCACCCGGTATCGTTGTCCTTTCCAGAACATTCCACTAACGTCCTCTCAGCTTAAGGGCTGCTTCCCGTTCGCTCGCCGCTACTAAGGAAATCTCGGTTGATTTCTTTTCCTCGGGGTACTTAGATGTTTCAGTTCTCCCGGTTCGCCTCCTAAGGCTATGTATTCACCTTAGGATACCCAGCTTATACTGGGTGGGTTTCCCCATTCGGACATCAAAGGCTATAACGGTTTTTATCACCTTACCTTTGCTTTTCGCAGATTAACACGTCCTTCATCGCCTCTAACTGCCAAGGCATCCACCACATACGCTTAATCACTTAACCATACAACCCCAAGTATTTTCATCGTTTTTTATAAGAACAATAGAAAAATAATCTTGAAATATTCAGATACTGCTCTGAATTCATTGTAAAGTCTGACATGTTCACGTACTCACTATTTCCGAAGAAATAGGATGAGTTACTTGATAAGACAATTATGTTCGAGTAGAACATAATTGAATGTTGATATACACCCTTGGGAGAGTGCATATCGCTTTTGTTGGTATTTACATTCTAGGTAACATTTGGCGCGACACCATTTGTTACGACATAAATACCGATATTTATATCAGCTTTCCAGATTGTTAAAGAACGTCAATTTAAGTCTCATTCGCTTAAATCGTGGTTTAAAAAACCAAAGGTAAATTATCATCAAATGATAGATTACCTTTGCCTTCTTTCTTTAGTGAAAAGCAATGAGTCCATTTTGTTCTTTTACAAGGCTTTTGGATACGACGTGTAGTCTCTCTTACACGAGCATTCAACTAACGAAGTAAAAATCAATGAGTCGATTTCGTTCTTTTACAAGGCTTTTGGATACGACGTGTAGTCTCTCTTACACGAGTATTCAAGTAACGAAGTAAAAAGCAATGAGTCCATTTTGTTCTTTTACAAGGCTTTTGGATACGACGTGTAGTCTCTCTTACACGAGTATTCAACTAACGAAGTAAAAAGCAATGTGTCCATTTCGTTCTTTTACAAGGCTTTTGGATACGACGTGTAGTCTCTCTTACACGAGCATTCAAGTAACGAAGTAAAAATCAATGTGTCCATTTCGTTCTTTTACAAGGCTTTTGGATACGACGTGTAGTTTCTCTTACACGAGTATTCAACTAACGAAGTAAAAGCAATGAGTCCATTTTGTTCTTTTACAAGGCTTTTGGATACGACGTGTAGTTTCTCTTACACGAGTATTCAACTAACGAAGTAAAAATCAAAATGGTGGAGCTAAGCAGGATCGAACTGCTGACCTCCTGCGTGCAAGGCAGGCGCTCTCCCAGCTGAGCTATAGCCCCCTCAGGGTACTTTTCAATTTAGTTATCATGTCATTTGTGTGAATACTCATGAAACCGAAGTTTCCATTAATTGTTTTTACATCAAGATAAGGAGGTGATCCAACCCCAGGTTCCCCTAGGGTTACCTTGTTACGACTTCACCCCAGTCATGAAACACAAAGTGGTGACCGTCCTCCCGAAGGTTAAACTAGCCACTTCTTTTGCATCCCACTCCCATGGTGTGACGGGCGGTGTGTACAAGGCCCGGGAACGTATTCACCGTAGCATTCTGATCTACGATTACTAGCGATTCCGACTTCACGGAGTCGAGTTGCAGACTCCGATCCGGACTACGACAAGCTTTCTGGGATTCGCTCCACCTCGCGGTATTGCTGCCCTCTGTACTTGCCATTGTAGCACGTGTGTAGCCCATCCCGTAAGGGCCATGATGACTTGACGTCGTCCCCACCTTCCTCCGGTTTATCACCGGCAGTCTCCTTAGAGTTCCCGCCATAACGCGCTGGCAAATAAGGATAGGGGTTGCGCTCGTTGCGGGACTTAACCCAACATTTCACAACACGAGCTGACGACAGCCATGCAGCACCTGTCACAGAGTGCCCAAAGGCACACGTCTATCTCTAGTCGCTTCTCTGGATGTCAAGGGATGGTAAGGTTCTTCGCGTTGCATCGAATTAAACCACATGCTCCACCGCTTGTGCGGGCCCCCGTCAATTCATTTGAGTTTTAACCTTGCGGCCGTACTCCCCAGGCGGTCAACTTAGTGCGTTAGCTGCGCCACTCACGTCTCAAGGACACAAACGGCTAGTTGACATCGTTTACAGCGTGGACTACCAGGGTATCTAATCCTGTTCGCTCCCCACGCTTTCGTTCCTCAGCGTCAGTATCTGTCCAGGTGGCCGCCTTCGCCACTGATGTTCCTTCCAATCTCTACGCATTTCACCGCTACACTGGAAATTCCACCACCCTCTACAGTACTCTAGTTTGCCAGTTCAAAATGCCGTTCCAAGGTTGAGCCCTGGGCTTTCACATCTTGCTTAACAAACCGCCTACGAACGCTTTACGCCCAGTAATTCCGATTAACGCTTGCACCCCTCGTATTACCGCGGCTGCTGGCACGAAGTTAGCCGGTGCTTCTTCTGTTGTTAACGTCACAGTGATAGCCTATTAAACTATCCCCTTTCCTCACAACTGAAAGTGCTTTACAACCCGAAGGCCTTCTTCACACACGCGGCATGGCTGCATCAGGCTTGCGCCCATTGTGCAATATTCCCCACTGCTGCCTCCCGTAGGAGTCTGGGCCGTGTCTCAGTCCCAGTGTGGCTGATCATCCTCTCAAACCAGCTAGAGATCGTCGCCTTGGTAAGCCTTTACCTTACCAACTAGCTAATCTCACTTGGGCTAATCAAATGGCGAGAGATCCACTTCGAAAAGTGAAGCCCCCCCTTTGGTACTTTTCACTACAAAAAGCACATTATGCGGTATTAGCAGTCGTTTCCAACTGTTGTCCCCCACCATAAGGCATATTCCCAAGCATTACTCACCCGTCCGCCGCTCGTCATCTTCAAAGCAAGCTTTGAAATGTTACCGCTCGACTTGCATGTGTTAAGCCTGCCGCCAGCGTTCAATCTGAGCCATGATCAAACTCTTCAATTAAAAATCGTTTGTGTAAGCCACCCTGTAGGATGAGCTTACTGCTCAATGAATTCTGTCGTGTTATTTGTTTTTCGCCTACTAAAAGGTGAAAACTAAATAACCCATTACATATAAGTAAATATAAGTATTTATATAAATATTCATGTGAACATCATCATTAAGCGTTTTTTTTATGCTTCCACTACTAAAAGTGAAAAGCAAGGTAAAAACAAATTAAGGTGAGTATCCACACAAATTGCATGATAACTAATTGTTAAAGAGCACTCTAAATACATTCTAAAGAGCAGGCAGTAATCGCATTCGTTACTCGCCTTGCGCTTCGAGGTTTGTGCTTAACGTTGCCGTTTGCCCGAAGCAGGATGCGCATTGTACGCGTCCAAGTTTTGATGTCAACATTTATTTTACAAAAAACTGACTCTTTTTTTTAAGTTCTTTTAAACTTTCAAACAACTCTACTTAACCTAAGAGTTTAGCCTAAAAGTTCAACCTAAAAGTAAAGGTTAAGTTAGCTCATTTACCTTAAAAGGTTTGAGATAACTTATCAAAACATCCAGTTGATTAAGCTTTTTGGCTTAGCCCCTTGGAACTGGTTGCGCATTTTATAGATCTAATGAGAAGGTGCAAGCATTATTTTCATAATATTTTCTGTTCGATTAAAAATCATTCATTAAAGGACGGATTCACTTATTTTGTAAGATATTAATCATTCTTATTGGTCAAACCTACATCATTTTTATTATCACCAATAACATGCTTTAACTAGTGATCTATAACATTAGGATGATAAATGATTTTTCCAATAGATCAATAAATCAATAGATATACGTTTGATTTATAACAAGTAAACTTGATTTTCATAGAAAAGTTATAAACGTGTAATTATAGTTGCCATGCGGCCAGTAGTGGGGGTTTTTCGGTAAGAATAATATTTTGTAGATTCAGAATAGGTACATTCAGGTAAAGTGCTAATTTGAGTAATACCTAAATTACCTAGCTGTACACTTGCTATTTGATGTAAGTCAGCTAAATATTTGCCATTGTATTGTTTGCTAAAAGCTTGAGAAAACACATGCTCTTGCTCAACAAAAGCCCTTTTCACTTCATTGCCCACCTCAAAGGCTTCTTTGCCTATACAAGGACCTAACCAAGCATATATATTGTCTGCTGTCGTGTGCATTTTATTTAACGTATTAGCAATAATGTTAGCCGCTAAAGGACGCCAACCGCCATGGATTGCGGCTATTTCATCGCCTTTTTTCGAAACGAATAAAATAGGTAAACAATCAGCCGTCATTATTGCTATAGAAATATTTTTTTCACGAGTAATAATAGCATCGGCAACAAGAGTTTGTTTCGTTGCTTTAGATATTTCAACGACCTTATTGCCATGCACTTGCTCAAGCCATTGAATACTTGTTATTTCGGGTAATAATTTTTGTAAATATTGTCGATTACGCTCAACCTGCTTAGCACAATCTCCAACATGTAAACCTAAATTAAAACTTTGATAAGGTGTATTATTATTATCATCATAAGAAATATTACCAGGCGATAAACGAGTGGTTTGGATGGCTAGCACCTTTTCATCAAAGTATGCACTTTCTGATTGAGAGTGCGTAGGCCATTGAACAAACTCAATCGCTGAGTTTGTTCTGGTATTAAAAGTTGCTTTATACTGATCTTTAATACTCATCTTGAGCATTAAGCTTGGTATCAGCTTGTAGTAGTTCAACTAATTCAACAAAATCATCCGGTAAATCAGCATGCCATGTCATCAATTCTCCCGTGATTGGATGATATAAAGACAACATAGCAGCGTGTAATGCTTGGCGTTTAAAGCTACGTAACTTAGCTAGTAACTCTGGAGTTGAATTTTTAGGAGGACGTGGTCTACCACCATAAGTAGGATCGCCAACAAGAGGATGAGTAATGTGTGACATATGCACGCGAATTTGATGAGTTCGTCCCGTTTCAAGGCGTAAACGTAAACGGGTATGTAAGCGATATTTATCCATTACACGATAATGTGTTACCGAAGGTCGACCTGAAAAAGTAACGGCCATAAGAGTACGCTTAGTTGCATGGCGCCCTATAGGTTCATCAACAAGACCGCCTGCGGTCATTAAACCATTGGCTACTGCTTCATATTCTCGGGTTATTTCTCTTAATTGTAATGCTTCGACTAAGTTAGTTTGTGCGGCAATAGTTTTAGCCACCACCATCAAGCCCGTAGTATCCTTATCTAAACGATGAACAATACCTGCACGAGGTACTACTTCTATTGCAGGGTAATGATGCAACAATGCATTTAACACTGTACCGTTTGGATTACCAGCACCTGGATGAACAACTAAACCAGCAGGTTTATTAATGACTAAAATATCATCATCTTCATAAACAATATCTAATTTTATATTTTGCGCTTCAAACCGTTGTTCAGCTTCAACTTCTGCGTTAATATCAATGCTTTCGCCGCCGTACATTTTTTCTCTTGCACGCGCCAACACTTCACCATTTACAGTCACGCAGCCAGCTAAAATCCAATCTTTTAACCTTGAACGTGAATAGTCAGGAAACATTATTGCTAATGTTTGGTCTAAGCGCTTACCTAAACACGAACTAGGAACAGTATCTTTATGTTGAATTATCTCAGCCATTAAACTCTCTTTAAATTTTTAACGTTGTGCAACTCATCATTGTACTAGCGAAAATGCTAGGTTAGAATGTCTATACTTAAAGTATGCACTAAAGTAGGTCAATCTCATTTTACCCTTTTTATTAAGGGCTTTCATACCTATTTAACCAGAATAAAAGGCGTAATAACAAATTCTATGGAAAAATTTACAACAAAAATAATACTTATCGCACTAGCGTTTGCTATGACTGGCTGCTCTTCATCAGAAAAAGAACTTGAAAAAGTACCTGATAGATCGGCACAAGCATTATTTGTAGACGCAAGAGCATCACTAGATAATGGTTTGTATCAAAAAGCTATTTTAATACTAAGTACTATTGATTCACGTTTTCCTTTTGGTTCTATTTCTCATCAAGTACAACTAGATTTAATATATGCGTATTATAAAGTGGGTGATTCTGCACAAGGCATCGCCTTAACTGATAGATTTTTACGACTGAACCCAAATAACCCCAATGTTGATTATGTTTACTATATGCGAGCATTAATCAATTTATCTACTGAAGATAATTTATTTCAAGATATTGTTGGTATAGATCGTGCTGATAGAGATCCTAATGCATCTCGTGATGCTTTTAGTGATTTAAAACGTATAGTGACTGACTACCCTGAAAGTAAATATGCCGCAGATTCTCGTAGACGTATGATTGAAATAAAATCTCGTTTAGCTAAATATGAATTATCTGTTGCTAATTTCTATTTAAAACGTGAAGCCTATGCATCAGCAGCAAACAGAGGTAGATATATTATTGAATATTTTAGCCCGAGTCCTGAAATAGAGCCCGCATTAGAAATAATGATTGAATGCTATGAAAAGCTTGGCTTAGTTGATTTAAAGAAAAACGCTTTACAAGTATTAGCTGCTAATTATCCGAATAACTCACTAATTAAATAAGCTGAGTAAAGTTACTGTTATACTCATGATACTTCAAAATGTCTGCTTCAGAACGTTTGAGCAATTCATAATCAAGGCGCATTTTTTATTAATGGTTATTCCCTTAAAAACAAATGCAACGATGAGTATATTAGTGTCAGTAGCGAAGATAAATTACCACTAGCGTAATATTTCGCAACTCGACACTTTATTGCTCGTAACTTACATCTGCCTAAATCGCTTCTTTGTTTTCTTCACCCGTTCTAATACGAATAATACGCTCAACATCGGTAATAAAAACTTTACCATCACCAATTTTGCCTGTTTGGGCGGTTTCTAAAATAGCATTAACACAACGCTCAACATCTTCTTTGGCAATAACAATTTCTAGTTTTACTTTAGGCAGAAAATCAACCATGTATTCCGCACCACGATACAACTCAGTATGTCCTTTTTGTCTACCAAAACCTTTAACTTCAGATACTGTCATACCCGTAACGCCAATTTCACCTAATGCTTCTCTTACATCATCCAATTTAAATGGCTTAATGATCGCTTCTATTTTTCTCATCATATTTCTCTATTTAAAATCCATTATTAGTTATTAACAACATTACAACGCGTTTATCATTATATTTCAATATCCAGTTGTTATTATTTAATAGTAATACGAGTAAGTTAATGATCAAATATTTATTTTTACTGGTATAACTAGCACTGAAGAGGCATAGTTAATTAAATTATTTCCCCACTCAGGAGAATTAATCAAATTGGTATAACATTTTTATTTTGTTACCATAGCCTTTCATTCAGTATCTCCAGAGTTAAATAGGAAACCCATGGATCAGCAAGCAATCATTGATGAAATGAAAGTATTACCTGAAATTGATATTCAATTTGAAATACGCCGCCGTATTGATTTTATAAAATCAACATTAACAAATTCAGGTTTGGATACATTAGTGCTTGGCATTAGCGGCGGTGTAGATTCTTCTACTTGTGGTCGTTTAGCCCAGCTTGCCATCACAGAATTAAATACTGAGTTAAATACAGAACTTAATGATGACACAACGACTAATACATTTCAGTTTATTGCTGTTAGACTGCCTTATGGCGTACAAGCCGATGAAGATGATGCTCAACAAGCCTTAAGCTTTATTCAGCCTAGCCATTGCTTAACCACTAATGTACTTGCTGGTGTTGATGGTATTCATCAGCAAGTAGTTAATGCGCTTTCTGGTGTCAAGTTATTATCCGCATCCGATAGCCAAGTCGATTTTTCAAAAGGTAATGTGAAAGCACGTGTGCGTATGGTATCTCAATATCATATTGCTGGGATTTTAGGCGGCTTGGTATTAGGCACAGATCATAGCGCAGAAAACATTACTGGTTTTTTTACTAAATGGGGTGATGGGGCTTGTGATTTAGCACCACTTTTTGGTCTTTCTAAACGACAAGTTAGGATGTTAGCCAAGCAATTAGGCGCGCCTGCTGTCTTAGTTGGTAAAGCACCAACAGCTGATTTAGAATGTCTTGCTCCTGGTAAAACTGATGAAGATGCTTTGGGTATTAGTTATGAACAACTTGATGACTTTCTTGAAGGTAAAACGGTATCTTCACAAATAAGTGAACATATCATTAATATTTATCAAAAGTCTCAACATAAACGCCAACCGATTCCAACGATTTACGATTAAGAGCAATTTAATTAAATTGTAATAGCAAAATTCATTTTTATTAACTATACCTAGTTTACAAGGACGTTAATTAAAATGGATTTTTAATGCTTCAGCTCCCTCGCTCTCTTAGTTTACACTCAGGAATTAAAGCCTTCACCCTAATAGAATTAATGGTTTCAGTTTCTATTACTGCAATTCTCGCGGCAATTTCCATACCGAATTTTAACGATTTCATTGTACAAATACGGGTTGATAATGAAATATCCCAGTTACACCGAATATTACTAATAACTAGAAATTCAGCAATTAATAATGGTCATAAAACCATACTTTGCCCGTTAGATGCTAATTTTCAATGTACAACTCAATGGCAAAATGAAATAAGTGTTTTTGTTGATACAAACAACAACAACAAATTTGATGCTAACGAAAAAGTCATTAGCATCAAAGCTGCGATCAAAACTGAAGATAAACTTGTATATGGTAAAGGCAGAAATAAAATAACCTTTAAACCTACAGGACGACTTAGTGGTTTAGCAAATGGCACCTTTAGGTATTGCCCTAAAACTCATAAAAATCGTTCAAGAGGTATTGTTATCGCACGCTCTGGTCGGTTTTATCAATCAAGTGATCTTGATAATGATGGTATAGATGAGAATAGAGGTTATAAAGAGATTAACTGTAATTAGAGATCTGTTTGATTAAAAACAAGCACTGGCGACATCAGTAATAACGTGATGTGAACTACCGCCCGCGACATCGTTTCGCTCTGATCACGGGGTTTTCTCAACAGATTTAGATAAATTTAAAGAGTCTAAACAGTACTCCTTGGATTCAACTAATAAGTGCATAACTTGCTAGGCTAGAACCTAAACTACAAGTTAACGTGCTGTTTTAGCATCAATGATTTTAGCTCTGCTACCTTTAAAATCACCTTTTAATAAAACGCATTCATGAGCTTTATAAATTTTAACTTTTTGTCTAGAGCCTGCTGTCGTTACTTTATGCCCTATTATCGATTTAGCTAAAACTGATAACTTCTTACTAGGTATATTCCAAAAAGTGATAGTTTCACCACCACCAATTAATTCAACGAAACACTTGGCATCCACCTTTTTATCTTGCTTGACGGATGTTTTAGCCTCTATATTAGCACTAAATACTAACAAGACAGCTGATAAAGGTATTACTTTGACAAAAGTATTCATATTATTTCTCCCAACATATAGCTGGAGCTTTAACCCCTAGATGATTAATTTTGATTCTCAGACAATCGGTATCATTTAATTGCCTATTTTGGGCTCTCGCTATTAAAGTATAAGTGGCCGTAGTTGGATTTATTACTTTAATTACATAGTTCGTTGATGCTGTCTCATAAGTTACAGTACTTAATCCTAAGCCTTTCATCTCTGAAGCATAAGATCTTGTATCAACAAATACTTGTTCTTGTAAATTGGCAAAACGCATTAACTCTCGTTGTGCTTCACTACGATTAGAACGAGTAATATAGTCAGTGTACGATGGATAAGCAACCCCGGCCAAAATTCCAATAATCGCGACGGTGATTAATAGCTCTATTAAAGAAAAACCGTGATTGAACTGTTGTTTTTTCATAGTAAATGTCCTTTAAAATTATTCTTTATACAGTTTTATTAATTAAGTGATCTACTTTATACACAGGAAAAACCTCTAAATACAAGGCATTTATTGTATTAGACCAGCATAACTCGTCGTTCAGGACAATATGCTCCTGCATTGTCTAATAAGCTGCAGCCATGCCGCGTTAATTATTAAATAAATAACGCTGTAGTTGCTAATTTTAACAAGTAGAAATGTTCACATATTTATTGGTATTGGTAACACTTTTCTCTTATTGTTCTTCAGTAACATAGAGATAAGTACGCATAGTTTTCAAATCGAAATCAACACCTATGACTTTTCGGCCAACAATAAGATTACCTGTGGTGTCTGATTTTGGGTTGTTTGGATCATCTGGTAAAACAATTAAAGTAGGCGAGCCTAAAAACTGTTCACTGATCGGGATTATTCTATCTTCTCTACTATCAGGAACTTTTGAAAGCCATTTGTAAACTTTAGTGCCAAGTGCTAAATCTACCGCATACAACCAGCCTTTACCTGTTGGTGGTTTACAATCAATTAATTTTTCATTAAATTTTGGTGGCGTAAAGGAAGTTAAATACGCTACACCATTAATAACAATTGCCGATGAGGTACTTTTTTCACCTGTTTGAGTAAAGTCAATAAACCAACCTGATTTTTCACTTATGGCAAGCGCTAGAGTTTCTCGTGCTTGGCTAGTCATTGTTTTAGCAAAAGGATCATTAGTGAAATCATATAAACCTGATTTTACGATAGCACTAGGCGTTGTATCAGCGGTAAAACTTTGGGTTTTAATATGCTCATCTTTAATCATTAAGAAGCTTTCTTTAGTATCACTGCCTAACGGGTTTGACCTGTCTCCACTACCAATTAATACAGCGTCGTAAGGCTTCTCTTGGTGAACAGTAATCGTTTTAGTTGCACCATTTTCATCTGTAACCTCTGTTTGTAGGGTTTCAGCAATAAAAGTTCGCACGATTGAAGGTTCGTAAAAAAATCGTTTATCTGTGGCATTAGTATCACCACCTAAACTGGCTAATTTAAACACTGAAAAATCTGCTTTAGTATCACTTGGCATATCAACACGCCATACATTTCCACCAGTATCGCCAGTGTAAAGCCTGTCAACCAAGCCATTACCTGTACTATCTAGTAAACCAATACTTGATGGAATACTATCCGTGCCGCTAAAATTAGTATCTCCCCCAGAAGGAGTCATACTCCACTTTAATGCTCCCGTTTTAGCATCAACCATATAAATAGCTCGGCCTTTATCATCAGAGCTACCAGCACCATCATTGTCTTTTTTGGTATCATAACCGCCACCAAAAAATAGCACTGGACTAGCAACATCATCACTTACATTAAGTTTTGAAAAGCCTATTTTAGGCTGTGACCACGTTTGTCCTAACTCTTCAAAACCAGTAGTGCCACCCACTATATGCCACATTAAGCTAGGTGAATCAGGACTACTAATATCAAGAGCGTAATAAGAAGATCCACCACGACGAAGACCAAAAAAAATCCATACAGTATCTCCTGTTTCAATAACACCATCACCATCTTTATCATTTATATAAGCGGTTATTTGACCATCAATACCATAGACTTTATCAGCAGAAGAAAAGTTATCACGTAAACGAGTAATGTTTGGAAAAAGTTCACTTGGCATAAAAGCCCACTTTTCAGAAACGGTATCTCCAGCATCATCAAACATGTGTAACGCGCCCGAATTAGTGCCTATAACAATTCGAATACTACTACTATAATTAACCACTAAGGGTTTAGAGTGTAATGGATCACCAAAAACATCAGGACGCATGTCAGTTTTATCATCATCTTTATCTTCATCATCAACATCCATACCGAGATTCCAATTAAAATAATCAGTTACATCAGCTAAAGCTATACCTAAATCATCCGCAAAACTTTGCTTATGATCAACTAGGGCGGCAGTATTTAAAAGAGCAAGCGCACCACCATCACCAATATCACTATAAACAACACGATCACCAACACCTTGCTTTGCAAACCAACTAGCAACACCTCCTTCAGCAACCAAATTACCATCAACGCTATCTGACCAATAGCTTTTTACGGCAGTGGAAAAGTGCCCAGTGTCTTCATTGAGTGCCACTACATTATTAGCGCCCATTTGCACATTATTAATAACTTTATATTTTTTAAGATTACCCTGCCAGCGCGGACCATTTTGCGGATCAAACATCGCATAATAAACAGAGTTTAGGGTTTCAGTTCTATCAAAATTATTTACTGCAACAGAAGCAGAAGTTAAGCTATCGTTAGCGGGCGTCAAATTACGTAAAGTGCTTAGCAAGGCTTCTGTTAATTTAATACCCGTTTTCGCGACAAAGTACTCTCCATCACCACGTAAAGCTGTTTCAGTTAACAAACCCTTAGCATCATCTGCACCTTCACTAAAGCCAATAGTATGAGTAGAAATAGTTTGTACGCCATCAAGGTTCAAATTAATGTCATAAGCATTCATCCAGCCAGCTAAAGCGGGTAAGTAACTCGCAGTAGCAAGATTTTCATCAATATAAGTCGAATTATCAAAGTCGTCATGAGTACCAGTAAAGGTAATATTTTCAAAAACCTGATCGCCATTTTTATCAACACCATTAGGCATCTTAGTTGTCAGGCTTGTTATTTTATCATTGGCGGCAATATCATAGGTAGGCTCACCATCAGTAATTAAAATTATATAGGCTTTATCAACACATTCATTGAGTGGGGTGATATATTTATTGTCATCATCAATAATCGATGTATCTGCTGGCGGTCTATTGGCATGATACCAATTTCCTTGGCTTTCATCATCATCACCAAATTCTACGGCTTTACCCGCAAAATATTGTGAGGCTTCATAAACAGACTCACATAAAGGTGTCCAAGTATCGGCAGAAAGTTGATTGTTAATGATATCGATAAGGTTAGCTTTATGGCTTGAGGTCATTTCATTAATGCCTGCAACTATTCGACCTCCATTAGGATCTGAAGCAGCATCATTGAAATTAAATATTTCTAAACCAAATTCAATACCAGGGGTAGAATTTAGCACACTCGTGATACTTGCCTGTGCTGTTTCAAGCCGTGACTGGATTACATCATTGACACTTTGATGATAAAACCAGCGTAAGTATCTAGCTGTATATAGGGTAACTAGAGTGCCAGTCCAATTAGTTTTTACTTCACTTTCCTCATTAGTATGATAAACAGGATCTTTGTTTGTGCCTAAGCCGTCAGCTGGGTAACCCGTAGGAAGAGTTGTATTTACGTCACTTCCTGTACCATCAACAAATTTTCCACCCACATCAATATCAGGAATGTCTTCTTCACAATCAATAACTTCAATATTTAGACCGTTATTATCTGGAATTTCATCCCAAGTACCAGTATTACCTTTCATATTATATTCGCGGATATGACCAGTAAAAAAACCATACGTATTAAGGGCATCGATAGAACTTTGACAACCATTGATTGTTGCTAAAAAACGGCGTGCATCACTAGGGCTACTAGGGATAGTAGAGGTACCATCAGCGCCACCTTTATTAAAATATATCGCACCATCATTATAAGCGTGGGATGTGCCTTCAAGTGGGTAGGTAATAAGATCACCGTTCACATCTAGACTACCTTCAACGGTATAACCTTCTGGTACTTCATGCAACGTACTCATACTGTTCGAGTTATCAAAAATAATAAGTACTTTAGATTTCTTCGCTGACTGTTTAATAGCATCACTGACATAGAGTTCAATATCTTCAGCTAAAGACAAAGGTGTAGTTGCTAGCACTGAAATAGCAAGTAGACTAAATATAAAAAAAAATTTCATAGTAAAACCCCAATATATACATGGTAAGCTCAATCCACATTTATTAAAAACTCTCTCATTTTATTTTAATAAATGTTGCGCTATGCCCGAATTCACTTCTACAGTACTGCTATCATTACGGCCATATTTTCTGCTTATTTGTATGCGTAATACATTACAAGTAAACACCTGTGCAGATGAAGCAGATCTAGAGTGGGGGCAATCTGCTTCTTGCATAAATTGATTGTTAGCTAGGCTAAGTGTTGCTGAGTCAATGTCTCCATCGCCATTTTTATTACTGATGGGTAAATCACCACCGACACCAAAATCAATAGGTTTGGCAATAGGGTTACCATCCGCATCCTTAAATGTTGCTATGGGCTTAGCAAAACCGTTATTACCAGTACCACCAGTAACTTGCTTAAATATGTACTCATCAATAGCGCTGACAACTCCTTGTTTCGCAACTACTTTTTCTTCACTAGCACCTGACATTTTCATATTGGTAGTCGTATTTTGCATTAGCGCTACCGCAACAGCGGTCAAAGCAACCAAGAAGACTAAAGAGACAACTAACACAACACCTTTTTGTTTATTAATACTACATGTTGAGCTATTTGATGAGCTATTTGATGAAAGTACTTGAATTACCATGAGTCGACCCTCGCATTATACAATGTCACGGTAGAGCTAAATAACAATCGTCGATAATGGTCGTTAAAAGTTATACCTTTACCGTCATTTAAATCGCCCAAAAAATAAGTTTTCGTATTAGTATATTTATTATCAGGTAACACATTTCGTGCTAACACGTATATTTTCACCGCAATTATTTTTGTACCACCAGCATTATCCCACATAGCTGCGGTCATATTTTCCGCTGACACAAAAGTATCGACTACGCCATAGCCTGGTGAGCTTGGATCAGTATCAGCATCATAACCATACATAAAACGAATCATTTCAATGCCATCAATAATGGGAGCGAATGACATACGTGTCGTTAATTGTCCTTGCATTAACACAGGCACTTTATTATGGCTGCCTTGGCTTTCTTCACGAATATAATAAACATGGTGTTGATATTGCCATACTCTACTATTATCTACAGCAGGCAAAGCGCCACTGGCAAACAAGATACCGTCATTACTGTTCGTCACTAAATGAAATTTTCCCGTGGAAACAGGATCGAGTGGATCACCGGCACTATCAACTAAATCATCGGCTAAGACTCTTTTTATTTGAATAACGTCTGAGCCAATTTTAGCGTCATTAAAACATCCCATTGGGTTTGGACTTGTCACCGTTGCTCCCCATATTGTACGAAATACTCCTGTACCTAACGGAAAAGAACTATTATTTACTCCTCCTCCACTACAATCATTACTGGGGGCAGCAAGTGCATGACTTATACTAGAACGATCAAAAATACCCACATAGTCTCCCCAAAAATCTTGTTTTGAAATATCATCGGTTAACACACTCATAGCGAAGCGGCCATTTTCTTGGAGCTCTCCAAAGCTTGTAGTTTCGGTAGTCGTAGTACGCATACCAACAAAAACACTTAACACGCCCGCAAATATCACTAAGCCTATTGCCAAAGCAACAAATACTTCTAACAAACTAAACCCTTGCTGATATCTATTATTAATATTATTCATACGTGTTGCTACTTTCTTATGTTATTAATAAATAAAAGCTTCAACTAAAACTTGGCGACGTTGCTTTCCTGAAGCACCACAACTTTGTGTATTACCATCAAGGGTTACAGTTCGACCTTGCCAAGTAATGACAACGGTTACCGCATTATTATTTACCTTTACACAGGCTCTGGCATCCACTAAACCTCCGGCATTATTTTCCCCTGAGAGAACATTTCCTCCTGTTAAGGCTAATTCAAATTCATCTATATTTGATTGTGTAAATACCGAACAGCCGCCAGAGCAGGTAACTCCATTGCCATAACGGGTACTTACATAGGCATTTAAAACGGTAGCATCATCGCTTCGCATACGTTCAATAATATCTTGCGCTAAACTAGAGGCTAATGAGCGCTGCATAGCATCAAAGCTACCCTTTTTAGCCGCTGCTTGCATAGCGACAGCACCTAAAATACCAGTAACCATAATAACTAAGGCGATCAAAACTTCGATAAAAGTCATGCCTTTTTGGTTTGCTACTTGGCTGTTTCGACTGTTAAACATGATCTTCCCTCATTGAACGGTATATTCTGATTATTGTTTTGTATAACAGTGCTTTGTATAACAGAAAAAAGCAAAACATAAAAAACATAAGAGGAAATAAGAGTAAACTGGGATAAAGCAGTTTTGAATAGAGTATTTTTCAGTTGGGGGATGTTAAAAAAATTTATTTTAATAGATGGTTATCTATAAATTTAAAAAATAACTTTCTTTAGAGGCGGCATCCTTGTTAAGCATAAAAAAAAGATGCAGCCTCTTTTGCGCTAGCTAAAGACTCTACAAAAAACTCATATGTGCTAAAAATCACCAAAGTGAATTGCATTAACCCATATCCTTTCTTCTATTGTAAGGAGTTGTAAAGAGTTATAAGGAGTGTCCATAAATAACTGTCCATATCAATTGTTCGCCAACTTATCCTTGTTCTATTTCCTTATTTATATTTATCATAATAATTAAATTACAACTAATTTAAGACTAGCGCAATTCAGCAGGTACTGCAAATACAATATTTTCTTTGCGACCAGGATATTCATTAACCTCTTGACCACCATAGTATTTTAACGCTTCAATGACTTGCTTCACTAATATTGCTGGCGCTGATGCTCCAGCCGTGACACCAATTTTATTAACATTGTCCAACCATGAAACTTCAATATTATCAGCAGTATCAATAAGGTAAGATGTAGTTCCTAGTTTTTCAGCAACTTCTCTTAGACGATTAGAATTAGAGCTATTTTTTGCACCAACCACTAGCAATACATCAACTTGGCTAGCTATGGCTCGTACTGCATCTTGTCTATTTTGAGTGGCATAACAAATATCATCTTTACGAGGCCCTTCAATTAATGGAAATTTAGTTTGTAGTGCATCGATAATATCGGAAGTATCATCTACCGATAAAGTTGTTTGGCTGCAAAAATACAGTTTTTCTGGATTTTTCACTTCCAGTTTGGCGACGTCATTAGCTGATTCAACGAGATAAATCCCAGCCTCTTCACTATCGTATTGTCCCATGGTGCCTTCCACTTCGGGATGGCCTGAATGACCAATTAAAATACATTCAATATTTTTTCTACTGACCCGTGCAACTTCCATATGCACTTTAGTTACCAATGGGCACGTAGCATCAAATACTTTTAAATCACGCAGCTTAGCTTCATTGCGTACCGCTTTTGATACGCCATGAGCGCTAAAAATTACTGTACTGCTATTTGGTACTTCGTTTAGCTCTTCAACAAAAACTGCTCCGCGTACTTTTAAACCATCAACAACAAACTTGTTGTGGACTACTTCATGACGTACGTAGATGGGTGCGCCAAATAAATCAAGGGCTCGGTCAACAATGCTGATAGCTCGGTCAACACCAGCACAAAAACCACGTGGGTTTGCTAAAATAATTTCCATAAATCTCTCAGTACAAGTTTCAAGTTATGAGTAACAAGTTTCAAAAAAACAGTATCTAACTCGATACTATTACTCATCACTTAATTTTACAATATTTCGACTAAATCAATCACAAAAGTCACAGGTTGACCTGCTAACGGGTGATTAAAGTCAATAGTAACAGAATTACCGTTTACTGCTTTAATCATACCTGGCAATTCACCACCAGGTTGAGAAAAAGTAATAATATTACCGACTTTTGCCGGTACGTCAGCAGTAAATTTATCAATATTCATATAATGAATGTTATCAGGATTTGATTCGCCAAAAGCATCTACAGCTTCAAGAATAAACTCTCTGCTATCGCCAATAGTCATACCTAATAATTGCGTTTCAAAAGCGGCAGATATACTTCGGTCACCCATAATAATCTTAGCTGGTTTATTATTTACTTTGGTGCTGTCAGCAGCAGATCCATCACTCAATTTCATGGTGATATGCACCAAAATAGCAGAATCAGTTTGAATTGTTTTTACATTTGTCATTCTTTTATCTTCTTTTATCTTCTTTTATCTTCTTTTATCTTCTTTTATCTTCTTTGTCATTATCGCACTAAGTACGACCTACACTTTATTATTAGATCCCGTAAAGAAGGAATCTAAAATCATCAAAGCAGCGCCAATAAAAATCACCGAGTCTGCTATATTAAAGGCAGGAAAATGATTTCCTAACAAGTTAAAATCTATAAAATCAATTACATAACCAAATAAAGCGCGATCGATTAAATTTCCCATAGCACCGCTAAGCATTAAAGCAAACGCTATGCTTAGCAAGGTTTGCGATTTTGGTATTTTCGCCAACCAAACGATAAAAACAATGCTAGCAATAGCGGCAATAGCGGTAAAAAACCACCGTTGCCAACCACCTTGATCAGCTAAAAAGCTAAAGGCAGCACCAGGATTATGCACATAGGTGATACTGAAAATAGGTAATACGTTTACAGATTCATATAAATAAAATGAGCCAGCAACCCAGTGTTTAGTTACTTGATCCAATATCAAACAAGTTAGCGTCAGCCAAAGCCAACGCAAGCCTGTCTCAGAAAAAAGTTTATTCAAGTTATTCTCTTTTTCTTAAAAAAAACATAACAATTAATATTTAAGCAAACTGACGAACTTCGCCTTCACCATCAACATTGGTGATACAACGACCACATAAATCAGGGTGATCGTCACGAGTACCAACATCGGTAGTTACATGCCAGCATCTATCACATTTAATGCCCTGTGCTGCTGCAACCGATAACCATAAACCGTCAATGTCGGTTACCGTTGCGCTCTGAGGGACTTGGTTTGCATCAGTAACCACTTTAATGATCACCTTAGAAGTAATAAGTACAAAACGTAATTCATTACCTAATTGTGCTAATTTTTTTGCTAAACCTGCCGTTGCATATAAAGTCACTTGTGCTTCAAGCGCTTTTCCTACAACCTTATCTTTACGAGCAAGCTCTAATGCACGGTTAACTTCAGCACGTACTAATAACAATTCGCTCCAATACTCATTACCTAACTCAGTGTCTTTTGACATGGTTGTTAAACCATCAAACCAAACACCAGTGAAAACAAACTCATCACGATTACCTGTAACTGCCGTTGGTAAAGCTTGCCAAATTTCTTGTGCGGTAAATGATAAAATAGGAGCCATCCAAGCAGTCAGAGCTTCAACAATTAAGTACATTGCGGTTTGACAAGAGCGACGGGCATTAGAATCACTTTTTGCTGTATATTGTCTGTCTTTAATAATATCTAAATAGAAGCCACCTAGCTCATTAGTACAGAAATTCATTAATTTATGCACTACTACATGAAACTCATATTCGTTGTATGCGTTAACGATTTCTGTCTGTAAACGTGACGCCTTATCAACTACCCAACGATCAAGTGCTACCATATCGTCAAAAGCGACTGAGTGCTGTGCTGGCTCAAAACCGTTTAAGTTGGCAAGTAAGAAACGTGAAGTATTACGAATACGACGATACGCATCGGCTTGGCGTTTAAATATTTCATCCGATACCGTAATTTCTTGCGTATAGTTAACTGACGCGACCCATAAACGTAAAATATCAGCGCCTAAATTTTTGGTAATACTTGATGGTGTCACCACATTACCTAGTGACTTAGACATTTTGTGACCATTTACATCAACAGTAAAGCCGTGAGTAAGCACTTGTTTATATGGCGCATTTCCTGTTATAGCAACAGATGATATCATTGATGACATAAACCAGCCACGATGTTGATCTGAGCCCTCAAGGTATAAATCGGCAATACCATCAAACTCTTCTCTTGCATTAATAACCGAGTAATGAGTAGTGCCTGAATCAAACCATACATCTAAGGTATCGGGTACTTTAATAAAGTCTTTAGCATCATCACCAATGAGTTCTTGCGCTTCTAAATCAAACCACGCTTGAATACCTTCTTTTTCAACACGTAAAGCAACTTCTTCTATCAATTCAATGCTACGCGGATGTAACGCGCCAGTATCTTTATGGATAAATAATGCAATGGGCACGCCCCATGTACGTTGACGTGAAATACACCAGTCTGGACGACCTTCTACCATTTTTTCAATACGGCTTTGACCCCAATCAGGGATCCACTTTGTTTTTTCAATTTCTTTTAATGAATCACTCCGCAATCCTTTTTTATCCATAGCGATAAACCACTGCGGCGTAGCGCGAAAAATAATGGGTGTTTTATGACGCCAGCAATGTGGGTAAGAATGCTCAAAAGCGTGATGATGCATTAATGCGTCACGTTCTTTCAATACCTCAACAACACTAGCATTAGCTTTAAATACATGTTGTCCCGCAAATAATGGCGTGCCTTCAAGGTAAACACCGTTTGCGCCAACAGGATTGGCAATTTCTAAACCATAGTTTTTGCCAACGACAAAATCGTCAACACCATGACCAGGTGCCGTATGAACACAACCAGTACCAGAGTCTGTAGTAACATGCTCACCTAAAATAACAGGCACACTAAAATCATAAAATGGGTGTTGTAGTTGAACTAATTCTAAATCAGCACCTTTACAAAAACCTAAAGCATGATACTTTTCAATACCAAATCTGTCCATGCATGAACTGACAAGAGCTGAAGCTAAAATTAAACGCAGCTTACCTTCTTCACCATTTGACAAAGTGTTGCATTGCACTAGGGTATATTCAACGTCGCTATTGACTGAAACAGCGCGGTTAGCTGGTAGTGTCCATGGTGTAGTGGTCCAGATAACCATGCCTATTTGGCCTGTACCTGTGTGCCCTTCTGGATGAGAAAACTTATCGGTAACACTTTCATCGATCACATCAAACTTAACATCAATCGCTGGCGAGTGCTTATCCTTGTATTCAACTTCAGCCTCAGCCAAAGCAGAGCCACAATCTGTACACCAGTGTACTGGCTTAAAGCCTTGTTGCAGGTGACCATTTTGTGCAATTTTACCTAAAGCGCGGATAATATTCGCTTCAGTATCAAAGTTCATCGTTAAATAAGGATTTTCCCAATCAGCAAAAATACCTAAACGTTTGAAATCTTCTCGCTGACCGTCAACTTGCTTAATCGCATAGTCACGGCATTTCTGACGAAACTGAGCCGCAGTAATTTTATGACCTGGCTTGCCGACTTTTTTCTCAACCATTAATTCAATCGGTAAACCATGACAATCCCAACCTGGCACATAAGGCGAATTAAAATCAGAAAGTGTTTTCGATTTAACAATAATATCTTTTAGTATTTTATTTACCGCATGACCAAGGTGAATATTACCATTGGCGTATGGCGGGCCATCATGCAAAATGAATGATTTTTTACCTTTTTTTGCTGCACGAATTTTCCCGTACAAGTCTTTAGCAGCCCACTCTTTAAGCATATTAGGTTCACGATTTGCCATATTGCCTTTCATGGCAAACGAAGTAGCGGGCAAATTCAGGGTATGTTTGTAATCACTCATTAAATCATTATCCAGTTATTTGGGTTGATTGCATTTAAGTTGCTCAACCATGTTTAATACTTGTTTAGTACTTGTTTAGCTTGTTCACTATCTAACTTAATTTGTGCAGTTAACGCAGATAAACTATCAAACGTTATTACTTGACGAAGTTTTTTCTTAATTATCACTTCAATACATTGACCATAAAGATCATCATTAAAATCAAAAATATGTACTTCTAGTTGTTGCCTCTTACCATTAACGGTCGGCCTAGCACCAATATTAGCGACCCCAGTATAAGTTCCATTGAGTGTTTTAACTAACACGGCAAAAACGCCACTTAGAGGAGAGTTCCGTCTTTTCAATAATACATTCGCTGTTGGAAAACCTAGCTGTCGTCCACGTTTATCACCATGAAAAACTTTGCCTATTATTGAATAAGGCCTACCTAGCATATTCTCAACATCGTTTAAATTATCTAACACTAAAGCTTGTCGTATTGCGGTGCTACTAACTCGACAATTAGCCATTTTACAGCTCGCGGTATCAGTAACATCAAAACCGAATTGCTTTCCCATCTGAGATAACATAGTAAAATCACCAACCCGATTTTTTCCAAAATGAAAATCATCGCCAACGATTAAATGTTTGATACCTAGTTTTTCCACTAACAAATGTTCAATAAACTGCTGAGCACTTTGGCTGGCAAACTTCTGGGTAAAATTAACACAAATTAACCGTTCAACACCTAATTCTGCAAGCAGTGAATACTTGTCTCGTAAACGACAAAGCCTCGCTGGCGCTTGGTCTGGTGCAAACAATTCTTGTGGTTGCGGCTCAAACACTAATACCGCAGCAACACAATTTAGAGCTTTTGCTTTAGCAACTAAGGCCGAAATAACACGTTGGTGTCCTTTATGAACACCATCAAAATTACCTATAGTTAAGACACAGCCGTGATCCTCTGACTGAATATTATGTATACCGCGAACTAACTGCATGGTTTGTTATTAGGCCTAAAGCAAATATGTAGATAAAATAAATCGCCGAATTATATACCAGTAAATAAGAATAATCAGCAGTTCGCCTGTTTTATTTTTCGCTATTCAGCATCAAATGTTACCTTGCTTTCACCTTAAAATCATTAAGGCGAACACCTAAAAATAAAACCATAACAAAATAGCTTAAAAAACCGCCACCAATACACATGATTAACTGAGAAACTTGCTCAGCAAAACTCATCGCTAACCAAACATCAAAATCACTAGATAATTGATAAACCACCAACGCCATCACCAGTGCTGATAAAACTAATTTACCAATAAAGATCTTAGTATTTTTAGATAAATGATAAATACCCGCTTGCTTCAAACCTCGATAAAGCAGCCAAGCATTTAATGTTGCCGACATAGTAGTCGCCATAGCTAAGCCAACATAACCAAAAAAGGGTGCAAGCATTAAATTAAAGGCCATATTAGAAGCCATAGCTACAATGCCAATTTTCACGGGTGTTTTAGTGTCTTGTCTAGCGTAATAACCTGGTGCTAAAACTTTAATAAACATAAAACTCAATAAACCAGACAAATAAGCAAATAATGCCATAGACACTTGTAATACATCGTTTTGGCTAAACTCTCCCCGCATAAACAATACCATGATAATAGGTTGTGCAAGTACCATTAACCCAGCTAAAGCAGGCCAGCCAAACAATGAAATAATTTTAATCCCCCAATCTAAAGTCGCGGTAAATTCTTTAGGGTTATTTTTACTATGCAGTTTTGCCAAACTTGGTAAAACAACGGTGGCAATACCAATACCAAATAAGCCTAACGGAAATTCTAATAATCTATCAGCATAATAGAGCCAACTAATTGAACCCGTAATTAAAAAACTGGCAATTAACGTATCAAGTAGTAAATTAATTTGAGTAACAGACACACCAAACAATGCTGGTACAATCAACTTGCGAATTTTTGTAACACCTGTACTGTGCCAAGACCAACAAGGTTTTACCAAAACGCCTGCTTTATACAAAAAAGGGATTTGAAAAAGAAACTGAATCAAGCCCCCAAAAAACACTCCCCATGCAAGCGCATAAGCAGGACTTTGGGTATACTCAGCACCATAAACCGCCATAATGATGATAGCAATATTAAGCAATACTGGAGTAAAAGCTGCTACCGCAAATCGTCCCATAGTATTGAGCACGGCTCCTGCAAGCGCAGTAAAACTAATAAACCATAAATATGGGAAGGTTATTTTTAATAAATTAGCCGCTAACTCAAATTTTTCACCGCCAACACTATCTGAGCCATTATTAAACCAGTCGACAAACCAACCACCACCAAATAAAATGACAAATAACGGTGATGCCAGCATGCCGAATAAAGTCACTAACGTAACAATTACACCTAAAGTACCAGAAACTTGTGCGATTAAACGCCGCGTCTCGTCAAGGGGAACATCAAGCATCACGTGTTCACCAACGTGACCATTGACCTCAGCATTTACTTCATCTTTAGT
The DNA here is from genome assembly GCA_965261045.1 of uncultured Colwellia sp. Taxonomy (GTDB): domain Bacteria; phylum Pseudomonadota; class Gammaproteobacteria; order Enterobacterales; family Alteromonadaceae; genus Colwellia. The sequence goes on from CBDHCJ010000001.1 coordinate 2,022,199, forward strand.
ATGATATTCACTTAGTACGGGAACAAAAGCCTGAGCAAAAGCCCCTTCAGCAAAAAGGCGACGAAAAAAATTAGGAATTTTATTGGCAAAAAGAAAAACATCCGCCATAACCCCCGCGCCCATTACATTGGCAATCACAACATCACGCACTAGGCCTAACACACGAGAAGCCAAGGTCATCACACTCACAATCATCCCTGATTTTATTAATTTTTTACTCAAAAAAATGTCCTCGAAAATGATGCATAAGAGAGAAAGAAACCAATTAACTAAAAGAAGCTACTATTATGTGATGATTTTACCCATATAAACAATGTATACTTACGTCTGTTCACAACAGTAATAGACAATTTTTTTAAATTGCTTTTTTTATTTACTTTTATTCAAATATGGCAATTAAATCATTTGACAAACAGCTAAAAAACAGGCATATTTCGTCGCCTTAAATTTAAGCTTATATAACATTTTTTTAGGAGTTCACCTTGGCTAACTCAAAGCAAGCTAAGAAGCGCGCAGTACAATCTGAAAAGCGCCGTCAACACAATGCAAGCCGTCGCTCAATGATGCGTACTTTAGTTAAAAAAGTACTTGCAGCTATTGAATCCAGTGACAAAGAAGTAGCAATCAAAGAATTAGCTGCTGCCACACCAATTATAGACCGTTATGCAAGTAAAGGTCTTATTCATAAAAACAAAGCAGCTCGTAGTAAGAGCCGCTTAAATGCTGCTATTAAAGCCCTATAAGGTAAATAGCACGTAAATAGCACATTACGTTTTTCTGATTACTTATTTAAATATAAGTAGATTTAAAAAACCGACTTTAGTCGGTTTTTTTATGTCAGCAATTTAACTTGAGCTAATCTTTACACTTCGCCAACACTTTTATTCATCTATCCTATTGCACTTACCAAGAATTTTTCTTAATCTCATCGAGAAATAACAATTAAGGCTTACTATGACATTTTCTAAGTTCAAAACACCACTGACAAAAATTGCAGCCATTGTATTACTTGCCACAACGTCATTAACGGCTTGTAATCAACAAACAACTAAAACAGCAACAGTGCAAAATACCGCTTCTTCTAAAGATCAACAACAAACTTCAGTACAACTTGTTGCCAATTACCAAAATCGTCTAGACATATACAAAGAAGTGACCCTATCAGCCGATTTAAGCCATTTATCAGCCAATCAAAAGCAAATGCTAGCCCTATTAATAGACGCGGCAAAAATTATGGACGATTTATTTTGGCAGCAAGCGTTTTCACAAGACAAAAAAACATTTCTCGCCGCGATTAAAGATGAAAAAGTTCGCCGCTTTGCTGAAATAAACTATGGCCCTTGGGATAGATTAAACGGTGATAAAGTCTTCTTAACACAAAATAAAGATAAAGCGCATGGCGCAGAGTTTTATCCAAAAGATATGACCAAGGCTGAATTTGAACAGACTGATTTAACTAACAAAGACGGTTTATATTCAATTATTAGCCGCAACGATGAAGGGCAATTAGTTACAATTGCTTACTCTGAAATGTACAGTGACGAAATCAACCGCGCTGCTGCCATTTTAGAAAAAGCGGCGATTTTTGCTGATGATAAAGAATTTGCCAACTACCTAACCATGCGCGCCAAAGCTCTACGCACTGATGATTACCAAGCCTCTGACTTTGCTTGGATGGATATGAAAAACAATCCCATTGATATGGTTATAGGCCCAATAGAAAACTACGAAGATCAGTTATATGGATATCGTGCAGCTTTTGAAGCTTATGTATTAATCAAAGATCTATCGTGGAGTAAAAAGCTAGCTAAGTTTGCCGACTATTTGCCCGAGCTTCAAAAAGGGTTGCCTGTGCCAAAAAAATACAAAGCACAAATGCCTGGTACTGACGCTGACTTAAATGCTTATGATGTTATTTATTATGCAGGTCACAGTAATGCCGGTAGTAAGACTATCGCTATTAACTTACCTAATGACGAGGAAGTACAACGGCAAAAAGGCACTCGACGCTTGCAACTTAAAAATGCGATGCAAGCAAAATTTGATAATATCCTGATCCCAATTGCCGAGCAGCTAATTATTTCTGAGCAAAGAAAGCACATCACTTTCAATGCTTTCTTTGCAAACACAATGTTCCATGAAATTTCTCATGGGTTGGGCATAAAACAAGTTCTAGGTTCAGAGCAAACGGTTAGGCAAGCACTGAAAGAGCATGCTTCAGCCTTAGAGGAAGGCAAAGCGGATATCTTAGGCTTGTACATGATACGTCAGCTACTGGAAAAAGGTGCCATTACCGAAGGCGTTTTAGAAGACTACTATGTTACGTTCATGGCTGGTATCTTCCGCTCAGTTAGGTTTGGTGCATCCAGTGCCCATGGCAAAGCGAACATGATCCGCTTTAATTTTTTTGCTGAGCAAGATGCTTTTACTCGTGATGAAAACGGTATGTATAAAGTTGATATATCTAAAATGAGCAGTGCAATCGATGCATTATCCGAACTAATCTTAACTTTGCAAGGTAATGGCGATTACAACGGTGTTGAACAGTTAGTTACAGAACAAGGCACAATAAGCGAAGTGTTGTCTGCTGATCTTAATCGCTTGACCAAGGCTAAAATTCCAGTCGATATTACATTTACACAAGGAAAAAATGTGTTATCACTTATAAACTAACAAAATATTAGCAGCATGGATGCTGCTTACCACAATAGTGGCTCCAAAATACATCACCCGCCCTGCTAAACAGGGCAAGAACATAAGCGATTAAAAAATAGTAGATAGTACTTTTTCAGCATAATCACTATCTAATGCCGCTTTAAACCTTTTGCCTTTAATCCCCTTTTTACCTGTTTTTCTTTTCTTAACATATTCAAGGTTATATGCCTTGTCGTTACCATATTTTCAGCACTATTTTTCTACCAATTCGACTGTCATCTTCTCTAAAACTCACATCAAGAACCCAATGAAGTTCATGGTGAGTAGACCGCCAAAACTTCCCCAGCAGCCTCTCACAGAGCGGTACGTGAACCTTTCAATTCATACCGCTCCCATTAGGCAAACCCTCCTACCATTCCTGCTCGCCAATGAGCAAACAAATAAGGATTCTGCTTTGAAATTCCCTCCAGAAATTTCATCGCTTTTACACATCCCATTTTGAAATGATAAACGATTTTGTCTTGTTCATAGTTTCCTCCTGCTTTGACACAGTTGAACTATAAATGTCGACTGCCTAACGCTGCCCCTTCGCTCCACACTCATTACAAATGTTTCCTCACTACTACGAACAGCTCCGCCCCAGTATCATGCCTTGGTACTCTCATACTCATAAATTCAGTTATTTGTATTTCTCCCTTAACATCATGATAACTGGTTCCCGCAGTTCTCACAAAAAGCCAGATATAGAGTCACGCCCACTATACGCCGGACACCGCTTACACAACATTCACAATTCGCCTGTAAACTTATCCCAAGAAATAGAAACGCCCCTGGTTTTGATGTCAAGTCTCTGGATTACGACGCGTCAACATAGGTTCGCCTTAACTCGTCTCTCTATACCAGACCTGCCGAACTAATGTTCGTACTTTGACTACAACGCTTATGACCATCACTCTTAATAACAAGCCACTTGCAGTGGTTTGAAGCCGACTTGTGACAGCAGACTTCGGTGGACCTATCACCATCTTCTTGTGAGCTTAGCCACAACTTAATAAACAAATCCTATGCTACTAACTTGTGTGCCTGCGGCACACTCTCCACAAACCAATGACTACGTATTGCACTGGCAATAAATTTGGCATCCTTATTACCATGGCTTGTAATATAAAGTCGCTGTTCGTGTGATACCTTTCCTTGTACTTCTCTTGTTGAATCAACAATTGCAATGCCTTTGATACTTTTCCATCTAGGGTGACGCTCAATTAACCACTTTACATCGCTGGTCAGCCAAACATTTCTCTGTTCAATACGACCATGGTCGCCATTAGTTATTTTACTAACAGTGTGTGATAGTTTTTCAAATTTACTGGCTAAATTAGTTTCTAAAAATAGCTTTATATCATCATGGAATTCGCCTTGGTTACCTTTTAAAGCTAGAACATAGTCCGCTTGAGCGTCTACTATTTTATCGGCAATAGCAAATTGACATCCCATAGCATCCATCGTTACCGTGGCACTTTTTATGTCTAATAAATCAAGTAATAAGGGAATATAATAATTCAAGCAAAGACCATTATATGCCACGATCAAAATGATCGGTCAATAGATCAAAACTGTTTGCTTGAATTACCACCTAATTGGTGGATTTAAACCCGTTTGCCCTGCGTGATCATTGAAGATGCTTGATTTTACGATAAAAAAAGATCATGCTATGCACATAATGAATATCAATATTTCACTCGAGTTAAAATCAGCCTTGGAATTACGACACAGTAAAGTTCGTGATGGGCATGAGCATGGGCATGACCGTATTAAAGCAGTTTTGTTACGCTCTCAAAGGTGGACTATTGTGAAGATCGCTCAAGCGTTACGTATTCATGAATCTACGATTACTCACCATCTAAAGGATTTTTTAAGTAGCCAAAAGCTCGAGCCAGAAAATGGTGGCTCACAAAGCTTTTTGAGTACCGCTCAAACAGAGCAGCTTATTGAACACTTAACTGAGGTGACCTATTTTCATGCCCATCAAATAGGTACGTATATTGAAGAGACCTTTGGTATCCGTTACTCCATACTAGGATTAAATAAATGGCTTCATAAAAATGGATTTAGCTATAAGCAACCCAAAGGTGTTCCTCAAAAATTTGATGCTCAAAAGCAAGATGCTTTTATAACTGAATATGAAGCACTTAAAGCGGTTTTAACAGATGATGATGTTTTACTCTTTATGGATGCCGTTCACCCAACACAGGCAACAAAAGTCACCTGTGTTTGGATACGTACTGGCGTTGATAAAACGATTGAAACCACAGGAAGTATAACTCGATTAAATATAATAGGTGCAATAGAGTTAGGGCACTTAGCCGATACCATTACAGCGCAATACAAGACGATTAACGGCGACTCAATTATTGATTTTTTCGACAAAATCAAGCACACCTACACTAACCGAAAAGCTATTCATTTAATGCTTGACGGTGCAGGTTATCACCGTTCTCAAGGCGTCAGAGATAAAGCAGAGGAATTGAATATAAAGCCGCACTACCTTCCCTCTTACAGTCCCAATGTGAACCCCATAGAGCGACTCTGGAAAGTAATGAATGAGCATGCAAGAAATAATCGCTATTTTTCGAGCGCAACAGAGTTTCGACGGCATATTAATGAATTTTTTGATATTACATTACCAAATATTGGTGCTAATTTGAACGGTAGGATTAATGACAACTTTCAAACCTTTTATCCTGCACCTTGAAATAGAGTGGGTATAGAAACGAGTAAGGTTTCTGGGTGCTATATCTCTAAAAATCAGAATAATAGTAAATCTAGATCAGAAGCATCAGATAGGCAAAGTGATAATCTGGACAGTTCAGTTTTTATAGAAAAAACTAATGAAGATAAAATTTCTTTGCTTCGTGATCTTGGAACATTAGAAGCAGAACTGGCTAGTATCAGAAATAAAATAAAAAAGAGACACAGATGAATATCAAAATGCAACTCAATGTTGAAGCGAAGATAATCAAAGATTCAATAGGACAGTTAAAGCGTTCTCTACAAGGACAAGGTTGAGTAAATGGCTATTCTAATTAGTGAAGTAAGAATTTCAGGGTTTAGGGGCATTGCAAATTTAGGGATATCTTTACCAAAAGTTGCTGTTCTCATAGGGCAAAATAATGCAGGTAAAACATCTATTATCAAAGCATTACATCTTGCTTTAGGCGATTACTCTCGGCATTTAACTGATGAAGACTTTTACATTGATAACAATGATGATACTCAAACAAAAATAATTATAGATATTTTAATTGTACCTGTTGATGAAAACAGTAAACGAATAGATGTTTTTTTGAATGAATGGGTTGAAGTATTTGGTGAATTGGTTAAAGCAGATATCGAAGAGAATGACTTTGTTGGGATAAGAACTCTTTGCAAAAAAGATAGCATAAAAGGTGGCTTTAAAGTTACTCGTTATCCATTATCTCGTTGGGGGGAATTTGAAAGTTGGACTGACGATAGCGCAAAAATAAATAATAAAATACCCAAACGAATTGATGTTATGCCATTTATAGCGATTGATGCCCAGAGAGATATTCACCAAGAATTACGTGAAAAGACGTCATACATTGGCAAAGTATTATCGGAAATAAATTTTGAAAGTGAAGATAAAGATGCACTTGAAGAATTAATCGCCGAACTTAATGAAAGTGCTATAGATAAAAGTACCGTGTTAAGTGACCTTAAAGCTCATCTTGATACTTTAAGCCAATCTTTTGCAGGGCAAGGACAAGCTGACATTACACCATTTCCGAAAAAGATTAGAGATTTGGCAAAAAGATTTTCTATCCACTTTGGTGAAGATGCTACAAACTCTTTCTCTATGGAATATCATGGGATGGGAACAAGAAGTTGGGCTTCAATGTTAACTGTTAAAGCATTTATTGAGGTTTTAGAAAAGAAACATATCGCTGAAGAAGAGTGTTTTTTCCCTATTATTGCAGCAGAAGAACCTGAAGCACATCTACACCCTAATGCCCAAAGAACACTTTATAAACAACTGACGGATATCAAAGGTCAAACGATAATAAGCTCACATTCCCCTTATCTAGCATCCGAATGTAGATTACAAGATTTGAGATCATTAAGAAATCTTAGAGGCGGTGTTCAAGTTAAATCAATTGGTGATGGGTTCACTCCTGAAGACATTAATAAATTGCAAAGAGATGTGATGAGATTCCGAGGTGAAATTCTCTTTTCGAAAGCGATTATATTGTTTGAAGGAGTGACAGAAGAACAATTAGCTCCAATATTTTTTGAAAAATATTTTGGAAAATCTTGTTATGCGGTGGGCGTAAATTGTGTAAGTGTTGCTGGTAAAAATTATCCTCCTTTTATCAAATTAGCATACCGTTTAGGGATTCCAGTTTGTATCGTTAGTGATAATGATGGACGAACACAGATCCAAGTTGGATCACAGATACGAAAAATTGAAGCTGAATTTGATTGCCAGTTATCATCTGATGTTTTTTCAGTTAATTATCTAAATCAAGGCTGCGATATTGAGAAGGAGTTGGTAAATCATGTAGGGATATTAGAAGAGCTTAAAAAAGCATTAGTGCTACTTGGCATTAATGGAAATGATGATCCAAGGTTTATTGAAAGTAAAACTAATGAAATTGAGCAGTTTGATAGTGTTAGAGTATTGACTGAATTAGCTAAAGTTAAATCAGGATATTCAGGGTTTCTTGCTGAAATTATCTCAGATAGTGAAAAAGAGCCAAATGAACTGATTCCACAGGCGTTTATAGATGCTTTTGAATCAATTAGGGAATGGAGTGTATTATGATTGATTTATCCAATTTGCAGCAAGAAATAGTCGAATATGATCTACAAACACCAATACAAATATTAGCATCCGCTGGTTCAGGTAAAACAAGAGTATTAACAGAAAGAATTAGATACATTCTTAATAATACTAAAAAAGATAAAGTATTAGCGCTTACTTTTACTAACCAAGCCGCTTATGAGATGCAAGCACGACTTGCTGATTTTGATGGTGTTGAAGAGAGAACCTGGGTATCAACAATTCACTCAGTCGCTCAAACTATTATAGAAAATTATGGCCATACTATCGGTTTGTCTAATGATTTACATATCTATGAGCGTGAACAAGATCGAATGGAGCTTTTTTTACAATCGTTAAGAGACAGTAATGTTGATATTGATGAATACTTGAACATAAATGATCCTGCCGAAAAACGTAAACGCAATCAGGTCATGCAAGGATATATGGACGACTTTGCTGAAATTAAACGAGAGCTGTTAACTGAACGCTTAGAAATTGAAGAACGTTATCCAAATAAAGAAAGATTTTATGATATATATCAAGACTACCAGCAAGCGTTATTAAACAGTGGCGGTATCGACTTTAATGATATTTTATTCTTAGCATATAAAATATTGAATGAGCATTCTAACATAGCAAGAACATACCAAATTATGTACAAACATGTATGTGTTGATGAAGCTCAAGATTTAAATAAAGCCCAATATGAATTAATAAAAATCTTTTGTGGGCAACGAATAAAAAGTCTTCTAATGGTAGGAGATCCTAATCAGATGATTTATGGGTTTAATGGTTCGAAAGATTATTTTGAAAATGATTTTCTGAATGACTTTAATCCTAAAACCTTCACGTTAAAAGAAAATTACCGCAGCAGTAAAGCTGTTATTAATGTCGCTAATTCTATTAAACCTAACTCTCAAATTAATCATGAAATGGCTTATGAAGGTGAGATCACAATTCAGCCTTGCTTCAATGAGTCTATTGAAGCTAATTGGGTAACTAACACTATTGAATATTTGATAAAGTTGAAATCTCATAAAGAAATAGAAGGTGAAATTACCTTAGACAAAGTGGTGGTTATTGGAAGAAATAAATTTGTATTCAAAAAGCTCCAAAAAAAACTGGATGAAAATAATATCACGTATCATTTCAATAAAGGTGAGCGACAAGCTGAACCAGATTCTTTGTTTGGCAAAATTTTAGATTATGCAATTAGGTTAAAGTTAAACCCTAAAGATTGGATTGATGGTAAAAAGCTCTGCTCTTTACTCCAAGTTGCACAACCTAAACAGTGGAATGATGAAAACCTTTTAGATGAATGGTCAAATATTGTTGAATTATCAGACTTACCTTTGGCAAGGGTTCAAGCTTACCTATTACAGCAGATTAGCAATCTCAATATTGAAGCTCCAAATATTCCATTGTTCTGTAAAAATCTAAGAGATAATATTGAAGAATATAAAACCGATGGTTTATCTGACCCTGATATAAATGAATTGGATATTAGTATTCAAGAACTTGACGAGTTTAGAGGTCGATGGACAGCTTTCAAAGCTGGTGGTCTAGGCTCTAGCCTTAAGTCATTCAGAAATGCGATGACATTAGGAAAACTGGACGCTAAAACCCAAGGAAAAGGCTTAACACTGAGCACTGTACATACAATGAAGGGGTTAGAGAAAGATATCGTTTTTTTAATTGGTATGTGTGATGGGGTTTTCCCTGATTATCGTGCAACGAGTACAGAGAAGCTAAATGAAGAGAAAAACAATGCTTTTGTAGCCGTTACAAGGGCAAAGAGGTGGCTATATATAAGCTATCCACAACACAGAATGATGCCTTGGGCTAGTGATAAAGATCATAAAGCATCAAGGTTTATAAGTGCATTGACTACTAATCCAATGATTAACAAATAAAGTGAAGATGTAATGACAAATTCTAGTATAGAAAAGATAACAATAAACTGCTCAGAAGCGAAGAGTTTAGAGATAAAAGAGCAAAATGTTGAACAGTTAAAACAGCTTTTTCCTGATGTTTTCTCTGAAGGTAAAATTGATTTTGAAGCATTGAAAGCAATGCTAGGTGAAGCCGTTGAAGATTCAGATGAACGTTATAATTTCACTTGGAATGGAAAAACAAAAGCACGTCAAATCGCACAAATCCCTTCAACGGGTACATTACGTCCTTGCAAAGAAGAAAGTGTCAATTGGGATACCACAGAAAATTTATTCATTGAAGGCGATAACCTTGAAGTGCTTAAGTTACTTCAAAAGTCATACCATAAAAAAGTAAAGATGATCTATATTGATCCACCTTATAACACCAGGGTGGGATCACGCATTTCGGATAAAAAGCACAGTATAATGAAAGTATTTTGAACTTAATTGAGATTGAGCGATCAGATCAGTATCAAAAACTCACCGTAGATTAATTATGAAGTCGTTATTTCAAGAAATTGAAAGTATTGAAGATCACAGAGTAGACTCAAATAAAGATTACGAATTAGCTGATATTATTTTCTTAACAATAGCTGGGGTGCTTTGTGGGGCAAAAGGCTGGAAAGCGATAAACATATTTGGGAAAGCTCAACTTGATTGGTTAAGGAAGTACCGAAGTTTTAGCAATGGCATTCCAACAAGACACTCTATTGGACGCATAATTAGAGGTATCAAGGCTGATAGCCTTGTTTCAAGCTTTATTAACTTTTCAAATGCGGTGCGAGAAAAAGAAGGTAAAGCGCATATTAGCTTTGACGGTAAAGTCATTTGTGGATCTAAACATGGCGATATAGATGCCTTACAACTGATGACGGCGATGGTGGTAGATAATGGTCTCATCATCTACCAAAAAGAAACCTCAACCAAAACAAATGAAATACCTGTTATGCAAGCAATGCTAGCGAGTATAGATATTAACAATTCGGTTATTACCGCTGATGCAATGCACTGTCAAACAAAAACCACCACGGTAATACGTGAAGGGGGTGGAGATTACGTACTTCAAGTGAAGAAGAATCAAAAGAAGCTATATAAAGAAATCAAAGCGTACTTCCATAAAACTTACCGTGATGAACCTAAGCTATTGAAAAAAAATACCTTTAAAGAATTAGATGGAGAGCATGGGAGAATTAACGAACGAGTATATCGACTTTTACCGATAACCGAGTGGTTTGATGAAACGGAGAAATTTACAGATAGTTTTGCGGTAGTGGAAGTACAACGGACTCGACACCTAAAGACTAAAACAGAGCAAGAGACTTCGTATTACATAACGTCATTAAAAGAAGCGGTAAAAATAACGGCAAAATATATACGTCGGCATTGGGCTATTGAGAATAGCCAACACTGGGTATTAGATGTGACATTTAGAGAAGATGAATGTCAAATTTATGCTGATGATGGAGCGAAAAACTTAGCGACAATCAGACGTAAGCTATTGAATTTGATAAAATCGCATCCATTAAAAGACAGTGTCGCAGGAAAAATGCAACGAGCATGTTGGGATGCTAAATTTAGGGCAGATATTTTATTTGGTCAAAAAACAAGCAAAGCATAATCCCACCCTGCTTACAACACAGGTAAAGACTTTGTTTATAAAGATAATTTTCACAACAATATTCAAAACTACCTTGAACAAACTGGTCAAATTGATAGCGAAGGGAATAAATTAAGCACAAACTCCGATACATCAGGTCGTTATCATTCGGATTGGCTAAATATGATTTACCCTCGTTTAAAACTAGCTAAAAATTTATTAAGAAATGATGGCACAATATTTATATCAATAGATGATGCTGAATATTCTAATTTAAAAAGATTAGTAGATAATATATTTGGGGAGGCAAACTTTATAGCTAGTATTGTCTGGTCTAGAAAAAGAGGAAAAGATAACTCAGCAAAATTTTTAAGTAGAAATCATGAATATCTATTGACCTACGCTAAAGATATTAATATTGCTAAGTTTGGTCGCCTTGAAATGCCTGAAAATACAAGAAAGGCATATAAGAACCAAGATAATGATGATAGAGGGGACTATCGTCTTCAAGGTATTTGGGCTAGAGGAAGTCAAGGTGGTTCGAGATATAGTTTTAAATCAAAAGACGGGCAATTCTTTGAAGAAAGATTGTGGCTTGTTGGTTATAAAACGATGAACAAGCTTGATTCAGATGACAGATTGGTTTTTAAAGGAGATAACATTTATAAAAAGCTGTATTTGTCTGAATATAAAGGTGATATTACTGAAACCATATGGGATGACACATCAAATGCCGCTAATGCTGCTGATGAAATAAAAGAGCTGTTTGGCTATCAAGTATTCGACACAGTAAAACCACTGCCTTACATAGAGAGAATGTTAAAACTAGGTTGCCCTAACGAAGGTATTGTTTTAGATTTTTTTGCTGGCTCAGGTACAACAGGTCATGCTGTTATGAAATTAAATACTGAACAACAGCAGAAACGTACATTTATTAATATCCAATTACCTGAGTCAGTTAATGAAAAATCACTCGCTTATAGAAATGGATTTAAAACAGTTTCAAATATCACAAAAGAAAGGCTTAAACTTGCTTCTGATAAACTTAAAACAGGAGGGTTTAAAGTCTTTAAACTCGACGAAAGCAACATCCGCCCTTGGGATGCCGACTTTGACAATCTCGAACAAATTCTTCAACAAACAACTGAATCTATCAAGCCTGAGCGTTCAAGAGAAGATGTACTTTATGAAATTTTGCTGAAATATGGTATTGAATTAACTGTTCCTGTTGAAACAAAATTAGTGAATAACAAACAGATTTTTATTATAGGAGCTGGTGCTTTAATTGTGTCTTTAGATGATGAAATCACAGGTGAAGTGGTAGAAGGTATCGCTAAACTCAAAATTGCTCTAAACCCTGAAACAACTCAAGTTGTATTTAAAGATGCTGGTTTTGCCGATAGTAACGTCAAAACCAATGCTATTCAAATTTTGAGACAAGCTGGTATTGACGATGTTAAAAGCATTTAGGGGATAGATTATGACTGCAATAACAAATTTTTTCGGACAAAAATTTGCAAGCACTTTAGTGCGCCCGCAGGGTAATTTACCGGAAAGTAAGTTATGAAGATAAAGTTTTATCCTGACCTGACACATCAAAAAGATGCAATTAATGCTGTCGTTGGCGTTTTTAAAGGACAAGAAACATTTCAATCTAACTTTTCTGTATCTAATGCTGTTCAAGGTGACATGTTTGAAAAGAATGACGGTATTGGTGTAGCTAATGCTATTAAGCTATTACCCGAAGAACTATATGAAAATACTCGTAATGTTCAGTTGGTAAATGGTTTACCTCAAACAGAAAATAATAAACAAAAACTACCAAGTCTTGATTTTACTATCGAAATGGAAACAGGTACGGGTAAAACATACGTTTATTTGCGTAGTGCATTTGAGCTGAACCAATGTTATGGATTAACTAAATTTATCATCGTAGTTCCATCAGTAGCGATCAAAGAAGGTGTTTATAAATCTCTGCAAATGACAGAATATCATTTTCGAAAAAAATATAAAAACGTTCAGTATGATTACTTTGTCTATGACTCTTCAAAACGTGAGCAAGTAAGAAATTTTGCCACCAATGATTACATTCAAATTATGGTAATTAACATTGATGCTTTCAGTAAGTCTTTCACTGATCCTGAAAAAGAAACCAAAGCTAACTTAATTCACCGAACTGATGATCGTCTAAACGGTATGAAGCCAATAGAGTTTATTCAATCAACAAACCCTGTTGTTATTATTGATGAACCTCAATCTGTAGCGTCTACGGACAATCGTAAAAAAGCGATTGCCAGCTTAAATCCGTTATGTACGTTTCGTTATTCAGCAACCTTAACTGAAAACTTTAATATGCTCTATAAGCTCGACTCTATTGATGCTTATGCAGGGAAATTAGTTAAGCAAATTGAAGTGGCTTCTTTAGAAGTTCAGGACAATCATAACCAAGCGTATATTAAACTGATTAGTGTCAATAACAAGAAGTCACCAATCACCGCTAAGGTTGAAATTGATGGTCAAACTAAAACAGGTAAGTTACAGCCTCGAAAAACTATTACGGTAAAAAGTGGTACTGACTTATTTGAATCCTCAAATGGTCGCACAGTTTACGAAGGTTACGTGATCAATGATATTTATTGTGAAGAAGGTAGTGAATATATCGACTTTACTAGCCATGACGATATCATTGAGCTTAGTCAGTCTATTGGAGAGGTTGATCAAGACACTTACAAGCGACTTCAGGTATCAAAAACAGTCGAAGAGCACCTTGAAAAAGAACTAAAATTCTACCGAAAAATAACCACTGGTGTTGATGTAATGGATCATTCCAAGGTTATAAGCCAAAAAGGTATTAAGGTTCTTAGTTTATTCTTTATAGACAAAGTTGCTAATTACCGTGGCTACTCTAACGATGGTGTTCCAGTTCAAGGTAAATTTGCTTGTTGGTTTGAAGAAGAATTCATTCAACAACTTAAAAAGCCAAAATACCGTATTTTATATCCTACAGTATGGGATAAAAATGATAATAAGTTCACCATTAATGAACAAGCACTAAAAGAATTAGCTAGTTCTGTTCATAATGGTTACTTTGCACAAGACAAGAAAAAAGATGCATCTGGCAACCCTTTGTTTGCAGAGTCAAGATTATCAGCGAAAGGTGAAGGTGGTAAAACGGCTGCTGATGAATCTGCTTATAACTTGATTATGAAGGACAAAGAAAAGCTCCTTTCTATGGATGAAAAACTAAGATTTATTTTTAGTCATTCAGCTTTAAAGGAAGGTTGGGATAATCCGAATGTGTTCCAGATCTGTACTTTAAACGAAACTAACTCAGTGATGAAAAAGCGTCAAGAGATTGGTCGTGGTTTACGTTTAGCCGTCGATCAATCAGGTGAACGTGGTTTAGATCAATCAGGTGAACGTGTACCGTATGGTTTTGAAGTGAATACGCTTACGGTTATGGCAAATGAATCTTATGATCAGTTTGTTGCTGCACTTCAAAAAGAAATAGAGGAAGAAGAAGGTATTAAATTTGGTGCAGTAGAAAAGCATCAGTTTGCCAATATTGTTATCTCTGACGAAAATGACACTAAAGAGTTTCTTGGCGCTAAAAAATCAGAAGAGATATATCAACATCTTGCAAGCCAAGGTTATATTGACAAAAAAGGCAAAATCCAAGACTCTCTCAAAAATGATCTGGTTGATAACACTGTTAGCTTACCTGAAAGCGTTCAGAATCATTCAGATGCGATTTTAGCAACTTTAACTAAGGTTGCTAAAGGCTTGAGTATCAAGAAACACGAAGAAAAGAAAACGGCAAAACTTCGTGAGGATAATGGTAAGCAAATTGTTCTTGAAGACGATTTTAAAGCGCTTTGGGATCGCATTAAGTACAAGACAACTTATCGTGTGAATTTCAGCGTTGGTGAGCTTGTACAGAAGTGCATCAAAGAAATTAGAGCATCAGTTGCCGTTGCAAGTGCCAAGTTTGAATATAAAAAGGTAAAAGTAGCGATAACGGAAGCAGAACTTGAAACTCATGATAAAAAGTCAAAGATTCAGTATTACCGCAATAGAAATTTTAAATTGCCAGATGTTGTTACTTATCTTGAATCGAATACTAATCTAACTCGTAAAACTGTTGTTGAAATTTTACTTGGACTTGGTGACAAATTAGAAGCATTTAAAAACAACCCTCAACGATTCATTGAACTATCGAGTGAGGTAATCCGTAAACAGATGCGTTTAGCAATTGTTGATGGTATTTCTTATCACCGTATTGGTGATGATGATTATTATGCTCAAGAGATGTTTCAAGAAGAAGAGTTAACAGGTTATCTCAAGAATATGGTTGAAGCGAATAAGTCTGTTTACGATTATATTGTTTGTGATTCTGATACAGAGTTTGAGTTTGCTGAAAAGCTGGAAGAATCAACGGACGTTAAGCTTTATGCTAAATTACCTGCTTGGTTTAAGATTGATACACCATTAGGTAGCTATAACCCTGATTGGGCGGTTCTTATCGACAAAGAAGATGGAATGGGTGATCAGCTTTATTTCGTGGTTGAGACTAAATCAAGTATCTTCTCTGATGATTTAAGAGCTTCAGAACAAGCTAAAATTGACTGTGGTATTGAACACTTCAGAGCATTATCACAAGATAAAAACGGTAATGATTTAGACAATCCTGCCAAGTTTGTTAAGGCCGATAATTATAATACGTTTTCAACAAACCTATATAAATAAATAAGCTGTAAGGTTTATTTACAAAGTAATACAGAATAGAAAGCCTGCATAAAATAGTAGGCTTTGGGGTGGAGAGGAGAGTGTTCATAATTCTGTTCTCTATCAGACATCAATTAGCTTGGCCGCTGGTATTACCTCATTAAAAAATCAATAGTGACTTAGCGATTTAGTAATTTAGTAATTTAGCTATTTAGCTATTTAGTAATAACACTATCAATTCTTTAGGCCCATGAGCACCATAAGCTAAAGTTTGTTGAATATCAGCTGTTTTTGATGGTCCAGACACTAATACTATATTAGTAGGCAACTTGTCTTGCCATTGCTGTGTTTTAATTAACTGGGAAAAATCACTGTGAATGGTTGTAGCATCAACAATTACAAAGTGTACTGGTGGTATTAATGATAATGATCTTGGTTCATTCACCGTTGGCCACAACACAATTGAACCTGTTGCTGCTATGGCAGAGTGCGAACTTGTAATGCCTGCAGATGAGTCATTAAATAGCCTTTCTTTATTTGTATTTAAATCAAAATCAAAAATTTCAGTTTTGATAGTGTTATCAACTTCAGCCATTTCTGCCGAATGAGGGGCGTCCAAGCCATACAGTAAAGTTGAAATACCTCGTTGCTTTAACTGTTGGCTAACAACCCTTGCAATTTCAGCCTGATCAAGCTTGATCACTTGTGCCTGATTTGCTTCAAGAAGCGTAATAAAATTGCTAATTTGTTGCGGTTTCGTTAGTTCGGGGTATCTGTAGCTAGTTTCTTTAGGTAGCTTGCTATAGTCAGCACCCTTCACTTCTTGTTTTAGTTTGCTAAGAATATTTGCGCGGGCATTGCTACTTTTTTGTTGGAAAGAGATGGTCATTATTTATTTCCTGTCTTTTTTATTAGCTGACAATTAGCTAGGCTGCTTTGGCGAGCTTTAACTCGTTCATGTAAGGTTTTTGGCGCAAGTTTCGGTGCCGAGCGCACACTCGTCCAAACCCCAAGTTTACTTGGCATAAATATTCTAAAACGGGTGGCAAACCACATTGAGGCATTATAAATAAAGCCGTATTTATGCAGTAAACTCCAAGCCAGCCAAATCGCCGCTTCAATTTTGTTACGACCACTGCCTTCACCTTTCATCACTTGTAAACCCGAGTGCTTAGCTTTCACGCTTTCAACACGAAGGCGTTGCAGTAATTTAGGGATAGGAATTTTTACAGGGCAAACTTCACCACAAGCCCCACACATTGAAGAAGCTGTCGGCAAATTATGAGTCGCTTCAAGGCCTAACATATGTGGTGAAATAATTTTACCTATCGGGCCTGGGTAAACGGTGCCATAGGCATGTCCACCAATACGGGTATATACCGGACAATGGTTCATACAAGCACCACAACGGATACATTGTAGTGTTTGGCGCAATTCTTCATCAGCAAAAGCTTGGCTACGACCATTATCTAACAGTACTAAATGGACTTCTTCTGGACCGTCTTTTTCACCCTTTTTACGTGGTGATGAAATCATATTAAAATAGGTGGAAATAATTTGGCCAGTAGCGCTGCGTGTTAATAAACTCAATAGCGGCGGGATATCATCAAGTAATTCTATTACTTTCTCGATGCCAGTAATGGCAATATGTAAATCAGGAACCGTAGTACACATCCGCCCATTGCCTTCGTTTTCTACTAAACAAAGGGTACCCGTTTCAGCCACCGCAAAGTTAACACCCGTAATGCCGACATCGGCATAACAAAATTTTTCCCTTAACACACGGCGACCTTCACCAATTAAAGTATCGACATCGGTCGTATGCTTGAAACCCTCAATTTTCTCGGCAAATAAGTCGGCAACCTGTTTTTTATTTTGATGAATGGCTGGCATGATAATATGCGATGGATGTTCACCTGCAAGTTGTACGATATATTCGCCCATATCAGATTCTAAACATTCAATACCACGCTCTTCCAAGTAGTCATTCAGTGCGGTTTCTTCAGATACCATAGACTTGCCTTTAACCACTGTTTTTCCCGATTTGTCTTGGATGATTTGGGCAATAATATCATTGGCATCAGTAATAGTTTCGGCCCAGTGAACCCTGATGCCATTAGCTTCAAGATTAGTTTCTAATTGCTCTAATAAATGGGGGAGTTTGGCTAAACTTCGTTGTTTAATTAATTTACATTGGTCTCGCAGGGTTTCTAATTCATCTTCGCTAGGAAAAGATTTTTTTCGTTTGTCCATTAAATAATCCATGACACCACGAAAATTACTTTTTAATTCTTCATTGGCTAGATCACGGGTAACGTTATCGCGAAAAGCCCGAGCTGAATCGGCATATTTACTCTCATTAGGATCAAATTGTTTTGCTGACATAGGGTTAATCCTGTTTTTTGGTTCGGTTTAATAAATAACTGGCAATATGTTCACCCTGTAACGATTGCTTTTGATAATCAAGCGCACCATTGATATTGAGCATACAGCCCCAATCAGCACTGATAAATCGAACCACATCAGCATCAAGTAAACTTTGACTTTTATCCTTGACCATAGCGCCAGAAATATCCCCGTGTTTTACTGAAAAAGTACCGCCAAAGCCGCAACATTCACTTTCGTAGTTATGAGTGATTAACTCAACCTTGTTTAATTGGTTAATTAGTTGACGGCCAGTAATATGCACTCCCATCTCACGACGAGCAGCACAAGAGGTATGTAAGGCTATTTTTTCTGGTTGTCCTTGATCATTTAATTTTATTTTTAACACATGTACTAAAAACTCAGTAAACTCAAAAATACGATCACAAAATTGTTGTATACCCGGTTGGTCTTTTAATAACTCTGGATAATGATGGCGCATCATGCCACCACAAGAGCCAGATATAATTACGATAGGGATGTCTAGCGGAAATTGTGCAACTTGTGCTAGCGCTACTGCTTTGGCTTCGTCTTGGTAACCCGAGTTATAAGCAGGTTGACCACAGCAAGTTTGTCCTTGAGGATAAATAACCTCAATACCTTGCTGTTCTAAAAATGCTATCGCATCAATACCTGAATCTGGATAAAGGCTGTCAGCTAAGCAGGTACCATAAAAGTAAACTTGTTGTGGCAATTGTGGATAATTTCGTAAATGTTGCGTATTTAAAATGGTCATAAAGGGTTTATCCAAAGGTATTTTAATCTTTTGATAACTTAACCTGAAAGTTATTGTTAATATATACGCTAGTTATTAATTTATTGTTTCTCTAAACGGTGTAATCCATGTTGCTTGCGAATGAATTATCTCTTTTTGCGTTAGTCGTTGAAGCTCAATCTTTTAGTAAAGCCGCTGTCGTAGCAGATATGTCTACACCTGCGTTAAGTAAAAGAATAACAAAATTAGAAACAGATCTTGGGGTACAATTGTTATATCGCACTACGCGAAGATTGAGTTTAACTGAAGCTGGTCAAAGTTTATATTTACGAGCAAAAGACATTAATAAACAGGTTAATGAAGCCGTTGGTGAAGTCAGTGGTTATAGTAATAAGCTCAGTGGGCATATTCGTATAACCGTGCCAACAATTTCAGGTGAATTGTTTTTAGCAGAAAATATTGCTGACTTTTGCCAGCGTCACCCTGAAATTTCTGTCGATGTTCGCTTAGAAAATGAATTTGTTGATTTAGTAAAGGAAGGGGTCGATCTCGCCATTCGTACTGGCGTTCTAGAAGACTCAAGCCTGATTGCTAAATCGTTAATTACTTCTTATTGGGTGGTCTGTTGTGCGCCAAAATATATTGAGCAATATGATAAACCCACCAAGATAGAACAATTAAGTCAACACAACTGTTTGGCTTATACTTATCAAAGGCAAGGTGGCTATGAATGGCGATTTAGCCAAGAAAATCAACAGTATAATGTTAAAATATCTGGCAGTTTTGCCACTAATAACGCCCAAGCGTTACGTAAAGCGGCACTAGGTGGCTACGGTATTGCTTATGTACCAAGGTGTAGTGTTTATGAAGATATTCAAAAAGGTGATTTGATAGTGTTATTGCCTGATTATCAACCTCGTTCATTAGGTGTTTATGCTGTATATCCTTATACCCGACATTTGCCGAATAAAATAAAATTACTCATAGAACACATTAAACAAGGTTATAAAAATCTAAGTCATTATTTTTAAGTAACGACTTTGGCTGCCGCTCTTTTGAAACGACGACCCTGCCCAAGAAAAATGAAGTTTCAGGGGAATTTAGGTATGCTATGTTCATAAGTAAAGTCTTTTTGTCAGCTCTATAACTAACACAAATTGGCCTTACTTACATCTTTATATTAGATTAACCTGTTGATCTAAAAGGATCTTGTCGTCGTTATAAAGGATCAGAAGCGAAATCAATTAATATGCGTAATTATTCAACGTAAGCGTCTAGTCATTAGCACATCATATAAAATATTTATCGCTAATAATTTGCAATGGTAACATTTTGAGCTAATCTTAAATGGTTGACAACAACACAAAGCAGGATGCTTTGTTAGGGACACTTTACGGATAAAGTGATGCAGCTAGGAGCCGCTGAGGGATGAATGAAACAGGGAGTGTTAATCATGGAAGATTACCTCTGTTTTACCTTTTAGTTTTATTTTGAGCTAAGTTTTACCTTCCAATGCGGTAATCAAAGCTGATCCATCCGACTTTCAATCAGCCATCAAAGAAAAATATTCGAGCGAGCTTACGGATAAGGCATTGATAAGAGCATTCGTAGGATTGGTCTGCAATTATCGGTATGTTTATCCACGGCTTTTAACAATAAATCATGAAGGATATTGTCAAATAACCCTTTAATGTCAAATTCAAGTACCCAGCTTTTGTTCCAACACCGTTGAACTATATACTCTGGCTTCACCTAAAACTGCTGTACCTTCAGGCAATAAAAAGCTTATTTAATTATTTTATATGCACCATTATCAATGCCATTTATTGTCCATTGGCTAATAGCATAACGGATTAAACGTAACGTTGGAAAACCTATATTTGCCGTCATGCGCCGTACCTGTCGGTTACGTCCTTCGGTAATAATTATGCTAAGCCAAGTTGTTGGAATATTAGCACGTTCTCTAATTGGTGGAACACGAGGCCATACCTGTGGCTCGATCATACGGGTTACTTGAGCGGGTAAAGTCATACCATCCTTCAGCTTTACACCAGTACAAAGTTTGGCTAAATCACTGTCAGTTGGGCTGCCTTCTACTTGAACCCAGTAGGTTTTCGATGTTTTCTTTTTAGGATTGGCAATTTTATTTTGTAATTTACCATCATTGGTTAATAGCAATAATCCTTCACTGTCTTGGTCAAGCCGTCCGGCAGCATAAATACCTTCTATTGGAATAAAATCTTTTAACGTTTGTCGCCTTTGTTTTCCAATAGGGTTTTCATCGGTAAATTGGCATAAAACATCAAAAGGTTTGTTAAAAAGCACGACTTTAGTATTACTTTTATCTGGTCGTACCTTTTTAAGGTTTTTCGCTGTATGTCTTGTCTTATCTTTGTTGTTGTTCATTTAGATCCTAGTTTTAATGAAAGAAAACTATTAGTGCTTATACTCAGCTATATTAATATGTCTTGAATTACTATAATATACTGCGCGAAAAATAAATGTTAAATATTAACGATTATTCTAATCTAAGTTAATCGATTTAAGCTAAAGCAAACTGAACCAAGCTAAACCAATAAAGTAGGAAGCTCATGAGCACTGATAACTCAAAAATTATTTATACTATTACCGATGAGGCACCTGCCTTAGCAACGTATTCTTTATTACCTATTATCCAAGCCTATACCGCATCTTCTGGTATTAACGTTGAAACTCGCGATATATCTTTAGCGGGCCGTGTTTTAGCAAACTTCCCAAAATATTTAACTAAAGAGCAGCGTGTTGATGATGCGTTAACTGAATTAGGTGAAATGGTCACTAATCCAAATGCTAATATAATTAAATTACCAAATATTAGTGCTTCTGTACCGCAACTGCATGCGGTGATAAAAGAGTTACAGGCTAAAGGTTTTGAAGTACCTAACTATCCTGAAGAGCCGCAAAATGATGCTGAAAAGTCAATTAAATATACTTATGACAAAATTAAAGGTAGTGCGGTAAATCCTGTTTTACGTGAAGGTAACTCAGATAGACGTGCCCCAGCCTCTATTAAACAGTATGCTCGTAATAATCCACACTCAATGGGCGTTTGGTCAAATAAATCAAAATCTCATGTCGCGAGTATGAGCAGTGGTGATTTTTATGCGTCAGAGCAATCTGTAACGGTTAATTACGCAACGGAAGTAAAAATTGAATTTATTACACAAGATGGCAAAGTAAAAGTGTTAAAAGACAATTTGTCGCTATTAACGGGTGAAATAATTGATTCATCTTTATTAAGTAAATCATCATTAATTGAATTTTATCAACAATCAATTAAAGATGCTCAAACAGAAGATGTTTTATTGTCGCTACATTTAAAAGCCACCATGATGAAAGTATCTGATCCCGTTATTTTTGGCTATGCAGTAAAGGTTTTCTACACAGACGTTTTTAAAAAGCATGCAGAAACATTTGAGCAACTCGGTATTGATGCTAACAACGGTATTGGCGACGTTTATAGTAAAATTAGTCGTTTATCTAGCGATAAGCAAGCAGAAATAGAAGCTGATTTAGCCGCTGTTTTTGCTAATCGTCCTGAGCTTGCCATGGTTGATTCAGACAAAGGTATCACCAACTTACACATACCAAGTGACGTTATTGTTGATGCTTCTATGCCCGCTACATTACGTTCTTCTGGAAAAATGTGGGCTCCTGATGGTCAGTTGAAAGATACTAAAGCGATGATTCCTGACAGATGTTATGCTGGTGTTTTTCAAACTGTTTTTGATTTCTGTAAAAAACATGGTGCTTTTGATCCAACAACGATGGGCACAGTGCCTAATGTTGGTTTAATGGCACAAAAAGCTGAAGAGTATGGCTCTCATGATAAAACCTTTATCATGAGCGAAGCGGGTAGCGTGCGTGTTGTAGATGCACTTGGTACAATTTTGCTTGAACATAGTGTTGAAGGGGGTGATTTATGGCGTATGTGTCAAGTGAAAGATTTACCTATTCAAGATTGGGTTAAATTAGCGATTACTCGCGCACATGCCTCTGGTATGCCTGCTGTTTTTTGGTTAGACGAAAACCGTGCTCATGACAGAGAAATGATCAAAAAAGTAAATGCTTATTTGGCTATTCATGATACGCAAGGTTTGGATCTTAAAATTCTTAACCCTATTGATGCGTGTAAATTCACTTTAGAGCGAATTATTAAAGGTGAAAATACTATTTCTGTTACGGGTAATGTATTACGTGATTACCTAACCGATTTATTCCCTATTTTAGAATTAGGAACCAGTGCTAAAATGTTATCGGTTGTGCCATTAATGAATGGTGGCGGATTATTTGAAACCGGTGCAGGTGGCTCAGCCCCTAAGCATGTTCAACAATTTGAAAAGGAAAACCATTTACGTTGGGATTCTTTAGGTGAGTTTTTAGCACTTGCCGCTTCTTTAGAGCATTTAAGCGTTACTACGGGTAATACTAAAGCACAAGTGCTTGCTGATACTTTAGATAAAGCGACAGGTGAGTTTTTAGATAGTAATAAATCGCCATCACGTAAAGTGGGGGAATTAGACAACCGTGGTAGTCACTTCTACCTTGCAATGTACTGGGCAAAAGCGTTGGCTGAGCAAACTAGCGATGGCGATCTTAAAACAAGCTTTACCAGTGTAGCACAAGCTTTTTCTAAGCAAGAAGAGAAAATTGTTGCTGAATTAAATGCCGTACAAGGCACTTCGATGGATATTAACGGCTATTATTTCGCAGATACCGCGCAAGCTGAAACAGCCATGCGCCCAAGCGAAACATTAAATACTATTTTATCGGCATTATTATAAGCATAAGTGTAAGTATAAGTTCTGTATTTATTTACCCGTTTGAAGATGGTAATGGTAGATCAGCAAGAGCAATATCAGACCATGCTCTATTTCAAGCATTCGAATTACCTATCGGCTATGGGCTATGGGCTTTATACCAAAGCAAGTAGTGTGTTTAAGTTGTTTGCTGAACAAGTTTTAAATGAGATTGATAAAAACAACAATTAAATCATAGGGTTTTAAATTAGAACCGTCATTCCGCTGCATTCTGGATAGAAGAATTGAAGATTTCGTGAAATGATTTTATGACTGTTTTGATAATAAGTTGCCCCTGAATGCATAAGCATACAGGGGCAGAGCTTTACGAGAAAATCCCCAAAAGGAAAACTCTTACCATAACAACACCTTTTGCATCGTTGTGCTATGCGCTTTGCATTTTACAGGATTACCTTATAATATCAAAACTCTTTTTTAGTTAAACGCACAAGGGGAGAACATGCGGATTATTCAAGGGGAGAACACGCGGATTATTGGTCTGGATGTGGGGATTAATTCTGTTGGCTTTTCTTTCATCAATATAAATGAAAGTAATGTAAATAAAAGTGAAATTCTGGAGATGGGTAGCCGCCTGTTTGAGGCTGCGGAGCATCCAAAATCAGGCGCTTCCCTCGCCTCACCACGAAGAGAGGCTCGGGGTGCGAGACGCAGACTAGCCCGCAAGGCACGAAAGGTTTCTCGGTTACGCACCCTGTTAAATGAGCATGGCCTGCCTGCGCAAAAAATCATTCAGTTGAAAAAGGGGGACAAGTCACCCTGGCAACTACGCAAAGAAGGGCTTGAGCGTATACTGTCAGATGAAGAATTTGCCCGCGCCTTGATCCACTTTGCCAAACGCCCCGGATTTCAAACAAACCGCAAATCAGCGCCGCCGAATGAAGAAACAACATTCACCAAAGCCGGGGACGATCTTTTTGAGGCCATGAAGGCAGAGGGAGTGAAAACAATTGGAGCCTGGCTAGCCGACCAACCCAAACAACGTAACGATCCCGACAGCTATGGGCGCACTGTTATCCGCCACCACTTGAGAGCAGAGATCAAAACCCTGTTTACATGCCAGCGTAACTTTGGGAACAAAAAAGCAACAGAGCGGCTGCATGACGAGGTCATCAAATTTGCCTTTTACCGTAGAGACCTGCAATCCAGCCTGAAACTGGTGGGCAAGTGTGCCTTGTATGGTGATGAGAACGAAAAACGCGCACCCAAAAGGGCCTTTCACGCGGAGCTGTTTGTTGCACTTGACCGATTATCCAAGTGCAGAATCATTTCGTATAACGGCGGCAATCGCCCTTTGGCTATTGAGGAAATCGCCCGGCTTGAGCAAGGAGTGCTAACATCAAGCAAGCTAACCTTTGCCCAGGCGCGGCAAGCTCTCAACCTGCACGAAGATGAAACTTTCAACCTTGCCTCCTACACCTTCAAACTGGGTGAAACGTTGACGCAAGCGCAAATCAGGCAAAGGGCCGAGAAACCTGTCTTTGTGGAAATGAAAGGTTTTCACACGTTGCGTGTGGCGCTTGAGAAGATATCCAAAATGGATTGGGCGGCACTTGCATCGAGGCACGATGACCTTGACCAGATCGCCTTTGCCCTCTCGTTCTTTGAATCTGAAGATGAGATCAGGAGCAAACTGAAGCCTTTAAACCTGCCTGAAAATCAAATTATTGCCCTGCTGGGAGCAACAGGCTTTTCCCAGACCATCAACATTTCCTTAAAAGCCGCAAAAGAAATAATTCCATACCTGCGGCGGGGCGAAACCTATACGAAGGCGGTATTAAACATACGCCCAGATCACCAGACGAGAACAGGAGAACAAGCACTTCTGCCCCCTTTGCCGGAAAGTACAAGGAACCCGATTGTTGATCGCTCACTGTCGCAAATTCGCAAAGTCGTCAACGCCCTTGTCCGTAAACACGGAATGCCAGATCACTTCCATGTGGAAACGGCGCGGGACTTGGGGCGAAACTCTAATGAACGCAAATCAATAGAAGATGACAACAGAAAACGCCAGGCATTTAAAGAAGAAACTCGGAAACATGCGGCAGAGATTTACGGCTTTGAACCTAGCGGAGATGAACTGGCTCGGTTTCGCCTGTGGAAAGAGCAAAGCATGCGCTGCCCGTATTCTGGCCAAGAAATCACACCCCAGCATCTCCAGAATGGCACGGATACACAGATAGATCATATCCTGCCCTATAGTCGATCATATGACGATTCATGGTCTAACAAGGTGTTGTGTTTTTCCCGTGAAAATCAGGCCAAGGAAAATCAAACAGCATGGGAGTACATGGAGCGTAACAATATGACGCGGGAGCTTGAGGTTTTTGCCCGTGGGCAGCAGAATCAATATCGCTGCAGCAAACTACTTAAGCAGAACTTTGATGAAGAACAAGAAAATGGCTGGAAATCTCGGCACCTGAATGACACCCGTTATATTGCCCGTGCTCTGACGGCATACCTGGAAGATAACTTGAAACCAAACCCTGGTATTAACAAGCTGGTTCACACCCGTAAGGGTGGGCTGACCAGTAAGCTGCGACATTTGTGGGGCTTACCAAAAGACCGGGAAAACGACCACCGACACCACGGAGTAGATGCCCTAGTAATTGCCTGTGCGACAGATGACATGGTACGTAAAGTTGCAAGATGGAGTCGATACCAGCGCGGCAAAAGAAACGATCCAGGCTTTTATGCAGATGCCCCATGGGGAAATTTCCGCAGGGATGCGCTGGCGAAACTGGATGAAATGTTCGTAACCCGTCAGCCATCACGTAAAACCGGCGGAAGGCTGCACAAAGACACAATCATGAGTCTGCGCTTTGATGATCAAGGGTCGTGGCAAGCCGTTAAGCGGGTTCCGGTGAAGGAATTAAAAAAATCGGATCTTGAAAATCTGGTTGATGTGGAGATTGTAGACGGTCAACCCCGTGGTCGAAACGCCACCTTGTACAGGGTGCTGAATGACCGTCTGGCGGAGTTCGACAATAAACCCGACAATAAACCAGACAAGGCTTTTGCCCAACCTGTGTTCATGCCGCTAAAACCTGGAAAAACTGGACCGAACGGAGAGCTGCACGGCCCAGAAATTCGCCGGGTGCGAGTTTTCGATAACACCAAAGCCGGTTTTCGCCTCAAAAACCATGGCTTTGCAAACAATGCAGAAATGGCATGGACGGAGGTATACGAAAAGGACGGAAAGTTCTACCTGCTGCCAATTTATACATGGCAGGTGGCAACGAAGGAATGGCCCCAAGGATTGATAACTGCAAACAAGTCAGAAGACGGCTGGGACAAGCTGGAGGAAGGTCACAACTTCCTGTTTTCTTTGTTTAAAAATGACTTCCTGATACTGGAAAATAAAAAAGGTATCAAAGAAGAAGGCTATTTCAAGAGAACCGACCGTGCTACAGGAACAATCACATTTGAAGAACATAAAGGCGAAACAAAATATCGCTTTGGCGTCAAAACAATGAAGTCATTCCGAAAATATCATATTGACCTGTTCGGCAATCGCTCTGAGGTTAAGGAGAGCGCCCCGTGGCGTGGCGAACCGTAATCATTGGTTCGAAATGTCGGGTTTCATTAAAACGCAGCCAGTTGCTGGTTGAGCGTGGCGATAAAACCCTGAGCGTCCCAGTTGAAGATATTGCCGTTTGTGTTCTGGAACATCGGGGCATTATCGTTTCAACGGCCTTGCTTTCATCCTTGTGTGAGGCTGGAGCTGCCGTCGCCGTTTGCAACAACCGTTATCTGCCGAACGGCTTGATGCTACCGTTTCACACTCACTCTAGGCAAAGCCAGGTTGCAGCATTGCAGGCAGGATGGTCCGCACCGTTTAAAAAAAGGGCCTGGCAAAACATTGTTCGGGCAAAAATAACCAACCAGGCCCACTGTCTAGCCCGCCGCGATCCAGAAAAAGGCAATACTCTACGCACAATGGTAAAGCGGATTGATTCTGGAGACACAAAAAACCGCGAGGCTCATGCCGCCCGCATTTACTGGCCCGCCTTGATGGGTAAAGGTTTTATTCGTGGCGCCAGTGACCTGCCCAACGCTTTTTTAAACTATGGATACACAGTTATCCGAGCCTGCGTTGCACGCTCCCTTGTGGCTGCTGGGTTACTACCATGCTTTGGGCTTCACCATAGCAACGATCTGAACGGATTCAATTTGGCAGATGATCTGATTGAACCATTCCGCCCCTTCGTAGATGATATGATTGTTGATCTAACTGCCCACCGAGATAATGAAGAAGAGCTGTATAAAGAAGATCGTGCTGCCCTTGCACAACTACCTGCAACCCAAGTCCTGATCGGGGGTGAATTGCAAACAATACTGAATGCGACACAACTTACAGCAAAAAGCCTAGTTCAAGCTATACGGAACAAAGATGTATCTGCCTTGCGCCTCCCGAAATTTTCCATGTGAGGGGTTATGAGTGTTAACGGGGATCGTTTTATGTGGATAATGGTATTTTTCGACCTGCCCGTTGGCACCAAACCACAGCGACGTGCTGCTACCCGTTTTCGTAATTATCTGCTCAAGGATGGATATATTATGCTACAATTTTCAGTCTATGGACGAATATGCAATGGACAGGAACGTGTTGAAAAACACTTGAAGCGGCTACAGACGGTTTTACCAGCGAAAGGACACATTCGTGCCCTTCAAATCACAGATCAACAATATGGGCGTATGAAAATTCTCCTTGGAGAGCGTAATGAGAACGAAGAAAAAGATACAAAAAACAATGGCGGACAGCTCCTTTTACTCTGAGCTATCCGCCATTTACTTTTTTCTTTCAATCACTTACCTAACAGTTACCATAGCACAACGATGCAAAAAGGGAAGCTATGACCATCGCCCCCAGCCATACCAATGACCATATCACCATAGCACAACGATGCAAAAAGGGAAGCTATGACTTGATTGTGGTACGCCATAAACCATGGTATACCATAGCACAACGATGCAAAAAGGGAAGCTATGACATCAAATTTACTTCTAACTTGTTTAGGTGCAACCATAGCACAACGATGCAAAAAGGGAAGCTATGACAAATGACCTAAACGGATAGCACCGACAATATACCATAGCACAACGATGCAAAAAGGGAAGCTATGACAGGCTACCATCACCACCACTATCAGTACTAACCATAGCACAACGATGCAAAAAGGGAAGCTATGACGATGACGCTATTGTGACCAAATAAGCTTTAACCATAGCACAACGATGCAAAAAGGGAAGCTATGACGACAAGATTTTAAAGTCTCTTTTTTAAAATACCATAGCACAACGATGCAAAAAGGGAAGCTATGACATTAAAACTGTTGTGGTTGTACGTTAGCCACCATAGCACAACGATGCAAAAAGGGAAGCTATGACAACTTCAAAATAACGTGAATATAGCGCTAAGACCATAGCACAACGATGCAAAAAGGGAAGCTATGACTCATGCGTCATACACAAATCACGTTATGTAACCATAGCACAACGATGCAAAAAGGGAAGCTATGACACGTTAAGTTGCGCTTAATTTTATCGCTAAACCATAGCACAACGATGCAAAAAGGGAAGCTATGACGAGTACCACAAGCACTATTACCATTAATACTAGCGCCGTTACTGAGGGAGTTGAGGGAGCCATCCTTTAACTAGCAGACTAACTAACCCCCTCACAGCGTGTTTGCTGTGAGGGGGGTTAACTTTTTGTTTCTTTTCTTTTCTTTTATATATTTTATAGGTATTGTTCGATGTCTATCCTTCCAACTTAGTAGAGCACTTTATGACAAGTAAAATCTCAATTCCCAGTATTGGTGATAAAATCACTGTATCTAATGGCAAATTATTAGTACCGAATAACCCCATAATCCCTTTTATTGAAGGTGACGGCATTGGTATTGATGTGACACCACCTATGATTAAAGTTGTTGATGCAGCGGTCAATAAAGCCTATGGCAATAATAAAAAAATTGCTTGGATGGAAGTTTATGCCGGTGAAAAAGCAACTCAAGTGTATGATTCTCAAACATGGTTGCCAGATGAAACATTAGAGATGTTTAAAGCGTATAAAGTTGGCATTAAAGGCCCTTTAACTACGCCTGTTGGTGGCGGTATGCGTTCATTGAATGTTGCTTTACGTCAAGTATTAGATTTGTATGTTTGCCAACGTCCTGTGCAGTGGTTTACTGGTGTACCAAGCCCAGTGAAGAAGCCTTGTGAAGTTGACATGGTTATATTTCGTGAAAACACGGAAGATATTTATGCTGGTATTGAATATCAAGCAGGTAGTGATAATGCTAAAAAAATCATTTCTTTTTTAACCGAAGAGATGGGGGTTACTAAAATTCGTTTTATTGATGATTGTGGTATTGGTATTAAACCTGTATCGAAAGAAGGTACACAACGATTAGTTCGCAAGGCAATACAATATGCAATTGATCATAATAGAGACTCGGTGACCCTAGTGCACAAAGGCAATATTATGAAATTCACCGAAGGTGCTTTTAAAGATTGGGGATATCAATTAGCTTGTGAAGAATTTGGTGCTGAGTTAATTGATGGTGGCCCTTGGTGTCGTGTTAAAAGCCCTAAAACAGGTAAAGAAATCATTATAAAAGATGTTATTGCTGATGCTATGTTGCAACAAATATTACTTCGTCCAGCAGAATATAGTGTTATTGCAACACTTAATTTAAATGGTGATTATTTATCTGATGCCTTAGCCGCACAAGTGGGGGGTATTGGTATAGCGCCAGGCGCTAACTTAAATGATGAAGTTGCTATTTTTGAAGCGACTCATGGCACCGCACCTAAATATGCAGGCAAAAATAAAGTAAACCCTGGCTCTGTAATTTTATCAGCAGAAATGATGCTACGGCATATGGGGTGGCTAGAGGCTGCGGATTTGCTATTAAAAGGAATGTCAGGGGCTATTGGTGCTAAAACCGTAACTTATGACTTTGAGCGATTAATGGATGATGCTACTTTGGTTACCTGTTCTCAATTTGGTGATTGTATTATTGAGCATATGTAATACCAATATCAATAAATATTAGTCAAGTAAAATAAGTAATGTTTTATCATTTTTTTAATGTTTATTGACAAAAAAGTTACAGCAAAAGTGACCAGTAGAGACTAATATAAAGGTATGAGTAGTTGGAAAGAACAAATTGACAGCCATGAGCTTGTTGAAGAAAATGTTAAAGATGAAGTAGAAAAACCATCTAAATATCATGTTTTTTTACTTAATGATGATTATACGCCTATGGATTTTGTTGTGGATGTTTTATGTCGGTTTTTTAATAAAACATCAGAACAAGCGACCGATATAATGCTAACGATTCATTATAAAGGTAAAGCCCTTTGTGGCACATATACTGCCGATATTGCAGAAACTAAAGTAAATCATGTTGCTCGTTTTTCATTAGAGAACCAACACCCATTAAGGTGTGTGTTAGAAAAATCTTGATGTTAGACCTTGATGTTAGATTATGTATTACTTAATAGAGAAAAGTTCGCAAGGATTTTAATTGGAGTACCTATGCTTAATAAAGATTTAGAAATTTCGCTTAACTTAGCTTTTCGACAAGCTAAAGAATTTCGTCATGAGTTTATGACAGTAGAGCATTTACTGTTAGCGCTTTTAGATAATCTATCCGCCATTGAAGTGTTGGGAGCCTGTGGTGCTGACTTAAATAAAATTAGAACAAGTCTTCTTGACTTTATTCAAGAAACTACTCCTGTTATACCTGTTGATGAAAACGAACGAGAAACACAACCTACCCTTGGCTTTCAGCGTGTATTACAGCGAGCCGTTTTTCATGTGCAGTCATCAGGTAAAAGTGAAGTGAATGGCTCTAATGTTTTGGTGGCTATTTTTAGTGAGCAAGAGTCACAAGCTGCTTATATATTGAAAAAAGCAGATATTAGCCGATTAGATATTGTTAATTATATCTCCCATGGTATCGCTAAAATTGAGAATAGCGCTAACCGCTCTTCAGTTGAAGCGGGGGAACAAGTTACCGAAGAAGAGCCTAGAACAATTGAGAACTTTTCTGTTAACTTAAATGAGGAAGCGCTTAAAGGTAATATTGACCCTTTAATTGGTAGAGATAGTGAGTTAGAAAGAGCCTTGCAGGTGTTAAGTCGTCGTCGTAAAAATAATCCGTTATTTGTTGGTGAGGCTGGGGTTGGAAAAACGGCAATTGCCGAAGGTTTAGCTAATTTAATTGTTGCTGAGAAAGTACCCGAATTTTTAAAAGATGCAATCATTTATTCTTTGGATATGGGCGCTTTACTTGCAGGTACTAAATATAGAGGTGACTTTGAAAAGCGCTTTAAAGCGTTGTTAAAAGATCTTGAATCAGATGATAATGCTATTTTATTCATTGATGAAATTCATACTATTATTGGCGCAGGCGCTGCATCTGGAGGTATGTTAGATGCCTCGAATCTAATCAAACCTTTACTTTCAGCGGGTAAACTTCGTTGTTTAGGCTCGACTACTTATCAAGAATACCAAAGTATTTTTGAAAAAGATCGCGCTTTAGCGAGACGTTTCCAGAAAATAGATATTGTTGAGCCAAGTGTTGAAGATACCACTAAAATATTGCATGGGTTAAAAGAAAAATACGAATCACATCATGGTATTCGTTATACCAATGCTGCTTTACATGCAGCCGCACAGCTTTCTGCCAAATACATTAATGAACGCTTTTTACCTGATAAAGCTATTGATGTTATCGATGAGGCTGGCGCAAGGCAGCAGCTTGTTGTCGCCTCTAAACGTAAAAAAACGATTAATAATACTGATATTGAAGCTATTGTGGCAAAAATGGCAAGAATACCAGAAAAATCAGTATCTTCAACGGAAAAAGATAGCCTAAAAAACCTTGGCCGTAATTTAAAGCTTGTTGTGTTTGGTCAAGACAATGCGATAGAAGAATTAACATCTGTTATTCGTTTATCACGAGCAGGGCTAGGTAGTGATGAAAAGCCAGTTGGCTCATTTTTATTTGCCGGTCCTACTGGTGTCGGTAAAACGGAAATAACGCAGCAACTTGCTAACATTTTGGGTGTTGAGCTATTGCGTTTTGATATGTCAGAGTACATGGAAAAGCATGCCGTTAGCCGTTTAATTGGCGCACCTCCTGGTTATGTTGGTTATGAACAAGGCGGTTTATTAACCGATGCGGTATTGAAACACCCCCACTCTGTGGTGTTACTTGATGAAATTGAAAAGGCTCATGAAGATGTTTACAATATATTATTACAAGTGATGGATCATGGCACGTTAACGGATAATAATGGTCGTAAAGCCGACTTTAGAAATATCATCTTGGTATTGACCACTAATGCTGGTGTGCAAGAAACCGTACGTCAATCAATTGGCTTTAAGCAACAAGATCATAGTTTAGATGCGATGAGTGAAATAAATAAAGTGTTCTCACCAGAGTTTAGAAACCGCTTAGACAACATTGTTTGGTTTAACCATCTTGATGATGAGGTGATTCAACAAGTCGTAGATAAATTTATTGTTGAATTACAAGTGAAACTTGATGATAAAGGGGTTTCATTAGAGTTAACACGAGATGCTAAAAAATGGTTAGCGGAGCATGGCTATGATAAAGCCATGGGGGCTCGACCTATGTCGAGATTAATTCAAGAACAGCTAAAAAAAGCGTTAGCCAATGAATTGCTTTTTGGGGAATTAACCAATGGCGGTGTTGCTAAGGTTGGTGTGAAAAATAATAAATTAGTGATTGCTTATGAGAATAAACAAGTGCTTATTGCTGAAAAATAAAATCAGAAAAGTAAAATAGGGCTGTTGCCCGCTAATTTGGCTACTTCTTACCGCTATGCTGCTATATCAACTGATCTATACTAACTGAAACTGAGCTATTGGGGGAATAAGGGGGGGAATAAAACCTTGTTCTATGAGTGTGTTATTTCTCATTATGTTATTTCTTATTATAGAATGTGGCTCCCCAAACTGGGCTCGAACCAGTGACACATGGATTAACAGTCCATCGCTCTACCAACTGAGCTATTGGGGAATTACATCTCTTTACATTAGTTTGTTAACCAACTTGGCTAACGGGGCGGAATATTAAAGATCTGTGCGCTTAGTGTCAACACAAAAATAAGAAAAAAATCATTTATTAGTTCGTTTGCTTAAATAGCGGTCACTATAGTCAGTTTATCAGCATTTATTGGCAGCTTTATATACAATAAATTTAATATACAATGAATTTACTTTTTTTGGGGGCTATGCTCCTTTGAATCGTTCCTTTGAATTGTTCCAAAGAAGATTGGAAGCATAGCCTTTGTTTTTATAAAGACTAAAACCACAGTTCTCTACCATATACCCAAGATATATCCAACACATATCCAACATAGTTATCCACCAAAGTTGTGGATAACTATGTTAGTTAATTTGTAAAAACTCGTTACATTATCGTTTTACTTAGCTTGTAGCTAAGTCAATAGTTTTTTATGTATAAAATAAAGTTGTTTAAAATTAGCACCTTGTAGTTGTACTGTTGTTTTTTTAGCTGTTTAGCTCGATTTTTAAGTAGAGAGATATTTAATAGTATTTACTGTGCATTATTTTTTAGATTTGATTACAATGGATGAACTGCCAAAAGAGTCTGTTTACGTGGTATAACGATAATTATTCTCTTTACCTTTTATAAATTATAAAGTTTATTAATGACATCAAATAAAGTAACCATGAGTAAAAAACAACCGGTGAATTTACTAAAAGA
This sequence comes from uncultured Colwellia sp., assembly GCA_965261045.1. Taxonomy (GTDB): domain Bacteria; phylum Pseudomonadota; class Gammaproteobacteria; order Enterobacterales; family Alteromonadaceae; genus Colwellia. Next base: position 2,056,720 of record CBDHCJ010000001.1, read on the forward strand.
CCCTGTTGCTAGTACATTAAAAAGAATGACTATTCCGATGATTTACGGCATGGTGTTGTTGATGACATTTAATTTAATTGATATTTTTTTTGTCAGTTTATTAGGTACTCAGCCTTTGGCTGCTATTAGCTTTACATTTCCAGTTACTTTTACTGTAATTAGTTTGATGATAGGTTTAGGAATAGGCACTTCGGCGGTTATTGCAAAGTTTTTAGGCAGTGATGATGGAGAATCAGCTAAAAACGCTGCTACCGCTTCCTTGTATCTAGCGGCCATTATTGTGATGAGCTTATCTTTTTTAGGCTACCTATTTACCGATGAGTTATTTACTTTATTAGGCGCTCAAGCATCCCTGTTACCTTTAATTCACCAGTATATGGATATTTGGTATATCGGTAGTGTTTGTTTAATTGGTCCTATTATTGGTAACGCTATACTTCGTGCATCGGGCGATACAAAAACACCAAGTATGATTATGGGTAGTGCCGGATTAATTAACGCAATTCTTGATCCTATTTTTATTTTTGGTTTTGGTCCTGTGCCTGCCATGGGGATTCAAGGTGCTGCGATAGCCACGCTTATTTCTTGGTTACTTGGCTTTGTTTTTGTGTTGGTTCTTTTAACAAAACAAAAAAACTTAATTCATACGCATTTATTAACGCTTAAGCAGTTAACCTCTTCATGTCGTATTATTTTAAAAATAGGTTTACCTGCTGCTAGCGCAAATATGTTAACGCCAATTGCTGCCGCTATTATGACAGCTATAGCAGCAACTTATGGCGAATCAGTGGTAGCAGGCTTTGGTGTCGGCTCTAGAATTGAATCTATCGCTTCTTTAGTGATTTTAGCTTTGTCGATGACATTGCCACCATTTATTAGTCAAAATTTTGGTGCTGGCCATATGCATAGAGTGAAGCAGGCTTATAAAACGTCAATTAAATTTGTCTTATTCTGGCAAGTGTTTATCTATGTTATTTTGATTATTGCTGCACCTTGGATTGCTTCCGCTTTTGCAAAAGAGCAAGAGGTTGCCGATATTATTGTGTTATTTATTTTGATTTTACCTTTAGGTTATGGTTTACAGGGCGTTATTATTTTAACTAACTCTTCTTTTAATGCTTTACACAAGCCAATGGTAGCACTTGTGTTAAGTTTGATTAGATTGTTTATTTGTTATGTACCCTTGGCTTTTTTAGGTAGTTATTTGTATGGTTTACATGGTTTCTTTATCGGTGCGTTAATAGGAAACTTAGTTATGGCTGTTATTTCTTATCGACTGTTCTCTAGGCAGTTCAATTATGGCGAGTTTGTTGTGAGTAAAACAGCTCAGGAACTATTACCTTGACAAAAATTACCTTGAAAGAAGCAAACTTGAAAACATTCAATTTACAATCTAATTACACGCCAAGCGGTGATCAACCTAACGCGATCAAGCAATTACTTGATGGTATAGATTCTGGTTTAGCACATCAAACGTTACTCGGCGTTACAGGCTCGGGTAAAACTTTTACAATTGCCAAAGTTATTGAAAAATTAAACCGCCCAACCATGATGCTAGCGCCAAATAAAACCTTAGCAGCGCAGCTTTATGGCGAAATGAAAGAATTTTTTCCTAACAATTCGGTTGAGTATTTTGTCTCCTATTATGATTATTACCAACCAGAAGCTTATGTACCAACAACTGATACCTTTATTGAAAAAGATGCCTCGGTAAATGAACATATCGAACAAATGCGTTTGTCTGCCACTAAAGCGCTATTAGAGCGCCGTGATGTAATTATTATCGCTTCAGTGTCGGCAATTTATGGTTTGGGCGATCCTGATTCATATTTAAAAATGATGTTGCATATAAGCCAAGGGGATATTATTAACCAACGTGATATTTTACGTCGGTTAGCCGAACTACAATATACCCGTAATGATGCTGCTTTTGCACGAGCAACGTATCGAGTACGAGGCGATGTCATTGATGTTTTTCCAGCGGAGTCTGACCGACTAGCCCTGAGAATAGAGTTATTTGATGAAGAAATTGAGCGCATTAGTCAATTTGATCCGTTAACGGGTCAAGTTGAGCGTAAGCTAGCGCGAGTTACTGTTTATCCTAAAACCCACTATGCAACCCCTAGAGATAAAGTGCTAGCAGCAGTTGATAAAATTAAAATAGAGTTAAAAGAGAGATCACAATACCTTAAAGATAATAATCGCTTAATTGAAGAGCAGCGTATAATGCAGCGTACTCAATTTGATATAGAAATGATGGCCGAGCTTGGTTATTGCTCTGGCATCGAAAACTACTCACGTTATTTGTCAGGTCGCGAATCAGGTGAAGCGCCCCCGACATTATTTGATTATTTGCCTGATGATGGTTTACTTATTATTGATGAATCTCATGTAACTGTGCCACAAATAGGTGCTATGTACAAAAGTGACAGGTCACGTAAAGAAAACTTAGTACAATACGGTTTTCGATTACCTTCTGCACTTGATAACCGACCGATGAAGTTTGAAGAGTTTGAAGCTCTTTCGCCACAAACTATTTATGTATCGGCAACACCAAGCAACTATGAAATTGAAAAGTCAGCAGGAGATATCGCTGAGCAAGTGGTGCGTCCAACAGGTTTATTAGACCCACAAATAGAAGTTCGTCCTGTAGAAACACAAGTGGATGATTTACTCTCTGAAATTAATAAGCGATTGCCATTAAGCGAGCGAGTCTTAGCGACTACTTTAACCAAACGTATGGCAGAAGATTTAACTGATTACTTAGATGAGCATGGTATTAAAACCCGTTATTTGCACTCTGATGTTGATACCGTGGAAAGAGTGGAAATAATTCGGGACTTTCGTTTAGGTAAGTTTGATGTTTTAGTTGGTATTAACCTTTTGCGTGAAGGTTTAGATATGCCTGAAGTTTCTCTTGTAGCAATACTAGATGCGGATAAAGAAGGTTTTTTACGCTCCGAACGATCACTTATTCAAACTATTGGTAGAGCAGCGCGTAATCTTAACGGCAGAGCTATTTTATATGGAGATAAAGTGACTAAATCAATGGCTAAAGCCATTGATGAAACAGATCGCCGTAGAGAAAAACAACATCAATATAATGTAGACAATAATATTACACCTAAAGGTGTGATTCGAAAAATTACCGATGTTATGGGTGTTGGTGGTTTTAGTCAGTCTAAGCAACTGGGAAAAGTTGCAGAACAACATGCTAATTACCCGTTATTAACGACAAAAGAAATTGATAATAAAATTGAACAACTTGAAAAAGACATGTATTTACATGCACAAAACCTAGAATTTGAACAAGCCGCGGCAATTCGAGATGACATTGCTAAGCTAAGAGCTCAACAACTTTCGACTTAACGATACTCTCTTACGTAAAATAATAGCACTCTGTAAAGATCCTTCATCATTGATATTTTTATTCACTTTAATATCTTTAAGGATGCCTATTTACTACCGAATTTCATAATACAAATCATTACGTGAAACTAACATGTACCTGCTGATCTTGCTAGCCTTTTACTTCCATCAAATAATTGCTATTGAAGGTAGTCGACTATTTAATCATGCTAGATGTCATGGTATAATTTTTCGCCTTTTTACCTAGCGTACCTATTCACACCTATTTTTTAAGATTACGAGCTTTTAATGTCTATCGAACTTACAACCCAACAAAATAAGTTATCAGAGCAAAAAACACCGCAAAAAACAAAGGTTATTGTGGGTATGTCTGGTGGTGTCGACTCTTCTGTTTCTGCTTATTTGCTAAAAGAGCAAGGTTATCAAGTTGAAGGCCTGTTCATGAAAAATTGGGAAGAAGATGATAGCGATGAATATTGCGCAGCAGCACAAGATTTAAAAGATGCTCAGGCTATTTGCGATAAGCTCAACATAACACTGCACACCATCAATTTTGCCACTGAATATTGGGATAATGTTTTCGAGCATTTCCTCGCTGAATATAAAGCAGGACGCACACCAAACCCTGATATCATGTGTAATAAAGAAATAAAATTCAAAGCATTTTTAGCGTTTGCTTGCGAAGATTTAGGCGCAGATTACATCGCCACAGGGCATTATGTACAGCGACGTTTTACCAATGGTCATTGGACTATGGTGCGTGGTTTAGACAACAATAAAGATCAAAGCTATTTTTTATACACCTTAAATGAGCAACAACTAGCCCACACCTTATTTCCCGTTGGTCATATTGAAAAACCACAAGTACGCACCATTGCTGAAAAAGCAGGTTTGGTGACTCATAATAAAAAAGATAGCACAGGCATATGTTTTATTGGTGAACGTAAATTTAAAGACTTTTTAGGACAATATTTACCTGCTCAACCAGGCATTATTGAATCAGCAGAAGGCATCGCTGTTGGGCATCATGATGGTTTAATGTATCACACTCTAGGACAGCGAAAAGGTTTACGCATTGGTGGCTTAGCTCATGCAGGTGAAGCGCCTTGGTACGTAGTAGAAAAAGACTTACTTCGCAACGTACTCATTGTTGGCCAAGGACATAACCACCCTCGCCTATTTTCCAAAGGGTTAATTGCTAATCAATTACATTGGGTTGATCGTCAAGCATTAACTGCGCCAATCAAGTGCACCGTTAAAACTCGTTACCGCCAACAAGATGTTGCTTGTATTGTTACACCTCTAGAAAAAGTTACACCTTTAGAAAAAAAACCATCTGACAACCCTGATAACTCTGATAACACAGCAGCAACGCTTGAATATCAGATTGATTTTATTGAGCCACAAAGTTCAGTAACACCAGGGCAGTCCGTGGTCTTTTATCAAGGTGATATATGCCTAGGCGGCGGTATTATTAATACCTTAATAACCTTAGATAAATACCTTAAATAAATAGTTCGTTAAACAAAAAATATTTTGGAAATATCCGTTCACTCTCAATAAAAGTAGTTTAGAGAATACATGAAAGAACAAACCATAACTTTTGCCGCTATATGCCAAGTAGCGCACCTTGTACAACAAGTATCCCGTAATGGCAACGTTGATGAAAGCGAACTCGCTATGTTACTCAATAGCATTATCACAACATCACCAGAAAATACACTCGCTGTTTATGGTGGTGAATTAGCCAATGTTAAAAAAGGCCTTGAAGTACTAATAAATCATTTAGGTGATTCATCTAGTTCAAACAGTAAACAAAATAAAATAAAAGATCCCGAGTTCACTCGCTATATTATTAGTTTAATCAATTTAGAACGCCGCCTAGCAAAGCAACCTAAACAACTAACACAGCTTGGTGAACGCATTGAGTCAAGTAAAAGACAGCTTGAGCATTATAATGTCACTAGTGAAACACTAATTGCCAGTTTTGCCAGTATTTATAGTGATATTATTAGCCCTCTTGGTGCACGCATTCAAGTAGCAGGAGAGCCAAGCATATTAAAACAAACGGCTAATCAGCATAAAATTAGAAGCTTACTGCTAGCAGGCATAAGGTCTACAGTATTATGGCGACAAGTAGGTGGCAAACGTAGAAACATATTATTTAGCCGTGGTAAATTAGTAAGTACCGCCAAACAATTACTTAGCATAATTTAACAGACATTTTTAACCTTATATTTTAACCTAGGAACATATTATGGAACTTTCAGCGTTAACGGCAATATCGCCTGTAGATGGCAGATATGGTAGCAAAACAAGTGATTTACGCCCTATTTTTAGTGAATTTGGTTTAACCAAATACCGTGTCACTGTTGAAGTACGTTGGTTACAAAAATTAAGCGCATCTAAAGCTATTGAAGAAGTTCCACCCTTTAGTGATGCTGCAAACCAAGCATTAGACAATGTTGTTAGAGAATTTAGTGAACAGGATGCTTTGCGCATAAAAAAAATTGAAGCGACTACCAACCACGATGTAAAAGCGGTTGAATACTTCTTAAAGGAAAAAATTAGTGACAATGCTGAATTACACGCTGTTACTGAATTTATTCACTTTGCCTGTACTTCTGAAGATATTAATAACCTTTCTCACGGCTTAATGTTAAAAGAATGCCGTGAATTAATACTATTACCAGCCATTGATGAAATTTTAGCAAAGATCAAAAGCCTAGCGGTTGAATACAAAACTATTCCTATGATGTGTCGTACTCATGGGCAACCCGCTTCACCTAGTACATTAGGTAAAGAGATGGCGAATGTTTATGTACGTTTAAAACGTCAACGCCAACAAATTAGCGCAGTAGACTTATTAGGTAAGATCAACGGTGCTGTTGGTAACTATAATGCTCACTTAAGCGCGTATCCAGAAATGAACTGGCATCAATTTGCTGAGGAATTTGTCAATGATTTAGGCTTAACCTTTAATCCTTTTACCACTCAAATTGAACCGCATGATTACATTGCCGAGTTGTTTGACGCCATAGCACGTTTTAATACCATTTTAATTGATTTTGACCGCGATATTTGGGGTTATATCGCCTTAGGTCACTTTAAGCAAAAAACTATTGCTGGTGAAATTGGCTCATCAACCATGCCGCATAAAGTGAACCCCATTGATTTTGAAAACTCAGAAGGTAACTTAGGTATTGCTAACGCCTTATTTAATCACCTTGCTCAGAAGCTACCTATTTCTCGTTGGCAACGTGACTTAACTGATTCAACCGTTTTACGTAATTTAGGGGTAGGTTTTGGTCACGCTATTATCGCTTATCAATCAACCTTAAAAGGGATCAGCAAGTTACAAGTTAATGAAGAGAGTCTTGCTAACGAGTTAAACAAAAATTGGGAAGTATTAGCAGAGCCAGTACAAACGGTAATGCGTCGTTACGGTATTGAAAAACCATACGAAAAATTAAAAGAGTTAACTCGTGGTAAACGGGTTAATGGTGATTCAATGCATGAATTTATCAACAACCTAGCGTTACCTGAAACAGTCAAAGCAGAACTATGTTTACTAACACCTGCAAGTTACCTTGGTCGTGCTGTATCATTTATTGATGAATTAGATTAATTAGTGACATAGTAAAGTGAAAATTCAAGCTACACTCCACAAGCATATGCCAAGGCTTTATTTTTGACTATAGCGTTAATAAAAGGAGCCTTGCTTATTGCTAATAAACCGACATTTCTAAGTGTTTTGACTATTGGCGAGGGATGGCTAAAACTATGATATAAAGCATCCATAGTCGACATCATGAGTAAATTATCTTTACGCCTCATCGTTTCATAGCGACCTAGAACATTACTGTTATGCCACCTTTCACCATTAGCAATAGCGCTCGTAATCACTGTTTGTAGCGCTTTTACATCTTTAAAACCCAGATTTACGCCCTGACCAGCCATAGGGTTAATGGTATGTGCGGCATCGCCAAGTAGTAAAACACGGTTACTTTGATAATGATGTGCATGACAACGAATTAACGGAAAAGCGCCTTTAGTTATGACCTTAATTTGTCCTAAACGCTTTGGAAAAGCAGCAATGATCTCTTGCTCTAATTGCTGGTTGAATAGTGTAGATAAACGTTTTATTTCATCCCGTTGATGATACCAAACTAATGAAGCATAACCACCCCGCTCAGCATTATTGACATGACTTTCTTCTGATACACCACCTTTTGCTAAGGGTGCTCTTGTTAAGGGTAAAAAGGCAACAGGGCCTGTTGGTAAAAACTTTTGCCATGTTATATCTTGTTGACATTTTTCGGTTTTAACATTTATTAACATGGCTGATTGTTGGTAGTCCCAAGCGGTAATACCAATATTAACCATTTTTCTCACTTGCGAATTAGCACCATCAGCAGCAATCAGCAACTTTGTTGTAATATTCATGTGTGCTAATGATGTATTGTTTTCTAAAGTTAAACTTACCTGTGATTCGTCTTGAGATAAATGAATTAACTTATTAGGACAAAATAATGCAATATTCGATTGAGTTTTAATTTGCTGCCACAAGGCTAGTTGTAAAAGACGGTTTTCAACAATATGTCCTAAATGTTTTTGTTCGATATCTTGAGCATTAAATTCAGTATAAGCATACTCTTGCTCCCAAACACCTAATCGCTTATATGGGCAAGCTCGCCACTCAGTTACTTGTGACCATGCACCTAGTTGCTCTAATAAGTGCTGTGAAGCGAGTGAGATAGCTGACACTCGTAAATCTAAATTTTGTTTTGATGAAAATGGCTCTGGTTCAAACGGTTCCACTAAAGCAACACGTAAACCTAATTGTGCCATAGTTAACGCACTCGCTGCGCCTACCATACCACCACCTACCACCACACAATCAAAATGTTTCACCTTGCGCTAATTCCCACTTATATTCCCACTTAATACTCAAACAACTTATAATTCTCAAACACGACGATATCACTGTTCTTGGCTATCGAGCAAGCAACATCTTATTAGCGGTAGTCAGCTAGTGTAGTCAGCTAGTATTAGGCCTACCAATTATACTCATTAATTAATAATTATAGGGCAATCGCATTAAAATATTTATAGTACTTTTTAGCAGATAATCGCTATTCCATCCTGCTATTTACCTCGCTTAAAGCGAAGTAATAGATCAAATTAAGGGATCTATGTTAAGTTATTTTTATATTTTTAATGTGATAGCCCTGAGAATAGTATATTCAATCTATCAATTTCCAATAAGTTATACTAGAGTTACAATAACGCTGTCGGTGAGGTGTTTACACTCCGCAAATAAGTCGTGCAAATAACCTGTCAAACTGGAGGAGATTTCGAATGAAATCATCGTGCACCATAAAAATCCTTAATAATCATACAGTTACCCCCCCACACAACACGCAGGCATTATGGCAGTCTTTAGTCAACCTTTGTAGTTACAAAACCCTATTTCTTCTTATTTTAAGTCTGGCTTTTTCTCTGCCAGCAAGTAGTGTAAGCGCAGCACCAACCGCAGATCCCGACATCACCTCCAGTGTAACGACACTGATCGCCACCGAAGCTGTCGCCATTACCCCCATCACCATCATCAATAGCGGTGGTGCAGTGCCAGCAACAGGCGCCTACAGCATTAGCCCGCTCATCGCTAATGGACTCAGCTTTAACACCGACACTGGCGAAATCTCGGGCACACCAGCTAGTCCCGCTAGTGCGCAGACTTACATCATCACGGCTGCCAATGACGGTGGCACTGATATCGCCAGCGTCATCATCACCGTTAATGCTGCCCCCATTATCGTCGCCAACCCCAGTACGCTGATCGCCAACGTGGGCACCGCCATTACCCCCACCACCATTATGAGTACGGGTGGTCCAGTGACTAGCTACTTCATCACCCTATTCGGCGATCAATCCCTAAACGCGGCCACAGGGCTGGACTTTGACACCAGCACTGGCAGCATCTCGGGTACGCCAACCATGACCACTACTGGTGCGCTGACTTACGGCATTTTTGCTACAAACGCCCCCAGCCTTGCGGGTACCAGCGTTGTCATTACCATTCTTGCCGCCCCCGCCCCCGACATCAGCCCCAGTGTAACGGCACTGATCGCCACCCAAGCTGTCGCCATTACCCCCATCACCATTGATGCCGCAGCCGGTGGTGCGGTGGATAGCTACAGCATTAGCCCGCTCATCGCTAATGGACTCAGCTTTAACACCGACACTGGCGAAATCTCGGGCACGCCAACGGCGGTCGCTGGTGCGCAGACTTACACCATCACGGCTACCAATGCCGCTGGCGATAATAGCGCCAGCGTCACCATCACCGTTAATGCTGCCCCCATTATCGCCGCCGACCCCCATACGCTGATCGCCACCGTGGGCACCGCCATTACCCCCACCAGCATTACGAATACGGGTGGTCCAGTGACTAGCTACGCCATCAGCCTAGCCAACGGTCAATCCCTAGAAGCGAACACAGGGCTGGTCTTTGACACCAGCACTGGCAGCATCTCGGGTACGCCAACCATGGCCGCTGATAGGCTGTTTTACACCATTTCTGCTACAAACGCCCCCGGCCATGGTAGTGCCAGCATTGACATTACCATTGTTGCCGCCCCCGACATCAGCCCCAGTGTGCCGACACTGACCGCCACCGTGGGCACCGCCATACCCCCGATCACCATTACCAATAACGGTGGTGCAGTGCCAGCAACAGGCGCCTACAGCATTAGCCCAAACCTGCCAGCCGGACTATCCATTAACACCGACACTGGCGAAATCTCGGGCACACCAACTGAAGTCGCTGGTGAGGAGACTTACACCATCACCGCCAATGGCGTTGGCATACCTACCGTCACCGCTACCGCCACGGTTGACATCACCGTCAATGCAGCGGACAACACCGCCCCTGATGCACCAGTCATCACTCAACCAACAACGCCAACAAATAACGATAGCATAACCATTAGCGGCAGCGCAGAAGCCGATGCCACGGTAACACTAACCCAAAATGGCACTGCCCTGGCAACCACTGCCACCGTTAGCTCTACTGGCACCTGGTCTATTGAGGTAAGCCTGTCTGCTGATAATAATGGCGCCAACACCTTTACCGCCACCGCGGCGGATCAAGCAGGCAATGTCTCTGATGTTTCTAATGAAGTGACGGTAACACTAGACCAAACAAAACCGACTATAGCCATACGAAATACTTCTCTAACTAGCCCAACCAATGATAATCCAATCCTAATCAATCTACTATTCTCGGAACCGCTGATAGGATTTGAAGCATCTGATATTACCGTTCACGGTGGAACTATAACGGCAGGCTCATATCAAGTCGTTAGTACTGTTGCTGATGGCAGAACGGTAAATGTTACTTTTACGATAACACCATCGGCTGATGGTCTCGTTCAAGCGGGTGTTGCCGCTGATGTAGCTACAGATGCTGCCGGAAACGGCAATGCTAATGCAGGATTTATCGTTATTACTTATGACGGAACCGCCCCTGACGTAGCCATCACCAGCACAGCACAAACGGTCAACACAGCCGCATTCACACTTACCGGCACCACTGAAGCCAGTGCCACGGTTGATGTACTCAAGGCAGCTGCTTCCATTGGTGCGGCAATCGTATCGGGTGGTACTTGGACGTTTGACGTAATGCTAACCGAAGGCGCCAACCTATTCACCGTAACCGCAAGCGATGCCGCTGGCAACGTATCCGAAGTATCCGCTGCGGTTAGCATCACGCGGGACAGTACCCCCGCCCCATCGGACACCACCCGACCCAGCGTAGCTATCTCATCTTTCCCGGTTACGGCTAACATAGTTAATGGCGACACAGTCAATGCCACCACGCTACGCTATGAAGCCCTCTTTGATGAGTCTGTTAGCGGTTTTGAGATCGGTGATATTACGGTAACCGGCACGGCAGGTGTTACTATGGCATCCGGCCTTACTGGTGCTGGCCGGTTCCGCCAATTTGAGGTGGGAAGAGGCAACCTTGACGGCACCGTCATCGTCTCCATTGCCGCCGATGCTGCACAAGATGCTGCGGGCAATTCCAACACCGCTTCTGGCGACTACACATTGACCATTGACACCACGCCACCAGTCATCACGCGAAATGGCGATGCTGCCCTAACCATCGTCAGTGGCACGACTTATACCGATGCCGGGGCAACGGCAAGCGATAATATTGCAGGGACTATTACGGGCTCAATCACAACGAGCTTTACCCTCGATGGCGCTGAGGTCGCTTCCTTAAATTCTTCTCAATTGGGCACTTACGTCATCACCTATGACGTATCCGATGCGGCTAGCAACCCAGCGCCAGCAGTTACCCGAACGGTAACGGTGGTGGAAGCGCTAAGCGCAAGTAGCGTTATCGCAACAGCAGCAGGAGATAAAATAAGGCTACAGTTTGTTGACCAACAACTCACTAACAATGATGCAGCACCGGGTGACTTTACCTTGTCAGGAGCAGGAGCGGCAGAGACAACAGTCACTGGGCTTGCTGTAGATGCAGCGGATGGTACTGTATTGATTCTCAGCTTATCGGGTAACATTGCCAAAGATGCAGCAGTCACACTGGCATACACTCGAATGGCAGGTAGCATTAGCGGGGTGTCCACCAGCACCAGCAGGAATGGCATTGTTACAAACTTTACTGCTACAGCCGTGAACACGAGCAATATAGTAGCCGAGGCAGCCGTAGCCGTTCCGAGTATTAGTATTAGCTCCGCTACCGTAACGGCAACAGTAGGCAACGCTATTGCGGATATAAGCATCACTTCAAATGGTGGTACGGTTGCGAGTTATGGCATCGCCCCAACACTTCCAGAAGGACTAACACTTGACACAAGCAACGGCACCATATCAGGTACGCCAACGGCAGTTTCAACTTCAACCAGCTACACCATCACCGCCACTAATAGCAGTGGTTTGGATACTGTTACGCTAACCATTGTCGTCAATGCAGCAGTGCTTGCTCCCGACATTCCCCCCTCAGCTACCCCCTTCGGAGTGAACCTCACCGTTGGCGTGCCCATTAGCCCCATCACCATTGTGAATAGCGGTGGTGCAGCCACCTACAGCTTCAGTCCAGACCTGCCAGCCGGACTATCCATTGACAGCACCACTGGCACCATCTCGGGCACGCCAACTGCTGCGACCATCGCGGGGGCTATATCATACACCATCACGGCGACCAATTCCGCTGGCAGCGATAGCATCCAGGGCTTACTAACCGTTCAACAGGAAGTGGCTGCCCCCGACATCAGTGTCAGCCCTGATATGCTGACCTTCACCGTAGGCATCGCCGTTACTACTAACCCCATCACCATTACCAATAACGGTGGTCACGTCAACTCCTACACCATCGAAGACGCGAATGGTCAAACTTTGTCTGAGAACACCGGTCTGAGCCATAGTGCAGATGGTGTCATCTTTGGCACACCAACGATGTCCGCTAGTACGGAGATTTACACCATCACGGCGACCAATCGAAACGGCGTCAGCGATAGTGCCACCATCACCATCACTGTCAATGAAGCCGTTCCAAGTATTAGTATTAGCTCCGCTACCGTAACGGCAACAGTAGGCAACGCTATTGCGGATATAAGCATCACTTCAAATGGTGGTACGGTTGCGAGTTATGGCATCGCCCCAACACTTCCAGAAGGACTAACACTTGACACAAGCAACGGCACCATATCAGGTACGCCAACGGCAGTTTCAACTTCAACCAGCTACACCATCACCGCCACTAATAGCGGTGGTTCGGATACCGCTACAGTAGCCATCACCGTCGAGGCGGCAGCGGACACCACGCCACCGGCAGCACCGCTTATTAGCACCACAGCACAAACGGTGAACACGGTAGCATTCACACTTAGCGGCACCGCTGATGCGGCAGCAAGCATCCAGCTATTGCGCGCTGGCAATGCAATTACAAGTGCCACCACAGATGCGGATACTAATGGCGACTGGTCAATAACCTTCGACCTGACGGAAGGCGAGAATCTAATCACCGCCACCGCAAGCGATAGTGCTGACAACACATCAGCCGCATCCGCTGCCGTTAGCATCACGTTAGACACTGTTGCACCGACAGTAACCTTTACCAACCCAACACAACTGGTCAGAACAGCCGCATTCACGCTTACCGGCACCACTGAAGCCGGTGCCACGGTCGATGTACGCAAAGGAGGCACGCCCATTGGTGCCGCAAACGTAACGGTTACCACTTGGTCGCTTGCCACAACACTAATTGAAGGATTCAACGCATTCACCGTAATCGCAACCGATGCCGCTGGTAACACATCAACCGCTACCATTACCATCACGCTGAATACTCTCTTAGCAGAAGCACCAGTCATTACAGTTATTAACACGGTTCTGAATAACGCAAACGAACAGGGTGTAATATGTATAACGTTTGATGGAGATGTAAAATTCGATGGTTCTCCCAATGCTGCTTTCTTAAACGCAAGGCCAGGTGACTTTGTCGTATCAAGTGACACATCACCAGCACCAACGGTAATAGGGTTTGTCGGTGCTTGTTTCGTTGATTCTGTGACACACAACAACACGATACAACTCACACTGAATCGCCAGATTGCCTTCGGTGAAACCGCCACCCTGTCATACACCAAAACAGGAACTGAACATAATACCAAGGGCATCAGGAGAGACGTTACCGGCAGCAGTGAACCGCTGGCGGATTTTTCTAACGAGCCTATAACCAATAACGCAATCGAACCAATAGAAGGACTAGAACTAGTATCAGCTGGAACATTGTCAGCAAATCAGATATTCCTATCTTTTGGCCTTGAAGTCGTAACTGCCAGTCCCGACCTAGTGGCTGCTGACTTTACGGTGTCCGGCGCGGCATCAAGTCCAATGGTAACGGGTATTAGTCAAGTAGCGCCTTCGGCGCTGCTTTTGACCTTATCGGCTAACATTGTCGGCGGTGAGACCATCACCCTGTCATACACAAAAACAACGGGTTCCATTTCGGGTGCTAGCGCAGGAGAGCTTGTAAGCTTTGATGATTACTCGGTAACGAATACTCGTCCTGCTCCGGCTCCCGTAACCGCCCCGAGTATCAGTATCAGTCAGGCTACCGTAACGGCAACAGTGGGTACGGCTATTGCGCCGATAACCATCGCTTCAACAGGCGGAGCGGTTGCCAGCTACAGCATTGAACCAGCACTACCCGCTGGACTAACACTTGACGCAACCACCGGCACCATCTCAGGTACGCCAACGGCGGCTGCAAGCGAAATCAGCTACACCATCACTGCAACCAATGCCAGTGATACGGACACTGCGACAGTAGCTATCACCGTCGAGGCGGCGGCGGACACCACGCCACCCAGCGTAACCATCTCATCTTTACCTGTTTCTATAGTTAATGGCGACACAGTCAATGCCACCACGCTACGCTATGAAGCCATCTTTGATGAGGCTGTTAGCGGTTTTGAGATCGATGATATTACGGTATCAGGCACGGCAGGTGTTACTACGGCATCCGGCCTTACTGGTGCTGGCCAGTTCTACCAATTTGAGGTGCTAAAAGGCAACCTTGACGGCACCGTCATCGTCTCCATTGCCGAGAATATTGCCGAGGATGCTGCGGGTAATGGCAACACCGCTTCTGGTGACTACACATTAACCATTGACGCCACGCCACCAGTCATCACGCTAACTGGCGATGCTGCCCTAACCCTCGTCATAGGCACGGATTATACCGATGCCGGGGCAACGGCAAACGATAACACTGGTGGGGATATTACGAGCTCAATCACAACGAGCTTTACCCTCGATGGCATTGCGGTCGCTTCCTTAAATTCTTCTCTACCGGGCACTTACATCATCACCTATAACGTATCCGATGCGGCTAGCAACCCGGCGCCAGCAGTTACCCGAACGGTAACGATGGTGGAAGCACTAAGCCCAAACACAAATGGCGTTATCGCAACAGCAGCAGGCGATAAAATAAGGCTACAGTTTGTTGACCAACAACTCACCAACAATGGTGCAGCACCGGGTAACTTTAGCTTGTCAGGAGCGGCAGGGATAACAGTCACCGAGCTTGCTGTAGATGCAGATGATAGTACTGTATTGATTCTCACCTTATCGGGTAACATTGCCAAAGATGCAGCAGTCACACTGGCATACACTCGAATGGCAGGTAGCATTAGCGGGGTGTCCACCAGCACCAGCAGCAATGGCATTGTTACAAACTTTACTGCTACAGATGTGGACACGGGCAGTATAGTAGCCGTTCCGAATATTAGTATTAGCTCCGCTACCGTAACGGCAACAGTAGGCAACGCTATTGCGGATATAAGCATCACTTCAAATGGTGGTACGGTTGCGAGTTATGGCATCGCCCCAACACTCCCCGATGGACTAACACTGGACACAAGCAACGGCACCATATCAGGTACGCCAACAGCAGTTTCAGCTTCAACCAGCTACACCATCACCGCCACTAATAGCGCTGGTGAGGCGATGGTTACGCTAACCATCACCGTCGAGGCGGCAGCGGACACCACCGCCCCTGATGCACCAGTCATCATTCAACCAACAACGCCAACAACTGACGACAGCATAACCATTAGCGGTACAGCAGAAGCCGATGCCACGGTAACACTGACCCAAAACGGCAACGCCTTGACATCATCCACTGCCACTGCTGATGCCAATGGCAATTGGTCTATTGAAGTAACGCTGTCTGCTGATAATAATGGCGCCAACACCTTTACTGCAACTGCATCTGATCAAGCAGGCAATATCTCTGGTGTTTCTAATTCTGTTACTGTAACCCTGGATAATACAGCACCAATCATCACATTGACTGGAGCCAATCCACAAATTATTGAGTCGGGTGCAGATTACACAGAACTCGGAGCAACAACTGATGACGGCTCTGTGGTATCCATTGATTCATCTGCATATAGAAATGTCGTAGGAACATACATCATTACCTACACTGCAACTGATGGCACAAACCAAGCAACAGCAACTCGAACTGTAAACGTAGTTGACACCACAGCACCAACCATCACATTGACTCGAGCCAATCCACAAACTATTGAACTAGGCGCAGGCTACACCGAGCTTGGAGCATCAGCTGATGACGGCTCTGAGGTAACCATTGATTCATCTGCATATAGAAATGTCGTAGGAACATACATCATTACCTACACTGCAACTGATGGCACAAACCAAGCAACAGCAACTCGAACTGTAAACGTAGTTGACACCACAGCACCAATCATCACATTGACTGGAGCCAATCCACAAACTATTGAGTTGGGTGCAGGTTACACCGAGCTTGGCGCATCAGCGGATGATGGCTCTACGGTAACCATTGATGACGATGCATTTATGGATATTGTAGGCACATACACCATTACCTACACTGCAACTGATGGCACAAACCCTGCCACCCCAGTCACCAGAACGGTCAATGTAGTGGATACCACAGCACCCATTATCACCCTAACTGGTGATGATCCACAAACTATTGAACTGGGCGCAGGTTACACCGAGCTTGGGGCAACAGCGGATGACGGCTCTACGGTAACCATTGATGACGATGCATTTATGGATGTTGTAGGCACCTACACCATTACCTACACGGCAACCGATGGCACGAACCCTGCCACCCCAGTCACTCGTACTGTAAACGTAGTGGACACCACAGCACCGACAGTCGCCATTAGCACCACAGCACAAACGGTCAACACAGCAGCATTTACCCTTGCAGGCACCGTTGAGGCGGGGGGCACGGTTGATGTACTCAAAGATGGAACATCCATTGGTGCCGCAAGTGTAACCGGTACTCGCTGGTCGCTTGCTGTAACGCTAGATGATGGCGCCAACACATTCACCGCAACCGCAACCGATGCCACCGACAATACATCAGACCCAACCGATGCTGTTATCATCACGCTAGACACAGCACCGAGTTTCGGCTCTGCTGCGATTACCGCGATTGCTAACAAGTCCTACACCTACACCGCTGGCACAGCTATCCCAGTGCTCACCTTACCCAAGGCCACTGGTGGTAATGGCGCCCTAACCTACAGCCTAAGCCCGATCCTGCCACAGGGTCTAATCTTTGACACCACCCGTCGCACCATCAGCGGTACACCAGAGGCGGAGACCGCCAGCACTAGCTACACCTACATAGCAGCCGATAGCGACACCAACACCGCCGCCACGGATACGGCCAGCTTGACCTTCAGCATCACCGTATTATCTGATGGGCTTAGCGAAGAAGATATCCAACGGCTAAACCTAGCCATTATGCCGCGTCTGACTCAAGCGCTAGTCGCTAGCAGCGCCGCCTCGGTAGAGCGCCGTGTCGACAGTGCCTTTGCATCAGCAGAAACAACGGCAAGCTATCAGCTTGATGGTTATCAAATACAATTTGACAGCGAAACCACAACAACTGAAAAACTGACCGCTGATCTGCTACAAAAACTCGCTGGCTATACCCGCTCCCACAAAGACGGCAACATAAACTGGAAACAGCTGTTAACTAACTCCTCTTTCCTGATCCCACTGAACAGTGCTGATCAAACAGGTGCTGATCAAGCAAGTGCTGCGAACACAGGACTGGCGCTATGGGGCAGTGGTGATTACACCCGCCTAAGCGAAAACGACTCAGATCTTGACTGGCAAGGTGATCTAACCAGCTACCAACTGGGCCTTGATAAGCGCTTAGATAACCTACTGCTGGGGGGCATGCTAAGCTGGAGCGAAGGCGATGTCGACTATACCCTAGAAGGTGATGAGGGCAGCTACAACCACAAAATGACCAGTATCCACCCCTATCTGGCATGGAACAACGATCACACCAACCTGTGGGGCAGCCTAGGCTATGGTCAGGGTGATCTAACCATCGAGCAAGAAGACAACAGCCACAGCACCGACACCAACCTTCTATCTCTGGCGGCGGGCATCAAAGGGCAGCTTATATCTGGCCTAAGCCTCAAGAGCGACCTATTGCTGGCACGTACCGACATCAACGCAGCAGCCGATATGAATATCGCCAAACAAACCATCGACAGCCAACGGTTTAGACTCCTGCTAGAAATAGCTGGGCAATATACACTGGCATCCGGTGGCAGCATCAAGCCCATGCTGGAAATAGGTGCCCGCTATGATGGTGGCGATGGCAACAGCGGCACGGGCGCAGTGCTCGGGGCAGGTATGCGCTACGCCAACCTGACTGGCCTAACGCTAGAAGGCAACCTGCATGCCCTAGTTGGACAGGGTAACTATAAAGAATGGGGCATTCAGGCATTGATCAGCCTAGATCCAGGCACTGACAAGCTTGGTCTGGCATTCAGCCTAAGACCAGGCTATGGCTATAACGGGAGTAGTAGCGATACCAGCGCCCTATGGCAACAGAGCCTGCCCCAATCCAACCTGTACAACAGTGCGGTGGACTATAGCGCACCAGACTACGACGCACGCTTAGGCGCAAGGCTAAGCTATGGGCTGCTTGCCCCCAGCCTAGTTGGCTTACTAACCCCTTACAGCGAAATAACCCTAGGCACTATCAATAGCTATCGTCTGGGCATACGCTGGCAGGGTACGGCTCGCTTCGATCTGCATCTGTTTGGCGAACGCCGTGAAAGCAGTGGCAATCTAGAGGGCAGCCGAGGAGCGGATCAGGCTATCCAGCTAGAGGGCAGAATTCACTTTTGATGCTTTTTTGGAAGAAGATAGATGAAGAGGGAGCTAGCTGCACCACTGATGGCATATAGCAGGAGACCTTTGCAAAGAGCTTTGCAAAGGTCTCATTTTTAGTAGATAATCGCTATTCCATCCTGCTATTTGCCTCGCTTAAAGCGAAGTAATAGATCGAATTAGGGGATCTGTGTCAAGTTATTTTTAATGCGATAGTCCTGTTAATAATTACCTTACAACTCGAAATTCTGATTAATTTAATATAAAATACGCCTCCTTTTGTCGATATCTCAGCTAACGCAGGGAAACCAAAGATCGATTTTAATATATGCGAATATGTAAGAGTAAAGTAAATGAGTAAAAAGTTATATATCAAAACTTGGGGCTGTCAAATGAACGAGTATGACTCGCAAAAGATGGCAGAGCTATTAGATTCAACCCATGGTTTTGAACTTGCACAAGAAGCGGAAGATGCCGATGTAATCCTATTAAACACTTGCTCTATTCGTGAAAAAGCCCAAGAAAAAGTTTTCCATCAACTAGGTCGCTGGAAAAAATTAAAAGAAAAAAAACCAGATTTACTCATTGGTGTTGGTGGCTGTGTGGCCTCACAAGAAGGCGATGCTATTCGCCAACGTGCTCCTTTTGTTGATATGATTTTTGGTCCTCAAACGCTACATCGTTTACCTGAAATGTTAAATCAATTGCAACGTAATAGCAGCCAAATTGTTGATGTAAGCTTTCCTGAGATTGAAAAATTTGACCGTTTACCTGAGCCAAAAGCCGATGGCCCAAGTGCTTTTGTTTCTATTATGGAAGGCTGTAGTAAATACTGTACTTTTTGTGTGGTTCCTTATACTCGCGGCGAAGAAATCAGTAGACCACTTGATGACGTATTGTATGAAATTGCCCAGCTTGCCGAGCAAGGTGTGCGCGAAGTAAATTTACTTGGCCAAAACGTTAATGCCTATCGCGGTGAAATGCACGATGCTAGTATTTGTCGCTTTGCTGGTTTAGTTCGTTTAGTAGCAACCATTGATGGTATTGATCGCATTCGTTATACCACTTCACATCCTGTTGAATTTACTGATGATATTATTGAAGCATACGCGGATGTTCCAGAATTAGTAAACCACCTGCATCTTCCAGTACAAAGTGGCTGTGACCGCATTTTAACACAAATGAAACGTGGTCATACGGCACTTGAATATAAATCACAAATTCGTAAGTTAAAAAAAATTCGCCCTGATCTGTGTATGTCATCAGACTTTATTATTGGTTTTCCAGGTGAAACTGATGACGATTTTATGGCAACCATGAATTTAATTGAAGCGATTAATTTTGACTTAAGTTTTAGCTTTATCTATAGTGCTCGCCCAGGTACTCCTGCTGCTGACTTACCTGACGACATAAGTGATAAAACTAAAAAACAACGTTTACACCTATTACAAGACAAAATTACTCAACAAGCCTTACGTATTGCTAGACAAATGTTAAATACTGAGCAACGTATTTTAGTTGAAGGGCCATCAAAGAAAAATCCGATGGAACTACGTGGAAAAACAGAAAATAACCGTACCGTTAATTTTGTGGCTCCTCATTCAGTTATTGGCCAATTTGTTGATATTAAAATTACTGACGTGTATGCCAATTCATTACGTGGTGAGTTGATTCGTCAAGAAAATGATATGGGTCTACGTATTGCTCATTCACCCGCTGACATCTTAGATAATAGTCATCATAAGTCATCTAAATCAAGTCATCTTAATGACTTAGGTGTTGGTACTTATACTCCTTAACCAGTGAATAGTTATTAATGGAAAGCACTTTGAGCACTTTAAGCATTAAAGAAAAGAGCAACACCAACGCATCCTCAAATCACCAATTGGTTTTAACACCTATTGATAACGAACGTCAGGCTGAGTTATGTGGCCCTATGGATGACCACCTAAAAACGATTGAACGCCGTTTAGGTGTAGAAATTAGTTATCGTGGTAATCAATTTAAAATAGTAGGTAAAGACAAAAACTGCCAAGCAACTATCCTATTATTGAAAAACCTCTACCTCGAAACAGCACCAGTTAAAGGGATAAATAAAACAATTTCGGAAGAAATGGTTCACCTAGCAATACTTGAGGCTAACGTATTAGAGCAAGCCGTTGCCAATAATCCTGTACATAGTAAAGAAGCTGCTGAATTAGGGGCTAACTATGAAAAAATGATTACCATTAAAACAAAACGCGGCATAGTAAAACCTCGCAATGGTAATCAACAATCTTATGTTCAAAACATTATCACTAGTGACATAAGTTTTGGCGTTGGCGTAGCTGGTACGGGTAAAACCTATCTTGCGGTTGCTTGCGCAATAGATGCGCTAGAAAGACAAGAAGTACGCCGTATATTACTCACTCGTCCTGCGGTTGAGGCGGGTGAAAAGCTTGGTTTTTTACCTGGTGATTTATCACAAAAAATAGATCCCTATTTAAGACCTCTTTATGATGCTTTATTTGAAATGTTAGGGTTTGAACGAGTAGAGAAACTAATTGAACGTAATGTTATCGAAGTTGCACCACTCGCTTATATGCGCGGTAGAACCTTAAATGATGCTTTTATTATTTTAGACGAAAGTCAAAATACCACGCTTGAACAAATGAAAATGTTTTTAACTCGCATTGGTTTTAACTCTCGTGCCGTTATTACTGGCGATATAACCCAAGTTGACTTACCTAAACATCAAAAATCTGGCTTACGCCACGCCATTGAAGTTTTACAAAACATTAACGGTATTAGTTTTAACTTCTTCCAAGCAAAAGATGTTGTACGCCACCCCGTTGTGGCAAGAGTAGTGGAAGCTTATGAATCCTATGAGCAAAAAGAAAATAGACAAAAACAGCAAAAAGAACAACAAGCAAAAGCAAAGTCCCTAAATAATGAATAGTCATATTGATTTACAACGAGTTTGTGATGCAAAAGAGTTACCAAGCCTTGAACTTTTTCAACGGTGGGCAGATGCAGCATTAACAACGGTCACGGCTCAAAAATTTGAATTAACCATTAGATTAGTTGATACCGAAGAAAGCCAACAACTAAATAAACAATACCGACAAAAAGATAAAGCAACGAATGTGCTATCTTTTCCATTCGAAGTCCCTGAAGGTATTGAATTAAATTTGCTTGGCGATCTCGTTATTTGTGCTCAAGTAGTAGAACAAGAAGCAAAAACACAACAAAAAGCCCTATTTGACCATTGGGCACATATGGTTGTTCATGGATGCTTGCATTTATTAGGATATGATCATATAAACGATGATAAAGCAGATGAGATGGAAGCGCTAGAAATAAAAATTTTAGCTCAATTATCTATTAACAACCCTTATTAAAGAAAAAACAATAAAGGAAAAAATAAGCTCTATGAGCGATGACAACCCCCACGAAAACAATGGATCAAAGAAAAAATCAAGCTTAGATAAAATTATTCAATTATTTAAACCTGAGCCGAAAAATAAAAACGATTTAGTTGATGTATTAACAAATGCTCAAAGTCGAGAACTGATCAACCCTGAAACAAAACAAATGATAGAAGGGGTATTAGAAGTATCAGAAATGCGTGTTCGCGATATCATGATCCCACGTTCGCAGATGATTACCATTGATAGAAGTCATAGTCTTGATGAATTTTTACCTATAATTTTAGACTCTGGTCACTCTCGCTTCCCTGTCGTTAATGAAGATATTGATCATGTTGATGGCATTTTGTTAGCCAAAGATCTACTTTCCTTTGGTTTTAACAATGCTGTCGAAGCATTTAGCTTAAATACTATTATTCGTCCAGCAATTATTGTACCCGAAAGCAAAAAGGTAGAGCCATTATTAAAAGAATTTCGCTCTAATCGCTACCACATGGCACTAGTTGCGGATGAATATGGCGGCATTTCAGGTGTCATTACTATTGAAGATATTCTTGAACAAATAGTCGGTGAAATTGAAGATGAAACCGATGAAAGCATTGAAGAAGACATCAAGTTGCTCGCTGGCAATGTTTACCTAGTACGAGCGTTGACTGAACTTGCCGATTTTAACGAATACTTCAACTGTGAGTTAGATGAAAAATCAGCAGATACAATTGCTGGGGTAATTTTACAACAATTAAACCACATGCCACAAAAAGGTGAACAGCTCACCTTAGGGCACTTTGACTTCAAAATACTTACCGCAGATACAAGACGTATGCAAATGCTGCAAGTGACCGTTGCTAAGAAACATAAAATAAATGGTAAATTGAGTGACTAAAAAAAGCATTCAAACATTTTTATCTTTGTTAACAAATCATTTATTAAACAAACAAAGCTGCCTTTGCTTAATCGCAGGTTTAAGTTTAGTGTTTGCTTACGCCCCTTTTTCACAATGGTATTTAGTTCTTTTTGTTCCTGCCATTGTTTTTTATAATTTATTTAAACAGCCGCCCAAAAAGTCAGCTAAGCTTATGGGGATTTTTGCCTTTGGTTGGTTTGCTAGCGGTATCAGTTGGGTTCACGTTAGCATCGACCAATTTGGTGGGCTACCGCTTGTTGTATCTTTAGGTTTACTGCTACTACTTTGCCTTTATTTAGCATTATTCCCTGCTCTTGCCGCTTATTTAACCGCATATTTATCTAGTAAAAAACAGCTTAATTTATGGCTATTAATGCCTTTTTGGCTAATGAGCGAATATTTACGTAGTGTTGTATTAACTGGCTTCCCTTGGCTATCACTAGGATATAGTCAAATAGATAGTCCATTATCGAGTTTCGCACCACTAATAGGCGAAGTAGGCATCACCGCACTTGTCATTTTAATAAACGTTTGCCTAGTGACAATAGCCTATACTCTGAAACAAAGTAGCAACAAATCTATCATTTCGCCAGTAACACTTCTATTGATTATTACAACATTAAGTTATGGTTTAACTAAAATAGACTGGGTTCAAGCCACAGGAAAAACCACCAAGGTTGCGTTAGTACAAGGCAATATTACGCAAGCAACAAAATGGGCACCTGAGCAAGAGTGGCCAACCATGCTCAAATATTTAGATCTTACCCATGTAAATTACGATGCTGATATCATTATATGGCCTGAGTCAGCTATCCCAGCAATAGAGCCAGCAGTACAAGACTATTTAAGTACCGTAAACCGCTTGGCATTATTAAATGATAGTGCCATTATTACTGGCATTTTAAATTACAATTTTGAAAGCAAAGAGTACTTTAATAGTTTAATTGTTTTAGGTAATAAGCAAAATGAAGATGGCCAAGGTTATTACTATAATCATAGTAATCGCTATTCAAAAAATCATCTATTACCCATTGGTGAATTTGTTCCTTTTCAAGAATTATTACGTCCTATCGCTCCGCTATTTAATTTACCCATGTCTTCTTTTACCCGAGGCAATTATGTACAGCATAACCTTAGAGCAAAAAACTTAAATATATTACCGCTACTTTGTTTTGAAATAGCCTTTCCTCACCAATTAGCCGCTAATTTAACTAAGCACACTAATTTGCTATTAACGGTAAGTAATGATGCTTGGTTTGGAGACTCACACGGACCACATCAACATATGGAAATTGCCCGTATGCGCGCTTTAGAATTTGGTCGTCCCTTACTTCGTTCAACCAATAACGGCATAACCGCAGTGGTTGATCATCACGGTAACTTTATTGCTCGTATTCCACAGTTTGAAGAGGCCGTATTAAAAACAGAAGTGGCGTTAGTAACAGGTGAAACGCCTTATAGCCAGTGGCCACGTTTGATTTTGTTTCTAATGATAATAATTCCACTCGTCATTATTAGCGTTAGAAAAATTACCGTTAGAAAAAATTACCGTTAGAAAAACTCAAGAAAAATGAGAATAGTTAAGCTATCCACATTTAGCATAACAATAGAATATTCAGTAACATTTTTACAGGAATTTTATCGAATAATAATCAAGAAACCCAATAGGAAAAATGGTAACCTTTAACTTTAACTTTATAACGAATGATTCCAACTAATGATCAAATTATCGACTCTAAGTAAACTTTTATTTATATTATTTTTCGCCAGTAGTATATTAGCCTTCAATACACATGCAAAATCAGTTAGTCAATCAACCCTTACACAAACACAAAATTTAGTAAAAGCAAACGATAAGTATGTTACTTTGCTAGGTACTCAGGTCAATATAGGTGATCAAGCGCCAAACTTTAAAGTAGTAGATAAGAACTTTGCTCCAATACGCCTATCTGATTTTAAAGATCAAACATTACTCATTTCAGCTCTGCCAAGCCTAGATACTGGTGTGTGCTCATTACAAACCAAGCGCTTTAATAAGGAAGCAGCCAAATTACCAAAAAACATCACTATATTAACTATTAGCAATGATTTACCTTTTGCACAAAAACGTTTTTGCAAAGTTGAAAATGTAAACAAAATAAAAGTATTATCAGACTCAGTTTGGCGTAATTTTGGTGAAAGCTATGGTCTAATTATTAAAGATATGGGCATACTAACACGCGCCATTTTTATTATAGATAGCCAAGGAAAGATAAAATATAAAGAATTAGTGGCTAACATATCACAACATCCAAATTACGAGAGTGCCTTGGCAGCGGTTAAAGATATCGCTCCTGTAGTTGTTGAAGATAACGTGCTTAGCAAATAACCCCTTTAAATTCAATATAGTCAATATAGTCAATAATTCAACCAGGGCTATCGCATTAAAAATAACTTGACGCAGATCTCCTAATTTGATCTATGACTTCGCTTTAAACGATGTCAAATTTATGCTGATGATGGAGCGAAAAACTTAGCAACAATCAGACTAAACAATGCTAAACACAAACTAATTGACCTAAAGGCGATAGCTTAACGTTCAGTTATCACTGGCGTACGGCAAACAACATCTGCATTTTGCGCTCGATGTCTTAAATAATGATCCACCAAGGTTAACGCTAACATAGCTTCAGCAATAGGCACAGCACGAATGCCAACACAAGGGTCATGTCGGCCTTTCGTTATAATATCTGTTGCCGCGCCGCTAACATCAATGGTTTTACCACTAACGCCAATACTTGAGGTTGGCTTCAATGCTAAATGAGTAATAATATTTTGTCCTGATGAAATTCCCCCTAAAACACCACCAGCATGATTACTGTTAAAACCTTGTGGTGTTAGCTCGTCTCTATGCTCTGAGCCTTTTTGGTTAACTACCCCAAAACCATCCCCTATTTCAACGCCTTTCACCGCATTAATACTCATTAAGCCATGAGCAATTTCAGCATCAAGCCTGTCAAAAATTGGCTCCCCTAAACCAATAGGAACATTCGTTGCTATCACAGTTACTTTTGCTCCAATAGAATCTTTAGCACGCATAATATCACGCAAGTGTTGATCTAATTGTTCAAGTTTAGTGTTGTCAGGAAAGAAAAATTGGTTTTGCTCTACTTCAACCCAATTGATCTTTTGAAAATCAAGAGATTCACCATTTGAAGATGTGGCAGTAATTTCGCCAATTTGTGTGACACAGGCTTGTATTTTCATCCCAAATTTTTGTGCTAAATATTTTTTAGCCACCGCCCCAGCAGCAACGCGCATTGCGGTTTCTCTCGCAGAAGAGCGACCGCCACCACGATAATCACGTAACCCATATTTTTGCCAATAAGTATAATCAGCATGGCCCGGGCGAAAACTTTGCGCAATATTGCCATAGTCTTTAGAACGTTGATCGGTATTCTCAATAAGCAGACCTATAGGTGTACCCGTAGTTTTACCTTCAAACACCCCTGACATAATTTTGACTTTATCAGCTTCATTACGAGCAGTAGTAAAACGTGATTTACCTGGGCGACGTCTATCAAGATCTATTTGTAAATCAGCTTCGCATAATTCAATGCCTGGAGGACAACCATCAATGATAGCGCCTATCCCTAAACCATGGCTTTCGCCAAATGAAGTAACGGTAAATAATTTTCCGAAAGTATTGCCTGACATTTTAACTCCAACGTCTGTTTAATCTATTTTATTAATTATCTAATTCTTGATTTTGTAAAGCGGCAGTAAAAATTGCCGAAAACTCAACTAATTGTGCCTTAGTTAGCATAAATACACCATGGCCTCCATGCTCAAAATTAAGCCAGGTAAAAGGCACTTCACTATATAAAGCTTTAACATGTACTGCTGAATTACCTACCTCACAAAAGAGTAAGCCCTCATCATTTAAGTGTTGTGCACTTTGCGCCAGTATAACACGTACTATATCTAAGCCATCATCGCCACAACCTAAGCCCATTTCTGGTTCATGATGATATTCTGGCGGTAAACTATCAATATCTTGCTGATCGACATATGGTGGGTTGGTAACAATTAAATCATAATTTTGTCCTTCAACCCCAGAGAAAACATCCGATTGAATTGGAATAACTTGCTCACTAAGGCCGTGATTTTCTATGTTTATTTGCGCAACATTTAACGCATCTATCGATAAATCTACCGCGTCTACGTCGGCATCACTAAAGTAACTGGCACATGCTATGGCAATACAGCCACTACCAGTACATAAATCTAATATACGTTTTGGCGCTTTATTAGCCGCTACATAAGGAAAAAATTGGTTTTCAATTAACTCCCCAATAGGAGAACGTGGAATTAACACCCTCTCGTCAACATAAAAAGGTAACTGCGCAAAATAAGCAACATTGGTGATATAAGCCACTGGAATTTGCTCTTCAATACGACGGGTAAATAATGCCAAAATATGTTGTTTCTCTGATTCAATCAAACGGCATATCATAAGGCTATCATTTACCTCATTAGGTAGAGACAAAGCATACATTACCAATATATATGCATCTTTAAAGGCATTATCACTACCGTGCCCATAAAACAATTCTGCTTGATTAAATAAAGTTGCGCCATATCTGCTGTAATCACCGATAGTATGCAATTGGCTCGTTACTGAGGTTAACTTATTCACTTTGTATTCCTATAATATTTATCATTTCTCTATTTACTACACATCATTAAATTCATTACTTGTAAAAATTAATAGATATTTTTACACTAGCCCGATGAAAAGAAAAAACACGAACAAAAAGCAAATCAATACCGACGACAAAGCACTTTTTAAAGAAGTAATAGGCAAGATCACACCTTTAAAAGTAGACACCATACACTTTGCTAAAAAAGTCAGCAAGCCTAAAACACATACTCATCCAAGAAATCATAATAAGGCTCTTGCCCAATTCCATTTTTCTGATGAATTTGAACCCAATCTAAACAAACAAGAGCCAATGAAATATGTTCGCGCTGATGTGAGTAGTTTTGAAGCCAAAAACTTATATCGAGGCTTTTATAACCCTGATTTAATTTTAGACTTACATGGTTTAAACCAACATCAAGCCAAACAAGAGATAGCGGCGTTACTTTATGCTTGTCAAAAAGAACATGCCCAATGCATTTGTATTATTCATGGTCTTGGCTCAAGAATATTAAAAAATAAAGTACCTCATTGGTTAGTACAACACCCTGATGTAATGGCATTTCATCAAGCACCACTAAAATGGGGAGGCAACGGCGCTTTGTTAGCCTTAATAGAACTAATAGAATGAATAGAATTAAAAGATAAGCTTAATAAAAATTAATTTGGCAACTTAGCTGGTGAAATAATATCCACCAACTGCCCTTGCATGTGCTTAATATCATAGTCAATCACCGCAATAGCACCCGTTGAGAATATTGGCATCTGATGCTTTGCCGTTAATTCTGTCACTAAATAACTAACAAAGGGCATATGAGAAACGAATAAAATGGCTAAGTTGTCATCACAATTTTTCGTTTCATTCAACTGGATAAATAACCCATCTAAAAAATCATGAGCATGCTGAACATTACCTGAGGGGGTAATAAAGCCTAATGTTTTCGGTTGGTTAACGAGTAGATTAGCTTTCATCAGTAACTCAGACACCTTAGCGCAAGTTTGCTGTGCTCTAAGGTATGGACTAACAAAAACCTCTAATAACTTAGGACTATTTCGTAATAACCATTTTCCCATAATGTTAGCTTCTAATATCCCTTGCTCAGTCAAAGGTCTAAGAGAATCATCACCTGCTAGATTAGTAGCTTCACCATGGCGCATTATAAAAATTTGCATTTGCTCTCCCGTACATCAAGTAGATAAACTAACGCGGTTGTCTCTTTCAGGGCTATAGCAATACGAATAAATATGTGATCCCTCATGACAGACAAAGATTAGCACATTTTCTAGAATACATGCTCTTTTTAAAACATGGGCAAAATAGTGATAAAAGAAAATATCAATGCTGGTTTTTATTTATTACCAAAGCATAGCCCACTACCCACTAACTAGTGTAAATAAGAAAAAAATTGTTACAACTAAGTTAAAAAAGACTGGTTTTCTTTAACATCAACCTTATATAAAATGCTAGAGTGCGTTTCAGCTACTATTTATTCTTATATAAACAAAAGACAAGGCAAGTATGGCAATTGAACATTTTTCCACATTAAAACAACATTTATCCAAGCAAATCATTGGTCAACCTGCTTTTATAGAAAATTTACTTATTGCGCTGTTAGCAAATGGCCATTTAATTGTTGAAGGGCCTCCTGGCTTAGCAAAAACTCGTGCTGTTAATGCATTAGCTGATGGCCTAGAAGCAGATTTTCATCGTATTCAATTTACGCCAGATTTATTACCCGCTGATTTAACTGGTACCGATATTTATCGACCAGAAGATGCTAGTTTTGTTTTTCAAGCTGGACCATTATTTCAAAACTTAGTGTTAGCTGATGAAATTAACCGTGCGCCAGCTAAAGTACAATCAGCTTTATTAGAAGCGATGGCGGAAGGACAAGTAACCGTTGGTAGAAAAACGTATCAACTGCCTGAGCTATTTTTAGTTATGGCAACCCAAAACCCCATTGAGCAAGAAGGTACTTACCCTTTACCTGAGGCGCAGTTAGACAGGTTTTTAATGCATTTAGATATTGATTATCCCGATGCAAAAAGCGAATTAGAAATATTAAAGCTAAACCGTGGTGAAGCGCTAACCAGCGCTAATCAAGAGAAACCAAAATTAAGAGTATTGAGCCAAGCGGAAATATTTGATGCTCGAAAGCAAGTGCTTAATATTCATATGGCACCAACGCTTGAGGTTTATATGGTTGATTTAATCATTGCCACTCGCCAACCAGAAAAATATGATGACAAATTAAAATCATGGTTAGCTTATGGTGCTAGCCCTCGTGCCACAATAGCTTTAGACAGATGCGCACGCGCACGCGCATGGCTACATAACCGAGATTTTGTTAGCCCAGAAGATATTCAAGCAGTTTTACATAATGTATTAAGGCACAGAATAATTCTTAGTTATCAAGCAGAAGCAGAAGGTATTACGCCAAACCAATTATTAGACCACCTATTAAGTCTAGTTGCAGTTGCATAGCAACCAAAATAAAGAAGTCATTTATGTGGTTTAAACAAAAAACAGCGAGTAATAACCAAGGCTTTTCATCAACGAGTTGCCAAAGTCAACTTGCTAGCATTAACAGTAATGGTGTTGATCTTGCCATGGCTGAGCTATTACATTATCAAAATAAAACCGCGTTAATTGATTTATCCGCACGAAAAAATATTCACGGGCAAATGTCTGGTAATTACCTATCACGTAACAAAGGACGTGGCATGGAATTTGATGAGGTTCGTCATTATCAAACAGGTGATGATATTCGCGCTATTGACTGGCGAGTAACCGCTAGAACAGGGAAAACTCATACCAAACTGTTTCGAGAAGAGTTGGAACGCCCAGTACTTATCGCGACTGACTTGAGTGCCAGTATGCACTTTGGCAGTCAACTGCTGTTTAAATCAGTGCAAGCAGCTCATTTAGCCTCGTTAGTCGCTTGGCATGCAAAAAATCGTGGCGACCGTTTAGGTGGTATCGTTTTTAATCAAAACAAGCATTTAGAATTAAAACCAAGAAGTCGCAAAGAAGGTGTGTTGCACTATTTACATGCACTAACTTCTATACATCTATCTCCGCATGCCCTACAGCCTCAAACGGCCACAGAAAGTGCTAACAAGCTAAGTTACTTTCATGATAACTGTGCTCGCATAAGGCAAATAGCTAAACCTGGATCACTCGTTTATTTGATTACTGATGCGCAACCAATCAAAGATACGTTAATTAAAAACACCAAGCAACAAACAACCTTGAACCAAGAAAATAGCGCCTTACGTCATCTAACGCAAATAAGTCAACATTGTGAATTGGTGATTTGTTTAATTACCGACCCTCTTGAGCAAGAGTTACCGACAAGTTCAGTTAAACTTAATGTAACTTTAACCGATGGTAACAATCGCCAACAGCTAACCTTAGGTGACAAAAATACCGCAAACATTTATAAGCAACAAGCTGAAACCATTTCTAAACAATGTTCAAAACTGCTCACTAAAGCTGGCGCAAGGGTTATTAATTTCAGTGCAGGACAAACGCTAGCGCAACAACTAAAAGATGGAGCACAGTTTTGCAACCAATAAGCACTAACCCTACTCAGACAAATGCCTTACCAGCTAAAACCTTAGAAAACACCTTAGAATTGAGAGATATTCATCTGCCTGAACAAATAGCCAATTACCCCACAGCCTATGGCTGGTGGATATTAGCTGCTTTACTATTATTGATTACTGCTTTAACGATAATCAAGTTCAGCAAAGCCGCAAAACGTAATCAAGTAAAAAAACAAGCATTAGCACAGCTGAAAAACAATGCTGACATAAGTAATAACGAACTTATGTCCATATTAAAGTGGGCTGGAATGCATTATTTTTCTCGTGTTGAACTTGCCAAACTTTATGGTGAACCATTGCAACAATTTTTATTAAAACAATTATCAGCAAAGCATCAAGCAAGCTTTATCAAATTAAGCGAGCAAACTTTTAAAAATCAATATCAGCCTAATGCCTGTTATGAAGTGAATAATAATTTTCAACAAGCTGCATTGCTTTGGTTAAATCAAGCCTTGCCTCCTAAAATGGTGGCACCAGCTAAACAAAAGCGCACTGACAGTAAACTAAACCAGCAAAGCAAGAGAGTTAGCGCATGATCACCTTTGCTTGGCCTTGGTTATTCTTGTTATTACCACTACCGTTATTAGTTTATTGGTTGCCCCAAAAGCGCAATAATCACACTAGCGCGGCTCTAATCATGCCGCAATTATTACCAAGTTCATCGGTCAATATCACCACACAAGTCAGTAAAAAATCACCTCTAGTTATTTTATCTTTATGTTGGTTGTTAACGGTATTAGCTTTAAGCCAACCACAATGGTTAGGTGATGCCATCGATATTCCAACCGAAGGTAGAGAGATGATGATTGCCGTTGATTTATCTGGCAGTATGCAAATAGAAGATATGAGTTTAAATGGTCGCATGGTAAACCGTTTAGATATGTTGAAAGTAGTACTTGGTAATTTTATTGAGCACCGCGTAGGTGATCGTCTTGGTTTAATATTATTTGCTGACGATGCTTATATGCAAACACCAATGACGTTTGACAGGAAAACCGTTAAACAAATGCTTGATGAAAGCGAACTAGGTTTAGTCGGTAGAAAAACCGCTATAGGTGACGCCATAGCGCTTGCTGTTAAACGCTTTGACGCTAAGCAAAAATCAAATAGGGTTTTAGTGCTATTAACCGATGGTCAAAATACAGCAGGAAAAATAACGCCTGAACAAGCTCTTGAACTTGCTATTGATAAAGACATTACCATCTATTCTATCGGTATTGGTGCTGATGTTATGTTACAACAATCTCTTTTTGGTACCCGTCATGTAAACCCATCAAGTGAATTAGACGAGCAAAGCTTAACTAAACTTGCCCAGCAAACGGGGGGAAAATATTTTCGTGCCAAAGATAGCCAAGGTATGGCGTTAATTTATAATTTACTTGACCAACTAGAGCCTGTTGAGCAAGAACAGCAACAAATGCGCCCATTAACAGCATTATTCTACTGGCCTTTGTCGTTAGCTTTTATATTAGGCGTAAGTTATTTACTTACCATTAATTTATCAAGCTTTACCCATAAACCTTATCGCTTAAATTCAGATAACAGCTAAATTCAAATAATAATGACTTCATATAATTTATTTTTAACCAATTTTCATTTTGTCAGACCTCTTTGGTTACTGGCGATAATTGCATTGTTTTTGGTGCTTTGGCTGTTAAAAAAACATCATTTTCATCAGACTCCTTGGCAAAAGTTTTTACCTTCACATTTAAGCCGAGTATTAATAGAAGGTACTACCAATAATCTCTCTGCCAATAAGCACGCATTACATGAACGTGTGTTTTTAGTAAAACCCTTTTTCATTGGTTTACTTAGCATCATCGCCCTTGCAGGCCCTGTTTGGCAAAAGCTGCCACAACCTGTCTATCAAACTGAACGTGGCTCTGTGCTTATTATGGATATGTCCTATTCCATGTACGCAACCGACATAAAACCAAACCGTTTAACTCGTGCGCGCTTTAAAGCTATTGATTTGCTCAATAAAATTAATGATGGAGATGTCGGTCTAATCGCTTATGCCAAAGATGCCTTTATTATTAGCCCTTTGACACAAGATGTTAAAAATATAGAATTATTACTACCTTCTTTAACACCTGAAATAATGCCTGAAATAGGATCAAATCCCTATGCAGCTTTAACACTTGCCCATGAAATGTTTATCAATGCCGGTCACTTAACTGGTGATATTTATTGGTTTACCGATGATATTGACAATGAAGAGCTCAGTGATATTTTTGACTGGTCAAGTGAGTTTGGTCATCATCTAAATATATTAGGTATTGGTACCCCAAATGGTGCGCCAATAAAATTACCATCCGAAGCGCTATTAAAAGATGATAACGGCGCTATTGTTGTCCCTAGGCTACCCATACAAAAGCTTCAATCATTAGCTTCTCGCGGAGCTGGACGTTACCAAACCATTAGTAATGATGATAGTGATATCGATAGCCTTATCTTGAAGTTCGATGCGTTAGAAAACCATAAAAGTAAACAACAGCAAAGTCAGCAAACAGGCGACCAATGGCAAGAGCAAGGAGCTTGGTTATTATTATTAGTGCTGTCACTGGCTTTAAGTTACTTTCGTCGCGGTGGAGCTATTTTAGTCATACCGCTAACCTGCTTCCCCTTATTATTTTCACTCTCTTTTTCCTTGATTAGCCCTGTTTCTTACGCAAATGAAAGTATAGAAAACACCCCAGCACCATCACTGTTAAAAAAAGCATGGCAAGATCTTTGGCAAACCAAAGATCAGCAAGCACAACAGCAATATAATCAAGAAAACTACCAAAGTGCTGCTCAGCAATTTGAAAATTCACCGTGGCAAGGTAGCGCTCATTACAAAGCAGGCAATTACCAACAAGCCCTAGAGGCTTTCAAGCAAGGAAAACAAGCCAATAGCGCCAATGGTCTTTATAATCAAGGTAATGCGTTAGCACAAATGCAAAAATATCAACAAGCAATTGAGGCTTATGAGCAGGCTTTGCAGAAAAATCCTGAGTTGCAAGATGCCAAAGACAATCTAGAGAAAATTAAACAGCAGCAAGAACAAGAGCAAAAGCAAAAGCAAGAGCAAAGCGATCAATCTAAAGATGACAAATCTGAAAAAGATGGTGATAAAAAGCAAAAACAAGACCAAGATTCACAACAACAACAACAATCACAACAACCACAAGATAAAAACGATAAACAGCAGGATCAACAACCATCAGAAGACTCAACTAGCGCACCTCAAGAAAAAGACAACCAACAAGAGCAATCGAAAAGCTCAAGCGACAATTCAAGCGACAATAAAGAAGACCAAACTGAACAAAAACAAAATCAACAACAAGCAGCGCAAGACAACAAGTTAAATGAGCAAGGGAAAGAAAAAACTGCTGCGCAAGTAGCAGCCGAGCAACAGGCAAAAGAAAAGAAACAAAAATATCAACAATTATTAAATAAAGTAACCGATGATCCTTACCTATTATTACGCAACAAAATGCAGTTAGAATATCAAAAACGTCGACAAGACGGTGCACGTCAAGGAGTAAAGAAAAAGTGGTAAAAATGAGCTTGAAATTATTAACTCTACTGACTATTTTAGCCGTTAGTCAGGCAACGTATGCCTTAACAAAAGTGACTGCCAGTATTGATACTAACCCAGTCATGAGTAATGAATCTATTGTCTTAACCGTCATTGCTGATGACAGTGTTGAACGTGATAGCCTAGATACAACACCATTATTGAAGAATTTTACACTCGCGCGCACCGAAGTTAGTTCACAAACCAGTATGGTTAATTTCAAAACCAGTAAAACAACTCGCTGGCAAATAGTTTTGATCCCAAGACAAACCGGCAATTTAATCATCCCAGCTTTAACTGTTGAAGGCTATCATTCACAGGCGATCAATGTACAAGTCATTGAACAAGGGAGTGCCAATTCAACTCAACAGCAAAATATTTTCATCACGGCAGAATTATCAGCTAACGATATTTATGTGCAACAATTACTTACTTTAACAATAAAATTGCATATTGGCGTACAACTACAACGTGGTAGTTTAACCGAGCCTACCTTAACTGGCGCTACTATTGAACAAATAGGTAAAGACTCAGAAAGTAACGATGTTATTAATGGTAAACGCTACCGTATAATTGAACGGATTTACGCCATAACACCTGAGCAAAGTGGAAAGTTCACGCTTGATACTCCGATGTTTTCAGGTGATATTATGGTGCAATCTAGACGCCGTTCTGGCTTTTTAAGTTTTGGCGAAACTAAGCCCATAAATATTTTAGGAGACAAACTTCCTTTAAATGTACAACCTATTCCAAGTAGCTACCCAATTGATGCTAATAACAGTTGGCTACCTAGTGAATTATTGAGCTTACACCAAGAATGGCAACCTGATAGCAATGAGTTTAAAGTCGGCGAGCCAATTACCCGTACAATTACGTTAACTGCGGTTGGGCTTGGTAGAGCTCAGTTACCTAAAATAATTGTAAATGCGCCTGTAGGTTTGAGAGTATATCCTGATCAAGCTGAGCTAGATTCAAAGTTAACCAAAGAACGTTTGATCAGCCAAAAAAGGCAAAACTTTGCTCTCGTTGCTAGCCATGCTGGTCACTATATATTACCTAAAATCACCATTGCTTGGTGGAATACCATAACGAACAAATATCAGCAAGCGGTACTACCAGAGCAAACTATTACTGTCCATGCCAATGCTGATCTACCACAATCTTCCATCGCAATTAATTCAACAACAGCGAACACTTTATCAAGAGATTTATTAATTAATAACACCACAACACCCGTATTACCACAGCCAATTATTACTGAGAAAACAAGTTACTTACAATGGCTATTTTTGGCTCTGTGGATACTTACCGCACTAGCATGGCTAAGCCATGTACTTCACTTAAAGCGAAATAACTCTCCTAGTGAAAGTAAAAACAAGCACCAGAAGGTTAATAACAATTACCTTGCTTTAATGGCAGCATGTAAGAAAAATAATGCTGAACAAGCACTAAATTTAGTTTTACCTTGGTTAAATAACCTACGTGCTAATCATAGCAACAATCTTATCAGGCATATTGAAATATCAACCTTGTCACAAGCATTAGAACAGGTAAATAATGAAGCATTTACTTGTGCTATTAATGATGTTCAACAACACTTATATGGTAAAAAATCAGCTGATAACTCATGGAGTGGAAAAAACCTATTAAACGCAATTCAACAAATCAATGCCGCTGGTATTCAAGAAAATAGCCGTTGTAAACTCACCTTAAATCCAAACTAAGTTCACAAAAATGAAAATATTTGGAAATAAAGAAACATCTACTCAGGTCTCTACTAGCATGGCGACAAAACAAGTTAGATACGAAGCACTAGTAAAGGCTCTGCACGACGATTTATACCGATATGCTTATTGGTTAACGCATGAAAAACAGGTTGCTGAAGACTTAGTGCAAGAAACATTTTTAAGGGCATGGCGTGCGCTTGATTCATTGAAAGATGAAAAAGCAGCAAAGTCGTGGTTAATTACCATTTTAAGACGTGAAAATGCTAGACGTTTTGAACGTAAACGCTTTGATATGAGTGAATACGATGAAGCCAGTATTATGGATACACAATCCACTAGTACTGAGCAAAAAATAGAGAATCACTGGTTAAGAGATAAAATAGCGCAATTATCACCTGAATACTCTGAGCCATTAATACTACAAGTATTAGGTGGCTATAGCGGTGAAGATATCGCTAGGATGCTGAATTTGAACAAAAACACTGTGATGACACGTTTATTTAGAGCCCGCAATCAGTTAAAAGATGCTTTAGAAAAAGAGCCAGAAAAGATGAGGCTTCTCCATGAATGATAATCACACAAATAATAGTGATATACCTAAAATTAATATACCTGATAATATAATGGATGATTTACAATATAGACGTAGCATATATGCTGATCCAACCAGTCAAAATGACGATATTATTGCGGCGAAAAATGCTGATCCATCCAAAAAACAGCTTGCTCAGGAGCTTTGCTTATTTGATGAAAAATTAAAACAAGCCATGAAAATTCCTGTACCTGATGATCTATGTAATAAGTTGCTGTTACGCCAAACACTGGCTAGTTATCAACAGGACAAACGCAAATCTCGCGTATACTTAGCCTTAGCAGCTTCTGTCGCTATTATTGCTGGTTTAGTTGTGAATTACTTACAGTTTTCCAATAGTTACACTAATTTAGGTGATTATGCACTAGCTCACGTTTATCATGAGCAAAACGATTTTGCTAACAGTGATAACAACCGAGTAAGTTTAACGTCATTAAATAAAAAAATGGTGACTTTTAATGGCAGTTTTAGTGCCTCGTTAGGAGAGCTAATTTCAGCAAACTATTGTCGCTTTGATGGCATGAGAAGCTTGCATCTGGTTTTTCAAGGATTAACCGATACAGTAACAGTCTTTGTGGTGCCGAAAAAAGCGCATTTAGCATTCACTAACAAATTTAGTGATAATAAACTGCAAGGTGAATCACTCGGTTTTAAACATGCTAACATTATTGTTGTCGCTGATAAAAATGAGTCGTTAGAAAAGTGGCAACGCAATATTAATGACAATGTTACTTGGTCTACATAAATAGCATAAATAGCTCAATGAATAAACATGAAAGATCAACAACCGCTATAGCGTAAGTATGAGGTTAAGTACCACAAAAGGTTTGATAATATCTATCACCATCATCAGGGATATCTTGATAATTTTTTGTCCCTTCAATTTCTTGATAAGGTGAACTCAACACCCGAAGAAACTCACCAACAATATCATTTATAATGTCTTGCTTTGAGTCATTGGTACAAGTTGA
This sequence comes from uncultured Colwellia sp., assembly GCA_965261045.1. Lineage (GTDB taxonomy): Bacteria > Pseudomonadota > Gammaproteobacteria > Enterobacterales > Alteromonadaceae > Colwellia. Next base: position 2,095,283 of record CBDHCJ010000001.1, read on the forward strand.
ATCATTAATAATGGCATCTTCACAGGATGTAAGTATTGCCTCAACATGGTGATTTCTGGGGATAACGACAGGATTATTTTCTCTCATTAAATTTTGAGCTTGTTGATAGCTTTCTAGCTGAGAGTTTTCTAACTGAGCGCTTTCTTGCCTAAGTGCAACCAACCAATCTTGATACCAATCACCAAGTTTACTTTTTAATTCTTGCGCCTTGGTTTCATCTGTTAAGGATTGTGTAAGTTGTAAAAATGTTTGGGTATAGTCTAGTTTTTGCGTTTGCATCATGGCTAATAAATCACTGATCAATGATTTATTCTTTAGAGTAACATCAATCATACCAAGCTTTTTGCCGTACATCGTAAAATATGCAACATCAAACTTATCGGTATATTGGTGGATCAGGGTTTCAACTTTTGTTAATGTTTGTTGCTCCTGCTCCTGATCAGTGAGTTTTTTATCACTAGCCGCTATCAATAACGGTATTAAACAATCAGCCAAACGAGCCATGTTCCATTGTGCTATTTTTCCCTGATTACCAAACGCATAACGAGCATATTCATCAATAGAGCTAAACACTTCATTTTCATTATAGGATCCTAGCATAGCGCAAGGACCAAAATCGAGAGTTTCACCGCAAATAGCGGTATTGTCGGTATTCATTACGCCATGAATAAAACCAATGCGTAACCATTCAACCACTAAGATGATTTGTTTAGCAATAGCACACTCTAAAAACGCTAATATACGTTGCTCAAACGATAACGGGATGTTCGCATCCAATGAAGCAGCATCTAGGTCAACAACATCTATTTCAGGGAAATGACGCTTTATGCTGTGATCAATCAATACTTGTAACGAAGCCGTATCACCTCTCGCGGCAAAGTATTGAAAAGTACCAACCCGAATATGACTAGCGGCAACACGGGTAACAACAGCCCCAGGTTTAGCCAAGCCTCGATTGATTACTTCTCCTGTCGCAACCACAGATAAACAACGAGAAGTAGGTACACCAAGGGCAAATAGTGCCTCACTCATAATGTATTCTCTAAGTGCAGGCGCTAAAGCACATTTTCCATCGCCTCGCCTTGAAAAAGCAGTTTGTCCTGAGCCTTTCAATTGAATATCTCGGCGTATATTGTCTTTGTCTAACACTTCACCAAGTAAATGAGCTCGACCATCACCTAATTGTGGATTAAAATGACCAAATTGATGACCTGAATAAGCGAGGGCAATGGGTTCAGCGCCATTAAGCAATTGATTACCTGAAAAGTATTGAGACAACAAAACATTATCGTTTTGCAAACTTTGTGGTATAAGCAAACTATTAGCTATCGCTTCATTCCACAATAAGAGCTTAGGCGAAGTAACGTTTTGCGGTAGCGTTCGTTGGAAAAACTGCTCGCCTAAATTAATGTATGTATTAGAAAATTTCAACGACTCACCTACTCAAACTTAACACTTATCACCCGAAACTTAACCGTGATACGTTAACATTTCATCGTACTTAGCTAAAATGGCGGCATCATCTTGCTCAGCCATAATACTAACCACATAAATAACCAATGAAGATAAAATGAAACCAGGCACTATTTCATACATTAGCGAGCCTAACGATTGACCATTGATGATAATAGGAGCATAAATCCACAGCAATACCGTTGCAGCCCCAGTGATCATACCAGCTAACGCGCCATTTTTCGTCATTTTTTTCCAATACAAGCTGCCAATAACTACCGGACCAAAAGCAGCGCCAAAACCTGCCCAAGCATTACTGACTAGGGAAAGTATTGAACTATCTCGATCATAAGCCAAATAAATAGCCACTAGTGCAACGATAGCCACTGAAATACGCCCAACTAAAACTTGCTGTTTATCGCTAGCACTTTGATGAAAAAAGGTTTTATAAAAATCTTCTGTTAACGAACTTGATGTTACTAATAATTGCGAAGAAATGGTGCTCATAATTGCCGCCAATATTGCTGCTAATAGAAAGCCCGCAATTAATGGACTAAAAAGGATCTGTGATAAAACAATAAAAATAGTTTCTGGATCATCAAGCGTCAATCCCGTTTTAGCGACATAAGCAATACCTGAAAATCCAGTAGCCATAGCGCCTATAATAGCCACTATCATCCAACTCATTCCGATACGACGTGCTACTGGCAGTGCTTTCACATTACGAATAGCCATAAACCGAACAATAATATGAGGCTGACCAAAATACCCTAAGCCCCACGCCATTGCCGAAACAATTCCTATAATACTAACACCACTAAAAAGATCTAATAAATCGGGATTAATGCTACTAATACTAGTTTGCATTTCATCTAAACCACCAACTTCATTAATAGTAACAACTGGCACTAGTACCAAGGCAATAAACATGATACAACCTTGCACAAAGTCGGTTAAACTAACCGCTAAAAAACCACCAAAAAGCGTATAAGCTACCACTACCCCAGCAGTAACATATAAGCCTACTTCATAATTTAGTCCAAAAGAGCTTTCAAAAAGCTTACCACCAGCAACGAGACCACTAGAGGTATAAAGAGTAAAAAACACCACAATAACCACAGAAGAGACAATGCGTAACATATGTGATTTATCATTAAAACGATTTTCAAAAAAATCAGGTATGGTAATAGAGTCATTCGCGATTTCGGTATAGGTTCGAAGGCGAGGCGCAACAACAAGATAATTTAAAAATGCGCCAATCACTAAACCTATAGCAATCCATAAGCTACTCATTCCTGAAATATACATAGCGCCAGGTAAACCCATTAACATCCAACCACTCATGTCTGATGCTCCAGCAGAGAGTGCCGCCACGCTGGGGCTTAAACTTCTACCGCCGAGCATATAGCCAGAAACATTACTGGTAGATTTTTGGTAGGCATAAAAGCCTATTCCTAACATAACAATGAAGTATAGTGCTAAAGAAATTAATGTATTTAACGCCAAGTGATTCCCCTTTATTTTTCTTGTAATTTACGACTAACAAAATTGCTTTACTACGCTATCAAGAACCCAGCTAAAAGTGAACTGCCCCGCGACATCGCTTCGCTTGGGCTGATGAACAAAGCCAATAAGTTAAAGTCCTTGTGGATTTTCTGACTGCCAACGCCAAGTATCTGTAATCATAGCGTGTAAATTTCTCGTTGCTTGCCAATCAAGTAATTCATAAGCCAAATTAGCATCAGCATAAACTGTCGCTAAATCACCTGCTCGTCTAGGTACTATCTTGTACGAAATATTTTGACCGCTAATTTCTTTAAAAGTATTAACAATTTCTAACACGGAAGTGCCATTACCTGTACCTAAATTAATCGCTTGGCAACCTGATACTTTATCTAGGCTTTGCAACGCTTTAACATGACCTTGAGCCAAATCAGCCACATGAATATAATCTCGTACTCCTGTTCCATCTACGGTGTCATAATCGTCACCAAACACTTGCAGTTGAGCTAATCTGCCAACCGCAACTTGAGCAACATAAGGCAATAAATTATTAGGAATACCATTAGGATTTTCACCAATCAAACCAGATTCATGAGCACCAATAGGGTTAAAATAGCGTAAACAAGCTATGGACCAGTCACTGTCACTTTTTGCCAGATCAAACAAAATCTGTTCAATCATCAATTTAGTTTGACCGTAAGGGTTAGTCGCCGATGTGGTCATGGTTTCATTAAGTGGTGAAACATTATCACCATAAACGGTTGCTGAAGAGCTAAAAACAAGCTTTTTAACTTTATGTTCTGTCATTACTTTAAGTAAAATAACCGTACCTGAAACATTATTATAATAGTAACTAAGTGGCTTTTCACTCGACTCACCTACAGCTTTATGACCAGCAAAATGAATCACTGCATCAATATTATATTGAGTAAACACCGAATTCATCGCTTGATAATCACAAACATCAGCTTTGATAAAGGTAACTGTTTTGTCTGTGATCCGTTTAATTCGATCAAGTACTTTAGTAGAGGAGTTCGACAAGTTGTCGACAATAACAATATCTTGGTTATTTGCTAAAGCTTGCAACTCTACAACCGTGTGACTACCGATATAGCCAGTACCACCAGTAATTAATAAACTCATGTATTACCTTCCTTTTTTTACTCTTAGCTCGAAATTTATACTTTATGAATAATATTTTGACACGCTATCAAAGAAATCGCCAAGCATTTCTGCGGGTAAAGCATTAATACCTGCCGCAGCTTCTCTCCCACCGCCAGTAGGAAAGCTAGCACATAACTCGCCAGCACCCTGTTTGTTACTTAAAGGAGCCCTTAGACTAATGGTATAGCGATTATCAGCATGTAAAGTACTTTTATTTAAAGTACTTTTATTTAAGGTAATAACCGCATGTGCTTTATCAGGAGAAGCATTAGCTAGCTCATTACCAAAAACGCCACTAACTCTTCTTGCCCAAGGCTCATCAGCTAATTGCACCGCTTTAAAACGAGTATTTTCAATAACGACCATCGCACTTTCCGCTTTATTCATGTCAGCTAAATAGGCATCTTTTAGTTGAGAAAAAGCAGAGCCTTGCTCATTAATTAAGGCAAAAGGATCTGAATAATTTAATAACGTTTTAAATAAGTTTGCGGGATGAAAATGTAAATCATCAACACTATGCCCATAACCATTGTAGTTAATATAAATACCCAATTCTTTTAATAGTGATTGTTGTGCTAGCGTTAAATTATTCTGCTTCGCAAGTGCCTGCGCTGAGGTTTGCATATTATCACCAAAAGCAGCGGCAATAGCCCATGTAACAAATTCACCATTAAGATACTTATTAACTAAAAGACTAGTACAAGTATTAGCATCAGTATCTAACAAGCTGAATAACTGCTTCGACTGTGGAATATCACCAGTTCTATGATGATCAACATAAAAAACTTCAACATTATTTTGAAGTAAATCAATCAGAGCATCACTATTTTTTTCTAGGGATATATCTAATACTGTGGCAGAAGTTGCATGATTAGCATCAACTTGCCTAAGTAAGCTGATATCGCGTTTAACACCCGTAATAAGTGTTGTTTCGCTTGGTTGTAATGCCTTTTTAGATAAACGAAGTTGTAATAAAGCAATAATGCCATCAGCATCACCATTAAAAACATCATAATGCATAGTATTACCTCTGCTCGACTCTTTCGATAAATCGTTGATCAGCTAAATAACTAACAATTTGCTGCGCACAAGCTTGTATTGATTGTTCTGCTGTTTTGACATGGATTTCTGGATTTTCAGGAACGTCATAACTTGAGTCAATACCAGTAAAGTCTTTAATTTCGCCCTTGCGTGCCTTTTTATATAAACCTTTAGGATCACGTTGCTCACAAATACTTATTGGCGTATCAATATAAACTTCGATAAATTCACCCTGCTCTAGTTTTGCTCTAGCACTAGCTCTATCTTCACTAAAGGGAGAAATAAAAGCAGTAGAAACAATTAGACCAGCATCAAGAAAAAGTTTCGACACTTCACCAATTCGGCGAATATTTTCAACTCTACCCTCATCACTAAAGCCTAAATCACCATTTAAGCCATGACGAACATTATCACCATCGAGTAAATAACTATGACAACCCAATTCAAATAATAAGGCATCCACCGCATTAGCAACCGTTGACTTACCAGAGCCACTTAAACCAGTATACCAAAGTAAACAAGGCTTTTGTTGCTTTAAACTAGCTCGCTGTTTTTTCGTTATATGTTGTTCATGCCAAACGGTATTTTCTGTTTTCATTATATTTACTCCGTTTTAAATTTTACCAGAAAAAATAGAATGAAAGCATAAAAAAGCCCAATCATTATTTTTCTGTTAATTCATCTGTTAAAAAGGAAACACCAAGGGGATCATCAACAACACGGTAATACTGTAGACAATCGAAATAGGCAAACCAAACTTTACAAAATCGGCTAATTGATAGTTACCTGCGTTATACACCATCACATTAGTTTGATAGCCATAAGGGCTAATAAATGATCCACTTGCTGCAAAAGCTACCGCCATCACAAACGGTATCGGATCAACCCCTAAACCCAAGGCAATATTATAAGCAATAGGAAATGTTAATGCTGCTGCAGCATTATTGGTTATTAATTCAGTCATTAATAATGTTAAGACAAAAATAGCAACAAAAGCTAGGTAAACACTACTACCATCAAGGAGTTGCTTTATCGAGTCGGCTATCATAGCCGCCAAGCCAGTATTCTCAATAGCGGTTGCTAACGTTAGTGCACCAAGTACTATCATCCAAATTTCTAAAGGGAAACGGCGTTTAACTTCATTTATCGTTAAGGCACCACTAAAAATAAGTGCTGCAACATAAATAAATAAACAACTTAATAAGGAAATTGGCGTTAGTACTGAGATAGAAATAGCCAATAAAAATCCCCAAACAGTCGCTTGGTCACGCCAACCGCTAAGCATATTTATGGCTTGGTGACCAGACAATATAAAAAAGTTCTTTGACAAATTAGTACGGCTAGAAAAATCTTGCCCTACAGCAAGAACCAAATAATCACCTGACTGTAAAACGATGTCACCTAATTTTCCCGATAATGCACAGCCTTCTCGACGAACGGCAACAACAGCGCCATCAAAGCGAGCACGAAAGCCTGCTTTTTTTAACGTTTTTCCGGCAATAGCTGAATCAGGCTTGATTAACACTTCAGTTAAATTATCACGCAATAAGTCATCTTGCTCAGCAAATAGCGTTAAACCATCAAACTGCTGCAATGTTAGTACTTTTGAGATATCGCCACTAAAGATAAGTTTATCTCCAGCTTGCACTCTTTCTTCTGGTGTAACAGGGGTTATTAAACGCTCTTGACGAACAATTTCTACCAAAAATAAAGCATCTAAATTTCTTAAACCATTTTCTTCAATGGTTTTATTCACTAACTTAGAGTCAGTAGCAACTTCAGCTTCTAGTAAGTAATCTTGTGTTAGCAACTGTCCTTGCGCTATATTTGGTAAGGTTCTAGCACGTAAAACTACTAATAGTAAACAAAATGACAAAGCAACTATACCAATAGTAGTAAAATCAAAAAAGCTAAAACCAGCCAACCCTTGTTTAAGTAGCAAGCTATTAACAATAAGATTGGTAGAAGTACCAACAAGCGTGAGAGTGCCACCTAAAATGGCAGCGTAAGACAGGGGTAATAACAGTTTCCCTGGATTAATCAACTTATTATTTTTGACACTATTAATAAGCGTTGCCACTACCGCTGTATTGCTCATGATAGCAGAGGCAAAGGCAGTGCCGATAAAAAGCCGTAGCATTGAGTTAATTTTAGAGCCATTAAAAACACGATGACTCATACGACGTAAAATACTGGTACGCTCAAAAGAAAATGAACAAAGCACCAGTAAAATTAAGGTGACTAAACCAGGATTTACTGCATTAGCGAGAATATCGTCAACACTAATAAAAGACAACGTTAAACAAGCAAGTACCGTCACTGAAAATACCCGTTCAGGTACTTTTTGATAGTTGAGTAAACCAACAAAAGTGGCGATAAAAACCGCTATCATCAACCACTGTTCTATTGTCATTAACTAACCTTACTTATCTCTTATTATTTGAATCCAAGCCCTGAGTTTATCGAAGCATATTTACTTAGCAATATCTCTAGCACCCCAATGCGGGAAATGCTTACGAACTAAAGTATTAAACTCTAATTCAAAGGCAGAATATTCATGAGTTTTCTGCGCTAAAGCATGCGTAATCATACCAGCACCAACAGTGACATTACTTAATCTATCAATAATAATAAAAGCACCTGTACCTTGGTTTTCTTCATAAGCATCAAAATGTAAGACTTCACCAACCACAAAATTAACATTGCCAATATCATTAACCGCTAATTGTGAGCTTGGCTGTTTTTCCATCGTATTAATGTCATACTTACTGACAATATGTTGAGCATGACCTGTGGTCATTTTACTGCCGTGTTTAATAAAATATTCTCGACCAGTTTCTAGCTCATTTTCATGCATCCAAACCACAGTAGCACTAAACTCTTTTGATGAAATAGGTAAACTATCTTTTTTAACAAGCATTTCACCGCGACTGATATCAATCTCGTCTTCAAGCGTTAATGTTACCGCCATTCCTTTATCGGCACGCTCAATATTACCATCAAAAGTAACAATTTCTTTAACCACACTTTCTTTGCCTGAAGGTAATGCTACGATAGTATCACCCACCAATATATGACCAGCAGAAATTGTGCCAGCAAAGCCACGAAAATTAAGATTTGGCCTATTAACGTATTGCACTTGGAAACGGAATTGAGTAAATTCTTCTTGAACTTTTACATCCATAGTATTAAGCAACTTCATCAAGGTTGCACCTGGATACCAGCTCATATTTTTACTTTCTTCAACAACGTTATCACCATTAAGAGCCGACATAGGCACAAAACGCACATCACTAAAATTAAGTGACTCAGCAAATTTACGATATTCTTTTTTAATCGCTTGATAGCGTTCTTGTGAGTAATCCACTAAATCCATTTTATTTACGGCAACAACAATATGTTTAATACCTAATAATGAACAAATAAAAGAATGACGACGTGTTTGAATTTGTACACCATAGCGAGCATCTATTAAAATAATAGCTAAATCACAGGTTGAAGCGCCTGTCGCCATATTTCGAGTGTATTGTTCATGACCGGGAGTATCAGCAATAATAAATTTACGCTTATCAGTAGAAAAATAACGATAAGCGACATCAATAGTGATACCTTGTTCACGCTCTGACTGCAAGCCATCAACCAATAAAGCTAAATCTATTTCATTACTGGTTGTGCCTGATTTTTTAGAATCTTTTTCAATGGCAGCTAATTGATCTTCAAAGATCATTTTTGAATCATGTAATAAACGACCGATTAAGGTACTTTTACCATCATCTACACTACCACAGGTTAAAAACCGTACTAACTCTTTGTTTTCATGTTGCTTTAAATAAGCTTGAATATCGTCTTCGATTAAGTCTGATTGATGACTCATATTATTTTCCTAGCAAAACTTTTCGATCAAATAAAATGTTATTGAGAATAAATGCCTTTTAAAGGGACTTATTTAAAAAGTACTTAAAAATACCCTTCCATCTTTTTCTTTTCCATAGAACCCGCACTATCATGATCAATGACTCGACCCTGACGTTCAGAGGTTTTGGTTAATAACATTTCTTGAATAATTTCAGGTAAGGTCGCAGCAGTTGATTCAACAGCCCCTGTTAATGGGTAACAACCTAAGGTTCTAAAGCGCACGCTCTTTATTTGAATTTTTTCATCTTCACCAATAGGCATACGGTCATCATCAACCATAATTAAGGTGCCATCACGTTCAACTACTGGACGCTCTTTAGCTAAATAAAGCGGTACAATAGGAATACCTTCTAAATATATGTATTGCCATATATCAAGCTCAGTCCAGTTAGACAAAGGGAAAACACGAATACTTTCACCCTTATGAACCTTACCATTGTAAATATTCCATAATTCTGGTCGTTGGCTTTTTGGATCCCAACGATGGTTTTCATCACGAAATGAATAAACACGTTCTTTAGCACGTGACTTTTCTTCATCGCGACGTGCGCCACCAAAAGCGGCATCAAAGCCATATTTATTTAACGCTTGTTTTAAGCCTTGAGTTTTCATTACATCAGTATGTGTGGCACTACCATGAGAGAATGGCCCCATGCCCATAGCAATACCATCAGGGTTTTGATGAACAAGTAGTTCAAAATCATAATCTTTCGCCATTTTGTCACGAAAGGCAATCATCTCTTTAAACTTCCAGTTAGTATCAACATGTAATAACGGAAAAGGAATTTTACCTGGTGAAAAAGCTTTGCGGGCAAGATGTAATAAAACGGCAGAATCTTTACCGACAGAATAAAGCATTACTGGGTTATCAAATTCAGCGGCTACTTCGCGAAAAATATGAATAGATTCAGCTTCTAATTTTTTTAAATGGGTTAAATTCATTGCCAATACAAACGTTGATAAAAAATAGATGAGGCAAGAATGCCACATTCAGCAAATTTTTTCCATATAACAAACACCTTTGTTATAATCAAAACGAATAACAAAGGTGTTTTTAAACATGTTTGTAAAAAGGAAAAAGTCAGCAAAGTGCTAACTTTCAAAATGAAATTACTCGTGTCTGTTGATCTTATATTTTAAGCCGCTCCTTGTTATCCATTAAAATCTTTTCGCCTATTCCTTTTACTTTCATTAACTCGCTCACTGATTTAAACCCGCTTACTTGTTGTCGATACGCTAAGATGGCTTGCGCTTTTTTATAACCAACGCCTTTTAAGGTTATTAAATCATCCATAGTTGATTTATTCAAATAAACAACTTGCTGTTTAACTACAACGTTAGTAGTCACTTTTTCTGCGGCAGAAACCACATTGGAAGTAAATAGTAGCGTGATGGTTAGTAGTGCCGTGAGAAGTGCTTTAAGTGATAAGTTTTTCATATTAATTCCTTGTAAATATATCCATTAATGAATACCATCCGGATAAACATTCGTACAATTTTCGTTCGAATCCTTAAACGAAATGGTAGTGAACAAAGCTGTTAATCGCTTATAAAATAAGTTATACCAATCATACCAATTAATCTGCATGGTATTAACTAACAGCCACATATTAGGTTTAGAAGTAAAATAAGGTATTGTCAAATAGATCATTGCAAAAACAATCCATTGAATTGGCATCCCACCTTAATTAGAATAAGTCATTATATACTCATGATACTTCAAAATTTCTGCTTCAGGACGTCTGAGCAATTCATAATCAAGACGCATTTTTTTATTAATGGTTATTCCCTTAAAAACAAATGCAACGATGAGTATGATTTGCTCAGCCGTCCCCGTAGGGCGAGTTTAAAAGGCTTATATGCGGCGTTATTGATTTCGACAAGGGAGAAGCCATTCTCTTCAATCAATGCCTTGCCTATAAGCCTTTTAATTCTCGCTGAAACGAGCATTTCGAGGTAACATGAGTATAAGTTTACTTCTATCAAGTTATTTAATTTCATGAGCAAATCAAGCTGTTTACTAACCCCTATTCTAGCAAAAAACAACACCAAGACTATTGACAAAAAAAACTGGTTAAATTTACAAGGTTCAAGTGCGAGCATTGCCTTATATCAAGGAGCAATTTCTAGTGATGCCCCCGTTTTGCTAGTAACTCATGACACACCTTCGGCATTAAGATTAGAGCAAGAGTTACTTAGTTTGTCGCAAAGCGAACATGCGCTAACTATTTGTTTATTTCCCGATTGGGAAACCTTACCTTATGACACATTCTCTCCTCATCAAGATATTATTTCGCAACGCTTAGCGACACTTTACCAGTTATCTCGCATGGAAAAAGGCATAGTAATTGTGCCAGTAACAACCTTGGTACAGCGATTAGCCCCTAAAAAATATTTAGAAGCAAATAGCTTAATCATTAAGAAAGGTGATAAGAAAGATTTACATCAATTAAGACAAAACTTAGAAGCTAGTGGTTATCGTTGTGTCGATCAAGTAATGGAGCATGGCGAATTTTCAGCTCGCGGTGCAATTTTAGATTTATTTCCGATGGGTAGTAAAACGCCCTTCCGTTTAGATTTTTTTGATGATGAAATTGATGAAATACGTTTATTTGATCCTGATAACCAACGTTCAAATGAAAAAATAGACAACATCAATTTATTACCTGCTCATGAATTTCCTACCGATAAAGCAGCGATTAGCTTATTTCGCAACCAATATCGTGAATTATTTAAAAGCGCTATCGATAAAGAGGCTATTTATCATCAAGTAAGCAATGGTATTCTTCCTCCTGGTATTGAATATTATTTACCTCTTTTCTTCGAAGAAAAGAACAATAAAGACCCACAGTCAAATTTATTCGATAATAAAAGTACTAGCACCTTGTGTGATTATTTAGCGCCAAATACCATGATAGCTATCTCTGGCGATTTAGATAAATCGCTAAATCAGTATTGGCAAGACATTGATTATCGATATGAAAATAGACGTTACGATCCAACTAGACCACTATTACCACCAGAGCAATTATTTTTAAGCTCCGCAGCGCTCTATAGTGCCTTAAAGCCTTTTGCACGTATCACCATAGTGACAACTAACATTGACGACAAAGAGCAAACGCCAGATAAACAAAAGTCTAATGCCATTGTTTTTGACGTTAAGGCACTGCCAGACTTAACTATCAATCATAAATTAAAGCAGCCTTTTGAGTTAATTAATCATTTTATTGATGATAAAGAAACGCCAGATAAAATTTTATTTATTGCCGAAAGCCAAGGTCGACGCGAAAGTGTATTAGAGTTACTTGCTAGAGATAAGATCAAACCAATCTTGTTTAATTGTATTGATGATTTTATCGAATCAAACGAAAAACTAGGCATTAGCGTTAATGCACTCAGTCAAGGTTTTACCTTCCAAGCTAAAGGTAGAGCCAAGAAAAATGCTATCGCTCTAATAACAGAAGCAGAATTACTTGGCGATCATGTTCGCCAGTCAAGACGACGCAATAAATCTCAAGATATTAGCACCGATGCTATCTTTAAGAATTTAGCCGAGCTTAGCATTAGTCAGGCGGTAGTACATATAGAGCATGGCATAGGTAGATATTTAGGTTTACAAACTCTTGAAATCGGTGGTATTACCACTGAATTTTTAATGCTCAGTTACGCTAACGATGCAAAATTATACGTACCCGTTGCCTCTTTGCACCTTATTAGCCGCTATTCAGGGGCTGACAGCGAGCATGCACCATTACATAAACTCGGCACCGATACTTGGAGTAAAGCCAAACAAAAAGCAGCAGAAAAAGTTCGCGATGTTGCGGCAGAGTTACTTGATATATACGCCAAACGCGCTAGCAATAATGGCTATACTTTTAAACGTGACAAAGAAGATTATTTAGCCTTTAGTGACAGTTTTGGTTTTGAAGAAACCTTCGATCAACAACAAGCCATTAATGCCGTAGTAAGCGATATGCTGTCTTCAAAAGCCATGGACAGATTAGTGTGTGGCGATGTCGGCTTTGGTAAAACCGAAGTGGCAATGCGCGCCGCTTTTGTCGCGGTAAACGATGGCAAGCAAGTGGCTATATTAGTACCAACCACCCTACTAGCCCAACAGCATTATGAAACTTTCCGCGACCGCTTTGCCAACTGGCCAGTAATGATTGAAGTATTATCGCGTTTTAAAACCACAAAACAACAAAATGAAGTGGTAAAACAAGTAGAGTCTGGGCAAATAGATATATTAATTGGCACACATAAATTACTACAAAACAGCATAAAATATAAAGATTTAGGCCTATTGGTAGTTGATGAAGAGCACAGGTTTGGGGTAAAGCAAAAAGAAAAAATTAAAACGTTACGCAGTAATATTGATATTTTAACCCTAACCGCAACCCCTATTCCTCGTACCTTGAATATGGCGATGGGCGGCATGCGTGATTTGTCAATTATTGCGACACCGCCAGCCAAACGATTAGCGGTAAAAACCTTTGTTCGTCAACGCGATGAATCGTTAATTCGTGAAGCTATTTTACGTGAAACCCTACGTGGTGGTCAGGTATATTTTTTACATAATCATATTAATACTATCGAGAAAACAGCCGCTGATATTCAAGCATTAATACCCGAGGCTCGTGTAGCAACAGCGCATGGACAAATGAGAGAGCGCGAACTTGAGCGTATTATGAGTGATTTTTATCATCAACGCTTTAATGTGATTGTTTGCACTACCATTATTGAAACAGGTATTGATGTGCCTAGCGCCAATACCATTATAATGGATAACGCTGATCACTTGGGCTTAGCTCAGTTGCATCAACTACGAGGGCGCGTTGGCCGCTCGCACCATCAAGCTTATGCCTATTTATTAATACCTCATGAAAAACGTATCACTAAAGATGCCAAAAAACGTCTTGAAGCTATCGCTTCATTAGAAGATTTAGGCGCAGGTTTCACCTTAGCAACTCATGATTTAGAAATTCGTGGCGCAGGTGAATTACTGGGCGAAGATCAATCAGGCTCTATGAGCCAGGTTGGTTTTAGTTTATACATGGAAATGCTAGATCACGCTGTTGAAGCGTTAAAAGAAGGTAAGCAATTATCACTTAGTCAAGTAACAGCAAAACAAACCGAAATAGAATTGCGATTAGCCGCGCTGATACCCGAAGATTATATTTTCGACGTGAGTATGCGTTTAAGTTTATATAAACGTATTGCCAGTTGTAAAAATAAAATCCAGCTAGATGAGATACAAGTAGAATTAATTGATCGTTTTGGCTTATTACCACAAGCAACTAAGAATCTAATTCACATAGCTAAGTTACGCTTAAAAGCTCAAACAATAGGAATTAACCGAATAGAAGCAAATGATGCTGGCGGATCAATTGAGTTTAGCGATCATACCAAGGTAGATCCTATGCTGTTAATGCGCTTGGTACAAAAACAACCAACGGTCTATAAAATGGTGCCACCAAATAAATTCAAATTTGTTCGGGCAAACGAAGGCGAACAAGCTAGGTTTAATTTAGTCACTACTCTTTTAAATGAGCTGGTTTAAATGAGCTGGTAACTAAGCCCTAAAGCAATGCTTAAAGCGTGATAGCTAGTCTTTAAAATCACGCTCAGCAAATGCTTGTAATGTTTGTCCAAAGAGTTCGTTACGCCAACCCGTTAAAATATCAACATTAAAGATAGGCGATTTAGCCGATGAATCAGCGGCTAAATCCCTCACACCATTTAAGTTAACATGCCAAGTTAAAAACTGGTTTATTTGCTTTTTTGACGCTAAATTTTCAATCGCTAAACCATGCTGCTCACCAACAGCAACAATAAAAGCTTTCACTTTTTTGAATATTTGCTTGTAATCAGGATATTCATCTAAACGACTAATTTTTGTCGGATAATCATTCTCGGTAGTTTGTGATGCTAGCTTTATTATCGATAGCATGGCTTTACCCTTATGGCGAATATCCAACATTTCAGCACCATCTAGTTGACTCATTGCTCCAACATTTTGTGGATTATGCTGAGCTATTGCCATCAGGGTGTGATCTTTAGCAACAAAACCGATAGGTAAATCACGTTTTTTCGCTTGTTGAAAGCGCCAAGATACTAAGTATTGTAATGTATTTAGTTGCTTAGGATTTAAACGCCAAGCCAATTTCATTTGGCGATATAAATTATTTTCATCAATAGGAGTAAATTTTCGCTCTATTAATAATTGCGTTTCTTGCTTGGCATAGTCTAGCCAGCCCGCTTGTTCTATTTCGGTAATTAACTTAGGGTAAAGTTGAAATAAATAATCAACATCAGCACTAGCATAATTAAGCTGTTTTTGAGTTAAAGGTCTTTTAGTCCAATCAGTGCGCGACTCTGACTTATCAAGTTCAACGCCAGTGAAATGCTTAACCATAGCAGCATAACCCATTGACAAACCATGCCCAAGAAATGACATAACTATTTGGCTATCAATTAAATTAACAGGCTTACAGTTAGCGCTGGTTAAAAACACCTCTAAATCTTCAGAGCACGCATGTAGTACTTTGATGATATTTTCATTCGTCAGCAATTGCCAAAACGATGACAAATCATCAATAGCAATAGGATCAATCAAAGCCAACTGCTCACCATCAAAAACCTGTAGCAAGCCTAACTTAGAATATAAAGTACGAGTACGGACAAACTCAGTATCTATGGCTAATATTTTAGCTTTGCTATATTGCTGACATAGTTTTTGTAAACTTATCTCATCTTCAATTAATTGATACTGCATAATTATACTGACTTTTTATATTGACTTATTTTCTACGACGACGTGTTGCTTGCTGATGACGTTGCTGATGCTTTTTAACTGAACGGCGAATACGACGACTTTTAGCATTATTCATCGCCTTTTCATCAACTTTCACTTTTGATTGAGTTTCAGGTGTTAACTGTACCAACTTACGATAATAATTAACGTCTTTTAAAGCCAATTCAGTCCAACCACCTAAAGGCAGTTGCCTTTTCATTTCCATATCACCATAACGTACACGAATTAAGCGTGATACTTGCACCTCTTGGCTTTCCCATAAACGACGTACTTCTCGATTACGCCCTTCTGATAACACAACATGGAACCAATGATTTCGACCTTCACCACCGCGATAAGTAATTTTTTGAAACTGTGCCGAGCCATCTTCTAATTTAACGCCCGCACGCAACCTTTGTAACATGGCTTCATTTATTTCGCCAAAAACACGTACGGCATATTCACGTTCAACTTTTTGTGACGGATGCATTAAACGGTTAGCTAGTTCACCATCAGTGGTAAACAGCAACATACCAGAGGTATTAATATCTAGACGGCCAACGGCAACCCAACGACCTGATGCAAGCGGTGGCAAACGATCAAATACTGTCGGTCTACCTTCAGGATCTTTACGAGTACACATTTCCCCTTCAGGCTTGTTGTATATCAATACTCGACAAAGATCATCCGCTTGGGCAGTCAACTTAACTTGATGACCATCAAGTCGAATTTGCTCGCTACCATCAACCCTATCACCTAAATAGGCAGTTTTTCCATCGACACTGACTCGCCCAGCACTAATCATTGCTTCTATCTCACGGCGAGAGCCTTTACCGGCACGAGCAAGTACTTTTTGCAGCTTTTCTGAAGCGTTAACCGTTGCTTGTTGAAAATCAACCTCAATAGGCTTTGCCACGATTTTCTTACCTTTTCCTTTGCTGTTAATTGCTACTTTATTTTGCCCTTTAACAGCGCCTTTTTTAGTAACAGATTTTTTACCTGCACCACGACTACCATATTTATTATCAGTCGAAGCAGGTTTACCTTTAGCTGTCTTTTTGTCTTGTGACATGTTTTTTACTCAGTTACGTCAGTAGCAGCTCCTTAAAAAGCTAACTTCTGTCTCATTTATTAATACTAATTTCAATTGTTTTATTGGAACGGTGAAGGATCTCCTTCACCTACCCGTAATATTTCAATCTCATCATTAGAAAAATCAACCACTGTGGTGGGGTGTTCTCCCAAATAACCACCATGGATGATCAAATCCACCTGATGCTCTAACAAGTCTCGAATGTGCTCTGGATCACATTCAGCCATGGTTTCACCTGGCATGATCAAACTGGTAGACATTATAGGCTCTGCCAATTCAGCCAACAAGGCTTGGCAAATATTATTATCTGGTACTCGAATACCAATCGTTTTCCTTTTCGGATTCAATAACCGTTTAGGAACTTCTTTGCTACCTTTAAAAATAAAAGTATAAGCACCAGGCGTATTATTTTTTAATAAACGAAAGGCGCTATTATCAACATGTGTATATTCCGAGAGCTGTGATAAGTCTTGACAAACTAAGGTGAAATTATGATCTTTATTTATATGTCGAATTTGACAGATACGCTCCAAGGCTTTTTTATCCCCTAAGTGACAACCTAAGGCATAACCTGAATCAGTAGGATAAACAATAACCCCACCTTGATTGAGGATCGCAGTTACTTGCTTCATCAAACGACCTTGTGGATTATTTGGGTGTACGTAAAAAAACTGACTCATAATACTTTCCTAATCTCAGGATCATTGACTAATTCATGACTTTTGTTCCATAACGTCCAAATAGGTTTTGCGCCATCAGGTAAGATTAGATTTCGTCCTAAATCTGACCATTTATTGGGATGATGAAAGTCAGAGCCTGTTGATGCCAGCAAATCATATTCTAAGCAGTAGTTTAGCATTGTTTGTCGCTGTTGGTGATTCATTTGCGGCAAAACAATTTCCAAACCATCACCAAAATTCTCTTTAAAATGCACAATTAAGCGTCTGAGCCACTTTGCTGATAAATCATAACGTATTGGGTGTGCCATCACCGCAGAGCCACCCGCCGCATGTATAGCTTCAATGGCTTGTTCTATAGAACACCATGTTGGCTTTACATAAGCTTTTTGCGCATTACCGCCTTTTTTTCCTAAATATTGATCAAAAGCTTTTTGTATCGTGCCAACATAGCCTTGTTGAAATAATACTTTAGCAAAATGTGCCCTAGTAATTGAACCTTTACCAGCAAGCTCTTTCGCATCGTGATAGGCATTTACCAAACCGCATTTTGCTAACTTTTCACCTATCGTGATTGCCCTTTGCTCACGCGCTTGTTGTTGACTGACAACTAATTGCTGCAAAGTGGTATCGTCTTTATCAAAATTCAAACCGACAATATGAATTTCAAACCCTTGCCAAGCCGTCGATATCTCAATACCTGAAATTAGTTTTATCGGAACATTTTGATCATTGACATAGCGCTGTGCTATATCAAAACCTTTAATCGTATCATGATCGGTAATAGCTAAAACATCAATTTGATAATTAACTGCCCTATCTATCAAGGTTTGTGGAGATAAACTACCATCGGAGCAATGAGTATGGCTATGCAAATCAATCCGGCCATGAGAGAAACCGTCTCTTTTTTCAATGATAAAAGGAAAATCAGTGGTTGACAGTAATGCCATAATCAGGTCTTCTATAGGGGCTTTCTTGCGAGTAGGCTTTAGAAAGAAAAAAAACACTACAAAATATAATGGCAAGTTTACTCAGAAGAACGAAATAATGATACTAGCAACGCTATTTAATTTAAACACACTCATTTGGTGGTGGCATAACTCAACATAAGTGGGTTGTGATAATTGCATGTATCTCGTTAAAGCTAAAAGAAAATATCAAAGCTAAACAGAACAAATTTCAAAACCCGCTAAGCTAAGCGGGTTTTTTACATAAAGCAAGAACATGGTTTCTTTGGTGACTACAGCCAATTTATGCTGGATGACAATTTAACGACCAATTAATTTCAAGTAAGTTCAAGATCAAGAAGAATACCATGACACAACAAAACCAACCTTTGACAACCGTATACACCTTAACGGATGAGGCTAATTATCAGAGCGATCCCTTAAGTGTTTACCAACTGCTTTGCCATGATAAAAAAAACAATCTGCTACTTGAGTCAGCAGAAATCAGCCAAAAGCATTTATTAAAAAGTTTATTACTAACCGATGCCGCACTGAAAATTGTCTGCAATAGCAATACTGTTACCTTTAGTGCTTTAACACTCAATGGCCAAGCTGCTCTGCAATTTGCCGCAACGCAATTAACATCGCATGCACAATTAACGCTATCTGACGATCAACAAACCTTAATCGCTACTTTTCCCGATATCCCGACAGAGCTTGATGAAAAAGCCCGATTAATGGCGATAAACCCCTTTGAAAGTTTGCGTTTATTTAACCGTATAGAAAATAGTAATAACCATCATTTTGCTATTTTTCTTGGCGGCGCTTTTGCTTTTGACATGATAGCCATGAGTGAAGTACTACCTAACGTGCCTGATAGTAAAAATACCTGTCCAGATTTTGTTTATTATCTAGCCGAAACATTAGTGGTTATTGATCATGAAATAAAAAGCACCGAAATCATTACCAATATATTTTCTGCTACCTCACAAAAAAACCAAGCACAGGCTCAACAGCAACTGACAGCGCGTATGAGTGAAATAAAACAACACCTATCAACGGATATAACACCAGCGCATATTTCATCACTTATCACAGTTAAATCATCTTCATTTCAGCAAGTACATCATAGCGAATCACAAAAAGTATCCGTTGATATTAATGATGCACAATTTTGTCAAACAGTAGAACAACTAAAAGAAAATATTCGTGCTGGTGATATTTTTCAAGTAGTGCCATCTCGCACCTTTTCACTACCTTGCCTTGACAGTATTGCCGCTTATCAAGCGTTAAAAATAAGTAATCCTAGTCCTTATATGTTTTATCTTAAAGATAGAGATTTTTGCATGTTTGGCGCGTCACCTGAATCAGCAATAAAATATCAGCAAAACTCCCCAGAAGGAAAGCGTCAAATTGAGATTTACCCCATTGCCGGTACACGCCCAAGAGGCTTCAATAACGATGGTAGTATTTCTTTAGACTTAGACTCGCGTATAGAGCTTGAATTAAGACAAGATAAAAAGGAATCTGCCGAACATATAATGTTAGTTGATCTAGCCCGTAATGATATCGCTCGCGTATGCAAAGCAGGTACTCGTCATGTCATAGATTTACTTAAAGTGGATAAATATTCTCATGTAATGCACTTAGTTTCTAGAGTGTGCGGTACTTTACTTGAAGAGCTTGATGCCTTACATGCTTATCAAGCGTGTATGAATATGGGCACTTTATCAGGAGCTCCAAAAATAAAAGCGACCTCGTTGATCAGAGCAGTAGAAGGTAAACGACGTGGTAGTTATGGCGGTGCGGTTGGCTACTTAACTGGCAATGGTGAAATGGATACTTGCATTGTTATTCGCTCAGCTTTTGTTAAAAATGATATTGCCCATGTTCAAGCGGGTGCTGGCGTTGTTTATGACTCTATCCCCCAAAGTGAAGCGGATGAAACCAAGCAGAAAGCGCAAGCGGTTATTAATGCGGTGCGCCTCTCAAACAAAACAACAAACCAGTATAAGGGGCAAGCTAATGACTAAAAACATAGCCAAGACTAAAGAAAAAACTAAGCTATTTATGCTGGATAATCTTGACTCGTTTACTTATAACCTAGTAGATGAATTTCAATGTTTAGGCTTTGAACCAACAGTTTATCGCAATACCTTAAGCGCTGATTTCATATTCAATAAAATGCGAGAACACACAAAAAAAACAGCTGAACATGTCATCTTAGTATTATCGCCAGGCCCTGGTACCCCCAAAGGTGCCGGTTGTCTTATGGCATTAATCAAATTATGCGCAGGAAACACCCCCATGTTAGGTATCTGCTTAGGTCATCAAGCACTAATTGAACATTACGGTGGCAGTGTTGGTCGCGCAGATAAAATCGTCCACGGTAAAGCCTCAGCTATTAATCATTGCGCTAGTGGCGTTTTTGCTAATATTCAAAACCCACTACCTGTTGCACGTTATCACTCTTTAGTAGGAAAAAACATTCCAGAAAAATTAACGGTTATAGCCAACTTTAATGATATACCTATGGCTATTTGTCATGAGCAAGAGGCAGTATTAGCGTATCAGTTTCATCCTGAATCTATTTTAACCACTTTTGGCTCAACATTATTAGCGCAAAGTTTTGATTACTTACTTACCTTAAGCAAACGTTTAAATATAAATACACAGGGAGCTTTACATGACTAACCTTAGCCAAGATATTTTATCTCTTTTAGTTGCGGGTAAAGATCTTTCTCAAGAAGACACCAAACAATTTTTTACCCAAGTACTCAACGGTGAAGTAGAGCCTGCATTGCTAGGCAGCGTGTTAACGGCATTAAAAATTAAAGGTGAAACCCCAGCAGAAATAGCAGGTGCTGCGGTTGCTATTCGTTATGCTGCCACGCCCTTCCCTCAACAAAAAACAGCTCAGCAAGCCACTATTGCTGACTGTGTCGGCACGGGCGGTGATGGCGCCAACACTATCAATATTTCCACCACCGCAGCTATTTTAGCTGCGGCATGCGGCTTAAAAATGGCAAAACACGGCAACCGCAGCGTTTCAAGCATGTCAGGCTCAGCTGATTTACTAGAAGCTTTTGGTGTTAACTTAACTATGTCACCAACAACCGCCCGCCATTGTTTAGACACCGCTAATTTGTGTTTTTTATTCGCCCCTGCTTATCATAGTGGTTTTAAACATGCTGGGCCGGTCAGAAAAGCCATGGGCATTCGCACGATATTTAATATTCTAGGCCCATTAGTAAACCCTGCTACACCCCAAATAATGCTGTTAGGTGTATATACACCTGAGCTATTACAGCCAATAGCCCAAGCATTACAACTTACCGGAGTTAAACGCGCTTTTGTTGTTCATGGCAGTGGTTTAGATGAAATAGCCCTACACGGAGACACCCAAGTAATAGAAATTAAAAATGGAAACCTAATCGAGCGTACACTCTCAGTGCAAGATTTTGGTTTAAGTCATTACCGCCTTGAAGATATCAAAGGCGGTACACCACAAGAAAACGCCGACATTATTAAAGCTATTTTATCTGGCAAAGGTCAAAAGGCTCATAATGCAGCAGTCGTTATTAACTGTGCTGCTCTGCTATATTTACATGATAAAACTAATGATTTAAAAACAGCTGCGCAGCTTGCCAGTAACGTGTTAGCCAGCGGTAAAGGATTACAAACTTTAGAGCAACTCATTACGCTTTCAAACAAAGAGAACAATTAAAAATGGCTAACGTATTAGAAAAAATAGTCAAAGATAAACACATTGAGATAGCGGCCTTAAAAATAGCAAAGCCGTTAACTAGCTTTATCAATGAACTTGTACCAACCACCAAAAATATGTATAACGCGCTAAAACGCACCAAAGATAAACCTGAAGCAGGTTTTATTTTGGAATGTAAAAAAGCCTCGCCATCAAAAGGGCTAATTCGACCTGATTTTGATATTAAAGCTATTTGCCAAGTTTATGATAAATACGCCGCTGCTATTTCCGTGCTTACTGATGAAAAATATTTTCAAGGAAATTTTGATTACTTAAAACTAGTGGCTGAAACGGTATCTTGTCCTGTATTAAATAAAGACTTTTTTATCGATACATACCAAATCTATTTAGCCCGTTATTATGGCGCAGATGCCGTGTTATTAATGTTAAGTGTATTGTCGAATGACCAATATCTTGAGCTTTGTGCCGTTGCAGAGCAATACAACTTAGCAGTATTAACTGAAATATCTAACGAAGAAGAGCGTGAGCGTGCCATTAAACTTAAGGCAAAAATGATCGGTATTAATAACCGTAATTTACGGGATTTAAGTACCGATATTGCCCGCACGTTTGATTTTGCCCCGACGCTACCTGAAGACACCATAATCATTTCAGAATCTGGCATATACAGTAACGCTCAGGTGCGTAAGCTAGCTCCCGTAGTTGATGGTTTTCTTGTGGGTAGCTCATTAATGTCGATGGATAATAATCGTTTTAACGATATAGATTTAGCTTGTCGAAAATTGATTTTTGGTAACATTAAAGTGTGCGGCTTAACAACACCAGAATATGCAATGACAGCAGCCAAATCGGGCGCTCGTTTTGGTGGTTTGATTTTTGCTAAAAAATCACCTCGTTGTATCAGCAAAAAGCAAGCCTTGAGCATAGTAAATACTAAACCTCATTTAGAATATGTTGGCGTTTTTGTTAATCAGCCCGCAACAGAAGTAGTAGAATTAATACAAACTTTACACTTGTTTTCAGTGCAATTACATGGTGATGAAGATGATGCTTATATTGACTCATTAAAATTACAGCTCGCTGAAAATGATTGTAACGCTTGCCAAATTTGGCAAGCGAGTAACGTTATAAATAGTGTGCCAAAGCTAAATAATAAGGTTGCTCATCATGTGCTTGATGGTAAATATCCAGGTAGTGGCCAAGCATTTGATTGGCACATGTTAGCTAACAGCGAGCAAAACTTATCACATAGCTTCTTAGCCGGCGGACTAAATAGCGACAACATTAACTTAGCCTTAGCACAATTAACCCATATAGATTTATTTGGACTAGATCTCAACTCAGGTGTTGAAACCAGTCCAGGTATCAAATCAAGCGATAAACTTAACAAAATTTTTGCACAAATTAGGAATTACTAACATGAGCAGTAATCATATTAAAGAGACATTACCCGCCTATTTCGGCGAATTTGGCGGCATGTTTGTCGGTGAATTATTAGTACCCGCATTAGAGCAATTAGAAAAAGCCTTTATTGAATCACAAACTGATGAAACCTTTTTAACCGAATTTAATAACCTGTTAACTAAGTATGCTGGCCGCCCAACGCCATTAACCTGCTGTCGTAACATAGTTAAAAATCCGCTTGCTAAAATCTATTTAAAACGTGAAGATTTATTACACGGTGGCGCACATAAAACCAACCAAGTATTAGGGCAAGCGTTACTTGCTAAACGTATGGGAAAAACAGAAATCATTGCTGAAACTGGCGCAGGACAGCATGGCGTAGCTACTGCTATCGCCTGTTCACTATTAGGATTAAAGTGTAAAGTTTATATGGGCGCAGTTGATTGTCAGCGTCAACAGCCAAATGTGTTCCGGATGAAATTAATGGGCGCAGAGGTTATTCCTGTAACTGCTGGCTCTGGCACCTTAAAAGATGCCGTAAATGAAGCGTTACGTGATTGGTCAGCCAATTATGACAATGCCCATTACCTACTTGGTACCGCCGCAGGACCACATCCTTTTCCAACCATTGTTAGAGAATTTCAAAAAATGATCGGCGAAGAAGCGAAAGCACAGTTTTTTGAAGAAGAAGGCCGATTACCTGATTATGTTATTGCCTCAGTGGGTGGTGGCTCAAATGCTATTGGCATATTCAATGACTTTATCCCGCATGAAGAAGTCAAATTAATTGGCGTTGAAGCTGGCGGCAAGGGCATTGATACCACTGAACATGGTGCAACCTTAGTTGCAGGCAGCAAAGGCATGTTACACGGAAATTACACTTATATAATGCAAGATAAATATGGTCAAATTAAAGAGTCTTACTCTATTTCTGCTGGCCTTGATTACCCTGCGGTAGGGCCTCAACACGCCTTTTTAAAAGAAACGGGCCGTGCCCAATATGTTGCTATCAATGATGATGAAGCTCTAGCTGCTTTTCAGGGGCTAGCGAAAAGTGAAGGAATCATTCCCGCACTAGAGTCATCTCACGCACTTGCTCATGCACTTAAAATGGCGGAAAAAGTTACCAAAGAAACTATTTTTTTAGTTAACTTGTCTGGTCGAGGCGATAAAGACTTAGCCCATGTTCACGCCATCTTAAACCCAAATGAGCAAAATGTAGAAGCCACTCAGGTTAAACACAGAGGAGAATCATAATGGTACAAACGACAAATGCCCAAACGACACCACAAGCTGGCTACCGTTATGAGCAAGCTTTTGCTGATTTGAAAGAAAAAAATGAAAAAGCTTTTATTCCTTTTGTTATCATTGGCGATCCAAATGCTGAACAATCATTTAACATTATCAAAGCGTTAATTGATGCTGGCGCTGATGCGCTTGAATTAGGCATTCCTTTTTCAGATCCAAGCGCTGATGGCATCATTATACAAAAAGCGGCATTACGCGCATTACAATTTGGCACAAACACCGATATATGTATCGATATACTAGCTAAAGTTCGTGAATACGCACCAAATATCCCTATTGGTTTATTGCTATACGGTAACTTAATTTTTGCTCGTGGCATTGATGATTTTTATCGAGACATGGCACAAGTAG
The DNA here is from genome assembly GCA_965261045.1 of uncultured Colwellia sp. GTDB lineage: Bacteria > Pseudomonadota > Gammaproteobacteria > Enterobacterales > Alteromonadaceae > Colwellia. Next base: position 2,120,658 of record CBDHCJ010000001.1, read on the forward strand.
GTGTTGATTCAGTGCTTATTGCTGACTTACCTATTCGTGAAAGCTTACCCTTTAGAGCAGCGGCACTAAAATACGGTATAGCGCCTATTTTCATTGCCCCACCGAATGCTAGCGATAATACCTTACGCGAAGTTTCATCTTATAGCCGCGGTTATACTTATGTCTTAAGCCGTGCTGGTGTTACAGGTGTTGATCAAGCCAGTGCACACTCAACAAGTAAACAACCAACAAACTCACCTGCAACACATTTAATTTGCACCTTAAATCAATACCATGCACCACCGCCTGTATTAGGTTTTGGCATCTCAACACCAACACAAATAGAAGAAGCATTAGCGGCAGGTGCAAGTGGTGCAATTAGCGGCTCTGCCGTGGTAAAAATAATTGAGGATAATTTAGTTAATAATGAAAAAATGTTAACTGAATTAACTAATTTTATTGTTGAAATGAAGGCAGCAACAAAGCCATAGCATTTATCTATAAGGCATAGCTAGCAAACCTTGAAGAGGTTTTTAGCTATGCAAATACGCTACAAGTTATTGAATATATCCACGCCAAGGCTTTCGCTTAGACTTAAACTCGCTAGCATTAAACCCTTAACATTCTAATAGACAGTAAAATCACCGCTATCGATATGCCAATAAAAACAAATGACAATAAGTAATAAAGCCCCCGGTGAAGTGTATTTTTTATTCTAGCAAAAAAAGATATTTTGTTTTGCGCCGTAATAGGGATCCGAGTAAAAATCTGTATCATCAAATTAACTAATGCGAGCCAAGTTAAAGCTAACAAACTCAACATGATTTCATGAGACTCAGCAGCGCTGGGCATAACAGAAAAAAATAATTGGTATGCTATGTTAGCAATAAGTAATATTGCTAACAAATAAGTCAGTCTATAAAAAGGTTTTAGTACAAAGGATATCTTAACGAAAAATGTAATCATTTAACTAACCATATATAAATACTCATGATACTTCAAAATATTCTACTTAAACTGAGTTGAGGTTATTTAATCACTGGCGTTAACCGACTGATAAACTGAGCTAATGAATCGCTAAGTTGTTTATGAGGCAAACAACCTACACGTTCAACCCAAACTGCGCCACTCGCATTATCAACTGAAATAATAGTATCTTCTTCATCTGTCACCGCAAAGAAAATAGTTTCTGGTTGTTTTAATCTTTGTTTCATTAAAATATGGCCAATCAAATTTTCTTGTAAACGTTGGAAATCATTTTTATTCCAGACAAATAACAATGACAATTCACCTTCTTCGCACCGTGCTTCAAGGCTTTCACTATAAAATAACGTGAAATATGTTTTAATATGCTCATGCAAGGTTAAATTTAACGCTGATTCAACATTATCAAAACTTAACGCCTCACTTTTTTCTGTCGCAATGGGTTGCCAATAAACCTCACCTTGAGGTAAGGAGCTTTGCTCTGTGACACTTTGCTCACAAGGGGAAGGCCATTCTTTATCATGCTCAACTATCGGTAAGCATGCATGAGTTTGTTGATAAGCAGCAATATACCGCTTAGAAAATTGCTGTAATATTTGTACTAAATGTTCATTGGCTTGATTTGATGATGTCATCGATACTAAGATCCTTTAAAATAACCATGATATGATTATGATGATTAGAACGGCAAACAATAGAAAAATTTATGGCAACTTATCAAGGTTCAAAAGCATTACACTATTTAACACTTGGAAAAACCACCGAGTATTGCAGTGAATATAACCCAAACTTATTACAAGCGGTACCTCGAAGCTTAAATAGGGACGACTTATCTTTAAAAGGTAATGATTTACCCTTTATCGGTGAAGATGTTTGGTATGGCTATGAGTTATCCTGGTTAAATAATAAAGGTAAGCCAGTTGTTGCTGTGGCCGAATTTCGTTTCGCTTGCACTAGCCCAAACTTAGTTGAATCAAAATCATTTAAATTATATTTAAATAGTTTTAATCAAAGTAAATTCTCTAGCTCCCGCGACGTTGAAAAAATACTCATCGGGGATCTATCGGCTACCGCAAAAATTCAAGCTGAAGTTAAATTATTTACGGTTGAGCAATGCCCTGCTTTGGCTATAAAATTAACCACACAAGATACTATTTGTATTGATGAAGAAGACGTTGATATAGAAGATTATCAATATCAAGCTAAACTACTTAACCAAGCACAAACTAACTCACCAACTAGCAGTGTCACAGAAAAACTTGTTAGCCATTTACTAAAATCAAATTGTTTGATCACCAATCAACCTGATTGGGCTAGCATTTATATTGACTATAAAGGTAAAGCGATAGATCACGTTATGCTACTAAAATACTTAATATCATTTCGACAACACCATGAATTTCATGAACAATGTGTTGAACGTATTTTTTGTGATTTACAGCAGTACTGTCAATTAGAAGAACTAACCGTATTTGCCCGCTATACCCGCCGGGGAGGGTTAGATATTAACCCATTTAGAAGCACACATTTAGCACGTGCTCCCCTAATGAGAACACTTAGACAATAAGGCTGAGTTTAATCAAACCCGCCACAGCATTTTTATTTACACATTTTCAGTCATAACTAAAAGTTAGTAACTAAGCGCTAGGAAAATCTATGCCCGCCCAGTGCTTGAAAAAAGCTTTTTGAGTTTCACTCGCCTGCGCTAATGGCACAATTTTCAGTGTAGATGTGGGTATTGCCGCTAAAATAATCATCCGAGTAACCAACTCATCTCTACGGAAAAAAGTCACCTTTAGTCGATCTTCTGGTTTGAAATTTTTCAACCTGTCACTAAGATCTTTATCCGTCATACGTAGGCCATCAACAGCAACAATTATATCATCTAACATTAAACCTGCCTGCCATGCTGGGCTGTTTTTTTCAACCGCTATAATTTGCAAACCATTCGTAGACTTTTTAGTTTTAATGCCTGCCCAAGCTTGCTGTTTGTTTTTTTCTTTATCTCCATAAGACAGAGTTAAACCAGCTTTAGCTAGCAATTCATCAAAATCTACTTTCGCATAACCATGAACATTTTCCTGCCACCAGTCTTGATAATCGTCACCTGTTATATTTTTTAAAATAGCAACTAAATCAGCTTCATCAAAGCTATTTGGTACTTTATAGTTTTGATATAAAGCATTATGAACATCTCGATAACTTTTTGCTAAATTTGTTTTCTCAATGAGTGAAAAATCTAACAACCAAGAAACTAAATAGCCTTCAGAATAGATATTAACACTATGATTTTTATCGTAATCACCACCTTCTTCTAACCATTTATCAAAACTTGCTTCTGCCACGGTTTGGCTTTGCCTGCCTGGTTTGTGGATATAGCCAGTAATACGTTTAGCTAAACTTTCTAAAAACTCTTTACTTGACATTAAATCACCACGAAGCAACAACTGATCTTGCAAGTAGCTGGTTGAACCTTCACTTAACCAAAGTAAAGTAGAGTAATTTTCTTGTTGGTAATCATATGGCACCAACCCCTTTGGACGATATTGCTTAACATTCCAAGTATGAACGAATTCATGTGCTGCCGTTGAGATAAAACCTAAATAATCTTTCCTACTAGAAAACTGAAAGCGTGAACGTTGAATAATAGTTGAATTTAGATGTTCAGTTGCACCTCGCGCACCGCTTGTGGCATGCACCATAAAAACATATCGTTCAAATGGATAACCTTGCCAGATATGCTTACTTTGTCGCACTAACACTTTTAAATCAGTCACCATTTTAGCGCTATCATAATTACCCTTACCCCAAATAACTAATTCATAATTACGCCCTTCAACACTAAACTTGTGATGTTCATTTACGCCAGTTTCAATGGGAGAATCAACTAAAACATCATAGTTTTTAGCGATAAAATGATGGGCTTTTGTGCCTAATTCAAGCCCTGAAACACTACGCCACGTTGCAGGAACATTTAACCTGATAGTATGCTCTTGATCTCTAGCCCAATCGTTATACATAACAACAGTAGAGGCATCAATAAAAGCATGACTATCATCAATGTGTCTTGTTCGTTGCCCTAATTGATTAGCATAAACTTGATAACTAATTACAACCTTTTTATTTAAGGTGTCTTGTACTTGCCAAGTATCTTTATCAATCTTTTTCCACTGTAGACTATTTCCGCTGCCGTCCACGGCCGAAAATGCTCGAATGCCATTAGCCAAATTAATAATTTCATATCGCCCAGTACGCCACGTAGGCAAATGAAAGTTTGCTTGCTTGTTAGTAAACTCATCAAATTTTATGGTTATTTGAGCATAATGATGTTGCGGCTGTTCAATGGCAATGTTGACAGAAACCCTCGCTTGAGCATTCTTCAAAGGTAAAAAATACAAAGGAGCAAAAAACATTACCGCTATTAAAAAACGACTAAATGTTATTAAAAAACACGAAACTTTAGACATAGTAAACGAGACTTCCTTTAGAAAAGTAAATGGTATTGCTATAGTTTAACCAGTAAAGAAAAAAAGCTCAATTAGGACATAATATTTACATTTTATAGAATACCCACTAACAATCTATTTGATAATGCTGTAAATTATCGTCTACGAATATTAAATATATGAATTTTTTGGGATAAGTTACCAAGATGAAAGATGACTGTTTTATATTAATACCAGTGGCTTATCTTAGCACTTGCAAAGCAACATAAAAGGAGTTCATTATGCATATTCAGCTTAACCCTGTTGGTAATATGAACATTCTTTCTCAGGCTGAAGTAGACCAATTACAACGTTCATCAACCAGTGAGCTTTATAACCTCTACCGAAACTGCTCCCTAGCAGTACTAAATGCTGGCAGCCATACCGATGATGCTGAATTTATTTATCAGCAATATAAAGAATTTACCATAGAAGTTCTTAGACGTGAACGTGGTGTCAAAATAGATCTTAAAAACCCACCAAAACATGCTTTTGTTGATGGTAGAATAATAAGAGGAATTCGCGAACACTTATCCGCCGTATTGCGTGATATATTGTTTATTCATAATCGCTACCAAAATATGCATTGTACTCCCCAAACCTTAACGGATGCTACTTTTAGTACATTACGTAATGCTAATGTAATTTTACCCGAAACCGAGCCGCGCTTAGTCACTTGTTGGGGTGGTCATTCCATTAAGCACAATGAATACAAATATACCAAAGCAGTTGGCTATCAACTAGGTTTACGAGATTTTAATATTTGCACAGGCTGTGGCCCTGGTGCAATGAAAGGGCCAATGAAAGGAGCAACAATTGGCCATGCCAAACAACGAAATAAAGAAGGTCGGTATTTAGGCTTAACTGAGCCAAGCATCATTGCTGCCGAGCCGCCTAACGCTATTGTCAATGAATTGGTGATCATGCCTGATATTGAAAAGCGCTTAGAAGCCTTTGTTCGCATGTCACACGGTATTATCATCTTCCCTGGCGGTGCAGGTACAGCAGAAGAGTTACTTTACATTTTAGGTATTTTGTTAAACGAGCGAAATACTAGTCAAGTCTTACCTATTATATTAACTGGTCCTTGTAGCGCGAGTGATTACTTCTCTGAAATTGATGCTTTTATTAGCGCAACCTTAGGAGAAAAAGCACAAAGGCTTTACAAAATAATTATAAATGACGCTGAACAAGTAGCCCAAGAAATGACCAAAGGTTTAGCACAAGTACTTGCTTATCGTAAAGAAACGGGGGATGCTTTTCATTTTAACTGGTCTTTAGTCATTGAAAAAGATTTTCAACAACCATTTGAACCAAGCCATGAAAACATGTCAGCGTTAAATATTAGTTATGAACTAGCAACCGCTGAGCTTGCTGCTAATTTACGTCGCGTTTTTTCTGGCATTGTCGCGGGCAATGTAAAATCAGGCGGTATTAAAGCGATTAGAGCATCTGGCCCTTTTCAACTATCAGGTGATAAAAAAATCATGTCTTTAATGGACAAATTACTGTCATCTTTCGTTAGTCAACAACGAATGAAACTACCTGGTAGCGAGTACACTCCTTGTTATCGAGTTATTGAGGAATAATAAATGTCGGCTCATTTAGTATTGATTGACGCATTAAATTTGATCCGGCGTATTTATGCAGTACAAAAACGACCATTTGTTCAGAACAAACTGCAACTAAATGATGAATTAGCAATAAAAACTCAAAAACAAGTCTTATTTAACACTCAAAGTGCTTGTACTAACGCATTAGAAAAAATACTAAAGTATCAGCAAGCCAGTCATGCGCTTGCTGTGTTTAATAGTCAACAGCCATGTTGGCGCTATAAATTGTATCCTGACTATAAAAAAGATCGTAAAAAAATGCCGTCGCACCTTGCAGATGAATTACCTAGTATTCAAGATGCTTTTTTGCAATTAGGTGTTGATTCGTTAGTGTCTGAAGAAGATGACGCCGATGATCTTATTGCAACCTTAGCAACAAAAATGGCGCTACACGGCCAACATGTCACCATTGTTTCGACAGATAAAGGCTTCCTGTCTTTATTAAGCCCAAACATTCATATTTATGATTATTTTAATCGCCGTTACCTTGACGAACAACACGTTAAAGATAAATTTGATATTAAACCAGTGCAGCTTATTGATTTATGGACATTAACTGGAGATAGCACAAATAAAATCCCAGGCGTTGCGGGTATTGGTCAAATAACGGCGGCAAGCTTGCTCAATCAATATGGTTCATTAAGTGCTATTCTAAAATGCAATGACGTTAAACCTGCAATAAAAGAAAAGCTTAACAGTAGTACACAGCAAATAGCTCTGAGCAGAAAGCTTCTCACGTTAAAACAAAATATTCCGCTTGGTTTTAATCTCAAGGATATTCGTTTAGAAGCTTCAAGTGATATGAACAAAGACAAAGACACGCATATTAAGCAAATACTTTAGCCGTTTATGGCATTTTTGGAGGGTGTAAAAATAAGTGTCTTAATAGTTTTATCTAAATCTGTCACGGGATAGTTCACTGCTAACTTTCAACTTCAACTTTCAAATGATTTTTTACCGCACTTAGCATGTTAAATTTGATGGGCTCATCACTCAAAATGGAATTTATTTAACTGGCGAAACTGGCTAAAGCAGTCTTGCATGCACGGTAATTTCTTCACGATCATAATACAAATGTTTAGCATACAACTCATACTTCACTTTATGATCACTAAAAGCGTCTTTAATTGTTGTTAAATCATCAGTAACTTGCTGATAACGCCCTTTCATTGGCAACTTTAGGTTAAACATAGCTTCTTTACAATAACCATTTAATAACCATTCACTCATCAACTTAGCGACACGTTGAGGTTTTTCAATCATGTCACAAACTAACCAGTAAACATTCTTCTTCATTGGCACATATTTAAAACCATCCATCATTTTATGCTTAACTTGTCCCGTTTCCATTAAAGACTCTGCCATAGATCCGTTATCAATAGCAGTAACCATCATACCTCGGCGTACTAGTTGATATGTCCAGCCTCCAGGAGCTGAGCCTAAGTCAACGGCATTCATACCAGAAGTTAAGCGGGTATCCCATTCATCACAAGGAATAAAATATAAAAAAGCCTCATCGAGCTTCAAGGTAGACCGACTTGGAGCCTGACTAGGAAACTTAAGACGCGGAATACCCATAACATGGGGTGAGCTATTATCGGTAAATGAAAAGCCTAAAATAACTTCTTGGCTAGAGAGAAAAAGCGCATGTAGCACTGTGCCACCTTGCACGGTCTTAAAAGTATCATTTTTACCTGTTAGTACTTTACCTGTTAATACTGCCGATTTACGCAAACCTTGACGCAGCGGCACCGCTAATTTTCGGCAAAACTTACTTAATGCTTTGCCATCATTAGTATCTGACGTTTCCATGCGTAAATCATCGTATTGCCATTCATTACCTAAAGCCTCAACTATCGCCTCAACTCGATGGTAATCTGGCAACGATAATTTTTCTGTAACAGTAACAAACCACTGGCGAGTAAAAATAAGACGCTTTAACGGCAATTTTTTCATTAACGCTTCGCCATGAGCACCATCATGTAAGTGAAAGAAAACCAAACCTTGATTTTTTTTCAGTTCTAAATAGCCATACATGTCATTCCATGACGCTTTTTCTTGGATCTCAACACCACACTCTTTTTCAAAGCCTGGTCGACAAAATAATACAATAAAAGTCATCGGTTGTTTTTACCTTCTATCTCAACACTCAATCGTTCTTTTTCAAAGCCTGGTCGACAAAATAATACCGTAATACAATAGAAGTCATCGGTTGTTTTTACCTTCTATCTCAGCACTCATCTCAACACTCAATCGTTCTTTTTCAAAGCCTGGTCGACAAAATAATACCGTAATACAATAGAAGTCATCGGTTGTTTTTACCTTCTATCTCAGCACTCATCTCAACACTCAATCGTTCTTTTTCAAAGCCTGGTCGACAAAATAATACAATAAAAGTCATCGGTTGTTTTTACCTTCTATCTCAACACTCAATCGTTCTTTTTCAAAGCCTGGTCGACAAAATAATACAATAAAAGTCATCGGTTGTTTTTACCTTCTATCTCAGCACTCATCTCAGCACTCATCTCAGCACTCATCTCAACACTCAATCGTTCTTTTTCAAAGCCTAGTCGACAAAATAATACCGTAATACAATAGAAGTCATCGGTTGTTTTTACCTTCTATTGACAATAACAACCAAGCAATTGCCAATGATATTCCGCCAAATGGCGTCAGCTTGCCAATAAGAGCAAAACCGAAAAGTGTTTTGATATAAATAGTGCCACTAAAGCACAAAATACCGATAAAAAAACTAATACAAGCGCTAAGGAGTATTTTAGAGGGCGCTCCAACAGATGAGCTAGTTATAGCCCAAACCAGTGCTACCAGCAAAGCTAGTGTATGAAATAATTGATACTGCACCGCTGTTTTTAAGCTTACCTGCACATTAATAGGTAATGTTTGTCCACCATGGGCAAGCCAAGCGCCGAATAGTACAGAAAAGCAGCCACTAACGCCAACAAAAACGACTAAATATTTTATTATTCTGCCTTTATAATCCACTGTTTTAGTCATTGTTAATCTTTTCCTGAATAAATTGAACAATAGCATGTACTGCACTTTGTATATGCTGCTGATGAGTAAAACCCGATTTAACTCTAGGTTTTAGACTATGATCACCATCTGGCAAGAAAACATATCGACATAAATCTGAGGTTTTATAGTTAACAATTTCAACTTGAGAGCCTAAGGTATCTCGCTCTCCTTGCACAATAAGTATTTGTTTTTTGGTGTTTTGTAATGGTTCTAAACGAAGTTTTTCTGGTTTTTTCGGTGGATGAAATGGATAACCTAAACAAAAAACACCCTGAATAAGCGCCGTTACATCATCATCTGAGGATATTGTTGCCGCAACACGAGAGCCCATAGACTTGCCACCAATAAACAGTGGTAATGTATTTATCTTGCTATTCATTGTGCATAAATCATTAATCACTCTTTTATAACAGTCAATCAATTTAGGCATTCTATCGGGTGGATATCGTTTTCCCAATTCAATGCGTTTATCCATATAAGGGAAATTAAAACGCAATACATTAATATTTTTTTTATTTAATAAGCCACTGACTTGTTCCATAAATTCATGATGCATATCAGCACCCGCACCATGGGCAAAAATAATTTGCGCGATAGGATCTTCAACCTTGTTTGCAATGTTACTCATTGTGATATTCGCCATATACTAACCTAACTGTCCATTGGTAATTTGTTCCTGCTCTGTCGCTACCATATCAAGTAACCACTGCCTAAACGCCTCTATTTTCCCTATCTCTTTTTGTGTTTCTCGACAAACCACAAAGTAAGCGTTTTTACTCACTAGAACATCATTAAAAGGACAAATTAAACGACCTGAATCTATATCTGGCTTAGCTAATACACTATAAGCAAGCGCAACCCCTTGCCCATATAACGCTGCTTGTACCACCATGGCAGAGTGACTAAATATAGGGCCATGATTAACATTGATCCCTTTAACACCTACTTGCTTAAACCAACGTTTCCAGTCTTTACGAGAAGTATCATGCAATAGTATATGATGCTTTAAGTCATCTAAAGATAATAAAGGCGGCTTACCACTCGCTACATTTCCTTGTAAAAGTAGCGGTGAGCAAACAGGAACCAAATACTCAACATGTAATTTATCTGCATGGATATTAGGCCAGCGACCACGACCATAATATATAGCGACATCAACATCTTCAGTCAATGAATTTTCGGCTTGTTCTACCGCCTTGATTCTTACATCAATATCAGGGTGTAAAGCATTAAAGGCACTTAGCCTTGGTACTAGCCACTGAATAGCAAAGCTTGCTTGAGAGCTAACCGTTATCGCACCTTTAGCGCCACGCGCTAATAACTTTTCTGTCGCCTCATAAAGCGAATTAAAAATATCTTTTATATCTAAATAATATGACTGGCCTTCCTCAGTTAGCAGTAAAGAGCGATTTTTTCGCCTAAACAATTTAATGCCTAAATGTTCCTCCAATGCTTTTATTTGATGGCTAACAGCCGCTTGAGTCACAAAAAGCTCTTCCGCTGCTCGGGTAAAGCTAAGCTGCCGTGCTGATGCTTCAAATGCACGTAATGCCTTTAATGGAGGGAGTCTACTAGCCAAATTTCACCTGATTAATTTCAATATAGAATAAATAAACTGCATAAACAGTTATATAAACAGTTATAAACAGTTATAAACACAGCATAACAAGTATTCATTAGTTTTTCTAATGGCTAAGATGATTATTTGTCATTTTTATTTTTTCAATATATTCCGTATTATAGCATTCATAGATGAAGGACATCATCTCAAGGATCTACCGAGTTAACTACAGTGTACGCCCCAACCCGTACAGTGTATTTCTCATAGAAAGAACACCCGCGAGAAAAGTTCCTAATACTCCCCAAGCTAATTGTCGCCTAATAAGGCATAAACAAAACATTCATTATTAGGTCTAAACGAGATTAAAACATGAAAAATACTAACGCACAAACAGATAAAAACAACCAAAGAAAATTCGCTATTATCGTAACAACTTTAGTAACTGCCTTATTTGCCGCAACGAGCAATAGTTCAATAGTGCAGGCCGCTGAATTAGTTAAAGCAGAGCCGATTCAACAAATCAATTTGATTACAGAAGCTAAAGAGAGCTTGGCAATATCATTTATGACATTAACTATCAGCAAAAACTTCAATAATGAAGCAACAAAAAGCATGATGGCTAAACAAAAAAATTCGGCGAATAAAAATAAGCCCATGACTTTGACAAAAATAAATGTAGTTGCCGAATAATAAAAAATACAACGCTATTAAAAATGCTCGCACATTTTAACTGGCAGGGGGCGTAATACTTAAGTATTACGCCCCTTTTGTTTGTCGATTAAACAGCAAAACTATTAATTTAAAAGCGTCTTATTATATACTCATGATACTTCAAAATGTCTGCTTCATGATGTCGTGCGAGTAAGTTAGTGGTTACACTCTTATCGGTATTGGTATTGGTATTGGTATTATTTAATCAGTTACTAACGGCGCAAAATCTTTAACAAGTTCATCAATGGCTTTCATTTGCGCTAAATAAGGCGCTAACTTGTCAAGTGGCAAAGCACAAGGACCGTCACACTTAGCGATAGACGGATCAGGGTGTGCCTCAATAAACAACCCAGCAATACCTATAGCCATACCACTACGCGTTAACTGAGCGGCTTGTACGCGTCGTCCATCAGCACTGTCACTGCGCCCTCCAGGCTTTTGTAGTGCGTGGGTGGCATCAAAAATAACGGGTGCGTAATTTCGCATCTCATCCATCGCTAACATATCAACCACAAGGTTATTATATCCATAGCAACTACCGCGTTCACAAAGAATGATATTCTCGTTACCTGCTTCAGCAAATTTATTGATGATATGCTTCATTTCATGAGCGGCTAAAAATTGTGGCTTTTTTACGTTGATCACTGCGCCAGTTTTAGCCATAGCAACGACTAAATCGGTTTGTCTTGCCAAAAAAGCAGGTAACTGAATAACATCAACTACTTCACTTACGGATTGTGCTTGGTACGGCTCATGAACGTCTGTAATAATTGGCACATTAAAGGTATGTTTAATTTCTTCAAATATTTTTAAACCTTCATCTAAGCCAGGGCCACGATAAGAGTGAACAGATGAACGGTTAGCTTTATCAAAAGATGCTTTAAAGACATAAGGTATCTTTAGCTTTTGCGTCACTTCAACATAGTGCTCAGCTACTTTCATTGCTAAGTCGCGTGACTCAAGTACATTCATACCACCAAACAAAACAAATGGCCTGTCATTAGCCACTTCAATACCACTAACGATAACTGATTTTATTGTCATAACCTTTTCCTAATGCAGCGCCCAAAAAATATAATAAAGTAAAGAAGCAGCGTTAAGCTGTATGTTTCAATGTTAAAGAAAAAGCACAGCGTTGATGTCTATCAATAAGCTTATATTGTGCAATACAGCAACAAGATGAACGTTACAAATCAACTGCCAATTATTCGTAAAAGTTGCCCGCAAATCCATGCCATATAAGTGCCTAGCGCATACCCTAAAACAGCTAACAGTACCCCCACAGGCGCTAACGACGGATGAAATGCTGAGGCAATAACTGGCGCTGATGCGGCACCACCAATATTAGCTTTACTGCCAACGGCTAAATAAAATATTGGCGCTTTTATTATACGCCCAACAATAAATAACAGTAACACATGCACTGCCATCCATATTAAACCAATAACCATATACTTTGGCGCTTCAACAATTTGGGTAATATCCATATGTAAACCGATAGTCGCAACAAGAATATAGAGAAAACTACTGCCAACTTTAGAGGCGCCAACCGCTTCTAGCTGTCTAACTTTAGTAAAAGAGAATATTAAGCCGACAGTGGTAACTAAGACAATAATCCAAAATAATTTACTATGTAAACTAAATTTCTTTAGCTCTGGAAAATTTGATTGAAAATATGGAACTAAAAAATCAGCCGCTAAATGTGCAAAACCCGCCGCGCCAAAGGCAATAGCAAGAATAAAAATAAAATCCTTTAGTTCAGGACGTCTAGAGTGCTTACGCTCAAAAGCTTCAACTCGGTTAATTAACTTATCTATACCTGAGGTGTCAGCACCACTTTTAACATCAATACGCTTATGATTAGCAGCAAAATAAAGTAAGCAAGCCATCCATAAGTTCGCGACTACTATATCTACAGTGACCATGATGGTAAATATTTTACCGTCAGCACCATAAATTTCTTTCATGGCAAGCATATTAGCACCGCCACCAATCCAACTACCAGCTAACGCTGCCATACCTCGCCAAACAGCATCAGGGCCAGTAACGCCAATTAGCTCAGGCCAAATGGCTGAAATAGCGAACAAGGCAATTGGGCCACCAATAACAACGCCAATAGTACCAGTTAAAAACATAATTAATGCTTTATTACCTAAAGCACCAATGGCCTTAATATCAATACTTAATGTTAGTAGAACAAGGCAGGCAGGTAACAGATAATATTTTGCAACTTCATCAACTTGGCTAAATTCTGCACTAACAATACCAAAAGTATTTAATAGTGAGGGTAATAGATAACACATCAACAATGCTGGTATGTACTGATAAAACTTTCGCCAGAAAGGGTGTTGGCTATTTGAGCTATAAAAGACCAAGCCTAAAATCAATGACAGTAGCCCTAACACAGTGACGTCATTGGTTATTAGTGGTACTGTCAAGGGTGCTGCTGACATTTATACTCCTATAAATTTTATCATTTATACTCAAATAGTTTTAATGAAAAGTGGGATCACTTAAGGTGATATTATCTAGCTGAATTTTCAATAACTGTGCCGCCCGTTCTTTTAGGCATTGCTCAGCAAAATAACGATAATCATCAACCGCTACTTTAAAGCAATCTAATTGGTGAAGCAAAAAACCACGGTCACGACGTTCTAATGCATCGTCAGGATTTAATGACAGCAACAAATCTACACATAACAATGCTTTATCGAATGCTAGCTCACGAATTAATGCGTTCTTTAATGCGCTAAGATGTTCAACTAATATGGCTTGACGTTTCATCGTTGCGATTTCATACTGACTTGGATCTCCATCAACATCCTCCAAACGTAAATCAAGTTCTTGCCAAGTAAGTGACTCACCCGTAACTGCGTCAAAGATAATCACGTATTGTTCATCACAACAAAGCCTAACCATAACTTTTGTAGAGACAAAAACCAAGTCGGTAGCAAAACCACAAGCATTGATAATTTCACAGACGAGCACGGTTTTAAGCATAGGAGACATCAGTCGTTGTTCTAGACTTGTTACCACTTTAAATGACTCAATTGGCCAAACACTTTTATGCTTATCAATAAATAAATGCTGATAATATAATTCATTAAGTAAAATCTCTACTTGCTCTAACGGTGATTCAATTTCTGCGATTACAGCCTGACATTGTTCAATAATACTTTCTAAAGAATCAAAAGTTTGATCTGTTTGAGTACTATTTTGCTTTGTTGGTTGACATACTTTTTCTTGAAAAATTTGCTCTTCAAGTAGTACTAAGGTTTGTAAAAGATCTTTTTCGTCTGATTTTAATTCAGATAACAATAATATATTCATAACAATTTATTTAGTTTTATTCATTAGACAAAGAAAAGCGGTTCATGTGTCATCGCTAATCTTACGATTAGCATAACCCAACCCATAGCCCCTAAATAACCAATAATTTGCATTGGTTTATTGCGAGCAAGCTTCAAGGTGAAATAGCCAGTAAATATATAAGCGACTACAGCTAATAATTTTTCACCTAACCATAATTGCTCAATAGGATTTATTGAATATTGCACTACCATTACCACACCCACTGTTAACAACAGCGTGTCAATAACATGTGGAGTGATTTTTATCCATTTAGCTTGCAGCTTGGATGAATTAGCTAATGTCCAAATAAAACGTAATGTAAATAAGCTAACGCTGAGCACAGCTAAAGTCATATGAAGATGTGTAAACATTAAAAGTTTCCTCTTTTATTCATTATGTAATACCGCCCAAGTGATACGATCATGGCCATTTAAGTCTTGCTTGGTTTGAACCTTTTGATAACCTAAATCAACCAGAATTTTTCTAACTGCTTGTCCTTGTTCAAAGCCATGTTCAAAAAACAACTTGCCATCAGCACTTAAAAACCGCCATGCTCTATTAGCAATATGTTTGATATCAGCTAAGCCTTGTTCATTGGCGACTAAAGCTGATTTAGGCTCAAAACGCACATCACCTTGGGTTAGATTTATATCATCAGCATCAATATAAGGTGGATTTGAAACAATCACATCAAATTTTTTATTTTTCGATATCGCTGAAAACCAGTCACTTTGATAGATATGAACTTGAGCTAAATTAAGGTTATTTGCATTGTCTTGGGCGAGCTTTACTGCTTCAATATTAAAATCAATCGCATCAATTTTCCATGTTGAGTTTTCACTCGCTAATGCTAATGCTATAGCACCTGTGCCTGTACCTAAATCTAAACAAGTTATAAATTTATTATCACGATCAAGTTCAAGTACAAGCGCCACTAAAGTTTCGGTATCAGGGCGAGGAATCAATGTGGCTTTAGATACAGCAAAAGACAATGACCAAAATTCTTTTACACCCGTTATATAAGCAATCGGCTCACCTTGAGCTCGACGAGATAACAAGTGTATAAAATCAAGTAACTGCTCATCACTAAGCTTTTTTTCTGGCCAAGTAAGTAAATAACTACGCGCTTTTTTAAGCACTAAACTTAAGAGGATCTCTACATCAAGTTTGGCACTATCAGAGCATATAGCCAATAATTGTTGTCCTTGACTCGTTAAGTTGCCAATGGAGTTATCGCCAATTAAACAAAAACGCATCATAGGTATAATAGGTATACAACTCAATTAATGCTGCTCAGCAAGTTCAGCCAACAAATCAGCTTGATTTTCTTGCATAATCGGTTCCATGATCAACTGTAAGTTGCCTTCCATAATATCATTTAAACGATATAAGGTAAGATTGATACGGTGATCACTCATACGCCCTTGTGGAAAATTATAAGTTCGAATACGCTCGGAACGATCACCACTAGCAACTAAATTCCGGCGTGATGACTCTTCTTCACCACGGCGTTGTTCATCTTCTGCTTGTTGCAAACGAGCTTGTAAAACAGACATGGCTTGCGCACGGTTTTTATGCTGTGACCGTTGATCTTGACACTCAACCACCACACCACTAGGAATATGGGTAATACGAATAGCAGAATCAGTTTTGTTAACATGCTGACCACCCGCTCCCGAAGCACGGAAGGTGTCAATTTTTAAATCAGCTTTATTAATTTCAATAGCATCTGCTTCAGGAATTTCAGGCATTACCACAACAGTACAAGCGGAGGTGTGTACTCGACCTTGTGATTCAGTTTGTGGCACTCGTTGCACCCGATGACCACCTGATTCAAATTTCATATAGCCGTAAACACCTTCGCCGTTAACCTTTAGGATCATTTCTTTATAGCCACCCTGCTCGCTTTCGTTGGAATTCATAATGTCAATTTTCCAACCTTGCTTTTCGGCATAGCGGCTATACATTCTAAATAAATCCCCAGCAAAAATAGCCGCTTCATCACCGCCAGCACCAGCACGAATTTCAACAAAACAGTTATTATCATCATTGGGATCGCGTGGTAATAATAAAATTTGCAATGCTTGAGCCAAACTTGCAACAGATTTTTTAGTGTCTTTATATTCTTCTTGCGCCATTTCACGCATTTCAGGATCTTCGTCCTTTAGCATTAACTCTGCGGTAGAAAAATCATTTTCTGCACTTTGATAACGTTTAAATACTGAGGTGACCTCATCTAGGCGTTTAAACTCTTGAGATAAGGTGCGGAATTTGTCTTGGTCACTAATAGTTTCAGGATCAGATAATAAAGCTTGAACTTCCTCAAAGCGCTCAGCTAGCGTTTCAAGTTTTTGGTAAACGGACGATTTCATTAAAATATTCTTTGTATTAAATGAGGAGAAACTAAATTGGCGTTATTCTAGCACAGTAAATACTAAAAAATATATCAAAGAGAAAATGCTAATTTGATTTATCAATATTGAAAATATCACGAAGATAAATTAACTTATCTAACTCTCCGCCTTGGGCGGCAGATTGCAATGCGTTTGTTGGCGCATGCATAAATTTATTAGTTAACTTAGTTGCCAATTCGCCGATAACTGCTTCTGAATTTTTACCACTTTTAAGCTGTAATAGCGCTTTTTCAAGTAATTGATCTCTTTCACTTAAACACTGTTTTCGAAAATTAATGATGGTATCTTGAGTATTCAAACCACGTAGCCACGACATAAAATCATCAGATTGACTATTAACAATACTTTCTGCTTCAACCGCAGCTTTACGGCGATTTTCTATATTTTGCGCAATAATACTTTGCAAGTCATCAACGGTATACAAAAACACATCGTCTAAATCACCCACTTGTTCTTCAATATCACGAGGAACCGCTAAATCAACCATAAAAATAGGTCGATAACGACGCTTACTAAGCGCTTGTTCTACCATACCTTTACCAATAAGAGGTAAAGTAGAGCCCGTTGAACTAATAACAATATCGGCTTTACTCATATGTTCAGGAATTTGCGCTAAGGTAATAACATCAGCGCCAATATGTTTCGCCATTTTTTCAGCACGTTCTATAGTACGATTGGCAACCGTAATTGTACCGACTTTATTCTCATATAAATGTTTAGCAACAAGTTCAATAGTTTCTCCTGCACCAACAAGTAATACTTTGGCTTTATCGAGACTAGCAAAAATATGCTTCGCTAAATTAACACTAGCAAAAGCAACCGATACGGCACTGGCGCCAATTTCGGTTTCCGTGCGGACTTGCTTAGCAACACTAAAAGTTCGTTGAAATAATCGGTTCATTATCAATGTCATAGAGCCTGCTGCTTTTGCTTGGCTATACGCTTGTTTCATCTGCCCTAAAATTTGTGGCTCACCTAAAACTAAAGAGTCTAAACCACAGGCTACACGCATCATATGGTTAACGGCTTGTTGGTCTTGATGCCAGTACAGGCTAGGTAAAATAACAGAAGCAGGTATATTATGATAACTTTCCAGCCACTGTACTATCCGCTCTTGAGTTAATTTTATATCGCCATATTGTACCAGATAAAGTTCGGTTCTATTGCAGGTAGATAAAATAGCGACCTCACGACATTGTACTGCTGACAACATTTCTTGTAGGGCATTCGATAGTCTACCCAGATTAAAAGATATCTTCTCTCTTACCGCAACAGGGGCAGTTTTGTGATTAATTCCAACAGCAACTATTGACAATGTAATAAACCTTTGATGAAATTTTCCAATGAAACCGTTTTTATATTTTTTATAGTTTTATATTATATACCCAAGATCCAAACCACCACAAGATGCGAGTTTCAAAATGAATGAGCAATTCATGTTCTGTGATAAAAAATAAGTGTATTGAATTGATATCTTGGCTATGTTCAAATATCTTCACTTTCACATGTCAGTACCATTTAAATGCCTAAGTATTCGTATTATTTATTTATCCTATTCACACTATCAGGCTGTGCCACAACACCAAGCAATAATACATCAACGTTAATTGTTCAACACAGTACAGCACAAAGAGAAACGCAACTAGCACAAATAAAAAAATGGCAACTTCATGGGAAAATAGCCTTTATAGAACAACATAAAGATAAAAAAGGTAAACGTGAAAGTGCTGCTATCATATGGCGTGTTAATAACATCAATCAAACTCAAGAATTGAGCTTAACAAGCTATTTTGGCATTAATGTACTTTATTTAGGCTCTAAAAAAAATCAACACTTAATTAAAGTTGAAGGTAAAGAATATCACACCAATAATTTAACACAATTAGTGCACTCTCTTACTGGGTTGACCTTACCAACAAAAGCATTATCCTTTTGGTTGAAAGGGCTAGCTTACCAATCAACAGATCATCTTGAATATTCACCAACAACACAGTTACCTTTATACATCAAAAGTTATTATGATAATGTTCAATGGCAAATCAACTATAGTAGATATCAAGTGTTTGACGGTGTACAAATGGCCACTAAATTCACCATAAAAACAGATGACTTATTCATTAAAATAGCAGTAAAAGAGTGGTCTTTGATAAACTAATTTATCTTAACCATATGCAACACACAATGCACAATGCACAACATACAATGATAAAAACATATATAAACAAAACTTTTGAGTTCCCTGCCCCCGCTAAGCTAAACTTATTTCTTCATGTCGTTGGGCAACGTAATGATGGTTACCATGAACTAGAAACCTTATTTCAATTTCTTGATTACAGTGACACCATTGAAATAACCGTAACGATAAACTCAGACATAGCATTATTAACACCAATTGATGGCGTGAATAATGAAAATAATTTAATTATTAAAGCAGCTAGACTATTACAAGAAAAAGTACAACAAGAAAAAGTATCACAAAAAAAAGCGGCTAAGGCTCCTTTATTAGGCGCAAAAATACGCATAAACAAAATACTCCCGATGGGCGGAGGCTTAGGTGGCGGCTCTTCCAATGCGGCAACAATTTTAGTTGCTCTTAATACCCTTTGGCAATGTGGCTTATCCACTAAACAACTAAGTGAACTTGGTCTAAGCTTAGGTGCTGACATACCCATTTTTGTGCATGGTTTTGCTGCTTTCGCCCAAGGAATTGGTGAAAAATTAACCTTGGTTCAACCAGAAGAGTGTTGGTATTTAGTGAGCAAACCTCAATGTAGTATTTCAACAGCCAGTGTCTTTACTTCCCAAGACCTACCGAGAGCCACAGCTAAATTTACCAATAATGACTTTAATCGCTATTATTGTGATGACGAATTATTTAAAGGCAGCTTGCTTAATAATGGCAAGTATCATAATGATTGCCAAACGATGGTAATAAAACATTACGATAAGGTTGCCATCTTACTCGCTTGGTTGATAGAATATGTGCCGTCTAGAATGACAGGAACTGGTGCCTGTATTTTTTCACGTTTTGCCAGTAAACAAGAAGCATGTGACTTGCAAGTTAAGCTCCCTAAAGGAGTATACTCGTTTATTGCAAGGGGGCTAAACAAGTCACCGCTTTTAACTGTTATTGAAAGCCTAGGCAAATAACTACATTTGCTGAAGTTAGCCGTTATAGCTACAGTTAATTTAGCTTTATACCGCTCAATGTTTATTAACATAACGATAAACAAAGAGTATATTTTAATGTCAAAAGTTTCTGAGGAACTGCCTGTGCCTGACATGAAGATTTTTGCGGGTAATGCCACCCCCGAACTTGCCAAACAAATTGCAAATCGCTTATACATCCCTTTAGGCGAAGCCAAAATTGGCAGTTTTAGCGATGGTGAAATAAGTTTTGAAATACATGAAAATGTTCGTGGTAGCGATGTTTTTATTATTCAATCAACCTGTGCCCCAACCAATAACAACCTAATGGAATTAATTGTGATGATCGACGCTTTTCGTCGTGCATCAGCGGGCAGAATTACCGCAGTTATTCCTTACTTTGGTTATGCTCGCCAAGACAGACGCGTACGTAGTGCTCGTGTACCTATTACAGCAAAGGTAGTTGCTGATTTCTTATCAAGTGTTGGTGTTGACCGTGTATTAACGGTTGATTTACACGCTGAGCAAATTCAAGGTTTTTTCGATGTACCCGTTGATAATGCTTTTGGTACGCCTATTTTATTAGAAGATATGAGAAATCGTGATTTAAATAACCCCGTTGTTGTATCTCCTGATATCGGCGGTGTGGTGCGTGCTCGTGCGGTAGCAAAATTATTAGATGATGCTGATCTGGCAATTATCGATAAACGTCGCCCTAAAGCTAACGTAGCTCAAGTAATGCATATTATTGGTGATGTAGAAGATCGCGACTGTATTATTGTTGATGATATGATAGATACTGGTGGTACATTAGCAAAAGCAGCTGAAGCATTAAAAAAACATGGCGCAAAACGTGTTATTGCTTATGCGACTCACCCAGTATTATCAGGTAATGCCGCTGAAAACCTAAAAAATTCAGTCATTGATGAGGTGGTTGTTACTGACTCAATTCCATTATCAGCAGAAATCAAAAAGCTAAAAATGGTACGTCAACTAACATTAAGTGGCATGCTTAGTGAAGCAATTCGTCGAGTATGTAACGAAGAATCAATTTCAGCTATGTTTGAAAATTAATCCCTAAATTGTTTAACGTCGATATTATATTTATATAGATATTGTATTTATATAGATAATTAATATTGGCTTTATTATTGCCTATTTTTATCTCAAATATAGCAATAATCAATAGCTTTAGCCCGTCCCTAGTGTTATTATTTCGCGCCTTTTTTATCTCATAGGGCTTCTTTTATTAGTAATCCAAACAGATAAATAAAGGTATATCCTTGTTTTTGGTCGCAAAAAACAAGACTTAATTTTATTTATACAATATAAGAGTATTTATCATGACTGATTTATTTACTTTAGCAGCAGAATTACGTACAGATTTAGGGAAAGGTGCGAGCCGCCGCCTACGTCACGCAAATAAAGTTCCTGCTATCCTTTATGGCGAAGGCCAAGCACCAGTATCTTTAACTTTAGAGCACAAAAACGTTTTCCGTGCTCAACAAGAAGAAGCTTTCTACTCACATGTATTAACGTTAAATATTGCTGGCAAGCCAGTTGAATGTTTAATCAAAGACATGCAACGTCACCCATTCAAAAACATCATAATGCACTTAGATTTCATGCGTATTGATGCAAAACACACTTTACATGTTAATGTTCCTATTCACTTCATCAACGAAGAAAATGTTTCAAAAACTGGTGCCATTATTGCTCATCACATAACTGAAATTACTATTACTTGTTTACCAAAAGACTTACCTGAGTTTATTGAAGTTGATATAGCAGAGTTAGCCATTGGCCAAACCTTGCATTTGTCAGACGTTAGCTTGCCTAAAGGCGTAACTTCTGACGAATTAGCAAAAGGTGAAAGCCATGACCAAGCGGTTGTTACCGCTAATGCTCCAAAAGTCAGCAGCGAAGAGAACGATGATGATGATATCGAAGAAGCTACGGAAGAAGTAGCTGAATAATAGTTTAATATTCTTACCTTAAAATGAAAATCAAACTAATTGCGGGGCTAGGTAATCCTGGCCCCGAATATACTAAAACTCGTCATAATGCTGGTGTTTGGTTTGTTGAAGAACTAGCACAACGCAATAATATTTCCCTTCGCCCTGAAAAAAAATATGCTGGCCTCTATGGTAAAGGCATGATAGGCAATGAACTTGTTCACCTATTGATCCCAACAACCTTTATGAACCGAAGTGGTCAAAGTGTTGCCCCTTTAGCTAATTTTTTCCATATCAATGTTGATAATATGTTAATTGCTCACGATGAATTAGACATGCCTCCAGGCAGTATTAAAATAAAACAAGGTGGAGGTCATGGCGGACACAATGGCTTAAAAGATATTATTGCTCGCATGGCAAATAATAGCGGTTTTTATCGCTTACGCATTGGTATTGGCCACCCCGGTCACCGAGATAAAGTTACAGGCCATGTACTAAGCAAAGCACCACAAAACGAACAATTATTAATTGAACAAGCCATTGATGAAGCCAGTCGCTGTTTTGATATTTGGCAAGTCGATGGATTAACAAAAGCGCAACAACGCTTACATGCATTTAAAGGTATGTAAAACAATGAAAGCCGCCGCGCCGCAATATACAAAAGATACAAAAAATACAAAATTTACATACACCATAAGTAATATGTTGAACGCGGTTCAACAACACTCATTTAACAATGTTAAAATTAACAAACACAGGTAAATATTATGGGATTTAAATGCGGTATCGTTGGTTTACCCAACGTCGGCAAATCAACCTTATTTAACGCACTCACTAAAGCCGGCATTGAAGCAGCCAACTTCCCTTTTTGTACTATTGAGCCAAATACTGGCGTAGTACCCGTGCCAGATCCTCGTCTTGAGCAATTAGCAAAAATTGTAAAACCAGAACGCGTACTTGCTACTACCATGGAATTTGTTGATATTGCAGGCTTAGTTGCAGGCGCATCAAAAGGTGAAGGTTTAGGTAATAAATTTTTAGCTAATATTCGCGAAACTGATGCAATTGGCCATGTAGTACGTTGTTTTGAGAATGACAACATCATTCATGTCGCAAACAAAATAAACCCTGTCGATGATATTGACGTAATCAATACCGAATTAGCCTTAGCTGATATGGATACCGCTGAGCGAGCGATACATCGTCAAGTAAAGCGAGCCAAAGGTGGTGATAAAGACGCTAAATTTGAACTTCCTGTTTTAGAGAAAATTCTCAAGCATGTTGAAAATGGCGAGATGGTACGCTCTTTAGATTTAACCAAAGAAGAACAGGCAGCTATTGCTTATTTAAACTTCTTAACCATCAAACCTACCATGTACATTGCTAACGTAAATGATGATGGTTTTGAAAATAATCCCTATTTAGACATTGTTCAAGCTATTGCCGATAAAGAAGGTGCTGTTGTTGTTGCCGTTTGTGCTGAAATAGAAAGTGAACTTTCTGAAATGGATGATGAAGACAGAAATGAGTTTATGGCTGAAATGGGGCTTGAAGAGCCAGGCTTAAATCGTGTCATAAATTCAGGTTATGGTTTATTGCATTTACAAACATATTTCACAGCAGGTGTTAAAGAAGTAAGAGCATGGACAGTAAAACAAAAAGCAACTGCGCCACAAGCTGCTGGCGTTATTCATACCGACTTTGAAAAAGGCTTTATTCGCGCTGAAGTAATAGGCTTTGATGACTTTATTGAGCATCAAGGTGAAAAAGGCGCTAAAGAGGCCGGTAAATGGAGTTTAGAAGGTAAAGAATACCCAGTTAAAGATGGGGATGTTATTCATTTCCGTTTCAATGTGTAAGCTAGCCCATTCAATAACTGTCTAGTTAACCGTATATTTAACCGTCAAATTGCACAGGCATTAAGCAAACAAAAAAAAAGTAATCTTTTTTGATAAAAAACGGTTGACGTAAGGCAAGCAGATTAGCATAATACGCGCCACTTGCTGAGAGACAAGATGAAAGGGCTACATAGCTCAGTTGGTTAGAGCACATCACTCATAATGATGGGGTCCCAGGTTCAAATCCCGGTGTAGCCACCATTTTACTTCGGTAAAATTCAGTAAACAGAGTTCAAGCCTCTTTAAAAACTTGAATGCAATGCGGGTTTGGCGGAATTGGTAGACGCGCTGGATTTAGGTTCCAGTATCGCAAGATGTGAGAGTTCAAGTCTCTTGACCCGTACCATTTTAAAAGGCAACTTGTTGTCAATTGTAATAAAAAGTAAGTACATTGCAGGGATATAGCCAAGCGGTAAGGCAGCGGGTTTTGATCCCGTCATTCAGAGGTTCAAATCCTCTTATCCCTGCCATCTTTTTAATATTCATCTAGAATAACAAAAAAAGTTCAATGTATTACTTGAATCCAGCATTACACACCCTGAAGAAATATAGCCAAGGCCAAGCAGTAAGACAGCGAGCTTTGATCCCACATCCATAGCTTCACATCCTCCAATCCCTGCCATATTCAAAGTTCAAAGTTCAAAGTTCAAAGTTCAAAGTTCAAAAAGTAAATTTCAAATTTCAAATTTCAAACTTCAAACTTCATGTTTTTCAAAAGTTAAAATAATTTTAATTATTCAGCGTAATTTCCCACATAGGCTATAAGCCACTGTTTTATATAACAAATAGTAGCACAACATGCTCATGGATACGTGCAAACTTTTTCATTCATCCGAGAGTAATAAAATAATGCTGAATAATGCTTGTCTTATAACATAAATATAACGATTATATAAAAGACAATTTAAAAACGTAACTTGGATTCAGCTTAGATTCAACTAATAGGAATAAAAATACAATGAATATACTTAACGGCACTACAAACGGAACGAAAAATCTAGTTGTCATCGAACCTAAAGATCCTAAATTAGACGATATAACAATAACTTTACCGCCCGCTAAAACTGTTTCTATATTAGCAGCGACCTATGAAAACTATAACGTAAAAGTAATGACCCAAACAGGGGATCCAAGTAAGGCAGAAAACGCTGAATTAAGGCAGTTAATAACGAACATTATTGCGGTGAAAAAAGACGATGATCTTATCGTTACTGCCGCCGATGCTAGCAAAGTTATTTTCAGAGGTTTTTACACCTTATGTGAAGATGGTGCTTGTAGCGTGACATTAGGTGGTGAAGAAGTTGGGGGGGGGGGGGGTTACAATAACACCAGATAGCCCCGTCGGTCAAGCATTGAGTGATGGCAGTTTTATGGTCTACACCTATGCTAACAGCGCTGTCTTGGCTGATATGCTCACCGAGGATGATGGAGTAACGTTAGGATTAAGTGATCTGCCTAAAGGAGCCGTTAGCTATATTCCAACCGCAAACAAAGAAACAAATTATCAAGAGAGCAATAATGAAGCGCCGCATTGGTGGTGGCTTGCTGGTGGTATCGCTTTAGCCGCTGTTGGCATAAAAGCTTTTGACGATAGTGATAACAATGTTAACACACCTACCAAGGGTAAGGTGACCATCACTGGGACAGCCACAGAAGATCAAAACCTAACAGCAAATACCTCAGCTCTGAACGATGGTGACGGTGTAGGCACATTTAGCTACCAATGGTGGGCAAATGATGGCACTAATAACCTTGCTATTACGGGCGCAACCAATAAAACCTTAACCTTGACCCAAGCACAGGTAGGTAAAATCATCACTGTGGTAGTAACACATACCGATGCACAAGGCACAGTTGAGCCAGCAAAAACCAGTACGGCAACCACCGCCGTTGCAAATATCAATGATCCTACCACGGGCGTTGTCACCATTGATGAAGCAGCAACAGCAACAGAAGACCAAACACTCACAGCAAACACCTCAGCATTACAGGACGAGGATGGTAAGGGCACATTCACCTACCAGTGGCAAGCAGATGATGTTGATATTGTCGGCGAGACCAATAGCACCTTGATCTTGACACAAGCACAGGTAGGTAAAATCATCACTGTGGTGGTAATACATACCGATGCGTTCGGCACAGTTGAGCCAGCAAAAACCAGTACAGCAACCACAGCGGTTGAAAATGTCAATGATCCTACCACAGGCGTTGTCACCATTACCGGAACAGCCACAGAAGATCAAAACCTAACAGCAGATACCTCAGCCCTAGCAGACGAAGATGGTAAGGGCACGTTCACCTACCAATGGCAAGCTGACAATGTTGCTATTTCGGGTGCGACCAGTGCAACCTTGACCTTGACGCAAGCACATGTGGGTAAAATCATCACACTAAAAGTAATACATACCGATGCGTTCGGCAATGTTGAGCCAGTAATAACCAGTGTGGCAACCGCAGCGGTTGAAAATGTCAATGATCTTACCACAGGTGAGGTGATCATTACGGGGACAGCAAGAGAAGACAAAACGCTCACAGCAAACACCTCAGCCCTGATGGATGAGGATGGTTTGGGCGCGTTTAGCTACCAATGGCAGGCAGATGGTACTGATATTATGGGCGCAACCAATTCAACCTTTACCTTGACGCAAGCGCAGGTGGGTAAAACCATCACAGTAGAAGTGAGCTATACCGATGCGTTCGGCACTGTTGAGCCAGTCATAACCAGTGATCCAACTGTTGCGGTTGAAAATGTCAATGATCTTACCACGGGCGTTGTCACCATTACTGGAACAGCAAGAGAAGACCAAACGCTCACAGCAAACACCTCAGCCCTAGCAGACGAAGATGGTGTGGGCTCGTTCACCTACCAATGGCAGGCAGATAATGTTGCTATTTCGGGCGAGACCGATAACACCTTGACCTTGACGCAAGCACAGGTGGGTAAAACCATCACTGTGGTAGTGACACATACCGATGCACAAGGCACGGTTGAGCCAGTTATAACCAGTGATCCAACTGTTGCGGTTGAAAATGTCAATGATCCTACCACAGGCGTTGTCACCATTACCGGAACAGCCACAGAAGATCAAAACCTAACAGCAAACACCTCAGCCCTAGCAGACGAAGATGGTAAGGGCACGTTCACCTACCAATGGCAGGCAGATGGCGCTGATATTGCGGATGCAACCAGTGAAACCTTGACCTTGACGCAAGCACAGGTGGGTAAAACCATTACTGTAGTGGTGATACATACCGATGCCTTGGGCATGGTTGAGCCAGCGATAACCAGTGCTCCAACTATTGCGGTTACTAATGTCAATGATCTTACCACAGGCGTTGTCACCATTGATGGAGCAGCAACAGCAGCAGAAGACCAAACGCTCACAGCAAACACCTCAGCCCTAGCAGACGAAGATGGTCTGGGCTCGTTCACCTACCAATGGCAGGCAGATGGCACTGATATTGCGGATGCAACCAGTGAAACCTTGACCTTGACGCAAGCGCAGGTGGGTAAAACCATTACTGTAGTGGTGAGCTATACCGATGCGCTGGGTGCTGATGAAATGGTAACCAGTATGTCAACCTCTGCGGTTGAAAATGTCAATGATGCACCAACCATCACAGGCACACCAGATACCACGGTTGCCGAAGATGCTCCATACAGTTTCACCCCGACTGGGGCAGATATTGATGGCGATACGCTGGTATATTCAATTACCAACAAACCAGCTTGGGCTACTTTCGACCCAGTAACAGGCGTATTAAGCGGTACACCCACCAATGCCAATGTTGGTACTGCAGAAAATATTGTGATTTCAGTAACCGATAATAACATCGCAGTACCTGTTTCACTGCCAGCATTTAGCATCACTGTCACCAATGAGAATGACGCGCCAACCATCACAGGCACACCAGATGCCACGGTTGCCGAAGATGCTCCATACAGTTTCACCCCGACTGGGGCAGATATTGATGGCGATACGCTGGTATATTCAATTACCAACAAACCAGCTTGGGCTACTTTCGACCCAGTAACAGGCGTATTAAGCGGTACACCCACCAATGTCAATGTTGGTCTTGCAGAAAATATTGTGATTTCAGTAACCGATAATAACATCGCAGCGCCTGTTTCACTGCCACCATTTAGCATCACTGTCACCAATGAGAATGACGCGCCAACCATCACAGGCACACCAGATGCCACGGTTGCCGAAGATGCTCCATACAGTTTCACCCCGACTGGGGCAGATATTGATGGCGATACGCTGGTATATTCAATTACCAACAAACCAGATTGGGCTACTTTCGACCCAGTAACAGGCGTATTAAGCGGTACACCCACCAATGCCAATGTTGGTGTTGCAGAAAATATTGTGATTTCAGTAACCGATAATAACATCGCAGCGCCTGTTTCACTGCCACCATTTAGCATCACTGTCACCAATGAGAATGACGCGCCAACCATCACAGGCACACCAGATACCACGGTTGCCGAAGATGCTCCATACAGTTTCACCCCGACTGGGGCAGATATTGATGGCGATACTGGTATATTCAATTGCAGATATTGATGGCGATACGCTGGTATATTCAATTACCAACAAACCAGCTTGGGCTACTTTCGACCCAGTAACAGGCGTATTAAGCGGTACACCCACCAATGCCAATGTTGGTATTGCAGAAAATATTGTGATTTCAGTAACCGATAATAACATCGCAGCGCCTGTTTCACTGCCAGCATTTAGCATCACTGTCACCAATGAGAATGACGCGCCAACCATCACAGGCACACCAGATGCCACGGTTGCCGAAGATGCTCCATACAGTTTCACCCCGACTGGGGCAGATATTGATGGCGATACGCTGGTATATTCAATTACCAACAAACCAGCTTGGGCTACTTTCGACCCAGCAACAGGCGCATTAAGCGGTACACCCACCAATGTCAATGTTGGTCTTGCAGAAAATATTGTGATTTCAGTAACCGATAATAACATCGCAGCGCCTGTTTCACTGCCACCATTTAGCATCACTGTCACCAATGAGAATGACGCGCCAACCATCACAGGCACACCAGATACCACGGTTGCCGAAGATGCTCCATACAGTTTCACCCCGACTGGGGCAGATATTGATGGCGATACGCTGGTATATTCAATTACCAACAAACCAGCTTGGGCTACTTTCGACCCAGCAACAGGCGAATTAAGCGGTACACCCACCAATGTCAATGTTGGTCTTGCAGAAAATATTGTGATTTCAGTAACCGATAATAACATCGCAGCGCCTGTTTCACTGCCACCATTTAGCATCACTGTCACCAATGAGAATGACGCGCCAACCATCACAGGCACACCAGATACCACGGTTGCCGAAGATGCTCCATACAGTTTCACCCCGACTGGGGCAGATATTGATGGCGATACGCTGGTATATTCAATTACCAACAAACCAGCTTGGGCTACTTTCGACCCAGTAACAGGCGTATTAAGCGGTACACCCACCAATGCCAATGTTGGTATTGCAGAAAATATTGTGATTTCAGTAACCGATAATAACATCGCAGCGCCTGTTTCACTGCCAGCATTTAGCATCACTGTCAGCAATGTCAATGACGCGCCAACCATCACAGGCACACCAGATACCACGGTTGCCGAAGATGCTCCATACAGTTTCACCCCGACTGGGGCAGATATTGATGGCGATACGCTGGTATATTCAATTACCAACAAACCAGCTTGGGCTACTTTCGACCCAGTAACAGGCGTATTAAGCGGTACACCCACCAATGCCAATGTTGGTATTGCAGAAAATATTGTGATTTCAGTAACCGATAATAACATCGCAGTACCTGTTTCACTGCCAGCATTTAGCATCACTGTCACCAATGAGAATGACGCGCCAACCATCACAGGCACACCAGAT
This sequence comes from uncultured Colwellia sp., assembly GCA_965261045.1. Lineage (GTDB taxonomy): Bacteria > Pseudomonadota > Gammaproteobacteria > Enterobacterales > Alteromonadaceae > Colwellia. The sequence continues at coordinate 2,150,717 of CBDHCJ010000001.1, forward strand.
ACCACGGTTGCCGAAGATGCTCCATACAGTTTCACCCCGACTGGGGCAGATATTGATGGCGATACGCTGGTATATTCAATTACCAACAAACCAGCTTGGGCTACTTTCGACCCAGCAACAGGCGTATTAAGCGGTACACCCACCAATGCCAATGTTGGTATTGCAGAAAATATTGTGATTTCAGTAACCGATAATAACATCGCAGCGCCTGTTTCACTGCCACCATTTAGCATCACTGTCACCAATGAGAATGACGCGCCAGTTACTATTGATATGGTGAGTGATGATGTCAGCACTCATGGCAGTGCTATGGCAGCCATAACGACTGGTACAACAACAGACGACACCACGCCTATGTTAACTGGCACACTGAGTGCCGAGCTTACTGGTGACCAAGTGCTGGAAATATATGATGGCAGCACAAAACTAGGTGGAGCGATGGTGTCAGGTACAGGCTGGACTTACACACCGAGCAGCGCATTAACAGCGGGCAGCCATAGTTTTACCGCGCGGGTTCAAGATCCCATGACTGGTTTGAATCCAGCAAGTGCCCCTTATGTGGTTAACATCAATCCTGGCATTAACATGACAGTAACCGATGATGTGGGTGGTGATGTAGGTGGTATAACGGGAGCACTTAATCCAGCGGTGCGTTATATCTTGCTCAAACAAACAGGCGCCTCAAATAACCAATTGGGGGTTGGTGAAGTGGAAGTCTTCTCAGGTGACCTTAATATTGCCTTAGGTAAAACCGTCACTGCGGGATTTGATAACCGTAACGGCAGTCCTCTAGCAACCGTTACTGATGGTAGTCGAGCATCAGGTACAGGTTATTCCGCAAGTGCAAATTCGAGAGACAACTGGTTGCTTATTGACCTAGGCGATAACTATGTTATTGACAATGTCAACGCTTATACGTCTAGTTCTTTTCTTCCTCCTATGAAAAATGTCGATATTTTTGCCAGTACCGAAAATTTTAGCAGTCTGAGCCATACAGAGTTAATAGCTAATGTAAACGCGATTCGCCTAGGCGGTACGGGTCCATCACCTAAGCAGAAAAACACCGTAATGCCAACTGTTATTACCATGATAGACGATAATACACCGACCTTATCAGGTACTTTAGCTACTGCGCTAGGTGCGGCTGAAGAGTTGGCTATTTACAACGGCATGGTGAAACTTGGTGTGGTCAACGTTGACGCTAACGATAACTCATGGACATTCACTCCTACGGACGCGTTAGCAAATGGCGAGCATACGTTTAAAGCGGTTATTCAAGCGAAAAATAACACCGATATTGCCCATGCGCGGGTGATCAGTGCTGCATACACTATTACGGTTGATACTAGCAGTATTCCGACACAAATCGCGGCTATTACGACGGTAAATGATGATGTGGGCACTCATGGCAGTTATACGGGTGATTTGGTGATGGGTGTTAGTACAGACGATACCACGCCTACGTTAAGGGGTACGCTGACTGCTGCGCTTACTGATACCCAAGTGCTGGCAATATATGATAACAATGGTGATGGCACCACAAAACTAGGTGATGCGGATGTGGCAGCAGACAGCACAGACTGGTCTTACACACCGAGCAGCGCATTGGCAGCAGGAAGCCATAGTTTTACCGCGCGGGTTGAAAGCCCCATTGGTGGTAATGGTATGCCAAGTACCGCCCATGTGGTTAACATCAACCCTGGCATTAGCATAACAGTAACCGATGACGCAGGTACTACACCAGAAGTCGTTAGATCAGAGGTGCGCTATATCCTGCTCAAACAAACAGGCGCTTCACGTAAACAATTGGTGGTTGCTGAAGTGCAAGTATTCTCAGATGGCGAAAATGTTGCCTTAGGTAAAACCGTCACGGCGGGTTCAAACGGTTCAACGTCAGGCGTTACTGATGGTAACACAGCAGAAGATGATGGTTTTTTCGCACTTGGCAGCGGGACGCGCGACAACTGGTTGCTTATTGACCTAGGCGCTTACTATAGTCGTATTGACCGTGTCGACGCTTATGGGCCTACTTCTAATACTAGTCATATCCAAAATGTCGATATTTTTGCCAGTAACGAAGATCTTAGTAGGCTGACCTATACACAGTTAACTGATGCTACAAACGCGATTAACTTAGGCGGTACGGGTGCAACACCTGGGCATAAAACCAGCTTAACTACAGCTACTAATAGTACTACAGACGATAATACACCGATATTGTCAGGTACTTTAACCACGGCACTAGGCGCGGATGAAGAGTTAGCTATTTACGATGGCATGATAAAACTTGGTGTTGCCATGGTTGACAGCAATAACTCATGGACATTCACTCATATGACAGTGTTACCGGATGGTGATCATACGTTTAAAGCGGTTATTCAAGCGACAGATGTAACCGCTATTGCCAATGGCCGTGTGATCAGCGCGGCATACACTATTACCATTGAGGCTCCCGTTCCTGCGGGAGTTGAGGGAGCCACAGCAGCACAGGGAGCCGCAGCTCCACCAGAAGCTCTGTATTCAAGTTATGCTTCATCTCTTGAAGCGTCTCTTGAAGCAAGCGTGGAAGCAAAAGATCCTATTAGTGGGCTGTCGGTTAAAACATACAGTTTGCCATCAACCGCGAAAGATCAAACCCTTGATTTTCCTGACGAGCATACTGAAATCAATGTGGTTAATATCGCTGGCTCAGGCGCTAATACGGTGAAAATTCAGTTAGACGATGTGTTACAAAGTGGCATAAATCTATTTAATGACACCAATGGCTGGGACGGTTTAGATGGCGCAGGTAAACATCAACTTGTAGTAAACGGTGATGCTGACGATACGCTTGTACTTGATACGATGGCAGAAGCGGAAAGTTGGATAAAAGAAGGTACAACAACTAACTCGGATCATACTTATCTTGTTTATCAGTTTGAGCAAAATAATGTTGATGGCGTATCACAAGTATTACAAGTGCTGGTAGATCAAGACATGATCCGTGATGGTGCCATTCTTTAATTAGTCTGACACAGGGGGCAGACATCAACTAACTAAACGCCTCACAACGTGTTTGCTGTGAGGGGTTAACTTTTAAATGATGAATAACCTCTTTATTTCCAAAGTGGCTCCCCCCCTTTTTGCTTAACAACCAATAATCTTTCTTTGTGTGCTTCTAGTTCATCGGCAGAAGCAGCAATAACCTTTAATTTTGCTCTATCATGAGTTAAACGTCTAATAGCATTGGCATCACCACTGCTATTATCAGCAGATAAGTTAAGCGTTGCCTGCTTGCGGGTCATTGCTATATAAACAAAAGCAAGCAGTTGTGCATCAATTAATGCACCATGATAAGTACGATCTATTAGCTTATCTACTTTATAATGACCCGCTAAATAATTTAATGATTTAGGTGAGCCAAATTCATCTTTTGAGATTGCTAACGTATCGGTAATCGTACAAATATCTTCAATCGTTGGTACTTTGTCTTTGTGATTGTGATCGGCTCGATTAGCAGAGTTCAACAATGAAAATTCATGATTTATAAAGCCAACATCGAATTTTGCATTATGAATAATTAATTCAGCACCACGAATAAAATCAATAAAATCATCAACAATTTGTGGGAAAATAGGTTTATCAGCTAAAAAATCATCCGTTAAACCATGAACCTTAATTGCCCCTTGATCCATTTCCAATACTTTACCATCCTTATCAAATGGCTTGATATAAGTCTGGTAGGTTCGACCTGTTAATTGACGATTAATCATTTCAACACAACCAATTTCAATAATTCTATGTCCATCGTTGGGATTAATACCCGTTGTTTCCGTATCAAGAATAATCAATCGCTGCTCTTGTTTGCTGTTGTTTTGACTATTATTTACATTCACTGTTTGTAACCTTAAATTCTTATACTCGAAAAATTAAATTTACCTTTATTCTTCTGCTATTTTTTGTGGAAACTCTTCTATTTTTTCCTCTACATTTATTTTAAACCGCTCACTGTTATAACATGAGTATAAGTTATAATAAAATATCACTTCTTTTTCTATTATAATAAGCTAGTCTTACTAATTAAGTCTACTCAAATCAGTTCAAAATAACCCATAGGATTTCATCATGTCTACTATATTTGAAGATAACTCAACCTCCATTGGTAATACGCCTTTGGTAAAACTTAACCGTGTCATTGCTAGTAAAAATAGTGATGGTACTCCTACGGCAACGGTTTATGCCAAAATAGAAGCGAGAAACCCAAGCTTCAGTGTTAAGTGTCGTATTGGCTCTAGCATGATTTGGGATGCGGAAGAAAAAGGTTTATTAACCCAAGGCAAAGAGATTGTTGAGCCAACAAGTGGTAATACTGGTATTGCCCTTGCTTTTGTTGCCGCTGCTCGTGGTTACGATATCACCTTAACGATGCCAAGTACCATGAGTTTAGAGCGTCGTAAATTACTCTCTGCCCTTGGTGCAAAAGTAGAGTTAACAGACGGTGCTAAAGGCATGAATGGCGCGATTGCTAAAGCACAAGAAATTAAAGATTCAGATCCTGATAAATATGTACTTTTAGGCCAGTTTGATAACCCTGCCAACCCAGCTATTCATGAAAAAACCACGGGGCCTGAAATTTGGCGAGATACTGATGGCAAAATAGATATTTTAGTTGCAGGTGTTGGTACTGGTGGCACAATTACTGGTACTAGCCGTTACTTAAAATTAACCCAAGGTAAAGCGATAAGCAGTATTGCTGTTGAGCCTACAGATTCACCCGTAATTAGCCAAAAGTTAGCGGGCGAAGAATTAAAACCTGGCCCGCACAAAATTCAAGGAATTGGTGCTGGCTTTATCCCTGGCAACCTTGATTTAACAATGCTTGATGGTGTAGAGCAAGTATCAAATGATGATTCAATGGCGATGACACATCGCTTAATGAAAGAAGAAGGTATTCTTGCAGGAATTTCATCAGGTGCTGCGATAATTGCAGCTAAACGTCTTGCTGAGCTTCCTGAAAACTCAGGCAAAGTCATCGTCGCTATTTTACCTAGCTCTGCAGAACGTTATTTATCTAGCGCCTTGTTTAGTGACAGTTTTTCAGATAAAGAACTAGTACAATAGCTTTACTTTTATCTAAATTTGTCGAGAAACCCCATGATCAGAGCGAAGCGATGTCGCGGGGTAGTTCAGATTGTTTATACCCAAGGTGCTTCGGCACCTTTTTTAATGGCATGGAACATAATGGCATAGAGCACTTTGATAAAGGATGATAAAGGATGATGGTAAGGGCACGTTTACCTGTACCTATATATGAACACTTTCACACATCGCCTTGCTTTATAATTATTATCCCTCGACTAGTTTGCGCAAAAACGAAATGATAAGGTGCGCCCAATGATTACAGTAATTATTCTTTGAGAAGATGAAGTAGAGAGCTTTCAACATGGCATTTTTTGATTTAACAGATTTTGATCATCATGAACAAGTTATTTTTTGCTGTGATGAGGCGTCTGGACTTAACGCAATTATCGCTATACATAGTACCAAATTAGGCCCCGCGGTTGGTGGTTGTAGAATGTGGGACTATGCTAATGATGAGGAAGCATTAATTGATGCCTTACGTTTATCAAAAGGCATGACTTATAAAAATGCTATGGCTGGTCTTAATATGGGTGGCGGTAAATCAGTGATCATTGGTAATGCTAAAACGATTAAATCTCAAGCCTTATTTAAAGCTTTTGGTGAGGCGTTAAACGCATTAAATGGCCGATATTTAAGCGCTGAAGATGTTAATATAACGACTGCCGATATTGCTATTGCTAACACCGTTACCCCTTTTGTAACGGGTACAATAAACAAAAGTGGTGATCCTGGGCCTTTTACCGCCTTAGGAACATATTTAGGCATAAAAGCTTCTGTAAAACATAAACTTAATCGTGATAACTTGACAGGGCTCAGTGTTGCTGTACAAGGCTTGGGTAGTGTTGGTTATGGCTTATGTGAATATTTACATAAAGCAGGCGTAAAATTATTTGTTACTGACATTAATCAAGCAATTCTTAATAAAGCAGCAGCTGAACTGGATGCTACTATCGTGGCTTTAGATGAAATAGTTGATCAAGATGTCGATGTGTATGCACCTTGTGCTCTTGGTGCTACCATTAACGATGATACTATTAAGCGTTTGAAAGCTAACATAATCGCGGGATGTGCTAACAATCAACTAGCAGAGCCTCGTCATGATCAAGCGTTAGTTGATCATGGTATTTTATATGCGCCAGATTATGTAATTAATGCGGGTGGTATTATTAATATTTCTTTTGAAGAAAGTTATAGTAAAGATAAATCAACCAGTAAAGTAGGAGAAATATATCGTACTTTGCTTGATGTATTTACTAAAGCCAAGGATCAAAATAAACCAACAGGATTTATCGCTGATGCTATGGCGCGTGAAATTATAAAAAATGGTGGTAAAAGTGAACTACCCCACGATATCGCTTCGCTTTGATCACGGGGTTTCTTGACAAATTTAGATAAACTATTTCTTAGAGAAGCTATTAATCAATGAGTTGATACTGCTCATCTAGTATATCAATAATTTCTGCTTTTGGATTATCGCTAAGCACTATTTTTTCACCTGTAATTTTTTCTGCGATATCAATGTAAGTTTTAGAAACATTCATCAATATGGCCTCAGGTAGAACATTATCACGCGCTAAGGCTTCACGTTCAGTCATACGAGATTTATTTAATAGAATGTCTGAGTCAGGAAAATGATTTAATAATAACTGACGGAAACCCTCTTTTGAGTTTTCAACCACCTTGCCGGCACGATATTGCTCACCATCCCAAATACGAGATGAGTCAGGTGTACCTACTTCATCCATATAAATTAATTTATCATTACCTTTTTTCTCTTTAACATAACCAAATTCAAATTTGGTATCGACAAAAATTTGATCAATTTTTGCGAGTTCATTTGAGATCACGTCAAAACCTTGTGTTAACAATTTTTCATAAAGCGTAATATCATCAAGAGATTTAAAATTAAACGCAGCAAAGTTATCTTCAATGTTCTTACGAGTGATATTAACATCATCAACCGCTGGCACACCGGGAATTCCTTCAAGCACACCTTTTGTTGATGGTGTTTGTAATAATTCAGTAAGTTTTGAATCTTTAGTTAAACCTTCACTGATTTCAATACCACAAAATTCACGTTCACCCTTCTCATATGAGCGCCACATTGAACCAGTGATATATTGGCGACAAATCGCTTCAATCATTACTGGCTTAGCTTTTTGTACAATCCAAATAAATGGGTGCGGAATATCTAAAATATGGCTATCGGCAAGACCTTGCTCTTTAAACAACTTAAACCAATGATTAGAAATAGCATTAAGCGCGGCTCCTTTACCTGGCACACCTTTCATGCCACCCTCACCTTGCCAAATACAATCAAAAGCAGAGATACGATCACTAATAACCATAATAGCTAAAGGAGCATCTTTAGGGACATCATAGCCTTTTTCTTCAATTAGGCGTTTGCTATCAGCCTCTGTCAACCAATAAACAGAGCGTACTTTGCCGCTGTGTACCGGCGCATCAGTGCGTATAGGAAGATCGTTATTTACCGCTAAAACTTTATCAGCTAGGCTCATGATTCAATTCTCATTTAATAAATAATAAATTTAATGTTAAAAAAAAAAAAGAAAAGAAAAGGACGCTAATGCGTCCTTATCTCAATTACAACGTTTCAATTCTTATGCCGCTAAAGAAGCTTGTGCTTTGCCAACTAAGAATGTGAATGCTGCTTTGTCATATACTGCGATGTCAGCTAGGATCTTACGATCTATTTCAATAGAAGCCTTTTTAAGACCATTAATGAAACGACTGTAAGATAAACCATTTTGACGAGCTGCCGCATTAATACGAGCAATCCAAAGTTGACGGAATTGACGTTTACGTTGACGACGGTCACGGTAAGCGTATTGTCCCGCTTTAGTTACCGCTTGAAAAGCAACGCGATAAACGCGACTACGAGCGCCGTAGTAACCTTTAGCTTGCTTTAGAACCTTTTTATGACGTGCACGCGCTTGTACACCACGTTTTACTCTTGCCATTTTCTATTTCTCCTATTAACCGTGACGTAAAAGTTTTTTAACTGACTTAATGTCAGCAGCAGCGATCATTGATTTAGCTCGTAAATGACGCTTAACTTTAGTACGGCGTTTAGTCAAAATATGACGTAAGCCAGCTTGTTTGAACTTATAGCCATTAGCTGTTTTTTTAAAGCGCTTTGCCGCGCCTTTATTGGTTTTCATTTTAGGCATGTGAATAACTCCGCATTTATACCTTTTAGGTATATGCCAAATATTAAGTAGCGAGGGCGAAAACTATTAACCTTAAAAGGTTGATAACTTTACTTGCAAGCCTTTACTACCAGCGTAAAGATAAAGTAGGTGAACTAATTTGTTTCTCGAAACTTATTTACTCGAAACTGATTTAATTACTTGTAAAACCTAGGATTATCTATTTTTAGGTGCTAATACCATCACCATTTGTCGTCCTTCCGCTCTGCGAGGGAAAAACTCAACTACAGTCAGCTCTGCTAAATCGTTTTTAACGCGAGTTAACAAGGCTAAACCAAGTTCTTGGTGAGCCATTTCACGACCACGGAAACGTAAAGTAACTTTAACTTTATCGCCCCCTTCTAAAAAGCGTTTCAGGTTGCGTAGTTTTACCTGATAATCGCCTTCATCTGTTCCAGGACGGAATTTTATTTCCTTAACCTGTATTTGTTTCTGCTTTTTACGTTGCTCTTTCTGTTCTTTAGATTTCTCATAAAGAAACTTGCCATAATCCATAACACGACAAACAGGAGGTTTAGCCGTTGGGCTTATTTCAACAAGATCCACACCGGCTTCGTCAGCTTGCTCAAATGCTTCATTTAATGGAACAATGCCCCCTGGCTTTCCGTCATATTTAATTAAACGAACTTCGTTACCAGCAATACCTGTGATTAACTCATTTAAACGATGTGCAGGTTCTTTTTGCCCGCCTCGCTGTCCACCTTTAATAGCCATGTTCCTCCTACAGAAACTCTTTTTGTTGACTTATAAATTGATCTTTTTTCCGATTTTTTTGTCAAATTCGAAATTAATCTCTACTTTCTAAGTGATAAAACTCTTTTTGTTGACTTATAAATCGATCTTTCTTCCGATTTTTTTGTCAAAAGTGCTCATTATTATAAATTCGTTGCTCTTAATCTTGTTTATTGTCTTGTTTTTATTTCTTCGCTTAATTTAGCGATAAAGTCATCAACAGACATTTTTCCTAAATCTTCACCACTTCGAGTTCTAACAGCAATTTCACCTGCTTCTATTTCTTTGTCGCCTACCACTAACAAATAAGGAACTCTCTTTAAAGTGTGCTCGCGGATTTTAAAGCCTATCTTCTCATTTCTCAAGTCTAGTTTTGCTCTAAAGCCATTTTCTTTTAGTTTTTTACCTATTTTTTGACAATATTCACCTTGTTTGTCGGTAATATTCATAATTGTGGCATGAATTGGCGATAACCATGTTGGAAATTTGCCTGAGTACTCTTCGATCAAAATACCAATAAAACGTTCTAATGATCCTAAAATAGCTCTGTGGATCATCGCTGGAGTATATCTTTCGTTGTCTTCACCAACATAAGTTGCTCCTAAACGCTCTGGCAAAGCAAAATCAAGCTGTACTGTGCCACATTGCCAATCACGACCTAAGCAATCCATTAACGTGAATTCAATTTTAGGACCATAAAATGCGCCCTCACCCGGTAAATATTTAAATTCAATGTTATTATCATTAAGTGCTTGTGCAAGACCTGCTTCAGCTTTATCCCAAACCTTATCACTACCAATACGTTTTTCAGGGCGTGTTGATAACTTAACAACAATATCTTCAAAGCCAAACGAACTGTAAACATCGTAAACCATCTTTATGCATTTGCTTACTTCGTCTTGAACTTGTGATTCCATACAGAAAATATGAGCATCATCTTGAGTAAAGCCACGCACACGCATCAAACCATGTAATGCGCCCGATGGTTCATTACGATGACAACAACCAAATTCAGCCATACGCAATGGTAAATCACGGTATGATTTCAAACCTTGATTAAATATTTGCACATGCCCGGGGCAGTTCATTGGTTTTATTGCATATTCACGTTTTTCAGACGTTGTTGTGAACATATTTTCTGCGTATTTTTCCCAATGGCCTGATTTTTCCCAAAGCACACGATCCATCATTAGTGGGCCTTTTACTTCGTCATAATCATACTTATGTAATTTTTCACGAATAAATTTTTCTAATTCGGTATAAATGGTCCAGCCATCGTTGTGCCAAAACACCATGCCTGGCGCTTCTTCTTGCCAATGGAATAAATCGAGTGTTTTACCAATTTTACGATGATCACGTTTTTCAGCTTCCGCAAGACGTTGGATATAGGCTTTAAGCTGCTTTTTGTCTGCCCAAGCTGTACCGTAAACACGTTGCAACATTTTATTATCACTATTGCCACGCCAATATGCACCAGCAAGTTTCATTAACTTAAAGTGATGACAATGGCGCATACTTGGAACATGTGGGCCACGACACATATCAATATATTCTTCATGATGATATAGCGCTGGCGTGTCATTTTGAGAGATATTCTCATCTAAAATTTCAATTTTATAGCTTTCACCACGAGCCACAAAAGCAGTACGCGCTGCTTGCCATGTATCAACTTTTTTCACTACCGAATAATTAGTACGTGCTAATTCTGTCATACGCTTTTCAAGCTTAGCTAAATCATCTTCCGTAATGGTATGTTCTAAATCAACATCATAATAAAAGCCATTATCAATAGTAGGACCAATCGCCATTTTAGTATCTGGCCATAATTGCTTAATTGCATGACCTAATAAATGCGCACAAGAATGACGAATAATTTCTAAACCTTCATCGTCTTTACTGGTTATAAGTTGCAAGCTAGCATCATGTTCAATTAATTCGCAGGCATCAACCAAATCACCATTTATACGACCCGCAATGGTCGCTTTAGCAAGGCCTGAGCCTATATCTAAGGCCACAGCCATTACCGATACAGGGTTATCAAAAGAGCGAGTGGAACCATCAGGTAGCGTAATTACAGGCATGAATTTTTCCTTGTTCAGTGGCGGCGCATACTAGACGTCGCTTGAAGACTATTAAAATAAAGCGGGAATTGTAAAAGCCTTGCTGTATATACACAAGTATTTTAATTGACTATTTCACACCAATTAACAAAAAAAACCAAATAGTATCTAAAATAAGCTATTATTTAACGAATAAATAAATGAATAAAAACAAATAACTAATTTGAACTTAACAAAACACCAGCTCAGTGAATTATTATTTTGATATTTAATGTCGGTAAAGTAATTATTATTGTTTTAACTATTTGTATAGCTTGCTCAGTACAAGCAGCTTCTTTGACATCAGAATTACCATGGAAAAAATGGAAGCAATCTAAAAACCTCAGTGTCAGCTCTAGAGCATCGACTATTGATAATTTAATCGAAATAAAAGCAACTGCGTTGGTGAACTCTAGCCTATCAGGCTTTTTATTATTTCTACAAGATGTCGATAATACGCCGACATGGTTAATCAATGCGAGTAGTAGTAAAATAATTAAACATTATTCGGCAACTGAACATATTTTCACTGTTAATTTTTATGCTATTTGGCCTTTAAAAACTCGATACTTACAACTGCATTCACATTATTGGCAAAATAATGATTTATCAGTAGAAATACAATTAAAAGATGATGTTGATATAGATGTTGATATAAAACATTCAAATGCTGTGCGGATAAAGTTTTATCAGGGACATTGGTTGCTCACCCCTATAATAAATGATGAGCAACAAAAACAACTCATTATTGAATATACCTTTATCGCTGATAGCGGTGGAAAAATACCAAAATGGTTTGTCAATCAATTGGCATTAAAGTCAATTTTTAAATCCATGAAAAAGATGAGCCAAAAATTACCACAATCAAAGTGGCAACGGCGAACTATATCCGGGATTACTGAGCTAAGTTGGTAACCTTCGCTTCTGTGGCTTGTTATTCTGGTATCATTGACAACGCCATAGCTTCGGCGACTTTTATACCATCAATACCTGCCGACAATATCCCCCCCGCATACCCTGCCCCTTCACCTGCTGGATATAATCCTTTGACATTTACACTTTGTAAGGTTTGTTTATCGCGAGTTATTTGAATAGGTGACGATGTACGCGTTTCTACTGAGGTTAATGTTGCTTCACTCATAGAAAACCCTTTAATCTTCTTCTCAAATGCAGGTAAAGCTTCTCTAATAGCGGCAACGGCGTAATCAGGTAAGGCATCACTTAAATCACAATAAGTAACGCCGGGCTTATACGATGGGGCAACGCTGCCATGCTCACCACTTTTTCTACCTGCTAAAAAATCGCCCACAAGCTGTACTGGCGCATCATAATTTTCTCCACCCATTTGAAAGGCTTTCGTCTCTAAATTACGTTGAAATTCAATACCTGCGAGTACTCCATCATGATTAGCACCAAAATTTCCACTAGAAAAATCACTTGGTTCAATTCCAACAACAATAGCACTATTAGCATTGCGTTCATGGCGCGAATATTGGCTCATTCCATTAGTAACCAAATGACCTTCTTCTGAGGCAGCGGCCACAACGGTACCGCCAGGGCACATACAAAAGCTATAAACAGAGCGGCCATTACTACAATGGTGAACTAACTTATAATCTGCTGCGCCTAAAATTTCATTACCCGCATTTTGACCAAAACGGGCCTCATCAATAACTGACTGCTCATGTTCTATACGAAACCCGACAGAAAATGGTTTAGCTTTAACATAAACACCTTGCTCATGGAGCATTTTAAAGGTATCACGAGCGCTATGACCTATAGCTAAGGCAATATGATGTGTTTTAATATGCTCACCACTGGCTAAGGTTAAGCCTGTGACTTGTTTAGCCTTATAGCCGGTAAGCGCATTGTCATCAAATGAAACGGTTTCGTCATTTTCAAAATGTATTTGTTCCACCCGTTGTTCAAAACGAACTTCGCCACCTAATTCAAAAATTTTAGCGCGCATTTTTTCTACCATGGTAACTAATTTAAAAGTACCAATATGAGGCTTACTAACAAACAAGATTTCTGTTGGTGCGCCTGCGTCAACAAACTCGTTTAGTACTTTACGGCTATAATGTTTAGGATCTTTTACTTGGCTATAAAGTTTACCATCAGAAAAAGTACCCGCGCCGCCTTCACCAAATTGTACATTAGACTCAGTATTGAGTATTTTTTTCCGCCAAAAGCCAAAGGTGTCTTTAGTTCGCTCACGCACTTCTTTACCCCGTTCTAACACAATAGGTTTAAAACCCATTTGTGCCAATACCAAAGCCACAAACAAACCACAAGGCCCCATACCAATAACAACTGGACGTTGCTTTATCTGTTGCGACGCTTGAGTTACAAATTTATATTCCATATCTGGCGTTAGTTTTACCTGTGGATCTTTGCTCAATTTTTCTAGCAACTGTTTATCATTATCTGTACTGATATCAAGCGTGTAAATAAGTAAAATATTACCTTTTTTACGCGCATCATAACCCCGTTTAAATATAGTAAAATCGACTAATTTGTCCTTCGTTATCGCCAACTTTTTAAGTATCGCTTGCTCAATGGCATCAGCTTGGTGATTTAAAGGTAATTTAATATCGGTTAAACGCAACATGGTTTAAAATCCAAAATAAGAAGAGTAGGTAAAGTTTGATACTATTTTACCTGAATATACCCAGTTGGAACAAGAGATTGAATTTTACCAAAAGAAAGGTATGATCATCACTATTAATTGTTCTCTATCGAGCCAATATGACTTTTGTTGTAACCGATAATTGTATTCGCTGTAAATACACCGACTGTGTGGCTGTATGTCCAGCTGAAGCCTTTTTTGAGGGTCCTAATTTTTTAGTGATAAGTCCCGATGATTGTATTGACTGTGATTTATGTCCTATCGAATGTCCTGCGGGTGCAATTTATCAAGAAGATGATGTACCTGACGATCAAAAAAAATTCATTCAATTAAATGCTGAACTTGCCCAAATATGGCCAAGAATAACCGAAGTTAAGGCTCCGCCTGAAGATGCAAAAGAATGGGATGGTATCACCAATAAATTAAAACACCTTGTGGTTGACTAGTAAGCAGTTTACATAAAAGCAGCTATACTTCACCTATGTTTTGGGAAAATCATTTCAAACATTGGTGATTATTATGTGGCATGTTATTGAACAAGCAATTAGTGCTGAGACAGGTTTACCGTTTACAATTAAAGAGAAAAGTTCATTATCTGCTGGCCTTTCTAGCACTGACCTTATAGATGCTAATGATCACCCATTAAACCTTTCTTTTAAAGTGTCAAATGGCAAGCGCAGTTTTTTTGTTAAGTTAAATAGCAAAGAAAACTTAATCAATTTTCAGGCTGAAGCTTATTCGCTAAAACAACTAAAACAACTAACTCACATTGCTTGTCCTGATGTTACAGCGATTGGCATTAGTTTAGACAAAAGTTTTTTAGTACTTGATTATATAGATTTTAGTAAAGCAAGACCTGTTCTTTGGTATCAACTTGGACAACAATTAGCACAAATGCACCAAGAAACCTATCATGGTCAATTTGGCTGGCAACATGACAATTTTATTGGCAACACCATTCAACCAAATCATTGGAGCAGTAATTGGACTACTTTTTTCTCAGAGCAGCGTATTGCTTGGCAATTACAATTACTTTCTGAAAAATCAATTATACTCGGCAGCATAGATCACATTGCTAAAGTTTGTCATGACGCTTTGTTACACCATTATGTAACGCCTTGCTTAGTACATGGTGACTTATGGCAGGGAAATATTGGCTTTACTTTGGAGCAAGGCATGATATTTGATCCTGCTTGTTATTATGGTGACCGAGAAGTAGATATTGCCATGACCGAATTGTTTGGCCAATTCCCTGATGATTTTTATCATGGGTATCAAGCCGAGTATCCGCTTGATAATGGATATGAGCAAAGGAAACTTGTGTATAATTTTTATCATATTCTCAATCATGCCAACATTTTCGGCGGTATATACATAGAACAAGCCAAAGCAACATTATCTCGTATTATATCGATAACTGTTCACTGATGGAGAGCAATAATTAATACGTTAGGAGTGGCTGTTTAGCTCAAACAAATCATACTGATTTAAAGAAAAAAGATTTAACTAAAAAAAATTGAAATAATACTTTAACTATTGGCAAAACTTATGACTCCAAATATTAGTGAAAAACGCATTGAATGCCCACATTGTGGACACCACTTAAGAGTAACCCTTGACTCATCTGGAGGTGATCAAGATTACTACGATGAATGTCCTGCGTGCTGTAAAGAAATTCATTATCATCTGCACATTGATGAATACCATCAAAAAATTCAACTGGCCATTGATAGTGATGATGAGTGAATTTTTTAATCCTAATTTTTACAGAAAATATGTTCTTGCATTCTCTAGTTAAATCTTGCTTGAAAAATACTTATTCCATAACATAGACTCATTCGTATATTTTCCCTAACCGTTTAAGTTAACATTAATGAATTTCGCCTCTTTTTCCACCCATACTAAAAGTTTACTCAAACTCGCATACCCTATTTTAATCGCCCAATTAATTCAAAATTTAATGGGCTTTGTTGATATTGTTATGGCAGGCCGCGTTAGTGCTATCGACATGGCCGCTGTTGCCGTAGCAAATAGCATTTGGTTACCATTAATATTGACTGTTTACGGTTTGATCATGGCGCTTGCTGCTATTGTTTCTCAACTTGCTGGCGCAAAAAACTATATTGCCATTAGCGAGCAAACCTACCAAACCGCATGGATAGCCCTAACATTAGGTTTATCACTTATTGGCCTTTATTACCTTGTTGCCCCCATACTGTCTCCTAACATAGAATTAGAAGGCAACCTAAAACCTTTATTGTTTGATTATTTACGCTACATTGTTTGGGGCGCACCAGGTTATTGTCTCTACCTTGTGTTGAGAAACTACTCCGAAGGGTTGTCATACACTAAACCAACCATGATTATTAGCATTATTGGTTTAGTGATTAACATTCCTGCTAATTATATCTTCATTTATGGTGAATTTGGCGCTCCTGCATTAGGTGGCGCAGGTTGTGGAATAG
Organism: uncultured Colwellia sp.; assembly: GCA_965261045.1. Lineage (GTDB taxonomy): Bacteria > Pseudomonadota > Gammaproteobacteria > Enterobacterales > Alteromonadaceae > Colwellia. Next base: position 2,166,993 of record CBDHCJ010000001.1, read on the forward strand.
CGACAGCATTAGTTTACTGGGCTATGTTTATCAGCATGGTCATTTATGCCTATAGCTCTAAAGTATTAAAACAAGCTTCACTTTTTGATAAGTTCTATTGGCCTAACTTACCTGAAATTAAAAGCATTCTAACCTTAGGTGTTCCCATCGCACTATCACTGCTTTTTGAAGTAAGCTTATTCTCCGTAGTAGCAATTATTTTAGTACCTTTTGGCGCAAATGTTGTAGCAAGTCATCAAATAGCACTTAATTTTACGGGGCTAATATTTATGGTGCCACTTAGCCTTGCTATGGCAACTACAATTAAAGTTGGTTATGCCATTGGTCATAAAAATGCCCAACAAGCAAAGGACTATACGCTTTATTCTATTATTCTAGGCTTAATACTGGCAGTGTTCACGGCAGCAATTACGGTTATTTTTAGAGACTACATTGCTGGAGTTTACACTACCGAAGCCCCTGTTATTGAATTAGCAGCAAGCTTGATGTTACTGGCATCTTTATATCAATTTTCAGATACCGTACAAGTTGTTTCCGCAGGAGCGCTTAGAGGCTATAAAGACACTAAGTCAATTTTATACATCACTTTTATTTCATATTGGTTAATTGGTTTAACCGTTGGGTTAATCTTAGGTATTACCGACTGGGTTATTCCCCGAATTGGATCTTATGGTTTTTGGATAGGATTTATCACGGGTTTAACTACCGCGGCAATTTTACTTGCTTGGCGGTTAAATATAATTCAAAAACGTGTCGCAAATATCTACTTAGAAACCACTTAAGGCAATAAGAATAATACACATCTTTCATTTACTTTTTTGCTGTAAAAGTAAGCAATCAAACAACGTAGGGCGCAATTTTAGCTAATTTTAGTAAAAGAGCACTTGCGCCTTGGTCAATTATCAGTAAAATGCAACACTCTCTTGCGCGGTTAGCTCAGTGGTAGAGTCCTCGCCTGACTTGCGAGTTGTCAAGTGTTCGAATCACTTACCGCGCACCATATTATAGAAAGGGCTGCCTTATGGCGGCTCTTTATAGTTCTATTATTTTCATGCTTTATTAGAGTATTAGAGTCGAACTAATGAGTTATACCCCACTAGAACAGTTAAAAAATGCTTGGATTTTCAAACATAAAAGTTTACCTATCAGTGAGACAGACTTAACTAAGATAAAGCCGATGACCTCGACTAGAGCCAATGTATTATGGGATACCTTTATTAGTCGTCAAGTTGATCATCCTGATTTTTTTAAAAAAGGTGACTGGCCTTTTGATAAAAGTAATTGGCAAGAACAAGGTAAATGGCAAGGTATTTGGGAAAGCAATAAAGAAAGTTTACCTGACTTAATTGCTCTCAATATTACATGGGATAATAATACTATCGTTTATTATTGCTCAAATAGAGACAATATTATCGAAACGACTTGGGCGGTTTTTAAACGTTGTTGGAAAAACTTTCTCTTTATGGATGATGGCTGCATATTGATTGGCAAAAAACGTAAAGAAAGCGTGCAATTTAATTGTAATGGCAACTTTAAAATAGGTAATAAGCCAAGCTAATTGTCGCCTAATAAATCATCATGGTTATGATTTTAGCAATAGCAATGCCGTTAAAGCGAGACATTTTGAAGTATCATGAGTATAGGCCGCGCAAGTCGTCAATCACTTTGCCATCATCAGCTAAAGTGCCTAACGCAACTAATTCAACCGTACCACTAAGTTTGGTAATTTGTTTCAAACTTGCATTAATATTTTCAATAACCCTGGCAATATCAGTTGCAGAATAACCCTTAATAGCTAACTCACATTGTAAATGCATTTGGTCATTATGATTTACTTTGGTAACCGATAAACGCATTTTAGCTATTTGTTGATACCCTTTGCGGATCTGTTCTATTTGCTCAACATGAACAAACATGCCCTTAACTTTAGTCGTTTGATCCGCGCGACCTAGCCAACCTTTAATGCGCATATTAGTACGACCACAAGCACTTTCCTCAGTTTTTACTGCTGACAAATCGCCTGTAGCAAAACGAATAAGTGGGTAGTCGACATTAAAACTCGTTACAACTATTTCACCTATTTCACCAGCCTCAACAGGCTCTAAGCTGCCTGGACGTACTATCTCTACCAGTAAATCTTCAGCAATAATGAAACCATCACCCGCTTTAGATTCAAAACCAATAAGACCAACATCAGCACTTGCATAGGCTTGCAGGGTATCAATACCAGCAGCGTTAAACTCGGCTCGAAGTGCTTCTGGTAATGCTTCCCCTGTCACTAATGCTTTGCTAACGCTAGATATATCACGATGAGTATCATCAGCTTTATCAAGTAATATTTTCAAAAATGATGGTGTACCGCAATAACCATGTGGTTTTAAATGCTCAATAATATCAAGCTGTTGCTCTATTTTCCCTGGCCCCGCTGGAATAACAACACAACCACAAGCTCGCGCGCCAGAATCTAGTATAAAACCACCTGGGGTTAGATGATATGACAAACAATTTTGCACTAAATCACCTTTTTTAAAACCGGCAGCATAGAAAGCTTGTCCCATGCGCCACCAATCATCACTCATATTTTCAGGATCATAGATAGGGCCTGGGGATTGAAAAATACGACCTAAGTTAGCCGTTTTAGCATTTAAACCACCTAAAGGAAAGTTTTTGCTTTGTAAGCACATTAAATCAGACTTTCGGGTAATAGGTAATTGCGCTAACAACTCACGAGTAGTGACTTTATCGGCATCAATATGTTGTAGAATTTGACCATAATGCTGACATTCTTGCTTAGCATAGGAGATAAAAGCAGGTAAACGCGCTAGTAAAGATTGTTCACGTAACTCAGGGTTTTGCCATTCTCTTTCGTTAAAATATTGTTTCATGGTAACTCGACAACTTTAGGTAATATACTGATGATAAATTTCACCTTACATCGCTTACAAAATAAAACCAAAACGTAAGTATTAATGCTCAGCTATAAAAACACAATTACAACCAGCGTTTGCGTCGCTTATAAGATTTCAGATCCTTAAAGCTCTTACGCTCTCCATTACCGCCACCTAAATAGAATTTTTTTACATCTTCGTTATTCATTAATTGCTCTTGGGTACCATCAAGTACAATTTTGCCAGACTCCATAATATAACCATAGTTTGCGGCTCTTATTGCGTAGTTAGCGTTTTGCTCTACTAACAATATGGTAATACCCTGATCTTGATTGATTTTTTTAATGATCCCGAAGACTTCTTTCACTAATAAAGGAGATAAGCCCATAGAAGGCTCATCTAAGCAAATCATTTTAGGACGCGCCATCAATGCTCGACCTATGGCTAGCATTTGCTGTTCACCTCCAGATAAATAACCAGCTAAACCCGTACGATCTTTTAACCGTGGAAAATAATGAAAAACCATTTCAATATCTTGATTTATTTGCGAATCATTACGAGTATATGCACCTAACTTTAAATTTTCGATAGTCGTCATATCTTCAATAATACGGCGACCTTCCATTACCTGAAAAATACCACTGCGTACCACATCTTCCGCATTTTTTTTATCTATGGGCTCACCCATAAAGGTAATATCACCTTTAGTCACTTCACCATTTTCAGTTTTTAACAACCCTGAAATAGCTTTTAGTGTCGTAGATTTACCTGCGCCATTTGATCCTAATAAAGTTACTACCTCGCCCTTTGATACCTCTAATGACACACTGCGAAGTACTTGAATAACTTCATCATAAACCACTTCAATATTGTTAACCGACAACATAGGTGAAGCTGTTTGAGTTTTTACTGCCGCTGGTGACATAAATGTATACTCCGTTGAAAATTTTATATTTACCTAATATAAATGTTGTGTGCAGAAAAAGTTTTCCATCAACTAGGTCGCCACATGTGCTTATTGCACTAAAGTAGGTGGCGAGCAACAACGATAATACGGCTGCGGTGACAAGTATGACAAGAAATTAGTAGCCTAACCAGTCATCACGACGTTTAAGTGTCACTTGTGATACCTTTTCAATTTTGATATCACCGCCATTGTAATTGCCTTTATAAATATTAACTTGGTTGATACCACGATGATCTTCTATGCTCCAGTTAGCTGCTAAACACACACCCTCTAAACCTTTTGGTACCCAGTTTTTATGTGCATACATACCTTTTTTCACGTTCTCGCCAGTAATGCCGCCATTATCTTTCGCCCATTCCATTGCTTCCTTCATAAAGTAAGTAGAACAAACACCGCGTATATAATGATGAACGCGCTCTTTTTTACCAGAAAGATCAGACATTTTAGAAATTTCATGTACCAATTTCATGCCTTGTACTTGATCTGTCCAAAATGGTGTCATGGTTGGAAAAATATAGTTTTTGATACCTTCGCCTGCCGCTTTAAATATCTGCTTATCACCACCCCATATATTGGACATAAATTGAATGTTAGTACCGACGGTATTACACGATTTAACTAATGACAGTACCGAACCGCCTGAGTTACCAATGTAGCCATAATTTGAACCTGAACCTTTAATGCTTAAACATTGTGCTTTAAAGTCACCAGGTTTCATTGAAATAACTACGGGTGGCATTACGTTAAAACCGAGTTCTTTAGCATATTCAGCACAAGCTGCTTTTGGTGCATTCGGGAACGGATGGTTAGCGCCAATATGGGTGAACTTTGGCTTGCCTTTACCACCTTTATTTTTCCAATCTTGTGCTGCCCATTGCGCTAAACCACGACACGCATCAGAGTATGACGCGCCATAAAAGAAGTTATAAGGTGCTGGTTTTTTAGTTTTTGGGTTTTTACCGGTAGGGTCAGTTAAGTGACCAGAATAAGATGCTGAGAATACAGGTGTTTTATCTCTAGCAACAAAAGAAATCAAAGCTTCAGTATCCGCAGTACCCCAACCTTGCATTACAACCATGTTTTTACGCGATTTCCACTTTTTATAAGCGGCAATAGCTTGTGGTACCTTGTAAGCATAATCAATAGTTTCATACTCAAGCTTAGTACCATTAATACCGCCATTAGCATTAATATAAGCTAATGAATCACGTATACCATTAGCATAGTTTTTACCTACCGAAGCAGTAGGGCCTGACATATCAGCTAAGTGACCAACAAAAACAGAATCTTGTGCTTGCACTTGGCTGATAACACTTAAAGCGATACTAACTGCGAGTGAACTTGGTAATAATTTTTTATTAACTTTTTTCATGTGAACTTTCCTCAACTTTTATGTACCTATTAAGATAAGTAACTAGATAGGTATTTCCCCATCAAGCTAACTGCGTTTTATTCTCCATTTATTTCTTAACTGTTTTAATAAAAACTTAATAAGCAAATGGGTAGTATTTCCAATAATTCTTAATTTGCGTCCAACGATGAGCTAAACCTTTTGGCTCAAAAATTAAAAATGCGATAATAACCACGCCAATCGCCATTTCTTTGATATAAGCTAAACCATCAACAACCATAGGGATATTGCCCCAGTCTGTTGTTTTCATTAAGCCAACGCCGCTTTCTAATACTTCAGGTAAAAACACCATAAAAATCACGCCCATCAAGGTGCCTTTAATCGACCCTAATCCGCCAATAATGATCATGGCTAAGAATTGAATAGACATCATAATGGTGAAACCTTCTGCCGATACATACCCTAAATAATGGGCATAGAGTGCTCCGCCAATACCAGCATAAAAAGAAGAAATACCAAATGAAAGTAAGCGATATTTATTAAGCTTAACGCCCATAATTTCTGCCGATAAATAATGATCTCGGATGGCAACAAAAGCTCGTCCATCACGGCTACGCATTAAGTTACAGCCCCAAATAAACATGAAAACTAGTGCAAATAACGCGACATAATAGAAGCTTTCGTCAGTATCAAAGGTGAAACCAAATAAATTTAATGGCTCAGCCATTGACCCAGAAGAGCCACCAGAAAACCAATTTGCACGAGCAAAAAAGTCTTCAATAATAAATTGTGATGCTAAGGTAGCTATTGCTAAATACAAACCTTTGATTCGAGCAGCTGGCGCACCAAACATCATGCCAACACCCATAGTTAAAAACCCTGCTAGTGGAATACACAACAAACCTGGGATATGAAAGCTGGTATTAAGCCAAGCCGATGCAAAAGCGCCAAAACCAAAGAATGCACCATGGCCTAAAGATATTTGTCCGGTATAACCCACTAAAATATTCAAACCAAGTGCTGCGACACCCAAATAAGAGATTTGAATGAGTAGCGTAATAAAATAGGCATCAACCAAAAATGGCGCAAAGCACAAGACTATAATGGTTAAAATAGTCACCAATCGAATGGTTTTTGTTTCAAAAATAGTAGTATCTTGTTTATAGCTAGTACGAAAATCTCCGCACGGGCGCATAGCTAAACTAGACATAAATCACTCCTTAATAATTATTTTTCTTAAACGAGCTGTGCGATAACTGCTCGCTCATTATGTTCATACCAACAATTGCTATATACGCTCAATATCTTTAGTGCCAAATAAGCCGTATGGTTTGAACCAAAGAATGATGAGTAGTACATAAAATGGTGCTATCTCATACATATTGCCAATATGTAAATATTGACTATCAAAAAATTCAGCAACATTCTCTAAAACGCCAATAATAATACCACCAACAATTGCGCCAATAATAGAATCTAAGCCACCTAAAATTACCGCTGGGAATACTTTTATACCCATAATAGATAGTGAATCTGACACCCCATTAACCATACCAATAACCACACCTGCGGTAGCTGATACTGTGGCGGCGATCCCCCAGCTCATAGCAAATACTTTTTTTACCGATATACCTAAACTTGAGGCTACTTGTTGATCAAAAGCGGTAGCTCGCATAGCCAAACCATGTTTTGAATATTTAAAGAATAAATAAAAAGCGAACATGATGATTAAAGCGACAATGGTACTCATCAAATAAGCCATTTCAATATTTAAACCTAAAATATTAATGGTTTGGGCATCAAATACTTGTGGGTAGCTTTGTGGCGAAACACCAAAGATCCATTTCATTAATGCTTGGAAAAATATCGACAGACCAATAGTCACCATGATCACCGAGATAATTGGCTCACCAACCATAGGTCTTAGTACTATCATTTGTAGCAGTACACCAAAACCAGCCATAAAAAACATTGAGAGTATGAAGCCTAAAAAGAATGGTAACTCCAAGTAAACTAGTGAAGCCCAACAAACCCAGGCACCAATAAGCAAAAACTCACCTTGAGCAAAATTAACTATTTGCGTTGATTTATAAAGCAAGACAAAACACATAGCGATAACGCCATATAGCAAACCAACAATTAAGCCATTTATTATTAATTGAATTAAGAGTTCAAAATTCATGATGCTTTCCTCTGGCTTTGATTATCATTTAGGGCTGATGCACTATCGCTCCCATCATTATCAATAAGTGTGGCAACCTTAAGCTGTGTTTGAATACGTGATGTTCCACCATCTTGGAAGGTGATTACAGTATCAATATCAACGATGTCTTTATTGTCGTAAATTGACTCGATAATATCGCCATATTTGTCAGCAATAACCGTTCTTCGCACTTTACGAGTTCGAGTTAATTCTCCATCATCGGCATCAAGCTCTTTATAAAGTAAGATGAATTTATTGATTTTTTGAGCATCAGGTAAACTCCCATTCACTGTTTCAATTTCATCACTGAGCTTTTGATAAACTTCAGGTAAAGAAGAAAGATTAGTGTAGTTAGTAAAACCGTAGCCTTGTTGCTCAGCCCACTTAGAAACAATAGAAAAACGAATACAGATAATGGCACTTAAGTAAGGTTTATCTTTACCTAAAATAACCGCTTCACCGATAAATGATGAAAATTTAAGTTTGTTTTCAATATATTGTGGAGAGTACTGGACGCCAAAACTGGTTTTCGCCAGATCGTTAATTCGATCAATTATTACCAAATGCCCAGAAGCTTTGAAATAACCAGCATCACCCGTGTGCATCCAACCATCGATAACATCTTCGTCGTAGGCTTTTTGATTATCTAGATAGCCAGTAAACATACCGACCGTTCTAGCAATAACTTCTCCAACCCCCTCTTTATCGGTATTGATCACTTCAACTTCTGCGGCATCAAAAGCGACACCAACACTGTCATAATCAACATCACCAACTTTGTGTACAGTATAAGCACCACACAGCTCAGTTTGACCATATAATTGACGTAGCGGCACACCAATGGTTTGGAAAAACCTAAAGGTATCAGGACCCATAGCAGCGCCACCTGTTGCTGCTGATTTAAGAAAAGTAAAGCCTAATCTATCTTTTAATGCGTTCATCAATAGCACATCAGCAAACCATGAACGCTTTCCTTGTGTTTGTGCTTTTTCAGCCATAGCAAAGGCAAAATCAAATAACTTTTTCTTAAGGGGAGTTGAATCCATCATCCGAGCTTTTACATCGGCTAAAATACCTTCCCAAACACGTGGTGCTAATAACACGAAGCTAGGGCCAATTTCGCGCAAATCGGCCATTAAGGTTTCTTGCTCTTCAACAAAATTGACAATTTGACGGGCAATAAGTGCTTGCCCGACTGCATATACTTGTTCCATGATCCAAGGTAGGGGCAATACTGATACATAGTTATCACCAGGTTGGCGTGGATCAGCCCGTAAATATGAACTACAGTGCTTAACAAAATTACCACCACCTAAAAAGGCAATTTTAGGCTTAGAGGTAGTACCAGAAGTGGTACAATAAAGCGCAGTATCATCAGCATTGGTTGAGTCAACATAATAATCATATAGCTCAGGCGACATTTTATCGATATCTTGTCCTTGTTGATAAATATCTTCAATAGAGATCAAGCGTTTATCGTCATATTTACGCATGCCACGCGGATCACAATAAACAATAATTTTTACATCTGGTATATCATCACCTAGCTCAAGCAACTTATCGCACTGCTCTTCATCCTCGGCAATTACCACTGTCGCATTACTTTTATTTAGTAAATACACCACTTCTTCGTGTAATGAATCTTGAAAAATACCAATAGAATAACACCCCATGGCATGGGCAGAAATTTCACCCCACACCCACTCAGGGCGATTATCACCTAATAAGGCAATGGCTTCTTTAGGATTCACACCCAACGCTTTTAGCGCCAGTGATATCCACTTAACGCGATCATGATAATCTTGCCAGTTAAATTCATTCCAAATACCAAATTCTTTTTCACGCATTGAAATATCATTTGGCCAATTTTTAGCATTGTGTCTTAGTATTTTAGGGAAAGTGTCTAATTCGCCCATTTCAAAATTTTTCTTTGCTGACAGTGAGTCTGTTTGTAGTGAACTTGACATTAACTAACCTCCTGTAAACTATCTTCATCTTCTAACCCTAAATAAGCACGTTTCACATGAGGATCAGCCATGACTTCTTCTGGTAAGCCTGAAATCAGTTTCTTACCAAAATCAAGTACCATCACTTGATGCGAAATATCCATAACAACCCCCATATCATGTTCAATCATGACCACGGTAATACCAAACTCTTCATTTAAATCAAGGATGTAACGAGCCATATCCTCTTTTTCTTCTAGGTTCATGCCTGCCATTGGCTCATCAAGTAAGATTAACTTTGGCTTTAATGCCATGGCGCGCGCTAATTCAACACGTTTACGTAAACCGTAAGACAGCGTACCAGCAACCGACTTTCTTATGTGAGAAATTTCTAAAAAGTCTATTATCTCTTCCACAAAGCGACGATGTTTTAATTCTTCTTTTTGCGCATTAGAAGCCCAGTACAATGGACCTGTAAGCCAGTTATTTTTAAGTAAATGATGACGACCTACCATAATATTGTCTAAAACTGACATATGGCCAAACAAGGCTAAATTTTGAAAGGTTCTACCCATACCAAGATCTGCTCTATTGTTTGGGAGCAGCTTAGTAACATTTTGTTCATTAAAAATAATATTGCCTGAATTGGGGTGATAACGACCAGAAATACAATTAAGCATGCAGGTTTTACCAGCACCATTTGGCCCGATAATGGAAAATACAGAGCCACGGGGAACTTCAAAACTAACATCGGTCAGTGCTTTAACACCACCAAAAGCCAGTGAAATTTGCTCTATTTTGAGTATTAACTCAGTCATATTCACACTCCTAAATTGATGAAAATAATATCTTGCGTCCATTTAAAAAAGAAGGGGGAATTTTCCCTCTCTTTTATTTGCTTTACGAAAGCTTATAACGCGAATACCTTTTTTATTTTCGATAGTCAGTATTAAAAATTTTTTTGTCCTGATCTGAGTAGTTACAATTATTTTTTAATTAATTATAAATTAAAAATAGTACTTGAATATTGTTTAAAATAGGCATACTGTACATATATACAGCACATCTATTTAACTTAATTGACTAACAATAATCAGAAGGTACCTGGCAATGTTTAGAATAAATAACATTAATAATATCAATATAATCAATAACTCAACAAGCATAAGTGCTAGTTCAAAAGTTAACTGGTTACAGCTGACTAACGTAAACAATAACGTTGAGTTATCTAGCCAATACGCCCATATATACCAACAACATAAGCAACAAAAAAAATGGGTTTTATTTATTAATCCTGAAGAAAGTTCAATCGAACAACTTGCTCATACCCACGATATTGATGTGTCAAAAATATTAATGGTTAATTACAAGAGCTCCCTTAAAGGCAATGTGAAAGTAGAGCTAGCACATGTTAAATCAGTATTAAGTAAGGGTAATTGCTCAGCGGTAATTGTGTCAAACAGTTCATTTTCTACACAAGAAATAGCGCAATTAGCAAGCTCAGCAAAAAAAGGAGAAACTCGATGTTTTTTACTTAAAAATAAAACCTCAAGCAACTACCCTTTAGTTAACCAACAAGTAATGCACTAGCACGAATAAAAACGAATAGATTTTTAGTTTCTAGTTTCTTCAACAATGGTGATCGTTTTTTGGACTTGCTTAACCTGTTCAAAATCCACTAAAACTTGTCGAAGAACAACTCAATTTATGTATTGCCGCTAATACATCAGGGTTAATTATTAGTGGAAACTTTTCTATGTTCTCGAAAATTTCAAATATGTTCTACAGCCATAATCTCATATTCAACTACACCGCCAGGCGTAGAAATTTCAATTTCACTATCAACCGTTTTACCAATTAAACCGCGAGCAATAGGTGAGTTAACAGAAATACGATTTTGCTTAATATCAGCTTCATCATCACCAACAATTTGGTAAGTCACTTCGTCTTCCGTATCAATATTGAGCAATGTTACAGTAACACCAAAAATCACTTTGCCGCGATTAGGTATTTTTGAAACATCGATAATTTGTGCATTACCTAGTTTACCTTCAATCTCTTGAATACGACCTTCACAAAAACTCTGTTGCTCACGAGCAGCATGGTATTCAGCATTTTCTTTTAAATCACCGTGTTCACGTGCTGTTGCTATATCTGCAACTATTCTCGGGCGTTTAACTGTTTTTAAATGATTCAGTTCTTCACGTAATGCATCAGCACCGTAAACTGTCATTGGATATTGACTCATAATATTTAAATCTTAATTTTGCTTATAATAAAATTCATTTTAATTAAATAAATAAGTGTAAATCACAAAGCTAGTTCATGTGCTAGCAAGGCAAAAGCACGGAGTTGACGAACGTCAATGAGTACTTTCAACAAAACTAGCGCTTAAAATAGCAAGTTAGTTACCCTATTTACAACGTTTGTGTAACTCTTGTATTGAAGTAACAGTGTTTCTGTCATCAGCAGCATGTGCCATACAAGCAGCAAAAGCTGCATTTAGCGTGGTAGTATAAGCAACTTTATAACGCAATGCACCCCCACGCAATACTTTTGAATCTTCGATAGCCTTACGACCTTCGGTAGTATTGATGATATAGCTATATTCACTGTTTTTAATTCTATCAAGAATATGTGGGCGACCCTCGTGTACTTTATTTACCAAACGCGCTGGAATATCAGCTTCACCAAGCACCACGGCGGTACCATGAGTGGCATCAAGCTCATAACCTAATTCAACCATTTGTTTGGCCAGCTCAACTACCCGTACTTTATCACTATTACGTACAGAAATTAACGCTCTACCCGATTTAGGTACGCTAACTCCAGCACCTAAATTCGCTTTAACATAAGCTTCTTCAAAGGTATCACCAACCCCCATAACTTCACCCGTTGAGCGCATTTCAGGGCCTACAAGTGGATCACTACCATGGAATTTGTTAAACGGGATGACCACTTCTTTTACCGAGAAATACGGCGGAATAATTTCTTTGGTGATCCCTTGTTCTTTAAGTGATTTACCCGCCATAACACGAGCACCAACTTTAGCTAAAGGCACAGCCGTTGCTTTTGAAACAAATGGAATTGTACGTGCAGCACGAGGGTTTACTTCTATTATGTACACCTCATTATCTTTCACTGCCATTTGCGTATTCATTAAGCCAATTACACCTAATTCAAGCGCTAAATCAGTGACTTGCTTACGCATCACATCTTGAATTTCTTGGCTCAAGCTGTATGCCGGTAATGAACATGCACTGTCACCTGAATGAACACCCGCTTGTTCAATATGCTGCATAATGCCGCCAATAACAACATCGGTGCCATCACAAATAATATCGATATCCACCTCAATAGCATCATCAAGAAAGTGATCAAGCAGTACTGGGGAATCATTAGAAACACTTACCGCTTCAGTCATATAACGACGTAAATCATCTAAGTCATAAACAATTTCCATCGCACGACCACCTAATACATAAGAAGGACGTACAACTAATGGGAAACCAATTGCATCGGCTTTTGCCATTGCTTCATCAATTGATGTTACTGTGGCATTTTCAGGTTGTAATAAACCTAAACGATCAACGGCTTGTTGGAAACGCTCTCTGTCTTCTGCTCTATCTATGGCATCAGGTGATGTACCTATAATTGGTACACCCGAGGCTTCTAAAGCACGCGCCAGTTTAAGCGGTGTTTGACCACCGTATTGCACAATAACGCCCTTAGGCTTTTCAATGCGAACAATTTCTAATACATCTTCAAAGGTAATTGATTCAAAATATAATCTGTCTGAGGTATCGTAATCGGTAGAAACAGTTTCAGGGTTACAGTTAACCATAATGGTTTCATAGCCGTCTTCACGTAAGGCAAGCGCGGCATGAACACAACAATAGTCAAATTCAATACCTTGTCCGATACGGTTAGGGCCACCACCTAAAATCATAATGGAATCTTTGTCGGTAGGAGCAGCTTCACACTCTTCATCATAAGTAGAGTACATGTAAGCAGTATCAGAGCTGAACTCTGCCGCACAAGTATCAACACGCTTGTACACTGGATAGATATTAGCCTTGTGACGTTTTTTACGAATTTCTGATTCATTTACGCCAATAACATCCGATAAACGCGCATCAGCAAAGCCTTTACGTTTAAGTTTGCGTAAATAGTCAGGCGTTAAACTTGCCATACCACCTTCACGCACGTTCGCTTCTTCTAAAACAATGTCTTCAATTTGTACTAAGAACCAGCGATCAACTTTAGTTAAACGAAATACATCATCAACAGTTAACCCTAAACGAAAAGCATCAGCTATATACCAAATACGATCACTACCAGCTTCTTGTAGCTCATGCATAATTTTAGTTTTTGCACCAGGTTGAGTCACATCAACCATAGCATTAAAACCATTTGCGCCTATTTCTAAACCGCGAAGTGCTTTTTGCATTGATTCTTGTTGGTTACGGCCAATGGCCATTACTTCACCAACAGACTTCATTTGTGTCGTTAATCGGTCTTCACAACCAGCAAACTTTTCAAAGTTAAAGCGAGGAATTTTTGTAACAATATAGTCAATTGTTGGTTCAAATGATGCTGGTGTTTTACCACCCGTAATATCATTCGTTAATTCATCGAGGGTATAACCTACCGCTAACTTGGCAGCAATTTTAGCAATGGGAAAGCCCGTTGCTTTTGAGGCTAATGCTGATGAACGAGAAACACGTGGGTTCATCTCGATAATAACCATACGACCAGTATCAGGACAAATGCCAAACTGTACATTTGAGCCACCCGTTTCAACGCCAATTTCACGCAATACCGCAAGTGATGCGTTACGCATGATTTGGTATTCTTTATCCGTCAAGGTTTGCGCTGGTGCAACAGTGATTGAATCGCCAGTATGAATTCCCATAGGATCAAAGTTTTCGATAGAACAAATAATGATACAGTTATCATTTTTGTCACGAACTACTTCCATTTCATACTCTTTCCAACCAATTAATGATTCATCAATCAATAATTCAGTGGTTGGTGATAAATCTAAGCCTCGAGTACAAATTTCCGTAAATTCTTCGATATTATAAGCTATACCACCACCTGTGCCACCCATGGTAAATGATGGACGAATGATACAAGGAAAGCCAAGATGTTTAACCGCAATATGGGCTTCGTCGATGGTATGCACTATTTCAGCACGTGGTGTGTCTAAGCCAATTGCTTTCATGGCTTTATCAAAACGACTTCTATCCTCGGCTTTATCAATGGCATCTGCCGTTGCACCGATCATTTCAACATTGAACGCTTTTAATACACCTTTAGCTTCAAGCTCTAATGCACAGTTTAATGCTGTTTGGCCACCCATGGTTGGTAATACCGCACAAGGACGTTCTTTTTCAATGATTTTACGAACAACTTCCCAGTGAATTGGCTCTATGTAGGTGGCATCGGCCATTTCAGGATCTGTCATTATGGTTGCAGGGTTAGAGTTAACTAATACAACTCGGTAACCTTCTTCACGTAACGCTTTACAAGCTTGTGCACCAGAATAATCAAACTCACAAGCTTGACCAATTACGATTGGGCCTGCACCTAAAATCAAGATAGTTTTTAAATCTGTTCTTTTTGCCATGTCTTTATTCTCTCTTGTTTATCTTGCTAAGGAGCGATTAAGCTTTGTATGCTTTAATTAAATCAATAAAATGATCAAATAATGGTGCCGCATCGTGTGGACCAGGACTCGCTTCAGGATGACCTTGGAAACTAAAAGCGGGTTTGTCTGTACGATGAATACCTTGCAATGACCCATCAAATAAGGATTTATGGGTTACTTTTAAGTTACTAGGTAAACTTGTTTCATCAACAGCAAAACCATGATTTTGTGAGGTAATCATTACCACATCACGGTAAAAGTCTTTAACAGGATGATTAGCACCATGATGGCCAAATTTCATTTTAATGGTTTTTGCTCCACTGGCTAAACCTAGTAGTTGATGACCTAGACAAATACCAAATACTGGAATATCTGTTTCTAAAAATGTTTTAATCGCGCCGATAGCATAATCGCATGGCTCAGGATCACCAGGACCATTTGATAAGAAAATACCATCAGGATTCATTGCTAACACTTCATTTGCAGGTGTTTGTGCTGGCACTACCGTTAATCGACAACCGCGGTCAACCAACATACGTAAAATATTGTGTTTCGCACCAAAATCATAAGCAACTACGTGAAAGCTCAACTTATCTAAATTATTACTAAAATCGGTGAAGCCTTCGCCCATCGCATGACCTAATGACCAGCTACCCGAAACCCATTGATATTGCGCTTTAGTAGAAACGACTTTAGCTAAGTCCATACCTTTAAGTCCAGAGAAGTCTTTGGCTTGTGTTAAGGCGTTATATTGTGCAGCTTGTAAGCTTTCTTCACTGTCATCAGTAAGCGTTAAAATACAACCATTTTGTGAGCCTTTTTCTCTAAGAACTCGTGTTAATTTGCGCGTATCAATTTCGCTAATACCTAAGATATTATTAGCAATTAAGTAGTCGCTCAAACTTTGTTCATTTCGAAAATTACTGGCAAGAAGAGGTAAATCACGAATAACTAAGCCTTTAGCAAAAATACTGTCCGACTCTTTATCTTCTGAGTTAGTTCCGGTATTACCAATATGAGGGTATGTCAGGGTAATAATTTGCTCTGCATATGAAGGGTCGGTAAGAATTTCCTGATAACCTGTCATTGAAGTGTTAAATACCACTTCACCAACAGCCGTTCCCGTTGCACCAATTGCGGTGCCTTTAAATACAGTACCGTCTTCCAGTACTAAAATAGCAGATATAGCCAATGTAACCTCCAAAAAGAAGAAAGTGTTTATCGAATGTAACCACAGCTAAAGTCATTCAATAAACGCAAAATTTGTTTGTGCAAATATCGCTTTATTAAGCTATGAACCTAATGAATAAATTACACATAAAAAATGCCAAAAACAGGCTTTTCGCTAAATTCTTGACAAAATCCACTTATTTTACGCTTGTAGTCTTTCTTCGTCTAGTAAAAAATGTAAACTTGTTATTTTGTATAATTAAACCACTTTTAAGCACTAAACGGTTAAAAAGAGTAGTTTTATAAAATAAAACTACTCTTACTTACTTGAATTAGTTGAATTAGTTGAATTACTTAAATTAGTTGAAATTGATACAAAACTAACATTAATAACTTTCACCAGAAATGACTCAATTTTAAGCGCTATAGCTTAATTTTAAGGAAAAAGCATGGAGTTAACACCAGTCAATGAGTACTTTTGACAACTAAATTAGGCGATACAGCGGGGCGATACAGCGACAAGATGTATGGTTTCTAATCTTTTAGACCTAAAACATCTTGCATGTTATAAAAGCCATTGTCGGCATTACTTAACCAAAACGCAGCACGCATAGCGCCTAAAGCAAAAGTCATACGTGAGCTAGCTTTATGAGTTATTTCAATTTGTTCACCTAAATCAGCAAAATATGCGGTATGTTCACCCACTATGTCGCCAGCTCTTACTGTAGCAAAACCGATAGTTTCTCGACTTCTTTCACCAGTAATGCCTTCTCGACCATAAACAGCAACTTTATTTAAGTCTCGGCCTAAGGTGTCAGCGATAACCTGTCCCATTTTTACCGCAGTACCAGAAGGCGCATCTTTTTTGAATCTATGATGCGCTTCAAAAATTTCGATATCAGTATAGTCGCCAATTGCCTTTGCTGTGATTTCTAACAATTTAAACATTAAATTAACGCCAACCGATGTATTCGGCGCTAAGATGACAGGTATTGTTTCACCTGATTTTTCAATTAGTTGCACTTGTTCCTCATTAAAACCAGTAGTACCAATAACTAAAGATTTTTTATGGGCTTGGCACCACTTAATATTTTCAAGCGAAGTTTCTATCGAAGTAAAGTCGATAAAAACCTGAGCATCGGTTAAGTGTTCTAATTGCGTTGATGTAGTTAAACCAATAGCGCCAATGCCCGCAAGCTCGCCTAAATCAAAGCCAGCAAAAGATGAATTGGCTCGAACACCACCACCCACTAATTCAATATTTTTATGCTCATGGGCGGCCTGAATGAGATTGCGCCCCATACGCCCACTACAGCCTAATATGGCTACTTTTACTTTCATTTTCATTCTCTTTTAAACTGCTAAGGTTAATTGTTAGCTACTTATTGAAAACACATTCTCCAATGATAACGAGTTAGATAGCTCATGTGAAACGACATTAACTATTGCTAATCCTTGCTAAGCGCTATTTAAAATACTGATATACCCAAACCATTTCAAGAGGCGAGTTTAGGACGCCTGAGCGAATCATGATCAAGGCACATCTTTTTATTAGGGGTTGCTTCCTTAAATACCGTTCATCCTGAACATACACGCTCTTTCACATCCATGTGACCGCGATATACCGTTCATCCTGAACATACACGCTCTTTCACATCCATGTGACCGCGATATACCGTTCATCCTGAACATACACGCTCTTTCACATCCATGTGACCGCGATATACCGTTCATCCTGAACATAAAAAAGCCCTCAACTGAGGGCTTTAAAAATAACGACTTTAGCTAATAATACTAAGTAACTCTACTTCAAATACTAAAGTAGCATAAGGAGGTATTGCACCTTGTGAGCCTTGCTCACCATAAGCTAAGTTATAGGGAATAGTTAATTTCAATTTACTGCCTTCAGTCATTAATTGTAATGCTTCAGTCCAACCAGCGATAACGCCACCAACAGGAAACTCTGCAGGTTGACCACGTTCAACTGAGCTATCAAATACATCACCATTAGCAAACGTGCCATGGTAATGAACACTTACTGTGCTAGCAGCCGTTGGCTTTTCACCTGTCCCAGTAGTGATAACTTCGTATTGTAAACCAGATTTAGTTACTGTTACTTCATCACGTTTAGCATTTTCAGCTAAAAATACTTCACCTTCAGCAGATTTTTCTTTCGCAATAGCTTGTTCTTGCTCTTGTAATTTTTTTGAAATAACAGAAAAAGCAGTATTAAGATCTTCATCCGATACTGGGCTAGTTGCATCAACTAATGCATCAGCAATACCTGCTTGTACCGCGGTGATATCAAAATCTTTAAAAGGGTTGTTACGTAATTGATCACCTAATTGACGGCCTACACCGTAACTTACGCGTTGTTCAATGGTTTCATATTTGTTTTCAGAAATAGTACTTTGAGACATAAATTCACTTTAATTTGTATTGGAAAATTGGCGAGAGTTTATCATAAATAGTGCTCAGTATGTAACAGCTCAGTATGACAATTTGTTATTTTTTATAAGAAGAATGTAACATCTTGAAAAACATCACTTCACACAGCCATAGTTTACTGAATATAATGAATAGGAATATTTAACTTTAACAATAAGAAAAATTATTTATGAAGACAACGACTACAGGTGAGCAACCAACCCCAAATAAACAAAACATGATTGCATTATTACCCTTTCTTGTTTTTCTTGGGATTTTCCTTGGTACTGGCATTATTCTTACCTTACAAGGTGTTGAGTTTGCTTTTTATCAATTGCCTGCAAGCATTGCCATTATCCCAGCAATTTTCGTTGCATTATATTTAGGAAAAACAATAGGCAAAGATACGATAGATAAACAAATAACTCAGTTTATTAAGGGTGCCGGTCACGCAAATATCACCACCATGTGTATTATTTACCTCTTGGCTGGCGCTTTTGCGAGTGTAGCTAAAGCAACTGGCAGCGTTGATGCTAGCGTGCAATTAGGCTTGGCAATATTTCCATCTTATTTTTTATTACCCGGTTTGTTTTTAGTTGCAGCACTTTTATCCACCGCCATGGGAACATCAATGGGTACCATAGCCGCTATAGCACCAATAGCCCTAGGCTTTGTTGAATCTGCTGGGCTTGATTCTGCTGTAGTTGCTGGCTGCTTAATTTCTGGTGCTATTTTTGGCGATAACTTATCCATAATATCGGATACCACTATTGCTTCTACGCGTAGCCAAGGTGCACAGATGAAAGACAAATTTAAAGTTAACTTTAAATTTGCGATACCTGCGGCAATTTTGTGTTTGATAATTTTTACTATACTCGGTCAAAGCATCAATTATGAAATGACTAACGATGCTGCTTTTATTGGCCTTATTCCCTACATTGTTATTTTGGTTTTGGCGTTATCTGGGGTCAATGTATTTGTGGTATTAACCTTAGGAATAGTACTTGCGGCAATCATAGGTATGATTAGTAACGATTATCAATTATCTGCTTGGATCAGCGACATAAATCTTGGCTTTTCGAGTATGCAAGACATTTTCTTACTATCATTATTTATTGGCGGCTTAAGTGAGCTAATTCGTCATCAAGGCGGCTTAGCTACCTTAACACAAGGAATTGAATCGTTAGCGAGAAAGTTGAGTCCAAAAAACAATAAACGCGCTGCGGGTTTTGGCGTTGCTGGTTTAACCTTTTGCTGTAATTTCTTTACTGCTAATAATACAGTTTCAATTATTATTACTGGCGAAACAGCTAAAAAACTAGCAACTGATGGCAAACTAACACCAGCACAGTCTGCTAGTTTGCTTGATATTTTTGCCTGTATAAACCAAGGTTTGCTACCTTATGGCGCACAAGCTTTATTACTAGGGACAACTTTAGGCATATCACCACTTGCGGTTGTTTTTCATGCTTTTTATCCGATGGTTTTATTCTTTGTTGCTGGTTTTGCTTTTTGGCGAATGACTAAAAAGTAGTTTCTAGCTCAACGTTTACATCAATTAATGTAGTGTGATCTTTTGTAATGGTTTAATGAAACTGTAGAGGTTTATAGCTTAAAATAACAACTGAAAAATTATCGCTAATAACAAGCAATATATGGGAAACATCATTCTTTAATGATCCATTGTTTATTTTACTTAGCTATGCAGGTAACTCAGGATTTATCGCTTACTTTTGAAGATCCTCACATAAAAAATGCAACTCCAAGAGCTGCATTTTTATCTCTAGCTTATGTGCATCCTGCATTTTTACTTAGTGTTCTCATTTCATCCATAAATACTTTCCCTAGTATGTCCTTTAGCAATATCCCTATCACTTGACTTAATCCTTAAGCCTCCTTCATATACTTTAGTACTCTATACCTTAGTACTCTCTACCTTAGTTATCCATTATTACGTTAGTAAAGTGTATTAAAAAAGCTTCCTGCTCTGCGTCTTCCTGACATGATTAATATTACACTCAAAGCTAAATTTTCGAAGGATGTAAAAAAATAACATTTCATTTGCAAACTATTTTTAATGATTGCCAATATTTTATTTGACATATAATTCAGACACTTAAGATAACAACGGGAAGATTATCGATAATAACAAGCAATATATCTTACACGCTTGTAAGAGATGTCTTACAAAAAATAGAGGGGATATCTATACTCTTAACCAATATATGTGGAAACATCATTATTTAATGATCCATTGTTTATTTTACTTGGCTATGCGGGTAACTCAGAAGTTTTCTGTAAACGTCATCTTCGAGATGTTTTAATCGAAGAACTGAGTACTTTAGACTAAAGTTCCCGCTTAAGACACTACAAGAATGACCTCCCTAAGCCATGTGCATAGGCATGTTATTTATTGTTATTGAGCTTATTACATTGGCATGGGGTTTTTGTAATTTAAAGGGTAAAGTTAAATGTTTGGTATAAAAAACACTGTTATCGCGCTTTTATATTTGCTCAACTTTGTATTATCTCTACTACGTAATTGAGTACATTTTATTTATAATATAAGTCAAAAAACTACTCATGCATTACTAATCACGATAATGCACCATCAAAGCACCAGATACTTTACCGACGCATACCTCTTGAACAAATTCGTAATTAGCATCTTCAAAAAATGCTTTAAACTTACCTGAAGTGGCATATACAGCAACACCTTCACTATCGCTATGCTCTTTTAGTACGGTATCAACAGCCGCCATTAAATAATGACCAAAACCGTGATGCTGGTGTAAGGGATGGATGGCAATAAAAGAAAGCATATGGAATTTTTTTAAAGGCACGGCAGCAATAACTTTTTGCTCTTTTTCTATCATTTGCTTAGTACTGAAATATCCAGCGGTAAGTAACATTTTAAGACGCCAATGCCAAAACCTATCACTGCTAACACTATCATCAGGGCTATTTAAACACGCAACTCCCACCATAGAGTCACCAAGAAATAAACCCACCATAGGTTGTTTAGCTTGCCAAAAAGCACTTAATTCTTCTCTGATAGATGCTCTTAATCTTTGCTCGTAGCCTTCTTTTTTATTATTAAATATTTCTAAAAAAACAGGATCGTCATGATAGGCCTGAAAGAGTAAAGATGCAGCAAGCTTTAATTCCTCGGCACTTAAGTAATTTGCTCTTACATCAAGGTTGCTCTCTACTGATACAGCTTCTGTCATATATGTTCTCCCAAAAAAGGTAATGTTTTTTAGACTAAGAAAATACCATAACAGTTTTATTGAAAAAAAGACAAATAGATTTAGATAAAATTGTTGATGTTTTATCGCTAGTTTTACCAATATAAATGAGAAATTGAGCGTAATTATGCTCTACTTGTTTTACTCGTAGTTTTCTTAGCCACGGCTTTCTTTTTAGCCAGTTTTTTCTTAGGTTTAGGAATATCTTCCACCCATTTGCTATCAATATACTTTGCTGTCCAGCCTGTAGCCTTGCCTTCAACTTCAGTCATCACATATTGTTCTTTAGTTTTTCGACTATAACGAATAACCGCTAAGTTGCCTTTATTATCTTGCTCTGGAGCATCAGCTAAATAATAAAATTTAGGTGATATTCTATCTTTAAAGCGTTTTAATTCAGCCACTTTTGGCGCTCTAGTTTCACGTGAACGAGGAAAAGTATTGGCTGCTAAGAATATACCTGCAGCGCCATCACGCAAGACAAAATGCGCATCTGATTTTTCACATTCAAGTTCAGGTAATTGCACAGGATCTTCTTTAGGTGGCGCAGCTTCACCACTAGCAAGTAGCTTACGGGTATTTTTACATTCATTGTTAGTACAATCAAAATACTTACCAAACCGACCTGATTTTAATTCCATATCAGCTTCACAGCGATCACATTCTAAAACGGGACCATCATAACCTTTAATTTTAAATGTGCCTTGTTCTACTTCAATGCCATCACAAACAGGGTTGTTACCACAAACATGCAATTTACGATTTTCATCGATTAAATAGCTATCCATGGCGGTATTGCATTTTTTACAACGATGCATGGCACGCAATGCTTCAGTTTCTTGATCTTCAGCTAAAACACTTACCGCTTCTTCGCCATGTGTTAAATTCATGGTAGTAGTACAGCGCTCTTTTGGCGGTAGTGCATACCCTGAACAACCTAAAAATACTCCTGTTGAAGCCGTTCTAATACCCATTTTTCGATTACAGGTTGGGCAATCAATATCCGTTAATATGGGTGCATTATTGCGCATACCACCATCATCAATGTCTTTATTCGCTAAGGCTAATTTTTTGCTGAAATTTTTGTAGAAATCATCAAGTACTGATTTCCAATCCAAGCTTCCTATCGCAATAGCATCAAGCTCTTGCTCCATATTAGCGGTAAAATCATAACTCATCAATTTTTCAAAACTCATTGATAAGCTATCAGTAACTATTTCACCCATTTTCTCAGCATAAAAACGTTTTTTGTCTAAACGTGCATAACCTCGGTCTTGGATAGTAGAAATGATTGATGCATACGTCGATGGACGGCCAATAGAACGTTTTTCTAGCTCTTTAACAAGAGAAGCTTCACCAAAACGTGCTGGCGGTTTAGTAAAATGTTGACTTGCGTCTAAATTATCTAAGGTTAACACTTCACCAACAGCTAAATCAGGTAAGTGTCTGTCATCACCTTTTGATAATTGCGGATGCACTTTAGTCCAACCATCAAATTGCATGACACGACCTTTAGCTTTTAAATCAAACTCAGCAGCGCTAATAGTTAATGTACTTACTGTGTAACGTGCTGCCGTCATTTGACAAGCGACAAACTGACGCCAAATTAAATCATAAAGTTTTTTAGCATCCGCATCGATATCTTCCATAAAGGCAGATTCAATTTTTACATTTGATGGACGAATAGCTTCATGCGCCTCTTGAGCACCTTCTTTTGAACCATAAACTTTGGGCTTTTCAGGCAAGTAGTTTTTACCAAAACTGTCACTAATATAATTGCGACACATTTCAACGGCATCTTTACTTAAATTAGTTGAATCGGTACGCATATAAGTAATATGGCCCGCTTCATATAAACGTTGAGCTAAGCCCATGGTACGCTTAACACCATAGCCTAATTTAGTACTTGCCGCTTGTTGCAATGTAGAGGTTATAAAAGGTGCTGACGCTGTACTTTTCGACGGTCTATCTTCACGTTTACTCACCACGTAATCAGCCGACTTCAATATCGCTAATGCGTTATCAGTATCGGTTTTATTAGTAGGTTTAAACGCCTTCCCATTGTTGTGAGTAACATCAAGTGTTAACGCTTCTCCTTTACTTTCAGGAGACGTTGCATGGGTGTCGGCACTTATTTCCCAAAACTCTTTAGGATCAAACGCTTTAATTTCGCGTTCTTTTTCAACCACAAGCTTAACCGCAACTGATTGCACTCGTCCTGCGGATAAACCACGGGCTACTTTTTTCCATAACAGCGGGCTAACCATAAAGCCAACCACTCTATCGAGAAAACGACGCGCTTGTTGAGCGTTTACATCAGGCATACTTAATTCACCTGGTGTGGCAAAAGCTTGTTGAATTGAACTTTCAGTAATTTCATTAAAAACTACACGGCGAAATTTATCATCATCGCCACCAATAATTTCTTTTAGATGCCAAGCAATCGCCTCTCCCTCGCGATCCAAATCGGTTGCGAGATAAATGATATCAGCTTTATCAGCGAGTTTCTTAAGCTCGATAACAACCTTCTCTTTGCCAGGAAGAATTTGATAATTAGCAGCCCAGTTTTTGTCTGGATCTATTCCCATACGGTTAACAAGTGCTTGTTTATCGCGTTTAGCTTTATATTTAACCTTTGCTTCTGGTGCCATTTTTCGCACTTCAGCGGGGGATTTTGTTGCTACTTTTTTACCTGTACTACTATGCGGTAAATCACGTACATGACCAACACTAGACTTTACAATGAAGTCTTTACCTAAATATTTGTTAATTGTTTTCGCTTTGGCTGGCGATTCGACAATAACGAGTGATTTTGCCATAAAAATTTATAATCCTGCTAATTCGATCATTTATCTACACGAAAAGATAAATTTATTTTTATCTTTTTATTCATTCAATATTTGAGTAAAAAAGTGTGAGTATGCGCTTAAATCTCACTCAAATAACGTTAGAAACTGTTTCACTTAAAAAAATACAATTGCATACATATTTATACATATATCTATAAATATGCAAATTGACAAGCATTAATTTTTTCAATCAATTTGAGATATATAACTACTCACTGCTTTTAGCTATAATGCTTATTCATATCGTTTACTTGAAAAAGCAAACGTTATTTTCTGCGCAATCATAATCGACTTTGTTAGAAATAATAAGAGCTAAACCCGAAAAAAGTTAAAATTGACGATATCGATTACAATTATTCAAACCGTTTACAGAGATAAAAAATGCCACAACTAACTGCACAATTAAAAGAAAAGTTAACACAATGCTTATGTCCGCCTGGCAACGGTGTTTTTACCGTCAACACAGCTAAAGAGCGTAAAGAGCAGTTACATCAAACAATTTTTGGTCAAACTACCAATATTGATGATTTATGGAAAAACTCATTAGATAAGCTGCCAGAGTCTTCTGCTACCGTTATTTTAGGTATCGCATCGGATTGTGGCGGCGGAATTTTACGTGGTGCCAATTGGGGTCCATTATTTATCCGCACAACATTGTTAGAACAACACCCTAAATTAAACACTTTTGATCTAGGTGATATTAGGATAATCCCTCATTTGCTATCAGACAAATATTTGAATGAAGCAACTTTAGCAAATTGTAGAAAAGCACTTTACCACGATAGTCAAAGTAACTATTGCGTTAGTCCATTAAGTATTACTGAAGATGTTTTGCATGATTTTTATGCTCAGTTTCCCAACAAAGGTATTTTCGGGTTAGGTGGTGATCACAGTGTTAGCTACCCGCTGACTAAAGCTTATTTACAAGCGAAAAAGAAGCAAGGTAAGCGTACCGCTATTATTCATTTTGATGCTCATACCGACTTACTTGTCGAACGATTAGGAATCGATTTATGTTTTGGCTCTTGGTGTACTCATATTTTAGATGACTTACCCGCACCAGAGCACTTAATTCAAATAGGTATTCGCTCAACGGGCAAGTCTAAACAACATTGGGAAAGTACTTTTGGTGTAAAACAACACTGGGCCAAAGAGATTAAAACATTAGGCGTTGAAAAAGTAATTGAAAATATTCTAGCGCAACTAGCACGGCAAAACATTGATGAGCTATATGTCAGTTTTGATATTGATGCGATTGATGAAAGCTTTGCTAGCTCAACAGGTACACCTGAGCCAGATGGCTTAACGCCAGAAGAAGCAATGCAAATATTACAAGCTATTGCTGAAAAACATCCAATAACAGGCGCTGATATGATGGAAATTGCACCTTTTACTGATAGTTCAGGCCAAGGTGAAGTTAGCCGAAACAAAACGTTAAAAGTTGCAGGCGATATTTCAGCATTTTTGATTGATGAAATAAATAGAAAAAAAGCATAATTTATTACCTTACATACAACTCACTACCTTACCTACAATAAAAAAGCTTAATCATCAAGTGAGTTAACTAAAAAAACACTGATATTTTAGACCAAAACAAACAAAGTTGTTTTAAATCCGTCGGTTTATTGTTATCTTAAAAAAATATACTTCTTTTTTAAGATAACAATATGACTTCAACAAAAAGCACAGTAACATCACACAAAAGTAGTTTGACCACTAGAATTGTTATCGGCATGATTTCAGGCATTGCTCTTGGTAGCTTTTTACAGTGGTTGATGCCTAACGGCAGCGATTTAGTTATCAATTTGTTTTTATTTGAATTATCACTACAAAATTTTTTAGTTGGTGGTGTACTTGATATTATTGGCCAAATATTTATGGCAAGTTTACGAATGCTTGTTGTGCCTTTAGTCTTTGTATCTCTTGTTTGTGGTGTTTGCTCATTACAAGACACAACTAAATTAGGCCGCATTGGCGGTAAAGCTATAGGCTTGTATTTAGTAACAACCGCAATAGCGATAAGTTTTGCCATTTTTATCGCCATCATTGTTGGCCCTGGTGAAGGTGTCGGTATGACAGCTAGCACCGATTTTAGCTCCAGAGAAGCACCATCACTTGCACAAGTGATTATTCAAATGTTTCCTACCAATCCATTTGAAGCCTTTGCACAAGGCAAGATGCTGCAAATTATTGTCTTTGCTTTACTCTTTGGCATTGCTATCGCGTTATCAGGAAAAACAGGTGAACGCGTAGCTAGCTTGTTTGAAGACTTAAGTAGAGTAATTATGCGCTTAGTGGCTATTTTAATGAATATTGCCCCGTATGGTGTATTTGCTTTACTCGCCACTTTGTTTACCACGGTATCCATTGAAACCTTTGGTAATTTAATTGTGTACTTTTTAGTTGTACTCACCGTTTTATGTCTTCATGCTGTGGTAACTTATCCGGTAATATTAAAGCTACTAACGGGCTTAAGCCCTATTACATTCTTGAAAAAAATGCGTGACGCCGCTATTTTTGCATTTTCAACCGCTAGCTCAAATGCCACTATTCCTGTTACGTTAGAAACAGCAACAAAAAAAATGGGCGTTAAAAATTCAATAGCATCTTTTACTGTACCATTAGGTGCCACCATTAATATGGATGGTACGGCAATTATGCAAGGTGTCGCTACCGTATTTATCGCCCAAGTTTTCAGTCAAGATTTAACCTTAGCTGATTATTTAACCGTTGTACTTACGGCAACACTTGCCTCTATTGGCACGGCTGGTGTTCCTGGTGTTGGTTTAATTATGCTAGCAATGGTATTGGATCAAGTTGGCCTACCAGTAGAAGGTATCGCCTTAATTATTGGTGTTGATAGATTACTTGATATGACTCGTACTGCGGTTAATGTTACAGGAGACAGCATGGTAAGTATTATCGTTGCTAAGTCTGAGCAGCAGTTTGATAATGACATGTTTTTAGATGAAAATGCTGGTGGTAAAATTGAATAAATTTAATAAATTGATTTTCACCGTTTAAAAGGTTAAGCCATTTGACAAGGCTCTAGTAGAGTAGCGTATGCTGAAATGGCATCAGGTACACCTGTCACCCTCATAGTGACTAATCGAGGATCTCAGTTTTACGGCACAAGGTTTCGTATAAAACACTTACGGAATGATGAATTCTGATAGCAGATTTAGAATGATCACCTATTTATTCATATTGGTATTGGTATTATTCGGCCATGACTAAAAAATAAAAAACCTGCTAATTAGCAGGTTTTTTATTAATAATTACAGGCAGTAAGCAAATCGCTTACCAACCTGTTTTTTCTTTAAGTGCTTTACCGATGTCAGCTAAAGAACGAACCGTTTTAACACCAGCCGCTTCTAATGCTGCAAATTTCTCATCAGCAGTACCTTTACCACCAGCGATAATCGCACCAGCATGACCCATACGCTTACCTTCTGGTGCTGTAACACCAGCAATGTAAGATACAACAGGCTTAGTAACATTAGCTTTGATATATTCCGCGGCTTCTTCTTCAGCAGTACCACCAATTTCACCAATCATTACAATTGCTTCAGTTTGTGGATCGTTTTGGAACATTTTTAAAACGTCGATGAAGTTAGTACCTGGAATTGGATCACCACCAATACCTACACAAGTAGATTGACCAAAACCGGCATCAGTTGTTTGTTTAACGGCTTCGTACGTTAATGTACCTGAACGGGAAACAATACCCACTTTACCTAGTAAATGGATATGACCAGGCATGATACCAATTTTAGTTTCGCCCGGAGTGATAACACCTGGACAGTTAGGACCAATCATACGTACGCCAGTTTGATCAAGCTTAGCTTTAACGTCAACCATATCTAAAGTTGGAATACCTTCAGTGATCGTCACGATAAGTTCGATGCCAGCATCAATAGCTTCTAATATTGCATCTTTACAAAACGGAGCAGGAACATAGATAACTGTTGCTGTTGCGCCAGTTGCTTGAACTGCTTCGCGTACTGTATTGAATACAGGTAAACCAAGATGCGTTTGACCGCCTTTACCTGGGCTTACGCCACCAACCATTTGTGTACCGTAATCAATAGCTTGCTCTGAATGGAAAGTACCTTGACCACCCGTGAAACCCTGACAGATAACTTTAGTATCTTTATTAATTAATACAGACATTATTTGCCCTCCGCAGCTGCTACAACTTTAGTCGCAGCATCGGTTAATGATTCAGCAGCAATGATATCTAAACCAGAGCTTTTAAGAACTTCACGACCTAATTCAGCATTAGTACCTTCAAGGCGCACCACAACAGGCACTTTAACACCTACTTCTTTAACCGCGCCGATAATACCTTCAGCGATCATGTCACAACGTACGATACCACCGAAAATGTTAACCAATACCGCTTTAACATTGTCATCAGATAAAATGATTTTAAATGCTTCAGAAACACGTTCTTTGTTTGCGCCACCACCAACATCTAGGAAATTAGCTGGTTTGCCGCCATGTAAGTTAACGATATCCATAGTACCCATTGCTAGGCCTGCACCGTTAACCATACAACCAACAGTACCATCAAGAGCTACATAGTTAAGCTCCCATTGTGCGGCATGTGCTTCACGCTCATCTTCTTGAGATGGATCATGGAAAGCACGGATTTTAGGTTGACGATATAAAGCGTTACCATCAATACCAATTTTACCGTCTAAACAATGAAGATTACCTTCGTCAGTAATCACTAACGGGTTAATTTCAAGTAAGGCAAAATCGAAATCTTCAAACATTTTAGCAAGACCCATAAAGATCTTAACAAATTGCTTCATTTGCGTTGGATTTAAACCCAATTTAAAACCAAGTTCACGAGCTTGATAAGGCTGAGATCCAACAAGTGGATCAATTTCAGCTTTGTGAATTAATTCAGGAGTTTCTTCTGCAACTGTTTCAATTTCTACACCACCTTCGGTAGATGCCATAAAAACGATTCTTTGTGATGCTCTGTCAACAACAGCGCCAAGATATAATTCATTAGCAATGTCAGTACAGCTTTCAACTAAAATTTTAGAGACTGGTTGACCATTTTCGTCTGTTTGGTAAGTAACTAAATTTTGACCTAACCAGTTTTGAGCAAATTCTTTAATCTCTTCTTTGGTTTTAACTAGCTTAACGCCGCCAGCTTTACCACGACCACCCGCGTGTACTTGAGTTTTAACAACCCACATATCTCCGCCGATTTTGTCAGCCGCTTCAGCAGCTTCTTGAGGTGTATCGCAAGCGAAACCTTCAGAAACTGGTAAACCATATTCAGCGAATAATTGTTTCGCTTGATACTCATGCAAATTCATGGTGTTTTCCATTTATCTGTGAATGATGGCAAGTACTCATGTATCTAGTCTTATTAAAATACCAATACTAAAGTAGGATGCCGATGAAAAGTCGCCCGAGTATATACTCATGTTACCTCGAAATGTTCGTTTCAGCGAGACTTAAAAGGCTTAGAGGCAAGGCATTGATTGAAGAGAATGGTTTTTCCCTTGTCGAAATCAATAACGCAGCATATAAGCCTTTTAAACTCGCCCTACGGGACGGCTGAGCAAATCATACTCATCGTTGCATTTGTTTTTAAGGGAATAACCATTAATAAAAAAATGCGCCTTGATCATGAGTTGCTCAGACGTCCTGAAACAGACATTTTGAAGTATCATGAGTATAATACAAAAGCCCTAGTGACGGTAGTCAAAAGAGCTAATACTATAGTCTACTTTCGAGATATTTAACTGTCTCTTTAAATATCTAAAAGAAGGCGTGCTGGATCTTCCAACAATTCTTTAATAGTCACCAAGAAACCAACTGACTCTTTGCCGTCAATTAAGCGATGATCATAAGAAAGCGCTAAATACATCATAGGTAATATTTCAACTTTACCGTCAACCGCGATAGGACGGTCTTGGATTTTATGCATACCCAAAATAGCCGCTTGTGGTAAGTTTAAAATTGGTGTTGAAAGTAATGAGCCAAAAACGCCACCGTTAGTAATAGTAAAGTTACCACCTGTCATTTCAGCAAGAGAAAGCTTACCATCACGACCTTTTATCGCTAAAGCACGAATTCCATTTTCAATTGCTGCCATACCTAATTGATCGGTATCACGTAATACTGGCGTTACTAAACCACGTGGCGTAGAAACAGCAATAGAGATATCGAAAAAGTTATGATAGACAATATCATCACCATCAATTGACGCATTTACTGCTGGGTAGCGTTTAAGCGCTTCCGTTACCGCTTTTACGTAAAATGACATAAAACCTAAACGAGTATCATGAGTTTTTTCAAATAAGTCTTTATATTGCTTACGTAAGTCCATGATAGGCTTCATGTTAACTTCATTAAAAGTCGTTAA
This sequence comes from uncultured Colwellia sp., assembly GCA_965261045.1. GTDB lineage: Bacteria > Pseudomonadota > Gammaproteobacteria > Enterobacterales > Alteromonadaceae > Colwellia. The sequence goes on from CBDHCJ010000001.1 coordinate 2,198,089, forward strand.
CATTGCCGTTGAATTTTTCGCTTCTAATAAACGAGTCGCAATGGTTTTGCGCAAACGCGTCATTGGCACACGCTTTTGAGAACGCTCACCTAAGTCTTGAACAGCTGGAGCCGCGGCTTTTGCTCCAAGAGCTGATTTTGGTTTATTAGCTGCGGCTTCAACGTCTTCTTTAGAAATACGACCGCCTTTACCTGAGCCTTTAACATCTGCTGCCGTTAAACCTTTTTCTGTCATTAACCGACGTACCGACGGGCTAGCAAGTTCATCGCTGCTCACTGCTTCTTCAGAAGTTGCGGTAGCCTTAGTATTCGCTGTAGCACCTGCGTTAAGCTCACCAATTTTTTGAGCGCCTAAAACTGTATCGCCTTCAACATGGATGATTTTACCAATCACACCGTCATCTTGCGCAACCACTTCTAATACCACTTTGTCAGTTTCAATATCAACAAGGTTTTGATCAACAGATACTGTATCGCCTGTTGCTACATGCCATGTAGCAACAGTGGCATCAGTCACCGATTCAGGCAATACTGGTACCACGATATCAATAACTTTAGCAGCACTTGTTGCGGCTGCCGCTACGGGTGCTGCTGTAGGAGCTTCAACAGCAACTGAGCCTTCAGAAAAAGCACCAATCACTTGGTCACCTAAAACAGTAGTGCCATCAGCTTGACTAATGTCAGTTAATACACCGTCACAAGTGGCTGGTACTTCTAACACTACTTTGTCTGTTTCAATATCTACTAATACTTGATCGCGAGTAAATTTTTCACCAACTTGTATATGCCAAGTTGCTACAGTTGCATCAGCAACTGATTCTGGTAATACCGGAACTTTAATTTCGGTTGTCATTTTATTTTATTCCTTACAAACTGTTAGCACTTATTCATACTTTTTTGCATGAAGTAGAGTGCTCTCAATAGTTAATCTAACGTTAACGCTTGAGTGACAAGCGCTTGCTGTTCTTTTACATGAACTGACATATAACCAACGGCTGGAGCCGCTGAGGCGTTACGGCCAGCATAAGTCAAATACGTGCCTTGTGGGATTGTCGCTCTAAAATGATGCTGGGAACAATACCAAGCACCTTGGTTTTGCGGCTCTTCCTGACACCAAACAAATTGCTTCACATGTTGATACTGTTTAATAGCATCTTGTAGCGCTTGTTCAGGGAAGGGGTATAGTTGCTCAATACGAATAATGGCAACATTGTTTAGTTCCTTTTTACGACGTTGTTCAAGCAATTCGTAGTAAATTTTACCGCTACAGAACACGACGCGTTCAACAGCACTATGATCTAAGTGGTCAATTTCACCAATAACATTATGAAAAACACCCGTCGCCATTTCGTCTAATGAAGAAACGGCTAATGGGTGGCGTAATAATGATTTAGGTGACATCACAACGAGTGGACGGCGCATAGGGCGAACCACTTGACGACGTAGCATATTAAATACTTGTGCTGGCGTTGATGGTACACACACTTGCATATTATGATCGGCACAAAGCTGTAAGAAACGTTCTAACCGCCCTGATGAATGTTCAGGACCTTGACCTTCATAGCCATGTGGTAACAACATAGTTAGGCCACATAAACGACCCCACTTTTGCTCACCTGAGCTAATAAATTGATCGAAAACTACCTGTGCACAGTTAGCAAAATCACCAAATTGTGCTTCCCAAATAATTAAACCTGCTGGCTCTGCCGTGGTATAACCATATTCAAAAGCGAGCACTGACACTTCAGATAGCACTGAATCATGCACATCAAAAGGCCCTTGCTTGTCATGGATGTTTTGTAAAGGCAAATAAGTGCTGCCATCATCTTGGTTATGTAACACAGCATGACGGTGAAAAAAAGTACCACGGCCTGAATCTTGTCCTGTTATACGAACACGTTTACCCGCATCAACAATAGTTGCATAGGCTAAGTTTTCAGCCATGCCCCAATCAAGTAATTTTTCACCTGTCGCCATTTTCATGCGATCATCATAAACCTTTTTAACACGAGAATGCACAGGATGACTTTCAGGATAAGTTGAGATTTTTACCGCTAAATCTTTTAGCTTATCAAGACTAATTTCTTTATCGTATTCATCATCCCAGTTATGACCAAGATAAGGAGTCCAATCAACTGAATGTTCAGTCATTGGTCGCCATTGCTTAACGGTACACTGACCTTCATCAAGTAACTTACGGTAATAAGTGGTAAGCTCGTCAACTTGTACCTTGCTTAAGCTACCTTCTGCGATTAATTTATCTGCATATAGTTGTCGCGGTGTCGCCTGTTGCTTAACTATTTTGTACATCAATGGCTGCGTGGCGCTTGGCTCATCCCCTTCATTGTGACCATGACGGCGATAACAAACTAAGTCGATGACTACATCACGTTTAAATTCGTTACGATAATCAAGGGCAATTTGTGTTGCTAATATCACCGCTTCAGGATCATCGCCATTTACATGTAAAATAGGTGCTTGTACCATTTTAGCAATTTCAGTACAGTATTCACCAGAGCGAGTATCTTCTGCTACTGAGGTAGTAAAACCAACTTGGTTATTAATAACAATGCGTACAGTGCCGCCCACCTTAAATGCTCGCGCTTGTGACATGTTAAAAGTTTCTTGTACAACACCTTGTCCAGCAATGGCCGAATCACCATGAATGGTAATAGGTAAGACTAAATCACCCTGGGTACAATTACGTCTATCTAAACGTGCACGTACTGAGCCAATAACGACTGGATTCACAATTTCTAAATGCGAAGGGTTGAACGCCAACGCTAAGTGAACATTACCGCCAGGTGTGACAAAATCTGACGAGTAACCTTGGTGATATTTAACATCACCAGAGCTTAAAATTTCATCATGCTTACCAGCAAATTCATCAAATAATTTAGATGGATTTTTACCCATAACATTGATTAAAACATTTAATCGACCACGGTGAGCCATGCCCATAACCACTTCTTTAGTACCACCGGCACCGGCACGGGTTATCAGCTCTTTTAGCATAGGAACAAGTGCGTCGCCGCCTTCTAATGAAAAGCGTTTAGCACCTGGAAATTTTGCACCAAGGTATTTTTCTAAACCATCGGCTGCAATCAAGCCTTTAAGAATGTCAGTTTTATCATCAACACTCAAAGTTAACTGTGACTGAATTGACTCAATGCGATTTTGCAACCAACGTTTTTCATCGGTTGAAGTAATATGCATATATTCTGCGCCAAGAGAGCTACAATACGTTTTTTTCAAGAGTTTATATAACTCACCCAACTTCATCGATTCTTGACCAACAACCAATGAGCCAACGTTATATTCTTTGTCGAAATCATTTTCCGATAAATCATGATGAGACAATTGTAAATCACGAACTTTATCACGCTGCCATAAACCCAATGGATCTAAATTAGCATTTTGATGACCACGAACCCTAAAGGCATTGATAAGTTGTAAAACTTTAACTTGTTTAGCGTCACCAACACTTGAAACAACCTGTTTAAGAGGTTGCTTAGCTAAAACTTTAAATTCATCGCGAATAGCACTGTGATGGTATTCCATCTCACTGCCTTCCACCTTAGGAAGTTCTGAAAATATCTCGCGCCATTCTGCCGATACAGAGGCTGAGTTATCTAGGTATGATTCGTACAATTCTTCAATATAAACGATGTTGCCACCGTTTAAGTGGGAAGACTCTAGCCAAGCCTTCATTACACCTTCTGCCATTGCCTTGTTCCTTTGCTGGGGTAAAGCAACTAAAAATATGTGATCATTTTTTCTGTATCATTTCGTTCAATTTTTAGGTTGAAAGTACTCATTGACCTGCGTCAACTCCGTACTTTCGCCTTGAACTTGAACAAATTAACTTTGATAAAACAATCACCCTGTTTAGAAATTTATTCTTAAAGATAATTAAGTGCTTAAAACAAGACACTCAGAAATTTTTATTTCGGTAATACCTAAACAGTCAGCCTAGGTATTTCCGCTATGGTATTAACTCAAACAGTTAAACTGCTCGGCTTAATAACATAGATTTGATATGACCAATGGCTGTGGTTGGATTTAATCCTTTTGGACAAACATCAACACAGTTCATTATGCCATGACAACGGAATACGCTGTAAGCATCTTGTAAGTCATCTAAACGCTCTTCTGTGCCAGTATCACGGCTATCAATTAAGAAGCGATAAGCATGCAACAAACCTGCTGGGCCGATAAATTTATCAGGATTCCACCAGAATGACGGACAAGACGTTGAACAACAAGCACATAAAATACACTCATAAAGACCATCTAATTTGTCACGTTCTTCGATAGATTGTATATTTTCACGCGCTGGTTGCTCAGCATCGTTGATCAAATATGGCTTAATTTTTTCATATTGCTGATAAAACTGAGTCATATCAATAATCAAATCACGCACTACTGGCAAACCAGGTAAAGGACGTAAGACAACCGTTGGAGCCTTTAATTCTGATAATGGCGTAATACAGGCTAAGCCGTTTTTACCATTCATGTTTAAACCGTCAGAGCCACAAACACCTTCACGACATGAACGACGGAATGATAAACTTGGATCTTTTTCTTTTAATAGAATAAGTGCATCAAGTATCATTAAATCAGAGCCTTCAGGAACATCTAATTCATAATCTTTCATGTAAGGTTTAGCATCTACATCAGGGTTATAACGGTAAATCGAAAATAATTGTTTCATACCAACTACTCCTTAGTAAACACGTGCTTTCGGTGGGAAAGCTTCGCGGTGAACGGGTTTCATATTAACATCACGTTTGCTCATTGCTTCCGTTTCTGGCGTGTAAACTGAGTGGCATAACCAGTTCTCATCGTCACGTTCAGTGAAATCTTGACGGGCATGTGCGCCACGAGATTCAGTACGAAAGTTAGCAGCTTTAGCTGAACAAAATGCGGTTTCCATTAAGTTGTCTAATTCTAAACACTCAATACGTTGTGTGTTAAATTCAGAAGACTTATCGTCTAAGCGAGCATCTTTTAGGCGTTCACGAATTTCTGTTAATTCTTTCATGCCTTCTTCCATCGCTTCACCTTCACGGAAAACTGAGAAATTCATTTGCATACACTGTTGTAAGTCTTTGCGAATTTGTACAGGGTCTTCACCTTTAGTTGAAGACTCCCAACGATTAGTACGAGCAAGTGACGTTTCTAAATCAGACTCAGAGGCATCTTTAGCACTTTGTGTTTGGTTTAAGTAAGACCCTAAGAAGTTACCTGCTGCACGACCAAATACCACTAAATCAAGTAATGAGTTACCACCTAAACGGTTAGCACCATGTACTGAAACACAAGCAATTTCACCTACAGCAAATAAACCTTCAACGATAGTTTCTTTACCATCAACGCCAATATTAAGTGCTTGACCATTAACATTACAAGGTACGCCACCCATTTGATAATGACAGGTAGGAATAACGGGAATTGGCTCTTCCGCTGGATCAACATGGGCAAAAGTTTTAGATAAATCACAAACACCTGGTAAGCGTTTGTATAAGGTTTCGCGACCTAAGTGATCAAGTTTTAACTTAATATGTGGCCCCCAAGGACCATCACAACCACGACCTTCACGAATTTCAGTCATCATTGAACGAGCAACAACATCACGACCTGCTAAATCTTTAGCATTTGGCGCATAACGTTCCATGAAACGCTCGCCGTCTTTGTTAAGCAGATAACCACCTTCACCACGACAACCTTCAGTAACAAGTACACCAGCACCCGCTATACCCGTTGGGTGGAACTGCCACATTTCCATGTCTTGCATTTGAATGCCAGCACGAAGTGACATACCAACACCATCACCAGTGTTGATGTGTGCGTTAGTCGTTGATGCGAATATACGCCCAGCACCACCAGTAGCTAATACCGTTGCACGTGCTTTAAAGTAAACAATTTCGCCAGTTTCAATACAAATAGCGGTAGTACCAACAACGGCACCATCACTATTTTTAACTAAATCTAAGGCATACCATTCAGAGTAAACATTAGTTTTGTTTTTAACATTTTGTTGGTACAAACAATGTAATAAAGCATGGCCAGTACGGTCAGCCGCAGCGGCTGTACGTGCTGCTTGTTCACCGCCAAAGTTTTTAGACTGACCACCAAATGGACGTTGATAAATTTTACCATCTTCCGTTCGAGAAAAAGGTAAGCCCATTTTCTCTAGTTCAATAACAGATTCTGGGCCTACGTTGCACATGTATTCAATAGCGTCTTGGTCACCGATATAATCAGAGCCTTTAACGGTATCGTACATATGTTGTTCCCAGTGATCTTCATGGGCATTACCTAAAGCGACGGTAATACCACCTTGAGCAGAAACAGTATGAGAACGAGTTGGAAATACTTTAGAAATCAAGGCACATGATTTGCCTGATTCTGAAATGGCTAATGCCGCGCGCATGCCCGCGCCACCTGCGCCAATGACTATGGCGTCAAATTCACGAATTGGAACGCTCACTTATACACCCCACACAATTGAATAGCCAAACACTACGTAGGCTAATAACAGAACAGAAAAGAAAAATTGCAATGCGCCACGCAAAAATGCTGGCTTGATGTAATCAGACAAAACTTGCCAAACACCAATTTTAGCATGCACAAGTAACGCAAGTAGCGCTAACATTGTGGCAACCTTTACGCTCATACAAGCAAAAAGCCCTTGCCATTCCTCATAGGTAACACTTGGTGTTACCACGAAGAAACCAGCAAGAAGTAAGGTGTATAGCGCAAGAATAATTGCACTAGCTCTTAGAAGAATAAAATCATGTACGCCATTACGGCCTACTGATGCGACGACGCTTACCATAACCAAACTCCTATTATTGCAGATAATGCTAACCATATAATCATGACTAATTTAGCACTAGTATTACCCGAAGCTAACTCTTCAAAGTGACCTAAATCCATAAACAAGTGACGAACACCTGCTAATACATGGTAAGTCAGCGCAGAAAGACAGCCGAAGATAATAAATGTAAAGAAAAAGCCATCAAGGTAACCTTGAATTTGGGCAAATCCTTCAGCAGAAGAAAGAGAGGTTGAAAGAGTCAATAATAAGATACCAATAGCAAATACCATAATCACACCAGAAACACGGTGAAGAATTGAGGCATGAGCTGCCGGATGCATCTTAATTGTAGATAGATCTAGATTTACAGGACGTTGTTTTTTCACAATTGTTGCCTAAAGAGCTCGAAAGCCTTCAACTTTTATTATGGTTACTCATGAACTACCTTTTTAGAATTTAATATAAATTTCAGTTACCTAAAATAAAAATACTAAAGAGATTACTAAATAAGTAATTCCCGAAATGCACGGTAACTGCCTTTTGTAAAAAAAATAGCTAATAAGCTATTTTCTCAGTTCACCGAAGTCGCGTAATAATAGCGAACTTAGCCAAAGTTAGCTAAGGAATTCTATTAATACTTTCATATAAGAAATTCACTAGCTGTTTTTTATTATTCAATTTTTTATTATTCAAATAACGACGTCACAAAAAGCAATCACAGAACGGTTAGATTATATAGCTGATAGTAAATAAATTCAATTTTCCTTCTCGGATAATAGTCTATGGTTGTTTTTTAGTCGATTTTATAATTGTCATTAAACTTTAGTCTAATGGCTATTACATTTTATTTGAAAATTAAGGTAGAATGTCGGCAGTTTGATTTACCCAAGTGGCATTTGAAAACTGATCTATTTTCATTCTTTTTTGAATGAGTACTAATATTCTTCATATCGTTAAGTACTAACTGAGTCAGTTTGTCAAAAAATAAATTGCAAATTTAAATTGATAGGGGATAAAACATATGGCTGAATCTAAAGCCTCTCTAAGCATTGACGGTAAAAAAATTACCGAACTGCCGGTTCTAAAAGGTACTGCGGGTACCGATGTAATTGATATTAGAACCTTAGGTAGCCATGGCTACTTCACCTACGACCCAGGCTTTTTAGCAACCGCTTCTTGTGAGTCAGCAATCACCTTTATTGACGGTGGTAAAGGGGTACTACAGCATAGAGGTTATCCAATAGATAACCTTGCAAAAGAAGCTGACTATTTAGAAGTTTGCTATATTTTATTAAATGGCGACGCACCATCTCAAGCTCAATATGATGAATTTAAAGATATTATAACGAACCATACTATGGTTCATGAGAAGCTAGTTCATTTTTTCCAAGGCTTCTTACCTGATGCTCATCCAATGGCAATGCTTTGTGCTGTAGTAGGCGCGCTATCTTCTTTTTATCACAGTGATTTAGACATTGAAGATCCATTACAACGCAAACGCAGTGCTCATCGTTTAATTGCTAAAATGCCAACTATCGCAGCTATGGCATATAAGTACAGTGTAGGGCAACCTTTTGTTTATCCTTGTAATGAGCTTTCATATGCAGAAAACTTCCTACACATGATGTTTTCTGTTCCTGCTGAAGAATATAAAGTTAACCCTATTATTGCCAATGCAATGGACAGAATATTCACTCTTCATGCTGATCACGAGCAAAATGCTTCTACCTCAACAGTACGTTTAGCAGGCTCTTCTGGGGCAAACCCTTATGCTTGTATTGCCGCGGGTGTTGCTTCTTTATGGGGCCCTGCACATGGCGGTGCTAACGAAGCTTGTTTAACCATGCTTGAAGAAATTGGTAGTTTAGACCGTGTTGACGAATATGTCGCTAAAGCAAAAGATAAGAACGATCCATTCCGCCTTATGGGCTTTGGCCATCGTGTTTATAAAAACTTTGATCCACGCGCCACGGTAATGCGCGAAACTTGTCATGAGGTTCTTAAAGAGCTTGGCATTCAAGATCCATTACTTGATGTAGCCCTAGCACTAGAAAAAGTAGCATTAGAAAACCCATACTTTATTGAGAAAAAACTTTACCCTAATGTAGATTTCTACTCAGGTATTATTTTAAAAGCCATTGGTATTCCAACAAGTATGTTTACCGTAATCTTTGCTATGTCTAGAACTGTTGGTTGGATTGCTCACTGGGATGAAATGTTATCTCAACCAGGACAAAAAATTGGTCGTCCTCGTCAAAAATATACTGGCGAAATAAACCGTAAATTTGTGCCTTTATCTGAGCAATAAAAACGAATTAACGTTACCAGAAATACGTTTTCAATAACGAATAAAAAAGGTAGCATTTGTTACCTTTTTTATTTAATTCATTTAAATAAGTAAGTATTCAACAACGTTACATCTAGAATAAAAGCAGTGCATTAATTGACCAAAAATAGGCTTTACTAGGTAAATATCACTATATTTTTTATTTATTATACCAATAACTACTATTCACAAAAAAAATATCTTTACCAACAAACTTCTCCCTGTTATTTAATAATTAAATCTTGCGATACTGAAGGAGACCATATAGGGGTATAATAGCGCTGATTTTTATTTACCAATTATGAATATGACAGATTACTCTTTAAGATTTGGCGGTATTACTCGTCTGTATGGCAGACATGGGGCAACAATATTACAGCAAGCACATTTTTGTGTGATTGGCATAGGTGGTGTTGGTTCATGGGCAGCAGAAGCACTGGCTAGAAATGGTGTTGGGCAAATAACGTTAATAGATCTTGATGATATCTGTGTCACTAATCTTAATCGTCAAATACATGCTTTAACCAGTACCATAGGTGAAAGTAAAGTAGAGGTAATGAGTAGACGTATTAAGCAAATTAACCCCGATTGCCAAGTAAATACAATAGAAGACTTTGTTACAACTGAGAACTTAAATGAATTAATGGCTATACCTTATGATTATGTCATTGATGCAATTGACTCAGTGGATATTAAAACGCGCTTAATTGCCCATTGTAAACGCAACAAAATGCCAATAATTACGATAGGTGGTGCCGGAGGCCAAGTAGACCCCTCTAAAATTGCCATTACTGATTTAAGTAAAACCTATCAAGATCCACTGTTAGCGAAAGTTAAAAATCAATTAAGACGCGAATTTAATTTCCCTCGTGCAGACATTACTAAAGCAAGTAAAAAAAAGTTTGCTATTGATGCCGTATTTTCAACTGAACAATTACGCTACCCAAATGATTTAGGTGAAATCTGTTTAGCTAAGCCTAATAGCAGTGATGGAAATAATAGTGCCATGCGCTTAGATTGTAGTAGCGGATTTGGTGCTACTACGCATGTGACAGCCACCTTCGCTTTTTTTGCTGTTGGTAAAGCTATTGATAAATTATTAAAAAAAGCATCGAGTATTACTTGAATCCAGCTTTAGTTTCGAACAGCGTCGTACCTTTCATCGTTTGATACTCTCAACTATTGCGTTAGGCTTTTTATTTTCTCTACTATCGCCAGCACACCATTACCTCGTGATGGACTTAAATGTTGCATTAAACCCAACTTCTCAAAGTAAGCTTGAATATCAAATGCTTGAATTTGTACTACTGTTTTATTATTAAACGCCGCCAGTACTATCACTAACAAGCCACGAATAATTTTGGCATCGCTATCTGCTTGAAAATTAAAAATACCTTGAGTATTTTTCTCTGCAACAAGCCAAGCTAAGCTTTCACAACCACTTATCAAGCTTTGTTCATTTTTTTCACTTTGCGTTAAACCCTTTAATTGTTTACCCAGTAGCATTATTTCTCGATGACGAGAATCCCAACTTTTAATGTTAGTAAACTTAGCAATAACAATAGCACTGGAGTTTTCATCTGCTCGGGGCACATTTCCAAAGGATGTTACCAATGGTATTTCGCTGTGTGGATTAATTATTTTTCTTAAACAATCAATAAAATAATTAATTTCCTCAAAAGTATTATAGGCCGCTAATGATACTCTCAAGCAACCTGAAATATTCAAATACTCCATTAATGGCATTGCACAATGATGACCACTGCGAATTGCAATACCGTAACTATCAAGAGCAGTAGCAATATCATGATTATGATGACCAGTAATAGTAAAGGAAATAACTGGAATATCAGGTGTACCTTCAAAAATAAAGTTAACCACTTTTTTCGAAGACACTGACAGATTTTGTAATGCTTGGTAACAGTGAATTGTTAGTTGATTTTCATAATCACTCATTTGTTTAGCGTTATATTCACAGATAAATTCAATGGCTTTACTAAAGGCAACCACACCAGCAATGTTAGGCGTACCCGCTTCAAACTTAAATGGTAAAGAATTAAACGTTGTTGGTTTATTAAAACTAACATTTTTAATCATCTCACCACCTGCTTGATAAGGGGGCATACTTTCTAACAACGCTTGTTTACCATAGAGTACCCCTACCCCCGTTGGGCCATACATTTTATGAGCAGAGAAAACATAAAAATCACAATCTAGTGCCTGTACGTCTATCGAGAAATGTGCCACAGCTTGCGCGCCATCAATAATGGTAATAGCACCCACAGACTTTGCTTTTTGAATAAGATCACTTATAGGGTTTTTTTTTGCAATAACATTAGAAAGATGAGCGCAGCAAAACACTTTAGTTTTACTACTCAGCAATAGCTCAAAGGCAGAAAGATCAACACGTCCCATCGCATCAAGCTCCACAACTTTGATAACGGCACCCGTTTGCTCGGCTATTAATTGCCATGGCACAATATTAGCGTGATGTTCACTTAACGCTAAAATTATTTCATCTCCTTGTGTTAATATTATCTGGCCAAGACTCATAGCGATCAAATTAATACTTTCAGTGGTACCTTTGGTCCAGATGATCTCTTTATTACTTTGGGCATTAATAAAAGTTTTAACCCTATTTCGAGCTAACTCAAAAGCAGATGTCGCTTTAGCACTTAATGCATGGGATGATCGGTGCACATTAGCATTAATATTTTGATAAAAGTGCTGATAGCTATTAATAACACCATCAGGTTTTTGCGTAGTGGCACCATTATCAAAATAAACCAATGGCGAAGAATATTTAACTGATAAGGAATCTTCAAAAGTAGAACAATCGTTAACAAACAAAGAGTTTCCGCTTTTGTTGACAACTAAAGGGAACTGTTGGCGAAATTGTTCAACGTTAAAATTTTTCATTTAAGAATTAATAATATAAAAACTACAAGATAATAATTTGATATTGTATCCCATCCTAGATTAATTATTCATAGGAAATATCATACTTCTAAAAGATTATTTGAACAAAATACTAAGCTGTTAGATGGCTTAATAGATAGAGGTAATAAATATTTAAATGTAATATGATTTTTTAATGGTACCCGGAGCCGGACTTGAACCGGCACGCTTATTCAGCGAGGGATTTTAAATCCCTTGTGTCTACCAATTCCACCACCCGGGCATTGTTATCTTGTAGGCTAATACCTATAAATAAAGGGGAGTTTTTTTTATAGTAGGACATTGATAACCTACTTTTAACTTATAAAATTTGGAGCGGCTAACGAGACTCGAACTCGTGACATTCACGTTGGCAACGTGATGCTCTACCAGCTGAGCTACAGCCGCTTAATTAGAGCTTGTACTTTTTAGAGCTTGTACTGTTAGTACACTACTTTATCTCTCAACTTTACTGTTGATGAAATGGTACCCGGAGCCGGACTTGAACCGGCACGCTTATTCAGCGAGGGATTTTAAATCCCTTGTGTCTACCAATTCCACCACCCGGGCAAAATGGAGGCGGGTCCCGGAGTCGAACCGAGGTCCACGGATTTGCAATCCGCTGCATAGCCACTCTGCCAACCCGCCATTTTATCAACACGAGTTGAGTGATTTCATTTGTTGGAATAAATCCAACCTCAGGAAAACCTGTTCTACTAAATATATTGGAGCGGCTAACGAGACTCGAACTCGTGACATTCACGTTGGCAACGTGATGCTCTACCAGCTGAGCTACAGCCGCTTCATTAGAGCTTGTACTTTTAAAACATTTTGCCGCAGCTAACGAGACTATTCTTATCAACATAAGTCGTGACATTCACGTTGGCAACGTGATGCTCTACCAGTTGACACCAGCCGCTTCATTAGAGCTTGTACTTTTTTAGAACTTGTACTTTTGACTCCCTGTCAACGAAAACGCATTTTACATCGTATTAAGTTACAGTCAACTATTAAATTCCTTTTTTATTTCGACTGCTCAAAAAGCAGCTTGTTTGATGTTTTTTGCTTAAAGTCGTCTTTGAAAACACTTTTAAAAGTATAAGCAGCTTAGGTCTGTTAATTTTTACTGGTTATATATTTTCTTTTAGCTCTGGCCATGCGGCTTTAAAATAATCAATTAATGTTGAAATTGTCAAAACAGTCGCAATAAAATAAAGCCCATATGATGCATAATTCAAAATTTCATGTGGGAAATAAAAGAAGATTAGCGGAATATCATAATCAGGACGCCATATTAATCCCATAATACCTAACATTTGTGCCGCAGTTTTATACTTACCCATATTAGAAACGGCAACAATATCTCGTTTACCACGAGAAGACATAAATTCTCTTAACGCGCTAATGAATACTTCACGAGCAATCATGATTATGGCTGGGATAGCCACTAACCAAGTTTGATAATCTTGCACTATCATCACTAAGGCAGCGACAACCATAAGTTTATCCGCTACCGGATCAATAAAGGCACCAAAAGCAGAGGATTGATTTAACTTTCTAGCTAGGTATCCATCTAGTATGTCACTTATAGCTGCTAACCAAAAAATGGCAAAAGCGCCAAAGTGACTCCATGATAAAGGTAAATAGAAAATAATCAGAAAAATAGGGATCAATATGATCCGAAATAAAGTTATTTGATTAGGTAATGTCCACATAGTCTCTTACTTTTACAACAGGCTTGATAATAAGCATTTTTTTTATTCTACACAGGTTCAGTAACTAGATATACTCATGATACTTCAAAATGTCTGCTTCAGGATGTCTGAGCAATTCATAATCAAGACGCATTTTTTTATTAATGGTTATTCCCTTAAAAACAAATGCAACGATGAGTATGATTTGCTCAGCCGTCCCCGTAGGGCGAGTTTAAAAGGCTTATATGCGGCGTTATTGATTTCGACAAGAGAGCAACCATTCTCTTCAATCAATGCCTTGCCTCTAAGCCTTTTAATTCTCGCTGAAACGAGCATTTCGAGGTAACATGAGTATATAGTTACTTATCATGTAAAGCATCATAAATTTTTTTTGCTAATGTTTTGCTAATACTTGGGACTTTTTCTAATTCAGCAAGGTCTGCATTTTTTACTTCTTGCATACCACCTAAAAAAGTTAATAAGGCTTGGCGTTTTTTAGCCCCCACCCCTTCAATATTTTCAAGTACTGACTTTTTACTCATTTTTTGTCTTTTCGCTCTATGACCTGTTATGGCAAAACGATGTGACTCATCACGGATATGTTGTACTAAATGTAGTGCTGGTGATGTAGCAGGAAGTGATATTAATTGATGAGATCCTGCTAGAATAAGTGTTTCTAATCCTGGTTTACGTGACTCTCCTTTAGCAACACCTACGAGTAAAGGTATTCTATTTAAACTTTGCTTCGCTGTTAACTCGGCAAAAAAATCTTCCGCTTTCGCTAATTGTCCTTTGCCGCCATCAATAAACACAATATCAGGTAGCTTTTTTAATGACTCCGTATCGTCCGCTTTAAGCTTGCCATAACGTTTATTTAACGCAAAAGCCATGGCGGCGTAATCATCGCCTGGTGTTATACCGTGAACGTTATAGCGACGATAATCTGATTTTACTGGCCCTTCTTGATTAAAAACTACATTTGATGCAATGGTTTGTTGTCCCATGGTATGGCTAATATCAAAGCACTCTATACGGTTAATACCATTGGCAAGCTCAAATACTTCATTTAAGGCAATAAAGCGTGCTTGCATTGATTCTTTATGGCTATTTCGGGTAACCAATGCCGTTTGAGCATTGGTTGTAGCAAGTTTTAGATACTGCTGACGCTCTGAGCGACTTTTGGTCGAAATTTTAACGTCATGCTCTGCTTGCTTTGACAGTAAAGAAGCAAGCTCATTTATTTGTTCAAAAGTATGCCTCACAACAATTTCCTTCGGAATATTCCCTTCGCCTAAATTATCTCCTAAATAATGTTGACCAACAAAGGCTTGGATAACCTCTTCATCACTGGTTTCACTTGGCACCACAGGAAAATAACTTTTGCTACCTAATATTTTATGATCACGAATCATAAGCAAATGAACACAGGCTTGAGATTTAAGTCGATATAAGCCAATAACATCCATTTCAGCAGCAATACCACTAACATGTTGTTGCTGTTGAACTTTACGTAGTGTGGTAATTTGATCACGATATTTAGCAGCAAACTCAAAGTCTAATTGAGAACTAGCAAACTCCATACGCGCAACCAATTGCTCAATAACCATTGAGCTTTTACCTTTTAAAAACAATTTAGCTAAAGAGACTTGCTGTTGATAATCTTCATTCGATATTTTATCTACACAGGGGGCTAAACAGCGCCCTAGTTGGTGTTGTAAGCAAGGGCGTGATCTCGCTCTGTAGTAACTGTCTTCACATTGGCGAATAGGAAAAATTTTCTGCATTAAACGTAAACTTTCCCACACAGCCCCTACACTAGGGTAAGGACCGAAATAATCTCCTTTGATACGTTTACCACCACGGTGTAAACCTAATTTAGGGTGCTTATGATCAGTAATTAATAGGTAAGGATATGATTTATCATCTCGCAGTAAGATGTTGTATTTAGGCTGATATTTTTTAATAAAATTATTTTCAAGGATCAACGCCTCCCCTTCCGTATGGGTGACGGTAACATCAATCGCACAAATTTGTTTAACCAGTGCTCTGGTTTTAACTGAGTCAACGTCTTTTCGAAAGTAACTAGCAAGACGTTTTTTAAGCTGCTTTGCTTTACCAACATATATAACCGTTTGTTCATGGTTATATATGCGATACACGCCCGATTGCTCTGTCACTGAATTTAAAAAAGCTTCATGATCAAAATTTAAAACTTGCTCAGTATTATTAGCTGACAAAATTATAACTTTTCTGTATTTATTATACCGTGACGAATCGCCAAATGAGTTAACTCAACATTATTACTAACATCTAGTTTTTCAAACATACGATAGCGATAACTATTAATAGTTTTACTGCTTAAATGTAAATGCTTAGAAATATCAGGAACCTTTTTACCACGAGTGATCATTAACATGATTTGAAGCTCTCGATCCGACAAGAGATTAAAAGGACTTTCTTCTGCTGATTTAAACTGGCTTAATGCTATTTGTTGGGCTATTTTCGCAGGCAAATAACGTTGACCACAATTTACCACCCTAATGGCATTAACCATTTCATTTGGTGCTGCTCCCTTTGTTAAATAGCCCGCTGCCCCTATTTGCATAACTTTTGTTGGAAATGGGTTTTCTGTATGCATCGTAAGTACAATAATTTTTGCATCTGGAGCAAAACGTAAAATCTTTTTAGTTGCCTCTAAACCGCCCATACCAGGCATATCCATGTCCATTAAAATAACATCGGGTTCTATTTTCCGACAAAATTTTATCGCTTCTTCGCCAGTTTCACATTCGTCAATAACTTTAAAGCCTTTCACTTCATTTAAGATTTTACTAATACCCGTTCGTACTAATTCATGGTCATCAACTAATAGTATCTTTATCAATGGAATTTGCCTTTTATTGCTTAAATAGCGCCTATAGCATACATAAAGTCAGAAAATCTCGGCTATTTCTAAAGTTGAAGAATATAAGGAAAGCCGTGTTTGTTCAATGGCTTTTCTCCTATAACAATTTTTTCCTATAACAAAACTATTACATTACTTATAATTCATTATTTTTTAGCCAACTATTTAATAATCCTATTTGACCATTTTTATATGCGGCATAAGTTAAACGCACAGCATTACTTAAGATAACACTGTCAGACCAATTTG
Source organism: uncultured Colwellia sp. (assembly GCA_965261045.1). Taxonomy (GTDB): domain Bacteria; phylum Pseudomonadota; class Gammaproteobacteria; order Enterobacterales; family Alteromonadaceae; genus Colwellia. The sequence continues at coordinate 2,215,022 of CBDHCJ010000001.1, forward strand.
TTTGCTCTGAAATTAATTGATAGCATACTTTAGCTTCTGGTGATAAATAACCGCGCATTTCTTGTTTACCACGCTCTTTTTGCCGTTCTCGATATCTTTTTTGTTTTTCGGCATTGGTCATTGCCTTTTTTTTCTTTTTTACCTGTCCATCCATTTTATTCTCAATGCATCTAGTCTAATGTCTACTTGCTATTAAACACCATGTTACTCTGCCCGATTAATTTTGCAATACGCCCTTTGGTTATACTTGCAAAAGAAAATTAAATTTATATCATTAAAATGCACACTTTTTCACTGTTTAGAGTTGTTTAGTGTACAAGTGTTCGCTAAAGTAGCGCGGTAGATATTTATCAGATGATTTTTATTAATTCACTATTTAGGTGAATTTTAATAAACGGTTTTTTATTAGCTTACTTTTTAATAGGCAATACAGTTATGGCAATGGCACAACAAAATTCATACAATAAAGAAGATTTAATCAAAGCAGGTACTGGCGAAATGTTTGGTGAAGGAAATTCTCAGCTTCCTTCTGATAATATGTTAATGATGGATCGTATACTCACTATAACCGAAGAAGGCGGTGAGCACGGTAAAGGCTATATTATTGCTGAGTTAGATATTAATCCTGATTTGTGGTTTTTTGATTGTCACTTTAAAGGCGACCCTGTTATGCCGGGTTGTTTAGGCCTAGATGCTATGTGGCAGTTAGTTGGCTTTTTCTTAGCATGGACGGGTGGTCCTGGTCGAGGCCGCGCTTTAGGTGTGGGTGAAGTTAAATTTACTGGTCAAATTTTACCAACAGCTAAAAAGGTTACTTTTAGAATAAACTTTAAACGCGTAATCAAACGTAAATTATATATGGGTCTTGCCGACGGTAGCGTAAGTGTTGATGGTCGTGAAATTTATACCGCGAAAGATTTAAAAGTTGGTTTGTTTACTGATACATCAAAGTTCTAGTAATCCTTTCGTCCTGAATGAATGACGTTACAAAATATAAGCCCAAGATCTGGGCTTATATTTATCTCCTCAAAAAAACAAGGTGAAAAAGGTGATTTTTATCTAAGCTAATTGCCGCCTAATATTAACCATTTGATTGGTATTAATATTTAGTTGCAATTAGAAATGTTAAAAGCACCATCAAGGTGCTTCTAAAACCAAGGCGCTTCTAAAACAGTTTTAATTTGTTAAAGGCTTATTTGTTAGAGGCTTAATGAATAAACTTTCTCCGTAGACCAAATAAAGCCATTACCGACAATACACCACCAAAACCAATGCTGCCACCTTTACGTATCACTTTACCATCTTCTTCTGCGGTACATATTTCACCATCATCAGGCATAGGTTTAAGGCTAATTGCACGAGCCACATCTTCTGTTAGTGGGTTACCATTATCATCTAATATTAATTCACCTTTAGCATCACGGAGATCCACTTTTACAATCGCGGTAGCAGAAATCATACCCTCATCATTAATACCTCGCGCTTCAAAAATATCGTATGTTAAGCGCTTTGCACAGGGAATCACAGTGTTTAAGTTGGTAAAAATACTATCGTTCATATCATAAATAAATGCGGCAGTTCTTCTAGGATTTTGCGTACTTTCATTATGGGTTTCAACTTCCCCTTCACCAACCATTAAGCCATTATTATTGATTGCACGAACAGTACTGTCTGAGCCAGCAAAGAAATCGTCTGGGTTTACCATCTCTATTTCTTCTTTAGGTACACTAGTATCAACATAAAAAAACTTTTGTACCTGTTTACCATCTATCGCTTTAGTAATATGCCCTACAGCAATACCCGCATTATTAATATCATAAGCACGAGAGTTATATTTATTAGCGTGTTCACCTGTAAGATCAATAACTTCACCACCTTTATAAACCACAGCAAAGTGATAGTTACTTCTTTGGTTGGCACTAGGATCCGTTACCGTTTCATCATCCCAACCATCAGCATAACCAACAGCAACGCCAGAGGAATTAACGGCTAAAGCATAGCTTGAGTGTGGGCGATCATCATCAGGATGAGGAGTAACTAACAAGCCTAATTGTTCAACTATGGGATCATCATTCGGATCTAATGTCGCTTTAAGCGCCATGGTATGATAAACAGGCAATGATGACTGTAATTGAGTTTGAGCTAAACAAGCATCAAAAGGTAAGTTTGCTATAATATCGGGATCAGCACAACCACCAGCCTCACCTTCAATCACATCAGCGTAAGCTTGAGTGACTTTATAACTACTAAAACCAACCGCAATTCCCGTTTCATTAACGTCTAAAACAGCCGATTCACCACCACCGTATTGGGTTTCAAAAGGAACAACTTGATGGATCGCTACACCTTGGTCATAAGAGAAAAAACCTCGAATGCCATATTTTCTTAACCAAAAGGTATGATCTACTCCATCTGAGTCTGTGAAAATATCACTTGGTAAATACGGCGCAGTTGCCGTTCCATATGAAATCCCATCATTGGTAATGCCACTAATAATATCGATGGTTGAACGAGTTAATTCCTCTGTACCATCAAACTTTTCATCCCACAAGTTATAGTCTTCACTAACACTCTCAGCCGTGCCACCTCTATTCGTCATGGCAATACTATCACCGACTTTTTGATACGCTATATTATGTCTTTTTCCTGTATTACTTTCTGTATCTTGTAACCAGCGAATTACCCAAGCTAAATCATTTGCCGTAGGGTTTCCCGCTTTTAAAGCATCAAAATCTTCAATATCACTTAACGCATGAATGCTCTGGTAACGGTTTAAGGCATAGTTACGTATCTCATTAAAGTCATTTTCATCTAGATAATCAAATTGAACCGGAAAGTTATAAAGACTAGTGCCTGAAATAGCCATATCACCATGAATATTTTGGTGTTGAGCATAAGTATATTTAAGTTTGCTCACTTCACCTTGATCTATAATTTTATAAGTAGCGGCATTTGCATTATGAATAAGACTTATGCTTAGCGCACTGCTAACGCTTAAAGCGATTATGTTTTTTACTATATTGTTCATTCTACTACTTAACTCTTTTTATTTAATGTCGGAAAAAGTTCCAACCCACACATTTTAAAGCTCATCTAGCGCTTGCCACCTTGTGTACACAAGGTCGAGTTTTGACTCGTTTTCGCTAAGCTGGTTCAATATTTTTTTACTATATTGTTCATCCTGGCTAAAAAAATCACTTTGATTAACTTGCTCTTGTAAGTCAGCAATCTCATTTTCCAACTGATCTATTATCTCTGGTAGTTCGGCTAATTCTTTAGTTTCTTTAAAAGATAACTTTTTTTTAACAACCTTTACCACTTCCTTTTTAGTCGGCTCGGTTTTACTCTGCTGCGTTACTTTTTTATTTGTCGCGGCACTATGCTGCTGACGTTGTTGTTCTTTTAACGCTAAAGCTGAATTCAAGTAATAATTGTCAACATCATCATAACCGCCAACAATCTGGTTTATTTGCCCAGTACCATCAAAATAAAGACAGGTATTTACACAGTTATTGACAAAATCACGATCATGGCTGACTAAAATAACGGTTCCTGAGTAATTTGCAACTACTTCTTCTAATAGCTCTAACGTTTCTATGTCTAAATCATTCGTTGGCTCATCAAGAATGAGTAAGTTACTCGGTCGTAAAAATAAACGAGCCAATAATAAACGATTTTTCTCTCCGCCTGACAATGCTTTTACTGGCGTACGTGCACGTTTAGGACTAAAAAGAAAATCTTGTAAATAGCCTAACACGTGACGTGATCTACCATTAACCATAACTTCTTGCTTGCCTTCACCAACAATTTCTTGCACTGTTTGGTTCAAATCTAAGGCTTCACGATGTTGATCAAAATAAGCGATGTCTAAGTTTACACCTGAGCGCATTTGACCGCTGGTTTGAGCCAGCTTTTCCATAATAAGCTTTATTAATGTAGATTTACCCGTACCGTTAGCACCGATAAACGCTAGTCGATCATTACGGGTTATCAATAAATTCAATTTATCAATAACCACTTTATCATCAAATGCAACGGTAACATCTATCGCTTCAAACACTAACTTGCCTGAACGTTCACCTTGACTTATATTCATGCTACTTTGATTACAAACCTCACGGCGTGCGGTACGCTCTAAACGTAATTTCTCTAACGACCGTACTCTTCCCTCATTACGAGTGCGACGCGCTTTTATACCTTGACGTATCCATACTTCTTCTTCGGCAAGACGTTTATCAAATAAGGCATTCTGTTGTACTTCAACTTGCAAATCATGTTGTTTTTGTTTTAGGTATAAGTCGTAATCACCGGGATAGCTTTTTAACTTACCGCGATCAAGATCTAAAATACGAGTTGATAAACCACGAATAAATGCCCGGTCATGACTAATAAAAATAATAGTCCCAGCAAAATCTTTTAAGAATTTTTCTAACCAAAGTACACTTTCAATATCTAAATGGTTGGTTGGCTCATCAAGTAGTAAAATATCAGGACTCGTTACTAGCGCTTTAGCAAGTGCCAATTTTCGTAGCCAACCACCCGATAAATCACAAATTTTATCATCGGCATTTAATGACAAAGTACTCATCACTTGCTCAATGCGCTGTTCATCTTGCCACGCATTAGCTTGTTCAAGTTCGTCTTGTACTTTAGCTAATTTATTAAGATTCTTCGCACTTGGGTCGTCACCAATTAAATGAATTAAACCATGATAACGGCTAATTAACTCAGCATTTTCTTTCACACCTTGAGCAACATAATCAAACACACTAATATCAGACGACTCAGGTGGATCTTGCTCCAACATCGACATTTGCATGGTACTCGATTTTAATATCTGTCCATCATCTAGGTTTTGTTGTCCCATCAAGACTTTCATCAAGGTTGATTTACCTGCGCCATTTCTGCCAACCAAACAAATTCTTTCACCTGTTTGAACGCTCAAATCAGTTTTATCTAAAATTTTATCTGTGCCAAAAGCAAGTTCAGCATTGGCTACTCTTAATAATTCCATCGTTTATTTTAACTCTATCAATTTAACTTAACTTTAACGCTTCCACTTGTTCTACAGTAAAAGGCCAAAACAGTTTTTTATTTTCATTTAGCTCATCAAAGCTAAGCTTTTCTAATACAGGAATATATACACCGTACAACTCAACTAAGGTTTGTTTTTCATGAGCTACATTAGTTTGGTCAATTATATCCACTTCATTTAAATCATCGTTTGTTAACACACTTAAACACATTGCTAAAGCTTGCTCACATAAATGACAACCATCACTGCCATATAAATTATATTTTTTCATTTATCTATTTGCTCACACCGTACCATTATATTTTCTAGTGATAGACCAACTATTATGAATATGTTTATTACGAGCAAAATCGTTATCTCGGGTAACATCAGATAAGGCTTGCGCCTGTAAGCCAAACTGTTCGATACTATCAAAATCCATTTTAAAATTACGCTTGTTATTTGTGAAAAATATTTCACCTCCATCAGCTAATGATTTCAATGCGTCAGTAATAAGTACCACATGATCACGTTGGACATCAAAGCTGTCTTCCATTCGTTTAGAGTTAGAAAAGGTTGGTGGATCAATAAAAATCAAATCATATTGATTAGTATTCTTTTTCAACCATGCCAAACAATCCGCTTGTACAAACTGATATTTATGACCGTTAAGCTTGTTTAAAGCAAAGTTATCTTGTGCCCAATCAAGGTAAGTATTAGACATATCAACCGTCGTTATTAAACTTGCTCCATGTAAAGCTGCTTGCACTGATACCGAGCCAGTATAGGCAAATAAGTTTAACAAACGTTTGTTTTTTGATTTTTTAGCAACAATTTGTCTGGTTTTACGGTGATCTAAAAACAGCCCAGTATCAAGGTAATCCCACAAGTTTATTTTAAACAGCGCACCATGCTCATTGATAGTGATAGATTGTTTAGATTTGTCAACTCGTTGATATTGATTTTTACCTTTTTGCTTAGCACGAGTTTTCAATACCACGCTATCAGTTGGGATTTCTAGTACTTTTGGTGCCCAGTAAATTACCTCTTGCAGGCGTTTAGTGGCTTTTTGCTCATCAATAGTTTTCGGCGCAGCATATTCTTGAATAACCAAATAATCACCATAAATATCAATAGCTACATTGTATTCTGGAATATCGGCATCGTACAAACGATAACATTCAATATGGTTTGATTTAAGCCAGCCTTTCAAGGCTTTACGATTTTTCTTTAAACGATTAGCAAAAGCGCTATCTTGCTCGACAAAAGAAGATTGGGGGTTAACCGCATCTTTTTCTAGCTGTTTTTCATCAACATTATATAGAGCTAATTGGCAATTCAATGGACCATTTTTAAATTTATAACGTTTAAAGCTTGATAGTTTAAGCATGGCAAGTAGTTCAATATTGGCTGTTAGAATAGCCATATGCCAATCGATAAATTGTGCCTTGAGCTTTTGACCAAACAACACAAAATTTTCAACTAACTCTGGCAATTCACCTATACGTTCACCATAGGGTGGATTAAATATAATAGTACCCGTCTGCCCGTAAACATTATTCATGTCATTAGTATTTTGACATGTAAATTCAATAAAACGTTGTACATTCGCATTTCGGGTATTTTGCTGTGCCATTTTTATAACACCTGCATCTATATCGATACCAAAAACTTTTAAACCGCTAATCTTCGCTTGCTTTAGTGAATCAGCTGACTCATCAATCGCTTGATTCAATTGAACTTGCCATAACTCTTCATCATGCTTTAACCAAGATTCAAAACCCCAGGAGTCTCGACCAATACTTGGCGCTTGTTTAGTTGCCATAGCAACCGCTTCAATTAAGATAGTGCCCGAGCCGCACATAGGATCAACTAAGGGTTTGCTTGTATCAGCTAACCAACCAGAGCGTAAAATTAACGCAGCAGCTAAGTTTTCTTTTAATGGCGCTGCGCCACCGTGCTCTCGATAACCTCGTTGAAATAAACCTCTCCCAGAGAAATCTAAGTAAATACTGATGTTATCTTTGAGTAAACGCGCTTGAAAACTTATTTGTGGCGATTTTTTATCGACATTTGGCCGCTCAAAGCCTTGCGCTCTAAATTGATCAACAATGGCATCTTTGATAGTTAAACCACCAAATTGACTGTTACGGATTTCTTCACTATACCCCACAAAGTCAATCGCAAAAGTAGTATCACTGTTAAAATGCTCAAGCCATTTAATGGAACTTGCCGCTTTAAATAAATCATCTTTGTTTTTTGCTTCGCCTTCACCAAGTTTCAACATCACTCTTGTTGCTAAGCGTGTCCATAAACAAATTTTATAACTAAGCTCCATTGATGCACTAAAATAAACCCCTTCAGGTTTTTGTACTACGTGCTCACCGCCAAGATTTTTGATTTCATCAGCGAGTAATACCTCAATACCAGGAGAGGTTAAGGCTAAAAATTGTTGCATATGCTCTTGCATTGTATAATCCTACAAATTGTTCCTAACGAACAGATGACGGCGATTATAACCAAAGTACAGCCACACATAAACAAAAGTTGAACATTGTTAAAATAAGACGCCTCAAATAGCTTGTAGCTTATCATTCGGGCATAACGAATAACGGCATAACGAATAACATTTAAGCGAACAGATATTTATTTGAAAAAATCGCTTGCTTTATCTCTATGCTATCCTTACTATACGCCTCGATTTCAGGGAGATACTTTTTGAAGTTATTCTAACAATAAGAATTAAAATTATTGTGGCTTACCTCATTGAGGTCATTCGGACGCGGGATGGAGCAGCCTGGTAGCTCGTCGGGCTCATAACCCGAAGGTCGTCAGTTCAAATCTGGCTCCCGCAACCAATCTTTTGTATTAAAAAAGTAATATAAAATAGTCATCATATCCTGTCGCGGGATGGAGCAGCATGGTAGCTCGTCGGGCTCATAACCCGAAGGTCGTAGGTTCAAATCCTGCTCCCGCAACCAATTTTATCATTTTAAAATCAACAAGTTAAAACATCAACATCTATAAAGATTATTCTTTAGTTATAATGTAGTCACAACGCAACTAGCTGACGTTCCATTAAACTAAGGCACTTATTAGTTCCATCAGTTGGAGGCTCTTTGCTCAATGCAATAGCGCCAACACAATCACGCCCTATGGATTCGAGTAAATCAAAGGTAGATGTACTTTTTGCACCTAGTCTAGCAACGATATTACGTCTAATTTTGATATTATCAGGCAAAAGGTTATCAAAGTATGCTTCAATTGCTTGAGTGTCTAGTGTAGCTCCCATAGGCATACTTTGAGATAAGGCTCGACTTCCAGCTCGTTCAATCCACGATTTATCATACTCGAAAGACAACCCCCCACGGCGGTATCGAAGCTTTCCAACTAAAATACCGTTCATTGAACAGTACAATGTTTGCGTATGTGATTTTCTGCCCATTAAAAGGCTAATCCTGAATCAACACTCTTATTGTTACTTCGTGATTCTACAATTAAGTCTGAGCCAATTAACGCCAATACTTTCATGATAATAATCAAATCGAATTTTGAGGGATCATTCTCTAGCTTTGAAACTTCTGGTTGATGTATACCAATATGCGTTGCAAGTTGGCTTTGATTCCAACCCTTTTCTTTTCGACCTTTAGCAATCAGTCTTCCTAAATCTTTTGGCGTATTGATATACATATTTCATTCTCTATAGAAGATACTCTATAAATCAATTTTATATATCATTTCATATAAATCAAGTTTATAACGTATTTACTGTGAACACCCCACACATCGCTTCGCTCTGATCATGGGGTTTTCTCGACAGATTTAGATAAAAAAAGCCCATAGTAACTTAAATTACTACGGGTACAGGGTTATTTCTAGATAGATGTACCTACACTCTGCGAACTAATTGTTGATTTAAGCGCATTAACATATAGTCGCAATCTTTTTTCCAATTTAACTTTTCAGCTAACATAGTTACAGCTTGAGTCACTTGGTTGACAAACTTACCATAAGTTTTATGTGTTTCATCAAAATCAGTTGCAAAAAAAACAAAACGAACAGTATCGACTAACTTACCCCCTTGAAACTGACAACTTATATCTCCCTGTTCATTATGCGGGTTATAACCAAGAGAAATAATATCACCATTAACTACGGTGCTTTCAGTTTTATCGTATCTAACAATAGGTGACATACCGTTGGCGATCATTGCGGCATGATTAAGTTTAAATTTCTTGGCTGCGGCAGTAAAAGCATCGGCAATTTCAGTATATAAATTCTCAAAAAGCAGGACTGAATCATAATCAATTTTAGTGCCCTTAAGTAATCGTCTAGTCATCGGCATGCTTACTACAGCATAAGTGATGGCATTATGCTCTCCCTCAACAGGAAAACCTTGATGAGAATAACGTGTCGCTATTTCTCGAAAGCTATGAGAAATACTTTCTTTACTGCCTTTTTCATTAGCAAATATATCATAAGTAAGGTGTTGGTGATCACGTACTTTTAATGCACCTAGCTCAAGGCCAATGCGCTGAGAAATAAGACTCACAGCCTTGACAACTTTTTGATGAAAGCACGCTGCATTTTCTCGCAAACTATCACCCGTAGCTAAAAATAGAAACTTGACTTTATTCGATCTAACTTTACCGTCAAAATACCCTTTAAAGGTACTATTATGAAGCGGACTATAAAAGAAAAAAGATTGCTTATCCGTGTGTAATACTTGCTGCTCATCACTATTTCTAACACGAACTAACCTGTTATTAGCAATAAAATTTGCATGGGAAATATTACACTCTTCAACGACATCAAAAGCCATTCTAGCCAACTTTTGGTAAAACTTTTGATAAGGCTCATTTATCGAGTCATCAATTTTACCAACAACTAATTCAATTAACTGGTCTGTTAACGGCATTTCAGCAATCAAATAATGATTGTCGCGTGAATTTTTAGGTACATACACTTTATCTGAAGCGCGGTGTTTACGAAGAATAGAACTTGCTCTTCTCATTGTTTACTCCTTTCACTTGGCGTTTTTTAATTGCTACTATTGATTGCTAAAATAAACAAATCAATGGTAACACTCATTTCAATTGGTATAAAGATTATCACTGATTTCCCCGTTAACGTATTAATTTTTTACTCTTTCCAAAAATTACGCAATCAGTGGCTGGCTCAGCTTCTTGCACTGGCTTATAGCACTTGCATTTTGATACGTAGATATCTAAAATTGCAAGATTAAAGCTTTCATATTGATACTTTTATCACTTCAAATTTACATTCGCATTATTAATAATGATTGTAGTTTAAGTTAATCATGCCATTTGCTGGATTTAGCCATCTGAGATTAACAACGAATACGGTATGTAAGTTCAATAAAGAACTCAATTAATATTGATATAGGATCAGAGAAACATGATAAAGCCTCATATTTGGTTACGTGCAGAGACCAAACCATTAGAAGAGCGTATTGCGCTCACTCCAAATGTAGCTAGAAAACTTTTAGCTGCTGGATTTAAAATTACCGTAGAAGAATCAACACAAAGTGCGATTTCTAGTGATAGTTTTAGAGAAATAGGTTGTGAAGTTAAACCAGCAAATAGTTGGCGCCAAGCCTCAGTTGATACAATTATTTTGGGTTTGAAAGAATTATCTGAAGAAAACTGGCCGCTGATACATCGTCATATTCATTTTGCTCATGTGTATAAAAATCAACAGGGTTGGCAAGCATTTTTACAGCGCTTCGTCGAAGGCAAAGGTCAATTATTTGATTTAGAGTATCTGGTAGATGAAAATAATCGAAGAATTGCGGCATTTGGATATTGGGCTGGGTTTGCCGGTGCAGCCGTTGCACTAAAAGCATTCGCAAGACGGGCACAAAAAGGCAGTCCTGTCCTAGATAAATTGAATTCATCTCCAAGCAAAACTGTTTTAATTGACGAAATAAAAACATTGTTAGGCGAGCAAGCTAACTCAGTGAAGATGTTGGTGATCGGAGCCAAGGGCCGTAGTGGTCGTGGTGCCGTCGAAATGGCCGAAATGATAGGAGTTAGCGTAACTAAGTGGGGTATTGATGAAACTAAAGTAGGTGGACCATTTCCACAATTGCTAGCCTATGATGTCATTATAAACTGTGTTTTTGTACAAGCCGCTGTACCGCCATTTTTAACCACCAAGATGCTGAAACAAAAAGACCGTCGGTTATCTATTATTTGTGATGTCAGTTGCGATCCCTATGGCGACCATAATCCTTTACCTATTTATGATAATTGTACAAACTTCTCAGAGCCTACATTACGTTTAATTGACGGTGAAAATCCCTTAGACTTAATTGCAATTGATCATCTTCCTTCATTATTGCCAGTTGAAAGTAGTGAAGACTTTTCTCAACAATTACTGCCGTATCTATTAGAGTTGAATAATATTAATCAGGGGGTATGGAAACGTGCCAATCAAATATTTGTTCGCAAAATAAGTGAATTAAAGAAAGTATTATAATGGGTGCAGTACATTGGTTAGGATCAGTGATGATCTGTACAGTCGTTATGCTTATGATGAAGAAACTGTCTTGAACTGGATAAATAGTCTTATCCAATTAGATGAAAATATTTTTTATACTTAATTTAAATATTTTTAGCTAACTTGTCTAAGAAGCGATAGTTTTCGTAATAATAAGGTAAGAAGATGGAAAATTACGGCATATTATCGATTGTTCCACCAACATTGAGCATATTCCTTGCTATTTATACCCGCAATGTCATTTTTTCTCTCGTGACTGGCGCCTTCGTTGGCTCGCTTATTCTCTCGGAGTTAAATCCGTTTTTAGCTGTCGTCAATTTAATTGAACAGCATGTGTATGTACAAGTGTCAGTTGGCTCGAATACTCAAGTACTGTTAGTGATCTTAGTTATTGGTGGTTTTGTTCATTTATTAGAAAAATCGGGTGGGGCAACAGCCTTATCTACTGTTATTGTAAAATATGTGTCAACACCTGCTCAAGGGCAAGTTTCAGCTTGGTTAGCAGGGATTAGTATTTTTTTTACAGATTCAGGTAATGCATTAATTGTTGGTCCTTTGTTCAGACCTGTTTTTGAAAAACTTAATATTTGTAAAGAAAAGCTCGCCTATATTATTGATACAACAGCCTCGCCCGTTAGTATTCTAGTACCTTTTATTGGGTGGGGAGTCTACATTATGAGCTTAATTGAGAATGCTTATCAGGATATAGGATTAACGGAACAACCATATAATGTATTGCTAAGTGTTTGGCCTTATCAGTTTTATGCCATTTTAGCATTGCTTGCGATACCTATAATTTTATCTACAGGAAAAGACTTTGGTCCTATGGCGAGAGCACAAAGAAAACATAACCTTTCAATTAAAAACCAAACCGAAGTATCCATCAAAAAAACAACTGAACACAAAAGCCCACAGAATCAATCGAGTCTGAGCACATTTCTGATTCCTATTAGCGTTATGCTATGCTCACTGATTGGTTTTTTATCCTACTTTGCCTATACCGAAGGTATACAGAGCGTACACGTCCGATCTGGTATTATGATCTCTTATCTATTTGCTTCATTTGCCTGTGCTTACCTTATGAAACAAAGTGAAAAAATCACTTACGATGAATCATTAAATTCTTTTGTGACCGGGATGGAAAAATTAATATTTATCTGTTTTATCTTAATATTAGCTTGGACACTAAGCTCTATTTGCAGAGAGCTTCACACTGAAGTGGTCAAGTAAATCTGTACACAGTAATAGGAACTTATGCTCTTCTCTCTGCTTCATTTGGCGAAAGATAATTATTATAGCTATGCCCCCGTCTAGAATTATAATGAGTGATTATATAATCTAGCGTATCTTTCTCTGCCTCTTTGAAAGATGAATAGCATGCTTTAGGCATCCATTCAGTTTTAAAACTTCTGAAAAAACGTTCCATGGGCGCATTATCCCAGCAGTTCCCACGACGGCTCATGCTTTGTTTTATCTGGTAACGCCAGAGTGTTTGACGAAACTGAAAACTAGTATAATGGCACCCCTGATCAGAGTGAAAAGTGACATTTTTAGGTCGCTCTCTAGATTCAAATGCCATCCGTAACGCTGCACTAGTTAGGTTACTATCTGGACTGTCATGGCATGCCCATCCGATAATTTTTCTTTTAAATAAATCCATTACAGCAGCAAGATACATCCACTGCGTACCTGCCCATATATAGGTTACATCGCCGCACCAATAGGTGTTCTTAGCGTCAACATTAAACTGTCGCTTCAATAAATTAGGCGCTATCTTTGATTCTTTTTTCGCTATTTTATACTTATGCTTCTTCGCTTGTTTACTTGAAATGTCAGCTTCAATCATTAGGTTTTTTGCCTTATAACGACCTACGTTATGACCCGCCTGTGACAGCTCACCAGCTATGGTTCTAGCGCCCGCAGCACCTCGACTATCGGTATGTATATCTACGGCTAATTGTTTTAACAATTCACGTTCATCATCAACCAAATCTTTATGTGACAATCGATAATAATAGCTGCTGCGCTGTACATTAAATATTTCACAAAGTTTATTTGTACGACCATGCTCTCTTGATAATTGGCGGATCAAATCTATCGTTTGATGCTGTCTGATATTAAGAGAGCGGTAGCCTTTTTTATGATGTCATTTTCCCATTCTATCTGTTTTATTTTTGCTTCAAGCTCTTGTATTTTCTTCTGTTCAGCTGTCATTGCTTTGGATTTAGGGGTAATTCCATTTCGTTCAACACGGAGCTGATTAACCCAGCGGCGTAAAGCGGTATCGCCAACGCCAACGGCTTTGCATCCTTCCGATAGCGTGTATCCTTTATCCAGCACTAAACATGCTGCATCATTCTTAAATTCTATTGAATAGGTTGGTCTTGATCTTGTCATTGTTGTACACCTCTTTTATGTGAGTAATTCTACCCTTATTGGTGTACAGATTCATTAAGCCACAATACACGGGAGATTATCTAGCAGGGTTAATAGACGGAACAATTCCACCTGTTTTCTTTCCTGCATTTGTATTCTTGCTTGGTGCTGTTATGTCATTTGCAACAGGATCATCCTACGGAACTTTTGCTATTTTAATGATTATTATTGTTCCTGTTGCCCATACATTGGGTGCGCCACTACCAATAACTATTGCTGCAGTATTAAGTGGAGGGCTCTTTGGTGATCATACGTCCCCTATTTCTGATACAACCGCACTAGCATCTATGGCATCAGGATGTGAACATATAGATCATGTTTCAACCCAGTTAGGTTATGCTGCAATCACAGGATTTATGGCATTCATTAGTTTTATTTTGGCTGGTTATTATCAAAGTCCAATGATTGTTGTGGTTATGATTTTTGTGCAATTGCTCTTCATTCAAGTATTAATGAAGCTTTTTGGTACAACTCTATTGAAAACTGCCGGAAGGTAAAACTTAGCTCAAAATAAAACTGAAAGGCAAAACAGAGGCAATCTTCCATGATTAACACACCCTGTTTCATTCATCCCTCAGCAGCTCCTAGCTGCATCACTTTATCCGTAAAGTGTCCCTAATAAAGCATCCTGCTTTGTGTTGTTGTCAACCATTTAAGATTAGCTCAAAATGTTACCATTGCAAATGATTAGCGATAAATATTTTATGTGATGTGCTAATAACTAAACGCTTACGTTGAATAATTACTCATATTAATTGATTTGGCTGCAGATCCTTTATAACGACGGCAAGATCCTTTTAGATCAACAGGTTAATCTACAGCAGATGGCACCAAGAAAAAAGATTGTGAACTCAATGGGAGAAAATGTTTTATTGCCAACTTACGAGCAGACATCCAAGGCAAAAATTTATGATTTGTGGTATGAGTGTTTCAACACACTTAAAAACCAAGGTTATCATATAGCGCATAATTATGGTCATGGAGATAAGAGCTTAAGCGACAACATGTACCTGCTGATCTTGCTAGCCTTTTACTTTCATCAAATATTTGAATTGACCGATGGTGTATACCAAGCTTGTCGTGTTTCGTTTGGCTCAAAATAGGGGAAGCGCAAAAACATAGCAAAGAAACTGAAAAATGGCGATAAAAATCATTTTGTCTCAGTAAAAATTAAATCACCGATAATTGCTGCGAAGTAATAGATAAAATTAGGGGATCTGTGTTAAGTTATTTTTATATTTTTAATGTGATAGCCCTGAGAATAGTATATTCAATCTATCAATTTCCAATAAGTTATACTAGAGTAACAGTAACGCTGTCGGTGAGGTGTTTACACTCCGCAAATAAGTCGCACAAATAACCCATTTAACTGGAGGAGATTCCGAATGAAATCATCGTTTACCATAAAAACCCTTAATAATCATATAGTTACCCCCCCCGACATTATGGCAGTCTTTAGCCAATCTTTGTAATTACAAAACCCTATTTCTCCTTATTCTAAGTCTGGCTTTTTCTCTGCCAGTTAATGCTCAAGATGCTAACCCAACAGACCTCTGTTCGCGTAACGCAATAGTTAAGAATAATATCGTCTCCGCAGTGAGTGGCAAAACTAGTTGTGCAGACATTACTCCGACAGATTTGGCAGGAATTGACAGGTTAGCTTTTTTGTATATGGATATTGCTCCCGGACAACCTTCGTTGAACATAGTAGATTATGGAGGTCTAAGTAATGGTGATTTTGCTGGCTTAACAGGACTAACAAGTCTTAAATTAGACTTCAACCGATTAACAACCTTACCCGCTGATATATTCTCTGGGCTATCAGCCTTAGAAACACTCAGATTAAAGAACAATCAACTCACCACCTTGCCATCGGGAGTTTTCGCGGGCTTAACCAGTTTGACAACCCTCAATTTATCAGGCAACTCACTGCCTACTTCACTTCCCGCAAGCCTGTTTGCTGATGTCCCACGAAACGCAATAACCCTTCCCACGGGAACTACGATTAACGCCGCAGTGCCAACAACCGTAGGCACGATTGCCAACATTACCGACCTCGTAGCAAATGGCAGTCCTCAAACTGTAGATGTGGCAGATAAATTTAGCGACACAGGCGATACGTTGACCTATACCGTAGAATCTAATAATACTGCCACTGCCACCGTTGCGGTGAGCGGTAGCACAATAACCATTACGCCCGTAGCCGCAGGCAGTGCAACCATCACCATCACTGCCGCCGATACAGCAGGGCAAACGGCTACACAAACCCTTATGGTAAGTGTTAATGCTCAAGAAACTGACCCAACAGACCTCTGTTCGCGTAACGCAATAGTTAAGAATAATATCGTCTCCGCAGTGAGTGGCAAAACTAGTTGTGCAGACATTACTCCGACAGATTTGGCAGGAATTGACAGGTTAGCTTTTTTGTATATGGATATTGCTCCCGGACAACCTTCGTTGAACATAGTAGATTATGGAGGTCTAAGTAATGGTGATTTTGCTGGCTTAACAGGACTAACAAGTCTTAAATTAGACTTCAACCGATTAACAACCTTACCCGCTGATATATTCTCTGGGCTATCAGCCTTAGAAACACTCAGATTAAAGAACAATCAACTCACCACCTTGCCATCGGGAGTTTTCGTGGGCTTAACCAGTTTGACAACCCTCAATTTATCAGGCAACTCACTGCCTACTTCACTTCCCGCAAGCCTGTTTGCTGATGTCCCACGAAACGCAATAACCCTGCCCACGGGAACCACAATTAACGCCGCAGCACCAACAACCGTAGGCACGATTGCCAACATTACTAACCTCGTAGCAAATGGCAGTCCTCAAACTGTAGATGTGGCGAATAAATTTAGCGACACAGGCGATACCTTGACCTATACCGTAGAATCTAATAATACTGCCACTGCCACCGTTGAGGTGAGCGGTAGCGCAATAACCATTACGCCCGTAGCCATAGGAACAGCAACCATAACCGTCACTGCCGCCGATACAGCAGGGCAAACGGCTACACAAACCCTTATGGTAAGTGTTAATGCTCAAGGTGCTGACCCAACAGACCTCTGTTCACGCACCGCAGTAGTTCAGACTGTAATCATCTCCAAAGTAAGTGGTAAAACCAATTGTGCAGACATTACTACAGCAGAGTTGACGGGAGTTACCCTTTTAACTTTTATTGGGACTACTTCTCTAAGAGGTAGCCTAAAGAGCGGTGATTTTGCGGGATTAACAGGACTAATAACACTCAATTTAGATTTCAACGAGATTACCGCCCTACCCGCTGATATTTTCTCTGGGCTATCTGCCTTAACGACACTCAGGTTAGATGACAATCAATTATCTACTTTGCCATCTGGTATTTTCGCGGGCTTAACCAGTTTGACAACTCTCAATTTATCGGGCAACTCACTGCCTACTTCGCTCCCTGCAAGCCTGTTTGCCGATGTATCACGAAACGCAATAACCCTTCCCACGGGAACCACAATTAACGCCGCAGTGCCAACAACCGTAGGTACGATTGATAATATTACCGACCTCATAGAAAATGGCAGTCCTCAAACGGTAGATGTGGCGAATAAATTTAGCGACACAGGCGATACGTTGACCTATACCGTAGAATCTAATAATACTGCCACTGTCACCGTTGCGGTTAGCGGTAGCACAACAATAACCATTACCCCCGTAGCCGCAGGCAGTGCAACCATCACCGTAACTGCCGCCGATACAGCAGGGCAAACGGCTATACAAACTTTTGTGGTTACTGTTGTTGATACGACACCCGTAGCCGTTCCGAGTATTAGTATCAGCTCCGCCACAGTAACGGCAACAGTGGGTACTGCTATTGCGAATATCACTATCGATTCAAGTGGCGGTGCGGTTGACAGCTACAGCATCAGTCCAACACTGACAGCCGGACTGACACTGGACACTGCCACTGGTGCCATCTCGGGTACGCCAACGGCGACTGCACCTTCACGCACCTACACCATCACTGCGTCCAATAGTGCTGGTACGGCTACTGCGATGGTCACCATCACCGTCAATGCGGCACCAGTTGTCAACAACCCAGCCCCAACCATTGCGGACGTACTTGGCAATATTGACCTGGCGGTAAATGCTCAATCTCACACGCTGAATGTGGCTAATAAATTCAGCGACCCAGACGATACCCTGACCTTTTCCGTGCAATCCGATAATACCGCCACCGCCAGCGTTGATGTTTCGGGTAACATGGTAACCATTACGCCAATAGCCATAGGAACAACAACCATAACCGTAGCTGCCGCAGACACTATCGGTCAAACAGTTACACAAACCTTTATGGTAACTGTTATTAGCTCTCCCCTTCCCAACCCAACCGTGTGCATGCGTCACCCCAAAGTTCAGGAAGTAATCATCCAAAATGTGGATGGCAAAAGTGCTTGTGGTGACATTACTGCGGCAGATTTGGCGGGAATTAACTCTTTAGTCCATTTTGGCGGGTTTGATTTCGTCCCCCCAAAGAGAAGTGATTTTGCTGGTTTAACCGCGTTACTAAATCTCGACATCTCCGACAGCAACAACTTCGGTGGCTTAACGACCCTCCCAGCGGATCTTTTTCAAGATCTGCCAGCACTGAGGAACTTGAATTTAACGAATAATCAATTACGCACTTTGCCAATAGGTATCTTTGAGGGCTTATCCTTGATTGGTCTCACATTAGGCGGTAACCCGTGGGTTTCATTCCCCACGAATATTTTTAACGAAATGGCTTCGGTTAGCCAAACCACACGAATGAGCGTTATGGGTCTCGCCTCCATCAATGCCGCATTGCCAGTCGCCAGTGGCCCCATTCCAGCACAATCGTTAGCACGAACGGCTAACCCGCTCACCCTGGAGGTGGCTGCTTTCTTTAGCGACCCGGGCGATACCCTGACCTACACAGCCACGTCCGCTACCCCCGCCATTGCCAGCGTTGCCATCAGCGGCAGCACGCTAACCATTACGCCCGTAGCACTCGGCACAACCAACATCATGGTTACTGCTCGCGACACCGCCGGACAGCCGGTTACACAGACCTTTGCGCTTACTGTTAGCGGCGATGCGGTGCCCGTAGCCGTCCCGAATATCAGTATCAGCCCCAGCACGCTGATCGCCACCGTGGGCACTGCCATTGAAACCATCACTATTACGAATACAGGTGACGCAGCCGTCAGCTACGACATCGCAGACTCGGATGGTCAATCTGCACCCCTAAACGATTTCACACAACAGGCAGGTCTGGTCTTTAACACAGCGACTGGCAGAATTAGCGGTACGCTAAATAATAGTGTGGAGATTGGTACGGAGACTTACATCATCACTGCCACTAATAGCGGTGGTATGGATTCCGCCACCATCACCATCACTGTTAATGATGTGCCCCCGATTATCAGCATCAACCCCGCTACGCTGATTGCCACCGTAGGTACTCCCATTGACACCATCACCATTACGAATACAGGTGGTGATGTCGTCAGCCACATAATCACAGACTCGAATGGTCAAGAGGTCACAGATCTGGCAGGTCTGGTCGTTGACGCAGAGGCTGGCATAATTACCGGTACGCTAAATGCTGATGCGGACATTGGTACGGCGGTTTACACCATCACGGTCATCAATAGCGGCGGTTCGGATGCCGCTACGATAACCATTAGTGTAATAAAAGAAGCACTAGAGATTGATGAGATAATAACGAATACACAGGAAACACCAACCATTTCAATGCAAGACGGTGTGGATGTATTTAGTTTCGATTTAGATGAAAACATACAACATGTGGCAAATATAACGATTACAGGTGTAGATGAGAATAGCCCACCAATTTATAGCCTTTCTGATCATGATAGTGGCGTTTACGATATAACACAGGGTGGTGTTTTATCATTCAAGCCTGATTATATTCCAAATTATGAAATGCCGAGAGATGAAAGTGGTGACCGTACTGGCATCAATAAGCAGGTGTATAAGACAGTAGTAATGGTTTCTGACGGAACAGAAATGGATAAAATTGAAATTCGAGTAACAATTCAAGATGTTAATGAGGCACCAACAATAACTTCATCAAACACTTTTACAGTAGCTGAAAACTCAACAAATGGAGTAATTGTTGGAGACATAACAAGTCAAGACCCAGACATAGAAGCCCCTTTTAATTCGTTAACTTATTCAATCACAAGCGGGAATACAAATGATGCTTTTGCAATTTCAAACACAGGAACGATTACAGTTAATGGCGATGGCAAAATAGATTTTGAAACAACACCGTCTTATGCACTTATAGTTGAAGTAGCTGACGGAGGAAGTCCAGCCTTAACGGGAACGGCAACAATTACTATTAACGTAAATGATGTTAATGAAGCACCAACAAATACAGCTCCAGTTATTACATCTCAAAACGGTGAGGATACATTTGCTTTAACTTTAAACGAAAATATACAAACTGTGGCAACTATAATAGCTACAGATGTTGATGCAAATACCACATTATCCTATTCGCTTTCTGGGCATGATAGTGGCGTTTACGATATAACACAGGGCGGTGTTTTAACATTCAAGGTTGATTATATTCCAAATTATGAAATGCCGAGAGATGATAGAAATGGTCTCCGCACCAATGGTAATCAAGGGTATTGGACTTTAGTAACAGTTTCTGACGGGTTATTAACAGATGAAATTCTTATCAAAGTAACAATTCAAGATGTAAACGAAGCACCAACACTAGCAGATACAACATTACAGATTTCTGAAAACTCAATAAATGGAGCAAGTGTTGGAGACATAACCGGTCAAGACCCAGACGCAGCCGCTCCTAATAATTCGTTAACTTATTCAATCACAGGCGGAAACACAAATGATGCTTTTGCAATTTCAAACACAGGAGCGATTACAGTTAATGGCGATGGCAAAATAGATTTTGAAACAACAGAAACTTACACACTTACAGTTAGAGTAGCTGACGGCGGAAGTCCAGCTTTAACAGACACGGCAACAATTACTATTAACGTAAATGATGTTAATGAGGCGCCAACAGCCGTAGGCACGATTGCCAACATTACCGACCTCGTAGCAAATGGTAATCCTCAAACTGTAGATGTGGCGGATAAATTTAATGACACAGACGCTTTGACCTTTTCCGCAACGTCTAGTAATCCCAGCATCGCAAGCGTTAGCGGTAGCACAACAATAACCATTACGCCATTAGCCGCAGGCAGTGCAACCATCACTGTAACTGCCACCGATACCGCAGGGCAAACGGCTACACAAACCCTTATGGTAAGTGTTATCAGCGCGCTTGACACCACCCCACCAACCATCACGCTACTTGGCAGTGCGACACTATCCATCGCATTGGGCACGGCTTATACGGATGCTGGGGCAACGGCAAGCGATGACACTGATGGGAATATTACGGCTTCAATCACAACAACCATTACCTTCAATAATGGTGCTGTCGCTGCCGTCAATACCAATACCGCAGGCGTTTACAGTATCGCCTATAACGTCTCCGATACGGCTGGAAACCAAGCGACACCAGTCACCCGAACGGTCACAGTGATGCCGGCTGTAGCGGTAACGGACACCACAGCACCCATCATCACACTACTTGGCAGTGCGACACTATCCATCGCATTGAACACGGCTTATACGGATGCTGGGGCAACGGCAAGCGATGACACTGATGGGAATATTACGGCTTCAATCACAACAACCATTACCTTCGCTGGTAATACTGTCGCTGCCGTCAATACCAATACAGCAGGCGTTTACACCATCGCCTATAACGTATCCGATACGGCTGGAAACCAAGCCACACCAGTCACCCGAACGGTCACAGTGATGCCAGCGGTAACGGACACCACCGCACCCATCATCACCCTAACTGGTGATGATCCACAAACTATTGAACTAGGCGCAGGCTACACCGAGCTTGGCGCATCAGCGGATGATGGCTCTACGGTAACCATTGATTCATCTGCATTCACTGATGTCGTAGGAACATACATCATTACCTACACAGCAACCGATGGCACAAACCAAGTAACAGCAACTCGAACTGTAAACGTAGTTGACACCACAGCACCGATCATCACCCTGAATGGTGCCAATCCACAAACTATAGAACTGGGCGCAGGTTACACCGAGCTTGGCGCAACAACTGATGATGGCTCTACGGTAACCATTGATGACGATGAATTTATGGATGTTGTAGGAGCATACATCATTACCTACACAGCAACCGATGGCACAAACCAAGCAATTCCAGTAACTCGAATTGTAAACGTAGTTGACACCACAGCACCCATCATCACCCTAACTGGTGCCAATCCACAAACTATTGAACTGGGCGCAGGTTACACCGAGCTTGGCGCATCAGCTGATGATGGCTCTACGGTAACCATTGATGACGATGCATTTATGGATGTTGTAGGCACCTACACCATTACCTACACGGCAACCGATGGCACGAACCAAGTAACAGCAACTCGAATTGTAAACGTAGTTGACACCACAGCACCGATCATCACCCTAACTGGTGATGATCCACAGATTATTGAACAAGGTGCAGGTTACACCGAGCTTGGGGCAACAGCGGATGACGGCTCTACGGTAACCATTGATGACGATGCATTTATGGATGTTGTAGGCACCTACACCATTACCTACACGGCAACCGATGGCACAAACCCTGCCACCCCAGTCACCAGAGCCATCAATGTAGTGGATACCACAGCACCAATCATCACATTGACTGGAGACAATCCACAAACTATAGAACTGGGTGCAGGCTACACCGAGCTTGGCGCAACAACTGATGACGGCTCTGAGGTAACCATTGATGACGATGCATTTATGGATGTTGTAGGCACCTACACCATTACCTACACGGCAACCGATGGCACAAACCCTGCCACCCCAGTCACCAGAACGGTCAATGTAGTGGATACCACAGCACCCATCATCACCTTAACTGGTGATGATCCACAGATTATTGAACAAGGTGCAGGTTACACCGAGCTTGGCGCATCAGCGGATGACGGCTCTACGGTAACCATTGATGACGATGCATTTATGGATGTTGTAGGCACCTACACCATTACCTACACGGCAACCGATGGCACAAACCCTGCCACCCCAGTCACCAGAACGGTCAATGTAGTGGATACCACAGCACCCATCATCACCTTAACTGGTGATGATCCACAGATTATTGAACAAGGTGCAGGTTACACCGAGCTTGGCGCATCAGCGGATGATGGCTCTACGGTAACCATTGATGACGATGAATTTATGGATGTTGTAGGAGCATACATCATTACCTACACGGCAACCGATGGCACAAACCCTGCCACCCCAGTCACCAGAACGGTCAATGTAGTGGATACCACAGCACCCATCATCACCTTAACTGGTGATGATCCACAGATTATTGAACAAGGTGCAGGTTACACCGAGCTTGGCGCATCAGCGGATGACGGCTCTACGGTAACCATTGATGACGATGCATTTATGGATGTTGTAGGCACCTACACCATTACCTACACGGCAACCGATGGCACAAACCCTGCCACCCCAGTCACCAGAGCCGTCAATGTAGTGGATACCACAGCACCGACAGTCGCCATTAGCACCACAGCACAAACGGTCAACACAGCAGCATTCACCCTTGCTGGCATCGTTGATGCTGGGGCCACGGTTGATGTACTCAAAGATGGCACATCCATTGGTGCCGCAAGTGTAACCGGTACTCGCTGGTCGCTTGCTGTAACGCTAGATGATGGCGCCAACACATTCACCGCAACCGCAACCGATGCCACCGACAATACATCAGACGCAACCGATGCTGTTATCATCACGCTGGACACAGCTCCGACTTTCGGCTCTGCTGCGATTACCGCGATTGCTAACAAGTCCTACACCTACACCGCTGGCACAGCTATCCCAGTGCTCACCTTACCCAAGGCCACTGGTGGTAATGGCGCCCTAACCTACAGCCTAAGCCCGATCCTGCCACAGGGTCTAACCTTTGACACCACCCGTCGCACCATCAGCGGTACACCAGAGGCGGAGACCGCCAGCACTAGCTACACCTACATAGCAGCCGATAGCGACACCAACACCGCCGCCACGGATACGGCCAGCTTGACCTTCAGCATCACCGTATTAGCTGATGGGCTTAGCGAAGAAGATATCCAACGGCTAAACCTAGCCATTATGCCGCGTCTGACTCAAGCACTAGTCGCTAGCAGCGCCGCCTCGGTAGAGCGTCGTGTCGACAGTGCCTTTGCATCAGCAGAAACAACGGCAAGCTATCAGCTTGATGGTTATCAAATACAATTTGACAGCGAAACCACAACAACCGAAAAACTGACCGCTGATCTGCTACAAAAACTCGCTGGCTATACCCGCTCCCACAAAGACGGCAACATAAACTGGAAACAGCTGTTAACTAACTCCTCTTTCCTGATCCCACTGAACAGTGCTGACCAAACAGGTGCTGATCAAGCAAGTGCTGCGAACACAGGACTGGCGCTATGGGGCAGTGGTGATTACACCCGCCTAAGCGAAAACGACTCAGATCTTGACTGGCAAGGTGATCTAAGCAGCTACCAACTGGGTCTTGATAAGCGCTTAGATAACCTACTGCTGGGGGGCATGCTAAGCTGGAGCGAAGGCGATGTCGACTATACCCTAGAAGGTGATGAGGGCAGCTACAACCACAAAATGACCAGTATCCACCCCTATCTGGCATGGAACAACGCCCGCACCAACCTGTGGGGCAGCCTAGGCTATGGTCAGGGTGATCTAACCATCAAGCAAGAAGACAACAGCCACAGCACCGACACCAACCTTCTATCTCTGGCGGCGGGCATCAAAGGGCAGCTTATATCTGGCCTAAGCCTCAAGAGCGACCTATTGCTAGCGCGTACCGACATCAACGCAGCAGCCGATATGAACATCGCCAAACAAACCATCGACAGCCAACGGTTTAGACTCCTGCTAGAAATAGCTGGGCAATATACACTGGCATCCGGTGGCAGCATCAAGCCCATGCTGGAAATAGGTGCCCGCTATGATGGTGACAGCGGCAACAGCGGCACTGGCGCAGTGCTCGGGGCAGGTATGCGCTACGCCAACCTGACTGGCCTAACGCTAGAAGGCAACCTGCATGCCCTAGTTGGACAGGGTAACTATAAAGAATGGGGCATTCAGGCATTGATCAGCCTAGATCCAGGCACTGACAAGCTTGGTCTGGCATTCAGCCTAAGACCAGGCTATGGCTATAACGGGAGTAGTAGCGATACCAGCGCCCTATGGCAACAGAGCCTGCCCCAATCCAACCTGCACAACAGTGCGGTGGACTATAGCGCACCAGACTACGACGCACGCCTAGGTGCAAGGCTAAGCTATGGGCTGCTTGCCCCCAGCCTAGTTGGCTTGCTAACCCCTTACAGCGAAATAACCCTAGGCACTATCAATAGCTATCGTCTAGGCATACGCTGGCAGGGTACGGCTCGCTTCGATCTGCATCTGTTTGGCGAACGTCGTGAAAGCAGTGGCAATCTGGAGGGCAGCCGAGGAGCGGATCAGGCTATCCAGCTAGAGGGCAGAATTCACTTTTGATGCTTTTTTGGAAGAAGAGGGAGCTAGCTGCACCACTGATGGCATATAGCAGGAGACCTTTGCAAAGAGCTTTGCAAAGGTCTCCTTTTTAGCAGATAATCGCTATTCCATCCTGCTATTTGCCTCGCTTAAAGCGAAGTAATAGATCGAATTAGGGGATCTGTGTCAAGTTATTTTTAATGCGATAGTCCTGTTAATAATTACAGCAGTTTTCGGTGAAGCCAGAATTTAAGCTATATAAGGGCTAGCGAAGAGATAAAAAAATACTTTTCGCGCTGTTTTTGCATCGCAAATAAAAAAAGTGAATTTTATTTGAACTTTTTGTCTCTACCGAGATCAAATCAAAGTATTAGCAATAAAAATATTTGAGAATGACTTGGCTTCACGACTAAAAACTAAAAAACATCTAAATTTTAAAGCACTTAGCACATCAATGGCTGAGCACTTTTCTGCCATTGATGACAATCGTCAACAAAATAAATGTGACTACAGCCAACACGATATTTTGATGAGTGCTTTTTCCTGTATGTTCTTTCAAGATCCCTCCTTGTTGCATTTTCAAAAGCGCTTAGAGCAGGATCAACAACCTTAGAAACATTTTTAATGTTCAGAATATTCCTAGCAATAATCAATTGCGTCAATTCAAAAATATTCATGGAAAAATAACTAAAACCCATCGTTGGGTAACAGACATAAAAATGAACGAAGATAATGTTACCGCCATGACTAAAGCAGGGCGTTGTCGGTGGAAAATTGAACATGAGTGTTTCAACACACTTAAAAAATCAAGGTTATCATATAGCGCATAATTATGGTCATGGAGATAAGAGCTTAAGCGACAACATGTACCTGCTGATCTTGCTAGCCTTTTACTTTCATCAAATATTTGAATTGACCGATGGTGTATACCAAGCTTGTCGTGTTTCGTTTGGCTCAAAATAGGGGATCTGTGTTAAGTTATTTTTATATTTTTAATGTGATAGCCCTGAGAAGAATAGTATATTCAATCTATCAATTTCCAATAAGTTATACTAGATTAACAGTAACGCTGTCGGTGAGGTGTTTACACTCCGCAAATAAGTCGCACAAATAACCCATTTAACTGGAGGAGATTCCGAATGAAATCATCGTTTGCCATAAAAACCCTTAATAATTATATAGTTACCATCCCCCCCGACATTATGGCAGTCTTTAGCCAATCTTTGTAATTACAAAAACACTCTCCCTCTCCTTACTAAGTCTGGCGTTTTCTCTGCCAGTAAATGCTCAAGAGGCTAACCCAACAGACCTTTGTTCACGCACCGTAGCAGTTAAGAATGTTATCGTCTCCGAAGTGAGTGGCAAAACCAACTGTGCAGACATTACTACAGCAGAGTTGGCGGGAGTTACCGATTTAACTTTTTCGGGGGCTAGTCCCTTTAGTTCTCTCAGAGGTAGTAACCTAAAGAGTGGCGATTTTGCGGGATTAACAGGACTAACGCATCTCAATTTAGATTTCAACGAGATTACCACCCTACCCGCTGATATATTCTCTGGGCTATCCGCCTTAACGATACTGGAATTAAATAACAACCAATTATCCACCTTGCCTACTGGGGTTTTCTCGGGCTTAACTGCTTTGACAGGACTTGATTTATCGAGCAACTCACTGCCTGCTTCGCTTCCCGCAAGCCTGTTTACCGATGTCCCACGAAACGCAATAACCCTTCCCACAGGAACCACGATTAACGCCGCAGCACCAACAACCGTAGGCACGATTGCCAACATTACCGACCTCGTAGTAAATGGCAGTCCTCAAACTGTAGATGTGGCTAATAAATTCAGCGACACAGACGATACGTTGACCTATACCGTAGAATCTAATAATACTGCCACTGCCACCGTTGCGGTTAGCGGTAGCGCAATAACTATTACCCCCGTAGCCATAGGAACAGCAGACATAACCGTAACTGCCACCGATACAGCAGGGCAAACAGCTACACAAACTTTTGTGGTTACTGTTGTTGATACGACACCCGTAGCCGTTCCGAGTATTAGTATCAGCTCCGCCACAGTAACGGCAACAGTGGGTACTGCTATTGCGAATATCACTATCGATTCAAGTGGCGGTGCGGTTGACAGCTACAGCATCAGTCCAACACTGACAGCCGGACTGACACTGGATACTGACACTGGTGCCATCTCGGGCACACCAACAGCGGTAGCAGAAGCAATCCCCTACACCATCAAGGCTACTAACAGCGGTGGTGAGGCTACTGCTACGGTAGCCATTACGGTTAATGATGTCGCCCCGAGTATCACTATCAGCACTGATGCAGTAACGGCAACAGTGGGCACGGCTATCGCGGATATAACCATCGATTCAAGCGGTGGTGCGGTTGCGAGTTATGGCATCGCTCCAACACTTCCTGAAGGACTATCGATTGATACAAGCACTGGCACCATATCAGGCACGCCAACAGCGGTAGCAGAAGCAATCCCCTACACCATCAAGGCTACTAATAGCGGTGGTGAGGCTACCGCTACGGTAGCCATTACGGTTAATGATGTCGCCCCGAGTATCACTATCAGCACCGCTACAGTAACGGTAATAGCGGGAACGGCTATCACGCCGATAACCATTGATTCAACAAGTGGTGGTACGGTTGCCAGCTATGACATTGACCCAGCCATTGAGAATGGACTGACGTTTGACGCTACTACCGGCACCATTTCAGGCGCGCCAGATGCGGTTGCGGGTTCAAAGACCTACACCATCACCGCCACTAATCGCGGTGGTGAGGATGATGCTACGGTAGCCATCACGGTTAATGCGGCACCGATAACGGTTCCGACTGCAAAAAAAATCGAAACCGTTACGGTTGGAAGTCGTGAGATTCAAGTTGAAGTGGCAACCAAAGGATCTAAAACAATCACTGGTTTTGTTGCCAAGGAAGTACCCTCTCAAGAGTTGCAAAAGATAGCGAACAGGGCAGTTGCTGAGGACGGCATTGATTTGAGCAATGCACCATCAAGCATTGACCGCACAATCCCACCCACTTTGGTAGCGGGTACGGCAGTTGATATTTCGGTGGATAAGAATGAATGTCCTGCCAGAGGATGTGAAGTTACTTTGTCTTATGAAGCAGGCGATGTGCCAGCAGGCAAAGACCCGTATGTCTTTCACTATGATGCGGCGGCGAGTAAGTGGGAGGCTTTGCCACATGTCAGCCGTGATACAAACGCACGAAAGGTGACAGCCCTTGCCACGAGCTTTTCGCCATTCGCAGTTTTTAGTGCCTCCAGCAACAAGGATGCCGCCCCGATGATCAGCATCACCCCCGCCACAGTAACGGCAACAGCGGGAACGGCTATCGAGGATATAACCATCGCTTCAACAGGCGGTACGGTTGGCAGCTACAGCATCGACCCAGCCATTGGCAATGGGTTATCGTTTGACGAAAACAGCGGCACCATTTCAGGCACGCCAACGGCGGTTGCAGAAGCAATCACCTACACTATCACCGCCACTAATAGCGCTGGTATGGATACCGCTATGGTAGCCATCACTGTAACCGCTGGCGACAACAATAATCCGAATGACGCACCGACCATCACCGGCACGCCCGACACCACAGTGGCCGAGGACACGGCCTATAGTTTCACCCCGACCGGGGCAGATGCAGACGCAGGCACAACCCTGGTCTATACGATTGAGAACAAACCCTCATGGGCCGCGTTCAGCACCACCACCGGTGCCTTGACCGGCACACTGACCGCGGCACTGCCGGCCTTTAGCACCGCTGGCACCAATGACGCACCCACCGCCAATGCCGGCGATGATGAAACCGTGACCGAGGGCGCGATGGTCACCCTGGACGGCAGCGCAAGTTCTGATCCTGAAATGCAAACCCTCACCTATGCCTGGACGCAAACGGCGGGCGTGGATGTCACCCTGAGCGATGCGACCGCCGCCATGCCAACCTTCACCGCAGCCACTCAGTTGTTAGCGGATGCTGTGCTGACCTTCTCACTGGTGGTGAGTGACGGCAACATGGACTCAACCGCCGACACCGTCACCATCACCGTTAATGCTGGCATGAATGACGCACCAACTGCGAATGCTGGACCGGACCAGATCGTGGATGAGGGTGCTATGGTCACCTTGGATGGCAGAGCAAGTGCCGACCCTGAAAGGGAAGCTATCACCTATGCTTGGACGCAGACCTCAGGTATGTCCGTTACCTTGGCCGGACGTGGGGGGAACGAACGGATGGATACTCGTCGCCCCCGCTTTAAGGCACCCGTGGAACTGGTAGTGGCTGCCGAGCTGGTCTTCTCGCTGGTGGTCACCGATGCCCGTGGCAAGGCATCACCTGCTGATCTGGTCACCATCACGGTCACCGCCGGCGAGAATGACGCACCAACTGCGAATGCTGGACCAGACCAGATCGTGGATGGAGGGGTTGGTGTTGGTGTTGGTGTTAATGCAGTCTTTCTTTCGGGCACCGCCAGCAGCGACCCCGAAGGCGAGAGCCTGAGCTACGCTTGGCTCCAGATCAGCGGCACTCCCGTCAATCTGCTCAGGCCTAGTAACTCTATCCCAAGCTTTTTCGTGCCACAAGTGGGTAGCGCGTTCATCTTCTCGTTAGTGGTCACCGATGCCCGCGGCAAGGCTTCCGAACCAGTAACTGTCACCGTTAAAATTAGGCCTGTTTTTACGGAAAAGGTGACGGACAAAACCTATTACACGAACGGGATAGTCACGAATCTAAACCTACCAAATGCACTCGGTGTGGGTAATATTTACACTCTGCAAGGGTCACCGAGTTTGCCTCGGGGGCTACAGTTTGAGGCATCCACGCGCACCTTGTTGGGTGTCCCGATCGAACCAGGGGTGTTTGACCTGACCTACACCGTAACGGATCAAGGTAATCGTACTGATACCTTGACTTTTCGCATCACTGTTATTGATGCCACCATCCCCATAGCCGATGCTGGACCGGACCGAATCGTGGATGCGGGGATTTGGGTCTTGCTTGAGGGCAACGGCGAAGCTGTTGGTGCCCATGCGCCAGTGGATTCTTACATGTGGACGCAAACCCGTGGCACACCCGTAGTCGAGCTGTTCTTTATCCAGAGGCCCATTTTAAGATTCCTTACGCCCCATACAGCCGGGGGCACCAGACTTGAGTTCTCCTTGATAGTTACCGATACCCTGGGTGTTCGTTCAACTGCCGACACAGTCACCATTACTGTTAATGCTGGCATGAATGATGCCCCTACTGCCGATGCAGGCAATGCTCAGACCGTAGCTGAGGGTGCGATGGTCACCCTGGATGGCACTGGCAGTTCCGATCCTGAAGGCGAAGACTTGACCTACGCCTGGACGCAAACCGCTGGCACGACTGTTACCCTGAGCAATGCCGCTATTGCCAGCCCGACCTTCACCGCACCCAATCAGTTACTGGCCGATGCCGAGCTGACCTTCTCGCTGGTGGTGAATGACGGCACCACGGCCTCAACTGCTGATACCGTCACCATTACCGTCACCGGCGTCAATGCCGCACCAACCGCCGATGCCGGAACGGCTCAAACCGTGGCCGAGGGCGCGACTGTCACCCTGGACGGCAGCGCAAGTTCTGATCCTGAAATGCAAACCCTCACCTATGCCTGGACGCAAACGGCGGGCGTGGATGTCACCCTGAGCGATGCGACCGCCGCCATGCCAACCTTCACCGCAGCCACTCAGTTGTTAGCGGATGCTGTGCTGACCTTCTCACTGGTGGTGAATGACGGCAACATGGACTCAACCGCCGACACCGTGACCATTACCGTCATGGCAGGCACCAATGACGCACCCACCGCCGATGCCGGCGATGATGAAACCGTGACCGAGGGCGCGACTGTCGCCCTTGACGGCACTGGCAGCACCGATTCCGAAGGTGAGACCCTAACCTACGCCTGGACGCACAGCAATATGGGCATCACCTTAAGCGATAACACCGACGCCATGCCAACCTTCACCGCACCCAATCAGTTACTGGCCGATGCCGAGCTGACCTTCTCACTGGTGGTGAATGACGGCAACACGGACTCAACCGCCGACACCGTGACCATTACCGTCATGGCAGGCACCAATGACGCACCCATCGCCAATG
The DNA here is from genome assembly GCA_965261045.1 of uncultured Colwellia sp. Taxonomy (GTDB): domain Bacteria; phylum Pseudomonadota; class Gammaproteobacteria; order Enterobacterales; family Alteromonadaceae; genus Colwellia. Next base: position 2,246,786 of record CBDHCJ010000001.1, read on the forward strand.
CGGGCGATGATCAAACCAACGTGACCGAGGGCGCGACTGTGACCCTGGACGGCAGCGCAAGTTCTGATCCTGAAATGCAAACCCTCACCTATGCCTGGACGCAAACGGCAGGCACAACGGTCAGCTTAGACAATGCCAACATGGTAAGCCCGACCTTCACCGCAGCCACTCAGTTGTTAGCGGATGCTGTGCTGACCTTCTCACTGGTGGTGAATGACGGCAACATGGACTCAACCGCCGACACCGTGACCATCACCGTCACCAATGTGAATGACGCACCGACCATCACCGGCACGCCTGCCACCACAGTGGCCGAAGACACGGCCTATAGTTTCACCCCGACCGGGGCAGATGCAGACGCAGGCGCAACCCTGGTCTATTCGATTGAGAACAAACCAAGTTGGGCTGATTTCAGCACTACAACAGGCGCACTAACCGGTACACCCACGAATGGGGATGTTGGCAGCACCACATCGGGCATTGTGATCACCCTGACCTCTGGTAGCGATACCGCTTCCCTGCCAGCCTTTAATCTCACCGTTAATGCGGCACCAATAGCTGCCCCGATGATCAGTATCAGCGCCGCTACCGTAACGGCAATAGCCGGCACTGCCATTGCGGATATAACCATCACTTCAACAGGCGGTACGGTTGCCAGCTATAGCATCATGCCTGCTATCACTAATGGACTGTCGTTTGACGCAAGCACTGGCACCATATCAGGTACGCCAGATGCGGCTGCAAACGAAATCAGCTACACCATCACCGCCACTAATAGTGCTGGTACGGATACCGCTATGGTAGTCATCACCGTCGAGGCACCAGCGGACACCACCGCCCCCATCATTACCCTGAATGGTGATAATCCACAAACTATTGAGTCGGGTGCAGATTACACAGAACTCGGAGCAACAACTGATGACGGCTCTGATGTATCCATTGATTCATCTGCATATAGAAATGTCGTAGGAACATACATCATTACCTACACTGCAACCGATGGCACAAACCCTGCCACCCCGGTCACCAGAACGGTCAATGTAGTGGATACCACAGCACCCATTATCACCCTAACTGGTGATGATCCACAGATTATTGAACAAGGTGCAGGCTACACAGAACTCGGAGCAACAACTGATGACGGCTCTGAGGTATCCGTTGATTCATCTGCATATAGAAATGTCGTAGGAACATACATCATTACATACACTGCAACTGATGGCACAAACCAAGCAACAGCAACTCGAACTGTAAACGTAGTTGACACCACAGCACCAATCATCACATTGACTGGAGCCAACCCACAAACTATTGAGTTGGGTGTAGATTACACAGAACTCGGAGCAACAACTGATGACGGCTCTGATGTATCCATTGATTCATCTGCATATAGAAATGTCGTAGGAATATACATCATTACATACACTGCAACTGATGGCACAAACCAAGCAACAGCAACTCGAACTGTAAACGTAGTTGACACCACAGCACCAATCATCACATTGACTGGAGCCAACCCACAAACTATTGAGTTGGGTGTAGATTACACAGAACTCGGAGCAACAACTGATGACGGCTCTGTGGTATCCGTTGATTCATCTGCATATAGAAATGTCGTAGGAACATACATCATTACATACACTGCAACTGATGGCACAAACCAAGCAACAGCAACTCGAACTGTAAACGTAGTTGACACCACAGCACCTGTCGCACCAGTAATCACTCCACCTACAACTCTGACAAATGAAAACACCATAACAATTACCGGAACCACAGTTGAAGGTTCCACTGTAACACTGACCCAAAATGACAATGTCTTGACATCCACTGTCACCATTGATTCTGATGGCACTTGGTCTGTTGATGTAACTTTGATACAAGGTGCCAACACCTTTACTGCAACTGCAACTGATCAAGCAGGCAATATCTCTGATGTTTCTAATTCTGTTACTGTAACTCTGGATAATACAGCACCTGTCGCACCAGTAATCACTCCACCTACAACTCTGACAAATGAAAACACCATAACAATTACCGGAACCACAGTTGAAGGTTCCACTGTAACACTGACCCAAAATGACAATGTCTTGACATCCACTGTCACCATTGATTCTGATGGCACTTGGTCTGTTGATGTAACTTTGATACAAGGTGCCAACACCTTTACTGCAACTGCAACTGATCAAGCAGACAATATCTCTGATGTTTCTAATTCTGTTACTGTAACCTTGGATAATGCAGCACCAATCATCACATTGACTGGAGCCAACCCACAAACTATTGAGTTGGGTGTAGATTACACAGAACTCGGAGCAACAACTGATGACGGCTCTGATGTATCCGTTGATTCATCTGCATATAGAAATGTCGTAGGAACATACATCATTACATACACTGCAACTGATGGCACAAACCAAGCAACAGTAACTCGAACTGTAAACGTAGTTGACACCACAGCACCAATCATCACATTGACTGGAGCCAACCCACAAACTATTGAGTCGGGTGCAGATTACACAGAACTCGGAGCAACAACTGATGACGGCTCTGATGTATCCATTGATTCATCTGCATATAGAAATGTCGTAGGAACATACATCATTACCTACACTGCAACTGATGGCACAAACCAAGCAACAGCAACTCGAACTGTAAACGTAGTTGACACCACAGCACCTGTCGCACCAGTAATCACTCCACCTACAACTCTGACAAATGAAAACACCATAACAATTACCGGAACCACAGTTGAAGGTTCCACTGTAACACTGACCCAAAATGACAATGTCTTGACATCCACTGTCACCATTGATTCTGATGGCACTTGGTCTGTTGATGTAACTTTGATACAAGGTGCCAACACCTTTACTGCAACTGCAACTGATCAAGCAGGCAATATCTCTGATGTTTCTAATTCTGTTACTGTAACTCTGGATAATACAGCACCTGTCGCACCAGTAATCACTCCACCTACAACTCTGACAAATGAAAACACCATAACAATTACCGGAACCACAGTTGAAGATTCCACTGTAACACTGACCCAAAATGATATTGCTTTGACACCTACTATCATTACCAGTTCTGATGGCACTTGGTCCGTTGATGTAACTTTGATACAAGGTGCCAACACCTTTACTGCAACTGCAACTGATCAAGCAGGCAATATCTCTGATGTTTCTAATTCTGTTACTGTAACCCTGGATAATACAGCACCTGTCGCACCAGTAATCACTCCACCTACAACTCTGACAAATGAAAATACCATAACAATTACCGGAACTACAGTTGAAGGTTCCACTGTAACACTGACCCAAAATGACAATGTCTTGACATCCACTGTCACCATTGATTCTGATGGCACTTGGTCTGTTGATGTAACTTTGATACAAGGTGCCAACACCTTTACTGCAACTGCAACTGATCAAGCAGACAATATCTCTGATGTTTCTAATTCTGTTACTGTAACCTTGGATAATGCAGCACCAATCATCACATTGACTGGAGCCAACCCACAAACTATTGAGTCGGGTGCAGATTACACAGAACTCGGAGCAACAACTGATGACGGCTCTGATGTATCCGTTGATTCATCTGCATATAGAAATGTCGTAGGAACATACATCATTACATACACTGCAACTGATGGCACAAACCAAGCAACAGTAACTCGAACTGTAAACGTAGTTGACACCACAGCACCAATCATCACATTGACTGGAGCCAACCCACAAACTATTGAGTCGGGTGCAGATTACACAGAACTCGGAGCAACAACTGATGACGGCTCTGATGTATCCATTGATTCATCTGCATATAGAAATGTCGTAGGAACATACATCATTACCTACACTGCAACTGATGGCACAAACCAAGCAACAGCAACTCGAACTGTAAACGTAGTTGACACCACAGCACCAATCATCACATTGACTGGAGACAATCCACAAACTATTGAGTCGGGTGCAGATTACACAGAACTCGGAGCAACAACTGATGACGGCTCTGAGGTATCCATTGATTCATCTGCATTTATGGATGTTGTAGGCACCTACACCATTACCTACACGGCAACCGATGGCACAAACCCTGCCACCCCAGTCACCAGAACGGTCAATGTAGTGGATACCACAGCACCAATCATCACATTGACTGGAGCCAATCCACAAACTATTGAGTCGGGTGCAGATTACACAGAACTCGGAGCAACAACTGATGACGGCTCTGATGTATCCGTTGATTCATCTGCATATAGAAATGTCGTAGGAACATACATCATTACATACACTGCAACTGATGGCACAAACCAAGCAACAGTAACTCGAACTGTAAACGTAGTTGACACCACAGCACCAATCATCACATTGACTGGAGCCAACCCACAAACTATTGAGTCGGGTGCAGATTACACAGAACTCGGAGCAACAACTGATGACGGCTCTGATGTATCCATTGATTCATCTGCATATAGAAATGTCGTAGGAACATACATCATTACCTACACTGCAACTGATGGCACAAACCAAGCAACAGCAACTCGAACTGTAAACGTAGTTGACACCACAGCACCAATCATCACATTGACTGGAGACAATCCACAAACTATTGAGTCGGGTGCAGATTATACAGAACTCGGAGCAACAACTGATGACGGCTCTACGGTAACCATTGATTCATCTGCATATAGAAATGTCGTAGGAACATACATCATTACCTACACTGCAACTGATGGCACAAACCAAGCAACAGCAACTCGAACTGTAAACGTAGTTGACACCACAGCACCAATCATCACATTGACTGGAGCCAACCCACAAACTATTGAGTCGGGTGCAGATTACACAGAACTCGGAGCAACAACTGATGACGGCTCTGATGTATCCATTGATTCATCTGCATATAGAAATGTCGTAGGAACATACATCATTACCTACACTGCAACTGATGGCACAAACCAAGCAACAGCAACTCGAACTGTAAACGTAGTTGACACCACAGCACCAATCATCACATTGACTGGAGCCAACCCACAAACTATCGAGTTGGGTGTAGATTACACAGAACTCGGAGCAACAACTGATGACGGCTCTACGGTAACCATTGATTCATCTGCATTCACTGATGTCGTAGGAACATACATCATTACCTACACGGCAACCGATGGCACAAACCAAGCAACAGCAACTCGAACTGTAAACGTAGTTGACACCACAGCACCCATCATCACATTGACTGGAGCTAACCCACAAACTATTGAGTTGGGTGTAGATTACACAGAACTCGGAGCAACAACTGATGACGGCTCTACGGTAACCATTGATTCATCTGCATATAGAAATGTCGTAGGAACATACATCATTACCTACACTGCAACTGATGGCACAAACCAAGCAACAGCAACTCGAACTGTAAACGTAGTTGACACCACAGCACCAATCATCACATTGACTGGAGCCAATCCACAAACTATTGAGTTGGGTGCAGGTTACACCGAGCTTGGCGCAACAGCGGATGACAACTCTACGGTAACCATTGATGACGATGCATTTATGGATGTCGTAGGAGCATACACCATTACCTACACTGCAACTGATGGCACAAACCAAGCAACAGCAACTCGAACTGTAAACGTAGTTGACACCACAGCACCAATCATCACATTGACTGGAGCCAACCCACAAACTATTGAGTCGGGTGCAGATTACACAGAACTCGGAGCAACAACTGATGACGGCTCTGATGTATCCATTGATTCATCTGCATATAGAAATGTCGTAGGAACATACATCATTACCTACACTGCAACTGATGGCACAAACCAAGCAACAGCAACTCGAACTGTAAACGTAGTTGACACCACAGCACCTGTCGCACCAGTAATCACTCCACCTACAACTCTGACAAATGAAAACACCATAACAATTACCGGAACCACAGTTGAAGGTTCCACTGTAACACTGACCCAAAATGACAATGTCTTGACATCCACTGTCACCATTGATTCTGATGGCACTTGGTCTGTTGATGTAACTTTGATACAAGGTGCCAACACCTTTACTGCAACTGCAACTGATCAAGCAGACAATATCTCTGATGTTTCTAATTCTGTTACTGTAACCCTGGATAATACAGCACCTGTCGCACCAGTAATCACTCCACCTACAACTCTGACAAATGAAAACACCATAACAATTACCGGAACCACAGTTGAAGGTTCCACTGTAACACTGACCCAAAATGATATTGCTTTGACACCTACTATCATTACCAGTTCTGATGGCACTTGGTCCGTTGATGTAACTTTGATAAAAGGTGCCAACACCTTTACTGCAACTGCAACTGATCAAGCAGGCAATATCTCTGATGTTTCTAATTCTGTTACTGTAACCCTGGATAATACAGCACCTGTCGCACCAGTAATCACTCCACCTACAACTCTGACAAATGAAAATACCATAACAATTACCGGAACTACAGTTGAAGGTTCCACTGTAACACTGACCCAAAATGACAATGTCTTGACATCCACTGTCACCATTGATTCTGATGGCACTTGGTCTGTTGATGTAACTTTGATACAAGGTGCCAACACCTTTACTGCAACTGCAACTGATCAAGCAGACAATATCTCTGATGTTTCTAATTCTGTTACTGTAACCTTGGATAATGCAGCACCAATCATCACATTGACTGGAGCCAACCCACAAACTATTGAGTCGGGTGCAGATTACACAGAACTCGGAGCAACAACTGATGACGGCTCTGATGTATCCGTTGATTCATCTGCATATAGAAATGTCGTAGGAACATACATCATTACATACACTGCAACTGATGGCACAAACCAAGCAACAGTAACTCGAACTGTAAACGTAGTTGACACCACAGCACCTGTCGCACCAGTAATCACTTCACCTACAACTCTGACAAATGAAAACACCATAACAATTACCGGAACCACAGTTGAAGGTTCCACTGTAACACTGACCCAAAATGACAATGTCTTGACATCCACTGTCACCATTGATTCTGATGGCATTTGGTCCGTTGATGTAACTTTGATACAAGGTGCCAACACCTTTACTGCAACTGCAACTGATCAAGCAGGCAATATCTCTGATGTTTCTAATTCTGTTACTGTAACCTTGGATAATGCAGCACCAATCATCACATTGACTGGAGCCAATCCACAAACTATTGAGTCGGGTGCAGATTACACAGAACTCGGAGCAACAACTGATGACGGCTCTGAGGTATCCGTTGATTCATCTGCATATAGAAATGTCGTAGGAACATACATCATTACCTACACGGCAACCGATGGCACAAACCAAGCAACAGCAACTCGAACTGTAAACGTAGTTGACACCACAGCACCAATCATCACATTGACTGGAGCCAACCCACAAACTATTGAGTTGGGTGTAGATTACACAGAACTCGGAGCAACAACTGATGACGGCTCTGTGGTATCCGTTGATTCATCTGCATATAGAAATGTCGTAGGAACATACATCATTACATACACTGCAACTGATGGCACAAACCAAGCAACAGCAACTCGAACTGTAAACGTAGTTGACACCACAGCACCAATCATCACATTGACTGGAGCTAACCCAGAGTTGGGTGTAGATTACACAGAACTCGGAGCAACAACTGATGACGGCTCTGTGGTATCCGTTGATTCATCTGCATATAGAAATGTCGTAGGAACATACATCATTACCTACACTGCAACTGATGGCACAAACCAAGCAACAGCAACTCGAACTGTAAACGTAGTTGACACCACAGCACCAATCATCACATTGACTGGAGACAATCCACAAACTATTGAGTCGGGTGCAGATTACACAGAACTCGGAGCAACAACTGATGACGGCTCTGATGTATCAATTGATTCATCTGCATATAGAAATGTCGTAGGAATATACATCATTACATACACTGCAACTGATGGCACAAACCAAGCAACAGCAACTCGAACTGTAAACGTAGTTGACACCACAGCACCAACCATCACATTGACTGGAGCCAACCCACAAACTATCGAGTTGGGTGTAGATTACACAGAACTCGGAGCAACAACTGATGACGGCTCTACGGTAACCATTGATTCATCTGCATTCACTGATGTCGTAGGAACATACATCATTACCTACACGGCAACCGATGGCACAAACCAAGCAACAGCAACTCGAACTGTAAACGTAGTTGACACCACAGCACCAATCATCACATTGACTGGAGACAATCCACAAACTATTGAGTCGGGTGCAGATTACACAGAACTCGGAGCAACAACTGATGACGGCTCTGAGGTATCCATTGATGACGATGCATTTATGGATGTTGTAGGCACCTACATCATTACCTACACAGCAACTGATGGCACAAACCAAGCAACAGCAACTCGAACTGTAAACGTAGTTGACACCACAGCACCAATCATCACATTGACTGGAGCTAACCCACAAACTATTGAGTTGGGTGTAGATTACACAGAACTCGGAGCAACAACTGATGACGGCTCTGTGGTATCCGTTGATTCATCTGCATATAGAAATGTCGTAGGAACATACATCATTACCTACACTGCAACTGATGGCACAAACCAAGCAACAGCAACTCGAACTGTAAACGTAGTTGACACCACAGCACCAATCATCACATTGACTGGAGACAATCCACAAACTATTGAGTCGGGTGCAGATTACACAGAACTCGGAGCAACAACTGATGACGGCTCTGATGTATCAATTGATTCATCTGCATATAGAAATGTCGTAGGAATATACATCATTACATACACTGCAACTGATGGCACAAACCAAGCAACAGCAACTCGAACTGTAAACGTAGTTGACACCACAGCACCAACCATCACATTGACTGGAGCCAACCCACAAACTATCGAGTTGGGTGTAGATTACACAGAACTCGGAGCAACAACTGATGACGGCTCTACGGTAACCATTGATTCATCTGCATTCACTGATGTCGTAGGAACATACATCATTACCTACACAGCAACCGATGGCACAAACCAAGTAACAGCAACTCGAACTGTAAACGTAGTTGACACCACAGCACCGATCATCACCCTGAACGGTGCAAACCCACAAACTATAGAACTGGGTGCAGGCTACACCGAGCTTGGGGCAACAACTGATGACGGCTCTGAGGTAACCATTGATTCATCTGCATATAGAAATGTCGTAGGAACATACATCATTACCTACACGGCAACTGATGGCACGAACCAAGCAACAGCAACTCGAACTGTAAACGTAGTTGACACCACAGCACCTGTCGCACCAGTAATCACTCCACCTACAACTCTGACAAATGAAAATACCATAACAATTACCGGAACCACAGTTGAAGGTTCCACTGTAACACTGACCCAAAATGACAATGTCTTGACATCCACTGTCACCATTGATTCTGATGGCATTTGGTCCGTTGATGTAACTTTGATACAAGGTGCCAACACCTTTACTGCAACTGCAACTGATCAAGCAGGCAATATCTCTGATGTTTCTAATTCTGTTACTGTAACCCTGGATAATGCAGCACCAATCATCACATTGACTGGAGCCAATCCACAAACTATTGAGTCGGGTGCAGATTACACAGAACTCGGAGCAACAACTGATGACGGCTCTGAGGTATCCATTGATTCATCTGAATATAGAAATGTCGTAGGAACATACATCATTACATACACTGCAACTGATGGCACAAACCAAGCAACAGCAACTCGAACTGTAAACGTAGTTGACACCACAGCACCAATCATCACATTGACTGGAGCCAACCCACAAACTATTGAGTCGGGTGCAGATTACACAGAACTCGGAGCAACAACTGATGACGGCTCTGTGGTATCCGTTGATTCATCTGCATATAGAAATGTCGTAGGAACATACATCATTACCTACACTGCAACTGATGGCACAAACCAAGCAACAGCAACTCGAACTGTAAACGTAGTTGACACCACAGCACCAATCATCACATTGACTGGAGCCAACCCACAAACTATTGAGTCGGGTGCAGATTACACAGAACTCGGAGCAACAACTGATGACGGCTCTGTGGTATCCGTTGATTCATCTGCATATAGAAATGTCGTAGGAACATACATCATTACATACACTGCAACTGATGGCACAAACCAAGCAACAGCAACTCGAACTGTAAACGTAGTTGACACCACAGCACCAATCATCACATTGACTGGAGCCAACCCACAAACTATTGAGTCGGGTGCAGATTACACAGAACTCGGAGCAACAACTGATGACGGCTCTGAGGTATCCGTTGATTCATCTGCATATAGAAATGTCGTAGGAACATACATCATTACCTACACTGCAACTGATGGCACAAACCAAGCAACAGCAACTCGAACTGTAAACGTAGTTGACACCACAGCACCAATCATCACATTGACTGGAGCCAATCCACAAACTATTGAGTCGGGTGCAGATTACACAGAACTCGGAGCAACAACTGATGACGGCTCTGATGTATCCGTTGATTCATCTGAATATAGAAATGTCGTAGGAACATACATCATTACCTACACTGCAACTGATGGCACAAACCAAGCAACAGCAACTCGAACTGTAAACGTAGTTGACACCACAGCACCCATCATCACCTTAACTGGTGATGATCCACAGATTATTGAACAAGGTGCAGGTTACACCGAGCTTGGCGCATCAGCGGATGATGGCTCTACGGTAACCATTGATTCATCTGCATTCACTGATGTCGTAGGAACATACATCATTACCTACACGGCAACGGATGGCACGAACCCTGCCACCCCAGTCACCAGAGCCGTCAATGTAGTGGATACCACAGCACCCATTATCACCCTAACTGGTGATGATCCACAGATTATTGAACAAGGTGCAGGCTACACCGAGCTTGGAGCATCAGCTGATGACGGCTCTACGGTAACCATTGATGACGATGCATTTATGGATGTTGTAGGCACCTACACCATTACCTACACGGCAACCGATGGCACAAACCCTGCCACCCCAGTCACCAGAACGGTCAATGTAGTGGATACCACAGCACCCATCATCACCTTAACTGGTGATGATCCACAGATTATTGAACAAGGTGTAGGTTACACCGAGCTTGGCGCATCAGCGGATGATGGCTCTACGGTAACCATTGATTCATCTGCATTTATGGATGTTGTAGGCACCTACACCATTACCTACACGGCAACCGATGGCACGAACCCTGCCACCCCAGTCACTCGTACTGTAAACGTAGTGGACACCACAGCACCGACAGTCGCCATTAGCACCACAGCACAAACGGTCAACACAGCAGCATTTACCCTTGCAGGCACCGTTGATGCTGGGGCCACGGTTGATGTACTCAAAGATGGCACATCCATTGGTGCCGCAAGTGTAACAGGTACTCGCTGGTCGCTTGCTGTAACGCTAGATGATGGCGCCAACACATTCACCGCAACCGCAACCGATGCCACCGACAATACATCAGACGCAACCGATGTTGTTATCATCACGCTGGACACAGCTCCGACTTTCGGCTCTGCTGCGATTACCGCGATTGCTAACAAGTCCTACACCTACACCGCTGGCACAGCTATCCCAGTGCTCACCTTACCCAAGGCCACTGGTGGTAATGGCGCCCTAACCTACAGCCTAAGCCCGATCCTGCCACAGGGTCTAACCTTTGACACCACCCGTCGCACCATCAGCGGTACACCAGAGGCGGAGACCGCCAGCACTAGCTACACCTACATAGCAGCCGATAGCGACACCAACACTGCCGCCACGGATACGGCCAGCTTGACCTTCAGCATCACCGTATTAGCTGATGGGCTTAGCGAAGAAGATATCCAACGGCTAAACCTAGCCATTATGCCGCGTCTGACTCAAGCACTAGTCGCTAGCGCCGCCGCCTCGGTAGAGCGTCGTGTCGACAGTGCCTTTGCATCAGCAGAAACAACGGCAAGCTATCAGCTTGATGGTTATCAAATACAATTTGACAGCGAAACCACAACAACCGAAAAACTGACCGCTGATCTGCTACAAAAACTCGCTGGCTATACCCGCTCCCACAAAGACGGCAACATAAACTGGAAACAGCTGTTAACTAACTCCTCTTTCCTGATCCCACTGCACAGTGCTAACCAAACAGGTGCCGATCAAGCAAGTGCTGCGAACACAGGACTGGCGCTATGGGGCAGTGGTGATTACACCCGCCTAAGCGAAAACGACTCAGATCTTGACTGGCAAGGTGATCTAAGCAGCTACCAACTGGGTCTTGATAAGCGCTTAGATAACCTACTGCTGGGGGGCATGCTAAGCTGGAGCGAAGGCGATGTGGACTATACCCTAGAAGGTGATGAGGGCAGCTACAACCACAAAATGACCAGTATCCACCCCTATCTGGCATGGAACAACGCCCGCACCAACCTGTGGGGCAGCCTAGGCTATGGTCAGGGTGATCTAACCATCAAGCAAGAAGACAACAGCCACAGCACCGACACCAACCTTCTATCTCTGGCGGCGGGCATCAAAGGGCAGCTTATATCTGGCCTAAGCCTCAAGAGCGACCTATTGCTAGCGCGTACCGACATCAACGCAGCAGCCGATATGAACATCGCCAAACAAACCATCGACAGCCAACGGTTTAGACTCCTGCTAGAAATAGCTGGGCAATATACACTGGCATCTGGTGGCAGCATCAAGCCCATGCTGGAAATAGGTGCCCGCTATGATGGTGACAGCGGTGACAGCGGCAACAGCGGCACTGGCGCAGTGCTCGGGGCAGGTATGCGCTACGCCAACCTGACTGGCCTAACGCTAGAAGGCAACCTGCATGCCCTAGTTGGACAGGGTAACTATAAAGAATGGGGCATTCAGGCATTGATCAGCCTAGATCCAGGCACTGACAAGCTTGGTCTGGCATTCAGCCTAAGACCAGGCTATGGCTATAACGGGAGTAGTAGCGATACCAGCGCCCTATGGCAACAGAGCCTGCCCCAATCCAACCTGCACAACAGTGCGGTGGACTATAGCGCACCAGACTACGACGCACGCCTAGGTGCAAGGCTAAGCTATGGGCTGCTTGCCCCCAGCCTAGTTGGCTTGCTAACCCCTTACAGCGAAATAACCCTAGGCACTATCAATAGCTATCGTCTGGGCATACGCTGGCAGGGTACGGCTCGCTTCGATCTGCATCTGTTTGGCGAACGCCGTGAAAGCAGTGGCAATCTAGAGGGCAGCCGAGGAGCGGATCAGGCTATCCAGCTAGAGGGCAGAATTCACTTTTGATGCTTTTTTGGAAGAAGAGGGAGCTAGCTGCACCACTGATGGCATATAGCAGGAGACCTTTGCAAAGAGCTTTGCAAAGGTCTCCTTTTTAGCAGATAATCGCTATTCCATCCTGCTATTTGCCTCGCTTAAAGCGAAGTAATAGATCGAATTAGGGGATCTGTGTCAAGTTATTTTTAATGCGATAGTCCTGTTAATAATTACAGCAGTTTTCGGTGAAGCCAGAATTTAAGCTATACAAGGGCTAGCGAAGAGATAAAAAATACTTTTCGCGCTGTTTTTGCATCGCAAATAAAAAAAGTGAATTTTATTTGAACTTTTTGTCTCTACCGAGATCAAATCAAAGTATTAGCAATAAAAATATTTGAGAATGACTTGGCTTCACGACTAAAAACTAAAAAACATCTAAATTTTAAAGCACTTAGCACATCAATGGCTGAGTGCTTTTTCCTGTATGTTCTTTCAAGATCCCTCCTTGTTGCATTTTCAAAAGCGCTTAGAGCAGGATCAACAACCTTAGAAACATTTTTAATGTTCAGAATATTCCTAGCAATAATCAATTGCGTCAATTCAAAAATATTCATGGAAAAATAACTAAAACCCATCGTTGGGTAACAGACATAAAAATGAACGAAGATAATGTTACCGCCATGACTAAAGCAGGGCGTTGTCGGTGGAAAATTGAAAGTGAGTGTTTCAACACACTTAAAAAATCAAGGTTATCATATAGCGCATAATTATGGTCATGGAGATAAGAGCTTAAGCGACAACATGTACCTGCTGATCTTGCTAGTCTTTTACTTTCATCAAATATTTGAATTGACCGATGGTGTATACCAAGCTTGTCGTGTTTCGTTTGGCTCAAAATAGGGGAAGCGCAAAAACATAGCAAAGAAACTGAAAAATGGCGATAAAAATCACTTTGTCTCAGTAAAAATTAAATCACCGATAATTTCTGTAAGTTAAATTGACTTATTATTTGTTGAACAATATTATGAATGTTACTGGATTGTAAATAGTTAATAATAAGTATCATGTATGAATCAAGCTTTAAATAAATATTTTTATATTATTCCGCTAGCTATTGGTTTTTTTACACCAATACTCCCGCTACTTTTAATATATTTTTTCAGTGGAACTAGCGTATTAGATTCTCTTACTTTGATTGTAAATTCACTTCTAATAAGTGGTGATTCGTTTATATGGATCTGTACTTTCAACACAATCCCTTTTATGGCGTTACAGGTACTCATATTAAGTTTTAATAAGACACATTCTGTTAATGATTCATACGTGCTGTTACTAAGTGGTTTGTTAGCCCTGCTTGCTTTTATGATCCCTTCCTATTTTGCTTTTATGTTCCCTTCCTATTTTGTTTTTTGGAATGTCAATTCAATGACTTCTACTGTTGCACCTTTATTTATCTCTATAGTTAGTTCTATTCCTATGTTAGCTGGATATTTAATAGGTAGAGTTATTTTAGTTATTAAAAAAAAATATGGACATAATAGAAAATAGATAAGTTATTAGACGTTATCAATTCTGATAGCTCTACTAGTTTTCAAAAGGCTTTTTATGTACATAGCCAGTTTCTTATCATTCATCCCTTTTATGATTCAAATGGAAGAATAGCAAGGTTGCTTTTTGATTATATTTTGGCAAAAGAAGCATGTCGGATTATCAATCCAGCAATATTTAGATTACATAAATCAACAGAAGACTATTTGAAGGCAATTCATTTTTCAGCTCAAGTAACCGATGTAGGGAATAAATTTTATTTATCTATCAATAGTTGGGCAAAGAACACCAGTAAAACAATAGAGTACGAAATAGATAAAGCGCATAAAGAATTAATGGAAAAAATAATGTTTAAGCACTTATCTATAGGTGCACAGAAACTCCTAGGTGAGTTATGTAACAACCCTATAGTATCAGAGAGTTTTTGTGAGCATGAGACAAAAAACTCGAATTCATCTACGATACAAGAGCTTCTAGACCTAAAATTAATCGAAAAAAGAATGCAAAAAGAATCACAAGGAGTATGTGTTTATGTATGTAATTTAACGATGAACTTATTGAATCAGTTAGAAAAAGTAATTATTCAGTCAAATTAAAAAAAGGATTAATAAAATGTCTATTGTAAAAACTTTAACAAAGAGCATGTTGTTTAGTCAGCTGATGCTCTGTAACTACACTCCTAATGGAGGTGATTTTTTAGATAATGATGGCGCTCGGAAGTAGAGGGAGGGGGTGTAATGGTTATGATCCTTATTGGTGTACAGATTCATTAAGCCACAATAGATGGATTAGCTTTGATTACCGCATTGGAAGGTAAAACAGAGGTAATCTTCCATGATTAACACTCCCTGTTTCATTCATCCCTCAGCGGCTCCTAGCTACATCACTTTATCCGTAAAGTGTCCCTAACAAAGCATCCTGCTTTGTGTTGTTGTCAACCATTTAAGATTAGCTCAAAATGTTACCATTGCAAATGATTAGCGATAAATATTTTATGTGATGTGCTAATAACTAAACGCTTACGTTGAATAATTACTCATATTAATTGATTTGGCTGCAGATCCTTTATAATGACGACAAGATCCTTTTAGATCAACAGGTTAATCTACAGCAGATGGCACCAAGAAACAAGATTGTGAGCTCAATGGGAGAAAATGTTTTATTGCCAACTTACGAGCAGACATCCAAGGCAAAAATTTATGATTTGTGGTATGAGTATTTCAACACACTTAAAAATCAAGGTTATCATATAGCGCATAATTATGGTCATGGAGATAAGAGCTTAAGCGACAACATGTACCTGCTGATCTTGCTAGCCTTTTACTCCCATCAAATATTTGAATTGACCGATGGTGTATACCAAGCTTGTCGTGTTTCGTTTGGCTCAAAATAGGGGAAGCGCAAGGACATAGCAAAGAAACTGAAAAGTGGCGATAAAAATCATTTTGTCTCAGTAAAAATTAAATCACCGATAATTTCTGTTGATGTATCTTTCGTTTTTGTCTTTATAGACAGTATTTTCACTGCGTGATTAAAGCACAGTTATATTTAAGTTCCAACAATTTATTTGCGGACGTATTTTTTCATTAATCGTTTATTAATATTAAATATTCTGCTTCAGAAATAACCTTTACGTCTTTATCTCTGGCTGCCTTTATCTTATTTTCACCAACTTTTTCACCCATGACTAAAAAATCAGTTTTACCTGAAACTGATTTTCCAACCTTTGCTCCTAGTAGTTTAGCCTGTTTTTCCATATTTCCTCTTGAACCTTGGCTCATAGCTCCAGAGAAGACAACAAGTTTACCCGCAATTGGCGATCCGTTATTTGGCTGCTCTGATTGCTTTGGAGTTACCGCTAAATTAAAGCCAAGATCATATACCTTGAAAAATTCGTCTTTAATATTTTTCAAGCCTTCGACAATTGCTTCGGCACTGTGCTTGGCGAAACCATCTATTTTAACCATGTCTTCTATTGAGACAACGAATAGTTCTACTATAGAGTGATGTTGAAGTAGTTTTTCACCATTCCCCCCAGCGAGACGGCTGACACCAAAAGCGGCAAGAAATCTCCAGTCCTCTATTTCTATTTTTTGACTTGCATTTAGTTGATCAACTAAATTTTTGGCGGTTTTCTCACCAAAACCAAATCCTATGAATTTATGTTCTTTACCTTGATAAACCTCATGAATGTGCTTCATTCCACATTCATGAAGTTTCTCTACCACTTTAGGACCAAAGCCGTCATTGTTTCCTAAGGTTTTAAAAAAATGAACTAATGTATTTTCTGTTTGAGCTGGGCAATCTGTTTTATTCGGACAAATTAAATGATCTGATTCCCAAATAAGTTGAGTTTGACAACTTGGACATTTATCTGGAATTTCAGGAACAGATTCTTTAATTACTTTTTCCAATTTTGGAATAACTAACCCACTTCTCACAAGTTGAATAATAGCCCCTGGGCCAATTTTCTTCGTTTTTACCATATTGTAGTGATGAACTGTTACTCGGCTTATCGTTGCCCCACTTAATTTAGTCGGCTCTAATTCTGCGACGGGTGCTATACGACCTGTTCTGGATGTTTGAGGGACAATTTTAACTACGCTAACTTCTGCTGACTCTTCGTTTACTTTAAATGCAATTTGCCATCTATGATGATGTCTTGTTGCTCCCATATGCTCTTTTAATTCTTTGTTAGTCGCTTCAAGAATTACACCATCAATATCGAAATCAACCGCTTTCCACATTTTTTCAACGATACGATCAAAGTCTACGAGTACTTCACTATAATGGGCTGTCCTATTTTCAATTAACTGGAAAGGATAGAAAACACAAGCTCCCTCATCAATTGCTTTTTGAATAGATTTATCTACTTTTTTCTCCGCTATTATTGCTGCTTGGATGTTTCTGGAGTTTTCAAATTTTTCACTTAAAACAGAATCGAAATAGCTTTTCTTAATGACTATTTCACCAGGCCCTAAACCTCTTTCGCCATTATTAGCTACCTGCAAGCCTTTATCAAAAGCTCTTGTTACGTCTTGTCCTCTATAACCATCGCCACGAGTATATAAAGTAGAGCCATCATCATAAGCGGCATAACCATCAAGTTTAGGGGTTACTCTAATGTTAATATCAGATTCGCTAATGCCAATTTCTTCTGAAGCTTTTATTACTCTTTTAACCCATTTCTTAATTTCATCAAATGAATAAGCCTTATCTGTAGAAAGCATTCTCTTTGGTAATGGAATTGTTTTACTGTCTACTAACACCTCAGGCTCTACATTAATTAAATATGAATGATGTGGGTTAATGGATTTAAGTTCAGCAATATAGGTATCGTAAGTTTCATCCTCAAAAATTGGAGAAGCTGATCTATAGAAAGCATTTGCTACTTTAAGTACTAATAGTAAATCATCTATTGATAATTCATTTATTGTTTTTTGAAAAAGAGATTTTATTGAATCTATATCAATATCTAATTTTAGTTTCTCAATAATTAATAAGTGCTCTTTATTAAATTTTATATTTAACTGTTCTGGTAAAGAGTTTATTGGTGAAGAAGCATTTGGCATGTTTTAGTTTACTCAAAAACGTGACCTATAAAAGTGGTTATAGGTTACAAAAAAATAAGTCGATGGATTGTTTATTCAACACTAGTAAGGCGGTGTTGTCGGTCAAATTCACGTATTTTACTCACATAATGTTGCTCGGTTTGCTTGGTCATGACATTACGTTTATCGTCAACTAATTGGGCATTAAATTCAGATGCTAACTGTTTGGCTGCTACTAGCATTTGCTCAAAAGCAATAAAGGGATCAGTAGCATTAGGTAAGATCATAAATAAACTCACTCCTTGGGTGACAAATGTTTCCATGGTGTCTAGATCGAATGAGCCTGGATTTAATATATTAGCTAAACTAAAAGTAACGGCTCCATTACCAGCATTATCTTGATGACGATGGAAGATATTCATTTCACCATACTTCATACCTAATGTTAACAAACTAGGTAATAGTACTGCACCCGACATTTGTTGATGTGTTGGCATAACAACACTTAAAATAATGATTTGTGGCTCAAATACTGGGTTATCTGTTTTTTTATTCTTGCTTTCTTGTTCTACTTTCACTTTTGGTTCGTCAATATTTATATTTACTACAGGTTCATCATCCAAAACTAAACCATCACCAAAATTAATTTCGATTCGTGTTTGTTTTAATGCTCCACGTTTAAGATCAGCTTTTGTGGTAGGTTTTATATTAACTCCTTTTTGAGTTTGTTTAGTTGCAGGTTTAGCCTGAATAACTGGCTGCTGATAGATAGGTTTTTCTAAAACAATTTCTTTTTTAGCATTAGTGGCTTTTTCTTCTCTAGCATTAGTGGCTTTCGTGGGAGTTTTTGGTGATGCAGGCAGATCTGATTCAAGAGAATGTTCAGGCACTTGTTCTTGAGAGGTGAGTTCACTATACACTTCGTTATTTTGCCCGCCATCGAGGTGGCTAATTTCATCAAGACTAATCGGTTGTTCAAAATCTTGCTTGCTGCTCACATCAGGTTCATTAGTCTGTTTTTGTACTTTAGCTTGACCTACACCATCTTGATCAAAGCCTTTGTCGTCAAAATATCGTGTAAATGACTTCACTTTGTTATTACTTGTTTTAAGTTTATAGGGATTTTTTGGTTTTCTAATGGTCCACACACCATGAATAAAGATAGCGGCAATCACTACACCGCTAATAATAATTAATGCATTTCTGAAATTATCTTCCATTATTTTGCCTGTATTTATGCCTGTATTGTCATTTTTCTAAGGGAACTAGGATTTTTATTATTATGAAGTAACTCTAACAGAAATAATGGGCTTTTGTAACAAGTTAGTGCTGTTCTTATACTGACAACACACTTATACTCAAGTAAATAATATCAACACATTAGCGTCATTATCAATCAATGATTAATTCAACACAAACAACAAAAAATATTGATTTTAATCAACAAGATACTATTGCCAATAGTGGTATGGGGTATTTCTTTAAAGGCTTTAAACTTGTTCAATTAAAAGGCATTCGACGTTTTGTCTTTATTCCGTTATTTATCAATTTAATACTCTTTAGCGTCGCTTTCTATTTTATGTTTATAGAACTTGAACACTACATGACAATTTTTATAAGCTGGCTACCAAATTGGTTAAGTTGGCTTAGTTCCATATTATGGCCATTTGCGGTTATCACTATTTTGATTGTTTTTTCGTTTATATTTAGTACTGCTGCTAATTGGCTTGCGGCACCTTTTAATGGCTTATTATCTGAAAAGATCGAATTAATGTTACTAAAAGAAAGGGGATTAGATGTACCAACAACAAGTGGTAGTATGATAGCTGTTATTAAAGATACCCCCAGAGCCCTTGCCCGTGAACTACAAAAACTCACTTATTATTTACCACGTGCTATTGGCTTTTTTATATTACTTTGGGTTTTGCCTATTATTGGTCAAGTGATGTGGTTTCTATTTATTGCTTGGATGATGGCAGTGCAATACAAAGACTACCCTTTTGATAATCACAACATCCCTTTTTCAGTAATGAAACAAACGATAACAGCATGTAAAAGTTTGAGTTATAGCTTTGGCGTTAGTGTCACCGTATTTTCAATGCTGCCAATAGTTAACTTAATTGTTATGCCTGTTGCTATTTGTGGCGCAACTGCGTTGTGGGTTGATCACTACCGTAATAATTTTTTATCTCAGTGATTGTTGCACAAATGGAAAATATTTGTTGCGCAGCCAAGAAGACATATTTTTCTTCTCACGCAATATAAAGCAAAATCAATTTGACGCTATGCTAAACTAGCCACCAAAGCATTATTAAGATCTAATTTAAGGTATAACCATGAGAAAAACGTTTTCATTAAGTCATGAAAAAATCAAAACCCCACGCCTTGTTGATGCAATTAAGCATGAAGTAAAAAAATACCTTAAAAGAGAGAGAAATAAGAAGTTGCCTGAGGGTGTCGATTTTTGGGATTTTGATTGTAAATATGGACACACACAAGAGTTGGCTGAAGTTATTCATATGTCGTCACTAAATAAAAGTATTGATGAGGCGGCACAGAATGAGTTAACAAATTTTTACTTAGAGATTTTAGTAAAACCTGGATATAGAACCCAAAAAACCGTTGATGATAATGAAGAATAGCCTTTAATTTTAGTGCTTTAATTATATACTCCATAGAGATCGTAGTAATTTAACGATCTCTACACCACATCATGTAACGTATTCATTTACGCGAGTTATTTTTATACTGATCTGTTCAAAAGACTAACTTGGAAAGATACGATTCTTTTGCAATAACTTACTTAAAACACTTTCCACAGATAATGAAGCTGCTTTAGCGAACTTTTCAGCTAAACTTTTTTTCACTGCATACTTAATCGCAACAACTTTATGACTTTTACTAATGTTTTGTAAATAATCATCACTCGTTTGAATACTGTCAACTAAACCTAGCGCTAACGCTTTAGTGCCAAACCAATGCTCCCCTGTCGCAACTTTGCTTATATCTAAACTTGGTCTATGCTCACTGACAAAATCTTTAAATAGCACATGGGTTTCTTCTAACTCTTCGATGAATTTTTCTTTGCCTTTTTCGGTGTTTTCACCAAACATAGTTACCGTGCGCTTAAATTCACCAGCAGTAAATTGTTCAAAATCAATATTATTTTTCTTTAACAGCTTATTAAAGTTAGGTAACTGAGCAATAACACCGATGGAGCCAAGAATAGCAAATGGTGCTGATATAATTTTATTAGCAACACAAGCCATCATATAGCCTCCAGAAGCAGCAACTTTATCTACTGATACGGTTAGTGGAATTTGATGTTGACGCACTCTATCTAATTGCGATGACGCTAAACCGTAGCCATGCACCATACCGCCACCACTTTCTAAACGAACAAAGACTTCATCGCTTTTAGTGGCTACCGATAAAATAGCAGAAACTTCTTCACGTAAAGAGCTTACTTCTTTAGCGTCTATGCTACCTTTAAAATCAATAACAAATATTTTTGATTTTGTCTCCATTAAATCTTCACTGTCAGCGTTGGTTTTTTCTTTTGCTAACGCTTTATCTTTTTTCGCTTGTTCTTTGGCCTTTTTCTTAGCTAAGAGCTTATCGGCTTTTTCTTTTTGTTTTAACTCTTCTTTATTTAACAACGCATGAATGACGTCTTGTTCTACGTTTTCAAATTGCTCTGATAAATCGATGATTTCTAAATCACCTTTTTTATGCTTTTGTTTAATAGCTGATGCTGCAATAACCGCAACGATGGCAATAAAAGCTAAAACAAAGGTCACTGTTTTTGCTAAAAATAAACCGTAGTCATATAAAAAATCCAATTTTTTTCTCCTGTGTGTTTAACGCTTTTTTATTTATCACATCATGTTTATTCTTCTGAACTATACCAATACGAATAAATATGTGATCACTAACTTACTAGTATTGGTATTATATCGGGATATTCCTTCTAAAAACCATAAAAATAAACTTTTACCTCGTCATTGAAAAAACCACAGAGTAGAATAGCCAAAATTAATTATTGATATCAATCCAGAGCACAAAATGTTTGATTATTCTATTACAGAAAATTGTTTGTCTAACAAGGTTATCCTAGTAACAGGCGCAGGTAGTGGTATTGGCCGAGAAGCAGCATTAACCTACGCAAAACTTGG
Organism: uncultured Colwellia sp.; assembly: GCA_965261045.1. Taxonomy (GTDB): domain Bacteria; phylum Pseudomonadota; class Gammaproteobacteria; order Enterobacterales; family Alteromonadaceae; genus Colwellia. The sequence goes on from CBDHCJ010000001.1 coordinate 2,269,373, forward strand.
TGCCACGGTTATTTTATTAGGTAAAACAGTGAATAAACTTGAAGCGATTTATGATGAAATCACCGCCCTTGAACTAGCTGAGCCCGCCATAATTCCTTTAGATTTAAAAGGCGCAACTAAGCAGAACTATATAGATATGTCCGCCACTATTGCTAATCAATTCGGCAAATTAGATGGCGCATTACTCAATGCTTCTATGTTAGGCGAATTAACGCCCTTTGTTCAAATTCACGAACAAATATTTAACGAGGTAATGCAAGTAAATGTCACCGCACAATATTTATTAGCGCAAGCGTTAATACCAACACTACAATTAGCCGATAAAGCCTCTTTGATTTTTACTTCATCTGGTGTGGGTGATCAAGGACGTGCTTTCTGGGGAGCTTACAGTATTTCTAAATTTGCTACGGTAGGCATGATGCAAGTGATTGCTAATGAGTATGAAAACTCACACCTACGAGTTAATGCAATTAACCCTGGCGCGACAAAAACCAATATGCGCGCTAGTGCTTATCCGGCTGAAGATAAAAATAAACTAGCAACACCTGTTGATATTATGCCGCTATATGTTTATTTAATGTCTGATGATAGTTTAGCTGTGAATGGTCAAACACTTAAAGCGCAATAAAGCGAAATAAAGCAATTTAGACTAATGAGTTTTAAGTTACCAAGAGACAAGTGACTATTTGCGCATTTTTCGACTCGCAATTTTTTTCGTAACTTTTATCATAACTTTTATCTTAATTCTCTTCGTAAAATTTTACCTACATTGGTTTTAGGTAGCTCATCTCTAAATTCAACCAATTTGGGTACTTTATAATTAGTTAAATTCTCACGACAATGTTTAATCAATGTTGCTTCATCTAAAGCATTTTGCTTAGCGACAACAAATATCTTAATCATTTCTCCGCTAGCTTCATGAGGAATGCCAATAGCTGCGGTTTCTAACACGCCTTCATGCATCATAACCACTTCTTCAATTTCATTAGGGAAAACGTTAAAACCAGAAACGATGATCATATCTTTTTTACGATCTACTATAGTAAAATAACCTTGTTCATCCATAAACGCTATATCACCCGTAGCTAACCAACCATCTTTTAAAATGTCATTCGTTGCATCAACGCGATTATAATAACCTGCCATCACTTGTGGCCCTTTAACCCACATTTCACCTAGCTCACCTAAAGGCGCTTCACTACCACCATCAAGTATAATCTTGATATCAGTTGAAGGTGCTGGTAAACCAATAGTACCATTATAACTTTCTTGATTATAAGGGCTTAAGGTCACCAGAGGTGCGCATTCAGTTAAACCATAACCTTCAAGTAATTGAGTTCCCGTTACTTGTTGCCATCGTTCAGCCACTGGACGTTGTACCGCCATACCGCCACCTATAACCATTTTAAGGTTTGAGAAATCTAAACTCTTAAAACCTGAAGTATTCAATAAGCCATTAAATAAGGTATTCACACCAGTAATCACGGTAAATGTATATTTGCCTAACTCTTTAACAAACCCTGGCATATCACGAGGATTAGTAATAAGTAAATTAGTGCCACCTAAGGTGATAAACGTTAGGCAATTAGCCGTTAAGGCAAAAATATGATAGAGCGGCAATGCGGTAACGACTAACTCACAACCCTTTTCAAGCATAGGTCTTATCGCAGCTTTTGCTTGCTCTAAATTAGCCACCATATTTCTATGGGTTAACATGGCGCCTTTTGATACGCCAGTTGTACCACCCGTATATTGTAAAAAGGCCAAATCATCGCCGCACAGCTCAACAGGAATAAAAGTTAAGTTGCTGCCTTTAGTCAATGTGGCATTAAAGCGAATGGCATCAGGTAAATCAAACGCTGGTACCATTTTTTTCACATATTTTACCACGACATTTACCACTGCGCCTTTAACCAAACCCAGACGATCACCAAGCGAAGTTATGATCACATGCTCAATAGATGTTTTATTAACTATTTTTTCTAGTGTTTGCGCAAAGTTTTCAATTATCAACATTGCCTTAGCGCCAGAATCTTTAAGCTGATGTTCTAACTCACGAGCAGTATATAAGGGGTTAACATTAACCACGGTTAAACCCGCAAGTAAAGCACCAAACAAGGCAATAGGGTACTGCAAAGTGTTCGGTACCATGATGGCAAATTTATCGCCTTTTTTAAGACCTAAATCTTGTTGTAAATAGGCGGCAAATGCTGTCGCTTGTTGTGCTAATTCAGTATAACTAATTTTAGCGCCCATATTAATAAAGGCGGTTCTATCACTATATTGAACAGTATATTTATTAAACATAGCCACTAAAGAAGCGTATTTATCTGGGTTTATATCAAATGGAACTCCAAGGGGATAACTTTTTTCTAGCCATATTTTTTCCACAATGCCTTCCTTATTTATTTATATTTTTTAGCAACTATTTTATAATATATAGCGTTAATTTTTACTTCATATTTATCGAAGCTTTTAATTTCTATCACTGTTTTATCAAATTCCAACTGAGACTACCAGTTAAATTTTAATAGTTGTTTTAATAATAGCCAAACTTCATTATTCAGCTAAAAAATATTTAATCAACTCAACTGTTTTTTTCGGTTGCTCCATATGAACATGATGACCGCCTTTAAGCTCGAAGCGAGAAAAATCCACAAATAAGCCACCAAAGTTTTTGATACCTGTACTGACCATATCTAAGCCTTCACTACCGTAAATAAGTTGTACTGGGCACTTAATATCACAAATAAATTGCTGAGCTTGCTTTAAGGTTAACCGATAAGGAGAGATATTACGTAAACGTGTATCAGAGCGCCAACGGTAACCATGTGCTGTTTTTATCAATCCTCGCTCGACAATTAATTTAGCATGTTCAAATTGAAGATCCGAAACACTAACCCGTGCTTGAATGGCTGAATCAACATGCGCATGGTAGCTTTTCTTCTTGCTAGCTCTTTTTTGGTTATACAAAGCACTCCCCTTATAGCGGCTTAGCATACCATCACGTAATTGCTGGGTAGTTTGCTCAGCCTTGCTGCTAATAAAACCAATAGAATCAATTAAGGTCAGTGATTTCACTTTTTCAGGAAAAGCGGCAGCAAAAGCGCTCGCTACCATACCACCCATAGAATGAGCGACAATATCCACTTGTTGCCACTGATTTAGTTCAAAAAGTTGTAATAAGTCATAAACCCAATCAATAAAGTGATAATGTGCATCCAAACTTCTATGGCTTGAATTTCCATGTCCTGCCCAATCAATAGCAATAATTCGCTTATTAACTAACTCACCTGCAAAATGTGGCATCAATGGCAAAAAACTCGCGGCATTATCTAACCAACCATGTAGGCATAAAACTATATTGTCGCCAGTTTCAGCACTACCACAAGCAAGACCTTGCAGGGACATAGTATCAAAAGAGTATTTAACCTCTTCTAGCGTGTTTATAAATAACATTCGGTGTCCTTAATTCGAGGTAACATAAGTATAAGCTATGCTTTCTTGGCTGTTCTATAAAGAGAATATAGAGCAACTAATGCTAATAAAAACCAAATTAATACCCAAATAAACTCAGGAATAAAAGTTATTGTCGCCAAAGCAGCACCATCACCGAGATTACGCCCATCAAGTAAGTAATACGGGCTAGATAAACTATTTAATAAAATCAACAAGCCAAAGAGTTGTATTAACCGTTGTAAATAATGACGCTTTTTTAATTTAATAGTGAATAAGAATAAAGCGGCTAGTACAGCTAAAATAAACCAAGTTAAAAGGTCACGCCCCAAAAAAACAATAGAGCCAACCAATAACAAAAACACTAAAACTGAAAATACTTGTGCAACACCTTGATGAGCACCAGCTAATTTATATATTCCCCATCCCCAAAGTGTTGCTCCGGCATAACCAGCAAAACTAATAATAAAACCTATACCGCCTTGCGTAGTACATAAACCTGCGCCATTTGCGAACATTTGAATACGCAAAACACTACCACCCGTAACAATAGCAGCAATGCCATGGCTAATTTCATGAAAGTAGCTTTCTAACCAATTAAAGGGAATAGATACTAGTGGTAGTTGCTTAATAATAACGGCAATAATAAGCAGAATAAAAAAATGATATTTTTGCCAGAAGCTTGATGCTTCATTAGTGGTTTTACTAGAAGAAAAAAAAGACATGAACACTCGCTTTATAAAGAAAAATTACGGTTACTCGCTTTAGGCTTTAGATTTAGCAGCATTCGCTGTAAACTGATTTTGCTCAAAAAGCGTAATGGCTTGTTCATTAACACTTGTTTTATCAATACTTTTTTCATCAATACTTTTTTTTATCAATAATAGTGCTGTGCTTCGTTTGCTTATTTAATGATTGCTTTTGCTCTGTTGTTGAAACAGCCGTTGAAACAACCACAGGCTCAACCAAACGCAGCAAAGGTTTTCTTGATGTATTTGTTTGATTAGTTAGACCGAAAATTGAATTTTGACTAGAAGCGCTAGAAATATACATAGGATTAATTTAACAAACTATTCTCTTCCTGGCAATTTTTTCCATGAAACAGTATCACGTACATAGACAGGCTGGGCATCTTTGGCCGTAACATCCTCACCGCATTCATGTGCAACCACACCAAGTACTAGCATAGCTTCTGCACTCGGAAATAATACCTCTGGTGTACCGGTATTACTTTTTAATGATGATAATTGTTCATTATAGGCATCCCAACCTGTGCCAACACCATATTCAACCGTGTTAACAACCTTTGATAAATGCTGTGCTAATTGCTCTGGAGGTGTTACCGCTTCTGCACACTGTGGCTGCATAATGTTATTTTCATCAAGCATAAAATAGCCGTTGTATACTTCTCCCATGCGGGCATCAATGGCAGCAATGACACTGGCATCTTGTCCTTTAACTTTTCCTTGCATAAAAGCTAACTGCGCCATGGCTTGTAAACTAGAGACTCCGACAACAGGAAGTTCAGCTGAAAAAGCCAAACCTTGCGCGACACCAACCCCTATACGCACGCCAGTAAAACTGCCTGGGCCTCGACCAAAAATCAAACCATCACATTGTGATAACTTTATTCCTGCTTCTTTTAATACCTCGTCAACCATAGGTAATAATCGTAAACTATGAGACTGTGGGCATAAATCATAACGGCTATATACTTTACTGTTAGAAAAAGCACCGTTAACTTGTAAAGCAACTGAACAGGCTTCAGTTGAGGCATCAATGGCCAAATAATTCATTATTAAATTCCTTAAACACTATCTATCAAACTATAGCCAGACTCAAGTAATACTGGATTCAAGTAATACTTTCTAAGAACTCAGCTGCTTGCACTAAATCACGACTACGCTTCATCTGTGGTAAGCTTTTTAAAAAGGTCTGCCCATAAGGGCGATTGACTAGTCGGTTATCACAAATAACCAACACACCACGATCGCTAACATCACGAATAAGCCGACCAACACCTTGCTTAAGCGCAATAACCGCTTGCGGTAATTGTATTTGAGTAAACGCATCACCCCCTTGCCTTTTAACATCTTCACAACGCGCTTGTAATAAAGGATCATCAGGAGAGGCAAATGGCAATTTATCAATAATAACACAGGTTAGCTTATCACCTCTAACATCAATACCCTCCCAAAAACTTGCGGTAGCTAATAATACCGAATCATCATTTTCAACAAATTGTTCAAGCAATACGCGTTTTGCCATTTGCCCTTGTACTAACAGAGGATTGTCAATACTCTGAGCTAAAATTTCCGCCACTTGATGCATCACCCGATAGCTAGTAAATAACATAAAACATGCACCAGAGCTTGCCGCAATTAATGGTTGCGCCAATTGCGCTAAATCCGTAGCACGATTCTTATCATTAGCTTCAGGTAAATAGCGCGGTACAATAAGTTGCGATTGCTGTTGATAATCAAAAGGACTTTCTAACAACAACCGACTCGCATCATGTAAACCTAGATGCTGAGCGAAATGATCAAAGCTATTATCAACCGCTAATGTTGCTGAAGTGAAGATCCAACCAGCGCCTGATTCTTTAACATAGGCGCTAAATTTATCGGCAACACTTAACGGTGTTTGATGTAATACCACATGACGGGGCGTAGTTTCATACCAAAAACTCATGCCATCGACATCAACATTCGCCATCATGTCATATTGCGCTAACAAATTTATCGCTCTATCAAAACAGTTATCAATAGCTTCATTGCGCGAAACACACAGTTTAATGACTTGATATAGAAAATCTAAATCGACCTTCAAACGTTGAAATTTTTGCACAAATTGCTGTTGTTGACACTTTTCACGCCAGTTACCACGCTCAGGATCGTAATTAAATAACAAACGAAATTCTTGACAGGTTTTTTGCAGTTTTTCAGCCGCTAAGCCTAACTGTTTAACATCGGTTAATTTACTACGATAAACCTGCGCGACATCCGTACATAAATCAACTAATTGCTTAGTAGAGAATACTTCACCAAAATAATCACTGGCAATATCAACTACTTGATGAGCCTCATCAAATATCATTACTTGCGCTTTAGGGATCAACTCACCGAAGCCCGTATCTTTTAGCGCCATATCAGCAAAAAACAAATGATGATTGACCACAATCAAATCAGCATCAATAGCTTTTTGTCTGGCTTTGACTAAGTAGCATTGTTCATAATCTGGACAGTCTTTGGTTAAACAGTTATCTAAAGTGCTCGTAATAAAAGGAAAAACACCTGAGTCTTCAGCAACATTGACTAACTCACCGATATCACCCGTTTGAGTACTATTAGCCCAAGTTTTCACTTTCACTAAATCAGTTAAGGTATTTGCATCAAGCTGTCCACGGGTTTCTAGGTACTGGGCTAAGCGATAACGACATAAATAATTAGCACGGCCTTTTAATAAGGCTATTTGAGCATTACTAGCCAAGGCTGTTTTAACCAGAGGAATATCTTTATGAAAAAGCTGCTCTTGTAAGTTTTTAGTACCCGTTGAAATGATAATTTTTTTATTTTGGTTTTGGCTATTCGATGAAGTATTTCCTGATGATGCTTTAATCGCGAGAAAAGCAGGAATTAAATACGCAAAAGTTTTTCCAGTGCCCGTGCCTGCCTCGACAATAAGCGAAGATTGCTTTTCAATTGCTTGGGCAACTTCCATTGCCATATCAGTTTGCGCTTGGCGAGGAGAAAAACCGTTAATGGCTTTGGCTAACGTGCCATTTTTAGAAAAAGCTTGGGCTACAGACGTCATTAATGGTTAGTAAAACTAAATGAGAATTAGGAAAGTAGAGAATTATACTGTTTTACCGTTAAACATAAAGATCTAAATGTTTCGTTCCCTCTTTATACCCAAACCACATAAAGTTATACCCAAACCACCTCAAGATGCGAGTTTCAGCTTGTTGTTCTACCTATTTTTTAGCTTGTTTATTTTCTTTGTGTTCTTCATTATCACTTTATTATCAATTTATTATCAATTTACTTTTCAACAAAGCTCTAACCTTTAAAAACAAAAGTAATAACACTAAGTACACACCATATAAACATTAGTTATAAAAAACGACTATTTATTCCTTGCAGCTTAATAATTTTATCAGTAATGTGTCTTCACAGAGAAAAGCACATAGTCCGTTAAGTTTAACACATTATGATTACTAACCTGAATAACCGACATCATCACCATTATATGGACTAGTCCATTCAGGTTTTAGCTTTATAGAAAAATAAAGAAAAACCACGATGGGCTGTAGCCTTTCGTGGAGTTAACTAAATAAATAAACAAATTTATAAACCCCCGAAAGAGCTTTAAATCTTTCGGGGGTTTTCGCATTTTAGCGAATTAAAAATTGTATATACATATTTTTGATAAAAATTTTAGGCATTATAAAATTAAACTAGGAATAAACAAAATGACTACATCAGAGCCACGTTTACGCATTGCCATGCAGAAATCAGGGCGCCTTAGTGACGACACCCAAAAATTACTTAAGCGTTGTGGGTTAAAACTTAATGTAACTGACCGACGTTTACTTGCCCATGTTAGCAATATGCCTATTGATATTATGCGTGTACGTAGCAGTGATATTCCAGGGCTTGTTATGGATGGCGTGTGTGATTTAGGTCTTGTTGGTGATAACACGCTCGAAGAAGCCGCTTTAGAGCGTGAATTAATGAGTCAGAAAGCCAAGTATATTCGCACCACGGGTCTTAATTTTGGTGGTTGTCGTTTATCTCTTGCTATGCCTGAAGAATTTGATTACCAAGGTATTCAAAGCTTAAACGGTTTACGTTTTGCTACTACCTACCCACAATTACTCAACCGTTTTGCCCGCGACAATAATATTAATGTTGATTTTTGCTTACTTAAAGGCTCAGTAGAAGTGGCTCCTCGTGTTGGTTTATCTGATGGCATTTGTGATTTAGTGTCTACTGGCGCTACGTTGGAGGCCAATGGTTTAAAAGAAATTGAAGTGATTTTTAAATCTCAAGCATCACTTATTCAAAACCCTGAAATATTAGCGCCAGCTAAACAGAAAATACTTGATACTTTATTGCCACGTATTCAAGGGGTAATGAAAGCGAAAGAAAGTAAGTACATCATGCTACACGCTCCTAAAAATAAGATAAGTGAAGTTAGCGCGTTAATGCCTGGCAAAGAAACACCCACGGTGCTACCTCTTGCTGGCCGTGATGATTTAGTGGCGGTACATGTTGTTGCTACCGAAACTTTTTTTTGGGAAACTATGGAAAATCTAAAAGCACTAGGCTGTAATTCTATTCTAGTGATGCCGATTGAAAAAATGATGGGCTAATGATGAATACTGAAATAATCGATTGGCAAGAACTATCGGCTCAACAACAAACCGATGCCCTAGCGCGTCCCGCAATAGCCGACAATGCCCTGTTATCAACACAGGTCGCTAACATTTTATCGCAAGTAAAAAAACAAGGAGATAAAAGTCTTTTTTCCTTAACCGAACAATTTGACGGTGTTGCCTTAACAACTCTCACAGTAACCGCTGAGCAAGTTGCACAGGCAAAGTTAACCCTAACAGAAAAACGCTTAAAAGCCATTAATACCGCTTATCGGCAAATAAAACGTTTTCATAGTGCTCAAACACCAAAAGACATTTTTGTTGAAACTTGCCCTGGTGTTCGTTGTACCTTGAAAACAGAAGCAATTGAAAGCGTCGGTTTGTATATTCCTGCAGGCTCAGCGCCCTTACCCTCTACAGTACTCATGTTAGGTGTGCCAGCACAATTAGCAGGTTGTAAGCGCACAGTACTCGTTTGTCCGCCAGATAAAAAGGGTCAGTTAGCGAACGAAATACTAGTCGCCGCCGAGCTTTGTGGTATTACTGAAATTTATACTGTCGGTGGTGCGCAAGCTATTGCTGCCCTAGCCTTTGGCACAAAAAACATTCCCGCAGTAAATAAAGTATTTGGTCCGGGTAATCGCTATGTTACCGAAGCAAAAAAGCAACTTTCTCAACAAGTAGCAGGTTTTACTATTGATATGCCCGCAGGTCCTTCAGAGGTACTAGTGATTGGCGATAAAGATGCCAATGCAGCTTTTATCGCCGCTGATTTACTTTCACAAGCAGAACATGGAGCAGACAGCCAAGTCATTTTATTAACCGATAGTGAGCGTTTAATTGAGAACGTTAGCCTTGAACTTAACGCACAGGTAGCAGTGCTATCAAGACGTAAAATTGCTAAACAAGCACTAAAACAGTCGCGCTTAATTTTAACCAAAGATTTAACACAAGCAGTGGAAGTCTCGAATCGTTATGGGCCTGAGCACTTAATTATTCAAACCGAAAACCCACAAGCATTATTAGCTAATTTACGTAATGCCGGTTCCATATTTGTTGGCGCTTATACACCAGAATCTGCAGGCGATTACGCCAGTGGTACCAATCACGTATTACCAACTTATGGTTATTCAAAAGTGATCAGTAGTTTGTCTTTAGCAGACTTTTCTCGCCGCTATACCGTACAAGAAATTAGTAAAGCGGGATTAAACAATTTGGCTGAATGTATTATCGAGCTAACCAAGGCAGAAGGTTTAGATGCCCATCAAAGAGCCGTAACCATTCGTTTAGAAGAAAAGGCATAACATGAGCACTACATTTACATTAATAGAAAGATTAGCTAGAGCAGAACTAATCAATATGGTGCCTTATCAATCGGCTCGTAGATTATTTGCCAGTGGTGATGCTTCACAAGTTAGTGAAAAGTTATGGCTCAACGCCAATGAGGCCCCAGGCGATGGCTGTTATCAAATAAGCAGCAAAAACATTAATCGTTATCCTGATTTTCAACCAGATAACTTACTTAATGCCTATAGTGACTATTGTAACTTAACGCGCACACAAATATTAGCCACTCGTGGTGCCGATGAAGGCATAGAGCTGATCATTCGCAGTTTTTGTCGTGCTTATCAAGACAGTATTTTAATTTGTCCACCCACTTATGGCATGTATGCTATCAGCGCTGAAAATCACGGTGCTGAAATTGTGAAGGTGCCTTTGCAACATAATAAATTAGATATATCAGCTATAGAGCAGCATGTAGGCAAGGTCAAAGTAGTATTTCTCTGCTCACCAGGTAATCCAACAGGTAACTTATTATCTAAAGAACAAATTATCACCACTGTCGAACTATTTAAAGACAGCGCCATAGTGGTTGTTGATGAGGCCTATATAGAGTTTACCCCTCAAGAAACTAGCACTAACTTACTCGCTAAGTACGATAATATTATTGTACTTAGAACCTTATCTAAAGCGTTTGCTTTAGCTGGCTTACGCTGTGGTTTTACCTTAGCTAATAAAGACATAATTACCTTACTCGGTAAAGTAATCGCCCCTTATCCAATTTCAGCGCCTGTGGCTGAAATTGCCAGTAAAGCATTAACCGCTGATTTAGAAAAGATGACCGAGCGAGTGCAAACATGTAATAAAACAAGAGCCGCGTTGTCGACTTGGCTTAGTGAGCAAAACTGGTGTAGCGAAGTATTCGCCAGTGACGCTAATTTTATTTTATTTCGCTGTATTAACCAACAAGAGAAAACCCGTATTTTTGATACCTTAGTAGACAGAAATATTTTGATCCGCGATCAATCTAAGCAAGTACAGTTAGAAAATTGTCTACGCATAAGTATCGGCAGCGAACAAGAAATCACCCAACTTAAAGAAGTATTATCATGAGTAACAAACAACAGAAAATATTATTTATCGACCGCGATGGTACCTTAGTTGAAGAGCCTATTATTGATAAGCAATTAGACACCTTAGATAAACTGGTATTTGAGCCTAACGTTATTCCTGAGCTATTAAAATTGCAAACCAAGGGTTTTAAATTAGTGATGGTGTCAAACCAAGATGGTTTAGGCACCAAAAACTTTCCTCAGGCTGATTTTGACTTACCTCATGATAAAATGATGACAATATTTTCATCTCAAGGAGTAGCATTTCAAGATGTTTTATTATGCCCTCACTTTGATGAAGATAACTGCAATTGTCGTAAGCCAAAATTAGGCATGGTTAGCAAATACCTACAACAAGGCTTAGTTGATTTTACTAGCTCTTACGTTATTGGCGACAGGGAAACCGATATGGGCTTAGCCGCCAATATGGGTATCGCTGGTATTAAATATAATCGAGATACCTTGAATTGGGCACAAGTGAGTGAGCAAATACTTGGTTTATTAGAGCAACCTCGCACAGCAACCGTGACTCGTACGACCAAAGAAACAGATATCACGATCACGGTTAATTTAGATAAAAAAGGTAGTAGTAGTATTGATACTGGCTTAGGTTTTTTTGATCACATGTTAGATCAAATTGCCACTCATGGCGGTTTCAACTTGCAATGTAGCGTTAGTGGTGATTATCACATTGATGAACATCATAGCGTTGAAGATACAGCCCTTGCGTTAGGCCAAGCATTAAAAAAAGCGCTAGGTAACAAACATGGTATTGGCCGTTTTGGCTTCGTACTGCCTATGGATGAATGTCGCGCAGAATGTGCCATTGACTTATCTGGTCGTCCTTGGCTTGAATTTGATGCCGACTTTACCAGCGACAATGTTGGCAGCATGTCGACACAAATGATCTCACACTTTTTCCGCTCACTGGCCGATTCAATGCTAATTACTTTGCACTTATCCACTAGCAAAGGCAATTGTCATCATCAAGTAGAAAGCCTATTTAAAGTGTTTGGTCGCGCCTTAGGTCAAGCAATTAAAGTTGACGGCGATGAATTACCTAGTTCAAAAGGGACACTATAATGACAGAAACAGTACAAAGCAGTAATGTTATTGTTGATACTGGCTGTGCAAATTTATCTTCGGTAAAGTTTGCCATACAGCGCCTAGGTTTTAGCGTCACGATTACCGATGATGTTGAATTAATTAAAGCTGCCGATAAAGTCATTCTTCCTGGTGTTGGCAGTGCTAAACATGCCATGGCAAACATTATCAACAAAGGCTTAGTTGAAACCCTACAAAATTTAACTCAACCAGTGTTAGGTTTTTGTTTAGGTATGCAGTTAATGACTCGATCTTCTACAGAAGGTATCAGTGAAGGAGTCAGTGAAAGTGTCGTTCAATGCTTAAATATTATTCCGACATCAGTTGAACCACTAAATACCCAAGGCAATCGTTTACCTCACATGGGTTGGAATACGCTAACAAGTGTAGCTAACCACCCAGTATTAAAAGGCATTAGCATCGACGATTATTTTTACTTTGTCCACAGTTTTGCCGTCCCTATCAGTGAGTATACTGTTGCCAGTTGTGAATATTTCAGCGAGTTTTCAGCGGTAATAGCCAAAGATAACTTTATTGGTTGTCAATTTCATCCTGAGCGCTCTGGCGCATTAGGTAGTAAAATCATTCAAAATTTTTTGGAATTATAAAGTTATGATGATCCCCGCAATTGACCTTATTAATGGTCAGGTTGTCCGTTTATTTCAAGGCGACTACAGCAAAAAAACCAACTACAAGTACACAGTACAAGAACGCCAACAAGCCTATGCAGCTTCGGGTGCTACTGTGATGCACTTTGTTGATTTAGATGGTGCAAAAGACAGTAGCAAACGCCAGTTATCTACCCTTAAAACCGTACTTGATAATGAAAGCATGATCACTCAAGTCGGTGGTGGCATCCGCTGTGAAGAAGATGTTAAACAACTACTCAACTTAGGCGCAACTCGTGTGGTTATCGGCTCACTTGCCATCAAACAACCAGAGTTAGTGCTCAAGTGGTTAAAAACCTATGGTGGTGAAAAAATAGTTTTAGCACTTGATATTAAAATTGATAAGCAAGGTAATAAAACCTTACCAACTTATGGTTGGATAGAAGATAGTGGCGTAAATTTAGAAGACTTGCTTGATGCCTACATTGAAGCGGGTATAAAACATATTTTATGTACCGATATTTCTAAAGACGGTACCTTAAGCGGTGCAAACGTTAATTTGTATATTGAACTTTGTCAAAAATACCCAAGTGTGCAATGGCAAGCTTCTGGCGGCATTGGTAGCCTTGATGATATTAAAGCCCTAATTGGCTCAGGTGTTAGCGGGGTTATTTTGGGTCGCTCACTTTTAGAAGGTAAATTTACCCTTGAGGAGGCTATCGCATGTTGGCAAAACACTTAATATTAGCTCCTTGTTTAGAGTTTACTAAAGATAACACTGCTCACGCAATAATGGAGAGATCCCATGTTAGCTCGTAGAATAATTCCTTGTTTAGATGTGCGTGATGGCAAAGTCGTTAAAGGCGTACAGTTTAGAAACCATGAAATTATTGGTGATATTGTACCTTTAGCACAAAAATACGCACAAGCAGGTGCTGATGAACTAGTTTTTTATGATATTACCGCTAGCTCTGATGGCCGAGTAGTTGATAAAAGCTGGGTTAGCCGTATCGCTGAAGTTATCGATATTCCTTTTTGTGTTGCTGGTGGTATCAAAAGTGAAGCCGATGCTAAAGAAATTTTAATGATGGGTGCGGATAAAATTAGTATTAACTCTCCTGCCCTGCGCGATCCTACACTTATCTCACGCCTTGCCGATCACTTTGGTCAACAATGTGTGGTGGTAGGCATTGACAGTTTTTATGATAAAGATATTGATAAATATCAAATTTATCAATTTACTGGTGATGAAAAGCGCAGCCAAAAAACAAGTTGGACAACCTTTGATTGGATCAAAAAAGTAGTCAGTTTAGGCGCAGGAGAAATTGTACTTAACTGCATGAATCAAGATGGTGTTCGCCAAGGTTATGATATTGAACAACTAAAAAAAGCAAGAGCCGCATGTAACGTACCATTAATAGCTTCTGGTGGTGCTGGCACCATTGAGCATTTTAGCGATGTTTACCAGCAAGCTGATGTTGATGGTGCACTTGCTGCCTCGGTTTTTCATAAAGGTATTATTGCCATTAGCGATTTAAAAGCTTATTTAAGACAACAAAATATTGAGGTAAGACCGTGTTAGTAACGACCGAAAACATCAATGAATTAGCATGGCAGAAAATGAATAATTTAATACCTGCCATTATTCAACATGCCGCTACTGGCGCAATACTCATGCAAGGGTATATGAGCCAAGAATCTTTAACCGCCACATTAAATACTGGTAAAGCCACCTTTTTTAGCCGTTCGAAACAAGCTTTGTGGCTAAAAGGTGAAACCTCAGGAAATTTTTTAAATGTAAAGCAAGTGCTCAGTGATTGCGATCAAGACAGCTTATTAATTGCTTGTACACCTATAGGCCCTAGCTGTCATTTAGGTACAGAGTCTTGTTTTCCTGAACAAAAACTAACTCAGCAAAACTTTTTAAGTCAGCTTGAACAAGTGATTGCTAGCCGTAAAGGTGATAAGCCTGAAGAAAGCTACACTGCACATTTATTCTCACATGGTACCACAAAAATAGCTCAAAAAGTGGGGGAAGAAGGTGTAGAAGTTGCTCTTGCTGCCGTAGCAGAAACTAAAGAAGATTTATTAGGTGAATGTGCTGATTTGTTTTATCACACCCTAGTTTTACTTGCTGATCAAGAAATTGATTTATCAGAAGTGATGGCAGTATTACAACAACGACATAATAAATAACCTCAGCTCAGTTTAAGAAGTTTTAATGAAAAATATAACCCTATGGCAAACAAAGCAGTTTAACGACTTAACATTACACCAACTTTATGATGCACTAAAACTACGTGTTGATGTTTTTGTTGTCGAACAAAGCTGTTATTACCCTGATTTAGACAGTGAGCAAAATCAATTAGATAGACATCAAGAAACCCTGCACCTACTTGGCTATCAAGGAGGTACTCTAGTCGCCTATTTACGAATTTTGGCTCAAGGTCAAAGTTATGATAATTATATTAGCATTGGCCGCGTAGCCACTGCAAAGCAAGCTAGGGGCTCAGGTCTAGGACATGAATTAATGTCAGAAGGATTAGCAATGTGTCAACAGCACTTTGCTAACCAAGATATAAAGGTTTCAGCACAGGAACATCTTATCAAATTTTACCAACAACATGGCTTTGAACAAGTGTCAAAAATGTATTTAGAAGATAACATTCCGCATATTGCTATGGTTAGGTATGGTTAGAGAGTTTTAACACTTAGCACTACTCACTATCCACTACGACAAAACAAAAAACTCGCCGATGCGAGTTTTTAGGTACGATAAACTAGGTGCTATAAACTAGTTGCTTTACTAATAAGGCATTAACCGTTTCAACCGCTTTTGTGCCATCAACCGTTAAATATTGGCAGTTACCCACTTTAGCTTCACTTTGATAAAAACCTACCAAAGGTTTAGTTTGTTCATGATAAATAGCTAAACGCTTACGTACAGTGGCCTCTTCATCATCAGGACGAATTGATAAGTCATCACCAGTAACGTCATCTTTACCTGCAATTTTAGGAGGATTGTACTCTAAATGATAAACACGACCAGAGCCAGAGTGAACTCGACGACCAGCCATACGTTGAACAATCACTTCATCAGGTACATCAAATTCAAGTACATGATCAACACTAATTGCATTTTCTTTCATGGCATCAGCTTGTGGAATAGTACGTGGAAAACCATCAAGCAAAAAACCAGCTTTACAGTCATCTTGCTTAATACGCTCTTTGACTAAACCGATAATTAATTCATCTGATACTAATTGACCAGCATCCATTACCGCTTTCGCTTGGTTACCTAATGCAGTACTGGCCTTAATTGCTGCGCGCAACATATCACCCGTAGAGATTTGAGGAATACCAAATTTGGCCATTAAAAACTGTGCTTGTGTGCCTTTACCTGCCCCCGGAGCACCAAGAAGTACAATACGCATATAAACTAACCTTAATATGTTAACGTTTAAAATAAGTAAAAATAATGGCATTAAGCTGATGTAAATATTTTATTAAAAGAATCTATTTGATCACACTAATGTAATAATTTTTGTGTATTCTATTTATCGCGGCAGCCACTATACAAGTATACCTATAACCACACAAGCATAGCAGACAAAAAAGGAGCACTCTTTTATAGTAAAGTGCCCCTTTTTTCGACTAAAGTCTACTGTTTTCTTAGCATAAAGTTTACTTAGTTAAACTCAACATTAGTTTATTCAAGCGAGCAACAAAGCTTGCAGGATCTTTTAAGCTACCACGCTCTGCTAACATAGCTTGTTCAAATAACACTTCAACCCACTGGTTAAATTTGTCATCATCTTGCTCTTCAGCAACATGTGTTACTAAATCGTGCTCACCATTAATTTCAAAGATAGGTAGTGTCTCTGGCACTTCTTGACCCATTGACGCCATCAGCTTAGCCATTTGACTACTCATGTCATTTTCATCTGCAACAATACAGGCAGGTGAGTCAGTTAAGCGTTGTGATAATTTAACATCTTTTACTTTGCCTTTAAGCGCTTCTTTAATGCGAGTAACTACAGTATCAAATTCTTTCTCCAGTTTTTCTTGCGCTTCTTTGGTTTCGGCATCATCCATGTCACCTAAGTCTAAACCACCGCGCGTAATTGATTGTAGTTGCTTGCCATCAAACTCACTTAAATGGCTAACCAACCATTCGTCAATTCGGTCAGACATCAATATCACTTCAATGCCTTTTTTGCGGAATACTTCTAAATGTGGACTACTTTTAGCCGCGGCAAAGTTATCAGCAACAACATAATAAATTTTATCTTGACCTTCTTTCATCCGTTCAATATAAGAGGCAAGAGAAACATTTTGTATAGAGCTGTCTTCATTTGTTGAAGCAAAACGTAATAAACCAGCAACCTGCTCTTTATTCGACATGTCTTCAGCCGGGCCTTCTTTTAGTACTTGACCAAATTCATCCCAAAAACTTTGGTATTTTTCAGCCTCTTTTTTGCTTAATTTCTCAAGCATTTTCAAAACACGCTTAGTACAACCTTTACGAATAGCTTGGGTAACTTTATTATCTTGTAAAATTTCACGAGAAACATTTAACGGCAAGTCATTTGAATCCAATAAACCTTTAACAAACCTTAGATAAGTTGGCATAAACTGCTCAGCATCATCCATGATGAATACACGTTGTACATATAATTTTAAACCGTGTTGTTTTTCACGGTTATACATATCAAATGGTGCTTTTGATGGCACATATAACAATGATGTATATTCAGTTTTTCCTTCTACTTTGTTGTGCTCCCATAATAATGGATCGCCAAAGTCATGCGATACATGTTTGTAAAATTCTTTGTATTCATCTTCACTAATATCGCTTTTTTCACGTGTCCATAAAGCAGTCGCTTTATTAATTGCTTCCCACTTAGCTGGAACGGTATCACGCGCTTCAACGCCATAAGTTGTAACATTACCTTCGTCATCTTTTTCTTCTGCAACAGCATCAACTGCTGGCACTTCAGGCGTTAACATTTCTACAGACACGGAAATGTGATCAGAATATTTAGTGACAATAGACTTTAAGCGCCAATCATCAGCAAACTCACTTTCATCTTCTTTTAAGTGAAGAATTATGTCGGTGCCACGGTTAGATTTTTCAATGTTAGCGGTGGTAAAGTCACCTTCACCCGCACTAACCCACTCAGTACCTTTACTTGTTGCATCACCTGCTTTACGAGTACGTACCGTCACTTTATCAGCAACAATAAATGAAGAATAAAAACCAACACCAAATTGACCAATTAATTGAGAATCACTGGCTTGGTCGCCAGAAAGCTGTGCAAAGAACTCAGCAGTACCTGATTTAGCAATGGTGCCTAAGTGCTCAATCACTTCATCAAGATTCATACCAATGCCATTATCAGAAATAGTGATGGTATTGTTGTCTTTGTCACAACTTACACGAACGCGTAATTCACCGTCACCTTCATATAAATCAGCATTTGATAATGCTTTAAAACGTAATTTATCAGAAGCATCAGCGGCATTTGATACTAATTCACGTAAAAAAATCTCTTTGTTAGAATAAAGAGAATGGATCATTAATTGTAGTAACTGCTTAACTTCGGTTTGAAAACCATGAACTTCTGGTTGGCTTGCTTCTGACATCTGCAATGTCTCCTATCAAAATTATATATTCAAGAAATAACGTTAGAAAGGATGTGGGGATCAAGGAAAATAATTCAAGGGAACAGGAAAGAAAAGTTATGGGTTAATCGTTACGAGTGTCGAAAACACCTAGCCTCTACTTGTGCGAAGTTCGCAACGAATAAACTCGCGGCTTGTAACTTTACTTTGCTTTTTTAAATATCGTAACTTTTTCGCCCAGATAAAGCATGAGATAAGGTATTCCCATCAACATATTCTAGCTCACCACCAACAGGCACACCGTGCGCAATGCGAGAAATATTAACTTGATATTGCCGTGCTAACTCAGCAATAAAGTGTGCAGTAGCCTCACCTTCAACGGTTGGATTCGTCGCTAAAATAACTTCTTCGAATTGTCCTGTAGCAAATTGTTTACCAAGTATATCAAGAGCCAAATCATCGGGACCTATGCCATCAATAGGGGATAAATGCCCCATTAGCACAAAATACTTACCGTTAAATTCACCTGTTTGCTCAATTGCAATAACATCACCAGGGCTTTCTACAACACACAAAGTAGTCGCTAACTTCCGTTTAGGGCTTTGGCAAATTTCGCACAATTTTTCTTCAGTAAAGTTTCGACAGGACTGGCAATGACCAACATCTGCCATGGATTTCTCTAAAGCATTCGCTAACTTACTACCGCCACGCCTATTTCGTTCTAATAAATGAAATGCCATCCGCTGAGCTGATTTTCCGCCAACACCAGGCAGACATTTCAATGAATCCATTAATTCTTGTACTAAAGGGCTAAACGTTATCATTCGCAATTATTCTCATTTACTCATTAGTTGAATTACCATTTAAGAAATATAAAAGGTAATAACCCATACAACAAATCTTCAGTATGCTATCTCGGCTCGGGGATTAGGGGGTGGATTAATAACAAATTCAACCTGAATACTTAAGCTGTATTTTCATTGACTCTAAAGCATTAAAGGTATCAATGACAATGCTAGAGAACTATAGCAATCAATTCTATCACAGCTAAGGAATTTTATCTCAACAATGAAAAGTAGTAGTTAACATCTAACTATATCGGTTATCATACGATTTTTAACGAACTTTCTACCCTTGGCAATTTCATGACACAATCTATTCCACATTTAAACGCAGAGATCGGCAAATACAATACTTTACCTGTCGTTGCGTTAAGTAACAATGGCGTATATCTTGATGGTGGTAATTTAGGTGAAATTTTATTGCCTAACCGTTATATGTCAATTGATTGCCAAGTAGGGGGAAACATTGATGTTTTTATTTACCTTGATTCGGCTGAACGATTAGTCGCAACAACGGAAAAAGCACTAGGGCAAGTAGGCGAATTCGTTTCGTTAAAAGTAGCACAAGTAAATAAAATGGGTGCTTTTTTAGATTGGGGATTACCGAAAGATTTGCTAGTACCTTATAACCAGCAACATACAAAAATGGAAGTAGGTAAATATTATCTTGTGCGCATTTTTCTTGATCAGCGTACTGAACGCGTTACCGCTTCCAGTAAATTAGATAAGTTTATCGACATTTGGCCTGCTGAATACCAACAAGGCGAAAAAGTAAAACTCATTATTGGCGGTAAAACTGACTTAGGCTTTAAAGCCATAATCAACGATTTGCATTGGGGCTTATTGTACGATAACGAAATTTTTCAACCATTACGTATTGGTAGAAAAATTGAAGGTTATATCAAGCAGGTACGCGAAGATGGTCGTTTAGATCTTATTTTAACTCGTGGCAGTAAAAATAAAGTGAATGATTTCGCCGATAAATTACTGGAACATTTACGAAAAAATGATGGTTTTAGCCCATTACATGACAAAAGCTCTCCTGAGTTAATTCAAAGGATTTTAGGGATCAGTAAAAAAACCTTTAAAGCCACGGTTGGGCACTTAATGAAAAATGGCAAACTTATCATTGAAAAAAATGGTATTCGCCTAAGGTAGTATTTAAGTTTGTTATAACATATTTATCAAATCATTTGACACAACCTAGTGATGCTTTTTAATGACTCTTTTTTGTAATGCTAAAAATTCAAAAATTCCACTTAAAAAAAATGAAATTCATTTATGGCAAGTAAATCCTGACAACATCACCCAAGCTGAATTGCTCAATAAATATAAAGACTTACTTAACGATGATGAAACCAAAAAACAGCAAAGATATAAATTTACACAAGATAGGCACTATGCTCTAATCACTAGAGCTTTTGTACGAGATTTGCTTTCTTATTACGCTGATATTGCCCCTAGTGATTGGCGCTTTGATAAAGGCGAAAAAGGTAAACCTGAGATTATTAACCCGCCACTACCTTTACGGTTTAATATAAGCCACACAAAAGGTTTAATAATTTGTGTGGTTACCTTAGCAGATGATATTGGCTGTGATGTTGAAAATACCACTCGTACCAATGACGTGTTGTCCATTGCTGAACGTTATTTTTCTTCTATTGAAACTAAAGAATTATTTTCTTTACCCAGAGAGCAGCAACGCCATCGCTTTTTTGATTATTGGACATTAAAAGAATCATATATCAAAGCATGGGGATCAGGGTTAACAATTCCCTTAAAAGATTTTAGTTTTATTCTTGATGATGTAGAACAAGGTGATGCTATTAATCCTAATATAAGCAAAAGCATAAGCGAAAATATCCATAGTAATATTCAATTAAATTTTGCAGAACATAGCAATGATGATCAAAAATTGTGGCGTAGTTGGTTATTATACCCAAATAATGAACATAGAATTGCAATTTCAATTAAAGCATCACAAAACAATCAAGAGACCGATTATAAGTTACGATTTTTTTATAATACACCTTTGAGTAATGTCACTGACATCACTTATGCCAACACCAGTGCTGGATTCAAGTAATAAAAGTCTTTAAATAAATCTTAAGATGAATTGATTAAAAACTACCACGTATGCCTATACTAAAATTTCGTCCTGGTAGTGGAGCAACATCTTTAAGAAATGACGAATGCACATGAGCGACTTTATCTATTAAGTTCTGTCCTTTAATATACAACACCATATCACTACCAAAAACACTATTTTTAAAACGCGTATGGTCAAGATAATAATTATAGTTAAAATCAATTAAAGTATAAGCAGGTGTTGGGGTTTCTAACAGCGCGATATCTTTTTGTGCAAAGTAATGGTTAACACTTAATTCACTATTAAAGCTATTACCTTGATAATTTAATGAAGCTCCCAATCGCATGGGTGGAATGCGAGGTAAACTACTGCTAGTTTCGTTGCCATTAGCCTTTTTATCACTAGAAAGACTTGCTTTAACATAATCACCAAAAATGGTTACTTTAAGAGGATTAGAAATCTGATAAACCAATTCAGCTTCAAGTCCGTACATATCCACATCACCTTGTTGATAAATTAATATCGGTAAACCTACTTCATCATGTTCATCTTCATGCTCATCTTTAAAAAATAATCCTGTGTTTTGTTGATAATAATAATCTTTCACTTGGCTATAAAAGGCACTGGCAACAAAGCCAAAATCACCTTCAAATTTTCGCCATGTTAAATCAATGCTATGGGAAGTTTCAACGTCAGTTGGTTGTGATGATAACTCAACATGAATTTCATCATCTTCTTCTGAAGGTAAGTTGAACATTGCACCTACTTCAAAAGTACCTGTACCAATATGTGGGCCAAAAGAGAACAGCTCAGCCGCTGATGGTGACCTTTGTGATGCAGCGAGTGAAAAACCAATATTATATCCTGTTTGATAATCCCAAACTAACCCTAGTGACGTACTAAAAGGATTAAAATTTTGTTGTCTAAATGATATGCTTTGATGATTATCATCATGATCTGAGAAGCCAATGGAAGTATCGCTAGCATCAATCGTTACTCGCTCAATTCTAGCACCAAGCTGTAATAATACCTCACCAAAATGCTTTTCTTCCAACCAAGCTATGGCAAAACTTTCGGTATTTGAAGGTGGAACAAAGGCTTCCTCACC
This sequence comes from uncultured Colwellia sp., assembly GCA_965261045.1. Taxonomy (GTDB): domain Bacteria; phylum Pseudomonadota; class Gammaproteobacteria; order Enterobacterales; family Alteromonadaceae; genus Colwellia. The sequence goes on from CBDHCJ010000001.1 coordinate 2,291,975, forward strand.
TACCGCTTTAAAATCAGATCTCTTGAAATGAAGAGTCCAAGCGCCCTGCCAATCTAGATAATCTTGATGGTACAAATCGGCTTTCATTTCAACACTTTTATTAGAAAAAATTGTGCCAACTGATCTCGCTTCAACTTCTTGATGCTTATAATCAGTGTACGCAAACTTAGTAGCAAGTTGTTTAATAAAACTCTCAGCAAAATTCACTTCGCTTAATATCTGTAATCTGTCTTGCGACATTTTTGCAGCAGTACCCGCATCATTTTCATGTTCTTCTTCATGCTCTTCTTCATGCTCTTCTTCATGTTCTTCTTCATGACCATGGGAATGACCTGGAATACCATAATCGCGGCTCATAGTACCGTAAGAAAAACCAATAAACCCTTGGTTGAATAAGTAACTAGACCCAAGAGTAAAGCCGCTAGATTTTAAAGCGGTGTTGGCAAGATGACTGCTTTTCGCTTCATCATGATCACCTTCTTGCTCTTCTTCATCTGCGTACACATCAAAATCACTCGGCAATTGGTAGTCTCTAGCATCACGCCAAAAGCCATCAAGATGAAAGGCAAACGATTCTTGACCCGTTTGTAAAGAAAAAGAGCCTTGGTTTTCGTTAGCAACATCGTTATATTGTAACAACCAGTCAACTAAAGTATCACTGGATGTTGGCACTCTATTGTCAACTACATTAACAACCCCACCAATTGCTCCACTACCATAAAATAAAGTAGCAGGTCCACGCAGTACTTCAATTTGTGTTGCGGTACTGGTTTCTGTAGTTACCGCATGATCAGCGCCAACACGTGACGCGTCTCCTGCATCTAACCCATTTTGAGTAATCAACACTCTAGGTCCATTTAAACCACGAATAATGGGGCTACTAGTAACAGCGCCATAAAAACTAGAATGTACACCCACTTCATTTTTTAAGGTTTCTCCTAGTGTTGATGCCTGCTTAAGTTTTAGTTCATCTCCTGTAATAACATTAACCGGTAAGGCTGATTCAATGGTTGATAAGTGCAAAGGCGTAGCATAAACATCGAGTACTTCCATAACCGATGGCGTTAACCTAATAACTATTCCTGAAATATCATCATGATTTATAATGACATATTGGTTATTATGAGCATGATTTTTTGCGCTAGTATGCAACTCAAACTTACCCGCAGTTAACGCTAATAAAGTAAAGAAACCTTGCTCATTACTGATGACCTCTTGATCGCTGCCATTAATTTTAACCAGCGCTTTACTGACGCCTTTTCCTTGATGATTAACAACCTGACCTGAAATTGTTTGTGCAAAAATGGATGAACTGTAATTTAACGTCATAATAGATAAACATAGGGCAGCAACAGTAAGCGCCTTACGATAAGACATGACAATGTTTTTTGAAAACATGGGTATATTCCAATAAATAAGTAAAATATTTTGCTCAATGATCGGTCTAGATCAAGAATTAAAGATCCAAGTGTAGCCATCGTAGCAAAGTGATAAAGTGATAAATAAAATTTATTGAATGAAAGGAGGTGCTCGTAAGGGAGGTTGAAAAAAATAGCTAAAGGCAAACTTAGTAGTGGTTTTTTTAGAAATCAAAACCTTATAACCAGTAATAACAATCGCTTGAATTTGAGTTAACTCAGGTGGTGTATCGAGCCCTTGGTTACATATATGACAATCTTGTTGCTCAACCATTATCGCTTGACCAGCTAAATGGTCGGCATGAGCAAGTGCTGATGTTAAAAACAGCAACACAAAAACCATGAGTGCAATTGCCTTCATGCGGGTTAAGTTATTTGTGGTTATTTTGCTCGTTTTCAACACTTGTTTTCAACAAAGTAAAGTTATAAAGTAACATTATATATTTTGTGATAATATAACATTGCTTTTTGAACTACAAGTTATTTTAGCGGCAAATTAAAGTTCAATTGAAGCCCTATTGGTGTTAAGTGAAATTAAACGCCTACGCTTTGTTCTTTTTACTTTTTACTTTTTACTTTTTACTTTCAATATCACCACTTTTATAAAGGCGACTATCAATATTATATTTATTCAGCTTTAGATTAAAAGTGCGTCTTTCCATATCGAGCTCTTCAAGTACGGCTTGAACACTGCCTTTATGTCGTTGTAGAGAATTCATCAGCATATTAGCTTCAAAATCATTGACCAGATCTTTTAACGATGATTGCAGGGCTTTGTCTTGTTTTTCTTGCTCATGTGGATTTAATAATTCATTAAGATCATGACAATTTTTGATAACACAGCGAGTGGCAATATTAATAAGTTCACGAATATTACCTGGCCAGTTATATTCTAATAATTGCCGTTGTAGGTGAATACTGGCACCAGCCCACTCAATGTTGTTTTGGGTCATAAAGTCACTAGCAAAGTGTTCGAATAATAATAAAATATCTTCTTTTCGTTCTCGTAACGGCGGGATATACAATTCGGCAACCTGCATGCGGAAATATAAATCTTGTCTAAAATTTGGATTGTCTTTTAGATCTTCTTTCGTGGCTGATATAATACGAATATCAATGTCTTTAGCTGTATTTGAACCAAGTGCCTCAACTTTGTTTTCTGATAATGAGCGTAATATTTTTACTTGGGCACTTAATGGAATAGATTCTACTTCATCAAAAAAGACGGTGCCTTTATTAGCAAATTCGAATTTACCTATGCGTGTAGTATCAGCACCACTAAATGCGCCTTTTACATGACCAAATAGCTCTGATTCAATTAAATCTTTTGGAATAGCAGCACAATTCAAGGGAACAAATTGTGCTTTTTTTCGGTAACTAAAATCGTGTAGGCAATGGGCAACAACTTCTTTTCCAACACCTGTTTCACCGTGAATAAGTACTGGTACATCTAAATTAGCCACTGACAAAACATCTCGTCGTAATTTGGCCATTTTAGGAGAAACGCCCATTAAACGAGTTTCTATCGCATCTTTATTTTGTAGCGCATCGCGAAGCCGGGCTTGGTTATAAGTTAATACCCGTTTCTCAATGGCTCTATTAATGCTTTCTAATAGTCGTTCAGGCTCAAAAGGTTTTTCAATAAAATCATAACAACCCTCATGTACGGCTTGTACCGCTTGTGAGATATCGCCGTGTGCTGTCATTAAAATAACGGGGATATTGTTATCGCAACTAAGCACTTGGTTAAGAAGCTCAACACCCGTAATTTCTGGCATTTTTATGTCACTAACGACTATGCCAGGAAAATCCTTGTAAACAAATTTAATTGCTTCAGCAGGCTCAATAAATGCGTGTACCTTTTTAAAATGAAGTGATAAATAATCAGAAACATTAGTCAGTAAGTCTTCGTTGTCGTCGACGATTACTATTTCGCAACGTTCAGCATTTAAATCATCAATATTAGTCATGTTTTCCTTCTGTACTGCGCTAGCTATTATCAATACACCCTAACATCGAGTATAACAATGCGCTTTATTTATACTTATTTAATTTAATCTTAATGCCGTGTCAATTAATTGTATTTAAAGCGTTTTGTTATTTAATGACAAGGGCAGTGAAATAATAAAACGGGTTGAATTTTTCAAACACTTGACCTCAATATTACCATCATATTCTTTGATAATGTTATTGGTAATAGCTAAGCCTAAACCAAGCCCTTTGCCAATGGATTTAGTGGTAAAAAATGGTTCGAAAAGGTGTTCGGCAACACTCTTATCCATGCAACCGCCATTATCTTCAACAATCACTATGGCATATTGATCAATCACCTTGGTTGATACTAATACTTTTGGGAACTCAGTTTTTTCAACGGCATCTAAAGCATTTCTTACTAAGTTACCAACAGCGATTTCAAGTTTAGTTGAATTAATATTAACTAACGGCTTCTGTTTATCCAAGGTAACATCAATGGTAGTACTATTACTTGAATCTAGCTTCCCTTCAAGGTAAGTACTGAGTAAGTGAGTAATTGAGTCATTTAGTTCAACACATTGCGCTTTCGTCTGACCACCATCTTGATAAGCAAATGATTTCAGCTGAATAAGTATGTCCTGCATATTACGGCAAAGTGGTAACAGGTTATTTAAGGAAGTGTTTACTCCTTGCCAATCATTTCTTTGCTGTTTAATGGCAATACTTGCTAAGGCGGCTTTAAAAGCGACTAAAGGTTGACTTAATTCATGCACTATCGCCGCAGCCATTCTGCCTAGCACGACCATTTTCTCTTGGCGAATGAGTTCTTTTTGGGCTAAATCTAGTGCTAAGGTTCTTTCTTCAACGAGTTTTTCAAGGTGAGCGTTAGTAAAACTTAATGCTTCCTCTACTTTTTTTCGTTTACTGATATTCACAACAGTCATTAAATAGAAGCTGTCGTTTATATTGATGGGGCTAATACTGTACATTATGGGCAATGAATGGGTGCAATTCTTTTGGGTGTTGCTCTTTTCTTTTAAATAGGTTTCGGTAAATGTTTCAGCTGAATTCAGATCAGTAATATGTATTACTTCTGCAAATTTTTTCGATAAGGTAACAAATTCACTAATATTCACCCCTTTAATTTTTGAGTTGTTGTCATGATTGCACATCTCTTGAAAAGTGGCATTATTACTGAGAATATTGCCTTTTTGATCAAGGGTTAGTATACCTACTTTAGTTTGCTCTATGATTAGCTGCATTTCAGCACGATGTTTTTGACTAATTTCTGCTTTCATATTACGAGTGTATTCAATAAATCGACGATGCTTTATAAACACATAAATACCGTATAATAAAAGCGCGATAATCAAACTGCTGTAGAGAGTTTTTTCAACAATGGTGTTAAACGGAAGTGCGTAATAGAGTCGCCAATTTTTTAATAAAATACTTTCTTTATTAGCAAGCTCAATTGATTCTATTAGGAAGTATTGACTATTAATATTCCAAAGGGAAACCGCAGCCAAATTATGAGTGAAAGTGTCATCGACGATTAATTTAGGCGTTTTACCAGCAAATTGACGCTGCTTTGAAATTCTTTTTAATTGCTCAGAAGAAAGAGCGGTAAGGCTATTATATTTCCATGACTCTTTAGTTGACATGATCACCACATCATTGTTATCGACAACCAAAACATCACCTGCAAGTTGTTGCCAAGAACGTTCAATATTATTGGGCTCGACCTTAGCAACAACCACCCCAAAACCTGAATTAAATCCTTCGATACGAGAGGAAATAAAATAGCCAGGAATTTTGGTGGTAATACCAACACCATAATACAGTCCGCTACCTTCATGTATGCTTTTTTTAAAGTAAGGTCTGAAATCATACTTATTACTCATGAAACTGCTGGCTTTGTCATAATTGCTGCTGGCAATGACGATGCCTTTATTATTCATTAAATAAAGGGCGTCAACACCCGCAGAAATTTGCATTGATTTTAGTAATTCATTGAGTTGTGCCGCATGATCATTATCTTCAATAGCTAATTTTAGACGGGGATCAAGAGATAATAATTCAGGCAGGTACTGATATTTTTGAAAAGTACTGTTGAGCGTGCTTTCAATTAATGATAACCGTAGCAAAGAAGAACGTTGGGCATCTTTAATCAAAATAAAATGAACTACTATAACTAGGCTAACAAAGGTTAGCCCAAATAATAATGGTATATTTTTTTGTTTAAACAAGTTGATCACACGATTGTTTATTAAATTGAATGATTGAAACTAATAAATAAACTAAGAAGGTTAGTGCCAGAGCTATTTTTAGTACAAATCCATCAAATGGCCATAGTAATAATGTACCGACAACACCTAATACTAATCTATTGCCTCGATTAATAACTTTCATTACGACTCCTTCCCATGCTGCGATAATACAAAACAATCCTATGGCAGAAAAAACAAAGATAAGAATACGTACTTCAGCATCACCCATCACTAAGCCAGTATATGCCATTAATAATGGTACAATATATAAGCCTTTGGCAAGTTTCCAGGCACAAAAAGCGGTTTTAGTATGATCACCTTTGGCAATACCTGCGGCGGTGTAGGCAACCAAGCATACTGGTGGTGTCACATTACTATCTTGTGATAACCAAAAAATGACTAAATGAGCCGCTAATAAAGAGCTGGCTAATATTTCTGGTGATAAAACCATGTCATATAGCATAGTACGAACTTCACTAGGTGCGGCTAATAGTGCCTCTGACAATGGCATAGTACCATCGGCAAAAGCAGGTAAGAGCATTTGAATTAGGTCTTTAGAAACAGCCAAAGTACCACTATTAATAATGTCAGTGGTTGCTTGCAAAGAAATAAGATCGCTAAGTACAGGTGCTAGTAATGTTGCCACTATAATATAAGAAGCGGTAACAGGTAGGCCAGCGCCTAAAATTAGTGATGCAACCGCTATTAATAAAATAAGTATCAGTAAACTACCATCTGCCCATTCTATTGCCATTAACGAAAATGTACTCCCTAAGCCAGTAGTGGTAATAGCATTTACCATTAACCCGATAGTAATTAACAGTATTGCGGTAACCACCATACCTTTTGAGCCTTCAGCGAGTGCATCACTGATTTCTTTTAGCCCCATTGGCTGTTCTGATATCCAAGATAACAGAATAATTGACGCTATTGCCATACCAACGGCGTATAACGGAGTAAAACCAATGACTAAACAAGTAACCAAGATGCCAATAGAGACCAAGTGACGCCAGCCGTTTTTTATTTTATCATCACTTTTATCAGCAGCAGTAACCGCGTTGTTAGAAAGATCAATACCACGTTTAATGGCATAAGCTCGAACAAAAAAGCCAACCGTAATATAATAAAGTAAAGCGGGTAGTAAGGCTGCGGTAATAATAGTTAAATAGGGTAATTGAGTATATGAAGCCATGATAAAAGCGCCAGCTCCCATCACTGGAGGCATAAGTTGTCCTCCCGTTGATGCTGCCGCTTCAACACCACCAGCAAATTCAGCAGAATAGCCCGCTTTTTTCATTGATGGAATGGTAATAACACCAGTGGCCGCTGTGTTAGCAATGGCGGAGCCAGAAACTGAGCCCATTAAACCAGAAGCTAAAACCGAGACTAAACCTGAGCCTCCTCTAAGGCGTGAAGTCAGTTTAGCGGCAACCTTTAGTAAATAATCTCCAGCGCCTGATACTTGAAGGAAAGCACCAAATAAAACGAACATAAAAACAAAGGTCCAGGAAAGTTGGGCGATAGTACCAAACATACCATCAGTGCTAAAATAGCTACGAAAAAGCATGGTTTCCCAAGATAAACCTGGAAAATTAAATACCCCTGTCACATATTGACCCCAAACGGTAATATAGGTGAGGAAAATAACAATTAAGGTAGGAATGAACCAACCAATTGTTTTAAACATTAATATCAGTGCCAAAATAATCGCTATGGAACTAAAAAAGAAATCTGTACCAATAAAAGATTGCCCCCTTTCATAGAGTGCGTCTTCAGCAAAAATGAGATAAATAGCACTGGCAACAATGCCTATTAAAACACTTATTTGTGTCCATGATTTTTTAAAGTGTATGAGTGAGCCAAGACAGCCAAACATTGCAAAATGGGTAGCAGCCGCCCAATTTTCAGGAATAATAGCGAAGTAATTCAAGGCTACATGTACAAGGCTGGTAAAAACCGCTAACCAATATATCACAGGGATTTTGATGTTTTCATTATTCATAATTTATCCAACTTTTGATATTTCTCATTGATCTAATTAACGCCCCGTTGAGCGCTACACCTTCTGTTCTTGGAATTGTCGACATATTATTCGCCTAAATTATTCGCCTAACTCGTTTTATTACTTATAACATCTAAACTGGGAAGATTCGTTATTTAACAACCTCACTACGTTTATATTGATGGTGATGATGGATGAATAAGCCCATTCTACAGTAACGCTAAACCTTGAAGTAGAATGGGCATATGCTGCTAAATATACTACTAAATATTTATTCACTCACTAAATGTGCTGGGATTTTAACGCCTACCTCACGGTAATAACGCGCTGCTCCAGGATGAAGTGGTACTGTTAAGTCGCTAATAGCACTTTCAATACTCATTACTTTTGTTGCCGCATGAATACTACGCAAAAAAGGTAAATTTTCATAAATAGCTTTTGTGACCAAATAAACATCATGCTCGGGCAAATCAGCTTTTACTGCTAAAAAATTAGGTTGAGCAATGGTATTAATTGGCTCTTTTTGATTAGGATAAGTATTTGCAGGAATTATTTGACGAGTCCACAAAGAGAAATCTTGATTGATTTTTTTCAGTGAAGCATCTGAAATATTCAATACTTTTAAGTTCTCACCATCACTAGAAAAAGCGCGTGTAACAGCACTAACAGGAATACCAGCAGGGGTGTTCATACCTTTTATACGACCATCTTGCATTGCGCCAGCACTGGCACCATAACCCATATGGACAGTATTAAATTTACCCGTATCAATAGTTAAAGAGCTTAAAATATACTTACCCGAGCCTTCGGTTCCTGAATTTTTTTTACCAATAGAAAATGACTCATCATAAAGGGCAATAATGTCTGTTAAGTTATCTCCTTTTACGGCATCTTTTTTAACCGTAAAGTGTTCAACATTTTTCCATAACATGGTAACAGAGCGGAACTCTTTATTAGCGCCTTGCTTTTTAAATGGTCCAGTACCGTTCCAGGCCCAAGCACCATATAAGCCTTGTAAAATACCAAATTGAGCTTCATTTTTACGCATTAAATTTAAGTTATCACCTGAGCCTGCAGAGGTGATAGCAGACAATGATAATTTTTGTTTGGGCTGCAGTTTTATTTTTGCTAAAGTGGCAACAGCAACCCCTACTGGATAATAGGTACCACCTGTTGAAGCGGTTGATAAGATATAAGATCTAGCTTTTTTTGTGTCAGCAGCATAACCTAACAAAGGTAACATTATTAATAATGTACTAGTAATCGCAAGTTTAAATTTATTCATGAAATTCTCCAAAATATTAATCTTTATGTGAGTGTGCTTTATTCATTTAAAATAGACTGAAAATATATTAGAAAGATATTTTCACACCTACAGTGATGTCGTCATCACGTTTTTTTAGCATGGCGGCTTCATCGTCATAATTGGTGAAATCAATAAACACTTCCCCATACTTATTGAATTTTTTGATGACACCAATCGCCATTTGATTACCTTTAATAACACCATTATCTAGGTTATAAACTCTAAATTGTGGTGTGATACCAGATTCAAAAGTATATGAGTAATAAGCACCAATGGTGTTAAATTCAGTGCCATTAGATACCTCTTCGTTTTGATAGCGTAAAACAGCTTTGTGACCATTTTCTTTATATTGAACCGCTACGGCAAAAGTATCTGCATCAGGTTTAACAGCATCGTTAATACGAGTATCATCGCTACGAACAAAGTAAGACACACCTATTTGCCATGAGCCTGTTTTATATTTAGCGGCAATGTTATAACTATCAACGCCAGAGCTTTGAGGATCGCCACCATCTATTTCAACCAGCGCACCAAAACTTAAACCGTTATACGATGGCGAGAAATAAGCTACTGAATTAGCTTCACGAATGGATGAGTTTTCACTGGCGTTCCAACGAATGTTATAATGTCTTGGATTATGAAAAGTGATATCAATGGGGAGTATTGTCCACAAGTAGTGTGGTGAAAATTGCTTACCCAACCTAACTTCACCAACCCCTTTATTTTTTAGACCAGCGTAAGTAATGCGCTTATGAAAGTCGTTGGCGTCACTGAAAAGTGTACCGTCATCAAGTAACACTCTTCCTTCAAGTCGATAAGTTCCTTTCCAATCATCAGAAAGGTTTACAAATCCCTTGATACCTATTCGAGAAACCCCATCAGCAACATCAACGTCTCTCTCATTCTCTTTAGTGACTAATGCTCTTAAGCTCCCATAAAACTGTGCTTTGCCCCAATCCCCCTTAGCAGCAATTTCAGCCGATGCTGACGTAGTACCACCAAAAGCTAAGGCTATCACAGATGCCGTACAGATGCGATTTATAGCAGTTCTCATTTTATTCCCCTATCTTATATTTAATTTAATTTCAGTGAGTGATGAATAACAAAAGTATTGTAAAACTGAGCTTTATTTTTTACTTTTACATCACAACATATATTTAATGCACAAGCCGTGACATATTCAATGCACAAGCTGTGCCCAAAATAACAAATTGATTTTAAAGGTTATTTTTTATTTACTGAGCAATATAATTCTTAACAGAGAAAATGGTTGGAATATTTTTACTTATTTTATTATGATTATTCAGCGTAATTTCCCGTATCGGCTATCACAGCATTCTCGCGGATACGCGCAAACTTTTTCATTCATTCGAGAATAAAATTTGCACAGAAAATTACAAATCTCATATGAGCATTTAAGGTAACGGAAAGTAATTAATAAAACATTTATAGAGTTGAGTTCCACATAATACCGACGCAGAAGGAAAGTGTAATATGGCGATTAAATCTTTAGGCGCATAAATGTAACTCACCGCATTGTCATTATCTAAGTCATCTACGTTTAGCATTTTCGCTAATACATCACCTTCTTTTATATGCTGCCCTGGTTTTACATTATATTCAACTATGCCCCCATCTTGGGTATACAAGGTTTTATAATCAGCAAGAAACACCGCATATCGTGTTATATTTTCTGGCTGAATGTCGTCATTAACAAGGCATTTTTTATAATTTAAGTAAGCCAGAATTCCATTTGCATCATATTGCCCCGAGTCAAAATCTATGATTTCTTGGCTACCCATTTCAAGCGTAAACGCCTCTACTGGCACAGACCACTTTCGTTGAGGAAATTTTTGAGAAAGCTTATCTGCTAATGTCCACCAATTACAAAATACAGATTCATCTAAAGCACCATCAAATTGATTAGGTATAAATATAACATGAGGAATATTAAAATATTTTGCCGAATTTTTCGCGTATTCAGGCACATAAATATGATGTGTTGCAATAGATCCTGTATGTAAATCGATGACAATATCAGCCTCAAAAGCTAAAGATTGTAATTGAAGGTTTAACCGCGACGCTAAACCAATACCCCATGTTTTACTAAGCTCAGCATCCATGGCTTGCTTTACCTGTTGTCGAAAGGCAAGCTTTATATTATCAAATGACTGATCTTCCGTTAAGGTATCAATAAAGTCGTTAATTAACGCTTCTTTAAAGAAGTATCCACGGTTCCAATTTTCGCCATTGACGGGATCAAACCTTCCTAATGTATATTCACCCGATTTTATATTCGTGCCTACAGGATTACAGTTAGGCACTAAAACTACTTCACCACGAATAGGATTGACTTTCAAATATTCGATAAGATGGTAGATCACCACATTACCTTGTACTTCAGCTCCATGTACTGAGCTTTGAATATACACTTTTGCTCCAGGCTCTTTCCCCTGAAAACGATAAATGGGTACGTGCATCTTTCGTCCTGAGGCGTTCGATGCAACACTTAAATGCTCTTTAGAAAATTTATTCATATATTGACCTATTCGGAAATGATATTTATTTAACTCTGCTAAATTCAGATATTATACCAATACGAGTCAGGGTGGGATTATGCTTTGCTTGTTTTTTGACCAAATAAAATATCTGCCCTAAATTTAGCATCCCAACATGCTCGTTGCATTTTTCCTGCGACACTGTCTTTTAATGGATGCGATTTTATCAAATTCAATAGCTTACGTCTGATTGTCGCTAAGTTTTTCGCTCCATCATCAGCATAAATTTGACATTCATCTTCTCTAAATGTCACATCTAATACCCAGTGTTGGCTATTCTCAATAGCCCAATGCCGACGTATATATTTTGCCGTTATTTTTACCGCTTCTTTTAATGACGTTATGTAATACGAAGTCTCTTGCTCTGTTTTAGTCTTTAGGTGTCGAGTCCGTTGTACTTCCACTACCGCAAAACTATCTGTAAATTTCTCCGTTTCATCAAACCACTCGGTTATCGGTAAAAGTCGATATACTCGTTCGTTAATTCTCCCATGCTCTCCATCTAATTCTTTAAAGGTATTTTTTTTCAATAGCTTAGGTTCATCACGGTAAGTTTTATGGAAGTACGCTTTGATTTCTTTATATAGCTTCTTTTGATTCTTCTTCACTTGAAGTACGTAATCTCCACCCCCTTCACGTATTACCGTGGTGGTTTTTGTTTGACAGTGCATTGCATCAGCGGTAATAACCGAATTGTTAATATCTATACTCGCTAGCATTGCTTGCATAACAGGTATTTCATTTGTTTTGGTTGAGGTTTCTTTTTGGTAGATGATGAGACCATTATCTACCACCATCGCCGTCATCAGTTGTAAGGCATCTATATCGCCATGTTTAGATCCACAAATGACTTTACCGTCAAAGCTAATATGCGCTTTACCTTCTTTTTCTCGCACCGCATTTGAAAAGTTAATAAAGCTTGAAACAAGGCTATCAGCCTTGATACCTCTAATTATGCGTCCAATAGAGTGTCTTGTTGGAATGCCATTGCTAAAACTTCGGTACTTCCTTAACCAATCAAGTTGAGCTTTCCCAAATATGTTTATCGCTTTCCAGCCTTTTGCCCCACAAAGCACCCCAGCTATTGTTAAGAAAATAATATCAGCTAATTCGTAATCTTTATTTGAGTCTACTCTGTGATCTTCAATACTTTCAATTTCTTGAAATAACGACTTCATAATTAATCTACGGTGAGTTTTTGATACTGATCTGATCGCTCAATCTCAATTAAGTTCAAAATACTTTCATTATACTGTGCTTTTTATCCGAAATGCGTGATCCCACCCTGCAATACGAGTAAATTAGGGATCAAATATTAATGAGGCTAAATACACAAGAATTTTCAGCTCCATGTCAATGCTGAAAAATTATAATTGTCGATTAAAGTTCGAATACCGTAGAATACATTATTCTATCTTATTCATTAGTCTTTTCAATTTATGTCGATGTCAAATATCAGCCAAGTGTTATTGCGTAATAGCGACCAATTATCAGCAAACACACCACTTTTTATTAACTTGATGGAAGATGGGTTTATAACGCATTATTTAAATGATTATCCAAAAGCAAATATCACTTGTTATAACACTAATTTTATTGACTATCTCGCTATCAATGCCAAATATAAAAATCACATAAAGAGTGTTTTCACTAGCGAATATAAAAATGAATTTCAACACGATTTAGTCATTATTAATTTTCCCAAAAGCAAAGATGAATTAGCTTTCACTCTGGCAATGATTGCTCCCTATTTACTTAGCGATGCCAAGATAGTTTTAGTAGGAGAGAAAAAAGGGGGTGTACAATCATCGCCTAAATTAACTCAACACTTCTTACAAAACTGTCAAAAAATAGATACCGCCCGACATTGTTTAGTCTTTGTTGGTATAGCTAAAATAAAAAAAGGTGAAAGTGAAGCCTTTCATATTGAAAATTGGTATAAAAGTTATCAAATTAATATCTCTGGCATTGAATTAACAATTACCTCATTACCTGGTGTATTTAGCCAGAAAAAGCTTGATGTGGGTACGGCATTGTTATTGGATAATTTACCTAAAAATATGCAAGGTAAAGTATTAGATTTTGGTTGCGGTGCTGGCGTTATTAGTTGCTTTATTGGCAAAAAATTTGCGAACACCGAATTATCATTACTTGATGTAAGCGCCTTAGCAATAGCCTCGGCAAAAAAAACACTTGAGCTTAATGGCTTATCTGGCGATGTTTTTGCCTCAAATAGTTTATCTAATGTCACTGAAAAATATCAACATGTTGTATCAAACCCACCTTTTCATCAAGGTACTAAAACGAATTATCAGGCAACAGAATACTTTCTGCGCGGTATAAAAAAACACCTACTGGAGGGTAAACAAAAACCAGGAGATATTACCATAGTAGCCAACAGATTTTTGAAATATTTACCTATAATACAAAAACATATAGGTAAAACTAAGACGATAGCGACGAAGCAAGGTTTTAATATTTATTACCATTGAAAAAACTAAAAAACATCGCAACCAAGCGTGGCAGACCAAGGAACGTTATTCAATATAACAGTCCCCATTAATTTCAGTTAAAGCGACAACAATAAACGACAACAGCGCCATGCATTTACTATACGAATTCAGCGATTATAAAAGACTCTAGTATACTAACTTCTAATATTGTGCTATATAGTTATTACTTAAAAAAAAATAAAAAACGCTAGATTCGTATAATAAATACTGGTGGTCGCAACATGGAAAATTATCAAATTCTTATTGTTGGAGATGAGGATGTAACTCGTTTTAGCTTACGCCATTTATTTGAAGCTGAAGGTTATCAGGTTTTTGAAGCTATTGATGGTGAAACCATGGGCATAATGTTAGCGCAGCATACGATAAGCCTTGTCATTATGGATATCGACTTACCTGGGAAAAATGGCTTATTGCTTGGCAAAGAATTAGTAGGTAATAATAATTTAGGACTAATTTTCTTAACGGAACGTGACAGTGACATTGATAAGATTTTAGGGTTAGAAATTGGTGCAGATGACTATTTAACCAAACCATTTAATCCAAGAGAGCTCACCATTAGAGTTCGTAATATACTTAGTCGTATTAATCAAAGCCATGATGAAGGTGAAGCAGAACAAGCAATTGTTAAATTTAATCAATGGACATTGAATGGTAATTCACGAGAAATAACGAGTCCAAATGGCGATATATTTGCTATTCCTCGAGGCGAATATCGAGCCTTACGCTTGTTAATCAAAAATGAGGGTCAAATCGTTTCTAGGCAAGCGCTAATTAAAGAAATGACGGGGCGTGATTTACGTAGTAATGATAGAGCCGTTGATGTCACCATTAGACGATTACGTAAGCACTTTGAGTCAAATCCAGAAACACCAGAGATAATTAATACAATACACGGCGAAGGTTATCGATTTGTCGGTTCAGTTAAATAGAATAGATAATTAAAATTTTCAAATCAAAAATTAAAACCAGCTAATACTTGTTGGTTATGGCTTTAAACCAATACTACCCGCAGATCCTTTCATTTTATGGCAATGCTCTTGTCATAATCGTACACAATTATCACTCAAAGGTTTTTAATATCAGCAAGGTAAATGGCTACTTGCTTGCTATATGACGCAATCCATTCTTTTTACTACTATTTAACCTCAACTCGCTTGATTATTTTGTTTAATTCAAGGCATGTTTACCCGTCAATAGCTGGTCTATTACAAATAAATTTAACGTAGAAGTAAGCAAAAATAGCCGTTAGAAGAATATTTATTAAGTCGAGAGCAGATTATTTACACATTTTTCCTATCTCTCACTATAACAGTAATGATTACTGTTAAAAAATAAGATAGAATGTGCGCCTTTGAATTTACTTGTTGTGCGGTTTTTTTTTAGCTATCACCGCGCAGCCTTAGTTAAGTATATATAGCTAAAAGCGGAGTCCTAATGCCAACATCAATGCCTGATATTGCTAACCATACTACAGCCCAAACCGAAGGAACACTCGATTGGGTTGGCATGAGCAAGATTGAAATGCCCATCATGGTTGCCTGTAAAGGTGAAAGTGAGCGCATGGTTTCTGCTCATGTTGATGCTTTTGTTAATCTAAAAGAAGCACAAGCAAAAGGCATACACATGTCACGCTTATATTTACTTCTTGATGAATTATCTACTAGCAATGCACTTAACTATCAAAGTTTAGTAACTTTACTTGATGGTTTTATTAATAGTCATGATGATTTAAGTGATCAGGCAAAAGTAACGTTTCGCTTTGACTATCACCTACGCAGAAAATCTTTGGTTAGCGGTAAAGAAGGTTGGAAAGCTTACCCTATTACTTTAACGGGACGCTTGGATCAGGGTAAACTTGCCATTGAAATGTCAATTGATATACGTTACTCCTCAACTTGCCCTTGCTCAGCAGCTTTGGCTCGACAATTAATACAACAAGCATTTCAACAAAAATTCTCTCATACTGACCTTGATATTAAAGCCGTTCATGATTGGCTAGGCACCACTGAGGGAATTGTAGCGACACCACATTCTCAACGTTCTGTTGCCGAAGTTAAAGTAAAGCTTAATACTAATGTTAGTGATTTTCCTATAACAGATCTAGTTAACCTAATAGAAGGCTCATTACAAACGCCAGTACAAGCAGCGGTGAAACGTGAAGACGAACAAGAATTCGCTCGCCTTAACGGTCAAAATTTAATGTTTTGTGAAGATGCTGCTCGTCGTTTACAGTACAGCATAAACAAAACAGATCAATATGATGATTTTTGGCTAAAAATAAATCACCTTGAATCACTGCACGCCCATGATGCGGTTAGTGTAACCACAAAAGGCATTGTTGGCGGTTATCAACCTTAAAACCGGCGAGTTTGTAGTAGCGAGTGACGAAGTAACTTTGCCATTCGCTATTTTATCAAACATTATGTTGGGCTGAGTTACTTTTGCCGTAAGCGATCAATTTAAGCCGTATTCCATCCCCCCCACGTCAATTATTTAAAGTAATGCCATTATTTTCACCGAGAAAAATTATTCACCGAGAAAAACAATGGTAAACATTCATAGAACAGCCAAGCTAATTGTCGCCTAATAGCCAAACAATGACAGCAAATATTCGAACAACAGACAGCAAGCAATAGGCAAATTTAAAAACATTTTTGTTAGGTACATATCATGGAGTATCAGGAGAATACCTACAAGAATACTTAGATGAGTTCTGTTATCGGCTCAACCGTCGATTTATCGAAAAAAATCCCTAACCGATTGTTAAACATAGCAATCGTTCATGTACCTGTGAAATCAACCTAAGCCAAGTGCATAATCAAGATGTATTATGTTTTTATTGGTTGAGCTTAAGTGTTTTATTTGATGATTTATTTATTTTTTCTTTTTTAAATAAAATTACTTTGTTGCAAATTATTAGCAAAGGCGTATATTAAATACCTCGACGGTATTTAATGCGTGAAATAAAATGTCATGAAAGTAGAGTAATAACGTTCCACTCTAACCAGAAGATAAAAGCAATAAGGGGATAACATGAATAATTTACATAGAAAGAGCCTATTGAATAAATTTAATAAAGTTCACACCGCAGTTTTGTTAGGTTTGCTTTATAGTATAGCTCCTATGAGCTATGCGAGCGCTGCTGATGAGCAAGGCAAAGAAAAAGAAGTTGAAAAAATAGTCATAACAGGAACAAGATTAGTAACTCGGAATTTAATAATTCAAAAACAAAACTCGGCGCAAATTGTTGACTCTATTGGTCAAGATGAAATTGGTGGTTTGGCGGCAGGTAATGCCGCGGAATTACTTGCTAAAGTTCCGGGATTAAATCCATTTGAAGATTTGAGTGGACGCGGTAGCGGTGGCTCTAGTGGACCAGAAGTAAGGTTTGTGACCATTAGAGGCATACGCCCTGATTTAAATATAACACTTCTAGATGGCTTAACTTTAGCAACCTCTAACTTTGAAAACCGAGCGGTATATCTTGATGCCTTTCCAGTTAACTTGGCTGGTCGTACCGATGTAATAAAAACCTTTACCCCTGAAATGAACCCCGGAGCAATCGGTGGGCAAATTGATTTTATTACCCGTAGGGGGGTTGATCTTACAGAGCCATTGTTTACTTTAACGGCGGAAACAGGCAAAGCTGAAATGGATGATGCTGTTCAAAGCGTTGATACACCATTACGTCTTGAAGCATTATATGCTGGTCAATTAACTGAAAACGTTGGTTTAGCACTTTCAGCTAGTTATAACCAGCGAGATCTAGGCAAACCCTCTCAATTAACCCGTGGTCGTTCACGCACTATTGATTTTCCATCTCAAGATGATGTCAGAGTGGTTCGAGAGCATCGTATACTTTCTGAATCAGCACCAACCAAACGTATAGGCTTGTCTGCTAAATTAGATTGGACACCAGATGAAGATACCTATGTTTGGTTTACGACTGCTTATAATGATCTTGATCAAACCATTAACCATAATAAAGCTGATGTGCGTATTCCTTCTTCAGCAGAAGGTTTAACTCTTGATGCGAATGGTCAATCAGGTACTTTACGTATTGATGATACCAGCAAATCTTTTAGTACGGGTAGAGCAGCATTTTCTGAAGTTGGTGAATTTGCTAACAAGGCAGATTTGACTTTATTTCAAGTTGGCATAGATAAAATTATCAATGACGATATCACGGTGAATGCCAAAGCAGGCTATTCTGAAGCAAACAATTCAAGAGAAGCGGAATATTACTTATTTATGAGAGCTGTGGGTGTTACCGATGTTGCTTTTGATGATAGCAATATACTCAACCCATCATTTAGTGTTATCAATCCTTCTCCTGAAAATTATTTTGACCCAAACCAATATAGCTTATTATATCGCAACATGTTGCCAGAGAAAGCTGAAGAGCAAGTGCTTGATGCTATCGCAACAATTGCTTTTAACGCTGATTTTGATGATGATGGTTGGGGTCTAAAGGCAGGTGTTCAATATCGAACAACCGATAGAAGCTATGATTTTGATTGGACCACACATTATGATGCTGCCAATAAAGCGGTTGAAGGCTCGGGTGTTACTTTAGCTGATGTCTTTGCTGATAATTCAGCCAGTTTGGCCCCTCCAGGCGCTGACAGTGGTTTCCCAGGTTTTTTTGCTGATATTAATAAAGTTCATCAATTAATTCCATCATCATCATTCGTCGCCTCAGATACCAGTGCTTTCCGTTATGAAAATAAAGATGGTAACCGTTTGGGTGCTGATTACGGCATTGATGAAAAAGTGACCTCATTATTTGTGCAAGGGCTTTATCAATCAGAACAATTACAGTCAATTTTTGGTGTTCGTTATGAAAAAACCACCACTGATGGTACTGGTTTTAGAGATGTTGATGGTATTTATCAAGCAAGTAAAAATAGTGGCTTTTACGACTTTATCCTGCCTTCATTATTGGTTAATTACACTATTGAAGATGGTCTGATCTTACGATTCGCTGCTAGTCAAACTTTAGGACGTCCATCCTTTACTGAAATATCGCCCTCTGGTGAAAAAGAAGTTATTGCTCTAGACAGAAAGCTGACCCGCTCAAACCCTGATCTTAAACCGCGTTTGTCAACAAACCTTGATTTATCGTTAGAGTGGTATTTTGCTTCAGATAGTATGGCAACAATTGGCTTCTTTTCGAAAGATATTAAAGATGAAATATTAACTGAAACTTTAAACGATGTGACTATTGACGGTACTTTTTATGATAAAGTAACTCAGCCTGTCAACGCGTCAAAGGCGACGATCAAAGGGGTTGAGTTGAGTCTTGTCTCTTACCTACCAGAGCCTTATAACCATTTTGGACTTTCATCTAATGCGATCTTTATGGATACCTCATTTGATACTAAAGGTGAACGTGGAGAAGTTGATTTCTTATTATATCAACCTGATTCGATCATTAATCTCTCATTACTGTATACCGATGACAATTTTGATGCGAGTATATCTTGGAATAGAACCGCTGATTTACCGACGGTTTTCAATCCGAGCAATGCCGATGCTGACCGATATAATAAAGGGAAAACAACGTTAAGTGCTAAAGTGCTATATAACATTTCGAAAGGTACCCAAGTTTATATTAACGGCTCTAACCTAACATCAGAAGACAGTGTTGAATTCACTGGCGAAGGTTACTTGTATCATAATCGTTTGATGGGTAGAACTATCAATGCTGGTGTTACTCATAGCTTTTAGTTAACACTATTGTATTCCCAAGTGCTCTGAATGTATGTACTGGAGGTTATCCTTGCCTCTGGTATATTTTCTACCATTATTAATTATGCGTATTCAATTTTGACCTGCAACCTATGTAATGGTGTGATAAAAGCAAAGCAAAATATTTAAATATATTCGCTCTTCACTTGCTTTGTTTTGAGGCTATTTGCCTACATTACATATTAATGATCATCAGCTCTCATTAAAGAAATAAAAAGCGGGTATTGCAGTAACTCCTTTTTCAAGTATGTTTTGGTCACTATCTACCAATATTTTTGGAGTAGGAGCAAATACGTCACCATGTGATGGTCCTGATACAACTACTTTTTCGGAAAGATTATTTTGAATTTCTATGGGTAAACGACCTGTAAATATAATAGCTTCTGGATCCAACAAACTTTGTATCGACTTCAATGGAAATTTCATTGTTTCAACACAGGCCGTTATCCAAGACATGATATTAGTATCTTTTTGCTTAAAGGCTGAAATAATTTTCTCATTAGTGACCGGCTCTTCCCAAACATTACGTAAGTAGCTATAAAGAGAGCCTTCTGTGGGCCTAGCTGCATTTCTATCCTTGCTAAACAGAGCAGCAATTTCGCCAGCGTTACCATAAGTACCATTCACTAATTGTCCTTCAAATACAAATCCACCGCCGATATCTAGAGTAAATAAAATTAAGAAGAAGCTATGAAGCTTAGCTCCTGCTTTAGATAATGAAAATCCAATTGCTGCAGCACAACCATCGTTCTCAACATAACATGGGCAATGATATCTATGAGCAAATGTTTTTTGCCAATCTATTTTGGACCAACCTTGAGGATCCTGCTGAGAACATATTCGTCCTTCGACATTGGTGAAAAAACCAGATATAGATATACCGATCCCTAATACTTTAAGAGTAGAAGGCATTTTTGAATAGGCTTTATCAAGCATTTCTATCGCTGAATTTATAGCAAGCTCTGCGGTCAAAAATGTCCCCTCTTGACTATGCCTTATTAAGCTCTCACCGCTTAAGTCATCAACCACAACAACTATTCTATCGTGTTCAAATACTATCCCCAAACAAACAAAAGCACCTGAAATAATACGTAAATAAATAGCGGGTTGGCCACGTAAACCTGACACCTTGGAATCTTCAGATATTATATTTAACCCTATCAACTGTTTAGTTAACCGCGTCAAAGTTTGATTTGAAAGCCCTGTCGCTTTAGCTATTTCTGCACGAGTAGCCTTATTGTGTCGCTTTAGGTACTCAAGTACTTTTTTATGACTTATATGCAACTGATTTTCTGCCTTTAAAAAGGAGTCCAATGTTGAATTTTCTGGCACATTATTTCCTTGTTACGATGGGATCCCAGCTCCTAATATATAAGAAGCTAGTGCATTACTAGTACATTAAACGTAACGATAACACAAAACAAAGAGAATTAATTACTGACATAGTTTAATGGATTCGACTTCATACAAAGCTTATTAGTGACATGCCGTCTTCAGAAAATTAATCCCTACCATTATCGTGTTGATGTATTACAACGCGTCAGCATGCATCCTGCCTCAAAAGTTGAAATGCTTACGCCCGTCAATAGTTTGGAAAGAAAAGTTCACCGATAATTTTTTAACCTCATATATGGTCTCCTCCCGTATTGCAAGGTTTAACTCATTGATAACAGAGACAGGATTGCTGTCATATATACGGTCTTTTAATGAAGCTCATTACTCCTGACCTCGATGTATTCCGCGCATATTGTCCTTATCAGATCGTCGAACTTTAAGTTCACTGAGGTTATCAGGTTTTCAATATGCAGGTTTTACCTGTTATGTCATCGTTTCGTTCTACCCACGCAATTCTTTGATGAGCGGTTTACTTATACTGGTGAGTATTCCTCACCAGAGACGGTAATAGCCCAAGCCATTCTCGCCATTTTGTTGGCATAAGCTACGCATGCTCGGTTATGCCCCCGAGTTTGAACAAGTCGGTTTATCCATTGACTTAATTTATCATTTTTCGTGTTCGCTCTTGAAACAACCGCCTTTGCTCCTTGAATCAAAAGACATCTTAAATAGCTATTTCCTCGTTTACTTATTCCTAGTAAAGTATCCTTACCACCACTACTGTGTTGCCGAGGAACTATACCTAAAGACGCTGAAACATCACGACCTCGTTGATAATTACTCCCGTTACCAACTTCATTAAAATATGCGCTTGATACCATAGGGCCAAACCCCGGTATTGTCTGAACTCGCTGACAAATATCATTGGTTTTTACTGTTTCAACAATTAATTTACCAAACGTATCAATACAGTTATCTAATGACTTCAACTGTTCCCGTAACTGAGCAAGGACCACTTTAAATGCATTTGATAATTGTGTCGTTTCATCATCTAACATTAAAGGAATATTTTTACGCACATTATTTACACCTTGACTCAAAATAATACCGTATTCTGCTATTAACCCTCTTATTTGGTTACAAAGTGCCGTTCTTTGTCTAACGGCTAATTCTCTTGCTTTATGCTGTACTTGGTTATCTTGCTGCTCAATTGTTTTAATACCAACACTTTTAATATGTGGCTGTTTGGCAGCAACAGCAATTGCTAGCGCATCGTTATAATCATTCTTATTGCCAATTAAAAAAGCTTTCACATGTTGGGGAGGAATAAGCTTTACCTTATGACCACACTTTTGTATTTCTCTTGCCCAATAATGCGATGTAGCACAGGCCTCTAATGCAACCAAGCATTTTGGTTGATTTTGAAAGTAAGCTAACACTTGCGTTCTTTTTAACATTCTCTTTTTAATTAAACGTCCTTGTGCGTTACAGCAAACAACATGAAAAAATCTTTTTGCTATATCTAACCCTATTGTTGTAATCTTCATTGTGGTCTTCTCCCGTTTTGATTGTGTTTAACAACTTCAATCATGGCACATAGATGCCGTATTGGGAGGAGACCATCACATCAGATCTGGCTTGAATGAGGTGATCTAACCCTGAATGATCGCTTACTTAGGGACTAATCGCTCTATTACTTTTTGCATATGCTGACGAAAATTTTTATCGTACTTGCTTTCACCACAAGAAAATTTGCTTATAGTAGCCTCAATTGGACTACCAAGAAATTTATCTCTAATAATGGTACAGCTACCATTATTGTGTTTTATGATACTCATACTGCCTGACAAACGAGTAGTATTTTGCTTTCGTTTTTGATCTTCGGTTAGTTTTATAACGGATCGTGGTACAGGCACTTGTGTGTCACGCATAAACGTAGCCGTTCTCGGCTGTTGATATTTAATTGATTCTTGTTCAACAAACCCTTTATTGATGGTATTTTTCAGGTTGTTAAGAGCCTGATAAGCAGACAAATTAACCTTAGGATTTTCATTAATAGGGGAGGAAGATTTATGAATTGATGTATCTGTTTTTTTTATCGAAACGTTTTTATCTAAGCCCTCGACTTCATCGACTTTTTTTTCGGTATATTTCTTTAGTATATTTTTTTGTTTTTCAATTAATTTAGCACCTACCACTTTCTTCTTTAATTGCTTGTGATACAAGTAACTTTTGATTGGCTTTGTCGGTTCGATTACCCGTTGATATTTAAGTGGTGTTGATAACACAAAATGCAACAGCAATGCATGCACAAAAAAAGATGTGAGGAAAGCTTTATAGCTTCCTCTAAATTTACTTATACTCATGATACTTCTTTAATTAATTTTCCCGTCTGACATCTTAATAATTCGACTAGCTAAACTTGCAGCTTCAATAGAGTGAGGCTGGCCTAATACAATAAAAACAACTGGCTTACGTTAAAAAAAAGGATAATAACACATGTCGGTAGGTACGCCTTTATATTAGTAGACTAATTAAACGTCTCACAGCGTGTTTGCTTTGAGACGTTAAACGCTTAACATTCTAATATACAATAAAATTACCGCTGCCAAATTCACCTAAAAACATCTAAATAAATTACGAGCAAATGCTCTATTTTTATTGACCTTTTACCTCTAAATGAGTAATCTAAGCAATCCCTCTTGGTCTAAAACGGAATAGTTATGCACTTTTTTTATAGCTTTATTCTTTTTTTGTTCTGTTAACCAAGTGGTTTTCTAATAGGAGACAAAAATGCAGCTTTATGATCATAGCATTCAAAAAGAAAATTGTGGCTTTGGCTTAATTGCCCACCAACACGGTGAAACCAGCCACAAACTAATTAAGACCGCTATTTCAGCCCTTGATCGTATGCAACATCGTGGCGGTATTGCTGCTGATGGTAAAACTGGTGACGGATGTGGTTTGTTATTACAAAAACCTGATTGTTTCTTTCGCACTATCGCAGAAGATAATGGTTGGAAGCTTGGCAAAAAATATGCCGTTGGTATGGTTTTTTTAAATCCTGATCCCATCACTGCTGCCCTTTCGAAGAAAATATTAGAAGAAGAGTTTGCTAACGAAAGTTTAACACTTATCGGTTGGCGTATAGTACCTACTGATACATCTATTCTTGGTGAAGTTGCATTAGGCAATATGCCTAATATTGAACAAGTTTTTGTTGGTGCTCCTCCTGGCTGGCGTAATCGCGATTTAGAACGTCGCCTATACATGGCACGTCGCCGTGCTGAAAAACGCATTAATGATGATGTATTTTACATTGCTAGCCTATCTTGTTTGGTTACTATCTATAAAGGCTTAATGATGCCTAAAGATCTATCAAACTTTTATTTAGATTTAGCCGATATACGTATGCAAAGCGCAATTTGTGTTTTCCATCAACGTTTCTCAACGAATACTTCACCACAATGGCACTTAGCGCAACCGTTCCGCTACCTTGCTCATAATGGTGAAATTAATACTATTAAAGGTAATCGCCAATGGTCACGTGCGCGTACATATCACTTTAAATCGCCATTATTACCTGATTTACAAGATGCTGCGCCATTTGTTGGTCAAACAGGATCAGATTCTTCATCACTAGATAACATGTTAGAGCTATTCCTAGCTGGCGGCATGGATTTATATCGCGCTATGCGTTTATTAATGCCACCTGCATGGCAAAATAGTCCACTGATGGATGATGATTTGCGTGCATTTTATGAATTTAACTCTATGCATATGGAACCATGGGATGGACCCGCCGGTGTAGTAATGACCAATGGTCGCCATGTTGCCTGTAACTTAGACAGAAACGGCTTACGCCCTGCCCGTTACGTTATTACACGTAATGGTTTTATCACCCTAGCTTCAGAAGTAGGTATTTGGGACTATAGTGAAGATGAAGTAGTTGAAAAAGGTCGTGTGGGTCCTGGTGAAATGTTAGCTATTGATACCTATACTGGTAAATTATTTCATTCAACCGACATAGATAATGATCTCAAAGAACGCCATCCATACCGTGAATGGTTAGATAAAAACATCCGTCGCTTAGTGCCTTTTGATAAATTAGAAGCAAATCGAATTGGTGCACGAGTTTTCTCTAATGAAGAAATGGCTCAATACCACAAAATGTTTAATTACAGCTATGAAGAAATTCATCAAGTGGTTAAAACACTCGCGGAAAATGGTCAAGAAGCGACTGGATCTATGGGCGATGACACCCCTATGGCTGTACTTTCAAGCCAACCTCGTACGCTATACGATTATTTCCGTCAACAATTTGCGCAAGTAACCAACCCACCGATTGACCCATTGCGTGAACGCTATGTTATGTCATTAGGCACCTGCATTGGTCGTGAGCATAATGTTTTTAACGAAACATCAGACCATGCTGATCGCATGTTATTTTCAACACCAGTATTAATGTATACTGGTTTGAAACAATTACGCGAATTAGATCCAGAGCATTATCGCTCTGACACCCTAACATTAAATTATGATCCAGCGGAAGGCTTAGAAGCCGCTATCAAGGGTTTATGTGACAAATCAGAAGATTTAGTTCGTAATAAAAACACCGTTATTTTAGTGCTTTCTGACAGACAAATTCATAAGGATTTATTAGTTATCCCTGCCGCTATGGCAGTAGGTGCTGTACACAAACGTTTAGTGGATCAACAGTTGCGTTGTGATTCAAATATTATTATTGAGACCGCCTCCGTGCGTGATTCTCATCAATATGCAGTGCTACTAGGGTTAGGCGCCACGGCTATTTACCCATACCTAGCGTTTGAAACCATTGAACAACTTGTAGAACAAGGGCAAATAAAACTGAGTGCTCGCGATGCTATTGTTAATTACCGTGAAGGTATTAACAAAGGGCTGTTAAAAATACTCTCTAAAATGGGTATTTCTACCATTGCTAGCTATCGCTGCGCGGGTCTATTTGAAGTTATTGGCTTAAACGACAGCATCATGGAGCTATGTTTTAGCGACTTACCAAGCCGCATTAAAGGTGCTGATTTTAGCGATATTGAACAAGACAATATGAATCTTGCTCGTAAAGCATTTTTACCTCATCAAAAAATGAGTCATGGCGGTTTATTAAAATACGTTCACGGCGGCGAGTATCACGCCTATAACCCTGATGTAGTGAACTACTTACAGCGTGCAGTACAAAATGGCGATTATGCAGATTACCGTAAATTCGCCGATGAAGTGAATGAACGTCCTATTGCTACTTTACGTGACTTATTAGTACTAAAAGATGATTGCGATGCCATCGATATTAATGATGTTGAGCCAGAAAGTGAAATGTTTAAACGTTTTGACTCTGCCGCTATGTCAATTGGTGCACTAAGCCCAGAAGCACATGAAGCACTAGCGATTGCCATGAACCGTTTAGGTGGTAGCTCAAACTCAGGTGAAGGTGGTGAAGACGAGCGTCGTTTTGGTACGGTAAAAAATTCACGTATCAAACAAATAGCCTCAGGCCGATTTGGTGTAACACCACATTACTTAATTAATGCCGACGTACTACAAATAAAAGTAGCACAAGGAGCTAAACCTGGTGAAGGTGGTCAATTACCTGGTGATAAAGTATCACCATTAATCGCTAAATTACGTTATTCTGTACCTGGCGTAACCTTGATTTCACCACCACCACATCATGACATTTATTCTATTGAAGATTTAGCTCAACTAATTTTCGATTTAAAACAAGTTAACCCAAAAGCCCTTATTTCAGTAAAACTGGTTTCAGGCCCTGGTGTTGGTACCATTGCCGCAGGTGTTGCCAAAGCTTATGCCGACTTTATTACTATCTCAGGTTATGACGGTGGCACCGCTGCTAGCCCATTAACCTCAGTAAAATATGCTGGTTGTCCGTGGGAGCTTGGTTTAGCTGAAGCTCATCAAGCTTTAGTTACCAATGGCTTACGTCATAAAGTACGCTTACAAGTAGATGGTGGCTTAAAAACTGGCGTTGATATTGTTAAAGCCGCTATATTAGGTGCTGAAAGCTTTGGCTTTGGTACTGCGCCTATGGTTGCTTTAGGGTGTAAATTCTTACGAATTTGTCACTTGAATAACTGTGCTACAGGTGTTGCCACGCAAGATCAAGTTTTGCGTGATGAATTTTTCAAAGGCTTACCAGAACAAGTCATGAATTACTTTAAATTTATTGCTCATGATGTCCGTGAAATTCTAGCCAAATTAGGTGTAGAAAGTCTAACTGCAATTATTGGTCGTACTGATTTACTAAGTCAAATTACAGGTATTAGTGCTAAGCAACAAAAATTAGATTTATCACCAATTATTGCACCAGTAATAGCTGGCGATAATATTGCACTTCATCAAACAGAAGAAAATAATCCTTTTGATGAAGGTAAGTTGAATAAACAAATGTTAGCAATAGCGAGTGACGCTGTGGCTCATAGTAGCGGCGGTGAATTCCGCTTTAATGTGCAAAATACTGATCGCTCGGTTGGTGCTATGTTATCAGGTGACATTGCCCGTCACCACGGTGATCAAGGTATGTCAGCAACCCCTATTACTATGCATCTATCAGGCACCGCTGGACAAAGTTTTGGTGTTTGGAATGCTGGTGGATTAAACCTTATTCTTACTGGTGATGCTAACGACTATGTCGGCAAAGGCATGACTGGCGGTAAACTTACAGTTAAGCCACCAAAAGGTGTCGAATATCTAAGCCACAAAACGCCTATCATTGGCAATACCTGCTTATATGGTGCCACTGGTGGTAAATTATTTGCTTGTGGTCGTGCTGGTGAACGTTTCGCCGTTCGTAACTCAGGTTGTCATGCGGTAGTTGAAGGGGCGGGGGATCATGCTTGTGAATACATGACAGGCGGTATTGTCACTATTATAGGTAACATAGGTGTTAACTTTGGCGCAGGTATGACTGGTGGTTTCGCTTATGTCTTAGATGAACGTGGTGATTTAGATATACGCTTAAATACCGAATCAATTGAATTACTATACCTTGACGATTTAACTATTCATCAAGAACATTTACGCGGCATCATTAATCAGCATTTTGAAGAAACTGGTAGTTTACGTGCTCAAGAAATCTTACATGATTTTGATAAGTTTTCGTCATTATTTAAGTTAATTAAACCAACAGCCACTGATGTAAAAACCTTATTAGGTCATCGTAGCCGTTCATCGGCAGAACTTCGCGTTCTGATCAACTAGTAGCAGCTACATGCTAGAGAATAGCGCGAACAGGAAGAAACAGATATGAGTAAGAATGTTTATCAATTTATCGATGTTAAACGTATTGATCCACCTAAAATGGACATCAACAAGCGTAAGATAGATTTTGTTGAAATATACAAACCTTTAGGGCAAGACCAAAGTGCGGGACAAGCTGATCGTTGTTTAGATTGTGGTAACCCTTATTGCGAATGGAAATGCCCAGTACATAACTATATTCCGCAATGGTTAGAATTAGTTACTGAAGGACGAATTTTTGAAGCCGCAGATTTATGCCATCAAACCAATAGTTTGCCTGAAATGTGTGGTCGTGTTTGCCCACAAGACAAATTATGCGAAGGCTCTTGTACCTTAAATGCGGATTTTGGCGCGGTTACTATTGGTAATATCGAAAAATTCATTACCGACACCGCATTTGCCCAAGGCTGGAAACCCGATTTATCTGGCGTAACAAAAATTGGCAAACGTGTCGCTATTATTGGCGCAGGCCCTGCTGGTCTTTCCTGTGCTGACGTCTTAACCCGTAACGGAGTTGATGCTGTAGTTTATGACCGACACTCACAAATTGGTGGTCTGTTAACGTTTGGGATTCCTTCATTCAAATTAGAAAAAGAAGTGATTCAAACCCGCCGTGAAATATTCGAAGGCATGGGCATTGAATTTCGCCTAAATGTTAACGTAGGTGTCGACATTAGCTTTGAAGAGCTTAGCAAAGAATACGATGCTGTATTTTTAGGGTTAGGTACTTATACTGACATGACTGGTGGTTTTGAGCATGAAGGTGCTGCTGGTGTATATAGCGCTTTAGATTTTCTTATTGGCAATACCCAAAAGTTAATGGGCATCACTGAAAATGCTAAAGAATACGTTAATTTTGAAGGTCAAAAAGTTATCGTACTAGGTGGTGGTGATACCGCTATGGATTGTGTACGAACTTCAATTCGTCAAGGTGCAACACAAGTTACTTGTGCTTATCGTCGTGACGAAGCCAATATGCCTGGTTCACCTCGTGAAGTACAAAATGCTAAAGAAGAAGGCGTAAACTTTGAATTTAATATTCAACCTCTTGATATTGCCACTGATGCCACTCTTAAAGGAAAAGGTAAAGTTATTGGTGTTAAATTTGTTAAAACTCAACTAGGTACAGCAGATGCTAATGGTAGACGTAGCCCTGAGCCAATAGAAGGCTCTGAGTTCATTATGGCAGCTGATGCCGTAGTCATTGCTTTTGGCTTCTTACCTAGCCCGCCACAGTGGATGGTAGATGCTGGTGTTGAGCTTGATTCACATGGCCGTGTTGTTGCCGTAGATAACAGCGACTTTGCCTTACAAACCAATAAACAAAATATTTTTGCTGGCGGTGATATGGTGCTTGGCTCTGACTTAGTAGTAACAGCTGTCGATCAAGGTCGCAAAGCTGCTATAGGCATTTTAGATTTTGTTACACAATAATACCTATACGACAATACCAATACGAATGAATATGTGATCACTAGTTACTAGTATTGGTATTGGTATTGGTATTGGTATAACTAGTCACCATACTCAAGCCACTTCAAGTTAAAGCGCTATTTAAAAGCCAATATTGGCTTTTTATTTGTCTTCTACTTTGAAATTAAGCAAAAAACACAACCGTTAATGTCCATAGAACAGCAGCTAAAATGGCAGCATAAGTAGCTGGAGCAATTTGTGATTTAACATGATCCATCATGTCACAGCCTGTGGTCATTGAACTTAAAATAGTGGTGTCAGAAATAGGCGAACATTGATCACCATAAACACTGCCATTAAGTATTGTTGCAAAACATATCATCATATATAGCTCAGGGTTTTCCAATCCATGGGTTTGTGCAATCGCCCAAGCTAAAGGCATAGCTAAAGGAAAAGCAATAGCAAAAGTCCCCCAACTAGTCCCAGTAGAAAAAGCGATTAACATTGCCATAAACTGTAAAACAACAGGTAATAACCAATAAGGCATTTGCTCAGAAAGTAGTGAAACTAAATACAAACCACCACCAATTTGTTTACTAATTGCACCAATAGTTACCGCTAGCATCAAAATAACCGAGGCAAGCACTACTCCTTTCAAACCATTGCCAAAACCATCAATTAACTGACTTAGTGACATACCTTTTGCTAACGCGATAAAAGCACTCAGCAAAAGAGCAGCACTAAATGCCCAATTAATTTTCGGTGTTCCGTAAAAAATAAAAGTAAGTATCGCGATAGCAATTAAACTTACCAAGGGTAAAATAAACTCAAGTACATGAGCTTTATAACCAAGAGGAACATCACAAGTTTGTAATTCTTTAGCGCTTAATGGTTTAGCCCCAGGAGCATCTAATTCTCCTGTTGTTATTGCTCTATGATGTGCATCTCGAATACGCTTGCCAGAAAACTTAGTAATGTTAAGGCTTAACAACAAAGTACCTATCACAGCAAGAATGCCATAAAAGCTAAAAGGCACAGCAGCAAAGAAAAATGCTAAACGATTGGCTTCGGTTGCTAAAAAAGCGACTCCAGGAACAAATATCAATGCTTGCACATAAGCAGGCCAAGCGTTGAAAGCGATAACAATAGCGATAGGTGATGCGGTTGAATCGACAATATAACTCATTTCTTCATGGCTAATACCAGCTTTATCAGCTAAAGGACGAACCGTTGTACCCACCAGCACCGTACTCATGGTGCCACCTTGAAAAAACAAAATACCTAAAAACCACGCAACTAATTTGGCAGAGCGTTGACCACGAACAAAATGCTTAATCATATAATCGGCAAAAGCTTGAGCCGCACCAGTTTTTGACCAAATACCTAACAAGCCACCCAAAAGCCAAAGATACAGTAACAATAAGCCTGCAGTTCCAACTTGTGCCATAGATGGTATCAATATTTTATCGGTAAGATCATATTGCCCCATCATAAAGGCACCAACAGTTATACCACTAAATAGTGCAGTTAACGGCTCTCGGGTAAGCCAAGACAATAATATAGTGATAAAGGCTGGTAATAGTGACCATAGACCATAGTGGTAAGCGGCATCAATTTTTGTTGCTTCAACATAATAGTTAACATACAAAGCCGAGCCAATGCCGAAAACTAATATCATTAACGCTAATGAGTTACGGTTATAATTTTGATGTTTCCAAAAAAAATTAAATTTCATTCATGACTCGCTGATAAACACAAAAATCTAAATTATAAACATTTTTTTCATCACTTAGGCGTAATTCACTACTAACCTTCTGCCAACTACCATCATCATAGCTAGGAAACTGAGTATCACCCACTATAGCCGCTTTAATATGGGTAATATACAAACGTGCAGCAACAGGTAAACAATGTTTATAAATAGCACCACCACCAATGACCATAACCTCTTCAACACCATTAACTAAAGCTAATGCTTGCTCAACCGAGGTTACAACATCAACGCCTTCTGCCCCCTTCCCTTGTGGAGCATAACTTCCATCATGAGAAATGACGATATTACGACGCCCTGGTAATGGGCGACCAATAGACTCATAAGTTTTGCGTCCCATTATAATTGGCTTGCCTAAAGTTATCCTTTTGAAATAAGCCAAATCAGCGGGTAAATGCCATGGCATAGTATTTTCTTTACCAATAATATTATTATCAGCAGTAGCAACAATCATTGAAAGAGTAGTCATGGAGCACCTAGGTTGTTCATATATTTTACGCCTATGTAAAACATAGAGAGAGTGTCGACACACAATAGCATAAGCTATAATCTGGTAGCACAGAAAAACACACCAAAAACTTTAATATGTTGATATATATGACTTTTAATGACTAAAAACTATGTTGTTTTACTCTTTTGATTGAAATAAGGGGGTAGTTCCTTTAAATCGACGACTTTTTAACTAGATAACTAGAAGTCAGCAATAAAATCATTAACTAAGAACGATACTCTACTTCCACATCATAATCGTCATCTGACCAGTCATCATCTAAATCATCATCTAAGCCATCATCAGCCATAGCATCTTCATGGTAGGTGTCCCATTTAAATTTGACGGTTTTACTATCAATAACTTCTTCCTCTTCAGGCGGTAGCTGTTCAATAAAAGTCATTACTTTTTGAGATAATGCTTCTGTGCCCATTTGATTAAAAGCTGAAATACTATGTACTTCGCCTTGCCAATCAAGCCCTGCAAGGATACGACTGGTAATTTCTTCTGCTTCTTCTTCAAGCACTAAATCCAATTTATTAAAGACAACCCAACGCGGTTTGCCTGCTAACTTTTCATTATGCTGTTCTAATTCACTGATAATGGTTTTAGCATTCTCTAATGGATCTGAGCCATCTATAGGCATAATATCAATGATATGTAAAAGTATACGACAACGTTCAAGATGTTTTAAAAACTGAGTACCTAAGCCTGCACCATCAGCGGCACCTTCAATAATGCCAGGAATATCAGCAATAACAAAGCTACGCTGAGTATCTAAACGCACTACGCCTAAATTTGGCACCAAGGTTGTAAATGGGTAATCAGCCACTTTCGGTTTTGCCGCAGACACGCTACGAATTAACGTTGATTTACCCGCATTAGGCAAACCTAACAAACCAACATCAGCAAGTAATAACAACTCTAGTTTAAGGTTGCGAATTTCACCTGGCGTACCATCAGTTTTTTGGCGAGGAGATCGGTTGGTACTACTTTTAAAACGAGTATTACCTAAACCATGCCAACCTCCTTTAGCCACTAACATTTTTTGACCTTTAGTAGTCAAATCGCCTAATTGCTCACCCGTTTCAACATCAACAGCACGGGTACCCACAGGCACTTTCAGCACTAAATCATCACTGCCTTTACCAGTACAATCACGGCTTTGACCATTTTGACCACGCTTAGCACGATGAAAACGTTCAAAACGGTAATCAATTAAAGTATTAAGGCTTTCACTAGCTTCTAAATATACATCGCCACCATCGCCACCATCGCCACCATTAGGGCCACCATATTCGATATATTTTTCTTTACGAAAACTGACACAGCCGTTGCCGCCATCACCCGCTTCAACTCTGATTTCAACTTCATCAACAAATTTCATGGTATCTCAATAACCCTACTGTGATCGTGCTTGTACTAACTTATTTTAAGTAGTGCAAGTATAAACTATTTTAGCCACACTAAAAATAATTCTCAGTGTATCTAAAAAAAATCAAAAAAAACCCCGCATGATGCGAGGTTTTTAGAAATTCGAATCTAAGATTAGTCAGCAACAATGCTAACAAACTTACGATTTTTTGGACCTTTAACATCAAACTGAACTTTACCGTCAGTTAATGCGAATAAAGTGTGATCTTTACCGATACCCATATTGTTACCCGCGTGGAAACGAGTACCACGTTGACGAACAATAATATTACCAGCTAACACTGATTCACCACCGAAACGTTTAACACCTAGGCG
This sequence comes from uncultured Colwellia sp., assembly GCA_965261045.1. Classification (GTDB taxonomy): domain Bacteria; phylum Pseudomonadota; class Gammaproteobacteria; order Enterobacterales; family Alteromonadaceae; genus Colwellia. Next base: position 2,325,815 of record CBDHCJ010000001.1, read on the forward strand.
TTTCGCTTCTGAATCACGACCATTTCGTGTACTACCTGCAGCTTTCTTATGTGCCATGTCAAAATGCTCCTAATTAGCCGTTAATACCCGTAATTTTCACTTCAGTGAACCATTGACGATGGCCCGCTTGTTTGCGTGAATGCTTACGACGTTTAAATTTTACAATAGTAATTTTATCAGCACGACCTTGGTTAACAACCTCAGCCACAACTTTACCATCAGCAACATAAGGCGCGCCTACATTGATGTTATCGCCATTAGCGATCATTAAAACGTTATCAAATTCTACTGTTGCGCCTACTTCAAGCTCAAGCTTTTCTAGACGAACTGTTTGTCCTTCGGTTACACGATGCTGTTTACCACCGCTTTGGAATACCGCGTACATAGCTACTCCGTACTGCGCCACTTTACTTTATTTTTAAAACTTTATTGTTAAATAAAGTAATGTAAAAGTTACATGACGCTAAATTTTAAAATATAGGGCGCGAATTCTACGTGAAGAAACGCAGTGGGGCAAGTATAAAAGTGATCATTTATAAAGTTTTTACTTCATTTAATAAATTAGCTAAATAAATGAATAACAAAGTCATTAGAAACCGCCTTTGTCCCTTTATTGTAAGCTAATATAGTGTAGAATTTAACAGCTAAAAGCCCCATAAAAAACAGTGGTCAAATTTAAACCACCTAGCCATAAAACGTGGAAAATAACTAAAGTGGATATAAAAGTAATACAAGCACTCTCGCAAGATGATATGACCACAGTCAATGAACTTATCTACGAACAATTACATTCTGATGTTGCCTTAATTAATCAATTAGGTATATATATAGTAAATGCTGGAGGCAAACGCATGCGCCCCATGCTTACCGTATTAGCTGCACACGCATTAAGCCACAACCGCTCAGACAAGTTAGATAAAAAGCATTGCACTATTGCCGCCATTATTGAATTTATACACACTGCTACCTTGCTACATGATGATGTGGTTGATGAATCAAACATGCGTCGTGGGCGTGAAACCGCCAATGCGCTATTTGGTAATAGCGCTAGCGTTTTAGTAGGCGATTTTCTCTATACTCGCTCTTTTCAAATGATGACCAAACTTGGCGATATGCGCATTATGGATATTTTATCTGATGCCACCAATATTGTTGCTGAAGGTGAAGTATTACAGTTAATGAATTGTAATAATCCTGACACCTCCGAAGAAAGTTATCTGCAAGTTATCTACTGTAAAACAGCAAAATTATTTGAAGCTGCGACCCAACTAGCGGCAGTAATATCAAAACAAGATGCCAGCACAGAACAAGCAATGGCTGATTATGGTAAGTATTTAGGCACGGCTTTTCAACTCGTTGACGATATTATGGATTACACCGCTGATGCCAAAGAAATGGGAAAAAATGTTGGTGATGATTTAGCCGAAGGCAAACCAACTCTACCATTAATTTATGCCATGGCACACAGCACACCTGAACAAGCAGAATTAATTAGAAATGCCATCGAACATGGCAACGGTATGGAGCATCTAGATGAAATTCTTAACGCCATGAAACAAACCGGTGCTTTGGTTTACACCCAGAAAAAAGCTGAAGTTGAAGCCGACAAAGCCATCAAGGCTTTAGCAGGTTTGCCAGAATCTGATTATAAACAAGCATTGATTGCCTTAGCGCATATTGCCGCTAATCGTTCAGCATAAAAGAGTAACTATATAATGAGCTCAGATAATATATATGAAAATAACCCACTTCATGGCATTGGTTTAGAGCAAGTCTTAACAACCTTGGTTGAACATTACGGTTTTGAGATTTTAAATGCCTACTTAAATCTAAACTGCTTTAAAACTCATCCCAGTATTGCCTCAAGTGTAAAATTTCTGAAAAAAACAAATTGGGCTAAAGAGAAAGTGGAAGCTTTTTATTTATATCAATATAAAAACTTACCTAAAGCTGATGATAGCCAATTTCAACTACCACCACGTGATCGCATAGTACCGGCTCATCACAAGCCAGGAACGCCAGCTGAGCTAAGTTTTGATGATGCCGAAAACCTTCGCCAAAAAAGAGCGAAGAAAACACGCGAGCGATCTTCTACTCCTTCAAATCCATGGGGATAGATAGTATGGCTGGTCTAATACAATAAATGCGTATGCCGAATTGCTTATTTCAAAGGTGTGAAATAAGCAAAATATTACATAGCGAATTACCAATAGCAAGTAACGAGTTTCTAAAATCGACACTCACTGCTCGTAATTTTCAACTGGCTTTATGCCATAAAATCAACACCTTCTTTGATGTCTTTTTTCAGTATTTCAAGCATATCTTCTTTAGCTTTTTGCTCAAAAGCACTTAACTCGCCATAAGCTAAAATTTCACTAACACCGTTAACGCCTAAACGTATTGGTTGGGCGAAGAATGATGCATCTTCACCATTACCTTCAACATAAGCGTAATCAACAACATCTTCACCTTGTAAGCCTTTTACTAAAGACATACAGAAACGTGCTGCTGCAGCGCCCATAGATAAAGTAGCTGAGCCGCCACCAGCTTTAGCTTCAACAACTTCAGTACCAGCATTTTGAATACGTGGTGTTAAAGTGGCAACTTCTTCATCCGTAAAAGTAACGCCTTCAACTTGTGAAAGCAGTGGTAAAATTGTTGTACCTGAATGACCACCAATTACGGGTACTTTAATTGTTGCTACATCTAAACCCTTTAACTCAGCAACAAATGCTTCAGAGCGAATAACATCTAATGTAGTAATACCTAATACACGCGCCGCATCATAAGTACCTGCTTTTTTAAATACCTCAGCAACAATTGGCACAGTACCATTGACAGGGTTAGTGATGATACCGACTAAAGCTTTTGGACATGCGGCAACAATACCTTCAGCTAATACTTTAATAATGCCAGCATTAACATTGAATAAATCGGCACGATCCATACCTGGTTTACGTGGCATTCCAGCAGGAATTAACACAATATCAGCACCAGATAATGCACTGTTAAGATCATCACGACCAAAACCAGCAACTTTTACCTCAGTAGGGATGTGAGATAAGTCTACAGCCACACCTGGAACCACAGGGGCAACATCGTAAAGTGATAACTCAGCACCAGCTGGTAATTGAGTTTTCAATAGTAAAGATAATGCTTGACCAATACCGCCAGCTGCGCCTAAAACTGCTACTTTCATGTGTTTCTCCGAAATTAAAGTGAGTGTAAAACGGTTTTAAAAATATTATTTAAGTAAATACGAAAATTTTATTGCGCAAAAGATATAGCATAGCCAACAAAAAAACAATTATTATTGCATATATACGCTATTTTTAAGGGAACAACCATTAATAAAAAGATGCGCCTTGATCATGATTCGCTCAAGCGTCCTGAAACTCGCATCTTGAGGTGGTTTGGGTATATGATAGCGTATAATACCTATTATCAAAAATTCAACTTTAGTATTACGTCTATACCAAGCAACTTCACAATACATAATTCAGCTAGAAGTAGTTTGACTAAATAGCAAAAAAGGGTTTGATATCACACAATGAATGGCCAACAAAAGCAAGAAGCATTAGTACAAGCATTTAAAGATTTATTAAAACAAGAGCAATTCGGTTCGCAAGGCGAAATTGTAGAGGCATTAAAGTCCTTAGGTTTTGATAATATTAGCCAATCAAAAATTTCACGCATATTAAGTAAATTTGGTGCCGTTCGCACTCGTAACGCCCGCCAAGAAATGGTTTATTGTTTACCGGCAGAGCTTGGTGTACCAACCGCGCAAAGCCCATTAAAACAATTAGTGCTAGAAATAGAACATAATGGCATGATGATCATTATTCAAACAAGCCCTGGGGCTGCACAATTAATTGCACGTTTATTAGATAGCCTAGGTAAAAGTGATGGTGTGCTTGGTACCATTGCTGGTGACGATACTATTTTTATTGCGCCAACTGATGTAAACAATATCAAAGAGACCATTAATACACTTGAACGCCTGTTCTCTAAGAGCCTCAGTTAATCAAGTGGCAGCTGGTCTCCCTGAAAGACCATAGCTTAATTATAAGCGATGGTTATTATACATATTTAATCTTGATAGTAGATTAATACTAGAAATTATTTTCAGTGAATTCCGCCAACAAACTTCTTTCGACCTCATCAAATATAAGAACACTGCCATTTTCATAGTCACGATAAATATTAACCGCAGCACTAAGCCCAGAGCTAGTAGCGGTTACCCCCATTCTTAAAATGTTACCAAGACCCTATTCTTGATATTCACAAACAAGTTGTTACCCTACTAAGTAAGTTACTCATAATTTTAATAATATATTAAGTAGTTGCTAACAGAGTAACATCTGGTCTATGGAACTCACAATATTATAATTAATTATACCGAAGAAATAAGATCAATAGAAATTATAAGCCGTAAGACTGGGACATGATAATAACAAAGTAATTGCCATGTCCCCACCACTAATCGTGGTAGAAAATGCTATGTAGAGTTTTAAGTAAAGAATTAGTCAAAGAGGTAAAATTGCAGTGTAAGCAAAGTGAAATTGTTTTTTGCTTTAGAAACTAAAAAGCCCCTATAATTAGAGGCTTTTGAATTGCGAAGCTTTATTCGGCGTAGACCATGTATCAGATCGCTCTGAAAGTGATGTGTACTCCGGCGAGTACCCACGAATGCTCTGTTCTTAAATTTCCAACTTGAGCCTGCCTTGTGCGAGTCACCACCATGTCACTGTTATCCATAAACAAGGTTGGAAAGCGATGCTCGAATCTCTATACAGAAGCTTCTAAATAATTATAGCTCTAAATACGCTAGAAATTCAACATTTTTGTTGTTATTTCCTAATTCCTAAGTTGGAGATTTTAGTGTAGCATTCAATCCCTTATTGAAGAAGTGAGTATATTTACAATTGCAGTCTCCATTATTTGAGGTTTCAACACCTCATGGTGAAAAAAGAAAAGCAGCAGATTACTGGCTAGTAAACGATCAAAAAGATTGGGCATTTGTTAAGAATCCTGTTGCTGGAGAATTAGGCGTCCCTGAAGGTACACCTATCCGACTACATGAAGGTAATGAGCGTCAATTTGGGGCTACTCACATCTATAAAAAGACAAGAAGAACAATTGTTCAGAATGTACTGAAAAAAAGTGATAAAACAGCTAAAAGGTATAGCCAAATTGCAGCTCATGGTACATATGCGCCGGAGTTTGTTTGGTTAAAACTTAACTCCTCTGGTCGCTTTTACAGTGCTGAACAAGAAAATAAAAATAAAAGTAAAGTTCATTTAACCATGAGTCCAAGTAGTTTAATGATTCTTAAGATTAGGGAAGATGATGAAAAGCAACTATACCTTTCTATTGTATCTTTGTACGTATACAACTCTAATGGGTTAGATGGAGATCGTCTTGGTAGGTATGATTCTAGCTGGATAAACCCTGATGCTCATCAGTAGAAACTGAATCGTAAAGTAAAAATCACCTATCTGCATCAATTAGAATTAATATTAACTTCCTTGATAATAATTTTACATTTTGCCACTACAGCCTTAAAATTTCTCAAAACTATATTTTCTTTCCCCACTGATAGCCACACATAAAGCTGTCAGGCGAATTTAATCCATTGCGCTGTTCTATCTAGCAGTTTCATTTAATTTCAACAGCCCTCATTTGAATAATTATTCAAATACCATTCTTTACACAAAACCAGCAAAATAATTTTTATCCCAGTAATATTTACATAGGAACGCATTAAACTAACTATATAGCGCAAAACTTGTAAGTCATAAGAGGTAAAGTTAAAATGCACCCTGTAAAGCACTGAATAACATAGAAATAAAAAACAACCAATTACACCCTCAACAGAGCTAAAACATACTACAGAACTACTTGATTAATATGAAATTATAAGAAACAGTAAAATAATACAAATACGCATAACGAATGTTAATTCACAAATTCAAGCTTAATATTCACGTTATTTTTTACAATAAATTTTAAATTTAACCATATCGGCTTACATATTATTCTCTGTGAACTCTGCTAAGCTACTACGCTCTACTTCATCAAATATAAGAACACTGCCATTTTCATAGTCACGATAAATATTAACCGCAGCACTAAGCCCAGAGCTAGTAGCGGTCACAAACCGATCATCAATTTGAGCAAGATTTCCAAGCACAATGGTACGGCAGTTTTTTCCTCCTCGACTGAGCATTCCTTTCATCTGTGCCCTTGTCATATTTTGGGCTTCATCAATGATTAACACGGCATCATCAATAGATCTACCCCTGAAATATGCCATGCTAGTAAATTCTATATTAGCTCTTTCAATTATGTGCTCAACTGTGGCACGAGTGCTCTTTTCATCTTCCTCATCATCTGCATGCATTGATACCAATGCATCTGTTATACCCGCGAGAAGTGGCATTGATTTTTCTTTTAAATCTCCTGGAAGAAAACCGGGATCATCGTCCATAAAATCTCGGCTTCTCACCACAACTATTTTTTTATATTGTTTGGTTTCGATTACTTGATGCAACCCTGCGGCAATTGCTAAAAAAGTCTTTCCTGAACCCGCAGGGCCAAGGATTATGTTTAAGTCAAAGGCAGGATCTACAAGTTGATCTAAAGCCACTGCTTGTCGTTGATTCTTAGGTAATATTCCCCAAATTTTTTTCTGCTTTCTTTGAAGTAATGTCGTAAATATATGCTCGTCATTAACTTCTTTTATTTTTCCTATGTGCCCCACCTCATCATACCAATACATGTTAGGTTGCACTTCATCATTGAAAATGTCACGATTAAACCGATATAATTTTCCGCTCATTGCAAAGTCTTTTTCTTCTTCACATCGATCAAATAAGTCACCCGTAAAAGCTTGAACACCTGTGTATAAGAGATCTATATCGCTTATCTGGTTATCAACTAGAACATCTTCTGCGTCAACACCTATGGTTCGTGCTTTCAACCGCATATTAATATCACGGCTAACTATAGTTACATCTTGCTTCAACTCATTTTGCATATGAAGGGCGTAATTAATAATGCGATTATCTGCATCACTACCAATAGCGTGCTTCAATTCTTTGGCAAAATCTAGCTGAGTATCAATGCCAATGAATAGTTTTCCTCGCTTTGCTGTTTCCGTAGAAGGCAGATCAATACCTTTTTCCATCTCTTCGCTGGAATGACCATTTATAATATCTTCAAGCATTCTAATCACTGCACGAGCATCTTGACTAACACTTTTATCCAACCGCTCTTTTAAATTGTCTAATTCTTCTAATACCGTTAGGCAAATATAAATATCGTCACGATAGGCTAATAGACTTTTTGGATCATGAACTAATGCTGAGGTATCAAGTACACGAGGATTGCGATTTTCATTTGAATTTTTCATTTTAGATTTACCTCAAGAGTTATTTTTATTAATGTCTTCTTGCTAGTTAAATCCATAATTGTGTTCTTGCTATGCATAATATTCCCCTAAATTATTATTTAAATCCAAGAGTATTGAATGTTTTACCGCAACCAGCAAATTCTTCAAGTACCATCATAGGTACAACAGCATGTTCTTTAAAGGATAAAAAGGTTAAGGGTTCGTGCAGTAATTCATACAGTAATGTATGAGTATCTATAATATAAATGATTTTAGTTTGTTCTAGGTAAGTATTTTCAGTCGTAGTACTTTTAATCGTCGCTTTTTCTTTAGTCATACAGCACACTCCATCGATAACTGATAAAACAATCGTAAATTTGATTAAAGCGAGAGCTGCTTAATCAAACTAATCTAAGTATAGCCCAATCACATTGCCACCTATTGCTTTAGGACGCAAGTAGCCATTTTATTTATTTTTACTGAATTTTTTACTGATCCAAACTAAGATTAACGGTACTATAGCGGCATTTTTTTCATGTTGTTTTTTTACGTTATTTTGGAGTTCTATTATATGCCTTTTCAGCCCGGTCAACGTTGGATCAGTGACAGTGAATCAGATCAAGGATTAGGAACCGTTACCAGTATAGAACACCGATTTGTAAATATTGTTTTTACTGCCACAGGTGGGGGTCGTCAATATGCAAAAGCCAACGCGCCATTAACTCGCGTTATTTTTAATGACGGCGATCTTATCCCAAGCCATGATGGCTGGATGTTAAAAGTAGAGTCTCGTAGCGAAGAACACGGTATTATTACTTACCATGGCGTACGACAAGACACCTTAGAAGAAGTCTCTTTAAAAGAAGTGATGATAGATCACTTTATCAAATTTAATAAACCCCATGACCGATTACTTAACAGCCAAGTAGACAGACTTAACTGGTTTCGTCTGCGCAAAGATTGCTTACGTCACCAATATGAACAACAACAATCTGAATTAATAGGCTTAACTGGCGGGCGTGTTAGCCTTATTCCTCACCAGCTTTATATTGCCGATGAAGTAGGTAACCGTTTTGCACCAAGAGTATTACTTGCCGATGAAGTAGGTTTAGGTAAAACCATTGAAGCAGGTTTGATTATTCATCAGCAATTAGTCAGTGGTCGAGCACAGCGCATTTTAATAATAGTACCTGAATCATTGATGCATCAATGGTTAGTGGAAATGCTACGCCGCTTTAACCTTAAATTTAGTATTTTTGATCATGACAGATGTGTTGAAACAGCAGGGGAAGATAATAGTAACCCTTTCAGCACAGAACAATTAGTTTTAGTAAACTTAGGTTTTATAACCAGCAACCCTAAATGGTATGAAGCGCTAATAAATGAAGATTGGGATTTAATGGTGGTAGATGAAGCACACCATTTAAATTGGCAGCAAGATAAGCCAAGTATGGAATATCAATGCATTGAGCAATTAGCCCAAGTGATTCCTGGGGTATTGTTACTTACAGCAACGCCAGATCAATTAGGTCATGAAAGTCACTTTGCCCGTTTACGCCTGCTTGATTCAGACAGATTTTATGATTATCAAAAATTTATTGAAGAAGAATCTCATTATGGTGAGGTTGCCAATGCTGCCAATGCCTTAGTTGAAGAAGAAAAATTAACTAACGAGCAAGAAAGTACCTTAACAGCATTATTAAAAGAATCGAATATTAGCGAGCAGTTAACAACACTGAATAGCGGTGATTCAACTAGTCAAGCAGAAATACGCCAACAGCTATTAAAACAGTTGCTTGACCGACATGGTACTAGTCGTATTTTATTTAGAAACTCACGCAATACCATCAAAGGCTTTCCAGCACGAGAAATACACCCTGCGCCACTTGCTATGCCAGAACAATATCAAGATACAATCAATGAGTTTATGTTAAGTGATTGCCCTGAAACGCTAGCAAATTCTAAACAGGCTAAATTTATTTTCACGCCAGAAAGACTTTATGATCTTGATCACCAAAATGAGAAATGGACAGATTTTGATCCCCGTGTTGGTTATTTGATTGAGCTATTAAAATCATTAAAAAAAGAAAAAGTCTTAGTCATCTGTGCTCATGCCCAAACTGCCATAGATTTAGAAGCAGCATTACGTATTAAAGAAGGCATTCGCGCGGCTGTATTTCATGAAGGTTTATCTATTTTTGAACGTGATAGAGCCGCCGCTTACTTTGCTCAAGATGAAGACAGCGCACAGTTATTATTATGCTCTGAAATTGGCAGTGAAGGTCGTAACTTTCAATTTTCCCATCATTTGGTGTTATTCGATTTACCAAGTAATCCTGATTTATTAGAGCAGCGCATTGGCCGTCTTGATAGAATTGGACAAACAGAAATTATTCGTATACATGCTCCTTACTTTGAAGATTCAGCCCAACATTTATTGTTTGATTGGTATCAGCAAGGCATGCAAGCGTTCGAACATACTTGTATTACTGGTCGAGTAGTCTACGAAGCCTATGGTCAGCAGTTATTATTATTAGCCTTAACCGCACAACAAGTATCCTTGGTAGCAGAACAGTTAATCAACAATAGTTGGCAGAAGCATTGCGAAATTAAAGCTGAGCTGGAATCTGGCCGTGATAAGTTACTTGAGCTCAATTCATCTGGTCAAGGTCGTGCCCATGAATTAGTAGAAAAAATAGAGCGTAACGATAGACAAATAGACTTACCACAATTTATGTTTCAAGCCTTAGATGTTTTCGCCGTTCAACAAGATGATAAAGCCGACAATGCCATTGTTCTAAATCAAAGTGAACATATGCTTAACAACAACTTCCCTTGCTTACCTGAAGATGGCACTACAGTAACCTTTGATCGTAACACCGCCTTAATCAATGAAAATTATCAGCTACTAACTTGGGATCACCCTATGGTTCGTGGCGTGTTAGATTTAGTGCTTAGTGATGAAATTGGCAATGCCAGTATAGGTTTATTAAAAAATGAAGCTTTACCCATCGGCACCTTCTTTTTAGAGTGCTTATTCACAGTAGAAGCAACAGCACCCGCACATTTACAACTTGGCTGGTATTTGCCGACCACGCCAATTCGTATTTTAGTTGATAAAAATGGAAATAATCTAGGCGATAAAGTCAGCGAAGCAGTGCTTGATAAGCAACTAACGCCAGTAAAAAAGCAAATGGCATTACAATTAATTAAAGCACTAAAATCGCAAATTACCCCCTTAGTTACGAAGGCAGAAAGTCATGGCGAGCAACAAATTTCTGCCATTCAAGCAAAAGCTTTAAAGCGTATGCAAACTAAGCTAGGACAAGAGCAGCAAAGACTAACCGCCTTAAAAGCGATTAACCCGAGTGTTCGACAAGCAGAAATTGATTTCATTAGCCACCAACAAAATGAACTAAGCCATTATATTGATAAAGCACAATTAACCTTTGAAGCTGTGCGTATGATAGTAGTAACACATTAGAGGCAAACACTGCGAAACTCGTAACTCGCTACCTGAAACTTTACTTATCATGTTTCGAAATGATATCCCAAGCGGCTTGAATATCTTGAGTTTTTTCTTTCGCCGCTTCCATCATTGCTGGCGGTAACCCTTTCGCAATTAATTTATCTGGATGATGTTGCGACATTAGCTTTCGATAGGCTTTTTTGATATCGCGTATTGACATGTTTTTACTTACCCCTAAAATTTTATAAGCATTATCAAGTTGCCCTGCTCTTGTCGCTGCATTACCGCCATTAAATTGCTGATACCCTTGCCCTGATTGTTGATGAAAGGCCTCGCTGGCAATAATCATTTCAAGCAGATTATTTAACTGACGCGCAGAATAACCTAAAAATTTGGCAATAGTGTGTAGCACTTCACGCTCTTTGATGTCCAAGTCACCATCGATAAAAGCGACTTGAATTTGAATTTCTAAAAACATCAGTAATAAATCATGACGATTACCGCAAATACGCTTAAATTTAACCAAATGTCCTTTTAACGGAAACCCACTCGATTTTCCGTCACAAAAAGCATCTTGTGCTTGTTGCCGCAATTCATTATTTAACCCAAGTTTATCCATGTAGGCATTAGCAAAAGCAATTTCATGATTAGTCACCTGCCCTTTCGCTTTAGCTACATGCCCCATTACCGAAAAAGTGGTGTAGAAAAAGGCCACTTGACGAGCAACATCATCAGACTTTCCACCAGTCATACCATCAAAATTTAACCCTCGACCTCGGTCAAACATATGCCCAAGCCAAACACCTAATAAAGCACCAAATAAACTTTTACTTAACATAAAGCCAAATAAAAACCCTAAAACTTTCCCCCAAATACGCATGCTTATATTTTTACCTTATTCTTTATTTGCTATTTACGCGCTACACGTAGCTACCATATTATATTTGCTATATCATATACGCTTCACCACGCATATTTAAGATAACCTTTAAAAAGAAATGCTTTTTTTCCGACAACTTTTTTCCTGTAGCGCTTTATTAACGATGGCATTGTCTTTACCCACGTTTGCAGTTACCACTGAGCAGCTACCACAACTACAATGTGCTATCCCAACGTTTATACCTATAAAAACTAATACTGTGCAAACTAATACTGTGCAAGCAATTGATGATAGCATTCGCATTACATCAAAGTATTCTAGTATTGAAAAAGATCAAGTAGCCAATTTTAGTGGTGATGTCACACTTATCGATAAAAACCAAGCCATAACGGCTGATCAACTAACATTTGATCGACTACTGATGAAATTTAATGCCCAAGGAAATATACATTATCAAAACCAAAGTATTGATATTCTTGCTGACGAACTCAATGCCAGTAAAAATGATCAATCCAGCGTCATGCTTAATACCTCATATCAACTGTATGGTAACCCAAGCCATGGCAGTGCCGGTGAATTACAAATCAGCTCAAAAGATGGCTTAAGTTTATTAAATTCAACTTATACAACCTGTATAGGTGATAAACCTGACTGGCAAATAAAAGCCTCAGAAATTAAAATATCCGCCGATGGTAGCTCAGGTCAAGCTTACCATGCTCAAGTTCGACTTTTCGATGTACCAGTTTTGTATTTACCCTATTTCTCTTTTCCAGTTTCAAAACAGCGTAAAAGTGGCTTTTTGTATCCTAAAATTGGCAGCTCCAGTAATTCAGGGCTAGAAATTGAAGCGCCTTACTATTGGAATATCGCTCCGAATATGGACGCGACGATTACACCGTATTATATGTCTAAACGCGGTACGCAATTAAAAACTGAATTTCGTTATTTAACCGATCAGCAATCTGGTAACCTTAATTTAGAATACTTAAATAAAGATAATGCGATAACATCAAACAATGATGCCCGTTACCTTGCAAGGCTACAACATATAGGTACATTTTCAGATAACTTCCGTGCCTATATTGATTATACGACCATCAGCGATGACAACTATTTAGTGGATATTAGCTCAAAACAATACAATTCAAACGATACTTATTTGTATCAAGTAGGCGAACTTTCTTATTTTGGTGAGAACTGGCAAACCACAATGAAAGTACAAGATTTTGAAGTACTTGGTAATCATCAACCCAGCTATAAAACCTTGCCTCATATTGATGTTTATGTCCAACAACCGTTCGCTATTTTTTCAGAACAAACACTACAAGGACAATTTGAACTCTACTCTGAGTTAACTGGCTTTCAAGCAGAAACTAAACAACAAGTCAGCGCGAATCGTTACCATGTAGAAGCAGAGTTAAGTTTTCCAGTATCAACCCCCGCATGGTTTTTAACGTCTGAATTTAAACTAATGCATACTTATTATCAGCAAAGTAACATTCAAGAAGGCAGTCAACTAACCAAAAACGTTACCCGTACACTGCCTAAAATAAGGTTTCATGGCGGTATCAATTTTGATAGAACACTGTTCTTATTTGGCAATAATTACACTCAAACCATAGAGCCACAAATACAATACTTATATCTTCCTGAAAAGGATCAATCACACATAGGTCTCTACGACACAACTAATTTACAAGATGATTATAACGGCTTATTTAGAGACAGAAGTTATAGTGGTTTAGACCGAATTGCAGGTGCTAACCAATATACTTGGGGTATAACAAGCCGAGTACTTGATCAGTCAAACCTAGAGCTTTTTCGTTTAAGTGTCGGTCGAATACAGTACCTATCCGACGATAATACCTTTGACGAGTTAATCAATAATAACAATATCAATAAACTAACAGGTCAACAATCGTCTATGGCTGCCAACTTGTTTTACCGATTAAATCACAAGTGGCAAATAAGTAGTGATATTCAATACAACACCCTAGAAAGCTTTACTAACAAAAGCCAAATATCACTAAATTATCAAATTGATCAATATAATTCAGTTCAATTGAACCATAGGTACACTCGTAATGTCTCAGGTAGTAGCTTAGAGCAAGCATCGATATTAGCTAACTTTGCTATTAACAAAGATTGGGCTTTTGTTGGGCGCTTTACGGAAGACTTAAAACAAAACCGTAGTTTAGAAAGTTATGCTGGCTTACAATATGAAAGTTGTTGCTGGGCTTTACGTATTGCGTATCACAGACATATAAACTCAAACTTAAGCGATGATGGCCTGTTTAATGAAAACCGCGATAAATTTAATAGCAGTTTCGTGCTACAGTTCATCATCAAAGGGCTAAATGGCAAGCAAGGCGCCATTGGCACACAAGAAATGTTTAATTCAAGTATTTTTGGCTATAAACGCCCTTACTACTTAAAAAATTAGTAACTTAACAAACTAGTTTTAAACATATAATAACTAACAATGCACCATAACCAAGATGTAGAATTCATGAAAAATTTAGCTAAAATATTACTCATCACCTGCACATTTTATGCAGGGTTAAATACTCAAGTTCAAGCAAAAGAAGAAATACTAGACAAGGTTGCCGCGATTGTTAACGGTGGCGTAGTGCTTGAATCAGAAGTACAAGACTTATTGAAAAATATAAAAAAACAAGCTGAAAAAAATAATCAAGCATTACCTTCTGACAAAGCATTACGCACACAAGTCATGGATAAGCTAATTAATGACAGCTTGATTATTCAAATTGGGGAGCGAATGGGTGTACAAGTTAGTGATGCTCAATTAGATCAAACCATTACCAATATGGCCGCAGAAAATAACTTAACCTTGTCTGGGTTTCGTCAATCGATTATAAATGATGATGAAAATTATGAAAAATACCGTGAAAATGTTCGTACAGAGCTCATTTCAGGTGAAGTACGCCGTAATAGTGTTAGGCGCCGTATTTATATTTCACCACAAGAAGTATCTAATTTATTAGACTTAATGAAAGAACAAACCAACAATGATGTTGAGTATCACCTTGGCCATATTTTAATTGAATTTCCTACCGATGCGACACAAGCTGATATGACCGCAAGTAAAGAGCGTGCCGATAAAGTTATCGATCTACTTAACAACGGCTCAAATTTTACTAAAATAGCTATCGCCTCATCAGGCGGCGCTAATGCCTTAGAGGGTGGCGATTTAGGTTGGAAAAATATCAACGAAATGCCAACACTTTTTTCCGAACTAATTGCAGGAAAAGATAAAGACACGGTAGTAGGTCCTATTCGAACAGGTTTAGGTTTTAGTATTGTAAAAATACTTGATATCCGTGGTCGTCAAATAGTTGAAGTAGAAGAAGTAAAAGCTAGTCATATCCTAATAAAACCATCTATTATTTTAAGTGAAGCCAAAGCAGAAGCTCAACTACAAGATATGCTGGATAAAATTAATTTAGGCGAGGCAACTTTTACCGATTTAGCCAAAGAATTTTCTGAAGGACCTACCTCTGTTCGTGGTGGTGATTTAGGTTGGGCAGATCCCAAAAGTTATGATCCTGCTTTTAAAGAAGCACTAGCCACCATGAAAGTTGGTGAATACCACAAACCATTTCGCTCATCTTTTGGTTGGCACATTATTCAATTAAATGCTCGTCGCATGGTGGATGCAACCTCACAAATGAATCAAAACCGTGTTTATCAAATTCTACATAATCGTAAATTTGGTGTTGAAAGTGCTAGATGGATCAAAGAAACACGTGATGAAGCTTATATCGAAATTTTTGAACAGGATAAATAAAAATGACTGCACGCATAGCTATTACTCCTGGTGAGCCCGCAGGTATAGGACCAGATTTAGTTATAGCCATAGCGCAACAAGCTTGGCCAGTACAACTTGTCGTTGTAGCATCAAAGGAACTGATGAAGCAACGAGCTGAGCAAGTGAATTTACCAATAACCTTAATTGATTACGATGCCAACCTTGAAGCCCTTCCTCAAGCCGCAGGTAGGTTAACCATATTAGATATACCACTTGCTCAACCGAGTATCGCAGGCATTCTTGATACAAACAACGGTGCTTATGTTGTTGAAACCCTAAAAAAGGCGAGTGATAAAAACATGTCAGGGGAATTCGATGCCATAGTAACAGGCCCTGTACATAAAGGTTTAATTAATAAAGCTGGCGTGCCTTTTAGCGGTCATACCGAGTATTTTGCTCATCAAGCTAACTGTTCAGATGTAGTTATGATGCTAGCTACTACAGGTTTACGTGTTGCACTCGTTACTACTCATATACCGCTTGCCTATGTAGCAAAAGCCATTACTTTTGAAAGGTTACAGAAGGTAACTCGTATACTACATAAAGATTTACAGTGTAAATTTGGTATAAAAAAACCCAAAATATATGCCTGTGGCATTAATCCTCATGCTGGAGAAGATGGCCATTTAGGCCGAGAAGAAATAGAAATAATGACACCAGCATTTGCCGAACTAAAAGCAGAAGGCATTAATATAATTGGTCCTTTACCAGCAGACACCATATTCCAAGAAAAATACTTAGAAGATGCTGATGCCATTTTAAGCATGTACCATGATCAGGGCTTACCCGTATTAAAATACAAAGGCTTTGGCTCATCGGTTAACATCACTTTAGGCCTCCCTTTTATCCGCACCTCAGTAGATCATGGTACGGCATTAGAACTCGCAGGTACTGGAGAAGCAGACTCTGGCAGTATGATAGAAGCTATTCACCATGCCATTAATTTAGCAAAAACGAGTGAAAAGTAGCGAAAAAGCATTCAAGAGATAATTTATGAACAGTAAAACCCATTTAGGTCACCAAGCAAAAAAACGCTTTGGCCAAAACTTTCTACATAATGAAGCTGTCATCAGCGATATTATTGATGCTATTAATCCAGAGCCTGGAGAAAACTTAGTCGAAATAGGCCCTGGTCTTGGCGCTTTAACTGAGCCAGTAATTGAACGCGCAGGGAAATTATCTGTGGTTGAGCTTGATAGAGACTTAGCCAAAAGGTTACGCCACCACCCCTTTTTAGCGCCACACTTAACTCTTTATGAAACAGATGCTTTACACTTTGACTTTGCTCAACTAGCTACAAATGAAAAACCATTACGCATTTTTGGCAATCTCCCTTATAACATTTCCACACCATTAATTTTTCACCTACTGACTTTTAAAGACAAAGTTCAAGACATGCACTTTATGCTGCAAAAAGAAGTAGTTGAGCGCATGGCTGCAGAGCCACACTGTAAAGCTTATGGTCGATTATCAATTATGACCCAATACCAGTGCCAAGTAATTCCTGTAATGAAAATAGACCCTGAAGCATTTAAACCTGCACCTAAAGTCGATTCTGCCATCGTGAGACTAGTGCCGCACAGTGATATTAAAAACCCAGTAAAAGACATAAATGCCCTTAATACTGTATGTTTGGCTGCGTTTAATCAACGTAGAAAAACAATCCGTAATGGCTTTAAAAAACTCATCAGTGTAGCGCAATTAGAAAGCCTTAATATAGATGCTAATTTGCGACCAGAAAACTTAACCCTTGATGATTACATCATGTTAGCTAATTTTATTGTCGATAACCCAACAGAGCCAACTAATATAAGTAATAAAAGTAATAAAAAGCTCTCACGACGAGCAATAAAAAGAGCACAAGCGCAAGGTTAATGACTATATGGCTAAAAACAATGTGGCTAAAAACTAAATGGCTATTTATATAGTTGGCGATATTCAAGGTTGCTATAGCGAACTCAAGGCCTTACTAAAACAAGTCGCCTTTAATGGTAAAATCGATCAACTTTATTTAGCTGGTGATCTTGTTGCTAGAGGGCCTGATTCTTTAGCAACACTACGCTTTGTTAAATCACTCAATGATTCAGCAAAAATAGTTCTCGGCAATCACGATCTACATTTGCTCGCCGTTTATGCGGGTATCAAAAAGGTAAAAAAACAAGACCAGCTTAACGCATTGCTCAATGCTAATGATGCTAAAGAGTTAATGAATTGGTTAGCCCAACAACCTTTATTACAAAAAATAGGCAATGATAACGCTTATATGAGCCATGCAGGTATTTCTCCACAATGGACTTTAGCACAAGCCATAGCGCAAGCAACTTTTGCACAACAGCGACTTAGTTCTAGCAGTAGAAATTCATGGTTAGCATCAATGTATGGTGAAAAACCTAATAATTGGCAACAAGCCAAAAGCGAGAGAGAAAAATTTCGCTACACAATCAACGCATATACCCGTATGCGTTACTGCTATATTAATAAACACTTGGAGTTTGAAAATAAATTAGCTCCCGATACGCTTTCCCAAAACAATCAACAAAAAAGCACAAGATTATTACCTTGGTATGAACTATCATCAACCATCAATGAAACGACATGGGTCTTTGGTCATTGGGCTGCTCTAATGGGTAAATGTTCTCATCACAATGTTTATCCATTAGACACTGGCTGCGTTTGGGGTAATCATTTAACCATGTTACGTTGGCATGATAAAAAAGTATTTACTGAAGCGGCGCATAAAGTTATCTAGTAAGCTGATTTAAGGGATGAAAATGTTGCTCACATATGGCGTTTACCAAAAATGGTAAATTCATTATGTACGATGCAAAAACGCTAGAGATAGTGAAACGCATAGCAAGGTAATTGTTCTAAACTTTAACAGCACCAGATTAGCTTCAACTTTCAACTACAATCAACACGAGTTTGTACTCGCTATCGTTTCCAAAATACGTTTATTAACGCGCCTATCATGATTAAGCCACCGCCCATGATGGTGGTGACAACAGGTACTTCACTAAAGTACGCCCAACCTATAAATATAGAAAACAGTACTTGCACATAGGCATAAGCGGTTGCTTTGTTCGCGTCCGCGCAGTGTAATGCTTTTGTTAACCCCACCTGCCCTACTTGAGTGAATATACCCACTAAAATCAATAAAACCGTTGCCGCTAAACTAGGAACAACAAAATCACCGCCTAACATGATCATTGAAATGGGAAAAGCAACTACGGGGAAGTAAAAGATAATGACCGAACTGTTATCGGTTTTGGTCAGTTTTTTGATAATGACATAAGCAACAGCGCTACCAAAAGCCCCTAATACACCAGCGCCAATGCTTAACCATGGATATTGTACATCGCTGTCTATTGGTAAATTCGGCTGAATAATGATGGATAAACCGAGTAAACTGATGATGATACAGGCGAGGGTTGAGCGCTGTATGGTTTCTTTCAAAAAAAACAACGCCAGAATAGCGGTAAACACAGGATGTAAATATTGTAATAAGGTCGCTTCTGCCAGTGGCAAGGTTGTTACGGCATAATAAACAAACATCAGGGCAAACGAGCCTACGGTGCCACGCGCAATTAACAACACTTTATTGTGTCCAAATAGGGGAATGTTTTTACGCTTAATATCAGCGTAACTAATAATGGCCGACACGATGGATCTTGCGGCGACAATTTCGAGCACCGGAATACCTAAACCACTGACTTCTTTTACACAGGCAGCCATTAAGGCAAAACCTAATGCCGAGATCAACATATACCAAACGCTCATTGGCATTGAATTTTTTATCATCATGAACATGTACAGTTGTACTCTAATATAAAAATAGAAAAAGGAAAATTATTTGTTCATATCGGCGAACAGCGGGGAAACTCTATCTCTAATAGCTTGATATCTTTGTTTATCACATGAACCAAAACCCGATAATTGTCTTACTTTATTACGACCAAATAATGGCACTGTCATGCCAGAAAAAAAACGACAATAGCTCTCAAGTGACAAGGGTTGATTTATTTTATCTTTAAGTCGTTGTGCTAATTCCCCCATACCTAGCATTAACGTTTCATCACTCGGCCATGGAATGTGTGTTTGAGAGCGCTCAAGTACTGCTACTTGGCCACGACAAACACTACAGTGACCACATTGTAGGGCTGAGTTGGTGTTAGTGCTATTTAACCCATTACCGTCATCAACAGCATTATCAAACCTTTTATCATCGAAATAGCGCGCTAAATTTACCGTTAAACAAGTGTCGAGTTGAAAGAAACGTACTAAAGTAGCGATACGTTTAATTTCTTTTTCTTCATTGCTTTTAAAATAGTTACTGAGATTTTGGCACAAACTCGGATCAGCTAATTCATTAAGGTTTATTTTAAAAACCTCAGTCATGCCTTTTGTTTCAAGCACTATCAATTGTTGTTCTTGCAGGTATTCAAGGGCGGCAATGACACGATTACGCTCAATACTTTGATCTTGTAGTAAGCGGTCAAAATTTAAACTGCCCCATACTTTTTTAAAATCAGTCGCGTTAAAGATACCTTGTAAGAAGTCTTTGCGTTGCTCATTAAAGCTATTGATAATTTCAGCTTTGGGTTTTAATAGTTTAATTTTAAAATCAGCAAAGTAAGCATAAAGCGGCTCAATCACACCCGCGAGTTCTAGCTGTACCAGTAACGTTTTCAACGGTAATTGTTTGATATTAACGGCATTAGACAGTTGCAATATTTGTAACTCCCACTTGCTGTCATAGACGCTTGTTATTACCTCTGATTTTATCGTATTTAATAACATTTCAATGCCAGTAAACTCAGGTGTATCACCATAAACAAAATTTTCAACGGTATTTAAACCATCAAGGTTTGCTAGCGTACAACACTGAGAAGGCAATCCATCCCGCCCTGCTCGGCCTATTTCTTGACTGTAATTTTCAATGGATTTTGGCAAGTCGTAATGAATAACAAAGCGTATATCGCTTTTATCAATACCCATGCCAAACGCAATGGTAGCAACAATGACTTGTATTTTATCTGCCATAAAATCTTGCTGGATTTGACTACGGATATCATTGTTAAAACCTGCGTGATAAGCACAAGCATTAATACCTTGCTGCTTTAAATATTGTGCAACTGTTTCAGCCGAATGTTGCAAGGTAACGTAAACAATACCAGCACCTTGTTGCGCCATAATTATTTGTTCAAGTTGCTTATTTTTATATGACTCAGCAACGGGTAGCACACTTAAATCAAGATTTGGCCGATAAAAACCGGTTTGTACAATATGCTCAGCTCGAATGCCAAACTTAACAGCCATATCTTCTTTTACTTTACGCGTAGCAGTCGCGGTAAGTAGTAACACCAAAGGAATTTTTAATGCTTGGCAGTAACTAGGTAGTTTTAAATAATCAGGTCTAAAATTATGACCCCACTCAGAAATACAATGCGCTTCATCAACCACCAGCATAGACACAGATACAGATTCAATAAACCGCCTAAAGCGTTCATTCTTAAAACGCTCTACCGACACCATCAATATCTTAATTTCACCGCTGCGCACACCTGTCATTACGGTTTGTAGTTCGTTTCCTTTTAAAGTCGAATCAATACTTGCCGCTTTAATACCTTTGCTAGCAAGAAACGCCAATTGATCTTTCATTAAGGCTAGCAGTGGTGAAACAACAAGCGTTAAGTTAAGTAAGTGCAAAGCTGTTAACTGGTAGCATAAAGACTTGCCCGAGCCAGTAGGAAATATAGATAACGATGAGTGCTCTGCTAGTAATTGCATGATGGTTTGTTGCTGACCTTCTCTGAACGCCTCAAACCCAAAAGTAGTTTTTAATGATTGTTGAAGAGAATTATCCCGTAAATTAAGTACATTATTCTTCATCGTAATTTCCTTTTTCAATAAATTATTTAAAACGTAATTGTAGACAAATATCCATATAAGATTCGCCATTCTCTACATAATACAGCGCATAGTTAAATGATTTCTTGCTGCCTGTCCCTGTTGAACTAGGCGTTTCAAACTTAAGATTATTGTACAAATAATCTTGTAATGCATTCCAATTATATAAATGATAACAAACAACTTCTCCCGATGATTTAACAATAATATAGCCACCTGAAGCATCATACTTACCTGTCCACGGAACTTTGGGCTGCATACCTAAAGCAGTATCAACAATTAAACGTTTCATTTTATATTGATAAAAATCTAATAGCCTTTCATCCGTTGTCGAAGCAAAGTGACAAGGATTTCGTTTAGCCACAATCTCAACAACATCAGCCAAATTTGAGACTTTTCCTTGCATAAAAACTAATAAGCAATCAGCGAGAAATATATCTAAATAAGAATCTATTAGCTGTAAATTTTCTTGAAAATATTTACTTTTAACTTTACTAAATGATAAAAAGTTATCTAAAGCAAGTAGCTTGGCTACTCTTTCTTTTGGACCTATTTTTTTTTGCTTGCCATCTGCATCTAACTCAAATGATGACAAGGCAACTTTAGCCTCTGTAAGATCTTTTTCTGCTTTTTTCGAATGAATACAATATTGAAATAAGGTCTGCCCTGATGCATTAATTAAACTAGCCGAGCTGCTATGCTTAGATTTAATGCTAAAACCTACTTCATTTTGAAATCCTGTCATGACATCATGAATTACAATATGAATATCAGCTTTCTTTGAAGATGCTTGCTTCGTGATAGGGTTATGAAGTTGCTGCAAAAGGCGGGATATTTCTGGAACCTTAAAACTTCGACCTTTTCTTGTAGAAATAACTTTAAAAAAATTTTTTGCTTCGTTCTTAAATATTTCCATACTAATTTTCTTGTCAACACCTTGACTAGAAACATTAATAACTTGTTCGTTTACATCAACACTATAGACAATGCTAACTTGATGATCTTTAGCTTGCCCAGCTTTTTGCATTTCAATGCTAATGACTGGAAAAAATTGCCCTTCAATTAAGTTAAGCTTGCCATCAGCAGCGTACAATTTACCTTGAGCCAAGATCATCAGCAGCACATAAAGTTCTGCCCAATCTCCCGCATTCTTTGATACTTCTTCCATTAATATATCAGCCATGCTTAAGCAACTTTTTCACTACTACTTTCAATAAATAGGGTTTTATTATCTTCTAAGTAGATAAGCAGCTCTCTGGCAGTCGCTTTAATCGCATTAACGGCAACACTATTGCCTAGTTGTTTCATTGCTTGCGTTTTAGAGACAGGAAAAGAAAAATCATCAGGAAAACCCATCATCAATTTCCCTTGCTTTGGCGTAAGCCTTTTTTCTTCACCGTTCACAAGATAGCCATCCCAATTACGACGATCATTTAAGCCAGAGCCTTTACCCCCAACGCGTAAAGTAAAACCAATTTCTCTTGAGCATTCACCTTCCCATACATCCGACATTGTCATAGTCAAAGGCGTAGCATCAGGAAAGTTGAATTCAGGTATTTGTTCATAGTCTTTTCGAAAACCTACCATAAAAACTCTTGCGCGATGCTGAGGCAAACCATGATCTGAAGCTTTAACAATTTTATAGTGAAAGCTATAACCTAAACGTACCTCTAAATGTTCTTTAATAATGGCAAAAGTACGGCCGTCATTATGCTTTAATATATGACGAACATTCTCTAAAAAAAATGCCTTAGGCCTTTTATGTGCAATAATATTGCATAGATGAAAAAACATATTGCCTCTATCACCTTTGCTTTCAGAAAAGCCTTTTTTATAACCTGCTTGACTAAAGGGTTGACAAGGGAAACCAGCGCATAAAACATCAAAATCAGGTACTTGGTTCTCAGGGTTGGTTATTTTGAGAATATTATCGTTATACATACCGTTTTGAAAAAGGTTTGGTGATTTAGTCGAAAAATTATCTTGATAAGTTACCCTTGCGCTCTTATCGATTTCAGAGGCAAACACACATTCCCCTCCTAATTCATGAAAAGCCAAATGAAAACCACCAATACCTGCAAATAAATCTATAAATTTCATAATTCACCTCGCAAACTTTTTAGCACATTTTGTAACATATCAACAACCAATGTAATGCGACACAACTCTTCTATACACTGTATATAAAAACAGTATAGTTAATTAATACTCTTCTGCAACGTTTTGTTTTAAATCTCTGCCGCCACGACTGAAATTTCAACTAACAATGCTTCTCGTGCCATTTTAGCTGCTACACAAGCACGAGCTGGCGCATGTCCTGCTGGTATCCAAGCATCCCATACTGCGTTCATTTCGCTAAAATAGCTCATGTCTTTAACATAAATAGTGGCAGATAGAATGTTCTCTCTATCGCTGCCCGCTTGTTGTAATAAGTTATCCACTTTATCAAGCATGGTTTGTGTTTGTTCGGTAATATCTTTAGTAGCATCCGCCGCCACTTGGCCACATAAATAGATGGTGCCGTTATGTTTTACAATGCGGCTCATACGTTGTTTGGTTGCTAGTCTTTTTATGGTCATTATTGCTTGGCTCTTCCTACTTGAGATTTTATTTTGCTAAAAACTCAACGAGTTTGAGCTCCTATTAGTCATTTAAAAAGAAAACCTCAACGTTTTCATCGATTGAAGTTTTTCATTAATTTACAGATAAAATAGTTCTAATTGCCGATAGTCGGCTTAATTCAAGGCGGATGCAGGAAGTTGACGTTAGTCAATAAATACTTCCAACGCGGAAATCAAGCGAAATAGCAAAAACAGAGCTTATTTTTATTCCCATTCTATGGTGGCAGGTGGTTTACCCGAAATGTCGTAAACAACACGTGAAATACCATCAATTTCATTAATAATACGATTAGAGACTAATCCTAAGAAATCATACGGTAAATGTGACCAACGGGCTGTCATAAAGTCGATAGTTTCAACACTACGTAAGCTAACTACCCAATCATATTTGCGGGCATCACCCATTACGCCAACTGAACGTACAGGTAAAAATACCGTAAACGCTTGGCTAACTTTATGGTACAAATCAGCTTTATGTAATTCTTCAATAAAAATAGCATCAGCGCGACGTAGTAAATCACAGTATTCTTTTTTCACTTCACCTAAAACACGAACACCTAAACCTGGCCCGGGGAACGGGTGACGGTAAAGCATGTCATACGGTAAACCTAGCTCTAAACCAATTTTACGTACTTCATCTTTAAATAATTCACGTAATGGTTCAACTAAACCTAGTTCCATATCATCAGGTAAACCGCCAACATTATGATGCGATTTAATCACATGGGCTTTACCTGTTGCTGATGCGGCAGATTCAATTACATCAGGGTAAATAGTGCCTTGTGCTAACCATTTAGCATTGTTAAGTTTTTTTGATTCTTCATCAAAAACATCAATAAAAACATTACCGATAATTTTACGTTTTTTTTCAGGATCGTTCTCACCTTTCATTCTGTCTAAGAATCTATCTTCAGCTTTCACATGGATTATGTTTAAGCCAAAGTGATCGCCAAACATATCCATCACTTGCTGGCCTTCATTTAAACGCAGTAAGCCGTTATCAACAAAAACACAGGTAAGCTTATCACCAATAGCGCGTTGTAATAACATCGCCACAACCGATGAATCAACACCGCCAGAAAGACCTAAAATAACTTCATCATCGCCAATTTGAGCTTTTATTTTAGCGATAGCATCTTCGATAATAGTCGCTGAAGTCCATAGTTTTTCACAGTGACAAATATTAACTACAAAGTGCTCTAAAATACGCATACCTTGCTTGGTGTGAGTAACTTCAGGGTGGAATTGTACACCATAAAATTGCTTGTTTTCATTAGCCATCGCCGCGTAAGCACAGCTATCCGTTTTAGCAACAGTCACAAAACCTGTCGGGATTGCTGAAACTTTATCACCATGGCTCATCCATACATCTAACAAAGCATTGCCGTTGTCTGAAATACTATCTTCTATCGCATTAAACAAAGCTGACTCAGTGATAACTTCAACAGCAGCATAACCAAATTCTTTATGCTCACTGCTTTGTACACCGCCACCAAGCTGCTGCGCCATGGTTTGCATGCCATAACAAATACCTAAAACAGGTACATTAGCATTAAACACATATTCAGGGGCACGAGGAGAGTTCGCTTCGGTAACCGACTCAGGCCCACCAGCAAGAATAATCCCAGTAGGATTGAATGTTTTAATTTGTGCCTCGGTCACGTCCCATGACCAAAGTTCACAGTAAACGCCAATTTCACGAACACGACGAGCAATAAGCTGAGTGTATTGTGAGCCAAAATCTAATATCAGTATGCGGTGATCATGAATGTCTTTACTCATGTTGTTTTCCTACTATTTACCTAAAAAGGCATTGTTTTACCTAAAAAGGCATTATTTATAAATAATACTAATAAGTTAATGATCAAATATTAATGAGGATAAATTTTCAAGAACACAGGTTTTTAGTTCCAGACAAAACCTAAGTACCTACATCCATGTACAATGATCACTTATTTATTCGTATAACAACACCCTGAGCCATAATAGCTCAAGGTGTCTGAATTTTTACACCCTCTTTTACTTAACAAGCTAATCAATAGAGCATTCTAACCCATCCGATAATTAGGCGCTTCTTTTGTTATTGTCACATCATGTACATGAGACTCACCCATGCCTGCTGAGGTTATTTTCATAAACTCAGGCTTAGTGCGCATCACTGCAATGTTTTCACTACCCGTTAAGCCCATAGAAGAACGCAAACCACCCATTTGTTGATGAATGATTGCCGCTACTGGACCTTTGTAAGCAACACGACCTTCAATACCTTCAGGCACTAATTTGTCGGTTTCACCATCAGATTTTTGAAAATAACGATCACTTGAGCCTTCTTTTTGACTCATTGCACCTAAAGAGCCCATGCCTCGGTATGATTTGTAATAGCGACCTTGATAAAGCTCTACTTCACCTGGAGACTCTTCGGTGCCAGCTAACATACTACCAACCATCACACAATGCGCACCAGCAACCAATGCTTTAGCAATATCACCAGAAAAACGAATGCCACCATCAGCGATAACTGGAATATCTGTACCTTTTAACGCTTCTACCGCATTCGATATAGCCGTTAATTGCGGTACACCAACACCAGTAACAATACGCGTGGTACAAATTGAACCTGGGCCAATACCTACTTTCACGGCATCAACACCAGCATCTGCCAGCGCTTTAGCGCCAGCACCAGTAGCAACGTTACCAGCAACAATTTGTAAATCAGGATATTTATCACGAGTTTCTTTTACTCTATCAAGCACACCTTGTGAATGACCATGTGAGGTATCAATTAATAATACATCAACACCTGCGACAACTAAGGCATCAATACGCTCATCTGTGCCTGCACCAACACCTACAGCAGCACCAACACGTAAACGACCTAATTCGTCTTTACAGGCATCAGGTTTATTTTCTGCTTTTTGGTAATCTTTTGCGGTAATTAAGCCAACTAATTTAAACAAATTATCAACAACCAATATTTTTTCAATGCGATGCTCATGCATTAAACCAAGAATTTCTTCACGGGCAGCGCCTTCTTTAACGGTCACTAAATTTTCTTTAGAGGTCATCAATGCAGATGCTGGCTTAGCTAAATCTGTTTCAAAGCGTAAATCACGACCCGTGATAATACCCACTAAGTTATTTTGCGTATCAACCACAGGAAAACCAGAAAAACCTAGCTCATCAGCTTTACACATAATTTGCTCGATAGTATCCGATGCACTAACCGTTTTAGGATCAGAAACAATACCACTTTCGTACTTTTTAACTTGTGAAACATTATTGGCTTGTTCAGCGATAGTCATATTTTTATGAATAAAACCTAAACCACCTTCTTGCGCTAACGTAATAGCCAAGCGCGCTTCAGTTACTGTATCCATAGATGCCGATACCATAGGTACATTTAAATTAATTTTTCGGGTTAAACGGGTTTTTAGATCGGCTGTATGAGGTAGTACCGTTGAATGAGCAGGTACCAGTAGAACATCATCAAAAGTTAACGCTTCTTGGGCAATTCGTAACATCGCAATATCACCAGAGTTAGATATGAAGTGAGTACCAAATTAGTGTAAGTTAGTACTGAATATTGCGGCAGAATTTTAACTGTTTTCTTTGGTTAGGTAAACATAAATTTGTCTTCAAATGCTATTATTTTAACTAAAGGATGCAAAATAAATGCCCTAAATGAATATCATCAAGATATACTATATCTCAAACACGGTTTAACTAATTAACAATCTCTTTTTATGGCGACATTGCACATATTACAAGTAAGCGAACTAACCAAAAAAGTTCGTTTTATTTTAGAAAGCGAACTCAATACTGTTTGGCTTACGGGTGAGATATCTAATTTTGTTGCGGCTAGCTCTGGTCATTGGTATTTATCTCTTAAAGACAGTAAATCTCAGGTGCGCTGTGCTATGTTTAAAGGCAATAACCGTCGCGTTAGACTGCAACCTCGTAATGGTCAACAAGTATTAGTGCGCGCCAAAGTGTCCTTGTATGAGCCCCGAGGTGATTTTCAATTAATTATTGAACAAATGGAAGCTGCTGGTGAAGGCTTATTGCGCCAACAATATGAACAATTAAAAAACAAGCTCAATGCACTTGGTATATTTTCCCAAGCACACAAGCAAACCATACCTGAACACATTCAATGTGTAGGTATAATAACTTCACCTACAGGCGCTGCGGTCAAAGATATTTTAACGGTATTAAAGCGTCGAAACCCCAGTATTAATGTCATTATTTATCCTACGCTAGTACAGGGAAAATATGCTAGTAATGATATTTGCCATGCAATAGCTCAAGCCAATAGTCGACAAGAATGTGATGTGCTTATTGTTGGTCGTGGTGGCGGCTCTTTAGAAGATCTTTGGTCGTTCAATGAAGCATGTGTAGTACAGGCTATTTATGATAGTAACTTACCTATTATAAGTGCCGTAGGTCATGAAATAGACACCACTCTAAGTGATTATGCTGCCGATTTACGTGCGGCCACTCCTTCAGCGGCAGCTGAGTTAGTCTCAAGTGATAGTAGTGAGCTATTAAATAAAATAACCACACTTGAACAACGATTAACCCATGCTATTTCACGAAAAAACATTTATTTACGGCAACAACATAATCATCTCCAACATAGATTAGTGCAAGTTCATCCTGAGCAACAATTACTAGTACAACAACAAAAGTACGATGAATTAAACCTACGATTAACAAAAGCAATACAAGGGTTAATAGAGCAGACAGCACAACAACCAGAACAATTACAACAAAGATTAAAGCAATTATCACCTGTTAAGCGCATTACTAAGCAGCAAGTACAAGTAAAACAACAGGAGCAAAGACTAATTCATGCCATGCAAAATAACTTACAACATAAGAAAGAGTCTTTTGTGCACCTAATAGAGCAAATACAGCTGGTGAGCCCATTAGCAACAATTGCTCGCGGGTATAGTATCACTCGAAATAAAAATAATGATGTGATCAGTTCAATGTTACAAGTAACGCTTAATGATGAAATCAGTGTGCAAGTTACTGATGGCTCAATTAAAGCCAGAGTAATCTAAAGCTTAATCTTGTGAAGAGCAAGTAGGTGCTTTCGAAGCTCTATATTAGATATTAGATACGAATTTACTTATTATCTTTATTATATCCTTGAGTTGCTCTCGCTATTTTCTTTTGCTGGGTATAAGTTAGTTTTTTCTTGCCTGCAAATGGGTTTGACGTTTCTCTAAATTCAATGCGAATGGGAGTGCCCATAATTTTTAATGATTTACGGTAATAATTCATTAAATAGCGTTTGTACGACTGAGGTAATTTTTTAGCTAAATTACCATGGATAACAATAATGGGTGGATTATAGCCGCCTGCATGGGCATATTTTAATTTAATACGACGACCTTGGTGCATAGGAGGCTGATGGTCGAAAACAGCCATATCTAAAATCTTAGTTACCATGGCTGTAGAAATACGTTTAGTTGCACTGACAAAGGCTTCTTCTACCGACTCGTATAAATGACCAACGCCAGTACCATGTAACGCTGAAATAAAGTGAATTTTAGCAAAATCAATAAACCCCAAACGCCTATCAAGCTCGGTTTTTATTCTATCTTTAGCATGCGCTTCCAAGCCATCCCACTTGTTAACCGCTAACACCAGTGAGCGACCAGATTCTAAGATAAATCCGAGCAAGCTTAAATCTTGATCGCTAATGCCCTCACAAGCATCAATTAACAATAAACACACATTAGAATCTTCAATAGCACGCAATGTTTTGATTACTGAAAATTTTTCTACCACATCGGTAACATTTTTACGACGACGAATACCCGCGGTATCAATTAAGGTATATGAGCGGCCATTATGTTCCATTGGAATATATACACTATCGCGAGTCGTGCCTGGTGCATCAAAAACAACCACACGCTCTTCACCTAAAATGCGATTAGTTAAGGTTGACTTACCTACATTAGGCTTGCCAATGATAGCCAATTTGATGGTATCATTTTCTCCTGGCGCTTGTTCAATTTGTTGTTCAAGTTCAGCTTCGCTAAGCTCACGTTCAAATGCTTCATTAGAAAAGCCATCAAACTCACCTTCATCTCCGGCTTTAGGTTGACCAAGTGTTTCAATATGTGGCGTAAGCGCTAAGGTTAATAATTGAGTAACACCACGACCATGGGCAGCGGCAATTTGATGAACCTCTTCACCAAGGCTTAACGCATAAAATTCAGCTACAGCCGAATCAGCATCAATACCATCAACCTTATTTGCTACGAGGAATATTTTTTTATCTTGCTTACGTAAATAGTCAGCGATGCCATAATCGGCTGAAGTTAAACCATCACGAGCATCAACTAAAAACAGTACCGCATCTGCTTCATCAATTGCCGTTAGCGATTGTTCAGCCATTAATAAATCAATACCTTGCTCATCACCATTAATACCACCTGTATCAATAACAATAAAAGGATGCTCTTCAACCTCAGCTTGGCCATATTGGCGATCACGTGTTAAACCTGGGTAATCAGCAACCAAGGCATTTCTAGAGCGTGTTAAGCGATTAAACAATGTTGATTTACCAACATTTGGGCGGCCAACTAGGGCAACAACAGGAAGCATGAGAACCTCAAGAAAATGAATTAAACACCTAGATCCGTATCAATAGCCTAACGAAATAAGGTTGTTTATATAGTATAAAAACAAACAACGGCACTAACGCAAATTGCATAGGAGCCATAGTTAATTTGAGTTTAAAAACTAACTAAAAGTAATTGAATTTACTTTTCAGTTATAACTACTTTAGTGTTTCAATGGCCTGCAAATCACCATTTCGTGATTGGCTATATAAAACATTATCAACCACTGTTGGTGTTGAGTGTATGCCGCTACTATCAACTTTATGTCTAGCAACAATCTCACCAGTTTCTTGATTTAACCAGTGTAAATAGCCTTCAAAGTCACCTACTACAACATAATTATCAACAATAGCGGGGCCTGTAACACTACGATTAGCAAGTGCTAAATTACTCCAACGCTCAATACCATTCACCCTATCGAGAGCATAAACATGGCCTCGTAAATTCGTTAAGAAAATAGTATTACGATAAATTGAAATTTGACGATACGATGAATACTGACGTTTCCACAAAATTCTGCCACTTTTCAATTCTATGGCGGCTAAATTTCCTCGTGAAGACACAGCATAGATTTTATCACCAAAAACAACAGGAGATGAATCAACATCAATAACTCGTTCAAGTTCAGTTGATCCCGTTGGCTCACCTATTTCAGTTGACCAACCTTGCTGGCCTTTATTCAATAAATAAACATTAACGCCACCTTTACCTGTACCAACGATAACACCACCCGATGCAATCACAGGCTGACTAATACCTCGCAATGTTAACGCAGGAACATCTTGCTCTATTTCCCATAACTCTTCACCATTGTCAGCATTAAAAGCTTTCATAATACCAGAGGCAGTGTTGACTACGACAACGCCAGAATCAACCGCTGGTGCAGTAATAACTTCGCCTTTAATACTCGCTTGCCAAACAAGCTCACCCGTTTGTGCATCTAAAGCGTAAACTTTACCATTTTCACTACCAATAAAAACTTTATTTAAACCCGCAACAGGGCCACCAGCAAGAAGCGCTGAAAGTCGACTATCCCAAAAGCTACGGCTGTTATCCACATCACTTAAGTCAACTGTCCAAAGTTCTTTGCCTGTAGCTACATCAAAAGCAATAACATCACCAACTCTGCTCGCACTATATACTTTATCATAAGCAACGATAGGTTTAAGGCGAGAAAAGTAATCTTCACTACCATCTCCAACGCTTTCTTCCCACAAAACATTCGGCTCAAACTGTTGATTTATTTCGCTTAGCTCAGCAACTAAGTCGCTAGTATTTTCATCCTCATCAGTTGATGAACAAGCAAACAAAGTGCTAGACAATAAAAGCACTGCTAGTATATTTTTGTAATTTTCTAGACAACTTTGACTCATCTGTTTATTAAAGAATACCATTGAACAACCTTATTACTTAACAGCAGGAACAGTAGAAGTTAACTTAACAACAGTAGTTAAATCATCTAACTTCATTTGTAAACTTGGGCTATTAGCTAAACCATCAGCAGCAATAGCCACTTGATAAGCATTACGAGCTAATTCTTTTTTACCTTGTAATAAATAAGTATCACCTTTTACTTCTTCAGCAGCAGCGGTGAATGATTCAGGTAACGGCTTTGCTAAAGTAGCAAGTGCTTGTTCATATTGTTCTAATTGAATTTGAACACGTGCTAAACGTAAGCTAGCAACCCCTTTTACACCTTCTGTAGGAGCACGGGCAATAGCTACCGATAGTTGTGTTTGTGCTACAGACCAATTTTGTGTGCTTGCGGCTTCTTTAGCTAATGCTAATGCGGTTAATGAAGCATAGCTAGTGGTTGAATTTTCATTGATAAATTTTTCCGCATTGTCACTAAACGCTTGTTTATCTTTCGCACTGTTTTCAATTAACGTTTGATAGCTATCTGAAATAGCTAATTCATGAGCAAGTTTATTGTCTTTGTAGTAGTTAAAACCGATAAAGCCTGCAAAACCTAAAACAATACCAGCAATAATCATATTGCCATTTTCTTGCCAGTAACTTTTAATCGCTGCTACTTGTTGTTCTTCTGTTTGATAAATTTCCACTACTTCACCTTGACTAAAAGCCCTTAAATTAATTCTGTTAATAAACTGACTACTTTTTCAAATGCCAAGTTTTGTTGTTCTTGTTGTCCGCGTAAATATTTCACCATTACCTGTTGTTCGGCAATTTCATTGTCACCTATAATTAACGCGATCTGGGCGCCTGACTTATCAGCACGCTTTAATTGTTTTTTCATATTGCCGCCACCACAATGACATTGCAAACGAATATTCGGTACTTGATCTCGCCATTGCTCGGCCAGTTGATTAGCAGTAGCTTGTACATCATCACCTAAAATAACCACATAGGCATCCACCTGAGAACGAACATCAGTGACTTTATCTAAACTGGTTAGCATTAAAACTAAGCGCTCTATACCTAAAGCAAAGCCAAATGCTGGTGTTGCTTTGCCACCAAGCTGCTCAACCAAACCATCATAACGACCACCAGCACAAAGAGTACCTTGCGCACCAAGGCTTGTCGTTACCCATTCAAATACCGTACGATTGTAATAATCTAAACCACGTACTAAACGCTCATTTATTACGTAATTAATTCCTGCGGCATCTAATCGAGTACAAAGACTAGTAAAATGAGCCTTAGTTTCCCCACCAAAGTAATCAGATAATTTTGGTGCATCTGTTAATGCTTCTTGCACTTGCGGATTTTTGCTGTCTAATACTCTAAGCGGGTTGGTATGCATACGACGTTTAGAGTCTTCATCTAATAATTCTTCACGCTCAGTTAAATATTCAACCAATGCATCACGGTATTTAGCACGCTCATCATTGCTACCTAACGAATTCAACTCTAGTGTGACAAATTCATTGATGGCAAGTTCCCGCCATAAGCGAGCAGTAAGTAAAATAATTTCTGCATCAATGTCTGGCGTCGCAATACCAAAAGCTTCTATGCCAAATTGATGAAATTGGCGATAACGACCTTTTTGTGGTCTTTCATGACGAAACATCGGCCCCATATACCAAAGACGTTGTTCTTGGTTATATAAAAGTCCATGTTGGTTACCTGCGCGCACACAACTTGCAGTACCTTCTGGGCGTAACGTTAGGCTGTCGCCATTACGATCTTCAAAGGTGTACATTTCTTTTTCAACAATATCGGTTACTTCACCGATAGAGCGCTTAAATAGTGTCGTTGATTCAACGATTGGCATGCGTATTTCAGCAAAACCATAATTACTCGCCACTCTACGCAATACAGATTCTACCATTTGCCATATATTAGTTTCACTTGGCAAATGGTCATTCATACCGCGAATTGCTTGTAGCGCCTTACTTTTAGCCACGTCTTTATTTCTCTCTGTTATGCTTCACAATGTGTTACTTTTTACGCAGCGCGCATTATAGCGAATAACTAACCATACTTAAACGAGAGAATAACGAGAATGGTTACTCTACTGATTTAAAATCAATTTGATTTTTTTTATTTAATCTTTCATCCATCGTCTGTGCTTTTGCACGAATACGACGTTCAAGCTGATCAACCAAATCAGTATTATCAAAGCGTTCTTTTTGGCGAATACCGTCAAGATAATAACCACTTTTTTTATTGCCACCAGTCAAGCCCAAATCAGACACCATGGCTTCACCAGGACCATTAACAATACAGCCAATAATAGAAACATCCATTGGTGTCATTATATCTTCAATGCGTTGTTCAAGCGCGTTTACCGTAGCAACAACATCAAACTCTTGACGAGAGCAACTAGGACAAGCAATTAAATTAATGCCTCGACTGCGTAGTTTGAGTGATTTTAAAATATCGAAACCGACTTTAATTTCTTCTATCGGATCTGCGGCAAGTGAAATACGCAAGGTATCGCCAATACCTTGTGCTAATAACAAACCTAAACCTACAGACGATTTAACCGAGCCAGAGCGTAAGCCACCCGCTTCAGTGATGCCTAAATGCAATGGGTTATCAATTTGTTTAGCTAGTAACTTATACGACTCTACCGCCAAAAATACATCTGACGCTTTCACACTCACTTTAAATTGATCGAAATTCAATCTGTCAAGAATATCAACATGACGTATGGCTGATTCCAACAAGGCTTCGGGTGTTGGCTCGGTATATTTTTCTTGGATATCTTTTTCTAACGAACCACCATTAACGCCTATTCTAATCGGGATGTTTTTATCACGAGCGCATTCAACCACGCTACGAATTCTATTTTCATTACCGATATTCCCAGGGTTAATACGTAAACAATCTACACCATACTCTGCAACTTTTAAGGCAATACGATAATCAAAATGAATATCGGCAACCAAGGGCACATTAACTTGTTTTTTGATTTCACGAAATGCTTCAGCAGCATTCATAGTAGGTACACTAACACGAACAATATCAGCGCCAACCGCTTCTAAAGCCTTAATTTGTGCAACAGTGGTGGTAACATCGGTAGTGAGAGTATTAGTCATTGACTGCACTGTAATTGGTGCATCACCACCCACGGGAACATTACCCACCATAATTTGACGGGACTTACGGCGAATGATTGGAGATTCTTTAAACATAATGTATTCTTTGTAACCCTAAATTTGGTATTTATTGTGAGATTAATGGCAAAGTAAACTTAGCAATATTACCGACATTAAAAGGCGACATATCAACTTGTTTACCATTAAATACAATAGCCGCTAATTCTGGTTTACCTAACGTTACCTTCAAAGGTGTTTTGCCGCTAATGCTCATAACATAACCTAATTTTTTAACGCCCCATGCAATACGCTCGCCCGTGACATCATAAATATTTACCCAGCAATCACCTGAAAAAGTAAAAACGGCGGTACCAATATCAGGCTCTAATTCTTGCTCTATTTCAGCCTCAGCCTTACCTTCAAGCGCAATAATGAGAGTGTGCTCAGTACTATTTTGTGCGGTACTTTTCTGCTTGGTGCTTGGTTCAAATGTGCTCGCTATTAGTTCAATTGACTTCGCCTTAGGTAACCTAGTATCTAGGTCTACCTCTTTAGGCTCTGTCGATTCAACTGTGACACTATCGAGTTTGGTCGTTATTGGTTGTTGAACATCACGAACTTCAACTTGCAGCCTTGACTCTTGTAACCACCATAACACCATCAAGCCAAACAAAATGGCAACCATTAAATAACTAAACCACATTAAACGGCTGTGCTCAACTTGCTTTTCCGTTAAATTAGAAAAACTTTGCATTTCACTACGCCGTATTTCGGCAACACCAAGCATGTCATACGCGCTAAGTACCTCGTCAATATCAACCGCCACTAACTTTGCATAACTGCGCAAATAACCACGATTAAAAGTTGCTGGTAACGATTGATCAAAAATATCTTGCTCTATCTCATTCACTAAGTTTTGTCTAAATTTCAACCTTTCCCTAACTTGTTCAACACTGAGTGATAATTTTATTCGTGCTTCACTTAGCATTAAGCCTGGACCAAGCACATCCATCTCTTCACAAAGTTCATCAACATGCTTGGCATTATGTGCCGCCAAAACTTCTTTATTCATTTATTCAGTCACCGTCTTTGGGTTTACTATACGAATTCAGCAAATATAATTTAGCATTAATACGAATTTTACGAATTAATACGAATTTTGTTGTTACCTGCAAGATTATTGCAAAGAACTATCAACGATGTTAGTTGGTAACATTTTCTTAGGTGATAGTTTAACCACACGTTTTTTTGATTTGGTGGGTATTTCACTAACTTGAGTCAGTTTATATCTTTTAGCTAAGTTATCAGCGGCAATGAATTCAAGCTCATTCAACAAATATTGTTGTGCTTCCCATGATTGTGGATACATTTTCACTAACATGGTACCGTAATTTTTAGCGGTACTAGGTTGCCCTAGTTTCCAATATACTTTATACGCCAAAGCCAAAAACTGTGGAGTAAAACGTCGAGTAACTTTTTCAAGTCGTTGCCCGAAATTTTTCGCTTGTTGATAATCAGCTAGGGCATATTGCAAGGTTACCATTTGAAATAAAGTAGAGGCACTACTTGGGCTGTGCATAATGGCCTTATGTAAATACCTTTCTGCTTTAATAAAATCGTCTTCTTGTAAAAAACAAGCAGATAAATTTTCATAACTTTTCGCCACTAAGAGATAACTAGGTACGGCAATGGCTTTTAAAAATTGTTTTTCTGCGGCTTCAAGTTGCTTTTGACGACACAAGTACACACCATAGTTATTGAGCGTATCAGCATCATCACTTTTAATCAACAGCGCTTTTTCAAATGACTCTATCGTTAATTTATGCTCACCGACCGTTTCATAATAATGAGCATAGGCGGTATATACTTGCACCATATCAGGTGCAAGAATTTTCGCTTTTTCTAAATTTTGTTTAGCTTGGGGCATATTACCCATGCTCAAATAACCTAAACCAAGCGAGATACGAGTTATCGCCATATCATTTTTATTCGCTTGGTTTTGCACAACTGGCGTATCACCATTTTCAAATTGCTGAGTAACACAACCTAATAACACAAAAGCGAAAAAGCTTACAATCAATGATGGAATTCGTTTTTTAGTCAAAGTTTATCCCTAATGTAGCTACCATGGTTTAAATACTATTATGCTTATTTTTTAAGATAATAACGTGTTCAAACCATTTTTACCGAAATTTCGTCAGCTTCCATCTGTTTTTTTTCTACCCGATCTCTTTGCAGCATTTTAGTACGTTTAGTTCGATCTACAACATCACCCGCTAACTGACCACATGCGGCATCAATATCTTCGCCACGCGTTCTACGAGTAATAACAGTTAAACCATAGCTTTGTAAAACTTTATCAAAACGATCAATACGAGAATTACTTGGGCGTTTATAAGAAGATCCAGGATAAGGATTAAAAGGAATCAAATTAATTTTACTGGGTAAATCTTTTAATACCTGCGCTAAAGCATGGGCTTGATCGGTTGAATCATTAACATGATCTAACATCACATATTCGATTGTTGCCTGCTTATTGGCCTTAGATCCGTCGATATAACGCCCCGCCGCGGCAAGAAACTCTTCTAATGGATATTTTTTATTAATCGGTACTAATTCATCACGCAAGGTATTATCTGGAGCATGAATTGAAATAGCTAAGGCACAATCAATTTTTGCTTTCAGCATATCAAGTGCTGGCACAACACCAGAAGTACTTACCGTAACTCGACGCTTTGATAAGCCATAACCTAAATCATTTAGCATGGTATCAAGCGCTGGAATTAAATTTTTCATATTGAGTAACGGCTCGCCCATCCCCATCATCACAATATTGGTAATTGGCCTTTTGCCAGTAATACGCGTGGCACCAACATCATTAGCAACTCGCCATACTTGACCAATAATTTCTGACATAGATAAATTACGATTAAAACCTTGTTGAGCTGTTGCACAAAAAGTGCATTCTAAGGCACAACCCACCTGTGATGACACACATAAAGTAGCGCGATCATTTTCAGGGATCCATACGGTTTCAATTTCTTGACCACCTTCTAATACCAGAGCATATTTAATAGTGCCATCTTTTGACACTTGTTTTTTAATGATTTCTGGCGCTTTAATTTCACAATTGCGTTGTAATTTTTCCCTAAGTTTTTTATTTAAGTTAGTCATTTGCTCAAAATCACTATAACCAAAATGATAAATCCATTTCATGACTTGATCAGCTCTAAAAGGCTTTTCACCAATGGCAGTAAAATACTCTCGCAAGCCTTCGTGATCAAAATTTAATAGATTAACTTTCGCGCTTTCTTTAGCAACTTTTTTGACAGTAACGTCACTCATACAAAAAACTCTCAAAACTTATTACCGGAAAACAGATATCGAAAAACAGTTATCAGAAAACAGATAATGGAAAACAGATAAAACACGGGGCGAATTGTACGCTTTTCATGCAAACATCGCAATTTCATCATCAAGGTAAAAACACAAAAGGATTTTACTAATTGCTCAGTAAAATCCTTTTGTCAATTAATTCATTGCTTAATTATTTTTAATTAAGCAATAAACAGTACAATTTCAACTAAATTCAAAAAACAGCGCGGATCCTATATCACAGATGACACGGATGACACAGATGACACAGATGAGCACTTTCGACGAATAAATCAGTAAAAGTGTAACGTTTAAACGTGAATTAACGAGTGCGTAAGCACACTTCTTCATCACTAAAGAAATAAGCAATTTCACGTGCCGCAGATTCTAACGCATCACTACCGTGAGCAGCATTTTCATCAATACTATCGGCAAGATCAGCACGGATAGTACCCGCTAATGCATCGCTTGGGTTAGTAGCCCCCATAATTTCACGGTTTTTAAGAACCGCGTTTTCGCCTTCTAAAACCTGCACCATTACAGGGCCTGAAGTCATAAATTTAACTAAAGCACCAAAAAAAGGACGTTCGCTATGTTCAGCATAGAAACCCTCTGCTTTTTCTTTGCTTAAATGTAGCATTTTAGAAGCAACAATTTTAAGACCAGCAGTTTCAAAACGGTTATAGATTTGACCAATAACATTTTTAGCTACTGCATCAGGTTTTACGATAGAAAAAGTACGTTCGATAGCCATGATAAGCCCTCTTTTTTATATATTAAAAAGTAATTAAATAAGTGAATAAAATATGACAATGTCAAAATTGGCGCGATTATAATCGAATATCCGTCAAAAGACTAATATTATCCACAGGTTTATATTGAGAAAAATAGGGTTGTTTTAGCCCATTGAAAAACTACAGACTAATACGTCGGTATTGACGATATTGAGGTTGCCAGAAATTACGCTCAATTTTTGCAAGTAACTCATCATCAGCTAGCGCTAGGGCTAAACCTTGCTCGTAAGCCACTTTAGCTATAGCAAAAGCAATATCTTTACTTAACTGTGCGATTGCTGTTAGTGGAGGTAATAATTCACCTTTACCGTTATTAGCTAAAGGCGAAGCCGCCGCCAACGTTTCACTGGCAACTTGTAACATTTTATCCGTAATACAATTAATATTAGCTGAAATAACCCCAAGACCTATGCCTGGAAAAATATAGCTGTTATTGCATTGTGCAACTGGAAATAACTCTCCTTGATACTCAACCGCCTCAAAAGGGCTACCTGTAGCAATAATTACGCTACCTTCAGTCCAATTAATTACTTGGCTTGGCGTAGCTTCAACTTGCCTTGAGGGATTACTTAATGGAAAAATGATCGGTTTATTGCAATGTTGCTTCATTGCTCTAATAACATCTTCACTAAACAACCCTGCTTGGCCTGATACACCGATAAGAATATCTGGTTTAGCACCATGCATAACGTCTAAAAGTGATGCATATTCCCCTTCAATATTCCATGATTCTAACGCCAGTTTATGTTGTATTAATTTCTGTTGGAAATCTCTTAAACCTTCCATACCTTGGGTTAGCAATCCAAAGCGGTCTATCATAAATACTTGGCTACGCGCTTGTAATGGGGTAAGTCCTTCTGAAGTCATTTGAGTAATAATTTGCTCGGCAATACCACAACCCGCAGAGCCAGCGCCAACTAAAACCACTTTAAGTTGAGATAATTTGACCCCCTTACTACGACTAGCTGCCAATAAAGTACCAACAGTTACTGACGCAGTACCTTGAATATCATCATTAAAGCAACAAATTTCATTTCGATATCGATTTAATAAAGGCATAGCATTAGGTTGAGCAAAATCTTCAAATTGCAACATGACATGTGGCCAACGACGTTTTATAGCACTGATGAATAAATCAAGAAATTCATCATATTCTTGCTGACCAATACGTTCATGACGCGCACCCATATACATTGGATCATCTAATAATTTCTGATTATTAGTACCAACATCTAACATTACTGGCAAGGTATAAGCAGGGCTAATGCCACCACAAGCAGTGTATAGAGACAATTTACCAATAGGGATACCCATACCACCAATGCCTTGATCACCCAAACCTAAAATTCGTTCACCATCGGTAACCACAATAACTTTTACTTTGTTCTTAGTGGCATTTCGTAAAATATCATCAATATGGTGTCGGTCTTGATAAGAAATAAACAAACCGCGTGAACTTCGATAAATATCTGAGAATTGCTCACAGGCATCACCAACCGTAGGGGTATAAATAATTGGCATCATTTCAGTTAAGTGTGCTTGTACGAGTTTAAAGAATAAGGTTTCGTTATTGTCGTGAATGGCTCGAAGGTATATATGTTTATTAATATTGGTATGAAAGCAACTATATTGACGATACGCCCGTGCAACTTGCTCATCAATAGTTTCAAATCTCGGTGGTAGTAAACCTGTTAAGTTGAAATGAATACGTTCGGTTTCATCAAAGGCACTGCCTTTATTTAATAGTGGTGTTTCTAATAATGTTGGGCCAGCATAAGGTATATAGAGGGGACGCTTGTTTTGAGTCATTTTTGTTGCTGCTTTTAATAAATATGATTACTATTGTGAACAATCAAAATTACAAAATCAATTTGATTGATATATTGATATAGGGGTAAAGTATATACTCAAACCGCCTCAAGATGCGAGTTTCAAGCTTTATTAATTTTTCAAATGTGGTGCGAAAAAAAAACTTCCCTGACTGGCTGTAGCCTCTGGTTTTAAAACTTTTTTATCTTTAGCAAAAATTGCTGATACATCAGGGCAATCGCGATCCCATCTTGCTATTTGCCTCTTAATTTTAATGCCAACTTTGGGCTCTGTTTCTGACGTTTCATCAACATTCAAAAGTTAACGCCTCATAGCAAACACGCTGTGAGGCGTTTAGTTAGTTGACGTCTGCCCCCGGTGTCAGACTAGTTAAAGAATGGCACCATCACGGATCATGTCTTGATCTACCAGCACTTGTAATACTTGTGATACGCCATCAGCATTATTTTGCTCAAACTGATAAACAAGATAAGTCTGATCCGAGTTAGTTGTTGTACCTTCTTTTATCCAACTTTCCGCTTCTGCCATCGTATCAAGTACAAGCGTATCGTCAGCATCACCGTTTACTACAAGTTGATGTTTACCTGCGCCATCTAAACCGTCCCAGCCATTGGCATCATTAAATAGATTTATGCCACTTTGTAACACATCGTCTAACTGAATTTTCACCGTATTAGCGCCTGAGCCAGCGATATTAACCACATTGATTTCAGTATGCTCGTCAGGAAAATCAAGGGTTTGATCTTTCGCGGTTGATGGCAAACTGTATGTTTTAACCGACAATCCACTAATCGGATCTTTTGCTTCAAGAGACGCTTCAAGAGGTGAAGCATAACTTGAATACAGAGCTTCTGGTGCGGCTGCGGCTCCCTGTGCTGCTGCGGCTCCCTCAACTCCCGCAGGAACGGCGCTAGTATCAATGGTAATAGTGTATGGCGCGCTGATCACATGAGCATTGGCAATCTCGTCTTCATCTATCGTTTGAATAACCGCTTTAAGCTCA
This sequence comes from uncultured Colwellia sp., assembly GCA_965261045.1. Classification (GTDB taxonomy): domain Bacteria; phylum Pseudomonadota; class Gammaproteobacteria; order Enterobacterales; family Alteromonadaceae; genus Colwellia. The sequence goes on from CBDHCJ010000001.1 coordinate 2,368,059, forward strand.
TAATTGGCATCCTCTAACGGGTCCGTAGGAGTGAATGTCCATGTGTTATCGTCATTAACGGCAACAACACCATCAAGTTTCGTGCTGCCATTGTAAATAGCCAGCTCTTCACCCGCACCCAGCGCAATGGCTAAAGTACCTGACAAGGTCGGTGTATTATCGTCTGTAGTGTTATTAATCGCTGTAGTTAAGCTGGTTGTATAACTAGGTGCTGAACCCGTACCGCCTAGGCGAATCGCGTTTACATTATCTATTAAATCTGTATGGCTCTGACTACTAAAATCTTCGTTACTGGCAAAAATATCGACATTGCGGATGTTGATAATATCACTATCATCCGGACCCAAGGCATAAACGTCGACACTGTCAATACGACTATAGTAAGCGCCTAGGTCAATAAGCAGCCAGTTGTCATCCGTAGCTTGATTTGAGGCATAACTATGACTGGCAGTCCTTTCTAGGTTACCATCAGTAACGCCTGACGGAAGCCAGCCATCAAATATATTATATGCCCCCGCCGTGACGGTTTTATTTAAGGCAATATTTGTGCCATCTAAGTAGACTTCAACTTCATTAACTTGCAATTGGTCAGTTAAGTCGCCTGTTTGTTTGAGCAGGATATAACGCACCGCTGGATTAAGATCTGCCATTACAGCACCCTCGTTATCGGCTATTGTCATGCTAATGCCAGGATTGATGTTAACCACATGGGCGGTACTTGCCGTACTATTACCACCAACGGGGCTTTCAACCTGCGCGGTAAAACTATGGCTGCCTGCTGCCAATGCGCTCGGTGTGTAAGTCCAAGTTGTGTCAGAGCCTATGGTTGTCACAGTCGCTTCGCCTAGTTTTGTGTTGCCATCATATATTGCCAGCACTTGGTCACCAGTAAGCGCAGCACTCAGTGTACCCGTTAACATAGGGGTGGTGTCGTCTGTTGTTTCGCCCGTCGCTATGGCTCCCTCAACACTGCCATGAGTGCTGACATCATCACTCACCGCCGTAATAGTCGCGGTTTGTGTCGGTGCAGTGATGCTAGAATCAATGTTAATAGCGTTTACTGCACTGATCACCCGCGCATTGGCAATATCGGTGTTATTTTTCGCTTGAATAACCGCTGTAAACGTATGTAATTCATCTGTTAACACTGGCGTAGTGAATGTCCATGAGTGATCGCTGTTATCAACCATGACAACAGCAAGTTTATTCGTGCCATCGTAAATAGCTAGCTCTTCATCCATGCCTAGGGCAGTGGTTAAAGTACCTGACAAGGTTGGTGTGCTGTCGTTTGTAGTATTATTAATCGCTGTAGTTAAGATGGTTTTATAACTAGGTGTCGCGCCCGTATTGCCTAGGGGAATCGCGTTTGCAGCATTCAGTAACTGTGCATAGGTCAGTCTACTAAGATCTTCGTTACTGGCAAAAATAGCGACATTTTTGATGTTTGGTATATCCGCATTACGCGAACTCAACGCATAAAGGTTGACACTTTCAACACTATAGTAACCGTCTAAGTCAACTAGCACCCAGTTGTCTCTAGTCGTAAATGCTGGGAAATAACCATTATTCCTTATTAGGCTACCACCAGTAACGCCTGACAGAGAAGCGCTATTAAATTGACGATTATCCCCCGCCGTGACGGTTTTATCTAAGGCAATATTAGTGCCATCTGAGATAACTTCAACTTCATTAACCGACAATTGGTTCTTTGAGTCGCCTGTTTGTTTGAGTAGGATATAGCGGACCCTTGGATTAACCGCTCCCATTACACTACCCACATCATCGGTTACTGTCATGCTAATGCGGGGATTGATGTTAATCACATAAGGGGCACTTGCTAGACCCAAACCAGTCATGGGATCTTGAACCCGCGCGGTAAAACTATGGCTGCCTGCTGTTAATGCGCTCGGTGTGTAAGTCCAGTCGGTGCCGGTGTCGCCAGTTATAGTTGCATCACCTAGTTTTGTTGCGCTATCACCATCATATATTGCCAGCACTTGACCAGTAGTAAGCGCAGCACTCAATGTACCCGTTAAGGTAGGCGTGGTGTCGTCTGTTGTTGTGCCAGCCGCTATGGCTGCCATAGCACTGCCATGAGTGCTGACATCATCACTCACCATATCAATAGTAACAGTTTGTGCTGGTGCCGTAGAAGCAACCTCTGCGGTTGCGGCACTGGTTACCGTTTCATTCTCACCCCGCGCATCGGTATAGCTCACCACTACGGTGATGGTTTGACCCACCTGTGCTTGTGTCAAGATAAAGGTTGCACTGTTTGCATTCGCAATATCAGCGCCATTTGCCTGCCATTGGTAGGAAAGCTGACCCAAACCATCAACGTCTGCCAAGGTTGAGACTGCTGTGAGTTCTTGGTTTTCTGTTGCTGTTCCTGTAATGGTGACAGTACCCGTGGGAAGATCATTCTCATTGCTGACAGTGATGCTAAATGCTGGCAGGGGAGTGGTCAGCAAGCCATCGGAGACCGAGATCACAATCCCCGAGGTGGTGCCGACATCCGCGTTGTCTGGCGTGCCAGTCAAGATACCTGTTGTGGTGCTGAACGTGGCCCATGAGGGTTGGTTTGCGATTGAATAGGTCAGGGTTGTGTTTGCGTCTACATCTGCCCCAATCGGGGTGAAACGGTATTCAGCATCTTGGGCAACCGTGGTAGCAGGCTCGCCTGTGATGCTCGGTGCATCATTGACATTGGTGACTTCTAAATCAAAGGCTTGCAGGGGAGTGGTCAGCAAGCCATCGGAGACCGAGATCACAATCCCCGAGGTGGTGCCAACATGCGCGTTGGTCGGTGTGCCAGTCAAGATACCTGTTGTGGTGCTGAACGTGGCCCATGAGGGTTGGTTTGCGATTGAATAGGTCAGGGTTGTGTCTGCGTCTACATCTGCCCCAATCGGGGTGAAACGGTATTCCGCATCTTGGGCAACCGTGGTAGCAGGCTCGCCTGTGATAGTCGGTGCTTCATTGACATTGGTGACTTCTAAATCAAATGCTTGCAGGGGAGTGATCAGCAAGCCATCGGAGACCGAGATCACAATCCCCGAGGTGGTGCCGACATCCGCGTTGTCTGGCGTGCCAGTCAAGATACCTGTTGTGGTGCTGAACGAGGCCCATGAGGGTTGGTTTGCGATTGAATAGGTCAGGGTTGTGTCTGCGTCCACATCTGCCCCAATCGGGGTGAAACGGTATTCAGCATCTTGGGCAACCGTGGTAGCAGGCTCGCCTGTGATAGTCGGTGCTTCATTGACATTGGTGACTTCTAAATCAAAGGCTTGCAGGGGAGTGATCAGCAAGCCATCGGAGACCGAGATCACAATCCCCGAGGTGGTGCCGACATCCGCGTTGTCTGGCGTGCCAGTCAAGATACCTGTTGTGGTGCTGAACGTGGCCCATGAGGGTTGGTTTGCGATTGAATAGGTCAGGGTTGTGTCTGCGTCCACATCTGCCCCAATCGGGGTGAAACGGTATTCAGCATCTTGGGCAACCGTGGTAGCAGGCTCGCCTGTGATGCTCGGTGCATCATTGACATTGGTGACTTCTAAATCAAAGGCTTGCAGGGGAGTGGTCAGCAAGCCATCGGAGACCGAGATCACAATCCCCGAGGTGGTGCCAACATGCGCGTTGGTCGGTGTGCCAGTCAAGATACCTGTTGTGGTGCTGAACGTGGCCCATGAGGGTTGGTTTGCGATTGAATAGGTCAGGGTTGTGTCTGCGTCCACATCTGCCCCAATCGGGGTGAAACGGTATTCCGCATCTTGGGCAACCGTGGTAGCAGGCTCGCCTGTGATAGTCGGTGCTTCATTGACATTGGTAACTTCTAAATCAAAGGCTTGCAGGGGAGTGGTCAGCAAGCCATCGGAGACCGAGATCACAATCCCCGAGGTGGTGCCAACATCCGCGTTGGTCGGTGTGCCAGTCAAGATACCTGTTGTGGTGCTGAACGTGGCCCATGAGGGTTGGTTTGCGATTGAATAGGTCAGGGTTGTGTCTGCGTCCACATCTGCCCCAATCGGGGTGAAACGGTATTCCGCATCTTGGGCAACCGTGGTAGCAGGCTCGCCTGTGATGCTCGGTGCATCATTGACATTTTCAACCGCAGTGGTTGACATACTGGTTACCATTTCATCAGCACCCAGCGCATCGGTATAGCTCACCACTACAGTAATGGTTTTACCCACCTGTGCTTGCGTCAAGGTCAAGGTTGCATCGTTCGCATTCTCAATATCAACGTTATCTGCCTGCCACTGGTAGCTAAATGTACCCAGACCATCCTCGTCTGTCACTGTTGAGACTGCTGTGAGTGTTTCACCTTGTTTTGGTGTTGCTGTTGCTGCGCCCGTAATGGTCACTTCACCCATGGGAAGATCATTAACATTTTCAACCGCAACAGTTGGATCACTGGTTACCGTTTCAGGAGTCCCATAACCATCGGTATAGCTCACCACTGCGGTAATGGTTTTACCCACCTGCGCTTGCGTCAAGGTAAAGGTTGAATTGTTCGCTCCCATAATATCAGTACCATCTGCCTGCCATTGGTAGCTAAACGCGCCCAAACCATCCTCGTCTGTCACTGTTGAGACTGCTGTGAGTGTTTCACCTTGTTTTGGTGTTGCTGTTGCTGCGCCCGTAATGGTCACTTCACCCGTGGTAAGATCATTGACATTTTCAACCGCAACAGTTGGATCACTGGTTACCGTTTCAGGAGTCCCATAACCATCGGTATAGCTCACTTCTACTGTGATGGTTTTACCCACCTGCGCTTGCGTCAAGGTAAAGGTTGAATTGTTCGCTCCCATAATATCAGTACCATCTGCCTGCCATTGGTAGCTAAACGCGCCCAAACCATCCTCATCCATCAGGGCTGAGGTGTTTGCTGTGAGCGTTTTGTCTTCTCTTGCTGTCCCCGTAATGATCACCTCACCTGTGGTAAGATCATTGACATTTTCAACCGCTGCGGTTGGCACACTGGTTATTACTGGCTCAACATTGCCGAACGCATCGGTATGTATTACTTTTAGTGTGATGATTTTACCCACATGTGCTTGCGTCAAGGTCAAGGTTGCACTGGTCGCACCCGAAATAGCAACATTATCAGCTTGCCATTGGTAGGTGAACGTGCCCTTACCATCTTCGTCTGCTAGGGCTGAGGTATCTGCTGTTAGGTTTTGATCTTCTGTGGCTGTTCCGGTAATGGTGACAACGCCTGTGGTAAGATCATTGACATTTTCAACCGCTGCGGTTGCTGTACTGGTTTTTGCTGGCTCAACCGTGCCGAACGCATCGGTATGTATCACCACTACGGTAATGGCTTTACCTACATGCGCTTGTGTCAAGATCAAGGTGTTATTGATCTCGCCCGAAATAGCAACATCATCTGCTTGCCACTGGTAGGTGAACGTGCCTTTACCATCCTCGTCCTGTAATGCGGAGGTGTTTGCTGTGAGTGTTTGGTCTTCTGCTGCTGTTGCCCCATCAATGGTGACAACGCTCGTGGTAGGATCATTGATATTAGCAACGGCGGTGGTTGCTGTACTGGTTTTTGCTGGCTCAACTGTGCCTTGTGCATCGGTATGTGTCACTACCACAGTGATGGTTTTACCTACCTGTGCTTGGGTCAAGGCTAAGGTTTTATTGGTTGCGCCCGCAATAGCAAGGTTATTAGTGCCGTCATTTGCCCACCATTGGTAGCTAAATGTGCCTACACCGTCACCATCGTTCAGGGCTGAGGTATTTGCTGTTAGGTTTTGATCTTCTGTGGCTGTCCCGGTGATGGTCACCTTACCCTTGGTAGGTGTGTTAACATTGTTATCACTATCGTCAAAAGCTTTTATGCCAACAGCGGCTAAAGCGATACCACCAGCAAGCCACCACCAATGCGGCGCTTCATTATTGCTCTCTTGATAATTTGTTTCTTTGTTTGCGGTTGGAATATAGCTAACGGCTCCTTTAGGCAGATCACTTAATCCTAACGTTACTCCATCATCCTCGGTGAGCATATCAGCTAATACGCCACTATCAGCATAGGTGTAGACCATAAAACTGCCATCACTCAATGCTTGACCGACGGGGCTATCTGGTGTTATTGTAACCCCCCCCCCCCACTTCTTCACCACCTAATGTCACGCTACAAGCATCATCTTCACATAAGGTGTAAAAACCTCTGAAAATAACTTTGCTGGCATCGGCGGCAGTAACGATAAGATCATCGTCTTTTTTCACCGCAATAATGTTCGTTATTAACTGCCTTAATTCAGCGTTTTCTGCCTTACTTGGATCCCCCGTTTGGCTCATTACTTTTACATTATAGTTTTCATAGGTCGCTGCTAATATAGAAACAGTTTTAGCGGGCGGTAAAGTTATTGTTATATCGTCTAATTTAGGATCTTTAGGTTCGATTATAACTAGATTTGTCGTTCCGTTTGTAGTGCCGTTAAGTATATTCATTGTATTTTTATTCCTATTAGTTGAATCCAAGTTACGTTTTTAAATTGTCTTTTTTATATCATCGCTATATTTATGTTACAAGACAAGTATTATTCAGTATGATTTTATGAAAAAAAGCTTAACAAGCTTTCCCCGTCTTTTTTGTAAAATTTCAGTTAGCTGATATCCATATTTTATTATTCTCGGATGGATGGGATGGATGAAAAAGTTTGCGCGTATCCACGAGGCTAGTTGTTCTAATGATTAAATAACGCAGTAGTTGGTGATTTTAACCAGTAGAAATGATCACATAGTTAGTGAGATTGCGGTGAAATTGGTATTAGTCTATTTCGCTGATCCATGCTAATTGAATTGCCTCAAGTACACGCTCACCGCAATGTTGAGGATCATCATCAAAACGTTCAAGCGCTAGCACCCATTGTCTGAGCTCGGTAAAGTGCAAAGTTAATGGGTCAACATCAGGATGTTGCTCTATTAAATCAAGAGCAATATCTAAAGAGTCTATCCATTTTAAACCAAGTGATGACATACAATAATCCCCTTTAACCTTTGCTTTGCTTATTAAAATATAGTTTTAATTGGTAACGAGTTGAGGTTATTTAAAATAGTAAATGAAACCACAGATAATCTACCATTAACATTAGTATAAGCCAGAATAATAGCAACCTAGATTTTTGCCAAATGGGCAATCTGTATGTCAGCACCATTTTACATGCCAGCGCCTGATGTTATCAAAATATCGTTATCACAGGCATTAACATGGTGCTTAATTATTTTCTGTGCCTCGTGATATGCTAACGACATAGTATTATCCTCTTTGCCATCAAGCCTTTGCATACAAATTTTTATATACAATTATGGCGGGGTTTTGGTTAATCCAACGCGTTTGGCTAACTTGCCCACAGCGATACTAACATCATGCTGTAAAATAGCAAAAATAACTATCCTTAACTTTTTACCATATAAAAATTTTCCATAATAAAAATTGCACTCTAAAATGTAAGTTACCATACTTAGCAGCAAAGCAATTCACAAACAGCAAGCAACCAAGGTTATGACAACAGCGACTAATATTATTTACACTGAGCTGACACCTAAATATTTTAAACAGGTGATCACACTTGGTAATCAAATTCATGGCGATGGCTATTTAACTCAACAGAAAATTGCAGATTGGGCATCACACGGTATCAGTGGCAATATAAACTGTGGTTTTGTTGCAATATCTACAAAGAATGCAAGTGAAAAGCTTGTAGGCTTTCGCATTACTTTCGCAGCTAAGCGCTGGCAAGTAGATCAATGGTGCACGCCTACTGTATGGCAAGTAGCTAAAAACAAATGTTGCTATTTTAAGTGTAATACCGTCGATGAAGGCTACCGTGGTATAGGGATAGGGAAAAAACTACTACAACTATCTAGTGCCGCAGCCAAAAAGCAAGGAGCACAAGCAGGAGTTGCTCACCTATGGCAACAAAGCCCTAATAATAGTGCTGTCGCCTATTTCACTCACTGTGGTGGTAAATTAGTAAAATCGCATCCTGATAAATGGAATGAAGAAAGTAAACATGGCTATAGTTGTATTTTATGTGGCCATGATTGCCATTGTGAAGCCGCAGAGATGATTATTTATTTTTAAACCTATTTAAACCTGTTTAAAGTAATCACCAATCAATTTTATTTCTCCCTTGCTCAACAAGCCAAGTATTAGCTTTAGAAAAATGCTGGCTGCCAAAGAAACCACGATAAGCAGATAATGGTGAGGGGTGGGGAGCCTTTAAAACTAAGTGCTTACTGTTATCTATATTTCGCCCTTTCTTTTGAGCATGAGCGCCCCATAAAATAAAAACACAGCCATCATTATGTTGATTGATTTGCGCAATAATATCATCAGTAAAACGCTCCCAGCCTAATTTAGCATGCGAGTGTGCTTGCCCTTGTTTCACTGTGAGAACGGTATTTAGTAAGAGTACACCTTGCTGTGCCCATGAGGTCAGGTTGCCATGAGTTGGCGTGATAAAGCCTTTAATATCGGTACTAAGTTCTTTATAAATATTAACTAAAGAAGGTGGCACTTTAATGTGAGTGGTGACGGAAAATGCCAAACCATGTGCTTGTGACTGATGACAATAGTCACCTTTGCCTACGCCATGGTAAGGATCTTGTCCTAACACTACCACTTTTATCTCAGCTAAATCGCAAAACTCAAACGCGTGAAAGACCTCCTTTTTCTCAGGAAAAATAGTAACGCCCTGCGCTCTTTGTTGAGCAATTTCTCCTTGTAACTGGCAGTAGTAATCTTGCTGCTTCGCTTGCTCAATTATCTGTTGCCAGTGAGGTTTTATCATTTAGTTTTTTTTTAAATAAAAGAAAATACTATGCTAATAACTAGGCTAATAAATAAGTACGTAAATCAGCAAATTCGCTACTCATGTCTTTCGACAAAATAGGCTCACCTGCACAATCTGCTAACTCTTTTGGCAAGCCAAGTGGTTGACCTATAATACTTTCGACTACATCTTTAAACTTAGCGGGGTGTGCTGTACCTAAAAACACACCAAATTCGCCTTCAACAGCACTATATTGCAACGCTTTATAAGCAACAGCAGCATGAGGCTCACTGATATAACCTAATTTACTTAACTGAATAACCGTAGATTGAGTTTGCTCTTCATCGATAGATACTGAACTAACACAGCCGTCTTCAACAATACCTGATTTCAACATGTGCTCAACACGTGGCCAGTTATTTGGATCACTAACATCCATAGCATTTGATATAGTCGCTACGGTATTTTTTGGTGTCCACTCACCTGTTTCCAAATAACGCGGTATAGTATCGTTAAGGTTTGTTGCCGCAATAAAGCGTTTAATAGGTAACCCCATCGCTTTGGCAAATAAACCTGCGGTTAAGTTACCAAAATTTCCACTTGGAATAGAAAAAATGATATCGCCTAAATCTTTCTTTGCACGAAATAATTGCGCTACCGCTTCAAAGTAATAACAAATTTGCGCAAGTAAACGACTGATATTAATTGAGTTAGCCGAATTTAAACCAATGGTTGTTGCTAATTCACTGTCATCAAATGATTGCTTTACTAAACGTTGACAATCATCAAAATCACCATCAACGCACAGAGTTTCAATGTTACCACCTAGGGTGGTAAACATTTTCTCTTGTAATAAAGAGATTTTCCCTTTGGGGTACATGATAACTACGCGGATATTATCAATACCATGAAAGGCATGAGCAACCGCTGCACCAGTATCACCAGACGTAGCAGTTAAAATAGTTAACGGCTTCGCTTCACTAGTAACACCAGCATTTTTAGCGCTCTTAGCAACAAAAACTTGTAAACATTTAGCCATAAAACGAGCGCCGAAATCTTTAAAGGCTAACGTTGGACCATGGAATAATTCTAAAATAGCACGATCATTGGTAATTGGCTGTAATTGTGCTGGAAAATTAAAAGCATCGGTTACGATGTCAGTTAATTCTTCTATCGTTAAATCTTCTTCAACAAAGGGAAATAATATTTTCACACTGCGCTCAACCAATGGTAGTGCCAACAGTGCTTCAATATCATCGAATTTAGGCATAGTCATTGGGAAGAATAATCCCTGATTTTTACCTAATCCTTGCTTAACTGCGCCAGCAAAACTAACTTGTTCATCGTTTTCTTTTAAATTATAAAATTTCACTTTAATTTCTCATTTTAAATTTTTATATCTATCCTTCGATAAGCTCAGGGTGAACGGAACATACCGTTTAAGTTGAGTTTACCTACTTTTATATTTCTACAGCACCTACTTCATCAACCTGACACACATGAACAAAGCCTAAGTTTGTTTGCAGATAATTATCTTGTAACCACATTGCAAAGGCTTGCGCTTGTTGTTCACTGTCGCAAACACAAAATAACGTAGGCCCTGAGCCAGAAATACCAACCGCCAAACAGCCTTGCGCGGTTAAATAATCATGTGCTTGCTGGTATTTAGGTAATAAATTGGTTCGATAAGGCTCAGCCACTACATCTGTTAATACCGAAAAAGCCTGTGCTTTATCTTGGCGGTAACAGGCATCAACAAAAGTTGCTAAATTTTGTCCATAACTTATCACATCTGCGCGACTATAACTTGTTGGCAACACATCACGAGCGGCTTTAGTTGACACTTCAATACCAGGGTACGCCATAACATAGTAACACTCGTTAAAACTGGGTAAAACGCGGCTGATAATTTCACTATCAGGCACCATCAATTGCAAACCACCTAAATAACAAGGCGCAACATTGTCATAGTGTAAACTACCACTAATTTGCGCTTCCATTTGACCTGTCATCTTAAGTAATGTTTTTTCATCGAAACTAAAATCTTGCGTTTTTTCGTAAAAAGCGTTTAAAGCGGCAAGCGCAGCAACTACCGAACAAGCACTGGAGCCTAGACCACTACCCACTGGCATTTTTTTATCTAATGTCAGTTTAACGCTGCTCACCTTTTGTTTAGCATTAATTAACGCTTGATTAAATAACAGCAAGCAAGACCAAACAATATTGTCTTCTTTATTGCTTGGCAGTTTATCGGCAAAATCACCAATAACAACTAAGCTGTCTTCATCAGCTAATTCAACAGCAACAACATCCCCTAACAAGGTGCCATCAACAGGCTTAACCGCTAAGCCTAAAACATCAAAGCCAACGCTGACATTGCCAATAGAAGCGGGAGCAAAAACTGACACACATTGCTCTTTAGTTAATTCACCATAAGAAAACTTGCCATGAGTAACGGTTGTCATTAGTGCTGTTGCTCCCACGCTAATGTTCTTAAAATATCACCAAAAACACCAGCAGCAGTAACGGCTGCACCAGCACCATAACCACGCAATACAAATGGTAATGGTTGATAATAACGACTGTGAATAGCTAAAGCATTCTCACCATTTTTAATACTGTACAAGGGGTGAGCGCTATCAACAGCTTCAATAGACACTTGGCATTTTTCATCAACAATATTGCCAATATAACGTAATACTTTACCTTCAGACTTTGCTGCGGCAATGCGGGCACTAAAATCACTATCTAATTGAGTTAAGTTGGTCATAAATTCATTTACATCACCGCTATCATCAAAATCATCCCCTAATACGGATTCAATATTAATGTCTGACAATTCTAATTGCATACCCGCTTCACGTGCCATAATTAACAATTTACGAGCAACATCCATACCGCTTAAATCATCACGAGGATCTGGCTCAGTAAAGCCATTTTCTTTCGCAATAGCGGTTGCTTCTGATAACGCCATGCCTTCATCTAATTTACCAAAAATATAAGATAAAGAGCCAGATAAAACCCCTTCAAAACGCTGAAGTTGATCACCCGCTTTAATTAAGTTTTGCAAGGTATCAATTACGGGTAAACCTGCTCCAACAGTTGTTTCATATAGAAAGCGTCGATTGGTTTTTTGTGCTGTACTGCGTAATTCTTGGTAATACTGCCATGAATCAGTATTGGCTTTTTTATTCGGTGTAACTACATGGAAACCTTCAGCTAAATAATCAACATAGCTCATGGCTAACCCTTCATTAGAGGTTGAATCGACTAATACAGGGTTAATTAAATGATTATCACGCACAAACCCTTTGATATTATCAACATTAACGTCTAAGGCTTGTTTATTTTCAGCCCCGTTTTCCATCGCAGTTTGCCAATTATCTAAATCAATACCTGCTTTATCAAATACCATCCCCTTAGAATTAGCTATGCCATAAACTTTTAGCATGATATTTTGTTCTTTAAGGCTAGCTTGCTGACGATAAATTTGGGCAATTAGTTCACTACCTACCACACCACAACCCACTAAAAACACATCTATCGTTGGTTTATGAGAGAAAAAGTTTTGGTGGCTAATTTTCATGGCATCGGTACATTTTCGCTGTTCAATTACCACAGAAATACTACGCTCTGATGAGTCTTGCGCAATTGCTACCACGTTAACTCTAGCTTGTGCTAACGAGCTAAAAAATTTAGCTGCCACACCACGTTGATGATGCATACCATCACCTACCAAGGAAATAATGGATAACTCACCTTTTAATGCCACAGGCTCAAGCAAAGCATTAAGTAGCTCTAATTCAAATTCTTCTTTTAAGCTTTGCTCGGCACGCAATGCATCACTAGAATAAATACAAAAACTAATACAATATTCACTCGATGATTGACTAATTAATACTAAAGAAATATTTTCACGGCTCATGGTGGCAAATACCCTACTTGCCATACCCACCATGCCTTTCATACCAGGGCCTGAAACATTAACCATAGTTAAGTTGTCAAGGTTAGAGATAGCTTTGACACGTTTGTGCTGATCATTCTCGTTCGAAATTAGGGTACCTGGCGCAGCTGGATTACTGGTGTTTTTGATCAAACAAGGAATATGATACTGCGCGATTGGACCGATAGTTTTAGGATGTAAAACGCTCGCGCCGAAATAAGATAATTCCATGGCTTCTTGATAAGATAAATAATCCAGTAATTTGGCTTCTTTAATCATCCGAGGATCGGCATTATAAACACCATCAACATCTGTCCAAATTTCACAACATTCGGCTTCCATACATACCGCTAGCACTGCCGCAGAATAATCAGAGCCATTGCGACCTAACGTGGTAACTTGTCCTTCGCCGCCGTTTTTATTAACACCCATACCAATAAAACCTGGCATTAAAGAAACTTGATTAAGTTTTTTATACTGTAACGAAAATTTCTCTTTACAAAGAACTAAATCAGCCACTGCATTTAATGATGATTCATTAGTAAATATAAACTTCTCTGGTGATAATAATGAGACTTGTAAACCTGATGACTGTAATACCGAATCAAGAATCGCAACACTTAAACGTTCACCCGTACTAATAATAAGAGCACGAATATGAACAGGGCAATAAGACAACATAGTTGCCCCTTGCATATAACGCTGAAGTTGACGACTGTAATTAGCAAGTGCTTGCTTACAATGTTGTGAATTAAATTCAGCTAAACTCGCGGATAAGTCGTCAATAATAGTGGTAATAGCGCGATTAAAGTGATTAAGATCAGTCGTCATTTTTGCTTCATCACTGATATTTTCAGCCATTGCTACTAAGTGATTAGTTACACCTTGTGGCGCCGAAACAACTACGGCAACTTTTGATGATTGGCTTTTATTTTTGATGATGTCAGCAACTTGACGAAAACGCTCAGCTGACGCCAACGATGAGCCACCAAATTTAAGTACACGCATTATTTTTCCTACTTTGTTTATAGTGTTTATAGTTAAAAGTTGTTCGCTCTTTCACTCTTTAAGACAATATGTGTTCTACATTGTCTATGTAAGTTACTCCATATAAGTTACTCCATCTAACGTCATATGATCGCGAACGACTATTTATTCTGAACATATTATTCTGAACATAAAAAAACCCGTCACCTTCGCAGGTCACGGGCTTCGATAAAAATTATTTTTTTACACGTTAGCCAACGACCGCCATCCCAATTCGGGTGGTAAGAATGATGATGGTAATAATGATAATGTGCTTAGCTGTAATATTCATGGAGGGTAAAATGCCTGATTTAATAACGTCTGTCAACCTTTATCAATATTAAGCAACTGTAAACAATGTTAAACAAGAGTAAGGTTTGCTTACTTAACTAAATCACCAGTTAATGATGGTAACTTGAAGGCGCTTGTGGCAGAATTCACGCGATATCTCTTTATATTGACTATTCATCGTAGTAATACTGGATAACGTGGTCAAGTAATAAAGAAACAGCACTATAAACAACATAAAAACCAATCTCTTTTTATTCCTTAATTACAAACAAATTAAGAGCAAATTAAGAACAATTGGCTTTAAACATAATAAATATTAAGAAGAAGGAAATAACATGTCTACTAAATATCGTGCCACTACACTAGCCTTAGCGGTGAGTGTAGCGTTAGGCACTATGCCATCGTATGCCGCAGAAGCAGCAAATACAGCCAAAGAAGAACAAGTGGAAAAAATTGTCGTGGTTGGCTCGCGTGGTGCTCCTCGTTCAGTGAGTGACTCACCAGTGCCTGTTGACTTAATTGGCGCTGAAGAATTAGAGCGCTCCGGCAACACTAATATGCTTGAGCTATTAAAAAGCACAGTACCGTCGTTTAACGTCCATGAAATTCCTATTTCAGATGCGGCAAGTTTGATTAAGCCTGCTAACTTACGCGGTTTGTCATCAGACAGCACCTTGATATTAGTTAATGGTAAACGTCGTCACCGTGCATCTGTTATTGCTTTATTAGGTGGTGGCATCAATGATGGCGCTCAAGGCCCTGATATTTCAGTGATTCCTAGCTCGGCATTGAAGCAAGTTGAAATACTTCGTGATGGCGCAGCGGCACAGTACGGCTCTGATGCTATTGCGGGTGTAATAAACTTTGTATTAAAAGATGATGCTGATGGCGGTCATGTAACTGCCCGTTATGGCTCATATTACGAAGGCGACGGCGACGCTATGGAGATATCGGGTAATATTGGTATGCCGCTAACTGATGACGGCTTTGCTAATATTAGTTTTCAATATAAAAACTCTGATGCGACTAGTCGTAGTGTACAGCGCCCAGATGCACAAGGGCTTATTAATGCTGGAAATACAGTAGTATCGCCATTACCTCAAATTTGGGGCTCACCAGAAATCAATGATGATATTACTATCTTTGGTAATTTTGGTTTAGATCTAGGTAACGATAGCGAAGCTTATCTGTTTACTAACTATTCTGAACGTGATGTACGTGGCGGCTTTTATTATCGTAATCCACACATTAGAGGTGGTGTATATTCAAACGATGATGGTAAATCATTACTTATTGCTGATATTGCGCAAGCTACTAATGGAGCAGAAAGAACTTGTGAAGATGTGCCTATCACTACTGGCAATGTATTAACTCAACCAAACTATATAGAAAATGTTGCCAATAACGCTAACTGTTTCGCCTTCAATAAATTGTTACCAGGCGGTTTCACCCCTAACTTTGGTGGTAATATTATTGATACAGCAATCACCTTCGGTACTCGCGGTGAGTCTAATTACGGTTTTATGTATGATGTCAGTGGTTCAATTGGTCGTAATCAGTCAGCGTATGTGATTTATGATACGTTAAATGCTTCTTTAGGGCCAGATACTCCACGTGACTTTGAACCAGGTAAGCATACTCAGTTAGAAAAAACTTTCAATGTAGATTTAAACAAAGACATTGATATTGATTTTATGGAATCATTATTCATTGCCGGTGGTTATGAATGGCACAGTGAGTCGTTTGAGGTAACGGCGGGTGATGTAGCATCCTTTACCGCAGGCCCTTATACAAAACAAGGTTTTGGTATTGGTTCAAATGGTTTTCCTGGTTTTAAACCCGTTGCTGCAGGCGTTTATTCTCGTCAAAACTGGGCTTTATATGCTGATGTAGAAGCTAGGTTTACTGATAGATTTATGATGGGATATGCACTTCGTTATGAAGATTACAGCTCTTTTGGTAGCGATACTAACTATAAAATTACGGCTCAGTATGAGTTAACTGATAGCCTATCTTTCCGTGGCTCTGTTAGTACAGGGTTTAGAGCGCCAACGGTTGGCCAAGCAAATTATTCTAATGTTCAAACAAGCCTTGATGGAGGCAACTTAGTCGATTCAGCATTGTTACCGCCAACAAACCCTATTGCCCTTGAGCTTGGTGGTACCGAGTTAACGCCAGAAGAGTCGCAAAGTTATACCCTTGGTGCTGTATATAACCAAGGTAATTTTTTTATGACAGTTGATTACTACAATATTTCAGTTGAAGATCGTATTTCTCAGTCAGAAAAGAAAACCTTAACTGAGCCACAAAAGGACAAGCTAAAAGCAGCAGGCGTTCCTAATGTTGATTCAATTCAACAGGTTAGTTTCTTTACCAATGACTTTAATACCACAACGGAAGGTGTAGATGTTATTGCTAATTACAACGCTGAACTTATGGCTGGCGATACTTTATTTAGCATAGCGTATAACTATAATGAAACGACAGTAGATAAACATTCACCGATCACGGGTGATTTTACAGTTTCTCGTTTGGAAAATGATTTACCAAATCATCGTGCCACCTTTACTTGGTCACAAAGTTATGAAAATTTTAGTTTCTTCGCACGTGCTAACTACTATGGCGAATACCAAGGTGTTCATGTAGATTATGATGCAACTGCGAATACAGGTGAGGCGGCTATAACGCTTGATGCCGAATTTAGCTACTTTGTTTCTGACGACTTATCTCTTTCGATTGGTGCGCAAAACTTGCTTGACCAAGAAGCGACGAAAATTAACTTCACTGAGAAAGGTGCTGCTGATTGTGGTGATTGTGTAAACAACCAATGGGGTGGTGTTTATTATGAAACTTCTCCGTTTGGCTTTAACGGTGGTTTCTACTACATAAAAGCAACGTATAACTTTTAATTGAATTGATTGAATTGAATTGATTTAATTAAAAAGTGTTATGTTAAAACCCTAGCATATTGCTGGGGTTTTTTATTTATACTCATGTTACCTCGAAATACTCAGACGTCCTGAAGCAGACATTTTTTAAGTTTCATGGGTATATAACGTAAGCGAGTATTAGGCGAGTTTTAATTCTGCGTAATTTAGAAACTTTTCATTATCAATATCAAAGCGCTTAAGTGATCTATGTTCTGCTAGCTCATTAAATCGTTCGCGAATGCTCCGAAGGTAAGTTTTGCTCTCTTGATACCAAAGTTTTTAATTGAATACGCCTGAATACTTTTTAAGCTATTTTGCGCTTCAGGCGATAGAATAAATTTTGCCATCATCCGATCAGATCTTGCATAAAACTATCACCATCAACGCCTTCTCCTCGATCAAGCTGTGCTGCACCAACGGAAAGTTTGTTTTTTAATAAGTCTAATTTTGTTTCATGCTCTTCAAGAAGACGAAGGCCTGCTCTTACAGCTTCACTTGTTGATTCAAATCTACCTTGTTGGATTTTATTTTCAACAAACCCACCAAAATGTTCTCCTAACGTTACACTGGTATTTCTTTGCATAAATCACCTCTCTTTCTCTTGTTGTATTAGATTTTAATACATGATGAAAGTATGTCAATGCTCTGATCTATTCAAATGTGGGAAACCTGTGATGATTCAAAGTTAAAGGGAAAAAATGTTAGCCATGCTATATCCCCAGAGATAAAATCCCCCCAGAGATAAAAACATTCTAAGGGATATCTGGGAGTCGCCACAGCAAAGCAGACTGATTGATTTTTATCCATTGCTTAGCTTGAATATAGTTAGGAAAATGCTTAGCAACAAGTTGCCAGAATTCTTTCGAATGGTTTAAATACTGTAGATGACATAGCTCATGAACAATCACATAATCAATAACATGAATAGGTAACATCATTAATAAATAGTTAAAACTTAATTCACCACGGCTATTACAACTTCCCCATCTAGCTCGGTATTGACGTATTTTTATACTTGTAGGCACTAATGACGTTCGTTGAGAATAGAATGCAACTTTAGGCAAAATAATTTTTTCCGCTTGCACATTAAAGTACCCTTCAATATGCTTTTTAACCGCCATACCTAATTGTCGCCCAATAAATGGATCATTAAACAATTTTTTTTGGTTACCCTGAGCAAGCACTATCGTTAGCTCTTGCTGACCATTAGCATTTTCAGTTAATAACGTATTCGATTGTTTAGCAAAAGTAATGTTTAAGGTAATCAATTGCCCCAATAGAAACAGCGTAGAGCCTTGACTAAATTGACAGCAAAAACTATTCGCTTGGCTCTGCTGTGCAATTTTAGCTTTTAACCAAGCTGATTTTTTATGAATGAGCGTACTAATGAACTTTTCATCCACACAATAAGGAGCCCGAACTAACACTTGGCCCTGCCTAACCTGCAAGGAAAGTGTTTTACGACCACTACGGGCAATTTTGTATTCAATTACACTAGTCATATAAAAGTCATATAAAAAATTAAGTTAGCTCACTTTACTTAACTTAGTAGAAACCTTATCAGTCTCCTTTTCAGCGACCTTTTTTGTGATTTTTTTTACCCGTGCTTTTTGTGGCGGCTTTTTCGCAAGTAAAGCAATTAACACTTCATCACGATGTTGAGCTAAATAAATGCTCAATTCTTCACTAGCGGCATCACTGAGATCTATTGGTGATTTTGCAAAGACATTGACCAAATTATCAGCCATATCCAACATTTTGTCATATTCATCTGCTGATTTCTTATCCATAAATGTTTTTGCCTCCACCCCTTGTCTAATGACGACAAATCGACTTTCAACTGCCATTATTATTCCTTAGTTTTATCTGTGAACTTAAAATATTTCAATTTACCGCTGTACAATACCACAACAAATCACCAAACTGTATATAAAAACAGTGCGTTTTTATTTTAAATCAAAATTTATTGGTAACTTCAGTATATTAACTCAAGGCAAAGCAATTCTACAGAAACTTTCGTATGTCGAATTATCACCATATTATTTAAGAGCCAAATAATTTGTCTAACCAAGACAGTTTATCAACCTTCTTTTTTAAACAACCTTTACTCACTGACACTCCCGCTGTAATAGCAGGATAAGTTACCGTATTTGCACATTGTGATGTGACCGCGATACCTGTTTGCGCTTCAAATACCATCATAGCTATAGTGTCAGGTTTATTAGTACGCCTATTAACCATGCCTTGCTTTTTAATAAATTCCGTAAAAAGCAATAAAGCCCCACGACTTCCTGTTAAGCCTGTTGGTTTATTATTATCTTTTCCTAACCAAGTTGTTACTAAGTTTTTCGCATCAAAACCTACAAACCAACTATCGCGTAGATCATTGCTAGTGCCTGTTTTCCCAGCAATTTTGCTGTTTTTCAACCGCCAAGAAAGAGACTTTGCCGTACCTGTTAGCGTCACTTGCATCAAAGCATAATCCATAAGGTACGCAGCGTTAGTTGAGATGACTTTTGTACCAATGGGCTCAAACTGCCACAACGTTTCACCATGCGATGAAACAATTTGATTAATAGCGTGTACCTGCTCTAACTGACCTTGCTTGGCAAAGGTTAAGTACATTTGATTAATTTGCAAAGGTGACATATTAATAGCGCCAAGTAACATAGAAGGACGAGTAACAATATCTTCTTCAAATCCGAGTAAATGAATAGCATTAGCAACATTTTCTAAGCCTAAACTCATGCCTAAATTTACTGTTGGAATATTTAATGATTTAACTAACCCATCAATCAATGGTACTTGGTGGCGATACTTACCATCATAATTTTTAGGTTGCCATTTTTTACCTTGCTTACTGTCACTACTGAGGGTGATGGGTTCATCAGCAAGTAAACTG
The DNA here is from genome assembly GCA_965261045.1 of uncultured Colwellia sp. GTDB lineage: Bacteria > Pseudomonadota > Gammaproteobacteria > Enterobacterales > Alteromonadaceae > Colwellia. Next base: position 2,387,937 of record CBDHCJ010000001.1, read on the forward strand.
GCAAAATTAAATTGCTCAAAGCGCTCTAGCGCTGCCAAGTAAATAGCCGGTTTAATTAAAGAGCCTACTGGCCTTTTAGCATCTAATGCACGGTTGAACCCTGCATAACCACTTTGCCTATCGCCTACTAAAGCACGAATTTCAGCACTAGCGATATTGGTAACTATCATCGCGGCTTGTAAGTTTTTTTGATCATGCTTTTGCTCTAATTGAGCTAATTGACTGTTAACACTTTCTTCTAGTAACTGTTGAGAAACATGAGAAAAACCAGTAAATACGCGAATACCCATTTTTTGTTGATAAGTGCTTAAATGCTGATTAAGTTCTCGTTTGACTAATTGCAAGAAAGCGGGATATTTCTCTGTTTTAAAACGTCGATGCTTACGTATCGATAATGACGAAGCAATTGTTTGTTCAAACTCTTGTACCGATAATAAATTTTGCTTAAACATTAAACGTAAAATCAAATCACGGCGCTGTTTTGCTCTATCAGGATGTCGCCAAGGATCGTAATAGCTTGGTCCTTTTACCTGTGCAACTAAAAGTGCCATCTGTCCACTATTTAACTCAGCCACCGCCTTACCAAAATAAAATTTAGCCGCTAAGCCAAAGCCATAAATACCATTAATATAATGTTGTCCTAGATAAACTTCGTTAATATAGGCTTCAAGTAATTGATCTTTGCTATAACGCACCTCAATAATTAGCGCCATGATTGCTTCTATAATCTTTCGAACTAGGGTTCTTTCTCGCGTTAAAAACATATTTTTAACAAGTTGTTGCGTTAAAGTACTACCTCCTTGCAATGTGCGACCCGCAATAATATTGTTATGCAATGCACGTAAAATACTTAACGGAGAAAGCCCTTGATGGTGATAAAAATCACGATCTTCAATCAGTAATAAAGTATCAAGTAAAAGCGTTGGCATATGCTCTAATGGCATGAGAATTCTGTCTTCCTGATTATCGGGCACCAATCTCGCTAATAATATCGGCTCCAACTTTACTTGTTCAACAACATCATCTTCAATAAAAAGCTTACTAACCTTATTATCAATAAAATCTATAGTTAAGCGTACGGCAGCAGTGCTACTTTCTCTGTTAATATCTGGCTCTGCATTAGGAAAAGAAAAAGCACGACGATAAATAACTAACCGGTGTGCCGATTGGGCAAACTGGCCTGGTGAATGTACCGAGGTCACTTTGCTATAACCATTTATTATCAGTGACTTTGTAATAAGGTTTACCTTAACAACATCACCAAGATGAAATGATTCTATTTGACCATAAATTTGTGCTGGTACTTGCCATCGCTGACCTTCAAAAGTTTTCTGTACTTTAGCATCTAAATAAATAATTAAAATAACTAAAACAAAAGAGAGCGCAAAGGCTAATTTTGCCCCGCTAACCACCAACCAAGGTAACCATGTTTTATTTGAGCTAACAGACTTTTTAGTTTTATGCTTTATCGACATAGATTTATGCAATCCTAGTTTTTATTTTTCAAATGATGCTTAACTTTATTAGTTGGCTCAGCATTAGCAGGATCGTCTGGCCAGAAGTGCTTTGTAATAATTACTTGCTCATCGTTGACACTGAACAATCCCAATATATGTTAACAGGCTCTCTATCTATAAAAAAAAGACTATCATCTAGCAGATTAAGTATTTCGACTTTTAATAGATCGGCCTGGTTTTTCAGAAAATGGATCTATCGGCCATCTATGGCGTGGGTACTTAGCTCGCATGTCTTTTGCAACTTCAACATATGAACCACCCCAAAAGTTAGCTAAATCACTAGTTATTTGTATTGGTCTTCGTGCTGGTGATAACAATTCAAATCGTAGGGCAATACTATTACCTGCCAACATTGGAGATTTAAGCTCACCAAACAATTCTTGCAATACGATTGAGACTGTTGGCTCTGAATTTTTGTCGTAGTTGATACAAGCTTTTTTATTACTGGGTGTTATATAAATTTTAGGTGCTTCTTTCTCAAGTACTTTTGATTCTTCATATGTTAATAATGATGATAATAGCGGTAATATTTTCACCCGTTTTAATTCAGATATTTTTTTAATATTTGAAACATAAGGCAAAAACCAATTTTCAGAAGTGTTCATAATTAAAGCCTCTGATAACACAGGAAACCCTTCCACTTTACCACCAAGCCATATTACCCTTTGCAACCAATCATCACATTCCTGAGTCCAGTTTAAAATATTCCTAGCATCTGTCTTTATCAAAGATTTAATACTGTCTAATATAAATTCAGTCGGAACATCATTACTTCTTGTTTCTTCAATAATCAAACAGCCATACTTTTTCAATACCCTTGCATATACACGGCTATTATTTGGCGCTAACTCATAATCTATTTTTTCTGAAATGTCATGAGAAAATTTTTCAGATAAAATATTTTTATTAAAAGTAATAGCACTAAAAACTCGACCTTCTTTTTTTTGAGCATCGCAATCATTAACAACTAAATACTCATTATTAATAAGAGGATCATCTTCTGCAAGAGAGACCCCTTTACCATTTGCTAGTTGATATTTATTGCTAGTAGCTGAACGCCTTTTAGCCAATCTTTCTGGAAATGCTAGAAGCAACAAATATGCTGCGATATCTGAAATACCTGAAATATCTATTTTGCTTTTTTTATGTCTTATAGATGACTGTAATGTTCGAACATCTTTAACTACCGTTTTTAACGTATTTCTATTTACATATGCTTTATTAACATTACCAGTAGCGATCTCAATAATAACGTGTAATCTCATCAAAAAATCAGCACTACCACTACCTTGTAATATATCTCGTTCTGACAAGAGAGCAGCAATATTACAAGCAATTTCACGCTCTTGGTTGCCATTCGCTGACAACATCATCTTGGCTAACCTTGGGTGAATAGGTAGAGCACTTGCTTGCTTTCCAAGCGAAGTGATTTTTCCTGATTTATCAAGCATACCTAATTTTACGAGCAAATCTTGAGTTGAGTCATAATGAGCTTTTGGGGGAGGTGTTAACCAATTTATTTCTTCATAACTTGAATGTCCTGCTGATGCTAGTTCTATCACTACATCAGCTAAATCTGCATTCAAAATTTCTTCTTCTTGGTAGTCTTTTAGCGATAAATGCTCAGATTCACTCCATAACCTTAAACATTTCCCCTCAGATAACCTACCTGCACGCCCCTTACGTTGCTCTGCTGATGCTTTTGATATATTAGTTGTCGTAAGCTTTGACATGCCACTTGATGGATTGAAAATAAGTTTTTTTTCTAGCCCTGAATCAATAACACATGTAATACCCTCTATAGTTAAACTGGTTTCTGCGATATTGGTTGTGAAAATAATCTTCCTAATGCCTGATGGTGCTAATGCAATAGCTTTTTCCTGTTCTTCCAATGGCAATGAACCATATAATGGCATCAGTTTTAGTTGCTTGTATTCGGAAAGAGCTGTTGTCGCATGTAAAATACACCTTTTTATATCCGCAACTCCTGGTAGAAATACTAGAATATCTCCTTCATCTTCAATGACATTAAGTATTGCCTTGCAAACATTCGATGCTAACTGTTTTTTATCTGTTTTTTGATGAAATACGCTAACAGGATAAGCCCTTCCTTTGCATAACATCACAGGTGCATCATCGAGGTATTTTGATACTAAATTAGTATCTAATGTTGCGGACATAATCAGAAGCCGAAGATCTTCGCGAATGACTTGTTGGATTTCGAGAGATAACATAAGTGACAAATCAGTATTAATAGACCTCTCATGAAACTCGTCAAAAATTATAAGGCCGACACCTTCTAACTCAGGATTTGATTGAAGTCGCCTTGTCAATATTCCCTCTGTTAGGATTTCAAGCCTTGTTAAAGCTGATATCTTTTTGTCATTCTTTACTTGATAGCCAACAGTTTCACCAACCTTTTCACCGAGACACTTAGCTAAATAGTTAGCAATTGACCTTGCTGCCATTCGTCTAGGCTCAAGCATGATAATTCGCTTACCATTAAGAAAATCAGCTTTTAATAACTCAAGCGGTACAGCAGTAGATTTACCTGCACCTGGCTCTGCCTGTAAAACTACACTCTGGTTACCTTTTAACTTTCGTAATAGAGCGGCTAGTATTTTATTAATTGGAAGATTAATTTTATGGACTCTACTTTTTATTTTTATTGGTTAAGTTATTAAAAGTTTTACAGGTACATTAACTAAAAAGCTCTAATCAACACTAGAGAAACACCTCAGTAATCATTCTTTTTTCAATTGGTTATAGTCAGTCTTGAGCATTACACTAAGTAAGCTCAAAACCAATCTAAAAGTCTAATTTTGCAATTTACTCAACATTATTGACGCTGCTAATGAAGAAGCCTCTTTCATACTTGAACCTTTACCAAAAATAGTTAAGCCATTATATGTGCACTTTACCGTAAAGATTGACTCATGGGTCGAACCCACCACCTTACTTTGCTCATAAATTGGTAAGGCTATTTTTAAGTCTTGTGCTAGTTCTTGCAACTCAGCCTTTGGCTCTTTACCTTTATGATTTTCAAAATTTAGGTTACATATGCTTGAGTTAATCAAATTAAACTGATCAAACTTCAGTAGCTTATCAATATCAGGGGTGCAAAACTTTTCCTCAAATATCGATAAGTAAGATAGTGCGTACAATGAGCGTATCACGCTCATTTTGTAGTTATCTATAGGTTCATTTTTAGAGACCATACTGTTAAGTAACTTATTGTCCCAATTAAACTTACTAGATATAGTTGAGTAAAAATCCTCTCCAACTAACTTACTTTGAATAGAGTTGAAGTTACTACTTTTTGACCAGCTATTTTCTGTTATACACTTATTAACTAAGCACCTTGCAATGATAGCTTCTTGCAACTTTATACCTAACTGAGCAAGTGCTTTATTTCCACCTTTGGTTGCGCTGTAACCATTCCAAGCTCTTGCTGAAATGAAAGCAGAAAAGCTTTTAACATTATCTGGTATCCCAAAAGCTTTGACCATATTTAAGCTAATGTTAACTGGCTTTCCTCTTGTCCATTTAACAATGTCTTTAGGCTTGAGGACTAACATAAGTGATTGACTCCCTTTCCCCTCCTTTTTAACAAAGCACTTTTCCATCATTAATTTAGCAGCATCTTCTGAGGCTTTTTTCTTAGAAACTCCAGAGCCAAGGGTACTATTACCATTAAATGAACACTCAACATTAAAAACTTGAGCATGATCTGGCCCTGACGCATCTTTAACGCTGTAACTTGGTATAGCTTTTTTCTTTGATTGGGCGAACTCTTGCAATGCTGTTTTATTATTTTGACCTGCTTGGGAGTCCAGTGAAATTTTAGCTTCTTGAGCCAAGGTATAAATCCATTCAATATTTCCAAGTGACCATGATACCCCTATAAGTTGATATGCAATGCTCTCCTTTATCCCAACAAGTTCAGAATCCCTAACACCTGGACCAACCTTTATTAATTCAGACAATTCTAAATCATCTAACTTCTTAACAATTAATTTCGTTAATGTACTTTTGATTAATCGAAGTTGATCTGATTGAGCAACTTCACCCTTTTGGCTCTGAATAATATGGTGTGAAATAAACTCAAAAGCTCGCTTTCCTGCATTTGATAACAAGTCCAACTTATATTTATTTGAATCTCTACTTGAGAAGTGATGCATTGCGACATCCCACAACTCTGAAGATATTTTTTGCCCTGTTAACTTTTCAAAGTATCTTGAGTTTTTTGAAAGATCTTTCTCCCCCTTGTTCTCTTTAGAAGGCATATTAATATTAAGGGTTTCTCGTTTTTCTTGGACAGGCGAGATATCAACTTTGATTTTTTCTTGTTTAGCTGAAACCAGTATTGGTAATAAAACACTTTCAAATATAGAGTTTTCGACTTTACTGTCTCTTTTTTCAAAATGATCATTTATGTTATGGCCCATCATTGACCAATCATGAATGTTTTTTGAAATATCAGATATAAGACTATCGTTTGTTGATACAAAACCTAGAGGGATAGTAATACCATTATCCCCTGCATTAAAATGTATTAAGCATGCAACCAAAACATTAGGAATTAACAATATTTCTGTTTGTGAGTTACACCACGGATTATGCACACCTTGAATGTTTTTAGTTATGGGAGAGAAAATATTAGACATTAAAAAAGCTTCTTGTGGATTAGAAGAAGGCATCAACAAAACTACCCCTTTATTACGACTCCCTTTACTAAACCTTTCTTCTAAAGATCTCACCATAGATGCTATTTCTTGACCTCTACCCCACAACTTTTCCTGTGGTGTAATAGACCAAATTATTGTGGCTTAATGAATCTGTACACCAATAAGGGTAGAATTACTCACATAAAAGAGGTGTACAACAATGACAAGATCAAGACCAACCTATTCAATAGAATTTAAGAATGATGCAGCATGTTTAGTGCTGGATAAAGGATACACGCTATCGGAAGGATGCAAAGCCGTTGGCGTTGGCGATACCGCTTTACGCCGCTGGGTTAATCAGCTCCGTGTTGAACGAAATGGAATTACCCCTAAATCCAAAGCAATGACAGCTGAACAGAAGAAAATACAAGAGCTTGAAGCAAAAATAAAACAGATAGAATGGGAAAATGACATCATAAAAAAGGCTACCGCTCTCTTAATATCAGACAGCATCAAACGATAGATTTGATCCGCCAATTATCAAGAGAGCATGGTCGTACAAATAAACTTTGTGAAATATTTAATGTACAGCGCAGCAGCTATTATTATCGATTGTCACATAAAGATTTGGTTGATGATGAACGTGAATTGTTAAAACAATTAGCCGTAGATATACATACCGATAGTCGAGGTGCTGCGGGCGCTAGAACCATAGCTGGTGAGCTGTCACAGGCGGGTCATAACGTAGGTCGTTATAAGGCAAAAAACCTAATGATTGAAGCTGACATTTCAAGTAAACAAGCGAAGAAGCATAAGTATAAAATAGCGAAAAAAGAATCAAAGATAGCGCCTAATTTATTGAAGCGACAGTTTAATGTTGACGCTAAGAACACCTATTGGTGCGGCGATGTAACCTATATATGGGCAGGTACGCAGTGGATGTATCTTGCTGCTGTAATGGATTTATTTAAAAGAAAAATTATCGGATGGGCATGCCATGACAGTCCAGATAGTAACCTAACTAGTGCAGCGTTACGGATGGCATTTGAATCTAGAGAGCGACCTAAAAATGTCACTTTTCACTCTGATCAGGGGTGCCATTATACTAGTTTTCAGTTTCGTCAAACACTCTGGCGTTACCAGATAAAACAAAGCATGAGCCGTCGTGGGAACTGCTGGGATAATGCGCCCATGGAACGTTTTTTCAGAAGTTTTAAAACTGAATGGATGCCTAAAGCATGCTATTCATCTTTCAAAGAGGCAGAGAAAGATACGCTAGATTATATAATCACTCATTATAATTCTAGACGGGGGCATAGCTATAATAATTATCTTTCGCCAAATGAAGCAGAGAGAAGAGCATAAGTTCCTATTACTGTGTACAGATTTACTTGACCACTTCAAATCGCTCCTAGTGATGATATAGTTCCTCTTCTTCCTTCTTTATTTTCAATAAGTCTGTTTATTAGATTCTTATTTTCATTTGTGTAAAGATTGCCTATCAATCTGCAAGTTTCAGCATCAATAATTCCTTTATCTATTTTTTGCTTTTCTAATAATAAAGGAAGTTCAATTGTATCATTTACCCAAAATTGATCGAGTAAAGGGTCGTCAGTATTCCTGAGGTACTCAGTGAAAATATCAGTAGTTGTTTTAGCTGGCTGAACACATTCAGATACAACAGCGTCTATATTACTGAATAGTTTTCTTTCATCATCCCATTCATCAATAGTTGAATCTGCATATTTCATAATAGAATTATGAGGATCATTTGAATCAATAAGGTATTTGATTTTTATTGGTATGAACTTGTCATATTTAGTTGAAACATTGTTTATTTTATATAGCTGGGTCGCATTTCTGAACGTATTAATATTTTTAACTTTTTCTAAAAATATCATAAATTGCTCATCAAAAGCAGAGGACGCCTTATCATGAACTCCAGAATATGATTCTTTAGGTAAATGAAGTTCTAGATTCCCTCTATATTCACCCCCAGCAGCTTTGATATCATTAGATATCAATTTAAAGCTATGTAAATCAAATGACACTAATTCTGACTGTTCGATTACTTTAAAAAACCTAGGTATTGCGCATCCATTTACATTTTCAAATCGGTTTTTAGCATACTGAGTCAATGCCAATAAATTATCGTTTTCATCCTCCCAAAAAACTAATTTTTCATCTAGCAAATCTGATATTACATAATTAATTTCATCCTGAGAGAACCCGAAGTAACTCGTAATTAAATCAAGCTCACAACGCTCTAATGTATATAACAACCTAACAACAAACTCTTTTACAACAGGGAGCTGCCTTTTATCAGTTATAGAATAATTAAAATTAAATGTTCTACATGGTAAAGAGAATGTAGCTTCATTAAGGACGATCTCCATTATATATCCTCTTTGTTTATAGTTTGAGCATCAATTATTGAGCATTGGTTATTCAAGTTTGATTGAATATGGTTCAAAACTCTTCCGAAAGGACTGGATAAGTTTTTTGATTCCCACATTGCTGTGGAATTCACAATGTAAACTCTTTCTTTTGCTCTAGATAAGGCAACGTTTGCCCTATTGTTTGAATATAAGAAGCCTTGCTCTTGTGCCTCATTATTTCTAACTAACGAAACAATAATTATAGGGTTCTCTTTCCCTTGATAACTATCCACTGTATCGACTTTAAGCAATCCTTTTTCAAGCAATTGTCTTGCCCAACTTAGTCCATTTATTTTTCTAATTATTAATTTCTTTTGTTCTCCATACATACAAATAATACCAATAGGAACATCTTCCTCTTGCCAATTGTATATATTGTCCGCAAACTTTTCTTGATCTAACAATATTTTCAATAATGAAATGATTGTTCTGGCTTCATAATCATTTACCGAACTATATTTATTTGAACCAGAGAAATTGGGGCTGGAGTGATAAGCAGAACGTCCTTGAGACTTTGTATCTATCCAAGTCACTGTACTACCAAGCTCTTCTGGTAATGATGAAACAAATCCTTCTGGTTCTCCTCTCCCTGTACGAAGTAACCCATCATAAAAGCAGTTAGAGACTAAATCTCCAATAGCAGGAGACATCCTATATTGTTGATTTAATGTATTGCCAACCAATTGACCATAGTTTGATAAAAATATTCTTTCAAAATCACTTCTTTTTAAGTCATCCATATCAATATTAGGCAATAATCTTTTCGCAGCTTTTAAATGCTCATCCTCTAACAGCGGTGGAAGTTGCTTGTGATCTCCAACAAGTAAAACCCTTCTACCAACTTGCATTGCTATTGCCATTTCACTTGCACTTGAACGAGCAGCTTCATCAATAATTACCCAATCATAAGTGTTTTCTTGAATCCCATAGTGGTTACGAGCAATTCCAACACAAGTACCACAAACTAAAGTTCTAGTCTTAACCAAAAAGTTTTGAAAATGAGAAGATCTTGAAGACATAACTCTTAACCATTCATAAGACAGTATTACTAGCTGCCGAAACCTCTCTATTACATCAGGGGAATCTATACCGTATTCAGTTGCAATTCTGTTATAAAAGATGTCTCTAACTTCTGTTAATTCTGAATTTTCAAAAGAAATATCTAATGAATGATCCCTTAATAAGGCATCACACAATTTGTCTTTAAGTTGATCGCCTTTATTTATATTTCCTTGTGGTACTTTATCTTGCGCTATTTCTATTAATATTTTATCTAAATTAATGCCAAAAGATGTTTCAAACCATATAGCTGTATTTGAAAAGTCATCTGACAATCCAAGATTTTTCGTTACTTCAGCTAAACGTACTTTTAACTCTGCTCGGAATTTTTCGCGATAATGCTCCTGCAAAACAATCTCTTGAGTATCCTTTAAGGATTCTGATACATTTCTATCATCACCTAGTCTTACAATATCAATTGGGTTACCTGTTTTAACAAATGTAGAACGAACCTTTTCTGCGGCATTATTTACAGCTTCATGAGATTGGCTTACCAAGAGTATTCGCTTTGCCCCTCGTCCAATAGCGAAATGAATAAATGAACTTATAAAAGCTGTTTTACCTGTCCCTGGTGGCCCTTGTAGTAAACTAACTGGTCCATATTTATATAAGTTTTTAAATGCCTCTCGTTGTTTTTCATTCAGACCAAATAGCAACTTTCCACTATCGTCATATTCAGAATAGAAATCTAACTCTGCATTAGTCGGCTCTTCACTGAAGCTTTTTGGTCTAATAGTTAAAGAACTATCAAAGTAATCAGCTATATCTGAAATGACACCATGCCCGTTCATTAACATTTCAACTGCATTTTGTCTTTTCGCTAATGACGATGCAGATAACTCACCCTCCAACCTGATTTCATCTCCTGGGTTGATCCGCGGCCTCCCTCTAACATTAGAGATCTGAATAACCCCTTTACCAAAATCAGATAAACGGCCCAAAATCTTAGTCTCATCTCCGTGCAAAGTTTTAGCCTGTACTGTCTCATTTTGTAAATCAAAGTCCAGTTCTTGCTTATCCAACGAATACTTAACTAATAAATCTCCATTTGAATGATAACTTACTTCATTTGTTACTGTCACAGTCGGAAACAATTCATATTCTGTTTTAACCATCGCTGACCATACATCCCTGATAGGATAAGTCAGTTGATGATCGACAACTTGCTTATCGACTGTTTTTTGATACTGTTCATCTAATGCAGTATCAATACTTCTAATTTTTTTTCTAATAGATGAATTTTCTAATAACTTACCTATTAGTTCATTAGCTTCATTAACGTTTGATTTAACAACTCGAATTTGACCCTCTATCTCGATATCAGAATATCTTTTATTTCTAACAAACTCACGATGTGAAACTTTCTCTGAAAAGTAGCAACGATTAACTTGCTTACTAAAAGGATCGATATATAAATCTACTTTTTGAGTTAATGCCGATAGAAATACCTTAAGGACAGGCTTATTATTGAAAATACCTACTTTTGTAGAAATATAATATTTTCCTTCATCTGAAAGTAATTTTTTTAATTCTGGAAAATCTACTCCCTTAATCTCAAATTTTTCTAGCTCTACAGCAAGGGCAGGATTTAAAATATCATCTAAGTTATCAACTATATGTAAGAAATCACTTTCCGTGATTTCTTGTTGCTCTAATAAATTTTGACAATGTTTTACTAAATTTTCATTATCTAATTTGTTAGCTATTTCAAATGTTAATTTAATTACAGCAAATCGATCTCTTGCTTCAAGAGATATATTGGAATGATTATCTGGTACATAACTAGGGCTATATGGCTTACTTTCTCCATTGCTGTAATCAAAAAAGTCTATAAATCGAACGAGGGTTTTATCACTATCATTACTGATTATAATATTCTTAGGATGTATATCCCCATGCGTGAATTTTTGTCTATGTATTGAGCCAGTAGCTTTTAGAAGTAACTTAATAATGGGGATGTATTTGTCGGTATTACTGTTTTTAGTGAACCACTCTTCCCATGTATCCCCTTCAATCCAGTCATATACTACAAACAAGCTTCTCATTGACGGATTAAAGCCAAATTCTTTTACACTTACAACACATTCAAGGTGAGCATTAATCAGGGTCTGAACACGGTATAAAAAGAATATCAAATGGTTATTTACCGTATTTTCTCCCGATAAATGATTAACACCGTTCCATAGTTTAATACCAAAAGCACCATCTCCAGAACGCATCACCATAGATGTATTTTTGGGAATTCCGATTGCTGTTGGAACATACTTAAAATAAATATTTGTTTCTGTTTTAAAACTCTCTATTTCTGACAGTGAGCTGCTATTATTTGGTGTAGCAATTATTTTATTAAGTTCATCCAAAGCTATAGACATGTTGCTATAACGGCTTCCCGCTTCAATATGAAGCATATTAGAGAACCAGTCGTCTAGTTGCCCTTCGAAAGGGTCATCTGCCCTAGCCTGCCAATCATAGATCCCATCATCTAGTTTCTTGGGCCATTGGTCATAGCAGATATAATGTGAGACTGCTCCAGCTAAATAAACATCTCTTGTAAATGAAGTACCCGCTTTGTCTTCATAAAGCACTTCTGGTATTTCTGATTTTTTAGCTTTCAAAGCATCTATTAATGAATAAACACTTTCATTTGAAGGGGCGGGATAAGATGCTGTAACAAAATTTGATAATGTAACTCTACTTGGTAAAGCAAGCCATACACTATGCTTTCCAATATCCCTATGTGCAACATCAATATCATGTAGCCCAGCTAAATGACTTACAAAAATTTGGACTAGATCTTTTCTATGCTCTAAAGTAAGTTTTGAACGATTTTTATTGATAAACTCATCAAGTCGAATTCTATTATTCGGCCATTCATAAAGTTCAACAAAATCAGCCATTACTTCACTAGGATCTGGTACATGTATCAACCCTAAATGAGTATTTTTCAGCTCTTCACTTTGGCTATCAATATAGCCTAGAACTTTAGATTCTCTGTAACCAATCAACCTTCGTTCTTCTGAAGTTTGCGCATTATTCACAATGCCTTTAGCATTAAAACTCCAACGTCTCATTATCGCTTTATAGTTACTATCATCACGCCTATGACTCTCGAATTCTTGATAAATATTTCCAGGGTGATTAAATATTGATTTCTGTTTTATATTACTGACAACATAATTATTAAAGGAATAAACTTTAGCTTTAAAATCGACAGGATTTCCAATAAAGAAGCTATCCCACATTTTCATTTTTTGATTTGGACGATCTTCAGACTTCCGAGGTTTATATATTTTTTGATCAAAGGACTTATCATATATTTTAGGCTTTCCAATTTGTTCAAATTCTTCCAAACTAAAAACAAATTGTTGCTCATCATCACCTAACTTTTCTTTAGTTGAGCTTCCACATAAAACAACGCAAAAATCTACCCAAGGAGTAAAGTTCAACTTCCCTTTTAACTTTTGTTGGATTTTTGATGCTAATTTCTTTCTTTTTAAATCGGTAGATTTAACAGGTGAGCGACCTCTGTCATCATTTCTGATGAACCAATGCCCATCACGATAGGTTAGATCGCCATTCCAATTTTTCAATTCAACTACGATTAAACGATCAGCGGTAACAATTACCATGTCTATTTCAGCCGAACCTTGTCTTCTATCCACTAACTCTAGTGATGCATATCCTTTCCAAGAATCAGGCAGTGCATTTTTCAAACGACTTACAGCATCTTTTTCTGCTTTATGAACCCCTTCAGGATTTAAAAACTCTATTTGCATGGATATTTCCTTATTAGAAGTAAAAGCATTTTTTTATCTTCCATTTAATAATTTGTTATTTCTAATCGTATAAATACTTCTGACAACCAACAAACGCATTACTAATAATCGGTATTCACCCCAATCTTTCTGCAGCATCGCTGATATAGCCATACTTCAATCGCATTGACTCACTAAAATTCATACTACCTATGTGTCGTTGCCTCATCTAAAATCGCACTAGTTGTGATCCATTAAAAATGACGCGCTACTTCGACCTTAGTCATTTCTGGATAAAATAACATGGCTTGAGCCTTTTTTATATCTCTATTTGTTGCTTTTTCTTTTCTTCCGCCTTTATGCCCTCTAGCTCTCGCTGACGCTAGCCCAGCTTTTGTTCTTTCACTTATGAGCTGCCGTTCAAAGCTGCTATATTCAATTAGAGTCAATTAGATTTTTTAGCGATACTAAAAATGCTAAACATTGGTTAGATAGTGTTATTAATTAAAACGCTAGTATTGCTAGTATTATCACATGGCCTTATCGTAAACTTAGCCAAAACTCGTCAGATAAAGTAACTGGTAAAATATGATATTAGCCGTAAAACCCGCCATATTAATTAAACGCTATAAGCGATTTTTAGCTGATATAAAACTTCCTTGTGGCGAAATAACCACCATCCATTGTGCTAATACAGGAGCTATGACAGGGTGTGCAGAGCCTGGTAATACTATTTGGTATAGCACCTCAACCAACCCTAAACGTAAATATCCCTATAGCTGGGAGTTAACACAAACCAAAGAAAACCATTTTATTTGCGTTAATACTATGCGAGCTAATCAACTCGTAGAGGAAGCAATTAAGGCTGACTTAATTAACGAGTTAGTCGGTTACAAAAACCTTAAACGTGAAGTTAAGTATGGTAATGAAAACTCTAAAGTTGATATTTTTTTAAGTCATGCTCATTCAAATTCAACAAAAAAAGACACTTATGTCGAGGTTAAAAGTGTTACTTTACTAGGGCAAACCACTGATCAACAAGCGAATGGCCAGGGTTTTTTCCCTGATACAGTAACCACAAGAGGACAGAAACATTTACGAGAATTAGCAACATTAAGCCAACAAGGTGCTCGTACTGTGTTATTTTTTGCTGTACTGCACAGCGGTATCAATCAAGTTTCAGCCGCGAGTCATATTGATAAAACATACAGCGCATTGTTAAAAGCAGCACAAGCGGCAAAGGTTGAAGTTATTGCTTACAAAGCTGATTTTCAATTAAAAGAAAATCAGCTAGAAATACAACTAACCAAAAAAGTTTCGGTAAAGCTGGATTCAAATAATCAATGAATTTTCAGTTATTGATTATCACTAAAAAAGCAATATAATGGCTGACTAACCCTAGGTAAACTTGCTAAAAAAAGCTTGCTCACAAAAAAATCAAAGAAAAAGCTGAAGACAAACAGTTTAAAATATATATAAAGCATTGATAATAGAATAAATAATTTTTATTTTGATTTATTTTGTCAAAAGCATTGATTTTTATCATTAGTGATACCATATAGTTCTGACATTTTAGGTCTATTATGAATAGTATTGGCAATTACAACCACGGTAAAGTAGTTAACTGATGCCTTCATCAAACAACCTTGGTCTTTGTAGTATTAGGAGATTCAGCATGCCAACAAGTAAAAGTAAAACATTAGGTATATTAGCGTTAGCTGGCGTAGAGCCATATAAAGAAAAGGCTAACGAAGAATACATGGGTAATCCCCAACAAGAACATTTCAAAAAGATTTTAGATGCATGGCGCTTACAACTTCGTGAAGAAGTAGACCGCACCGTGACATACATGCAAGATGAAGCGGCAAACTTTCCTGATCCGGTTGATAGAGCGGCCCAAGAAGAAAAGTTTAGCCTTGAATTACGTACTCGGGATCGTGAACGTAAACTTATCAAAAAAATTGAAAAGACTTTACAACTAATTGAAGAGGACGATTTTGGTTTTTGTAAATCTTGTGGTATCGAAATTGGTATTCGCCGCTTAGAAGCAAGACCTACTGCCGATCTTTGTATTGAATGTAAAACTTTAGCAGAAATTAAAGAGCGTCAAATGGCTGGCTAAGTCATTGGATAAGCAAACCACAGTAAATAATATTTTGCCCTCTGAGCGACCACAGTTACCAAGCATTAATGGTTATCGTGGTCGTTTTGCCCCATCTCCTTCTGGATCACTCCATTTTGGCTCCTTAATTGCCGCCCTAGCTAGCTTTTTAGATGCTAAGTCTTTTATTACTCCCAATGGTGATTCAGGAAAGTGGTTGGTTCGCATAGAAGACATTGATCCCCCTAGAGAACTAGCTGGAGCTAGCTCTGCAATTTTAACTACCCTTGAAGCTTTTGGTTTACACTGGGATGAATCTGTACTTTATCAAAGCCAACAGTCAGAACGCTATCAAGACACATTAACAGACTTACACCAGCAAAATCTCAGTTATTATTGTCAATGCACTAGAGCAGAAATTAAAGCACTTGGCGGAATTTATCAAGGCCACTGCCGTACGCTAAAACAACCTAAAAACAACAGTGCTATTCGCTTAATCAACCAACATGGTCTTTATCAATTCGATGATATCTTCCAAAAACAAGAGCAGGAGCAAGTACATTGCAACCAAGCACTTGCCAAGGAAGATTTTATAATTCACCGTAAAGATGGTTTGTTCGCTTACCAGCTTGCGGTAGTGGTTGACGATATTTATCAAAATATTAACCATGTTATTCGCGGTTGTGACTTACTTGAGCCAACCGCAAGACAGTTGACATTGTTCGCAACATTAAAAAGCCCAACACCAAAATATGGTCATGTTCCATTAGTTGTAACAACTAAAGGCCATAAACTAAGTAAACAAAATAAAGCCCCTGCTATTGATAACAACAATCCACAACAAGCATTGATTGCGGCACTAAAATTTTTAGGGCAAGCGCCTGATCCTAATCTTACTTTTGAGAAAGTTGATGATATTATTTGTTGGGCGATTAACCATTGGTCACGAGATAAGGTGGCGAAAACTAAAGAAATCAGTATTAAATAACATTCAGGTTAAACATCAAAAAGTAATGTTAGTACGACCAAAGCTAATCAATAGAAACCATAAAAGTGTCCGTATGAATCTTAACTTTTCTGAATATTACACCACTCTCGGTATAGGTTTTGCGTGGAAAATTTATCAACAACGAGGCGATACTGTTTATGGGGGTAGATTTTCCATATTCATGATTGCTTTCATCTTATGATCATGAACAAAATTAAGCCTTTAGGCTCATTTCATCTTGAACAAGGCTATGGTGCTCCAGATGAAGGATCACTACAAACACACAGCGTTGAAACTATTGGTCTACCTAAGGCAAATAACGAATACACAGCCTTAGAAACCATGATTAAATTCCAAGAGGACAGCCTCCGTTACACGCTGACTTATACATGGTCTCGTAGTACAGGTAACTTCGAAGGTGCTGTTAAGTCTGATATTGCTCAAGCCGATGTAGGTATTACACAAGACTTCGATTTTCCTGCATTAATGGATGGTGCCCAAGGTTATCAACCTAATGATCGCCGTCACGTTTTCAAATTTTTCGGAAGTTGGGAGCCAGTTGAAGACTTAATGCTTGGTCGGAATACAACATTATCAAGTGGTCGTCCGTTAAGCTTGTTTAGTCAAGGTTATCCTTCCGATGATCCAAACCTAAACGGTGGTTACGGTGATACCTTCTATCTTGCTAATTAATGATATAGACAAGCCATTTATTGTATCTGGTATTTTATTAGCGTTGCATAAATTTGAATCTAAAAATTTTTCTATTAGTGATCTAACATAAGTTTACGACAGCATAGCGTGACACGGTAAATAACGACTAGGGTTGGCTTTTATTTGCTATTTTCTTGCTGCAATAGGGCGAAATATTGCCTTGGTAGAAGCATCTCAGTGAATATTTATCTTTTTCACTGCAGCGACAACTAAAAACCGCTGCTTTTTCATTCTCTTTTTTGCTTGATTGTTATATCATTGCGCCTAATCAAGCAGATAATTTTTCATTCCACTTCTATTCTTTAAAAAAGGCCAGCGATTATCAAACGCGTCATCAATTTATGTAAAAAGGTTTTTAGTAAAAATTCCAATAAAAAAGCCCAAGCAACTAAAGTAGTATCAACACGAGTGCAACCAATAGCGCAACCAATAGTTTTATCTCGAAGTCAACATTCTGTTTCTAGACAACTACTCAGCCCAAGCGCCTTAAAAGTACTATATCGCTTAAACAAAAGCGGCTATGACGCTTATCTTGTTGGTGGTGGTGTCCGTGATATTTTATTGGGTTTAAAACCAAAAGATTTTGATATTGCGACTAATGCCACTCCTGATGAAATCAAGGCCTTGTTTCGCAACTGTCGTTTAATTGGCCGCCGTTTTCGTTTAGCCCATATTGTTTTTGGTCGAGAAATTATTGAAGTGGCAACCTTTCGTGGCCATCACGATGGTGCTTCAGAGCAAGAAAAAAGCTGTAATAAAATCTCAAAACAAAGTGAACACGGCATGTTATTGCGTGACAATATATATGGCACTATAGATGAGGATGCCGAGCGTCGTGATTTCACCATCAATGCCCTGTACTACTCAACTAAAGATTTTAAAGTTTTTGATTTTGCCAATGGCGTTCAAGATATTAAAGACAAGGTTATTCGCTTAATTGGTGATCCCGAAACACGCTACCGTGAAGATCCAGTGCGTATGCTACGCGCCATTCGCTTTGCCACCAAACTTGATATGCAAATATCACCCGAAACTAGCGCACCGATAAAAAAACTTGCCTCATTAATGGCTAACATACCTACTGCTCGTATGTTTGAAGAGTTTTTGAAAATGTTTTTTTCAGGTAAAGCGGTCGCTAACTATAAACAACTACGCAGCTATAATTTATTTACTTACTTCTTCCCTGCGGTTGAGCAAGAACTAAATAAAAATAACCTGTTGCTTGAGCATTTTATCATGCTCGCCATGAAAAATACCGATAAACGCATAAACAATGAACAACGTGTAACACCCGCATTTTTATTCGCGGCTATGCTTTGGTACCCATTACAGAAGTATATTCAACAAATTAATACTCATAATCAACTTGCCCCTCAAGATGCTTTTTTTGCAGCATTAAATGAGATCATGCCAGAGCAACAACGCAGTATTGCCATTCCTAAACGTTTTCAAGGGGTAATGAAAGACATTTGGATCTTACAAGACAAGTTGGCTCACCGTGAAGGCAAGCGCGCCTTTAAAACGTTTGAACACCCTAAATTTAGAGCCGGTTATGACTTTCTGTTATTACGAGCAGAGATTGAAAATACACCAGAACTAAATGAACTGGCTAAATGGTGGACTGATTTTCAAGAGGTATCAAATGATGCGCGTGTACAAATGATTAAGGGGATTAAAAGTTTGCATGGCAATAAACGTCGCAGCCCAAGAAAGCGTCGTAAACCCATAGTACATACCGATAGAGTACATACCGATAATTCAAGCGTCGAATAACCATTATGCCCCACACCACAGCAGTTGCTTATATTGGCTTAGGTAGTAATTTATCTGAGCCAATTAAACAAGTGCAAGCCGCTATTGATGAAATTAAGAAAATAGCACAAAGCCAAGTAATTAACGTGTCATCATTGTACTTGAGTAAGCCTATGGGGCCACAAAATCAAGACGATTATATTAACGCGGTTTTAGCGCTTGAAACAAAACTAACTCCTATTGAATTACTTGATACATTACAAGACATTGAAAATAAAGCAGGTAGAGTGCGTAAAGAAAATCGTTGGGGTGCGCGTATTTTAGATCTCGATATTATTTTGTTTGGTAACCAAATAATTACCACAGATCGCCTTGTTATACCGCACTATGGCATGAAAGAACGTGAATTTGTCTTATTACCATTGGCCGAAATTACAACCGATTTAATTCTGCCTGCCTTAAGCGCTACAGACAGACAAAGTGTGAATTTTTTAAGCCAAAAAATTGCTAACAACGCCATAGTAAAGCTAAGCTAAATTGTACAAATATTGCAGTTGAAAAAAATTTATGCGAAAGTAGTTCCGCTGAGTAATTACTCAATATTATTATAACAACAAGTTATCTTAAAAAATAAAATCAAAAATAGATACAGCATAGGAGCAACTATGGCTAAAATAACCACATCAACCTTGTTAAAAATGAAACAACAGGGCGAAAAAATATCAACGATTACTGCCTATGACGCCAGCTTTGCCAAGCTGTTTGATCAAGCGGGTATACACGCGATTTTAATAGGTGACTCCCTTGGCATGGTATTACAAGGCCAAGATGATACCCTAGCTGTTAGTATTGATGATATGGTTTATCATACCCAATGTGTTAAACGTGGTGTCGAAAACAGCTTGATCATCGCCGATATGCCTTTTATGAGCTACGCTAATTTAGAACAAGCCCTTACCAATGCCGCCAAATTAATGCAAGCAGGTGCTAGCATGATAAAAATAGAAGGTGGTGCCTGGTTGGTTGACACGATTAAAGCCTTAGTTGAGCGAGGCATTCCCGTATGTGCCCACTTAGGTTTAACTCCACAATCAGTCAATGTTTTTGGCGGTTTTAAAGTTCAAGGTCGCAACGATGCACAAGCACAACAAATGGTCAAAGACGCACTAGCATTAGAAGCGGCAGGCGCACAATTATTAGTATTAGAATGTATTCCTGCTCCTCTAGGCAAAGCTATCTCAGAAGCGATTACCATTCCTACTATCGGCATTGGCGCAGGTAAAGATACCAACGGACAAATACTGGTAATGCATGATGCTTTAGGTATTTCTTGTAGCTATATGCCTAAGTTTTCACGTAATTTCTTACAAGAAACTGGCGACATTAAAAAATCCATTGAATTATATATCTGTGAGGTAAGCCTAGGCAATTTTCCTGGTGAAGATCATATATTTAAATAGTTTCGAGTTTCGATAAAGTGTGAAGAACAAAACCAGACTCCACAAGAGATAAAAATGAACACCGTTGAAAGTATAAAAGATTTACGCGCACAAGTTAAAACATGGCGAATGCAAAGTTTAACCATTGCTTTTGTGCCTACTATGGGCAATTTACATGATGGTCATTTAGCCTTAGTTAATGCCGCTCATCGCCATGCTGATAAAGTCATTGTTAGTATTTTCGTTAACCCAATGCAATTTGGTTTAAGCGAAGACATTGATAATTACCCAAAAACCCTAGCGCAAGACAAAGCAAGCTTAATAAAGGTCAATACTGACTTATTATTTACCCCAACCGCAGATATTATTTACCCAAAAGGTTTTGGTGATAATAGTTACGTTGAAGTACCAAATATTTCCGATCTATATTGTGGAGCTAGCCGACCAGGACATTTTCGCGGTGTTGCCACAGTGGTTTGTAAATTATTTAATTTAGTGCAGCCTGATGTTGCCTGTTTTGGCTCGAAAGACTATCAGCAGTTGCAAGTAATTCAAACCATGGTTGAAGATTTGTCTATGCCTGTGAAAATTATTCCCGTGGAAATTATTCGTGAAAAATCTGGTTTGGCAATGAGTTCACGCAATGGTTACTTAACAACTGAGGAATTGGCAATAGCACCTGCGCTTTATCAAACCTTACAATGGTTAAGTGCTGAGTTGCGCAAAAGTCATCAACCAAGAGATTATGCCGCACTAGTGATGCAAGCCAGTGAAAAATTTGATAATGCTGGCTTGACAACTGATTATATTAATTTATGTCATGCACAAACATTAGCACCAGTAACACCAAGTGACAAAAACATTGTTATTTTAGCCGCTGCTTATTTAGGTAAAGCAAGATTAATTGATAATATGCCCGTAAGTTTGTAGTTCAAACAATTTGTGCTGAGGTTGTGCAACGGAATAGAACTAAGCCATATGTTATAGTTAGGTGTAGAGTCTATATTACTCTATTAACTATATAATCATTCACAAAAGGTAAACCCTTTATTTAGGGGGATTTTATGAGTAAAAATAATACTTATTCATTTAACAACAATCGAGATTATAGTGAATATATTGAAACTATAAAATCAATAGTAAAGCAAAACGAAGCTGATAATAAGCGTATTGAAAATTTAAACAGTAATACTTTGGTTGAAGAAAGCCAATTACAAAGTTACGTTCAAAATTTAAGGCATATTCAAGAAGTACAACATCGTGAGTATGAATTGTGGCAACAAAGAGCTCTTGCATTTTCACGTCAACAGAAACACCTTGAATTATTAATTGAAAATCAATCAAAAAACTTAGCAATATCAAAAACTCAATTAGAGCATGGCTTAAGAATGATAAATTTAATGCCTAATTCCAAAGCAGAAGATTATTTAGCTAACACAAATATTGATAAATCTGCCAATGAAAATTTACGTAATGACTGGGAAAAAGTAGGTGATCAAATGGCAAGTAGTTTTTTTAAAAATATAGAAATTCAGAAGTAATAATTTATGACTAAAGATACAGAGCTAGAAAAAGACCTAACCTCCTCTACAACTGAGCCAGACATTACACCGACAAATGAAAAAATGTCTGAAATTCAAGGATTCTTATCTGAACTTCCTCAAGAAATGCTAATAGAGGCATTAAATAAAGGAGAAGGTAATGAATCAAAAGTACGAATTGTAGAACAAGCCATTTCACAGAGATATTCTGGCCCTTTACCGCCGCCAAAAATGTTACATGCTTATGAGACGATAACAGAAGGGTTTGCTGAAAGAATACTTTCCATGGCTGAAAAAGAACAAGATCATAGGCATACTATAGAGAATACAGCAGTTAACGGAGCTATTAATAAAGACAAGCGCAGCCAAAGTTACGCACTCTTGTGCATTATTTTTCTTTCTGTCTTGTGCGGTGGTTTAATTTATCTTGGTCATGATGTAGCGGGTACTGTTTTAGGAGGAGCGACTCTGGTTAGTCTCGCTGCCTTGTTTATAACAGGAAAAAGAGACAATAAATCTACGGCAGAAAATGAGATTGATGAATCCTCAGAAAAATAGTAATGGTACCTAACACCAAAATAAGCGGCGAAGTGCGCAGCTCTTTGTCGCGCTTGATTGCCTTGTTGAACGAAGCCTATCTGCGGCAGAAAAAGTAAAATCATCTGTACTTAACTCACTGCTACAGTCGTTGCTTAAGACAAACTACTGCGTTCTTGGATACCTGCCCTGATGGATTAACCACAGAACAACTTAAAACTTACTTCCTGTCTTTGGTTGAGCATAAATCATGACACATGGTAAAAAATTAGTCGTAATACCATTCAATTTTTTATAAACATGTGATCCATCAATCTATCCGATGAAGGGCACAAATTTTGTTATTTGAGGGATCACGTAAATAAGCTAAATATAATTTGCCAATAGTTCCCTCTCGTACCCCAGGAAGATCCTCACATGCAGTACCGCCATTCGCGATGCCCGCTGCATACCAAGAATCAGCTATATCTGAGGTTTTTGCTGAGAAACCAATAGTGGTGCCATTTCCATGACAAGCAGGCTCACCATTTATTGGTTTACTGAGTGCGAAAACGCCACTTTTAGTAAAATAAAAGCAGCGACCTTTTTCGTCGATCACCCCAGGATCGTAACCCATAGCTCCTAAAATTGCGTCATAAAAAGTTTTCGACTCTTGTACATCATTTGCACCAATCATCACATGACTGAACATTTTGTATCTCCTAGTTGAACTAAAGCGCTTCGCGACAGAGTGATGACAAAAGAGCTTGCACTTAATCACCCATACTTAATCTAGCCACACCACTATTTTGCTATCTTGGTGGTGTATCACAGGAGTATATCAAATGAACGCTTTAGAACAACAAGGATTTAATTAATTGTATCAACAACACCTGATCAACACCTCATCAACCTACGCTTGCAAGTTAGTTGACGTCTAATAGAGCCGCAACCATTGATGCCTACTCGTGTGCTGTACGCCGAATTACTACCTATTTTGATCTAAAATGATTTTGTTGTCATTGATAGAGGAGCTGCATCCATTATTTTTCTTGCTCGGTAAATTCACTCACCCTTTATACCTCATGAAACTCGATTACATTACCAGAGCCCAATTGTTCTTCCGCTTTTTGTCTGGCATCACTTTCTGTATATGCTGATACATAAACTGTATTTCCATTTTGATCTATTGCTATATATGTTTTCATAAATCCTCTTTAGTTTTAATGTCACTTTAGCTTGTAAGGCATAACGCCTAAATAATGGGCAAAAAATAGTTGGTTAAAATAAGCGACGCTGAAGCAAAAGCAACTGTTCTTTGTCCTGATTAATTGCTTGTTAGCCGTATTTTAACCATTAAAGTCTTTGTTAATTAATGTGATAATATCCCGCATAGGTTTATGAGTGCAAGGACGACTTGGAGCTACTTTTTCAATTACCTTTGAAATAGTAACGTTATGATGGAGAATCTCAGGATATAGTTCGTTTAAATGCTTTTGGTGCAATTTTTTATTGCCAAAGTCTATCTGTAAAAAACCACCACGATTAGTTTCTATTACAAATCCCTGTTTTCGAGCATAGTCAAAAACCTTAACAATGAATAACTCACGATCCATATTAATCTCCACATTGGCACCTTTCAATATACTGCTAACAGCTTATTAGACTGGAAAATAACCTCTTTCTCCACCGTACTTATCATCTAATATTTCATTAATTAATAAATACGTAACCTATCCTTATATCATCTATATTACAAGCACTTATTTATTTCATCATCTGTCCTTAAGGCTTAGCGTTAAAGCAATATACACTTTTTTCGTTGAAAACGTGCAAACTTGGTTATTTCTCCCCAACCTATTACATCATCAGGCTTTAATTGGAATGTTCACAGTAAAAACTATTAGTTTGGTGTGATTAGTTAGAAACTAGTGCAAACAACGAAACATTCTAACCCTATGCTAATTTCGGGTTTTTCGGATAACCTATTAATATACATGCCTATGTAGTTAACTCAGGAGTTTGCTGTAAACGTCATCTTCGAGGTGTTTTAATCGAAGAACTGAGTACTTTAGACTAAAATTCCCGCTTAAGACACTACAGAACCTCTCTGAACCATGCGTATAGGCATGTTAATATAAAACAATTTGCCTTACACTAAGAGGCGTTAGAATGAAGGGAGTTCATTAATATAGGCTAAAAATGAACTCCTAAACTTGGGTTATTATATATCTTTAGAAGCGTACAGTAATGCTCGCATTTAAGTACTGGCCTGTAACATCATAAGCTTCAGATACAGTGTTGATACCTGTACCACCGCTATCAAAGCCTTGACCTGCAAATTGTGGCTCTTTATCAAATAAGTTACGAATACCAATGGTTGCTTCAGCGTTATCACTAACGTAATAAGTTGCTGAGATGTCATGGTAAACAACAGCATCGAAGTTGTTGAAGTCAGTTAATGGTTTGAAAGTAGTAAAGTTGAAGTTAGATTCTTCGACTGAATCCACTGACTTGCCCCAATAACGCATTCTCCAAGAGAATGACCAATCGTCCATGCTATAACCAAAGTTCAAGTTTGCACGATCTTCAGGGGTAGTTACTTCACCAGCATAATCTACAGAAGTTCCATCTTCAATACTAGTTACTACATATTCATTAACATGATTCCAAAGGAATTCAGTAGTGAACGTACCTGGACCAAGATCAACAGAGTAACTAACTTCTAAATCAAGACCTGAAGTTTCAATATCATTTTCGTTGCTTGTTCCAGAGTGAACCTCTGTTAATGCACCTTTATGATCACGTGAAGCCTTTCCTGCACAGTTAGCATCGAAAGCACCTGGTGCTACATCGAAACAACGGTTTAAAACAGTAGTACGGCCTGTTGCAGCAATTGCATCTTCAACTGACACATCATAATAATCAAGTGTCATTGATAAGCCTTCTACCACTTGCCACACAAAACCAAAGCTATAAGTGTCTGCCGTTTCAGCTTTAACATCTTCACTACCACCAGTAGTACCACCAGTGCTTTGCGATTCAATTTGCGTTAATTCAAATGAACCATCTGCTGCTACACGTGCTGCAATTTCAGGAATAGACAAACAGTTTACTGCTGCTTCACTAGTATCTGTAGCAGTAACGCCTGAACATGGATCTGTAACAGTAGCAAACGTTTCACCTCGACCACCGTATAAATCAGCAATGTTAGGAGTACGAATAGCGGTAGCTGCCGATGCTCTTAACATTAAGCTATCTAATGGTGAATATTCTACACCCACGTTCCATGTTGTATCCGCACCAGTAATACTATGATCAGAGTAGCGTGCTGCTATATCTAATTCTAAGTTATCCATAACTGGTAAGATAGCTTCAACAAAGATGTCGTCAGTAGTAAATCGGCCATTAGTAGGATCCGATTTATTCGTGCTTGAAGAGCCTGTTTGTGCTAAATCACCTGGGTTAAACGTACCTTTTTCACTGCGGTGTTCAACACCAAATGCAGTCGCGATGTTACCACCAGCTAATTCAAGAGGTAATTCACCAGTAATACTAGCAGCAAATACAAGTTGCTCTGCCACACCACTCACTTTTGCCGGAGAACGAACATAAGCTATAGCAGCGTCAGTTACACTTCCTGCTGAGAAAAGGTCTAATGGTACACAACCTTGTAAACGGGCTAATTCATTAACACATTGAAGTTGATCTGTGTCTGCGTTCGTTTCAACATCAAAAGCAAGTGCTGCACGTTCAACATTGATTTGACCACCATTATCTTGACGCTGATCTGTTTTACCCCAAGAAAGATAGGTATTAAACATCCAGTTATTATCAATATTCCAATCGATACCTTGTACAACTCGAATGGTATCACGTTCTAAATCTGTAGAACGAGAACCAAACTCAACCATACGGCGTACCATTGTAGGTAATTGAGTTAGTGGGGATGGAACAGGTTTACCATCAGCAATAGCTTTAGCGACAGCCTTTGCGTGGTCATTTTGAAGGTTAGTTCTTAATAAATCAGGAACCATTGGGCTATTAATATCAATACCGCCCATACCACCACGGCTTGGTAAATATACATCATCTGTAGTAAATGGTGTCGGTTCAATGGTTGAACCTTTAGTCGCAGAGTTGTTGTAGTTTGCTTCTGCAAAAAACTCAACATTGTCTGAAATTTCTTGGCGTAAATTCATCGCAACATATTTACGATCTAATGGCGTAATTAATTGACGATATTCCGCACGGTTAAATCTGTCACTGTTTCCTGTTTGAGCGAAGTCAAATTTAGTACCATTACCGTTGTAACTACCTACACGACCTTGAGGCGGGAATGAAGAAAAAACTGCACCACGATATTCTTTGCCATTATCGTCAAGAAGTACGGCTTCATCCGTTGCAGAAAATGCACGATCTGTAGATTTTAAACCATCATCAGTATCATAACCAATTGCAATTGACGCATTACCTGTATCCCAAGTATTACCTGCTGTGATGTTTATTGTGCTTTTCTTACGATCTGATTCAGCTGAGATACCCGTTTGAGCATTAACTTCCACACCTTGAAAGTCTGAACGTGTGATGATGTTTACAACACCAGCAACCGCATCAGAACCATAGATAGCTGATGAAGCACTTTTAAGAATTTCAATACGTTCGATCATCGAAGTAGGGATTGCGTTCAAATCAACGGCATAACCAGAAGAAGGAGCAACACCTGAAACAAAACGACGACCATTAACTAATACCAAGGTACGTGACTGGCCTAGACCACGTAGTTGAGTAGTCTGTACACCAACGCTTGCGTTAGTAAATGCTGTGTTTGATTGATCTGAGCCAGCTATTGCTACTGGGTTTGAATTTAAAATATCAGCTACATTCAATGCACCCATCGCAAGGATATCTGCGCGACCGATAACAGTTACAGGAACTGGCGTTTCCATATCTGTTCTCTTAATACGAGAACCTGTTACTTGAATTTTCTCTATTTCTTCTACACCTTCTTCAGCAGCAAAAGCTGGTGCTGAAATAGCAACTGCCGTTGTTGCGCCAAACATCATAGCTAGGCGAATACCCTTAGCAATTTTACTATTTTTATACATGTTTACTCCCGAAATCAACAAGTTGATTAGTTGTTATAAATTATGTTTTTTATGTTTTTAAAGAATCAAGACTATTTTGACTTGTGTACTCTTTACAAAAAGAGCTTACGACCTGATCTGTCGTTTGTGATATTAAGCGGTATAAGTTCTGACCGTCAATACCACTTGCCACTTTTAGTGTACTTATTTTATATAAATATACAATTAACAACACGAACAATAAAAAACAAACCAACAAGCGACTGTTTTAAAATAATTAAATCCAACAAATGCAATTAAAACGCAATTATTTAGGCGACAATTAGCAATAAAAACAACCCAAAAATTGTACGATTGAGCAATGAAAATGTCGTTTTGTAATGCTTACTTTACACTCTATGTAAATACCAAATAAATCATTATTATTGTTGAAATGGCTTATATATCCGATATTCCGCTATTTACTATATAAACCAGCGCTACGGGCTTGTTCAACACCCGAATAAGGTGTCGGTTGCACGACACCTATTCTTGCCTGCGTCAAAAAGCTATTACACTTATTTTTCTTTTACGAATAACTGCTCTTGTAACTTAGCGGGAGCAAAATATGTATATTTGTTCCCAACAGATTTATATTTAAGCAAAAGACCCAGCTTGTATAATTTATTCAAATAACCCCTTGCTGCTGTAGCACTTACATTATTATCTTGCTCTATTTCTTTTACTGAAAATTCCCTACCTGGATTTTTTAAAGCTTTAGAAATAATATCTATGTGTTGACGTTGAAAGTGCTTATATAAAGGAGATTCTGAAAGTTTTTCAACCATGTGTTTATTTTCATCAATTCTCTTTTGGATATATCTAGAAAAATCACCTAATGCATCTATTATTATTTCTAGATTGAATTGAAGAAAGTATGTTAAATCGAGTTCATCTGTTTCTGTTTTTATATATGCACGCCCGTAATCATTTGCTTTCTTTTTAAGGAGTGCAGAAATGGATATATATTGAAAATTTCCATAATCATGTTTAATCGCATACCAATAGAAAAGTGCCCTTGCAGTTCTGCCATTCCCATCTAGAAAAGGGTGAATATAGCCAATCATAAAATGTATAACTATTGCTTTGAATACAGGATGAATATAATCCACATTCTCGTGATTAGTATTTGCATACTCACACAGATCTTGAAGTAATTTTTCGACCTTCTTAGCATCAGGAGCTAAATGAGTTACTTCTCCTTCAGCATTATTCTTTGCTACTTCAATCTTCTTATTTCTCAACATCCCTGGAATGTGCTCATTCTCGTAAGTTTTTTCTGTTGCAATATGATTAAACTCTTTAATTAAATCAATAGTTAAATCCCTTTCTAGGTTATTAAGTGCAAATTGCATTAAGCTCCAGTTACTCAAGATCATATTTTCAGAGTCATCAATAGGTGCACGACCTGAAGAAAGCATTTCCTTTGCAACAGCTCTTGTAGTGGCAGCCCCTTCAAGTTGTGCACTTGTAATAGCTTCTTCCATAATTAAGCTCTTAACTAGCATGTGCTTTTTCTGATCGCCAGTTAACCCTACATGCTCAAAACGGTAAGCTTTTTCAATCATAGATGGATAGTGGTTTAAAGCTACAGGGCTCCAAAAAAAATTTGAGCCATCTTCCGCAACCAAAGAATCGTGCTCATCTAGTGTTCTATTAAGTTTTAAAGCCCACCATGCCCATACTTTTTTATCTTTAAAATCATTGTCGAACCTATGGTGAAAATCATGCCAATGTAAGTACAGTCCTTTACTACTAAAACCAAACTTTTTAGCGTTAACTGTTTTTACAAACTTATATGACATATCTCCATAACTTTGACACTCACTAAGCGTAGGTGGAACTTGAATGCCATCTATTGTTTTTCTTCTAAATTTTGGGATTTGGACAGCATCTGCCTCTTTATTTTCACTTGAACTCATAGTAAACCAACTTTATTAAAAACTTTGCATACAAGTACTATATACTAATAAATGAAGGGTTTAAAAGTTATATCGAAACTTATTTAGTTTATGAGCAATTATGATTTCTATCTTATATTAGCTACGATGAGGAATAGTGCTAAAGACTTAGGAGTCAATAAGATTAAAGCTTACAACCCTCAACGCACTGTTATATTTTACTACGCATAGCAAAATTGATAGTGTGCACCTTAGTCAAATTCACGTTTTGTTTTGCTTGCCATAAATTGTAATTGTCTTGCATAGTTAACCAACTTTCAGGTGTGCGACCTAGTAATTTTGAAAGTCGTAATGCCATTTCAGGTGAGACTGAACTCTTACCTTTTAACACTCGATTTAGTGTTGAAGCTGCAACATCAAGTTGCTTAGCAACAAAACGACAACTATAACCAAATGGTTCCATATAAACGTCATGGATAAACTCACCTGGATGTGGGGGATTGAACATAGCCATTAATGGTAATCCTCGTAATTTAAAATGTATGCGCTGCCATCGACAAACTCGAAAGTAACACGCCAGTTACCATTTACTGTAATGAACCAAATTCCATCTCTATCCCCTTTCAGGGGATGAAGCTTGAAACCTGGTAAATCAACATCATCAATAATGGTTGCAGTATCAATCGCAGCTAACTGCATTCTTAATTTGCGTTCATGTTTCGCCTGAATACCCGCTTTACTGCCAGTTTCAAAAAACTTTTTAAGACCTTTGTGCTTAAATGTTTTAATCATACGAAGAGTGTGGCGCGTTGCGCACCGTGACGCAATATCCAATAAAAATACAACAGTTTATTAGACTGGAAAGAGCCTCTTCCCCCCAACGTATTTATCATATAAGTTGAGCTATGCAGCCGCAAGCTCACAGAAAAGCAGACAATAGTTAATAACATGGGCTAGTCAACTGCACGTTCAAGCTGTAGAATCTATGGCATTATTTTTTTTAGCTAATAAAGAACACTTAAGATGGGCAGAGCTTACCAAAATCGCAAATTATCCATGGCAAAAACCGCTGGCGCCAAAACCAAAGTTTATTCAAAATATGGTAAGGCAATTTATGTTTGTGCTAAAAATAGTGGATTAGATCCAGACGGAAATTTAGCATTACGCAGCTTAATTGATAAAGCGAAAAAAGACCAAGTTCCTACTCATGTAATTGATAATGCGTTAAAAAAAGCATCAGGTGCAGGCGGTGAAGATTTCGTTGAAGCGCGCTATGAAGGTTTTGGCCCTGGTAATTGCATGGTAATTATTGACTGTTTAACCGATAACGGTAACCGAACCATTAAAGATATACGTCAGTGCTTTACCAAAACCCATTCAAAAATTGGCTCTTCTGGCACCGTATCACACATGTTTGATCATCAAGCGGTATTCGCTTTTAAAGGTGAAGACGATGAATTAGTGTTAGAGAACCTTATGATGGCTGACATTGACGTGACAGACGTTGAATTAGAAGACAATATTATTACTGTTTACGCGCCACATACAGCATTTTTCAAAATAAAAACCGAGTTTGCTAACTCTATGCCTGAGTTTGACTTAGAAGTTGAAGAAATTACTTGGGTGCCACAAACTTATATCGATATTGAAGGTGAAGACGATTTAGCTAATTTTGAAAAATTTATCGCTATGTTAGATGATTGTGATGATGTACAAAATGTTTATCACAACGCTGAGATTAAAGATTAGTTATATACGTCATGATGGGCTTTTTTATGTTCAGGATAAACGATATATCGCGATGCCAAGGATAGCGAAAATTAAGCAAGAAACTCTTTTCTCGCTAAATCATACTTTTTCATTTTATCGTATAAGGTTTTTCTCGCTAATATTAACTCATCCATAGTGCCTTTAATGCTACCATTATTGTTAGTTAATGCCTCTTCAATCAGTGAACGTTCAAAAAATTCAACTCGCTCAAGTAAACTCATTGTTGATTTTTCTTCATCTGTATCGCCTTGCTGATTAAAAGCGGCAACGGCACCGAGTAAAACGTAACGCTCTGCTAAATTTCTTAATTCACGAACGTTTCCAGACCATTGATGACTAATTAAACGTGCTTTATGCTCTTGAGTAAGAGGAATTAACTCACGATGATAACGCGCCGACGCTACACGAGAAAAGTGTAAAAAGAGTAAAGGAATATCTTCAATACGATTTCGTAACGGCGGAATTTCAATGGTTACTAAATTCAAACGGTAATACAAATCATGGCGAAATATTCCTTGATTACATAAAGCCAGTAGATCAACTTTAGTCGCGGCAATAATGCGGATATCTAAATCAATGCCAATATTTGAGCCTAAACGAACCACTTTTCGCTCTTCTAATACCCGTAACAATTTTACCTGTAGTGACATAGGAGTACTTTCGATTTCATCTAAAAAAATCGTCCCCCCGTTGGCATATTCAAACTTACCAATTCGACGTTTATCTGCGCCAGTGTAGGCACCTGATTCAGCGCCAAACAGCTCACTTTCAATAATATTTTCGGGAATAGCGCCGCAATTTAACGCAACAAAATTCTTATCTTTACGAATACTATGATCATGCAAATACCGAGCAACTAATTCTTTGCCTGTTCCTGTTTCACCGTCAATCATCACATCTGCAGGGGCATCCATTACTTGATTTAACATATTACGCATATGAACTATGGATGGGGCATTACCAAGTATTCTGGGGCCTGGAGAGGAATGAGTTTCCAACTCTTTTTTCAGATGGCGGTTTTCTAAGACTAATGCTCTTTTATCTAAGGCTCGTTTTACTGTATCTAATAAATGTTCATTATTAAAGGGCTTTTCAATAAAGTCATAGGCTCCTTTTCTCATGGCATTAACTGCCATAGATATATCACCAAAGCCTGTTAGCAATATAATAGGCAGATCATTATCGATATTATGGGCTTTACTCATCAGTTGATGACCATCCATCTTAGGCATATTAATATCGCTAATAATGATACCTGGCCATTGTTTATCTACCTTACTAAGCAAAATGTTAGCATCGTTAAAGGTTTGCACATTAAAACGTTGAAGCTCTAACATTTGCTCAATAGCTGTGCATATATGAATATCATCATCAATGACATAAACCGTATTGAAATTGTTATCTAATAATTTATCTTTCATACACACTGCCGTAATAATTAATTAACGTTAATAACGTTTTTATCTAAGGGCAAAACTATTTTAAATTCAGCGCCCCCTTCATGGTGATTTTCAACCACTAAAGTACCTTGCATTGACTCAATAATTCGTTGAGAAATAGACAAACCTAACCCTAAACCTACTCGCTCTTTAGTGGTAAAAAAAGGCTCAAATATTTTATCTAAATGACTAACTAAAATACCAGAGCCAGTATCTTTTATAGCAATAATAACTTTAGTGTCGGCCAGAGTGATACTTACATTAAGTTGTTTTATTTTTTCATTAACCATTGCTTGAATAGCGTTATTAAATAAATTTATTAGCACCTGCTCTAACCGAATATCATCACCTAAAATAAAAATTTTCTCTTCTGGTAAATCTATAACTAATTGTACTGATTCATTTTTAGCCTGATGTTTAACAATGCTTATTGCCGCGTTAATACACTCTTGCAAGTGTACTTGCATGGCAATACCACTACTTTTTTTAGAGAAGTGCTTAAATTGGCTTACAATATTAGCTAATCTATCAACTAAAGTAATAATCAACTCTACGTTATGTTTGGCTTTATCTTCCTGACCTCGCTCTTGGTAGCTTAAGGCATTTTGCGAATAACTACGCAAAGCCGTTAATGGTTGATTGATTTCATGATTAATACTAGCAGACATATTACCAATAACGGCTAGTTTTGCCGATTGAATGAGCTCATCTTGGGTTTTATTTAACTGAGCTTGGGTTTGCTTACGCTGTTCAATTTCAGCCATAAGTTGAGCGTTACTAGCGGTTAAATCTGCAGTACGCTCCTTCACACTATGCTCAAGTATTAATCGGGCATCACATTGATTCTTTGCATTGCGCATTCTTTCTTTGGCAAATAAAACTAAAAAGAGAATGAGCAAATAGCCACTGGCACTAATAATGGTTAAAAAAGATTTTTGTTGCTCAATAGTCTCTAATGATGTCCATAAATGTACTCGCCACCCTAAATCAAGCATTTGTTTTTGTTGAGAAAATATAATTTTACTTGTCTCTACGTCTTTAATTTTGAATAAAGAGCCAGAAATACCTTGCGGTAAGTATAAGCTTTGCGTCGCTTGAACATCTAACGTTTCTATTTTTCTACCTGAATAGCGAGCTGAAGTTGGATTCAAGTAAGGCTTAAGTTGTGGTGTTTTTTTTGCTCCAATACTACCAATAGTTTTTAAGCGCCATTCGCTTTTATCAGAAATAAAAACCACATCATCTGGTGCAACAATCAAAAAGTTATAATCATTCTCACCTACCGCTTCTTTATGCTGATTTTCAATTTCATCAATACTAATTTTTACCACAATAACACCTATTGCCTCACCCTTACTGGTAACAGGAGAGGCAAAATAATAACCTCGCTTGTTGCTACTTAAACCAACGGCATAATAACGAGCCAATCGTCCCTGCATGGCCTTTTGAAAATAAGGCCTAAAACTGAAATCCATACCAATAAAAGTACGCTCACTTTGCCAATTACTTGAGGCTAAAGTTAAGCCAGATTTGTCAATTAAATAAATATCGGAGGCCTGAGTGACACCACCTATCTCTTCTAACAATAGGTTTAAACGTTCACGATTACTATTATCAGGTTTATGTAAAACTTGTTGCAGCAAAGGGTGCTTAGCTAAGACATCAGGAATTTTTTCAAATCGCCCCAAGGTACTTTCAATATAGAAAATAAGGTGATTTAAATGGCTATTTGATTGTTGATTTAATTCAGTATAGGCGATACGCAACCCTAAAAATTGCATGACTTTAATCGTTAAAATAAAACCAAATGAAAGCATCAATAAAATAAAATATCGCTTAACGGTAATCTTTTTAATATTCATTAATATTTCCATTAAATTCCCATTAAAAGATAGCTTAATTAAATGACAAAACCCTGCAATGTTGCAGGGTTTTAATCTAGTGACTTAATCTAATAACCATTTAATTTATCTATATATTCAGGTAAGAACAATGATATTTGTGGTACATACGTTATTAATATTAAGAACATTAATAACAGCATCAACCAAGGTAAACATACCTTAATAACCCAAGCCATACTTCGCCCTGTAATACCTGCGGTGACAAAAAGATTGAGCCCCACGGGCGGTGTTAACATGCCTATTTCCATATTCACCACCATAATAATACCAAGGTGTATAGGATCGATACCTAATTGAGTCGCGATAGGAAATAGAATTGGCGCCATAATTAATAAGATAGCTGATGGCTCCATAAAATTACCAGCAATAAGCAATAAAATATTCATAATAATAAGAAATCCCCATGCAGGTAATCCCCAGCCAATAATAGTTTCAGCAATGGCATGCGGAATGCGCTCAGTGGTTAACACATGAGCAAATAACATGGCATTAGCAATAATAAATAACAACATAATGCTAACTTTTGCGCCATCTAATACTACCTTTCTGACTTCTTTATCAGTAAAACTTTTCGGCAGAGCCAAACTCATTAAAGAAAGGTTTCTAACAATTGCCTGACCTATCGCTTCTTTATGGTTCCGCCATTTAACCTCTTTTAATGGACCAATATCACGATAACCAAATACAGCAACTAAATAAGCATAAATGGTTGCCACAGCAGCTGCTTCCGTTGGGCTTGCCACACCACCATAAATAGCGCCAAGCACAATAAAAATCAACATAAGCCCACCCATGGCAATTCCGCCAGAGCGTAGTAATGCTTTAACGCCTGGGAATGGATGTGATGGTAAGTTCTTTTTACAAGCAATAATGTAAATAGCTATCATTAAAATAGTGCCCATCATAAGACCTGGAATTAAACCTGCCATAAACATTCTTGATGCTGACACTTCTGTTGCCGCTGCATAAACTAGCATCACAATAGAAGGTGGAATTAAAATCCCTAAAGTACCGGCATTGGTAATAACACCAGCAGCAAAACTTTCTGGATACCCAGCACGCACCATACCAACGATACAAATAGAGCCAATAGCAGCAACGGTTGCAGGAGAAGAGCCTGAAACAGCGGCAAACAACATACAAGCTAAAACAGACGCCATAGCTAAACCACCACGAATATGACCAACACTATCAACGGCAAAGTCTATTATTCTTCTAGCCACACCACCTGTTGATAGAAAGGCTGATGACAAAATGAAAAAAGGGATGGCGAGTAAAGTATAGTGCTCTGATGTTGCTTCATACATTTTAAGCGCAACAGAGGCTAAAGAGTCACTAGAGAAGAACAGTATAGTCACCATACTAGAAAACCCTAAGGCTACAGCAATGGGCATACCGATTAGCATACAACCTAGCAAAGTAATAAATAAAGTTGCAATAGTCATTAGCGTTTCTCTTTTGTTTGATCATCATTTGGTTGCATGTTATGAAGATCAGAATTATCCCGTGAATTAATATCTTCTGACTCATCATCTTGTATTAAAAGCATACTTTCCTCTGCTTCATCCGCAAATTTAAAGCCGTCTGCTTTACCACTAATGACTTGTAATAGTAATTGAAAAAAACGATAAAATAACAATACAAAACCTATAAAAATAATAGATTGTGAAATCCATAATGGCATTAATGGCTCTTCAGCATCAACACGAAAAATATCCCATAAGGTAGCTTCATTAAATAATTCAATAAAAAATTGCGGCAGATAAACATCTTCCATAGTGATACCAATACTGTACATTTTAGCTAAATAAATCCAACTGCCATATAAAAATAAACTGCAATAACATAAACATAGAATAACAGCAGCTACCGCTGTTATTTTCCGTGATTTTTCAGGAAGGGCTTGAACAAAAGCATCTACACCAATATGAGCACCAACTTTAACTCCGTAAGAGGCACCAAAAAGTACAAACCATGCTCCTAAAGTTAACGTGACTTCTTCCATCCATAAAAAACCAACATTAAATAGAAAGCGTGCAACAACCTCGGCAAACACTAAGAGTGTCATACCAACAAGAAGTAGGCTAACAAAGCTTTCCTCAAAAGATTTTGATATTTTGGAGAACATGATAAAACCAACCTAACCAATTACTAACTACACATCCTTGTGCATAGCTAGTGATAAAAATAAAAAACTGACTAGTCTAAGCCCAGCAAAAAATAAGTAACCTGTCTACTCAACCGTATTTGCTGCAATGGCCGCATCAATGTAGCTTTTACCAATTTTATTTTCAAAGCGTTTCCACACTGGCTTCATCGCATCTACCCAAAGCTGACGTTGCTCTGCTGTTATGCTAATGATAGTTGAGCGGTTTGAGTCGATAATTCTTTGTTTATCTTGCTGTGCTTTTTTAGCAGCAATATTATTGCCATAAACAATAGCTTGTGATAAAGCCACCCCTACTTCAGCGCGTATGTTTTTGGGCAAACTATGCCAAAACTCTTTCGAGGTAACTATCATATAATCTAAAACACCATGATTACTTTCAGTAATATAATCTTGTACTTCAAAGAATTTTTTAGAATAAATGTTTGACCAGGTATTTTCTTGTCCATCTATCGCTTTAGTTTGTAATAAAGTAAACACTTCTGAAAAAGGTTTTTTAACTGGCATCGCATCTACAGCCATAAACTGTGCCGCCAATACGTCAGATGCCATAATTCGAAATTTTTTACCTTTCGCATCGTTTGGCTCCCTCAAAGGAGAGCTTGCCGATAACTGCTTCATACCATTATGTAAATACCCTAAGCCAATTAATCCTTTACGCTCCATAGAACGTAATAGTTTTAAACCAACCGCTCCTTTTTGGAATCGCTCAACGCTGTCTATATCAGTAAATAAAAAAGGTAAATCAAAAATTTGTAACTTTTTAGTATATTTTTTAAATTTAGATAATGAAGGCGCTGCCATTTGCACATCACCTAACTGCATCGCTTCTAATACCTTGTTATCACCGAATAACTGTGAATTTGGAAAAACTTTTACCGTGACTTTTCCTGAAAGTTTATTTTCTACCAATGCTTTAAACTTAAGTGCCATTTGTCCTTTCGGGGTGTTTTCTGCAACAACATGAGAGAATTTAATTTCGATAGGCTCAGCGTTCACAACAAACGTTAATGAACACATAATACCTATTGCTAAACCAATAAGTTTTTTAAGCTTTTTATTTAATGACATAGACATAACATTTTCCTAATATATTTAAGCGGTTAAGCTGTAAAAAAGAGAGTAAATAACAAATTAACCTTAATGAATTACTGAGTAATACTAGTGTTACTCAGACTAAACTGTTTTACTAGAAGTCGAAACGTGCACCAAGTGACTTTCCCCTCGTTATAATATTTTTTATGTCGGTATTAGAGTTTACTAACCCATTTCATTTACCAACATCATCTATATCGCAAGATCTATACAGCAAGGTTTGCGCCAACCTGATTACAACAAATTACAATTAACTATCTTATTGAAATTAAAAAATAAATAGTGATTTAACAAGGATAACACCAAATGTTGAATTCGAGTTCGCGGGTGGATTCCCACCCATCCAGATGAAAATAATTAGGGGAAATCCGCCGATTTTAAAAACGTTCATCTCCAATCCTGTCATTGAAAAGGTAAATTTGATCCCAGTTTGCCGCTAGCATTTAAAGCGGCATGTTTATTTAATATAGCGATTGAGAAAATATTCCAAGATGAAGCTAAATAATATTTTTAAAAATCAGCATCTCTTTGAAAAGTCATCACTTCGCTAATAATAGGATGATTCAGTGTTAACGTTTCTGCATGCAAATGTAGGCGCTGAGCTTTTTTGCCATAAATTTCATTGCCAATATAATGATTATCACTGCCGTATAAATCATCACCTAATATAGGTAGCTTTAATCCAAGGGGATGAGCACAATGTACACGAAGTTGATGAGTTCGTCCTGTTTCGGGGTATAAATACAACTTAGTTTTTCCACCTATTACGTCAATAACTTTCCATTGAGTTTTAGCCGCTTTACCATGATCAAAACATACTAACTGTCGTGGTCTATCATCAAAATCACCACGTAAAGGTAACCTAATTTCTCCTTCCCTTTTATCAGAAAGAGCGGGGATATTTTCATCAAACCGCCCTTCTAGCAGTGCAACATATCGCTTTTTAATAGTGCGACTAATAAATTGTTTCTGTAAGCTTTTTTGCGCTCGTTTTGTCAAAGCTAATACCATCAACCCCGAAGTTGACATATCTAAACGGTGCACGATTAATGTACCTGTTGCATTAGGGAACTGTTGTTTGATACGTAAATAAACCGAGTCTTCAATATTTTTTCCTGGTACAGATAAAAACTCAGCTGGTTTATTCACCACGACAATAGCTTCATCTTGATAAACTATTTCAAGCGTTTTGTTTGCCGCAGGATTTATCAATAAAGGATCATCGTCAAGCTCCATTCCTGCTAACATATGAGCGAGAATAGGCTTACATTTACCAATACAGGCACCATAAAATTTCTTATGTTGACGTATTTCAGATTTAGGCGCTTGCCCCCACCAAAACTCAGCCATAGCCAAAGGAGTCATACCGCCCTTAAAAGCATATTGTAATAACTTGGGCGCAGCGCAATCTCCTGCTCCTGCTGGTGGGGTTTGATAGGGGGTATCAAAAAATAACTCGGCGAGATTTTTTTCAATAGCAGATATATTTAAAAAGCGATATTGCTTAAATAATTGACTTTGTAAAGCATTCGATAATTGCTTGCGCTTAGCTTTAAGCTGAGTGATTTCATCAGTAAAATCATCCAGTTTTTCTTGCTCTAAATCAATTTTTTTTCGCCAATAAGCTTTTAAATCATGTAACTGATGTTTATCAAAAACACTTTCTTTAGCTAACTGCTCTTTTAATTCGATAAAGTGGTAATGGCTTAAAGATGGTTGAGCTGTGTTTCGTTGTAATTTTCTTTCAGCTCGGTTGTTCGTCATTAACTGTTGGTAACTGCTAACTTCTTGCTGAGACTTGTCTTTTAAAGCAATTAACGTTTGCAAGCATTGCTTAATATCATCGTTACTCTCCAATTGCCGCAATTGTTGATTCAGCTGGTTAATAATACCGCTCTGCGTTTGGTAAAATTCTGTTTGTGTTAACGTCTCAAAAACTGGTGGCACAAAGTCATTCTTAGTTTGATCCATTTTTAATTTTCCAGAGAAAGCGCAAAGATAGCCAACCTCACCTTGCTCGTTTTGAACTAACAACACCCCAAACATCTTGCCTGTTATAGCAAATTCT
The DNA here is from genome assembly GCA_965261045.1 of uncultured Colwellia sp. Taxonomy (GTDB): domain Bacteria; phylum Pseudomonadota; class Gammaproteobacteria; order Enterobacterales; family Alteromonadaceae; genus Colwellia. The sequence goes on from CBDHCJ010000001.1 coordinate 2,427,894, forward strand.
TGCTGATAATGACTGCTGCTTTTTAATTGCTGTTGTAATTCTTGTGCCGCTAATAAACACAATGGATGAGGCTCATAGTAAAAAGGAAAGGTAAAACGTTGCGGTAAAGCATAGCTTTCAATGTTATGGCTAAAAGAAGTAAAACAAGTTTGCAGACTTTTTATAGGTTTCATAGGTTTCATTTTATAAAAAAGGCAGTAACATTTTCATGCTACTACCTGTTTTAAGTTATTTCAGTTAGCTGAAGTTAAGGGCAAGTTAATGACTCTCAGAAACCATATTGATGGTGTACTTAGGTATTTCTACAACCAAATCTTCATCGGTGACTATTGCCTGACAGCCAAGACGAGAGTCTGGCTCTAGTCCCCATGCTTTATCAAGTAGGTCATCTTCAAGTTCATCACTTTCTTTCAAAGAATCAAAGCCTTCTCGAATAATAACGTGACAGGTTGTGCAGGCGCATACTTTTTCACAAGCATGCTCTATACCTATGTCATTAGCTAAAGCAACATTAAGTACACTCTCGCCAGTTTCAGCTTCAACAACAGCACCATCAGGACATAATTCTTTATGGGGTAAAAATATAATTTTTGGCATTTTAAATTCTCTTTCTATTTCTTATTTTAGCAACGCAATACTCGTACTATAGAGTTGATAATTTCACAGCTTTTCTATTGATTGGCCTGTTAATGCTTTATTAATAGAGCTATCCATTCTACGCTCTGCAAATATTGCCGTACTATGATCTAAGGTATCAATTGCCGCTTCAATAGCGCTAACATCACTGCCTTGACTAATTTGTGCGAGCGCTTTAATCGCAGCTTCAATCTCATTAATGTCTTGTGCTGATAATAAATGACTATCCGAAAATAGCGCGGTTTGAATTGACTCAATCACCCGCGCAGCTTCAACTTGCTGCTCTTTTAACATGCGTGCGTCAATATCAGCTTTGGCGTTGTTCATTGAGTCTTTGATCATTTGCGCTATTTTACTGTCGTCTAAACCAAAAGATGGTTTTACTTCTATGCTAGATTCAACGCCAGATGATTTTTCCATAGCACTAACCGACAATAAACCATCAGCATCTACTTTAAAGGTAACACGAATATGTGCAGCACCCGCAGTCATTGGTGGAATACCACGCAACTCAAAACGCGCTAATGATCGACAATCATCAACTAACTCGCGTTCCCCTTGTAATACATGCACTGCCATTGCTGTTTGACCATCTTTAAAAGTAGTAAACTCTTGTGCTTTTGCTACAGGAATAGTGGTGTTACGTGATATCACTTTCTCAACCAAGCCCCCCATAGTTTCTAAACCTAACGATAACGGAATAACGTCAAGCAATAACATATCACTGTCTGGTTTATTACCCGCTAAAATATCCGCTTGAATAGCAGCACCTATTGCAACAACCTTGTCGGGATCAATAGAGGTTAACGGTGTTTTATTAAAATATTTCGCTACCTCACTACGCACTAATGGCACACGTGTAGAGCCACCAACCATAACCACTTCTAACACTTCATCGGTGCTAATTTGTGCATCCTTTAAACTACGACGACAGGCGTGTAAGGTTTTTTTAACTAAAGCCGCAATTAAGCTATCAAAAGTTACTTTGCTTAAGGTAGTACTCCATGCTTGTTGCTTCTCTAACAGAGAGCCTGAGGTAGCGTCTAATATTAAAGTAACTTCTACACTTTCTTGCTCTGTTAATTGTTCTTTAGCCGCACAAGCTTGTTGCATTAATTGACGTTCAATTGATGGTGATAAGGGTCTGGTTAAGCCCGCTTGCTCAACTAAATAATCAACTAAGACGACATCAAAATCATCTCCACCAAGCGCTGAATCACCGCCAGTAGCAAGCACTTCAAACACGCCTTTATTTAGACGTAATATAGAAACATCAAAAGTGCCACCACCTAAATCATAGATGGCAATAACCCCCTCTTGTCCTGAATCAAGTCCATACGCAACCGCAGCAGCAGTTGGTTCATTTAAAAGACGCAATACCTTAACACCTGCAAGTTTAGCAGCATCTTTAGTGCTTTGGCGTTGAGCGTCATCAAAATGCGCAGGAACAGTAACCACCACACCAGTTAACTCCCCCCCTAACGCTTGCTCAGCTCGCTGTGCTAAAGTTTTTAATATTTCAGCCGACACTTGCACAGGATTAATATTCCCCTGACATGTCACTATTTCTGGATGATTTTCATCACCACAAAATTGATACGGCAGTGAAGGGTATTTACTTTGAATATCCAGCAATGAACGACCAATTAAACGTTTGGCTGAAACAATAGTATTTTGTGCATCACTAACACTCAGCGCTTTCGCGGCTTCGCCAACTAAAATATTATGAGTTAATGAAGAGCCTGTTGAAGGGTTTTGGTAGCTAACAATAGAAGGTAAAATATCACGACCCTGTTGATCCGCTATGGTACGGGCATTGCCACTTTGTACACTGGCAATTAACGAGTTAGTTGTGCCTAAATCAATACCTGCGGCTAATCGATGTTCGTGAGGGACGGTACTTTGACCAGGTTCTGCAATGTGTAATAAAGCCATGTTTTATGAATTCGGTTTTGTATTTAAATTTCGCGATGATGTACTTGTTGACTGTGATCCCAGCTTAAAATAAAGCTGAAATGACGATATAACCTAAAGTGATTTTATGTTCACTAGCCATCAAACAAACTATCTTCGAGACGATCTATTTCAATATTGAGTTTTTGGTAAAACTTTAACTTGCGCAAATTATCGCATGCTAATGCATTTGCTGCTGCATTATTTTCAAGTATTTGCTGACGCATTGTATCAAGGTGTTGTTGGTATTCTTGCGCTAGAACTTGTTGAACATGCTCAAAAGCGGCATCTACATCATCGGCAAATTTCACGTCACCAAGCATCTCTCTTAGTTCCATTTGTTGCATTAAAAAGCGGGTATCACTAAACGATTTTTGCTCATTGGGCATTTCTACACCACGCAATGTTAATATATATTCAGCGCGTTTTAGTGGCTGTTTCAACGTTTGATAAGCATCATTAATTTCAGCTGATTTATGTACAGCTAATAATTGCGCTTGAGATGAAGCATGAGCAAACCTGTCAGGATGAACCGCTTTTTGCAACGTTTGATAGGTTTGTGATAATTGGTTAAAATCGACATCAAAAGAAATTTCAATGTCGAATAATTGGAAGTAATTCAAAATAATTTTGCTCTAAAATATCTAAATTAATGCGCTAGAAACAGCTCACAGATATTTGATTCAAATTCAAGGCGAAAGCACAAAATTGACTTTAGTCAATGAGTACTTTCAACAATAAAGGTGGATTAAATAGCAAAGATCGGCCATTTATACATTGAAGCTTTCTCCACAGCCGCATTCACCTTTGGCGTTAGGATTGGTGAACTTAAAGCCTTCATTGAGACCTTCTTTAATAAAGTCTAGCTCTATGCCTTCAAGGTAAACCAAGCTTTTGGTATCAATAATGACTTTTACGCTTTCAATATCAAAAACTTGATCGTCATCATTTAAATCATCAACAAATTCAAGCACATAAGCTAAACCAGAACAACCTGTAGTTTTAATTCCTAAACGTAAACCAAGACCTTTGCCTCGGTTAGTCATAAAAGATTTAACTCGCTCTGTTGCTGCTGGTGTCATGGTAACTGACATTCTACTTTCTCACTTTATTCTTTTGTTACTCTACTTATCTAGATTACTAACCTTGCTTACTTTTATAGTCTTCAATGGCTGCTTTAATCGCATCTTCAGCCAAAATTGAGCAATGAATCTTTACTGGTGGTAAAGCTAATTCTTCAGCAATAGCAGTATTTTTTATTTCGCCCGCTTCTTCAATTGATTTACCTTTCACCCATTCTGTAACTAATGAGCTTGAAGCAATAGCAGAGCCACAGCCATACGTTTTAAATTTAGCATCTTCAATAATGCCACCTTTAGATATTTTAAGTTGTAACTTCATCACATCACCACACGCGGGTGCGCCAACCATACCAGTCGCTACTGATGGATCATTTTTATCCATAGAACCAACGTTACGTGGGTTTTCATAATGATCGATTACTTTTTCACTATAAGCCATAATATTTTCTCCTAACAGCGTGCACTTTCTTTACTCTCATGAGTGAAGAGTTAATGCGCCGCCCATTCAATTGAATCTAAATCGATACCGTCTTTGAACATTTCCCAAAGCGGTGACATGTCACGTAAATGACCAATAGATTTTTGTATAAGTTCGATAGCGTAATCTATTTCTTCTATGGTAGTAAAACGACCAAAACCAAAACGTATTGAGCTATGCGCCATTTCATCATTTAACCCTAATGCACGTAATACATAAGAAGGCTCAAGACTCGCTGAAGTACAAGCACTACCAGAAGAAACGGCTAAGTCTTTTAACGCCATAATTAATGACTCGCCTTCAACAAAGTTAAAGCTAACATTCAAATTACCCGCATAACGTTTGTCATAATCACCATTAACAAATACTTGTTCCATGGAGTTTAAACCAGCCCACAAATGATCACGCATAGCGGTTACATGCTCAAGATCTTGTGCCATCTCTGCTTTAGCAAGCTTACAAGCTTCACCTAATCCAACAATTTGATGAGTTGCCAAGGTGCCAGAACGCATACCACGTTCATGGCCGCCACCGTGCATTTGCGCTTCAAGGCGAATACGTGGTTTACGGCTTACATATAGTGCTCCAATACCTTTTGGACCATACATTTTATGTGCAGAGATAGATAATAAATCAACTTTTAAGTGCTGCATATTAATATGAATTTTACCCGCGCTTTGTGCGGCATCAACATGAAAGATGATTTTACGAGCACGACACATTTCGCCAATTTCGCTAATATCTTGAATAACACCAATTTCATTATTTACATGCATGATACTGACTAAAATAGTATCGTCACGCATGGCTGCTTCAAGTTTATTTAAGTCAATTAAACCATTATCTTCTGGGTCAAGATAAGTAACGTCAAAACCTTGACGCTCTAATTCACGACACGTATCTAAAACAGCTTTGTGCTCTGTTTTACAGGTAATAATATGTTTACCTTTCTTGTGATAAAAATTTGCCACACCTTTAATTGCAAGGTTATCAGACTCTGTTGCACCAGAAGTGAAAACAATTTCACGTGGGTCAGCATTAATTAATTCCGCTACTTGATTACGAGCAATATCCACCGCTTCTTCTGCATGCCAGCCAAATTTGTGCGAGCGTGACGCAGGATTACCAAAATGACCATCAGTAGTCATATATTGCATCATCTTTTCTGCAACGCGTTTATCAACTGGGGTAGTTGATGAATAATCAAAATAAATAGGAAGCTTCATTTGCTCTCTTTCTCCACTTAATACTATGTTCTTTAAAAATTTATAGGGATAATGGTTTCTAGCGATTGTTCTTTATTACTACACCTGTAAACATCATCTTGTCTTTTAAAAACCGTTTGTACGTCATTTTTAGCCACTAGCTCTGCTAAGGTAATATTTTTCAAAAATTCTTTAATACGCTCACTCAAGCCTTCCCATAAAGAATGAGTTAGGCACTGTTCTCCTCCTTGGCAATTTCCTTTACCTTGGCATCTTGTGGCGTCAACACTTTCATTAACAGCACTAATCACATCTGCTACAGTAATTTGTGCTGAGCACTTACCTAACCGGTAACCTCCACCAGGCCCACGAATACTATTAACTAAACCATATTTACGTAATTTAGAAAATAATTGCTCTAAGTACGACAAAGAGATCCCTTGCCGCTCAGAAATATCAGCTAATGATACTGGTTCATCTGTGCCGTGAATGGTGACATCTAGCATTGCTGTCACCGCATAACGACCTTTTGAGGTTAGCTTCATAGTTTGCTCAATTTAATACATGCCAATGAATGATTATTTACACTTTTTTGTAGGAGCTAAATATCTACAAGAGCAATGATTCCGCGCAATTTTACATACCCCTACAAAATAGTCAAATATACCTGACTAATATGCTCAAGTATTCTACACTAATAAACTAAAAACGAAAGCAATACTTGAGTGTATTAGTCAACTATTGCTTTTTCATTTGTTAAAATTGATTTAATTAAAAGAAAGAAGTACCACTCGCATTATATCTCGGGATCAAAACTCGCTACTTTTCTTTTCCTACGTTTAGCGGCCTCTTTTTCGTCTTCAACAAATTCACCAACGCTAAGCTCAGGTAAATCTTTAGGGCAAATATCCCCCCCCAAGTTATTCACTTCTTTACATAGCTTTGACACTCGGTCATCCATCAAATGCATATGATCAAGCAGACGACCAATAGCTTTAGCAACTGGATCTGGGCTATCAGCAGAGACCGCATAAGCATCAAAACCAAACTTTTTCGCGGCTTTATCACGTGACTCTTTGCCTAAACTAGCATTAAGTTTCTCGCCTAAGTCAGTGTCAAGTAAAGAACTGCTATGGTTATTTTTGCTGTTGACAATACGTGCGGGGATGCCAATGGCAGTAGCATTTTCAGGTAAGTTTTTTACTACAACAGAGTTTGAACCAACTTTGCCACCTTTACCTATAGTAATAGGACCAAGCACTTGTGCTCCTGCTCCAATAACAACATTATCCTCTAACGTAGGATGGCGTTTACCTGTATTCCAACTAGTTCCACCTAAAGTAACACCGTGGTACAAGGTAACATCATCACCAATTTCAGCCGTTTCGCCAATAACAACGCCCATACCATGGTCAATAAAAAAACGACGCCCTAAGACTGCACCTGGATGAATTTCAATGCCCGTTAACCAACGTGAGAAAGTAGACAATATTCTTGCAATTAGTTTCCAGTTAGCGCGCCATAATCGATGACTAAGGTGGTGTATCCAAATGGCATGCAATCCCGGATAATTAAGCAATACTTCAAAAGTAGTACGTGCAGCGGGGTCTCTATCAAAAACACTGTTAATATCTTCTTTTATGCGGTCAATAGTGCGGTTAAACATATTCTTTCCTTTTTATTTATTTAAAGGTTGTTCAACAGAAACTCTTTCTATTGAGGCTCTTTCTATTGATGCTCTTTCTATTGAGGAAAGAATACCACGCATCATTTTTATTTCTTTCGCATCTGGACGGGCACGGTTAAATAAACGTCTTAACTTTGTCATTACTAAGCCAGGATGTTTATCACCAATAAATCCAGTGGTTTTAAGAGCATTTTCAAAATGTTGGTAGAAACGCTCTGTATCTTCAGTGACGGGATAAAGTTCATCATCTTCACTTTTGGCGTTAAATGTCTTGTTGCTAATGCTCTTTTTTCCAATGCTCTTTTTCCCAATATAAGTTCCATTACCAGTACTGTATTCTTGGTTGGCTTCATCTAGCGAAAACAAATAACTAGTGCGAACTTCATAACTTAATGTTTGTACCGCCATAGCAAGATTAAGCGAACTATAGTTAGGATTTGCTGGTATTTGTACATGAAAATGACACAGTTGTAACTCATCATTAGTTAAGCCGCTACTTTCTCGGCCGAACACTAACGCCACTGGGTATTCATTTGCTTCAGTTATCATTTTCTCACCACAACCACGTGGCTCTAGCATAGGCCAAGGTAGTGTACGTGAGCGAGCACTGGTACCAATAACTAAACCGCAATCGGCAATAGCTTCACGTAAGCTACTAACAACTTTTGCATTTGATAAAACATCAGTGGCTCCTGCTGCTAGAGCTTGCGCTTGTCCATTAGGCATCTCAACTGGATCAACCAAAACTAACTGGCTTAACCCCATCGTTTTCATTGCTCTGGCTGCACTACCAATATTTCGACAATCTGACGTATGAACTAAAACAATGCGAACCTTGTCTAAAAGGTTTTCTGCTAATTTACTATTTTCTGAATCTGAATCTGACATTTTTGTCTCTATACTAATACGTAAGTTATATGCAGCTATCTTTTAAAGGAATAACCATTAATAAAAAATCCGCCTTGATCATGCTTCGATCAAGCGTCTTGAAACTCACATCTTGTCATGGTTTGGCTATAACTCGCTTTATGCCAATAATTCTAGCATAGAAGCTTACTGCTATGCTCAATAAAAAGCACGCAAAATAGTGATATGGCGACTATAGCTATGGAAATTTATTATTGATTAGTCTATTTTTCTATAATGAATTTTCTATAATAAAACTAAGAACGGTTGGCAGCGGTAGTTTTATTATCCTTCTTATTTAATAATACTATCGCCAGATGAATTGGTTTTTGCTATACTGCGCGCGCTTGATTTCGCCCTTAGTTTTTTTTTTAATACTTGGAATCAACTTGGAATCAACATCGCTCTTTTAAAAGTCATTTACAAATAGGTATTCTATTATGCATCCCATGCTAAATATTGCCGTGCGCGCTGCGCGCAATGCAGGAAAAATTATTATTCGCTCTTTTGAGCAACTTGATAAAGTTGAAATTGAATCAAAAGGCTCTAATGATTTTGTTACAAGTGTTGACACTGCTGCTGAACAAGCAATTATTGAGACTATTCATAAATCATATCCAGAACACACTATTATCGGTGAAGAATCAGGCGTGTTAACAGGCAGTGACGATGATTATCAATGGATAATAGATCCATTAGATGGCACCACTAATTTCATTAAAGGTATTCCTCACTTTGCCGTATCTATTGCATTAAAGGTAAAAGGTAAACTTGACCAAGCCGTTATTTTCGATCCTATTCGTGGTGAATTATTCACAGCAAGTCGCGGCAAAGGTGCTCAATTAAATAGTATGCGTATCAGGGTCAAAGCACATAAAAATTTATCTGCGACTATTTTAGCTACAGGCTTTCCTTTTAAGCACAGACAACACACCAAAGCTTATATGGCAATGTTCACGTCTCTTTTTGAAAAAACATCCGACATGCGCCGTGCCGGCTCAGCCGCACTTGATTTAGCCTACGTCGCTTCGGGGCGAGTAGATGGTTTCTTTGAAATTGGTTTAAAACCTTGGGATACTGCTGCAGGTGAACTATTAGTTATTGAAGCTGGTGGCTTAGTAACGGATTTTACTGGTGGTCATCATCATGCAACATCAGGTAATATTGTCGCTAGTAGCACTCGTTTATTAAAAGAAATTTTAAAAGATATTCGTCCACATTTAGGCGATGCTTTAAGCAAATAGCTACATCATAAAATAACGAATATGTTATATTTAAAAAAAAGCGCCTATTGGCGCTTTTTTTTGCTTTATTTCTTCTTATAATGAACTTCATAAATAAAAAGTGGTTAGAGATAATGAAAAACATTGGTACAAATAAACAAGCCTTCATTGCTGGCGAAGTAGCTTTAGTTGGTGCAGGCTCTGGTGATCCAGACTTACTAACTTTGCAAGCATTTCGCTTCATTAAACAAGCAGAGGTGGTAATTTACGACCGCCTTGTCAGTGAAGAAGTGATGGCTTTATTACCTAGCGCTTGCGAAAAAGTATATGTAGGAAAAAAGCAGGCAGAGCACCGTGTACCACAAGATGGCATCAACCAGTTATTAGTTAAGCATGCCAAGTTAGGCAAAAAAGTATTAAGATTAAAAGGTGGTGATCCCTTTGTTTTTGGTCGTGGCAGTGAAGAGGCACTATTTATATTAGCTAATGACATTGCTTGTCATATTGTCCCCGGCATAACAGCAGCATCCGCTTGTACCAGCTATGCTGGTATTCCACTAACCCACCGACACGTCGCGCGAAGTTGCACCTTTATTACCGGTAACTTACAAGATAATGGTGTATTAGACTTACCTTGGCATACATTAAATGATGCCCAACAAACCATCGTCTTTTATATGGGCATAAAAAGTTTACCTATTATTATTGAACAATTAATTGCCGCAGGTCGAAGCAAAAACACGCCTGCAGCATTAATTCATAAAGGCACTCATGTTGATCAACAAGTAGTAAAAGGCACCTTATGTAACTTAGAAGTCTTAGTAAAATCACACAGGATCAAGCCACCCAGCCTGATTGTTATTGGTAATGTCATTGACGTGTTTGCAACACAGCAAATGTCTAATTTAGGTTATTTTGCTCCCAAGTAATCTAGGCGTTCAATATAACTTTTAAGCGTATTTAAAAAAAATAAACTGACATCATCATGCAACGATAGCCCTGACTGAACCCAGACACAGCATTGACTATCGCTTGCCAATATGCTATATGGTTAGTATGTTTTTTGTTGTCTGCGTATTACCTTTAGTCGGGTTATCTATTAAATAGAGTATGTTTTTAACTATGTTGGAACTAATTACCTTACTTACTCGCGTTACCCTCGCATGAAGGGACAGGTAGAATTCTCCTAAATCTGTGGATGATGAGCATGGCTCGGCGCCTTGGTGTCGGGAATAATCAAACATAACTGAGGTATGCTAAAATGAATATCACAATCAAATTGGTCTTGGTCTGCACGCTTGTTTTTACTTTCGTACTCGCTGGATGTAGCAGTGGTGGTGGTGGTAAGAGTGATGTTTCTGCTGCACCTGCTCCCGCTCCTGCACCTGCACCTGCACCTGCTCCCGCACCTGCACCTGCACCTGCTCCCGCACCTGCTCCCGCTCCCGCACCTGCTCCCGCACCTGCTCCCGCACCTGCTCCCGCACCTGCTCCTGCTCCCGCACCTGCTCCCGCACCTGCTCCTGCTCCCGCACCTGCTCCTGCACCTGCTCCCGCACCTGCACCTGCTCCTGCTCCTGCACCCCCCCCCCCCGGGTCTAGTAACCTGTTATCCTCTCTCTCCGAATTGCAGAACTCTGAAATCTTAAAAAATATCTTTGCTGCCGCTACTGCCGAACCGAAGGAAGGTAGCGTTACGCAATCATCAAACACCGGCGGTGTCGACAACCCCACCACCACGGATTCCGTAGCAGTGGCCGTAACTTATAATAGTGAAAGCGAGCAATGGGTATATAGTGCTACAAAAACCACGGGTACGGGTGATGGAGTAACAATCAGTAGCACCAGCGATAGCGTGCTAGACCGAGGAGACACAGTAGGCAACAAATTTGTAGAACTGTATAAAAAACTTCCAGATGGGCGGTTGTGGGTTGATATTTATACAGACAATACGCCAGATATCAGTAGATCTACCCCCAGTGGTGTTGCGGTACCCACTGATAGCACGGTTCAAGTGCCTTTTAACATTAGCTCTGGTGGTGCAACCAGAGGGGCACCTGGAAGTTTTAACGGCCAAGTGGGATCCTTTTCATGCCCCTCTGGATGTCGCATTGCTGGCGGAAGAATCATTAGTGGCGATTGGACATTTACACCTAATGCGGGCTCCGCTGAATCCGTAGCAACGGTAGTAACCCAAGACACCGATTATCTAGCGGGCGGACTTTGGGTATATGTCCCAGACGATGCCAACAGTCTAGCAGACTACGAATATGGTGCCTTCATTGACGGTAACGATGAGTTTATGCAAGCAAACCTAGCAGGATTGACTGGTACCGCTGAGTATGTTGGGAATGGCGGTGTGACTGGCGTGTACGCTGACTCGTCGATGGGTAGAAACTTTTTCTTTGATGCCGATGTTCGGTTAACTGCTGATTTCGGTGACGCCAACACATTAGGAACGGTTTCTGGAACAATTGATAATTTTAGACATGACGAGCTTGAATTTCCTAATGGCTTTGGCGGCGAACCAGTGATTATCCAAGCGGATGTGCCTCTGCCAGGAGCCCCGACGGTTACTCTGCAAAGTACTTTGATGACTGACGCCAACGATGGCGGATTCTTCAAAGGAAGCACCACTATCACGGGATTTAATACGCAAGATTACGAAGGCAAATGGGCTGGTCAGTTTTTTGGCAACGGTGCCACCACCACCACCCATCCCGGCTCGGTTGCAGGCACTTTCGGTGCCGCATCAACTGGTGATGGGCCTAGCAGGAGTCTTTTAGGCGTTTTCGCGGCTGGTAAACAGTAATCCATACCACAGTAAATAATCAAGCAGTCGCTTCCAATTTCTTTGTTGGCGGCTGTCTTGTTATGGTTCTCTCGGCGCGTTTGGTGTTAGTATTGTTGACGGTGCTTTGTGCGCCAGCATCTGCCCAGTTGTTAGAACGCTCTGGCTCATCCGAGCGGTCGCATTTATCGCAAGACCCGCAGGTCAAACAGGCGCGGTCGCTGATTAACAACGGACATCATCAAGTGGCATTGACAGTGCTACGACTCTTGCTCGCCGCTCAATCTGCGGATACTCGTGCCGATATTACCGATATTCGTTTCCTCGTTGGCTTGTCTGCTATCGCAGTAGCCAATCAAAGCGATAACCAGCAAGCAAAAACCGACTTATTGCGTGAAGCCATCGCCGCCTTGCGCGCTATTTTAATTGATCATCCACAGTTGACTCGGGTGCGTTTAGAGTTGGCGCGAGCCTTCTTTCTCAAGGGCGATGATAATTTATCGAAAACCCATTTTGACCGTGTTATCTCTAGCGACCCACCCGCAGCAATGCTCGCCAATATTCACCGTTTCCTGCATATTATTCGTGCCCGCCGCCGCTGGAACGGGTATTTTTCAATAGATATTGAACAAAATGACAACCTTAACAGCGGCACCGAAACGGAAACGGTTTATTTGTTTGGTTTGCCTTTTACTCTGAATGAGGACACCCGCCCGCGCTCTGGTGTTGGTGTGTCTTTTGCCGGTGGCATAAATTATCAATACCCGCTCAACGCGCACTGGCGCTGGCAGTTTGGCGCTGATGCGGCGCGCAATGAATACCGAGGCCACGACTTTGACCAGACCTATCTGTCTTTTCGCAGCGGCCCGCGCTGGCTGCTTTCACGGCGCAGCGATGCCAGCCTACAAGCCTTTGTCAGCCAAAGATGGTACGCCCGCCATCCCTATAACACCGAGTTTGGTGTGCGTGGTAACGCCCGCCATCAGCTTACCCCGCGCATCGGTATCAACGGTTATGTATCTTGGAAGAAAACCGCTTACCAGCAATCCTCTATCGAGCAGGCGTCAGATGACAGCAATGTCGCGTATTCCCTGAGCGGCACCTATCTGTTTTCACCCCTGCTCCAGGGCAGTACGGGAATCGAATTTTCTCATCGGCATCCCAATCAGGAACGCCCCAACAGACGCGGCTTCAATGTTGGTCTGAGCAAGATTTTCCCCCACGGCTGGACTCTGGGCACCAATCTCGAATGGTCGCAGCAAGACTATGGCTATGATGTGCCCTGTGCGCTGCAAGATGCCGACCAAGATATACTGTGTGCGCCGCAACGTCAGGCGGATCGCCGCTTTAGAGCTCGGCTGTTCTTACTGAATCGGGGGCTAACCCTGTTTGGTTTCAGCCCACAACTGATTGTGACTCGGGAGCGGCAGGAGTCCAATTCCGTACTGCGTAGCTACCACCGCACCCGAGTGGATTTGCGCTTCGTGCAACAGTTTTAGCCCCAGCCGTATAACTTCCCACTCGAAAATATTAGTTTTAACTAAATTTACTCTCGGTGAATGAAAATCGAATAAATGAAAAAGTTTGCCCGTATCCGCGAGAAAATGCTGTTTTCCTGTTGGTCAGAGAAAGCAGGCGATCATAGCCGAGACGAGAAATTACGCTGAATAATTAAATTAATTGTAACTTTTATTTTAAATGGTTTAATAAAGAATATCGCCTTTAAATGGTTGTAATTAAATCTTTTTATTTTGTTATTGTACTTGTTTTGTAAGCAGCATCATGGTGTTGATAAAGGTATAATTATGTCAGTTAGAAAAAAAACATAAAAAACTCTGCTATAATTTTAAGCTATAATTTGAAATTGTTTTATGCTTTTAAAGCTTATGCTTTTAAAACAAAGTCAATTATCAGCAGTTTGTTTGAGCATTTATAAAATAATTATAGAATAAATAACAATAAAACAAATATACAAATATACAAATACTGAGGAGTAATAAGATGAAAAATCATCGTCTCTCACGCATCACTGGTGCGTTAGTTCTTGCGCTTGGGCTATCAACTTCAGTTATGTCTAGTGCAGTGCTTGCTAATACAACTTCATCTGCTATTAAAGGCCAAGTTGTTGGGCCAAAAGGCAAGGCGGCAGTTGGCACTAAGGTTACTATTACTCATGTACCTTCTGGTACAACAAAAACAGCGGTTGTCAATCAATCAGGTAGCTTTTCAGCTAAAGGCCTTAGGGTCGGTGGGCCTTATAAAATTGAAATTGACTCTGATAGTTTCGAGGATAGTGAGGTTACTGATATTTTCTTAACACTAAGTGAAACCTATCCAGTGAATGTTGCATTAGCTGAGCAGCAAGATATTGAAACGATTATTGTTACTGGCCGTGTCGTTAACAAAAATTATGGCAGCAATAGCCCCTCGTCAAATTTCAGTTTGAAAGATATTGAAATGACGCCAACAGTTAATCGTGATATTAAAGATGTGATTCGAGTTGACCCGCGTATTTATATCAATGAATCAAGTGCACATGGTGATTCAGTTGTTTGTGCTGGCGGCAACCCTCGATTTAACAGCTTAACGGTTGATGGTGCGCGTATGAACGATAACTTTGGCTTAAATAGCAATGGTTATCCTACGGTACGCATCCCCTTTTCATATGATGCAATTGACCAAGTTGCCGTTGAGTTAGCGCCTTTTGATGTACAATACGGTGGCTTCACCTCATGTAATATCAATGCTGTAACAAAATCAGGTGGTAATGAAGTTCATGGTAGTGTTTTCCTTGATTACACTAGCGATTCGTTAAAAGGTGATAGCCTTGAAGGTGATAGTATTGATCTTGGTAGTTATGACGAAAAGCGTTATGGCTTTAACTTTGGTATGCCATTAATTAAAGATGAACTATTTTTCTTTATCGCTTATGAAAAGCTTGATGGTTCACAAATAATGCAATACACACCATTCGATAATGGTGCGGTATTACAAAGTGATATTGAACGTATAATTCAGATTTCAAAAGAAAAATATGATTATGATCCTGGTACTATGGTACCAAGTATTCCTGTCGAAGATGAAAAACTTTTAGTTAAGTTAGATTGGAATATCAATGAAAATCATCGTTTAAACTTTGTGTATAATTATAACGATGGCTTTGAGATAGGGCAATCGGATGAAGGCTCTTCTAGATTATCCTTATCAAATCATTTTTATGAGCGTGGTGCGGAGTTTACTTCCTTTGTTTCTTCGCTTTATTCAGATTGGACAGATGACTTTTCAACTGAAATTCGTATTGGCTATTCAAAATTAGATAATCGTCAAATATCACTTGATCAAGCCAGTGGCTTTAGCGAATTTACTATTGAAAAAGTGGGCATTGAGCGTGGCAATGATATTGATGTTTATCTAGGACCAGATGACTCTCGCCAATCCAATAAATTAAATTATGATAATTTATCATTAAAAATAGCGGGTACTTATTATCTTGCTGATCACGAGCTTTATTTGGGCTATGAACGTGAAGAGTTAGATGTATTTAATTTATTTGTTCAACATAGCCAAGGTGAAACAGATTTTAATAACATTGAAGATTTCGATAGTGGTTTAGCCGACGATATTTATTATGGCAATGCAAGTACGCATAACCCTGATGATGCCGCAGGTGAGTTTAAATACGCGTTAAATACCTTATATTTTCAAGATAAGTTTGAATTAACCGATTATGACATCACTATTACCGCTGGTCTTCGTTATGACTGGTATACAAGTGACGATAAGCCAACTCACAATCAAAATTTTCAAGATAGATACGATTACTCTAACGCACAAAACCTTGATGGTGTTGATTTAATTCAACCTCGTTTTGGTTTTAACTGGACCGCAAGTGATCAGCTCGAAGTACGTGGTGGTTTTGGTTTATATTCTGGCGGTAATCCAAATGTTTGGATTTCAAACAGCTATTCAAATGATGGTGTTCGAAATATTCAAGAACGAATAACCGATGTGCAAATATTAGGATCTGATGCTATTGAATATAATGGCGATAATCGGCCAGGTTATGATATTCCCGTTGAACTTTATGACACTGTTGGTAGTAGCACTACTGACTCAGGTACTAATGTAACAGATCCAAACTTTGAAATTCCATCGGAATGGAAATATTCACTTGGCCTAACTTATGTCACAGAAGGTGAATATTTGTTAATGGCTGATTTGCTTTATACCGATAAGCAAGACTCCGCAGTAATTCAAAATTTAGCTAATGGGAATGTAGGCACTGCTCCTGATGGGCGTCCAATTTATTCAAGTAACCGTGGTCGAAATAATGACTTCTTATTGACCAATGTTGAAGGCAATTCAGGTGAAACAACGGTATTATCTTTTGCCGTCAGCAAAGAATACGATAATGGCTTAGCATTCACCGCTTCATATGCTTATACCGATGCTCAAGATGTTCATCCGATGACCAGTTCAGTGGCATTTTCAAACTATCATGGGATTGCGATAGCTGATTCAGAAAATCCAGGTGTTGCTACTTCTAATTATGAAATTCCACATAGATTTACGTTAAATGTTACTTATAATCATGAATTTTTTGATGGTTATGAAACGCAATTTAGTGTTTTCGGTCAAGCCAACCAAACCAACCCTTATACTTACAGCTTTAATAGAAGCTCAAAGGGCTTTGGTTTTAATGATGTATCTCGTCAATTACTTTATGTGCCAACTGAAAACGATGCCTTAGTCGAATATGCTGATGGTGTTCAAGCAGAATTAGATGCCTTTATTAAAGCCGAAGGCTTGTCTCGTGGTCGTATTATGAGCCGAAATGAACTTGATGGAAGCTGGTGGACTAAATTTGATGTAAGAGTTGAACAACAAATACCTGGTTTTATTGATGGTCATAAAACAAGTGCTTATTTAGTAATAGAAAACTTTGGTAACATGCTAAATGATGATTGGGGTGTGCTTAAACAAGGTGATTATTTACAAGGAGCTATAACGACATCTATTACTGATGATGGTAAATATTCTTATGATAGCTTTGATAACCCTACACCACAAAGTAGGGTAACGGATGCATCATTATGGGAAATTCGCGTTGGTGTTAAATACGATTTCTAATTAGTGTTCTAGGTTTATTAATTCATCCAAAAGCCGTACAACTATTGTATGGCTTTTTTATTTTTATTTGGTTTTGAACGACGTCTTTTACTGGCACTATTGTCAGTCTTATTCGTTTCATTACTTTTTCTTGATTGAGGCTTATGCCCCTTACTTAAATGTTGACCATCTTTATGTTCAACCTTAGCTTGATTAGTCTTTTTCGGCTTTTTAGCTTTTAATGATCTCATCATTCTAGACTCACCTAACTCATTTACTGGAATAAATTGATCTATTACCTTGCGCTCAATATGTTGCTGAATAACATTCTCAATATCCCACAACAATTTCAATTCATCATTACACACCAAGGACACTGCTTGACCCGTATTACCTGCACGAGCTGTGCGGCCAATACGATGCACATAATCTTCAGGTACATTCGGCAAGTCAAAATTAACCACTTGTGGTAATAAATCAATATCAATACCACGAGCAGCAATATCAGTAGCAACTAAAACTTGCACTCTGCCATCTTTAAAAGAAGCCAGTGCCTTGGTACGTGCTCCTTGGCTTTTGTTGCCATGAATTGCAGCTGCGGTTAAACCTTCTGCTTCTAAATGTCGAGTAAGCTTATTGGCTCCATGTTTGGTTTTAGTAAACACTAAAACTTGTTGCCAGTTGTTTTCTTTTATTAAATACGTCAATACTGCAGGCTTGCGCTTTTTATCAACAGCGGTTAACCACTGAGTAACTTTTTCGGCGGTAGAGTTTTCTGCGTTAACTGAAATTTCTAACGGCTTATTTACCAAACCTTTCGCTAAGGCACGTATATCAGACGAAAATGTTGCTGAAAATAATAAGTTTTGACGTTGCTTAGGTAGCAAAGCGATGATCTTTTTAATATCCCTGATAAAGCCCATATCGAGCATGCGGTCAGCTTCATCTAAAATAAGCACTTCAAGTTGTGAAAACTTCACCGCATTTTGGTTATATAAATCCATTAAGCGGCCAGGTGTTGCAACAAGCACATCAACACCTTGTCGCAGACGCATCATTTGCGGATTTATTTTAACGCCACCAAATACCACGGTAGAATGTAAATTTAAGTACTTACCATAAGTAGCAATGCTATCACTGACTTGTGCTGCTAGCTCTCTTGTTGGTGTTAAAACCAAAGCACGAACGTTATTTGATCCTACTGAACTTTTATTAACACGTCCGCCCTGTGATAATTTCTCTAATAAAGGCAAAGTAAAACCGGCTGTTTTACCTGTGCCTGTTTGCGCTGCTGCCATCACATCTCGACCAGAAATAACCGCTGGAATAGCCTGCGCTTGAATAGGTGAAGGCGTGTCGTAACCTTGGTCGCGTACTGCTTTAAGTAATGGCTCAGATAAGCCTAAATCAGTAAAGCTTACCTTTATTATATTCTCAGCAGTATTAGCGGAAGTTAAAGTCATTAATTATCTCTTGATTGAAGTTATGGGGATCGAGCGGCGAGTTCTAAATATCGAGCTTGATGCTAGTAAAAATCGTGCCGCATATCGTAAGTTTCAGGATGTCTGAGAGAATCATGTTCAAGGCATCATTTGCTCTTGATCCGCACCTTCTTTATCAATCACTTCTGGTATCAAATCTGCTCTTGAAACCCCTAAGGCTAATGCCACTAATGAAGCAACATAAATAGAAGAGTATGTACCGACAAACACACCAAATAATAATGCCGTGGCAAAACCATGAATTAGTGCTCCACCTTTAAAAAACAAAGCCGCTAATACTAACAGTGTTGTTATTGAGGTAATAAAAGTACGGCTTAAGGTTTGAGTTAATGAAATATTAATCACATCTTCAGCTTTAACATCACGAATTTTACGAAAGTTTTCCCTAATGCGATCAGAAACGACAATAGTATCATTGAGTGAATAACCAATAACGGCAAGTATTGCCGCTAACACAGTTAAATCAAATTCCAACTGCAAAATTGAAAATAGACCTAGAGTTAACAATACATCATGAAATAATGCGATTACAGAGCCAACAGCAAAACGCCATTCAAAACGAAAAGCCACATAAATTAGAATACATATAAGCGCGGTTAACATCGCTAAACCGCCCTGCTCTGTTAATTCGTCACCAACACTGGCACCAACAAACTCGATACGGCGCATATCAACTTTTTGACCAGAGCCTGACTCAAGAATAGCGAGCACTTCATTGCCTAGCATTTCGGCCTTAACGTCTTCACGCAAGCCTAAGCGAATAACTACGTCACGACTACTGCCATAGAATTGTACTTTAGCATCACTAAAATCATTATCAGCCATCACTTGACGTATTTTTTTAAGATCTGCCGCTTGCTCGAAGCCTACCTCAATCAAAGTACCACCCGTAAAATCTAAACCAAAGTTTAGTTTATTGGTGGTTAGCGATACTAACGACGAAATCATTAATAAGGCACTAAAAATCATCGCAATTTTTCGATAGCTCATAAAGACGACGGTTTCTTTTAATTGTAACATTTGCATAAGTTTAAATTCCCATCTGTCCTATATAGATAGCTTTTTAAGGCTTTTACCGCCCCAAACAGCATTAACCACTGCTCGCGTACCCACAACAGAGGTAAACATTGAGGTAATAATGCCAATGGATAGTGTTACCGCGAAACCTTTCACAGGCCCTGTACCCACAGCAAACAAAATAAGTGCCGCAATTAACGTGGTGATGTTAGCATCAATAATGGTTGAAAATGCCGCATCATAACCTTGATGTATCGCTTGTTGAATGGTTTTTCTTTCGCGAATTTCTTCTCTAATACGCTCAAATATCAGTACATTGGCATCAACCGCCATACCAACAGTAAGCACAATACCAGCCATGCCTGGTAGCGTTAATGTTGCTCCTGGAATAAGTGACATTACACCAATAATGAGTACTAGGTTAGCACCAAGCGCCATGTTAGCGACTACACCAAAAGCACGATAATAGATAATCATAAAGATAAATACTAGACCAAAGCCCATCATGATAGCTTGAAAGCCTAATCGTACATTTTCAGCGCCTAAAGTGGGGCCAACAGTACGCTCTTCAACAATAGTGATAGGCGCAATTAACGCACCCGCTCGTAATAATAAGGCTAAATTATGCGCTTCAGATTGTGAGCCAGCCCCTGTAATTCTAAAACTTTTACCCAAACGAGACTGAATAGTGGCTACCGAGATAACTTCTTGCACTTTTTCAAAAATAAGATTACCTTCGCCATCCCGTCTACCCGTTGGCTTATATTCAATAAATACAGTGGCCATCGGCTTACCAATATTACTTTTAGTACCGTTAGACATCTTAGAGCCACCAGCACTATCAAGAGAAATATTCACTTGTGGACGTGAGTATTCATCAAAGCCAGATTTAGCATCGGTGATATGATCCCCCGTAAGCATGACGCGTTTTTTTAATAAAACAGGTGTGCCATCGTTCTCTCTTAACAAAATAGAGCTAGCAGGAATTCGTCCATTTAATGCTGCGCTTAAATCGCCTTTAGTATCAACTAATCTAAACTCAATAGTAGCGGTAGCATTAAGAATTTCTTTCGCTTTAGCGGTATCTTGTACACCAGGTAGTTCAATAACAATATGCTTTTTACCTTGACGTTGAACCAATGGCTCAGCAACACCTAGCTCATTAACACGATTACGAATAATGAGAATATTTTGCTTTAAGGCGTATTCTCGAATTTCTTTTAACTTTTGTTCCGTCATTTGCGCATTAAGCGTTAAGGTGTCCTCATCAGAGGTTAACAACAAATCCCGATAACGCTTTTTCAATAACGATTGACCTTTTTCAAGATCTTTCACTTTACGGAATTTAACAACAATAGCATTGCCATCTTCTTTTACGCTGCGATAACGAATTTTTTCATTACGTAAATCACCACGAAAATCACCAACCATACCCTCTTTCGCTTTATTGATGGCCTCTTTCATGTTTACTTCCATTAAGAAGCTAACACCACCACTTAAATCTAAACCTAACTTCATTGGCGTACCGCCAATTGAGGCCAACCAATCAGGCGTTGCCGGTGTTAAGTTAAGTGCTACTGAATATTTTTTACCTAGCTTGTCATCAAGTACATCTCGGGCTTTTAACTGATCTTCAGTATTTTTAAAGCGAGTTAATACTTGACCTTTTTCTAAAACAATAGTGGTAAAATCAATATTATTATCAATGAGGTTAGCTTTTATGGTATCAAGAGTTACCACATTTGCTGCTACGCCACGTAGCCCTGACACTTGTACAGCAGGGTCTTCACCATATAAATTAGGTGTGGCATAGAGCGCACCAAAGGCAACAATAAATGCCACCATCAGTGTTTTCCATAAAGGGTATTTGTTTAACACAATATGTCCTTTTTATTTATTACTTTTTTAGTTCATGCTTTATAGATTTTAGCTAAGGTAGCTGGCTTTAGTTCAAAGAAAAAGCCCGAAGTTGGCAACAGTCAATGAGTACTTTTTATGATGAAATCAAGCCAAATAACAAGGGTAAAACTATAAAGATTTCATTGTGCCCTTTGGTAGGACTGCGTTAATGGCGCCTTTTTGCACAGTAACTTCTGTACCTTCACTAATGTTAACCACAATAAAATCTTTTTCATCAGATACTTTTACAATTTTGCCAACAATACCGCCTTGTGTTAACACTTCATCACCTTTCGTTAATGCTGACATTAAGCTTTTTTGATCTTTTACACGTTTAGCTTGTGGCCGATAAATCATAAAATAAAATACTAAACCAAATACCGCTAACATGATGATCATTTCCATACCACCTCCAGATGTGGCGGGAGCGGCTGCGGCATGTGCTGTACTGATAAATAAACTCATAATCTCAATTCCTTACTTCTTTTTTATTGTAGGTCGGCATTCATCCCGACACTTTTCAAATTCTATATTCCAGCTAAAAATTCCACTGGAATGACGCTTTTATTTCAATTCTGGTACTGGCTTACCTCGTAAGGCGTAAAACCCTGTAACAAAATCATCTAATTTACCTTGCTCGATAGCATCACGCAAACCTTGCATTACTTTTTGATAAAAATGTAAATTATGTAAGGTATTTAACTGCGAACCTAAAATTTCTCGACACTTATCTAAATGATGTAAATAGGCGCGTGAATAATTCTTACATGTGTAGCAGTCACAACTTGTATCTAGCGGTCTGGTATCTGTTTTATTGCTGGCATTTCTGATTTTAACCACACCCGTGTTAACGAATAAATGGCCATTACGAGCATTGCGAGTTGGCATTACACAATCAAACATATCAATACCGCGACGCACACCTTCAACTAAATCTTCAGGTTTACCTACTCCCATCAAGTATCGGGGCTTATTTTCGGGAATCAAGGGGGCGGTATGATCTAATATGCGAATCATATCTTCTTTTGGCTCACCAACCGATAAACCACCAATGGCATAGCCATCAAAATCCATCGCTTTTAAACCAGTAACAGACATTTCACGTAAATCTTCATACATACCACCTTGTACTATACCAAAGAGTGCTGAAGGGTTGTCACCATGAGCATCTTTCGAGCGCTGCGCCCAACGCAGTGATAACGCCATAGAGTCTTGTGATTCTTTATGCGTTGCTGGGTATGGCGTACATTCATCAAAAATCATCACGACATCTGAGCCTAATTTTCGCTGTACTTCCATAGAGCGCTCAGGTGTTAGCATAATTTTTTCACCATTAACTGGTGAGCTAAAACGTACACCTTCTTCAGTAATTTTACGCATTTTACCTAAACTAAATACTTGAAAGCCACCCGAGTCAGTTAAAATAGGTTTATCCCAATTCATAAACCCATGTAAACCACCGTGTTTTTCGATAATATCAGTACCTGGACGTAACATTAAATGAAAGGTATTACCCAAAATAATATGGGCTCCTGTTGCCTCTACTTCTTCTGTTTTCATGCCTTTGACTGTGCCATAAGTGCCTACAGGCATAAATGCGGGTGTTTCAACCACACCACGTTCAAAGGTTAAACGGCCACGACGAGCTTTACCGTCAGTATTAATTAATTCATATTTCATTTTATTTTTCATCATTTTTTCCTAACAGCGAAACAGGCTAACGGTTCTTTAAAAGTTACACTCTTTTTTAGTTAAAAACATGGCATCACCATAACTAAAAAAGCGATACTGCGCTTTAATGGCATGTTGATAGGCATTCATAATGTGTTCATAACCGGCAAAAGCACTAACAAGCATTAGCAATGTGGATTCAGATAAATGAAAATTAGTTAACAAGGCATCCACTAGTTTAAATTCATATCCTGGGGTAATAAATATATCAGTATCGCCATAAAACTCGGTTAACTGCGTACCTTTAGCCTCTGCTGATTTAGCGGCACTTTCTAAAGAGCGTACAGAGGTAGTACCAACCGCGACTACTCGACCGCCATTGGCTTTCGTTCGATTAATTTGCTCAACAACCTCAGGTGGCACTTCAACATATTCTGCATGCATAATGTGATCAGCTATGTCATCAACTTTCACTGGCTGAAAAGTGCCCGCACCAACATGCAAGGTAACAAAAGCTAACTCAACGCCTTTGGCTTTAATTTGTTCAAGTAATCCATCATCAAAATGTAAACCTGCTGTGGGCGCAGCAACAGCGCCAGGCTTTTCATTATATACCGTTTGATAACGCTCACGATCACTATCTTCATCTGGTCGGTCTATATAAGGTGGTAAGGGCATATGACCAATGTCATCTAATATTGATAATACGGATTGTTCACCATGAAACTTCAGTTCAAATAAAGCGCCGTGGCGAGCTACCATCGTGGCTTTAGTTGTGCCGTCAAACAGTAATTCTGCGCCCTCTTTCGGTGATTTACTGGCACGTATGTGTGCTAATACAGTATTTTTATCGATTAAACGCTCAACTAATACTTCAATTTTACCACCAGTAGATTTTTGTCCAAACATACGCGCGGGGATAACACGGGTGTTATTAAATACCAGTAAATCATCTGTATTTAATTGCGCTAAAATATCCTTAAAACCAAGATCAGTTATCACGCCAGAGTTCCCTTCAAGCAGCATTAATCGGCTACCAGTGCGATCTGCTTTAGGGAAACGAGCAATGAGCTCGGTAGGTAAGTCGAAAGAGAAGTCAGATACACGCATGTTAATATAGTCAAAAAAGCCTTGTTCGAAGTAAAATGGGGCAATAAAAACGCGTAATTTTAGAGCCCGAAGCCTTTGATAGCAAGCTAAATTTATAGTATCTTGTTTAGATATAACTCACATTGACTCACTAAAATTTATACTACTTATGTGTTATACCTCATTTAAAATCACCAATTAATAGCAGTAACTCTAATAGTGAAAGGCTGAAAAACAATAATGTCAGCGATTGCCAAAATTTAATGGGGTTAGACTCAAGCAGAGAAGGTTTTGGTGCTTGTATTTTCCTCCCTTTTGTACTCTTCGATAGCTCAGTAATAAACTCACTCATACTACTATAACGCCTTGAGGGGTTTGTCTGTAGAGCCTTTATAAGTACCTTGTCGATACTCGTAGGAAGATCCGACCGTAATGCTTTAATCGGTTGGTATAACCAATTGGCGTTTTTTGCACGATGTAAAGATTGCAAGTGATTATTTGGATAAGGCAAATGACCTGAAAGCATTTCATAGGTGATCACTGCTATTGAAAAGAGATCTGATAATTGGCTTGCTTCACCATTATGTAGATATTCAGGGGCAATATAATCAACGGCACCTAAGGGTATTTCTTCATCGCTTTTGACTATCTCTTCGAAGCTGTTAATTTTAACCGTACCAAAATCTATCAAGGTAATTTTGTTATAACGGTAAACATTGTCTGTAGAAACAGGCTTGTTAGAAACGTGGCTGCTAGCGACATGGTTGGCAGAAAGCATAATGTTTTCTGGTTTTAAGTCTCGATGCACCATGCCTGCACGTTGTAAAACACGCACAGCATTCACCACTTTATTAATGATATCCTGCACTTGCTGTAACTCAAGCTGAGGGTTTTCCTGCATCCATTGTCTTAATGTGATGCCCTTAACATAGTCACAGATATGGTATAAAAAAAGTGAGTGAGTATTTTTTGAGATAGACATAATGCTAGGATGATTTAACGATTGCCCAACCCATTGTTCTTTATAAAACCCTTGTAAATAACTCAAATCCTCTTCGAAATTCAACGAAGGCATCTTCAATACCACTTGCTGTCGCGTGTTTTTGTCTGTGGCAAGATACACATGACTGCGCGTACCTTGGTGTAATATTCTATTTATTTTAAAAGCATCAATTTCATTTCCAACTTGTAGTGCTGGAGGAATCGTTAACCCACTTAAATGTTCAAACAGTTCATTAATATTAGCATTAGGTAACTGTGCAACTTGTAATATTAAACAGCTTGAGTTGTCACTGCTGCCCTGCTCTACAGCATCTTGACAAATATCTTCAGCAACCATTTCCAACAATGTAGTCGTTGTTTGATTAGTTATCTTTTTAAGATGATTAGTCAGTATTGGTTTACTTAAAAAATCATGCACACCATCGCTACAGAGCATAAACAGATCCCCCTGTTGTAAGGGAATGCTTTGGTAATCAATATCTAAATGACAATCCATGCCTAACGCACGTGTTAATACGGACTTGTTTTTGTAGACTGCGCGGCTATGGTCATGCGTAAGCTGAGTTAGTTGCCCCGACCGATAACGATAAATACGGCTATCACCCACATGCAGAAGATGTGCCGTAGTAGATTTAAAAACAATACAGCTAAAGGTGGTGATTAAACCATTATGGCAGACGTCTTCTTTATTATGCTGATATAACCAAGTATTGAGCGAGTTAAGCACTTTACTAGCAGATTGTTTTACACTCCAACTTTGATTTGTACAATAATAATCATTAATAAACTGGGTCACGCTGGTATGACTGGCTTGCTGCCCATTACTGCTACAGCTAACACCGTCAGCAACACAGGCAACAATACCTTTAAAATTTTTCTCTGACATTGAATAAGGATTTTTTACCGCAAACGCATCTTGATTAATTTCACGTTGGCCCGATGTTGAGTGACCACCGAGACAAACTTCAAGTTGTGCTGGTTTTTTTTCTCTGTTCATATTCAGATTTTCTCCTTAACACCAGGGATAAAAAGTTAGTACTAGTGACTACCCACATCAATCAAAGTCACACTACCATCTTGATTTACTTCCGCAATTTGTCCTTTAGGCTCAGCCATAAATAACAAGGTCACTAAACCAATAAATGCAGTTACCGCAATGACATAAAAGAAAGTTTGGTAATCAACAAAAGATAAGATGGTGAGATAAACCACCGCACCAACATTACCATAAGCACCTGTCATGCCTGCAATTTGCCCCGTCATACGACGTTTAATTAATGGCACAGTTGCAAACACAGCACCTTCTCCCGCTTGTACAAAGAATGAACATATCATCGCAGCAGCAACCGCTAGCCACAAGATCCATTGCCCATTTATTTGTGCCATTAAT
Organism: uncultured Colwellia sp.; assembly: GCA_965261045.1. Lineage (GTDB taxonomy): Bacteria > Pseudomonadota > Gammaproteobacteria > Enterobacterales > Alteromonadaceae > Colwellia. Next base: position 2,454,534 of record CBDHCJ010000001.1, read on the forward strand.
AAATAACCTAGTGCTAAACCCGCAGTCAAAATAATCAAGGTTGATTTACGACCAAATTTATCTGATAACCAACCACCGCCAGGACGTGAAGCTAAGTTCATAAAGGCATAAGCTGAAGCCACCATACCCGCGACCACAGGCGTTAACTCGAAGATTTCTAAAAAGAACAATGGCAACATTGAAACCACTGCGAGTTCAGAGCCAAAGGTTGCAAAATAAAGTACATTTAATACTGCAACTTGCTTGAATTTATAACGATGAATACTAGGTACTGGCGTAGTGAATATTAATTTATTTACTTTCCAAACCTGTGTCCATTCATAAATATATAAAGCAATTAATGCACCATAGACAGCGTAGCAGGCCATACTTGAAAGCATATTGATATTACTTGGTGATAATTTCCAAGTTAATAATGCTAACGCGGCATACATAGGAATTTTCATCACTAATAACAGAAAGAAATCTCCTTTAGAAGTGACTTCCATTGCTGTTAAGTTAGCAGGTTTAAAATAGGTTGATCCCTTTGGTGTATCGGTCACATTTTGGTAAAAAATAAAACCAAAAATTAAGCTTAATAATCCAGTCACTACCATCGCATAACGCCAGCCATCGTCGCCGCCAAATAGTAATGCAATAGTAGGTAAAGTGAAAGCCGCCGTTGCACTACCAAAATTACCCCAACCACCATAAATACCTTCTGCGGTACCTAGCTCATTGTGTGGGAACCATTCCGATACCAAACGAATACCAATCACAAAACCGGCACCAATAAATCCTAATGCAAAACGTGATATCGCTGCTTCTAAGAAGGTTTCAGAAAAAGCAAAAGTAAAACAAGGAATAGAACAGAATATGAGTAGTGCTGAATAAATAAGTCTTGGGCCATATTTATCGGTTAACGAACCGATAATGACACGGGCAGGAATGGTAATAGCAACATTGAGAATCAATAGTGTTTTAATTTCTTCCGTTGTTAAACCTAAGGTTTCTTTAACAGCATGTATTAAGGGAGCGAAGTTAAACCACACAACAAACGTAATAAAAAATGCCATCCAACTTAAGTGCAATGTTTTCATTTTTCCTTGAAAAGAAAAAATATTAAATGAGCTTTTAGTCAAAATAACTTCCTTTTAAATAAATGTTTGCCTAAACAAACACATGGTATTGAATGTGTTAAACAATGAGTTCAGCTGGCTTCTTTAAGCTGCACTTGGTTTTGTTTAATGCGTACGCAGAAGGTTTTTAATTTATGTCGCGATGACTCTAAACATTCACCCGTTACTAAATTAAAACGCTGCTTATACAAAGGCGAAGCTACATAGCTAATATCCTGTGTAGATCCAATCAAACCTCGTGACATCACATTAGCTTCACTAAACGGGTCAAAGTTGGAAACCGCATAAATATTATCACTGCGTTTGCACAAAAAAATCGCTACTTGCTGATCATTAAATTGCGCACAGATACCTGTGTTTGGTGTGAGATCCTGCTCGGCACAAATAGGAGTCCACTGTTGATCTGATAGTTGGTTGCTTATTTCATTCGTTCGTTGTGTTTGCATCATATTCTCTTTTATTCGTTAATTAAGTAATTTCAATCTGTTCTTTTTTAAGAGTTTTATCTGGAAAACGTTGATCTCTTTCGGTTTTAAACACTAAACCACTATCTATCGCTTCACTGTTAACATAATGTTTAAAGCGTTTTAATTTTTCAGGATCTTCAATCGTCGTTTTCCATTCACATTGATAATTTTTAATGTTGTTAGCCATTTCAGCTTCAAGTTCAGCGGCAATATTTAATTTGTCATCAATAACCACTGCCCTTAAATAATTCAAACCACCTTCTAAGCTTTCTAACCATACCGATGTACGCTGTAAACGTTCAGCAGTGCGGATATAAAACATTAAAAAACGATCAATATAAATTTGTAGTTGTTGATCACTAAGATCTGATGCAAACAAGTCACCATGACGAGGGCGCATGCCGCCATTACCACAAACATACATGTTCCAGCCTTTGTCCGTTGCGATTAAACCAATGTCTTTAGTTTGTGCTTCGGCACATTCACGTGTACAGCCAGAGATACCAAATTTGATTTTATGAGGAGAGCGTAAACCTTTGTAGCGATTTTCAATATCAATGGCAAAACCAACGCTATTTTTTAATCCGTAACGACACCAAGTATCACCAACACAAGATTTAACCGTACGTAATGATTTGCCGTATGCATGGCCAGTTTCAAATCCTGCATCAATTAACTGTTTCCAAATTAGCGGCAACTCATGAACCTGTGCCCCAAATAAATCAACACGTTGACCACCTGTAATTTTGGTATACAAATCGAATTCTTTAGCGACTTGACCTAATACAATTAATTTATCTGGTGTTATCTCTCCACCAGCAACACGAGGAACCACTGAGTAAGTACCATCTTTTTGCATATTACCTAGGTAGATATCATTGGTATCTTGTAACTCGATATGTGCTTCTTCTAACACATGTTCATTCCAGTAAGACGCGAGGATAGAGCCAATAGCGGGCTTACAAATTTCACAACCTAAACCACTGCCACAAGTCGTTAACATTTGATCAAAGGTTTTAATGTTTTTGATGCGGATAATGTCTACTAACTCATGGCGTGCATAAGCAAAATGCTCACAAATATCTTTTTTCACTTCAAAACCAAGGTTAGCAAGTTCACCGTCGAGTACCTGTTTTGCTAATGTTGAACAACCACCACAACCGGTTGATGCTTTGGTTGATGTTTTAAGCTCCTTCATACTGCAACAACCAGCAGCAACCACTTGTTTAATATCACCTTTACTTACATCAAAACATGAACAAATAGCCGCGCTATCAGGTAAGGCATCAACACCCAAGCCTGCCGCTTGTTGGTTATCCACAGCAGGTAAAATAAGTACACTTGGATTTTCTGGTAAATCCATGTCGTTGAGTTTTAATTGCAACAATGTTCCGTAAGCTTCTACGTCACCGACTAATACTGCTCCAACCATTTTTTTGCCGTCTGCAGAAATAATTAAACGTTTATAAACTTGTTCTATTTCATCATGGTAAGTGTATGACTGAGCCCCTAGTGTTTTACCCTGTACTTCGCCAATACTAGCAACGTCTACCCCTAACAATTTCAATTTGGTGCTCATATCAGCACCCGTAAAAGCAATTTCAGAAGCGCCACTAATATTTGCGGCTGCGACTTTGGCCATTTGATAACCTGGCGCCACTAAACCAAAAATAACGTTATTCCATAAGGCACATTCACCAATAGCATAGACATTAGCGATGCTAGTTTGACAATGATTGTTAATCACAATACCGCCACGCTCACCAATTTCGATACCCGATGAACGCGCTAATTCATCCTGTGGGCGAATACCAGCAGAAAAAATAATAATATCGGTTTCTAAAAAACTACCGTCAGCAAAATTCATACGATAACGACATGTTTCACCTGCCATAATTTCCGATGTCGCTTTTTCGGTGTGAACTTGTACATCTAATGCTTCAATTTTACGGCGTAATAATGCACCACCTCCCTCATCTAATTGCACCGCCATTAAACATGCTGCAAATTCAACAATGTGCGTTTCTAGTCCTAAATTAACTAAAGCATTAGCCGCTTCTAATCCTAATAAACCACCACCAATCACCACCCCTACTTTGCTACTTTTTCCTGATTCGGTGATCGCTTCTAAATCATCAATGGTACGGTAAACATGGCAATGTTCTTGATCACTACCTGGAATAGGAGGAACAAAAGGATAAGAGCCTGTAGCGAGCACTAATTTGTCATAGCTTTCAATGCGCCCACTTTGTGTAATAACATTTTTGTTGTCAAAATCTAACTCAACCACTTTATCGTTAAGTACAAATTTAATGCCGTTCTCTTGATAATAGGCGGCATCGGTTAGCGCTAAATCTTCAGCACTTTTACCAGAAAAGAAATAACTTAATTGCACACGATCATAAGCAAGACGTGACTCTTCAGAGAATGTGATCACCTCAAAATTTGACTCATCATTACCTATAATAGTATCAATAAACTTGTGGCCTACCATGCCGTTACCAACCACAATAATACGTTGTTTACTCATAATCGTTATTCCTTTTTACCTTCAGTTGAAATGCTCGCTTCTCGCTTAATAAGATAAGTAAGATAAGCTGCTTCAACATAGAGATGCAAAGCAGAAGCCAATTACTAAAAAAATAAAAATAAAAATAAAAAAGTAATTAAATTCAGTTTGTTATGATCTATTTATTAAATAAGGAATAAGAGAAATAAGCTTTTGTCAACAGTATTTTTGTTAATTAAATATAACTATTCATGCACTCCGCTCTTATTTGGTGCACATTTTTCATTTCATCTAGCATTATCTACCATCATTGCTTGAAAGTGTCGCTTGAAAGCCTTGGTTAGCTTTTAAAAGTACCTTTATTAGCCTTTACTAGCCTTTGATTTTAAAATGAAAAATAATATTCATTTGGTGATTGATTGAACTTAACCAAACTTGGTGTGCTCTTTGCTTTGTTCTATTTATTACAGCTCTATTACAACTTTAACTAAATATAACCAACAGTGAGATAAACAACATGGCAACAGATAAAAGCTTATGGACAAAAACAACCTGTGCATATTGTGGTGTTGGTTGTGGCATTGAAGCGAAAGTAAATGCACAGAGCCTGTTAACTATTCGCGGTGATCAAGATCATCCTGCAAACTATGGCAATCTCTGCTCAAAGGGATTGGCATTAGGCGAAACCGTCAGTCATCAGGGACGATTATTACATCCGAGTATTGATGGGATCGAGAGTGACTGGTCTACAACACTGAACCACATTGCCACACAATTTTCAGAAACTATTAAAAACCATGGCTCTGATTCGGTGGCCTTTTATGTCTCTGGTCAATTACTCACTGAAGATTATTATATCGCCAATAAATTCATGAAAGGTTTTATTGGTAGTGGCAATATCGATACCAACTCGCGTTTATGTATGTCATCAACGGTAACTGGCCATAAACGTGCTTTTGGTAGTGATACTGTGCCAGGTTGTTATGAAGATTTTGATACTGCCGAGTTAGTCGTGATCACAGGATCTAATTTAGCATGGTGTCATCCGGTGTTATTTCAACGTTTAAAAGCCACTAAATTAGCCCGTAAAAACACCAGCAGTGAATTATTTATTGTGGTGATTGACCCACGCAAAACCGATACTTGTTCGATTGCTGATTTGCACTTAGCAATACAACCAGAAACCGATGTGGCCCTATTTAATGGCCTTTTAGCTTATCTAGATCAGCATAAAAAAACCGACTCAGATTATATAAAACAATATAGTGAAGGTTTTGAGTCAGCATTAAACAGCGCCAAGCAAGACTCTGCCAATACCCCGCTACTATTAACAACACTCGGACTGAACGAAGCAGATTTAAGGCTTTTTTATCAACGTTTTGCTGAGACAGAAAAAACCATCACTATTTACTCTCAAGGCATTAACCAATCCACACAGGGTGCAAATAAGGTTAATAGCATTTTAAACTGCCATATCGCCACTGGCAGAATTGGCAAACTAGGCATGGGACCTTTTTCCGTCACCGGTCAACCAAATGCGATGGGAGGTCGAGAAGTAGGTGGGCTAGCAAACACTCTCGCAGCACATATGGATTTTGGTAATAAGCATGAGCATCAATTAATCAGTGAGTTTTGGAAAACACAGCAATTAGCAATAAAACCAGGGCTCAAAGCGGTGGATTTATTTGATGCCGTTGCTGAAGGTAAAATTAAAGCAATTTGGATCATAGCCACTAACCCCGTGGTGAGTTTACCTAACAGCAGTAAAGTTATCAGTGCGTTAAAAAAATGCCCCTTAGTGGTGGTTTCTGATTGCATGCAAGATACCGCCACCACTGAATTAGCAAATGTGTTATTACCTGCACAAGGTTGGAGTGAAAAGTCTGGCACTGTCACCAATTCAGAAAGACGTATTTCACGCCAACGCCGCTTATTAGCCAGCCCAGGTGATGCTAAACCCGACTGGTGGATAATATGTGAGGTCGCAAAACGTATGGGTTTTGTTACACCATTTGATTATATTAACGAAGCTGAAATCTTCTCTGAATATGCAAAAATGACCACCTTGGATAATCAAGATGGTTTAACACGAGATCTTAATTTAATTGGATTAACACAATTAGATGCACAGGGTTACAGTCAACTCACCCCTCAACAATGGCCAGTAAAAACCTTACAAACATCGATTGTGCAGCAACGATTGTTTGCCGATAATGTTTTTTTTACTGCGTCTAAAAAAGCACAATTCATTGCGGTTAATTTACAAATTAACCATTTTAAAAACGACCTGCAATACCCGTTATTATTAAATACAGGTCGTATTCGTGATCACTGGCATACCATGACCAGAACCGGACTAGCCAGTCGTTTAGGTACACATATCTGCGAGCCATTTGTGGCTATCAATCCGAGTGATGCCTTACAACAGCAGTTAAAAAATAATGACCTAGTTGCTGTTAACAGTAAAAATGGTGCCATTTTAGTCAGAGCGTTAATCACTGATCAACAAACTAAAGGGCAGATATTTACCCCCATTCATTGGAATAAAAAAACTGCCAAAGCCGCTAATGTATGCCATTTAATTAATGAGAGACATGACCCAATTTCAGGGCAGCCTGGGTTTAAATCGACACCTACTAATATCAAGAAATGGCATTATCATAGTGAAGCGGTGTTATTAAGTGCTTGCCTTGTGGATTTATCAGCATTTGATTATTGGGCAAAACAAAAAGTTGAAAAAGGTTATTTATATCGTATTGCCGATAACCGCTCTACTGTGCAGTTAAGCGAAAAATTGCAAAAGATACTAAAAAACACGCAGGGTAAAACGCTGAAATTTTCCACGACAACGGATGAGAAAAAATTCTTTTTTCGTACTGCTTTTATACAAGATCAACAAGTTAAAAATACTTATATCGTGTCTGATCAATTACAGATCCAGTCTTTAGATTGGTTACAAAGCATTTTAGAATTCCCCCTTGATAGCAGCATTGAACGGTCACTGATCTCAGGTTTAGTCGAGGGGAAACTAGCACAAGGAAAAATCATCTGTGTCTGTAAGCAAGTGGGTGTAAACACCATTAATAATGCGATGCAACAACAAAGCTGTCACTCTGTTGACCGTATCCAACAATGCACGAGTGCTGGAACAGCTTGTGGCAGTTGTATTCCTGATATTGAAAATTTACTCCATGAATACAAACAACTGGAAACAACTTAAAACAACCTTCGCATGGTTTTTAAGCATAGCTGTGTAAAACCTGATACTGTTTTGATTCAAAATCTGCTTAGAATTTAAATAAAATCTCGCTTAGTCATTATTTTAGCGTATGCTTTTTGTACCTAGAAAAATCACTTAGTTAGTAGGCCTTTATGAAAAATATCGCTGGTGCCATAGCCAAAACTATTATTAATGGCTTCGAACGCCATATTCACCTTTTTATCGAAATAACTAAATCAGCCCAACAACGCTTTCATCAATGCCAGTGGAGTGAAGTACAAAAAGCAGCCAAAGCGCGAACAACTTTTTATGAACAAAGAGTAAAAGAAACCTATGACACCATCAAGCAAGATTTTTTCATTGACTTCCTTGATGATCATTTATGGTTACAAGTTAAACGAGACTATATTGAGTTACTCGCTGAACATAGACAGCCAGAGCTAGCTGAAACTTTTTATAACTCAGTATTTTGTCGATTGTTTGAACGTAAGTATTATCATAATGATTATATCTTTGTAGAAAGTACCGCTCAACGCCTTGATGACAGACCGACACCAATTATTTACACCCGTTACAAGCCTGTATTAAAAGGTCTAAAAGAAACCGTTTGCGATATCATGAATGCACACAAAAGTACCATTCCTTTTAAAGACTTGAATGCCGATGTTGATATTTTGATCCGCGCTTTTCGCCGTAAAGCTCGTAAAACTCGTTTTAGATTAAAGGATCTACAGTTTGATATATTGAACTTCACTTTTTATCGTAACAAAGGGGCTTATTTAATTGGTCGGGTATTATCTCCTGGTGGCGAAACGCCTTTTATTGTTTCGGTATTAAATAACGAAAAAGGCGGCTTATATATAGACGCACTGTTAACTGAAAGTGAAAACATGGCGATAGTATTCGGTTTTGCTCGTGCCTATTTCTTTGTTGATTGTTTACACCCTTATGCGTTAGTAAATTTTTTACAAAGCTTAATCCCCTACAAAACTAAGGCCGATTTATATTCTGCTATCGGTTTTCACAAACAAGGTAAAACCCAGTTTTACCGCGATTTTTTAAATCATCTAGATAACAGTGATGACAAATTAGCATTAGCACCCGGTATAAAAGGTATGGTGATGTCAGTATTTACTCTGCCATCTTACCCCTATGTCTTTAAAATTATTAAAGATAAATTTTCTCCTAGCAAAAATATGACACGTGCAGACGTCAAAGGTAAATACCGATTAGTAAAATTACACGATAGAGTCGGTCGTATGGCAGATACCATGGAATATTCTGAAGTGGCTTTTCCTAAAAATAGATTTGATGAAGAGCTATTAGAAGAGTTACACAAAGTTGCCCCGTCGCTAATTCGTTATGAAGATGACTTACTTATTATTGAGCATCTATATATTGAACGTCGTATGGTGCCGTTAAATCTTTATTTAGCCAAAGCTAATGATGAAGAAATAGAACAAGCGCTATACAGTTATGGTAAAGCGATTAAACAGCTCATTTCCGCAGATATTTTTCCTGGCGATATGTTGTTGAAAAATTTTGGGGTTACCCGCCATGGTCGAGTAATTTTTTATGACTATGATGAAATCACTTACATGAATGAAGTCAATTTTAGAATAAAACCTGTGGCAATTACTGAAGAACAAATTTACGCAGCCGAGCCATGGTATTCTGTTGATCCTAGAGATATGTTCCCAGAAGAGTTAGCTACTTTTGCTCTTGCTAACCCTAAATATTTAAAAGCCTTTAAAATACATCATGAAGATTTATTAAGCCCAAGTTACTGGCAACAATGCCAAAAAAATGTTGCTGAAGGTATTTATGAAAACGTTTATCCTTACCCTGATGAATTTAGATTTTGTGAAATGTAGAAAATGAATAAGTCCCTTTGCCTATAAAATAGCCGAACAGTCAATCAATCCAACTTTTTTGGCTATTGACTCTTTACCTTTGCCTTGGCATCAGTATAATTTATCTCCGTTGCAGGGGTGTAGTTCCAATTGGTAGAACAGCGGTCTCCAAAACCGATGGTTGGGAGTTCGAGTCTCTCCACCCCTGCCATTTTCTCTTCTGTTATTACTTATCTAGTTAAGTCATTATTTTTTGTATTTCAAGCACTGTTCAATACTAACCAAGTCTGTCATTATTACGCTATGAGCATTAACCAAAGACAATATCAGCAATTAACTGAAATGGGCATTAGTTTGTGGCAACATAAGCCTATAGCCTTTCATGATGTTACCTCTATTCAACGTAATGCCAAACATCAAATCAGTTACCTAGAGCAGAACTGTGAAAGTTTAACAACGTTAACTACACAAAGCTTTTTTACTGATATATTGCTAATCCTTGGACTTTCTATTGGTGAAATCACAGCGCAAAAAAATCACCTTGATTTAGGTTTATTTAATTGGTTTTTCTACGCTGATCCAGACAAAATGTCATCAATTCATTATGCTGATAATAAGCTGATCAGTCCAAGTATTGAATTGATTCGTCAATCGGCGACTCTAAAAAAACAATTATGGCAAACCATAACAATTAACCTGTTATAAATAGCAACACTGAGGTGAAAATATGAACAACTCGTTAATATTTACCCCGATTACCATTGCCGACATAAAGCAATTAATGCTAATAGAAAATGAGTGTCACTCTCACCCTTGGAACGAAAAAACTTTTAACAGTTGCATTGGTGAACGTTACTTTGGGAAAAAACTCAGTGAAACCTTAATTGATGAACACAAGATTATTGGCTTTTACATTGGTGATTATGTTGTTGGCGAAGTGACTTTGATGGATATTTGTGTCAAGCCAAACAGCCAAGGAAAGGGCTTAGGTAAGCAGTTATTAACACAGTTCATTAATCAATCTAAAGCACAAGGCGCGGTTAAAATATGGCTAGAAGTACGCGCTAAAAATATTACCGCCCAAATGCTTTATATAAATGCAGGGTTTATTGAGACGGGTCGTCGCACGGGCTATTATCCAAGCGCTAGCGGTTTTGGTTATGAAGACGCCATAGTGATGTGTCTGTCATTATAGTTACCGTTTAGATCGTTACCTTTTAGCACAACCCCTTATTCGCTAGTAACTATCAGCAGCTAATTACTAAAGCCAATAGTTATATTGTTTAGCTCTACCTGAAGATGACTTGTATAAAGGTTGTCTAACTTGCCACATACTCGCTGTTTGTACATGATTTTTTAACTGAGAAAAATTTTTGCATTCTTCAACCCAGCTTTCACCTAAAAATGTAAGTGCAGGCGTTATTTCATTCTCTATGTCTACTATTAATTTATCATAATTTACTATACATATATCTTCCGGAAATATAGACATCCAGTGTACTAATAACGCCATATGTTGATCATAATAATGATTAAGATTATCAAGGTTATTCGCATAATTCATACTCGAATCTAATTGAAGAAAGTAATTCGAAAGACATGTGTCTGCTTTATCTCTAATTGTCCATATAAATTTAGCTTTTGGAAATATTGTTTTTATTAAGCCGATAAAGAGAAAATTATCAGGACGTTTATCAGTAACTTTTTTATCTGAAGATATCGCGTTTCTTATTGCTAAATATTGTCGAACATTCTTCTTTATATCCTTATCGCTCATTACTGTATTGTTATTTTCAACGCCAAGGGCTTTTGCAAGCTCAGGAAAGTAACTAAGCTCACCGCCAGAAATTATTGAAGGGTGGCTTGCCAATATTTGTTCTACTAATGTACTACCAGAGCGAAACATTCCAACAATAAAGATGGGTTTTTCATTATGCTCAGATGATAAGTTATTAAACCATTTTTTAGTAAATTGTAATTTTACTAGATCAAATTTTGCTTTAATTTGATCTGGAATATACTTTGACACCCTTGTTTGACTTAGCGTGTTCGCTTGTTGGTAAAACTGAAATGCATTTTCATAATCTTTTATATCGTCGTAAATTTTACCTATTGCATAGAGCAAGCTTTCTTTGTCTTCATCAATGAGTTGATGCTTATTTAATAACTCTTTAGACTTGGCTATCAGGCTATGAGCATTTTTGCTCTCATGTTTATAGCAAAAAGTTAATCTGGAAATAGATAATATATTTTTAGGATCTAGCTTTAAGGTTTTTTCGTAGAGTATTTTTGCTTGCTCAAGTTTCCCGCTTCCCTCAAAAATTGAAGCTTTATTTTGCAGTGCTGGTATGTATTCAGGGTTAAATTGCAATGCTTTATTAAGTTTACTTAACGCTTCACTCACTTGAAAATTTTCAAGGTGAATAACCGCCATATTAACCAATACTTCTTCAGGGAATTCTATATTAAGTAGCAGTGCTTGCTGATAGTGCTCTAAAGCACTCTTAATTTTCCCTTCTTTTTTTAGCAACAAGCCAAAGTTAAAAAAACCGTTTGCATTGGTAGGATTATTATCAATAAAGTGCTCATAAGCTAATACCGCTTTAGCTATATTATTATATCGACGGCAAACATTTTCTAATTGCTGACAGTAAGTTAAATTACCCATGTGCAAGCAAGCTAAACTTAATAAGCAATCCATTGCTTTTGTGACTTGTTCAATTGAGAAATATATTTGCACTAAAGCCTTTAATACTATTTCATCATTACCACCTTGCTCTAATAATTTTATACAAATAGATAATGCTTTTTGCTTTTCATTTTGTTGTAAGTATTGGTGAGCTTGATTTAATGATTGAATAAAAGGCTGTGATGGTGAATTCAAAATATTTCCATTATAACTTTCGACATTATTATACCTTACCATTTGTAGCGCTATTTGTAGAATATATCTTGCTGCTCTAATACTATAAAAATAGCGAAAAAAAGAGCCAATATACTATTGACTCTTTTTGTCTAAATTACGGCTCCAATCATTCAGAGTAATAATTAAAAGCTAATGGTTACACCTGCATAGATGAGACGACCTAGCGCATCATAAGCACCTGGGAAGGTATTACCATTACCAGCGCCTGACGGTGCATTAGGTACCAAGGGTGGGGTTTTATCAAAAATGTTATTTACGCCAAGACGCAATGTCACATGTTCGGCTGCACTCCATGTACCCGCAAGATCTAAATAATTTTGAGCACTTAATGTTGTTGGACCGTTTTCAATAGCGTTAGTGTCACTATTACGTTTGAATTCATCTACTTCACCAAAGTAACGCCAGGTTGCTGTAATTGCAGCATCCCATGGTGTTGCCCAAACAGCACGTAAGTTACTACGCCATTTAGCAGATGAAGAACCACATACTGAACGATCCCAATACCCTTCACAAGAATCAATTGCAACACCTGGTGTGTTCTGAGTATCATGTTTCATCAAATAGGTGCCAATCAAGTTGAAACGAAGATCACCCATATCATTTAATGAAAACTCATAAGAGGCATCAACATCGACACCTGAAGTCTCAATAAAACCGATATTACTCTCAAGATCGAGAATGTTGTCCTGTCCAACCCATAATGCGCTTGATTTAGGATTACGACTAATTAAATCACACGAAGACTGAATGTTATCTACCGCACATTCATTATGAATAACGGCACCACCTTTGCCTTGAATGGCATCCTCAACTTGAATATTAAAATAATCAAGTGTTATATCTAAGCCGTCAATAAAGCTTGGAGATAAAATAATACCTAATGAAACAGTATCTGACTTCTCAGGCTCAATATCTATATTACCACCACTAATACTATTATATTGACCTGCTGGACTAATTAAATTAGCCGCGCCATAATTAGCCGCAGTAACACCTGTACGTGCACATTGCTCTAAACTCAAGGTAGGATCCGTTCCACAAGGATCTACCCAGTTAAACAAACCAATTGAGGTTGGTGCAAATAATTCACGTACGTTACCTGTACGTACCGCGCGTTGATAGCTAGCACGGAAGCGAACATAATCATTAAGCGTCCAATTAAGGGCTGCTTTATAAGTATCAGTAGATTTATCTGAAGTACCTTCTGTTTTGTAGTCCGAATAACGATATGCTAATTCTACCCCTAACTCTTTAGCACCTACAGCATCTTCAAGCAGCGGTAAATTAAACTCCGTGAATAGATCCCTTACGGTATATTGACCAGAAACGCCTGCTACTGGGCCGCCTTGACCAGCGCCATCACCAGAAGTAAAGCCATCATCTGGTTCAAGCGTTAATGCTTCTTTACGGTATTCATAACCAAAGACAACACCAGCACCTGTTGTTGTACCTGGAATAACAAAGCCAGATTCGGTTAAATCACCAGCAACATAACCAATAAGTTGCGTACTTTTTGTGTCACCACGAGAATATAAAGATTTAATAAGATAATCTATGGAATCTTGACTAACCCCGCCCTCTTTGAACACATTCCATGGTAAACAATTTGGATCGGAGCCATCAACAACTGATTGACATGTTGGTGTTCCATCTTTACCTTCAACAACATTTAAGGCACGTTTAATATTAGTTTTTGACAAATCGTTACGGTAGGTTTGTAAATAAGCAACCGAGCCAAAATTTAATGACGTATCATAAGACCAGTCATCATTAATATCGCCACGCATACCAAGAACAAAGCGTGAAGAAGTATGTCTTAAATCATCTCTACGTGGACCACCTTCAACATTACGACGTCCAATATATACTGTTTGACTGTCTTTTTTTGTTAAACCATGGCTGCCACAAATTGCATCAAATTGTTGCGTTGATAACAATGGGTTATCACAATTTAGGCTATCGGTAACAAAAAATGCGCCAGAAGGTGCTATCTGAGCAACACTTCTGTCGTCCATATAACTCATTTCCGTATAAACGTCAGCATGCTCATTAATTTCGTAATGCGCAAAACCACCAAAAGTTTTACGTTTATCTGGACGTTGGAAGTAGTTTAACGGGCCATAGTTATACAATTCACCTTGGCGAACGACAAACTCATGACCTTTAACAATATAATCAAACTTTACTTTATCATTAGCACCACCAAAATCAGTAAAGCGACCTTGTGGTAAAGTACTTGAACCGCCACATATACGTACGCCCTTCTTGTTAATATTCATAGCACAAGCACTGTAATCACGATTAGCTTGTGAAACCGCTTCAATATCACGATATGTTGCATATAACGTAATATTACCCTTACCGTTAGCAGTATTCCCACCTATTACCAATGAAAAATCATTCGTGTTACCGTCGGCTACGTTACCTGATGGTAAGTCAAAATCACGAGCAGAAACTGCACGTTGCATATCGCTATGGTCGTTAATGTGCTGATAAAAACTATTTTGATATTCAAATTGAACACCTTCAAAATCATCTTTCATGATAAAGTTAACAACACCCGCAATAGCATCAGAGCCGTATGTTGCTGAAGCACCACCAGTTAATACTTCTACTCTCTCTACAAGTGCTGCTGGAATTTGGTTAATATCAGCACCAGTACCACCTGCTGCTGGCGAGCCCGAAGGTAAACGACGACCATTGATTAAGGTTAAGGTACGAACAGCACCTAAGTTACGTAAATCAACGGTTGCTGTACCCGTTGCGCCATTGGCAACGCCAGAGGTTTGATCAGAAAATATTGCTGGCATATCATTTAGCAAATCTTCGATACGAGTAACACCAGACACTTTAATTTCTGCCGCCGTTATTGTTGTTATTGGACTCGTGCTCTGAATGTTTATACGTTTAATACGAGAGCCCGTTATTGCAATACGCTCTACTTCTTCTACGCCTTCTTCAGCAGCAAAAGCTGGTGCTGAAATAGCGGCTGCCGTTGTTGCGCCAAACATCATAGCTAGGCGAATCGCCATAGCAATTTTACTATTGTTGTACATACATACTCCCATAATCAACTGAGTGATTAATTGTTTTAGTTTAAAGAATCAAGGCTATTTTGCCTTGTTAACTCTATAAAAAGGCCTTAAGACCTACTTTATCAGATAGAACAATATGCGTTATTTTATCTGACTGTCAATACCAACCAGCACCTTTTCGATTTATGCACTTATTATTTGAATCCAAGTTACAAAAAAACACAGTTACTGACATTTAACACAGCAAAAAAAAAATATAACTCACTAATTACTTTCATTTTAATAAAAACTCAAGTTTAAACACCCTTGAATTCAAATAATAAGCAACCAGATAAATACCCACACTTTTACGTTTATTATGCAATGAACACACAACAAAACATTTTTTTGTAATATTTTATTTACATTGTAGGTAAAATGTTGGATAAACCATTTTTATGATTAGAGCTAAATTCAACAGACATTAACCAGATCCTTGGGCAATTTTTTTTATTTCCTGAATTCAAGTCATAAGTGCATCACATAACCGCCAATAAGTTTCTTGGATTATTTTTTACCTTCATTCGTTAAAGCCAGCTATGCGCTACCGTTAAACTATCCCTAAACTATCCCTAAATTACCTTAGGATCACGGATTCAGTTTCAAGTTGTTTGAGTAGACACTTTTCAGGTATCATAGCTTTTTTTAAAAACAGCTTATATTAGCTATCAATGTCTAGGATCCAATTTATGTGGTTTAAGAACCTATACTTTTTCGCTTTCACGCGACCTTTTGAGTGGTCAGAAGAAGATTTAGAAAAACACCTTTGCGAACATCTTTTTACCCCATGCGGTTCTACTGAGTTAGCTCATTTTGGTTGGGTAAATGCGCTAGGAAAGCACGGACACTCAAGTGTTCATAGTGCCAATGGAAACTTTTTAATTTGTGCTCGCAAAGAAGAAAAAATATTACCAGCTCCTGTGATCAAAGATATGATTGAAGAAAAAATCAATCTACTTGAGCAAGAACAAGGCCGTGGCGCAACTAAAAAAGAAAAAGAGCAATTTAAAGAAGATATTATTTTCGAACTATTACCACGCGCTTTTTCACGTATTTCAGATACTCACGCTTACATTAGCCCAAAAGACAATATTATCGTCATCAATTCAAGCTCACATGGTAAAGCAGAAGATTTACTAGCACTGCTAAGAAAAGTTCTAGGAACCTTACCCGTAACTAGCTTAGAGCCTGACGTTGCCTCAGATGAAACCATGACCGATTGGTTAATTAATAAAAATTTAGATCCAAAGTTTCACTTAGGGATGGAAGCAGAATTTAATGCAATGGGCGATGACGGCGCAGTTATTCGAGTAAAAAACCAAGATCTTGACAGCGATGAAATTAAATCTCATTTAGATGCCGACAAATATATGGTTAAAGTGGCAATGGAATGGGATGAATCACTGTCTTTTATTCTTTGTGATGACTTAGCAATAAAGCGCATTAAATTCTTTGATGTTATTCAAGAACAAAATGATGACATTGACAGTGACGATATCATTGCCAAATTAGATGCTGACTTTGCTTTAATGGCAGGCGAATTGAATCGATTCATTCATGACTTATTAGCTGAATTTTCATTAAAAACTACTGACTTATTAGAAAAAGATTAAACTTTTTGGAGCCTTAAAAATGTCTATTATTAACATGGCTGATTTAAACTTAGCCGGAAAACGTGTTCTCATACGTGAAGATTTAAACGTTCCCGTGCAAGAAGGTAAAATCACCTCAGATGCACGTTTACAAGCAGCCTTACCTACGATAAAGCGAGCGTTAGAATCGGGTGCAAAAGTGATGGTAATGTCACACCTTGGTCGCCCAACGGAAGGTGAATACAATGCACAATATTCTCTTAAGCCTGTTGCTGATTACCTAGCTGCTGCCATTAACTACCCTGTACGTCTTGTAAAAGACTACTTATCAGGTGTTGAAATTGCCACAGATGAATTAGTTATTTTTGAAAATGTTCGTTTTAATCAAGGCGAAAAGAAAAATGATGACGCTTTAGCGCAACAACTAGCCGCCCTTTGTGATATTTTTGTTATGGACGCTTTTGGTACAGCTCATCGCGCCCAAGCCAGTACACACGGCGTGGCTAAATTTGCCCCTACTTCTTGTGCCGGCCCTTTATTAGCGGCTGAACTAAATGCCTTAGATAAAGCATTAGACAACCCTGCTCGTCCCCTTGTCGCTATTGTGGGTGGATCAAAAGTATCCACTAAACTTACCGTATTAGCTTCATTATCAAAAATTGCCGATACCCTTGTTGTTGGTGGTGGTATTTCAAATACCTTTGTTGCCGCTGCTGGCAATGAAGTAGGTCAATCGCTATATGAGGCTGATTTAATCCCAGAAGCACAACGTTTATGCGCACAAACACAACTCGTTTATGCTGACGACGTTACCGTAACCCGCGACGGATTTAGCGACTGGAAGCATGATTCTGTCACTAAAATAAAATTAGCTTCTGAGGTTGATGCACTTGATGATATTATTGATTATGGTCCAGAAACAGCAAAAAAAGTTGCCGAAATTATCAAGTCTGCTGGTACTATATTATGGAATGGCCCTGTAGGTGTATTTGAAATCAATGCCTTTGCAAAAGGTACAGAAGTTATTTCTCATGCTATTGCTGACAGTGCTGCTTTTTCAATTGCTGGCGGCGGCGATACTTTAGCTGCTGTTGATAAATATGGCATTAAAGATAAAATATCTTATATTTCCACTGGCGGCGGCGCTTTCTTAGCGTTTTTAGAAGGTAAAAAACTCCCTGCGGTAGAAATTTTAGAGCAAAGAGCAAGCAAGCAGTAAAGAGTTTCGAGCTAATATAATATAAACAACACTATACTCAAAAAACATGAGTAGTCCACACACCCAAACTAACTGAGCTTTAATCTATTTAATTTAACAGCTCATATTCAAGGAGAACGTCATGACGATAGCACCCGAAGCTTTAGCAGCAATGCTAGAAAAAGTTACCAACCAAAATGGTTTTATTGCTGCCTTAGATCAAAGTGGTGGTAGTACACCCAAAGCACTCGCTTTATATGGCATAGAAAACAACAATTTTAACAGTGACGAACAAATGTATGATTTAGTACATCAAATGCGCACACGTATAGTGACTAACTCTGCTTTCAATGGCACACGTATTTTAGGTGCTATCTTATTTGAAGACACTTTAGATAGAGAATTTGAAGGCAAACATGCCGCACAATATTTATGGCAAGAAAAACACATTGTACCTTTTTTAAAGATTGATAAGGGTCTTTGCGAAGAAAGCAATGGTGTACAGCTAATGAAAGCAATGCCAGCGCTTAATGTACTACTCGACAAAGCCGTTTCACAAGCTGTGTTTGGTACCAAAATGCGCTCTGTTATCAAATTAGCGAATCAACAGGGTATTAATGATATTGTTGCACAACAATTCATCATAGCAAAACAGATATTAGCAAAAGGTTTAACCCCCATAATTGAACCTGAAATAGATATTAATAGCCCAGAAAAGTCAGCCGCTGAAACGTTACTTAACTCGGCATTACTTAGCGAATTAAACACATTATCGAGTACACAGAAAGTTATGTTAAAACTCACGCTACCTGACACAGATAATTTTTACACTGATTGCATAAACCATAAAAATGTTATAAAAGTCGTTGCTTTATCAGGTGGTTATACAAGAGAACAGGCTAATGAAAAAGTGAATTCAAACTATGGCATGATAGCGAGTTTCTCGCGCGCCTTAACTGAAGGACTATCGGCACAACAATCAAATAATGAATTTACCTCGGCATTAGATAGTGCCATAGCAAGTATATTTCTAGCATCAAAATCTTAATAAAAATAAAATAGCCTAAAGGCATAATAAAATACGCTAATGGCTATGATTAACTCAGGCATTCATATTAGCCGAGTTACCTTGAATTTTTTATGGCTTAGATCAGGAAGATCATTAAAATTAATACTTGCAAAAATTAATTATTGCTTAATTCCTAAATAAATTTGACTTGCTACGAAAGAATTAGTAAAACATGAGGTAACAAAATGTTTAAGCCTTTTATTAGGCTATTTTGTATAAGTAATAATCAAAAAAGACCATGATAAGTTAATGAAACATTCCATACATAATTGTTTCTATTTTTTTACATGATATTTTTATTTACGACTAAAACAAACAAAACAACTTTATAAATAACTCTCAAACTTGACAGCTCGTTTATCATTTGGGATTATTGGTTAGTTGTATTCATTAAAAGTTACACATAAAAAAACGACAGATTTTTATATTTGCGGTAACAAAAATCTTTGTTATCAAAATTTAAATAGCAATTGGTTGGGAACTATGTCCAAAGTAAGTAAGAAAAGCCTCATCGCCACGGCGATGGTTGGCGCACTAGCATTTTCGGGTAGCAATATCGCTGCTACAAATGCATTAACAGATCTTCAAAAAGCTGAAGCTAAAATCTTTAAACAGTCAGCTAAATCACAAGCTAAAATCGACACTATATACGAGCAAACGCAAGATCTTCTTGCGGATTATCGTAATACTGTAGATGAAGGCGACGTGCTTCGTGGTTATAACGACCATGTACAGCGTATGGTTGATGATCAAAAATCAAACATCGCATCATTGCAAAAGCAAATTGATGGTATCGATAAAATCAAACAAGGTGTTGTACCGTTAATGTACAAGATGATAGACACCTTAGAAAAATTTATTGAATTAGATGTACCAATGAATATTGAACGTCGTAAGGAGCGTGTAGTTAATTTACGTGAGGTGATGACTAACTCAAACGTAACTACGTCTGAGCAATTTCGTTTAGTACTTGAAGCCTATGAAATTGAAGCTGGTTACGGAACTATTTTTGATGCATACCAAGCTGAAATTGATTTTGGTGGCGCTACATTAACTGCTGATTTCGTTCATATGGGACGTATCGCTTTTGTTGCTCAGTCGTTAGACCAAAAACATTCTTGGTTATGGAATAACCAAAACCGTGCATGGGAAGAGTTAGGTGATGAGTACTTGAAGCCTATTAAAGATGCAATCGCTATGGCGCGTAAGCAACTTCCTATGGATCTAACTAAATTACCAGTATTTGCAGCAGGAGCAAAATAATGAGAAAAGTTATTAATTTTGTAACGCTAGCCGCAATGATGACAGCTGGCTTAGTCGCAACCACACAAGCAAATCAATTAGATGATTTACTTAAACAAGTTAAGGCTGATCGTGTATCGGAAGCTAAACTTGATAAAAAACGTGAAGCTGAATTTAAAAGTGCTCGTAGCAACAAACAAGCATTATTAAATAAAGCGAAAAAAGAATTAGCAAACCAAGAAGCTCGTAACAAACGTTTAACTAAAGAATATGCTACTAATGAAATTAAATTATCGCAAAAAGAAGTTGAACTAGACAATGCAACGGGTACTTTAGGTGAAATGTTTGGTGTTTCTCGTGCCGCAGCAGCTAATGCTTATGGTCAAATTGCTACGTCAATTGTTAGTGCCGAATTCCCTGGTCGTGGTGAAGCGCTAAACCGCATTGCTAACGCAAAAGCTATTCCCGCATTAGAAGATCTTGAAGAGTTATGGTTTGCCCTGCAAACAGAAATGACTCAATCAGGTAAGATTTCTCAGTTTACTGTTGAAGTAACTAATTTAGATGGCTCTAAGTCTACTGAAGCGATTACTCGTATTGGTACTTTTAACTTAGTATCAGCAAATGGTTATTTAACTTACAATGATGAAGTTGGTCAAGTTCAACCATTACCTAAGCAGCCAGCTGGCTACATTGCTGAAACTGCTTCAGACTTCTTTGATGGCGACTCCGGATATACTGGTGTTTATGTCGATCCCTCACGTGGTGGTATTTTATCACTTGAAACACGTAAGAAAACTGTTGAAGAGTTCTTTCATGAAGGTAAAGAAGTTGGTTATGCCATCACAATATTATTAATCTTAGGTTGTATTATAGCGCTTGAACGCTTAGTTGTTTTAAGTGGCATGTCTTCTAAAATTAAAGCTCAAGAGAAAAACCTTGATACTCCAAATGAAAACAACCCACTAGGTCGTTTACTTAAAATTTATCACGAAAACAAAAGTGTTGATGCCGAAACATTAGAGCTTAAACTTGATGAAGGTATCTTACGAGAAACGCCAAAAGTAGATCGCGGTGTTAACTTAATCAAAATGTTCGCTGCTATTGCCCCGTTAATGGGTCTATTAGGTACCGTTATTGGTATGATCATGACTTTCCAAACCATTACCTTATTTGGTACAGGTGATCCGAAAATTATGGCTGGTAACATCTCATTAGCGCTAGTTACTACAGCGTTAGGTTTGATTTGTGCATTGCCTCTTATTCTTATCCACAGTGTTGTAGCAGGTAAAGCGAAAGGCGTTTTACAAAAACTAGACGAGCAAAGCGCAGGGTTAATTGCTGCGATTGCTGAGAAGGAGTCTAAATAATGTTATTCCTGATAGAGCTTTGGGAATCTGTCAGGGGTTTTGTTGCGACTGGCGGTAATGTACTTTATGTTGTTGCCTTCGCACTCTTATTGATGTGGATTATGATGATTGAACGCTATTGGTTCTTGTCATCAGTCTACCCAACAATGAAAAAAGATATTGTTGCTCGTTGGGATGCACGCGCAGACACAACGTCTTGGTATGCACATCGAATAAGAGAGACTTGGATTTCCGAAGCAAATGCCTTACTTGAACAACGTATGTTCACCATCAAAACACTAGTGGCAATGTGTCCATTAATAGGTTTATTGGGAACAGTTACCGGTATGATTGGCGTGTTTGAAACAATGGCACAACAAGGTACAGGTAACCCACGTTTAATGGCAGCAGGTATATCGCAAGCTACTATTCCGACAATGGCGGGTATGGTAGCTGCATTATCTGGTGTGTTTTTTAGTTCAAGACTAGACGCTCAAGTTAAACTAGCAAAGGCTAAACTGGTTGACAGTTTACCTCATCACTAGAGAGATATTTTCATGGCACGTAAAAAAATTCGTGAGGACGAAGAAGCAGTAATTGATATGACACCGATGCTCGACATCGTATTTATCATGCTGATTTTCTTTATCGTAACCACTTCTTTTGTTAAAGAAGCAGGTATTGAAGTTAATAAACCCAAGGCGGCACAACAAACTAAGCAAAAAAATGCCAATATCTTTATTGCAATTAAAGATAACGGTGAAATTTGGTTAGATAAAGGCCGTGTAGACATCGAACGTGTTGGTGCAAGGATTGAAAAATTACTTGCGGAACAACCAACTGATGTAGTTATCATTCAAGCTGACAAAGATGCCAAACACGGTGTAGTTGTAAAAGTAATGGATGCAATTAAAGAAGCAGGAAGTGGTCT
Source organism: uncultured Colwellia sp. (assembly GCA_965261045.1). Classification (GTDB taxonomy): domain Bacteria; phylum Pseudomonadota; class Gammaproteobacteria; order Enterobacterales; family Alteromonadaceae; genus Colwellia. Next base: position 2,477,082 of record CBDHCJ010000001.1, read on the forward strand.
TAGAATATCCATTGCTGCTGCGAAGGGGTAAATTATGGTACGCTTTTTAGTATCAATACTACTAGGCGCTGTGGTTACCTTTGGTCTATTTGCTTTTATGGCCTTCCTTGTATCTTCTGGTGATAGAAATAAAGAAGAGGCACTGGATAATATAATAGTAGAGGTAAATACTACGCCACCGAAGTCTTCAGCAGAGACTCGCCGACGTGTACCACCGCCACCGCCACCGCCACCTAAAGCACCGCCAAAGCAACAAGCTCCTGAGCCTGAAGCAAGTAACGATAACAGTGGGTTGCAGTTTAATATGCCAGGTGTCCAGTTATCTGGTGCATCAACGGGATTATCAGCACCTGGTGCAGGGTTTGGCCGAGATGGCGATGCAACACCAATTGTTCGAATAGAGCCTAAATACCCTATTCAAGCAGCACGTGATGGTAAAGAAGGGTGGGTTAAGCTTTCATTTACAATTAACGAAATTGGTGGTGTTGAAGACGTCAAGGTTCTTGAAGCTAAACCTAAGCGTGTTTTTGATAAAGAAGCTAAACGCGCACTGAGAAAGTGGAAATACAAGCCAAAAGTTGTTGATGGTAAACCAATGAAACAACCAGGTTTAACTGTTCAATTAGACTTTAAAATGGACGGAGGTAACTAGTAATGCTTAATAAATTTATGTTTAGAAAGTTATCAACTTCTTTAGTTGTTATCGCTTCATTGTTAGTTGCTCACATGCCATTTGCAGATAATGCAATGGCAGCGGCAGCTAAAAAAGAAGAGAAAAATAAACGTCCTACGCAACTCGTTGGTCCATCAGTAGGTAAAAAAGTTCAAAAAGCTTTTGAAGCCTATACTGCTGATGATATTGACGGTGCTATCGTAATCTTGAAGGATATTAATGTCAAAAAAGAGTATGACAAAGCTTATGTTGCTCGTTTTATTGCGGTTATGTATGCCACTAAAGGTGATCGTGAAAAAGAAGCTATTTCTTACTTAAAAAAAGCTCTTGCGCCAGACATCTTAAACGAAGGTGATCAGGGTGAAGCCATAAAGTTATTGGCTGATTTGCAAATGCAAACCAAAGACTATAAAGGCGCATTAGGTAATTATTATGCTTGGATGAAATTTACTGGTAAAAATGACGGTAATACTTGGATTAAAATTACTCAAGCTTATTATGAGTTAAAACAACTAGATAAAATGATTGTGCCAGCTAATAAAGCCATTGCTGCTTTTAGAGATAAACCGAATCAAAACCCTTATATTTTAAAGCTAACCTCTTATTATGAACGTAAAAAATATCGAGAAGCGATTAAAGTATTAGAAACGGTTATTTTAATTTTTCCTGAAAATAAGACGTGGTGGACACAATTACCAATGTTTTATTTATTAGTTGAAAATTATCCTAAAGCGGTTCAAACACTTGATTTAGCCTACAAACAAGGTTTTCTTGAAAAAGAATCAGAAATTAAAACTTTAGCAAACTTGTATTCTTCTACTGAAGCGCCTTATAAAGCCGCTATATTGTTAGAAAAACATATTGCATCTGGTTTAATAAAACGTGATGACCAGAATATTTCAAGGTTAGCTAACGCATGGCATGCAGCACAGCATGTTGGTACAGCGGCCAAATATTATGGTGAGTTGGCTAAAATGACCAACGAAGCTAAGCATTACCGTAAGCAAGGCATGTTATTAAAGCAAGATGAGCAGTTTTCAAAGGCTATTCCAGCATTAAACAAAGCGTTGGAACTTGGTGTTAAAGATAAGGGGCGTATTTATATGAGTATTGCTGAATCTTATTTTTACCTTGAGAAATACAAGAAAGCTTATGCCGCCATTAATAAGGCTATGAAAGATCCTAAGTCGCGTAAAGCAGCTAAAGGTTGGCAAGGTTTTATTGCTAACACAGCTAAACGTAAGAAAGTTTCAATTTAGTTGAGTATCCCTTAGCTTTTGATTCTTTAATTTTGAAAACTAGCTATTCCTTAAAAGGGATGCTAGTTTTTATGTCACGATAACGGTATTAAGCGAATGCAAAGAAATGTGTTTTTTATAAAAGATTCATCTAAGGTGAAATTTTTTATAAAGCTTGATGGTCTATCTTGATGCTCTATGTAATAAGTCAATTAATACACTATTTAATATTCAATAATAAAGGAAACGTATCATGAATTTACTTAAAAAATCTGGTTTGGCGGCTATAATGGGTTTGTTAACCTTTTCTGTTTTTGCAAGTAATCTTGCTAAAGCTGAAACTAATCCGTTTGCAACTCAAAACTTAGTTACTTTCGCCCAAGAAGTCGCTAACGAAGAAAAATGTGGCGAGAGCAAAGCCAAAGGCAAGTGCGGCGAAGGAAAATGCGGTGAAAGTAAAGCCAAAGCTAAAGGCAAGTGTGGCGAAGGAAAATGCGGCGAAAGTAAAGCCAAAGCTAAAGGCAAGTGTGGCGAAGGAAAATGCGGTGAAAGTAAAGCCAAAGCTAAAGGCAAGTGTGGCGAAGGAAAATGCGGTGAAAGTAAAGCCAAAGCCAAAGCCAAGTGTGGCGAAGGAAAATGCGGTGAAAGTAAAGCCAAAGCCAAAGCCAAGTGTGGCGAAGGAAAATGCGGTGAAAGTAAAGCCAAAGGTAAAGGCAAGTGTGGCGAAGATAAAAGCAAAAAATGCGGTGGTTAATTCTTAAATAAAAGTAAGCATTTAAACGATAAAAAAACGAGCAGCTAAGCTCGTTTTTTGTTTTTAAGATAACATGCCTATGTAGTTAACTCAGGAGTTTGCTGTAAACGTCATCTTCGAGGTGTTTTAATCGAATATCTGAGTACTTTAGACTAAGATTCCCGCTTAAGATACTACAGGAATGACCTCCCTGAGCCATGTGCATAGGCATGTAAGATAAAGGTATTAATTAGGATTGCTAGAGGCTGTACTAAGGGTGAAAAATCATATGATATTTTCATATAAAAACCTCGATTTTAATAGTGCGAAAAAGCTGCTAAAATAACTGATATCGATTTGATTAAATGTCTTCCTCACTCAGAGAGTACTGTCGTTCTGTAAATCCCTTATACGGAATCTTGTGTATCAATACTGAGATCCACAATTCAAATAACATAAGGCTAACAGCTGGTGATAAAGTACAATAAATCATGTATAAATTTTTAACATAGGAAAGCCTTTTGAATAATAATGACGTGCTACGCCGCTTGCGCTATACCTTTAATTATAATGATATTCAAATGCTTACTTTATTTGCCTCTGCGGGATTGCAGGTAAGTAGAGCGCAAGTGAGTCAGTGGTTAAAAAAAGACAATGATAGCGATTTTGTTAGCTGTACTGACAGTGAGTTAGCAAGTTTCCTCAACGGTTTTATCAATGAGAAACGCGGTAAAAAGGAAGGCTTGCAAGCTATTGCAGAAAAACGTTTAACAAACAATATAATTTTAACCAAGCTAAAAATAGCGCTTAATTTAAAAGCTGAAGACTTAATTGCTTTACTTGCTAGTGTTGACTTTAGGTTAAATAAGCCAGAGCTAAGTGCTTTTTCAAGAAAAACTGATCACAAACATTACCGTGAGTGTAAAGATCAAGTGTTGCGTAATTTATTACAGGCTATCGATAAAAAATATCATGTTTCCAGAGCCACTAAGTTTATCAAAGAGCCTGTTAGTATAAGTGATAAAGCTCCTCATAAAGCTCCTCATAAAACAAAGCATAAAGGTAAAAGCAAAAAGATAGAGCCTTTTGTTGAAGGCGCTAGGCCTAATGCTGGTTCGGTTTACGTTAACCCTAACCCTAACAATAAAACAGCTAAAGAAAACTCGTCACGTAAGGTTTTAAAACTTATACCCAAGCCACTCTAAGATGCAGGATTCAGCTGGAATTAGTCTCGCAACAAACAGCTAATGCAACAGAGTCACTAACTTACCGCTGGTATTAGGTAATTAGGTAGTTGGTTAGGGCGCAACCATTGATATGCTAATAATCCACCCAATCTGCGTATTGTTTATTTTTTCCTAGAGCCGCTTGGCTCCCTTTTAGTGAAAAATCATAACCACACAATGAAAAACTACCGCGAAATGCTAGCGCTTGGAACAGCGTTTTACTATCAAGTGGTGAAAAACTGGCAAAGTAGTTATTGTAAACTCCCGTATTCACCGTAGCACTGTTTTCTACTTGTACCATTAAGGTGCGAATAGGCTCACCTTTATTAAAGCTAATTTGTTGGCAACTTTTATCACCTTGTGCGCTGGATTGCGACCATAATAAAGGGCTACTTACTTCATCTGCTTGCCAGTTAATAATGATACCTTGGTGCTCTGATAAAAATAGTGAAAAATTATCAGGCATGGCTAATGGATGCTCTCGCACAATAATACTTGGGATATTTTCAGTTAACTTACTTGCTTCTTTACTTGCTTCTAGTGTTGTTTGTGATTGTACATTGTTCGATAAATATTCTATAAGCCAAGATGCACAAACACTGACTAAAGTTATTGCTAATACTATTGCGATGGTAAGTTGAGCCTTTTTATTGCTTACCAGTTTTAAACGAATGATTTCACCTAAATCTATTTGCTGCTCGCTGTTACCGTGAGGCGATGTTGTTGCTGTTTCGTGTATTTGCAACACTGCTTGCTCAGCGTTATTAATGTTTACCGCATTATCACCCACTAAAGTTGGCTCAATACGAAACTTTGCTTGTTTACCTTGGTGTGTAGTTTGCTGATATTTGGTCATATCAACCGAACCAGAATAGCCAAGTATATAGTGTAGTGGCCGTGCATTTTTTTTACCAACACTAGGGTAAGTTAATAATACTGCTAAGCAGAATGCAGGAATCATAAGCAGGTAATAACTGCTGTGTTGCTCTGAAAAAATAATAATTAAAGCGATCAGAACGAATATTACATTAGGTACAAACAACCATTTTTTATTGAGTTTTGCATCTTTTAGTCGGCGTAAACTCGTAAAAACAAGCAGTACACTAAAGAGCGCTAAAATAGCAAGAGAGATGAAAATTTTGCCCGTAAAAGTTGATATTAATATAATAAAAATTACATACACCGAACTACAAATGACAAAAAAACGGATCCTGTTATCAAGGCCTTGTAAACAAAAAAGTGACTTTAAAAACTGCACTGTGTCTCCCTAGGAAAATGGCTAAAAAGTAAAAAATTTAAATAAAAAAGTAGTCATACACCCACTCCACCTGAATCCTGCATCTTCAGTAGAGCGGGTATACACTATATGTTATCCCCTGTTATATAAACTAAAGTATATATTTAGTTTACTCGATATGGTGGAATATCAACATGATCTAATTTCAAGCCATACAAGCTTAAAACCGCATTATTGCTAGACTCACCGTCACCACTAAACTCAACATCGAACAAGCTAAACCAAACTAAACCGTACTTTCTATTAAAGGTTAATCGGCTTGACCGTCTAGCGATTGCAATAAATTGTAACTGACTTTGTTCACAATAACGTTTAGCGTGTACACTCGCGGCTTCAGATATTTTTCTCAAGTAAATAAAATACCAAAAAATCAAACAAACGAATAATAAATAATAAATGTTTTCCATAGACGTTTTTTGACCTTAATTAAATAATTGTCCTATTGCTTTTGATAATGCCGTACTACGCTCAGGGGCGCGAATACATTGAAAAACAACAGGGCGAATAGCGGGTATAGATACCAAATCTTTAAAAATGCTATTAAATAGCATCGGATCTTCACCTACGACCAAGTGTTCAAAAAATGCCATTAATTGTTCGCTATTAGTAAGCGTTAACCAACAGCGACCAGAAAGAGTAATCAACAACTCATTAGCGACATTTTGCTGTTGTAATAATTCAGAAACTAATTTTTTAACATGCAGATGCTTACAATTACTAGCTAAACTGCGTAGTAAATGTTGCTGCAATTGTATGTTAACTTCAGTCCTAGGAGAATGTTTAAGTTGTTCTTTGAACAAGTCTAATAATGCATTGATTAAATCGACAGAAAAAGTTTCATTCTCTAATGCGCCACATAAAGGTAATAATACTTCACTAGGAAGGTGAGGAAGTGCGTTAACTAAAAGTTCACTGTACTTTCCTTTTGAGGTTTTTTCCTTTATGCGTACGGCAAAGTCGGTAATTCCTTGTACACCAACGGTTTGCCAATTATCCCAGCCATTATTTCCAGTAATGTAGCTTACAAAGGGGGATAAATATTTGCTTGGCTCTTGTTTTAATTCAAACTTAATTTTGCTATTTAATGCGGCTAATTTGTATTGTGCAGGAGTGTACAAATAAGGATTATTTTTTAATAACGCTTCTTGCTGTTCATTGGTATCTTGGCTCAAATCAGCGCCTAGCGCCTCAACAATAATAGCAATAAAGTGGTTTCTTGCCCCTTGATTAAGTAACCCACGTTCATCAACTGGTAATTTTAATAACCATAAAAAAGGTTGTGAAGATTTTTTTTGCCAAAAAGCAATAGCAATGCAAGCATGCTCTTGTAATGGTGTTGGGTAGGGAACTTGGTTTAATTCAATTTTTTCAAAGAGTTCTTTTGATATTTTGTCTATTTTCCTACCTATATCATAAATACGAAACTGAGCATTTGAAGCATGTAAAAGTTGTGAGATAGTCTCTATAGTATCCATAGGTGCGCTAAACTGTTGAAGCCTTATAGGAAAATAAATAGGGGATTTTGTTATTATAAGGATAATAGTGCCCTCTAGCAAAATAAATCCTTATATACTCATGATACTTCAAAATGTCTGCTTCAGGACGTCAGAGCATTTCGAGGTAACATGAGTCTAAGCTATAAATATGAAGCCAGTTACATAACTGGCTTTTCCATTTCTACCATTGTTTAATGGTATCAACAATGAGTTGTGCCGTGTCTTCGGGGCGTTCAAGGGGAAACATATGACCACCTTGAGTTGTTCCAAGCTTAATCATTTTATTTAATTTCACAAATTTTTTAAAAAATACATGAGGGAAAACATCGGTTTGCTCTGCATAAATTAAACTTGCAGGTACCTTTAGTTGATTTTTATAACGAGAGAGGTTTACGGCTAAATGTCTAAAAATATCAGCTTCGACCTGTGCCGAAAAAACTAACTCTAATTGATTATTTTGGGCAATTATTCCATGACTAACATAATCATTTAAACATCGCTTATCGAAATTTTTAAATAATTTTCTACGCGCAAACAATTTGGCAATATCAGTCCCTAACGGCCAATGTGTACGCCTTACTTTTGCTTTACCAGCAGGGCTAAATTTATCAATTAACCGCGTTTTTTTGATTAGTTTCATTGCTACGGCACTACCGCCAGTTATCACAGGCGGGTCTAACATAATCAAACCTTTAAATAATTGTGGCTGTTGGCAGGCAGCAATAAAGGCAATAACTCCGCCAAAAGAGTGACCAACATTAACAACTTTTTGTTGATTATTAATAAGTAATTGTTGTCTGACAAAATTAATCAGCTCATCCACTAAGGGTTGCCAATTATTCTTCACAGGATATTGCCTATCGTGACCGTATTTTTCGTGAGAAATTACTTGATACTCTTTAGGTAAAGAATGAAATAAGGTTTGATAACTTCCTGCTGGAAAACCATTGGCATGAACAAAATTAATAAGTGTTTTAGACATTTTACTACTAACGATAAATATGTTGATAGTTAGAAAGTTAAACGCTTGTTTGAATTTTGTCAATGTTGAATTGTAATAAAATTCGTTTTAGGCATTAAAAACCCAGCTCAGCTGGGTTTTAAGTAATGACAAATTGTCAAAGATAACGTTATTTAGCACTCTTCCTGTATTGTGTGTCGTGTAGGCAAAATACTATGAGGATGACCGCAGATAAATAGATACGATACTTTTTACAGCATTTCAGCTAATTGTTTTTCAAGCTTAACTTGGTCAATGGCAAAGTTTCTGATCCCTTCAGCTAGTTTTTCTGTTGCCATAGCATCATCATTCATCTGCCAGCGGAATTCACTTTCATTAAGAGGTGTTTCACCATGTGCTTGCACCTCACAGGCGTTAAGTTTTTGTACAACCTTGTCATCGCTATTAGCTAATTCAGCCATTAACTGTGGGCTGATAGTCAGTCGATCACAACCGGCTAACGCTAAAATTTCACCCGTATTTCTAAAGCTAGCACCCATTACTACTGTGTTATAACCCTTGCTTTTGTAATAGTTATAAATGCTTGTTACAGATACCACACCTGGATCTTCATCACTTGGGAACTCAGCACGACCAGTATCTTTTTTAAACCAATCAAGAATACGGCCAACAAAAGGGGAAATCAGATAAGCACCAGCTTCGGCACAGGCTCTTGCTTGAGCAAAACTAAATAATAACGTTAGGTTACAGTTTATCCCTTCTTTTTCTAATACTTCTGCTGCTTTGATACCTTCCCATGTTGAAGCTAATTTGATCAAAATACGCCCATTACTAATACCCGCTTCATTGTACATAGCTATCAATTTATGTGCTTTAGTAATTGATGCCGTAGTGTCAAATGAAAGACGAGCATCAACTTCAGTAGAAATACGTCCGGGAACAGTTTTTAAAATTTCTAAGCCAATTAATACCGATAGCTTATCAGCAGCATCAATTACTTGCTGATTAGTATCTTTAGATTGCTCTTTTGCCCAGCTAACCGCGTCAGTTAATAACTTTTGGTACGAAGGTAATGCTGCTGCTTTTAATAATAAAGAAGGGTTGGTCGTAGCGTCTTGTGGTTGAAATTTAGCAATTGCTTCAATGTCACCAGTATCGGCAACAACAGTGGTCATTTGCTTTAATTGTTCAAGTTGAGAAAGTGATTTTGTCATGGCAGTACCTAAGCGTTTTGCTAAAAATAAAAATAGATAAATTTAATCGGTGAAATATTACTACATAAAAGCATAAAAGTACGTATTTAAACGACATTTGACGCAAGTTTTAGTGATTTTTTAAAAAATACATTACGCTTATCCTAGCAAGCGAAACGAGGTAATGCGTTATGATTACATTTATCTTATGATATAGTGATGTTATAAAAATATAATCCATATAATTAATAGATAAATATTATGTTACTTGTCGTTTCTCCTGCGAAAAAATTAGATTTTGAATCCCCTTTACTCACCACAAAAACAAGCCAAGCAAGTTTACTTGCTCATAGTGAAATACTGATTGAGCGTTGCCTTGAGCTTTCACCAGATCAAATTGCTTCATTAATGAAATTAAGTGATAAATTAGCAGGGTTAAATGCGGCACGGTTTGGTGAATGGTCATTGCCTTTTACCCTTGAAAATTCTCGTCAAGCTGTGTTGGCTTTCAATGGCGATGTCTATTCAGGTTTAGATGCTAACTCTTTTAGTGATGATGATTTTAATTTTGCTCAACAGCATTTTCGTATCTTATCTGGTTTATATGGTTTATTAAAGCCGTTGGATTTAATACAAGCTTATCGTCTTGAAATGGGTACAAAAATTGATAATGCTCGTGGTACTAATTTATATCAATTCTGGGGCAATATAATTACCAATGAGTTGAACCAAGCATTAACCGAGCAAGGTGATGATGTACTCATTAATTTAGCCTCAAATGAATATTTTAAGGCAGTTAAGCAAAAATCCTTAAACGCGACGGTTATCACCCCGCAATTTAAAGATTGGAAAAATGGTCAATATAAGATGATTAGCTTCTTTGCTAAAAAGGCACGCGGTTTAATGGCTCGTTATATTATTCAGAATCAATTAAATGATGTAGAACAATTGAAAAACTTTGATTTAGCGGGTTATCAATATAGTCGTGATTTAAGCCAAGGTAATGAATTAATTTTTACCCGTAAAATAATTAGTGAATAATAAATAGGCGAGCGACGAGTTATTGTCATTCGCTCGAAAAGCAAGAATGACCAACAAAAGGAACTAAAATGTTAACACTATTAGCCAAACTTCTCTCGGCACTTAATTCAGAAAGCTCTATTAGGCAAATTGCTTTAGCCATAGTGCTAGGTTTTATTGTTGGCTTGTCACCATTACTGACACTACATAATGTTATTATTTTATTCTTAGTGATGCTAATAAGAGTGCATTTGGGTAGTTTTGTTTTAGCGGTTGTCTTCTTTTCTGGTTTAAGCTATATACTATCACCTATAATTATTGCAGTAGGTGAGTGTTTACTTACCTCTAATAGCTTAAATGGTTTATTTACTATGCTTTATCAATCAACACTATTTAAACTTGCTCACTGGCATAACACTTATACCTTAGGAGCATTTGTTTTAGGCTCTTTGCTCGCCATTCCTTGGTATTTTTTTTCCAAAACAATCATTATAAAATATCGAAAATATATAATGGCGTTTTTTGAAAAGTTTCGTGTAGTTAAAGCGCTTAAAGCCTCGAAGCTTTATCGCTTGTATTTGCAGTTTTCAAATCAGGGTAGCTCATTAGGAGGAGCGTTATGAGTACTAATAATGTGACACCAGCAAAGACCATGAAAAAATACATTCGCTTTAGCGGTTTAATTGGTTTTTTTGCCATAATGTCGTTGGTTGTTGTTTTGTTATATCTGTTTGCTGAAACCCTTGTTAAATCAGCAATAGAGCAAACAGGTGGCGCTATGCTTGGTGCTGAGGTAAATGTGGCTTCGGTAGCGTTACAATACTCACCGCTAATATTAACCATTAACAATTTAGAAGCGACTGATGCTGAGCAGCCTAGCCACAATATGTTTAGTTTTAAGCAAGCTAAAGCTGGCATTGATATTTGGCAATATTTAGTGGGTAAAACCATTATTGAACAACTTGATGTTAAACAACTTGAATTGATGACTAAGCGTAATAGTGTTGGCAGAGTATTTAGTTATAGTAAAGATGATAAGCAACAGTCTGTAGCGGGTGGATCTATATTACCGTCAATGGATATACAGTTGCCTGATATTAAATCCATACTTGATGATAGTAATTTACTAACGGTAAAAGCCGCTGAGCAATTGCAAACGAGTTATAGTGAAGAGAAATTAAAACTTGGTGCTTTAAAAGAAACATTGCCAAGTAAAGCAAAGTTAGCTGCTTATCAAGTTAAGATAAAGAATATAGGCAAAATGAAAGTTAAAAGCTTGGCTGATTTTAATCAAATAAAAGTGGAATTTGATCGTGTTAAAAAAGAGTTTAAAGCAGATCAAGCCATAGTCAACGCAGCTAAAAAACAGCTAGTTGAATCTAAACAGCGTATTGCTAAGCAACTTAACGCGCTAAAAAATGCTCCCAAGCAAGATTGGCAAGCTATCGAGAAAAAATACCAGCTAGATAATCTTAACATTGAAGACTTTGCGCATATTTTGTTTGGTGAACAGGCTCGTGGTTATTATCAAAAAGCGGAAAATTTTTATCAACGTATAGCGCCGTTTATTAATAGCGAGAATAAAACTAAAGAGAGTCAACAAGAGCAACAAAAGCAACTAAGCGATAAAGGGCGCTTTATTCATTTTGATGAAAATGCTCCCTTGCCGACGTTTTTAATTAAACAGGCAGCGCTATCTATGGTACTTGAACAAGGTGATTTTGAGATCACCGCCACAGAGCTTACTCATCAGCACTGGTATCGAAATAAAGCCAGTAAGGTACATATTAGCGCTACTAACCTTGCTAATGGCGGTAATATGCAGATAGATAGTCAATTTGAATTTGCTCAAAATGGAGATTTATTAGGACAAGGGCAGTGGTTAATCAAACAATTAGTGTTAGAAAATATGCCATTAACAGATGCTAAGTCACTAGCGCTAACCCTTACTAAAGCCGAGTTATCAGGCTCAGGTCAGTTTACGGTTGATCAAAATAATAATATAGGCAGTAACAATCATTTTGTTTTAACTAAGGCAAGTTATCAAGGTGAAGCAGATACTAAGTTCGCTAATATATTGCTTGATACCTTTAGATCATTCAATGAGCTTACCCTAGATGTTAATGTCGTTGGCTTAATTGAGCAACCTAAATGGAGCATATCATCGTCATTAGATAAGGCGATAAAAGGTGCTTTTAAAAAGCAAATAGCGAGTAAGTTAGCTGAATTTAAAAGCAAGGTGAATAGTGAACTAAATGAAAAATTAGCACAAAGCTTACAGTTGAATAACCAGAGAAATGCGGAACTAATTAATTTTGAAGCGTTACTTGGTGATACCGATAATACGTTAGAACAATTGAAAAATTCAGCGGTGGTTAAAGAGCAAAAGAAAAAATTAACAGATAAAGTTAAGGGTAAATTGAAAAATAAGTTAAGTGACTTATTTGGTTAACAGTTTGGTTATGAGTTGCTCAAACGTCCTGAAGCAGACATTTTGAAGCAGATATTTTGAAGCAGATATTTTGAAGCAGATATTTTGAAGTAAGATGAGTGTATAATAAAAAGCCTGCAACTAAAGGTTAGTTTCAGGCTTTTGGTTTTTATTGTGCGCTACACTTTTCATGCTGCGTTACACTAGAACTTAAATTCAGCTCCAGCATAGTAGAATGCGCCATTAAAGCCAAATGGTGCTGAGCGACGTGAATAAGTAAATACCCCTGGGCTGCTAACAATAATATTACCATCAGCATCTTCTATGGTACCTGAACGAGAGTTACCTATCGTATTTTCATCAGGGTAGACATCAAAGATGTTATTACCGCCAACGTTGAATGATAAGTTTTCCGTTACTTGATAGTTAATACGCAAGTCAGTTAATACTTCAGCGCCGTAGGTTTGTTTACCGCCATCAGTAACAGTGTATTCACCGTAACGATTAAACGCTAAGTTGATACTTAAATCACCTATAGTGTAAAGACCATTTAAGCTAATGCGGTCTTGTGGTTGCCACTCTTCAATAATCGAGATAGCTTGCTCTGAAAAAACATCGCTAGGGTCAATACTTCCAAGCGCACTGTCTGGTGGGGTATAGATATTAACAACATCAGTTTCGGTAAAATTAGCTGCAGCAGTTAAGTTAAAATCACCGCCTAAAAGCTCAGTATTCCAAGTGGCAATAATATCGATACCTGTCGTTTCAGTATCTGCTCCATTTAAAAAGAACTGACCAGCGCCAGCGCCAGAGGCAGTTAACGCTGCATCTAGGGCAGGTGATAAACCTTGTTTTAATGAGTTACTTAAAACGATACGGTCATTAATATCAATTGAATACCAATCAATAGTTAAGTTGATTTCATCCGTAAGGTTAATTACGGTTCCTAAGCTAAAGTTGGTGGCTTCTTCTTCTTTTAATTCAGGAATGCCAATTGCTTTAGCTAAGTTTGAATCATTTCGAAAAGTACCTACTTGTACAGCAATTTGATCGCCGCTAGGATCCTTTGGATCAGTTTGAAATTGGGTACTGATATTGTCTGTGTATAGTTGTTGCATTGACGGAGCACGGAAACCGGTACTCATAGCACCACGAATGGCGATACTGTCAGTAATGGACCAATTAGCTGCAAGTTTGAAGTTAGTGCTGTCACCGAAGCCTTGGTAATCATCATAACGTACTGCGCCGCTAACAATTAAGTCTTCAATAATTTCAGTTTCAGCATCAGCATAAAAGGATATTACATCGCGAGATTCATCAACTTCTTGCATTGGCGCTGTACCACCAAAACCCTGGGTACCAGCAGAGCGATCATCGTCTGGGTACAAGCTTTTACCCGATGCGTCAGTATCATAATCACGGTAAGAGTATTCGTCACCAGCCGTCACTTTAAATTCATCTGTTCTGATTTCTGCCCCCATGGCTAGTGAAAACAGATCAAAGTCTTGGGTGTAATCTAGGTTTAAGGTTTGTAGTGATAACTCTAAGCCGTAAGCAGAAGCTTGGCGGGGGATAGAAGCGCGAATTTCATCAGCTGTTAATGATGATGTATGGCGACGTGAATTAGCAAAAGAAGAGTTAATGGTATTGCTGGTCACATAATCAATATTATTCTTACCGTAAGTATAAGAAAAATCTAAACTTGAGCCGTCAGAAAACTCTGTTTGATAGCCAAAGTTATAAGACATATCTTTAATATCAGTATTGATTTTTGGTAAGAATCCAGCAGGAATGGTAGCGTCACCATCTTGTAATGGTGCATTTCCGCCATTGTTATTGTTATGACGGAAAAACGCAGCAGATTCATTATCGCGTTTTGAGTATGTTAAAAATCCGTATAATTCACCATTAGCTAATTCATAACCAGTATTAATGGTTAAGCCGAACTGGCTTGAATCGGCATCACCAATTCTAAAGGTTGAACGTGTTGCGGTTGCTTCTCTAGGATCACCTAATAAAGAATTTCCGTTTGCTAATTCAGTACAACCAGGAAATTGACAAGAGCCATGTAAGCCAGCTCTGTTAGTATAACCACGGTCACGGAAATTTAAGGTGGTATTTAAATAACCACTGTCGCCTAAAGTAAAGCCTTTAGAAATATCTATATTAGTGGTTTCACCATCTCCTTCTGAATATTCGCCATATGATACTGCTACTTTACCGCCTTCATCAGCGTCATCTAACACAATATTAATAACACCAGCAATAGCATCAGAGCCATATTGTGCCGCTGCGCCATCACGTAATACTTCAATCCGTTTAATTGCTGCCGCAGGTATAGCATTCATATCAGTACCTGCAGTACCACGACCAACGGAAGTGTTTATATGGATTAAACTGGCTTGATGACGACGTTTACCGTTAATAAGCACTAAAGTTTGATCAGGTCCTAAACCACGTAAAGTAGCAGGACGTAGAGCATCAGTACCATCACTAATAGATGAGCTTGAAAAGTTAAAAGAAGGCGCTATCGCTTGTAACATTCTGCCCACTTCAGTTTGCCCTGTGTTGGCTAAAGCTTCTGCTGAAAGGATATCAACAGGCACAGGAAGATCATCAGCAGAGCGACCTACAACACGGCTACCAATAATGGATATTTTTTCTATTTCTTGTTCTGTGACTTGTGCCGGCTCTTGAGCAAGAGCTGTTTGGCTAGCGGCACCTAGTATCATCGGCACTAGGATTGCTTTCGTGGTTTTATTATTCATTGTTGTCATTCCTCTATGTTTTTTAATAACTATTTTTGTAAATTTTATTTTGTGCTAAATAACAGTAAATAGCCAGTAATAAATATTGTCTATTTACCTAATAAAGAGTAAAGGATTTTTATACTTTATTGATAAGTAATGAATTATTTATGACATTAAAATTGCTTCCTCTTGTACTAAGGTTTATTGTCGAAATGAGGTGGTGCAGGCGTTATTTCATTCTCTATGTCTACTATTAATTTATCATAATTTACTATACATATATCTTCCAGCAGTTTTCGGTGAAGCCAGAGTTTAAGCTATAAGTAAAAATTAAATCACCGATAATTGCTGGGAAGGGCGGCTTGGGGTTGTACATCAAAAGAATAGCTGTTACGTTGAATAACCTATTTAATTTAAATATAGGTTGATGAATAATAATACAATATGGAGAATACTATAATGAAAAGTACGGTCACAAAGTTAGCGAATAAAGCTATAAATATTAATTTAGATGCATTGCAGGCATCTTTTGAGAATACGTTAAACTTACAGAATGTTATCCAACTTAAAAATAAGGCTGTCTCTGTTTCACCACCATTAATGTCATGGCAATGGACCAAAGTAATAAACTCATAACGCTATAACTATGAATTAGTGGTGGGTATTTATTACCCTCCACATTTTGGGATTTCCATTGTGCACCTTACTCATTCTTCTAAAAAAAATAAGAGCCTTATAGAAGTATTTTCTTTAGCGCTAAATTTTACGGTTTTATTTTTTGCTATTTTAGTTTTTTTATCTAACGCGTTAATTGATGTTAATCATCAAAGTGAAATGCAAAGGATTAATACAAGTTTTTTTCTGCCAAATGGCGATATAATTAATTCTGCTCAAGTCCCTCTTCCTCTTGAATATGTATTAAGTAAAGAAGGCGGAGATAATATAATCGCTGATTATACTAAAAAACATACAGTGATATATGATGGGAAACAACTTAATGATGCAGGGTGGGATCACGCATTTGGGATAAAAAGCACAGTATAATGAAAGTATTTTGAACTTAATTGAGATTGAGCGATCAGATCAGTATCAAAAACTCACCGTAGATTAATTATGAAGTCGTTATTTCAAGAAATTGAAAGTATTGAAGATCACAGAGTAGACTCAAATAAAGATTACGAATTAGCTGATATTATTTTCTTAACAATAGCTGGGGTGCTTTGTGGGGCAAAAGGCTGGAAAGCGATAAACATATTTGGGAAAGCTCAACTTGATTGGTTAAGGAAGTACCGAAGTTTTAGCAATGGCATTCCAACAAGACACTCTATTGGACGCATAATTAGAGGTATCAAGGCTGATAGCCTTGTTTCAAGCTTTATTAACTTTTCAAATGCGGTGCGAGAAAAAGAAGGTAAAGCGCATATTAGCTTTGACGGTAAAGTCATTTGTGGATCTAAACATGGCGATATAGATGCCTTACAACTGATGACGGCGATGGTGGTAGATAATGGTCTCATCATCTACCAAAAAGAAACCTCAACCAAAACAAATGAAATACCTGTTATGCAAGCAATGCTAGCGAGTATAGATATTAACAATTCGGTTATTACCGCTGATGCAATGCACTGTCAAACAAAAACCACCACGGTAATACGTGAAGGGGGTGGAGATTACGTACTTCAAGTGAAGAAGAATCAAAAGAAGCTATATAAAGAAATCAAAGCGTACTTCCATAAAACTTACCGTGATGAACCTAAGCTATTGAAAAAAAGTACCTTTAAAGAATTAGATGGAGAGCATGGGAGAATTAACGAACGAGTATATCGACTTTTACCGATAACCGAGTGGTTTGATGAAACGGAGAAATTTACAGATAGTTTTGCGGTAGTGGAAGTACAACGGACTCGACACCTAAAGACTAAAACAGAGCAAGAGACTTCGTATTACATAACGTCATTAAAAGAAGCGGTAAAAATAACGGCAAAATATATACGTCGGCATTGGGCTATTGAGAATAGCCAACACTGGGTATTAGATGTGACATTTAGAGAAGATGAATGTCAAATTTATGCTGATGATGGAGCGAAAAACTTAGCGACAATCAGACGTAAGCTATTGAATTTGATAAAATCGCATCCATTAAAAGACAGTGTCGCAGGAAAAATGCAACGAGCATGTTGGGATGCTAAATTTAGGGCAGATATTTTATTTGGTCAAAAAACAAGCAAAGCATAATCCCACCCTGCTTAATGATGTACTTCTACATCAAGTATCAAGTAATTTCTTCACTAACTTCAATATTTCCACTTCACCTTTAGCAAAGTTAAGCCAAAATGAAGTTCATATAAGTAAAAAGTTTAATGACTTATATCTTAATATATCTAATTCAGCAGGTAAAAAAATACACATCAAAAATGTTGGTGTCTTTAATATTGCGAGCATTTTTGAACACGAACCAAGTTCGAGCTTGAAACCTGATATTATTAGTTCTCTTAACCTTAAAACACTAGCTAACTATAAAAGTGAGCAAGATAATTGGTACGATACTCATATAAATTTATTTGTGAAATCAGACGGTAAATTTAAAGTAACTGAGAATAAGCTTAAAAAACTGATTAAGTTATACGCGCCCAATCTTCCTGGTGCACCTTTTACCGCACAAGAGTTTATTAAATTTAATTTAACAAGCCTTAAAAATATTCATTATGACTCTGGCTTTTCCGATGAAATAGTTAATACAACGCCTGAGTATATAAACTTTATTGTAGCGGCAATAACATTATTTACTTTAATTTCAGTTACTATAAGTTACATCAGTTCAAATACAGTGTTATTTCTAAATAATAAACCATCTATTTCTATAAAAATTGCTATTGGTGCATCGTTTAAGCAACTCTTAACTGAAGTCGTTAAAAACGAGAGGTTTAAGCTTTTTCAAATAATGTTAATAAAATCATTTTTAGTCATGTTGATTATCCCTTTCTTCTTTGACGAATTTTTAATGACTAGAGTGCTTACAACCGTTAATGTTATATCGGTATTTCTTATTACCACAATTATGTTGCTGTTATTTGTTTTTACAATAAAGTTTGTAAGCTTGCACACCATTTACAAAAGTATATCTAACCCAGTGATATCAAGATTTCAAAGTGCTAGATCTATTTCTATATATAAGATCTTTAACAGTTTTCAAATATTTTTAGCAAGTCTCATTATATTTTTTGGTATAAGTATTGGTGCCGAAATGAATACACTATATAAGGCTGAATTTGGGTTTAGTACACAAAATCTATATATTATGGACTTGGACGGAGACATAGAGCTATCCTCAAGTTTAAAGTTTGATCTTAAGAATAGTTCGGATTCAATTGTTTCATATAGTGACTGGCGCCCTTTTATTGACTCAAAAAACATTATAACTATTGAACATTCCAAACAATTACAAGAAGAGCAGCTTGTCAGCTTTAATGTAATAAATTCCGATGAAAATTTTATTGCTGCGATGGGGCTTTCAACGGTCATAGGAGAGAGTTCTAAAGTCACTTCGTCACTGAGCCATGAGGTTAAAAATGTTGTTGTAACAGAAGAGTTTCTAAATAAATTTAGCCGTATCAATAAAGACAACATTCTAAATCAAAAATTTTATGTTGAAAACGATGGGCGTAAAATCGAACTAAACATCCAGAAAGTTGTTGACAATTTCCACCTTTCCATGCCACAAAAAAAATATCAACCTATTGTAATATTTATAGAAAATTTAAAATATAATCACCTATTGATTAATACTCAATCAGAAGTTCTTTTGACACAAAGTAAAGCAATTGAGAACAACAATTCTTTAATGCCATTTAACGCTCTGTACAAAGAACAATTTCAAGGGGTTTTTACTATATTAAGATATACACTTTTTCCTTTCTTGTTATCTGTAACTTTAGTTTTATTTAGCTCTTTAACAAATATCTCTTATGAATTACAAAGATATCAGGATATTTTAAAAATAATGGAGTTTTTAGGTAGTTCTATATACACAAACTTCCTTTATTTACTAAAAAAGAATATTTTTCCAATAGTCATCGCTGTATTTTTTTCCTACGTTTTTGGAAAACATCTGGCTCAATTACAAGTTGTAAAGGACGTTATAAATATAACTGAGGCTAGTCACTCGATGGCGTCAGTGGGTGTTTTAATGTTTTTTTCCATTGTATTATGTCAAATAAGTTATTTATTCATAATGAGTGAAGTAAAAAGGAGGTCTCGGAGATAAATATGGATACACCTATAGAAAAACCTAATTATAAAAAAGATAAAAAAAAGCTATTCGTTTTCGCGTTAATAATTTTGATAGTTATTGGTCTGTTTTATCAACTTTTTATTTATCCCAAAAAAAATAAGATATTAAAAAATGATATTGATATTTTAACAGTCAAACTAGATACCTACAGGAAAGATATAACAGCAATATCTTATGTAGTTCCTGTTCAGAGTATTGAAATATCAGCCTCAATTGGTGGGCGTGTTACTCAATATTTTAAAGAGCCTTCAGATTTTGTAAAAAAAGGAGATTTACTTTTAATTCTTGATAATTATGATTTTATTTTAGATATAACGGCAAGATCAACAGATATATCTGAACAAATAAATAACCTTAGAAGCTTAGAATTAAATTTACGCAGTAACAGAAACGATGCTGAAAAGGCTTTAATTGATATAGAATATGATTTAAGCATTACATCAAAAGAACTTGTTAACAATAAGGCAATCAGCCAATTAAAACATATAAGTGCTTTCGAATATGAATTATTAGGAGACAAAGAAAAATACCTGAAGAAAAAGAAAGAAGCTCTGACAGAACATTATAACTTATATAATAATCAACTTACCTCACAGTTAGATGAAATAAATACTTCAATAAACAGTCTAAAAGCCCTTTTAGATAAAATTAATAAGGGGCAAGAACGTCTTTTAATAAAATCACCTATTGATGGTCAACTTTCTCATTTTAACTTAAAGGTTGGGCAGGAAATAAGGAGCAAAGAGTTAATTGGCGTTGTTAACTTTACAGGCTTATTTTATTTAGAAACCGAAATAAATGAATATTATATTGATTTTATAAACGAAAAAAGCATTGCCTATGGGGATATAAACGGAGAACAAATAAAACTAAATGTAATAAGGGTTCTTCCAACAATTAATAACGGTAAGCTTAAGGTCGTATTCGCTCCTGTCGTTAGTATTCAGAATGATTTTAAGTTAGGCCAGTCGGTAGATCTGTTAATTAAGGCAAATAGTATTGAAAAAATTCTGCAATTACCAAGTAAAGCTGTTTATTCCGACGATAAAGGTGATTACGTGTATGTATATAACGAAAACAAAAGAAAAGCGATTAAAACGCCTGTTCAGGTTCACCATAAAGATAAAGAAATAACAACAATTAGTGAAGGGATTAAAATGGGTGATAAAATCATTCATTTTAATCCCTCATATACTTTACAAAACAAGGAAATATCAATTGAGTGAATTAATAAAACTTAAAGGGGTAAGTAAATCATTTTACACAGAATCGGTAAAAACACTTGCTTTAAATGACTTGAATTTATCCATCAATAAAGGTGAATTTGTAGCGGTAACTGGTGCTTCAGGCTCAGGAAAATCAACCCTTCTAAGTGTTATTGGTTTATTTTTAAATATTGATGAAGGGGAAATATATCAAGCAGAAGTAATTACTAATAAGCTGACTAATTCTGAGGTGGTGAAATTTAGACGTGAAAATATAAGCTATATATTTCAATCATTTAATTTGATACCAGAGTTAACTGTAGAAGAAAATGTAGAACTTCCACTTAAATATAGAAGTATTGATAAAATTAAAAGAAGGCTTCTTGTAAAAAAATATTTAGATTTATTAGGTTTAACTAACAGGGCAAAACATTACCCAAATCAACTTTCGGGAGGTCAACAACAACGTGTAGCAATCAGTCGAGCATTAGTTACTGAACCCCGTATCATTTTGGCAGATGAACCAACAGGAAATTTAGATAGCGAAAACGGTAATAATGTATTAAATAAATTAGCTGAATTAAACAAGACAGGAGTTACTATTATTATGGCTACTCACTCTATTGAAGCTGCAAGTTTAGCTAGTCGAATTATTAAGATGTCAGACGGGAAAATTAATTAAAGGAGTATTATATATGAACGATAAAATCGACGTAAAAGTGATAACAGATTCAAAAATAATTAAAGATCATAATATCCAAGACATAACTTTTACTCAATATCAAAATCTAGCGTCTTCAATCATTGGTTCTATCGATATTAAAGATATTTTAGATGATGATGAAGTAGGCATTTTTGAAGCAGAGTATAATGCTCCCTATACCTCTGAACCACTGGGTGCCACTAAATTAGTGGTTGTTTTAAAAGCTACTAGGCTGTGTAACTTAAAGCGTATTCAAGTCAATGTCTTGATCATTTAGGGTTAGTTTCTGGTATGTGTAAAGAAATTGGCGTAGCTCACATTATTGATCAGGCCCCTAACAAGCACATTACCTACGGTAAACTCGTTGAAGCTATGATATTAAATGGGCTTGGTAGTGTTGCTTAATGATTTACGCTGCGCTTGAGTATAAAATCAGGCAAGAATTAAAAGCATAAGGCGCTTATTTTCCCGATCTAAAATATAAACCTAGGCAACGACCTACCGCTCGGAGGGTGTTTCTATGCTTTCAAGGGATCGAAGTGTTGACGACAGAAGACGAGCGGCAATTGGCTCTCAACGTCAAAGAAAGAAACCGAACCATCATTGACTGTTTAGGGGCTGCCTATCAACAAATTTATTATTAAAAATGGTGCGGAATGACCTTTTTACGGTAATATCTGCCGTAAAAACAACAACATTCAAAAATACTCAAACAATTTGTCAATGTATATGTTTACTTGCGATATATATTTGTAAACATATATGTATATATAAACCAATTTTAGGTATACATTTAAGTTGACTTTTGTAGGTGGCAAGTATATAAACATGTTGACTTAAATATCGTCATCGTAAACATAAAGGTCGACAGTGAGTATAGAGAAGAATGAGTATAGAGAAGATAGTTGCTAAGCAATATCGAGATAAAGTGAATCAAGCTGTTAAACAGTTTGGTGACTTCTCTATACATCCACAAGAGGGATGGCTAAGAACTGTTAGAACAGCACTTGGCATGTCAGGTACTCAATTAGCAAAGCGGCTTGGTGTTACCAAGGCAAGAGTGTCAAAGGCAGAACATGACGAACCTTCAGGTAGTGTAACATTGAAGACAATGCAAAGTATGGCCGAAGCCATGAATTGTAAGTTTGTCTATGCGGTCGTGCCAAATG
This sequence comes from uncultured Colwellia sp., assembly GCA_965261045.1. Classification (GTDB taxonomy): domain Bacteria; phylum Pseudomonadota; class Gammaproteobacteria; order Enterobacterales; family Alteromonadaceae; genus Colwellia. Next base: position 2,499,468 of record CBDHCJ010000001.1, read on the forward strand.
AAGATGTAGAGGCAATCATCGAGCAACGTGCGAAGAAAAAAGCACGGTTACAGGTAAAAGCAGCCTCTACTCATATGGCACTTGAAGCACAGTCATTGAATAAAGAACAACTTGAATTCGAAATTAAACGAATTGCAGCGCAAATCATTGATAAGATGCCATCAGATTTTTGGAATGATGAATGAGTGATGATAATTCCAAATTTGGGGATTACCCAGAAGACGCGACGCCTCTAGATCCAGATGAGTTTGCAGGCCTTCGGTTTAAGCATGTTTCAACCAGAGATGAGCTTGACCAACTGGAACAAGCGGGGATCACAAGCCACCTTCTAGCAATATATTCAATATATTGCTAGAAGGTGTGTTAATAACGAGTGTAAATTTAGGTGTATATAAGGATTTTTTGGGTATGAGTGATAGCAATTTTGTCAATAAAATCAAAAAGCGAAGGACTTTTGCCATTATTTCGCACCCCGATGCGGGGAAAACTACCATTACCGAAAAAGTATTATTGTTTGGCCAAGCCTTACAAAAAGCGGGCACGGTAAAAGGTAAAAAGTCAGGTCAACATGCTAAGTCTGACTGGATGGAAATGGAAAAAGATCGTGGTATTTCAATTACTACTTCGGTAATGCAATTTCCTTACAACAAGTGCTTAGTTAATTTACTTGATACTCCTGGCCATGAAGATTTCTCAGAAGATACTTATCGTACCCTCACCGCGGTAGATTCTTGCTTAATGGTGATTGATGTCGCTAAAGGCGTTGAGGCTCGCACGGTAAAACTAATGGAAGTCACCCGATTACGTGATACCCCTATCATTACCTTTATGAATAAAATGGATCGTGATGTGCGTGATCCCATTGAAGTAATGGATGAAGTTGAAGCAGTATTAAACATAAACTGTGCTCCTATCACTTGGCCGATAGGCATGGGAAAAGAATTTAAAGGTGTTTATAACTTACTTACCGATGAGATATTTTTATATCAATCAGGCTTAGGCCATACCATTCAAAAAAAGCGAGTAATCAAAGGCCTTGACAACCCTGCGCTTGATGAAGCGATTGGCCCCTTTGCCGAATATTTCCGTGAAGAAATGGAATTAGTGCTTGGTGCCTCCCATGAATTTAATCTTGATGCCTTTTTAAAAGGTAAATTAACACCCGTATTTTTTGGTACTGCGTTAGGTAACTTTGGTGTTGATCACATGCTTAATGGTTTAACTGAATGGGCGCCAAAACCATTACCCCGCTTAACTGATGTGCGTGAAGTAACGGCAGAGGAAGAAAAATTCTCTGGCTTTGTTTTTAAAATTCAAGCCAATATGGATCCAAAACATCGCGACCGTATCGCCTTTATGCGTATTTGCTCAGGCAAGTATGAAAAGGGCATGAAAATGAAACAAGTACGTATCAATAAAGAAGTTAAAATTGCCGATGCGGTAACCTTTATGGCTGGTGATAGAACTCATGTAGATGAAGCCTATGCTGGTGATATTATTGGTTTACATAACCATGGCAGCATTCAGATTGGCGATACTTTTACCGCTGGCGAAATGATGAAGTTTAGCGGTATTCCAAACTTTGCGCCTGAAATGTTCCGACGTATTCGTCTGCGTGACCCATTAAAAGCGAAACAATTGCAAAAAGGCTTGATCCAACTTTCTGAAGAAGGTGCCGTGCAAGTATTTAGACCACTGATTAACAACGACATGGTTGTAGGTGCTGTTGGTGTATTGCAGTTTGAAGTGGTAGTACAACGATTAAAAGCAGAATATAAAGTTGACGCGATTTACGAGCCAATAAGCGTTGCTACCGCTCGTTGGTGTACTTGTGATGATGAACGTACTTTAGAACAATTTAGAAAAAAAACAGAGGATTACTTGGCTTTAGATGGTGGTAATAATTTAACCTATATTGCCCCAACGATGGTGAACTTATCATTAGCGCAAGAAAGACATCCCAACATTGCTTTTCATTCGACAAGAGAACATTAATAGTGAGCCAAATGGCAAAGAGAATGAGATAACGAAATGAATATTAAACAAATATTATCAGAAAAAGTCAGTGCTGCTATGGTAGCAGCAGGTTTACCTGTAGAGACTAACCCCGCAATTAGTTTATCAAATCGCCCACAGTTTGGAGATTACCAAGCCAACGGCGTAATGGGCGCGGCCAAAAAATTAAACACTGATCCGCGCAAATTAGCGACTAAAGTGGTCGAAAACTTAGAACTAGATGGCATCGCCACTAACGTTGCACTCGCAGGCCCCGGCTTTATTAATATTCACCTTGATAAAAATTGGCTTAGTGCGCAGCTTAATAGGATTGCCCAAGATGACCATATCGGCGTAACACAAAGAGGTACTGATCCAGAAGACTCTCTACAAGAGAAGCAGCAAACGGTAGTAGTTGATTACAGTGCGCCTAACCTTGCCAAAGAAATGCATGTGGGTCATTTACGTTCAACTATTATTGGTGATGCCGTAGTACGCGCTTTAGAATTTCGTGGTGATAAGGTTATTCGCCAAAACCACATGGGCGACTGGGGCACACAGTTTGGCATGTTAATAGCCCATTTAAGCGATAAACTTGCCAGTAACGAAGTGGCTGAAACCGCCCTTAGCGATTTAGAAAACTTCTATCGTGAAGCAAAAGTACGTTTTGATAACGAAGAAAGCTTCGCTAACAGAGCACGTGCAGATGTAGTAAAACTACAAAGTGGTGATAAACAATGTGCCAAGTTATGGCAACAGTTTATTGATATTTCTATTGCTCATAGTGAAGAAATTTACGCCAAATTAAATGTCTCGCTTAAGCGCTCAGACATCATGGGTGAAAGCGCTTATAACAACGACTTATCTGTTGTTATTGATGAATTAATGGCAAATAAAATCGCAGTAGAAGATCAAGGTGCGAAAGTGGTTTTTATTGACGAAATGGCCAATAAAGACGGCGAACCATCTGTTTTCATAGTACAAAAATCTGGCGGTGGTTTTTTATATGCCACCACTGACTTATCTGCTTGTCGTTATCGCAGTGGTAAATTAGCGGCCGATCGTATTATTATCTTCACCGATGCTCGTCAATCACTGCACTTTAAACAAGTTGAAATGGTTGCCCGTAAAGCAGGTTTCTTGCCTAAGCATGTTGGTTATGATCACTGCCCATTTGGCATGATGATGGGTGATGATGGTAAACCCTTTAAAACCCGTACTGGTGGCACCATTAAATTAGCAGAGTTATTGAACGAAGCGGTAAGTCGTGCAAGTGAGTTAATTAAAGCAAAAAACCCAGATATTAACACTGCTGACTTAGCTAACATTTCCACAAAAGTAGGTATAGGTGCCGTCAAATTTGCCGATTTATCAAAAAATCGCACAAGTGACTATATTTTCAACTGGAAGACCATGCTTAGCTTTGAAGGCGCTACCGCCCCTTATTTACAATACGCTTATTCACGTATTCAAGGCATATTTACTAAAGCAGATGTCATACAAACTCAAGTGAACATAGCCATTATTGAGCCACAAGAAAAAGCCTTAGCGTTAAAGTTATTACAACTTGAAGATGTTATAGATGCGGTGATAAGTGAATGTACACCTAACCTGTTATGTAATTATTTATATGAATTAGCAAGTCTTTATATGAGTTTTTATGAAGCCTGTCCTATCCTAAAAGAAGACATTGACCTTGATGTAAGAAAATCACGTTTAGCCTTGTGTCAATTAATAGCTAACACCTTAAAACAAGGCTTAGAGATTTTAGGCATTGAAGTAATGGATAGAATGTAAAAGTAAATCTGCTAGTACTGAATCAAGCTCAGCATCTTATGGTATAAATAATGATCACGACAAGGGGCAATGATGAAATTTACCGATAGTCATTGTCACCTTGATTTCTCTGAGTTTCAGCATGAATTTTCTCAGCTACTGAGCCAATGCCAGCAACATAATATTCACCGTATTATTGTCCCCTCGGTAAATCCAGAACATTGGCAACGGGTATTGTCATTACCTGCTCATGCCGAGCAAACGAACAATAACAAAGTTAATATTTCGTGTTGTTTAGGTATCCATCCTTGGTTTATTATTCTTCAAGACAACTTATTATTACCTAAAAATAAACCTAAAAATAAATCTAAAAACATCGACCTAGCGTTTAACGAACAACAGCTCAAGCAAGCGGTTATAAAGCACAGTAACGAAATAGTTGCCATTGGCGAGTGTGGCATTGATGTATTTAAAGCAAAAAAAAATACTGAGAGTGAACAAGCATTAAACAATAATTTGAATTTGCAGCAAGCGTTCTTTGAAATGCAATTACACATAGCCAAACAAAATAATTTACCCGTGATTATACATCACTGTCAATCTCACCCATTAATTCTACCGCTATTAAAAAAATACAAACTAAATCAATCAGGTGTGATCCACGCTTTTTCAGGTAGTTACCAGCAAGCAAAATCCTACGTAGAGCTAGGTTTCAAGCTTGGCATTGGCGGTACGATCACCTACGCGAGATCAAAAAAAACCATCAATGCTGTTAAACGTTTACCATTATCTAGCTTATTATTAGAAACCGATGCCCCTGCCATGCCACCTTTTGGTCAACAAGGTTTAATCAACACACCACTTAATCTACTTAAAGTATTTAATGCTTTGAGTACAATAAGAAACGAATCTAAAACCGTAATAGCCAAGCAAATAGAAAGCAATGTTGAACAATTATTTTTTAACCGTTAAATTAGTATCAGGAATCCGAAAGCCTTGACGGCTAAAACGGTTTAATCCGCGAGTTAATAAAAAGCCCACCAAACCAGCAATAATAAACAAAAACCGGTACAAGGTTTGTTTGTTATCATGATCTTTAGCTAAGGTGGCAGTCAAATATGACTTTTCAATTGTCAGTCGTAAATAACCTATTAATTTATCTGTGCGAATTTCACTTACAAAAGGGCTATATTTACTACTTTTATTAAGTGTTTGCATACTTTCATCAATGCCATAAAGTGATTTTATTGAGGCACTAGCTTTACCACCTGATGCTGATTTTAATAACAGTAAACCCGTTTTACCATACAAATGTACCTGTTTGATAAAGTCAGCATCACCAAGATGATTCAAATAAGATTGCAACTGAGTATGACGCGCTTGTTTACTCAATAATGTTTCTTTTTCAACTAGCAATACCGAAACACCCGCCACGGCTTGTTGCAGAAATTTTTTAGCCGTTTGTTCAAAATGTAAGGTTAACGCCTGCTCACTTTTTTCAGCAGACGATAACCATAGCGTCATCAAGAGTACTATAAGTAAAATAGCACTAAGTAATTGCAGAATTTTATTATAAATTGGCGATAATTTAGGGTATAAAAACTGTTCTGATTGTTTCATAATAAACTTGCTGTGCCTTTTTAACAAAATAGCATGAGCATACATACACTTATAATAGAGAGTTAATGTGTCTTTTTCTACTAATGTTCCATTATTTACTGATATATTACCCTTATCACTTGGATCTTATTTTAATCAGCATCAAGCGCTTGATTGTTTACCTATTTATTTTGTTTTAAGTGATAACGCTCTAATACTAAAGGAAAAATCAACTATTGACGCGCTAAATCAAGAGTTAGTCGTTTTTGCTGATTTATCTATAAACAATTTATTAGCCTTACAAAATATCAGCGATATTAGTATTAATGCCTTAACCACCATTAATACTCGCAATCAACAAACCAGTTATCGCTTTAGTGTAACTTGTACTGATTTTATTAAAGCACGTAAATCTATCGCTGATTTTTCTTTAACACAAGAGATTGAGGCAGCACTAATTAAAGATGCCCCAAAACTTGCTGAGCCTGGTTTATTGGTGATGGATATGGACTCAACCACCATAGAAATTGAATGCATCGATGAAATAGCAAAATTAGCTGGTGTTGGCGAGACAGTGGCAGCAGTTACAGAACAGGCCATGCAAGGAGAGTTAGACTTCGCCCAAAGCTTACATCAACGTGTTGCAACACTAGCAAATGCACCAGAGAAAATACTTGCAGATGTAGCCAAAAACATTCCATTAATGGCGGGATTAGAAAATTTGATTAGCGAGCTAAAAAAACATAACTGGCGCATTGCTGTGGCATCAGGCGGTTTTACTTACTTTGCTGACCACTTGAAAGAGTTGTTAGCACTTGACGCTACTTTTGCCAATAAATTAGAAATTGTAGAAGGTAAACTAACGGGCAAAGTATTAGGCGCAGTGGTAGACGCACAAGTAAAGGCTGACTCATTAACACTTTTAGCACAGCAATATCAAATACCAACGAGTCAAACAGTGGCAATGGGCGATGGTGCTAATGATCTGATCATGATGGCAGCGGCTGGTTTTGGTGTTGCTTTTCATGCTAAGCCTATCGTCTTAGTGCAAGCTGACACTAGTATTAATAAACAGGGTTTAGATTGTCTACTACACTGGTTAGCGTAATAAAGCAAAGCTTTAGTAAAGCTTTAGTAAAGAGAATGAAGGCAACTTTTATACCTAAAAAATAGTAAAGGAAATATATGGCAAAAACTAAAAATGCCTACGTTTGTACTGACTGCGGCTCTGAGTATTCACGTTGGTTAGGGCAGTGTACTGATTGCAAAGCATGGAATACCATATCAGAATTTAGACAGGCAAAAGTACCTGCTAGAGGTGGCAGCTTTTCTGGCTTTGCTGGCTTTGCACTTAATGATAGTGCAAAAGTTCACACCCTTGACGCTATCGACTTAACAGATTTACCCCGATTCTCTTCGGGATTTGCTGAATTTGATCGTGTATTGGGTGGCGGCATAGTACCCGGCAGTGCTATTTTAATTGGTGGTGAGCCCGGTGCCGGTAAAAGCACCCTACTGTTACAGACCATGTGTTCATTAGCACAGAATATGCCCGCTTTATATATCACAGGCGAAGAATCTCTACAGCAAGTAGCCATGCGAGCTAAACGCTTAGGCTTACCTACTGACAAATTAAAAATGCTCTCAGAAACCAGTGTTGAAAATATTTGTCATATTGCCTTAACAGAACAACCTAAAATAATGGTGATTGACTCTATTCAAGTAATGCACATGAGCGATGTACAATCCGCACCAGGGAGTGTGTCACAGGTGAGAGAAAGTGCAGCTTATTTGACACGTTTCGCTAAACAATACCATGTCGCTATTTTATTAGTGGGTCATGTTACTAAAGATGGCTCATTAGCTGGGCCAAAAGTATTAGAACATTGTATTGATTGCTCTATTATGCTTGAAGGTAGTACCGACTCACGCTATAGAACCTTACGTGGTAATAAAAATCGTTTTGGCGCAGTAAATGAGTTAGGGGTTTTTGCCATGACTGGCTCAGGCTTAAAAGAAGTAAAAAACCCCTCAGCCATTTTTCTCAGTCGTACAGAAGAACAAACCGCAGGCAGTGTGGTTATGGTGTTATGGGAAGGTACTCGCCCCTTATTAGTTGAAATTCAAGCCTTGGTTGATCATTCCGCTTTAGGTAACCCACGTCGTGTTGCCGTTGGTGCTGAACAAAATAGACTGTCAATGCTACTCGCTATTTTACACCGACATGGTGGCTTACAACTTAATGATCAAGATGTATTTGTCAACGTTGTTGGTGGCATAAAAGTCACAGAAACCAGCATTGATTTAGCCTTGATCCTTGCATTGGTTTCTAGCTTTAAAGATAATGCTTTATCACAAGACTTGGTGATTTTTGGTGAAGTAGGCTTATCTGGTGAAATTCGACCAGTACCTAGCGGCCAAGAACGACTCAATGAAGCCGCTAAACACGGCTTTAAACGTGCGATAGTCCCCTTTAATAACATGCCTAAACAAGCGATACTCGGTATGGAAATTATTGGGGTAAAAAAATTAAGTGAAGCATTAGACTTTACTTAACAAACACTTCGCATATTTTCTTATTTACTTTTTTTTTAAAAGTGATTTAACCAATACGAATTATTTATGAATAAAAATTTAAAAATATTTTCCTTTTTAATCGCTGGAGCTTTATTTAACTCACAGCAGGCATTTGCTGAAAACGAAATTAAACCAAGCACCAACCAAAATAAACAACTTTCCATAGAGCGTATATATAGCCCTCCTTCACTCAATGGTCAGACACCAAAAGCATTAAAATTTTCTCCTGATGGCTCTCGTGTTACCTATTTACAAGGAAAAAGTGACGACTTAAATCGATATGATTTATGGGAATACAACCTTAAAAGCCAAGAAAACAAATTACTGGTTGACTCACAAGCGCTTTTTAATGGCACAGAAGTGCTTTCTAATGAAGAAAAAGCTCGCCGAGAACGTCAACGCATATATGGCTTTGGCATTATGGAGTATCAATTTTCTAACGATGGCAAGGCTTTATTGTTTCCACTGAATGGCGATATTTACTACTACCATTTAGCAACTAAAACATCCAAACGCTTAACTAAAACTGACACCTTTGAGACCGATATTAAATTTTCACCAAAAGGGAGTTACGTCTCTTTTATTCGCCAACAAAATATTTTCGTACTTAATATCGAAAGTGGTAAAGAGATACAGCTAACCAAAGACGGTAATAAGCACATAAAAAATGGTATGAGTGAATTTGTTGCCCAAGAAGAAATGGATAGAATGACTGGCTATTGGTGGTCACCAAACGAAAAAAACATCGCGTTTTTACGTGTTGATGAATCACCGGTACAAGTGGTTATTCGCAATGAAATTTATGCTGAAAAAATAGCCTTAATTGAACAACGTTACCCTGTTACTGGCACAAACAATGTCACTATACAACTAGCCATAACCGATATTAAAGGCAAAAGAATTCGCTTTATTGAACTGGATGAAGCAGACGATGCCTCGTCAAAAGAGAATAAAAATGACTTTTACCTACCTAGAGTAAAATGGCTACCCGATAGCAAAAACTTATCTTATCAATGGCAAAGCCGTGATCAAAAAACCTTAAAGCTAAAAGTCTATAACCTAAAAAAACGCAAGCAAAAAATCTTGTTAACTGAGCAATCAGATCACTGGCTAAACTTACATCACGACTTGTATTTTTTAAGCGATAATAAATCGTTTATTTGGGCTTCAGAGCGCGATGGCTACAAACATTTATACCATTTTACTAACAAAGGTGAATTGATAACCCAATTAACCAAAGGTAATTGGGTTGTAGATTCAATAAAGCATGTTGATGAAAAGAATGGCCTACTTTACTTTACTGGCCGCGCCGACACGCCACTTGAACGTCATTTGTATCAAGTACCATTAAATAGTAAATCTCCAGAGCATGTTGCTATAATTAGTAAGCGTAACGGTTTTCATAGCATAAGCTTTAGTAAAGACAGCAAAAGTTACATTGATAGTTTCTCTAATATTTCAACACCAAAACAAGTTAGCTTGCACCAGAGCAATGGCGAGCACATCACTTGGCTAGAAGAAAATAAAGTAACAAGAGATCACCCTATTTCGCCCTATTATAATAATTTAATATCACCAAAATTTGGCACACTGACCTCAAATGATGGCAAAACAAGCCTTTATTACAAGTTATATAAACCTAAAAACATGCTGCTGGGTAAAAAATACCCCGTTATTGTTCGCGTATATGGCGGTCCACACGCCCAATTAGTGAAAAACAGCTGGCAGGGTGCAGATATGACTCAATATATGCTGCAACAAGGCTACATTGTTTTTCAACTAGATAATCGTGGTTCAAACTATCGCGGTACAGCATTTGAATTCCCTATTTATGAAAAACTAGGAAAAGTAGAAGTAGAGGATCAAATCACTGGCGTTGAATATCTACAATCATTAGAATTTGTTGATAAAGATCGCATTGGTATTTTTGGTCATTCTTATGGCGGTTACATGGCGTTAATGACCATGTTTACAGCAGGTGATTACTTTAAAGCGGGTGTTAGTGGTGCGCCAGTAACCGACTGGATGCTATACGATACTCATTACACTGAACGCTATTTAAATCATCCAAAGGTTAATATTGACGGTTATGATCAGTCTAGCGTATTTCCTTATGTTACTGATTTAAATGGCCCGTTAATGGTTTATCATGGCATGGCTGATGATAACGTATTATTTACCAATACGACTAAGCTGATTAAAGCCTTACAAGATGAAGGCAAGTTGTTTGAATTAATGACTTACCCTGGCAGCAAGCACAGTATGCGTGGTAAAAAAGTAAAAGTGCATGTAAATAAAACGATTATGGACTTCTTTGATAGGCAGTTTAAATAATTATCAGCATATTTCATGCTCACTAATTTTTTATTAGCATATTTCATGCCCAAAACAGCCAAAAAATTGGTTACATTTAATTGCATTTATCTACCATTTTTGTATTGCATTTTTATGACTGATGGAGGATTATTAAATTGAAAATAACGACACAGATAAAGACAGAGACAGAGATAACAAAAGAGGTAAGACTATGAAGATTAAAATTTCTGGACACCACGTTGAAATAACTGAAGGTATCAAGCAGTCTATCGAAAATAAGTTTGCGAAAATATCTAAGCATTACCCATCAATTATGACACTAAACTCGACAATTACCGTTGAGCCGCATCTACAGAAGCTTGAAGTAACCACACTGTATGAAGGTGAAAAAGTAACGGTAAATGCTTCTGACAAACAACTTTATGTTGCCATTGCCAAAGTAGCAAAAAAATTACAATCAGCACTAGCACATCGTAAAGGAATATTATCAGCCAAATTTAATGATAAGTTTGTAGTACCACAAACCGACTTATACCACACAGCCCCATAAGGCTAGTGAAGTGCTTGTAATAACGTAAAGTGTTACAAGCAAAACCCCTTAACAAAAAAGACTATGCCATGTAGATCATACCATGTAGGTGGTATAGCCTTTGCTTATCTGACTTATTTAACTCATTTATTTAAGCAACCAAGCCATCAATATAGCTTGGGAATTTTATTAACTTATTCTGGCTCATAGTCCAAGTTCGATGATAACCAACGCTCGGCTTGCTCTATCGTCATGGCTTTACGGGCGGCGTAATCAAGCACCTGATCTTTGGCTAGTTTAGCTACAGCAAAATATTTAGCATCAGGATGAGCAAAGTACCAACCACTTACCGCAGCACCTGGCCACATGGCGTAACTTGAGGTTAACTCCATGCCAATATTTTCTTCAACATTAAGCAACTGCCACAACAAGCCTTTTTCAGTATGCTCAGGACAGGCAGGGTAACCAGGGGCTGGGCGAATACCTTGATAACTTTCACGAATTAACGCGCCATTAGTTAAGTTTTCGTCTGGCGCATAGCCCCAGTACTCTTTACGCACTTTTTCATGTAAATATTCAGCACTGGCTTCAGCTAATCTATCAGCAACCGCTTTTAGTAATATTGAATTATAAGCATCGTGATCGGCGTCATACACTTTCACTAATTCATCCGCACCGAAACCTGAGGATACCGCAAAAGCACCAACATAGTCGTCAACGCCAGAGGCTTTAGGGGCAAGATAATCAGATAAACAACGGTTAAACTGCCCTGCTGGTTTTTTACTTTGCTGACGTAACTGGTGTAAGTTCATTAACAATTGATTGCGATCTTCATCACTGTCACCGTTACTTCTGGCATTAACAGCATAAACTTCTATATCATCACCATTACTATTGGCTGGGAATAAACCAAATATCGCTTTAGCACTAATTTTTTTATTCTTAATGACATCATCTAACATAGCGTTCGCATCATTAAATAAATTAGTTGCTTCAACACCTATCAGTTCGTGTTTTAAGATCAACGGGTATTTACCCGATAACTGCCATGTCATGAAAAATGGTGTCCAATCAATGTATTTTCGTACTTCATTTAAATCAAGATCATCAAGTATGGTAATACCTAATTTGTTGGGCTTTTTCGGGGTGTAATCATCAAAGCTAATTGGTGTGGCATTAGCGCGCGCCGTTTCAAGGGTAATTAAACTTGAACGAGGGCCTTTTTTATAATGACGAACTCGTACCCGTTCATACTCTTCTTTGGTGGCGGCAAAAAATTTCGCTTTATGTTCACTTGATAATAAATTACTCACTACCGACACCGAACGTGAAGCATTGGAAACATAGACCACAGGATGTTCATATTGCGGCTCAATTTTAACCGCGGTATGGGCTTTTGAGGTGGTTGCTCCCCCAATCAATAACGGCAATTCAAAACCTTGACGTTTCATTTCTTTGCCAACATGCACCATTTCATCAAGCGATGGTGTGATCAGACCTGATAAGCCAATAATATCAACCTTTTTTTCTTTAGCAACACGCAAAATGTCTTCACAAGAAACCATCACGCCAAGGTCGATAATTTCATAGTTATTACATTGCAGCACTACGCCAACAATGTTTTTACCTATATCATGAACATCGCCTTTTACCGTCGCTAATAATACTTTTCCGTTCGAGCTTGCTTCAAGTTTTTCATCTTCAATATACGGATTTAAATACGCTACAGCTTGTTTCATCACTCGTGCTGATTTCACCACTTGTGGTAAAAACATTTCACCAGCTCCAAATAAATCACCAACGGTATTCATACCATCCATTAACGGCCCTTCAATAACATCTAACGGACGAACAGCAACAAGACGCGCTTCTTCAGTATCTTCAACAATAAACTCATTAATGCCTTTCACTAGAGAATAAGACAAACGCTCATTAATAGGTAATTCTCGCCAAGTGAGATCGGCTTTTGATACTTTTCCCCCTGCTTGTCCATGATATTCTTGGGCAATATCAAGTAAGCGTTCAGTGGCACCATCGTCACTATTTTGAATAACATCTTCTACCGCAAGACGTAATTTTTCAGGTATATCTGAATATATAGCTAATTGGCCCGCGTTAACTATGCCCATGTCCATGCCGCTTTTAATGGCGTGGTATAAAAATACCGCATGAATGGCTTCACGCACAGGGTTGTTACCACGGAATGAGAATGATACGTTAGAAACACCACCAGATATCATCGCATAAGGTAAGTTTGCTTTAATATCAGCAACCGCTTCAATAAAATCAACCGCGTAGTTATTATGTTCTTCAATGCCAGTAGCGACCGCAAAAATATTGGGATCAAAAATAATATCTTCAGGCGGAAACCCAATTTCATCAACCAACATATGATAAGCGCGATGACAAATTTCGACTTTACGCGCTCCTGTATCGGCTTGGCCTGCTTCATCAAACGCCATCACTATCATAGCCGCGCCATAACGACGCACTAATTCTGCTTGTTTTCGGAAGTTTTCTTCACCTTCTTTTAAGCTGATAGAGTTAACGATGCCTTTACCTTGAATACACTGTAAACCTGCTTCAATAATATCCCATTTAGAGGAGTCGATCATAATTGGCACTTTAGCAATATCAGGCTCACCAGCAATAAGGTTTAAAAAGCGTACCATCGCTTCTTTTGACTCCAGCATGCCTTCATCCATGTTGATATCAATAATTTGTGCGCCATTTTCAACTTGCTGTAAGGCAACAGCGATAGCTTGATCGTAATTTTCTTCTTTGATCAAACGTTTAAACATCGCCGAGCCAGTTACATTGGTACGTTCACCAACATTTAAAAACAAAGTATCTTCTTGGATGGTTAAGGCTTCAAGCCCTGATAAACGACAGGCTATTTTACGCGCCTCAACTTTGCGCGGCGCTATTCCTTGTGCATGTAGGAGCGCCACCGTATCAGCCATGCCTTTAATATGCTCAGGAGTAGTACCACAACAGCCGCCGATAATGTTTAAGAAGCCAGAGCTGGCCCACTCTTCAACATGGGTGTTCATCTCTTCAACGGTAAAGTCATACTCACCAAAGGCATTGGGTAAACCCGCATTAGGGTGAGCAGAAACCGCGATATCACAAATGCGGCTTAACTCTTCAACGTATTGGCGTAATTCAATCGGGCCTAACGCACAGTTTAAACCAAAAGATATCGGTTTAGCGTGGCGTAATGAATTATAGAAAGCTTCGGTTGTTTGTCCTGAAAGAGTCCTGCCTGAGGCATCAGTAATGGTGCCAGAGATCATTACAGGTAAACGCACATCAAGTTGTTCAAATACTGTTTCTACGGCAAAAATTGCTGCTTTCGCATTGAGGGTATCAAAAATTGTTTCAATTAAAATAATGTCTGAGCCACCTTTAATTAACGCTGTGGTTGACTCAATATAGGCATCTTTTAACTCATCAAAGGTGACATTACGAAAAGAAGGATCGTTAACATCAGGAGAAATTGAACAAGTACGGTTGGTAGGCCCTAGTACCCCAGCAACAAAGCGTGGTCTATCTGGCGTTTTGCCGTTATATTCATCCGCAGCGGCGCGGGCAATTTGCGCAGCAACTAGGTTAATTTCGGCACTGTACGCTTCCATGTTGTAATCGGCCATGGCAATCGTAGTCGCGTTAAAGGTATTGGTTTCAAGAATATCGGCACCCGCTTCAAGGTATTCCAAATGAATGGCTTTAATCACCTCTGGTTGAGTAAGCACTAACATATCGTTATTGCCTTTTACATCACTATGCCAGTCGGCAAAACGCTCTCCGCGAAAGTCTTGCTCTTCAAATTTATACGCTTGGATCATGGTACCCATAGCACCATCCAATATTAAAATATGCTTTGCTAACTGTTGTTCAAATAAAGCAAATGATAATGATTTTTTCATGTTTTTTCCGCAGTTCCGAATAGAATTATTGACCAAGGTAAATAAAATAACTTAATAATATTAGCTGATATTTCAACAAAAAATTAAATAACAGTATCAGGGTGGATAGCTCTAATGTTTGAAGCGTCTAATTGGTATGGCGTTATTTGATAAACATAATAGTTAAGCCAATTGGTAAAAAGTAGACTGCCATGGCTTCGCCATGAACCAACGGGTGATTTACTAGGATCATTATCTTGGTAATAATTTTTCGGCAAGGCTGTCTCAGTGTCTTTACTCTGATCTCGTAGATATTCTTCATGCAGTGTACTGGTATCGTACTCTGGGTGTCCTGTTAAATACACCTGCTGCCTGTTTTTGCTAGCAGCCAAATACACACCAGCTTCAGCAGACTCAGCCAATATTTGTATCTGTGAAATGCTTTCGTAATCTGATTTATCAATGTAACCATAGCGAGAATTAGGCACATTAAAATATTCATCAAAGCCTCTAGTTAACGGCTCTTTATCATCAAGAGGCTGATGCCTAAACACACCAGAGAGTTTTTCTTTACGCAAATGGCGATTTAAACCATAGTGATGATATAAAGCAGCATGCGCAGCCCAACAAGAGAACATGGTTGATGTGACATTTTTTTCAGCCCAATCAAATACCTCACAAATTTTATCCCAAAATTTCACCTGCGAATAATCAAGTAACGCAAGCGGTGCACCGGTTATAATCAGGCCATCATATTGTTTATGTTTTATATCATCAAACAAATGATAAAAATTTTCCAAATGCTCTTCTGGCGTGTTTTTTGACACATTTTTATGTATACGGATAAATTCAATATTTATCTGTAAAGGCGTATTAGACAGCATGCGCAATATTTGCACTTCAGTTTCAATTTTATTCGGCATCAAGTTAAGAATAGCAACTTGCATTGGACGAATTTCTTGAGATGCCGCTCTATTTTCTGACATAACAAAAATATTTTCATTATCTAAAATTGATAACGCTGGTAATTGATCGGGGATTTTAATGGGCATAACACACCTATTACGAATAAATGGACACTAAGTAGCAATAAAACAATATTACTTGGATTACTAGAGATGTCAATTTCTAAACGTATAGATGGCTAAATGATATCACTCAGCAGTTAATATAAATCGAAATGAAAACGTGAGGCCTCTTGCATCACATCATAATCATCACCAAGTGTTTGCTGTAAGGCTATTTTAACTGACTCTCCCATACCTGATTTATTACCACAAACATAAACGTGTGCGCCTTCATGCTTTAACCAATACAATAATATTTCCCCTTGTTGATAGATAATATCATCAACATAACGCGATTTAGTTTTACCTACCCATGGTTCATCGCGAGAAAATGCGCAATCTAATCTATTTAACACACCATTAATCAAAAAATGATCAAGTTCAAGGTTGAAATAATTGTCATGATCGCTATATTGTTCCCCGAAAATCAGCCAATTACGCGCTGTAGTTTGCTCAGCGCGTACCGCTAAGAAACTCATAAAAGGCGCAATACCTGTGCCCGCAGCAATCATAATGATCGGTACATTTTTGTTGGGTAATCGAAAGCTATTATGCTCTCGAAGCTTTACTTTAAAAGACTCATTATTTTTAGCATTACATAACGCCGAAGAGGTAAAACCAACATTGCCATCATCTTTAACTAATTGCCGAACGAGCAGGCGAATATGGTTACTATTAGGCGTACTCGCAATAGAATAAACGCGCGGGCTAAGCAGAGGTAATTGTGCAATCAAGGCTTGCGGGGTTGTTGCGGTTTGTGTTGTCCACTCTACATGTGTCAATGCTGATTTTAGCTGACATTGTTCTCCATTAAATTGCACCATAGCATTAGCAGAAAGTCCCATTTCAACTAATCGTTCGCAAATTTCTTTAACAGATCTAGGGGTGATGATTTCTAATAAATCGCCTGCCTGATAGTTTGCCTCTTCAACTTTTAATGTAATAGCATGGGCTGGACGGTGAGCTTGCTGGGTATTCAAGCACTTATTTTCTACTATAATACTATCAAGCCAGTGATGCTCTACCACATTTTTTTGCCAATTTAATTCAGCACAAATTTTTTGCCACCAAGTACTCACCTGTGCGCTATTGCCGCGGTCAATCTCCTCGACAGGAAATATCGGTATCGCTCCTTTATCATTCAACAAATTCGCTATTTTATGACCAAAGGCACAAAATTTTGGATAGGCGCTATCTCCTAATGCTAACACGGCATAATTAAGCGAGTTAAATTGCTCTTGGCAACTCGCTAATGCGTTTGAAAACGCTAGTGATTTCTCTGGTGCTTGGCCATCACCATAAGTTGATGCCACAATAAAAAGTTGCTCATAACCCAACAAACACTGAGGCGTTAATTGTGAAAAAGCACGCGTTTCACAATGCATTGTTGATGACTTCGCCATGGTTAATGCAATGCTTTTAGCGGTACCACTTTGGCTAGCATAAGCGATGAGCGTTTGACTTTTCGCAGCATACCACGACAATTTTAAAACATGTTTTGTATAAAAACGAGTCGCGATAATAAAAATAAATAAACCGAACATGATCAATAAGTTATTATCATTTATTATCATAGGTAAAGCAGTAACCTGAAAAGAACATATGCCTGTCAAAAGTAATAAAAAGTTCACTAAGATCCGCACTGGAACTTTTACCATTAATAAAGGGATAGCACAGCCAACAATAAGGTAAGGGCTTATCTGCCAACTAAAAAAAAGTATTGATAATGCTTTACTATCTAGACTGGAAAAAACATATAACGCGTTTGCTAAATCGTTATAATTGCCATTTTCGCTGGTAAGTGAATATTGTGAGTAAGTGTTAAAAATATCAGTTGACATTAAGACTAAAGAGCCACTAGCAGTGGAGTACTCAAGCCTTATCACTAATGCAAGCAAGCAAATAATTCCGCTAATAACTACATTTATAAGTAGCGTTTGTAATAAAAGGGTAAATGAACACTTTAGGACTTTTTTTTTGAAAGATTGTGAAGGCATAATCAATTTTTATAAAGCTTGAGAACAAAACCAAAATACGAATGAAAATAATTCGCATATAGTATTGCATTACTAAGTTAAAAACTAGTACTATGTGGCACACATTTTAGTTAACGATCTAAAAGATGATACCGTTTTTCATATGCCAACATTTTTTACCAAAGTTTCTCTGAATGCCTTGATGCGCGACATTCATATTTATAGCGCGATGTTGGTTTTACTATTGATGTTGTTTTTTTCAGTTTCAGGTTTTTTTTTAGCACATCCAGCATTAATTCAAACAAGTAAACCAACAGCTGAACAAGTGATCAGTGCACCACTTTGGTTAAATAAAGCAGAACATTGGGAAGCTCAATATACACAACATGGTCTTAAACTCATGTTGTGGTTAGATAATCATTTAGATGTGCGTGCTGTTGATTACGAATTTGAATGGGACGAAATAGACAACTTATTAATTATTAACCTACAAGGCCCTAATGGAAACACCTTGGTTGAATACTTTATTAACGAGGCCGAGATCGTAATACAGCAACAATCGTTTGGTTTTTTAGAAATGCTCAATAATGTTCACCGTGCCAAACATACCAATTTGTTGTGGAAATACCTATCCGATATTAGCGCTATTGTGATGTTGTTTTTTTGTTTTAGCGGATTATGGCTTGCCTTAATTCATAAACAAACGCGTCGCGCTAGTAGTCAATGGCTTGTTGCTGGCAGCAGCATTTTTATATTCGTGCTTTATTTGATGCACTAGGCATTAGCCATTAGGCACTAGCCATAATGTAATAAATAACTGAATAACTGAATACAGTCAATCATATAACTTAACAATCAACGAGGAATACATGAATAAAACAACGGGTATTATTGTCATCACGCTTAGCTTGTTACTAAGCACTGCTGCAAGCGCAGCAACCTTGTCAGTCGATTTTTCACTACCGAAATTTTCTGATGCCGATTATCGAAAACCTTATGTTGCAATGTGGGCAGAAAGCAACGGTGATAGCCAAAACTTATCGCTTTGGCATTTAACTAAACGAAAAAATGATAAATGGCTAGTTGATATTCGTCGTTGGTGGAGAAAAGAAGGTCGTTATAGCGATAATAAGTTTGATGGTATAACGGGGGCAACTAAAAAACCAGGTGATCATCATGTTGAATTGAATATAGATAACTTAACTGAGTTTACATTCTTTATCGAAGTAGTACGTGAAAAAGGCGGACGGTCATTAATTCGTCAAAAAATTAATCTTAACGATAAGCAAAACCACTATAACATTGCTGCTACCCAAGAGCTTGGAACAGTCAGCATTAAGGTCAATAAATAATGAAAAAACTAATGAGTAATAAATTAAAAAGTGTTGTTAATCTTTCCATGCTTGCTGGATCATTAACGGCATTAATAGCTACCACACACGTCAGCGCTCACAATTTAAATATGTGGCCGAGCCAATTTAACATTCATAGTAAAAATCCAACTACGGTTACCGTTGATTTAAGCTTTAGTGAGTTAGCTTTTCGATTAGATCATGCCGCTCCTATTGCAGGTTTAAGTGCTTTAGATCCAGAAGGATCCCCCCTCAATCGATTAGGTAATGCCTACCAAAACTCTCAACGTACCACGGTAGATTTACCGATTGATAGCCAAGGTACCTATACCTTGCGTTATCAAAGTTCACCGCGTTATACCACAAGCTATACCGTAGGAAAAACACCAAAGAAAAAGCGTTTACGTTTAAACAAAATAGCGGCTCAAAGTGAACTCTCCCATTCGGCAAAAAATGTTGTTACGACAAAGTCAGTGACTCATGGCATTGCTTTTATTACCAATACGAAACCTTCAAAAAAACCTTATCAAGCATCAGGTAATGGCTTAGAGTTAACACCAATTACCCATCCGTCTGATTATGTCACCAATGAAGCGATTACCATGCAAGTTTCATATAATGGCAAACCGTTAACAAATGTTGAGGTGTCACTTTATCGTGATGGCAGTCAATACCTTGCTAATTCAACAGCAAAAAAAAGCGCTACCGACAACCAAGGGCAACTTAACTTTATGTTCCAACAAGGTGGTCGTTATATGTTAGGTATTAAGCACAGCGTGAAAGAAAATACCACTTTATATGACGAAGTTGGCTACCGCTTATTTTACGCATTTGAAGTAGTATACGAATAAAATAGGATCTACCTAAACAATTTCAACGTTTAGCTGGTGAGATAATACTTCACCAAAATAACCAATTATAATACTCAAGCGACAAAATGCATGGCAACTAAGATCTCTCAATTAATTCCTACTGATATTGCTTGCGCCTATGATTATCGCGCTTATGCCAAACAACGTTTAGAGCATGCAACCTGGCACTATATCGATGGTGCCAGTGCTGATGAAATAACCAAAGCCACTAACCGCTCAAGTTTTGACGCCATTAAATTACGTTCGCGCGTACTGTGTGATTTAAAAGGCTCAACGACACAAACCAAGTTACTTGGGCAAACGATGCGTTATCCATTTATGATCGCACCCATGGCTTACCAAAAGCTCTTACATGAACAGGGTGAAATCGGTACATTAATGGCTGCTTTCGCGCAAGATATTGGCTTTATATTAAGTACCTTAGCGAGTACCTCCATTGAAGAAACGGCACAGCATTATTTTCAGCAACAGCAGCAATTGACTACGCAACAAACAGCTCAGCAATTTCAATCTCCTTTATGGTTTGGGCTTTATATGCAGCCTGACATCAATGAAACATTACGTTTAATTAAACGCGCAGAAACTCACGGTTATCAAGCGTTAGTGATTAGCGTAGATGCCCCCGTAAATGGATTAAGAAACCGTGAACAGCGAGCGGGGTTTTCTTTGCCAGAGAATATCAATGCGGTAAATTTAAGTAATAACAACATGGATAACATTAATTACCAGCAATTTAGTAACCCCGTGTTAGCACGTATTCAGCACACAACGCCTACATGGAACAATGTTGCTCATATTATTAAAAATACGGCATTACCTGTCATCATTAAGGGCATACTTGACCCAGAAGATGCCTTAATGGCAAAAAATATTGGCGCACAAGGCGTTGTGGTGTCTAATCATGGCGGTCGGGTATTAGATGGTGTGCAATCAAGTATTGATGCACTCCCCTTGATAAGAGCGGCAGTTGGCGATGATTTCACAGTGATGTTAGACAGCGGGATTGCCCGTGGGAGCGATATATTTAAAGCTATCGCCTTAGGGGCAAACTCGGTATTAATAGGTCGTGTGGCGCTTTATGCACTTGCCACCGCTGGACCTATGGGGGTTGCTCATGTGTTAAAAATATTAAAAGATGAATTTGAACTCACCATGGGGCTATGCGGTGTACGAACAATTGATGAAATAACATCGGATAAAGTATTCAAATAGTCATCGTAAATAACACTTACCAAGTTGTGTTGTATCGATCAAAGCACACGATACTAGCTAACCATATAAGCTAACCATATAATGAGTAACAAAAAAACCGATATAAAAATATCGGCTTTAATATAAAACCTTATTCAGGCCAAAGTTCCGACAACAAAATTGTCTAGAAAAATTTAACTGTATTGAGTTTTATCGAGTTGTATCAAGTTGTATTTATGACGAGTTTTAAACCCATTGTCGTTAGAGTTAACGATAAATAACTCAATGAATACGGGCAAACATTACTTGAATCCAGCACTGCTTACCCGTATTTTCGTTACTTATCCATTCGTTTTTAGCGAGAAACCTTAAAACTGATAGCGAACACTCAACTTAATATTTCTAGGGTTACCAGGTCTAAAATGCCCTTTAGCACTGTAGTCAGTGATATGATTTTCATCGGTAATATTATCGATATTTAATTGGGTAACTAAATTGTTAGTTACCTGATAAGACGCCATGGCATTTAACAGGGTATTACTGCCTGTATCAAAAAATGCACGATTACGTCGCCAATAAATATTACCTGACGAGTATTCCGCCCCTGCACCAACAATGAATTTATCATTTGTATAGGTAAACCAAACATTGGCGGTATCTTCAGGTGCTGCAGACAACCCATTACCCACCGCCGCTTCAGTTAAGTCTTTAATCACTTCTGTTTTTTGGTGAGTATAACTAGCAATAACGTTTAAGCTCTCGGTTATCTCGCCTGTTACGCTAAACTCAAAGCCTTTCGCTTCTTGTTCGCCAGTTAAAAAGTAGTTTCTATCAGGATCGCGATCTAATACGGTTTTGCGAGTTAAAAATAATGCCGTGTCCACTTGCAAACTACCATCTAATAGATCCCATTTAGCGCCTAACTCGTAATTTTTTGCTTCTTGTGGATCTAACTTAGCAATTTGTGTAATGCCCTTAGGGCGATAACCGCCAAATTTTAAATCGCCAGTTGAAGGATCTTGCGCATTAGCAACACCAAGATAAATATTACTATTTTCATTGGGTTTATAAGCGATTGAGGCATTCCAACTTAAAAAAGTGCCATCTGATTTAACGCCAGAGAAAAATTTTCTATTCCATTTATTGTTGATTCTTTCCCACACATAAGTCGAACCTTCTGCTTGGTAATCTTCATAACGTAGCCCAGCAGTAACTAACCACTGCTTATTAAGTTTTATGCTATCTAGTGCATAAAACGCCCAACCTTTACCTTTAGTTGATGTGGGTTGAGTGCTAGCGGTGATCGACCCCGTGTAAGAAATATTAGGCTCAGGTTTTCCTAACGGCACAGTATCCTTTGTCAATTCAGTGTCATTGCTTAAACGTTGCTTGGTCACTTCTTCTTGATAAAATTCACTACCGACAACAAGGTCATGACTAATTCTGCCAGTATTAATGTTAATAATAGCGTCTAGTTGGCTGACAAAAATTTCATTTTTATCATCAAGATTTTGTGTCCAAGTTAAATCAATTTCATCATGATATTTTGTCTCGCTTCTAGAGCCTGACGTTCTAAATCTAGGACGAGCAATCACTGATTGCTTATCATTTACACCATAACGTGTTTGGCTACGAAGCAGTATATTGTCAGCTAATTGATGTTCCAGCACGAGTGTGCCTAACGTTACAGATACATCTTCAAAATCACGCTTAGCAATACCGTAATAATCACCCCAATATTTTTCTGCGATTGGGCCTTCGGTATAGCCAAGTTGTGTTGCGGCATTCGCATTTACCCAAGGTAAACCCAGCATCGGGTTATTATCTTGTTTCATATACAATAAATCAGCCGTTAGTGTGGTTTTATCATTTAACTGAGCGGTAATTGACGGCGCAATAGCCGTAGTTTGATATTCTTCTACACCATTGCCAAGTGGGTCACCGCCTTGGGTGTACAAGGCATTAAGTCGAACAGCAACCTTGTCAGATAATTGTTTGTTGATATCTGTGCCAACTCTCGCACGTTCAGCTTCGTCGTAGCTAACATCTACCAAGGTAAAATCATCATATTTTGCACGTTTAGTAACTAGATTAACGCTACCGCCTGACGAGCCTTTACCGGTAATGCTAGAGCTTGCGCCTTTCGTTACTTCTAGTTGTTCAAAGTTAAACATATCACGCGAGTATCCAGATAAATCGCGAATACCATCAACATAAATATTACCGTTAGCGCTAAAACCACGGATAGTTATTTTGTCGTTGGTAGTGATATTGCCACCACCACCTTCACCCGCACCAAAGGTTGAGACACCAGACACATTTCTAAGTGCATCATTAAAGCTAGTGATCCCTTGATCTTTCAACACCTCAGCTGTGATCACCGTAATCGTTTTAGGTGTATCAACTAATTCTGTGGTTATTTTATGAGAGGAAACTTTTTCAACTTTATATTGTTTTTCCTTTTTATCTTGAACTTTAGTAACAGATAATTCTCTTACATTTTCAGTGGCTTGTGTACTAAAAGTACAAGTAGCAATTGCAACACCGATAGCAAGATTAAGGGGTGACTTTTTGAACATTTTCATGGTGGTATAGATCTCAACAATGGTTTATTAATGGGTTTATGTAATTACGATGGTGCACAGTGTAATGCGAATGATTATAGTTTGCAATAACTTGTTGTCACTTTATCTTTAGATAGTTATCGAAGAGTTTTTTTGGCTAGGTTTCGGACCATTGTCGCAAGAGGTTATGATAAACACCGGTTAGACGAATTAATTCACACTGATTAGGATCTTGTTGCGTGAGTGAAATAATACTTTTATCAAGCTCATAAAGAATGCGGCGATGTTCATCACTGCGAATTAAGCTTTGTAACCAGAAAAACGAGGCAATGCGTCGTCCTGAGGTGACAGGGGTTACTTGATGCATACTCGTTGAAGGGTAAATAATTATGTCACCTGCTGGTAATTTAACGCGTTTTTCACCATAAGTATCTTCAATAACTAACTCCCCTCCTTGATAGTCTTCTGGCTCATTAAGAAACAACGTCATCGACAAGTCGGTGCGTATTTGACCATTTATCAAAGGGGATTGACGAATAGCATTGTCGATATGTCTACCAAAATTTCCAGCTTCTTGGTAGCAATTAAACATTGGCGGGTAGAATTTGTTCGGTAATGCTGCCCCCATAAAAGTTGGATCTTGTTTGAGTGTGGCTATGATGAATTGACCAATATCTTGTCCCACTTTAGCGTCTTGTGGCAATTGTAAATTGTTTTTTGTTAATAGCGCTTGGTGCCCTGCGGTTTTTTTGCCATCAATCCATTCTGCAGATAGCAGCATTTCTTGGCACTCTTTCACTTGCGTTTTGGTTAGTACATTAGGTATGTGTAAAAGCATAAAGCCTCAAAAACATTTCATGTTAAGAAAATTACTGTAAATAGAAATTGCACATAATAATAATAATGGTTATCATTTGCAACATTGAAAAGCATGGTAACCATCCTTATCGGTTACTCATAGGTAACAAACAAATTTAGGAACGCTGTTTATCACGATGACAATTATCCACAGTCGATATACTTGCCTACTTGCGCTATTTATATCAGTAAACGCTTTTTGCCAAACAGCGCTAACCGTTGAACAAGCTGACAATTTAGTCGCTCAATGGGTGGCAATTGAAAAACAAAATAGCCATTTAAAAAGTCAGTGGCAAAATACTAAGCATTTGCTCAATCAACGTATTTCATTATTAAAGCAAGAGGAAAAACAATTAAGTATACTTACCGCTGAACACAAGCAGCAAATAAGTGGTGTTGATCAAGCGCGAAAAAAACTGCTGAGTTTGCAAACATCAATGGAAATTCAGCAAACCAGGTTAACTCAGTGGCTAACCCATGAATTTGGTCATATTAATAATATTTTATTGCAACTGCCGCCACCGTTGACAAATTCGTGGCAAAATATCTTGTATGATCTTGATGATAAAAACCTATCAAAACGGCTAGAAACCTTGCTAAGTCTTTATCAGAAATACCATGAATTTAATACCCGAGTAAGTACACAACAAGCCGCCGTTATTGATGAAAATGGTCAAGAAAAAATGGTGCAGTTACTCTTTTTAGGTGTTGCTCGTGGTTGGTATCTTACCTTAGATGGTAAAACGGCAATCCCCGGAATACCCACAGCCAATGGTTGGCAATGGCAATATAAAACACCTGTGTCGGCAACACGCTTAAAGAATGCTTTTGCCATGCTTGCTCATAAAAAAGAAGCCGCATTAATCACCTTACCTATGTCATTAACTGCTACTCAGCTACATGGGCAATAATATGAAAGCATTATCATTATTTATTTTATTTTTTACGCTCTTTTTTAGTGGGATTTTTCATAGTTATGCTTCAGTTGAATCGCAATTAGTTAGTGACATCAAAAAAGCGCAAACTCGTTTAAATAAAACGCAGCAAAACATTACGCAGCAAAGTCAGAAGCTACAAGTAAAAACCGACCGTATCGAACAAAAAGTACTAAAGCTTCGTAATCAAACAGTCGCTGTGCGTCGACTGAAAGACGAACAAACATTAAGTTTAACCTCACTTGAAAAACGCTCAACTGCTTGGCAACAACAAGGCACTTATCAGCGTAATTTACTGACGCGGTTTTCACAACAGCAAAAAATCCCCGCTAAAACACTTTCCAACGCATTGTCTAATGCAACAAATACAGAGGGGGTGTTATCAAACAAAAATCTTAACCAACTTAGCCAGCACTTTACGGTGATGCGAACAGCGCTTGATCCGCAATGGCAATCTTCTGCTGTGATCACTGACACCGGACTCATCAAGCAACAATCAACATTGGCTATTGGTCCTGTTTCATGGTTTTTAGATACAGAGCAGCAACGAGCAGGGTTTTTAGTTAAAAATAATGGTTCAATTAAACAAGGTTTAGCTTTGTCATCAAAGCAATTTCAACAATTACACTTATTATCACAGCATAAACCGGCTCAAATTAGTTTTGACCCAACACTAACTCGTGCTTTAAAAATAGCACAAGCACAAGAATCAGTTATCCAACATATCGAAAAAGGGGGCATTTGGGCGTTACCTATTCTTGCCTTTGGTTTATTTGCGTTCCTTATATCACTATTTAAAGGGTTACAACTGGCACGACTCCCCCTTATTATGCCTGCATTGGCTGAACGATTAAGCCATATTGACCTTAATGCTACACAACAAGTTGCCAAACTTAGTGATCAAGTAAAGGGCATGCAGCAAGAACTTTTAAATATTACTCTCACATCCCACACCGGACAATGCCGTGACGATCAATTATTTTCAACCTTATTAAAACATAAACATCAACTGGATTATTGGCTGGGTGCTGTAGCCATTACAGCCGCAGTATCGCCATTACTCGGACTTTTAGGTACGGTTAGCGGCATGATCGAAACATTTAAACTGATGACATTGTTTGGCGCTGGTGATGCATCAGCAGTGTCTGGTGGTATATCAGAAGCATTAGTCACTACAGAGCTTGGCTTAATAGTTGCCATTCCAGCACTGTTAATGCACGCGCTATTATCCCGAAAAGTAAAAACTTATTATGGTTCGCTAGAGGCTTGCGCCGTGCAATTAAGTCAATCCTCTAGCCAAGTACTTACTGAGGCCGCATAAATGAATGTTCAAACATTTGACAGTGTTATTGTCTGGGCTATTTTAGCGCTAGGCTTTTTCACCTACTACCAACTCGTATATCTTATTATTCGTGCTAAATCTGGCTTATACGACAATAAACATCATGCTTGGCAAGAAACTATCACTATTTGTGTCAGTACACTGCCATTACTTGGTTTGCTCGGCACTATTATGGGCTTACTTGATGCTTTTACCGCGATGTCGTTGGGAGAAGGCATGGGAGAAACTAGCGCATTAACACAAGGCATTGCCAGCGCACTTTGGACCACTCAATTAGGTTTAGTAATAGCCGTGCCTGGTTCGCTTTTACTTAGTTATTACAAAAAGCTTTCCGCACGTGAGGAGCTAAATTGTGCGTGCTAGCTTGCAAGAACGCTTAGAAAACCAACAGCAAGCCATTGATTTATCGCCGTTACTTGATGTGGTATTTATTTTGTTAATTTTCTTCATCGTTACTACAGTATTTGTTAAAGAAACCGGTATTGAAGTTGATAAACCTCAGGCAATTTCAACGCAAAAATTAGCGCGTAATATTATTATGATCGCGATAAGTAACAACGGTGATGTTATTTACGATGGCAGTGTGATTGGTGTTGCTGGTGTACGAAATACCGTGCATGGTTTGCTTGGCGATCAATCTCGTCCTGTGGTTATTCAAGCCGATAAATTAGTATCAACAGAGCTACTGGTGCAAGTGATTGACGAAAGTAAACTTGGCGGCGCATCAACTGTCAACATTGCTACTCTTTTATAAGACATACATTTAAGGTGCTTCTAAGGTATTAAATAGACTAAAACTATGAAAATTAAACGCCATCACTTCTACACCCTATTACTCACCATAAGTATGATGCTGATTGCACTAGCCTTATTATTTATGAATGAATGGTTAAGTAAAAAAGTTGACCCTGAAGTAGCGGTACGTGAAGTACACCTCGTGTCATTGCCCCCACAGCCCCCACTGCCAGCACAGCCAAGAGAAGCCCCTCAACAAAAGATTACCTTAAGCCTTGAAGGGGATGGACCAATCATGGATATTAGTTTAATAAAAATAGTACAGCCAAAAATGCAACTAACGCCACCACCTATTGCGATGCAAATGAACGTCGATTTTAGTGACACCTTGAACATTGACTGGCAAGCCTTTGGTCTAGATGAACTTGACAGCATACCGAGATTATTAACGCGTGCCAAAACAGCTTACCCAAAAGCCTTAGTCAAGCAGGGTGTATTACAAACAACCGTTAAACTTGATGTTTATATTGATGAAACTGGTAGAGCAAAGCTGCTTGGCGTTCATGGTCAACATCAAAAAGTCTTAACATTCGCTATTTCTGAGTTAATTAAACGTGCTCGATTTAGCCCCCCAACAAAAGACGGAAACCAAGTAGCAGCGCGCTTTGTTTGGCCCGTGGAATTTAAAAAATCATGATAAAAGTAACTCTGCCTCACGTTTTGAATGGTAACTTGGCTAAAAATAGCTTCCTGTTGTTAGCCATATTTATTGGTTTAACCGCTAGCTTAGCAAGTCAGGCGAACCCCATTGATATACAAATTAAGGCACCACATTTTACCTATGAACTCGCTAATAACCTTGCGCCGATACATGAAGTTAAACTATCACCGAACGAATATAACTTGTCGGTACAACTAAAACCTTTATTACAGAAAAAAAGCTACCAACAAGTTATTAAGCTACTTGAAGCGAATCCAAATACCAAAAAAAGTACCGCATTGTTATTGATGACTGGCCAAGTTTATTTAGCATTGAAGCAACCTAAACTTGCTGAAAAAATACTTAAGCAAGTATTATTAGCCACTCCCAAATTAGTGCGAGCACATCGTTCGCTTGCAGCACTCTACTTGCAAAGTAAGCAATTTAAAAATGCCCAACATCATTTAACAAAATCGATTGAATATGGTGTGCAAGATGCGCAATTCTTTGGACAACTTGCTTACATAAACTTAAAGCAAGAACAGCCCTGGTCAGCTATTGCTGGTTATCAACAAGCGCTATTATTACAACCCAAGAGTATGCAGTGGCAGCAAGGGCTATTATTCGCCTTGCAACAAGCGGGGAATCATCAATCAGCATTGAATATGGTGGATGAATTACTCAATCAACACCCTAAAGATAAGCGTTTATGGCTACAGCGTGCACAAATAACCTTGGCACTTGCTGATGAAAGTAAAGCGTTAACGAGTATGGAAATGGCACTACGCTATGGCGAAGAAGAAACAGCAAATTTATTAAACACTGCTCAGCTACATTTATCCACAGGAAGCATGACACGGGCGGGGGATTTACTGATTAACCTTGCCGCTAAAGATCCGCAAAATTTTAGTCAAATTGAACCGGTAATATCATGGCTAATTAGTGATGGTGAAATAGAGCAAGCCGCACGTATTCTCAAAAACATAAGAAACATTAAACAATTATCTAGCATGGAACAAAGCCTATACTTTGCGACCTTGGGTAGCACTTTACAAAGCAATCAACCTAAACAAGCAATTAAGCATTTTAAAAAGTCTTTAACGCTTAACCCAAATCAAGCGAGTGTACTAATTAAACTGGCTGAGTATTATCAAAGCAAACAGCAATTTTCTCATGCACAACTTTACTACCAGCGAGCGCAGGTATTTCCAAAACAGGCAAAGCAGTCGCTTGCTGGTTTGGCGCAACTTGCCCTAGATCAACGACAATATTCACAAGCGCTTACTTATTTAAAAAAGCTAAAACTATTGAGTGATAATAAACAAAACATCGAAAAAAACATTGTGATAATACAGCGGTTAATTACACAGAAATCTTAAATATTGATGAGGAAAGTAAAACTAATAACTAATTATATGCAGCTCGAACACTTACTGCTGAAGATGTGAAAAACTCAACCTAGAAGTAGTCAATGTCTCAATTTACAATCAAGACTGCCCTACTGGTTTGATAGTAAAATTAAAAAAGCCTTTGCTATTAAACAAAGGCTTCCTTGATTCTTATGAAGAAGTTAACTTTTATTCTTGGCTTTCTAATTCTTTCTCTTGAGTAACATTCTGTTTAGCTAGAAACATTTCACGCAACTTGGCATCAACATCTTTCGCCATTTCTGGATGTTCTTCTAGGTATTTTGCTGCGTTTGCTTTACCTTGACCGATTCGTTCGCCATTGCAGCTATACCATGCACCTGCTTTTTCCACAAAACCATTTTTAACACCTAAGTCAATTAACTCACCTAAGTTGTTAATGCCTTGGCCATAAAGAATTTGAAATTCAGCTTGCTTAAATGGTGGTGCTATTTTATTTTTAACCACTTTTACACGGGTTTCATTACCAACAATTTCATCACCATTTTTTACTGCGCCGATACGCCTGATATCCAGTCTAACTGAAGCATAAAATTTGAGCGCATTTCCACCTGTTGTTGTTTCAGGCGAGCCAAACATAACACCAATTTTCATCCGAATTTGGTTAATGAAAATTAACATGGTATTTGATTTTTTCAAGTTACCTGTTAATTTACGCATGGCTTGAGAAAGCATCCGTGCTTGAAGTCCCATATGCGAATCACCCATATCACCTTCAATTTCAGCTTTAGGTGTAAGTGCCGCAACTGAGTCAACAACAATCACATCGATAGCGCCAGATCGCGTTAACATGTCAACAATTTCCAAAGCTTGTTCACCCGTATCTGGTTGCGAAATTAATAGCTCGTTAATGTTAACACCTAATTTTTCAGCATAAACAGGATCAAGCGCATGTTCAGCATCAATAAAAGCACACACTTTATTATTGCGTTGGGCTTCAGCAATAACTTCTAAGGTAAGTGTTGTTTTACCACTTGATTCAGGACCATAAACTTCAACAACACGACCCATGGGTAAGCCACCAGCACCTAACGCGATATCTAAACCTAAAGAACCGGTAGAAATAGTTTCAATATCCATGGTGTTGTTATCACCAAGCTTCATGATTGAGCCTTTACCGAATTGTCTCTCAATTTGGCTTAAGGCTGCTGCTAATGCTTTTTCTTTATCGTCTTTCATGTATTACTCCACTGATGATTTCTGGAATTTTGCTTTGATGAAGTAAGTATACTGTATAGTTGTACAGTATCAAGGTTTTTTATGATTATTTTAATATTCAATAAAAAAACATATGAAACATACTTTTAATTACTTGATATTAAATAGTTTTTTATTGCCGTGTAACTTTTTTTATTTTTAGTTTAAAAAGTTACTTACTTTGTATTCAGTCTAATATTAATAAATTCACTGCGGTATATTTAAGGGGTTTATATTAATGTTTTATTTGAGCTCAAATGATCCCAAAAGACTTGCTTCTATATCTAAATACTACATCTGTTTACTTTTTTTTTCATAAATAATATAAAAAAAATAGCAAGATTTGAGTCTTGCGCTTATGGCATAATTAGTCCATAAAATTAATTAACATATCAATAAGAGCTTTAGTATTTAAATGGCTAATTTAACAAAAGATTTTTCTTCTCATACCCCAATGATGCGTCAATATTTAACCATTAAAGCTGAATTCCCAAATATTTTAATATTTTATCGTATGGGAGATTTTTATGAGCTCTTTTTTGATGATGCTAAAAAAGCTTCTGATTTATTAGATATATCATTAACCGCTAGAGGTAAAACGGGTGGTAATGCTATTCCTATGGCAGGAGTTCCATATCATGCGGTCGAAAGTTATTTAGCCAAATTGGTAAAGCTAGGCGAGTCGGTTGCTATCTGTGAACAAATTGGCGATCCTGCTACCAGTAAAGGGCCTGTAGAGCGCAAAGTAGTTAGAGTAATTACCCCTGGCACATTGAGTGATGAAGCACTACTAACTGACAGGCAAGATAATTTAATTGTTGCCATCGTTGAAAATCACTCTAAATCTAGCAAACGTTCTGATGCTGATTTCGGTTTAGCTTATCTAGATATGGCTAGTGGTCGTTTTGTAATAACAGAGCCACAAACAAATGAACAATTACAAGCCGAATTACAACGCCTTTCACCGGCTGAATTACTTTATCCAGAAACCTTAACCAACATGGAATTGATCAATCCATATAAAGGGCTTCGTCGCCGTCCAGAATGGGAGTTTGATATTGAAACCGCTATTTCATTACTTAATAAGCAATTTGGTACCAAGGAATTAACGGGCTTTGGTGTTGATAATAAATTATTGGGTTTATCTGCCGCTGGTTGTTTATTTCAATATGTGAAAGACACTCAACGCACATCTTTACCACATATTCGTGCGATAATTAGTGAATCAGCTAATTCAGGTGTTGTGCTTGATGCTGCAACTCGACGCAATTTAGAATTAACACAAAACTTACAAGGTGGAACAGAAAATACCTTAGCAGCTATTTTAGATAAGTCTTCAACTCCTATGGGTTCACGTTTGTTAAAGCGTTGGTTACATTTTCCATTACGTGATTTAACAACGCTAAACAATAGACAAAATGCCATTGAACAAATACTAGCAACGGATTTACACCATGATATTCAGCCAATTCTTAAAGGTTTAGGTGATATAGAGCGTATAATTTCTCGCGTTGCCTTATGCTCAGCACGACCGAGAGATTTTGCTCGTTTACGTTATGCTTTACAGCAATTACCACAACTACAAAACTGCATATCACCTACCTCGTCTGGCTATATAAAAACCTTGGCTCAACTTATTCAACCCATTCCAACTATCCAAAACTTACTTGAACACGCTATTATTGAAAACCCTCCAGTACTCATTCGTGATGGTGGTGTTATAGCCCCAGGATACCATCAAGAATTGGACGTATTGCGCGATTTAAGTGATGGCGCTACTGAGTTTTTAGCGCAGCTGGAACAAAAAGAAAAAGAACGTACAGGTATTAATTCATTAAAAGTAGGCTATAACAAAGTACATGGCTTTTTTATTGAGATTAGTCGCAGCGCTGCAGGCAATGTGCCTGATGATTACATCCGCCGTCAAACGTTAAAAAACAATGAACGCTTTATCACTGAAGAGTTAAAAGAACACGAGCATAAAGTACTCAGTGCTCAAGGTAAATTTTTAGCGTTAGAAAAGCGCCTCTATCAAGCGTTATTTGACAAAATATTGCCTGAATTGGGTCAGTTGCAGGCATTAAGTCAAGCGGTTGCTGAACTTGATGTATTAACTAATTTTGCCGAGCGGGCACAAACCTTAAATTATGTAAAACCTGTTTTACTCAAAGAGGCTGGCATTACTATTGAGGCAGGAAGGCATGCTGTTGTTGAGCAAATGACCAATGATGCTTTTATTGCCAACCCTGTAGTATTGACTGAGCAGCGTAAGATGCTGATCATAACTGGACCTAATATGGGGGGTAAATCAACCTATATGCGACAAACAGCTTTAATAGTATTGCTTGCTCATATTGGTTGTTATATACCTGCTGATGCTGCAAAAATTGGCATGGTAGACCGTATATTTACTCGTATTGGCGCTTCTGATGATTTAGCTAGTGGTCGCTCCACTTTCATGGTAGAAATGACCGAAACTGCCAATATATTACATAACGCGACTGATAAAAGTTTAGTATTATTAGATGAAATAGGTCGCGGCACTAGCACATACGATGGTTTATCATTAGCTTGGGCTTGTGCCGAAATGTTAGCCTTAAAAACTCAAGCATTTACCTTATTTGCTACTCACTATTTTGAATTAACCTTACTTGCCCAACAGATAACAACCCTTGCTAACGTGCATTTAGATGCCATGGAGCATAACGATAATATTATTTTTATGCATGCGATTCAAGAAGGCGCCGCAAGTAAAAGTTTTGGTTTACAAGTGGCACAATTAGCAGGCGTACCTAAAGCGGTAATCAGCCGTGCCAAACAACGTTTAACTGAATTAGAAAGTAAGCAAACACCATCAATTTTGCCTGAACAATCATCAAACTTTGAACCGTTAACTTTAGTTGCCGATGTTCATCCAGCACTTGATACTTTACACAATATTGAGGTTAATGATATAACACCAAAACAAGCATTAAATTTATTATTTGAATTAAAAGCAAAGCTTTAACACAAAAAAGGCTGTAACCTTTAACTTTACAGCCTTTTTAGCCTTGCTTTTATCAATGATGAATCAACCTATCTACCTAACCTACCTATAGTGCCATTTACTGGGCTTCAAATATCGTCTCTATTGATAAGTTTTGTTGACTTAAAATATCACGAAGTCGTTTCAATGCCTCTACTTGAATTTGACGAACACGCTCACGGGTTAATTCGATTTCACGGCCTACATCTTCAAGTGTTGCCGCTTCATAGCCCATTAAGCCGAAACGCCTAGCCAATACTTCTCTTTGTTTCGAGTTTAATTCATTGAGCCAATTTACAATATTATTACTCATGTCTTCTGACTGTAAATCACCTTCAGGGCCATCACTTTTTTCATCCGCAATAACATCAAGTAAAACTTTATCTGAATCACCAGAAAAAGGGGTATCAACCGAGGTAATACGTTCATTTAAACGCAGCATTTTGTTTACATCAGCAACCGGTCTGTCTAATGAACTAGCAATATCATCTGCCGTTGGCTCATGATCGAGTTTCTGGACAAGTTCGCGTGAAGCACGCAAATAAATATTTAATTCTTTGACTACATGGATGGGTAAACGAATGGTACGGGTTTGATTCATTATCGCACGTTCAATCGTTTGACGAATCCACCATGTGGCATAAGTTGAAAAACGAAAACCTCGTTCAGGATCAAACTTTTCGACTGCGCGGATCAAACCTAGGTTACCTTCTTCAATTAAATCAAGTAAAGGTAAGCCTCGATTGTTATATCGTCTAGCAATTTTAACCACTAAACGTAAATTGCTTACAATCATACGTTTACGTGAGGATTCATCTCCTTTTAGAGCCAAACGTGAAAAGTAAACTTCTTCTTCAGCACTTAATAAAGGTGAAAAACCAATTTCACTTAAATAAATTTGAGTTGCGTCCAAATTTGACGATACTTCTTTTTTATCTTTCGGTACAGCTGTTTGTTTTTCTTTTTTTTCCATGCTCTTCTCCCATAAGTAGCAAAGTTACATTAATTATAAAGATTCACACTATCTCCAGTTTTTATTGTTAATTGATATGCTTTAAGCTTTCTAAATTAAAGCTAAACACACTTATTATTTTTTTGGTAAGTACTTTAAAGGATCTACTGACTTACCACGAAAGCGAACTTCAAAATGAAGCATAACTCTGTGCGCATCGGTATTACCCATTTTAGCGATAACATCACCAGACTTAATTTGTTGGCGTTCTTTTACTAAGATTTTGTCATTGTGAGCATAAGCGCTAAGGTAATCATCATTATGTTTTATAATAATTAACTTACCGTATCCTCTCAACGCACTACCTGCGTAAACCACTTTGCCACTTGCCGCAGCTCTAATTTTAGTGCCACGGCGTCCAGCGATATCCAATCCTTTATTACCTGGTACTTTAGAAGAAAAATTTGCGATAACACTACCTTTTACTGGCCATTGCCAGTGACTAATTTTTTGTGAAAAATTTGTCTTGGGTACGCTACTTCGTCCTATTTTCTTCTTACTTACATTTTCACCATACGCTTGCTTATTAGAAGGTGCAATAGTTTTTTTCACTACTTTAACACTGGTCAGATTAGAGTTTTTAGTCTGCTTTTTACTCGAATGCTTACTCGTACTAGCTTTCGCACTTTTTCCTTTGTTTTTAGAGACTAAAAATAATTTTTGTCCTGAATAAATATTATAAGGAGGGGCTATTTTATTCAATTTAGCTATTTGGCGCACATCTGAGTTTGCTCGCCAAGCGATTGAATATAGCGTCTCCCCTGTGCGCACCGTATATTCATTGGTGTGAATAGTGTTTTTAACACTAATTTTTAATGGTGCACTACCATAAAGGGTAACAACAGGGGCGGGTTTTTCTCTAGATGAGCAAGCAAAAAGATTAATTGAAATAAGAACATAACAAAAAACTTTTAAAAGCAAAAACATAATATTACTAGAGTCATTAATGTATTTAATTGTCATAAAGAAGGGAAAATAAACCTTACTCGCGTAAAACTAAATAAGCGATGATAATCAAGAAAACTAATCCCCAACCCAAAACATCAACCCATTTACGTAAATTTTTCTCTATGACACTACCTCCCCACTGAATTAACCCAGCAACAAGGAAAAACCGCAGCCCTCGCCCAATTGCGGACGCGAATAGAAAAGGTAAAAAAGCCATCTGTAAAAAACCAGCACTCACAGTAAAGAGTTTATAAGGTATAGGTGAGAAACCAGCAATAAATACCACCCATACACCCCATTCATTGAACCAATTCATCACAATATCAAAACGATGTTGATAGCCAAATTCAGTGATGAGTGGTTGTATCCAGGGTTCAAACATCAAGTAACCTAGTATATAACCGACTGTACCGCCCAGAATTGAAGATACAGTTGTTAAACTGGCAAGTCGCCATGCTTTTTCTGGCTTAGCTAAAACCATAGGTGCAAGTAGTACATCTGGTGGAATCGGGAAAAATACTGATTCAGCAAACGTTAATAGTGCGAGCATTCTTGGGGCAAATTTGTGCTCAGCCTGTTTTAGTGTCCAATCATACATAGCGGAAAACAACTTCATTATAATAAACCTCCAGGCACTAACGGCACAAAATGCACCGCTTCTACTTGTTGTTCACTATAGCGGTTACCATGACGGGTAATTATTTTTAAAATTTGTCTTTGCTCGCCAACAGGAATGACTAGGCATCCGCCATCAACTAATTGTTCTAATAGCGCCTGTGGTACTCTTACAGCACCTGCAGTCACTATAATGGCATCAAATGGGGCTTTACTTGCCCAACCTTGCCAACCATCTCCATGTTTCATCGCAATATTATGTAAATCCATTGCACGTAAACAGCGTTTTGCCTGAAATTGTAATGATTTAATGCGCTCTACCGAGTAAACCTTATTGGTAATTTGCGCTAAAATTGAGGTTTGATAACCTGATCCAGTACCAATTTCGAGGATACTGTCTGGCCTTTCCCCTCCATTCCCTAGTAATAGCTCCGACATTTTGGCAACAATGTATGGCTGTGAAATAGTTTGCCCCTGTCCTATCGGCAAAGCGGTATTATCATAAGCCTTGTGAGCTAAAATTTCAGGAATAAAAATATGCCGAGGTGAACTCGCTATCGCTTGTAAAACCTGTGGGTTAGTTATGCCCTCAGCTTGTAGTTTTTGCGCAAGTAACTCGCCACTACGTTTTGATTTTCCACTTACTCGACTTTTCATGGTATTGGCCATCATAAAGTTACTTCACTAATCCATTTTGTTATATTATTTATACTGTTATGTGCGGTCATATCAACCGTTAACGGTGTTACTGAAACATAATTATTGGCAACCGCATGAAAATCAGTGCCTTCACCACCGTCTAGCTCTTCACCTAAACAGCCATACCAATAAATATCTCGTTGCCACGGATCTTTCATTTTTTTCATCATTTCAGCTTTATGCCGATGGCCAAGTCTTGTCACTTTTATGCCGTTAATTTGTGATAAAGGTACATCGGGTACGTTTATATTAAGTATCTGATCTGCTGCTAACGGATGCTGTTTTATACGGTGTATAATTTTGGCAGTAATCGCTGCGGCAGTTTGATAGTGCTGCTCATGCCTACCAAGAAGTGATATAGCAATTGCGGGGATGCCCATATGCCGTCCTTCGGTAGCGGCTGCAACTGTACCTGAATATAAAATATCATCACCTAAATTAGAGCCTTTATTTATGCCTGCAACGACTAAGTCAGGTGTTGATGACACTAACTGGCTAACACCTAAATGCACAGAATCAGTTGGTGTGCCATTAATCGAAATAAAACCATTTTCCAGTGTTTGGGCGCGTAATGGGTTAAGTAAAGTAAGGGAGTTACTAGCTCCACTGCAATTTCGATCTGGAGCAACAACGGTAACGTTAAAGTGCTTAGCCAATTCTTGATGCAATACTCTAATACCTAAAGCATGCACGCCATCATCATTACTTAATAATAATTTCATTTCAGATCCTAGCCTTGAACTCTTTGAGTGCCGTCTTGGTAATCAATCAGCTCTCGCAAAAGCGTGGTTGCATAAGAGCCCGCTGGTAATGTAAAGCTAACTTTTACTGATGCTAGCGCGTTGTCGTTTTTTTGTTCTCCCCCTAAGATTTTAATATCAGGTGCTTGTACGAGTAAACGAATACGACGACGCTCTTGTTTTACGCCAAAACGCGGCAATCCTTGAGAAAACTCACTATGCTTTTCGCCAACATTCTGCTCTAAAGCTTTCGGGTTAGCACTCGTCATTAACTCACCCGCCCCCCACATGGCTGCGGTAATATCAACATCTTTATCAATGAAGCGCTGCGTAATAATGTCATCGACTTTATCAAGGTGGAATACTGATTGCGTACCCGCTAGCATTAATACATCGCCTGCTTGCACTTTAGCAAAAGTATTTTGCTGAATACGTTCATTGATAATGTCATTAAAAATACACGATCTTGCGGCAGATAAATACATGCCTCGTTTCTTCTTATCTTTAACTTTGCTACCTGAAAATAGTGCTAAGGCTTTATCAATATTACCGCCATCTATACCAAAACGTTGCTCACCAAAATAATTAGGCACGCCTTGTTCTACTATATTATTCCATCGGCTCTGTAGGGCTTGAAGGTGGGTAACATTACGTAAAATCAACTCAAAACGATTACCCGTTAAAGCACCTATACGTAATTTTTTGTTATGTCTTGCGTATTCAAGTACTTCAACCCCTTCGATAACAAGATCTTGTAAGTCATAAACTTGTTTTCCTGGCACATGCACGCCAAACCATTGCTCGGTTACCGCAAAGCGGTCTTTTAAACCTGAATAAGATACTAACTGTTCTTTCACTTTAAAGTATTTAGCAAGCTCTCTAGCGACAAAAACAGTATTCGCACCTGTTTTTTTTATATAAATAAATAAGTGCTCACCTTCACCTATTGGTGAAAATGGTAATTGTTCAAATACTTTAAAATCACTTTTTTGGCAACGAAGTAACCCTGATGATTGTGGTTTTCCAAATAAATAAGCACGTTCTGGTAACATTATTTTTTCTCTAATGAATTTCTCTAATTAACTTCTCTAATTAATTAGAGAAGTTAATAGCTGCTTTGAAAGTAAAACTAAACACTCGGCACCTATTGCATAGGTGGCATAGTTGGTATAGTTGGTATAGGTTGGGTAGCTGCCATTAACAGCACCACACAATGCACAGCAACACCTTCTTTTCTACCGGTATAACCTAATTTCTCTGTTGTGGTCGCTTTAACATTAATTTGCGCTATATCACAAAGTAAATCTTCACTTAAGCATGTACGCATAGCCATTAAGTGTGGTGACATTTTAGGCGTTTGCGCCACTATGGTTATATCTCCATTGCCAATTTGATAGCCCTTTTCAGTCATTAAGCCAACCACATGACGTAATAAAATGCGACTTGATATATTTGCATATTGGTCATCAGTGTCAGGAAAGTGATTGCCGATATCTCCCAAACAAAGCGCGCCAAGAATAGCATCACAAAGCGCATGAATGACAACATCGCCATCTGAATGAGCAATAAAACCTTGTTCATACGGCACAGCAACACCAGCTAACATCAGTGGTTCATGACCACCAAATTTATGCACATCAAAACCATGTCCTATTCGCATATTTTATCCTGTTTGTTGTTCACGCTACACGTTATTGTTGATTTAGCTTTTGTAGGTCTAAGTAAAAAGTTGCTAAAGCTAAGTCTTCAGGGCGTGTTATTTTAATATTATCTCGACGTCCTGAAACGAGTAAGCTAGGTAAACCCGCTAATTCGATAGCTGAAGATTCATCGGTAATTGCTAAACCTTGTTCTAGCGCCTGTTCTATGGCTTGCTTTAGCTCAACTGTTTTATACATTTGTGGAGTAAAGGCATGCCATAAATTGCTACGTTCTATAGTGCTGCTAACGGCATTAACGTTTACTTGACTACTCTGTTTCATAGTATCAACCACTTGTGCGGCTAATAAACCACCACAATTTTTCGCGATACAATGTTCAATAAGTTTATCTATATCGTCATGAGTAACGCAAGGCCGAGCAGCATCATGAACCAACACCCAAGAACACTCTTTATCATCAATAACTTGCAAGCCATTCAATACCGAGTTCACACGTTTTTTACCGCCCGAAACTCTAATGATATTTGCATTATCAGCTAGCTCTGTTTGCGAGAAGTATTCATCCTCGTCACTAAGCATGATAATAACCTTGCCAATTTTGGTGTGGCTTAATAGACGTTCAATGGTATGAGTTAAAATACTCTGATTATTAATTGTTAGATACTGCTTAGGACACGATGCTAACATGCGTTTACCTACGCCAGCGGCAGGAACAATAACCACAAATTTTTTATCGTCTTGAGCTTGCTTAATCACTACTCTTGGGTTCCTTTGCTCGGCAATTCTTTACTTATTTGATTTTTATTCGGGATAAGACGAAAAAATATTTCATTTTCTTTGATCATACCTAACTCATTACGTGCGCGTTCTTCAATCGCCTCCGTGCCTAACTTTAAGTCATCGGTATCAACATAAAGCAATTTATTGCGTTGTTTTAACTTTTCATTGGCCTGTTGCTGACGCATCACATCTTCTTGTAAGGCCAAATAATCAGGTATACTATTTTTACCAAACCAAAGTCGGTACTGTAATAAGCTAAAAATAATCAGCAAAAGTAGCGTAAATGCTCGCATGGTTACCTAAAAAAAGTCTAAAAACAATCTAAGAAAAATGGTATATCTTCACTTCACTCTAGGAAGCACGTCATTCGTTAAGTCTATTATACGGAATATTGTGCATTAATATAACACCATCGGAATTCAGCCCATTATATTACCCAAGCCTGAGCTTATAAAGCTAGAGGTCGTTTGAAGTTTTGCCAATCAATTGCACAAGAAATTAATAATTCTCGCAAACTTGGAATAACAGGCCTTAACTTAACGGGATTCATTCGGTCTTGCCATCGATGTCCAGCACAAGCGGCAAGCATCACTTTTTTATTAGGTTTTAACAGTTGAATTGATATGTCAGTATTAATTTCTGTTAACGAAAACCAACCTGAAACATTAGTACGAATGCGCTTTTTTTCGATATCAATACGATCAATACAATCCAAAGTAATATGTTCAGCCTTTAATATCGGCACGATTAGACCTAAATAAGCGTTATTAGTTTGGTTAATAACATTTAGGTACCATGAACAAACGTCTTGTTCATTTTGTTCATGGATAAACAATTTATTTGCTTGTTTAGCTGACCAAGACGCATTTTGAATATCTAACGTGAGTGGCGAGTGGCCTTGTTCATTAACGTACACCATTAGATTGGCTGTACGATTAATATAATGTGATAAGCTTTTCAAACGTCCTTGCACGTTCTGAACACTGGCGATTTCAGCGTTTGCAAGCAAGCGTAATTCTCGCTCATAAAGCGCATTACATAACTCAGCAAAATCATTATTTTGCTTATTAGTTTGCCAAAGAGAAGTTTGAGACATCAATTATTAAATCAATTAGTTACGATAGATTATTTAACAATGTTACTAAAGCATACTTGATTATAAAGCAAAGATAAAATTTCATTTGCCTAAATGAAATAAATAGAGTAATTGATTAAAGCTTGAAGATATAACCTTAAAATGTCATGGCATGAAAATAGTTGCAGATTTTTTAAAAATAAATACTTTCAGCTAGTGAACTACCCCACGACATTACTTCGCTCTGATCACAGGGTTTTCTTGACAGATTTAGATAAAAACCGAGCCATTGTTTCAGCAACAATCACTCGGTTTTTATGTTAATAAGCAGCAGTTACGCTAACGCTAATTAGCGCAAGAGGAAAACGCTTGTATTAGGCAAAGTAGCAAAAACATTGCTACTTATTACCACTTATTGACTTTTGATCTCACTAAGGCCGTTATAAACGGCTTTATCACCTAAAAACTCTTCGATGCGCAATAATTGGTTGTACTTAGAAACACGATCACTACGACATAAAGAGCCCGTTTTGATTTGACCAGCAGCAGTACCTACCGCTAAATCAGCAATAGTAGCATCTTCCGTTTCACCTGAGCGATGAGAGATTACGGCAGTGTAACCAGCATCTTTCGCCATTTTAATTGCCGCAAGAGTTTCTGTTAATGAACCAATTTGGTTAAACTTGATCAAGATAGAGTTAGCAATACCTTTGTCGATACCTTCTTTGAAAATTTTGGTGTTCGTGACAAATAAATCATCACCAACAATTTGTACTTTATCGCCAAGTAAATCAGTTTGGTATTTAAATCCATCCCAATCTGATTCATCTAGGCCATCTTCAATCGACACAATTGGATATTCTTTACAAAGCTCTCCTAAAAAATCAGAAAACTCATTTGAGCTGAATTGCTTACCTTCGCCTTTAAGATCATAAATGCCTTTGTCATTGTCATAAAATTCAGAAGCGGCACAATCCATGGCTAACGTTACGTCACTACCTAATTTATAACCCGAAGCGGTAACAGCTTCTTTAATTACCGCTAAAGCGTCAGCATTAGATGCTAAGTTTGGCGCAAAACCACCTTCATCACCAACAGCAGTATTTAAGCCTTTACTTGATAACACCTTTTTCAAGGCATGAAAGATTTCAGCCCCCATACGTAATGCTTCACTAAAGTTTTTAGCACCAACAGGCTGAACCATAAACTCTTGAATATCAACGTTATTATCAGCATGTTCACCACCATTAATGATATTCATCATAGGTACTGGTAAGCTATAAACACCTGGCGTGCCGTTTAGATCAGCAATATGTTCGAATAATTGTACACCTTTATCCATTGCCGCTGCTTTTGCTACCGCAAGAGATACGGCAAGAATAGCATTAGCACCAAATTTTTCTTTATTTTCAGTACCGTCTAAATCAATCATGATTTTATCGATATCAGCTTGTTCTAAGGCACTTTGACCAACTAACGCTGAAGTAATGTTATTTTTAATAGCAGCAACGGCTTTCAATACGCCTTTACCTAAATAACGTGATTTATCTCCATCGCGTAATTCTAATGCTTCACGAGAGCCAGTAGAGGCACCTGATGGAGCAGCAGCACGACCCCAAGCACCTGACTCTAAATAAACATCGGCTTCAACCGTTGGGTTTCCGCGAGAGTCCATGA
The DNA here is from genome assembly GCA_965261045.1 of uncultured Colwellia sp. Taxonomy (GTDB): domain Bacteria; phylum Pseudomonadota; class Gammaproteobacteria; order Enterobacterales; family Alteromonadaceae; genus Colwellia. The sequence goes on from CBDHCJ010000001.1 coordinate 2,542,616, forward strand.
TCTCACGGGCTAAAATTTTACTGATATTTGACATTATTTTTTCCTTTACAGAAGATTAAATTTAAATTTTTTACTTCAACTTTTTACTTCAATTATATTTTGTAAACAAAAAACCATTCTTTAAACAAAAACCGTAGCACATGGCTACGGTTTATAATTGCGATTAAAATTAGCTAAATTTCTGTTTTTTATGTTCAAAAGAAGCAGTAACAAAGCTTTCAAATAATGGATGACCATCACGTGGAGTTGAATTAAACTCTGGATGGAACTGTCCAGCAATAAACCATGGATGTTCTGGTATTTCAATCACCTCAACCAAGCTTTTATCGGTTGATAATCCCGAGAACACTAAACCAGCTTTGCTGAATTGCTCACGGTAGTTATTATTTACCTCATAACGGTGGCGGTGTCTCTCATTAATTGTTTCACTACCATATACGTCGCAAACCTTGGTACCTTTCACAAGGTGACACAATTGTGAGCCTAAACGCATAGTACCACCTAAATCTGAACTTTCACTGCGATACTCGACTTGCCCTTCTTCATCAAGCCATTCGCTGATCAAGCCCACCACAGGATGTGGGGTTTCACTATGAAATTCAGTACTATGGGCGTCAGATAAACCTGCTACATTTCGGGCATACTCAATTAATGCGACTTGCATACCTAAACAAATTCCTAAATAAGGTACTTTATTTTCACGGGCATATTGCACGGTTAAAATTTTACCTTCAACACCTCGCTCACCAAAACCACCTGGAACTAAAATAGCATCTAAGTCTTTGAGTAATTCAATACCTTTTACTTCCACGTCTTGTGAATCAATATACTTAATATTAATGGTTAGTTGGTTTTTTAGCCCCGCGTGTTTTAACGCTTCGTTGACTGATTTATAGGCATCGGGTAATTCAATATATTTACCCACCATACCAATAGTAACTTCACCTTTAGGGTTTGCTTCATGATAAAGTACTTCTTCCCATTCGGTTAAGTCTGCTTTAGGTACATCTAAAGCAAAACGTTTCACTACTATTTCATCGGTATCTTGTGCTTTTAATAGTGCTGGAATTTTGTAAATACTGTCAACATCACGCATTGAAATAACGGCTTTTTCTTCAACATTACAAAATAATGCAATTTTAGCGCGTTCGGCATTCGGAATAGGTCGGTCAGAGCGACACACTAAAATATCAGGCAAAATCCCAATAGAACGTAAATCTTTCACTGAATGTTGAGTCGGTTTAGTTTTAATTTCACCTGCGGCGGCTAAGTAAGGTACTAAGGTTAGGTGCATAAACATAGCGCGGTCACGGCCCACTTCTAGAGCTAACTGACGAATTGCTTCTAAAAATGGTTGTGATTCAATATCACCAACTGTGCCACCAATTTCAACCATAGCGATATCGTAACCTTCAGCACCTTCTATAACACGGCGTTTAATGTCATTGGTAATATGAGGAATAACTTGAATCGTGGCGCCTAAAAATTCGCCTTTACGCTCGCGAGCTAAAATATCTTGGTAAATACGACCCGTAGTGAAGTTATTACGCTTAGTCATTTTGGTGCGAATAAAACGCTCATAATGACCTAAATCTAAATCGGTTTCGGCACCATCTTCAGTAACAAACACTTCACCATGTTGAATAGGGCTCATGGTGCCAGGATCAACATTAATATAAGGGTCAAGTTTCAGCATGGTTACCTTTAAACCACGCGCTTCAAGAATTGCCGCCAAAGAAGCTGCGGCAATACCTTTACCAAGAGACGAAACTACGCCGCCAGTAACAAAAATATATCTAGTTGTCATGTCTACACCGATGTAAGGGAATTTAGAAATTTAGAAATTTTTCGCTGTATTTGTTATAGCTAAGTTCTTTTTCTCACAGAATTTTCTGCCATTTTAATCAATAAGCTTTGCCTATAATGAATTAAAACACCGATTGTGAACCAGAGCTAAACGAATAAAGCAGGACGGGAAAACATTATACTGAAAAGCAAGGCTAACAACAATCTTGGATTCAAAGAATAAGCACCTCAAATTTTAAAATAAGCATTTTATTATTAACAATAAATGGTTATGATAATTATCTAATTAATTACTTACTTAGCTATCCACATGCCTACACCACTAAAAAAAGTTTTATCCGCTATAGATAATATTAACCGAACCGATAGCAATACCATTTTAGTTGATGGTGTCGAACACCCTAAAGAATTGATATATGGTCAACGTATGTCTCAATGTTTAGCCAAGCACTGGGGGCAAGCAAGTGAGTTATTACAAATAGCCGTTCGCGCTCAACATATTAAACGATGGCATTTGCAACGCAGTGAATTTGAACAAGGTAAAGCTGGCTATTACCAATGGCGCATTGCTTTAGGGAAGTTTCATGGCGAACTGGCAGCATCCATTATGATTGAACAAGGTTACACCGTAGATCAAGCTGAGCAAACAGCAGCAATGATCCGTAAAGACCTAATTAGCCAAAAAAAAGTAAAAGCAAATAATGATAGTCAAACCTTAGAAGATGTTGCTTGTTTAGTTTTCCTTGAGCATTATTTTGATGACTTTTCTGCTACCTATACTGCGGTGGGTAATGAAGAGAAAATTATTCGTATTATCAAATTAACTTGGCAGAAAATGTCTGATCAAGGCCATGAAATTGCGTTAACACTACCATTTCCCAAACATTTAGCGGCTTTAGTGGCTAAGGCCTTAGCCATTTAAATATAAAAGCATGTCAGCTAATTTTACCTTATCTTTTACATTATCACTTGTTAACAAGTTAATAGCTTTGTCTCCCGATTCAACTTGTAAACTGTCACTATTTGCTTTGTTTATATCTTTAGACGGAGAATCTTTAGACGGAGAAACTTTAGACAAAGAAACAACCATGTCATCAGTTACCACGATAGTACAAGCCGATAGATAAAAAGGTGTTTCTAATTCCAGCTAAATTCTGCACCTTCAGGTAGAACGGGTATAGTTTTAACTTTACTTTTATTGTTAGTATCTCTACTTTTTCTAATAAGCGTATTATCAGTATCTGACTTATTTTGCTTTATCAGTGATTTAGCTAATCTATCATAAAGCAACACATTCACTGAAGCCGCTAAATTCATACAACCAATGGTAGGTACATAAACCACATCATCCGCTTGGTCAATCACCGTTTGGCTGATGGTGCCATCTTCTGGCCCGAAAATATACAGTGCTTGCTCTGGATGCTGAAAGTGAGGCAAGGGTGTTGCCCCTTCCACTAAATCTACACATATAACTTTAGTTGATGGTGGCGGATTTTCTGGTTGCTGACTGATACTTGTTTGTTTTAAATTGAAAAAATCTTCTACCGCAAGTAATGGAATTTTATCATGAGCCTTTTGAGTATCGGTATTATGTTTTGAGCCACTAAATTTTGCCGCCTGAGTATAACGATGCCCTGTGTAAAGCACTTGGTCAACACTATAGCAGCCCGCTGCTCGCATGACTGCGCCAACGTTACTAGGGCTTTTAGGATTAGTTAAGCCGATAGTCACCTGGCTATTTTTTGCTAATAAGCTTTTACCTAACGCAATGCTTGATAATAAAAGTTTTGCCATTAATTTTGCTCTTGTGCTTTAACTTGTTGCCAATATTGTTCTAATTGTTCAAGGTTATGCTCTGAAAAATTGTTGCCTGAATCGTTAACCTGTGCTTCCACACCATGAAAACGCTTAGTAAATTTTTGATTTGCTTGACGTAGTAAAGTTTCAGGATCTTGCTTGGCGTGGCGACATAAATTTACCACCGCAAACATTAAATCACCAAGTTCTTCACCTAATGCTGCTTTGTTAATTTCTTTAGCTTCTAGCTCTTCTTTAACTTCAAGCACTTCTTCTTCGATTTTAGCAAACACATCATTAATGTCGTGCCAGTCAAAGCCAACATGAGCACAACGTTTTTGAATTTTTACGGCTTGTGATAAGGCGGGTAAATTTTTAGGAATATCAGTCAAAACACTGATGGGGGCTAGGTTATTTATCTGTGTTTGCTTTGCCGCTCTTTCCTTGGCTTTTTCATTTTCCCAATTAGCTTTGATTTCAGTATCCGTTGTTAATAATGCATCAGCAAATACATGCGGATGACGACGGATCAATTTCTCACAAATAGCAGCAACTACCTTGTCAAAATCAAATAACTGCTGTTCTTGCCCAAGTTGACTATAAAAAATGACTTGAAATAATAAATCACCTAACTCTTTTTCTAGTTCACCATAATCTTGTTGTTCAATGGCATCAACCACCTCATAAGCTTCTTCTAAAGTATGAGCGGTAATTGAAGCAAAATCTTGTTTTACATCCCAAGGACAGCCAGTTTTTGGATCACGTAATTGCGCCATGATCCAGCGTAATTTATCTATTGAAGCTTTACTATCTAACATCTATTTTATTTCTCTTAATTGTTGTAACGAGTAACTAAAGCCTTTTTACTTGAATTACATCATCTAGTTGACGTAATTTTTCTATTACTCTAGCCAATAACTCACTACTGGTAACATCCATTTTAATGATCATACTCATGGTTTGTTTAACACTGTCACTATGACTTTCAATGCCGATAATACTGACTTTTTCATTGGCAATAATGGTAGAAATATCACGAAACAAACCTTGTCGGTCACTGGCAATAATTTGCGCACTGGCTTGATAGCTTTGATGTTCGTCAAACCCCCATTGTACCTCAACAAAACGCTCGCCTTGTTGAGTTAACGCATTAGCTAATTGCTCACAATCTTGACGATGAACAGAAATACCTCGGCCTTGAGTAATAAAGCCAGAAATAGCATCACCAGGCACTGGTGAGCAACATTTTGCTATATGAGTTAATAAATTACCCACCCCTGAAACGGTAATACCATTATTATCACTTGGTAGCTTTTTGTTCGCTTGAGATTCTCTAACCAAACTTTGCGGATCAATATCAACAACAGGTTTCAGCTTGTCATCTAATTGTTTAAAGTAATTGATAACTTGCTGCAAACGTGCATTACCTGAGCCAATAGCAGCATATAAATCATCTATCGTTTTAACATTAAAGTGAACTGCTGCCTCTTTAAGTTGCCTTTGATTAACACTAAAGTGACTTAGCTTTGCCAGTTCTGTATCGAGTAAATCCTTTCCTTGTGCTAGATGCTTATCCCTATCTTGTAGTTTAAAAAAATGTTGAACTTTTGCTCGTGCACGAGACGAATAAATATAATTTAAATTAGGATTCAGCCAATCACGACTTGGATCAGCATGCTTGCTAGTTAAAATGTGAACTTGATCACCTGTTTTTAATCGGTGAGTAAAAGGGACAATTTTGCCAAATACTTTAGCACCAATACAGCAATGCCCTACATTTGAATGAATATAATAAGCGAAATCTAATGCTGTTGCTCCCATGGGCAAATCAATCACATCACCACCAGGCGTAAAAACATAAATTCTATCTTCAAATACTTGGCTACGGAGTTCATCTAATAATTCACCACTTTCACTAACATCATCTTGCCACTGAAGAATTTTTCTCAACCAACCAATTTTTTCATCAAAACTATTCGTTTTACTGCTATTCTTGCCACCCGACACACCTTCTTTATAGCGCCAGTGGGCAGCAACGCCTAATTCTGCATCATCGTGCATTTGCCCGGTTCGAATTTGTATTTCAATTGATTTACCATCTGGCTCTAGCACAACCGTATGAATAGACTGATATCCGTTTGGTTTGGGTGTTGCCACATAATCAGAAAATTCTTCCGCTAAATGACGCCACTGAGTGTGTACTATTCCTAGAGCGGAATAACAATCTTGTACTTTTTCTACGACAATACGTACCGCACGCACATCAAAAAGTTGTTCAAAATCTAACGACTTTTGTTGCATTTTTTTCCAAATACTATAGATATGCTTAGGGCGCCCGTAAACAGTACCATTAATATTTAACGCTTTTAATTGTTGGCTCAGATCGCTAACAAAGTCATTCATATAGTGTTCTCGATCAAGACGAGTTTCATCTAATAACTTGGCTATTTTCTTATAAACTTGTGGGTGCAGATAACGAAAAGAAATATCTTCTAGTTCCCACTTTAACTGCCCGATACCTAAGCGATTTGCTAAAGGAGCATAAATATTTGCGCTTTCTTTTGCCGCTAATACTCGACTTTCTTCATCGGTATTTTTATGTTCCCGTAAATCACATAAACGTTCAGCGAGTTTAATTACGACAGCACGTACATCTTCCACCATAGCAAGCAGCATGCGGCGAATATTGTCTACTTTACTTGATGAAAGTGCTGTTAAATGGTTAGCAGCGCTATTAGCATTTTGTTGCCCTAAACCTTTAATAGCTGCCATTTGTTCTACCCCTTGACAGAGCATTACGACTTCTTTACTACAGTATTCATTAACAAAATCTATTGAAATCAGGTTTGTTTCTAATAGTGGTGTTAAGAATGCAGCCACTAAAGAGTCTTTGTCTAAATTCAAACTTGATAATATTTCTACCATCTCCATCGCTTTAAGTAGGTGGTCTTCGTGTTGTTGATAATTGTCACTAACATCGTGCCACACTAACTCTAGTGCTTGTTGTTTACTCATAGGTAAAGATTGATCTGCCAACCAATGTTGGAAATTAACATTAACTACCTGATGAGATTTACGCACCGAAACCATGAGTATTCCTTATAACTAATTTTTAACGCTGAAACAGTACCATAGTCTCAACATGCTTTGTTTGAGAAAACATATCAATTACACCGATCTTGACAATTTTGTAACCTTCTGCCAGCAATATTTGACTATCTCTTACTAAAGTTGCCAGATCGCAACTAATATCCTCATGATACCCTAGCCTCTAACATCAATTTCTTCATATCACGCACAGCTTTGTCTAAACCATCGATCACAGCACGGGCAATAATGGCATGACCAATATTTAGTTCAATGATTTCTTCAATGGCGGCAATAGGTTTTACATTAAAATAGTTTAAACCATGCCCCGCATTAACTTTTAAACCTAGGCTATGAGCATACTTGATCCCTTCAATTAAACGTACTAATTCAGCTTGTTGTGCCGCTTCAGAGTTTGCATCAGCATAGTGCCCTGTGTGAATTTCAATATAAGGTGCTTTAGTCGCTAGTGCCGCATCAATTTGTGCTTTATCCGCATCAATAAATAAACTCACCGCTATACCAACAGCAACTAGCTTTTCTACCGCATCGGTTACTTTAGTCAGTTGAGCAACTACGTCTAAACCGCCTTCAGTGGTTAACTCTTCACGCTTCTCAGGCACTAAACAACAAAAGGCAGGTTTCACATCACAAGCAATGGCAATCATTTCGTCAGTAACTGCCATTTCAAAATTCATCCGTGTGTGTAATGTCTGTTTTAATACATGAATATCTCTGTCTTGAATATGACGTCTATCTTCACGTAAATGCACGGTAATACCATCAGCACCAGCGTGCTCAGCAACACTTGCTGCGTAAACTGGATCAGGATAATTAGTGCCTCGTGCTTGGCGTAGTGTCGCTATATGATCAACATTAATACCTAAAAGTATCTCTTTCATTTTGTTATTCTCCTGAATTCAGCTCTCTTAATTTTATTTAGTTATTCACAAGGTGTTACTTGGCATTGCTTGGCATTGCTTGGCATTGTAATTTTGACAAATAATTTACGGCTATTAAGTGGTTTGCCATCAAGTAAATGGTGGAAAACTTGTCGCATTAACAATTTAAATGTTTGCTCTATACCCTGATAGTCAGCTTTATTTCTATCGTAATTTTGATCCGCTATTGCTTGTAAATGCAAGGTATGAAACCAAGGCATGGTAATATTTTTTAACCCGTCATGGTAAGCAGGGATAAAGCCTTGCTCGGCGATATAATAAAAACCAGCAACATGCTCATCATTTTCTGCAAATACTGGTGTAAAATCTAACGACATTCCTAGTTCATCTAACAAGCTTACTTCAAATTTTCTTAATTGCGGAGCAATTGCTAAACCTTGAGATAATGCGGTAAGAGTCGATTGATATTGATAAAAAAGCGTCTCGCAAATAATATCATCCGTTAATAAACGAACCAGTAATTCATTAAGGTAAAAAGCGCTATAGAGACTATTTTTAGTTAATATGTATGATTTTGAGTTTGCCTCAACACTGGCAAGCATTCTTAAGCTGTTATTTTTTTTGTTGTTTACTTTAAAGGCTACATTTAACGGTAAGAAAGGCTGCATTAATGCTTTTTTTATTGACCGCTTAGATTGACCAACATAAACAAGTGCCGAAACCTTGCCGTTGTGCTCGGTCAACAACTTAACTAATTGTTGATTCTCTTGATACGGGCGAACATGTAAAACAAATGCTTTTTGCTCAACCATCTCATTACCTAATTATTGATTTAATATTATTAACTTACCCTTCGAAACTCACCATTTTAAACTCGTCATTGAGGTTTATTTAGCCAGAATATTCATCACCATAACCTAGGCTTCTAAGTGCGCGTTCATCATCAGCCCAACCTGATTTTACTTTAACCCAAGTTTCTAAAAAAACTTTACTATCAAACAAGTTTTCCATGTCACGTCTAGCTTCTTGACCAATTGTTTTCAAGCGCTCACCTTTATTACCAATCACCATACGCTTTTGACTTTCACGTTCAACTAAAATTAAAGCATTAATATGAATAATGCCTTTATCATCCATTTTAAATTGCTCAATTTCTACCGTAATAGAATAAGGTAATTCATCACCAGTAAAGCGAATCAATTTTTCACGAATTATTTCTGAGGCCATAAAGCGACTAGAACGATCAGTGATGTGATCTTCAGGGAACCAAAAATCGCCTTCAGGTAAGGACGCTAAACAAAGCTTACGAATGGTATCAACACCATGACCTTTACTAGCTGAAATAGGTACTATATCGCTAAAGTCATGCTTAGCACCTAGCTTTTTTAAATGCGGTAACAAGCCATCTTTGTCGCTGATATTATCTATTTTATTGACGATTAAAATACAAGAAGAGCCGCTTTTTTTTATTTTATTCAGTACTAACTCATCATCAGGTGTCCAATGAGTGCCTTCAACTAAAAACACCACTAACTCAACCTCAGCAATTGAGCTGCTCGCCGCACGATTCATCAAACGATTAATCGCACGTTTTTCGTCCGAATGCAAACCTGGGGTATCAACTAAAATAGCTTGTTGATGTCCTTCGGTTAAAATACCTAAAATACGATGGCGAGTAGTTTGTGGCTTACGCGAAGTAATACTAATTTTCTGCCCAAGCAAAGCATTAAGTAACGTCGATTTTCCGACATTAGGCCGACCAACGATGGCAATTAATCCTGTATGAGGAGATGAGGTGGTTGAATTTGTCATATACTCTTTGCTTTTTTAGTTTGCTGTGCTTTAGCTTTACTTTTTTTAGTTTGGCTTTGCTTCAATTTAACTGCCTTATGCTTTTTTGTTGTCGTTTCTGTCGTTGTTGCTGTTGTCGTTGTTGTCGTTTCTAATAATGCTAACACTTGCTGAGCCGCTGCTTGTTCAGCCTTTCGTCTGCTAGTACCTTTGGTAATCACTTCTGTATCTATCACTTCAGTCAAACAACGTACTGTAAATTTCTGGTTGTGTGACTGACCACTGGTATCAATAACGTCATAAACAGGTAATGCTATTTTTCTGCCTTGTAAGTATTCTTGTAAACGAGTTTTCGGATCTTTTTGTTCATTTCCTGGTTTGATCGCACTTAAACGCTGAGCAAACCAAGATAAAATCAAGGCCTTACAGCAAGTAATATCTGAATCTAAATAAACAGCACCAATCATAGCTTCAATGGTATCTTCAAGAATTGATTCACGCCTATGACCACCACTTTTTAACTCGCCTGGCCCTAAAATAAGATGATCACCCAAATAAAAATCACGACCAAGTTCAGCTAAGGTAACGCCTTTAACTAAGCTAGATCGCATACGTGTTAAATCTCCTTCGTCATGCTTAGGAAACTGCTCAAAGAGTGCTTCGGCGATAACAAAACCTAAAATAGAGTCACCTAAAAACTCTAACCTTTCATTGTGCTGACCTTGAGCACTACGATGAGTCAACGCTTGAATAAGCAAATTCGGCTCGTTAAAAGTATAGCCAATCATTGTCGATAGTTTAGCAATTGCCTGAGCATTTATTTCTTTAAAATGATGTGCCATTAATTAATTGCACCAATGCGTTCGAAACGTATATTAGTTGGCACCCAATGAGGTAAAAAGCTGTCATCAGTATAGTCAAAATCAAAACTCATCCAAATAGCAACGGCTTGACCTACTAAGTTTTCTTCTGGCACAAAGCCCCAGAAGCGACCATCTAAAGAATTATCTCGATTGTCGCCCATAACAAAATAATGACCCGCTGGCACTAAAAATTCATCAACAACAGTGCCCGCTTGTTGAAAATAATGACTCGTTCTTGGTATGGTGTATTGATCGTTTAAAATATTATGAGTTTTATTTAACATAACAGCTTCAAACTGATTCATTCCTTGCTCGGCATCTGGTCCTTGATACTTATTAGTAAAACTATTAACTACTTGTACAAATTCAGGACACTTTACATCAGATGCTTTGCATGCCGTTTTAATATAAAGCAACTTATTACGGTAAATAATACGATCACCCGGTAAACCAATCACTCGTTTGATATAATCAATACGAGGGTCGCGAGGATATTTAAAAACCACTACATCACCTCGTTCAGGCAAGCCAACATCAACAAATTTATTGCGAGCTACAGGATCTTTTAAACCATAGCTAAATTTATTTACTAGAATAAAATCACCATCAAGCAAAGTGGGCATCATAGAGCCTGAAGGTATTTGAAATGGTTCATATAAAAATGAACGTAAAATCAACACAAAGGCAATGACAGGGAATACTTGTACAGAAGTATCAACTAATGCTGATGGCTCCATCAAGGTTGCCATGGTATCTGAGGTTAGTTCGATTCCACTTTGCTCTTTAGCCGCCGTTTGTGCGGCAACAGCTTTATGCTTCCGTTGCGGCGCTAAATAAAACTTATCAGCAAACCAAACAATACCAGTTAACACAGTAATTGCCACTAAAATGATTGAAAAATAAACTGCCATAGAGGTTCCTTTAAGCAACATTCTAAAAATAAGTAAAAGGGTTATGTTTGTCGTTACTGTTTTTATTTATCTAACTTAAGTACGGCTAAAAACGCTTCTTGGGGTACTTCAACATTACCCACTTGCTTCATGCGCTTTTTACCTTCTTTTTGCTTTTGTAATAATTTTTTCTTACGACTAATATCACCGCCGTAACACTTTGCGGTTACGTTTTTACGAAGTTGCTTCACTGTAGTTCGCGCAATAACGTTGTTACCAATTGCAGCTTGAATAGCAATATCAAACATTTGACGATGAATTAGCTCTTTAAGTTTATCAACTAACAATCGACCACGAGATGCAGAATTAGTTCGATGAGTAATCATCGCTAAAGCATCGACTCTATCACCGTTAATCATTACATCAACACGCACCATATCGGCTGCTTCAAAACGTATAAAATGATAATCAAGTGAAGCATAACCACGACTAGTCGATTTTAGTTTATCAAAAAAGTCCATAACCACTTCGGCCATAGGTAGCTCATAAGTGACCGCAACTTGGTTACCATGATAAATAAGATCCTTTTGCACGCCACGCTTTTCAATACATAAGGTAATGACATTACCTAGATATTCCTGTGGCACTAAAATATTCGCTTGCACAATTGGCTCTCGAATTTCATCTATGTTATTAATCGCAGGTAAATCAGCTGGATTATCAATGGATAATAAATCTCCATTAGTACAAGAAATTTCATAATTTACTGTTGGCGCTGTGGTTATTAAATCTAGATCGTATTCACGTGCCAAGCGCTCTTGTATAATTTCCATATGCAACATGCCAAGAAATCCTATACGGAAGCCAAAGCCTAAAGCCGATGAGTTTTCTGGTTCAAAAAACAAAGAGGCATCATTTAAGCTTAGTTTATGTAAAGCCTCACGGAAGTTTTCATAATCATCTGAACTGATAGGGAAAATACCAGCATAGACTTGTGGTTGTGCTTTTTGAAAGCCAGCCAATGCTTTATCGGTTTCTTTCTTGCTTATGGTTATTGTATCACCAACGGGGGCACCATGAATTTCTTTAATTCCAGCAATGATGTAACCTACTTCACCAGCACGTAAAATACTCGTTGCTGTTTGCTTTGGAGTAAAAACACCTATTTGATCAATTTGATGCACTTGCCCAGTAGACATCACCAACATTTTATCACCTTTTTTCACTTCACCATTGATGATACGAACTAAAGAAACAACACCTTGATAGTTATCAAACCATGAATCAACGATAAGTGCTTGTAATGGCGCGTCGTAATCTCCTTCAGGAGCTGGAATATTCTGTACAATAGTTTCTAAAACATCTTCGATACCAAGCCCAGTTTTTGCCGAACAAGTGACAGCATCAGTGGCATCAATACCAATAATGTGTTCAATCTCTTCACAAACTCTATCAGGGTCTGCTTGCGGTAAATCAATTTTATTAATAATTGGTAATACTTCTAAATCCATTTCAATAGCGGTATAACAGTTAGCAACCGTTTGTGCTTCAACCCCTTGACCCGCATCTACAACAAGTAAAGCTCCTTCACAAGATGCTAGAGAACGAGAAACTTCATATGAAAAATCAACATGGCCTGGTGTATCGATAAAATTAAGCTGATATATTTCACCATTTTTTGCTTTATAGTCTAGGGTAACACTCTGCGCTTTAATGGTAATGCCACGCTCACGCTCAATATCCATTGAATCAAGTACTTGCGCTTCCATTTCACGTTCTTGCAAGCCTCCACAATGCTGAATTAGGCGATCAGAAAGTGTTGATTTCCCATGATCAATATGGGCAATAATGGAAAAGTTACGTATGTTTTTCATAAATGGAAGTTCAGATAAAAGTGATAGATTAACGAATGGGTGATTTTAACGAATTTAGCGCGTTGGGGCTATCTTTTGTTAAGAATTTTAGTCAATCTATTTAACATCGACAACAAGTGGCCTAGGTAATACTCGTAATATTTTAGGTTGTAGTTTTCCTTGATGGTCGGGATAGTTTTGTAGATGTTTTGCTAAACGATAGCCCAAATAACCTCCAATAAGACCAACACCTAGCGCCAGTAATTCATGACTTAACACTTCTCGCATTTTTAACCACTGACCGAAAGCTGAAAAAGATAAAAGCCCAATGATGGGGAGTAAATACACTTGCCAAGCGCTTTGCAATACATCAACTTTAGGTAAGGTTAATACCACACAATCACCGACTTGAACCTGTTGATTATTTAATAACGCAGATGTGGGTAAGGTAAAAGATAACTTTTTATGAGGAATAGCTTTGGCTACTTGACCACTGGCACAACTAGTTACTTGTGCACAATTATTGCAGCTAGACTTAACTTGACTAACCACAATAATCATTCCATTTTCAATGGTAATAACTTCAGCTAACTCTTCCATTAGGGAGTAACAAGCTTACGATTAAAATTAATAGACTTGACAATTTTTTTCGCACTTGCCAGTGGTATTTTACCAACAACGCTCACTTCAACATTATTAGTAACCTGGTTTAATACCAAGGTAGCGCCGTCATTAGCAAATTCTATTGCTCTTTGCTTATCCTTGCTAGGATTAACATAAACAGATATATCAACTAGACCGTCATTGAATAGCATAAACTCAACTGCTTTTTTACTGGTGTTTATACGATGCCTATCAGATTTTATTTGTTTAAAACCATTAGGTAACCAGTTAACTTGCCAAGCTAATTTCAAACCTTGTTGTTTTGCCGAAATATCAATTGTTTTAGGTAAATCGGTTGTTTGTAGTTGTTTTAAATTTTCAGATAAAACATCGGTAATTTCTAAATGGGTAAACTGTATTTGTTCAAGTAATTGCCCTTTACGAGTGATAATGGCTAACTTTAGTAGCAAGCCACTTTGCTGATCTAACCATACCCAATAACCAAAACGATGAGTGCCTTTTGGTACAATACGAATTAATTGTGCAATTCGCCCTAACACACGACTTCTACCAACAGAAACAAAATGGTAGTTATTCTCTAGCACGCTAATATCTTGGCTAAATACAGCAGGAATTGGCCCACTGATATGAGCTGACGTTATAGAATAAGGTGCATATTCAGGTTCAATATAACTTACGGTATTATCAATTCGCAAAATATCACGGCGAGGCCCATTAAGTAAGGCCAATATTTCAAGCTCTACCTGATTACCACTTGCGTTAGCTTTAGTAATACCATGTAACCAATGATAGGGTTCAGCTTGGTTATTTTTAACCACAACAAATGAGGTGCTAAAATTGAGTTGTCGTAAAGAGTTTGAAAGACGCTCTAGGGAAAGCTTAGCTATATTACTATCACTATTAACTGTAGCTGACAACGCTGAAAAACTAGTGAAAACACTAAGAGAACAAATTAAGAAATATTGTATAAGAGATGATTTAAAAAGTAAGAACTTCATGCTTTCTCAAGGATTATGGCTATTAAAAAAAATTCTATACTCGTTCCATCTGAATATGCGAGTTTCAGGAAACCTGAGCGATTCATAATCAAGGCACATTTTTTTATTAATGGTTATTCCCTTAAAAACAAGTGTAACGCGAAGTATAAGCAGAACGAGTATAAGCTCATTATTCACTTTTTTATGACGCCGTCAATGATAGACTCAATAAGTTAATTAATTATTTCACTGTCAGATTGCGAATCTGTCTTTAAATCTTCATTAACTTTCGCGGCACTTAGCTTAATTTGCTGCTGATGATCAGACAATAAAGCTTGAAAGCGACGTTGCTGCTCAATTCTTTGCTTAAGCACAGCTTGTTTCTGAGGTTTCACTGGTTGTTGGTAATTAAAACTTACTGGATTAGCAAAGCCAGCTAAAGGTTTAGTTTGCACAATTTGATTCGGCGTTATAATTTCACTGTTATCTGCTGTATTTTGTTGCACACCAATGATCATCAATCCCGCCGCTGAAGCAGCGATAGCCAACTGACCAAAAGGTTTAATTAGCTGAACAGCCTTAGCTTTAAATTTGTTGGTTGTTTTGCCTATAACCTGACTAGCTACACGACTAGGAGCAAGAATCGTAGGTTCATTGCTAAGTGCATCGGCAATTTGTGCTGATAAATCTAATTGCAATCTTGTTGGTATTTCATCACGGATTACATCACTAATTAAATGATAATGCTGCCATGTTGTTGATAAGTGTTCATCCGTGAGCATATCATCAATAGCTTGCTCTGATTTATGATCAGTAGCTCGATAATTATCAACTAACGATGAGATTGTCTCAAACTTACTTTCACTCATACTTGTACCTTAAATTATTAATTTTTTACTAATTTACTTACAGCTTTTTTACTAATTTGCTTGCAGCAAAGGAGTAATCTTTTTATCAATAGCATCGCGTGCTCTAAAAATACGTGAACGCACAGTACCAACTGGACACTCCATGATAATAGCTATTTCTTCATAACTTAAACCCTCAATTTCTCGAAAGTTAATAGCAATACGTAAATCATCTGGTAATTGTTTTATCGTATCAAAAATAGTTTTTTTGATTTCTTCTGTCAGCAATACTTTCTCAGGTGAAGCATTTTCTCTTAGTACATCTCCACCATCATAAAACTCGGCATCTTCAATCTCAACGTCATTGCTAGGCGGTTTACGTCCTAACGCTACACTATGATTTTTAGTACAATTTACCGCTATACGGTACAACCAAGTATAAAATGCGCTTTCTCCTCTAAAATTAGGTAATGCTCGATAAGCTTTTATAAAAGCTTCCTGCACTATATCAGGTACATCACTTTGATTGCTAACATAACGCGACACTAGATTAGCCACTTTATGTTGATATTTCGTTACTAATAGGTTGAAGGCGTTTTTATCGCCTTGCTGCACCCGTTCAACCAATGCTTGGTCGACGTTCTGTTCGCTCATTTGAGCCATTTCTCCTAACGATATCCTAACCAATGTTGAATGTTGAGGATAAAAAATTCACTTTTCACATTTGGCTCATAACAAACGCATCAATTATGACTACACATTTTAAAAAAAGTTCTTTTTTATTTTACTTTTTTAAAATTTAGACTTATTCGAGCTTGTTACCTTGTTCCCAAGTGCCAATAAGCGGTAATATCAGACTATAATACCTGATAATTCTTTATTTATGAATCAACAAAACAATTGTGATGTGTTAATTATTGGCAGCGGCGCGGCGGGATTAACACTTGCCTTACATTTGGCAAAAAATGCTGATGTCGTTATTTTAAGTAAAGGGCCACTTAACGAAGGCTCTACTTTTTATGCACAGGGAGGGATAGCCGCTGTTTTTGATGAAAATGATAGTATTGCTTTTCATGTAGCTGACACTATAATTGCTGGTGCTGGTTTGTGCGATGAAAAAACAGTGCAGTATACCGCAGAAAATGCCAAAGCTTGTCTTAATTGGTTAATTGAGCAAGGTGTTACCTTTGATAAAGAAAAAAGTGAACAAGGTGAAAGATATCACCTCACACGTGAAGGAGGCCATAGTCATCGTCGCATCCTCCACTCTGCGGATGCAACAGGCAAAGTAATACAAACTACATTGTCGGAGCGAGTTAGACAACATTCTCGTATCAGAATATTTGAACGTTACAATGCCATTGATCTGATCTGCGAACCACACAAAAAAAAGGGTAAAAGTAAACAATGCATTGGTGCCTATATTTGGAACCGAAACACCGAAAAGGTTGAAAGCATTTATGCCCAAAAAACTATTTTAGCAACGGGAGGAGCCAGTAAGGTTTATCAATACACCTCAAATCCTGACGTTGCTAGTGGCGATGGCATAGCAATGGCTTGGCGTGCTGGCTGTCGGGTTGCCAATATGGAATTTAATCAATTTCACCCTACATGCCTTTTTCATCCCGATGCTGGTACATTTCTTTTAACTGAAGCCTTGCGTGGTGAAGGGGCAAAATTAAGACGTCCTGATGGGAGCCGCTTTATGCCCGCTTTTGATCATCGTGCTGAATTAGCACCACGTGATATAGTTGCTCGCGCCATCGACTATGAAATGAAACGTTTAGGTGTTGATTGTATGTACCTTGATATTAGTCACAAATCCAGTGATTTCATCAAGCAGCATTTTCCTACTATCTACCAACGCACCAAAGATTTTGGCATTGATATTACTAAGCAGCCTATGCCTGTAGTCCCTGCCGCGCACTATACTTGCGGTGGCGTTATGATAGATCAACATGGCAGAACCGATGTTCATCAGCTTTATGCCATTGGCGAAATGTCATATACAGGCTTACATGGTGCTAATCGTTTAGCGAGTAATTCTTTACTTGAATGTTTGGTCTTTGCACGAGCTGCTGCGTTAGATATTAGTGAATCATTAGAGCAAAACAGTCGCTTTATAAGGTTACCTCGTTGGGATGAAAGCCGAGTGACAGATTCTGATGAGGAAGTTGTTATTCAACATAATTGGCACGAATTACGTCTGTTTATGTGGGATTATGTCGGTATTGTTAGAACCACTAAAAGGCTTGAACGAGCTTTACATAGAGTTGAACTGTTACAACAAGAAATTCAAGATTATTATCAAAACTTTAAGGTAAGCAATAACCTACTTGAGTTAAGAAACTTAGTGCAAGTCGCTGAATTAATTATTCGTTGCGCTATGGATAGAAAAGAAAGCCGAGGTTTACACTATACACTGGATTACCCTGAACAATTAGCAGAAACAAAACCGACAATATTAGTTCCTAATAATTAGTTCCTAACAATTAAGAAGGCATTTTTAAATTTCTAATAACTTGAGATAATCGAGAAAAGTCTACTGCACTTAAACTATCGCGATAAATAAACAATAGCTTTTTTTTGCGTTTTTTATTTATTACAAAAAACAAAGGTGCAGTCGAAGATATGTTAGATAAAGGCTGCATATGTAGCCAACAGCCAAAAAAACTATACCGACTACTTGTTAATAATTGAAACTGCTCTTTTATATCAACTATATCAACAGTACTATCTACAGTATTTCCAAGCGTATGTTCGAATGAACAGACACCGTGCTTATCAAGTGTGAGCTGAAGCCTAGTGCTGGATTCAAGTAATACTTGCTCACCCCCTTGTTTTGTAATCAAAATACTCATTATAGTGATTGTTAATACCGCTATAACTAGCACAAGCTGATAGGCATAAGTTACATAGCTTATTAGCAGTAGGCTAAGAAAAACGACCCCACCTAAAAATAACAAGTTGCGATAACGAGACTGTTTAATACAAATGTTATACTTTGACGCGTTTGAGAATAAATTGCACCATGGTATTAAGTTCGTGGTCTTCACAAGTTTTATGTCCCATAAACCAAGCAAATAAATCAGGATCTTGCTCTGTTAGTAACCGCTCAAAAATTCTTTGCTCTGCTGCTGTTAAAGCATCATAAGCTTCATCCACAAAAGGAATGAAAAGCACATCAAGCTCTAGCATCCCACGGCGACACGCCCATTTCAGTCTAGCCTTATTTACTGGCAGGGAGTTTACTGGTAGGGAATTTACCTCTGCTGACATTTTATATCCTCATTCACTAAAGTTAGCGTTATTGTAGCAATAACACCAGTTTGTCCACCAACTAATTTAATAATATTTACTTGATATCTGATAACTTTCAATGAACGCTTGATTTTTAGCTATTCGACCACATTTATCTATTATCAGCCACTGCGTAGCTCATCTTATGTCAATAACAACTGAAACCAACAGACCATCTTTTAACAATTTATCCGAAACGTTCCTAATTTCATTAGATAACTACAGTGCGATTTCTTTACAAGGAGATGAGCAAAATAAGTATTTACAAGGCCAAGTTACTTGTGATGTAAATAACAGCAATGATAGCAACCTACTCATTGGTGCTCACTGTAATGCTAAAGGTAAAGTATTTAGTGTATTTCGCTTAATTAACCGAAACTCGGCTTATTTATTGATTCAGCCTAAAGCGAGTCTTAGTGGCTCAATTAGCGAACTAAAAAAGTTTGGTGTATTTGCTAAAGTTGATATAACCGCAACAGATGAATTGAGTTTTTTTGCCTTAGTAGGCACACAAGCGGCCAGTATTTTACAAGATAATTTTCATCAGGTTCCAGATAGTTTAACCCCTGTAGTACAATCAAAAACAACCACATTAGTTTATCTTGCTGGCCAACAAGCACGATACTTATTAATTGATGACACCCAAGTATTAGAAAAGGTAATTAGTAAGTTAAATCTACCTATTTATAATTCTACCCTATGGAATTTACTAGAAATCAATGAAGGCTTCCCACAGCTATCGAGTGAATGCAGCGGTGAATACGTGCCACAAATGCTTAATATGCAAGCAATTAATGGTATCAGCTTTACTAAAGGTTGTTACCTAGGTCAAGAAACCGTAGCTCGGATGCAGTATTTAGGTAAAAACAAACGAGCATTATATTCACTAACAACCCCGTTAACACAACCGTTGAAAAGTGATGATATTATCGAAAAACAACTAGGTAAAAATTGGCGTAAAGCGGGTGATATTTTAACAACTTACCAAGCAGATGATGGTAATTGCTACCTTCAGGCTGTGCTTCATAGTGATGTAGATAGCAGCACGGTATTAAGAATAAAATCACAGCCCGAATCAAGGATAACAGTTCGAGCATTACCTTATTCTCTCGCAAAAAAATAGCATGCTGACTCTTGCAAGTAAAAAATGCAAGTAAAAGGCAAGTGAAAAAAAACATTTAGGAATAATAATGAAAATTAGCAAAAACTCTGTGGTAATAATGCACTATGCTGTCTCAGATAGTGAAGGCACATTAATCGACAGCTCATATGATCATAAACCTATGGCTATTATTCAAGGCACAGGCTATTTAATTTCAGGCTTAGAAGATGCCTTGCTTGGTCATCAAGCAGGCGACAAGTTTGAAGTCGCTGTTGCATGTAAGCAAGCTTATGGTGAGCGCCATGACGAATATGTACAAACACTGCCAAAAGAATTACTACAAGGTATTGAAGAGTTAACCGTTGGTACTCAACTTCGTGCGACTACTGATGATGGCGAACAAACGGTTATAGTTATTGATGTTAACGATAAAGAAGTTACCGTTGACGGTAATCATCCGCTTTCAGATCTTGATCTAAATTTTGATGTTGAAATACTAGAAGTACGCACAGCGACATCTGAAGAACTAGCGCATGGTCATATTCATGCAGAAGGTGAGCCTTGTGGTGGTGGTCATTAGGTGTTAAGTTGCCAGCAAGAAAATTTCGAGTTACGTCTTCGAGACTCCTAACTCGAAACTTCTAACTCGAAACTTTCTGTTAATCTTTAAAGTTAGTGAACTGAAAAGATTGCCCTAATTCAGCTTTTCGCACCAAACTCATAACCGATTGTAAATCATCACGTTTCTTACCAATCACTCGTACTTGCTCACCTTGAATAGCCGCTTGTACTTTTAATTTTTCTGATTTAATCAATTTAACTACTTTTTTCGCCACACTTTGCTCAATGCCTTCTTTAAAGGTCACTTGTTGACTCCAGCTTTTACCGCTAGCAGAAGCCGAGCCTAACGTCATCGCTTTAGCGTCAACTTGACGTTTAGTTAACTGACTACGTAGCATGTCACTAAGTTGTTTTAATTGAAAATCGCCCTCAGCTTTAATCGTTACATTCGGCTTTTTCCATTCAAAACTTGCTTCAACACCACGAAAATCAAAACGAGTTGATAATTCACGATTCGCATTCTCTATGGCATTAAGCACTTCTTCTAAATTAATTTCTGACACTATATCCATTGATGGCATAATCATTTCTCTTGTTAGCAATTTTAAATTTTTATCATTATACATAAGCATGATAGTATCTATACATAATATTTTTATACATTTTTACTTGTGAAAGCACAACACCATTTTACTTTTTTTATACTTATTGTTAGCGCCGCAATTTTCCTGTTTTTTTTCAGCGAATTATTACTCCCCAGTGACCATAAAAAAGATTTAACAACCCCAACTTTTTCAAAGATTGATTAATGAATATTATCGTTGTTGGTCAAGGCGCTATGGGATTACTTTGGTACCATCACCTAACCCAATCAACGACAGTCAATAACGTATTCTTATTAGCCTCTGCTCAACAAAACCTAACCAATGCTAATTATCACTTTAATGACATTCATGGCTTACCTTATCAAGGTGAAATTAATTACGCATACGGTGATCATATTCAAACGGCTGATATTATTTTACTTTGTGTTAAGTCTTTTCAAATACGATCTGCCTTAAAACAAATAGAACAACATTTAAAAACCAATACCAGCATTATTCTTGCCCACAATGGCATGGGCATGTTAGCTGAATTACCTGAGACATTTATAAATTATCATAATATTTATGCTTTATTGACCACACATGGCTGCCTACGCAATACATCATTAAACATTACCCACACTGGCATTGGTATAACTGATATTGGTTTAGTTTCAGGGGACGTAAAAATAATAGAGCAACAAGCATTAACTCACCTGCTAAATAATGCATTACCTAATGTAAGCCTTCATAAGAACATTGTAGAAAAACAATGGCTAAAATTGGCAATTAATTGTGTTATCAACCCCCTAACAGCGCTAAATAATATTGATAATGGTCAATTAAATAATGAGCGTTTTAACAAGCAGATTAAAGATATTTTAGTTGAACTAATTTTAGTCGCTAAAAGTGAAGGCATTAGCTTAAATTTAGCTCAGCTAACAAAAGCAGTACAAAAAGTAGCCACAAAAACAGCTAAAAACTGCTCATCAATGCGCTGCGATGTATTAGCGCATAAGCAAACTGAAATTGATTATATTAACGGCTATGTGCACAACATAGGTATAAAGCACAATATTGCCACACCGAAAAATACTCAGCTATGGCAACAGGTTAAGGGCGATATACCTTAACATTTTTATAACCATTATCGATTAAGTACAAGGCTTGTAATTTACTCATAACACCATGATCACAATAAAGTAAATAATCTTTACCCATATCTAAATCACCAAATTGCGTAGCCAGTTTATAAAACGGAATATGTTTTACTTCTACGTTATCAAGTGCTAGTGGCTTTTCTTCTTCTTCTTCAGGTGAACGAATATCAACAACAATAGCGTTGTCACTGATATTCTCGATTAAATCAACTGCGGTAATTTCTTCCTCTGTTTCTTTACCAATATCACGAATATCAAAAACACGCGTTTCACTAACCACTTTATCTAATATAGCAAAATTAAAGTTGTCTTCTTCAGTTTCCACCTTAGAAAGAACCGCTTTCACTGTTGGCTTTTTCGAAATAACACCACAATATTCAGGAATAGTCTTAGCAAAATCTTCGGTGCCAATAGCACGAGCAATATCGATAATATCTTGTTTATCATAGGCCGCTAGAGGACGTAAAATAAGTGTATCAGTAACACGGTTAATAACATTTAAGTTAGTCAGTGTTTGGCTTGATACTTGTCCTAAACTCTCACCCGTTACCAAGGCTTGAATTTTACCTTTTTCGGCAATTTTACTGGCGGCGCGTATCATCATTCGCTTAAGCACTACGCCCATTTGGCCATTTTCAACTTTTTCTAAAATTTCAGCAACGACTGGCTCAAAATCAACAGCAAAGAATTTAATTTTGTGAGATGCGCCAAATTTGTCCCACAAATAATAACTCACTTGTTTAACACCCACTTCATGGGCAGAGCCACCCAAATTAAAGAAACAATAATGAGTACGAGCGCCTTTTTTAATCATTTGATAACTGGCAACACCTGAATCAAAACCGCCAGACATTAACGACAACACATCTTCTTGGGTAGCAATAGGAAAGCCGCCTAAGCCTTTATGACGCTCTGTAACAATGAACAACTTCTCATTTTTTATTTCTAAACGAATAGTAACGTCAGGTTTTTTTAATTTAACCTTGGCAGTTCCAACATGCTGATTTAAACCGCCACCAACGTATTGCTCAACGTTTAATGAATTGAAATCATGTTGACCAGTGCGTTTAACCCGAACACAAAAGGTTTTATTTTCAATAGTTTTAGCATGAACTGCTAAGGTTTTTTCAAAAATATCATGAATGTCACTAAACTCTGTTTGTTGCACCTCTAAAAACATCGGCACACCTGGGATACACTTTAACGCCTCAACTAAACGTTCTCGATTTTCAGAGCTATTGTTTTTGGTATTTACCTCAATATTGTCCCAGTTCATACGTGTGGTGACTTGCTCATCAACACGACGTAATACATTTTTGACGTTCGATTCTAAAATTTTAGTAAAACGTTTACGAACCGGGCGAGATTTAATGGTGATTTCAGCTTGCAGCTTTACGATAAATTTCATCGACAAGTGACCTAAATAATAACGATTGAGCATTGACGCGCATTATATACCCAAATCCTAGCCTATGCCTAAATACTTTGTTATTCATCATCAACAATGCCAATTTAACGTTTACCTTCAGCAAGGTAATTTTTCAATAAGCTTTCAATAACAAAAGGAGGGGTTTACCATCTTAAATACCTAGCACAGCAAGCTAATACTATGTCGCTAATGGTAATCATAATACAACTTATTCAACTTATTCAACTTATTCAATATTAACATTATCACCCGACAACATTATCACCCGACAGGTCAATAACTTAACTCGATAGACAATATTTATCGTTAGGTTTAATTGACCCAAGGCGCTAGCTAAGGTAAGTTTGCGCTTAGAATTTACAATCAGCCAGTTTAGGGTATTAATCCATGGCAAAAAAAAAATTAGAAAACCTTACTTTTGAAGAATCCTTAAGTGAATTAGACACCATAGTGCACAATTTAGAGCAAGGTGAATTAAGCTTAGAAGAATCAATGGCATTATTTGAACGAGGCTTAAGCCTAAGCCAAATAAGTCAAACCAAACTGCAAGCAGCAGAGCAAAAAGTAAAAATTTTACTGGAAAAAAATGGTGAGCAGCAATTGTCTAATTTTGATTTATCAATTGAAGACAAGTCGCTAGGTGAGCATTAGTGAGTAAACTAGCCAATCATGATATTTATCAAAAGCGTATTAATAACTTTCTAGCACTACAACTCAACAAATTATCCATCAATGATGAAAGACTCCATCAAGCCATGCGTTATGGCTTGTTAAAAGGGGGCAAACGTATACGTCCTTATTTAGCTTACATTACTGGTGAGACTTTAGGCGCTAGCTTAGACGATCTTGATGGTATTGCTGGTGCATTAGAATGCATACATGCCTATTCTTTGTTACATGATGACCTACCCGCCATGGATGATGATGACTTAAGACGCGGCCAACCTACCTGCCATAAAG
This sequence comes from uncultured Colwellia sp., assembly GCA_965261045.1. GTDB lineage: Bacteria > Pseudomonadota > Gammaproteobacteria > Enterobacterales > Alteromonadaceae > Colwellia. The sequence goes on from CBDHCJ010000001.1 coordinate 2,567,150, forward strand.
CGTTTGATGAAGCGACGGCAATTCTTGCTGGTGATAGCTTACAAACGTTAGCATTCGACATACTGGCTAATCATAATTTTTCTAAAGCGGTCAAACCCAAACAAATAAAACTAATACAACAATTAGTTTCTGCATCAGGCTATCAAGGCATGTGTGGCGGTCAAGCGCTTGATTTAGCCGCAACCAACCAGAAAATAAATTTGAACCTATTAGAAACACTGCATTCATTAAAAACAGGTGCGCTACTAAAAGCATCGGTATTAATGAGCGCAGAATGTGCTATACAAACAACTGAAAAAGATAAGAAAGCTTTAACACAATATGCACAACTTATCGGTTTAGCCTATCAAGTTCAAGATGATATTATCGACATCACTTCAACTCAAGAACAGTTAGGAAAACCGAGCGGCTCAGACATTGCGGCAAATAAGAGTACCTATCCAGCACTACTAGGTTTACAGGGGGCACAACAAAAAGCTGAAAACTTATTTCAACAAGCACTTCAAGCTTTGGCTAGTTTGTCTTACAATACACAATCCTTAACTGAATTTGCTACTTTTATTGTTAAACGTAGCAATTAAATACAGCCGCTTATCAGTTAAAAGCTAAAAGAAAAAACAAATATAGAACAACTATGACTACAAACCTTGCTGATTATCCATTGCTTGCTCAAATCAATTCACCAAAAGATTTGCGTAATATTACTCAAGATCAATTACCGCACATCAGTAATGAATTGCGTAGTTACTTACTCAACTCAGTGAGTAAAAGTAGTGGTCATTTTGCCTCTGGTCTAGGCACAATTGAATTAACAGTCGCATTACATTTTGTGTATAACACACCCTTCGATCACCTTATTTGGGATGTTGGCCATCAAGCTTATCCTCATAAGATTTTAACTGGTCGTCGAGATCAACTTCATACCATCAGACAAAAAGAAGGCTTGCACCCATTTCCTTGGCGAGAAGAAAGTGAATACGATACCTTAAGTGTTGGTCATTCAAGTACTTCAATATCTGCAGCCTTAGGATTAGCGGTAGCGGCGGACAAAGAAGGACAAAATAGAAAAACAGTCGCGGTAATTGGTGATGGCGCCATGACCGCAGGCATGGCGTTTGAAGCATTAAATCATGCTGGCGATATTAAAAAAGACATGCTGGTTATTCTTAATGATAATGAAATGTCAATTTCAGAAAATGTTGGCGCTTTAAATAATCATTTAGCAAAAATGCTATCTGGAAGCTTATACACCGGTATTCGTGAGAGTAGTAAGCGTTTACTTAAAAACATACCACCGATAAAAGAATTAGCCAGTCGCGCCGAAGAGCATCTTAAAGGCATGGTTGTACCTAGCACCTTTTTTGAAGAGCTTGGCTTTAACTATATTGGCCCTATTGATGGCCATGATGTGAATGGTTTAGTCGATACCATTAGAAATATGCGTAATCTAAAGGGCTCTCAGTTATTACATATTATCACTAAAAAAGGTAAGGGTTATCACGCTGCTGAACAAGATCCAATAAAGTATCATGCGGTGCCTAAATTTGATCCTAATGAGGCTAACTTACCAAAATCCAAACCTTCACTACCAACCTATTCACAAATTTTTGGTGATTGGTTGTGTAAAACTGCCGAAGTAGATCCTAAATTAGTAGCCATAACACCCGCTATGCGCGAAGGCTCTGGTATGGTTGAGTTCAGCCAGCGTTTTCCTGATCAATATTTTGATGTAGCAATAGCAGAGCAACATGCGATAACTTACGCTGCGGGGCTTGCCATAGGTGGACAACACCCTGTTGTCGCTATTTATTCAAGTTTTTTACAGCGTGGTTATGATCAATTAATTCACGATGTAGCTATTCAGAACTTGCCAGTTTTATTTGCCGTTGACCGTGCAGGCATTGTTGGTGCCGACGGTGCAACACATCAAGGCTCTTTCGATTTGAGCTTTTTACGCTGCATTCCAAACATGACCATTATGGCGCCATCTAATGAACGTGAGTGTCAGTTAATGCTAAATACTGGTCATAAATTAAATTCACCTGCGGTAGTTCGCTACCCACGTGGTAATGGTATTGGTGCAAACTTACCTAGGGTTGATGAAAGCATTGATATTGGTAAAGGACTGAAAATTAAAACAGGTGAGAAAATAGCTTTGTTAAATTTTGGTGCTTTACTCAGCGAAGCTAAATTAGCGGCAAATACACTTAATGCTACAGTGGTTGACATGCGTTTTGTTAAACCACTTGATACACAGCTAATAGATGAACTGACTAGTTCACATGAGATACTTGTAACTATTGAAGATAATGCCATTGCTGGTGGTGCTGGCTCAGCGGTAAATGAGTATTTATTATCAAAAGGAACATCAACAAAAGTACTAAATATTGGTATTCCCGATCATTTTGTGAAACACGGAACGCAAACCGAAGTACATCAAGAATTAGGTTTAGATAACCAAGGGATTTTAGCTAAAATAAATATTTTCATCAGTTAAAAATCAATATAAGACAGCTATAATACCAATACAAGTAAGTTAGTGATAACTAACTGAAACCTACAAATTCGCTACATCAATTCTATTTTTCAAAGTCACTTCTCGTGCCGCTTTACGTTCACGCTCTTGGCGTTTTTCACAAGGATTATCACAGTTACACTCTTTATCAATGCCAACGCTAGCTAAACCGCCACAACTGCCTGCAAGCGTTTTATTTTGAAAAATATAACCCACGCCCATGGCCGCGCCTACAACCAGAAAAAAAACAAAGGTAATGAAGAAAATTATCATAATAAAGGTGTGCTTATCATTATTTACTGTACTCGAAACTAGAAAATCGTCACGCTAAACTTTACTTTAAATACGGTTTAAATTTTACCGTAAATTGCTCAGTAAAGCCATGCTCAGTTTTTGAAATAAACAAAGCAGCTAAATCATTTTCAACCGCAAAAGCCATGCCCTGCTCTGCCCCCATTACCATCAAGGTCGTTGATAAGCCATCGGCGGTCATGGATGATGGATGAATTACCGTTACAGAAACAAGGTTATGATTGATTGGTTTACCCGTATCTGGATCAATAATATGCGAAAAGCGCTGACCGTCTACTTCAAAGTAATTTCTATAATCTCCCGAAGTTGCAATGGCATTGTCTTTGGGGATGATCACTTGATGAGCAACCCTTTGTTCGCCTGATGAATCAAATATTGGTTTTTCAATAGCAATAGCCCACAACTCACCAGTATGCTTAAAGCCCTTCAAACGCATTTCTCCGCCAATTTCGACTAAATAGTTGCCAATACCATTCGCCTCAATCAATTCAGCTACGACATCAACACCATAGCCCTTGGCAGTGGTTGATAGATCAACATAAAGGCTGGGGATATCTTTTGATAGTTTATTGCCAACTAAATGTAGGTACTTCAAACCAATACGTGCGCGGGTACTTGTTAATAGCGCATCGCTTGGCACTGTTTCTGGACGTTGCTCTGGACCAAAGCCCCAAAGGTTGACAAGTGGGCCTACGGTGATGTTGAGCTTGCCATCACTTAATTGCCCCAAGCGCATTGATTCCGCTAATACCCGGGCAAAGCCGTTAGATATTTCAAAAGCACCTACTGAAGCTGATTTATTAAAACGAGAAATTTCAGAATCAGGAATATAAGTCGACATTTCTTGATTGATTTGTTTAAGTACAAGATCAATTTTTTCTTGTAGTTGTAACTCTACAACATGCTCTGGCGTAGCAACTACTTTGATATTATACGTAGTCCCCATAGTACGACCTTGTAATAAAACTTCTTTTTTTTCTGAAGTATTGCTAGGAAAGCAAGCGGTTATACTGATGGCTAAAAATACAATCAGTACTAATTTGATTTTGTTCATAGATATGTTCCAAATTTATTATTTAGGTAAATAATTCATCTCACTAATATGAAGTTATAGTGAAGTTAGACCAATTACTTATCTAAATAACCTGAGCTCAGGGTAAATAATAAAGACGACCGAAGCCGTCTTTATTATTGCTACACGATATACGATGCTCAACATATGATAGTTGGATCTTAACGCCAAATATTGGCTTTAGTTAAAGAAGGCGGCATGAAGTTGACGTTAGTTAATAAGCACAGCCGACGACAAAATTAAGTCAATGGGCAAGTTAAAAACAAACTATTAGCCACCGAAATCATCTAACATAATATTCTCATCTTCTACACCTAGATCTTTCAACATATGAATAACGGCGGCATTCATCATTGGTGGACCACACATATAGTATTCACAATCTTCTGGAGCCTCATGATCTTTTAAATACTTTTCAAAAAGAACGTTATGAATAAAACCTGTCATACCTTCCCAGTTATCTTCTGGTTGTGGATCAGACAAAGCAACATGCCATTGAAAGTTATCATTATCAGCTGCTAAGCCGTTATAATCATCTTCATAAAACATTTCACGTTTAGAACGTGCACCATACCAAAAACTCATTTTACGTTTAGTTTTTAAACGCTTCAATTGGTCAAAAATATGTGAGCGCATTGGTGCCATACCAGCACCACCACCAATAAATACCATTTCATTATCAGTTTCTTTCGCGAAGAATTCACCAAACGGACCTGAAATAGTCACTTTATCACCCGCTTTAAGGTTGAAAATGTATGAAGACATTTTACCCGCTGGCAAGTGTAATTTTCCAGGAGGTGGCGTGGCAATACGCACGTTCAGCATAATAATGCCTTCCTCTTCTGGATAGTTCGCCATTGAATAGGCGCGTAAAGTGTTGGTATCAACTTTTGACTCCACATCGAAGAAACCAAAGTGATTCCAATCGCCTTTGTACTGTGCATCAATATCAAAATCTTTATATTTAACATGATGTGCTGGTGCTTCAATTTGTATGTAACCACCGGCTTTAAACGGTACAGATTCACCATTTGGAATTTGTAGTTTTAGCTCTTTAATGAAAGTTGCTTTGTTATCATTAGAAATAACGTCACACTCCCATTGCTGAACACCGAAGATTTCATCTTCAACTTCAATTGTCATATCTTGCTTAACAGCAACTTGACAGGCTAAACGACAACCGGCTTTAGCTTCACGCTTGTTAATGTGCCCTTCTTCCGTTGGGAGAATATCACCACCGCCTGAATGCACGTCAACGCGACATTGACCACAAGTACCACCACCACCACACGCTGAAGGAATAAAAATACCTTGATCCGCTAATGCGCCTAATAATTTGCCACCCGCAGCAGTTGTTACTGCTTTTGCTGGATCGCCATTTATACTTATCGTTACGTCACCACTTGATACTAACTTAGATTTAGCAAATAAAATCACTAATACTAAAGCAAGCACTATCAGGGTAAACATCGATATGCCGAGAATAAGTTCCATCGACTTTTCCTTAAACTTCTCTAAGGGTGTAATGCCAGTTACCTTGCATCACACCGACCAAACTTATAACGAAATACCACCGAAAGACAAAAAGCCGAAAGCCATCAATCCCGCAGTAATAAACGTAATACCTAAACCTTTCAAGCCATCTGGCACGTCAGAATATTTCATTTTCTCACGAAGACCTGCCATCAATACAATTGCTAACATCCAACCTACACCTGAGCCAATGCCGTAAACAACACTTTCGCCCAAGGTAAGGTTTTTCGCCACCATAAAAGATACCGCACCAAAAATGGCACAGTTAACCGTAATTAAGGGAAGGAAAATACCAAGCGCTTGATATAACACAGGAAAGTACTTGTCTAAAATCATTTCCAGTATTTGCACTAAGGCAGCAATTACACCGATGAAGGTAATAAATGACAAGAAGCTAAGATCAATTGATTCTTTCGGATCCGTGATGCCCATTAAGCTATCAAGTGCACCTGGTGCTAAAATAGCTTGGTAAATAACTTGGTTAGCAGGAACCGCTAAACCAAGTACCACTACAACCGCAACACCTAAACCAATAGCTGTGCTTACTTTCTTTGATACAGCTAAAAAAGTACACATACCTAAGAAAAAACTTAACGCCATATTCTCAATAAAGATAGTTTTAATAAATATGCTTAAATAATGTTCCATGATTAATCCTTCTCAACTTGTTCAGGTTTCCACTGGCGAACAGCCCAGATAATCAAACCAATAATGAAGAATGAACTAAATGGCAATACCAATAAACCATTACCCTGATACCAGCCACCATTTTGTGTTAGCTGAAATATCTCAATACCAAACAAGGTACCAAAACCGAATAATTCACGGAAAAAAGCAACAACAATTAATACCGCACCATACCCTAAACCATTACCAATACCGTCTAAGAAACTGACACCAGGTTTTTCTTTCATAGCAAAAGCTTCAGCACGCCCCATCACAATACAGTTAGTAATGATCAAGCCAATAAATACAGATAACTCTTTCGATAATTGATACGAGAAAGCTTTCAATACTTGGTCAACTACAATAACTAATGAAGCAATAATCGCCATTTGCACGATAATACGTACACTTGATGGTATTTGATTACGAATAATCGAAATAAACAAGTTAGAAAATGCGGTTACTAGTATAACGGCAATAGTCATAACTAAAGCATTTGCTAATGAGCTTGTTACTGCTAAAGCAGAACAAACACCTAAAACCTGTAACGCAATCGGGTTGTTATCTACAACAGGTCCGAAGAGAACTTTTTTAGTATCTGAAGACATTAGTTCAATCCTCCATTGCGGAATTTAGCAATAAATGGTCCATAACCTTCATCTCCTAACCAAAAATGTAAAGTACGCTCAACACCTTGACTGGTTAAAGTGGCACCAGATAGGCCATCAACACCATGAATATCACCTGGTTTAGCTCCACCTTTAACAATGTTAATAGCGATATCGCCTTGCTCGTTAAACATTCTTTTACCTGGCCATAAAGCTTTCCATTTAGGGTTAAGCACTTCTGCACCTAACCCTGGCGTTTCCTTTAGATCAGAATAAACAACACTTTTCACAGTATTTAAATTCGGAGCTAAACCAACAAAACCATACATAAGATCCCATAAACCTGAGCCTACAATAGGTAATACAATAGTATCTAATTGACCTTGTTCGTTTTTAACCAAATAAACAACAGCACGATCAGCACGACGGTTAAGGCCTGCAAGATCATTGCTCGGCTTAGTACTTTTTGCTATATCACGGGAGTCGGCACGCTCATCAAACGCGTTAGCATCACCTTCAATGATAGTACCTGTTTTAAGGTCAATCATTTTAGCTTCTACACGTTTGTTATAAGTAGCAACAATATCTTTACCAGCATCAGCTAATAAGCCAGAGGCTTCAAGAATTTTAGTTTGCTTATCAAGCAATTTGTTAGCCTGTTGCAATGGCTTTAAGCCAACCGCAGAGATAGATACCAATGCGGCACACACTAAACAAATAATAAATACAAATACTAACGTTCCGCCGAAAGTTTCTTTATTACTAGGCATTACGAGCAAGCCTCCGTTTGATATTGCTTTGTACAACGAAGTAGTCGAACAAAGGAGCAAACAAGTTAGCAAATAAAATTGCCAACATCATGCCTTCTGGGAATGCAGGGTTAACTACACGAACAAGAACCACCATGATACCAACTAAAGCACCAAACCAGTATTTACCAGTATTGGTAAAAGAAGCTGAAACAGGATCAGTTGCCATAAACATCATACCAAAAGCAAAACCACCAATCACTAAGTGCCAATGCCAAGGCATAGCAAACATAGTGTTAGTATCGCTACCAATTAGGTTAAATAAGAAAGAAGTAGCCACCATACCCGCAAACACACCTAAAACAATGCGCCATGAAGCAATACCTTTATAAAGGATATAAGCACCACCAAGTAAAATAGCAAAAGTTGACACTTCACCGACAGAGCCAGGAATAAATCCCCAAAAAGCATTCCACCAATCAGCATTCATTGAATAATCAACTAAACCTTGATTAGCAAAGCTCAACATAGTTGCACCAGAGAAACCATCAGCGGCAACCCATACAGTGTCCCCAGAGATTTGGCTAGGGTATGCAAAAAATAAGAATGCACGACCCGCTAATGCTGGGTTTAAGAAGTTTTTACCAGTACCACCAAATACTTCTTTCGCAATAACAATACCGAAAGTAATACCAATAGCCACTTGCCACAAAGGAATAGTGGCTGGCAAGATAAGCGCAAACAAAATAGAAGAAACAAAGAAACCTTCATTTACTTCATGACCGCGCACTGCTGCAAAAAGCACTTCCCAAAAACCACCAACAATAAAGGTGATAGCATAAATAGGTAGGAAAAACATGGCACCATAAAACATCATGTCGAACCAACCAGAATCAGCGGTTAAAGAGCCACCTAACATGGCAAACAAAGCCGTTTGCCATGTATCAGGAACAGCATAACCCGCAATTAAAGCATCTACCGCTTGGAAACCGATGTTATACATACCAAAGAACATGGCAGGAAAAACCGCTAACCATACTGTAATCATGATACGCTTTAAATCGATGCTATCACGAACATGAGTTTTACCTTTGTTCACTTGCCCTGGGGTAAATAACCCAGTAGCAACTGCTTCGTATAAGGCATACCACTTCGCATGTTTGCCGCCTGTTTCAAAATGCGGCTCTAAATTTTCAATAAACTTTTTCAAGCCCATGACTAACCTTCCTTCTCAATTGTGGTTAGGCAATCACGAAGGTAAACGCCGTAATCTGTTTTGCCTGGGCAAACAAATGTACATAAGGCCAAATCTTCTTCGTCTAGCTCTAAAACGCCAAGTTGCTGCGCACTGTCGGTATCACCAGCAACTAAATCGCGTAATAACATGGTGGGTAAAATATCTAGAGGCATCACACGTTCAAAATTGCCAATCGGCACCATAGCACGAGGACTACCGTTAGTAGTCGTGGTCATATTAAACAATTTCTTTGGAGAGAAATGCGACATATAAGCACGAGTTACTGAGAATTTGTTCAAGCCAGGATACATATAACCAATAAACTCTTTTTCACGGCCTTCAAGGATCAAGGCTACTTGCACATGATAACGGCCTAAGTAACCGTGTACTGAAGTTGCTGTTGCGCCTAATAATAATGATCCAGAAACTACGCGTAACTCACCATCGGTTGCTTCACCAGCGGTTAACTCTGCCGTGTTAGCACCTAAAACGGTACGAATTAAGCGAGGATTTTTAGCTACTGGGCCTGCAAGTGATATCACACGAGTATTATCAATTTCACCCGAGGTAAATAATTTACCAAAAGCGATGACATCTTGATAACCTAAATGCCATACAAACCTGTTACCACTGGCAGGCTTTAAGAAGTGGATATGAGTTCCTACTAAACCCGCAGGATGTTTACCTGAAAATTCATTTACTTGTACCGTATCAATTACAGGAATATTTGCACCAGGTGCTTTGCTAACAAATACGTCACCACTCGTTAAATGAGTTAAAACAGTTAAACCATTTTTAAATGCTTCGCTTTGTTCACCAATAACAACTTCTGGATTTGCCGCTAATGGATTGGTATCCATAGCACTAACAAAAATGGCAGCCGCAGTAGAATTTATTGCAGGTACTTTACTAAATGGGCGAGTTCTTAATGCCGTCCACAAGCCTGAATCAACAAGGGTTTTCACTACATCTTCATGAGCGATAGAACCCAATTCATTAGCTGAATAACGAGTAAACGTAATTTGCTCATAGCCATCTGTTGTAATAACTACAGATTGTAAAGTACGTTTTTCACCACGGTTAACTTCTTTAACAACACCAGCAGCTTGAGCTGTGAATTTAACGCCAGGATTCTTTTTATCTTCAAAAATCACCTGACCTTTTTTAACGCGATCACCCACTTTAACAAACATGGTTGGACGCATACCCACAAACTCTTCACCTAATGTTGCAACGGTTTTGATGGACGGACCATCATGGATTACCTGCTGTGGTGCACCTTTTACAGGAACATCTAAGCCTTTTTTTATTGTAATCATAACACTTGCACTACTTTTGATGGGAGTATAAAAATTAGCTTATTAGCTTGCCTACCTAACACTAACGCCAAATAAAAACATTAAATATCAATAAGATAAAACCAATTCGCCAATTTCAGTGTATCTCAGTAAGACCAAAAAATTTCACCCTAATAAAAAATTAAGGTTTCAATTAGTTAGACCCACTGGCTCTAAATTAAAATTTTCTGGCGCGAATACTACCACAAAAAGCCCTTTTTGTTCTACGTCGATAGACAAAATAATCATAAGGGGTGATTGTGAACAACCTAAGGTTAGCTACAAAGCGGTAAACGCAGGAGTAATACGCATACACGCTCTTTACCGTCAAGACAATTACTCCAGCATTATCTAATAAGTTACATCACTATAACGACATGCCACCACAATATACCGTTCATCCTGAACACAAAAAACCGATGACAATACATCGGTTTTTAATTAATGGTTTATTCTTATTTATTTAAGACATTAACTTAAATTATTAATTTCAACTTCTGGGTTAAGATCAGCATCGTAATCAACACCATCAACATTAAAACCAAACAGCTTTAAGAACTCATCATGATAACCAACATAGTCAGTTAATTCATCAATGGTATCTGTTTCTACCGTATTCCAAATATCGGTAACACGCTGCTGCACACTGTCTTCAAGCTCTTTATAGTTTTGGCGGAAACGTCCTTGCTCATCTAGACGTGGGCTATCACTATAAATATTCTCTTTAAATAAGTTGCTTATTTGTTCTATACAACCTTCATAGGTACCGTCAGCTTTCATCACTTTGAACATAGCAGAAATATAAAGTGGCATAATTGGAATGGCAGAACTTGCTTGCGTTACCACGGCATTAAGCGAAGTAACACGGGCTTGACCACTAATACTAGCTGTTGCAGCATTAATGGCTGTAGCGGCTCTGTCTAAATCTTCTTTGGCTTTACCAATAGTCGCTTTACCGTATATAGGCCAAGTTAGTTCTTTTCCAATATAGGTATAAGCTACCGTTTTAACGCCATCAGCTAATACATCGGCATCTTTTAATGCGTTTAACCATAGCTCCCAATCAGCACCACCCATAACATCAATAGTACCTTGAATTTCTTCATCGTTAGCGGCTTCAACCGAGACTGAATCAATAATACGTTTTGAGGTATTTAAATTTTTAGTGGTAACGCTTTGACCAATTGGCTTTAACGTCGATGAATACACTTCACCCGTATCAGGATCAGTTCTACGTGGTGAAGCTAATGAGTAGATCACTAAGTCAATTTTACCCATATCGGCTTTAATAGCTTCAATTGCTTGTGCCTTAATGGCATGAGAAAAAGCATCACCATTAATATTTTTTGAATAAACCCCCGCTTCATCTGCTGCTTTTTGAAAAGCGGCAGTATTATACCAACCCGCTGAGCCTGTTTTTTTTATCGTTGGTGGTTTTTCAAAGAAAATACCTAAAGTACTAGCATTATGACCAAAAGTTGCGGTAATACGTGAAGCCAAACCATAACCAGTGGAAGCGCCAATCACTAAAACATTTTTAGGCCCTTGCGTGCCGACATTAGCTTTAACATAAGAAATTTGTTCATTCACATGAGCTTCACAACCTATAGGGTGAGCATTAGTACAGATAAAACCACGAATTTTTGGTTTGATTACCATAAGAAAACCTTTTGTATTACTTCTAGAAAGAATAAAATTTTGCGTTATTGTACCTTGCTAACAAATAAAAGAGGTACGATCAGTTAGTTAAACAACGCTCAATTCATTGATTAATTTAATTGCGAGGAGTTTATTTAAAAAAGGTCTAGTAAGTACTACACCTTATTACCTTTGACCGCTAATTCGTAATATTTATTAACGTCTACGCTGTGATCTTCAATACTTTCAATCTCTTGAAATAACGACTTCATCATTAATCTACGGTGAGTTGACTTATAAACTAGAAGAGCAATTTCATGACTTATGCATGGGCTGTCATAGAGAAAAACAACTGGCAGGACATCAAAAATATGGGCCAGTCAGAGAATGTAAAGCCTGTCATACAAAAGATAACTTACCTTAAGATGTGACTCGCCATTTAAAAAAAGTATTTAACACTCGTGAGCTTTAACAGGGCTCGCATTGAAATCCCCTGCCACCAGACCCTTTAGCGGTTGCTTTTTATTTGCTTGTGTCGATACATGATGTATACTTTGCGTATCTACAATGTAGTCACGGTGATTTATGAGATTTGAAACAGAAATTAAGCAATGGGGCAACTCTTTAGCATTGAGAATATCAGGAGCTATGGCTCAAGAGCCTATGTTCTCTAAAGGTGTAAAAGTTATAGTTGAAACATCAGATAGCCAAATGACAATTAAACCCAAAACATTAACTAAGCGCTTTAGTTTACCATTTAATGAATCAGAATTAACTAAAGGATTAAATGCGGAAAACTCACACGCTAACAAGCTTGCTAAAACAACTGTTAAGGAGTTAACAGCTTGAGTAAATACATCCCTAACCGTAATGATATTGTTTGGTTAGATTTTGAACCAGTTAAAGGAAAGGAAATAGGCAAATATAGACCAGCCCTTATTTTAAGCTCAGAAGATTACAATAAAAATACTGGTTTACTTATTTGTTGCCTAATCAGTACAAGTATTAGAGGCCATCAAACAGAAGTTGTTGTTGATAACCTAGAGCAACAATCGGTAATTGCGGCTAGCCTTATCCAGACACTTTCATGGAAAGATAGAAAAGCAAAATTAATAACTCAAGCAGAAGATGGCGTTTTAGATCAAGTTTTACTTCGCCTAATACCTCTTATCGGTGCCGCAGATTTAGTTGAGAACATAATCAATCAGCAATTTAATTAACCAAAGAATAAAACTATGCTTGAGCCTGATGAGATTAAAATTGAATACTGACCTCCCCAGCCAACAAGTGGCATGCAGACCAAACTAAATTTTACTACCTTAATCACTGAAACTCAGTTTCTATTGACTTTAATCGTTGCTTGTTAACTAGGTAAGCACTACACCTTTTTGCTAATAACTTAAGTAAAAAAGCTTACTTACCACCACCTAAGCAATTTGGCGACAAAGGTGTGTTAGCTTCATAATAATCATGCCATTCTTTTTCAGTATAAGTATGTAGGGCTAAGGCATGAATTTTTTCAGCCAACTCTTCTGCCAGTACAGAATTAACCGCACGATGGCGTTTGATCAGCCGTTGATCTTTAAAATTATTTGAAACAATGGTGACTTTAAAATGAGACTCACTACCCGGTGGTACATTATGATTATTGCTTTCATTAGTTACATCTAGGTGTAACGGTGAAAACGCAGACAGAAGCTTTTCTTCAATGGCTGTGGCTATAGACATTATTTTTCTCTACATAAAAATAGGAAACACTGATAATTTTAGCTAATTTATGACTTATTAAAACACAAAAGCACTATATTCATAACTAAATGGTTAAATGGTGTTATTAAGGTTTTATTTTAATAAATTTTCCCTCATAGAAGCAACAAAAATTAACGCGATAGTAATCTAAATATGCCACAATAGCTTATCTCAGGGCAAACGGGTTTAAATTATACAGATGTAAAGCCAACGGTTAATACTTTGTTGATCACATCCAATCAAGCATTCAGTGAGTGAGATTTTCAATCAGTATTTTCCAATTAACAAATGAGTACCTGTGTAGATTTTTTTAATGGTATTGGCAGTTACCCTATCGACTGCATTGGTTGGCGACCTATTGCTTAGATCAACATACGACTATTCTGTCATAGCACCCTTCTGCTTAGTACCGCACTCTGATAAGCTTAAACTTATAAATTATCTGTTAATTAAGTTATTTGTGAATGCCTTCCTCATCTTTTAAAGAAGCTATTTTGAATAAGCGTATGCTGATCTGTATATTTACAGGTTTTAGTTCTGGCTTGCCCTTATTTGTTTTGTATCAACTAGTACCAGGCTGGCTAAGAGACCAAGGAGTTTCTTTAGCTGAAATAGGCTTATTTTCATTAATTGGTATCCCTTATGTGTGGAAGTTTCTTTGGTCACCATTAATGGACAGATATTCCTTAGGTAGGCTAGGAAGAAGACGCAGCTGGATGTTAGCAACACAAGTTTTACTGCTAGTGTCAATTGCCGCCTTTGGCATGGTGAATCCGATAGAAAATATCTGGTCAGTTGCCTATCTTGCTGCTGCTGTTGCTTTTTTCAGTGCTAGCCAAGACATAGTACTCGATGCTTACAGGCGTGAACTATTACCCGATAACGAACTAGGCTTAGGTAACTCTATTCATGTACAAGCTTACAGATTTTCTGGTTTAGTGCCTGGCTCACTAGGGTTTATTCTTGCTGATCACATCAGTTGGCAATTGGTTTTTATTATTGTTGCCTCCTTTATGGTGTTAGGTATTCTACTGACTCTATTCATTAAAGAATTAGACACTGAACACAATGCACCTAAATCATTGCAAGATGCCATTATTTTACCTTTTAAAGATTTTATTCAAAGTAATGGCTTAAAGTCAGCGGGATTTACCTTGGCCTTTTTAGTGCTATATAAACTAGGCGATAATATGGCCACAGCACTACAAACACCATTTTTTATCGATTTGGGCTTTAGTAAAACCGAAATAGGTGTTATTGCCAAAACGTCTTCAATGATTGCGATGACCATAGGCATAGTGGTTGGTGGCATAGTAATGATAAAACTCAGCATAAACCGTGCCTTATGGCTTTTTGGCTTTGTACAAATCGCCAGTATTTTAGGCTTTTCTGCACTTGCTGAAATTGGCCATAATAACTATGCTTTAGCGATAGCAATGGGCTTTGAATATCTTGGTGTCGGTTTGGGTACAGCAGCTTTTACCGCCTTTATAGCTAGAACAACAAATCCTGCTTTTGCCGCCACACAAATAGCACTTTTTACCGCATTAGCAGTGTTACCTAGAACATTTGCTAATGCCACAACTGGCTTTATTGTCGAACAAATTGGTTGGACGCAGTTTTACTTTTTATGCACCGCCTTAGCTATTCCAGGTATGTTGATGCTGTTTAAAGTAGCGCCTTGGCACGAAAAAATTAAACAAAAAGTAATAGCAACAGAAGTAGGAGTATAAAATGATCAGAATGTTCTTTCTTTTACCCATTATTATGTGTGTCATTTGGTGGTGGTATTTACATAATAGAGGCTATAGTTTAAAAGAGGGCTTAAGAGGTTTTATTTATATCTTATCTTTTAATACTGTTATTGTATTATTTTTTGTGATGATGATCTGGCTTACACATTAATTTAGAGACTAGCTCTTATGCTTATTGTTGATCAAAATGTTGTAGATGATATTAGCCGAGGCAAACTGGCAAGTTTAGGATTATTTCATGCTTGCGTTATTCCAGTATGGCAATAAAATACAATGATTATCAGCAAGTATTAATAAACTTTAACCATGATAATAATAGCTCTCTAAAGTCTTCAATACCACAAGCTGCATTTTCATTTTGATCATAATGAATATGATCGACTGTTAACATTTCAGACAGAGACTTTGTGCCATTTAAGCTCGCATTAGTGCTAATTTTCACGTCATCTTGGCTAATAGCAACTGAATATTCATGGCCAGTGATAACAACTTCACTTTGCTGACCTTTTTCAACATTATCAATTGCGGTTAAAAGTTGTGTTAACTTAGCGCTATCATGCCCTAATTCAACTTCAATCCACGGACCAACGACTTCGTGCTCTAAAGAAAAGCGTGCTTTTGCCTCACCCGTTATTGCATCATGTATAAATTCATATTCCATAAGCTTATCACTTCATATTGCTTAAAGATTTATCACTAACCTACCTATATTGTAGCAAAAATTTAAGCTTTTAGCGGTTAAAAACATCAATAATATGCAAGCTAATTGTCGCCTAATAATTAACAGATGAATTAATTTTATTTCATGTTAAGAAATACACACTAAGAGAAAAGCAAGTATCAGTATCACATGCGCCGTAGACAATTTTATTATTGCTGCGATGCTAATGGTTACCTTTAACGCCTAATAAATCACGAATTGCTTGAGTTATTTCTTCAATACGAACAGCATCCATCGGTGCAATAAAAATAGTGTCATCGCCCGCTAAAGTACCTAAAATACCAGCTGATTCTCCCATACTATCAAGCATTCTAGAGATCAAGGGAGCACCGCCAATCCCTGTTTTCAAAATAATTTGCATACCATTGTGCTTAACACTTAACACCACTGATTCAATAGACTGTTTTGACTTAGGTACCGCCAATTCATCTGGCAAAATATAAATCATTTCATTATTAGCATTACGGGTTTTTACTGCTCCTAATTTAGAAAGTAAACGCGATATTTTAGCTTGTGACATATTAGTAAAACCTTGCTCTGACAAGGCTTGGGCTAACTGCCCTTGCGAGCCATAACATTGTTCTTTTAATAAACGCTTAAAAGCCTGAACTAGGTTTGACTCATGCTGTTTGCGAAGTGTAGTCATATAAAATTCTATAGCAATGGAACTCATAATAGTATTCTACACTAGCTAAATTCAAATTTTCTATTTTATGTATTTACATACAAACTTTATTCTCTTTGACTTATGACGGTTGAATGAATGAATTTTTCCACTTAATCAGCGCATTTGCTTGAAACAAGCAGCATAAAAGTTCATTTCACCTAGTAAAGCTCAACTAGAAAATGTCCAAGTAAATCAGGAAAAACACCTAAAACGACACCTAAGAGAATAAAAACTATGACTGAAAAATTCACCGCTGGCGTTAGCGTAAAAGGAACAGGCAACAACTCCTTAGTGTTATTTTTCTCATTAACTTTATCAAACAACACAAAAATAATACGTAAATAATAAAATAAGCCAATGCCACTACCAATAATTAATGCGGCAATTAACCACCATTGCCGCGCTTGCACAGCCACATTAAGTAGATAAAACTTACCAATAAAGCCCATAGTGAACGGAATGCCTGCCAAGCTTAATACAGCAACAATAATTAACAGTGCTAACGAGCGGTTTTGCCAAAACATCCCTTGCCAATCATTAACATTTAGCGCGGTATTCATATAATTATATTGAGTAAGTTGCAGTGACATAAAAATAGATACTGTTGCTACTACATAAGCAGTTAAATAAAACAACGCACTTTGCCACGCAAGTTCAATACTTTGTGGTGAAATAACAACTAATACAATAAACAAAAACCCCATATGTGCAATAGAAGAATAAGCGAGTAGTCGCTTAATATTTTGCTGCTTTAACGCTAAAGCATTACCGATGAGCATAGATGCAATGGCAAATATACTCATCAAAGAGAGCATATTTACTCCGCTAGTATTTGTCTCTAAAAAAAGGGCTTGGCTAAACCAACACTTCATTAACACAATAAACATGGCAATTTTTGATACTGTGGCGAGTAACAAAGTCACTGGTGTCGGTGCTCCTTGATAAACATCAGGGGTCCATAAATGAAAAGGTGCTAAAGATAACTTAAAGGCAATGCCAACCATAAAAAATAAAAAACCTGCATGATAGAAAAAATCATCACTAAAAATAGGGGCTACTTTACTTATGTTAGTAAGCGTTATTGACTCAGTGCTGAAGCTTAATGTTCCGCTATAACTGTAAATAAAAGCAATACCTAGTAACATAAAACTCGAAGCACAAGCACTTAAAACAAGGTATTTAAATGAACTTTCAACACTAAATTCACTATCACGACCGTAGCCTACCAAGCCCACGAGTGCAATACTAAGCAGTTCAAAACCTAAAAAGAGTGAGGCATAATGATCACTCATCACTAAAATGCCAGCACCTAAAACCACCAGTTGTAATAATAAAAAAAACTCATCATGTACCTCAAAGGTATGAGTTAACCACTTTGAACTAAGTAAACCAACCGCAATACTTGCTGCAAGTACAAGAATAAAGGAAAAATTCGAGTAACCATCAACTTTAACAAGTGTGGTCACTTGTACATCGCCCGTTAAGTTAACGAGTAAAGAAAAACTAGCGAGCAGAGCAAAACTAAAAATAACTAAAGTAAAAACTAAAATCACTTTTTGAGAACGACGCCACGCGATTAACAATAATGATAAAACAATGCCAAAAGCGATAATCAATACAGGCAATAAACTATGCATCATCAGTTGCGTCATTTTATCACTCCTGAGGTGTTGTTTAACACGAGTTTTACGCTATCACCTTGAAAAAAATCCAAAACACTATTAGGATAAAACCCAATAAAAATAAGCAACGCAAGTAAAGAAGTAAACACTAATAATTCTCTAGATGATAAATCATTAATAGCTTGCTGCTTAATTTGACTCTTACCATGAAAGGCACTTTGAAATAACACCATGCCATAAATAGCCGAGCCAATGAGCCCCAACGCAGCAAACACAGTTAACATGGGGTAACGTTGATAAGCACCAACAAGTGCTAAAAACTCAGCAACAAAATTAGCAAGCCCTGGCAAACCAAAAGCGGCAGCACAAAAAGCTAAAGCAAAGCCCCCCATACGAGGTGCATTTTGCCAAAAACCCCCCATATGATTCAAATCTCGCGAGTGAATACGGCTATAAACCATACCAGCCAGTGCAAATAATGCCGCGCTACTTAACCCATGCGCCACCAGCGTTAATATAGCCCCTTGATAAGCAATAACATTAAAAGAAAATAATGCCAACATAACAAATCCCATATGACTAATGCTGCTGTACGCCACTAAACGTTTAAGATCTTGCTGAGCAAAAGCCATTTTTGCGCCATATAAAATACTCACCACACCTAAAGTTGCCGCAACAGAAGCAAAGTTTATGCTCGCTTGTGGAAACAATTGCAATACAAAACGAATAAGGCCATATGCACCCGTTTTAAGAAGTATACCCGCAAGTAAAACACTTCCTGCTGTAGGTGCTTGAGTGTGCGCATCTGGCAGCCATGAATGCACAGGTACGCACGGCAGCTTAACAGCAAAAGCAATAAAGAATCCCAACATTAAATACTGACTTACCGACAAGGGTAAATTGAGTGTTAACCAGTCTTGATAGAAAAAACTCAGCTGCCCAAACTGTTGATAATGAATAATCGCCATCGCAATTATCGCTACTAACATTAATAAACTGCTAACTTGGGTAAATATAAAAAACTTCATCGCGGCAAAGTGACGGTTTTCATGCCCCCAAATGGCAATCAATGCCGTCATAGGCAACAGCATAACTTCCCAAAAAAAGAAAAACAAAAACATATCAGCAGCGGTAAAAACGCCAACAATGCCTGCTATTGACGCAAGTAAGTTAAAATAATAAAAACCAACTTTCTTACTTATTTCTTGCCAAGAAACCAAAATACAAATCAAAGCTAAAAATAGGGTTAACGAAACTAATACTATGCTTAAATAATCAAGCAAAAGCGAATACTCAATATTAAAACTGGAAATCCATGCTACCCGTACTAAAACCTGAAGCGTGTTAAAGTCAAGTGCCGATGTGTTAAGTGCAACAGCAAAGTATACGCCTATTACCAGTACCGTTAGTAATGACACCCACCTTGCACTATGCGCCTTTACACCTTCTAAAAACCAAGCTAAAGCGCCACCAAAAAGTAAACTACACATAACAAATGTTATACTCACAAGCTTACCTCCGTCGAAATAACATCAATATTCAAGACCAACAGCAATAATAGTGTTGCTAAGCCAATGGCTGCAGCATACCAACGTAACTTGCCAGTTTGACTACTTTTAAATACATCATGACAAAGACTTATATACCAAGCATTAAGCATGATTAACTGGTCAAAAATATCACGGCGATTTAATTGCGCCAAATAACAATAGGGCTTCACTAATAACCAATGATAAAGACTATCAAAGCCCAACCCATGGCGACAGAAACTAGCGATCACACAGGTATTTTCAATAAAGTTATTCTTATTCATACCTCGGTAGTTGTTATTTCGATAGGAAGCGAAATAAAACCAAGAAAAAATAATACCAACAAAAGGGGTAGCAATAGCAATACTATGGAGCCAATCAGGTTCATTTTCAGTAGCGTTTGTCATTAGAGGAAACACCTGAGACAACCCCATTTCAATAGTGCTAGCAAACAGACCACCAACTAGTGATAAAGCGGCTAAAGCTATCAAGGAAAGTTTTAATAATTTACTTGATGATGGCTGTAAACTTTGCTCAAAACGACTTTCCCCCATAAAAGCAAGAAAGAATAATCTACAACTATAGATACTTGTTAATAATGCCCCAAAAATTGCACAATACCATAGTAAAGATCCCGCAGTGTTCGACGACCAAAGCTGAGCTATAATAGCTTCTTTAGAGAAAAATCCCGAGCTGCCTGGCAAAGCCATCAAACACACTAAGCCAATTGCAAATAAGGTCGTTTCAAAAGGTAGCCTTTTTAATAATCCACCCATTTTAAACAAGTTTTGTTGATGATGCAGAGCCAAAATAATCGCACCTGCAGTCAAAAATAATAGCGCTTTAAAAAAAGCATGGGTCATTAAATGAAACACGCCCGCAGAAAAAGCACCTGCCCCTAATGACAACATCATATAGCCAATTTGACTCATGGTTGAATAAGCCAAAACTCGCTTAATATCGCTTTGCGCTAATGCCGCAACGCCAGCAAGTAGCAAGGTTGCCGCGCCAAGCCAAGCAACATAGTTCATCACCTCTGGGGCGAGTAAAAATATGCCATTCATGCGTGCAATTAAGTACACACCTGCTGTAACCATAGTTGCTGCATGAATAAGCGCACTAACAGGAGTAGGTCCCGCCATGGCATCAGGCAACCAAGTTTGCAGCGGCAGCTGAGCTGATTTCCCAACAGCGCCACCCAATAATAATAAGGCTATCCAATAAGCCTTGTCATCACCTACTAACCATAATGTTTGCGCGTTTTGAGTTAAATCAACAATGGTTAACTGCCCTAATTCTTTAAATAGCATAAATAAACCAATCGCCATCGCTGTATCACCAACACGAGTAACAATAAAAGCTTTTCTTGCCGCCAAAACGTTTGCTTTCTCTTGATACCAAAAACCAATAAGTAAAAAACTACATAAACCAACACCTTCCCAGCCCAAATAAAGCAATACTAAGTTATCTGCCAACACTAAAATCAACATAGCAACAATGAATAAATTCATATACGCCATAAAACGGCTAAAATTTTCATCTTCTTTCATGTAAGCCACAGCAAAAATATGGATCAACAAGCCAATACCAGTGACAACTGAAATCATCACAGCAGACAGGCCATCAAGATAAAATCTGATATTAATGCTAGTGGCTGTTTGAGTGTTTCCTTCTACTAAAAATAGATCAAACCAAGTCCATAAATGACTAGTGATAACCGGCATATCAGCAGAAAGCTGTTTAATAACAAAGACACTAGACAGAGCACTTAATACCATAGTGCCAACACTAAGGCTTGCAGCCACACGCCAAGATAAGCTTTTTCCAAAGCTGATAAGTAGCAAAAAACTAATTAAGGGATAAAAAGGTAAAAAAGCTAACACAGTTTCTGTTGTTAAGGAGAGCATTAGGTCATTCATACATCACCCCCTTAATTTACTAAGTATATCAATATCAAGAGATTTGAATCGACGCTGCATTTGAATTAATAAGGCCAAGCCTAGCGCAACTTCTGCCGCGGCCAACGTTAAAATAAGAATAAACATTACTTGACCATCCGCTTGCTGCCAAGCACTACCAGCGCCAATAAAAGCAACACCAACAGCATTAAGCATCACTTCTAGGCTCATAAGTATAAACAAAGTATTTTTCCGAACGATAACACCAACAAAACCGATAACAAAGAGAATACTTGCCAATATAAGTATATGACTCAGAGGGATAGCTATCATCCGCGCCCTCCAATGTCTTTTTTTCTATCTAAGCCTACGCCTTCAGGTTTAGCAAAATGATAACCCCCGATTAACCCCGCTAACAATAGAAAAGACGCTATTTCTACCGCAAGTAAATAAGGGCCATAGAGCAAGATGCCAACTTGCTTAGCATCAATAATGTTGGAGGTCAGGCTTTTTTGAATTTCACCGCTGTTAATGGCATAAATTAATTCAACTAGCAAAAACAGCGCCAATAAACTTGGGCCGAACCAGACGTTAAGCTTATGAACCTTAGCGCCATCACTAACGCCATATATTTTAGGCGCATGCAATGTTTCATCTTGTCCAAGACCAAACATCATAATAGCAAAAACAAACAAGACTAAAATAGCACCAGCATAAACAATCACCTCTAACCCTGCAGCAAAAGGCGCACCCATTAAATAAAAGCACACCGCTACAGCTAATAATGACACCACTAAATATAGCAGGGCATGCACGGTATTTTTGCCAGTAACTACCTTTACACTTGCTACTATGGCTAATGCTGCGGCAAAGTAGAAGGTCAATTGCAAAGGATTTAATCCCATAAAAATATTAATCATGGCATCAACCCCTTAATATCAACAGGTGGTTTTTCCTGTTGAGCACCACCTTTTACTTTACGCTCACCATTAATGTCTACTTCAATACCACTATGACGATAAAAACTATAATCGTGATATTTACCTACCCCTTTAATCAGCAAATGTTCTTTTTCATACACTAGGTTTTGTCTGTCATATTCGGCAAGTTCAATATCAGGCGTTAATTGAATAGCATAAGTCGGACAAGCTTCTTCACAAAAGCCACAAAGAATACAACGGGAAAAATTGATTCGAAAAAAATCAGCTCGTTTACGACCATCATCATCAATGACTTGTTGTAGGGCAATACAGTCGACCGGGCAAGCCGCCGCGCATAAATTGCAACCTACACAACGCTCTTCCCCATCAGGATCGCGCGTTAAAACAATACGACCACGATAACGCGGTGCTAAATAAGGTTTTTGTTCTGGATATTCAACGGTATCTGCTTTGGTAAAAGTATGCTTTAGCACTAAGCCCATCGTTCTTAGTTGGCTAAAAACCATATCGAATGCGGCACTAACAGTGCTTTGTTTGTTTAATTTACCCATAAACACCCCCTAATTTAAACGCGGCAGTTACCAGTAAATTTACCAGTGCCAATGGCAGCATATATTTCCAGCCAAAATTAAGTAGTTGATCAAAACGAGGACGTGGCAAAGAGGTTCGAAGCAAGATAAAGAACATCACAAAGAAGAGTATTTTTAAAATAAACCACACAAGTGGTGGCAGCCATGATGCCAATGGCTCTGGCATCAACCACCCCCCAAAAAACAGCACCACTGACATTGCTGAAATTAAAGTGACACTTAAATATTCACCCAAAAAGAATAAGGCAAATTTCAAACCAGAATATTCGGTATGAAACCCTGCGGTAAGTTCAGTTTCTGCTTCTGGTAAATCGAAAGGTAAACGGTGACTTTCTGCAATACCAGCAATAAGGAAAATAATAAAACCTAGCAACTGGGTTTGAATAAGCCAACCGTTTTCTTGAGCCAACACTATTTCTCTTAAATTAAAAGTTCCCGTTAACAGTACAACGCCCATAACAGATATTCCCATGAATACTTCATAGCTGACCGTTTGCGCTGCAGCGCGCATACTACCTAATAAAGCATATTTAGAGTTAGAAGCCCAACCAGCTAATACCACGCTATAAACAGACAATGACGCCATAGCAAGGAAAAATAATAACCCTATGTTTAAGTCTGAAACACCTATAGTTGGCGAAAAGGGGATGACAGCAAAGCTCATTAACACACAAACTGCTCCTATAACTGGAGCAATAGTAAAAACTACCCGTTCACTAAAAGGAGGGATCCAGTCTTCTTTACCGAGGATTTTTAACAAATCAGCTAATGATTGTAAAATACCAAAAGGTCCAACTCTATTTGGACCTAAACGGTCTTGCCAAATGCCTATCATACGTCGTTCAACCCAAACTAACATAGCGGCAATAGGAATTAGCAGCGCGATAATAATAGTCATTTCAAGCAATTTAAATACAATATCAAACATTGGTGTTACCCTCAGCCCTGCTTTCATTGGCAAAGAAAGAAATGGGAATGGTTTGATCTTGTTTTTTAAGCCTTGTTAAAATATCAGCTTTCTCTTGTTGTGCTGTTTGCTTACGGCTGAGCTCTATTTGTTGAAATTTTGCAACTTCTTCAATCGTTGCTTTACTCATATTATTTTCTGTAAAACTTACGTTATTTATCGACATTGGCAAGTCAAATAAACTGACCAATACAACATGTTGAGACAGCTTGTTGTTCACCCTCACCTTGGCAAACATTTGCTGTTCATCAATATTAAGTTTTAAAATATCATTCGTGTGATAACTATTTTTTTTAGCGAAACCTGCCGACACTTCCACGCTATTGCCTGTGAACATCAATATAAATTCAGGTAAATGTCGAGTTTGTTGTTCAGCTAAAAACCAAGGAATATTTTGAAGCAGCGTTAACCCATCACCTTGTTTACAAGCTGAAATAGGCCACAGCCTAGTAAGCTTTTCATCAACACTTGCTTCTCTAGTATCATCAAAAAAAACAGATAAACTAAGGTTGAGTAAATTTTCATTGCCTTGATGGCGCAGTTCACCATTTACTTCGTGTTGGTGTTGAAAAATGGCTTGATTTGAATTCCATGCGGGTGCCCAAGTATAAGGCATATTATGACTGCTATTGGCATTATCACCTTCCATTGAATAACGTAAACCTTCTTGATTATTACTATTATCTAAAAAGGTTATACCTTCATGTACCGATTGATTTGCTGTCATAGCAGTACGACCACTAGCTCGGTGAGTTTGTCGAGCTACGTGGCGGTCTTGTTGCTGACAAGTCAGTACTTGCAGTGCCCATGGCTCTCCATGTTTAGCAAAAAATGATTGTAACTGCGTTAAACTAGTAAAACTCGCTTCTTGATGAATAAACAAATATTTAGCTAATAAACCAAGCCAGTTCCAGTTTTCCATAATAGGTTTAACAGCAATATGCGCTGAACTAAAACGTTGTAATCTACCTTGATAATTAACAAAGTGACCATTACTTTCACTTACCGCAGCTACAGGTAATACAATATCGGCCATTTTGGTAACTTGATTATTAGTGTGATCTAGCACTATCATGGTTTTGCAGTACTTACGTAACTGTTTTAATTGCTGATTACTTAACTGTGCTAAATCTTGTTCAAGGATCAACAAACTTGTTGAACCTGTTTTCTTCTCAGCGTAATTGGCAGAGCAGCGTTTAATAATTTGTTCAATAGATAAACTATCTTCGCTTAAAAAATGAAGGTTACCCACACTATTACACTCAGGTGCTACCACGGTAAGCTCAGGCGAAAAACCATGAGATTTTTGTGATAAACAAGCCACCAAATCATCTATAGCACTCAATAACGAGGGAGATTTCAAACTTAATCCCGTAACAATTAATGGCATTTTTGCTCGTGATAAAGCATGAACAAGTGATAATAGAAATTTATTTTCTTGATCAGATTGTTCTAGAACGACACTTTCTTGGCGAAAGCTTTCTTTACTAGCTGACGTTTGAATTGTTTCTTCAATAACACTACTTTGACGCACTCTTTGCTGCTCTTTCAGTGGCACAACAATGTTACTGATAAACTCCGCTTGTAACATCTGTGTTAAACGTTCAATACAGGCAATGATTTGCTGTACAGATAAAATCAAAGCGCCATTTGCTTGCTGATCAAATTCACTTTGCTGTACTTGTAGCGAAAACAATGTCGTTGTCGTATTTCCTGCATGAGTACGTACAGCAGAATCTTGCCAGTGTTTCACCCCAATACTATCGGCTTTATCGCGTGCCGCATTTCTCAATACTTGTTTGATAGTTAAGGCTAAGCGTGGTGCTGTTTGTGCTATATTTTCACCAATAAGCACAACCAAATCATGCTCTTTAGCCTCACTGCTATGATGAACTCTATGCTCTATTCCCGTTAAACTTTGCTGTGGGTATTGCGCCAATAATTGTTTGTGCCGCAATGCTAATTGCATTTCTTGATTACTATAGCCTAAAGAAAAGTTTTCTTTACCAACTAAATACTTTAACAAACGGTTGGCTTCAAAAGAGGCTCTCGCTGAGCCAATACCAATAAAGTTTTCACTGCTATGCTCGCTCATCACGTTAGCAAAGTTTTTCTCATTAAATAAACCTGCATCTGGCTCGCCTACTTTACTATTTAAGCCCTTAATAGTGCGAATTCGTGCCATTGAGTTAACAAAACCAATACCAAAACGACCACGATCACATAAAAAATAACCATTAAGCTCGTGATTATAACGATTCATCACCCGTCTAACCGAGCCGTAACGTTCACCTATGCTAGTATTACAACCTATTGAACAATGAGCACACACCGAAGGTGCTGATTGTAAATCCCACTTACGGGTATAATGAGCAGAAAACAACTTATTAGTAAAAACCCCTGTAGGGCAAACTTCGACTAAATTACCGCTAAATGCGCTTTCTAAAACCCCATCTTTTTGTCTGCCAAAATACACCTGATTGCGTGAGCCAAAAACATCAAAATCTTTACCTCCAGCATAATCTTTATAAAAACGCACACAACGATAACAGGTAATACAGCGATTCATTTCATGACCTACTAACTCACCTAAATATTGGTTAGTAAAAGTACGCTTTTCACCTTGATATTGGCGTGTACTATGCCCAGTCATCACTGTCATGTCTTGTAAGTGACACTCACCCCCTTCTGAGCAAACAGGACAATCATGGGGATGATTAGTCATCATAGCAGCAATAACTTGCTCTCGAAATTTCGCTGATGCGTTATCGGTTAAGCCAATACGCATACCATCAACTACAGGGGTCATACATGACATAACCATACGACCATGTGTATCATTTTCATCCATATATTGGGTAACCGCACATTGACGACAAGCACCGACAGAGCCCATAGAAGGGTGCCAACAAAAATAAGGTAAATTCAACTTGTTCGATAATACACCAGCAAGCAAGTTATTATCAGGAGAGACTTGATAAGGTACATCGTCAATATAGATAGTAATTTTTTTGTTTTGCTCTTTTCCTTTCACATCATCACTCATCATTTTCCCCGCTTTGATTCTCACTCTCCTGCACTAACTTTTCAGGCTGCTTTTGGTTGTTTAATTGATAAGGACAACAACCTTGTGCAATATGTTGCTCAAAATCATCCTTAAAGTAGTGCATCGCACTTTTCAATGGCTCTACCGCTCCAGGTGCCAGAGCACAATGAGTTTTCCCTAACCACATAAAATCACATAAGTCATCTAGCTGAGCCATATCTGCAAACGAGCCTTTCCCTTGTTCAATTCGTGTTAATATTTCTACCGCCCATGGCATACCGTCTCGACAAGGAGTACACCAACCACAAGATTCTTGAGCAAAAAAGCGTAATAAATTAACAACCATAGCCACAGGACAGTGTTTATCACCTAAAACAATTAAACCGCCTGTACCTAAACGACTACCTGCTTTACCAATAGAATCAAAATCCATTGGCGTATCTAGATGTTGCTCAGTTAAAAAATCAGTAGAAGCACCACCAGGTAATAAACCTTTTAGCTTTACGCCCTCTTTCATGCCGCCAGCATAGTCATACAATAACACCCGAATGGTTATACCCATAGGCAGCTCCCACACACCAGGATTTTTCACCTGCCCACAGGCAGAATACAGTTTAGTGCCTGGATCACTGTTAGGAGATAAATCTTTAAACCACTGACTACCATGCTTGAGAATATGAGGTAAATTACTTAAGGTTTCGACGTTATTCACCACTGTTGGTTTACCAAATAAACCACTCACTTGTGGAAAAGGCGGTTTAGCACGAGGTGTCGCTCGCTTACCTTCTAAAGCATTAATTAGCGCAGTTTCTTCACCACAAATATAACGACCAGCACTCGTATGAAGGTATAAATCTAACTGATAATTAGTCCCTTGAATATTGTCTCCTAACCAGTTGTTTTTGTAAGCTTGGTCAATCGCTTGTTGTAAACGGGTTGCTGCTAAGTAATATTCACCTCGGATAAAAATATAAGCCTTGTTGGCGCTTATGGTATAACTAGCAATGATCATTGCTTCTATTAATTGATGGGGAACACCTTCTAACAGATACCTGTCTTTGAAAGTGCCTGGCTCCATTTCATCGCCATTGCAAATCAAGTAACTGCTTTGAGTCAATGTACTTTGATCTTGCAAAGCGGGCACACAACTCCATTTCATTCCAGTAGGAAAACCAGCACCTCCACGACCTTTTAATCCAGAATCGCTGACCAGAGAAAGTACCTCTTGCGGAGTGAACTCTATTAGCGCCTTAGTTGCTCCCATATAACCGCCAGCTTGTACATAACCTTGAAAATCAAGAGGCTGTTCTAAATTCACTAAATGAGTAAGCGGTTTGGTTAACGCTTGAGACAACGCTTGCTCTAGCCAATTTTCACTAGTCATGCATACTTCCCACATCTTGATAAAGTCCATGTAAAATAGCGACAACTGACTCCTTAGTAAGAGAGTGATAGTGCTGTCCATTAATCATCATGGCTGGCGATTTATCACAGCTACCTAAACAAACATTGGATAACAGGGTAAATTCACCATCGGGGGTAGTTTGACCATAATCAATGCCAAGATAGGCTTGAATAACCTTGAGAATTTCATCGTAACCCGTTAGATGGCAGCTAATACTATCGCAAAGGTGAATAACATAATGCCCCACTTTTTGTCGGTAAATAAGATTATAAAAAGTAGCAACCCCCTCTAGCTGTGCACTAGGTATTTGCAAGTATTGGGCAATAGCAATTAAACTATCATCGCTTATCCAGCCTCTATATTGCTGCACTACTTTAAGCGCCTCAATACCTGCCGCTTCACGAGTTTCCATAATAGAGACTTCATGCTCAATAGCAGATAATTCAGCCGAACTGAGATACTGATGAAAATCAATTTCTTCATCGGTAACCATAGTGCTAGGGATAATTTCACTATTATTGTTATTCATAAATGCCTAACCTTTATTTACGTTTAACTTATACCAATACCTATACCAATACCAATACCAATAAATATGTGACCATGCTAAATGGACTAAGTATTTGATCACTAACTTACTTAGTTACTTACTAGTATTGATAATACATCCGCAACTCAGAGCTGTTTACCTATCTACATCCGCCATAACATAGTCAATACTACCAAGGGTGGCGATTAAATCTGCCACCATTTGCCCTTTTGAAATCAACGGCAGCATTTGTAAATGGGCAAAACTTGGTGTACGAATTCTAGTGCGATAGCTCATAGTACTACCATCACTAATGAGGTGGTAGCCCATAATGCCTTTCGTGGCTTCAACAAACATTGACACTTCACCCACAGGAATGACCGGTCCCCATGTAACATTAACAAAATGAGGAATTAAGGTGTCAATATCTTGCATTGTGCGTGACTTATCTGGTGGCGTCGTTTGCGGATGCTCTGCTTTATATGGCCCCTCAGGCATATTATTTAAACATTGTTCAATAATGCGAATGCTTTGACGCATTTCTTCAACACGTACTCGACATCGGTCATAACAATCACCTTTATGGCCAAGGGGAACTTCAAAATCGAATTGATCGTAACCAGCATAAGGACGCTGTTTACGTAGATCCCACGCATAACCAGTGGCACGTAAACCTGGCCCCGTAACACCCCATTCTAAGGCCTCTTTACTAGAATAAGCGCCAATATCAACAGTGCGTTTTTTCAATAACGCATTTTGCATTACCATTTTTTCATACTCATCAAGGCGCTTTGGTAAGTAATTAACATAATCGCGCACCAATTTATCCCAGCCTTGAGGTAAATCTTGAGCAACACCACCAATACGAAACCAGCTAGGGTGCATACGCGCACCGGTAAAGGCTTCAATAATGCCAAAGAGCTTTTCACGGTCAATAAACATATAAAAAATGGGAGATAACGCGCCAATATCTTGAGCAAACGTACCGTAAAAAAGTAAATGCGATAAAATTCTGAACATTTCCGCGGTCATAATTCGAATAACTTTGGCTCGGTCTGGCACGGTAATACCAGCCAGTTTTTCTACCGCCATCACATAAGGGAAGTTATTCATAACCCCACCAAGGTAGTCAATGCGATCAGTATAAGGAATATAACTATGCCAAGATTGGCGTTCGCCCATTTTTTCTGCGCCGCGATGGTGATAACCAATATCAGGCACACAATCGACAATTTCTTCCCCATCCATTTGCAAAACAATGCGAAAAGCGCCATGAACACTGGGATGGTTTGGTCCAAGATTTAAAAACATAAAATCATTATCTTCGCCATTAACCCCGCTTTGACGTTTCATACCCCACGCTTGTGGATTGAATTTTAGTGCTTCTTGCTCTTTATCTTGCTCATCTGGTGGTAAAGTAAACGGTGCCATTTCTGTGGCACGAGCTGGATGAGTTTTTAATAACGGGTGCCCTTGCCAAGTTTTTGGCATTAAAATACGGCAAAGGTAGGGATGACCAATAAAATTGATACCAAACATATCCCAAATTTCACGCTCATACCAATTAGCATTGAGCCAAATACTACTAACACTATCAATATTTTTATCTTGGCTATGGATAGCCACTTTTAAACGAATATCTTGATTTCTTTGGTGTGAACGTAAATGATAATTAACCGTAAAATCGCTAACATGAGCAGCTTTGTGCTGACGCTCTGTTTCATCAATAACACTTAAATCAAAACACATATCGAACGGTTTTAATAACTCACTTTTTAATACTTGCATCAGTTTACATATCTTAGCTTTATCAAGCCAAAAGCTAGGAATATCGTCAACAATATTTTCAACAACAGTAACAGGGGTTAGCTTTACTTCTGGCAAAAGCGCGGTAATTTCGTCAAATATGCTAATAACGTCAGCTTGCTGCCAATCTTTACTAACAGTAAAATCAAGACGTTTTTCTGGATTAGCTATCATCATTCCCCTCAACCTTAATACTCGCCATTAACCCCTCCATTACAAAAAATCTGGTGAATCAAGATGAGTGACTTGTATTCGACTTTCATGTTTAATATCTCTAAGCGAAGGTTTAGCAATTTGTGATACTAACTGCTCACCCACCACCCAACTTAAAGGGCGAGGTTGATGTTGAATTTGATTTTGTAGTAAAAGTAAACCTTCAAGTAAGGCTTCTGGGCGAGGAGGACAACCAGGAACGTAGACATCAACAGGGATAAATTTATCAACCCCCTGCACTACCGAATAAATATCGTACATACCGCCAGAGTTGGCACAAGAGCCCATAGAGATGATCCACCGTGGCTCTAATAATTGCTCATATAAATGTTGAATAACGGGTGCCATCTTACGAAAACAAGTGCCTGAAATCACCATTAAATCCGCTTGTCTTGGGGTGGCACGAATTACCTCAGCGCCAAAGCGAGCAATATCATGACGAGAGGTAAAACTAGTTGCCATTTCCACATAACAACAACTTAGACCAAAATTAAACGGCCAAATAGAATTTTTTCGTCCCCAATTGATCATATCATCAAGCTTAGCCATAAAAACACTGCGCTGTAATTCTTGCTCAGTAACTGACTTACTTTCGCTCATTTGTTCATCAAGCTTTGCTTTTGTTAATGACCATTCCATTAAAATCGCTCCTTATTACTGACATTTAGCTGCTGAACACGAAGAGGTTGATGACGATATTTCAGCTCTAGAGCCCCTATTCTAACGAGATAAACTAAAGCAGCTAATAGCACTACAATAAAAATACTCGCCTCAATAAATCCTAGCCAACCCACTTCATCAAAGGCAATAACCCATGCAAAAAGAAATATAGTTTCTAGATCAAAAATGACAAAAAAGATAGCATAAAGAAAGAAGTGATTACCAAAGCGAGTTTTATTGTTATCAACAGAAACAATGCCTGATTCATAAGGCGTATTTTTAGCACGAGATGCAGTTTTAGATCCTAAGAAATAAGATAAAATCATCATGAAAACCAGCATAGCGACTAAAATGACAAAATACGCTGCTATCGGCCAAATGTCATTAATTTGACTAGTTAATTCCACTACGCCCCCAATTTTTACGTTTATTATTGTTTACAAATTAAGCATAGTAGACATTTTTTAAATAAAAAGTGGAAAGTTAAAGTTTTATCTAAATCTGTTGAGAAACCCCCATGATCAGCGCGAGACGATGTCGCCTCGCTTTCAGCTTTTAGTTGTGCGCCAAGATTAGCACCCGAACGGTAACTTGAGAAATGGCATTAAGCAATATGGAAATAACCGCATCGCTTCCAATATGTTGAGACCTTTGCAAAGCTCTTTGCAAAGGTCTCATGCTATATGCCATCAGTGGTGCAGCTAGCTCTCTTCCTCTCTCTTCTTCCAAAAAAGCATCAAAAGTGAATCCTGCCCTCTAGCTGTATAGCCTGATCCGCTCCTCGGCTGCCATCCAGATGAACACTGCTTTCACGGCGTTCGCCAAACAGATGCAGATCGAAGCGGGTTGTACCCTGCCAGCGTATGCCTAGACGATAGCTATTGATAGTGCCTAGGGTTATTTCGCTGTAGGGGGTTAGTAAGCCAACTAGGCTGGGGGCAAGCAGCCCATAGCTTAGTCTTGCGCCTAGGCGTGCGTCGTAGTCTGGTGCCCTATAGTCCACCGCACTGCTGTGCAGGTTGGATTGGGGCAGGCTCTGTTGCCATAGGGCGCTGGTATCGCTACTACTCCCGTTATAGCCATAACCTGGTCTTAGGCTGAATGCCAGACCAAGCTTATCAGTGCCTGGATCTAGGCTGATCGATGCCTGAATGCCCCATTCTTTATAGTTACCCTGTCCAACTAGGGCATGCAGGTTGCCTTCTAGCGTTAGGCCAGTCAGGTTGGCGTAGCGCATACCTGCCCCGAGCACTGCGCCAGTGCCGCTGTTGCCGCTGTCACCGCTGTCACCATCATAGCGGGCACCTATTTCCAGCATGGGCTTGATGCTGCCACCGGATGCCAGTGTGTATTGCCCAGCTATTTCTAGCAGGAGTCTAAACCGTTGGCTGTCGATGGTTTGTTTGGCGATATTCATATCGGCTGCTGCGTTGATGTCGGTACGCGCCAGCAATAGGTCGCTTTTGAGGCTTAGGCCAGATATAAGCTGCCCTTTGATGCCCGCCGCCAGAGATAGAAGGTTGGTGTCGGTGCTGTGGCTGTTGTCTTCTTGCTTGATGGTTAGATCACCCTGACCATAGCCTAGGCTGCCCCACAGGTTGGCGCGGGCGTTGTTCCATGCCAGATAAGGGTGGATACTGGTCATTTTGTGGTTGTAGCTGCCCTCATCACCTTCTAAGGTGTAGTCGACATCGCCTTCGCTCCAAGTTACCATGCCCCCCAGCAGTAGGTTATCTAAGCGCTTATCAAGACCCAGTTGGTAGCTGCTTAGATCACCTTGCCAGTCAAGGTCTGAGTCGTTTTCGCTTAGGCGGGTGTAATCACCACTGCCCCATAGCGCCAGTCCTGTGTTCGCAGCACTTGCTTGATCAGCACTTGTTTGATCAGCACTGTTCAATGGGATCAGGAAAGAGGAGTTAGTTAACAGCTGTTTCCAGTTTATGTTGCCGTCTTTGTGGGAGCGGGTATAGCCAGCGAGTTTTTGTAGCAGATCAGCGGTCAGTTTTTCAGTTGTTGTGGTTTCGCTGTCAAATTGTATTTGATAACCATCAAGCTGATAGCTTGCCGTTGTTTCTGCTGATGCAAAGGCACTGTCGACACGACGCTCTACCGAGGCGGCGGCGCTAGCGACTAGTGCTTGAGTCAGACGCGGCATAATGGCTAGGTTTAGCCGTTGGATATCTTCTTCGCTAAGCCCATCAGATAATACGGTGATGCTGAAGGTCAAGCTGGCCGTATCCGTGGCGGCGGTGTTGGTGTCGCTATCGGCTGCTATGTAGGTGTAGCTAGTGCTGGCAGTCTCCGTCTCTGGTGTACCGCTGATGGTGCGACGAGTGGTGTCAAAGGTTAGACCCCGTGGCAGGCTTGAGCTTAGGCTGTAGGTTAGGACGCCATTACCACCAGTGGCCTTGGGCAAGGTAAGCACTGGGATAGCTGTGCCAGCGGTGTAGGTCTGGCTGGTAATCGCAGCAGAGCCGAAACTCGGTGTTGTGTCTAGGTCTAGGTCTAGGTCTAGCGTGATGATAACGGCATCGGTTGCGTCTGATGTATTGCCGGTGGCATCGGTTGCGGTTGCGGTGAATGTGTTGGCGCCATCATCTAGCGTTACATCAAGCGACCAGCTAGTACCTGTTACACTTGCGGAACCAATGGAGTTACCTGCTTTGAGTACATCAACCGTGGCCCCTGCATCAACGGTGCCTAAAAGCGTGAATGCTGCTGCCTTGACCGTTAGTGCTGTCGTGGTAATGGCAGGTGTATGACTAGATGCTCCAGATGCTCCAGTTATCTCATCACCAGAGGCAATTGGTGGTGTGTTGGCTTCCTTGACCTGATTGGTTTGTGCCGATGCCAGTGTTTCAATATGGTTTGCGCCATCGGTATAACTTACTTGCACCTTGATTTGCTTGCCAAGCTGGGCACGGGTCAGGGTGAAAGTTTCTGCGGTGGCAGTGGCAATGTCATCGCCCCCAGCCTGCCATTGATAGCTGAAGGATAAAGTTGTGGGACCATCCGCATCGCTAATCTCGCTGGTAACCGCTGTCAGGGTATTCCCTACAGTTGGCGTAGCGCTGAGGGTAGTCTGACCTGCGGGTAGCGGACGGGTGGCGGTTACGGTCTCACCCTTGAGCAGCATACTTATGCTAACGTGACCCATTGGAGGTTGGTTTTCTGCTGATACCTTGTTAGTTACTTGTCGCCTATCTTTGGTACGCGCATTGCCTGCCGCATCCGCAATACCCGTTCCGCTTGCGGCGTATTCCAGCAGTACCGTTTCACCTTGTGCAATAGCGGATGCTAGTTCTAAGGTTAGTGTTTTTTCATTTGCTGTTAGCCTTGTCACAGCGATTGTTCTGGCATCTTTGCCCGCAGCAACTGTAAAGTCAGTAGCCAATACAGCATTGATATTTATAGCTTCGTTGAAGGTCAGCGCTATGCTATCGCCTGTCGTATTGGTTTCCGCACTTGCGACAACCGGCGCCCTTGTATCTGATTTTACAAGGTTCATCACCACTTGGTTAGCAAAGCTCGCAAGAGGCGTGTTTTTCCCCGTAACCGTTATGCTACCTGTCCCCTTAGTGTAAGCCAGGGTGATGGACTCACCTAGGGAAATGTCAGCCGACAGGGTGAGGAGAAGCGAAGTAGTAGCTTTATCATTGAATCTACCTACCGAGCTTACCGTTGGATTTGATGCCGCTCCTGATACGGTAAAATCAACACCCGACACTCCGCTGAGGGTTACATCACCAGAGAAAAGAATAAGTATTTCATTGGCTGACAGTGTAGATATGTGATTTATAGATGCTACTTGACCTTGGGCACCTTCTGGGTTGCTTGCTGATACCTTGTTAGTTACTTCTTGCCTAGGCTTTTCAAATACATTGCCTGCCGCATCCGCAATACCCGTTACTCCAGCTCTTGCTGCGTATTCCAGCAGTACCGTGTCACCGTGTGCAATAGCGGATGCTAGTTTTAAGGTTAGTGTTTTTTTATTTACTGTTAGCCTTGTCACAGCGATTTCTGTGTCACTACGTTCACCCGCAGTAACTGTAAAATCAGTAGCCGATGTAGCGTTGATATTTATGGCTTCGTTAAAGGTCAGCACTATGGCAGTGCCTACCAGATTTGTTTCCGCTCTTACGACAACTGGCGCCCCTGTATCTGATGGTACAAAATTCAGTACCGCTTGGTTAGTAAAGCTCGCAATGCCACCTGTTGTTCCACCGTACGACAGGGTGATGGTCTCATCTTTGAGAATGTCAGCCGACAGGGTGAGGAGAAGCGAAGTAGTAGCTTCATCATTGACTCTACCTACCGAGCTTACCGTTGGATTTGATGCCGCTCCTGATACGGTAAAATCAGCACCCGACACTCCGCTGAGGGTTACATCTTCAGAGAAAAGGATAAGTATTTCATTGGCTGATTGCGTAAAGATCTGATTTATAGGTGCTGCTTGAACCTGGGCACTTTCCGATGCCAACCCAATCAGCAAACTCAGTAAAAGGGCAAGACGCCAGCGGGTCAAGAATTTTAAGGTGTGTGGTGTGCGCTGTATCATTGTATTGTATGACCTCATTATTAAAATTTATAGGCAACGGTGAACTTATAGTTTCTGCCAAATTTACGGTACTGATCTCGCTGTACAGAATTGCCGTAGAAGCTGTCTCACACCTCATCGGCCTGAACCCTAGACACAAGCCACAAGCCATTCATATTGGCTTAATAGCCTCCCCCCTGTGTCAAACTAGTTGCCAGGAGTCAAGCCGCCGAAGTGTAGATCATTTTCAGTTTTATCTCCAGCAATATCTGAGACTAGCAGCAGTTTTCGGTGAGGCCAGAGTTTAAGCTATATAAGAGCTAGCGAAGAGATAAAAAATACTTTTCGCGCTGTTTTTGCATCGCAGATAAAAAAGTGAATTTTATTTGAACTTTTTATCTCTACCAAGACCAGATTAAAGTATTAGCAATAAAAATATTTGAGAATGACTTGGCTTCACGACTAAAAACCAAAAAACATCCAAATTTTAAAGCACTTAGAACATCAATGGCTGAGCAATTTTCTGCCATTGATGATAAACGTCAACAAAATAAATGTGACTACAGCCAACACGATATTGTGATGAGTGCTCTTGCCTGTATGTTCTCTCAAGATCCCTTTTTGTTGCATTTTCAAAAACGCTTAGAGCAGGATCAACAACCTTAGAAACATTTTTAATGTTCACAATATTCCTAGCAATAATCAATTGCGTCAATTCAAAAATATTCATGGAAAAATAACTAAAACCCATCGTTGGGTAACAGACATAAAAATGAAGTGATGGACTTAATCGTCTAGCTCGACCTGTGCCTGATAATAAAACTCAAAATAGGGGAAGCGCAAAAACATAGCAAAGAAACTGAAAAATGGCGATAAAAATCACTTTGTCTCAGTAAAAATTAAATCACCGATAATTGCTGATGTTAGCACTAGCATGTGCAATGATTTGGCTGCCAATGTGAAAGATCAACAGCCCTAGCTGTAATGCCAATTTTTCAATAATTATAAATAATCGAAAATAAATCATCATAAACACCATCGGCGGCGGCAATAACAGGGCTCCCTTTAGTTAAGAATTCATCTACTGCAAGAATATTATTGACTTTACCACCGGCTTCTCGTATTAATAAATAACCTGCCGCACAATCCCAACTATTCATATGGAGTTCAAAAAATCCAATTAACCGTCCAGCCGCAACATATGCTAAGCTTAAAGCACCACTACCATTACGGTGATACATACCTTGAGCTCTAATCAACCGTCCTAACGGCTCTAAAGTATCTTCAGGTTTAATTCTATTGGAATAACCAACACTAACCAGACCATTAGTAACACCTTTAACCTCTGAAGCCTTAATACTATTACCATTTAATGTTGCGCCTTTTCCTACTTGCGCTGAAAAAATTTCATCGACATTAGGATCATAAATGACTCCTAAGACAATTTCATTTTTATAAAGATAAGCAATTGAAATACACCAACTAGGAATGCCATTGACAAATGGTTGAGTGCCATCAATAGGATCAACTACCCAAATACCTTGACCTGTTTTGGCAACATAACAACTTGAACTTTCTTCGCCAAAAAAATCATCTTCTGGGTATTGCGATACAATTGCTTTTCTGATAAATTTTTCCGTATTAACATCAGCTTCTGAAGCCATGTCTTGCACGCCTTTACTAATTATAGTTAAGGTATTTAGTTTGGAAAAATACTCAAGGGCTAACTGCCCAGCTTCTTTTGCGAGCTGCTCAGCGAAAATCAAACGTTGATTAATATCGTTCATAATTTTTATACTCTGATTTTTAATGTTATAAATTGAAAATAGGGCCATCGCATTGTCGACTTAAGACAAAATGTTTAGCTGATGAAGGTGTGCTAATGGCGACTTCCACCTCATCAACTGTTTTAAAATGATCTAATACCGATACTGAGACTTTCTTTAATTTATTATCTACGCCACAATTTAGGTGGTAAATCGCATGGTAATATATGCCGTCTTCACTTATATCAACTCGTCCGTTTTTACAGACTTTATCTGCTTCAACCTTAATTATTTTGATCATATTAGCTAAAATTTGATGTTGTGCATGATCTCTGGCAATTTTAATTTTTGTAACAATTTGCCCCTGTTCTGAGTAATCGATATTAACTTGTGTGATATCGCTTTGATGCAACTGATGTGTATTAGCATGATCTTTACACCAAGAAACTGCTGCTTTATCACCGCACCCAATTAAAAGTGAGCTCATTACAATAAAAAATATTATAGGTTTTACCGTCATTTTTTTTCTCCAAAACTGTTCTAATCTGCCGCTTTAACTTTCCATAGCGAAGATGCTAATACAATGGAAAGAACCGAGGCTCCTATCCAAAGCATGATTGGCTTATCATAGTTATAAAAAAATATATTGAAGTTTTTTTCACCATAAGGAAAGGCAAAGATAATCTCGCTATTGTAAATTAACTTACCACTGAAATAGTCTTGAGCACCCGCACCTAAATAACTAAATATACCAATAAAGCCCATAGCTGCACCTGCCACTTTTTTCGGCGCAATATCTATAGCGAATAATCCACCAAGCGAAGCTAATATTCCGCTGAGACCAAAACCATACACGACTAATGCAATGCCTAATATTAACGGGTCTTGCGGACCATAAAAAATAATCAGTAGTGGTACAATTTCTAATAAAGCAAAAATTAAATTTGTTGGTGGTCGACGGGCACTGAAAAACTTATCCGACACTAATCCAAAAGCTAAACACCCCAAAATACCTGCTGCTGTGTTGAAGAAAATGAATAAGTTGGCATCAAATAAATCAAAGCCTCTGATCTCTTGTAAATAAACATTTCCCCAACTATTAATAGCATAGCGAGTGACATACATACTTGAACTTGCCAATGCCAAGATCCAGATGGAAGGAATAGCTAAAACTCTCAACTGCATTTTCCAAATAGATTCATCTTGATGCTCCTTATCAATTTGACCATGATCTCCTTTCCAGTTAGCAACCGTTGGTAATCCTAGTGTTCTGGGTCTATCCGGTAAATAACGCCAGAGTAAAAAAGCAGCAAAAATACAGAGAATAGCCGGCGTCCAAAATCCCCATTGCCAATCTAGACCTAAGCCTTTTGGCGCAGCAGCAATAAGCCAGGCAACACCCAAATAAGTTAAACCTTCACCAATAGAATGAGCCGTACTCCATATACCATAGTAGCGCCCCCGTTCTTTGTTGCTATACCAATTAGCGAGTGAAACAACACTTGATGGCGCACCAAAACCTTGAAACCAACCATTTATTCCCCACAGTAAAGCAGATGCCCAAGCTAGTTCGGAAAAACTCATTCCTAAGTTCGCCATAGCCGATAAAAACAAACCCACTGCGAAAAAACGACCTACATGGGCATGATCGGCCAAGAAACCATTAGTAAACTTACCTAAGGCGTAGCCATATAATAAGGTTGCGCCAATAATACCGACTTCTTCTGGGGTAAAGACACCAGCATCCATTAAAGGCTTTTTCACCACATTAAATGCAAGACGGCAAACATAACCTAAGCCATAACATAGCGTTATCAAAACAATGACATTGCGACGATGGTAATTAAATTGTCCCGTAATATAGTCATTGTTGTTCACTAACGGCTGATCTTTACCTGTGGTAAAAAAAATAATCAATTTTCTGACAATAGAATTGCTACTAGAATTAAAAAATAGTTTTTGTAGTGCATTTATCATAATATACAACCAGTTAGTATCTCTTCGCTAGTAAATAGGAATAGCAATTAATCACTAGCTAGGGCAACAACTCTTACTTAGATTTTGTTTAAGCGCTTAGTGATGCGGAACGTTTTTTATACTGATATGAGAGATCTAAATGAACCTTACTTGTACAGTAACGTTTGATGTGTGGAGTATTTTGCTTTTGATATTTTTCACCTTCACTCTCCTCAATAAATTTTTATTGGCATTTGTTTTACCAATTCAATTATAGAATATTTTTTTCGATACAACAACAGGTGGAATTAAAATATCAATCAATATTAAATAAGCGATGGTAATAAAAATGTTGAATAACTGATTGACTGCAATAATTTTAGGCACCTCTTTAACCGAGTAAACTAAATTAACAGAGGTCAAAATAACAAAGTATAATTATGTAAACAATATTCCGACCATCTCTGAGTAGAATCCTTTAAATCGTATTTGAAAGAGTGGATTATAAATATATGTAATTCGTGAGCACATTCATTTATTCATGATCCATTCATGTTGAGGATCATTTTTAAATACCCAACGACGTTCTGATCCTGCCATGACATTTAGGTAATAAAGTTCATAACCATGTGGCGCTCCTACAGGATGGTATCCCTCAGGCACCATCACAACACCTTTATCTTCAACACTCATTGTTTCATCTAAACTTTTATCGTCAGTGTAAACACGTTGAAACGCGAAGCCTTGGCTAGGGTTTATTCTATGATAGTAAGTTTCTTCTAACTGACTTTCCAAGTCACCGTCATCACTGTCATGCTTGTGTGGTGGATAGCTTGACCAATGACCGTCTGGCGTAATAACTTCTACCACTAACAAACTATCAGCATCATTATCACCAAAAAGAATATTGCATACCCAACGTTCATTTGTGCCATGACCACGACTTACGTACGCTAAGCTGCTCGCAGGGATCAACCGAGATGGGTGCTTTCCCGTACTGGGAGCTTTCGCTAAGGCAACTTCCAAGTCACTTGTTGCCGTTATTTTAAAACGCTCTCCCGGCGCTATGTATATTGCATCAGGTGGTATGCGATCAAAAGGTCCTACTCTACTACCTAAATTTTCCCAAGTATTATTATCATTCGATACCGTTGCCTTACCACCAACGA
Organism: uncultured Colwellia sp.; assembly: GCA_965261045.1. Lineage (GTDB taxonomy): Bacteria > Pseudomonadota > Gammaproteobacteria > Enterobacterales > Alteromonadaceae > Colwellia. The sequence goes on from CBDHCJ010000001.1 coordinate 2,608,342, forward strand.
TAACGATACACACTTCTTGCTGATTCGAGTTTTGCTCTAAAACTTGTCCTGGAACTAATTGATATGATTCAAAACCAACATAATCCCAATTGGCTTTCGCTGGCGTAATATGTTGAATACAACCTGTTTCATCTGGCAACTGAGCCGGTGATAATAATTTTGACACAACTTATCTCCTTATATTTAAACCGCTACTGATTTTTTTGTTTTAAAAGATTCGATTGCGGCTTCCGCAAGTATCAAAGCGCGTAAACCGTCAACTTCATTGGCTAAAGGTTTACTTGTGCCACGAATCGTTTGAATAAAATTATTTAGCTCTAAGCGATAAGCATCAGCATAGCGCTCTAAAAAGAAATTCTGTGGCTTCGCATGGCTTGTTCCCTGATCTCCCGTCACTACGACACCAGATTCTAAAACATTGTTAACTTGTAGCATGCCTTTTGAGCCAAACACTTCTAACCTTTGATCATATCCATAAACCGCGCGACGACTATTGTTTATTTGGCATAATTTGCCACTGGCTGTTTTCAGCGTAACAACAGCAGTGTCAATATCACCAGCTTCAGCTATTTTAGGGTCTACTTGACAACTTGCCATAGCAAATACTTCAGCAGGTTCTTCGCCTAATAACCAACGCGCCATATCAAAATCATGAATCATCATGTCTTTGAATAACCCACCAGAAACGTGGATATATTCAATAGGTGGGGGCGATGGATCTCTACTAGTGATGTTAATTATTTCAATAACACCAATTTGTTCAGCAACAATAGTCGCTTTAAGTTCGGCAAACATTGGATCAAAACGACGATTAAAACCAATGGCACACTGTACGCCAGCCTTTTTCACCGCCTCAATACAACTTTTAACACGTTCAACTGTTAGATCGACCGGCTTTTCACAAAATATCTGCTTACCTGCTTTCGCCGCTAATTCAATTAAATTTGCGTGAGTATCAGTTGAGCTAGCAATGATAATACCGTCTACTTCTGGGTCACTTAATGCAGTCTCAATATCGGTGACAATTGCACCAAGTGCAGCGGCAATTTTTTCCGCTGCGGGTTGATAAACATCAACCACGTACTTTATGTTTACATCACTATTTTGAGCTGCGCATGTTGCATGAATAGAGCCAATTCTACCCGCACCAAATAAACTTAAATTAATCAAGATAATACACCTTAGTGTTTCATTGAATAAATACAAATAAACTTATAAAACTTCAACCTGAATCCGCTGAATTAATATCAGAAGCAAGGTTGCTTTTTTAGCAAATAAGTATTCGCCATGTTTCTAGTACTATTTAAGAATCATTTTATGTTATTGAAATAAATATTTCAATAACAGTAATGTGAAATATATAAATTTCTCAGGATTATTTATAAATACAACACTAGTTGCAAGTGTTTGCGCTAATATCATCGTTGCCGTAAGTGACCTGAATATATGAACTTCAGCATCGTGAATATTAAACGAGATAGTAGCGTTCCTTGCTATAGGGCTTATCCCATTGTCCGAAATAGCAATATAAGGAGCTTTCTTTTGATTTACTATTTGAATAATATCTAAAGCTTCATTTGAGTATGGGTGAAAACTAACAACAATTAATAAATAATTTTATGTGATGGCAGTACATTGCTCCATCAATAAACCACTAATCCCATAGTTGGGTTACAGACATAAAAATGAACGAAGATAATGTTACCGCCATGACTAAAGCAGGGCGTTGTCGGTGGAAAATTGAAAATGAGTGTTTCAACTTAGACCTAAAAATGCCACCAATAAATGCTTAGATGTTAAAGGGGCGCATAACGGAATTGGCAACTGGGATGAGATACACCTTCACCGTTGTGATGAAGGTAATAGCGAAAAGTGGTACATGACAAAGAATGCAGAGTTTTATAACAAAGCCAATAATAATCTTTGTTTTGGCACTGGCGGCGGTAATTTTGGCAGTCAGGGAACGCCATTTTGGCTTCGTTACTGCTCAAGAGATTGGGCGGTAAGTTTTTCGCACTTGATTGCTAAGGATGATTTCACGGCCAATGATTAAAAAATACACTAAGAAAGTTATTAGATAAGACTGTTGAGACAATGCTATTTTGCACGACAAATATTCTCTCAGCTTTACTTCTAAGTATTTCAATTTAGTTTATTTTCTTCGACCAACTCGATCAAAATTGGTCGAGTTTTTTGATCTTGTAGGAAACATGAAGGCACTTCAGCTTACGAAACGTTAACCAGAAAACCGGTGGATGACTGGCTGACAATGTTGGGTTTTCCGCCCTCAAAAAAAATACACTAATATTTCCTGATCTCACAAGAATATTTTATGCGGTTTGGCATTGATCAAACCGTAGGAATCATTTTGAATTTTTTTTGAATTGTTACCTTAAACCCTTGAATTTGATCAGTGCCGATATTTTTATTTTATATTTATCCTTGTGGATTCTTTTGTTTCAAAAAGACAGATGTTAGTATTTATATTCTAATAAGTATGCGATGTAGTATATTGCTTTTGATATTACAGTTTGTATACAAAATACAGTTATAAATAGCGGAGTAAATATGTTTTTGACAATGGGAACTTTTGTTTTTTTTACCGCACTAGTTGCGATAATTTCTTATTGGTTAACTAGAAAAGATAAAATGACATCTTCAGATGCATATTTTCTCGGAGGAAGGAGTCTAAATGCATGGGTTATTGCAGGCTCGTTAATGCTGACAAATTTATCCACAGAACACCTAATAGGCTTAAATGGAGATGCCTTTAAACATACAGTCGCAGTTATGGCTTGGGAAACTACATCAGCATTAGCTATGGTTTTAGCTGCACTTTACTTTTTACCTAAATACTTAAAGAGTGGTTTTGTTACTATTCCTCAATATTTATCAGAGAGATACGACGACACGACAAGAATTATCGCTACATTGTTGTTTCTATTTTCTTATGTTATTGCAATTTTACCTGTTGTTCTTCTGTTTGGTGCTGCTGGTATTGAAAGCCTATTTGATGTATCTGAAAACCTAGGAGTATCAAAGTCACAGTCAACTTGGTTACTCGTTTGGGGAATAGGAACAATAGGCTCTTTATATGCTATTTTTGGCGGTCTAAAAGCTGTTGCAATTTCAGACACTATTAATGGGGTTGGTTTCTTAATTGTTGGATTATTAGTGCCTGCTCTTGCGCTTTTTTACATTGGAGACGGTAGTATACTCACAGGATTTACAGAAGTATTTACAGAGGAATATGATAAGTTTGATATCACTGGGGATGAACCAGGCTCATTTCTACCATTTGGTGTCTTATTTACAGGGATGATAGTAAACCAGATATTTTTTTGGTGTACGAATCAATCAATCATTCAAAGGGCACTGGGTGCTAAGAACCTCAAAGAAGGCCAAAAAGGCGTGCTGATTGCTGCAGGATTTAAATTAATAGGCCCATTTATCATTGTATTACCAGGGGTTATTGCATTTTATATGTTTAAAGGTGAGTTGGAACCTGGAGATTATTTATTAGCTTATCCAATGTTAGTAAAAACGGTGCTTCCAACTGCTTTAGTTGGTTTTTTTGCTGCAGTGATGGTTGGGGCTGTACTGAGTACATTCAATAGTGTACTAAACTCATCCGCAACATTATTTAGTCAGGGTATTTATATGACTATATTTAATAAAGAGGCTACAGGCAAACAGATGGTTTTTTCAGGGCGAGTGATTAGTATAGTTTTAGCTTTATTAGCCATGATAAGTGCACCATTAATCAATACCGATGGCAGCCTCTATAATTATTTACAAAAAATAAATGCTACTTTCTTTGGACCTATGCTAGCCGTTATTTTACTTGGTTTTTTTACCAAAAAAGTTTCAGCTAAAGCGGCCAAAATAGGATTAGTTGGAGGGCCAATATTATTTTACTTGTTAACTAATACCTTTGATGCTGAAATTCAAAACATTGCAATGGAAGTGTTGAATAGTACAGATCCCATTCATTTCTTACATATGCTTGCCTTAGTTTTTGTACTCACAGTTATTGTTATGCTTATCGTTAGTAGATATTACCCAGCTGAAAATACGTACCATCAAAAGACATCTTTGATGGTAGATTTAACCCCATGGAAGTATGGAAAGTTAACAGGGGTTTTGATTTCATTTATTACTGTTATGTTTTATATATTTCTAGCCCAGTAGAACGTTATATTTTCATATGAAAATATCATTATTTAGGAAAGAGAATATAAAAAAAACAATTGCAATCTCGTTGGTGGTAATGCTAATAAATCATCGATAAAAATGATTTTACACCCTAACTTAACGTTAAATCTGATTAAATAGCAACCATAGTGATTCGTTCCACGTCACTGATTTTCAGCAGTGGCTTATTTTCTTTTAGAGAATAAGCCAGCAACTCTCAACTTGGTATGTGTAATTTTATTAAAATTTCTTGCTTTTTAAACCAGAGCCTAATGATAACTTTAATGAATCTAATTATTTAATAGAGTTCATTAATTTCAATACGTAATAAATAATACATTCCAAATTTAAATTTATAAAATAATATATTTATATTTTAAATATACCACTTGCCATTATGATAAAAATATTCTAATCTGTATTTAAATGGAATTTATTGTTGTTCATGCTTACGTTTACGGATAACAAAATTCAGACAATAACTATTGATTTTACTTAATAAAATAAACACATTTTTGGGGAAAAAAATGAAATATTCTAAAAATATACTATCTTTGGCTGTAATGTCAGTTTTGGGCATTAGCCAGAGCGCTTACGCATTCGCGGAAGAACAAAAAGAATCGAAAGCCGATGTAGAGCGAATTACGATCACGGGCACTTATTCAGGTAGCTTATCTAGAGCCATGGATATTAAGAAAGAGTCGTCAAATATCGTTGACGTTATTTCTGCCGAAGATATAGGTAAATTTCCATCAGAAAATGTTGCTGAGGCTTTGCAATTAGTTCCTGGAGTACAAATAGATCGAAACCGAGGAGAAGGGTTAGGTGTTAGTGTACGAGGGTTAGGTCCAGCTTTTCAGATAACTCAATTAAATGGTCGAAACGTAGCTATTAATGAAAATGTTGAAAACAGTGGACAAAATGGTCGTCAGTTTAGATATGATATTTTACCCTCTGATTTAATTTCAGGCCTCGAAGTTGTTAAATCTCCTTCTGCGAGCATGGAAGAGGGAGCCATTGGTGGTTTAGTTAATATTAAAACATTTCGTCCATTGCAACTTAATAATTCATCTTCTTTGACATTAAGAACAAGCTATTCTGATTTAGCAGATAGTACAGATCCAAAAGTTTCTGGTTTATATAATTGGAAAAATGATGATAAAACTTTTGGTATCTTAATATCAGGAGCTTATTCAGAAAGAGAATTACGTCAAGACAGAGTTTTTACTTTCGGTTGGCTACAAGGCGCATTAGAAGCAACACCGGGGAATCCTTCGTTAGAAACCGCATTTGCTCCACAACGAAATCGTCCAACACTTGAAAGACAAAGTAGGGAAAGACAATCTCTTTCTACAGCAATTCAGTGGGAGAGTAGTGATACACATGAATTGAATGTTGATTTACTTTGGTCTCAATTTAATGTTGCTTTTGATGAAATTGGAATAGATATTGAGTTAGGAGGCCAAGTTGAGAATGCTGTTCTTCAAGGTAACTCACTTGTCTCTGGTACAGCATTAGGAACTAAATTACAGCTTTCACGTGAAAGTTCTGAAGCAGAGCATGATTCTTTTACTTTGGGAGTAAATAATAAATGGACATTTGATAATTGGTTAATCGAAGCTGACCTAAGTTTATCTGAAGCAAATAGTATAACAGACGATCCTATTAAGAGAACTCGCTTACGTTTAAATGATCAAGCAGTATCTTTTAATTATAGTAACGGTCACGAAAATGCACCAAACTTTGCTTTCCCTGTAGATATTACAGATTCAAGTATTTTTCCTGGACGACGTATTGAGTATCGTACAATTGAAGCAAACGATGAAGATTATGGATTAAAGTTAGACTTTGAAAGATTACTTGATGGCACGATAAATAGCATTCAATTTGGTCTAAGTCTCCGTTCTCGAGAACGTGTATATACTCGAAGAGATATTAGAGTGTCTGATGGCATTAGTGGTGAATTTTTTGACAGCAGTTTTTTTGACGAATTCCCTGTCAGTGATTTCGCTTCTAATGCTTCAGGAGATTACCCAAGAACGTTTACAGCGCCGAACGGTGATGCGTTCCATGAAACTTTTTTTACGAATGATCTAGTACAACAACCACTAACGACAGGTGATCAAAGAAACTCGTATGTTGTTGAAGAGGATATTACAGCTGGTTACGTACAAGCCAACTTTGAATCTTTAGAAGGATTACCCTTTTTTGGTAATATAGGTGTACGTTTAGTTCGCTCTGAACAAAGTCCATCAGGTACTAGTGTTATTGATGGCGAAGCTGTTGCGGTAGATTTTACTAATACTTATACTGAATTGTTGCCAAGTGCAAATATCAACTTTGAATTAACAGACGGACTATTCCTTCGAGCAGCTTTTGCGAAGGTAATAGCTAGACCATCATTACCTGATCTTAGACCAGGACTTACTTTTAGTACCGATCAGCCAACAGCTAAAGGCGGAAATCCATTACTTAACCCTTATGAAGCTTTACAGTACGACTTATCTTTAGAATGGTATTTTGGTGAATCAAGCTATGCATCTGGCGGTCTATTTTATAAGGATATAGGTACATTTATTTCTACCGAAGCACAATTATTAAATGTGAATGGTAATGAAGTAACTTTAAGTGCTCCATTTAATACAGGTGAAGGTGATATTCAAGGAATAGAAGTTGCTTTTCAGCATGTTTTTGAGTCATTGCCTGAGCCTTTTGATGGTTTTGGCGTGCAAGCTAATTATACCTACGTAGAGAGTAAAGTTGAAGCAACTGAAAATGGAATACTAACAGAGCAAACTATTGCGGGTTTATCTAAAAATAGTTTTAACTTTGTAGCTTTTTATGAACAAAATAATTTCGGGGCCCGTTTAGGATATAATTGGCGTGATGAGTTTCTTGTTAGTAATGGTGTTGGTGTCGTCGCAGATGAAATTCAAGCAGCATTTGGTACATTGGATATGAGTATATCTTATACGTTAACTGATGATATTAACTTATCGTTCGAAGGTGTTAACTTGACAGATGAATCAATAGAAACATTTTTTGAAGATGAAGTTAGAGGAGGACGTATTGATCACTATGGCAGGCGTTTTTCTGTAGGTGTAAACTTTAAATTTTAAAATTGTCTATTTTGTAGTTATATAAAATGCCAATGTCTACTATAGATAATGGCATTTTTATGCATTATGATATTTAAATTCTAAATTCTAAATAATATGATATATTAAAAATATATCATATTATTTAGGATTTTAGTATGCCCAGCACTGATTTGAAAAACTACGAAGAATTAATTAAAAACATTTCTGATAAATACCCGTCTCTTAGTAAGAGGCTACGAGAAATAGCCAGTTTTGCTTTAGAACATCCTACTTCTATGGCACTTGAAACCATTGCTAATATCGCTAAAGCAGCACAAGTACAACCATCTGCTTTAATTCGTTTTGCTAAATCTTTCGGTTATTCAGGTTTTAGTGAAATGCAAAAAACGTTTCAGTTATATGTGACAGTGAATACAGCAAGTTATAAAGAACGTATTAATCAAGACATGGTTGATATTGACTACGGTAAGAAGGATTCTCCTTTTTCACTTTTACAACAATATTGTAAAGAAAACATTGTCTCTTTAGAACATTTACAAAGCGGAATATCATCAGCGGATCTTGAGACTTCAGCTAATTTGATAAAATCTGCTGAGCATATTTATATTATTGGACAGAGGCGCTCATTACCAGTGTCAACTTATTTAACATACACGTTAAGTCATGCTGGATGTAAAGTACATTTACTTGATGGGATTGGCGGTTTATTGATGGAGCAATGTACTGCCATCACAGAAAATGATTTATTAATTGTTATTAGTTTTCACCCATACTCAAATGAAGCTTTAGATGTTATTCAAATAGTAAATCAAAAGAAAGCTCCTTATATTGCTATTTCGGACAATGGGATAAGCCCTATAGCAAGGAACGCTACTATCTCGTTTAATGTTCACGATGCTGAAGTTCATACATTCAGGTCACTTACGGCAACGATGATATTAGCGCAAACACTTGCAATTAGTGTTGTATTTAAAACTCAAGTTTCGGGATTCAAAACAAGCGATAAAAAAAAATAACCTAATGATTTTAAATAAGTTGATGTATCATTGTGGTAAAGTACTTATGAACTAGACAAGGTAAAAAACAACAAGAGACATCGAATTAATTTTGTCACAAAGACCTTACCTTTATCATCATTAACTGCTGATTTACCTAAACAAGCAAACCTTAATATTGATAATACATTCAATTCAACATGGAAAAGTCTTGGTTTTAATATCATGTTACATCAAGCTAAGTTTTCTAAGCGCTCAGGCACAGCCGCTGGTGATGTTGTCTATCTATTGATGCTTTGAGTTTGGTTAAAAGTAGACTCTGTTGCTATATTTTCAAGGGATGCGTTGCTTAGTTTCTCAGCAGCAAAGAAAGATGCATTATATACCCGTGATCATTGAAGGTGCTTGATTTTACGATAAAAAAGATCATGCTATGCACATAATGAATATCAATATTTCACTCGAGTTAAAATCAGCCTTGGAATTACGACGTAAGCGATCAATTTAGGCCGTATTCCATTACCAGCTAAATCATCTAAAGTAACGCCCTTTTTACTATTTGCATCACAGCGCTTAGTGATTGTTTGGGTATTCTCTCGATCACCATATGAGCGTGATCTTTTGGTACTTCTAGTTCTACTACATCAATATCATAATCGTATCCAACTTTTTGAATTATCGCCTTAAGGGTTGAACGGTAAGGTTCAGTAAATATAGTTTTCTCAACCATTAATTTCGCATATTCAAGCTTCTGCGCAGAACTGATTGTTATCATTTGCTTTATAATCATTTTTATATCATAGGTTTTGCTAATTTTAAGCTGTAAACATCCACCGTTTTATTAGAAAATACATATAAACAAACAAATTCTAAAAAAGGTTTGAATGAAATATTAATTTCATTATAATATACTCTTACTTTTGAGATAAATTAACAATTATAATTCATCTCCATTTTTACAGTATAAAACTCAGTTAAAGTTTTAACTGATTAACGCTAGGAATAGTTGTTTTATGAATATAAAAAAGTCATTAGATATCATCTGTCTAGGTAGAGCTACTGTTGATCTATATGGTCAACAAATCGGTAGTCGGTTAGAAGACATGTCTAGTTTTGCTAAATATATTGGTGGATCTTCTGGTAACATTGCCTGTGGTACAGCACGTTTAGGTTTAAAATCAGCTATGATCACTCGAGTTGGTGATGAACATATGGGCAGGTTTGTCAGAGAAGAATTAGAGAAAACTGGTGTTGATACTAGTCATGTCATCACTGATAAAGACAGGCTCACCGGCCTCGTTATTCTAAGCATTAAAGACCAAGAAACATTTCCGCTAGTTTTTTACCGAAATGACTGTGCAGATATGGCCATTAGTACCGACGACTTTAATAGTGACTTTATCGCTAAAAGTAAATCACTATTAATTACTGGTACTCACCTCTCAACAAAAAGTACATACAAATCAAGTAGACAGGCAATCGACTTTGCGAAGACAAACGATACAAAATTCATTCTGGATATCGACTATCGACCTGTTTTATGGGGCTTATCAGGATTGGGTGATGGTGAAACTCGCTTTATTTCATCAGAAAATGTCTCAAAACATATACAAAGCGTTTTACCTGATTGTGACCTTATTGTTGGTACAGAAGAAGAGGTTCATATCGCAGGTGGTAGTGAAGATACCATAACAGCACTTAAAAAGATCCGTAGTCTTTCTGAAGCAACTATCGTACTTAAACTAGGATCGCTTGGCTGCACTGTTTTACGTGACAAAATCCCAGAAAAAGAAGCCGACTTTACTGTTAATGGTGGGTTTCAAGTGGACGTACTCAATGTATTAGGTGCTGGTGATGCTTTCATGAGTGGATTCTTACGAGGTTGGTTACGTGATGAACTTGACGAAGTATCTTGTCAATATGCTAACGCTTGTGGCGCTCTAGTTGTTTCACGACATGAATGCGCGCCAGCAATACCTTCTCAAGAAGAATTATTCAATTATATAGCGCGTGCACAAGATATTACTGATGTTAGCAAAGACAAAGAAATAAATTATTTGCACCGTGTAACTACACGAGCAAAGAAAAATCAAAATGATCTTTGTATTTTAGCTTTCGATCATCGCAGACAGTTTTATGACATGGCCATTGCTGCAGATACAGACCCCGACCGCATTAATAAAATAAAAGACTTACTCGTACAAGCAACTAAAAAAGCAGCCCAAACATTAAATCTAGAACGTAATATTGGTGTATTGATTGATGACACTTACGGACAAAACGCATTAAATTCCGCAACGGGTAAAAATTGGTGGGTTGCTCGTCCAGTCGAATTACCTTCTTCACGTCCTCTAGAATTCGAGGGTGGGCGAAATATTAGCGCTAAACTTAAAAGCTGGCCTGCAGAGCATATTGTCAAATGTTTAGTTTTTTATCACCCAAAAGATACTATCGATTTGCGCCTAGAGCAAGAACGCCAAATTAAAGAACTTTACCAAGCCTGCATAGATAGTAAGCACGAATTATTGCTTGAAATTATTCCTCCTGCTGATATGGAACAGGATGATACAACGATTGTAACGACAATGAAGCGTTTTTATAACTTAGGTGTATTTCCTGATTGGTGGAAACTTCCTAGCCCAACAGTTAAGGCATGGCCTTTAATTGACAATCTTATTGCAGAACGAGCACCACACTGTAAAGGCATTTTGTTATTAGGATTAGATGCGCCAAAATCAGAATTAGCAAAAGGTTTTAACGCTAGTGCAGGCTATGACATTTGCAAAGGGTTTGCTGTTGGTCGTACGATTACCGGCAAGCCAAGCCAAAAGTGGTTAGCAAGCGAAATCAATGATAACGAATTTATAGAACAAGTTGTCGAAAACTATGCGAGTCTAGTATCTCTTTGGCAAGAACGTGGCTAAATAAATTAGGGTGACGAAACAAGTGAGGTCATTTAGTCCCCTTACTTACTATATCTTTAAAACATTAGTGATTGTAAATATAGAGAATAACGATGAAAACTATCCGTTTAACACTTGCTCAAGCTATCGTAAAATTCCTTGCAGCCCAAAAAGTGGAAATTGAACAACAACAAACTGATTTATTTGGTGGTGTTTTTGCAATTTTTGGGCACGGTAACGTTGCCGGACTTGGTGAAGCATTACACGCAGTAAAAGACGAACTTCACACTTATAGAGCCCATAATGAACAAAGTATGGCACACGCTGCAATTGCCTATGCCAAGCAACATAACCGTCAGCGTATGATGGCTTGTACTACATCTATCGGTCCTGGAGCAGCCAACATGATAACGGCGGCGGCGCTAGCGCATGTTAACCGCTTACCTGTGCTACTACTGCCAGGGGATACTTTTGCCAACAGAATACCTGACCCGGTTTTACAACAAATCGAGTACTTTACAGACCCAACTATAACGACAAATGATTGTTTTAAGCCTGTCAGTCGTTACTTCGATCGAATTACACGTCCAGAGCAAATTATGACAAGTTTGCCGATGGCAATTAAAACCTTAACAGACCCAGAAAACTGTGGGCCTGTAACATTATCGTTATGCCAAGATGTACAAGCCGAAGCTTACGACTACCCTGTTTCTTTTTTCTCGCCGAAAGTGCATCGTTTACGTCGACAATTACCTGATAGTTACGAACTAGAACAAGTGATAAACGCACTTAAAGAAGCTAAAAAACCGTTAATTATTGCCGGTGGTGGCGTTCATTATGCTGATGCATGTGAGCTTTTAAGCACTTTTGCACAAGAAAACAATATTCCTGTCGCTGAAACTCAAGCAGGTAAAAGCACTTTAAACTGGGATCATCCTAATTACGTTGGTTCTATCGGTGTAACCGGTACACCAATCGCTAATGAACTCGCCAAACAAGCTGACGTGATATTGGCTATTGGCAGCCGCTTGCAAGACTTCACTACAGCATCTCGAACATTGTTCAATAATGACAATACCCAATTGATCCAGTTGAATGTTGCTAGCTTTGATGCGCATAAACATAATGCCTTGCCATTAATTGGAGACGCTAAAATTACACTAAGCGCATTAATTAGTGCATTGAAGCATGTCCAATTCAGTAACGAATGGTTGTCTCAGGCAACACTTGGAATTGATAAATGGAACAATTACTACGAACAAGTAACCTGTTTAGTCGAACAGCCTGAAACATCCACCGGCTTGCCGACCGATGCGCAGGTATTAGGGGCAGTAAAACGAACAGGTCAACCTAATGACGTCATCATATGTGCTGCAGGTGGCTTACCTGGTGAATTACATAAACTATGGCGCTGTGAGCACCCCAAAAGTTATCACGTTGAATACGGTTATTCATGTATGGGATACGAATTAGCTGCTGGATTAGGTATAAAAATGGCACAACCCGATCGTGAAGCAATCGTTGTTGTAGGTGACGGCTCATACATGATGATGAATTCTGAAATATCAACTTCTGTCATGCTAGGTAAAAAAGTCATTGTTGTTGTACTTGATAATCGTGGTTTCGGTTGTATTAATCGTCTACAAATTGCAACAGGTGGAGCACCATTTAATAATTTATTAGAAAATTGTCAAAGCTCAGAGCAAGGAGCTCCGAAAATTGACTTTGCAGGTCATGCGCGAGCAATGGGCGCTATTGCAGAGAAAGTTGATAATTTAACATCGTTGGAAGAAGCCTTACTTCGTGCACGTGACTCAAGTCAAACTTACGTGATCACTTTAGATACTGACCCGTATGTAACCAGTGATGGCGGACATTGGTGGGATGTAGCCGTCCCTGAAGTTTCAGCTAGAACAGAAGTTCGAGAAAGTTATTTAAATTACCTTCAAGGTAAAAAGCAACAACCTTATTAGCACCGTAATCATTTCACATTGTTTAAATTTTAAGAAGAGTCGCCATGAGTATAAGTATTGGAATTAACCCATTAACGTGGACAAATGATGATTTGCCTACCTTAGGGGCAGAAACCCTTTTATCAACATGTTTATTGGAAGGAAAAAAAGCTGGCTTTGCTGGCTTTGAATTAGGTAATAAGTTTCCAAGAACAGCACAGGAGCTTGGCCCTATATTGGCAGAGTACCAACTCAGGCTAGTATCAGGTTGGTTTAGTGGTCAACTATTCGATAGAACTGTTGAAGAAGAAATTCAAGCATTAAAACCTCATTTAACTCTACTAAAAAGCTTAGGTGCGAAAGTAATTGTTTACTGCGAAGTTGATCGTTGCATACACGGAGAACAAGAAAAAGGTTTGCTACAACGTCCTTATTTAGCTGATGAAAAATGGGTCGACTTTGGAGCAAAGCTTACTAAAGTTGCCGATTACTGTTTAGAACAGGGAATGCAAATTGCCTACCACCACCATATGGGAACAATAGTTCAATCTGAGCAAGATATAGATTTATTGATGGAACACACAGGTGATTCAGTCTGCCTGCTACTTGATACGGGCCACATCACCTACGCTGGTGGAGATCCTATTTCGGTTTTTAACAAACACAAATCACGCATCAACCATGTGCACTGTAAAGATATTAGAGCAAACGTTTTGCAGGATGCTTTAAACCGCAACATCAGTTTTCTTGATGCAATGTTAAATGGTGTATTTACAGTACCTGGTGATGGTTGTGTTGATTACCCAACTTTATTTAATGGCCTAAAAAACATTGATTACACAGGTTGGCTAGTGGTTGAAGCCGAACAAGACCCCAGCATTGCACCACCGTTTGAGTATGCATTGCTCGGAGCAAATAATCTTAAAGCCCTTGCTCAAAATGCAAATATTAACCTAGCCGAGTGGCGCCGAGTAGCGCTATAACTTTTAAATAAAATTAACTTATTAACATTGAGACTAAAATGAAAACTTTAGGAAACTTTATCAACGGTGCATACGTCGCATGTGAAAGCGGTGAATTCAACCCAGTATTTAATCCGGCAACTGGCGCTCAAGAAGCTCAAGTTGCTATGTCAAATGTACAAGAAACAGATGAAGCTATCGCTATAGCTGCAAAAGCTTTTAAATCATGGAGTAAAGTATCTCCACTCAACCGCTCTCGTATTCTATTTAAATTTAAAGCTTTATTAGAAGAAAACAGTGATGAACTAGCAGCACTAATAACCAACGAACATGGTAAAGTTTTCTCTGACGCTAGAGGTGAATTAACTCGAGGTTTAGAAGTTGTTGAATTTGCTTGTGGTATACCACATTTACTAAAAGGCGAGCACTCTCTTAATGTCGGCCGAGGCGTTGACTGTCATTCTTTAATGCAACCAGTAGGTGTTTGCGCTGGTATTAGCCCATTTAACTTTCCGGCAATGGTGCCGATGTGGATGTTTCCAATCGCGATAGCGTGTGGTAATACTTTCATCATGAAACCGTCTGAAAAAAATCCATCTGTGCCTTTAAAGCTTGCTGAACTATTAACTAAAGCAGGTTTACCTGACGGTGTATTTAATATTGTAAATGGCGGTAAAGACCCGGTAAATAAATTACTGACTGATGAAAGAGTTCAAGCGATAAGCTTTGTTGGTTCAACTCCCATCGCTGAATACATTTATAGTGAGGCGAGTAAACATGGCAAACGTGTACAAGCACTCGGTGGTGCTAAAAACCACATGGTTATTATGCCTGACGCTGATCCAAACCAAGTGGTTCAATCATTAATGGGTGCTGCTTATGGTTCTGCTGGTGAACGCTGTATGGCAATATCAGTGGCAGTGTGTGTTGGCGATGAAGTTGCTGACAAATTAATTGAGATGTTGAAAACTGAAATATCAACCATGCGGGTTGGACCTGGTATTGGTTTGCCTGAAGAAGCACATATGGGCCCACTCATCAGTCGTGAACATGCAGATAAAGTAAAATCATATATTGATGCTGGTGTTGCACAAGGTGCTTGTTTGATCACTGATGGTCGTAATTTCACCTATAAAGGTCACGAAAATGGCTACTTTGTTGGTCCAACACTATTTGACCATGTAAAACCAGGCATGCGTATCTATGATGAAGAAATTTTCGGTCCTGTTTTGTCGATTGTTCGTGTCGATAATTTTGACCAGGCTGTAAGCCTGATTAATAATCACGAGTATGGCAATGGCACCAGCATATTTACCCGCGATGGCGATACTGCACGTCAATTTAGTGAGCATATTGAAGTAGGGATGGTCGGTATTAATGTTCCCATTCCTGTGCCTATGGCATTTCATTCATTTGGCGGTTGGAAACGCTCACTCTTCGGGCCACTTCATATGCATGGCCCTGATGGTGTAAGATTTTATACAAAAATGAAAGCTATTACCGGTCGTTGGCCCAGCGGCATCAGTAATGGAAATGAATTTTCAATGCCAACAATGAAGTAGCCTTGTCCAATATGAAATGAGTCTGAAGTAACCACGTATTTCTAACATGAAATTCAGCTAAAGGCTTAAATTTTGTTTATGAACATAAGATGAAAGCGATCATGAATATAGAAAACCTAACCACCATTAACCACCATAGAAGATCTTGATAACTTTATTCAAAGTAACCAAGCTGTTTTTCCTATTTGCTGAGCAAATCATACTCATCGTTGCCTTTGTTTTTAAGGGAAGTTGGATTCAAGTAATAACCATTAATAAAAAATGCGTCTTGATTATGAATTGCTCAGACGTCCTGAAGCAGACATTTTGAAGTATCATGAGTATAATAACGTAAACAAGCTTCTACTTCGTTTTTCGAGCCCATAATAACTTCAACTCTTTGATGAATGTTGCTTGGCTCTATGTCCATAATTCGACCTTCGCTAGTCATGGCTACACCACCAGCTTGTTCAATTAAAAATGACATAGGGTTGGCTTCATACATTAAACGTAGCTTATATGGTTGCTCTGCATTTTTACTGTCGCTTGGGTAAGTGAAAATACCACCGCGACACAACACGCGATGAATATCACCAACCATGGCAGCAATCCAACGCATGTTGAAGTTTTTACCACGCGGACCTGTTTCTCCTGCAAGTAAATCAGCAATATAGTTTTGCATTGGCTCTTGCCAAAAACGTTGATTCGACATATTAACAGCAAATTCTTGCGTATCAGCTGGTACTTGCACATTGCGATTTACTAAAAGGTAACCGCCGTGAGTTCTATCAAGTACATAAAAATGAGTACCATTACCAGTAGTCATCACTAACATAGTTGCAGGACCATATAAAACATAACCAGCACATACTTGTTTGTTTCCTGATTGCTTGAACATATCTGGATTATTAGCATTCATATGCTCAGGGGCTTCATGTATAGAAAAAATAGTACCTATAAGTGAGTTAATATCGATATTTGAACTGCCGTCTAGGGGATCAAAAGAAACAATATATTTACCTACGGCATTGCCAGCAACAGAGGTGTCTTCTTCTTCTGATGAAATCGCTTTAACAAAACCCGATTCAAGTAAAATATCTTTAAATAACTCATTGGCAACAACATCAAGATTTTTCTGTATCTCACCTTGAATGTTTTCATCTAAAGTAGAGCCCATTAGGCCGCTTAAGTGGGCTTGGCTAACACGAAAAGAAATTTCTTTGGTGGCAGCTAAAATGGTTTTGATAAGCGCAATAAGATCTAAAGGAACATTGTCTTGGCGTAGAGCTGGTGCTAATCGTTGCATTGGGTTACCTAATATGTATACTTTGTAATATAAGTTAATAATAGCTATTAATGAGGGTGCGTACTTGTTTAATAGCGGTTTATTGTCGTAATTATCATTTTAATGCTTTATTTTTACTTTCAATTTAATTATAACAAGTTTACCTTATATTCCAGAAGCCCTTAATCATATAAATTTAGTAAATTGATAGGAATAACGATGAATATTAGGTTTTTAGTTATTGCTGTTTACTTAATCAATTTAAGTATTAGCCATGCTTTTACAAATGATTCTATGGTTAAATCTAAAAAAATGAATACACCCATACAACTTTCAGCCTTCGAAAGAAATATAGCTGCGAAAATAGCATTGGATATTCGCTATTTTTGTCCCGAAATCACAGCTAAAAAAACGGTTCAGTGTTTGCAAGGCGTAACAACCTTACACCAAGACCTCGCAGATATGATTACCAACACAGGCATTGGCAGTGTGGTACTTTTTGCTGAAAACTTAGAGTCAACTAAGCAAATAATCCATTTAACCCATGATTTACAACAAGCAGCGCTTAAATCTAAATCAGCCAAACCCTTGATTATTTCTATCGATCAAGAAGGCGGCAGGGTAGCGCGCTTACCACAAGCCACTTCGTTTGCAGGTAATATGGCAATAGGTGCTACTTACCACGCCAATGATATTAAATTTGCCACACAAACAAGCAAGGTTATTGCTCAAGAATTAAAGTTGCTAGGTATAAATAATAATTATGCCCCTGTTATTGATGTAAATACCAATGCTGACAACCCTGTTATTAATACTCGTTCGTTTGGTGAAAATCCACAATGGGTTGCGGAGCTTGGCAGCGCAGCCGTTAATGGTTTTCAGCAACAGAAAGTGATGGCAACCTTAAAGCACTTTCCTGGCCATGGCGACACTCACGTTGATAGTCATTTAGATTTACCACTCGTTGAACATGATCTGGCAACTATTGAAAAACAAGATATTGCGCCATTTAAATGGGCGATTAAACATAGCTCACCTGCCATGATTATGACCGCACATATTCAATATCCAGCGTTAGATAATTCTACTGTGCTAAATAACCTAGGTGAAAAAATTATTCGACCAGCAACCATGTCACGTAAAATTTTAACGGATTTATTAAGAAATGACATGAAGTTTGATGGCATTATCGCCACAGACGCTCTTGATATGGCTGGTATTTCCCATTATTTTGATGACGTTTCTGCCGTAGTTGAAACCTTTGTTGCTGGCGCTGATTTAGCCGTGATGCCATTTAAAATAAGGCAACCTAGTGATATTGCTAAGTTTTCCTTATTTATTAAATCAGTTGCTAAAATGCTACAAACAAGGATTGATAAAGGAGAATTTTCATTAGCAGAATTGAATGAATCTACTACCAGAATAAATCACTATAAAGCGCAATATAGTGATTTATCAACACAGACTCTGCTTGAGAGGGTTAATCTAGCTGAACAAAAAATAGCGCAAGTAAGCCACTTATTATTAGAACAAACACTTGCAGATAATTCAGTTACTTTATTAAAAAGTAAGCAAAATATCTTACCCATAGCGACAAATAAAATTAAGCGTATACACCTTTTTGTTTGGAATTGGCAAGAATTTCGCGCACTAAAACAAGCAATAAAAAACAACTGGCACAAGCTAGGTAAAACCCTACCGAAAATTAGCGCAACTGTGGTTAGCAGTGGTGATGCATTAACACAATTAAAGCGTGGTAAAAAATTAGCAAAAGCAGATTTACTAATTGCTACTGTGGATACAAAAATAGCCAGTGTGGTAGATCTGGGCGGGGCAGAAGATTTATTAACCAAAGCCAAGTTAGTCAACGAAAATAATAGTTTAAGTTATGGAAAATTACTTAAACTTCAATTGCAACAAGCAAAGTTGCAGCATGTTACCAGTGTGTTAATTGCTAAAGGCTCACCTTATTTGTTGCAACCATATCAAACAATAGTTGATGCCGTTTTGGTGACTTTTGATGATCGAATTTATCAAGATGTTAATAACCAAGCTTATAGTCCTGGCTTCAATACCAGTATCGGCATTGTAATAGGTAAGCAAAGAGTATTAGGAGAGTTACCTGTTAGCTTGAGTAATATTAATTAAAAAACGCTCAAAAGAAACCCCTCATTTAGTGCCTTACCTAATATGGAGTAGCTAATGAGGGGTGATAAATTTTAGATACGCTCAATCTCTAATAAAAAGTATCCTCTTTGTTATGTACTTGTGGGTCGTCAATGATTTTTTCAAACTCCACTTCAAAATTATTATTACTGCAGGTATCTGCCAAATATATCGTACGGGTTGAATCATCAATCCAAGTTACGGTACCACTGCCCTTTTTACTGCCACACTTCATACCAATATGAATATCATTAAACTCCATAGTATTGTCCCTCCTTTTGTTGTCAATAAAATGTCAATACTAGACGCAACTACTTAGAGTATTTATTTTATGACTAGTTCATTTTTTATACAGCAGCCTACTAAAACAATAAAAAAAGAAAAAGAAAAAGAAAAAGAAAAAGAAAAAGAAAAAGAAAAAACACCAAATATTGCCGTTTTTTATTCTTTGGATCCTATATCTTGAAGTGGCTTCGTGACAGCTATTTTACTCGTAACAGCTAAGGAAAATAGGGGCTACCAAGGGTACAACTTTTGCTAGCCCCTGTAACCGCTGACATGCTGCTTAATAACTTTTTGTCATAAGCAAATGCTAGCCAAGCAAAGGCAATAGCTTCAAGTTGATCACCATCAATATCTTTTTTATTAGTAAGAAGAAGTTCATACTTTTTGTTTTCTGCTCTCGTTTGTTGATTTAACTGATTTAACTGATTTTTCAATGTGTGATTGTGAGCACCACCACCACAAAGGTAAACTTTTGTTATATTTAGGCTGTTAACGCCATATTTATTTGTGGCATCAATAATGGCATTGCTTATAGTCACCGCAGTAAATGCTGTGACTGTTGCTTGCACATCTTGAATTGGCAATGGTTTAACTTTGCTTAATTGTTTTCTTAGCCATGATAAGTTGAAATATTCTCGACCAGTACTCTTAGGGGGAGCAAGTTGAAAATAATTATCTGCTAATAATTGCGCTAATAAAGATTCATTAATGTGCCCACTTGCCGCCCAATCGCCATTTTTATCATATTTATGTTCACTCTTTGGATTATGCAGTTGAAACCAATCATCCATTAACGCATTACCCGGACCTGTATCAAAGGCGACTACTTGCTGATATTTTGTCGCGGGTAGTAATGTGATATTGGCAATGCCACCAATGTTAACCACAAAAACATTGCAGCTATTGTTTACTGAGGTGTTTTCAGAAAATATTTGTTGATGAAAAGCGGGCACTAAGGGGGCACCTTGTCCACCAAGCGCCATGTCTTTACGCCTAAATTGTCCAATAACGCGAATATTGGTTAAGGTTGCTAAGGTTTGGCAACAGCCAATTTGTAGCGTAAAGGGGTACTTCGTTTGAGGTCTATGGCGAATAGTTTGTCCGTGGTTACCAATAGCAATAATATCATCATAGTTAAGTTGCTCTTGTACTAATAAGGCGTTAATGGTTTTAGCAAACAGTTGTGCTAATTCAATATCTAAAGAAAAAGCTCGATCAATTTCATTACTCTCAGGATTATATAAATCTATAATTTTATTCGCGATTTTATCATCGTAAGGATGGTAATAACTAGCATGTAATATAGGTTTACTTTGCTGATGATCACCATTGTTATCAAAAGTGACCAGCGCTAGATCAATGCCATCAGCACTAGTACCCGACATTAAGCCAATGTAATAACCTTTGTTGCTTACTGGTTTCATATTATTATTATATTACTCGTCACTGGCTTGTTGTGAGTTGTTTTCTGCAGGGATCATTGAAAGCATGGCATTTTTTGAACCCGCTAGTGCCTGCAAACGCTCTTTAGCCAGTGCGGTAAATTCGACTTTATATTTTTTGGCAATGGGCTTTGCCTCAGGTAGTTTTACCGTTCTTGGGTTGCGGTGGACGCCATTAAGTAAGAACTCATAATGTAAATGAGGTCCTGAGGCCAAGCCTGTAGATCCTACATAACCAATAACTTGTCCTTGCTTCACTCGTTGACCTTTTTTAACCGCACGTTTCGAAAAGTGAATATATTTCGTTTCTATGCCGTTACCATGTTGAATAAACACATGGTGACCATTGTATTTATCATAAGTGGCTCGAACAACTTTACCATTGCCTGCCGCTACTACCGGGGTGCCAGTTTTAGCGGCGTAATCAACACCGCGATGCGCTTTCCAACGTTTTTGTACTGGGTGGAAACGATTGCGCTTAAAGCTAGAGCTAATGTATTTAAAATTTACTGGCGCACGTAAAAAAGCCTTACGCATGCTTTTTCCATCTGGAGTGTAATATTCGTCATCAATAAATCGCACCGCTTGAAAAGGCTCATCTTGATTAATGAACTCTGCCGCTAAAATATTGCCAGTGCCAATATACTCACCTTCAACATATTTTTTTTCATAAATAATATGAAAACTACCACCCGCGCGAAGATCTAAAGCAAAATCTATATCCCAGCCAAAAATATTGGCAAAATTGATTATTTGAGCATCAGTTAAACCAGCCGCAGTGCCTGCATTCCAGAAACTTGAACTGATAGTGCCATGAGCAAAAGCCTGCCGAATTTCAACGGTTTTAGATTCTTTATATGATTGAAATTTATCACCGACAAGGTTGATATATAAGGTATCTATTTTTGATAGTGGATATTCCAATGCGATTACTTGATGCTCGTCATTGCTAGCTATACGCAAGGTATCACCAACATCTATTTTTCTTAATAACTTACTATCTTTACCTTGAGCACTACTAACCGCATAAGTTTCTTGCGCACTAAAACCTAACCGTTTGAATATTCTTGCTAACGAATCGCCACTGCGCACTTTTATTGTTTGCCAAGAAATATGACTTTGTTGCTGTGAGTTAACCGTACTATCTATAGTACTCATTTGTGATTCATCAGCCCCATCACCCATAACAGCAACAGCAACAGCATCTTTAATAAACGGAATTTTTATTGCGTTATCAATGATTGAGCCAATCGGGTGTTGAGGCATAGCCACTTGGTAGCGTTTACCTATTTCGAAACCATGGTTGCTAGTATCTTGTGTGGTTAGCTCTTGCTCTGTTCGTAGCATGATCAGTAGTAATAAAAATCCACTGACGAATATAATGAACAAGCGATGCTTTTTGAAAAGACGCAGAAACATTTCGCGTAAACTCAAAAACATTTCTCGTTGGCTGTTCAATTGGCGCTGTATTATTTGTTGTTTATTCACAGAGATATTTGTTTATTAAGTGATAACTGAAATTATGCTAACGGTCGTTAGCTATTACTTGAATTCAGCTTCACTATATCAAAACTTTTAGAAAAAATATCCCTACATTTGCTTTTATACCTTTATTTTTAAGGGAGTAAGCACTAATAAAAATTACCCCTTGAATATAAATCATCCAGTTGCCCTGAAATTATCCTCTTGAGCTTGCTTGAGTATAAAAGATAAAGTGAGTAGAATTCGGCCATTGAATTATTTTATACCCTTAATCTCGGAGTCGAGTAATGACTGATGTTAGCCAAGCGTTTGCAGAGCTAAAACGTGGCACGGAAGAAATCCTAGTAGAAGATGAACTATTAAAAAAACTTAAAACAGGTAAACCATTAAAAATTAAGGCAGGTTTTGATCCAACAGCCCCAGATTTACATCTTGGCCATACGGTATTGATTAATAAACTACGTCAATTTCAGCAACTTGGTCATGAAGTTATTTTCTTAATTGGTGATTTTACTGGCATGATTGGAGATCCAACCGGTAAAAACGTTACTCGTAAAGCGTTAAGCAAAGAAGAGGTTTTAACCAATGCTGAAACGTATAAAGCGCAGGTATTCAAGATACTTGATCCAAGTAAAACGACAGTGGCTTTTAATTCTACTTGGATGGAAAAATTAGGTGCGGCAGGTATGTTGAAACTGGCTTCTCGTCAAACAGTTGCCCGTATGATGGAGCGTGACGACTTTAAAAAGCGTTACGCCAATGGTCAAGCTATTGCGATACATGAGTTTATGTATCCGCTGGTACAAGGTTGGGATTCTGTCGCCCTTGAAGCCGATGTAGAACTAGGTGGTACAGATCAAAAATTCAACTTATTAATGGGCCGAGAGTTACAAAAATCTGAAGGCCAACGTCCACAAACAGTGATCATGACACCTTTGCTTGAGGGATTAGACGGCGTGCAAAAAATGTCTAAATCATTAGGTAATTATATTGGTATTACCGATAGCCCGTCAGATATGTTTGGTAAAGTCATGTCGATTTCTGATGTCTTAATGTGGCGTTATTATGAGTTACTTAGTTTTAAATCACTTGAAGTCATAGAGGGTTACAAAACTGATATTACCAATGGCAAAAACCCACGAGATGTAAAAATTGATTTAGCGAAAGAATTAATTGCTCGTTTTCATGATGAAGCCGAAGCTGAGTCCGCTCATCAAGCATTTATTAATCACTTTCAAAAAGGCGCTATGCCAGATAAAATGCCTGAGCTTGAATTGAGCCCAGAAGAGGGTGAAATTGCCATTGCCAATTTATTAAAAGAAGCAGGGTTAGTTAGCAGCACCTCAGAAGCCTATCGTATGATCAAACAAGGTGCGGCTAAAATTGATGGTGCAAAAATTACCGACAAAAACTTAGTTGTTGTCAGTGGCAGCGAAGCGGTTTATCAAGTAGGTAAACGTAAGTTTGCTCGGGTGACAATTAAATAACACTGCCCTAGAAGTTAACCACCTTTTAAACCGAGTTGATGTTAAGTCTTTCTTGAACCCAAGCTTGAGTCCAGCTTTAATTTATTTACATCTGTCGAGAAACCTCATGATCAGAGCGAAGCGATGTCGCGGGGTAGTTCACTTTTAACTCTCCACTCTTTACTCAATAGCCTTAATTTAATTAAGGCTATATCCCATTATTCTCATTTAACTTTTTAAAATCATCTTTCGTTATCATTTTTTGATCTACATCATAACGATAAAAACTTAAAACGTAAGCTGTGTCATATTGCCTATGTGCAAGCCGCAGCTGTTGGTTTAGGTTTAGGTTTAGGTTTAGGTTTAGGTGCGATTTTTTCTCAATGACTCAACATTCCTCTAGCCTTTTAAGAATAAAGCTTTCCCAGATGAACAATATTCTTTTTTCAACAAAAAGGTTGATTTTTAATTTTAAAAATCATAATAAAAACACAATATTAACATTGTATTAACATATAAGCCTGCGTTTTGAGATAACTTTAGTCTATTATAAGTCTACTCTAAGTCTATTTTGAGTCTATTTTGAGTCTATTTTTGAATTTTATCCTATACTGTAACTAACTGTAACTGTAACTGTAACTGTAACTGTAACTGTAACTGTAACTGTAACTGTAACTGTAACTGTAACTGTGGTAAGAAAATCATCTTATTAAACAAGTTCAATTTAAATCAAATTAAATTAAATCTAGCCAAACCAGTCAGATAATTTAACAACGTAACTATGTAGGAATAAGCATAAAGTGAATCTAGTTAAAAGATCGACAAACCTCATTATAATCGAACCTAAAGACCCTGAATTAGACGATATAACAATAGTTTTGCCACCAGCTAAAACTATTTCTGTATTAGCAGCTGCGTATGAAAACTATCACGTAAAAGTAATGGTGCAAAAAAGTAAGGTAGAAAACGCTGAATTCAGCAACTTAATAACTAACATTATTGCCGTAAAAACAGGCGATGATCTTATCGTTACAACCTCGGATGCGAGCAAAATTATTTTTAGAGGTTTTTACACCTTATGTCATGAGGGTGCATGTACCGTGACATTAGGTGGGGGAGAATATGGAGGGGTTACAACAACACCAAATAGCCCCATTGGTGAAATATTGGCTGATGGCAGTTTTATGGTCTACATCTATGCTAACAATGATGTATTGACTGATATGCTCACCGAGGTTGATGGGGAAACGTTAGGATTGAGTGATCTGCCTGAAGGCATGGTGAGTTATATACCAACAGCAGATGAAGACACCAATGATGAAGGGGGATATTGGTGGTGGCTTGCTGGTGGTATCGCTTTGGCCGCTGTTGGCATAAAACCTGGTAGCTCCGATACTCAGGCGCTTACGGTTAAGGACACGGATCTGGCAGATACCACGCCGCCAACGATAACTATTAATGCCATTGCCGACGACAATATTATTAATTCAAACGAGGTAACTACAACCATCACGGGTATGGTTGAAGCGGGCAGCAGCGTTAAGTTAAGTCTTGGTGGAAATGTTCGTACCGCGACTGTGATAGCTACCACTTGGTCTTACACCTTAACCCCAGACGATATTACCGCCATGGGCCAAGGTGCTGAAACCATCATCGCCACCGCAACCGATACCGCAGGTAATACACAGCAGGTTACCCGAGAGATCACCGTCGATACCAACCCGCCAACGATAACTATTAATGCCATTGCCGACGACAATATTATTAATTCGAACGAGGTAACTACAACCATCACGGGTATGGTTGAAGCAGGCAGCACCGTTAAGTTAAGTCTTGGTGGAAATGTTCGTACCGCGACCGTCTCAGACACTACTTGGTCTTACACCCTAACCCCAGACGATATTACCGCCATGGGCCAAGGCGCTGAAACCATCATCGCCACCGCAACTGATACCGCAGGCAATACTCAGCAGGTTACCCGAGAGATAACCGTCGATACCGCGCCGCCAATGATAGCGATTGATGCCATTGCCGACGACAATATTATTAATTCGAACGAGGCAAGCGGCACCCCAATAACAGGTACGGTTGAAGCGGGCAGTAGCGTTAAGTTAAGTCTTGGTGGAAATGTTCATACCGCGACTGTGATAAGTACCACTTGGTCTTACACCTTAACCCCAGACGATATTACCGCCATGGGCCAAGGCGATGAAACCATCATCGCCACCGCAACTGATACTGCGGGCAATACTCAGCAGGTTACCCGAGAGATCACCGTCGATACCGTGCCGCCAACGATAACTATTAATGCCATTGCCGACGACAATATTATTAATTCAAACGAGGTAACTACAACCATCACTGGTATGGTTGAAGCGGGCAGCAGCGTTAAGTTAAGTCTTGGTATCAATGTTCGTACCGCGACCGTCTCAGGCACCACTTGGTCTTACGCCCTTACCCTGACAGATCTTACCAATATGGGTCAAGGCGATGAAACCATCATCGCCACCGCAACTGATACCGCAGGCAATACTCAGCAGGTTACCCGAGAGATAACCGTCGATACCGCGCCGCCAATGATAGCGATTGATGCCATTACCGACGACAATATTATTAATTCGAACGAGGTAACTACAACCATCACAGGTACGGTTGAAGCAGGCAGCACCGTTAAGTTAAGTCTTGGTGGAAATGTTCGTACCGCGACCGTCTCAGGCACCACTTGGTCTTACGCCCTTACCCTGACAGATCTTACCAATATGGGTCAAGGCGATGAAACCATCATCGCAACGGCAACTGATACCGCAGGCAATACGCAGCAGGCGACCCGAGAGATCACCGTCGATACCAACCCGCCAACGATAACTATTAATGCCATTGCCGACGACAATATTATTAATTCAAACGAGGTAACTACAACCATCACGGGTATGGTTGAAGCGGGCAGCAGCGTTAAGTTAAGTCTTGGTGGAAATGTTCGTACCGCGACTGTCTCAGGCACCACTTGGTCTTACACCTTAACCCCAGACGATATTACCGCCATGGGCCAAGGTGCTGAAACCATCATCGCCACCGCAACTGATACCGCAGGCAATACGCAGCAGGTTACCCGAGAGATCACCGTCGATACCAACCCGCCAACGATAACTATTAATGCCATTGCCGACGACAATATTATTAATTCAAACGAGGTAACTACAACCATCACGGGTATGGTTGAAGCGGGCAGCAGCGTTAAGTTAAGTCTTGGTGGAAATGTTCGTACCGCGACCGTCTCAGACACTACTTGGTCTTACACCCTAACCTCGACAGATCTTAACAATATGGGTCAAGGTGCTGAAACCATCATCGCAACCGCAACCGATACCGCAGGCAATACGCAGCAGGCGACCCGAGAGATCACCGTCGATACCAACCCGCCAACGATAACTATTAATGCCATTGCCGACGACAATATTATTAATTCAAACGAGGTAACTACAACCATCACGGGTATGGTTGAAGCGGGCAGCAGCGTTAAGTTAAGTCTTGGTGGAAATGTTCGTACCGCGACTGTCTCAGGCACCACTTGGTCTTACACCTTAACCCCAGACGATATTACCGCCATGGGCCAAGGTGCTGAAACCATCATCGCCACCGCAACCGATACCGCAGGTAATAGCCACACCGCGAGCCAAGATATTATCATCGATACCAGCCTGCCAACGATAACCATCGATAGCATTACCGCAGATAAGATCATTAATCTGAGCGAGGCAAGCACCACCATCACTGGCACGGTTGACGCAGGCAGCACCGTCACCTTAACCTTGGGTGACAATATTCGTCCCACCATACTGTCAGCGTCAGGCAGCCGCTGGTCTTACACCCTCACCGCGACAGATCTTAACAATATGGATCAAGGCGCTGAAACCATCATCGCCACCGCAACCGATACCGCAGGCAATAGCCACACCGCGAGCCAAGATATTATCATCGATACCAGCCTGCCCACGATAACCATTGATGCCATTAATACAGACAATATCATTACCTTGAACGAGACTCTCACAGGTATCGTTGACGCAGGCAGCACTGTGATCTTAACCTTGGGTGACAATATTCGTCCCACCATCCTATCAACATCAGGCACCCGCTGGTCTTACACCGTCATAGCGGCAGATATTACCGCCATGGGTGAAGGCGCTGAAACCATTACCGCAACCGCAACCGATATCGCGGGCAATACGCAGGGGGTGAGCAGAGCGTTTACCGTTGATACCGTGCCACCCACGATAACCATAGATGCCATTACCGCAGACAATATCATTAATGCGAACGAGGCAAGCACCACCATCACTGGCACGGTTGACACCGGCAGCACCGTCACCTTAACCCTAGGTGATGTGGATCGTAGTGCCAGTGTCTCAGGCACCCGCTGGTCTTACACCCTCACCCCAACAGATCTTAACAATATGGGTCAAGGCGTTGAGGTGATCACCGCCACCGCAACCGATGACTCAGGTCATGAGCACACAATAAGCCGAGAGATCACTGTCGATACCAGCCCGCCAACGATCACCATCGATAGCATTACCACAGATAAGATCATTAATCTGAACGAGGCAAGCACCACCATCACTGGCACGGTTGACACCGACAGCACTGTCATCTTAACCCTGGGTAACGTGGATCGTCCCACCATACTGTCAGCGTCAGGCAGCCGCTGGTCTTACACCCTCACCCCAACAGATCTTAACAATATGGGTCAAGGCGCTGAAACCATCACCGCCACCGCAACCGATACCGCAGGTAATAGCCACACCGCGAGCCAAGATATTATCATCGATACCAGCCTGCCAACGATAACCATCGATAACATTACCGCAGATAAGATCATTAATCTGAGCGAGGCAAGCACCACCATCACTGGCACGGTTGACGCAGGCAGCACCGTCACCTTAACCTTGGGTGACAATATTCGTCCCACCATACTGTCAGCGTCAGGCAGCCGCTGGTCTTACACCCTCACCGCGACAGATCTTAACAATATGGATCAAGGCGCTGAAACCATCATCGCCACCGCAACCGATACCGCAGGCAATAGCCACACCGCGAGCCAAGATATTATCATCGATACCAGCCTGCCCACGATAACCATTGATGCCATTAATACAGACAATATCATTACCTTGAACGAGACTCTCACAGGTATCGTTGACGCAGGCAGCACTGTGATCTTAACCTTGGGTGACAATATTCGTCCCACCATCCTATCAACATCAGGCACCCGCTGGTCTTACACCGTCATAGCGGCAGATATTACCGCCATGGGTGAAGGCGCTGAAACCATTACCGCAACCGCAACCGATATCGCGGGCAATACGCAGGGGGTGAGCAGAGCGTTTACCGTTGATACCGTGCCACCCACGATAACCATAGATGCCATTACCGCAGACAATATCATTAATGCGAACGAGGCAAGCACCACCATCACTGGCACGGTTGACACCGGCAGCACCGTCACCTTAACCCTAGGTGATGTGGATCGTAGTGCCAGTGTCTCAGGCACCCGCTGGTCTTACACCCTCACCCCAACAGATCTTAACAATATGGGTCAAGGCGTTGAGGTGATCACCGCCACCGCAACCGATGACTCAGGTCATGAGCACACAATAAGCCGAGAGATCACTGTCGATACCAGCCCGCCAACGATCACCATCGATAGCATTACCACAGATAAGATCATTAATCTGAACGAGGCAAGCACCACCATCACTGGCACGGTTGACACCGACAGCACTGTCATCTTAACCCTGGGTAACGTGGATCGTCCCACCATACTGTCAGCGTCAGGCAGCCGCTGGTCTTACACCCTCACCGCGACAGATCTTAACAATATGGGTCAAGGCGCTGAAACCATCACCGCCACCGCAACCGATACCGCAGGCAATAGCCACACCGCGAGCCAAGATATTATCATCGATACCAGCCTGCCAACGATAACCATCGATAGCATTACCGCAGATAAGATCATTAATCTGAGCGAGGCAAGCACCACCATCACTGGCACGGTTGACGCAGGCAGCACCGTCACCTTAACCTTGGGTGACAATATTCGTCCCACCATACTGTCAGCGTCAGGCAGCCGCTGGTCTTACACCCTCACCGCGACAGATCTTAACAATATGGATCAAGGCGCTGAAACCATCACCGCCACCGCAACCGATACCGCAGGCAATAGCCACACCGCGAGCCAAGATATTATCATCGATACCAGCCTGCCCACGATAACCATTGATGCCATTAACACAGACAATATCATTACCTTGAACGAAACTCTCACAGGTATCGTTGACGCAGGCAGCACTGTGATCTTAACCTTGGGTGACAATATTCGTCCCACCATCCTATCAACATCAGGCACCCGCTGGTCTTACACCGTCATAGCGGCAGATATTACCGCCATGGGTGAAGGCGCTGAAACCATTACCGCAACCGCAACCGATATCGCGGGCAATACGCAGGGGGTGAGCAGAGCGTTTACCGTTGATACCGTGCCACCCACGATAACCATAGATGCCATTACCGCAGACAATATCATTAATGCGAACGAGGCAAGCACCACCATCACTGGCACGGTTGACACCGGCAGCACCGTCACCTTAACCCTAGGTGATGTGGATCGTAGTGCCAGTGTCTCAGGCACCCGCTGGTCTTACACCCTCACCCCAACAGATCTTAACAATATGGGTCAAGGCGTTGAGGTGATCACCGCCACCGCAACCGATGACTCAGGTCATGAGCACACAATAAGCCGAGAGATCACTGTCGATACCAGCCCGCCAACGATCACCATCGATAGCATTACCACAGATAAGATCATTAATCTGAACGAGGCAAGCACCACCATCACTGGCACGGTTGACACCGACAGCACTGTCATCTTAACCCTGGGTAACGTGGATCGTCCCACCATACTGTCAGCGTCAGGCAGCCGCTGGTCTTACACCCTCACCGCGACAGATCTTAACAATATGGGTCAAGGCGCTGAAACCATCACCGCCACCGCAACCGATACCGCAGGCAATAGCCACACCGCGAGCCAAGATATTATCATCGATACCAGCCTGCCAACGATAACCATCGATAGCATTACCGCAGATAAGATCATTAATCTGAGCGAGGCAAGCACCACCATCACTGGCACGGTTGACGCAGGCAGCACCGTCACCTTAACCTTGGGTGACAATATTCGTCCCACCATACTGTCAGCGTCAGGCAGCCGCTGGTCTTACACCCTCACCGCGACAGATCTTAACAATATGGATCAAGGCGCTGAAACCATCATCGCCACCGCAACCGATACCGCAGGCAATAGCCACACCGCGAGCCAAGATATTATCATCGATACCAGCCTGCCCACGATAACCATTGATGCCATTAACACAGACAATATCATTACCTTGAACGAGACTCTCACAGGTATCGTTGACGCAGGCAGCACTGTGATCTTAACCTTGGGTGACAATATTCGTCCCACCATCCTATCAACATCAGGCACCCGCTGGTCTTACACCGTCATAGCGGCAGATATTACCGCCATGGGTGAAGGCGCTGAAACCATTACCGCAACCGCAACCGATATCGCGGGCAATACGCAGGGGGTGAGCAGAGCGTTTACCGTTGATACCGTGCCACCCACGATAACCATAGATGCCATTACCGCAGACAATATCATTAATGCGAACGAGGCAAGCACCACCATCACTGGCACGGTTGACACCGGCAGCACCGTCACCTTAACCCTAGGTGATGTGGATCGTAGTGCCAGTGTCTCAGGCACCCGCTGGTCTTACACCCTCACCCCAACAGATCTTAACAATATGGGTCAAGGCGTTGAGGTGATCACCGCCACCGCAACCGATGACTCAGGTCATGAGCACACAATAAGCCGAGAGATCACTGTCGATACCAGCCCGCCAACGATCACCATCGATAGCATTACCACAGATAAGATCATTAATCTGAACGAGGCAAGCACCACCATCACTGGCACGGTTGACACCGACAGCACTGTCATCTTAACCCTGGGTAACGTGGATCGTCCCACCATACTGTCAGCGTCAGGCAGCCGCTGGTCTTACACCCTCACCCCAACAGATCTTAACAATATGGGTCAAGGCGCTGAAACCATCACCGCCACCGCAACCGATACCGCAGGTAATAGCCACACCGCGAGCCAAGATATTATCATCGATACCAGCCTGCCAACGATAACCATCGATAGCATTAACACAGACAATATCATTACCTTGAACGAGACTCTCACAGGTATCGTTGACGCAGGCAGCACTGTGATCTTAACCTTGGGTGACAATATTCGTCCCACCATCCTATCAACATCAGGCACCCGCTGGTCTTACACCGTCATAGCGGCAGATATTACCGCCATGGGTGAAGGCGCTGAAACCATTACCGCAACCGCAACCGATATCGCGGGCAATACGCAGGGGGTGAGCAGAGCGTTTACCGTTGATACCGTGCCACCCACGATAACCATAGATGCCATTACCGCAGACAATATCATTAATGCGAACGAGGCAAGCACCACCATCACTGGCACGGTTGACACCGGCAGCACCGTCACCTTAACCCTAGGTGATGTGGATCGTAGTGCCAGTGTCTCAGGCACCCGCTGGTCTTACACCCTCACCCCAACAGATCTTAACAATATGGGTCAAGGCGTTGAGGTGATCACCGCCACCGCAACCGATGACTCAGGTCATGAGCACACAATAAGCCGAGAGATCACTGTCGATACCAGCCCGCCAACGATCACCATCGATAGCATTACCACAGATAAGATCATTAATCTGGACGAGGCAAGCACCACCATCACTGGCACGGTTGACACCGACAGCACTGTCATCTTAACCCTGGGTAACGTGGATCGTCCCACCATACTGTCAGCGTCAGGCAGCCGCTGGTCTTACATCCTCACCCCAACAGATCTTAACAATATGGGTCAAGGCGCTGAAACCATCACCGCCACCGCAACCGATACCGCAGGTAATAGCCACACCGCGAGCCAAGATATTATCATCGATACCAGCCTGCCAACGATCACCATCGATAGCATTACCGCAGATAAGATCATTAATCTGAGCGAGGCAAGCACCACCATCACTGGCACGGTTGACGCAGGCAGCACCGTCACCTTAACCTTGGGTGACAATATTCGTCCCACCATACTGTCAGCGTCAGGCAGCCGCTGGTCTTACACCCTCACCGCGACAGATCTTAACAATATGGATCAAGGCGCTGAAACCATCATCGCCACCGCAACCGATACCGCAGGCAATAGCCACACCGCGAGCCAAGATATTATCATCGATACCAGCCTGCCCACGATAACCATTGATGCCATTAATACAGACAATATCATTACCTTGAACGAGACTCTCACAGGTATCGTTGACGCAGGCAGCACTGTGATCTTAACCTTGGGTGACAATATTCGTCCCACCATCCTATCAACATCAGGCACCCGCTGGTCTTACACCGTCATAGCGGCAGATATTACCGCCATGGGTGAAGGCGCTGAAACCATTACCGCAACCGCAACCGATATCGCGGGCAATACGCAGGGGGTGAGCAGAGCGTTTACCGTTGATACCGTGCCACCCACGATAACCATAGATGCCATTACCGCAGACAATATCATTAATGCGAACGAGGCAAGCACCACCATCACTGGCACGGTTGACACCGGCAGCACCGTCACCTTAACCCTAGGTGATGTGGATCGTAGTGCCAGTGTCTCAGGCACCCGCTGGTCTTACACCCTCACCCCAACAGATCTTAACAATATGGGTCAAGGCGTTGAGGTGATCACCGCCACCGCAACCGATGACTCAGGTCATGAGCACACAATAAGCCGAGAGATCACTGTCGATACCAGCCCGCCAACGATCACCATCGATAGCATTACCACAGATAAGATCATTAATCTGAACGAGGCAAGCACCACCATCACTGGCACGGTTGACACCGACAGCACTGTCATCTTAACCCTGGGTAACGTGGATCGTCCCACCATACTGTCAGCGTCAGGCAGCCGCTG
This sequence comes from uncultured Colwellia sp., assembly GCA_965261045.1. Classification (GTDB taxonomy): domain Bacteria; phylum Pseudomonadota; class Gammaproteobacteria; order Enterobacterales; family Alteromonadaceae; genus Colwellia. The sequence goes on from CBDHCJ010000001.1 coordinate 2,642,221, forward strand.
GTCTTACACCCTCACCCCAACAGATCTTAACAATATGGGTCAAGGCGCTGAAACCATCACCGCCACCGCAACCGATACCGCAGGTAATAGCCACACCGCGAGCCAAGATATTATCATCGATACCAGCCTGCCAACGATAACCATCGATAGCATTACCGCAGATAAGATCATTAATCTGAGCGAGGCAAGCACCACCATCACTGGCACGGTTGACGCAGGCAGCACCGTCACCTTAACCTTGGGTGACAATATTCGTCCCACCATACTGTCAGCGTCAGGCAGCCGCTGGTCTTACACCCTCACCGCGACAGATCTTAACAATATGGATCAAGGCGCTGAAACCATCATCGCCACCGCAACCGATACCGCAGGCAATAGCCACACCGCGAGCCAAGATATTATCATCGATACCAGCCTGCCAACGATAACCATCGATGCCATTAACACAGACAATATCATTACCTTGAACGAGACTCTCACAGGTATCGTTGACGCAGGCAGCACTGTGATCTTAACCTTGGGTGACAATATTCGTCCCACCATCCTATCAACATCAGGCACCCGCTGGTCTTACACCGTCATAGCGGCAGATATTACCGCCATGGGTGAAGGCGCTGAAACCATTACCGCAACCGCAACCGATATCGCGGGCAATACGCAGGGGGTGAGCAGAGCGTTTACCGTTGATACCGTGCCACCCACGATAACCATAGATGCCATTACCGCAGACAATATCATTAATGCGAACGAGGCAAGCACCACCATCACTGGCACGGTTGACACCGGCAGCACCGTCACCTTAACCCTAGGTGATGTGGATCGTAGTGCCAGTGTCTCAGGCACCCGCTGGTCTTACACCCTCACCCCAACAGATCTTAACAATATGGGTCAAGGCGCTGAAATCATCACCGCCACCGCAACCGATGACTCAGGTCATGAGCACACAATAAGCCGAGAGATCACTGTCGATACCAGCCCGCCAACGATCACCATCGATAGCATTACCACAGATAAGATCATTAATCTGAACGAGGCAAGCACCACCATCACTGGCACGGTTGACACCGACAGCACTGTCATCTTAACCCTGGGTAACGTGGATCGTCCCACCATACTGTCAGCGTCAGGCAGCCGCTGGTCTTACACCCTCACCCCAACAGATCTTAACAATATGGGTCAAGGCGCTGAAACCATCACCGCCACCGCAACCGATACCGCAGGTAATAGCCACACCGCGAGCCAAGATATTATCATCGATACCAGCCTGCCAACGATAACCATCGATAGCATTACCGCAGATAAGATCATTAATCTGAGCGAGGCAAGCACCACCATCACTGGCACGGTTGACGCAGGCAGCACCGTCACCTTAACCTTGGGTGACAATATTCGTCCCACCATACTGTCAGCGTCAGGCAGCCGCTGGTCTTACACCCTCACCCCAACAGATCTTAACAATATGGATCAAGGCGCTGAAACCATCATCGCCACCGCAACCGATACCGCAGGCAATAGCCACACCGCGAGCCAAGATATTATCATCGATACCGTGCTGCCCACGATAACCATTGATGCCATTAATACAGACAATATCATTACCTTGAACGAGACTCTCACAGGTATCGTTGACGCAGGCAGCACTGTGATCTTAACCTTGGGTGACAATATTCGTCCCACCATCCTATCAACATCAGGCACCCGCTGGTCTTACACCGTCATAGCGGCAGATATTACCGCCATGGGTGAAGGCGCTGAAACCATTACCGCAACCGCAACCGATATCGCGGGCAATACGCAGGGGGTGAGCAGAGCGTTTACCGTTGATACCGTGCCACCCACGATAACCATAGATGCCATTACCGCAGACAATATCATTAATGCGAACGAGGCAAGCACCACCATCACTGGCACGGTTGACACCGGCAGCACCGTCACCTTAACCCTAGGTGATGTGGATCGTAGTGCCAGTGTCTCAGGCACCCGCTGGTCTTACACCCTCACCCCAACAGATCTTAACAATATGGGTCAAGGCGCTGAAATCATCACCGCCACCGCAACCGATGACTCAGGTCATGAGCACACAATAAGCCGAGAGATCACTGTCGATACCAGCCCGCCAACGATCACCATCGATAGCATTACCACAGATAAGATCATTAATCTGAACGAGGCAAGCACCACCATCACTGGCACGGTTGACACCGACAGCACTGTCATCTTAACCCTGGGTAACGTGGATCGTCCCACCATACTGTCAGCGTCAGGCAGCCGCTGGTCTTACACCCTCACCCCAACAGATCTTAACAATATGGGTCAAGGCGCTGAAACCATCACCGCCACCGCAACCGATACCGCAGGTAATAGCCACACCGCGAGCCAAGATATTATCATCGATACCAGCCTGCCAACGATAACCATCGATAACATTACCGCAGATAAGATCATTAATCTGAGCGAGGCAAGCACCACCATCACTGGCACGGTTGACGCAGGCAGCACCGTCACCTTAACCTTGGGTGACAATATTCGTCCCACCATACTGTCAGCGTCAGGCAGCCGCTGGTCTTACACCCTCACCGCGACAGATCTTAACAATATGGATCAAGGCGCTGAAACCATCATCGCCACCGCAACCGATACCGCAGGCAATAGCCACACCGCGAGCCAAGATATTATCATCGATACCAGCCTGCCCACGATAACCATTGATGCCATTAATACAGACAATATCATTACCTTGAACGAGACTCTCACAGGTATCGTTGACGCAGGCAGCACTGTGATCTTAACCTTGGGTGACAATATTCGTCCCACCATCCTATCAACATCAGGCACCCGCTGGTCTTACACCGTCATAGCGGCAGATATTACCGCCATGGGTGAAGGCGCTGAAACCATTACCGCAACCGCAACCGATATCGCGGGCAATACGCAGGGGGTGAGCAGAGCGTTTACCGTTGATACCGTGCCACCCACGATAACCATAGATGCCATTACCGCAGACAATATCATTAATGCGAACGAGGCAAGCACCACCATCACTGGCACGGTTGACACCGGCAGCACCGTCACCTTAACCCTAGGTGATGTGGATCGTAGTGCCAGTGTCTCAGGCACCCGCTGGTCTTACACCCTCACCCCAACAGATCTTAACAATATGGGTCAAGGCGTTGAGGTGATCACCGCCACCGCAACCGATGACTCAGGTCATGAGCACACAATAAGCCGAGAGATCACTGTCGATACCAGCCCGCCAACGATCACCATCGATAGCATTACCACAGATAAGATCATTAATCTGAACGAGGCAAGCACCACCATCACTGGCACGGTTGACACCGACAGCACTGTCATCTTAACCCTGGGTAACGTGGATCGTCCCACCATACTGTCAGCGTCAGGCAGCCGCTGGTCTTACACCCTCACCGCGACAGATCTTAACAATATGGGTCAAGGCGCTGAAACCATCACCGCCACCGCAACCGATACCGCAGGCAATAGCCACACCGCGAGCCAAGATATTATCATCGATACCAGCCTGCCAACGATAACCATCGATAGCATTACCGCAGATAAGATCATTAATCTGAGCGAGGCAAGCACCACCATCACTGGCACGGTTGACGCAGGCAGCACCGTCACCTTAACCTTGGGTGACAATATTCGTCCCACCATACTGTCAGCGTCAGGCAGCCGCTGGTCTTACACCCTCACCGCGACAGATCTTAACAATATGGATCAAGGCGCTGAAACCATCACCGCCACCGCAACCGATACCGCAGGCAATAGCCACACCGCGAGCCAAGATATTATCATCGATACCAGCCTGCCCACGATAACCATTGATGCCATTAACACAGACAATATCATTACCTTGAACGAGACTCTCACAGGTATCGTTGACGCAGGCAGCACTGTGATCTTAACCTTGGGTGACAATATTCGTCCCACCATCCTATCAACATCAGGCACCCGCTGGTCTTACACCGTCATAGCGGCAGATATTACCGCCATGGGTGAAGGCGCTGAAACCATTACCGCAACCGCAACCGATATCGCGGGCAATACGCAGGGGGTGAGCAGAGCGTTTACCGTTGATACCGTGCCACCCACGATAACCATAGATGCCATTACCGCAGACAATATCATTAATGCGAACGAGGCAAGCACCACCATCACTGGCACGGTTGACACCGGCAGCACCGTCACCTTAACCCTAGGTGATGTGGATCGTAGTGCCAGTGTCTCAGGCACCCGCTGGTCTTACACCCTCACCCCAACAGATCTTAACAATATGGGTCAAGGCGTTGAGGTGATCACCGCCACCGCAACCGATGACTCAGGTCATGAGCACACAATAAGCCGAGAGATCACTGTCGATACCAGCCCACCAACGATCACCATCGATAGCATTACCACAGATAAGATCATTAATCTGAACGAGGCAAGCACCACCATCACTGGCACGGTTGACACCGACAGCACTGTCATCTTAACCCTGGGTAACGTGGATCGTCCCACCATACTGTCAGCGTCAGGCAGCCGCTGGTCTTACACCCTCACCCCAACAGATCTTAACAATATGGGTCAAGGCGCTGAAACCATCACCGCCACCGCAACCGATACCGCAGGTAATAGCCACACCGCGAGCCAAGATATTATCATCGATACCAGCCTGCCAACGATAACCATCGATAGCATTACCGCAGATAAGATCATTAATCTGAGCGAGGCAAGCACCACCATCACTGGCACGGTTGACGCAGGCAGCACCGTCACCTTAACCTTGGGTGACAATATTCGTCCCACCATACTGTCAGCGTCAGGCAGCCGCTGGTCTTACACCCTCACCGCGACAGATCTTAACAATATGGATCAAGGCGCTGAAACCATCACCGCCACCGCAACCGATACCGCAGGCAATAGCCACACCGCGAGCCAAGATATTATCATCGATACCAGCCTGCCAACGATAACCATTGATGCCATTAACACAGACAATATCATTACCTTGAACGAGACTCTCACAGGTATCGTTGACGCAGGCAGCACTGTGATCTTAACCTTGGGTGACAATATTCGTCCCACCATCCTATCAACATCAGGCACCCGCTGGTCTTACACCGTCATAGCGGCAGATATTACCGCCATGGGTGAAGGCGCTGAAACCATTACCGCAACCGCAACCGATATCGCGGGCAATACGCAGGGGGTGAGCAGAGCGTTTACCGTTGATACCGTGCCACCCACGATAACCATAGATGCCATTACCGCAGACAATATCATTAATGCGAACGAGGCAAGCACCACCATCACTGGCACGGTTGACACCGGCAGCACCGTCACCTTAACCCTAGGTGATGTGGATCGTAGTGCCAGTGTCTCAGGCACCCGCTGGTCTTACACCCTCACCCCAACAGATCTTAACAATATGGGTCAAGGCGTTGAGGTGATCACCGCCACCGCAACCGATGACTCAGGTCATGAGCACACAATAAGCCGAGAGATCACTGTCGATACCAGCCCGCCAACGATCACCATCGATAGCATTACCACAGATAAGATCATTAATCTGAACGAGGCAAGCACCACCATCACTGGCACGGTTGACACCGACAGCACTGTCATCTTAACCCTGGGTAACGTGGATCGTCCCACCATACTGTCAGCGTCAGGCAGCCGCTGGTCTTACACCCTCACCCCAACAGATCTTAACAATATGGGTCAAGGCGCTGAAACCATCACCGCCACCGCAACCGATACCGCAGGTAATAGCCACACCGCGAGCCAAGATATTATCATCGATACCAGCCTGCCAACGATAACCATCGATAGCATTACCGCAGATAAGATCATTAATCTGAGCGAGGCAAGCACCACCATCACTGGCACGGTTGACGCAGGCAGCACCGTCACCTTAACCTTGGGTGACAATATTCGTCCCACCATACTGTCAGCGTCAGGCAGCCGCTGGTCTTACACCCTCACCGCGACAGATCTTAACAATATGGATCAAGGCGCTGAAACCATCATCGCCACCGCAACCGATACCGCAGGCAATAGCCACACCGCGAGCCAAGATATTATCATCGATACCAGCCTGCCCACGATAACCATTGATGCCATTAATACAGACAATATCATTACCTTGAACGAGACTCTCACAGGTATCGTTGACGCAGGCAGCACTGTGATCTTAACCTTGGGTGACAATATTCGTCCCACCATCCTATCAACATCAGGCACCCGCTGGTCTTACACCGTCATAGCGGCAGATATTACCGCCATGGGTGAAGGCGCTGAAACCATTACCGCAACCGCAACCGATATCGCGGGCAATACGCAGGGGGTGAGCAGAGCGTTTACCGTTGATACCGTGCCACCCACGATAACCATAGATGCCATTACCGCAGACAATATCATTAATGCGAACGAGGCAAGCACCACCATCACTGGCACGGTTGACACCGGCAGCACCGTCACCTTAACCCTAGGTGATGTGGATCGTAGTGCCAGTGTCTCAGGCACCCGCTGGTCTTACACCCTCACCCCAACAGATCTTAACAATATGGGTCAAGGCGTTGAGGTGATCACCGCCACCGCAACCGATGACTCAGGTCATGAGCACACAATAAGCCGAGAGATCACTGTCGATACCAGCCCGCCAACGATCACCATCGATAGCATTACCACAGATAAGATCATTAATCTGAACGAGGCAAGCACCACCATCACTGGCACGGTTGACACCGACAGCACTGTCATCTTAACCCTGGGTAACGTGGATCGTCCCACCATACTGTCAGCGTCAGGCAGCCGCTGGTCTTACACCCTCACCCCAACAGATCTTAACAATATGGGTCAAGGCGCTGAAACCATCACCGCCACCGCAACCGATACCGCAGGTAATAGCCACACCGCGAGCCAAGATATTATCATCGATACCAGCCTGCCAACGATAACCATCGATAGCATTACCGCAGATAAGATCATTAATCTGAGCGAGGCAAGCACCACCATCACTGGCACGGTTGACGCAGGCAGCACCGTCACCTTAACCTTGGGTGACAATATTCGTCCCACCATACTGTCAGCGTCAGGCAGCCGCTGGTCTTACACCCTCACCGCGACAGATCTTAACAATATGGATCAAGGCGCTGAAACCATCATCGCCACCGCAACCGATACCGCAGGCAATAGCCACACCGCGAGCCAAGATATTATCATCGATACCGTGCTGCCCACGATAACCATTGATGCCATTAATACAGACAATATCATTACCTTGAACGAGACTCTCACAGGTATCGTTGACGCAGGCAGCACTGTGATCTTAACCTTGGGTGACAATATTCGTCCCACCATCCTATCAACATCAGGCACCCGCTGGTCTTACACCGTCATAGCGGCAGATATTACCGCCATGGGTGAAGGCGCTGAAACCATTACCGCAACCGCAACCGATATCGCGGGCAATACGCAGGGGGTGAGCAGAGCGTTTACCGTTGATACCGTGCCACCCACGATAACCATAGATGCCATTACCGCAGACAATATCATTAATGCGAACGAGGCAAGCACCACCATCACTGGCACGGTTGACACCGGCAGCACCGTCACCTTAACCCTAGGTGATGTGGATCGTAGTGCCAGTGTCTCAGGCACCCGCTGGTCTTACACCCTCACCCCAACAGATCTTAACAATATGGGTCAAGGCGTTGAGGTGATCACCGCCACCGCAACCGATGACTCAGGTCATGAGCACACAATAAGCCGAGAGATCACTGTCGATACCAGCCCGCCAACGATCACCATCGATAGCATTACCACAGATAAGATCATTAATCTGAACGAGGCAAGCACCACCATCACTGGCACGGTTGACACCGACAGCACTGTCATCTTAACCCTGGGTAACGTGGATCGTCCCACCATACTGTCAGCGTCAGGCAGCCGCTGGTCTTACACCCTCACCGCGACAGATCTTAACAATATGGGTCAAGGCGCTGAAACCATCACCGCCACCGCAACCGATACCGCAGGCAATAGCCACACCGCGAGCCAAGATATTATCATCGATACCAGCCTGCCAACGATAACCATCGATAGCATTAACACAGACAATATCATTACCTTGAACGAGACTCTCACAGGTATCGTTGACGCAGGCAGCACTGTGATCTTAACCTTGGGTGACAATATTCGTCCCACCATCCTATCAACATCAGGCACCCGCTGGTCTTACACCGTCATAGCGGCAGATATTACCGCCATGGGTGAAGGCGCTGAAACCATTACCGCAACCGCAACCGATATCGCGGGCAATACGCAGGGGGTGAGCAGAGCGTTTACCGTTGATACCGTGCCACCCACGATAACCATAGATGCCATTACCGCAGACAATATCATTAATGCGAACGAGGCAAGCACCACCATCACTGGCACGGTTGACACCGGCAGCACCGTCACCTTAACCCTAGGTGATGTGGATCGTAGTGCCAGTGTCTCAGGCACCCGCTGGTCTTACACCCTCACCCCAACAGATCTTAACAATATGGGTCAAGGCGTTGAGGTGATCACCGCCACCGCAACCGATGACTCAGGTCATGAGCACACAATAAGCCGAGAGATCACTGTCGATACCAGCCCGCCAACGATCACCATCGATAGCATTACCACAGATAAGATCATTAATCTGGACGAGGCAAGCACCACCATCACTGGCACGGTTGACACCGACAGCACTGTCATCTTAACCCTGGGTAACGTGGATCGTCCCACCATACTGTCAGCGTCAGGCAGCCGCTGGTCTTACACCCTCACCGCGACAGATCTTAACAATATGGGTCAAGGCGCTGAAACCATCACCGCCACCGCAACCGATACCGCAGGCAATAGCCACACCGCGAGCCAAGATATTATCATCGATACCAGCCTGCCAACGATAACCATCGATAGCATTACCGCAGATAAGATCATTAATCTGAGCGAGGCAAGCACCACCATCACTGGCACGGTTGACGCAGGCAGCACCGTCACCTTAACCTTGGGTGACAATATTCGTCCCACCATACTGTCAGCGTCAGGCAGCCGCTGGTCTTACACCCTCACCGCGACAGATCTTAACAATATGGATCAAGGCGCTGAAACCATCATCGCCACCGCAACCGATACCGCAGGCAATAGCCACACCGCGAGCCAAGATATTATCATCGATACCAGCCTGCCCACGATAACCATTGATGCCATTAATACAGACAATATCATTACCTTGAACGAGACTCTCACAGGTATCGTTGACGCAGGCAGCACTGTGATCTTAACCTTGGGTGACAATATTCGTCCCACCATCCTATCAACATCAGGCACCCGCTGGTCTTACACCGTCATAGCGGCAGATATTACCGCCATGGGTGAAGGCGCTGAAACCATTACCGCAACCGCAACCGATATCGCGGGCAATACGCAGGGGGTGAGCAGAGCGTTTACCGTTGATACCGTGCCACCCACGATAACCATAGATGCCATTACCGCAGACAATATCATTAATGCGAACGAGGCAAGCACCACCATCACTGGCACGGTTGACACCGGCAGCACCGTCACCTTAACCCTAGGTGATGTGGATCGTAGTGCCAGTGTCTCAGGCACCCGCTGGTCTTACACCCTCACCCCAACAGATCTTAACAATATGGGTCAAGGCGTTGAGGTGATCACCGCCACCGCAACCGATGACTCAGGTCATGAGCACACAATAAGCCGAGAGATCACTGTCGATACCAGCCCGCCAACGATCACCATCGATAGCATTACCACAGATAAGATCATTAATCTGAACGAGGCAAGCACCACCATCACTGGCACGGTTGACACCGACAGCACTGTCATCTTAACCCTGGGTAACGTGGATCGTCCCACCATACTGTCAGCGTCAGGCAGCCGCTGGTCTTACACCCTCACCGCGACAGATCTTAACAATATGGGTCAAGGCGCTGAAACCATCACCGCCACCGCAACCGATACCGCAGGCAATAGCCACACCGCGAGCCAAGATATTATCATCGATACCAGCCTGCCAACGATAACCATCGATAGCATTACCGCAGATAAGATCATTAATCTGAGCGAGGCAAGCACCACCATCACTGGCACGGTTGACGCAGGCAGCACCGTCACCTTAACCTTGGGTGACAATATTCGTCCCACCATACTGTCAGCGTCAGGCAGCCGCTGGTCTTACACCCTCACCGCGACAGATCTTAACAATATGGATCAAGGCGCTGAAACCATCACCGCCACCGCAACCGATACCGCAGGCAATAGCCACACCGCGAGCCAAGATATTATCATCGATACCAGCCTGCCCACGATAACCATTGATGCCATTAACACAGACAATATCATTACCTTGAACGAAACTCTCACAGGTATCGTTGACGCAGGCAGCACTGTGATCTTAACCTTGGGTGACAATATTCGTCCCACCATCCTATCAACATCAGGCACCCGCTGGTCTTACACCGTCATAGCGGCAGATATTACCGCCATGGGTGAAGGCGCTGAAACCATTACCGCAACCGCAACCGATATCGCGGGCAATACGCAGGGGGTGAGCAGAGCGTTTACCGTTGATACCGTGCCACCCACGATAACCATAGATGCCATTACCGCAGACAATATCATTAATGCGAACGAGGCAAGCACCACCATCACTGGCACGGTTGACACCGGCAGCACCGTCACCTTAACCCTAGGTGATGTGGATCGTAGTGCCAGTGTCTCAGGCACCCGCTGGTCTTACACCCTCACCCCAACAGATCTTAACAATATGGGTCAAGGCGTTGAGGTGATCACCGCCACCGCAACCGATGACTCAGGTCATGAGCACACAATAAGCCGAGAGATCACTGTCGATACCAGCCCGCCAACGATCACCATCGATAGCATTACCACAGATAAGATCATTAATCTGAACGAGGCAAGCACCACCATCACTGGCACGGTTGACACCGACAGCACTGTCATCTTAACCCTGGGTAACGTGGATCGTCCCACCATACTGTCAGCGTCAGGCAGCCGCTGGTCTTACACCCTCACCGCGACAGATCTTAACAATATGGGTCAAGGCGCTGAAACCATCACCGCCACCGCAACCGATACCGCAGGCAATAGCCACACCGCGAGCCAAGATATTATCATCGATACCAGCCTGCCAACGATAACCATCGATAGCATTACCGCAGATAAGATCATTAATCTGAGCGAGGCAAGCACCACCATCACTGGCACGGTTGACGCAGGCAGCACCGTCACCTTAACCTTGGGTGACAATATTCGTCCCACCATACTGTCAGCGTCAGGCAGCCGCTGGTCTTACACCCTCACCGCGACAGATCTTAACAATATGGGTCAAGGCGCTGAAATCATCACCGCCACCGCAACCGATACCGCAGGTAATAGCCACACCGCGAGCCAAGATATTATCATCGATACCAGCCTGCCAACGATAACCATTGATGCCATTAATACAGACAATATCATTACCTTGAACGAGACTCTCACAGGTATCGTTGACGCAGGCAGCACTGTGATCTTAACCTTGGGTGACAATATTCGTCCCACCATCCTATCAACATCAGGCACCCGCTGGTCTTACACCGTCATAGCGGCAGATATTACCGCCATGGGTGAAGGCGCTGAAACCATTACCGCAACCGCAACCGATATCGCGGGCAATACGCAGGGGGTGAGCAGAGCGTTTACCGTTGATACCGTGCCACCCACGATAACCATAGATGCCATTACCGCAGACAATATCATTAATGCGAACGAGGCAAGCACCACCATCACTGGCACGGTTGACACCGGCAGCACCGTCACCTTAACCCTAGGTGATGTGGATCGTAGTGCCAGTGTCTCAGGCACCCGCTGGTCTTACACCCTCACCCCAACAGATCTTAACAATATGGGTCAAGGCGCTGAAATCATCACCGCCACCGCAACCGATGACTCAGGTCATGAGCACACAATAAGCCGAGAGATCACTGTCGATACCAGCCCGCCAACGATCACCATCGATAGCATTACCACAGATAAGATCATTAATCTGAACGAGGCAAGCACCACCATCACTGGCACGGTTGACACCGACAGCACTGTCATCTTAACCCTGGGTAACAATGGATTCGTCCCACCATACTGTCAGCGTCAGGCAGCCGCTGGTCTTACACCCTCACCCCAACAGATCTTAACAATATGGATCAAGGCGCTGAAACCATCACCGCCACCGCAACCGATACCGCAGGTAATAGCCACACCGCGAGCCAAGATATTATCATCGATACCAGCCTGCCAACGATAACCATCGATAACATTACCGCAGATAAGATCATTAATCTGAGCGAGGCAAGCACCACCATCACTGGCACGGTTGACGCAGGCAGCACCGTCACCTTAACCTTGGGTGACAATATTCGTCCCACCATACTGTCAGCGTCAGGCAGCCGCTGGTCTTACACCCTCACCGCGACAGATCTTAACAATATGGATCAAGGCGCTGAAACCATCATCGCCACCGCAACCGATACCGCAGGCAATAGCCACACCGCGAGCCAAGATATTATCATCGATACCAGCCTGCCCACGATAACCATTGATGCCATTAATACAGACAATATCATTACCTTGAACGAGACTCTCACAGGTATCGTTGACGCAGGCAGCACTGTGATCTTAACCTTGGGTGACAATATTCGTCCCACCATCCTATCAACATCAGGCACCCGCTGGTCTTACACCGTCATAGCGGCAGATATTACCGCCATGGGTGAAGGCGCTGAAACCATTACCGCAACCGCAACCGATATCGCGGGCAATACGCAGGGGGTGAGCAGAGCGTTTACCGTTGATACCGTGCCACCCACGATAACCATAGATGCCATTACCGCAGACAATATCATTAATGCGAACGAGGCAAGCACCACCATCACTGGCACGGTTGACACCGGCAGCACCGTCACCTTAACCCTAGGTGATGTGGATCGTAGTGCCAGTGTCTCAGGCACCCGCTGGTCTTACACCCTCACCCCAACAGATCTTAACAATATGGGTCAAGGCGTTGAGGTGATCACCGCCACCGCAACCGATGACTCAGGTCATGAGCACACAATAAGCCGAGAGATCACTGTCGATACCAGCCCGCCAACGATCACCATCGATAGCATTACCACAGATAAGATCATTAATCTGAACGAGGCAAGCACCACCATCACTGGCACGGTTGACACCGACAGCACTGTCATCTTAACCCTGGGTAACGTGGATCGTCCCACCATACTGTCAGCGTCAGGCAGCCGCTGGTCTTACACCCTCACCGCGACAGATCTTAACAATATGGGTCAAGGCGCTGAAACCATCACCGCCACCGCAACCGATACCGCAGGTAATAGCCACACCGCGAGCCAAGATATTATCATCGATACCAGCCTGCCAACGATAACCATCGATAGCATTACCGCAGATAAGATCATTAATCTGAGCGAGGCAAGCACCACCATCACTGGCACGGTTGACGCAGGCAGCACCGTCACCTTAACCTTGGGTGACAATATTCGTCCCACCATACTGTCAGCGTCAGGCAGCCGCTGGTCTTACACCCTCACCGCGACAGATCTTAACAATATGGATCAAGGCGCTGAAACCATCACCGCCACCGCAACCGATACCGCAGGCAATAGCCACACCGCGAGCCAAGATATTATCATCGATACCGTGCTGCCCACGATAACCATCGATAGCATTAACACAGACAATATCATTACCTTGAACGAGACTCTCACAGGTATCGTTGACGCAGGCAGCACTGTGATCTTAACCTTGGGTGACAATATTCGTCCCACCATCCTATCAACATCAGGCACCCGCTGGTCTTACACCGTCATAGCGGCAGATATTACCGCCATGGGTGAAGGCGCTGAAACCATTACCGCAACCGCAACCGATATCGCGGGCAATACGCAGGGGGTGAGCAGAGCGTTTACCGTTGATACCGTGCCACCCACGATAACCATAGATGCCATTACCGCAGACAATATCATTAATGCGAACGAGGCAAGCACCACCATCACTGGCACGGTTGACACCGGCAGCACCGTCACCTTAACCCTAGGTGATGTGGATCGTAGTGCCAGTGTCTCAGGCACCCGCTGGTCTTACACCCTCACCCCAACAGATCTTAACAATATGGGTCAAGGCGTTGAGGTGATCACCGCCACCGCAACCGATGACTCAGGTCATGAGCACACAATAAGCCGAGAGATCACTGTCGATACCAGCCCGCCAACGATCACCATCGATAGCATTACCACAGATAAGATCATTAATCTGAACGAGGCAAGCACCACCATCACTGGCACGGTTGACACCGACAGCACTGTCATCTTAACCCTGGGTAACGTGGATCGTCCCACCATACTGTCAGCGTCAGGCAGCCGCTGGTCTTACACCCTCACCCCAACAGATCTTAACAATATGGGTCAAGGCGCTGAAACCATCACCGCCACCGCAACCGATACCGCAGGTAATAGCCACACCGCGAGCCAAGATATTATCATCGATACCAGCCTGCCAACGATAACCATCGATAGCATTACCGCAGATAAGATCATTAATCTGAGCGAGGCAAGCACCACCATCACTGGCACGGTTGACGCAGGCAGCACCGTCACCTTAACCTTGGGTGACAATATTCGTCCCACCATACTGTCAGCGTCAGGCAGCCGCTGGTCTTACACCCTCACCGCGACAGATCTTAACAATATGGATCAAGGCGCTGAAACCATCACCGCCACCGCAACCGATACCGCAGGCAATAGCCACACCGCGAGCCAAGATATTATCATCGATACCAGCCTGCCAACGATAACCATTGATGCCATTAACACAGACAATATCATTACCTTGAACGAGACTCTCACAGGTATCGTTGACGCAGGCAGCACTGTGATCTTAACCTTGGGTGACAATATTCGTCCCACCATCCTATCAACATCAGGCACCCGCTGGTCTTACACCGTCATAGCGGCAGATATTACCGCCATGGGTGAAGGCGCTGAAACCATTACCGCAACCGCAACCGATATCGCGGGCAATACGCAGGGGGTGAGCAGAGCGTTTACCGTTGATACCGTGCCACCCACGATAACCATAGATGCCATTACCGCAGACAATATCATTAATGCGAACGAGGCAAGCACCACCATCACTGGCACGGTTGACACCGGCAGCACCGTCACCTTAACCCTAGGTGATGTGGATCGTAGTGCCAGTGTCTCAGGCACCCGCTGGTCTTACACCCTCACCCCAACAGATCTTAACAATATGGGTCAAGGCGCTGAAATCATCACCGCCACCGCAACCGATGACTCAGGTCATGAGCACACAATAAGCCGAGAGATCACTGTCGATACCAGCCCGCCAACGATCACCATCGATAGCATTACCACAGATAAGATCATTAATCTGAACGAGGCAAGCACCACCATCACTGGCACGGTTGACACCGACAGCACTGTCATCTTAACCCTGGGTAACGTGGATCGTCCCACCATACTGTCAGCGTCAGGCAGCCGCTGGTCTTACACCCTCACCCCAACAGATCTTAACAATATGGGTCAAGGCGCTGAAACCATCACCGCCACCGCAACCGATACCGCAGGTAATAGCCACACCGCGAGCCAAGATATTATCATCGATACCAGCCTGCCAACGATAACCATCGATAGCATTACCGCAGATAAGATCATTAATCTGAGCGAGGCAAGCACCACCATCACTGGCACGGTTGACGCAGGCAGCACCGTCACCTTAACCTTGGGTGACAATATTCGTCCCACCATACTGTCAGCGTCAGGCAGCCGCTGGTCTTACACCCTCACCGCGACAGATCTTAACAATATGGATCAAGGCGCTGAAACCATCATCGCCACCGCAACCGATACCGCAGGCAATAGCCACACCGCGAGCCAAGATATTATCATCGATACCGTGCTGCCCACGATAACCATCGATAGCATTAACACAGACAATATCATTACCTTGAACGAGACTCTCACAGGTATCGTTGACGCAGGCAGCACTGTGATCTTAACCTTGGGTGACAATATTCGTCCCACCATCCTATCAACATCAGGCACCCGCTGGTCTTACACCGTCATAGCGGCAGATATTACCGCCATGGGTGAAGGCGCTGAAACCATTACCGCAACCGCAACCGATATCGCGGGCAATACGCAGGGGGTGAGCAGAGCGTTTACCGTTGATACCGTGCCACCCACGATAACCATAGATGCCATTACCGCAGACAATATCATTAATGCGAACGAGGCAAGCACCACCATCACTGGCACGGTTGACACCGGCAGCACCGTCACCTTAACCCTAGGTGATGTGGATCGTAGTGCCAGTGTCTCAGGCACCCGCTGGTCTTACACCCTCACCCCAACAGATCTTAACAATATGGGTCAAGGCGTTGAGGTGATCACCGCCACCGCAACCGATGACTCAGGTCATGAGCACACAATAAGCCGAGAGATCACTGTCGATACCAGCCCGCCAACGATCACCATCGATAGCATTACCGCAGATAAGATCATTAATCTGAACGAGGCAAGCACCACCATCACTGGCACGGTTGACACCGACAGCACTGTCATCTTAACCCTGGGTAACGTGGATCGTCCCACCATACTGTCAGCGTCAGGCAGCCGCTGGTCTTACACCCTCACCCCAACAGATCTTAACAATATGGGTCAAGGCGCTGAAACCATCACCGCCACCGCAACCGATACCGCAGGTAATAGCCACACCGCGAGCCAAGATATTATCATCGATACCAGCCTGCCAACGATAACCATCGATAGCATTACCGCAGATAAGATCATTAATCTGAGCGAGGCAAGCACCACCATCACTGGCACGGTTGACGCAGGCAGCACCGTCACCTTAACCTTGGGTGACAATATTCGTCCCACCATACTGTCAGCGTCAGGCAGCCGCTGGTCTTACACCCTCACCGCGACAGATCTTAACAATATGGATCAAGGCGCTGAAACCATCATCGCCACCGCAACCGATACCGCAGGCAATAGCCACACCGCGAGCCAAGATATTATCATCGATACCGTGCTGCCCACGATAACCATAGATAGCATTAACACAGACAATATCATTACCTTGAACGAGACTCTCACAGGTATCGTTGACGCAGGCAGCACTGTGATCTTAACCTTGGGTGACAATATTCGTCCCACCATCCTATCAACATCAGGCACCCGCTGGTCTTACACCGTCATAGCGGCAGATATTACCGCCATGGGTGAAGGCGCTGAAACCATTACCGCAACCGCAACCGATATCGCGGGCAATACGCAGGGGGTGAGCAGAGCGTTTACCGTTGATACCGTGCCACCCACGATAACCATAGATGCCATTACCGCAGACAATATCATTAATGCGAACGAGGCAAGCACCACCATCACTGGCACGGTTGACACCGGCAGCACCGTCACCTTAACCCTAGGTGATGTGGATCGTAGTGCCAGTGTCTCAGGCACCCGCTGGTCTTACACCCTCACCCCAACAGATCTTAACAATATGGGTCAAGGCGCTGAAACCATCACCGCCACCGCAACCGATGACTCAGGTCATGAGCACACAATAAGCCGAGAGATCACTGTCGATACCAGCCCGCCAACGATCACCATCGATAGCATTACCACAGATAAGATCATTAATCTGAACGAGGCAAGCACCACCATCACTGGCACGGTTGACACCGACAGCACTGTCATCTTAACCCTGGGTAACGTGGATCGTCCCACCATACTGTCAGCGTCAGGCAGCCGCTGGTCTTACACCCTCACCCCAACAGATCTTAACAATATGGGTCAAGGCGCTGAAACCATCACCGCCACCGCAACCGATACCGCAGGCAATAGCCACACCGCGAGCCAAGATATTATCATCGATACCAGCCTGCCAACGATAACCATCGATAGCATTACCGCAGATAAGATCATTAATCTGAGCGAGGCAAGCACCACCATCACTGGCACGGTTGACGCAGGCAGCACCGTCACCTTAACCTTGGGTGACAATATTCGTCCCACCATACTGTCAGCGTCAGGCAGCCGCTGGTCTTACACCCTCACCGCGACAGATCTTAACAATATGGATCAAGGCGCTGAAACCATCACCGCCACCGCAACCGATACCGCAGGCAATAGCCACACCGCGAGCCAAGATATTATCATCGATACCAGCCTGCCAACGATAACCATTGATGCCATTAACACAGACAATATCATTACCTTGAACGAGACTCTCACAGGTATCGTTGACGCAGGCAGCACTGTGATCTTAACCTTGGGTGACAATATTCGTCCCACCATCCTATCAACATCAGGCACCCGCTGGTCTTACACCGTCATAGCGGCAGATATTACCGCCATGGGTGAAGGCGCTGAAACCATTACCGCAACCGCAACCGATATCGCGGGCAATACGCAGGGGGTGAGCAGAGCGTTTACCGTTGATACCGTGCCACCCACGATAACCATAGATGCCATTACCGCAGACAATATCATTAATGCGAACGAGGCAAGCACCACCATCACTGGCACGGTTGACACCGGCAGCACCGTCACCTTAACCCTAGGTGATGTGGATCGTAGTGCCAGTGTCTCAGGCACCCGCTGGTCTTACACCCTCACCCCAACAGATCTTAACAATATGGATCAAGGCGCTGAGGTGATCACCGCCACTGCCACCGATACTGCGGGCAATACCCAGCAGGCAAGCCATACCTTTGCTGTCGATACCATAGTGCCCACAATAACCATTACTGCCATGACCATTAACGCAAACCTAGCGCCGATCACAGGCACGGTGGAAGCTGGCAGCACTGTTAAGTTACGTTTTAGTAATGAGGAGCGTGACGCAATTGTGACAGGCACCAGCTGGACTTATGATCTAACCGATGCCGACATTACCGCGATGGATCAAGGCGCTGAGGTGATCACCGCCACTGCCACCGATACTGCGGGCAATACCCAGCAGGCAAGCCATACCTTTGCTGTCGATACCATAGTGCCCACGATAACCATTACTGCCATGATCATTAACGCAAACTTAGCGCCCCTCACAGGCACGGTGGAAGCAGGCAGCACTGTTAGCCTAAACCTTGGTAACATGGATCGTGCCGCGACCGTGACAGGCGACACCTGGCATTACAATCTACTCCAAGCAGATATTACCGCGATGGAGCAAGGTACTGAAACCATTACGGCAACGGCAACCGATAGTGCAGGTAATAAGCGCACAACGAGCAGAGAGATCACCGTCGATACCGTGCTGCCAACGATAGCGATTAATGACATTACCGCAGACAATATCATTAATTTGAACGAGGTAACCACACCCCTCACAGGCACAGTGGAAGCTGGCAGCACCGTTAAATTACGTTTTAGTAATGAGGAGCGTGACGCAATTGTGTCAGGCACCAGCTGGTCTTACACCCTCACCCCAACAGATCTTAACAATATTGGTCAAGGCGCTGAAACCATCACCGCCACTGCCACCGATACCGCGGGCAATACCCAGCAGGCAAGCCATACCTTTGCTGTCGATACCATAGTGCCCACAATAACCATTACTACCACGACCATTAACGCAAACCTAGCGCCGATCACTGGCACGGTAGAAGCAGGCAGCACCGTTAGCCTAAACCTTGGTAACAATATTCGTACCGCGACCGTGACAGGCGACATCTGGCATTACAACCTACGCCAAGCAGATATTACCGCGATGGAACAAGGCACTGAAACCATCACCGCAACGGCAACCGATACCGCAGGTAATAAGCGCACAGCAACCCAAGAGATCACCGTTGATACCGTGCTGCCAACGGTAACGATTCATGACATTACCGACGACAATATTATTAATTCAAACGAGGCAACTACAAGCATCACCATCACAGGTATGGTTGAAACGGGCAGCACCGTTAGCCTAAACCTTGGTGACGTGGATCGTCCCACGACCCTGTCAGTATCAGGCACCCGCTGGTCTTACACTCTCACCTCGCCAGAAATTCGCGCGATGAGTGAAGGCACTAACACCATCACCGCAACCGCAACCGATACCGCTGGCAATACCCACACGGTTAGCCATGAGTTTACCGTTGATACTGATC
Source organism: uncultured Colwellia sp. (assembly GCA_965261045.1). GTDB lineage: Bacteria > Pseudomonadota > Gammaproteobacteria > Enterobacterales > Alteromonadaceae > Colwellia. The sequence continues at coordinate 2,662,472 of CBDHCJ010000001.1, forward strand.
TTTTGATAACGATTAATGCCATTGCCGCAGACGATATTATTCATTCAAACGAGGTAACAACAAGCATCACTGGTATGGTTGATGCAGGCAGCACAGTTACGTTAAACCTTGGTAGAGAGAATCGTCCCACGACCGTGACAGGCAGCATCTGGTCTTACACCCTCACCCCAACAGATCTTAACAATATGGGTCAAGGCGCTGAAACCATCACCGCAACGGCAATCGATACCGCTGGTAATGAGCGCATGACAACCCGAGAGATCAACGTCGATACACAAATAGTTACCATTGTAACGGCGCGTGATGATGTCAGCATTCATAACAGTTTTACAGGTGATTTGATAACTGGCGCATCAACAGACGACACCACGCCTACGTTAATTGGCACATTGAGTATGAGCCTTACTAGTGCTGCCCAAATGCTTGCGATATATGATAACCATGGCGGTATCACCACAAAACTAGGTAACGCGACAGTAACAGGCAAAGACTGGGCTTACACACCAAGCGAATTACCAGTAGGCAGCCATAGTTTTACCGCCCGAGTTGAAAACCCTAATGGTCAACAGTCTTCACTAAGTAACACCCATGTGGTTAACATTAATAGCGGCATTAGCATCATGGAAATAACCGATGATTTAGGTGCTATAACGGGAATTATTTCTTCAGAGGTGCGCTATATCCTGCTCAAACAAACAGGCGCCTCAACTAACGAATTATCGGTTAGTGAAGTTGAAGTCTTCTCAGATGGCGTTAATGTTGCTTTAGGTAAAACCGTCACCGCGGGAGAGAATAGTGTACATGATAGATCTCTTCCGTCAGGCGTTACTGATGGTAGCCGAGAAAATCCTAGAGCTAACCAGAATGCTTATGCCTCAAATGTCGCTACTAACGACAACTGGTTGCTCATTGACCTAGGCGCTTTCTATCAGATTAACAGTATCAAGCTTTACGCATATTTTGATTTTTTTACTTCTTTGGAAGAAATCCGTGATCTAGCTATTTTTGGAAGTAAGCAAGATCTTAGCAGTCAGAGTTATGTCGCGTTAACGACTGATCCAAATGCTATTTTCCTAGGCACTACGGGTTCGTCACCTACTTATTTAACTACGCCTGATATTCATCTTACAAACGACGACACACCGATCTTGTCAGGTATTTTAACCGCTGCGCTAGTCGCGGGTGAAGAGCTAGCTATTTACGATAGCACCACGCTTGCCGATAGCACCACGCTCACTAAAAAGCTTGGTGTGGCTACCGTTAATCGCGATAACTCATGGTCATTCACTCCTATGAACCCATTAGCAGATGGCGGACATACGCTTAAAGCGGTTATTCAAGCGGCAGGTGAAATCGCTATTGCCAAGGGTCGGGTGATTAGTAGTCCACATACGATTAACCTTGATGCTAGCATCACTACACCAACACAAATCGCTACTATTGATACCGTGTTTGATGATGTCAACACTCATGGCAGTGTTAGGGCTAATTTGGCGATGGATGAGAGTACAGACGACACCACTCCTACCTTATCTGGCACATTGAGTGCTGCGCTAACTCGTACCCAAGTGCTGGCGATATATGATGACGATGGTGATGGCGATGGCCCTACAAAAATAGGTGAAGCGACGATAACAGGCACAAGCTGGGCTTTCACACCTCCTTTTGACACCCCATTAACAGCAGGAAGTCATCGTTTTACCGCGCGGGTTGACAGCCCTGTTGGTGGTCTGGGTGCGGCAAGTACCGCCTATGAGATTAACATTCATAGCGGCATTGATATGATAATAACCAGTGATGTTAGTACCATAATGGAAGATACTTACCTAGCGCGTTATATCCTGCTCAAACAAACAGGCACCGCAACTAGCTTGCGGATTAATGAAGTTCAAGTCTTCTCAAATGGCGTTAATATTGCCGAGGGTAAAACCGTCACTGTGGGAGGAAATGGCTTGGTACTTATAGGCTTTGATCCGTCAGGCATTACTGATGGTACCCTACTAACTACTCGTGGTCATGCTTATGTCACACTGACATCCACTACAGACAACTGGCTGCTCATTGACTTAGGCGCTAACTATAATATTGACAGTGTCAACGTTTATGCGTTCGATAGGGACGCTAGTTCACACATCAGCAATGTCGATATTTTTGCAACTAGTCAAGATCTTAGCCATCTGAGCCATAACTTATTATCGGTTCATCAAAACGCTTTTAACCTAGGCGGTACAGGTGCGACACCTGAATATAAAACCACCTTAACTTCGCCTCTTTTTAGTTTTTCACACGACGACACACCAACCTTGTCAGGCACCTTAACCGCTGCGCTAGGCGCGGATGAAGAGCTGGCTATTTACATTGGCATTGGCATTGGCATTGGCAGTGTAAAACAATGGTTAGGTGTTGCAAGCGTTAATGCCGATAACTCATGGATATTCACTACGAACTCGTTAGCAAATGGTAATCATAGCTTTAGCGCGGTTATTCAAGCGATAGGTGAAACCACTATTGCCAAGGGTCGGGTGATCAGCGCTCTAAACACTATTACCGTAGTATTGATAACCAACACAGTTACCATTGTAACGGTGAGTGATGATGTCCACACTCATCGCAGTGCTATAGGTAATTTGATGGCAGATGAGAGTACAGACGATACCACACCGACGTTAACTGGCACACTCAGTGCTTTGCTTACTACTGGCGATGTAGTTGCGATATATGATAACCATGGCGATGGCGCGACAAAACTAGGTGAAGCGACGGTGACAGGCGCCATCTGGACTTACACACCGAGCGCATTAATAGCAGGCAAGCATAGTTTTACCGCACGGATTGAAAGCTCCAATGGCGGTCTGAGTAAAGCAAGTAACGCCTATGTGGTTAACCTTCATAGCGGCATTGACATCAGTGTAACCGCAGATACGGGTACCATAACGGCAGTTATTCCAAAGATGCGCTATATTCTGCTCAAACAAACAGGCGACTCAACTAACCGATTGTGGCTTAATGAAGTTGAAGTCTTTTCAGATGGCGTTAATGTGGCTTTAGGTAAAACCGTTACGGCGGGAGAGAATAATGTACATGAAGGCTTTGTGCCATCAGGCATTACTGATGGTAGCCTACTAACTACTATTGGTCATGGTTATGCCTCAAACATGGCTACTAACAACAACTGGCTGCTCATTGACCTAGGTATTTCCTATAGTATTGACAGTATCAAGGTTTATGCGTTTAGTGGCGCAAGTACTCATTTCGATCAGAGCAAAAATCTAGATATTTTTGTAAGTAATCGAGATTATAGTAGTCAGACCTATGACATGTTAACCACTGATCCAAACATTATTAACCTAGGCGGTACGGGTTCGATACCTAGTTATACAACCACCTTAACTTCACCTGTTATTAATGTTACCGATGACACTACACCGATCTTGTCAGGGTTATTAACCACTGCGCTAGGCACAAGTGGCATAGGTGAAGAGCTGGCTATTTACCATGGCACCACGAAAATGGGTATCGCCACCGTTAGTGGTGATAACACATGGTCATTCACCCCTACAAACGCGCTAGCGGATGGCAATTATCGCTTTACTGCGGTTATTCAAGCAGTCGGTGAAACCGCTATTGCCAATGGTCGGGTGATCAGCGCTCAAAACACTATTGCCATAGTATCTATAGCCACCATAGCTACCATTGAAACGGTGAGTGATGATGTCAGCACTTATGACAGTGCTGTAGGCCCCTTAGCGGCTGGCGTAACAACAGACGACACCACGCCTACCTTAGCAGGCGCACTGAGTGCTACGCTTACTACTGGGCAAGTGCTGGTGATCTATGATGGCGATGACACCACAAAACTAGGTGAAGCGACGGTGACAGGCACTAGCTGGGCTTACACACCGAGCGCATTAACCGCAGGCAGCTATGGCTTTACGGCTCGGGTTGAAAACTCAAGCACTAATCAGCAGTCTTCACTAAGTAGCATCCATGTGGTTAACGTCAATAGCGGCATTAGCATGACAGTAACCGATAATGAGGGCACTGTAACGGGAGTGCTTAGTCTAGCGATGCGCTATATCCTGCTAAAACAAACAGGCGATTCAACGAATAAGCTGTTTGTTAATGAAGTTGAAGTTTTCTCAGGTGGCGTTAATATTGCCGAGGGTAAAACCGTCACCGCGGGATATCACTATAGTAGCTGGCGTCCGTCAGGCGTTACCGATGGTAGCCTAATAAGGGATTTCGACGGTTTTGCCTCAAACGTAGTGACTAACGACAACTGGCTACTCATTGACCTAGGTGCTTTCTATCATATTGACAGTGTCAACGTTTATGCCTTGAGTGCATTTGATTTACCACAAACCAGAAATATAGATATTTTTGCCAGTCGTCAAGATATTAGCCATCAGACCTATGACATGTTAACGGCTGATCCAAACATTATTCATCTAGGCGGTACAGGTTCGTCACCTGCTTATAAAACCAGCTTAACTACACCGCCTGTTACAACGATTACAGACGACACCACACCGACCTTATCAGGCACTTTAACCCTTGCGTTAGTTGCAGGTGAAGAGCTAGCTATTTACCATAACAACAGCAAACTTACTGTCATCACCGTTAATGACGATAACACATGGACATTCACTACAAACGTGTTAGCAGATGGCTCGCATACCTTTAAAGCGGTTATTCAAGCGGCAGGTGAAACCGCTATTGCTAAGGGTCGGGTGATCAGTGCTGCAAGCACTATTATCGTTGATTCTAGCCTGATCAGCGTTACCATTGAAACGGTGACTGATGATGTCAGCACCCATGGTAGTGTTGTCGGAGCCTTAGCTACTGGTGCAACGACAGACGACACCACACCTGCGTTAGCTGGTACACTGAGTGTTGCGCTTACTAGTAGCCAAGTGCTGGCGATATATGACGACCATGGCGGTAGCACAACAAAACTAGGTCAAGCAACTATAACAGGCACAAGCTGGGCTTACACACCGAGCGCATTACCAGCAGGAAGCCATCGTTTTACTGCTCGGGTTGAAGACTCTGCTAATAGTTTACAGCGTACAGAAAATACCGCCCATGTGGTTAACCTTCATACTGGCATTGATGTGAGTGTAACCGATGATCTGGGTATTGTAATGAGAGATACCCCCGAGGCGCGCTATATCCTGCTCAAACAAACAGGCGACTCAACTACCCCATTGCGGGTTAATGAAGTTGAAGTCTTCTCAGATGGCGTTAATATTGCCGAGGGTAAAACCGTCACTGCTGGGGATCTTGATATAGCTGAGGGCTTTGTGCCATCAGGCGTTACTAGTGGTAGCCTACTCATTGGTGCTGGCCATGCTTATTTCTCAAACAGAGCTACTACAGACAACTGGCTGCTCATTGACCTCGGTGCTTTCTATCATATTGACAGCGTCAACGTTTATGCGTTTAGTACGGCTGCTGCTAACTTGGCAGACATCCGCAATCTAGATATTTTTGCCAGTAAAGAAAATCTTAGCAGTCAGACCCATGACATGTTAACGAATGCTCCAAACGCAATTAACCTAGGCGGTACGGGTTCAACACCTGAGTATAAAACCAGCTTAACTTCACCTATTATTAGTCTTTCACATGACAACACACCAACCTTGTCAGGCACCTTAACCGCTGCGTTAGTTGCGGATGAAGAGCTGGCTATTTACGATGGCAGCACGAAACTTGGTGTGGTTACCGTTAATAGCGATAATAACGCATGGAGATTCACTACAAGCGTGTTAACGGATGGCGCACATAGGCTTAAAGCAGTTATTCAAGCGAAGGGTGAAACCAATATTACCAAGGGTTTTGTGATCAGTGCTCAAGACAACATTACCATAGTATCTATACCCACTACAGTCACCATTGCAACGGTGACTGATGATGTCGGCACTCATGGTAGTGCTGTCGGCCCCTTAGCGATTGGCGCAACAACAGACGACACCACACCGACATTAATGGGCACACTGAGTGCTGAGCTTACTTATAGCCAAGTGCTGGCAATATATGACAACCATGGCGATAGCACCACAAAATTAGGTGAAGCAACGGTGACCGGCACAGGCTGGACTTACACACCGAGCGCATTAACAATAGGCAGCCATAGTTTTACCGCTCGAATTGAAAGCTTGGCTAATAGTTCAGAGCCTATGGCAAGTACCCCCCGTGTGGTTAACATTAATCCCAGCATTAGCATGAGTGTAACCGATGATGTGGGTATAGTAACGGGCATTGTTACGCCAGGGCGGCGTTATATTCTGCTTAAACAAACAGACGTTTCAACTAACCCATTGCGGGTTAATGAAGTTGAAGTTTTCTCAGGTGGCGTTAATGTTGCCTTAGGTAAAACCGTCACCGCGGGGGAGAGTTATACAGAAGCAGGTTTTGATCCATCAGGTGTTACTGATGGTAACCTAGGCGCATATACCGCTGGTCAAGCTTATTCCGCAAGACTACCGACGAGTGACAACTGGCTGCTCATTGATCTAGGCGCTTTCTATCAAATTGACAGTGTCAACCTTTATGCCTTGGAGGATCTCTCTAATCGTTTTCAATACCTTCGCAATCTAGCTGTTTTTGCCAGTAGCGACGATCTTAGCCGTAAGAGCCATAAGGCGTTAACCGATGATCCAAACGCCATTCACCTAGGCGGTACGGGTTTCTTACCTGGATATAAAACCACCTTAGCTAAGGTTGTTGATGTTACAGACGACAGCACACCAACCTTGTCAGGCACTTTAACCCTTGCGTTAGTTGCAGGTGAAGAGCTAGCTATTTACGATGGCAGCACTAAACTTGCTGTTGTTACTACCGTTAATAACAATAATTCATGGAGATTCACTACACCAGTGTTATCAGATGGGGTACATGCGCTTAAAGCAGTTATTCAAGCGATAGGTGCAACTGATATTACTAAGGCTTTTGTCATTAGCGCGACACACAGTATTAAGATTGAGGCTAGCGTTACCATAGTAGCGATGCGTGATGATGTCAGCATTCATAACAGTTTTACCGGTGATTTGGTGTCGGGTGCGAGTACCGACGACACCACGCCGACATTAATAGGCACACTGAGTACTGCCCTTACTACTGGCCAAGTGCTGGCAATATATGACAACCATGGCGATAGCACGACAAGGCTAGGTGATGCGACGGTAACCGGCACAAGCTGGACTTACGCCCCGAGTGAATTAACCCCAGGCAGCCATAGTTTTACCGCTCAGATTAAAGACCCCTCTGGTCGGCAGTCTTTGAGTACTGCCCATGTGGTTAACATTAGTCCCAGCATTAGCATGAGTGTAAACGATGATAGGGGTATAGTAACGGGCGTTACTCCCCAAGCACGCTATATCCTGCTTAAACAAACACTAACAGGCGAATCAACTAACCGATTGTGGGTTAATGAAGTTGAAGTCTTCTCAGATGCCGTTGATGTTAATGGCGTTAAGATTAATATTGCTGAGGGTAAAACCGTTACTGCGGGGAGTTATCATATATTTGCTGGCTTTTTACCATCAGGCATTACTGATGGTACCCTAATGCCTACTGCAGGTAGTGCTTATTCCTCAGCAGTAGAGACTAAAGACAACTGGTTGCGCATTGACCTAGGTGCTTTCTATCATATTGACAGTGTCAACGTTTATGCGTTTAGTACGAGAGCTGCTGATTTGGTATACACCAGTAATCTAGCTATTTTTGCAAGTCAGCACGATCTTAGTCACAAGAGCTATAACAATTTATTAAATGATCGAAACGCGATTAACCTAGGCGGTACAGGTGCGTCACCTGCTTATAAAACCACCTTAGTTTCGCCTGTTATTACAAACGACAGCACACCGACCTTGTCAGGTACTTTAACCCTTGCGTTAGTCGCGGGTGAAGAGTTGGCTATTTACGATGGCATGAGGAAGCTTGGTGTGGCTACGGTTAATAGCGATACCTTATTATGGACATTCACTACAAGCGTGTTATCGGATGGCTTACATCCGTTTAAAGCAGTTATTCAAGCGGTGGCTGAAACCAATATTGCTAATGGTCGGGTGATCAGCGCTGAAAACACTATTACGGTTGATTCTAACCTCATCAGGGTTACCATTGATACTGTACATGATGATGCCAGCATTCATGACAGTGTTATGGGTAATTTGGTGTCGGGTGCTAGTACCGACGACACCACGCCTACATTAACGGGCACACTGAGTGCTGCGCTTACAAGTAGCCAAGTGCTGGCGATATATGATGATCATGACGGTAGCATGACAAAACTAGGTGACGCGGATGTGGCAGAAGGCAGCACAAGCTGGACTTACACACCAAGTGTATTACCCCCAGGCAGGCATAGTTTTACCGCTAGGGTTGATGACTCGGCTAATAATCCACCGCGTACAGACAGTGCCGTCCATGTGGTTAACATTTATAGCGACATTGAGATGATCATAACCGATGATGCGGGTATCGAAACAGGCATTACTCCTCAGGCGCGTTATATTCTGCTCAAACAAACAGGTCCTCGAAGCGGCACCCTGGCGGTTAGTGAAGTTGAAGTTTTCTCAGATGGCGTTAATGTTGCCTTAGGTAAAAACGTCCTTGGGCAAAATAATAGTGCTGTAATAAACGAACGTTTTCCATCAGGCATTACTGATGGTAGCCTAGCAGCAGATGATTCTTATTTCTCATCCATACCTAATACTGTAGACAACTGGCTACTCATTGATCTAGGCGCTTCCTATCTCATTGAGCGTGTCAACCTTTATGCGTTTGAGGATAACTTTATTGGTCGTTCATACATCAGAGATCTAGCTGTTTTTGCCAGTAACAAAGATCTTAGTGCTCTGGACTATGCCGACTTACAGGATAATGCCAACGCGATTAACCTAGGCGGTACGGGTGGGAGCCCTTCTTATAAAACCAGCTTAGCAACCCATGTTATTACCGACGACCAGACACCGACCTTGTCAGGTACCTTAATCACTGCCCTAGGCGCAGATGAAGAGCTAGCTATTTATGATGGCACCACTCTCACCGCTAAAAAGCTTGGTGTCGCCACCGTTAGTAACAATAACGCATGGACATTCACTACAAACCCGTTAGCAGAAGGCACGTATGCGTTTAAAGCGGTTATTCAAGTGGTAGGTGAAACCGCTATTACCAAGGGTCTGGTGATCAGCACGGCAAACACTATTACTATTGACGTTTTACCGACACAAACCGCTACTATTGAAACGGTAAGTGATAATGAGAACACCCAGGGCGGTTTTACGGGTAATTTGGTATCGGGTGTTAGTACCGACGACACCACGCCTACGTTAGCTGGCACACTGAGTGCTGGGCTTACTGCTGGCCAAGTGCTGGCAATATATGATGACCATGGCGATAGCACGACAAGACTAGGTGAAGCGACGGTAACAGGCAGAGGCTGGAGTTACACACCGAGTGCATTGCCTGCTGGCAGCTATAGCTTTACCGCACAGGTTGAAAGCCCCTTTGGCGCTCTAGGTACGGTAAGTAGCGCCCATATGGTTAACCTGCATAGCGGTATTGACATACTAGTAACTTCTGATGCGGGTCTCAACAGGGGAGTCGTTGCTCCTGGCGCAACCACATCCGACAACACACCGACCTTGTCAGGCACCTTAACCGCTGCCCTAGGCACGAGTGGCATAGGTGAAGAGCTGGCTATTTACGATAGCGCGAGGAAACTTGGCGTGGCTATCGTTAATAGCGATAACACATGGGAATTCACTCCTACGGTCGCGTTAACAGGTGGCTTGCATACGCTTAAAGCGGTTATTCAAGCGACAGGTAACCTCGATATCAGGCAGGATCGGGTGATCAGCGCAACAAGCACTATTACGGTTGATACTAGAACCGCGATACCAACACAAACCGCTACTATTGTAACGGTGAATGATGATGTCAGCACTCATGACAGTTTTACCGGTGCTTTGGCATCGGGTGCTAGTACCGACGACACCACACCTACATTAATGGGCACACTGAGTGCTGGGCTTACTTCTGGGCAAGTACTGGCGATATATGATGACCATGGCGGTATCACCACAAAACTAGGTGAAGCCAATGTAGCACTTGCTGAAGCGACTGCGACAGGCAGAAACTGGTTTTACATACACAGTGTATTATTAACAACAGGAAGCCATCGTTTTACCGCTAGGGTTGAAAGTCTCGCTGGTTTTGGTGCGGCAAGTAACGCCCATGTGGTTAACGTTCATAGCGGCATTAGCATGAGTGTAACCGATGATGTGGGTGTCGACAGGGGAGTGCTTGCTTCTGGTGCAACCACAGACGACAGCAGACCGACCTTGTCAGGCACCTTACCTGTTGCGCTAGTTGCGGGTGAAGAGTTGGCTATTTACAATGACATCACCAAACTTGGTGTGGCTGATGTTAATAGCGATACCTTATTATGGACATTCACGCCTACGAAGGCGTTAGCAAATAGCTCGCATGCGCTTAAAGCGGTTATTCAAGCGACAGGTAACAGCAATATTAGGCAGGGTCGGGTGATCAGCGCTACAAGTGCTATTACGGTTGAGGCGACACCAGTACAAGCCCTTACTATTTTGACGGTGAAAGATGATGTCAGCACTCATGGCAGTGTTATAGGTAATGTGGTGTCGGGTACTAGTACAGACGACACCACGCCGACGTTAACTGGCACACTGAGTGCGCCCCTATCTACTCCAGTGAATCCCTCAGTGCTTTCGATATATGATGGCGAAAAGAAAATAACCAGTAGCGGCGATGCTGCTAGAGACAGAGTGATGGTGAACCCCAGTGACAACACTTGGACTTACACACTGAGCAGCCCATTAACAGCAGGCAGCCATAGTTTTACCGCTCGGCTTGAAGATCACCTTGGTCGGTTGTCTGAGCAAAGTACCGCTCATGTAATTAACATTCATAACGGCATTGACATAAAAGTAACCGATGATGTGGGTGATGTACAAGGCGTTATTACGCCAAGGGCACGCTATATTCTGCTTAAACAAACAGGGGATTCAGCACTACCTCAACAATTGTGGCTTAATGAAGTTGAAGTATTCTCAGGTGGCGTTAATGTTGCGAAAGGTAAAACCGTCACGTCGGGATCTACTCCTTTCCAAGGTTTTTCTCTGGCAGACGTTACTGATGGTATTTTGGGCACTGGTGGTCTTATCTTAACTCCAGAAGCCAATGACCACTGGCTGCTCATTGACTTAGTCGATAGCTATAATATTAACAGTGTCAACGTTTATGCGTTTTCTGACTCTGCTGGTCATTTTCCATTTATCGAAAATGTAGATATTTTTGCCACTAAGAACGATCTTAGCGGTCTGAGGCATGACCAGTTAATAGCTAGCAGAAACGCTATTCGCCTAGGTGGTACGGGCTCATCACCTAGTTATAAAACCTCCTTAACGGCGACTGTGACTACTGACGACAACACACCAAGCTTGTTTGGCACCTTAACCGCTCCGCTAGGTGTGGGAGAAGAGCTGGTTATTTACAAAGGCACGAAGGTATCTAATCAGGTAGCCTCCGTTAATGATGATAAACAATGGCGATTCATCATTACGGACCCGTTAGATGATGGCACACATACGTTTAGAGCGGCTATTCAAGCGATAGGTAAAACCGATATTACCGAGGCGCGTGTGATCAGCACTACAATCACTATTACCGTTGACACTGGCGTTACTGCTGCATCTACACAGGGGGCACAAGCAGCCGCAGCGCCACAAGAAGCTATATATTCAAGTTTCGCTTCATCTCTTGAAGCAAGAGCGGAAACAAGGGAGGAGGCAAGAGTTGAAGCAATCGTGACTATGCAGGCTTATGATAATGTTGGTGCCTTGACAGGTAAGATCAGTGCGGGTACTGATACCGATGATTCAACGGTGCGCTTAACTGGTACTGTCACTGGTTTTGACACAGATGGCGCTGTGTGGATTTATGATGGTGAGATCTTATTAGATGATGCCACTATAGGCAGCACGGTAGCGGGGGTGACAAATTGGAGCTACACGCTGGCAGCGTTAGAAATAGGTAGCCATACAATAGCAGCATTTTCTGTCGATGGTGCGGGGGCACGTAATAGTGCTAACAACGCCAGTACCACCTTTACTGTGACGGCAACAGATACTAGCTTCTCCGCAATTGCAACAACAGATCCTATTAGTGGGATGTCAGTTCAAACATACAGCTTGGCATCAACCGCGATGGATCAAACCCTTGATTTTTCTGGCGATCATCCTGAGATCAATGTGGTTAATATCGCAGGCTCAGGCGCTAATACAGTGAAAATTCAGTTAGACGATGTGCTACAAAGTGGCATAAATTTATTTAATGATGCCAATGGCTGGGTAGGTTTAGTTGGCGCAGGTAAGCATCAACTTGTGGTGAACGGTGATGCTGATGATACGCTTGTGCTTGATTCAATGACACAAGTGGGAAGTTGGATAAAAGAAGGTACGACAACTAACTCAGATCATACTTATCTTGTTTATAGTTTGGATTCAGGTAATGTTAATGGTGTATCACAAGTGTTGGTAGATATAGACATGATCCGTGATGGTGCTATTCTTTAACTCGTCTGTTAATTAAACGCCTCACCGCATGTTTGCGGTGAGGCGTTAACTTACTCGTATTAGTACTGGTACTAGTATCAGTATCGGTATAGCAAGAACTTATCTTTTTGCCAATTTTTCGGTAATACGTGCTTTACGACCAGATAGCTCGCGCAAGTAGTAAAGTTTAGCTTGACGAACATCACCGCGACGTTTCACTGCAATTGAGTCAACAATTGGGCTATGTGTCTGGAATACACGTTCTACACCAACACCGTTCGATATTTTACGAACAGTGAAAGCTGAATGTAAGCCACGGTTTTTAACAGCAATAACAACACCTTCAAATGCTTGAAGACGTGATTTATCACCCTCAGTAACTTTTACTTGAACTACAACAGTATCGCCTGGGGCGTATGCTGGTAGGTCTTTTTTCAATTGCTCTTGTTCGAGCATTTCAATAATTTTACTCATAATACCTTCTTCCTAGTATGCACAGTCTACGCGGAGCTTGCTTGCTTCTTTATTGAAGCTAACATTTTTTCCTGCTCAGCTGTCAGAGCTAGGTTAGTTAATAACTCTGGTCTTCTGATCCATGTTCTTTGCAAAGATTGCTCTTGACGCCATAAACGTATGTGTTCGTGATTTCCGCTTAGCAAAACTTTTGGTACTGACATTTTATCCCCCGTAGCGGTAGTCAATATTTCAGGCCGAGTATAATGAGGACAATCTAATAAGCCATTTAAACCATCAGAGAAAGAATCCTGAATTGCTGATTCTTTATGTCCTAATACACCTGGCACTAATCGTGCTATGGCATCGATTACATTCATCGCTGGCAGTTCCCCACCACTTAAAATGTAATCACCAACCGACCATTCTTCGTCAATATCTGACGCAATTAATCGCTCGTCAATGCCTTCATAACGACCTGTTATAAATATCAGGCTGTCATTTTGCGCTAATTCACTTACACCCGCTTGGTCCAATTTTCGTCCCTGCGGTGACAAATAAATAACCCGAGCCTGCTTTCTTCCATAAAGAGCACCATCAGCATCAGCAGCTTTACGCGCCTCACTTATAGCATCTTGTAGTGGTTGTACCATCATCAACATGCCTGGACCACCGCCATAAGGACGATCATCAACAGTACGGTGTCGATCATAAGTAAAATCTCTTGGGTTCCACTGATGAAACGCAATTAAGCCACTTCGGATCGCTCGACCTGTCACCCCATACTCGGTAATAGCGTTAAACATTTCAGGGAAAAGGCTTATCACCCCTATCCACATTTTGCTCTTCTTATCAGAAGATTCAACACTAGTCACAAGTTAAAAACCTGGGTCCCAGTCAACACAAATTTGTTTGTTGTCGATGCTAACCGATTCAATAACTTGTTCTAAAAGATAGGGAATTAACCGCTCTTTTTTACTAAAGCCATCGTTTAGGTTAGCTTTTACGACCAGTACATCGTTAGCGCCAGTTTCCAACATGTCAGAGACTACACCTAGGTTGTAACCTTGGGTGGTAACCACAGCCATACCGATTAAGTCACGCCAGTAATAATCACCTTGCGGTAATTCTGGTAGCGCACTTTTATTGGTTAATATTTCTGAGCCGACCAATGCTTGTGCATTATCTCTGTCATCAATACCACCCACTTTAACGATTAAGCCTTTGTTGTGCTTGCGCCAATCAGTAATGTTTACTGTTCGCGTATTATTTCCTAATTTTAATGACCAAGGAAAATAGTCAAGTATGGCATCGGTTTCATCGGTGAATGAATGAATTCTCAACCAACCTTTGATACCGTAAACAGCGCCTACTTTACCTAAGGTAATTTGATTTTCTGTACTCATAAAAACCCACTGATTTCTGCTTTTGCTTACTACTTTTACTTACTAAGGAAAGTTATTAAGCCGCTGCTTGAACGTCTTTAACTAACTTAGCCACACGATCAGATACACCAGCACCTTGACCAATCCAATGATTGATACGGTCTAGGTCTAAGCGTAATCTTTCAGCTTGACCTTGTGCTGATGGGTTGAAGAAACCAACTTTCTCGATGAAACGACCATCGCGAGAGTTACGGCTATCTGTAACAACAACCTGATAGAATGGACGCTTCTTAGCGCCACCACGAGCTAAACGAATGGTAACCATATCGCCCTCTTTTTTATTTAAGTGTTAAAACGAATTTCCAGACATTTTCTGTCGAACCGACAGAAAAGCTCGCGTATTCTACGCTTTTGAAGAATAATAGCAAGCGAAACTTGAAACGTTAGCAATGCTAGCGACCAAACATACCACCACCGCCCATGCCACCTGGCGGCATCATGCCCTGCATGCTTCGCATCATTTTTTTCATGCCGCCTTTGCCTGACATTTTTTTCATCATTTTTTGCATTTGAGTGAATTGTTTTAATAACTTATTCACATCTTGAATTTGTGTACCTGAGCCAGCAGCAATACGACGTTTGCGTGAGCCTTTGATGATATCTGGACGTTCCCGTTCACTTGGGGTCATCGAATTAATAATCGCTTCCATACGGTTGGTAAGTTTGTCGTCCATTTGGTCTTTAACTTTTGCTGACATATTACCCATACCAGGTAATTTATTCATCATGCCCATCATACCGCCCATGCTTTTCATTTGCACAAGCTGGTCGCGGAAATCTTCTAAACTAAAGCCTTTACCACTGTTAACTTTTTTGGCTAATTTTTCAGCTTGCTTTTTATCAACCTTTTGTTCTATTTCTTCAACCAGCGATAACACATCGCCCATACCTAAAATACGAGAGGCTATTCTGTCAGGATGAAATGGCTCTAACGCTTCTATTTTTTCACCAACACCCATGAATTTAATTGGCTTGCCGGTAATATGACGAATGGATAATGCCGCACCACCGCGTGCATCACCATCCGTTTTTGTTAAAATGATACCGGTTAATGGTAATGCATCGTTAAACGCTTTGGCGGTATTAGCAGCATCTTGCCCTGTCATGGCATCAACAGTGAATAAGGTTTCTATCGGGTTAA
This sequence comes from uncultured Colwellia sp., assembly GCA_965261045.1. GTDB lineage: Bacteria > Pseudomonadota > Gammaproteobacteria > Enterobacterales > Alteromonadaceae > Colwellia. The sequence goes on from CBDHCJ010000001.1 coordinate 2,678,107, forward strand.
TAGCGGCATGTAGGTCGATAATTTCAGCCATCATGTTGTCATCAACATGTAATCGACCCGCAGTATCGACGATAACAACATCAATGAAGTTTTTCTTAGCGTGAACAATGGCAGCATTAGCTATATCAATGGGCTTTTGCGTAATATCACTTGGGAAAAAACCGACATTAATTTCGTTAGCTAACGTTTCCAACTGTTTAATAGCGGCGGGACGATAAACATCAGCACTAACAACTAATACTTTTTTCTTTTCTCGTTCGGTTAAAAATTTAGCTAATTTGGCAACTGAGGTAGTTTTACCAGCACCTTGTAAGCCAGCCATTAACACTACTGCTGGAGGTGTTGCTTTTAAATCAAGGGTTTCGTTAATGCCACCCATGGCAAGTTCGAGTTCTTTTTGAACAATTTTTACAAAGACTTGCCCTGGGGTTAAGCTTTTTGATACCTCTGTACCTACCGCTTGCTCTTTCACTTTACCGATAAATTCACGAATAACGGGTAAAGCAACATCTGCTTCTAATAACGCCATACGCACTTCACGCAAAGTGTCTTTAATATTGTCTTCAGTTAAGCGGCCTCGCCCACTGATATTTTTAAGGGTTTTACCTAATCGTTCGGAAAGATTATCAAACATGAGTAACTCGAATAAAACTATTAACAGAAAATTATTCCGCTATTATACCTGCGCTAAAGATAATCTAAAGAAGAAAGTTATAACAAGATTATTTATACTCATGATACAGTGATTATGTTTTTTTAAGTTATGTTTTGTAGATAATTTTGTAGGTAATAATGTGGAACAGCTAACAGCCTTTGTTAATAATTTTGTCGATCTCAGCGCGGAAGCAAGCCCTTGGTTATTGCTAGGTTTATTAATTGCGGGATTAATGAAAGCTTGGGTGCCAAGTAAAATTCTAAGTAGGCATTTAGGTAAAGGAAAACCTGCTATTGTTAAAGCTGCCTTAATTGGCGCACCATTACCATTATGTTCTTGTGGGGTAATACCTGTCGCAACTGAATTAAGGCGTAGTGGCGCATCAGCACCAGCTACCGCATCATTTTTAGTTGCCACCCCAGAAACTGGTATTGATTCGGTATCAGTTTCTTATGCCTTGCTGGGGCCAGTTTTCGCTATTTACCGCCCTTTTGCTGCGATCATGTCAGCAATACTCACAGGGTTATTAGTGTCGAGTATTAACGAAGCTGACATCAAACGTCCTATTGCCGATTCAAAGCAAGGTAACAGCACATGTTGCTCTAGCAAACAATCTATAACAACAGCGATTGCGGGCATACCATCATCACCTATACCACCAACTGTATTGACTGATTTTTTTGAAAAAACCAAAACGGGTGTACATTATGCTGCGACAAAATTAATTGATGATATTATTATTTGGTTAGCTATCGGGCTTGTTTTTGCGGCAATTATTCGTACCTTTTTACCCGAAGAGTTTCTATTAAGCTATGGTAGCGGCTTACCTGCTATGTTACTTATGATCGTTATTTCTATACCTATGTATATTTGCGCTACGGCTTCAACACCAATAGCAGCAGGGTTTATTATGGCGGGATTATCACCAGGTACGGCATTGGTTTTTATGATGGCAGGTCCGGCAACTAATATTTCAACCTTAGGGGTAATTAGAAACGAAATGGGTGCTGCGGTATTGATTCGTTATTTATTGGGTGTTGCCTTGTGTGCTATCGGGTTTGCAAGCATACTTGATTTTGCTTTGAGTTTTTACGCGATTAATATTAGTGATCAAATGCAACATTCTCATGAATTATTACCTCATTGGTTTGGCTTAACATGTGCCGCGTTGATTGCTTTATTAGCGTTCAAACCCTTAAGAAAGCGAGTACTGTAAACAGAGCTAGTTAATTTAATTAAATTTAACGCTTTTAGTTAATTGCATAGTATTGCTAGTTTTATCTGATAGAATTACTGAAATTGTATTAAGTAGGAATTTATCAGTGGGGAGTATATCAGTGGATTTTTTGGTTATTGGATCTAGCATTGCCTTTATTGCTTACATGCTTTCCACCTTAGCAATTTTATCGCGTTTATTCCATCCTAAAGGCCCTAAGCTTAAGCAAGCATTAATGCTCGCTGCCATTGCGGTGATCTCTCATATATTTACTGATGCGCAATTATTTTTTAGTCAAGATGTTATCAATTTTAGCTTACCCAATGTTATTTCTCTGGTTAGCTTAGTGACGACTATAACTATTTCAATTATCGCCCTGCGAGTGCAAGTTAACTTGTTACTGCCAGTGATATATGGTTTTGCTGGTATTTGGCAGTTGGTGATGATTTTCATTCCAAAAACAGAGTCAATTCCGTTAATCGCTGAAAAAATAGTTTTAGTTGCTCATATAAGCCTTGCTCTTGTTGCCTATTGCATTTTAATCATTGCCACGTTATATGCCTTTCAAGTTGCCTATATTAACCTAAAATTAAAAAACAAAAACTTAACTGCCGTAGTACACTTGCCACCATTAATGCAGGTTGAAAAGCAATTATTCACTATATTAGTGATTGGTACATTGTGTTTATTTGCTAGCCAACTTATTGGCCTTTTATTTATTGATGATTTTTGGATCAAAGAAAACCTTCATAAAACGGTACTATCGTCAATCGCCTTAGTTTTTTATCTGTTTATATTATTAGGGCATTTTCAGCAAGGCTGGCGTGGCCATAAAGTATTATTATTAACAATAACAGCAAGCACTTTATTAACCTTGTCATACTTCGGTAGTCGGTTTGTTAAAGAATTTATACTGTCTTAACTTTATCACTTAACTTTACTACTTAACTACTTAACTATAGGATTCTCTTTTTGGAAAACATTTCAACCCAGATACTTTTTACTTCTCTAGGTATACTGATACTTATTTCAGCTTATTTCTCAGGCTCAGAAACAGGCATGATGTCGCTTAATAGATATCGATTAAGACATCTTGAAAAAGAAAAACACCAAGGCGCAAAACGCGTGAGTAAATTACTAAAACGACCAGATCGCCTTATCGGTTTGATCCTTATTGGTAATAACTTGGTCAATATCGCTGCCGCGTCTATTGCGACTATCATTGGGATACGTTTTTTTGGTGATGTCTATGGCGTGTTAGTTTCAACTGTGGCGCTAACCTTAGTTATTTTGATTTTTGCTGAAGTTACCCCAAAAACACTTGCCGCGCTATACCCTGAAAAAATAGCGTTTCCGAGTTCAATACTATTAACTGCATTGCTTAAATTACTGTTTCCATTGGTTATTGCGGTAAACTGGATCACCAATGGTATATTTATGTTACTAGGCATTAGCTCTGAACAGCGAGAACAACACAGCCTAAGCTCAGAAGAGTTACGTACTGTGGTAAATGAATCTGGCGCCCTACTACATGAACGTGATCAAAGTATGCTGATGAGTATACTCGATTTAGAAAAGGTGAGTGTTGACGATATTATGATCCCTCGAAGCGAATTAGTCGGCATTGATGTAAGCAACGATTGGAAAAAAATTCAAAAACAATTAACTCAAGCTAACCACACACGGGTTTTACTTTATCGCGATAGCATTGATGATGTTGTTGGCTATATTCATGCACGTGATGCATTAAAACTACTTTCGAAAAATCAATTTACCAAAGCAACATTACTACGTGCCGTACGTGAATTATATTTTATTCCTGAAGGTACACCGCTTAATATTCAACTATTAAAATTTCAACATGCGAAAGAGCGCTTAGGTTTAGTTGTTGATGAATATGGTGATATTCAAGGCTTAGTGACTTTAGAAGATATCCTTGAAGAAATTGTTGGTGATTTCACAACAACCATGACACCAACCCCAAGTGAAGAAGTAATTTTACAGCCTGATGGTAGTTATTTAGTTGATGGCAGCGCGAATATTCGTGATGTAAATAAAGAAATGTCATGGCTGTTACCAACCAATGGCCCTAAAACATTCAATGGTTTAATTATTGAGTGTTTAGAAGACATTCCACAAAGTCAACTCAGTGTTCGTATTGCTGGTTACCCTATAGAAATAGTTGATTTTTCGAATAATAAAGTAAAAACGTTGCGTGTGATCCCTGAATACTTTATCAATGAAAATATGGAAGAAGATTAATGACTCTGTAACAAAGTTATCCACAGTTAAGATAACAAAAAGAGCTTTCCACAATTTCTGTGGATAACAATCCCAAAACCTATTCGTTACAGCTTTTTGCTATTTCAACAGTTTTTAACAAAACCTTTATCTTTTTTTTCATAAATATCGTTGCAAAATAGCTAAGCTATAGCTTACTTGGTTTTACCGGTTTTCTACCGCTTTCTATGGCTTTCTACAACTTTCTACAATGAATAAAGTGGCAAGGTTTATGCTATGGCTTGTGCTGCTTTTATTTACCATTAACCAAAAAACAACCGCCATAACCAACCATGGTTCAAATCAGCTTCACAACTTTTTAACTGTAATGAGTAACGTTGGGCTCTATTGTCTACTTTCCTTGCAACGTTAACTAACCAAGCTTTCTTTTTATAACTTTTACGTTTAAAGCCACCCCAACCTTCATGGTAATTTAAGTACTGATTGTAAGCATCCCATTTAGATACATCATTAATTTTTTGTGTTTTAAAAATAAACCATCCCATAAAATCAATGGCATCATCAAAGTCATCACGATCAGCACCAGAGTTATCGGTTTCATGTACATAGTCATCCCAAGTCATCGTTTTTGCCTGTGAATAACCATAAGCACTACTTACTCTTCCCCATGGGATAAAGCCAAGTAAATAATCCTTAGGAGGTAAGGCATCATGCTTGAATGAGCTTTCTTGATACATAATACTAATAGGTATATGAATTGGCACTCCCCAACGCTCTCTAACATCTTTTGCCGCAAAATACCAACTTCGATGTTCACGAAATATTTCACAAATATTTTCAGGGTTTTTGGGCGGCGGTGTGGCACAGCTAGATAAAAGCAAAGCACTGAGCCCGACAAAACAAATAACTTTAATTTTAGGAGCTTTAAGTTTAGGTGAAAGTAGTAATGCCATAAATAATTCAGTTAACTTTTTTTTGAATTTAATAATGAAATTGATAATGCCAGAATTTTTAATAAATTGGCACTATATACTTAACCATATACTTAAGTATTTTAAAATCGCTTGAGTTGAGTATATAGCTTAGCTAATTTTTAGTTAGTTATTAGTTAATGCGGTTGTGGGATGCGGGGATGTGGGGATGTGGGGATGCGGGATGTGGGGATGTTCATAATTCTGTGTCATTCAGGTAAAATAAACCACCAACGAATATAACGACACCCAAACTAAGCATAAATAATCCAAATAGTTGAACTGAATTTAAATCAAACATAAATTACCCCTCGTCATTTTCACTGCCATGAACACAATTTCTATTAAAATACTTTTATAGTTTTTTAACATTTCATTTTCATTCCTTTTTTGGTGAACTTATTTAAATTAAATTACAATTGAACTTATTTAGTAAAATGTACTCTTACTTTATGAGTATGTTATTTATGCTCTTCCCTAGGTTTTATGTTTTCATGTTTTTATGCGCTTTCTTCATCGTTAGCGCATTTTTTTTACATTTTTTTTACTCTGTATTTTTTTACTTTTATATTCGTGTCGTAGTGCAATTTATTTACATTACAATTGAACTTATTCAGTAAAATGCACTCTTATCTTATGAGTATATTGTTATTCCCTTAGTGTTTCATGTTTTTATGCGCTTTCTTCATCGTTAGCGCATTTTTTTTATCTGGCATTTTCTATCCGGTATTAAATAGTAAATGTCAATTGGTGGGAATATCATTTAACGATAAAATGCTAACCGTTAAAATAATCGACTAAAAAGTCATCAAAACTTAATTTGTCATTACTTTCAATATCATGTTGCTTTTGATGAGATTTCCTTGCACTTTCAAGAAAGTATTGCTCAGAATAAAACTGATAATCACGAGCAAGTGTTTCTTGGCGATACTTAGCAGCCTGTGCTATTGAATACTGAGAAAGGCATTGTCCTTGGTCTACCAAAATAGATAAAATTTCTGCGGAAGGAGTTAAGCTTGCATCATTAATTTTTACCCGCTCTCTCGCAATAGAATCACTATAATGCGTGGTTTGATAAGCCTTATCTAACAGTGTTGCTACATGCGCCATATTATCAAACAATTCATTACCCCAAGTAGTCACTGACTTTTGGCTAACCTCGCCTTGGCAATTAACGTCAGATAATAATAATTTAGGATCACGACCACGAAGCACAACGTCATTCATGTTATTTTCATGTTGTTGTTGTTGTGAATTACAATCCAATTCTTTATTGTCAATAAAGGCACAATACGTTAAAAATACATCTAAAAAGTGTACTTGCTCAATACTAATGCCAGTATCAACAAAAGGGTTAACATCAAGTGCCCTCACTTCAATATATTCGACACCGCGATCCCGTAATGCTTGTGATGGTTTTTCACCTGGTTTAATCACTTGTTTGGGGCGAATTGGCGCATATAACTCGTTTTCTATTTGTAAAATATTACTATTAAGTTGCTGATATTCACCGTTAACCTTTATCCCAATAGGAGCAAATTGTTCAGACTTTAAGCCAATAGCTTTTTGTACGTTATCTACATAATCATGCAAATTGTTATAACAGATTTTTAGCGTCGATTGCTCACTACTGGTATAACCTAAGTCACTCATACGTAATGACGTTGCATATTCTAAATACAAAGCGCCGCTAGGTGATTTTTTAAAAGGCAACTCTGGTGTCTTACCTTGCAAGAAAGAATCACAAAATGCTGGTGAGCTGCCATATAGATACGGAATTAACCAAGAGTAACGTTTATAGTTTCTCAATATTGAAAAGTAACGTTCAGAAATAAAATCATTCAACGCTTGCTTGTTGTTATGCAAAGACTGCATTACTTGCCAAAAGTTTTGTGAAAAAGAAAAATTAAAATGAATACCAGCAATAACTTGCATCATTGAACCATAACGGTTTTTTAATCCTTGGCGATAAACCATTTTCATTTTACCAAGATTAGAGCTACCATACTGCGCTAACGGCACTTTATCGGCATTATCAACAAAACAAGGCATACTCATTGGCCATAGCAATTCACCATTAATGTTAGCAAGAGTATATTTTTGAATATCTTGCAGTTGTGCTATCGCTTGTTCAGGTGAATAACTTACTGGTGTGATAAATTCTAATAACGTTTCAGAGTAATCTGTGGTGATTTCTCCATGTGTTAGCGCTGCACCTAACTGGCTATAGTGGTCATGTTGTGAAAGCTTTCCTTCTGGTTGAACTCTTAATGCTTCACGCTCAATTCCCCGACCTATACCAGCAAGGGCTTTAAAGTTTTTATCTTGGTTAAAAGCGTCAATATAATCGTGCAATGATAATGTCACAGTAATTCCTAACGGTGTTAAACAACCCTCTTTATTTAATGAACTATAAGTGAGGGGCTTTATTGAATGATTGGAGCCTGATTTTTAATGGTTAAAGTAACATTGCTCTTGTTATTTTGCCAACGGTAACTCAATAATCTCACGGTTCATTTTTTCTAATTGCGGCCTAACAACTTGACCGTCACCTACCACAATCCAGTGCATCGGTTTACTTAATTCTTTTGTCGCAATATCATTTAGCTGCTTAAGAGTAATATTTTTGATGATATCATTTTGCAGCTCGCCATAGTTTTCAGCTAGGTTAAACTGTAATAACTGTCTTAAAAAACTACTTTTTTGCCCTGGTGTTTCATAACTCAAGGCTTCATTTTGTGAAATAGCTTGGCGCATAAAATCAACTTCATCGGCTGTTAAACCCTTTTTTTGATAATCAACTAGCTCTTTTTCAATTTCTGCCATGGCATCAAAGGTATGTTCTTTTTTTACACTAGCGCCAGCACTGAAGTGCCCTAAGGTTTTTCCCGCAGAAAAATAACTTGATGCACCATAGGTGTAACCTTTGTCTTCTCGCAAGTTTAAATTAATACGACTATTAAAAGCACTACCTAAAGGGTAGTTCATTAATGTTGCTTTAAAGTACTCATCTGTTGCATCATAAGCCATTGCACGACGGCTGTAGTTAATCACCGATTGATTGGCATCAGGTAAATCGACAAAATAAATTTTATTTGCTGCTACTTTTGGAAATTGGCTATAAACAGGAATAGTATAATCGCTGCCTTGCCATGATTGTAAATAATCAAGTTTAGGTAAAATTTCACTTTTACTAACATCCCCCACAATAACTAAACTGGCATATTTAGGTGAAAAATATTGTTTGTAAAAATTTTTAATATCACTAAGCTCAATAGCTGAAACCGTTTTAATGGTGCCAGTGTTTGCTAAACCAATGCGGTTATCTTTCCCATAAGTCACTTGTTTTAATGCCTGGCTAGCTAGCGTACGAGCATCCTTTGAGCCTTGCTCTAAGCTTTGAATCAACTGGTTTTTCATCCGATCAAAATCATTTTTATTAAACGCTGGATTTAGCATCATGTCCAACATGAGTAATAATGTTGCATCAAGGTTTTTAACTAATGAACTAACTCGTACGCTAGTATTACGTCCTGAAGCACTAACAGAAATATCACTGCCTAATTTCGCTAGTTCGTTAGATAGTTCTTCTTTGATGTAATTGCTTGTACCTTCATTCATTAAACTAGCGGTAAGCGAAGCAAGGCCTGCTTTTTCGATAGGATCAAGTAAAGCGCCGCCTTCGATACTTAATAACAAGCTCACCGTAGGTGTTTCACTGTTTTGTGTTGCAATAATTTGTAAACCATTAGCAAAACTTTCTCGCCATAATTTAGGCACTTCAATTTGTGGATTAGCACCCGCTTTTGGCATCACACTACGTTCAAAGCTGCTAGTGTTTTTCATCATTGGGGTATTAAGTAGGGCAATGTCAGGCGGATTATTTACATCAGGTAAAACAAAATTATCCGATTTCGCTATAAATTGTTGTTGTCCCTGTGGGTAAATAGATAATACTGCCGCTCCTTTACCTTTTATATACTTTTGATAAACCCGCATCACATCAGCTTTAGTTACTTTATTGTAACGTGCGACTTGTCGCTCGGTATAATCAGCATTACCTAACATGGTTTGATAATGCGCTAAAGTAGAAACTTTACCCGAAACACTCTGTAAGCGGTAAATAATATCTGTTTCAATGCTTACTTTGGTTTTTAATAAGTCTTCATCATTGACACCGCGTCGCTCAAACTCAAGCAAGGTATCGTTAATTACTTGTTCTATGTTCGCGAGTTCCATGCCTTGCTGCGGGTTTGGTAGGGCAAAAAAATTCATTTGACAACCAAGCTCTTTACAAGGGTGACTTGCCCCGGCTTGCACGGCAACACCAGATTTAACTAAGTTTTTATATAATAAAGATGTGGGACCGTTACCAATAATATTTGAGAATACATCCAATGGCGCTTCATCTTCATGTCTGCCATATACCGTAGGAAAGCTAATATAAAGTAGTGGTAGGGAAACATTGTCACTAAACGAGTAATAACGGTTATCGTTTAAGCGGGTTAACTGTTTGGCAATATTTTCAACCTTAGGCCCTGCTTTTAAGTCGCCAAAATATTGCTTAATCCATACCAATGTTTGCGCCTCATTGATATCACCGCCAATGGTTAATACCGCATTATTAGGGCCATACCAACGACTAAAAAATTCTTTTAAATCAGTGACTGTTCCGTTATCTAAATCGGTCATATAACCAATAACTGGCCATGAATAAGGGTGCTCTCTTGGGTACATCATCTGGTTTACTGTTTCATTTAAACGGCCATAAGGACGATTATCAACCTTTTGACCACGTTCATTTTTCACTGTTGCTCTTTGTATTTCAAACTTTTCTTCTGTAATAGCTTCAAGTAAAAAGCCCATTCGATCAGATTCGAGCCATAGCATTTTTTCTAACTGATTTTTAGGTACAGTTTCATAATAATTAGTTCTGTCGGTGTTTGTTGTACCATTTAAGTTACCACCACTTTGGGTAACAATTTTAAAGTGCTGCTCATCGGCAACATTTTTTGAGCCCTGAAACATCATGTGTTCAAAAAAATGGGCAAAGCCTGATTTGCCTAATTGCTCACGTGCCGAACCCACATGATAAGTAACATCAACATGTACTAAAGGATCAGAGTTATCTTGATGTAAAATAACCGTTAAACCATTAGCCAAAATATATTTTTTAAAAGGGATAGCTAATCGATCTTCAGTGGTAATTACGCTTTCAACTAAGCTAATACCAGCAGGTAAGGTTATGTTTTCATTTATTTGAGATGAGTTTTCTTGGCTAGTGCAAGCGAATAATAGTGAACTCGCTAAAGCGAAAGCACTAAGTTTGGCAATGTAATGGTTAAAACTTTTCAAAATAACGTCCTATCCGTCCTGTGTTTAGAGTTAAATAGTTAAATAAAAAACAGGTTAACTTAACGGTTTAAAATTATTACACAAACGGACGATTGTGTGGTTTATAAAACTGTGCAAGCCTTTGGCAAGTTATTTGAGCACTTTTTAAAGCGAGTGGAAGAACACTATCGCGATAGCACTTGGACAAACAAACTTGGTGTACCATGGCCATATTTTCCAGAACAAGCCATGCTCAACACTTTTATTACCTTGCTTTATTTCAGCTAAAACTTCACTGCGTTGCCAAATCCAACCAACAAAAACACAACAAAGCATAGCAATTAATGCTTGCCCATAAACGGTAGAAAGACTAATAACTAAATCAAAAAGAACATCAAAATTAAATATAATTAATGCACTTATTATAAAAATACCCAAGCCAATAAAAGTCGTGGCTTTTTTACGTTCTATATGATGGCGTTCAACAACAAACGATACAGGACCTTCTAGCAAAGAAATACTTGAAGTTAATGCCGCAATTGACATTAAGACAAAAAAACCAAAACCAACAAACAAGCCGATAGCACCCATACCATCAAACAAGCTTGGCAATACATCAAAAACTAAGTTAGGCCCTGACATTAAACTGCCATCATCACTAAAAATAGCAACACCTTGTGCTTGTGCTACATACATTGATGGAATAATTAATAAACCAGCTAAAAAAGCAATAGAAACATCAATTAACGTAACTTGCGCACCTAAAGTAACTAAGTTTTCTTGCTTTGAAATGTAAGAGCCATAAATAATCATAACACTGGTACCTAAAGACAAAGAGAAAAACGCCTGACCAAGAGCGTTAATTAATAAATCTGGTTCAAATACCCGTGTAATATCTGGATTAAGATAAGCAGCAAAGCCTTCTTTTGAACCGTCTAAGGTAAAGACATAAATAATTAATAAAATAAGTAAACCAATCAACATTGGCATCAAACGCTTAGACCATTTTTCAATGCCATGTTCAACGCCACGTCTTATAATCGCGATGGTTAGCATCATAAATAATGCATTAAAAAGTAAGTTACGGGTAATAGATTGCGAGGTGAGCCAACTTGATGCGCTATTAAAGCCTAGCATCGACGTTACTGGCTCTACCGCATATGACATCATCCAACCAGCAAGAATGCCATAAAAACTTAAAATAAGTGCTGCACAAATGATACCGCCAAACCCCACAACAAAAGCAAAGCGTTTTTGCCATAAGTTATGTGACATTTTTTGCATCGAGGTTACCGCATTGGCCTGACCATAACGGCCTATTAATAACTCTGCCATAAAAGCGGGATAAGCTAAACAAAATGCCAAAACCAAATACACTAAAACAAACGCGGCACCACCATTACTTGCCGTTTGGGTAGGAAATCCCCAAATATTACCTAAACCAACAGCAGAGCCCGCCGCTGCCATAATAAAACCTATACGCGAACTAAAGCCGCCTCTTGATGCACTCATTGATAACTCTCTTTATAGTATCTCTGTGAATTGTGAATAACCATAGTGATGTACAGTGATATGAAACCTTTATGGCACTAATCTACTTAAAAGTTGACAAAAAAAATAGACTTATGGCGAATATATTTTTTATTTATATCAACAAGGAATAGTTATTTTGCAACAACAAAGGATTTTCATCAAAGTATCAATCATTTTTTTGAGCGTTACTATTTTATCACTTAAACACTACCGTTTCGTTCATTCTACTTCTGGGCGCATGTGCGGGAATAAAATGACATCTTTAATGGTTGGTGAATCACTAAATAACATCACTAAACGATCAATACCAATACCTTCACCAGCTGTTGGTGGTAGGCCATGCTCTAGTGCGCGAATGTAGTCATCATCAAAATGCATCGCTTCATCATCACCAGCATCTTTTTCTTCGACTTGTTTCTTAAAACGTGCAGCTTGATCTTCAGCATCATTTAACTCTGAAAAACCATTAGCAAGCTCACGACCACCAACGAAAAATTCAAACCTGTCAGTAATAAATGGGTTAGCATCATTACGACGAGCAAGTGGTGAAACTTCCCATGGGTATTCAGTGATAAACGTTGGTTGTTCTAATAAATGCTCAGCAACTTCTTCAAAAATTTCACAGATGTATTTACCTGGCCCCCATACTTTGGCGGCATCACCTTCTTTAACACCAACAATTTTTGCCATTGCTTTGATTGCATCAAGGTTATTTTCAGGATCACGTAGCGCCGCTTCATTAATTTGATGTCTTTCTTCTGCGAACTTAACAATAGCGTCAACCATAGATAAACGTTGAAAAGAGTTGCCAAAGTCATAGAATTTCTCTTCTAAGATTTCGCCATCAGCATTTTTTACGGTATTACGAACCATAGTCGTGCCAAGTACATCTTGGGCAATAGTACGTAGCATCTCTTCTGTTAGGTTCATTAAATCATTGTAATCAGCATAAGCTTGGTAGAATTCAATCATGGTAAATTCTGGATTATGACGTGTTGATAATCCTTCATTACGGAAATTTCGGTTGATTTCAAAAACACGCTCAAAGCCACCAACAACCAAGCGCTTTAGGTAAAGCTCTGGCGCAATACGTAAGTACATGTCGATATCAAGCGCATTATGGTAAGTTTGAAATGGCTTAGCTGTAGCGCCGCCAGGGATCACCTGCAACATTGGCGTTTCAACTTCCATAAAATCACGTTCAACAAGAAACTTGCGAATGCCATCAACAATTTTCGAACGTATTTTAAAAGTATTACGGGTATCTTCATTGATAATCAAATCAACATAACGTTGACGATATTTAGTTTCTTGATCTGACAAACCGTGGAATTTTTCTGGCAACGGACGCAATGATTTAGTCAATAATGAATATTCGTTCATATTCACATAAAGATCGCCTTTACCTGATTTATGTAAAATACCTCTAACACCTATAATATCGCCAATATCTAAAGAGCCCCAACGCGCTCTAATATCTTTTTGTACGGTTTTATCAGAATAAGCTTGAATGCGACCTGACATGTCTTGTAAAACCAAGAATGGTCCACGTTTTGCCATAACACGGCCAGCAATGGTGTATGTTACCTGCAATGCTTCAAGCTCTTCTTTGGTTTTTTCACCATGTTCAGCTTGAATATCAGCCGCTAAATGTTCACGGTTGAAATCATTAGGAAAACCATTCGCAGGACAATTTTCACGAATTTTTGCTAATTTGATACGACGCTCAGCAATAAGTTTGTTTTCGTCTTGTGCTGAGGGTTTGCTGTTTTTTGCATTGTCAGTCATTATATTTCTCATTACTTATCTGTAAGTTATCTGTAGGTTGTCGGTAAGTTATCGGTAAATTAATCTTTAATTTTTACTACAAACCAGACTTTAAGCTAGCCTCTAAAAATTTGTCTAAATCACCATCTAATACGGCTTGAGTGTTTCTATTTTCAACGCCCGTTCTTAAATCTTTAATACGGCTATCGTCTAGTACATAAGAGCGAATTTGACTACCCCAACCTATATCAGATTTTCCGTCTTCAAGCGCTTGCTTGTCTTCATTTTGTTTTTGCATTTCTAGCTCAAACAACTTTGCTTTTAGCAATTTCATTGCCGCTGTGCGATTTTTATGTTGCGAGCGATCACTTTGACACTGCACTACCGCACCAGTAGGTATGTGCGTAATACGAATAGCAGAGTCAGTTTTATTAACATGTTGACCTCCAGCACCAGAAGCGCGGTAGGTATCAATCCGTAAATCAGCAGCGTTAATATCAATTTCGATATTGTCATCAATTTCAGGGTAAATAAACGCTGACGCAAATGAAGTATGACGGCGACCACTGGAGTCAAATGGTGATTTACGTACTAATCTATGTACACCCGTTTCAGTGCGCAACCAACCGTAAGCATAATCACCCGTATATTTAATGGTGCAACCTTTAATGCCAGCAACATCACCGTCGGTTACTTCAACCGCTTCGGTTTTAAAGCCATGTGCTTCACCCCAACGTAAATACATACGCATTAACATTTGTGCCCAATCTTGCGCTTCGGTTCCGCCTGAGCCTGATTGAATATCTACATAACAGTTATTCGCGTCTTGCTCGCCACTAAACATTCGGCGAAATTCAAGCTTTTCTAATACGGCATCTAAAGCATTTGCTTCAATTTGAGCATCATCAAAAGTTTCTTGATCTTCTTCTTCAATAGCTAATTCAACTAGCCCTTCAATATCATCACAGCCAGTTTCTAACTCAACTATCGTGTTCACGACTTCTTCTAGGGCGCTACGTTCTTTACCTAATGCTTGCGCCCGTTCAGGTGCATTCCATACATCCGGTAATTCTAATTCTCGTGAAACTTCAACTAGACGTTCAGCTTTAACGTCATAGTCAAAGGTACCCCCGAAGCAAGTCAGCACGTTCGCGGATTTCTTTTAATTTATTTATTATTGGGTTTATTTCAAACATAAGTATTCAAATACAAGCCTTCAACCTTCAATCTTCAATATAAGAGAGAGGAAAATGGCGCTAAACGGTAAAAAAATAGTCGCGCATTGTAACGTAAAAAGGTGTGCAAAGAAACGTCTAACAGGTAGTGATTTCACTACCTGTTATCCACAACCGTAATATTCTCTACCATCAACTGCACTGTGTGCTTACCACGAAATTCATTTATATCTAAGCGATAAGCTAAATGCACCTGTTTGGCTTGTATATTTGGCCATGCTTTAACATCAATATTAAAAGCAATGCAATCAAACACAGAGCCTTGTTTTTCTACCACTAATTTAAGGTGTTTTTCAGCCACTATACGCTGTTGCACTATAGCAAAGGTGTCATCAAATAACGGCTCTGGAAAATTCTGCCCCCACGGGCCTGCTTCTCGTAATTGCTCAGCAAATGTTAAGGTTAGATGATTAAGCGTTAACTCACCATCAGATAAAATGATATTTTGTAAATCTTCCTTTTTAAGCCGCTTACCTGCGAGTTCATTAAAAACATGTTGAAATTTATCAAAGTTTTGCTGCTTAATGGATAAGCCAGCCGCCATGGCATGACCACCAAATTTTAGTATTAGGTTGGGGTGTTGACTATCAATATGTTCTAACAAATCACGAATATGCAAACCAGGAATGGAACGAGCTGAGCCCTTAATTTCTTGTTGTTCAACTTTAACTGAGCTAAATTCAGGTGGGCTAAAGTCAGATGAATCATCGTCATTGCCCTTAGCGTCACAGCCCTTAGCAAAGACAATACAAGGACGATGATATTTTTCCTTTAATCGCCCAGCAACAATACCAATAACGCCTTGATGCCAGTTTTGTTGATATAAGGCAATCGCATTGGGTAAATTATTGAGTGAAAAGTCAAGCTGTTTAAAAATAGTTTCAGCCTCAGCTTGCATGCCCTGCTCTATTTCTCGACGTGCTTTATTTAAATCATCAAGGTCACGTGCCATAACACGAGCACTCGTTAAATCAGATGCTAATAAGCAATTAATACCATAAGACATATCATCTAAACGCCCTGCAGCATTTATTCTTGGCCCTAAAGCAAAACCAAAATCAGAGGCAACTAAACGCTGTTGATTTTTTTTAGCCACTTCAATTAACGCTTGGATACCAGGGCGAGTTTGTCCAGCGCGAATGCGTTTTAAGCCTTGCTCTACTAAAATACGATTATTAGTATCAAGTGACACCACATCAGCTACCGTACCTAAAGCGACTAAATCGAGCAATTGCGCGATATTAGGCTCATTAATATTATGCTCAACAAAGTAGTTTTTGTCTCTAAGATGGCTTCTCAGTGCAAGCATCAGATAAAAGGCAACACCTACACCTGCAAGTGACTTGCTAAGAAATGGACAACCGACTTGATTAGGATTAACAATGGCATCAGCGTTAGGTAATTCATGACCCGGTAAGTGATGGTCAGTAACAATCACTTGTAAACCAAGCTCTTTAGCATGATTTACGCCAGCAACACAGCTAATACCATTATCAACGGTTACTAACATTTGTGCCCCTTGCTTAGCGGCAATATCAACTATCTCAGGCGTTAAGCCATAACCATATTCAAAGCGATTTGGTACTAAAAAAGTATGATTAGTGCTACCCATTGAATTTAGCGCCACCATCATCAAAGCGGTACTAGTAGCACCATCGGCATCAAAATCGCCAACGACAATAATGTTAGTGTTGTTAATTAACGCGGCATGTAATAGCTGGCAAGCATCCGCTAAACCTTTTAAAGCGCAATCATCTTTGCTGTTTTTGTGTAAATTAAGTCCTTGTAAGTTACTGAGCTTAAGCTCAAGTTGCTGTGCCGATTCAACCCCTCTACTGGCATAAATTTGCCGAATACTTTCAGGTAACCTAGTAGGCAAATACTCGGTAGCCACTTTTTTACGGCGGATAATTTGTTTACTCATAGATAAATAATCTTTTGCGTCTTAAAGGGTCTTTAATAATTGCTCTAATTGAGCTGGCGGTTGATAACCAGGGATCATCATGCCATTTGATAAAATAATAGCTGGAGTGCCATTAACTCCCACTTGACGGCCAAAATCAAATTCACCTTCAATAGGTTTATCACAGACACGATAACCAATACCTTTACTGTTTTTAGCATTGGTCATCGCGGTATTGGGATCTTCACTACACCATACCGAGCGTAAGTCTTTAAAGCCTTCCGTATAATTACCAAGCTGGTCTTTAATACCTGAACGTGGGTAAGCTAAATAACGAAAAGTGATACCTCGGGCGTTATAATCATCCATTTGTTTGTGCATTTTACGACAATAGCCACAAGTGATATCAGTAAAAACCGTCACTACATATTTTTCATCTTTCGCTTTATAAATAATCATATCGTCTTTAAATTTTGTTATCCCTTCAAGACGAATTTTAGCTAAACTTTGTTCGGCTAAATCAGTGACTTTTGTTACCAAACTATAAACTTTACCTTGAATAAAATAATCGCCATTATAACTTGCATAAAATAAGCCCTGATTGGTGATTAATAAGGCAATGCCTGTCACGGGCGTTTTTTCAACTTTTTCGACAATTAACCCTAACTTAGCTTTGATCTTTGCTTTAAGAAAATCAACATTCAATTGCGTGAGATCTATTGGTGCCGGTTTGGTTATAGGATCTGGCACAGATGAATCATCGGCAACAGCTTGCCCGTTTAGAGAAAAAAACACACTTGTTGCCCCAATGATCAAACCACTGGCAATCAAAACTTTTTTAAACATACTTTACTTCCTAAACCTGACTAAACCTGACTAAACCTGACTGAGAGTATCTACATACTGATAATTCAGACCGCTTTAATAGCGATATAAATAATGTCGCCACTTTACAACAATAAATGGTATTGTACTAAATGCTTTTGTTAAAATCTTCGCTATTCACTCTCGCTCTTATTTTTTAGGCAAACTTAAATGAAAATTGGCTTATTTTACGGTTCAACCACTTGTTATACAGAGATTGCCGCTGAAAAAATTCAAGCAACCATAGGAGATGGACTGGTTGAGTTGCACAATATTAAAGAGGTAACACTTGCTAATTGCCTTGATTATGATTTTATTATTTTTGGTATTTCCACATGGGATTACGGTCAACTACAAGAAGACTGGGAATCTATTTGGCTCGATATAAATGATCTTAACCTTAGCGAAAAAACAGTTGCTTTATATGGTATGGGTGATCAAATAGGTTACACCGAATGGTTTCAAGACGCGTTAGGAATGTTACATGAACAAGTTGTAGCGCAAGACGCGAAACTAATTGGTTATTGGCCAAATAAGGGATATGAATTTGCCGCTTCAAAAGCGTTAATCGACGATAATAATTATTTTGTTGGCTTGTCGCTTGATGAGGACAACCAATATGATCTCAGTGAAGATCGTATTAATCAATGGTGTGAACAAATTTTAATTGAGTATAGTGAAAAGTAACGTTTCCTGTTTCCTGTTTCGAATAGAATAGAAAGATAAAATAGTTACATAGGATATTAAAACCACTATAATTATCATCATCGATAGAAAACCTCCAAAGTAGTGAAATTCCCTTATGTTTGAGCAATTTGATCTCGACTCAGAATTATTAGCCAGCATTAAAGCGCTTGGCTACAAAAAACCGACATCTATTCAAGAGTTGGTTATTCCCCAAGCAATGATAGGTAAAGATATTCTTGCCTCTGCGCCAACAGGTACAGGTAAAACAGCCGCATTTTTATTACCTATTGCTCAGCATTTACTTGACTATCCACGTACCCAACCTGGGTTTCCTAGGGTATTAATATTAACTCCAACACGTGAACTAGCCATTCAAATTGGTCAAGACAGTGAGCACATAGCCAAGCTAACTCAAATTAAAACAGGTGTGATCACTGGTGGCGTAAATTACGGCAGCCATAGTGATATTTTAACTAGCACTACCGATATATTAGTGGCCACACCTGGGCGTTTAGTAGAGTACATTGAAAACGAGCAATTTGATGCCCGTGAAATTGAAATTTTAGTACTTGATGAAGCAGATCGCATGTTAGACATGGGCTTTAGCGAAACCATCAACCGTATTGTTGGTGAAACCCGTTGGCGTAAACAAACCATGCTATTTTCTGCCACATTAGAAGGTGCTGGGGTTATTCGTTTCGCTAAAGAAGTATTAACTGACCCTGAGTTTATTGTGTCATCCCCCTCTCGAAAAGAAAAAGCCAAAATTCATCAGTGGTTGCATATTGCTGATAGTGCTCAACATAAATTGAATTTGTTAGAGAACATATTGAAACAAGCCAGTGTAGAGCGCACTGTAGTTTTTGCTAATAAACGCGAAACTGTGCAGTATTTATCAGGAAAATTATATAGTGATGAATTACCGTGTGTGTGGCTTGAAGGCAAAATGCCACAAGACAAGCGTAATAAAGCAATTGAACGTTTTAAAGCTGGTGAAATAAAAATACTGGTAGCCACTGATGTTGCCGCTCGTGGTTTAGATATTGATGACATAACCCATGTCATTAACTTTGATATGCCACGCAAGGTTGATATTTATATTCACCGCATTGGTCGTACTGGCCGAGCAGGCTTAAAGGGCACCGCAATATCGTTAGTTGAAGCCCATGACATGACTGTTATTGGTAAAATAGAACGCTATCAAAATGAACGATTACAACGTCGTGTTATTGATGAATTACGACCAAAATATAAAGAAGCACGAGTTGCAAATAAAAAAGCGAAAATAAAATTAACCACATCACAAAAAAAAGCTAAAGCAAAAAAACAAGCCAAGAAAAAAGCAAAAAAACTTAACAAGCGCCATAAAAATGGCTAAACAACCTTTTCTTTCTCGCTGAAACCATCACTCTACATTAGAGATAAGCACATTAGAGATAAGCTTACTACCTTTTATAATTTAAACGTTAATACAACCCTTTTAAGAACTACCTATTTGGATAAGTTATCTTGTTATAAAGACATTGCTTCAATGTTAACTATTTCAGATCGATTCAAAGTGATTTTAAAGCGCTGTAAATGTTCACCATTTTTATCTACACAACGTAAAATAAGGTTAATTTGATATCGACGTTCTACCCCTTGGCTCGATACTTTTTGCCCTTCAAGGCTATACAAACGGCCTGCGCCTTTTTTTAAAAACCGCACAAAAGGAGTTAAATTAAAAAACAAGCGTTGTTGTATCTCATCATAACCAGGCAAAAATTCTTTAGTGAGCACCTTGTTGTCACAACGAAAATGCAGTAATCGTGCCGCTTGTTTGTTTTGTTGTCGGCGCTGTTGAAATAACTTATCAACCGTTTTAGGAAGATCTTTGGTCGTTATATATTCCAACCATAAAACTTGGCTAAGAATACGTTGTTGATTAACACTATGACGGAATAAATTCTGCCACTTTGGCCGACCTTTTTGAATTTTTCTCCAAATAAGACCCGTAAGATCTTCCTTAAAGGTTTCACGTAAGCCATATATTAACCCTAAAAAAGCAATCAAAGCTAAAGTAACTTCAGTAAAACTTGAACGGGCATTAAGAACTAAAACCATCACAAAAGCCATTATCACCGCGGTAACACCACCTCTAACCAAACGTTTTAAATTCAAATCTAAATAACGTGTTTGCTTCTGGAACACTACGCCATATTCAATTAGCCGTTGCAATAAACGCATTTTATTAGTGATCCTATTAGGATCATCTAATGTTACTTGTGAGTTATATTTGCAATCTATACGATAATTATCTTCCTCTCGACATAAGGTAAATAAAAACTCACGTTCAGTAGCAAAGTCACTACTTTTAGGCCCCTTTGCAAGTAGCGTCAAAAAAGACTGCTCAACATGCCAGCTCAAATAGTTATCAGCATTTTCAAAGAAAGAACTGAGTTTATTATCTGAAGGGGTATAGCGACGCAATTTTTTAATTAAATTACATATTTGCTCGGCTAATTCAATGGCGGCAGGATAGAATTCTTCAGCATTTTTAAGTTTCAATGTTTGCTTGATATCGGCATCAAGGGCCATTTTTAATTGATAGGAATAAAGATTAAGGTTTAAACGATAATCACTTTGTTCTACCTTTTTATTACCGACAAAACGCTGGCTAATAAAGCGGCTACGTACTAAAGGCAAATGCAATTGAGCAGAATAATAAGCGCTATGGCTTTTGATATTACTATAAAAATAATCTTCCACATTTAGGGTACTTGGACTTATGCCCATTTCAACAGGGAGAGAAAAATATAGATCGATACGTTGCTGTTCATGGGGAAGCAATTGGTGGCTAATTTTAAACGATAGGTTTTCGTCTTGGGTTAACTTAACTTTACTCACACGCTACTAACTCCACCATAAAAATATTCTCTCCTTACACTTATACTCATGATACTCACTTGTTACCTCGAAATGCTCACTGAAACGAGCATTTCGAAGGTAACATAAGTATACAAGGTATTCTCTAGCTAATGGCGAATAAAATTTATTTGACTTGATGTCATGCTACACTGAGCCAAATAACTACATATCAACTTAAAAATACAACAATGACTGCTTCTTCATCTGAAACACTATTAGCGCAAGCACAGCAAGTATGCAAAAAAAAAGGTGCTCGTTTTACCAAAGTGCGTGAACAAGTATTTTTATTGCTTGCAAAACATAAAGGGGCTGTAGGTGCATACGATTTATTAGCGCAACTAAAAAAAATTGATACCGCAGCCAAGCCAGCAACTATATATCGCGCATTAGACTTTTTATCTAAACAAGGCTTTGTTCATAAAATAGAATCTATTAATGCCTTTGTGATGTGCCACCATTTTGGTGATTGTGATCATCCCGTGCAATTGCTTATTTGTGATCAATGTGGTCATGTTGAAGAAATCCAATCGAATAATTTTGATTTAGCGCTTCGCTCAATGGCTGATGCTAATGGTTTTACTATTAGCCATCAAATTGTTGAGGCACACGGCAGTTGCAAAGCTTGTGATCACTCATTATACCAGTTTTATTAATTAAATGATCAACAGGGGGAACCTCTAAACACAAGGTATTTATTTTTTAACTAGTTGTAACGAATACTTGACTATTTATACAAACCTCTTACCTCAAAATAATGACATTTCATCGCAAAAAACATCCTCCCTATTACCAAGCGATACGCTTATATGATATAACCTTCGGCTAACAAATTATTTTGTATGCTAAATAATTATTACTCATTGGAAGACTATGAAATATTCAATCTCTACAACGCTCATTTCTCTATCTGTTGCTTTTGCTTTTGCTGGCAACTTAGTTAGTGTAAATGTTCAAGCTAAAAACACCATTACTGACGACAAATTTCGTCAACTAGAAGAAATTCTGCCGACACCAAATGTTTATCGTACCGCTTCTGGTGCTCCAGGTTATAAATACTGGCAGCAACAAGTTGATTACAACATCAAAATTAAACTTGATGATAAAACTCAGCAATTAACGGGCTCAGAAACCTTGAATTATCAAAACAATTCACCTGACACCTTACGCTACATTTGGCTACAACTTGATCAAAATAAGTTAAAGCGAGGCTCAGATGCCAAGTTATCAACATCAACAGCGCCATTGAAAAAAGTAACTTACAGTGATGTTCGTAATATGGTTGAATCGCCAAAATTTAGCGGTGGCTATGAAATTACTAAAGTCACCGATAGCAATGGCAAGCCGATACACTACGTTATCAACGGTACTATGTTACGAATTGATTTGCCTAAGCCACTTAAATCTGGTGACGATACCGAGTTTAATGTTGAATGGAATTATCAATTACACGAACAGAAAGTATTAGGTGGTCGCTCAGGTTATGAGTATTTTAAAGAAGATGACAACTATTTATATGAAGTAGCTAGTTGGTTCCCACGTGCCGTGGCCTATTACGACGTAATGGGTTGGCAAAACAAGCAATTTATCGGTCATGGTGAATTCACCTTAGAATTTGGTGATTATGATGTAAAAATCACTGTGCCTAGCGATCATATAGTTGCGGCTACAGGTGAACTACAAAACCCGAAAAAAGTATTAACTAAGACACAACGTAAACGTTTAGCCAAAGCAAAAACAGCAAGTAAACCAGTGCTGATTGTCACAGTTGACGAGGCGTTGAAAAATGAGAAGTCTCGTTCAACAAAAACTAAAACTTGGCACTTCAAAGCCAAAAATGTACGTGACTTTGCCTTTGCTTCTAGCCGAAAATTCATTTGGGATGCTCAAGGTTATCAACATGGTGGCAGCAATACCATGGCGATGTCTTTCTACCCTAACGAAGGTAACCCATTATGGGAAAAATATTCTACAGAAGCCATTATTCATACGATGGAACAATACAGCAAATATACTTTTGACTACCCATACCCAGTTTCTATTTCAGTAAATGGTCCTGTTGGTGGCATGGAATATCCGATGATCACCTTTAACGGTCCACGTCCTACACTGGATAAAAAAACGGGTGAAAAAACCTATTCTCGTCGCACTAAATACGGCTTAGTTGGTGTTATTATTCATGAAGTAGGTCATAACTACTTCCCTATGATAGTTAACTCTGATGAACGGCAATGGACATGGATGGATGAAGGTTTAAATACATTCTTGCAGTTTTTAGCTGAGCAAGCATGGGAAGATGATTATCCATCTCGTCGTGGTAATGCGGCAAACATTACCAGTTACATGAAAAGCGATAACCAAGTACCAATTATGACTAACTCTGAGTCTATTTTGCAGTTTGGTAATAACGCTTATGGTAAACCCGCCACCGCATTAAATATTTTACGTGAAACCATTATGGGTCGTGAATTATTTGATTTTGCCTTTAAAGAATATGCTCAACGTTGGAAATTCAAACGTCCAACTCCTGCAGATTTCTTCCGTACCATGGAAGATGCTTCTGCCGTTGACTTAGATTGGTTTTTCCGCGGCTGGTTCTACACCACAGATCACGTAGATATCGCTCTTGGCAATATTCATTTATATACTGCCGACAGCCAAAATCCTGATACCGAAGAAGCTTGGCAGCGTGCTTTAGATAATGAAAAACCTGAATATATCACTAGTATCATGAATAAAGGTCAATGGGTGCGTACCCAAGATAAAACTGAATTATTAGACTTTTATAATAAGCATGATAAATTTACTGCTACCAATGCCGCACGTAACAAATATAACAGCAGCAATAAAAAACTTGAGCAATGGCAAAAAGATTTATTATTAAATCAAAGTAACTTCTACATTATTGATTTTGAAAATATAGGCGGCTTAGTCATGCCTATTATTTTAGATATTACCTACGCAGACGGTAGCACTGAACATATGAAGTTACCCGCTGAAATTTGGCGTAAAAATACCAAGAAAACCTCAAAACTGTTAATTCGTGATAAAGAAATCACCGCCTTAGCAATAGATGCTAAATGGGAAACAGCGGACGTAGATGTAAATAACAACTACTGGCCTGCTCGCCCTATTAAGTCTCGTTTCAAGCTTTATAAACGCAAAAAAGATGACATGATGCGTGATTACAATAAAAAATTGAAATCAGCTGACGAAGATGAAAAAGAGAATGCTGACAACTAATATGTATTTCTTTTTTAGAAAAGTACTTGTTAGTATTATGTTAATAAGAATCGCGTTAATAGGGGTCGCGGCAGATGCCGCTGCCCATACCTATTTTTTTGGTATTACCGAGATTAATCTCAATAGCAAAACCAAACATATTGAAATTATTCATCAATTTACTGCTCATGATATAGAAAATACCATTGCCGAAATAAAGCAGGAGCACTTCTCTCCTGAGCATCCAAAGTATGATCAGTACATACAAACCTACTTTGAAAAACACTTTATGATGAAACGTAACAACAAAGCCATCCAACTAAACTGGCTTGGCTTTGAAGTTAAACGAGGGCAGCTTTTTGCTTATCAAGAAAGTGTCGGTAAAAATTTTCTAGCTAATTTAGTGTTAAAAAACACCATACTTGTCGATACTTACACCAAGCAAGTAAATACGGTGAATTATCAAGACCTAACATCACCAAATAAATTGCAAGGCAGTTTGACTTATGATCACTCCCTAAGTGTTGCCGTTATTAGGTAAGCGATGATTCAGGGGTGATCTAACCCTGACTGTATAATCAACAACAGGTAGTGACATAAATTTCTTGTTAGAAAATGCTGAATAACATAGATTGTCATGGGATTTTGTTTATGTTCTAGTTTGCTAATAAAAAACTACGACACCGCACTCTTTGTTATATACTGTTGTCAATATTTACCTTTAAATAAAAATAATTAAGCGATTGCCAACATGAAATACTCTCCTTTTTTAGCCGCTACCATTGTTATAGTGTTAACTGGCTGTTCAAGTCATGATAATACTTGCGAAGACATTACTTTGGCCTCAGAGCAAATTCAACAATGCCAAGCATTACATCGTCAAATAATTAATGCTAAGGGTAAGCCTTTAATTCGAACTGAACTTGAACGTAGGTATCAACAAGACTGTATTGATATTCGATATTATCGAGACGAAAAGCAATCTGCCATTTGTGGTAATAAGCATCGTGTAGAAGAAATAAGAAATAATGTAGAGCAAGAAACTAGTCGTAACTAGTAAGATTGGCTTTTTATAATGTACGAAAAAAAAATCTACTTTGCTTTATACAGCAGAGTAGATTTTTTGAGACAAGCTTAGGATCAACAGATCCTAGTTTTTAAATTCAGCAATGGTCACTGTCGTTTCAATATTTTTACCTTGTCGATAAAGCTTGAATACTAATGGTGTATTTGGTCTTGTTTCGGCAACTATATCTAAGGCTTGAGTAATGCTACTAATTGGCTGATCCGCTATTTGGTAAATCACGTCGCCTGCTTGTATATCTCCTTTATAAGCAGGGCTGTTGGGTGTAACTGACTCAACCAAAAAACCTTTCAAATCTGTTAAATAACGTTCAGCGGTAATACCTAACCAACCACGAATCACAATGCCATTTTCAATTAACTGGTGCATAACTTTTGCCGCTAATTGATAAGGCACAGCAAAGAAAATTCCTTGAATATTTTGTTGAGGGTTTGATTGGGTAAATTTACGAGAGTTAATACCTACTAATACACCATTACTATTAATAAGAGCACCGCCAGAATTACCATCATTAATTGCGGCATCCATTTGTAAAAAATTTAAGTAATTAGTATTACTTAAGCCGCTGCGTCCTGTGGCACTAATAATACCCTGAGTAACGGTTTGTCCTAAATTTAAGGGATTACCAATGGCCAACACAATATCACCAACCAATGATTGTTGGTGCAGGTTTTGGGGAATAACAGGGAAATTAGTTTTATCCACCTTTAATACCGCTAAATCAGTAATTCGATCAAAGCCAATTAGCTCTGCAGGATATTCTAGACCGCTTTGCAGTAACACTTTAATAAGATCGGCATTTTGAATAACATGCATGTTAGTTAAAATGTAACCGCTGCTATCCATGATCACACCTGAGCCTAATCGTGTTGCTTTAATTGCCTGCCTGCCATAACTTGGACTTGATTGAATATCTTCGGAATAAATATTAACTACGGCAGGGCTAGCTAGGCTAACGGCTTTAGCGTAAGAAAGTGGTTGAGGCACTTTTACTTCGCGGTTAATTAATTGCTTAATAAATGTATTATCATTTAATTTAGGCACTAACAATAGCAAGATAACCGCGAATAACACGCCATAACTGATAGAGTTTACAATATACTTCAACACAGGTTTTAGCTTCAAAAGGAAATTCTCAATAGCAGATGTCAATAGCAGATGATTTTTGTGATTGGTTGGAGTTTAACACAAATAATAATAGCCGCTAAAAATAAAAGGCTGATTTTTAAAATCAGCCTGTTGCATTTATTGTATTAGACCAGCATTCCCATTACAACCTTCACATGGTCGCTTTAAAATAAGTCGCTTTAAAACAAATTACCTAATCATCAAGTACTGTGAATAATTATCACGAATAATATTGAGAGCAAAAACCCCTTTTTTATCTTTTAGATAGCTACGAAGTTCGGCTATATTATTGATACGCTTGCGATTTATTGCAGTGATCAAATCACCTGATTGTAAGCCAATAAATTGTGCTGGTGAATCTTTGGCAACATCACGAATCATTACTCCGTTATTATTGTTATTATTCTCTAATTTTGCCCCTTCAAACATACGGTGAATACTGGCGGCGGCAACATTACTTGCTGGTGACGGCTTTAACTTAACATTAAATTCTTTTTCATTGCCATTGCGAACGATGGTTAATTTAACTTTTTTACCCGCACCAATAGAGCCAATTTTGCCTCGTAGTTCATTGAAGGTCTTTACCGATTTACCATTGACCTTAGTGATCACATCACCAGGTTTTATACCCGCTTTATCTGCGGCAGAGTCAGGCATTACCTGCACAATAAAACCACCTTGATTGGTTTTTAACTCCATAGCTTTAGCGATAGCACTATTAACACTGCGCCCAGACACACCCAGCACACCACGATGCACTTCGCCAAACTCAATAATCTGTTTAGCTAAGCTATTCACCATGTTACTAGGAATGGCAAAGCCAATTCCTATGTTACCGCCATGAGGACCAATAATAGCGGTATTAATGCCAATAAGCTCACCATGTAAGTTGACTAAAGCGCCACCTGAATTACCACTATTGATAGCCGCATCAGTTTGAATAAAGTCTTCAAAGTTTTCGATATCTAAGCCACTGCGACCTAGCGCACTAATAATGCCTGAAGTAACAGTTTGCCCTAAACCAAAGGGACTACCAATAGCGATAGCAAAATCGCCAACTCGTAATTTATCTGAGTCAGCTATAGCAATTTCAGTCAAATTATCAGCATCAATTTGTAATAAGGCGATATCGCTATCGGCATCTGAGCCTAGTTTTTTTGCTTCAATTTGGCGACCATCTTTAAGGGTAATAATAATTTCATCTGCTTGGTCTATTACATGATTATTGGTAACAATGTAGCCTGCTTTAGCATCAATAATAACACCAGAGCCTAAACCACGAAAAGGTCGCTGCTGCGCTTGATTTGGATTCTGATTAGGCTTACTAAAAAAACGAAATATATTGGGAATATTTTGCTTAACTTTATGGGTGCCTTTTACGGCAATACTGACTACTGCAGGTGTAGATTTTTCAAGCATGGGGGCAAGGCTTGGTATAATTTGACCTTCAACACTGCTTGGCCAAATTGAAAAAGCATGAGCGTTTGATATAACTAATGCGCCAGAAAACAATACAGCGCCAATAATAGCGGGTAACGGAACAAGAAATAATTTTTTCATATGGAAGGATTCTCCTAAAATCTTAATTTATTTAATTTACAATAAAATATACGTACCCCAAATAGACTCAAGTAAGTAAATTAAGTTCACAAATTTCACAAATGCCCTAAAGACATTTGTAACATTTTATTCCTAGTTAATTCCTAGTTAATACCTTAGTGTTATTCAACACTTGAAGTAGATGGTTGCTTTTTATCAATAAACAGACCACTTGCTTTACCTGAATAATCTAATGGTGCTTCGGTGGCTGCTTCTACTTTTTTATCTATTTTCTTCGGGTGTCTTAGCCCTGCCGTTTGCGCTAATTGCTCTTGAGTTTCTGGTGAGAAAAAAGGCATGGCATCAGTATCGTTTGTGGTTGCATGTTGTAATAATTGTGTGCTTTCTTTCATTTGTTTCATAGCAGTTTGGCAGGTGCTATTCATTTGATCTAATAATATTGCAGAGCTTTCAAGGTGATCGGCAACATCAAGTTTATATTGATTTAATGCCACCTCACTTTTATTGGCTTGCTCTGCGAGTTTACGTTGATCTTGAGTTGATGAGGATAATAAGTAGTTAGCAATAAAACCTACAATGGCGCCGACAATGAAAACAACTAATGTGATTACTACGGTCATAAAATTACCTTAAATTAAGATGGAAATAAAAATAATAAAGAGTTCAATGTTAAATATAACGTGGTTATGGTTTACAATAATATAGTGCTCGCGCTTTTTTTTATAGCTTTAACTTGCCCATATTAATAATATGTTGGCAATTTCTTTTTTTTCAAGCCCTTTTTTCAAACCACTAAGATCCAGATAAACATGATCAAACCTTCCCCTATTGATAAATATAAACAAGATTTAACCAAAGATGATTTTCTTTTTGATGCCGCACAAGAAAATGCGGTTGAACATTTGCAGCGGTTATTTGAAGATTTGCAAGTTAAGCCTCGTAAAGTTTCTAGTTTTAAAAAAGTATTGAGCCGCTGGAAAAAAGTTTATGCAAAACAAGAAACAAAGCCAATTAAAGGCGTGTATTTTTGGGGCGGAGTAGGCCGAGGAAAAACCTATTTAGTTGACACCTTTTATGACTGCCTTCCTTTTGAAAACAAAATGCGAGTACATTTCCATCGATTTATGTATAGGGTACATCAAGAGCTTAAGGGGTTAACGGGGCAATCAGATCCATTAAAGATTATTGCTAAAAAGTTTGCCCATGAAACCCGAATAATTTGTTTTGATGAATTTTTTGTTTCTGATATTACTGATGCTATGATTTTAGGCACTTTATTTGAAGCGTTGTTTTCACATAATGTCATCCTAGTTGCTACCTCAAATATTATTCCTGATGAGCTATATCGCAATGGCTTACAACGAGAACGTTTTTTACCTGCCATCAAATTGATTAATAAGCACACTGAAATTGTTAATGTTGATAGCGGTGTTGATTACCGATTGCGCACCCTAGAACAAGCTGAAATTTATCACTATCCACTTGATCAACAAGCCAGTGATAATTTACACCATTATTTTAAACAGCTTTCTTCTGAACCTGGTAAAGAAGCTGTTGAGATTGCAATTAATAACCGTCAGTTAACCACTATCAGTGTTTCTGAAGGTGTGGTTTATTTTGATTTTTCAGTCTTATGTGAAAGTGCCAGAAGCCAAAGTGATTATATGGAAATTAGTCAACTTTATCATACCGTTTTAATCGCTAATGTGAAACAGATGGGGTGCGAAAGTGATGACAGCACTAGGCGTTTTATTGCCTTAGTTGATGAGTTTTACGAGCGTAATGTCAAACTGATTATGTCGGCTGAATACGCACTAGAAGAGTTATATACAGGGGGAAATTTAGCTTTTGAATTTAAACGCTGTTTGAGCCGTTTGCAAGAAATGCAGTCCCATGATTATTTAGCTAGTGAACACCTACCGTAACGCCAGTGACGAGAAAGAAAACAGACTCATCGTTGCATTTGTTGCATTTGTTTTTAAGGGAATAACCATTAATAAAAAAATGCGTCTTGATCATAAATTGCTCTGACATCCTAAAGCAGACATTTTGAAGTATCATGAGTATAATACTCAGATCATGGCACAATAACATTAGAAGTTATCAATAGGAAGATGAATGAAATCCTTTTTTATCTTAGTTTTTATTATACTAAGCGCCAACAGTTATGCTATTGAACAAGCAGAGCAGCTATTCAATCAGTTAAAGCCATCACTATATCAAATCAAATTAATAGACAAAGCGAGTGGTGAAAAATCGTCTATCGGCTCAGGCTTTCAAATTAGTACTGATGGTATTATAGCAACCAATTATCATGTTATTTCAAGCTATGCCTTACACCCAAAAAAGTATCGTATAGAATATTTAGATAGTGAAAGAAATACTGGTTTACTAACTCTACAAAGTGTTGATGTAATTAACGATTTAGCTTTAGTTAAACGTGAAGTAAACACCATAAGTAATAATATAACCTTTTTCCAACTATCCAAAACGGCACCACATAAAGGAGAAAAGCTATTTTCTCTGGGTAATCCTCATGATTTAGGCATGATTGTCGTACCTGGCACTTATAATGGCTTAAAAAAAGAATCTTTTAATGAGCGTATTCATTTTACTGGTTCAATCAACTCAGGTATGAGTGGTGGGCCTGTTGTAAACAAACAAGCCGAAGTTGTTGGTATTAACGTAGCCACCTCTGGTAATTCTATTGGTTTTTTAGTCCCTCACAACAAATTGGATCATTTGTATCAGACATTTTTACAAGTACCACCTGAATCAATTGAATTACAAATGGCTGAGCAATTAACCGCTAATCAAAATAAATTGATGACCGCAATATTGAATAGCCCATGGCAAGCAAAATCACTTGGCAAGCAAGGCGTTATTCCTATTATTGATGTGCCATTTATTCGCTGCTGGGGGGATTCAAATACAGAGAAAACTGATGCTTTGATTTTAACGGCTGTAGCAAATTGCTCATTAGACGAAAACACTTACCTTTCATCACGATTTTTTACTAGCGCTATAGAGATTGAATTTCGCTATATGCAAGCAAAAGGTATTGGCGCAAATAAATTTTATCATTTATATCAGCAACAAATCGCCCATGCGGGTGCAGGCAATAGAGCGGGAAAAGATAATGTTACACAATACCTATGTCATCATGATTTAGTCATGCCCGATAACCAAGCGATAAATAACAAAAGCATTTTTTGTACTCGCGCTTATAAAAAATTTCCAGATTTGTACGATGTACTTTATTTAAGTGCTTCAATAGATAAAAACAAACAGGCGTTAGTAAGCCACTTTACCATTGCGGGTGTTGATCAAAAGAATGCTTTAGCATTCACCCGTAAGTTTATAGAGGCAGTGTCATGGAATTAATCATTGAAGAAATTAGTCGTAATCATAAATTACTACATAGACACAAGCTTGATAAACCAAGCATTAATATAGGTCGAGATTATCATAATGATATTATTTTAGCTGATCCCCATGTTTGTCCAAGCCATATTAGTATTGATTTTGTTGATGAACAATGGCAAATAACCGACAACCAAACAGTTAATGGCACATTTGTAGAAAATCCTAAAGAAAAAAAGTATAAAGCTAATCAGCATATAGTACATGATGGTGATGTAATCAGTTTAGGTAAAAGCCAGTTACGCTTACTGTTTAGTGATCACACCGTAGAGCCTACATTAGCTTTTAGCCCATTTGAAAGCTTTATCAACTTTATGCGTCACCCTTTAGCTTTATTTATCAGCATCGCTCTTTTCACGCTGATAGCGGGTAGTACCTTTTACTTTAATCAAGCTATAGAAGTGAATTTCACCCAATTATTAGTACCCTCTATTGGCATGGCATTAGGATTTGCTTTATGGCCTGCAGCCGTTGCTTTAGTATCACATTTAAGTAAGCACGATGCCCGTCTAATGGCACAACTTGGCGTTAGTTTTACCTTATTTAACTTGATGTGGTTTAGCGATATTTTAGAAACGATAGTCACCTTTAATAGTTCAAGTAATAGTATATTGCCAATAGTCGTGACAGTCATTTCTATCATACTTGCCTTTAGCTTGTTCTGGTTAAATAGCTATATTGGCTTTCATATGAGCGCTAAAAGGCGAATAATGGTATCGGCAAGCATCACACTATTATTATTTGGTGGTAGTTACTTAGTACAATATAGCAATAAACCAGAATTCAACCCTAGGCCTCAATATAACACCACAATTATGATGCCTAGCTTTTTACTAACACCAAGTAGTAGTGTTGATGAGTTTATTGATGATAGTAATAAGCTTTTTGACAAGATAAAACAAGAAACGTTGAAAAAATAGATAAATATTAACTACATACGATCCCTTCGACCAGCTCAGAATCAGTGGAAAATTATCCCTTGCTCAAACGCTAAGCCATCGAAGGGAGCTCGCTTAAGAACGTGGAATAAAGCCCACTGCGTCATAAACAGATGTTAATACCTTGCTCGCTCGACGCGATGCTTTTTCAGCGCCATTTTTCATTACTTGCTCAAGCAAAGCATGATCTTCACGGTACTGATGATACTTGGTTTGAATAGGCTCTAACAAAGAAACCACAGCTTCGGCAACATCCCCTTTTAAATGACCGTACATTTTATCTTCATATTCAGGTACTAAGTCAGCAATAGACTTGCCCGTAGCACATGATAATAATGATAATAAATTTGATACACCTGGCTTTTCATCTAAATCAAAATAAATACGCGCTTGTTCATCAGAATCAGTTACCGCACGTCTAATTTTTTTAGTAATCTTCTTTGGCGCTTCTAATAAACCAATAAAGTTATCTGGATTAGTATCTGACTTAGACATTTTTTTCGTTGGCTCAAGCAAACTCATTACCCGTGCGCCATGTTGAGGAATAAATGGATCTGGCACGGTAAAAATATCACCATAAAGGTTATTAAATCGAGTAGCAATATCCCGGGCTAATTCTAAATGTTGCTTTTGATCATCACCCACAGGCACACTATCGGCACGATATAACAAGATGTCTGCTGCCATTAATACTGGGTAAGTAAACAAGCCTGAATTCATGTTGGCTTCAGATTTTTTCGACTTATCTTTGTACTGAGTCATACGATTCAACTCACCCATTTGGGTATAACAATTTAACACCCAACTCAATTGCGCATGCTCTGGTACATGCGATTGAATAAAAATAGTGCTTTGCTCAGGATCAACCCCACAAGCTAGATATAACGCCAATCCATCTAAAGTCGCTTTACGTAATTCTTCAGGTTTTGGTCGTACCGTTATCGCATGTTGATCCACCAACATATAGTAGCATTCATGGCTTGATTGCATATTAACCCACTGCTTCAATGCACCTAAATAATTGCCAATAGTTAATTCACCTGATGGCTGACAGCCACTTAATACAATAGGTTTACTCATTATTTACTTTTTACCTTAAAATTGTTAACGATAATTATTTCGATACTTGTGCTAACTCGGCACGCATTTCATCAATGGCAACTTTATAATCTGTTTGAGAAAATATAGCACTGCCTGCCACAAACATATCGGCACCTGCTGTGGCAATTTCAGCGATATTACTGGCTTTAACGCCACCATCAACTTCTAAACGAATATCTCGACCACTTTGGATGATTTTTTCTTTCACTAAACGTAATTTATCTAAGGTCGTTGGGATAAACGATTGCCCGCCAAAACCTGGGTTTACTGACATCAATAAAATGACATCGAGTTTGTCCATTACAAAATCTAAGCAATGTAAAGGTGTTGCTGGGTTCAAAACTAAACCCGCTTTACAACCATGATTTTTTATTAACTGTAAGGTACGGTCAATATGATCACTAGCTTCTGGATGAAAAGTAATGATATCAGCACCTGCTTTAGCAAATTCAGGAATTAAGCTGTCTACAGGTTTCACCATTAAATGCACATCTATTGGCGCCGTTATCCCGTAATCACGTAACGACTGACAAATCATAGGGCCAAAAGTTAAATTAGGGACAAAATGATTATCCATAACATCAAAGTGTACAACATCAGCACCTGCGGCTAGCGCCTTGGCAACATCATCACCCAAACGCGCAAAGTCAGCCGATAAAATAGAAGGTGCAATTAAAAAAGAAGACATAACAAAAAAGCCCTAAAAAAATATATCGCCATTATACCCAAGCCAAATACCCAAGCCAACGTTAAATACGAGTTTAAGTAAATCAACAATTAATGATGGTAAAAGCAAGGTCTTTATGACAGAATCCATTCGATTTTTTTTGTGGTTTTTTACTTGAATCCAGCATCTAGCTAACAAGTATTTCACCGCAATGAGACATCAATCTTTTTTAAATCATTAGGTTATTTGTTTTTTTCCTGATTTAAATCCCAAAACTTGAGTAATAAATAGGAATGAAAATAAAATGAATACACTTAACGGAACGACAAACGGAACAACAAATCTAGTTGTAATCGAACCTAAAGATCCTAAATTAGACGACATAACAATAACCTTACCACCCGCTAAAACTATTGCGATTAAAACAGCTACATATAAAAACTATAACATCAATGTAATGACGCAAACGCTAGATGAAAATAAGGCAAATAAGGCAGAAACCGCTGAATTAAGACAGTTAATAACGAACATTATTGCTGTGAAAAAAGACGATGATCTTATCGTTACCGCCGCCGATGCCAGTAAAGTTATTTTCACTGGTTTTTACACCGCGGGTAATACCGATGATGCTTGTACTGTGACATTAGGTGGAGAAGTTGGGGGGGGGGGGGGGGGGGTTACAATAACACCGGATAGCCCCGTCGGTCAAACATTAATTGATGGCAGTTTTATCGTCTACATTTATGCTGACAGTCATGTATTAGCTGATATGCTCACCGAGGTTGATGGAGTAACGTTAGGATTAAGTGAACTGCCTAAAGGAGCCGTTAGCTATATTCCAACTATTTCAACCGAGGATGAAGAAACAAATTATCAAGGGAGCGATTATCAAGGAAGTAATGATCAAGGGACGCATTGGTGGTGGCTTGCTGGTGGTGTTGCTTTGGTCGCTGTTGGCGTAACAGCGGGTACCGCTAGTGATGATGATAATACAGATAATAGTAATGTCGATACAAGTACACCAGTTTTCCCAAATGGTGCTAGTGCAACGGTCACTCTTGATGAAAACACGGTAACATCAAAAGTCGTTTATGATGCGCAAGCAACAGACAATGGTGGTGTGGCAGATGCTAATATCACCTATACCCTAACGGGCACAGATGCTAGCGCGTTCAACATTGTTGCAACAACCGGTGTGGTAACACTAAAAGCCAGTGCCGACTATGAAACAAAACCCCACTACAAGATTAATGTCATCGCAACTGACCCCGCAGGTAATGCCGCTAAACAGGCGCTTACGGTTAACGTCACGGATCTACCAGATACCAATACGGTTTCTGGCGCCATCGTATTAGGGCCCTTGGTAGCTGATCATGGTTTACAGGTTGAACTATATAAAGCGGATGGTACCAGTTTAATCACAACAGTAGCGGTTAAATCAGATGGTAGCTTTATTGCAGATATTGGCAGTTATGCGGACGTAATTATCGCCAAAGTTGTCGATACCGATGACGGAGCGGATTATGTTGATGAAGCAAGCGGTAAACCAGTTGATTTGAGTGACTCCCCAAGTTTCACGCTTTTAGCCGTGATTGACACATCCAAAGGAGGCGATGTTACCGCTGCTATTACACCCTTAACCACCTTAGCGGCTCAACAAGCAGGCCTTTCTGCCAGTGGTGAAGTGCCTTCAAATGTCGTCTTAACCACGACAGTAGTGAACAACGCTAACCAAGCCGTAGCCAATCTTTTTGGTCTTACTGGTGATGTGGTTAAAAATAAGCCAGAAGCTGTCATTACTCAGGATGGCACCCCTGCCACTACGTCTAACGACTACGGTAAAGTGCTGGCAGTGCTTTCTGCTATTGACAAGATTTCAGGTGGCGTTGAAGAAACCATCAAGCAATTCAAAAACCAAATAAGTGGTAGCGGAGCTGATCTGATCCTAAGCGATGAGGGTCAACAAGCTATGGTTGATGGTCAACAAGCTGTAATTGATGATGCCTCTACACCTACTACAGGTGAGGTGACCATTGATGGCCCTCCAGCAGAAGACCAAACACTGACAGCAGTTACCTCAGCCCTAGCAGACGAAGATGGTCTGGGCACGTTTACCTACCAATGGCAGGCAGATGGCGTTGATATTGTCGGCGCAACCAGTGCAACCTTTATCTTGACGCAAGCGCAGGTGGGTCAAACCATCACAGTAGAAGTGAGCTATACCGATGGTCAGGGTGAGGATGAAACGGTAACCAGTGATCCAACTATTACGGTTACTAATGTTAATGATCCTACCACGGGCGTTGTAACCATTGATGGCACTCCAGCAGAAGACCAAACGCTCACAGCAAACACCTCAGACCTAGCAGACGTTGATGGTTTGGGTACGTTTAGCTACCAATGGCAGGCAGATGGCGTTGATATTGTCGGCGCAACCAGTGCAACCTTTATCTTGACGCAAGCGCAGGTGGGTCAAACCATCACAGTAGAAGTGAGCTATACCGATGGTCAGGGTGAGGATGAAACGGTAACCAGTGATCCAACTATTACGGTTACTAATGTTAATGATCCTACCACGGGCGTTGTAACCATTGATGGCACTCCAGCAGAAGACCAAACGCTCACAGCAAACACCTCAGACCTAGCAGACGTTGATGGTTTGGGTACGTTTAGCTACCAATGGCAGGCAGATGGCGTTGATATTGTCGGCGCAACCAGTGCAACCTTTATCTTGACGCAAGCGCAGGTGGGTAAAATCATCACCGTAGTGGTGATACATACCGATGCGCTAGGCACTACTGAGCCAGCGATAACCAGTGATCCAACTATTACGGTTACTAATGTTAATGATCCTACCACGGGCGTTGTAACCATTGATGGCACTCCAGCAGAAGACCAAACGCTCACAGCAAACACCTCAGACCTAGCAGACGTTGATGGTTTGGGTACGTTTAGCTACCAATGGCAAGCAGATAATGTTGCTATTTCGGGCGAGACCGATAACACCTTGACCTTGACGCAAGCACAGGTGGGTAAAACCATCACTGTCGTGGTCACACATACCGATGCACAGAGCACTGTTGAGCCAGCAAAAACCAGTGCCGCAACCGCTACGGTTACTAATGTTAATGATCCTACCACAGGCGTTGTGACCATTACGGGAGCAGCAGCAAAAGGCCAAACACTAATAGCAAACACCTCAGCCCTAGCGGACGAGGATGGTAAGGGCACGTTCACCTACCAATGGCAGGCAGATGGCGTTGATATTGTCGGCGCAACCAGTGCAACCTTTATCTTGACGCAAGCGCAGGTGGGTCAAACCATCACAGTAGAAGTGAGCTATACCGATGGTCAGGGTGAGGATGAAACGGTAACCAGTGATCCAACTATTACGGTTACTAATGTTAATGATCCTACCACGGGCGTTGTAACCATTGATGGCACTCCAGCAGAAGACCAAACACTGACAGCAAACACCTCAGCCCTAGCAGACGAAGATGGTCTGGGCACATTCACCTACCAGTGGCAGGCAGATGGCGCTGATATTTCGGGTGCAAACAATCCAACCTTGACCTTGACCCAAGCACAGGTAGGTAAAATCATCACCGTGGTGGTAATACATACCGATGCGTTGAACATAGTTGAGCCAGCAAAAACCAGTGCTCCAACTATTGCGGTTACTAATGTTAATGATCCTACCACGGGCGTTGTCACCATTGATGGAGCAGCAACAGCAGCAGAAGACCAAACGCTCACAGCAAACACCTCAGCCCTAGCAGACGAAGATGGTAAGGGCACATTCACCTACCGATGGCAAGCAGATGACGCTGCTATTTCTGGCGAGACCGATAACACCTTAACCTTGACCCAAGCACAGGTGGGTAAAATCATCACCGTAGTGGTGATACATACCGATGCGCTAGGCACTACTGAGCCAGCGATAACCAGTGCTCCAACCACTGTGGTTGGTAATGTCAATGATCTTACCACGGGCGTTGTTACCATTGATGGAGCAGCAGCAGAAGATCAAACACTGACAGCAAACACCTCAGCCCTAGCAGACGAAGATGGTCTGGGCACATTCACCTACCAATGGCAAGCAGATGGCGCTGCTATTTCGGGCGAGACCGATAACACCTTGACCTTGACGCAAGATCAAGTGGGTAAAACCATTACTGTAGTGGTGATACATACCGATACGCTGGGTAATCCTGAGCCAGCAAAAACCAGTGCTCCAACTATTGCGGTTACTAATGTTAATGATCCTACCACAGGCGTTGTAACCATTGATGGCACTCCAGCAGAAGACCAAACACTGACAGCAAACACCTCAGCCCTAACAGACGAAGATGGTTTGGGCGCGTTCACCTACCAGTGGCAGGCAGCTGGCATTGATATTACGGATGCAACCAGTGCAGCCTTGACTTTGACACAAGCACAGGTGGGTAAAATCATCACTGTCGTGGTCACACATACCGATGCACAGAGCACTGTTGAGCCAGCAATAACCAGTGCTCCAACCGCTGAGGTTGTTAGCATCAATGCACCGACACAAACCGCGACTATTGTGATGGTAAGTGATGATGATAACACTTATGGCAGTGTTGTCGGCGTTTTAGCGACTGGAACAACGACAGACGACACCACGCCGACATTAACTGGCACACTGAGTGCTGCGCTTACTGATAGCCTAGTGCTGGCAATCTATGATAACAATGGCGATGGCACCACAAAACTCGGTGAAGCGGTTGTGACAGACACAGACTGGACTTACACACCGAGCAGCGCATTAACAGCGGGCAGCCATGGTTTTACCGCTAGGGTTGAGGATCCCATTAACGGTTTGGGTGCGGCAAGTGCCGCCCATGTGGTTAACATCAATCCTGGCATTAACATGACAGTAACCGATGATGTCGGCGATGTAACGGGAGCGCTTAATCCAGCGGTGCGCTATATCTTGCTCAAACAAACAGGCTCCTCTAGTGCTTACTTGAGGGTTGGTGAAGTGGAAGTCTTCTCAGGTGGCGAAAATGTTGCCTTAGGTAAAACCGTCACCGCGGGGTATGGTCACCGAGATGGCTATCTTCCATCAGGCATTACTGATGGTAGCCTAGTAAATACTCGCGGTGACGGTTATCGCTCAAGTGAATATACAACAGACAACTGGTTGCTTATTGATCTAGGCGCTAACTATAGTCGTATTGACCGTGTCAACGTTTATGCGTTGAGTTCGTCTGATTATGGTATTAACAACATCCGCAATGTCGATATTTTTGCCAGTAACGCAGATCTTAGCAGTCTGACCTATGAAGAGTTAACGAATGTTTCAAACGCGATTAACCTAGGCGGTACAGGTTCGTCACCTGCTTATAAAACCAGCTTAACGACGCCTGTTATTACTATTACAGACGACAGCACACCAACCTTGTCAGGCACCTTAGCCACTGCGCTAGGCGCGAATGAAGAGCTGGCTATTTATAATGGCACGGAAAAACTTGCTGCGGTCACCGTTAACGGAGATAACTCATGGTCATTCACTACGCCAGTGTTAACAGATGGCTCGCATACGCTTAAAGCGGTTATTCAAGCGGCAGATGAAAACAATATTGCCAATGCTCGGGTGATCAGCGCGGCATACACTATTACGGTTGATTTCAGCATCACTGCACCGACACAAACCGTTACTATTACGGCGGTAAGTGATGATGTCAGCACTCATGGCAGTGCTGTCGGAGCCTTAGCGACTGGCGCATCGACAGACGACACCATGCCGACATTAACAGGTACACTGAGTGCTGCACTTACTGCTGATCAAGTGCTTGTGATATATGATGGCGCGACAAAACTAGGTGAAGCGACTGTGACCGGCACAGACTGGACTTACACACCGAACAGCGCATTAACAGCGGGCAGCCATAGTTTTACCGCTCAGGTTAAAAGCTTGGCTAGTAATCTACAGGGTATGGCAAGTGCCGCCCATGTGGTTAACATCAATCCTGGCATTAACATGACAGTAACCGATGATGTGGGCGATGTAACGGGAGCGCTTAATCCAGCGGTGCGCTATATCCTACTCAAACAAACAGGCTCCTCCTATAATGGCTTGAGGGTTGGTGAAGTGGAAGTCTTCTCAGGTAGCGAAAATGTTGCCTTAGGTAAAACCGTCACCGCAGGATATGATAACCGAGGCGGCTATCTTCCATCAGGCGTTACTGATGGTAGCCTAGTAAATACTCGCGGTGACGGTTATCGCTCAAATGAAAGGACAACAGACAACTGGTTGCTTATTGACCTAGGCGCTTACTATAGTCGTATTGACCGTGTCAACGTTTATGCGTTGAGTTCGTCTGATTATGGCAGGGTGGGATCACGCATTTCGGATAAAAAGCACAGTATAATGAAAGTATTTTGAACTTAATTGAGATTGAGCGATCAGATCAGTATCAAAAACTCACCGTAGATTAATTATGAAGTCGTTATTTCAAGAAATTGAAAGTATTGAAGATCACAGAGTAGACTCAAATAAAGATTACGAATTAGCTGATATTATTTTCTTAACAATAGCTGGGGTGCTTTGTGGGGCAAAAGGCTGGAAAGCGATAAACATATTTGGGAAAGCTCAACTTGATTGGTTAAGGAAGTACCGAAGTTTTAGCAATGGCATTCCAACAAGACACTCTATTGGACGCATAATTAGAGGTATCAAGGCTGATAGCCTTGTTTCAAGCTTTATTAACTTTTCAAATGCGGTGCGAGAAAAAGAAGGTAAAGCGCATATTAGCTTTGACGGTAAAGTCATTTGTGGATCTAAACATGGCGATATAGATGCCTTACAACTGATGACGGCGATGGTGGTAGATAATGGTCTCATCATCTACCAAAAAGAAACCTCAACCAAAACAAATGAAATACCTGTTATGCAAGCAATGCTAGCGAGTATAGATATTAACAATTCGGTTATTACCGCTGATGCAATGCACTGTCAAACAAAAACCACCACGGTAATACGTGAAGGGGGTGGAGATTACGTACTTCAAGTGAAGAAGAATCAAAAGAAGCTATATAAAGAAATCAAAGCGTACTTCCATAAAACTTACCGTGATGAACCTAAGCTATTGAAAAAAAATACCTTTAAAGAATTAGATGGAGAGCATGGGAGAATTAACGAACGAGTATATCGACTTTTACCGATAACCGAGTGGTTTGATGAAACGGAGAAATTTACAGATAGTTTTGCGGTAGTGGAAGTACAACGGACTCGACACCTAAAGACTAAAACAGAGCAAGAGACTTCGTATTACATAACGTCATTAAAAGAAGCGGTAAAAATAACGGCAAAATATATACGTCGGCATTGGGCTATTGAGAATAGCCAACACTGGGTATTAGATGTGACATTTAGAGAAGATGAATGTCAAATTTATGCTGATGATGGAGCGAAAAACTTAGCGACAATCAGACGTAAGCTATTGAATTTGATAAAATCGCATCCATTAAAAGACAGTGTCGCAGGAAAAATGCAACGAGCATGTTGGGATGCTAAATTTAGGGCAGATATTTTATTTGGTCAAAAAACAAGCAAAGCATAATCCCACCCTGCTGATTATGGTATTAACAACATCCGCAATGTCGATATTTTTGCCAGTAACGCAGATCTTAGCAGTCTGACCTATGAAGAGTTAACGAATGTTTCAAACGCGATTAACCTAGGCGGTACAGGTTCGTCACCTGCTTATAAAACCAGCTTAACGACGCCTGTTATTACTATTACAGACGACAGCACACCAACCTTGTCAGGCACCTTAGCCACTGCGCTAGGCGCGAATGAAGAGCTGGCTATTTATAATGGCACGGAAAAACTTGCTGCGGTCACCGTTAACGGAGATAACTCATGGTCATTCACTACGCCAGTGTTAACCGATGGCTTGCATACGCTTAAAGCGGTTATTCAAGCGGCAGATGAAAACAATATTGCCAATGCTCGTGTGATCAGCGCGGCATACACTATTACGGTTGATTTCAGCATCACTGCACCGACACAAACCGTTACTATTACGGCGGTAAGTGATGATGTCAGCACTCATGGCAGTGCTGTCGGAGCCTTAGCGACTGGCGCATCGACAGACGACACCATGCCGACATTAACAGGTACACTGAGTGCTGCACTTACTGCTGATCAAGTGCTTGTGATATATGATGGCACGACAAAACTAGGTGAAGCGACTGTGACCAGCACAGACTGGACTTACACACCGAACAGCGCATTAACAGCGGGCAGCCATAGTTTTACCGCTCAGGTTAAAAGCTTGGCTAGTAATCTACAGGGTATGGCAAGTGCCGCCCATGTGGTTAACATCAATCCTGGCATTAACATGACAGTAACCGATGATGTCGGCGATGTAACGGGAGCGCTTAATCCAGCGGTGCGCTATATCTTGCTCAAACAAACAGGCTCCTCTAGTGCTTACTTGAGGGTTGGTGAAGTGGAAGTCTTCTCAGGTGGCGAAAATGTTGCCTTAGGTAAAACCGTCACCGCGGGAGAAGTTTCAATAGACAACTATCTGCTGTCAGCCGTTATTGATGGTGACCTAACAGATTTTACAGGTTATTTCGCAAGTTCGAGTTCGAGAGACAACTGGTTGCTTATTGACCTAGGCGATAACTATGTTATTGACAGTGTCAACGTTTATGCCTTGAGTTCTTGGAGAATAAACACCCCCAATGTCGATATTTTCGCCAGTACCGAAAATCTTAGTATCAAGACCTATACAGAGTTACAGGCTGCGCCAAACGCGATTAACCTAGGTGGTACCGGTGCGACACCTGAATATAAAACCAGCGTAATGCCAACTGTTATTACCATAATCGACGATAATACACCGACCTTGTCAGGCACCTTAACCACGGCACTAGGCGCGGATGAAGAGCTGGCTATTTACCATGGCAGCACAAAACTTGCTGTGGTTAACGTTAATAGTGATAACTCATGGACATTCACTACACCAATGTTAATAGATGGCTCGCATACGCTTAAAGCGGTTATTCAAGCGGCAGATGAAAACAATATTGCCAATGCTCGTGTGATCAGCGCGGCATACACTATTGCGGTTGATACCACAGCACCGACACAAACCGTTACTATTACGGCGGTAAGTGATGATGTCAGCACTCATGGCAGTGCTGTCGGAGCCTTAGCGACTGGCGCATCGACAGACGACACCATGCCGACATTAACAGGTACACTGAGTGCTGCACTTACTGCTGATCAAGTGCTTGTGATATATGATGGCGCGACAAAACTAGGTGAAGCGACTGTGACCAGCACAGACTGGACTTACACACCGAGCGCATTAACAACAGGCAGCCATAGTTTTACCGCTAGGGTTGAGGATCCCATTAACGGTTTGGGTGCGGCAAGTGCCGCCCATGTGGTTAACATCAATCCAAGCATTAACATGGCAATAACCGATTATGTCGGCGCTGTAACGGGACCGCTTAATTCAGCGGTGCGTTATATCCTGCTTAAACAAACAGGCGACTATAACTACTTGAATGTTAATGAAGTTGAAGTCTTCTCCGCTGGTGTTAATATTGCCTCAGGTAAAACCGTCACCGCGGGCTATGATAACCGAGATGGCTATCTTCCATCAGGCATTACTGATGGTAGCCTAGTAAATACTCGCGGTGACGGTTATCTCTCAAGTGAATATACAACAAACAACTGGTTACTTATTGACCTAGGCGCTTACTATAGCAGTATTGACAGTGTCAAGGTTTATTCGTCGAGTTTGGGTGGTCCTTACGATATCAGAAATGTCGATATTTTTGCCAGTAACGCAGATCTTAGTAGCAAGACCTATGCAGGGTTACAGGCTGCTACAAACGCGATTAATCTAGGTGGTACTGGGTCGACACCTGTTTATAAAACCACCTCAACGACCCCTGTTATTACTATTACAGACGACAGCACACCAACCTTGTCAGGCATCTTAGCTACTGCGCTAG
This sequence comes from uncultured Colwellia sp., assembly GCA_965261045.1. Classification (GTDB taxonomy): domain Bacteria; phylum Pseudomonadota; class Gammaproteobacteria; order Enterobacterales; family Alteromonadaceae; genus Colwellia. Next base: position 2,722,545 of record CBDHCJ010000001.1, read on the forward strand.
GCACGGATGAAGAGTTAGCTATTTATAATGGCATGATAAAACTTGCTGTGGTTATTGTTAATGGCGATAACGCATGGACATTCACTCCTACCGACGCGTTAACAGATGGCTCGCACACGTTTACAGCAGTTATTCAAGCAGCAGGTGAAACCGATATTGCCAATGCTCGGGTGATCAGTGTGGCATACACTATTACCATTGATTCTAGCATCACAGCACCGACACAAGCCGTTACTATTACAGCGGTGAATGATGATGTCAGCACTTATGGCAGTGCTGTAGGAGACTTAGACACTGGCACAACGACAGACGATACCACGCCTACGTTAACTGGCACACTGAGTGCAGCGCTTATTGGTAGCCAAGTGCTTGCGATATATGATGGTGATGGCGCGACAAAACTCGGTGAAGCGACTGTGACCGGCGACACCGGCACAGATTGGACTTACACACCGAGCCCATTAACAGCGGGCAGCCATAGTTTTACCGCGCGGGTTGAAAGCCCCGTTGGCGGTAATGGTACAGCAAGTAACGCCCATGTGGTTAACATCAATCCCAGCATCGACATGACAATAACCGATTATGTCGGCGCTGTAACGGGACCGCTTAATTCAGCGGTGCGTTATATCCTGCTTAAACAAACAGGCCCCTCACGTAATGAATTGCGAGTTAATGAAGTTGAAGTTTTTTCAGCTGGCGTTAATGTTGCTTTAGGTAAAACCGTCACCGCGGGGTATGGTCACCGAGATGGCTATCTTCCATCAGGCATTACTGATGGTAGCCTAGTAAATACTCGCGGTGACGGTTATCGCTCAAGTGAATATACAACAGACAACTGGTTGCTTATTGATCTAGGCGCTAACTATAGTCGTATTGACAGTGTCAACGTTTATGCCTTGAGTTCGTCTAATCCTTACCATATCAGAGATGTCGATATTTTTGCCAGTACCGAAGATCTTAGTAGCAAGACCTATACAGAGTTAACGAATGATCCAAACGCGATTAACCTAGGTGGTACAGGTGCGTCACCTGAACATAAGACCAGCTTAACGACGGCTATTAATAATTTTACAGACGACAGCACACCGACCTTGTCAGGTAGCTTAGCCACGGCACTAGGCGCGGATGAAGAGTTAGCTATTTACCATGGCACCATGAAACTTGGTGTTGCCACCGTTAGTGGCGATAGTGGCGGTAACACATGGACATTCACTCCTACAGACGCGTTAACAGATGGCTCGCATACGCTTAAAGCGGTTATTCAAGCGGCAGATGAAACCACTATTGCCAATGCTCGGGTGATTAGCGCGGCAAGCACGATTACGGTTGATGCCACTGCGCCAACACAAACCGTTACTATTACAGCGGTGAATGATGATGTCAGCACTTATGATAGTGCTGTAGGAGCCTTAGCGACTGGCGCAACGACAGACGACACCACGCCTACATTAACAGGCACACTGAGTGCTGCGCTTATTGGTAGCCAGGTGCTGGCAATCTATGATGATAATGGTGATGGTGATGGCGCGACAAAACTAGGTGAAGCGACTATAACCGGCGACACTGGCATAGATTGGACTTACACACCGAGCGCATTAACAACGGGCAGCCATCGTTTTACCGCGCGGGTTGAAAGCTTGGCTAGTAATCGACAGGCTATGACAAGTAGCGTCCATGTGATTAACATCAATCCTAGCATTGACATGACAGTAACCGATGATGTGGGTGATGTACTGGGAGTTGTTGCTCCAGAGGTGCGCTATATCCTGCTAAAACAAACAGGGCAGAGTAACAACATCTTGTCGGTCCGTGAAGTTGAAGTTTTCTCAGCTGGCGTTAATCTTGCTCTAGGTAAAACCGTCACGGCAGGATATGGTCACCGAGATGGCTATCTTCCGTCAGGCGTTACTGATGGTAGCCTAACAAGAAGTAGTTATAGCTCAAGCGAATATACAACAGACAACTGGCTGCTTATTGACCTAGGTACTTACTATAGCAGCATTGACAGTGTCAAGGTTTATGATTCGTCTTACTACGCCCGCAATCTCGATATTTTTGCCAGTAACGCAGATCTTAGTAGCAAGACCTATACAGAGTTAACGAATGATCCAAACGCGATTAACCTAGGCGGTACAGGTGCGTCACCTGAGTATAAAACCAGCTTAACGACGGCTATTAATAATATTACAGACGACAGCACACCGACCTTATCAGGTATCTTAGCTACTGCGCTAGGCGCGGATGAAGAGTTAGCTATTTATAATGGCATGATAAAACTTGCTGTGGTTATTGTTAATGGTGATAACGCATGGACATTCACTCCTACCGACGCGTTAACAGATGGCTCACATACGTTTACAGCGGTTATTCAAGCAGCAAGTGAAATCACTATTACCAATGCTCGGGTGATCAGCGCTGCATACACTATTACCATTGATTCTAGCATCACAGTACCAACACAAACCGTTACTATTACAACGGTAATTGATGATGTCAGCACTCATGACAGTGTTGAGGGTAATTTGGTGTCGGGTGTTAGTACAGACGACACCACACCTAGGTTAACTGGCACACTGAGTGCTGCACTTACTGCTGATCAAGTGCTTGTGATATATGATGGCGCGACAAAACTAGGTGAAGCGACTGTGACCGGCACAGACTGGACTTACACACCGAGCGCATTAACAGCTGGCAGCCATAGTTTTACCGCTAGGGTTGAAAGCCCCGTTGGCGGTAATGGTACAGCAAGTAGCGCCCATGTGGTTAACATCAATCCTGGCATTAACATGACAGTAACCGATGATGTAGGTGGTATAAAAGGAGCGCTTAATCTAGCGGTGCGCTATATCCTGCTTAAACAAACAGGCGCCTCAGGTAACCACTTGTCGGTTGGTGAAGTTGAAGTATTCTCCGCTGGCGTTAATGTTGCTCTAGGTCAAACCGTCACCGCGGGATCTGGTTACCGAGATGGCTATCTTCCATCAGGCGTTACTGATGGTAGCCTAGAAAGCACTGATGGTTATAGCTCATATAGAAATACTACGGACAACTGGCTGCTTATTGACCTAGGCGCTTACTATAGTCGTATTGACCGTGTCAACGTTTATGAGTTTGGTTCGAGTTATATTAACAACATCAGTAATGTCGATATTTTTGCCAGTACCGAAGATCTTAGTAGCAAGACCTATACAGAGTTAACGAATGATCCAAACACGATTAACCTAGGCGGTACAGGTGCGTCACCTGAACATAAGACCAGCTTAACGACGGCTATTAATAATTTTACAGACGACAGCACACCGACCTTATCAGGCAGCTTAGCCACTGCCCTAGGCGCGAATGAAGAGTTAGCTATTTATAATGGCACCATGAAACTTGGTGTTGCCACCATTAGTGGTATTAATGGCGATAACTCATGGTCATTCACTCCTACGGATCCGTTAGCCGATGCCAATTATACGTTTAAAGCGGTTATTCAAGCGGTAGGTGCAATCAATATTGCCGAAGCGCGTGTAATTAGTGCAACCAGCACGATTACAGTTGATACCATTGCACCAACACAAACCGTTACTATTACGGCAGTGAGTGATGATGTCAGCACTTATGATAGTGCTGTAGGAGCCTTAGCGACTGGCGCAACGACAGACGACGCCACGCCTACGTTAACTGGCACACTGAGTGCTGCGCTTATTGGTAGCCAGGTGCTGGCAATCTATGATGACAATGGTGATGGCGCGACAAAACTAGGTGACGCGACTATAACCGGCGACACTGGCACAGACTGGACTTACACACCGAGCGTATTAACAGTGGGAAGTTATCGTTTTACCGCGCGGGTTGAAAGCTTGGCTAGTAATCGACAGGCTATGGCAAGTAACGCCCGTGTGGTTAACATCAATAGTGGCATTGACATGACAGTAACCGATGATGCGGGCGATGTAACGGGAGCGCTTAATCCAGAGGTGCGTTATATCCTGCTCAAACAAACAGGGCAGAGTAACAATGTCTTGTCGGTCGGTGAAGTTGAAGTTTTCTCAGCTGGCGTTAATCTTGCTTTAGGTAAAACCATCATGGCGGGGTATGGTCACCGAGATGGCTATCTTCCATCAGGCATTACTGATGGTAGCCTAGTAAATACTCGCGGTGACGGTTATCGCTCAAGTGAATATACAACAGACAACTGGCTGCTTATTGACCTAGGCGCTTACTATAGTCGTATTGACAGTGTCAACGTTTATGCCTTGAGTTCGTCTTCTGATAATATTAACAACATCCGCAATGTCGATATTTTTGCCAGTAACGAAGATCTTAGCAGCAAGACCTATGCAGGGTTACTGACTGCTCCAAATGCGACTCCCCTAGGCGGTACGGGGTCGACACCTATTTATAAAACCAGCTTAACGACGCCTGTTATTACTATTACAGACGACAGCACACCAACCTTGTCAGGTATCTTAACCACTGCCTTAGGCACAGATGAAGAGCTAGCTATTTACCATGGCACCATGAAACTTGGTGTCGCCACCGTTAGTGCCGATAACGCATGGACATTCACTCCTGCAAACGCGTTAGTAAATGGCTCGCATACGTTTATAGCGGTTATTCAAGCAGCAGGTGAAACCGATATTGCCAATGCTCGGGTGATCAGTGTTGCATACACTATTACCATTGATTCTAGCATCACTACACCGACACAAACCGCTACTATTGTAACGGTAAGTGATGATGTCAGCACTCATGGCAGTGTTATGGGCGCTTTAGCGGATGGCGCAACGACAGACGACACCACGCCTACATTAGCAGGCACACTGAGTGCTGCACTTACTGCTGATCAAGTGCTTGTGATATATGATGGCGCGACAAAACTAGGTGAAGCGACTGTGACCAGCGACACCGGCACAGATTGGATTTACACACCGAGCGCATTGGCAGCGGGAAGCCATAGTTTTACCGCGCGGGTTGAAAGCCCCGTTGGCGGTATGAGTACGGCAAGTGCCGCCCATGTGATTAACATCAATCCCGGCATTAGCATTCTAGAGGTGCGTTATATCCTGCTCAAACAAACAGGCGCCTCACGTAACCACTTGTCGGTTGGTGAAGTTGAAGTCTTCTCCGCTGGCGTTAATGTTGCTCTAGGTCAAACCGTCACTGCGGGATCTGGTTACCGAGATGGCTATCTTCCATCAGGCGTTACTGATGGTAGCCTAGAAAGCACTGATGGTTATAGCTCATATAGACATACTACAGACAACTGGCTGCTTATTGACCTAGGCGCTTACTATAGTCGTATTGACCGTGTCAAGGTTTATGCCTTGAGTTCGTCTAATCCTTACGGTATCAGTAATGTCGATATTTTTGCCAGTACCGAAGATCTTAGTAGCAAGACCTATACAGCGTTAACGAATGATCCAAACGCGATTAACCTAGGCGGTACAGGTGCGTCACCTGAGTATAAAACCAGCTTAACGACCCCTATTAATAATATTACAGACGACAGCACACCAACCTTATCAGGCAGCTTAGCCACTGCCCTAGGCGTGGGTGAAGAGTTAGCTATTTACCATGGCACCATGAAACTTGGTGTTGCCATCGTTAGTGGCGATAACTCATGGACATTCACTACACCAGTGTTAACAGATGGCTCGCATACGTTTACAACAGTGATTCAAGTGACAGATGAAACCGATATTGCCAATGCTCGGGTGATCAGCGCTGCATACACTATTACAATAGTATCGATACCCACCACCGTTACCATTGTAACGGTGAGTGATGATGTCAGCACTCATGACAGTATTGTGGGGGTCTTATCGACTGACACATCGACAGACGACACCACACCTACCTTAACTGGTACACTCAGTACTGCGCTTACTGCTGATCAAGTGCTTGCGATATATGATAACGATGGCGCGACAAAACTAGGTGACGCGACTATAACCGGCGACACCGGCACAAACTGGACTTACACACCGAGCGCATTGGCAGCGGGCAGTCATAGTTTTACCGCTCAGGTTGAAAGCTTGGTTAGTAATCTACAGGGTACGGCAAGTAACGCCTATGTGGTTAACGTGCATAGCGGCACTAGCATGACAGTAACCGATGATGCAGGTGTCATAACGGGATCGCTTAATCCAGAGGTGCGCTATATCCTGCTTAAACAAACAGGCGCCTTAACTAATTCTTTGTCTGTTGGTGAAGTTGAAGTCTTCTCAGCTGGTGTTAATCTTGCCTTAGGTAAAACCGTCACAGCGGGATCTGGTAATCAGCACGGCAATTCTTCGTCAGGCGTTACTGATGGTAGAGTAGAAATCACTGATGGTTATCACTCAAACATAAACACTGCAGACAACTGGGTGTTAGTTGACTTAGGCGGTTATTATCGTATTGACAGTGTCAACGTTTATGCCTTGAGTTCGTCTGGTTATCATAGACGAGCCATCCGTAATGTAGATATTTTTGTCAGTAACGAAGATATTAGCAGTCAGACCTATGCCGCGTTAACGAATGATCCAAACGCTATTAACCTAGGCGGTACTGGGTCAACACCTGCTTATAAAACCAGCTTAACGACACCTGTTATTAATAATTTTATAGACGACACTACACCGACCTTGTCAGGTATCTTAACCACTGTACTAGGCGCAGGTGAAGAGTTAGCTATTTACCATGGCACCACAAAATTTGCTGTGGTCACTGTTAATGGCGATAACTCATGGGCATTCACTCCTACAAACGCGTTAGCAAATGGCTTGCATACGTTTACAGCGGTTATTCAAGCGACAGATGAAACCGCTATTGCCAATGCTCGGGTGATCAGCGCTGCAAGCACTATTACCATTGTGATCCCCCCCGCTACTATTGTGACAGTGAGTGATAGTGTCAGCACTCATGGCAGTGCTGTTGGAGCCTTAGCGACTGACACAACAACAGACGACACCACGCCTACATTAGCTGGCACACTGAGTGCTGCGCTTACTGATAGCCTAGTGCTGGCAATCTATCATGACGATGGTGATGGTGATGGCGCGACAAAACTAGGTAACGCGTTTGTGACAGGCACAAACTGGACTTACACATCGAGCACATTAACAGCAGGCAGCCATCGTTTTACCGTGCGGGTTGAAAACCCAAGCACTGATCAGCAGTCTTCGTCAAGTAACGCCTATGTGGTTAACGTTAATGGCGGCATTGACATGACAGTAACCGATAATGTGGGTGTCATAAAGGAAGTTGTTGATTTAGGGCTGCGTTATATCCTGCTTAAACAAACAGGCGACTCAACTAACGAATTGCAGGTTGGTGAAGTTGAAGTCTTCTCAGCTGGCGCTAATGTTGCTTTAGGTAAAACCGTCAGGTCTGGGTATGATCACTATAACAGCAGTCCTCCATCAGACGTTACTGATGGTAGCCTAACATATTATGATAGCTATAGATCATATAAAGAGACTACAGACAACTGGGTGCTTATTGACCTAGGCGATTTCTATAGTATTGACAGTATCAACGTTTATGGGTCTAGTTACGGTATCAGAAATGTAGCTGTTTTTGCTAGTAATCAAGATATTAGCAGTCATACCTATGCAAGGTTACTGACTGTTCCAAGCGCTATTTACCTAGGCGGTACGGGTTCCACTCCTACTTATAAAACCAGCTTAATAGTAGATGTAACTGAAGTCGAAGAACCCAGGATATGGGCGCGTTATATCCTGCTTAAACAAACAGGCGACTCAACTAACGAATTGCAGGTTGGTGAAGTTGAAGTCTTCTCAGCTGGCGCTAATGTTGCTTTAGGTAAAACCGTCAGGTCTGGGGATGATCTCTATTACCTCAGTTCTCCATCAGACGTTACTGATGGTAGCCTAACATATTATGATAGCTATCGCTCAAGTGAATATACAACAGACAACTGGGTGCTTATTGACCTAGGCGATTTCTATAGTATTGACAGTATCAACGTTTATGGGTCTAGTTACGGTATCAGAAATGTAGCTGTTTTTGCTAGTAATCAAGATATTAGCCATCATACCTATGCAGAGTTAACGAATGATCCAAACGCTATTTACCTAGGCGGTACGGGTTCAAATCCTGCTTATAAAACCAGCTTAACGACGCCTGTTACTATTACAGACGACAGCACACCGACCTTATCAGGTATCTTAGCTACTGCGCTAGGCGCGGATGAAGAGTTAGCTATTTATAATGGCATGATAAAACTTGCTGTGGCTATTGTTAATGGTGATAACGCATGGACATTCACTCCTACCGACGCATTAATGAATGGCTCATATACACTTAAAGCGGTTATCCAAGCGATAGGTGAAACCGACATTGCCAATGCTCGGGTGATCAGCGCTGCAAGTACTATTGAGATAGATTCTAGCATCACTGCACCGAGACAAACCGTTACTATTACGGCGGTGAATGATGATGTCAGCACTTATGGCAGTGCTGTAGGAGCCTTAGACTCTGGCGCAACAACAGACGACACCACGCCGACATTAACGGGCACACTCAGTGCTGCCCTTACTCCTTATCAAGTGCTTGTGATATATGATGGTGATGGCGCGACAAAACTAGGTAACGCGACTATAACTGGCGACACCGGCACAAACTGGACTTATACACCGAGCCCATTAACAGTAGGCAGCCATAGTTTTACCGCTCAGGTTGAAAGCTCCGCTAGTCCTCTAAAAGGTCTTGTAAGTAGCGCCCATGTGGTTAACATCAATCCTGGCATTAGTAGCATGATAACAGTAACCGATGATGTGGGTCCCATAACGGGCGTTGTTGTTTCAGAGGTGCGCTATATCCTGCTCAAACAAACAGGGAAGTCAAATAATCAATTGCGAGTAAGTGAAGTTAAAGTCTACTCAGCTAACGATAATATTGCCGAGGGTAAAACCGTCACAGCGGGGTATGGTCACCGAGATGACTATCTTCCGTCAGCCATTACTGATGGTAGCCTAGTAAATACTCGCGGTAACGGTTATAACTCAAGTGAAAGTACAATAGACAACTGGTTGCTTATTGACCTAGGCGATTACTATGTTATTGACAGTGTCTATGCTTATGCGTTTAATTCGTTGAGGTCTAATCACACTGCTATCAAAAATGTAGCTGTTTTTGCTAGTACCGAAGATCTTAGCCATCAGACCTATGCAGGGTTACTGGTTGCTCCAAACGCGATTAACCTAGGCGGTACAGGTTCGTCACCTGAATATAGAACCAGCTTAACTGATCTTATTACTATTACAGACGACAGCACACCGACCTTGTCAGGCACCTTACCCGTTGCGCTAGTCCCAGATGAAGAGTTAGCTATTTACCATGGCATGACAAAACTTACTGTGGTCACCGTTAACACTGTCGATAACGCATGGACATTCACTCCTACGGACGCGTTAATAAATGGCAGGTATGCGTTTACAGCGGTTATTCAAGCAGCAGGTGAAACCGATATTGCCAATGCTCGTGTGATCAGCGCTACAAGCACTATTACGGTTTATGCCACAGCACCGACACAAGCTGCTACTATTGTGACGGTGAGTGATGATGTCAGCACTCATCGCAGTGTTGAGGGTAATTTGGTGTCGGGTGTTAGTACAGACGACACCACGCCGACATTAACGGGCACACTGAGTGCTGCACTTACTGCTGGGCAAGTGCTTGTGATATATGATGGTGATGGCGCGACAAAACTAGGCGAAGCGACTATAACCGGCGACACCGGCACAAACTGGACTTATACACCGAGCCCATTAACAGCAGGCAGCCATCATTTTACCGCACAGGTTGAAAACTCAAAGACTGGTCAGCAGGGTACGGCAAGTAGCGCCCATATGGTTAACATCAATCCGGGCATTAACATGACAATAACCGATGATGTGGGCGATGTAACGGGAGCGCTTAATCCAGCGGTGCGCTATATCCTGCTCAAACAAACAGGCGACTCACGTAACTACTTGAATGTTCATGAAGTTGAAGTATTCTCAGGTGACTTTAATATTGCCTTAGGTAAAACCGTCACGGCGGGATCTGATCACAAGTATGGCTATCTTCCATCAACCGTTACTGATGGTAAACAAGATGTTGGTTATCGCTATAGATCGAGTGACCTGACTACAAACAACTGGGTACTTATTGACCTAGGCGATTTCTATAGTATTGACAGTATCAACGTTTATGGGTCTGGTTACGGTATCAGAAATGTAGCTGTTTTTGCTAGTAATCAAGATATTAGCCATCATACCTATTATGCCGCGTTATTGGCTGATCCAAAGGCTATTCACTTAGGTCACTTAGGTAATACTGCATGGTCTGATTATAAAACCAGCTTAACGCCAGATGTTATTACCATGGTAGACGATAATACACCAACCTTCTCAGGCACCTTAACCACTGCGCTAAGTGCGGGTGAAGAGCTGGCTATTTACCATTACACGTACCATTACACGACAGGCTTTGGCATTAACGCGATAAATGTGGTCACCGTTAGTGGTAATAACGCATGGACATTCACTCCTACGAACGCGTTAACAGATGGCTGGCATAGGTTTACAGCGGTTATTCAAGCCGTAGGTGCAACCGATATCGCCAATGCTCGGGTGATCAGCGCGGCATACACTCTTACCATTGATTCTAGCATCACAGCACCGACAAAAATCGCGACTATTGCGACTGTGAATGATGATGTCAGCACTTATGGCAGTGCTGTAGGAGCCTTAGACACTGGCACAACGACAGACGACACCACACCGACATTAACTGGCACACTAAGTGCTGCGCTTACTGCTGGGCAAAAGCTGGTGATATATGATGGCAATGGTGATGACAGCACAAAACTAGGTGATGCGACTATAACCGGCAACACCAGCACAAGCTGGACTTACACACCGAGCAGCGCATTAACAGCAGGAAGTTATCGTTTTACCGCTCGGGTTGATGATCCCGTTGGTGGTAAGGGTCCAGCAAGTACCGCCCATGTGGTTAACATCTATGCTGGCATTAGCATGACAATAACCAGTGATGTGGGCGATGTAACGGGAGCGCTTAATCCAGAGGTGCGCTATATCCTACTCAAACAAACAGGCGACTCAATTAACCAATTGTTGGTTAATGAAGTTGAAGTCTTCTCCGCTGGCGTTAATATTGCCTTAGGTAAAACCGTCACGGCGGGCTATGATAACTATCGCGGTCATCCTCCGTCAGCCGTTACTGATGGTAGCCTAGAATCTACTCCTTATCGTTCAAGTGAATATACAACAAACAACTGGTTACTTATTGACTTGGGCGCTTACTATAGCAGTATTGACCGTGTCAACATTTATGCGTTGAGTTCGTCTGATTATGCTATTAACAACATCCGCAATGTCGATATTTTTGCCAGTAACGCAGATCTTAGCAGCAAGACCTATGAAGAGTTAACGAATATTTCAAACGCGATTAACCTAGGCGGTACAGGTTCGTCACCTGCTTATAAAACCAGCTTAACGACGCCTGTTATTACTATTACAGACGACAGCACACCGATCTTGTCTGGTACTTTAACCACTGCGCTAGGCGCGAATGAAGAGCTGGCTATTTACCATGGCATCACAAAACTTGATGTTGCCACCGTTAGTGATATTAGTGGCGATAACTCATGGACATTCACTCCTACGGACGCGTTAACCGATGGCTCGCATACGTTTACAGCGGTTATTCAAGTAGCAGGTGAAACCGATATTGCCAATGCTCGGGTGATCAGCGCGGCATACACTATTACCATTGATTCTAGCATCACTACACCGACACAAACCGTTACTATTACAACGGTAATTGATGATGTCAGCACTCATGACAGTGTTGAGGGTAATTTGGTGTCGGGTGTTAGTACAGACGACACCACGCCTAGGTTAACTGGCACACTGAGTGCTGCACTTACTGCTGATCAAGTGCTTGTGATATATGATGGCGCGACAAAACTAGGTGAAGCGACTGTGACAGGTACAGACTGGACTTACACACCGAGCGCATTAACAGCGGGCAATCATAGTTTTACCGCTCAGGTTAAAAGCTTGGCTAGTAATCTACAGGGTATGGCAAGTACCGCCCATGTGGTTAACATCTATGCTGGCATTAGCATGACAATAACCGATGATGTGGGCGATGTAACGGGAGCGCTTAATCCAGAGCTGCGCTATATCCTACTTAAACAAACAGGCGCCTCACGTAACTACTTGTCGGTTAATGAAGTTGAAGTCTTCTCCGCTGGCGTTAATATTGCTTTAGGTAAAACCGTCACGGTGGGAACTGGTAACAAGTACGGCTATCTTCCGTCAGCCGTTACTGATGGTAGCCTAGGAATAGCTTCCCGTGATGGTTATGCCTCAATACAATCTACTACAGACAACTGGGTTTTTATTGACCTAGGTGCTTACTATAGTAATATTGACCGTGTCAACGTTTATGCGTTGGATCAGTCTTTTTACAACATCAGAAATGTCGATATTTTCGCTAGTAATGAAGATCTTAGTAGTCTGAGCTATGAAGAGTTACAGGCTGCGCCAAACGCGATTAACCTAGGTGGTACCGGTGCGACACCTGAATATAAAACCAGCGTAATGCCAACTGTTATTACCATAATCGACGATAATACACCGACCTTGTCAGGCACCTTAACCACGGCACTAGGCGCGGATGAAGAGCTGGCTATTTACCATGGCAGCACAAAACTTGCTGTGGTTAACGTTAATAGTGATAACTCATGGACATTCACTACACCAATGTTAATAGATGGCGAGTATACGTTTAAAGCAGTTATTCAAGCGACAGATAACACCGCTATTGCCGATGGCCGTGTGCTCAGCGCGGCATACACTATTACGGTTGAGGCTGCTGAACCAACACCAGCCAGCACAGCAGCACAGGGAGCCGCAGCATCACAAGAAGCTCTGTATTCAAGTTATGCTTCATCTCTTGAAGCGCTTGAAGCAAAAGTGGAAGCAAAAGATCCTATTAGTGGGCTGTCAGTTCAAACATACAGTTTGCCATCAACCGCGAAGGATCAAACCCTTGACTTTCCTGACGAACATACTGAAATCAATGTGGTTAATATCGCTGGCTCAGGCGCTAATACGGTGAAAATTCAGTTAGATGATGTGTTACAAAGTGGCATAAATCTATTTAATGATGCCAATGGCTGGGACGATTTAGATGGCGCAGGTAAACATCAACTTGTAGTAAACGGTGATGCTGACGATACGCTTGTACTTGATACAATTGCCGAAGCGGGAAGTTGGATAAAAGAAGGTACAACAACTAACTCGGATCATACTTACCTTGTTTATAGCTTGGATTCAGGTAATGTTAATGGCATATCACAACTGTTGGTAGATCAAGACATGATCCGTGATGGTGCCATCCTTTAACTAGTCTGCTAACTAACTAAACGCCTCACAGCCTGTTTGCTGTGAGGTAACTTCCCGCTCCTCTATACGTCCATGACCTTTCTCAATTGTTTTATGGAAGTCATTCCTGTAGTGTCTTAAATGGGAATTTTAGTCTAAAGTACTCAGATCTTCGATTAAAATACCTCAAAGATAACCTTTACAACAAACGCCTGAGTTAACTACATAGGCATGTAATTAATTGCATATCATTGAGCCCCTAATTACATATCCAGTAAATAGTCTGTTTCATCTACAAGATGAAAACACGGCTCAATAATTTTGATGTCGTTTTCACTGATACCAGCTTCGCGATAGTAATCACGCCATTGACTCAAAACGGCCATATTATCTTTAATGATAGTGGCTGCTTCTTGCTTATCCAAGCCAAAAGATTCTGAATAGCAAACTGCCACAACCATCACCATTACCCGCCAATAGAAACTCTAAGGAGTTCCTCGGTTTACTGGGTGATAACTCAGCTAATACACGCTGTCCCCAGCGATCTGGGCCTGCATCCAATAAGGCACCAAAAATACCGCCATTGGCTTTTGTGTGAAATTCTTTTTCCCGAATAAGTGGTAAGTTTATCGGATCAATCGCTACCGCATCAGGATTGTCAATATATGAGTTGGCATAATAAAAGGTGCCTACTCGATTGGAAAAATCAAATCTGCCTGCTACAACAGGCTCACCATTAATTTGGTTCCAAACATATACGCCACTCACCCTAGGCTGGGTTTCAGAAATGGTATTAGAAATCATATTTTGACCTTTTTGTTCTTATTTTTTTTGGCAGATCTCTTATTGATAATTCCATGCCAATCTCATCATTACGGGGATCGGCAACTTTTTCTAAATCATCTTCAAGATTAATGACACTTAAAACCGCTAAATAATAACCAATACCAACTGTCGGATCACCCTTAATAATTGAACGCAATGTAGGCAATGACATTAATGCCTGATCTGCCACATCTTGTCTTTTAAGTTTTCGTCTTTTGATTGCCACAAGAATATTACCACCCATATTGGATAGTATCTTTTTGCTTGAGTTGGTTAATGCTGAAACAGCGTTAGATTTATTCATTATAAAGCTCTAAGTAAAACTATGATTTCATTTTATATGAATGGGCGTTAAATGCAAATTTCGTGAGGGACATTGTTGGTTAGAAAGCCGTATGCTTTCTTTTTGTATGCATCTAATGCCCTTAATTTGCCCAAGGTGAATTAATTCGCACCATTTTAGCGCAGATCAATAATACTAGGTTATCACCATACACGGCACAAAACGTTTTAACCTCATGTTTTAAAATAATTATATTACAAGATTATTGGTCTTTGTCACTCAGGCACCATCTTTGCAACACACTATTCAGGTTTATAATATTTATAATAAAATAAAGAGAGAGAATCATGAAAAAATCACTGTTGAATTCGTATAGTAAGTGCATCGCACTTACTTCACTTTTAGCCACTACCGCTTTTACTTCAACCGCAGCTTTTGCCGTTGAAGGACTAAGTGCTAACGCTGCGGTAGTATCACAATATTTTTTCCGTGGTGTCGCACAAACAGACACAGCATCAGCTAGCGCTGGTGTTGACTATGAAATGGGTAACTTTGCTGTTGGTACTTGGGTTGCTGACGTACAAGACGGTCTAGAAATTGATTTTTACGGTAGCTACGGCTTAGAGCTAGACAGCGGTTTGGGTCTTAGCGCTGGTTTTACTTCTTATCAATATACAGGTGATTTTGATACCCAGTATAATGAAGTTAACCTTGGTGCGTCATATAACTTTTTATCTATTACATATAACATCGGCACTTGGGAGGTTGAAGGTGGCCCAGATCAAGATTATAACTTTCTTGCTATAACAGCCGGATATGACGGTTTTTATGCCACTTACGGTACTTGGGGTGACGAATTAGACGGTGACTACATCGAATTAGGTTATAGCACAGAAGTTTCAGGTTTTGATTTAGGTGTTGCCTTAATTGCTAATTCTAAAGAGCTTAATGACAGCGAAGCTGATGAGTCTTTAGTATTTAGCATAGCTAAATCTTTCTAAGCTTTCTAGCTTTCTATTGGTTATAGCTGGTTATCGCGATTTTTTAGATATAGTAGAAGATCGTATGAACTAAAGTGTTAATTGGTTATACTATGGCAAATTAACACTTTTTTTTAACTTATCTTTTTTAACTTAAAAATAATGGATGGGAAAATATATGTCAAAACGGATCATGACAAAACTTACCGCCTTGGCTTTAACTATGGCTTTAACTATGACTTTAGCTGTCACGGTTAATTTCAACGGACATGCTTTTAACAACCAAACTGATTTATTAAAAAAATGTATGACTGTTGAATCCAATTTACCTATGAATCATAGTAACCATCCTTGTAATGCTGTTTATATGCCAAACAAAAGTTGGCTATCATGGCTTTCTAATGATAATAAGTCTGTCCATTTACATTTTCTAGATTTAATCGAGCTATTACATTATAGTTTTCATTAATGTATATTAAACCACTAGTGACACAATCAATGCTTTATAAAAACTCATCACTCATAAACACCTTTAAAAGTGTTGCCGCAGCATTTTTAGGCGTACAAAGTAATAAAAATAGAGAAAAAGATTTTAGCCAAGGAAAGCTAAGTCATTTTATTATTGTAGGAATTATTTGTGTGATAATTTTTATTGCTGCTTTAATCGCGGTCGTAACTTTAGTAATACCGAGTAACTAGTTCCGCATTTCGTATGCCATTTCCCTTGATGCATTTGAATCCAAGGTATAGTTCAATTTAGTTTCTCGGTTTTAATCTAGCTAAATAAGATCCTCTTTTCCATACTTTTATAGTGCGACAAAGGTAAATAAAACATGGCTAAAAATGAAGAATTAGTCTTTGGTATTCACGCAGTAAATGCTTTATTGATAAGTGCTCCTGAGCGCTTTATTGAAATGTGGCTATTAAAAAGCAGAGAAGATGAGCGTTTAATGCCTATCATTAATTTAGCATGTAAATATGGTATTGCCGCACAAAGGGTACCAAGGCGAGTGCTTGATGATAAAAGCTTTGGTGAGCAACACCAAGGTGTGGTAGCACGAGTTAAGCCAGGTAAAGTGCTTACTGAAAATGATCTAGATGACATTATTCACCAAGCTGAAAAAAATAACACCCTGCCATTTTTACTTATTTTAGATGGTGTTACCGATCCACATAACTTAGGTGCTTGTTTACGAAATGCTGATGCAGCAGGAGTACATGCGATAATTGTACCCAAAGATAATACTGCTCGTTTAACTGCAACCGTGCGTAAAGTCGCTGTCGGAGCCGCAGAAGCAGTACCTCTAGTGCAGATAACAAATTTAGCGCGAACGATGAAACATTTACAGCAACTAGGTATTTGGATTATAGGCACCGCTGGTGAAACGGATACTTGCCTTTATGATGTTAAGTTATCGGGGCCTATGGCATTGGTTATGGGGGCAGAAGGTAAAGGCATGCGTCGCCTTACTCGTGAAAACTGTGATCAGTTAGTTAAATTACCTATGGCAGGCAAGGTTTCAAGTTTGAATGTGTCAGTTGCTACTGGTATCTGTTTGTTTGAAATGGTACGCCAACGCTCAGAATAAATAGGAACGTTAAGCTGGCTTCAAGTAATCTTAACTTTTACTAAGGTAGAAAGTTAAGGTAGAAAACTAGGATAGAAAATATTTCAACTGGGCAAGCTATTTCTTTAGCTCTGTAATCTTATGTAAAACAACTAGAAATTAGTTGTAAAATTGAATTAGAATAGCACGATATAAAATAATTCCAAGGTTTTAGTTTATGGTGAAAAACCTTAAATTACTATACATCTCAATGTTCTGTGTGTTGCTTCTTTCTTGCAGTGGTACTGGTACTTATGAATTAGATAAAAATTTGCGAGAATTTCATGCCCCTAAACAATGGTCTACAGAGTCATTAACCTCAGAGGTTAAAGAAAATTGGTTTGAGCAATTAGCAAATACACAAATCCATCAGTTAGCTGCCCTAGCCCTCAACAATAATTTTCAGTTAAAACAACAAGCATTAGCAATTGAAATTCAACAACAGCAATTAACCATTGCTGGTAGTGCTTTGTGGCCATCTCTTGATATGTCTTTAAACGCTAATCGTCGAAAAACGGTTGTAGATGAAAACTCAGCTAGTTATGGCGCTAGTGTTTCTCTAGATTTGAGCTTGCAATATGAGCTCGACCTTTGGGGAAAACTCTCTGCCGCACAACGCCAAGAAAATTTAGCCTTAATGGCGCAACAAGCAAACTTTGAGCAAGCTAAACAGCAACTTGTTGCCGATGTTATTATTGCTTGGTTTAGTGTTATTGAAGCGAATCAATTGGTGACCTTGTCTCAGCAACGCGCAGATAACACTCAACAAAACTTATTGATTATTGAATCAGGATACCAACAAGGTTTAAACAGTGCCTTAGATGTTTACCTAACTCGTAATGAGGTAAACAATGAGTTGTCACATATATTAGATCAAAAAACACAAAAAATATTAGCTATTCGCCAACTTGAACAACTTTTAGGACAGTACCCTGAAGGTAAATTGTTTGTTGAAGCTAAATTACCGCTATTGAGCTCAGAAATCCCACTGGGTTTACCAACAGATTTAGTGTCTAGAAAACCTGAGTTGCAAGCAAGTTGGTATCAATTACTCGCTAAAGATTCAGCACTGGCTTATGCTCACAAACAGCGATTTCCTAGCGTTAACATTACCGCTGCTTTAAATGATAATCAGCAAGATATTTCTGATTTGTTATCCGCTTCTTCCTTGGCTTGGTCATTATTAGGTAACTTAGCCATGCCGTTGTTTAATGCCAGAAAACTTGAAGCGAATGAAGAAAAGTCGCGTTTAATACTCAAACAAACTGAGCAAGCTTATTTATCAACGTTATATAGCGCTTTTGCTGATGTTGAAAATTTTGTAACTCATGAAACTAGTTTAAAAGAGCGTTATCAAATGATGATAAAAGCTCAAGAAAATGCCATTGCTGCACAAACACTTTCATTTGAACAGTACCAAAGTGGTTTAGTGGTATATACCACAGTATTAGATGCTCAAAGTCGCTCTTATGATGCACAAAGCACAGTGATCCAGATTAAAAATCAATTAATTGTTAATCGCATAAACCTTCATATTGCCCTCGGCGGTGATTTTGCACCGTCCACAACAGTAGAAAATGCACTTCAAAATAGTCAAGGTATGGAATAAATTACGTTATGAGCAATGCAATGAACCAAGTAACTAACCAAGTAAAACCGTCGAAAGTAAAAAAAGTCTTCATTCCAATAGTGATTTTAATCACCACTCTTGTGCTCTCACAAGTGATTATGACCAACCCTCCTACAAGTAACCGTGGTAAAGCCGCTGCATTGGCACAAATTACCGTTGAAACATTAACATTAAAGCCGCAAAACTATCGGGTTTTAATCAATAGTTTCGGTACTGTGCAACCAAGAACAAAAAGTATATTAGTTGCACAAGTTTCTGGTGAAATTAATGATGTCAGTCGTCAATTTAGAGATGGGGGATTTTTTGAAAAAGGTGACGTTTTAGTCTTGCTTGATGATAGAGATCATCGTGCTGAAGTTAAAATTAACCAATCGAGCCTGCTATCAGCAAAACAAGTGTTATTAGAAGAGGAAGCGCGAGCAAAACAAGCATTAATTGATTGGCAACGTTTAGGTAATGGCAGCAAGCCCAGTGATTTAGTGTTACGCAAACCGCAATTAGCGGCTGCTCAGGCACAAGTATTATCAGCTCAAGCAAAATTAGAAAAAGCCAAATTATTGCTCGAAAGAACAAAAATTGTTGCACCATACGCTGGACGTATATTGAAAAAGCATGTTGATTTAGGTCGAGTAGTCGTTAGTAACACTCAATTAGCAGACATCTACGCAGTCGATTATGTCGAAATTAGATTACCAATTAACAATAAAGATTTAAGTTTTATGATGTTACCAGAAGAATACCGTCATTCTAATGAAGCAGTCTTTAGTTCTTCGGTAACATTAAGATCTAACTTAATTGGTCAACAACGCTGGCAAGGAAAAATTGTTCGCACAGAAGGCGCAATTGATGAAAACTCTCAACAGCTTAATATCGTTGCACAAATTGATGATCCCTATAATGTCAGTAATGATAAAGTTGCGCCGATTAAAATTGGTCAATATGTTAATGCCGAAATTATTGGCAAAACGATAGAGCAAGCGTTAGTTATTCCTAATCGTGCTATTTATCAAGGCAGTTATGTTTATATTGTTGAACGTTCAAATAATCAAACGGTGTTAAAAAGAAGAGAAATCAATATTCGTTGGCAAAATAGCCAAGATGCCATTATAGAGTCAGGCATCAGTTTTGGTGATAACTTGGTATTAACACCACTTGGACAAATTAGCTCAGGCACGCCAGTTAAAGTTGCGAGTGATATATCAATAAAACCAAAAAATAAAATGGAGAGCAACTAATGATAGCTTGGTTTGTTCGCAATCCTGTTGCTGCCAATTTATTAATGATAACTATTTTGTTTATTGGCTTGTTCAGCATGTCATCAAGAATACCATTAGAAGTTTTCCCCTCATTTGCTATGGATAGAATAACGGTCAAAATATCTTTACGTGGTTCAACCCCAGAAGATGTGGAACAAGGTGTCGCTATTCGAATAGAAGAAGCGATCCAAGACTTAGAGGGTATAGAAAGAATATCTTCTCGCTCATCAGAAGGCTCAGCATCAGTAAATATTGAGATTGATTCAGCTTATGATGCCAGAGAAATGCTTGCTGATATCAAGGCACGTATCGATGCTATTAATACCTTTCCAGTTGATGCGGAAAAGCCAATTGTTGCGCTTACCGAGCGTAAACGTGATGTTATCACGGTCACTGTTGCTAGTATTTATGGTGAAAAAGAAATTAGAGAATTTGCCGAACAGATTCGTGATGATTTATTGCAAATTCCAGACGTAACGCAGTTAGCGCTTAGTGGGGTGAGAAACTATGAGATCGCTATTGAAATTTCTCAAGATAAATTACATCAATATGGCTTGAGTATAAATCAAATTAGCAAGGCAATTAGCAATTCAAGTAGTGATGTTTCCGCAGGTAATATTAAAACTCAAGGTGGCGATATTATTATTCGTTCTAAGGGGCAGGCTTACCATAAAGATGAATTTACTAGTATTGCCATAAAAACGAATACCGATGGTTCGATTCTCACGCTAAATGATATTGCCGTTATCAGGGATGATTTTGAAGAAACGCCCGTAAGAACTCGCTTTAACGGGAAAAGTGCCGCTTTTATTGATGTTTACCGTATTGGCCAGCAAAGCGCCATTGATGTTGCTGATAAAGTGAAAAACTATATTAAAAATCGTCAAGACAGTTTGCCTCATGGTTATGAGTTAAGTTATTGGGATGATGATTCTGAAATTGTTAAAGCCCGTATTTCAACCCTAACCACTAATGCGCTGCAAGGTGGTATTTTGGTTTTCGCCCTGTTGTCACTATTTTTACGTCCATCAATCGCTCTTTGGGTATGTGTTGGCATTCCGGTATCTTTTATGGGGGCTTTCATTGTTATGCCTTTTATGGGGGTTACTTTAAATGTAATGAGTCTATTTGCCTTTATTTTGGTGTTAGGTATTGTCGTTGATGATGCCATTGTCACTGGGGAGAATATTTATACTCATCTGCAAAATGCAGAATCAGGAGAACATGCTGCCATCAGAGGCACCCAAGAAGTTGCCACCCCTGTTACCTTTGGTATTTTAACTACCGTTGCCGCTTTTTTACCATTAGTTTTTATTGACGGTGCCCGTGGTGCTTTGTTTGCACAAATACCTGTGGTAGTTATTCCGGTATTAATTTTCTCTTTAATTGAATCGAAATTTGTTCTACCGTCGCATTTAAAACACATTAAATTACGTCATGAAAAAACACTGCCAAGTAAATTTGAGCAATTCCAGCATAAATTTGCCGACGGTTTTGAACGTGTTATTTTACGATACTATCAACCACTATTAGCGATAGCACTAAGATATAAGCTCGCCACGTTAAGTCTATTTTTCAGCGTCTTTATAATTATCGTGTTATTAATTATCAGCGGTTGGACCAAGTTCATTTTCTTCCCTCGCATTCCTAGTGAAACGGTACGTGCAAGTATTACCATGCCAGTAGGCACGCCCTTTGTTGTGACTAATGACATTGTTATTGATATGGCGGATAAAGCGCAACAGTTGCAAGATAAGTATCGTAATGAAGAAAGCGGTAACAGCGTTATTTTAAATGTTTTAGCTACTACGGGAGGTCGTGGAGGTGTTTCTCATTCAGGTAATGTCCGCTTTGAAATTACACCACCAGAGCAAAGAGAATTAAATATCACTTCCCGTGAATTAGTGCGTGAATGGCGACAAATGATAGGGGTGATCCCTGGTGCTGAAAGTTTAACCTTTAGAGCTGAATTAGGGCGCTCATCAGATCCTATCGACATACAATTAACCTCAACATCATTAGCTACCTTAAAAGAAGTTGCTGATAAAGTGACAGCGCGTTTAAGCACTTACCCTACCGTATTTGAAATAGCAGATAGTTTGTCAGATGGTAAAGAAGAGCTACGCATTGAATTAACTAAGCAAGGCAAGGCGCTAGGCTTGACCCGTGTTGAAATATCTCGACAAGTACGTAGCGCATTTTTTGGCACTGAAGTTCAACGTATTCAACGAGGTAGAGACGATGTTAGAGTAATGGTGCGTTTACCTAAAGAAGAGCGTAGCGCTATTGCTGATCTAGAGAATATCCTTATTTCAACGCCTTTAGGAGGTAATGTTCCTTTATCACATGTAGCAATGCTCATTCCTGATCAAAGCCCTGCCACTATCAACCGTATTGATTTATTTCGTACGGTAAATGTTACCGCTGATGTTGAAAAATCTAATACCAATATGACGGTATTACAAGCCGACTTGAAAAGCTATTTAGATGAGTTAGTGACTCATTATTCTGGCGTTAAACATTCATTAGAGGGTGAAGGTAAAGAGCAACAAGAATCGTTTAGTTCGTTAGGATGGGCATTAGTTTTTGTGTTTTTTATTATTTATGCATTGTTAGCTATCCCGTTTAAATCATATCTGCAACCGTTAATCGTCATGAGTGTTATTCCCTTTGGCATAATCGGTGCGGTAATAGGCCATTGGATTATGGCTATGGAACTTACCATTATGAGTTTATTAGGCATGTTGGCTTTGGTCGGGGTAGTAGTGAATGACTCATTAGTATTAGTTGATTTTATCAATAAAAAACGTAAACAAACTAATGATTTAATGAATGCGGTATTAATTGCAGGCGCTTCACGCTTTAGGCCAGTAATGTTAACGAGTTTAACAACCTTTATTGGTTTAATGCCGTTATTGTTTGAAAAATCGACACAGGCGCAATTTCTAATCCCTATGGCAGTATCTTTAGGTTTTGGTATTTTGTTTGCTACCTTTATTACGCTATTGCTGATCCCAGTGAATTATATGTTAGTTGAGAGAGTTAAGGGGAATGCTTACTAAATGACCAACAAGTCATTGGCGAACGACGCAAACCTTAAACAGTTGGATTAATCACAACTTTCAAACATTCTAACCTGCATTTTTAGTCTATTTTCAGTCGACTTTAAGTCTATTTTTAGTCGACTTTAAGTCAGTCTTATTGTACTGTAACTGTAACTGTAACTGTAACTGTAACTGTAACTGTAACTGTAACTGTAACTGTAACTGTAACTGTAACTGTAACTGTAACTGTAACTGTAACTGTGGTAAGAAAATCATCTTATCAAACAAGTTCAATTTAAATTAAATTAAATTAAATCAAACTAAATCTAGCCAAGCTACTCAGATAATTTAACAACATCATACAGGGATAAAAATAAAGTGAATGTACATAAAAAATCGACAAACCTTATTATAATCGAGCCTAAAGATCCTAAATTAGACGATATAACAATAGCTTTGCCACCCACTAAAAATATTTCTGTATTAGCCGCTGTGTATGAAAACCATCACATAAAAGTAATAACACAAACGCTGGATTCAAGTAAGGTAGAAAACGCTGAATTCAACAATTTAATAACTAACATTA
The DNA here is from genome assembly GCA_965261045.1 of uncultured Colwellia sp. Taxonomy (GTDB): domain Bacteria; phylum Pseudomonadota; class Gammaproteobacteria; order Enterobacterales; family Alteromonadaceae; genus Colwellia. The sequence goes on from CBDHCJ010000001.1 coordinate 2,746,147, forward strand.
TTGCCGTGAAAAAAGGCAATGATCTTGTCGTTACAACCGCTGATGCCAGCAAAGTTATTTTCAGCGGTTTTTACACCGAAGGTAATAAGGACACGGACGATGCTCATACCGTGACATTAGGTGGCGGAGAAGGAGAAGAGGGAATTACAATAACACCAAACAGCCCCGTTGGTGAAGTATTGGGTGATGGCAGTTTTATGGTGTACGCCTATGCTGACAGTGATGTATTGACTGATATGCTCACCGAGGTTGATGGAATAACGTTAGGATTAAGTGATCTACCTGAAGGCACGGTAAGTTATATTCCAACCGCGAATGAAGAGCCGTATTTGTGGGTTGCTAGTAGTATCAATACCATTACCGCAGACAATGTGATTAATTCGAACGAGCTAACCAATACCCTAATAACGGGTACGATTGACACAGGCAGTACCGTTCAGTTAAACATTGATAGACAGAAACGTAGCCCGACCACCCGCAGATCTTACACCCTAGACGTGATCGCCACCGATGACGGCAACACCGATGAAAGCCTAACCTCTGCTGCAACCAGTGCGAACACCAACACCAATGACGCGCCAACAGGCTTGCCTACTATCACTGGCACAGCGACCCAAGGCGAGACCCTGACTGCGATCACATCCAGCATTGCCGATGCGGATGGACTGGGAGCCTTCAGCTACCAGTGGCAAGCAGATGGCACTGATATTTTGGGTGCAAACAATCCAACCTTGACCTTGACGCAAGATCAAGTGGGTAAAACCATCACCGTCGTGGTGAGCTATACCGATGGTCAGGACACTCCTGAAACGGTAACCAGTGCTCCAACTATTGCGGTTGAAAATGTTAATGATCTTACCACCGGTGAAGTCACCATTACGGGAACAGCAAGAGAAGACCAAACACTGACAGCAGTTACCTCAGCATTACGGGACGAAGATGGTAAGGGCACGTTCACCTACCAATGGCAGGCAAATGGCGCTGCTATTTCGGGTGCGACCAATGACACCTTGACCTTGACCCAAGCACAGGTGGGTAAAACCATTACTGTCGTGGTGATACATACCGATACGCTGGGTAATCCTGAGCCAGCAAAAACCAGTGCGGAAACCGCTACGGTTGGTAATGTCAATGATCCCACCACGGGCGTTGTCACCATTGATGGCACAGCAGCAGAAGACCAAACACTGACAGCAGTTACCTCAGCCCTAGCAGACGAAGATGGTCTGGGCACGTTCACCTACCAATGGCAGGCAAATGGCGCTGCTATTTCGGGCGAGACCGATAACACCTTGACCTTGACGCAAGCACAGGTGGGTAAAACCATTACTGTCGTGGTGATACATACCGATACGCTGGGCATGCTTGAGCCAGCAATAACCAGTGCTCCAACTATTGCGGTTACTAATGTTAATGATCTTACCACCGGTGAAGTCACCATTACGGGAACAGCAAGAGAAGACCAAACACTGACAGCAGTTACCTCAGCATTACGGGACGAAGATGGTAAGGGCACGTTCACCTACCAATGGCAGGCAAATGGCGCTGCTATTGCGGATGCAACCAGTGAAAGCTTAACCTTGACGCAAGCACAGGTGGGTAAAACCATTACTGTCGTAGTGATACATACCGATACGCTGGGCATGCTTGAGCCAGCAATAACCAGTGCTCCAACTATTGCGGTTGAAAATGTTAATGATCTTACCACCGGTGAAGTCACCATTACGGGAACAGCAAGAGAAGACCAAACACTGACAGCAGTTACCTCAGCCCTAGCAGACGAGGATGGTAAGGGCACGTTCACCTACCAATGGCAGGCAGATGGCACTGATATTGCGGATGCAAACAATCCAACCTTGACCTTGACGCAAGATCAAGTGGGTAAAACCATTACTGTCGTGGTGATACATATCGATACGCTGGGCATGGTTGAGCCAGCAATAACCAGTGCTCCAACTATTGCGGTTGAAAATGTTAATGATCTTACCACGGGTGAAGTCACCATTACGGGAACAGCAAGAGAAGACCAAACACTGACAGCAGTTACCTCAGCATTACGGGACGAAGATGGTCTGGGCACGTTCACCTACCAATGGTGGGCAAGTGAAGACGATAATAACGAGGCTATTTCGGGCGAGACCGATAACACCTTGATCTTGACGCAAGATCAAGTGGGTAAAACCATCACCGTCGTGGTGAGCTATACCGATGGTCAGGACACTCCTGAAACCAAAACCAGTGATCCAACCGATGCCGTTACTAATGTTAATGATCTTCCCACCGGTGAAGTCATCATTACGGGAACAGCAAGAGAAGACCAAACACTGACAGCAGTTACCTCAGCCCTAGCAGACGAAGATGATCTGGGCACGTTGAGCTACCAATGGTGGGCAAGTGAAGACGATAATAACGAGGCTATTTCGGGCGAGACCAATGACACCTTTACCTTGACGCAAGATCAAGTGGGTAAAACCATCACCGTCGTGGTGAGCTATACCGATGGTCAGGACACTCCTGAAACCAAAACCAGTGATCCAACCGATGCCGTTACTAATGTTAATGATCTTCCCACCGGTGAAGTCACCATTACGGGAACAGCAAGAGAAGACCAAACACTGACAGCAGTTACCTCAGCCCTAGCAGACGAAGATGATCTGGGCACGTTTAGCTACCAATGGTGGGCAAGTGAAGACGATAATAACGAGGCTATTTCGGGCGAGACCGATAACACCTTGACCTTGACGCAAGATCAAGTGGGTAAAACCATCACCGTCGTGGTGAGCTATACCGATGGTCAGGACACTCCTGAAACCAAAACCAGTGATCCAACCGATGCCGTTACTAATGTTAATGATCTTCCCACCGGTGAAGTCACCATTACGGGAACAGCAAGAGAAGACCAAACACTGACAGCAGTTACCTCAGCCCTAGCAGACGAAGATGATCTGGGCACGTTGAGCTACCAATGGTGGGCAAGTAAAGACGATAATAACGAGGCTATTTCGGGCGAGACCGATAACACCTTGACCTTGACGCAAGATCAAGTGGGTAAAACCATCACCGTCGTGGTGAGCTATACCGATGGTCAGGACACTCCTGAAACCAAAACCAGTCCTCCAACCGATGCCGTTACTAATGTTAATGATCTTCCCACCGGTGAAGTCACCATTACGGGAACAGCAAGAGAAGACCAAACACTGACAGCAGTTACCTCAGCCCTAGCAGACGAAGATGATCTGGGCACGTTGAGCTACCAATGGTGGGCAAGTAAAGACGATAATAACGAGGCTATTTCGGGCGAGACCGATAACACCTTGACCTTGACGCAAGATCAAGTGGGTAAAACCATCACCGTCGTGGTGAGCTATACCGATGGTCAGGACACTCCTGAAACCAAAACCAGTGATCCAACCGATGCCGTTACTAATGTTAATGATCTTCCCACCGGTGAAGTCACCATTACGGGAACAGCAAGAGAAGACCAAACACTGACAGCAGTTACCTCAGCCCTAGCAGACGAAGATGATCTGGGCACGTTGAGCTACCAATGGTGGGCAAGTAAAGACGATAATAACGAGGCTATTTCGGGCGAGACCGATAACACCTTGACCTTGACGCAAGATCAAGTGGGTAAAACCATCACCGTCGTGGTGAGCTATACCGATGGTCAGGACACTCCTGAAACCAAAACCAGTGATCCAACCGATGCCGTTACTAATGTTAATGATCTTCCCACCGGTGAAGTCACCATTACGGGAACAGCAAGAGAAGACCAAACACTGACAGCAGTTACCTCAGCCCTAGCAGACGAAGATGATCTGGGCACGTTGAGCTACCAATGGTGGGCAAGTAAAGACGATAATAACGAGGCTATTTCGGGCGAGACCGATAACACCTTGACCTTGACGCAAGATCAAGTGGGTAAAACCATCACCGTCGTGGTGAGCTATACCGATGGTCAGGACACTCCTGAAACCAAAACCAGTGATCCAACCGATGCCGTTACTAATGTTAATGATCTTCCCACCGGTGAAGTCACCATTACGGGAACAGCAAGAGAAGACCAAACACTGACAGCAGTTACCTCAGCCCTAGCAGACGAAGATGATCTGGGCACGTTTAGCTACCAATGGTGGGCAAGTGAAGACGATAATAACGAGGCTATTTCGGGCGAGACCGATAACACCTTGACCTTGACGCAAGATCAAGTGGGTAAAACCATCACCGTCGTGGTGAGCTATACCGATGGTCAGGACACTCCTGAAACCAAAACCAGTGATCCAACCGATGCCGTTACTAATGTTAATGATCTTCCCACCGGTGAAGTCACCATTACGGGAACAGCAAGAGAAGACCAAACACTGACAGCAGTTACCTCAGCCCTAGCAGACGAAGATGATCTGGGCACGTTTAGCTACCAATGGTGGGCAAGTGAAGACGATAATAACGAGGCTATTTCGGGCGAGACCGATAACACCTTGACCTTGACGCAAGATCAAGTGGGTAAAACCATCACCGTCGTGGTGAGCTATACCGATGGTCAGGACACTCCTGAAACCAAAACCAGTGATCCAACCGATGCCGTTACTAATGTTAATGATCTTCCCACGGGTGAAGTCACCATTACGGGAACAGCAAGAGAAGACCAAACACTGACAGCAGTTACCTCAGCCCTAGCAGACGAAGATGATCTGGGCACGTTTAGCTACCAATGGTGGGCAAGTGAAGACGATAATAACGAGGCTATTTCGGGCGAGACCGATAACACCTTGACCTTGACGCAAGATCAAGTGGGTAAAACCATCACCGTCGTGGTGAGCTATACCGATGGTCAGGACACTCCTGAAACCAAAACCAGTGATCCAACCGATGCCGTTACTAATGTTAATGATCTTCCCACCGGTGAAGTCACCATTACGGGAACAGCAAGAGAAGACCAAACACTGACAGCAGTTACCTCAGCCCTAGCAGACGAAGATGATCTGGGCACGTTTAGCTACCAATGGTGGGCAAGTGAAGACGATAATAACGAGGCTATTTCGGGCGAGACCGATAACACCTTGACCTTGACGCAAGATCAAGTGGGTAAAACCATCACCGTCGTGGTGAGCTATACCGATGGTCAGGACACTCCTGAAACCAAAACCAGTGATCCAACCGATGCCGTTACTAATGTTAATGATCTTCCCACCGGTGAAGTCACCATTACGGGAACAGCAAGAGAAGACCAAACACTGACAGCAGTTACCTCAGCCCTAGCAGACGAAGATGATCTGGGCACGTTGAGCTACCAATGGTGGGCAAGTAAAGACGATAATAACGAGGCTATTTCGGGCGAGACCGATAACACCTTGACCTTGACGCAAGATCAAGTGGGTAAAACCATCACCGTCGTGGTGAGCTATACCGATGGTCAGGACACTCCTGAAACCAAAACCAGTGATCCAACCGATGCCGTTACTAATGTTAATGATCTTCCCACCGGTGAAGTCACCATTACGGGAACAGCAAGAGAAGACCAAACACTGACAGCAGTTACCTCAGCCCTAGCAGACGAAGATGATCTGGGCACGTTGAGCTACCAATGGTGGGCAAGTGAAGACGATAATAACGAGGCTATTTCGGGCGAGACCAATGACACCTTGACCTTGACGCAAGATCAAGTGGGTAAAACCATCACCGTCGTGGTGAGCTATACCGATGGTCAGGACACTCCTGAAACCAAAACCAGTGATCCAACCGATGCCGTTACTAATGTTAATGATCTTCCCACCGGTGAAGTCACCATTACGGGAACAGCAAGAGAAGACCAAACACTGACAGCAGTTACCTCAGCCCTAGCAGACGAAGATGATCTGGGCACGTTGAGCTACCAATGGTGGGCAAGTAAAGACGATAATAACGAGGCTATTTCGGGCGAGACCGATAACACCTTGACCTTGACGCAAGATCAAGTGGGTAAAACCATCACCGTCGTGGTGAGCTATACCGATGGTCAGGACACTCCTGAAACCAAAACCAGTGATCCAACCGATGCCGTTACTAATGTTAATGATCTTCCCACCGGTGAAGTCACCATTACGGGAACAGCAAGAGAAGACCAAACACTGACAGCAGTTACCTCAGCCCTAGCAGACGAAGATGATCTGGGCACGTTGAGCTACCAATGGTGGGCAAGTAAAGACGATAATAACGAGGCTATTTCGGGCGAGACCGATAACACCTTGACCTTGACGCAAGATCAAGTGGGTAAAACCATCACCGTCGTGGTGAGCTATACCGATGGTCAGGACACTCCTGAAACCAAAACCAGTGATCCAACCGATGCCGTTACTAATGTTAATGATCTTCCCACCGGTGAAGTCACCATTACGGGAACAGCAAGAGAAGACCAAACACTGACAGCAGTTACCTCAGCCCTAGCAGACGAAGATGATCTGGGCACGTTGAGCTACCAATGGTGGGCAAGTAAAGACGATAATAACGAGGCTATTTCGGGCGAGACCGATAACACCTTGACCTTGACGCAAGATCAAGTGGGTAAAACCATCACCGTCGTGGTGAGCTATACCGATGGTCAGGACACTCCTGAAACCAAAACCAGTGATCCAACCGATGCCGTTACTAATGTTAATGATCTTCCCACCGGTGAAGTCACCATTACGGGAACAGCAAGAGAAGACCAAACACTGACAGCAGTTACCTCAGCCCTAGCAGACGAAGATGATCTGGGCACGTTGAGCTACCAATGGTGGGCAAGTAAAGACGATAATAACGAGGCTATTTCGGGCGAGACCGATAACACCTTGACCTTGACGCAAGATCAAGTGGGTAAAACCATCACCGTCGTGGTGAGCTATACCGATGGTCAGGACACTCCTGAAACCAAAACCAGTGATCCAACCGATGCCGTTACTAATGTTAATGATCTTCCCACCGGTGAAGTCACCATTACGGGAACAGCAAGAGAAGACCAAACACTGACAGCAGTTACCTCAGCCCTAGCAGACGAAGATGATCTGGGCACGTTGAGCTACCAATGGTGGGCAAGTAAAGACGATAATAACGAGGCTATTTCGGGCGAGACCGATAACACCTTGACCTTGACGCAAGATCAAGTGGGTAAAACCATCACCGTCGTGGTGAGCTATACCGATGGTCAGGACACTCCTGAAACCAAAACCAGTGATCCAACCGATGCCGTTACTAATGTTAATGATCTTCCCACCGGTGAAGTCACCATTACGGGAACAGCAAGAGAAGACCAAACACTGACAGCAGTTACCTCAGCCCTAGCAGACGAAGATGATCTGGGCACGTTGAGCTACCAATGGTGGGCAAGTAAAGACGATAATAACGAGGCTATTTCGGGCGAGACCGATAACACCTTGACCTTGACGCAAGATCAAGTGGGTAAAACCATCACCGTCGTGGTGAGCTATACCGATGGTCAGGACACTCCTGAAACCAAAACCAGTGATCCAACCGATGCCGTTACTAATGTTAATGATCTTCCCACCGGTGAAGTCACCATTACGGGAACAGCAAGAGAAGACCAAACACTGACAGCAGTTACCTCAGCCCTAGCAGACGAAGATGATCTGGGCACGTTGAGCTACCAATGGTGGGCAAGTAAAGACGATAATAACGAGGCTATTTCGGGCGAGACCGATAACACCTTGACCTTGACGCAAGATCAAGTGGGTAAAACCATCACCGTCGTGGTGAGCTATACCGATGGTCAGGACACTCCTGAAACCAAAACCAGTGATCCAACCGATGCCGTTACTAATGTTAATGATCTTCCCACCGGTGAAGTCACCATTACGGGAACAGCAAGAGAAGACCAAACACTGACAGCAGTTACCTCAGCCCTAGCAGACGAAGATGATCTGGGCACGTTGAGCTACCAATGGTGGGCAAGTAAAGACGATAATAACGAGGCTATTTCGGATGCGACCGATAACACCTTGACCTTGACGCAAGATCAAGTGGGTAAAACCATCACCGTCGTGGTGAGCTATACCGATGGTCAGGACACTCCTGAAACCAAAACCAGTGATCCAACCGATGCCGTTACTAATGTTAATGATCTTCCCACCGGTGAAGTCACCATTACGGGAACAGCAAGAGAAGACCAAACACTGACAGCAGTTACCTCAGCCCTAGCAGACGAAGATGATCTGGGCACGTTGAGCTACCAATGGTGGGCAAGTAAAGACGATAATAACGAGGCTATTTCGGGCGAGACCGATAACACCTTGACCTTGACGCAAGATCAAGTGGGTAAAACCATCACCGTCGTGGTGAGCTATACCGATGGTCAGGACACTCCTGAAACCAAAACCAGTGATCCAACCGATGCCGTTACTAATGTTAATGATCTTCCCACCGGTGAAGTCACCATTACGGGAACAGCAAGAGAAGACCAAACACTGACAGCAGTTACCTCAGCCCTAGCAGACGAAGATGATCTGGGCACGTTGAGCTACCAATGGTGGGCAAGTAAAGACGATAATAACGAGGCTATTTCGGATGCGACCGATAACACCTTGACCTTGACGCAAGATCAAGTGGGTAAAACCATCACCGTCGTGGTGAGCTATACCGATGGTCAGGACACTCCTGAAACCAAAACCAGTGATCCAACCGATGCCGTTACTAATGTTAATGATCTTCCCACCGGTGAAGTCACCATTACGGGAACAGCAAGAGAAGACCAAACACTGACAGCAGTTACCTCAGCCCTAGCAGACGAAGATGATCTGGGCACGTTGAGCTACCAATGGTGGGCAAGTAAAGACGATAATAACGAGGCTATTTCGGGCGAGACCGATAACACCTTGACCTTGACGCAAGATCAAGTGGGTAAAACCATCACCGTCGTGGTGAGCTATACCGATGGTCAGGACACTCCTGAAACCAAAACCAGTGATCCAACCGATGCCGTTACTAATGTTAATGATCTTCCCACCGGTGAAGTCACCATTACGGGAACAGCAAGAGAAGACCAAACACTGACAGCAGTTACCTCAGCCCTAGCAGACGAAGATGATCTGGGCACGTTTAGCTACCAATGGTGGGCAAGTGAAGACGATAATAACGAGGCTATTTCGGGCGAGACCAATGACACCTTGACCTTGACGCAAGATCAAGTGGGTAAAACCATCACCGTCGTGGTGAGCTATACCGATGGTCAGGACACTCCTGAAACCAAAACCAGTGATCCAACCGATGCCGTTACTAATGTTAATGATCTTCCCACCGGTGAAGTCACCATTACGGGAACAGCAAGAGAAGACCAAACACTGACAGCAGTTACCTCAGCCCTAGCAGACGAAGATGATCTGGGCACGTTGAGCTACCAATGGTGGGCAAGTGAAGACGATAATAACGAGGCTATTTCGGGCGAGACCGATAACACCTTGACCTTGACGCAAGATCAAGTGGGTAAAACCATCACCGTCGTGGTGAGCTATACCGATGGTCAGGACACTCCTGAAACCAAAACCAGTGATCCAACCGATGCCGTTACTAATGTTAATGATCTTCCCACCGGTGAAGTCACCATTACGGGAACAGCAAGAGAAGACCAAACACTGACAGCAGTTACCTCAGCCCTAGCAGACGAAGATGATCTGGGCACGTTGAGCTACCAATGGTGGGCAAGTGAAGACGATAATAACGAGGCTATTTCGGGCGAGACCGATAACACCTTGACCTTGACGCAAGATCAAGTGGGTAAAACCATCACCGTCGTGGTGAGCTATACCGATGGTCAGGACACTCCTGAAACCAAAACCAGTCCTCCAACCGATGCCGTTACTAATGTTAATGATCTTCCCACCGGTGAAGTCACCATTACGGGAACAGCAAGAGAAGACCAAACACTGACAGCAGTTACCTCAGCCCTAGCAGACGAAGATGATCTGGGCACGTTGAGCTACCAATGGTGGGCAAGTGAAGACGATAATAACGAGGCTATTTCGGGCGAGACCGATAACACCTTGACCTTGACGCAAGATCAAGTGGGTAAAACCATCACCGTCGTGGTGAGCTATACCGATGGTCAGGACACTCCTGAAACCAAAACCAGTGATCCAACCGATGCCGTTACTAATGTTAATGATCTTCCCACCGGTGAAGTCACCATTACGGGAACAGCAAGAGAAGACCAAACACTGACAGCAGTTACCTCAGCCCTAGCAGACGAAGATGATCTGGGCACGTTGAGCTACCAATGGTGGGCAAGTGAAGACGATAATAACGAGGCTATTTCGGGCGAGACCGATAACACCTTGACCTTGACGCAAGATCAAGTGGGTAAAACCATCACCGTCGTGGTGAGCTATACCGATGGTCAGGACACTCCTGAAACCAAAACCAGTGATCCAACCGATGCCGTTACTAATGTTAATGATCTTCCCACCGGTGAAGTCACCATTACGGGAACAGCAAGAGAAGACCAAACACTGACAGCAGTTACCTCAGCCCTAGCAGACGAAGATGATCTGGGCACGTTCAGCTACCAATGGTGGGCAAGTGAAGACGATAATAACGAGGCTATTTCGGGCGAGACCGATAACACCTTGACCTTGACGCAAGATCAAGTGGGTAAAACCATCACCGTCGTGGTGAGCTATACCGATGGTCAGGACACTCCTGAAACCAAAACCAGTGATCCAACCGATGCCGTTACTAATGTTAATGATCTTCCCACCGGTGAAGTCACCATTACGGGAACAGCAAGAGAATACCAAACACTGACAGCAGTTACCTCAGCCCTAGCAGACGAAGATGATCTGGGCACGTTCACCTACCAATGGTGGGCAAGTGAAGACGATAATAACGAGGCTATTTCGGGCGAGACCGATAACACCTTGACCTTGACGCAAGATCAAGTGGGTAAAACCATCACCGTCGTGGTGAGCTATACCGATGGTCAGGACACTCCTGAAACCAAAACCAGTCCTCCAACCGATGCCGTTACTAATGTTAATGATCTTCCCACCGGTGAAGTCACCATTACGGGAACAGCAAGAGAAGACCAAACACTGACAGCAGTTACCTCAGCCCTAGCAGACGAAGATGATCTGGGCACGTTGAGCTACCAATGGTGGGCAAGTAAAGACGATAATAACGAGGCTATTTCGGGCGAGACCGATAACACCTTGACCTTGACGCAAGATCAAGTGGGTAAAACCATCACCGTCGTGGTGAGCTATACCGATGGTCAGGACACTCCTGAAACCAAAACCAGTGATCCAACCGATGCCGTTACTAATGTTAATGATCTTCCCACCGGTGAAGTCACCATTACGGGAACAGCAAGAGAAGACCAAACACTGACAGCAGTTACCTCAGCCCTAGCAGACGAAGATGATCTGGGCACGTTCACCTACCAATGGTGGGCAAGTGAAGACGATAATAACGAGGCTATTTCGGGCGAGACCGATAACACCTTGACCTTGACGCAAGATCAAGTGGGTAAAACCATCACCGTCGTGGTGACCTATACCGATGGTCAGAGACACAGAGGAAACCAAAACCAGTCCTCCAACCTATTGCGGTTACTAATGTTAATGATCTTCCCACGGGTGAAATCACCATTACGGGAACAGCAAGAGAAGATCAAACACTGACAGCAGTTACCTCAGCATTACGCAGACGAAGATGGTCTGGGCACGTTCACCTACCAATGGTGGGCAAGTGAAGACGATAATAACGAGGCTATTTCGGGCGAGACCGATAACACCTTGACCTTGACGCAAGATCAAGTGGGTAAAACCATCACCGTAGTGGTGAGCTATACCGATGGTCAGGACACTCCTGAAACCAAAACCAGTGATCCAACCGATGCCGTTACTAATGTTAATGATCTTCCCACCGGTGAAGTCACCATTACGGGAACAGCAAGAGAAGACCAAACACTGACAGCAGTTACCTCAGCCCTAGCAGACGAAGATGATCTGGGCACGTTGAGCTACCAATGGTGGGCAAGTAAAGACGATAATAACGAGGCTATTTCGGGCGAGACCGATAACACCTTGACCTTGACGCAAGATCAAGTGGGTAAAACCATCACCGTCGTGGTGAGCTATACCGATGGTCAGGACACTCCTGAAACCAAAACCAGTGATCCAACCGATGCCGTTACTAATGTTAATGATCTTCCCACCGGTGAAGTCACCATTACGGGAACAGCAAGAGAAGACCAAACACTGACAGCAGTTACCTCAGCCCTAGCAGACGAAGATGATCTGGGCACGTTTAGCTACCAATGGTGGGCAAGTGAAGACGATAATAACGAGGCTATTTCGGGCGAGACCAATGACACCTTGACCTTGACGCAAGATCAAGTGGGTAAAACCATCACCGTCGTGGTGAGCTATACCGATGGTCAGGACACTCCTGAAACCAAAACCAGTGATCCAACCGATGCCGTTACTAATGTTAATGATCTTCCCACCGGTGAAGTCACCATTACGGGAACAGCAAGAGAAGACCAAACACTGACAGCAGTTACCTCAGCCCTAGCAGACGAAGATGATCTGGGCACGTTTAGCTACCAATGGTGGGCAAGTGAAGACGATAATAACGAGGCTATTTCGGGCGAGACCGATAACACCTTGACCTTGACGCAAGATCAAGTGGGTAAAACCATCACCGTCGTGGTGAGCTATACCGATGGTCAGGACACTCCTGAAACCAAAACCAGTGATCCAACCGATGCCGTTACTAATGTTAATGATCTTCCCACCGGTGAAGTCACCATTACGGGAACAGCAAGAGAAGACCAAACACTGACAGCAGTTACCTCAGCCCTAGCAGACGAAGATGATCTGGGCACGTTTAGCTACCAATGGTGGGCAAGTGAAGACGATAATAACGAGGCTATTTCGGGCGAGACCGATAACACCTTGACCTTGACGCAAGATCAAGTGGGTAAAACCATCACCGTCGTGGTGAGCTATACCGATGGTCAGGACACTCCTGAAACCAAAACCAGTGATCCAACCGATGCCGTTACTAATGTTAATGATCTTCCCACCGGTGAAGTCACCATTACGGGAACAGCAAGAGAAGACCAAACACTGACAGCAGTTACCTCAGCCCTAGCAGACGAAGATGATCTGGGCACGTTTAGCTACCAATGGTGGGCAAGTGAAGACGATAATAACGAGGCTATTTCGGGCGAGACCAATGACACCTTGACCTTGACGCAAGATCAAGTGGGTAAAACCATCACCGTCGTGGTGAGCTATACCGATGGTCAGGACACTCCTGAAACCAAAACCAGTCCTCCAACCGATGCCGTTACTAATGTTAATGATCTTCCCACCGGTGAAGTCACCATTACGGGAACAGCAAGAGAAGACCAAACACTGACAGCAGTTACCTCAGCCCTAGCAGACGAAGATGATCTGGGCACGTTTAGCTACCAATGGTGGGCAAGTGAAGACGATAATAACGAGGCTATTTCGGGCGAGACCAATAACACCTTGATCTTGACGCAAGATCAAGTGGGTAAAACCATCACCGTCGTGGTGAGCTATACCGATGGTCAGGACACTCCTGAAACCAAAACCAGTGATCCAACCGATGCCGTTACTAATGTTAATGATCTTCCCACTGGTGAAGTCACCATTACGGGAACAGCAAGAGAAGACCAAACACTGACAGCAGTTACCTCAGCCCTAGCAGACGAAGATGATCTGGGCACGTTGAGCTACCAATGGTGGGCAAGTAAAGACGATAATAACGAGGCTATTTCGGGCGAGACCGATAACACCTTGACCTTGACGCAAGATCAAGTGGGTAAAACCATCACCGTCGTGGTGAGCTATACCGATGGTCAGGACACTCCTGAAACCAAAACCAGTGATCCAACCGATGCCGTTACTAATGTTAATGATCTTCCCACCAGTGAAGTCACCATTACGGGAACAGCAAGAGAAGACCAAACACTGACAGCAGTTACCTCAGCCCTAGCAGACGAAGATGATCTGGGCACGTTGAGCTACCAATGGTGGGCAAGTAAAGACGATAATAACGAGGCTATTTCGGGCGAGACCGATAACACCTTGACCTTGACGCAAGATCAAGTGGGTAAAACCATCACCGTCGTGGTGAGCTATACCGATGGTCAGGACACTCCTGAAACCAAAACCAGTGATCCAACCGATGCCGTTACTAATGTTAATGATCTTCCCACCGGTGAAGTCACCATTACGGGAACAGCAAGAGAAGACCAAACACTGACAGCAGTTACCTCAGCCCTAGCAGACGAAGATGATCTGGGCACGTTTAGCTACCAATGGTGGGCAAGTGAAGACGATAATAACGAGGCTATTTCGGGCGAGACCGATAACACCTTTACCTTGACGCAAGATCAAGTGGGTAAAACCATCACCGTCGTGGTGAGCTATACCGATGGTCAGGACACTCCTGAAACCAAAACCAGTGATCCAACCGATGCCGTTACTAATGTTAATGATCTTCCCACCGGTGAAGTCACCATTACGGGAACAGCAAGAGAAGACCAAACACTGACAGCAGTTACCTCAGCCCTAGCAGACGAAGATGATCTGGGCACGTTTAGCTACCAATGGTGGGCAAGTGAAGACGATAATAACGAGGCTATTTCGGGCGAGACCGATAACACCTTGACCTTGACGCAAGATCAAGTGGGTAAAACCATCACCGTCGTGGTGAGCTATACCGATGGTCAGGACACTCCTGAAACCAAAACCAGTCCTCCAACTATTGCGGTTACTAATGTTAATGATCTTCCCACGGGTGAAGTCACCATTACGGGAACAGCAAGAGAAGACCAAACACTGACAGCAGTTACCTCAGCCCTAGCAGACGAAGATGATCTGGGCACGTTTAGCTACCAATGGTGGGCAAGTGAAGACGATAATAACGAGGCTATTTCGGGCGAGACCGATAACACCTTGACCTTGACGCAAGATCAAGTGGGTAAAACCATCACCGTAGTGGTGAGCTATACCGATGGTCAGGACACTCCTGAAACCAAAACCAGTGATCCAACCGATGCCGTTACTAATGTTAATGATCTTCCCACCGGTGAAGTCACCATTACGGGAACAGCAAGAGAAGACCAAACACTGACAGCAGTTACCTCAGCCCTAGCAGACGAAGATGATCTGGGCACGTTTAGCTACCAATGGTGTGGCAAGCAGATGACGCCGATATTGCGGATGCGAGACCAATGACACCTTGACCTTGACGCAAGATCAAGTGAGTAAAACCATCACCGTCGTGGTGAGCTATACCGATGGTCAGGGCGAGGATGAAACGGTAACCAGTGCTCCAACTATTGCGGTTACTAATGTTAATGATCTTACCACCGGTGAAGTCACCATTACGGGAACAGCAGCAGAATACCAAACGCTCACAGCAAACACCTCAGCCCTAGCAGACGAAGATGGTAAGGGCACGTTCACCTACCAATGGCAGGCAGATGGCACTGATATTGCGGATGCAACCAGTGAAAGCTTAACCTTGACGCAAGCATCAGGTGGGTAAAACCATTACTGTCGTGGTGATACATACCGATACGCTGGGCATGGTTGAGCCAGCAAAAACCAGTACAGCAACTGTTGCGGTTGAAAATGTCAATGATCTTCCCACGGGTGAAGTAACCATTACAGGAACACCAGCAGAAGACAAAACACTGACAGCAGTTACCTCAGCATTACGGGACGAAGATGGTCTGGGCACGTTTGCCTACCAATGGCAGGCAAATGGCGCTGATATTGCGGGTGCGACCAATGACACCTTGACCTTGACGCAAGATCAAGTGGGTAA
>CBDHCJ010000002.1:0-416681 GCA_965261045.1 uncultured Colwellia sp.
CGGTGATGGTTTTACCCACTTGATCTTGCGTCAAGGTCAAGGTGTCATTGGTCTCGCCCGAAATAGCCTCGTTATTATCGTCTTCACTTGCCCACCATTGGTAGCTAAACGTGCCCAGATCATCTTCGTCTGCTAGGGCTGAGGTAACTGCTGTCAGTGTTTGGTCTTCTCTTGCTGTTCCCGTAATGGTGACTTCACCGGTGGGAAGATCATTAACATTAGTAACGGCATCGGTTGGATCACTGGTTTTGGTTTCAGGAGTGTCCTGACCATCGGTATAGCTCACCACGACGGTGATGGTTTTACCCCTTGATCTTGCGTCAAGGTCAAGGTGTTATCGGTCTCGCCCGAAATAGCCTCGTTATTATCGTCTTTACTTGCCCACCATTGGTAGCTCAACGTGCCCAGATCATCTTCGTCTGCTAGGGCTGAGGTAACTGCTGTCAGTGTTTGGTCTTCTCTTGCTGTTCCCGTAATGGTGACTTCACCGGTGGGAAGATCATTAACATTAGTAACGGCATCGGTTGGATCACTGGTTTTGGTTTCAGGAGTGTCCTGACCATCGGTATAGCTCACCACGACGGTGATGGTTTTACCCACTTGATCTTGCGTCAAGGTCAAGGTGTTATCGGTCGCATCCGAAATAGCCTCGTTATTATCGTCTTTACTTGCCCACCATTGGTAGCTCAACGTGCCCAGATCATCTTCGTCTGCTAGGGCTGAGGTAACTGCTGTCAGTGTTTGGTCTTCTCTTGCTGTTCCCGTAATGGTGACTTCACCGGTGGGAAGATCATTAACATTAGTAACGGCATCGGTTGGATCACTGGTTTTGGTTTCAGGAGTGTCCTGACCATCGGTATAGCTCACCACGACGGTGATGGTTTTACCCACTTGATCTTGCGTCAAGGTCAAGGTGTTATCGGTCTCGCCCGAAATAGCCTCGTTATTATCGTCTTTACTTGCCCACCATTGGTAGCTCAACGTGCCCAGATCATCTTCGTCTGCTAGGGCTGAGGTAACTGCTGTCAGTGTTTGGTCTTCTCTTGCTGTTCCCGTAATGGTGACTTCACCGGTGGGAAGATCATTAACATTAGTAACGGCATCGGTTGGATCACTGGTTTTGGTTTCAGGAGTGTCCTGACCATCGGTATAGCTCACCACGACGGTGATGGTTTTACCCACTTGATCTTGCGTCAAGGTCAAGGTGTTATCGGTCGCATCCGAAATAGCCTCGTTATTATCGTCTTTACTTGCCCACCATTGGTAGCTCAACGTGCCCAGATCATCTTCGTCTGCTAGGGCTGAGGTAACTGCTGTCAGTGTTTGGTCTTCTCTTGCTGTTCCCGTAATGGTGACTTCACCGGTGGGAAGATCATTAACATTAGTAACGGCATCGGTTGGATCACTGGTTTTGGTTTCAGGAGTGTCCTGACCATCGGTATAGCTCACCACGACGGTGATGGTTTTACCCACTTGATCTTGCGTCAAGGTCAAGGTGTCATTGGTCTCGCCCGAAATAGCCTCGTTATTATCGTCTTCACTTGCCCACCATTGGTAGCTAAACGTGCCCAGATCATCTTCGTCTGCTAGGGCTGAGGTAACTGCTGTCAGTGTTTGGTCTTCTCTTGCTGTTCCCGTAATGGTGACTTCACCGGTGGGAAGATCATTAACATTAGTAACGGCATCGGTTGGATCACTGGTTTTGGTTTCAGGAGTGTCCTGACCATCGGTATAGCTCACCACGACGGTGATGGTTTTACCCCTTGATCTTGCGTCAAGGTCAAGGTGTTATCGGTCTCGCCCGAAATAGCCTCGTTATTATCGTCTTTACTTGCCCACCATTGGTAGCTCAACGTGCCCAGATCATCTTCGTCTGCTAGGGCTGAGGTAACTGCTGTCAGTGTTTGGTCTTCTCTTGCTGTTCCCGTAATGGTGACTTCACCGGTGGGAAGATCATTAACATTAGTAACGGCATCGGTTGGATCACTGGTTTTGGTTTCAGGAGTGTCCTGACCATCGGTATAGCTCACCACGACGGTGATGGTTTTACCCACTTGATCTTGCGTCAAGGTCAAGGTGTTATCGGTCTCGCCCGAAATAGCCTCGTTATTATCGTCTTCACTTGCCCACCATTGGTAGCTCAACGTGCCCAGATCATCTTCGTCTGCTAGGGCTGAGGTAACTGCTGTCAGTGTTTGGTCTTCTCTTGCTGTTCCCGTAATGGTGACTTCACCGGTGGGAAGATCATTAACATTAGTAACGGCATCGGTTGGATCACTGGTTTTGGTTTCAGGAGTGTCCTGACCATCGGTATAGCTCACCACGACGGTGATGGTTTTACCCACTTGATCTTGCGTCAAGGTCAAGGTGTTATCGGTCTCGCCCGAAATAGCCTCGTTATTATCGTCTTCACTTGCCCACCATTGGTAGCTCAACGTGCCCAGATCATCTTCGTCTGCTAGGGCTGAGGTAACTGCTGTCAGTGTTTGGTCTTCTCTTGCTGTTCCCGTAATGGTGACTTCACCGGTGGGAAGATCATTAACATTAGTAACGGCATCGGTTGGATCACTGGTTTTGGTTTCAGGAGTGTCCTGACCATCGGTATAGCTCACCACGACGGTGATGGTTTTACCCACTTGATCTTGCGTCAAGGTCAAGGTGTTATCGGTCTCGCCCGAAATAGCCTCGTTATTATCGTCTTTACTTGCCCACCATTGGTAGCTCAACGTGCCCAGATCATCTTCGTCTGCTAGGGCTGAGGTAACTGCTGTCAGTGTTTGGTCTTCTCTTGCTGTTCCCGTAATGGTGACTTCACCGGTGGGAAGATCATTAACATTAGTAACGGCATCGGTTGGATGACTGGTTTTGGTTTCAGGAGTGTCCTGACCATCGGTATAGCTCACCACGACGGTGATGGTTTTACCCACTTGATCTTGCGTCAAGGTCAAGGTGTTATCGGTCTCGCCCGAAATAGCCTCGTTATTATCGTCTTTACTTGCCCACCATTGGTAGCTCAACGTGCCCAGATCATCTTCGTCTGCTAGGGCTGAGGTAACTGCTGTCAGTGTTTGGTCTTCTCTTGCTGTTCCCGTAATGGTGACTTCACCGGTGGGAAGATCATTAACATTAGTAACGGCATCGGTTGGATCACTGGTTTTGGTTTCAGGAGTGTCCTGACCATCGGTATAGCTCACCACGACGGTGATGGTTTTACCCACTTGATCTTGCGTCAAGGTCAAGGTGTTATCGGTCTCGCCCGAAATAGCCTCGTTATTATCGTCTTTACTTGCCCACCATTGGTAGCTCAACGTGCCCAGATCATCTTCGTCTGCTAGGGCTGAGGTAACTGCTGTCAGTGTTTGGTCTTCTCTTGCTGTTCCCGTAATGGTGACTTCACCGGTGGGAAGATCATTAACATTAGTAACGGCATCGGTTGGATCACTGGTTTTGGTTTCAGGAGTGTCCTGACCATCGGTATAGCTCACCACGACGGTGATGGTTTTACCCACTTGATCTTGCGTCAAGGTCAAGGTGTTATCGGTCTCGCCCGAAATAGCCTCGTTATTATCGTCTTTACTTGCCCACCATTGGTAGCTCAACGTGCCCAGATCATCTTCGTCTGCTAGGGCTGAGGTAACTGCTGTCAGTGTTTGGTCTTCTCTTGCTGTTCCCGTAATGGTGACTTCACCGGTGGGAAGATCATTAACATTAGTAACGGCATCGGTTGGATCACTGGTTTTGGTTTCAGGAGTGTCCTGACCATCGGTATAGCTCACCACGACGGTGATGGTTTTACCCACTTGATCTTGCGTCAAGGTCAAGGTGTTATCGGTCTCGCCCGAAATAGCCTCGTTATTATCGTCTTTACTTGCCCACCATTGGTAGCTCAACGTGCCCAGATCATCTTCGTCTGCTAGGGCTGAGGTAACTGCTGTCAGTGTTTGGTCTTCTCTTGCTGTTCCCGTAATGGTGACTTCACCGGTGGGAAGATCATTAACATTAGTAACGGCATCGGTTGGATCACTGGTTTTGGTTTCAGGAGTGTCCTGACCATCGGTATAGCTCACCACGACGGTGATGGTTTTACCCACTTGATCTTGCGTCAAGGTCAAGGTGTTATCGGTCTCGCCCGAAATAGCCTCGTTATTATCGTCTTTACTTGCCCACCATTGGTAGCTCAACGTGCCCAGATCATCTTCGTCTGCTAGGGCTGAGGTAACTGCTGTCAGTGTTTGGTCTTCTCTTGCTGTTCCCGTAATGGTGACTTCACCGGTGGGAAGATCATTAACATTAGTAACGGCATCGGTTGGATCACTGGTTTTGGTTTCAGGAGTGTCCTGACCATCGGTATAGCTCACCACGACGGTGATGGTTTTACCCACTTGATCTTGCGTCAAGGTCAAGGTGTTATCGGTCTCGCCCGAAATAGCCTCGTTATTATCGTCTTTACTTGCCCACCATTGGTAGCTCAACGTGCCCAGATCATCTTCGTCTGCTAGGGCTGAGGTAACTGCTGTCAGTGTTTGGTCTTCTCTTGCTGTTCCCGTAATGGTGACTTCACCGGTGGGAAGATCATTAACATTAGTAACGGCATCGGTTGGATCACTGGTTTTGGTTTCAGGAGTGTCCTGACCATCGGTATAGCTCACCACGACGGTGATGGTTTTACCCACTTGATCTTGCGTCAAGGTCAAGGTGTTATCGGTCGCATCCGAAATAGCCTCGTTATTATCGTCTTTACTTGCCCACCATTGGTAGCTCAACGTGCCCAGATCATCTTCGTCTGCTAGGGCTGAGGTAACTGCTGTCAGTGTTTGGTCTTCTCTTGCTGTTCCCGTAATGGTGACTTCACCGGTGGGAAGATCATTAACATTAGTAACGGCATCGGTTGGATCACTGGTTTTGGTTTCAGGAGTGTCCTGACCATCGGTATAGCTCACCACGACGGTGATGGTTTTACCCACTTGATCTTGCGTCAAGGTCAAGGTGTTATCGGTCTCGCCCGAAATAGCCTCGTTATTATCGTCTTTACTTGCCCACCATTGGTAGCTCAACGTGCCCAGATCATCTTCGTCTGCTAGGGCTGAGGTAACTGCTGTCAGTGTTTGGTCTTCTCTTGCTGTTCCCGTAATGGTGACTTCACCGGTGGGAAGATCATTAACATTAGTAACGGCATCGGTTGGATCACTGGTTTTGGTTTCAGGAGTGTCCTGACCATCGGTATAGCTCACCACGACGGTGATGGTTTTACCCACTTGATCTTGCGTCAAGGTCAAGGTGTTATCGGTCGCATCCGAAATAGCCTCGTTATTATCGTCTTTACTTGCCCACCATTGGTAGCTCAACGTGCCCAGATCATCTTCGTCTGCTAGGGCTGAGGTAACTGCTGTCAGTGTTTGGTCTTCTCTTGCTGTTCCCGTAATGGTGACTTCACCGGTGGGAAGATCATTAACATTAGTAACGGCATCGGTTGGATCACTGGTTTTGGTTTCAGGAGTGTCCTGACCATCGGTATAGCTCACCACGACGGTGATGGTTTTACCCACTTGATCTTGCGTCAAGGTCAAGGTGTTATCGGTCTCGCCCGAAATAGCCTCGTTATTATCGTCTTTACTTGCCCACCATTGGTAGCTCAACGTGCCCAGATCATCTTCGTCTGCTAGGGCTGAGGTAACTGCTGTCAGTGTTTGGTCTTCTCTTGCTGTTCCCGTAATGGTGACTTCACTGGTGGGAAGATCATTAACATTAGTAACGGCATCGGTTGGATCACTGGTTTTGGTTTCAGGAGTGTCCTGACCATCGGTATAGCTCACCACGACGGTGATGGTTTTACCCACTTGATCTTGCGTCAAGGTCAAGGTGTCATTGGTCTCGCCCGAAATAGCCTCGTTATTATCGTCTTCACTTGCCCACCATTGGTAGCTAAACGTGCCCAGATCATCTTCGTCTGCTAGGGCTGAGGTAACTGCTGTCAGTGTTTGGTCTTCTCTTGCTGTTCCCGTAATGGTGACTTCACCGGTGGGAAGATCATTAACATTAGTAACGGCATCGGTTGGATCACTGGTTTTGGTTTCAGGAGTGTCCTGACCATCGGTATAGCTCACCACGACGGTGATGGTTTTACCCACTTGATCTTGCGTCAAGGTCAAGGTGTTATCGGTCTCGCCCGAAATAGCCTCGTTATTATCGTCTTCACTTGCCCACCATTGGTAGCTAAACGTGCCCAGATCATCTTCGTCTGCTAGGGCTGAGGTAACTGCTGTCAGTGTTTGGTCTTCTCTTGCTGTTCCCGTAATGGTGACTTCACCGGTGGGAAGATCATTAACATTAGTAACGGCATCGGTTGGATCACTGGTTTTGGTTTCAGGAGTGTCCTGACCATCGGTATAGCTCACCACGACGGTGATGGTTTTACCCACTTGATCTTGCGTCAAGGTCAAGGTGTTATCGGTCTCGCCCGAAATAGCCTCGTTATTATCGTCTTCACTTGCCCACCATTGGTAGCTCAACGTGCCCAGATCATCTTCGTCTGCTAGGGCTGAGGTAACTGCTGTCAGTGTTTGGTCTTCTCTTGCTGTTCCCGTAATGGTGACTTCACCGGTGGGAAGATCATTAACATTAGTAACGGCATCGGTTGGATCACTGGTTTTGGTTTCAGGAGTGTCCTGACCATCGGTATAGCTCACCACGACGGTGATGGTTTTACCCACTTGATCTTGCGTCAAGATCAAGGTGTTATCGGTCTCGCCCGAAATAGCCTCGTTATTATCGTCTTCACTTGCCCACCATTGGTAGCTCAACGTGCCCAGATCATCTTCGTCTGCTAGGGCTGAGGTAACTGCTGTCAGTGTTTGGTCTTCTCTTGCTGTTCCCGTAATGGTGACTTCACCGGTGGGAAGATCATTAACATTAGTAACGGCATCGGTTGGAGGACTGGTTTTGGTTTCAGGAGTGTCCTGACCATCGGTATAGCTCACCACGACGGTGATGGTTTTACCCACTTGATCTTGCGTCAAGGTCAAGGTGTTATCGGTCTCGCCCGAAATAGCCTCGTTATTATCGTCTTCACTTGCCCACCATTGGTAGCTCAACGTGCCCAGATCATCTTCGTCTGCTAGGGCTGAGGTAACTGCTGTCAGTGTTTGGTCTTCTCTTGCTGTTCCCGTAATGGTGACTTCACCGGTGGGAAGATCATTAACATTAGTAACGGCATCGGTTGGATCACTGGTTTTGGTTTCAGGAGTGTCCTGACCATCGGTATAGCTCACCACGACGGTGATGGTTTTACCCACTTGATCTTGCGTCAAGGTCAAGGTGTTATCGGTCTCGCCCGAAATAGCCTCGTTATTATCGTCTTCACTTGCCCACCATTGGTAGGTGAACGTGCCCAGATCATCTTCGTCTGCTAGGGCTGAGGTAACTGCTGTCAGTGTTTGGTCTTCTCTTGCTGTTCCCGTAATGGTGACTTCACCGGTGGGAAGATCATTAACATTAGTAACGGCATCGGTTGGATCACTGGTTTTGGTTTCAGGAGTGTCCTGACCATCGGTATAGCTCACCACGACGGTGATGGTTTTACCCACTTGATCTTGCGTCAAGGTCAAGGTGTTATCGGTCTCGCCCGAAATAGCCTCGTTATTATCGTCTTCACTTGCCCACCATTGGTAGGTGAACGTGCCCAGATCATCTTCGTCTGCTAGGGCTGAGGTAACTGCTGTCAGTGTTTGGTATTCTCTTGCTGTTCCCGTAATGGTGACTTCACCGGTGGGAAGATCATTAACATTAGTAACGGCATCGGTTGGAGGACTGGTTTTGGTTTCAGGAGTGTCCTGACCATCGGTATAGCTCACCACGACGGTGATGGTTTTACCCACTTGATCTTGCGTCAAGGTCAAGGTGTTATCGGTCTCGCCCGAAATAGCCTCGTTATTATCGTCTTTACTTGCCCACCATTGGTAGCTCAACGTGCCCAGATCATCTTCGTCTGCTAGGGCTGAGGTAACTGCTGTCAGTGTTTGGTCTTCTCTTGCTGTTCCCGTAATGGTGACTTCACCGGTGGGAAGATCATTAACATTAGTAACGGCATCGGTTGGAGGACTGGTTTTGGTTTCAGGAGTGTCCTGACCATCGGTATAGCTCACCACGACGGTGATGGTTTTACCCACTTGATCTTGCGTCAAGGTCAAGGTGTTATCGGTCTCGCCCGAAATAGCCTCGTTATTATCGTCTTCACTTGCCCACCATTGGTAGGTGAACGTGCCCAGATCATCTTCGTCTGCTAGGGCTGAGGTAACTGCTGTCAGTGTTTGGTCTTCTCTTGCTGTTCCCGTAATGGTGACTTCACCGGTGGGAAGATCATTAACATTAGTAACGGCATCGGTTGGATCACTGGTTTTGGTTTCAGGAGTGTCCTGACCATCGGTATAGCTCACCACGACGGTGATGGTTTTACCCACTTGATCTTGCGTCAAGGTCAAGGTGTTATCGGTCTCGCCCGAAATAGCCTCGTTATTATCGTCTTCACTTGCCCACCATTGGTAGGTGAACGTGCCCAGACCATCTTCGTCCCGTAATGCTGAGGTAACTGCTGTCAGTGTTTGATCTTCTCTTGCTGTTCCCGTAATGGTGATTTCACCCGTGGGAAGATCATTAACATTAGTAACCGCAATAGTTGGAGGACTGGTTTTGGTTTCCTCTGTGCTCTGACCATCGGTATAGGTCACCACGACGGTGATGGTTTTACCCACTTGATCTTGCGTCAAGGTCAAGGTGTTATCGGTCTCGCCCGAAATAGCCTCGTTATTATCGTCTTTACTTGCCCACCATTGGTAGCTCAACGTGCCCAGATCATCTTCGTCTGCTAGGGCTGAGGTAACTGCTGTCAGTGTTTGGTCTTCTCTTGCTGTTCCCGTAATGGTGACTTCACCGGTGGGAAGATCATTAACATTAGTAACGGCATCGGTTGGATCACTGGTTTTGGTTTCAGGAGTGTCCTGACCATCGGTATAGCTCACCACTACGGTGATGGTTTTACCCACTTGATCTTGCGTCAAGGTCAAGGTGTCATTGGTCTCGCCCGAAATAGCCTCGTTATTATCGTCTTCACTTGCCCACCATTGGTAGCTAAACGTGCCCAGATCATCTTCGTCTGCTAGGGCTGAGGTAACTGCTGTCAGTGTTTGGTCTTCTCTTGCTGTTCCCGTAATGGTGACTTCACCGGTGGGAAGATCATTAACATTAGTAACGGCATCGGTTGGATCACTGGTTTTGGTTTCAGGAGTGTCCTGACCATCGGTATAGCTCACCACGACGGTGATGGTTTTACCCACTTGATCTTGCGTCAAGGTCAAGGTGTTATCGGTCTCGCCCGAAATAGCCTCGTTATTATCGTCTTCACTTGCCCACCATTGGTAGCTAAACGTGCCCAGATCATCTTCGTCTGCTAGGGCTGAGGTAACTGCTGTCAGTGTTTGGTCTTCTCTTGCTGTTCCCGTAATGGTGACTTCACCGGTGGGAAGATCATTAACATTAGTAACGGCATCGGTTGGATCACTGGTTTTGGTTTCAGGAGTGTCCTGACCATCGGTATAGCTCACCACGACGGTGATGGTTTTACCCACTTGATCTTGCGTCAAGGTCAAGGTGTTATCGGTCTCGCCCGAAATAGCCTCGTTATTATCGTCTTCACTTGCCCACCATTGGTAGCTAAACGTGCCCAGATCATCTTCGTCTGCTAGGGCTGAGGTAACTGCTGTCAGTGTTTGGTCTTCTCTTGCTGTTCCCGTAATGGTGACTTCACCGGTGGGAAGATCATTAACATTAGTAACGGCATCGGTTGGATCACTGGTTTTGGTTTCAGGAGTGTCCTGACCATCGGTATAGCTCACCACGACGGTGATGGTTTTACCCACTTGATCTTGCGTCAAGGTCAAGGTGTCATTGGTCTCGCCCGAAATAGCCTCGTTATTATCGTCTTCACTTGCCCACCATTGGTAGCTAAACGTGCCCAGATCATCTTCGTCTGCTAGGGCTGAGGTAACTGCTGTCAGTGTTTGGTCTTCTCTTGCTGTTCCCGTAATGGTGACTTCACCGGTGGGAAGATCATTAACATTAGTAACGGCATCGGTTGGATCACTGGTTTTGGTTTCAGGAGTGTCCTGACCATCGGTATAGCTCACCACGACGGTGATGGTTTTACCCACTTGATCTTGCGTCAAGATCAAGGTGTTATTGGTCTCGCCCGAAATAGCCTCGTTATTATCGTCTTCACTTGCCCACCATTGGTAGCTAAACGTGCCCAGATCATCTTCGTCTGCTAGGGCTGAGGTAACTGCTGTCAGTGTTTGGTCTTCTCTTGCTGTTCCCGTAATGGTGACTTCACCGGTGGGAAGATCATTAACATTAGTAACGGCATCGGTTGGAGGACTGGTTTTGGTTTCAGGAGTGTCCTGACCATCGGTATAGCTCACCACGACGGTGATGGTTTTACCCACTTGATCTTGCGTCAAGGTCAAGGTGTTATCGGTCTCGCCCGAAATAGCCTCGTTATTATCGTCTTTACTTGCCCACCATTGGTAGCTCAACGTGCCCAGATCATCTTCGTCTGCTAGGGCTGAGGTAACTGCTGTCAGTGTTTGGTCTTCTCTTGCTGTTCCCGTAATGGTGACTTCACCAGTGGGAAGATCATTAACATTAGTAACGGCATCGGTTGGATCACTGGTTTTGGTTTCAGGAGTGTCCTGACCATCGGTATAGCTCACCACGACGGTGATGGTTTTACCCACTTGATCTTGCGTCAAGGTCAAGGTGTTATCGGTCTCGCCCGAAATAGCCTCGTTATTATCGTCTTTACTTGCCCACCATTGGTAGCTCAACGTGCCCAGATCATCTTCGTCTGCTAGGGCTGAGGTAACTGCTGTCAGTGTTTGGTCTTCTCTTGCTGTTCCCGTAATGGTGACTTCACTGGTGGGAAGATCATTAACATTAGTAACGGCATCGGTGGTGAGCTATACCGATGGTCAGGACACTCCTGAAACCAAAACCAGTGATCCAACCGATGCCGTTACTAATGTTAATGATCTTCCCACCGGTGAAGTCACCATTACGGGAACAGCAAGAGAAGACCAAACACTGACAGCAGTTACCTCAGCCCTAGCAGACGAAGATGATCTGGGCACGTTTAGCTACCAGTGGCAAGCAGATGACGCCGATATTGCGGATGCGACCAATGACACCTTGACCTTGACGCAAGATCAAGTGAGTAAAACCATCACCGTCGTGGTGAGCTATACCGATGGTCAGGGCGAGGATGAAACGGTAACCAGTGCTCCAACTATTGCGGTTACTAATGTTAATGATCTTACCACCGGTGAAGTCACCATTACGGGAACAGCAGCAGAATACCAAACGCTCACAGCAAACACCTCAGCCCTAGCAGACGAAGATGGTAAGGGCACGTTCACCTACCAATGGCAGGCAGATGGCACTGATATTGCGGATGCAACCAGTGAAAGCTTAACCTTGACGCAAGCACAGGTGGGTAAAACCATTACTGTCGTGGTGATACATACCGATACGCTGGGCATGGTTGAGCCAGCAAAAACCAGTACAGCAACTGTTGCGGTTGAAAATGTCAATGATCTTCCCACGGGTGAAGTAACCATTACAGGAACACCAGCAGAAGACAAAACACTGACAGCAGTTACCTCAGCATTACGGGACGAAGATGGTCTGGGCACGTTTGCCTACCAATGGCAGGCAAATGGCGCTGATATTGCGGGTGCGACCAATGACACCTTGACCTTGACGCAAGATCAAGTGGGTAAAACCATCACAGTAGAAGTGAGCTATACCGATGGTCAGGGTGAGGATGAAACGGTAACCAGTGATCCAACCGATGCGATTATAGAGCGAATAACAACAACGGCAATCATTGATGGCGAAAGTAGTGAGAGTACAGACGACACAACACCTACGTTAACTGGCACACTGAGTGCTGCGCTTACTGATGATCAAGTGCTGGTGATATATAATGACGACATAAAACTAGGTACCGCGACTGTATCTCAACTAGGAAACACTTGGACTTACACACTTCATAATCTCCTCCCATTGTCAGAGGGCAGCTATAGTTTTACCGCTCAGGTTGAAACCCGTGATGGTAATCTACAGGGTACGGTAAGTGATCCTCATGTGATTAACATTTATAGCGGCATTAGCATAACAGTAACCGATAATGTTGATACCGAACAAACCTTTACTACAGAGACAGAGAACAATTCTACCGACGATAACACACCGACCTTGTCAGGCGCCTTAATTGCTGCGCTAGGCAGAGGGGAAGAGTTAGCTATTTACGATGGCACCATAAAACTTGGTGTTGCCATTGTTAATGACGATAACGCATGGGAATTCACTCCTGCAACCCCGTTAGAGGATAAATTGTATGCATTTAAAGCGGTTATTCAAACGATAGGTGAAGACACTATTGCCAATGCTCGTGTGACAGGTGAATCAATCAGTATTACGGTTGATACGACTGAAAGCCCGACACAAACCGTTACTATTACGGCGGTGAGTGATGATGTGGACACTTATGGCAGTGCTGTGGGAGCCTTAGCGACTGGCACAACCACAGACGACACCACACCTACCTTAACGGGCACACTGAGTGCTGCGCTTACTGGTAGCCAAGTACTGGCAATATATGATGACAATGGTGATGGCGCGACAAAACTAGGTAACGTGGATGTGGTAGCAGGCAGCACAAGCTGGACTTACACACCAAGCGCATTAACAGCGGGAAGCCATAGTTTTACCGCGCAGGTTGAAAGCCCAGCTAATGGCAATCAGGGTGATGCAAGTCTCCCCCATGTGGTTAACGTCAATCCCAGCATTCGCATGACAGTAACCGATAATGAGGGCGCTGTAATGGGAGCGCTTAATCCAAAGGTGCGTTATATCTTGCTCAAACAAACAGACGACAGCCCCAGCATATTGGCTGTTGATGAAGTTCGAGTGCCCATAGCTGGCATGGGAAATGTTGCCAAGGGTAAAACCGTCACGGCGGGAGAAGTTTCAAGAGACAACTATCTGCTGTCTGGCGTTACTGATGGTATTAACAGCAACAAGAATACTGGTTATTTGGCTAGAGAATTTGCTACAGACAACTGGGTGCTCATTGACTTAGACGGTTACTTTAGTGTTAACAGTGTCAAGGTTAATGCGTTGAGTGATATAGATCAACATTTAAAGTTAATCAAAAATGTAGCTATTTTTGTAAGTAATCAAGATTTTAGTAGCAAGAGCTATGCCGAGTTACTCGCTGATCCAGACGCTATTTTACTAGGCAATACGGGGGCGACACCTGAGTATAGCACCACCTTAACCCGCACATTACTGACGATGACAGACGATAATACACCGACCTTGTCAGGTACCTTAGTCACTGCGCTAGGTGCGAATGAAGAGCTAGCTATTTACGATGGCAGCACGAAACTGGGTGTTGCCATGGTTGATAGCAACAATAACCAATGGACATTCACTCCTACGAGCGCGTTAGCGAATGGCTCGTATGCGTTTAAAGCGGTTATTCAAACGACAGATGAAACCAATATTGCCAATGCTCATGTGATCAGCGCTGCATATACTATTACGGTTGCTAATGCCAATGATGCTACCACGGGTGAGGTGACCATTGATGGCACTCCAGCAGAAGATCAAACACTGACAGCAAACACCTCAGCCCTAGCGGATGGGGATGGTTTAGGCACGTTTACTTACCAATGGCAGGCAAATGGCGCTGATATTTCGGGTGCGACCGATAACACCTTGATATTGACGCAAGCGCATGTAGGTCAAACCATCACCGTGGTGGTGATGCATACTGATGCGCTGGGCATGATGGGGACAGCAAAAACCAGTGCTCCAACTATTGCGGTTACTAATGTCAATGATCCTACCACGGGTGAAGTGACCATTACAGGAACACCAGCAGAAGACCAAATACTAACAGCAGTTACCTCAGCCCTAGCAGACGAAGATGATCTGGGCACGTTTAGCTACCAATGGTGGGCAAGTGAAGACGATAATAACGAGGCTATTTCGGGCGAGACCGATAACACCTTGACCTTGACGCAAGATCAAGTGGGTAAAACCATCACCGTAGTGGTGACCTATACCGATGGTCAGAGCACAGAGGAAACCAAAACCAGTGATCCAACCGATGCCGTTACTAATGTTAATGATCCTACCACGGGTGAAGTGACCATTGATGGCACTCCAGCAGAAGACCAAATACTAACAGCAGTTACCTCAGCCCTAGCAGACGAAGATGATCTGGGCACGTTTAGCTACCAATGGTGGGCAAGTGAAGACGATAATAACGAGGCTATTTCGGGCGAGACCGATAACACCTTGACCTTGACGCAAGATCAAGTGGGTAAAACCATCACCGTCGTGGTGAGCTATACCGATGGTCAGGACACTCCTGAAACCAAAACCAGTGATCCAACCGATGCCGTTACTAATGTTAATGATCTTCCCACCGGTGAAGTCACCATTACGGGAACAGCAAGAGAAGACCAAACACTGACAGCAGTTACCTCAGCCCTAGCAGACGAAGATGATCTGGGCACGTTTAGCTACCAGTGGCAAGCAGATGACGCCGATATTGCGGATGCGACCAATGACACCTTGACCTTGACGCAAGATCAAGTGAGTAAAACCATCACCGTCGTGGTGAGCTATACCGATGGTCAGGGCGAGGATGAAACGGTAACCAGTGCTCCAACTATTGCGGTTACTAATGTTAATGATCTTACCACGGGTGAGGTGACCATTGATGGAGCAGCAACAGCAGCAGAAGACCAAACACTGACAGCAAACACCTCAGCCCTAGCAGACGAGGATGGTAAGGGCACGTTCACCTACCAATGGCAGGCAAATGGCGCTGATATTGCGGATGCAACCAGTGAAAGCTTAACCTTGACGCAAGCACAGGTGGGTAAAACCATTACTGTCGTGGTGATACATACCGATACGCTGGGCATGGTTGAGCCAGCAAAAACCAGTACAGCAACTGTTGCGGTTGAAAATGTCAATGATCTTCCCACGGGTGAAGTCACCATTACAGGAACACCAGCAGAAGACAAAACACTGACAGCAGTTACCTCAGCATTACGGGACGAAGATGGTCTGGGCACGTTTACCTACCAATGGCAGGCAAATGGCGCTGATATTGCGGGTGCGACCAATGACACCTTGACCTTGACGCAAGATCAAGTGGGTAAAACCATCACCGTAGTGGTGAGCTATACCGATGGTCAGGACACTCCTGAAACCAAAACCAGTGATCCAACCGATGCGATTATAGAGCGAATAACAACAACGGCAATCATTGATGGCGAAAGTAGTGAGAGTACAGACGACACAACACCTACGTTAACTGGCACACTGAGTGCTGCGCTTACTGATGATCAAGTGCTGGTGATATATAATGACGACATAAAACTAGGTACCGCGACTGTATCTCAACTAGGAAACACTTGGACTTACACACTTCATAATCTCCTCCCATTGTCAGAGGGCAGCTATAGTTTTACCGCTCAGGTTGAAACCCGTGATGGTAATCTACAGGGTACGGTAAGTGATCCCCATGTGATTAACGTTTATAGCGGCATTCGCATAACAGTAACCGACAATGTTGATACCGAACAAACCTTTACTACAGAGACAGAGAACAATTCTACCGACGATAACACACCGACCTTGTCAGGCGCCTTAATTGCTGCGCTAGGCAGAGGGGAAGAGTTAGCTATTTACGATGGCACCATAAAACTTGGTGTTGCCATTGTTAATGACGATAACACATGGGAATTCACTACGGACACGTTATCGGATGACTCGTATGCGTTTAAAGCGGTTATTCAAACGATAGGTGAAGACACTATTGCCAATGCTCGTGTGACAGGTGAATCAATCAGTATTACGGTTGATACGACTGAAAGTCCGACACAAACCGTTACTATTACGGCGGTGAGTGATGATGTGGACACTTATGGCAGTGCTGTGGGAGCCTTAGCGACTGGCACAACCACAGACGACACCACACCTACCTTAACGGGCACACTGAGTGCTGCGCTTACTGGTAGCCAAGTACTGGCAATATATGATGACAATGGTGATGGCGCGACAAAACTAGGTAACGTGGATGTGGTAGCAGGCAGCACAAGCTGGACTTACACACCAAGCGCATTAACAGCGGGAAGCCATAGTTTTACCGCGCAGGTTGAAAGCCCAGCTAATGGCAATCAGGGTGATGCAAGTCTCCCCCATGTGGTTAACGTCAATCCCAGCATTCGCATGACAGTAACCGATAATGAGGGCGCTGTAATGGGAGCGCTTAATCCAAAGGTGCGTTATATCTTGCTCAAACAAACAGACGACAGCCCCAGCATATTGGCTGTTGATGAAGTTCGAGTGCCCATAGCTGGCATGGGGAATGTTGCCAAGGGTAAAACCGTCACGGCGGGAGAAGTTTCAAGAGACAACTATCTGCTGTCTGGCGTTACTGATGGTATTAACAGCAACAAGAATACTGGTTATTTGGCTAGAGAATTTGCTACAGACAACTGGGTGCTCATTGACTTAGACGGTTACTTTAGTGTTAACAGTGTCAAGGTTAATGCATTGAGTGATATAGATCAACATTTAAAGTTAATCAAAAATGTAGCTATTTTTGTAAGTAATCAAGATTTTAGTAGCAAGAGCTATGCCGAGTTACTCGCTGATCCAGACGCTATTTTACTAGGCAATACGGGGGCGACACCTGAGTATAGCACCACCTTAACCCGCACATTACTGACGATGACAGACGATAATACACCGACCTTGTCAGGTACCTTAGTCACTGCGCTAGGTGCGAATGAAGAGCTAGCTATTTACGATGGCAGCACAAAACTGGGTGTTGCCATGGTTGATAACAACAATAACCAATGGACATTCACTCCTACGAGCGCGTTAGCAAATGGCTCGTATGCGTTTAAAGCGGTTATTCAAACGACAGATGAAACCGATATTGCCAATGCTCATGTGATCAGCGCTGCATATACTATTACGGTTGCTAATGCCAATGATGCTACCACGGGCGTTGTAACCATTGATGGCACTCCAGCAGAAGATCAAACACTGACAGCAAACACCTCAGCCCTAGCGGATGGGGATGGTTTAGGCACCTTTACTTACCAATGGCAGGCAAATGGCGCTGATATTTCGGGTGCGACCGATAACACCTTGATATTGACGCAAGCGCATGTAGGTCAAACCATCACCGTGGTGGTGATGCATACTGATGCGCTGGGCATGATGGGGACAGCAAAAACCAGTGCTCCAACTATTGCGGTTACTAATGTCAATGATCCTACCACGGGTGAAGTGACCATTACAGGAACACCAGCAGAAGACCAAATACTGACAGCAGTTACCTCAGCCCTAGCAGACGAAGATAATCTGGGCACGTTCACCTACCAATGGTGGGCAAGTGAAGACGATAATAACGAGGCTATTTCGGGCGAGACCGATAACACCTTGACCTTGACGCAAGATCAAGTGGGTAAAACCATCACCGTCGTGGTGAGCTATACCGATGGTCAGGACACTCCTGAAACCAAAACCAGTGATCCAACCGATGCCGTTACTAATGTTAATGATCTTCCCACCGGTGAAGTCACCATTACGGGAACAGCAAGAGAAGACCAAACACTGACAGCAGTTACCTCAGCCCTAGCAGACGAAGATGATCTGGGCACGTTTAGCTACCAATGGTGGGCAAGTGAAGACGATAATAACGAGGCTATTTCGGGCGAGACCGATAACACCTTGACCTTGACGCAAGATCAAGTGGGTAAAACCATCACCGTCGTGGTGAGCTATACCGATGGTCAGGACACTCCTGAAACCAAAACCAGTGATCCAACCGATGCCGTTACTAATGTTAATGATCTTCCCACCGGTGAAGTCACCATTACGGGAACAGCAAGAGAAGACCAAACACTGACAGCAGTTACCTCAGCCCTAGCAGACGAAGATGATCTGGGCACGTTTAGCTACCAATGGTGGGCAAGTGAAGACGATAATAACGAGGCTATTTCGGGCGAGACCGATAACACCTTGACCTTGACGCAAGATCAAGTGGGTAAAACCATCACCGTAGAAGTGAGCTATACCGATGGTCAGGACACTCCTGAAACGGTAACCAGTGCTCCAACTATTGCGGTTACTAATGTTAATGATCTTACCACGGGTGAGGTGACCATTGATGGAGCAGCAACAGCAGCAGAAGACCAAACACTGACAGCAAACACCTCAGCCCTAGCAGACGAAGATGGTAAGGGCACGTTCACCTACCAATGGCAGGCAGATGGCACTGATATTGCGGATGCAACCAGTGAAAGCTTAACCTTGACGCAAGCACAGGTGGGTAAAACCATCACCGTAGTGGTGACACATACCGATGCGCTAGGCACTACTGAGCCAGCAAAAACCAGTGCTCCAACTGTTGCGGTTGAAAATGTCAATGATCTTCCCACGGGTGAAGTAACCATTACAGGAACACCAGCAGAAGACAAAACACTGACAGCAGTTACCTCAGCATTACGGGACGAAGATGGTCTGGGCACGTTTACCTACCAATGGCAGGCAAATGGCGCTGATATTGCGGGTGCGACCAATAACACCTTGACCTTGACGCAAGATCAAGTGGGTAAAACCATCACAGTAGAAGTGAGCTATACCGATGGTCAGGGTGAGGATGAAACGGTAACCAGTGATCCAACCGATGCGATTATAGAGCGAATAACAACAACGGCAATCATTGATGGCGAAAGTAGTGAGAGTACAGACGACACAACACCTACGTTAACTGGCACACTGAGTGCTGCACTTACTGATGATCAAGTGCTGGTGATATATAATGACGACATAAAACTAGGTACCGCGACTGTATCTCAACTAGGAAACACTTGGACTTACACACTTCATAATCTCCTCCCATTGTCAGAGGGCAGCTATAGTTTTACCGCTCAGGTTGAAACCCGTGATGGTAATCTACAGGGTACGGTAAGTGATCCCCATGTGATTAACGTTTATAGCGGCATTAGCATAACAGTAACCGATAATGTTGATACCGAACAAACCTTTACTACAGAGACAGAGAACAATTCTACCGACGATAACACACCGACCTTGTCAGGCGCCTTAATTGCTGCGCTAGGCAGAGGGGAAGAGTTAGCTATTTACGATGGCACCATAAAACTTGGTGTTGCCATTGTTAATGACGATAACGCATGGGAATTCACTCCTGCAACCCCGTTAGAGGATAAATTGTATGCATTTAAAGCGGTTATTCAAACGATAGGTGAAGACACTATTGCCAATGCTCGTGTGACAGGTGAATCAATCAGTATTACGGTTGATACGACTGAAAGCCCGACACAAACCGTTACTATTACGGCGGTGAGTGATGATGTGGACACTTATGGCAGTGCTGTGGGAGCCTTAGCGACTGGCACAACCACAGACGACACCACACCTACCTTAACGGGCACACTGAGTGCTGCGCTTACTGGTAGCCAAGTACTGGCAATATATGATGACAATGGTGATGGCGCGACAAAACTAGGTAACGTGGATGTGGTAGCAGGCAGCACAAGCTGGACTTACACACCAAGCGCATTAACAGCGGGAAGCCATAGTTTTACCGCGCAGGTTGAAAGCCCAGCTAATGGCAATCAGGGTGATGCAAGTCTCCCCCATGTGGTTAACGTCAATCCCAGCATTCGCATGACAGTAACCGATAATGAGGGCGCTGTAATGGGAGCGCTTAATCCAAAGGTGCGTTATATCTTGCTCAAACAAACAGACGACAGCCCCAGCATATTGGCTGTTGATGAAGTTCGAGTGCCCATAGCTGGCATGGGAAATGTTGCCAAGGGTAAAACCGTCACGGCGGGAGAAGTTTCAAGAGACAACTATCTGCTGTCTGGCGTTACTGATGGTATTAACAGCAACAAGAATACTGGTTATTTGGCTAGAGAATTTGCTACAGACAACTGGGTGCTCATTGACTTAGACGGTTACTTTAGTGTTAACAGTGTCAAGGTTAATGCGTTGAGTGATATAGATCAACATTTAAAGTTAATCAAAAATGTAGCTATTTTTGTAAGTAATCAAGATTTTAGTAGCAAGAGCTATGCCGAGTTACTCGCTGATCCAGACGCTATTTTACTAGGCAATACGGGGGCGACACCTGAGTATAGCACCACCTTAACCCGCACATTACTGACGATGACAGACGATAATACACCGACCTTGTCAGGTACCTTAGTCACTGCGCTAGGTGCGAATGAAGAGCTAGCTATTTACGATGGCAGCACGAAACTGGGTGTTGCCATGGTTGATAGCAACAATAACCAATGGACATTCACTCCTACGAGCGCGTTAGCGAATGGCTCGTATGCGTTTAAAGCGGTTATTCAAACGACAGATGAAACCAATATTGCCAATGCTCATGTGATCAGCGCTGCATATACTATTACGGTTGCTAATGCCAATGATGCTACCACGGGTGAGGTGACCATTGATGGCACTCCAGCAGAAGATCAAACACTGACAGCAAACACCTCAGCCCTAGCGGATGGGGATGGTTTAGGCACGTTTACTTACCAATGGCAGGCAAATGGCGCTGATATTTCGGGTGCGACCGATAACACCTTGATATTGACGCAAGCGCATGTAGGTCAAACCATCACCGTGGTGGTGATGCATACTGATGCGCTGGGCATGATGGGGACAGCAAAAACCAGTGCTCCAACTATTGCGGTTACTAATGTCAATGATCTTACCACGGGTGAAGTGACCATTACAGGAACACCAGCAGAAGACCAAATACTAACAGCAGTTACCTCAGCCCTAGCAGACGAAGATGATCTGGGCACGTTTAGCTACCAATGGTGGGCAAGTGAAGACGATAATAACGAGGCTATTTCGGGCGAGACCGATAACACCTTGACCTTGACGCAAGATCAAGTGGGTAAAACCATCACCGTCGTGGTGAGCTATACCGATGGTCAGGACACTCCTGAAACCAAAACCAGTGATCCAACCGATGCCGTTACTAATGTTAATGATCTTCCCACCGGTGAAGTCACCATTACGGGAACAGCAAGAGAAGACCAAACACTGACAGCAGTTACCTCAGCCCTAGCAGACGAAGATGATCTGGGCACGTTGAGCTACCAATGGTGGGCAAGTAAAGACGATAATAACGAGGCTATTTCGGGCGAGACCGATAACACCTTGACCTTGACGCAAGATCAAGTGGGTAAAACCATCACCGTCGTGGTGAGCTATACCGATGGTCAGGACACTCCTGAAACCAAAACCAGTGATCCAACCGATGCCGTTACTAATGTTAATGATCTTCCCACCGGTGAAGTCACCATTACGGGAACAGCAAGAGAAGACCAAACACTGACAGCAGTTACCTCAGCCCTAGCAGACGAAGATGGTCTGGGCACGTTTAGCTACCAGTGGCAAGCAGATGACGCCGATATTGCGGATGCGACCAATGACACCTTGACCTTGACGCAAGATCAAGTGGGTAAAACCATCACCGTCGTGGTGAGCTATACCGATGGTCAGGGCGAGGATGAAACGGTAACCAGTGCTCCAACTATTGCGGTTACTAATGTTAATGATTTTACCACGGGTGAAGTCACCATTACGGGAACAGCAAGAGAAGACCAAACACTGACAGCAAACACCTCAGCCCTAGCAGACGAGGATGGTAAGGGCACGTTCACCTACCAATGGCAGGCAGATGGCGCTGATATTGCGGATGCAACCAGTGAAAGCTTAACCTTGACGCAAGCACAGGTGGGTAAAACCATTACTGTCGTGGTGATACATACCGATACGCTGGGCATGGTTGAGCCAGCAAAAACCAGTACAGCAACTGTTGCGGTTGAAAATGTCAATGATCTTCCCACGGGTGAAGTAACCATTACAGGAACACCAGCAGAAGACAAAACACTGACAGCAGTTACCTCAGCATTACGGGACGAAGATGGTCTGGGCACGTTTACCTACCAATGGCAGGCAAATGGCGCTGATATTGCGGGTGCGACCAATAACACCTTGACCTTGACGCAAGATCAAGTGGGTAAAACCATCACAGTAGAAGTGAGCTATACCGATGGTCAGGGTGAGGATGAAACGGTAACCAGTGATCCAACCGATGCGATTATAGAGCGAATAACAACAACGGCAATCATTGATGGCGAAAGTAGTGAGAGTACAGACGACACAACACCTACGTTAACTGGCACACTGAGTGCTGCGCTTACTGATGATCAAGTGCTGGTGATATACAATGACGACATAAAACTAGGTACCGCGACTGTATCTCAACTAGGAAACACTTGGACTTACACACTTCATAATCTCCTCCCATTGTCAGAGGGCAGCTATAGTTTTACCGCTCAGGTTGAAACCCGTGATGGTAATCTACAGGGTACGGTAAGTGATCCCCATGTGATTAACGTTTATAGCGGCATTCGCATAACAGTAACCGATAATGTTGATACCGAACAAACCTTTACTACAGAGACAGAGAACAATTCTACCGACGATAACACACCGACCTTGTCAGGCGCCTTAATTGCTGCGCTAGGCAGAGGGGAAGAGTTAGCTATTTACGATGGCACCATAAAACTTGGTGTTGCCATTGTTAATGACGATAACGCATGGGAATTCACTCCTGCAACCCCGTTAGAGGATAAATTGTATGCATTTAAAGCGGTTATTCAAACGATAGGTGAAGACACTATTGCCAATGCTCGTGTGACAGGTGAATCAATCAGTATTACGGTTGATACGACTGAAAGCCCGACACAAACCGTTACTATTACGGCGGTGAGTGATGATGTGGACACTTATGGCAGTGCTGTGGGAGCCTTAGCGACTGGCACAACCACAGACGACACCACACCTACCTTAACGGGCACACTGAGTGCTGCGCTTACTGGTAGCCAAGTGCTGGCAATATATGATGACAATGGTGATGGCGCGACAAAACTAGGTAACGTGGATGTGGTAGCAGGCAGCACAAGCTGGACTTACACACCAAGCGCATTAACAGCGGGAAGCCATAGTTTTACCGCGCAGGTTGAAAGCCCAGCTAATGGCAATCAGGGTGATGCAAGTCTCCCCCATGTGGTTAACGTCAATCCCAGCATTCGCATGACAGTAACCGATAATGAGGGCGCTGTAATGGGAGCGCTTAATCCAAAGGTGCGTTATATCTTGCTCAAACAAACAGACGACAGCCCCAGCATATTGGCTGTTGATGAAGTTCGAGTGCCCATAGCTGGCATGGGAAATGTTGCCAAGGGTAAAACCGTCACGGCGGGAGAAGTTTCAAGAGACAACTATCTGCTGTCTGGCGTTACTGATGGTATTAACAGCAACAAGAATACTGGTTATTTGGCTAGAGAATTTGCTACAGACAACTGGGTGCTCATTGACTTAGAAGATTACTTTAGTGTTAACAGTGTCAAGGTTAATGCGTTAAGTGATACAGATCAACATTTAAAGTTAATCAAAAATGTAGCTATTTTTGTAAGTAATCAAGATTTTAGTAGCAAGAGCTATGCCGAGTTACTCGCTGATCCAGACGCTATTTTACTAGGCAATACGGGGGCGACACCTGAGTATAGCACCACCTTAACCCGCACGTTACTGACGATGACAGACGATAATACACCGACCTTGTCAGGTACCTTAGTCACTGCGCTAGGTGCGAATGAAGAGCTAGCTATTTACGATGGCAGCACGAAACTGGGTGTTGCCATGGTTGATAACAACAATAACCAATGGACATTCACTCCTACGAGCGCGTTAGCGAATGGCTCGTATGCGTTTAAAGCGGTTATTCAAACGACAGATGAAACCGATATTGCCAATGCTCATGTGATCAGCGCTGCATATACTATTACGGTTGCTAATGCCAATGATGCTACCACGGGCGTTGTAACCATTGATGGCACTCCAGCAGAAGATCAAACACTGACAGCAAACATCTCAGCCCTAGCGGATGGGGATGGTTTAGGCACGTTTACTTACCAATGGCAGGCAAATGGCGCTGATATTTCGGGTGCGACCGATAACACCTTGATATTGACGCAAGCGCATGTAGGTCAAACCATCACCGTGGTGGTGATGCATACTGATGCGCTGGGCATGATGGGGACAGCAAAAACCAGTGATCCAACCGATGCGATTATAGAGCGAATAACAACAACGGCAATCATTGATGGCGAAAGTAGTGAGAGTACAGACGACACAACACCTACGTTAACTGGCACACTGAGTGCTGCACTTACTGATGATCAAGTGCTGGTGATATATAATGACGACATAAAACTAGGTACCGCGACTGTATCTCAACTAGGAAACACTTGGACTTACACACTTCATAATCTCCTCCCATTGTCAGAGGGCAGCTATAGTTTTACCGCTCAGGTTGAAACCCGTGATGGTAATCTACAGGGTACGGTAAGTGATCCCCATGTGATTAACGTTTATAGCGGCATTCGCATAACAGTAACCGATAATGTTGATACCGAACAAACCTTTACTACAGAGACAGAGAACAATTCTACCGACGATAACACACCGACCTTGTCAGGCGCCTTAATTGCTGCGCTAGGCAGAGGGGAAGAGTTAGCTATTTACGATGGCACCATAAAACTTGGTGTTGCCATTGTTAATGACGATAACGCATGGGAATTCACTCCTGCAACCCCGTTAGAGGATAAATTGTATGCGTTTAAAGCGGTTATTCAAACGATAGGTGAAGACACTATTGCCAATGCTCGTGTGACAGGTGAATCAATCAGTATTACGGTTGATACGACTGAAAGCCCGACACAAACCGTTACTATTACAGCGGTGAGTGATGATGTGGACACTTATGGCAGTGCTGTGGGAGCCTTAGCGACTGGCACAACCACAGACGACACCACACCTACCTTAACGGGCACACTGAGTGCTGCGCTTACTGGTAGCCAAGTGCTGGCAATATATGATGACAATGGTGATGGCGCGACAAAACTAGGTAACGTGGATGTGGTAGTAGGCAGCACAAGCTGGACTTACACACCAAGCGCATTAACAGCGGGAAGCCATAGTTTTACCGCGCAGGTTGAAAGCCCAGCTAATGGCAATCAGGGTGATGCAAGTCTCCCCCATGTGGTTAACGTCAATCCCAGCATTCGCATGACAGTAACCGATAATGAGGGCGCTGTAATGGGAGCGCTTAATCCAAAGGTGCGTTATATCTTGCTCAAACAAACAGACGACAGCCCCAGCATATTGGCTGTTGATGAAGTTCGAGTGCCCATAGCTGGCATGGGGAATGTTGCCAAGGGTAAAACCGTCACGGCGGGAGAAATTTCAAGAGACAACTATCTGCTGTCTGGCGTTACTGATGGTATTAACAGCAACAAGAATACTGGTTATTTGGCTAGAGAATTTGCCACAGACAACTGGGTGCTCATTGACTTAGAAGATTACTTTAGTGTTAACAGTGTCAAGGTTAATGCGTTAAGTGATACAGATCAACATTTAAAGTTAATCAAAAATGTAGCTATTTTTGTAAGTAATCAAGATTTTAGTAGCAAGAGCTATGCCGAGTTACTCGCTGATCCAGACGCTATTTTACTAGGCAATACGGGGGCGACACCTGAGTATAGCACCACCTTAACCCGCACGTTACTGACGATGACAGACGATAATACACCGACCTTGTCAGGTACCTTAGTCACTGCGCTAGGTGCGAATGAAGAGCTAGCTATTTACGATGGCAGCACGAAACTGGGTGTTGCCATGGTTGATAACAACAATAACCAATGGACATTCACTCCTACGAGCGCGTTAGCGAATGGCTCGTATGCGTTTAAAGCGGTTATTCAAACGACAGATGAAACCGATATTGCCAATGCTCATGTGATCAGCGCTGCATATACTATTACGGTTGCTAATGCCAATGATGCTACCACGGGCGTTGTAACCATTGATGGCACTCCAGCAGAAGATCAAACACTGACAGCAAACACCTCAGCCCTAGTGGATGGGGATGGTTTAGGCACCTTTACTTACCAATGGCAGGCAAATGGCGCTGATATTTCGGGTGCGACCGATAACACCTTGATATTGACGCAAGATCAAGTGGGTAAAACCATCACCGTGGTGGTGATGCATACTGATGCGCTGGGCATGATGGGGACAGCAAAAACCAGTGCTCCAACTATTGCGGTTACTAATGTCAATGATCCTACCACGGGTGAAGTGACCATTACAGGAACACCAGCAGAAGACCAAATACTAACAGCAGTTACCTCAGCCCTAGCAGACGAAGATGATCTGGGCACGTTCACCTACCAATGGTGGGCAAGTGAAGACGATAATAACGAGGCTATTTCGGGCGAGACCGATAACACCTTGACCTTGACGCAAGATCAAGTGGGTAAAACCATCACCGTAGTGGTGACACATACCGATGGTCAGAGCACAGAGGAAACCAAAACCAGTGCTCCAACTATTGCGGTTACTAATGTTAATGATCTTCCCACGGGTGAAGTGACCATTGATGGCACTCCAGCAGAAGACCAAACACTGACAGCAGTTACCTCAGCATTACGGGACGAAGATGGTCTGGGCACGTTTACCTACCAATGGTGGGCAAGTGAAGACGATAATAACGAGGCTATTTCGGGCGAGACCGATAACACCTTGACCTTGACGCAAGATCAAGTGGGTAAAACCATCACCGTAGTGGTGAGCTATACCGATGGTCAGCATACAGAGGAAACCAAAACCAGTGATCCAACCGATGCGGTTACCAATATCAATGATGCCCCAGCTGGCACAGTGACCATCGACGGCACGCCGACCCTGGGCCAGACCCTGACCGTGAACACAGACGCTATCAGCGATGCGGATGGACTGGGAGCCTTCAGCTATCAATGGCAGGCGGATGGCACCGACATTAGTGGCGCAGATGAAGCGACCTTTGAGCTGACGCAAGCTCAGGTTGGTGCGACCATCACTGTCAAGGTTTCCTATACCGATGGCGGCAACACCGCTGAAACCCTAACCTCTGCTGCAACCAATGCCGTCACCAACACCAATGACGCGCCAACAGGCTTGCCAACTATCAGCGGCACAGCGACACAGGGCGCGACCCTGACTGTGAACACAGACGGCATTGCCGATGCAGATGGCTTCGGTAATGCGGGCTTCAGCTATCAATGGCAAGCTGGTGGCACCGCCATCAACGGCGCAACGGGCACGACCTTTGAGCTGACGCAAGCTCAGGTGGGTGCGACCATTACCGTGACGGTTTCCTATACCGATGGCGGCAACACCGCTGAAACCCTAACCTCTGCTGCAACCAGTGCCGTCACCAACACCAATGACGCGCCAACAGGCTTGCCTACTATCAGCGGCACAGCGACCCAAGGCGAGATCCTGACTGTGAACACAGACAGCATTGCCGATGCAGATGGCTTCGGTAATGCGGGCTTCAGCTATCAATGGCAAGCCGGTGGCACCGACATCAGCGGCGCAACGGGCACGACCTTTGAGCTGACGCAAGCTCAGGTTGGTGCGACCATCACTGTCAAGGTTTCCTATACCGATGGCGGCAACACCGCTGAAACCCTAACCTCTGCTGCAACCAGTGCCGTCACCAACACCAATGACGCGCCAACAGGCTTGCCAACTATCAGCGGCACAGCGACCCAAGGCGAGATCCTGACTGTGAACACAGACAGCATTGCCGATGCAGATGGCTTCGGTAATGCGGGCTTCAGCTACCAATGGCAAGCTGGTGGCACCGCCATCAACGGCGCAACGGGTACGACCTTTGAGCTGACGCAAGCTCAGGTTGGTGCGACCATCACTGTCAAGGTTTCCTATACCGATGGCGGCAACACCGCTGAAAGCCTAACCTCTGCTGCAACCAATGCCGTCACCAACACCAATGACGCGCCAATAGGCTTGCCTACTATCAGCGGCACGCCAACCCAAGGCGCGACCCTGACTGTGAACACAGACAGCATTGCCGATGCAGATGGCTTCGGTAATGCGGGCTTCAGCTATCAGTGGCAAGCGAATGGCACCGACATCAGCGGTGCAGATGAAGCGACCTTTGAGCTGACGCAAGCACAGGTGGGCGCAGCTATCACTGTCAAGGTTTCCTATACCGATGGCGGCAACACCGCTGAGACCCTAACCTCTGCTGCAACCGCTACGGTTACCAATACCAATGACGCGCCAACAGGCTTGCCAACTATCAGCGGCACAGCGACACAGGGCGCGACCCTGACTGTGAACACAGACGGCATTGCCGATACGGATGGGCTGGGAGTCTTCAGCTATCAGTGGCAGGCTGGGGGCAATGACATCAGCGGCGCAACGGGCACGACCTTTGAGCTGACGCAAG
Organism: uncultured Colwellia sp.; assembly: GCA_965261045.1. Lineage (GTDB taxonomy): Bacteria > Pseudomonadota > Gammaproteobacteria > Enterobacterales > Alteromonadaceae > Colwellia. The sequence goes on from CBDHCJ010000002.1 coordinate 28,565, forward strand.
CTCAGGTTGGTGCGACCATCACTGTGAAGGTTTCCTATACCGATGGCGGCAACACCGCTGAAACCCTAACCTCTGCTGCAACCAATGCCGTCACCAACACCAATGACGCGCCAATAGGCTTGCCTACTATCACTGGCACGCCAACCCAAGGCGCGACCCTGACTGTGAACACAGACGGCATTGCCGATGCAGATGGCTTCGGTAATGCGGGCTTCAGCTATCAATGGCAAGCCGGTGGCACCGCCATCAACGGCGCAACGGGCACGACCTTTGAGCTGACGCAAGCACAGGTCGGTGCGACCATCACTGTCAAGGTTTCCTATACCGATGGCGGCAGCACCACTGAAACCCTAACCTCTGCTGCAACCAATGCCGTCGGCAATACCAATGACGCGCCAACAGGCTTGCCTACTATCACTGGCACGCCAACCCAAGGCGCGACCCTGACTGTGAACACAGACAGCATTGCCGATGCGGATGGCTTTGGAACAGGTAGCTTCACCTACCAATGGCAAGCTGGTGGCACCGCCATCAACGGCGCAACGGGCACGACCTTTGAGCTGACGCAAGCTCAGGTTGGTGCGACCATCACTGTCAAGGTTTCCTATACCGATGGCGGCAACACCGCTGAAAGCCTAACCTCTGCTGCAACCAATGCCGTCACCAACACCAATGACGCGCCAACAGGCTTGCCAACTATCAGCGGCACAGCGACCCAAGGCGAGATCCTGACTGTGAACACAGACAGCATTGCCGATGCAGATGGCTTCGGTAATGCGGGCTTCAGCTATCAATGGCAAGCCGGTGGTACCGCCATCAACGGCGCAACGGGCACGACCTTTGAGCTGACGCAAGCTCAGGTTGGTGCGACCATCACTGTCAAGGTTTCCTATACCGATGGCGGCAACACCGCTGAAAGCCTAACCTCTGCTGCAACCAATGCCGTCACCAACACCAATGACGCTCCAATAGGCTTGCCTACTATCAGCGGCACAGCGACACAGGGCGCGACCCTGACTGTGAACACAGACAGCATTGCCGATGCGGATGGCCTTGAAACAGGTAGCTTCAGCTATCAATGGCAAGCCGGTAGCACCGCCATCAGCGGCGCAACGGGCACGACCTTTGAGCTGACGCAAGCTCAGGTTGGTGCGACCATTGCCGTGACGGTTTCCTATACCGATGGCGGCAACACCGCTGAAAGCCTAACCTCTGCTGCAACCAATGCCGTCACCAACACCAATGACGCGCCAATAGGCTTGCCAACTATCAGCGGCACAGCGACACAGGGCGCGAACCTGACTGTGAACACAGACGGCATTGCCGATGCGGATGGACTGGGAGTCTTCAGCTATCAATGGCAAGCCGGTGGCACCGCCATCAGCGGCGCAACGGGCACGACCTTTGAGCTGACGCAAGCACAGGTTGGTGCGACCATTACCGTGACAGTGTCCTATACCGATGGCGGCAACACCGCTGAGACCCTAACCTCTGCTGCAACCGCTACGGTTACCAACACCAATGACGCGCCAATAGGCTTGCCTACTATCACTGGCACGCCAACCCAAGGCGCGACCCTGACTGTGAACACAGACAGCATTGCCGATGCGGATGGCTTTGGAACAGGTAGCTTCACCTACCAATGGCAAGCTGGTGGCACCGACATCAGCGGCGCAACGGGCACGACCTTTGAGCTGACGCAAGCTCAGGTTGGTGCGACCATTACCGTGACGGTTTCCTATACCGATGGCGGCAACACCGCTGAGACCCTGATCTCTGCTGCAACCGCTACGGTCACCAACACCAATGACGCGCCAACAGGCTTGCCAACTATCAGCGGCACAGCGACACAGGGCGCGACCCTGACTGTGAACACAGACGGCATTGCCGATACGGATGGACTGGGAGCCTTCAGCTATCAATGGCAAGCTGGTGGCACCGCCATCAACGGCGCAACGGGCACGACCTTTGAGCTGACGCAAGCTCAGGTTGGTGCGACCATCACTGTGAAGGTTTCCTATACCGATGGCGGCAACACCGCTGAAAGCCTAACCTCTGCTGCAACCAATGCCGTCACCAACACCAATGACGCGCCAATAGGCTTGCCTACTATCACTGGCACGCCAACCCAAGGCGCGACCCTGACTGTGAACACAGACGGCATTGCCGATGCGGATGGACTGGGAGTCTTCAGCTACCAGTGGCAAGCTGGTGGTACCGCCATCAACGGCGCAACGGGCACGACCTTTGAGCTGACGCAAGCTCAGGTGGGTGCGACCATCACTGTCAAGGTTTCCTATACCGATGACGGCAACACCGCTGAAACCCTAACCTCTGCTGCAACCGCTACGGTCACCAACACCAATGACGACCCAACAGGCTTGCCTACTATCACTGGTACGCCAACCCAGGGCGTGACCCTGACCGTGAACACAGACGGCATTGCCGATGCGGATGGACTGGGAGCCTTCAGCTATCAATGGCAAGCTGGTGGCACCGCCATCAACGGCGCAACGGGCACGACCTTTGAGCTGACGCAAGCTCAGGTGGGTGCGACCATTACCGTGACGGTTTCCTATACCGATGGCGGCAACACCGCTGAGACCCTGATCTCTGCTGCAACCGCTACGGTCACCAACACCAATGACGCGCCAACAGGCTTGCCAACTATCAGCGGCACAGCGACCCAAGGCGAGATCCTGACTGTGAACACAGACAGCATTGCCGATGCAGATGGCTTCGGTAATGCGGGCTTCAGCTACCAATGGCAAGCTGGTGGCACCGCCATCAACGGCGCAACGGGCACGACCTTTGAGCTGACGCAAGCTCAGGTTGGTGCGACCATTACCGTGACGGTTTCCTATACCGATGGCGGCAACACCGCTGAAACCCTAACCTCTGCTGCAACCAGTGCCGTCACCAACACCAATGACGCGCCAATAGGCTTGCCTACTATCACTGGCACGCCAACCCAAGGCGCGACCCTGACTGTGAACACAGACGGCATTGCCGATGCGGATGGACTGGGAGTCTTCAGCTATCAATGGCAGGCGGATGGCACCGCCATCAGCGGTGCCGATGAAGCGACCTTTGAGCTGACGCAAGCTCAGGTGGGTGCGACTATCACAGTGAAGGTTTCCTATACCGATGACGGCAGCACCATTGAAACCCTAACCTCTGCTGCAACCGCTACGGTCACCGATGAGATTGCACCTGTGTTCAGCAGTGGTACCACCGCCAGCGTGGCCGAGAACGCCGACGTCAACACCATAGTCTATGACGCTCAGGCGAGCGATGCTGGGGGTGCAGCGGATGATGGCATTACCTACACCTTAAGCGGTGCCGATGCCAATGCCTTTAATATCAATGCCGCCAGCGGCGAAGTAAGGCTAAAAGCAGCAGCAGACTTTAAGACCAAACCCAGCTATGCGCTGGCGATCACCGCCATCGATGCCGCTGGCAATGCTGTATCACAGGCAGTAACGGTAACCGTAACCGACACCACCCCGCCAACGATAACGATTAATGACATAACCACAGACAATGTGATTAATTCGAACGAGGCAAGCGGCACCCTAATAACAGGTACAGTGGAAGCCGACAGCACAGTTACGTTAACCATTGGTATCAATGTTCGTACCGCGAGTGTGACAGGCACTAACTGGTCTTACACCTTAACCTCTGACGATATTAGCGCCATGGGTCAAGGTGATGAAACCATCGAAGCAACCGCAACCGATACCGCAGGTAATGAACGCACAGTGAGCCATGCCTTTACCGTCGACACCACCCCGCCAACGATAACGATTAATGACATAACCACAGACAATGTGATTAATTCGAACGAGGCAAGCGGCACCCTAATAACAGGTACAGTGGAAGCCGACAGCACAGTTAAGTTAACCATTGGTAACGAGAAGCGTACCGCGACCGTGACAGGCACCAACTGGTCTTACACCTTAACCTCGGCAGAAATTACCGCCATGGGTCAAGGTGATGAAACCATCGAAGCAACCGCAACCGATACCGCAGGTAATGAACGCACAGTGAGCCATGCCTTTACCGTCGACACCACCCCACCAATAATAGCGATTAGTGACATTACCGTAGACAATGTGATTAATTCGAACGAGGCAAGCGGCACCCTAATAACAGGTACAGTAGAAGCCGACAGCACAGTTACGTTAACCATTGGTATCAATGTTCGTACCGCGAGTGTGTCAGGCACCAACTGGTCTTACACCTTAACCTCGGCAGAAATTACCGCCATGGGTCAAGGTGATGAAACCATCGAAGCAACCGCAACCGATACCGCAGGTAATGAACGCACAGTGAGCCATGCCTTTACCGTCGACACCACCCCGCCAACGATAGCGATTAATGATATTACCGCAGACAATGTGATTAATTCGAACGAGGCAAGCGGCACCCTAATAACAGGTACAGTGGAAGCCGACAGCACAGTTACGTTAACCATTGGTATCAATGTTCGTATCGCGAGTGTGACAGGCACTAACTGGTCTTACACCTTAACCTCGGCAGAAATTACCGCCATGGGTCAAGGCGCTGAAACCATCGAAGCAACCGCAACCGATACTGCAGGTAATGAACACACAGTGAGCCATGCGTTTACCGTTGATACCGTACCACCAACAATAGCGATTAATGACATTACCACAGACAATGTGATTAATTCGAACGAGGTAGCCACGACCATCACAGGTACGGTTGAAGCCGACAGCACAGTTACGTTAACCATTGGTATCAATGTTCGTACCGCGAGTGTGACAGGCACCAACTGGTCTTACACCCTAACCTCTGACGATATTACCGCCATGGGTCAAGGTGATGAAACCATCGAAGCAACCGCAACCGATACCGCAGGTAATGAACACACAGTGAGCCATGCGTTTACCGTTGATACCGTGCTGCCAACGATAACGATTAATGCCATTACCACAGACAATATTATTAATTTGCATGAGATCACCACGACCCTAATAACGGGTACAGTTGAAGCAGGCAGCACGGTTATATTAAACCTTAGAGGACAGAATCGTACCGTATTAGTAAAAGGCACCACTTGGTCTTACCCCCTCACCCCGACAGAAATTACCGCCATGGGTCAAGGCACTGAAACCATCGAAGCAACCGCAACCGATGCCGCAGGTAATGCGCATACGATTAGCCATGAGTTTATCGTCGATACACGGCCAGCGATAACGATTAATGACATTGCTGACGACAATATTATTAATTTGAGCGAGGCAACCACTGCCATCACTGGTGCGGTTGAATTGGACAGCACAGTAACATTAACCATTGGTATCAATGTTCGTACCGCGACTGTGTTAGGCAGCCGCTGGTCTTACAACTTAACCCCAGACGATATTACCGCCATGGGTCAAGGCCCTGAAACCATCACCGCAACGGCAACCGATACCACTGGCAAAACTCAAAGAACTAGCTATACGTTTGCCGTAGATACCAACCCGCCAACGATAACCATTAATAACATTGCCGATGACAATGTGATTACTTCGAACGAGGTAAGCACAACCATCATCACGGGTACGGTGGAAACAGGCAGCAGCGTTAAGTTAAGTTTTAATGGACAGGAACGTAGTCCAACCCTGTCATTGTCAGGCACCACTTGGTCTTACGCCCTAACCGAGGCAGATATTACCAATATGGGTCAAGGCGCTGAAACCATCACCGCAACGGCAACCGATACCGTGGGTAATACTCAAGAGGTTACTCAAGAGATCATCGTGGTCACACAAACCGCTACTATTGATACGGTAAGTGATGATATGAGCACTCATGACAGTTTTACAGGTGATTTGGTATCAGGTGTTAGTACAGACGACACCACACCTATGTTAACTGGCACACTGAGTGCTGCGCTTACTGCTGATCAAGTGCTGGCGATATATGATGACCATGATGGTAGCACCAAAAAACTAGGTGCAGCGGTTGTGGCAGTAGATAGCAGCACAGGCAGCATAGGCTGGACTTACATACCGAGTGTATTACCAGCGGGCAGCCATAGTTTTACCGCTAGGGTTGAAAGCAGCTCTGGTGGTCTGGGTACGGTAAGTACCACTCATGTGGTTAACCTTCATAGTACCATTGACATGATAGTAACCGATGATGCGGGTACCGAAACGGGCGTTATTACTTACGACAACACACCGACCTTGTCAGGCACCTTAACCACTGCGCTAGGCATGGATGAAGAGCTAGCTATTTACGATGGCATGACAAAACTTGGTGTCGCCACCGTTAGTGGCGATAACTCATGGACATTCACGCCTACGATGCCGTTAACGGATGCCTCGTATGCGTTTAAAGCAGTTATTAAAGCGACAGGTGAAACCAATATTGCCAATGCTCGGGTGATCAGTGCAACCAGCACTATTACCATTAATTCTAGCATCACTGCGCCAACACAAACCGCTACTATTGTAACGGTGAATGATGATGTCAACACTCATGGCAGTTTTACCGGTGATTTAGCGACTGGCGCAACAACAGACGACACCACGCCTACGTTAACGGGCACACTGAGTGCTGCGCTTACTAGTAGCCAAGTGCTGGCAATATATGATGGCGATAGCGCGACAAAACTAGGTGATGCGACTATGACCAGCACCACAGGCTGGACTTACACACCAAGCACATTAACTGCGGGCAGCCATAGTTTTACCGCTCGGGTTTATGATCCCCTCGGTGGTCTCGGTGTGGTAAGTGCCGCCCATGTGGTTAACATCAATCCCGACATTAGCATGACAATAACCGATGATGTGGGCGCCGCTGTAACGAGAGGTTTTGCTTCACAGGTGCGTTATATCTTGCTCCAACAAACAGCCGGCTCATTTAATCAATTGTGGATTGGTGAAGTTGAAGTATTCTCAGCTGGCGTTAATATTGCCTTAGGTAAAACCGTCACGGCGAAGGATGTTATTAATATACATAGCGGCCATAGTTTATCAGGCGTTACTGATGGTAACCTGGGTCTTGGTCCCGGTTATGGTTATGCCTCAAGTCAAGTTGCGAGCAGCAACTGGGTACAAATTGATCTAGGTGCTCACTATGCTATTGACAGTGTCAACGTTTATGCGCTAGATGAGACTACGGTTGCCAACATAAGAAATGTAGATATTTTTGCCAGTAGCGAAGATCTTAGTAATCATTTCTATAGAGACTTAAAAGCTAATCCAAACGCTATTAGCCTAGGCGGTACGGGCTCAAACCCTGCTTATAAAAACACCTTAACTGGGATTATTCATTTTAATGATAATACAGGCGACACTACACCTACCTTGCAAGGCAGCTTAGCCACGGCACTAGGCATGGATGAAGAGCTGGCTATTTATGATGGCACCACTCTCGCCGCTAAAAAGCTTGGTGTCGCCACCGTTAGTAGCGATAACTCATGGACATTCACACCTACGAAGCCGTTAACGAATGGCCCACATACCCTTAAAGCGGTTATTCAAGCGGTAGATGTAACCGATATTGCCAATGGTCGGGTGATCAGCGCGGCAAACACTATCACTATTGACGCTTTACCGACACAAACCGTTACTATTGATATGGTAAGTGATGATGTTAGCACAGACGACACCACACCGACATTAACTGGCACACTGAGTGCTGCGCTTACTGGTATCCAAACGCTGGTGATATATGATAGTAGCGTGGGCAAACTAGGTGATGCGACGGTAACAGGCACAAGCTGGACTTACACACCGAACCCATTGCTAGTTGGCAGCCATAGCTTTACCGCTAAGGTTGAAAGCTTGCTTAGAATTCTAAAGGGTGCGGCAAGTACCCCCTATGTGGTTAATGTGCATAGCGGCATTAGCATAACAGTAACCGATAATGTCGGCGCGGTAACAGGAGATCTTGCTTCTGGCGCAACCACAGACGACAGCACACCTACCTTGTCAGGAACCTTAACCACTGCCCTAGGCGTGGGTGAAGAGCTAGCTATTTACCATTACACCACAAACAGTGACACGACAATACTTGCTGTGATCAGCGTTAGTGACGATAACTCATGGACATTCACGCCTACAGACGCGTTAGCGGATGGCTCGTATACGTTTACAGCGGTTATTCAAGCGGCAGATAACGCCGATATTAACAATGCTCGGGTGATCAGTACTGCATACACTATTACCATTGATTCTAGCATCACTGCGCCAACACAAACCGCTACTATTGTAACGGTAAATGATGATGTCAGCACTCATGGCAGTGTTGAGGGTAATTTGGTGTCAGGTGTTAGCACAGACGACACCACACCTACGTTAACGGGCACACTGAGTGCTGCGCTTACTACTGATCAAGTGCTGGCGATATATGATGGCGCTGGCGATAGCGCGACAAAACTAGGTGATGCAACTATAACAGGAACAGGCACAGACTGGACTTACACACCAAGCGCATTGCCAGCTGGCAGCCATCGTTTTACCGCGCGGGTTGAAAGCCCCTCTGGTGGTCTGGGTGTGGTAAGTAACGCCCATGTGGTTAACGTGCATAGCGGCATTAGCATGACAATAACCGATAATGTCGGCGCGGTAACGGGAGTTTTTGCTTCTGGCGCAACCACAGACGACGCTACACCTACCTTGTCAGGCACCTTAACCACGGCACTAGGCAGGAGTGGCATAGGTGAAGAACTGGCTATTTATGATGGCATGGTGAAACTTAACGGTGTTGCCACCGTTAGTAGCGATAACGCATGGACATACACTACGCCAGTGTTATCAAGTGGCTCGCATACGCTTAAAGCGGTTATTCAAGCGGTAAATGAAACCGATATTACCAAGGCTCGGGTGATCAGCGCGGCAAACACTATTACTATTGATTCTTTACCGACACAAACCGCTACTATTAATACGGTAAGTGATAATGTCATAACTCATGGCAGTGTTGAGGGTAATTTGGTGTCGGGTGTTAGTACAGACGACACCACGCCGACATTAATGGGCACACTGAGTGCTGCCCTTATTGGTAGCCAAGTGCTGGCGATATATGATGGCGATAGCGTCACAAAACTAGGTGATGCAACTATAACAGGAACAGGCACAGACTGGACTTACACACCGAGCAGTGCATTGCTAGCTGGCAGCCATAGTTTTACCGCTCAGGTTGAAAGCTCGTTTAGTAATCTACAGGGTGTGGCAAGTAGCCCCCATGTGGTTAACGTGCATAGCGGCATTAGCATAACAGTAACCGATAATGTGGGCGTGCTAATGGGCGATCTTAATCCAGCGGTACGCTATATCTTGCTCAAACAAACAGGAGACACCCCCAGTGCTGGTAGGCAATTGAAGGTTGGTGAAGTGCAAGTCTTCTCAGCCGGCGTTAATGTTGCCTTTGGTAAAGCCGTCACGGCGGGATCGGGATCTGTTAACTTTGAATTCAGCCCTCCGTCAGCCGTTACTGATGGTAGGATAGAAAACAATAATGGTTTTAGCGCAAGTACACAGTCGAGAAACAACTGGGTGCTTATTGACCTAGGCGATCATTATGTTATTGACAGTGTCGAGGTTTATGCCGAGAGTAGATCTGATTTAGATGGACTCAGCAATGTAGATATTTTTGCCAGTCGTCAAAATATTAGCAGTCAGACTTATGCCATGTTAAACGCTGATCTAAACGCGATTAAGCTAGGCGATACGGGTTCGTCACCTGAATATAAAACCAGCTTAACCCAGTTTGTTATTGCTATGACAGACGATAATACACCGACCTTGTCAGGCACCTTAACCGCTGCGCTAGCCGATGGTGAAGAGCTGGCTATTTACCATGGCACGACAAAACTTGCTGTGGTTCCCGTTAGTGCCAATAACTCATGGACATTTACTCCTACGGACCCGTTAATAAATGGCTCGCATACGTTTACAGCGGTTATTCAAGCGGCAGGTGTAACCGATATTACCGAGGGTCGGGTGATCAGCGCGGCATACCCTATTATAGTTGACGCTTTACCAACACAAACCACTACTATTGATACCGTAAGTGATGATGTCAGCACGCATAACAGTGTTGAAGGTGATTTGGTATCGGGTGTTAGTACCGACGACACCACACCGACATTAATGGGTACACTGAGTGCTGCGCTTATTGGTAGCCAAGTGGTTGCAATATATGATAACCATGGCGATAGCACGACAAGACTAGGTGAAGCGGTTGTGACCAACAACACAGAGTGGGCTTACACACCCAGCGCATTAACAACCGCTGGCAGCCATAGTTTTACCGCCAGAGTTGAAAGCTTGCTTAGTAAGCTACAGGGTGTGGCAAGTGACCCCCATGTGGTTAACCTGCATAGCGGCATTAGCATGACAATAGCCGATAATGTCGGCGCGGTAATGGGAGATCTTGCTTTTGGCGCAAGCACAGACGATAGCACACCGACCTTTTCAGGTAGCTTAACCACTGCGCTGGGCATGGATGAAGAGCTAGCTATTTATGATGGCACAACAATACTTGCTGTGATCAGCGTTGGTGACGATAACGCATGGACATATACCCCTACAGATACGGGTCCGTTAGCGGATGGCTTGCATACGTTTACAGCGGTTATTCAAGCGGCAGATAACACCGATATTATCAATGCTCGGGTGATCAGTGCAACCAGCACTATCACCATTGATACTAGCATCACTACACCAACACAAACCGCGACTATTTCAATAGTAAGGGATGATGTCAAAACTCATGACAGTATTGTCGGCGTTTTAGTGACTGGCGCAACAACAGACGACATCACACCTACGTTAACTGGCTCATTGACTGCTGCGCTTACTGCTGATCAAGTGCTGGCGATATATGATAACAACGCTAACAATGGTGATGGCAACACAAAACTAGGTGAAGCGACTGTGTCAAGCAGAGCCTGGACTTACACACCCAGCGAATTAACCGCAGGCAGCCATAGTTTTACCGCTAGGGTTGAAAGCGCCTCTGGTGGTCTCGGTGTGGTAAGTGACGCCCGTGTGGTTAACATCAATCCCAGAATTAGCATGACAATAACCGATGATGAAGGCACGGTAGTGGGCGATATTAATCCAGCGGTACGTTATATCCTGCTCAAACAAACAGGCGACTCAACTAACAGATTGCAGGTTGGTGAAGTTGAAGTCTTCTCAGCTGGCGTTAATGTTGCCTTAGGTAAAACCGTTACAGCGGGGCCATATAGGCTAGCTTTCGGTTCAGCATCAGCTGTTACTAGTGGTAACCTAGCCCTTGGTGATGTTTATACCTCACTTGAACCTACTAACGACAACTGGTTGCTCATTGACTTAGGGGATTACTATACTAGCATTGACAGTGTCAAGGTTTATGGGCATGCTCCTGAAGTACATATTGATATCAAAAATGTTGATATTTTTGCCAGTAACGAAGATCTTAGCCATCTGATCTCTGCCGATTTACTCGCGGCTCCAAACGCCATTCGCTTAGGCGGTACAGGCTCAGACCCTGTTTATCAAACCATCTTAACACCGTCTATTATTACCATAACAGATGACAGCAAACCGACCTTATCAGGTACCTTAACCATTGCCCTAGGCATGGATGAAGAGCTGGCTATTTACGATGGCAGCACTATCGCCGCTGAAAAGCTTGGTGTCGCCACCGTTAGTAGTGATAACTCATGGACATATACCCCTACGGATACGGACGCGTTACCAGATGGCTCGCATACCCTTAAAGCGGTTATTCAAGTGGAAGGTAACACCGATATTGCCAATGCTCGGGTGATCAGCGCGGCATACATAATTACCGTTGATTCTAGCATCATAGCACCAACACAAACCGCTACTATTGTGACCGTAAGTGATGATGAGAACACTCATGGCAGTGTTGAGGGTAATTTGGTATCGGGTGTTAGTACCGACGACACCACACCGACATTAATGGGCACACTGAGTGCTGCGCTTATTGATAGCCAAGTACTGGCAATATATGATGACCATGGCGATAGCACCAAAAAACTAGGTGACGCGACGATAACAGAAACAGGCACAGACTGGATTTACACACCAAGCGCATTACCCCCAGGCAGCCATAGTTTTACCGCTAGGGTTGAAAGCTTGCTTAGTAAGCTACAGGGTACGGCAAGTAACGCCCATGTGGTTAACCTGCATATCGGCATTAGCATAACAGTAACCGATGACGAGGGTAGTGTAACGGGAGAGCTTGCTTCTGGCGCCACCACAGACGACAGCACACCGACCTTGTCAGGAACCTTAGCCACGGCACTAGGCGCGGGTGAAACGCTGGCTATTTATGATGGCACAACAAAACTTGACGGTGTCACCACCTTTAGCAGTAGTGGTGATAACTCATGGACATTCACACCTACGAAGCCGTTAACGAATGGCCCACATACCCTTAAGGCGGTTATTCAAGCGGTTATTCAAGCGGCAGGTGAAACCGATATTATCGAAGATCGGGTGATCGGCGCGGCATACCCTATTATGGTTGACGCTTTACCAACACAAACCGCTACTATTGTGACCGTAAGTGATGATGTCAGCACTTATGACAGTTTTACTGGTAATTTGGTGTCGGATGCGAGCACAGACGACACCACACCGACATTAACTGGCACACTGAGTGCTGATCTTATTGGTAGCCAAGTGCTGGCAATATATGATACCCATGGCGATAGCACCACAAGACGAGGTGAAGCGACTATAACAGGCACAGACTGGACTTACACACCCAGCGCATTAACCGCGGGCAGCCATAGTTTTACCGCTAGGGTTGAAAGCTTGTTTAGTAATCAACAGGGTCTGGCAAGTGTCGCCCATGTGGTTAACCTGCATAGCGGCATTAGCATGACAGTAACCGATGATGTCGGCGCGGTAACAGGAGATCTTGCTCTAGGGGTGCGTTATATCCTGTTCAAACAAACAGGGAGTTCACACATTCCATTCTCGGTTGCTGAAATTGAAGTCTTTTCAGATGGTAATAATATTGCCTTTGGTAAAACCGTCACAGCGGGGACAAGTGCAGTTGATCGCTTTCCTGCGTCAGCTGTTACTGATGGTAACCTAGAACATATTTTTGATGATGGTAACCTAGAAAATGTTCTTGGTAATAGTTATATATCAGATAAACATACTAGCGACAACTGGGTGCTTATTGACCTAGCTGCTCGCTACAGTATTGACAGTGTCAACCTTTATGCGATAACTGATTTTTCAGGAAATCGTATCAGGTTAGGGAATGCCGATATTTTTGCCAGTACGGAAGATCTTAGCGATCTAAGACATGACCAGTTAATAGGTAATGCAAACGCGATTAGGCTAGGCGGTACAATCACAGTCCCTGATTATAAAACCACCTTAGCTACGCCTGTTATTATTAATAATATTACAGACGACAGCAAACCGACCTTGTCAGGTACCTTAACCACTGCCCTAGGCATGGGTGAAGAGCTAGCTATTTATGATGGCACCACGAAACTTGACGGTGTCGCTATCGTTAATGACGATAACACATGGACATTCACTACACCAGTGTTAGCAGATGGCGAGCATATGCTTAAAGCGGTTATTCAAGCGGTAGATGAAACCGCTATTACCAAGGGTCGGGTGATCAGTCAAACAAGCTCTATTACCATTGATTCTAGCATCATTGCTTCAACACAAACCGCGACTATTGATACCGTAAGTGATGATGTCAGCACTCATGGCAGTGCTGTGGCTAATTTGGTGTCGGGTGTTAGTACCGACGACACCACGCCTACGTTAAGGGGCACACTAAATGCTGCCCTTACTGCTGGGCAAGTGCTGGCGATATATGATGACAATGGCGATGGCGCGACAAAACTAGATGATGCGGCAGTAACAGGCACAAGCTGGACTTACACACCGAGCGCATTGCCTGCTGGCAGCCATCGTTTTACCGCTAGGGTTGAAAGCCCCACTGGTGCTCTGGGTATGGTAAGTACCGCCCATGTGGTTAACATCAATCCTGGTATTAGCATGACAGTAACCGATGATGTAGGCGCGGTAACGGGCGAGCTTAATCCAGCGGTACGTTATATTTTGCTCAAACAAACAGGAGCCACATCTAACGGATTGGGGGTTGGTGAAGTTGAAGCCTTCTCAGGTAACGTTAATGTTGCCTTAGATAAAACTGCCACTGCGGGGTATGCTAACCGCCGAGGCAGTCCTCCGTCAGCCGCTACTGATGGTAGCCGAGTAGCTGATACAGGTTATGCCGCAAGAGAAAATTCGAGAGACAACTGGTTGCTTATTGACCTAGGCGCTAACTATGTTATTGACCGTGTCAACGTTTATGGGACTAGTAGTTATAATGTTCCTATCCAAAATGTCGATATTTTTACCAGTACTAAAGATCTTAGCGAACTGACCTATGACCAGTTAATAGCTAATGCAAACGCGATTCGCCTAGGCGGTACCGGTCGTCCACCTAGTTATCAAACCAGCGTTACGCCAACTGTTATTACCATGATAGACGACAATACCCCGACCTTGTCAGGCACCTTAGCCACGGCACTAGGCATGGATGAAGAGCTAGCTATTTATGATGGCACCACGAAACTTGACGGTGTCGCTATCGTTAATGACGATAACTCATGGACATTCACTACACCAATGTTATCGAAGGGCTCGTATACCCTTAAAGCGGTTATTCAAGCGGCAGATAACACCGATATTGCCAATGCTCGGGTGATCAGTACAGCATACACTATTATGGTTGACCCTTTACCAACACAAACCGCGACTATTGTGACTGTAAGTGATGATGTCAGCACTCATGGCAGTGCTGTGGCTAATTTGGTGTCGGGTGTTAGTACCGACGACACCACGCCTACGTTAAGGGGCACACTAAATGCTGCGCTTACTACTGGGCAAGTGCTGGCGATATATGATGACAATGGCGATGGCGCGACAAAACTAGATGATGCGGCAGTAACAGGCACAAGCTGGATTTACACACCCAGCGCATTACCAGCAGGCAGCCATAGTTTTACCGCACGGGTTGAGCATGCCACTAATGGTCAGGGTATATCAAGTACCGCTCATGTGGTTAACGTGCATAACGGCATTAGCATGACAGTAACCGATGATGCGGGTGCGGTAACGGGAGTGCTTAATCCAACGATGCGCTATATCCTGCTCAAACAAGCAGATCGAGTGCTCGCACGTGAGAGATTAATAGTTAACGAAGTTCAAGTCTTCTCAAATGGCGTTAATGTTGCCTTAACTAAAACCGTCACGGCTGGGACGGCTGGGACGCCTGGCGATCCTCCGTCAGCCGTTACGGATGGTAGCCTACACAGGGATGATATTTATTTCCCAAGTGATGGCACGATCGACAACTGGCTACTTATTGATCTAGGCGCTAACTATGCTATTGACCGTGTCGAGGTTTATGCGCAGGATTCTACTTCTCGCATCAAGAATGTCGATATTTTTGCCAGCAACAAAGATCTTAGTAGCAAGACCTATACCGAGTTACTCGCTGCTTCAAACGCAATTTACCTAGGCGCTATTGAAGAAGCTGTAGGGAAAGCCACCATAACACCGCCTGTTATTATTAGTAATACGACCGATGACATTAGACCGACCTTGTCAGGTGCCTTAACCGCGGCACTAGGCGCAGGTGAAGAGCTAGCTATTTATGATGGCACTATGAAACTTGGTGTCGCCACCATTAGTAACGATAACACATGGACATACACTCCTACGAATGAGTTAGCGGATGGCTCGTATATGTTTTCAGCGGTTATTCAAGCGGCAAATAACAGCGATATTACCCATGCGCGGGTGATCAGTGCAACAAGAGCTATTACCATTGATACTAGTGGCATCAGCGCCCCAACACAAACCGCTACTATTGAAACGGTAAATGATGATGCAAACACTCATGGCAGTGTTGTCGGCGTTATAGCGACTGGCACAACCACAGACGACACCACGCCTAGGTTAACTGGCACACTGAGTGCTGCCCTTACTGCTGATCAAGTGCTGGCAATATATGATGGCAATGGCGATGGCGCGACAAAACTAGGTGAAGCGGTTGTGACCGGCACAGACTGGGCTTACACACCCAGCGCATCGAGCGCATTAACAGCTGGCAGCCATCAATTTACCGCCCGGGTTGATGATCCCTATGCTGGTCTGGGTATGGCAAGTGCCACCCGTGTGGTTAACATCAACCCCGGCATTAGCATAAAAGTAACCGATGATGTAGGCGCGGTAATGGGCGCGATAAATCCAGCGGTGCGCTATATCCTGCTCAAACAAACAGGCCCAACACCTAACCAATTGTGGGTTGGTGAAGTTGAAGTCTTTTCAGGTGGTAATAATATTGCTGAAGGTAAAACCGTCACCGCGGGGCCATATAGTCTACTTTTCGGTACAGCATCAGCCGTTGTTGATGGTCTCCTAACAGACACTAATGTTTATGGCTCAAGTATATCTACTACAGACAACTGGTTGCTCATTGACCTAGGTGATTACTATACGAGTATTGACACTGTCAACGTTTATGCGGCTACTCCTGCTTCTCGCTTGCATATCAAAAATGTTGATATTTTTGCCAGTAACGAAGATCTTAGCTATCAAACCTATGCCGAGTTAATGGCTGCTCCAAACGCGATTAACCTAGGCAGTACGGGTGAGATACCTGTTTATAAAACCAGCTTAACGCCGTCTATTATTACGGTGACAGACGACACTACACCGACCTTGTCAGGCACCTTAGCCACGGCACTAGGCACGAATGAAGCGCTGGTTATTTATGATTACACGACAAACAGTGGCACCACGAAACTTGACGGTGTCGTCACCGTTAGTAGTGATAACTCATGGACATTCACTCCTACGAACCCGTTAACGAATGGCTCGCATACGCTTAAAGCGGTTATTCAAGCGACAGGTGAAACCGCTATTACCGAGGATCGAGTGATCAGCGCGGCATACACTATTACTATTGACGCTTTACCGACACAAACCGTGACTATTGATACGGTAAGTGATGATGTCAGCACTCATGACAGTGTTGAGGGTAATTTGGTGTCGGGTGTTAGTACCGACGACACCACGCCGACATTAAGGGGCACTCTGAGTGCTGCGCTTATTGGTAGCCAAGTGCTGGCAATATATGATGGCGCGACAAAACTAGGTGACGCGACTATAACAGGCACAGGCTGGGCTTACACACCGAGCCCATTACCAGCAGGCAGCCATAGTTTTACCGCGCAGGTTGAAAGCTTGGTTAGTAAGCTACAGGGTATGGCAAGTAGCGCCCATGTGGTTAACGTGCATAGTGGCATTAGCATGACAGTAACCGATGATGCGGGTGCTATAACGGAAGACGTTGCTTCTGGCGCAACCACAGACGACAGCACACCTAGCTTGTCAGTTAGCTTAACCACAGCACTAGCCACAGGTGAAGAGCTGGCTATTTATGATGGCACCACTCTCGCCGCTAAAAAGCTTGGTGTCGCCACCCTTACTGGTATTAGTGGTATTAGTGGTGATAACTTATGGACATTCACTCCTACGAAGCCGTTAACGAATGGCTCACATACGCTTAAAGCGGTTATTCAAGCGGCAGGTAACACCGATATTACCGAGGGTCGGGTGATCAGTGCGGCATACCCTATTATAGTTGACGCTTTACCGACACAAACCGTGACTATTGATACGGTAAGTGATGATGTCAGCACTCATGGCAGTGCAGTGGGAGCCTTAGACTCTGGCGCATCGACAGACGATACCACACCGACATTAACTGGCACACTGAGTGCTGCGCTTATTGGTAGCCAAGTGCTGGCGATATATGATGGCGATAGCGCGACAAAACTAGGTGACGCGACTGTAACAGGCACAGGCTGGACTTACACACCGAGCCCATTAACAGTGGGTAGCCATAGTTTTACCGCTAGGGTTGAAAGCTTGTTTAGTAATCAACAGGGTACAGCAAGTACCGCCCATGTGGTTAATGTGCATAGCGGCATTAGCATGGCAATAACCGATAATTTCGGCGCGGTAATGGCAGCAATTAATCCAGCGGTGCGTTATATCTTGCTCAAACAAACAGGAGACACACCCAGTGCTGGTAGGCAATTGTGGGTTGGTGAAGTTAAAGTCTTCTCAGCTGGCGATAATATTGCCTTAAATAAAACCGTCACGGCGGGGTCAAATGAGTTAACTTTCGGCTCAGCATCAGGGGTTACTGATGGTACTTTAGCAAACAATAATGCTTATGGCTCAGATGAGTTAACGACAGACAACTGGGTGCTAGTTGACTTAGGTGATTACTATAGCAGTATTGATCGTGTCGACATTTATGGCTATAAACCTAATAATAGAGGGAATATCGCGGATGTCGATATTTTTGCCAGCAACGAAGATCTTAGCAGCTTGACCTATGCCGCGTTAACGACTGCTCCAAACGCGATTAACCTAGGCGGTACGGGTTCGTCTCCCGCTTATAAAACCAGCTTAACAACGCCTATTACGACAATGACAGACGACACTACACCGACCTTGTCAGGCACCTTAACCACTGCCCTAGGTACGGGTGAAGAGCTAGCTATTTACCATGGCACAACAAAACTTGGTGTCGCCATCGTTAGTGCTGATAGTGGTGATAACTCATGGACATTCACTCCTATTAATAACCCGTTCGTAAGTGGCTTGTATACACTTAAGGCGGTTATTCAAGCAGTAGGTGAAACCACTATTGCCCATGCTCGGGTGATCAGCGCGGCATACAGTATTATAGTTGATTATTTACCAGCACAAACCGCTACTATTGTGACGGCAAGTGATGATGTCAGCACTCATGGCAGTTTTACTGGTGATTTGGTGACGGGTGCTAGTACCGACGACACCACACCGACATTAACTGGCACACTGAGTGCTGATCTTATTGGTAGCCAAGTGCTGGCAATATATGATACCCATGGCGATAGCAGCAAAAGACTAGGTGAAGCGACTATAACAGGCACAAGCTGGGCTTACACACCCAGCGCATTGCCTGCTGGCAGCCATAGTTTTACCGCTAGGGTTGAAAGCTTGTTTAGTAATCAACAGGGTATGGCAAGTACCGCCCATGTGGTTAACATCAATCCCGGTATTAGCATGACAGCAACCGATGATGTGGGCGCGGTAATGGGAGCGATTAATCCAGCGGTACGTTATATCCTGCTCAAACAAACAGGCGAGAGGTTTAACCAATTGTGGGTTGGTGAAGTTGAAGTCTTCTCAGCTGGCGTTAATGTTGCCTTAGGTAAAACCGTTACGGTGGGGATATTAAATGATCGAGTTATAGGCTTACCATCAGGCGTTACTGATGGTAACCAAGAACACGATAATGATTATAGATCAGATGATAACTCTAGGGACAACTGGGTGCTAGTTGACTTAGGTAATTACTATACTAGTCTTGACACTGTCAAGGTTTATGGGTTTATTTCTGGTCTTAGTAGGATCCAAAGTGTCGATATTTTTGCCAGTAACGAAGATCTTAGCCATCTGACCTATGACCAGTTAATAGCTAATGCAAACGCCATTCGCTTAGGCGGTACAGGCTTTGACCCTGTTCCTCAAACCATCTTAAAACCGTCTATTACTACGACGACAGACGACAGCACACCGACTTTAAAAGGTAGCTTAACCCTTGCGTTAGTTGTGGGTGAAGAGCTGGCTATTTATGATGGCAGCACGAAACTTGGTGTCGCCACCGTTAGTAGCGATAATTCATGGACATTCACTACGCCAGAGTTACCGAATGACTTGCATACGTTTAAAGCGGTTATTCAAGCGATAGGTGCAAGCGATATTGCCAATGCTCGGGTGATCAGTGTGGCATACACTATTACCATTGATACTAGCCTCATCAAGGCTACCATTGATACTGTGACTGATGATGTCAGCACGCATGGTAGTGCTGTGGGATCCTTAGCAACTGGCACAACAACAGACGACACCATGCCGACATTAACGGGCACACTCAGTACTGCCCTTACGGGTAGCCAAGTGCTGGTAATATATGATGATCATGACGGTAGCACGACAAAACTAGGTAACGTGGATGTGGCAGCAGGTAGCACAAGCTGGACTTACACCCCGAGTGAATTAACCCCAGGCAGCCATAGTTTTACCGCTCAGATTAAAGATCCTCATGGTCGGCAGTCTTTGCCAAGTTCCGCCCATGTGGTTAACGTTCATCATGGCATTAGCATGAGTGTAACCGATGATAGGGCTATAGTAACGGGAATCGAGGTGCGTTATATCCTGCTTAAACAAACAGGCGCCTCAACTAACGAATTGTGGGTTAATGAAGTTGAAGTTTTCTCAGATGGCGTTAATGTTGCTTTAGGTAAAACCGTTATTGCGCAGAATCTTAGTCAACATGATGGCTCTGTTCCATCAGGCGTTACCGATGGTAGCCTAACAATTGATCCCCGTTTTGCTTATCGCTCAAACATAGAGACTGAAAACAACTATCTGTCCATTGATCTAGGTGCTTTCTATCATATTGACAGTGTCAACGTTTATGCGTTTAGTACGGCTAGCAATACTAATTTTAAAGAAATCAGCAATCTAGCTATTTTTGCCAGTAAGCAAGATCTTAGTCACAAGAGCTATAACAATTTATTAAATGATCGAAACGCGATTAACCTAGGCGGTACAGGTGCGTCACCTGTTTATAAAACCAGCTTAATTTCACCTGTTATTACTGATGACAACACACTGACCTTGTCAGGCATATTAACCGCTGCCCTAGGCGCAAATGAAGAGCTAGCTATTTATGATGGCACAAAGAAGCTTGATGTGGTTACCTTTAGTGGCGATAGTGGCGATAATTCATGGACATTCACTACACCAGTGTTACCAGATGGCTCATATACGTTTAAAGCGGTTATTCAAGCGGTGGCTGAAACCAATATTGCCAATGCTCGGGTGATCAGCGCTGCCAACACCATTACCCTTGATACTAGCCTCATCAAGGTTACCATTGATACTGTGACTGATGATGTCAGCATTCATGGCAGTGTTATGGGTGATTTGGTGATGGGTAGTACAGACGATACCACGCCTACATTAACTGGCACACTGAGTGCTGCGCTTACAGCTAGCCAAGTGCTGGCGATATATGATGACCATGACGGTAGCATGACAAAACTAGGTGACGCGACGGTGACAGGCACAGGCTGGACTTACACACCAAGTGTATTATTACCCCCAGGCAGGCATAGTTTTACCGCTAGGGTTGATGACTCGGCTAATAATCCACCGCGTACAGACAGTGCCGCCCATGTGGTTAACATTTATAGCGACATTGAGATGATCATAACCGATGATGCGGGTATCGAAACAGGCATTACTCCTCAGGCGCGTTATATTCTGCTCAAACAAACAGGCGCTCTAAGTGGCACCCTGGCGGTTGGTGAAGTTGAAGTTTTCTCAGATGGCGTTAATGTTGCCTTAGGTAAAAACGTCCTTGGGCAAAATAATAGTGCTGTAATAAACGAACGTTTTCCATCAGGCATTACTGATGGTAGCCTAGCAGCAGATGATTCTTATTCCTCATCCATACCTAATACTGTAGACAACTGGCTACTCATTAATCTAGGCGCTTCCTATCTCATTGAGCGTGTCAACCTTTATGCGCGTGAGGATAACTTTCTTGGTCGTTCACACATCAGAGATCTAGCTGTTTTTGCCAGTAACAAAGATCTTCGTGCTCTGAGCTATGCCGACTTACAGGATAATGCCAACGCGATTAACCTAGGCGGTACGGGTAGGAGCCCTTCTTATAAAACCAGCTTAGCAACCCATGTTATTACCGACGACCAGACACCGACCTTGTCAGGTACCTTAATCACTGCCCTAGGCGCAGATGAAGAGCTAGCTATTTATGATGGCACCACTCTCACCGCTAAAAAGCTTGGTGTCGCCACCGTTAGTAACAATAACGCATGGACATTCACGCCTACGACAGTGTTACCAGATGGCGAGCATACGCTTAAAGCGGTTATTCAAGTGGTAGGTGAAACCGCTATTACCAAGGGTCGGGTGATCAGCACGGCAAACACCATTACCGTTGACACTTTACCGACACAAACCGCTACTATTGCAACGGTAAGTGATAATGAGAACACCCATGGCGGTTTTACGGGTAATTTGGAGTCAGGTGTTAGTACCGACGACACCACGCCTAGATTAGCTGGTACACTGAATGCTGGGCTTACTGCTGGCCAAGTGCTGGCAATATATGATGACCATGGCGATAGCACGACAAAACTAGGTGAAGCGACGGTAGCAGGCAGGGGTTGGACTTACACACCGAGCGCATTACCAGCGGGCAACCATAGTTTTACCGCGCAGGTTGAAAGCCCCTTTGGCGCTCTGGGTACGGCAAGTAGCCCCCATGTGGTCAACCTTCATAGCGGCATTAGCATGAGTGTAACCGATGATGTGGGTGTCGACAGGGGAGTGCTTGCTTCTGGTGTCACCACAGACGACAGCACACCGACCTTCTCAGGCACCTTAACCGCTCCGCTAGACGTGGGTGAAGCGCTAGCTATTTATGATGGCACCACTCTCGCCGCTAAAAAGCTTGGTGTGGCTACCGTTAATAGCGATAACACATGGGCATTCACGCCTACAACAGTGTTACCAGATGGCGAACATACGCTTAAAGCGGTTATTCAAGCGAAAGGTGAAACCGCTATTGCCGAGGCGCGTGTGATCAGCGCTGCAATCACTATTACCGTTGACACTGGCGTTACTGCTGCATCTACACAGGGGGCACAAGCATCCGCAGCGCCACAAGAAGCTATATATTCAAGTTTCGCTTCATCTCTTGAAGCCACCTTGACTATGCAGGTTAATGATGATGTCGGAGCATTGACAGGTAAGATCAGTGCGGGTACTGATACCGATGATTCAACGGTGAGTTTGACTGGTACTGTGACTAATTTTGACACGGATGGATCCGTGCGGGTTTATGATGGTGCGACCTTATTAGGTGATGCCACCATAGGTAGCACGGTAAATGGGGTGACAAGTTGGAGTTACACGCCAACAGCGTTAGCGATAGGTAGCCATACAATAGCAGCATTCTTTGTTGACGGTGTGGGTACATCTAGTACCAACAGCGCCAGTACCAGCTTTACTGTGACGGCAACGGACACTACCTTCTCGGCAATTGCAACAACAGATCCAATTAGTGGGCTGTCAGTTCAAACATACAGTTTGGCATCAACCGCGATGGATCAAACCCTTGATTTTTCTGGTACTCATCCTGAGATCAATGTGGTTAATATCGCAGGCTCTGGCGCTAATACGGTGAAAATTCAGTTAGACGATGTGTTACAAAGTGGCATAAATCTATTTAATGATGCCAATGGCTGGGTAGGTTTAGTTGGCGCAGGTAAGCACCAACTTGTGATAAACGGTGATGCTGATGATACGGTTGTGCTTGATTCAATTGCGCTTGATTCGATGACACAAGCGGGAAATTGGATAAAAGAAGAAGCTACGACGACTAACTCGGGTCATACTTATCTTGTTTATAGCTTGGATTCAGGTAATGCTGATGGTGTATCACAAGTGTTGATAGATCAAGACATGATCCGTGATGGTGTCATCCTTTAATCAGTTTAATCAGTCTGCTGATTAAATGCCTCACCGCGTGTTTGCGGTGAGGCGTTAACTTTTAAAGATGAAAATGGCTTATTGTGCGGCTTATATACTCATGATACTTCAAAATGTCTGCTTCAGAACATCTGAGCAATTCATGAAACAGGTTAAACCTTATGTTCTTGCCCTGCCCTGTTAGGCAAAGTTGACTTGAAATATCTTTAACTATATCTGGAACTTCATCATCATCAGATAAAGCTAATTCGGCACCATCAAAATAAAATGTTTCATAAAAAATTAAGTAAAAATATATTCATAAACGTTCCAGCTAAAATACTGAGCAGAGGTTTACGAAAGAAGTGTTGCATTGTGATAACCATACAAACGCTAATCAAATACGGGAATGCTGCTCCTATGGATGTGTAATCGACAGATGTTAAGCTATAGAAAACCAAAATAAGCATAATTCCAGCAGGCATAGTTTTGCCTAAAAACGAAATAAAGGAGTTATTCTTCAAGTGTTTTATTGCCAAAAATGGAAAGCATCTTAAAGCAAATGTACATAATGCCATTATAATCATCGCATAGATGAGATATTCATTAGTCATTAGCATTAACCCTTTGTTTGATAAATAACAAAATAACGAATAAAGTCATAGCGATACTTATAAATTGAGCACTTGATATTGTAAGAGCCAAAATAGCGGAGATAAAAGCTAAACCTATTGAGGTAAAATTCTTTTTTTTATAAAAGTGTTCTTGAGCTAAAACTATGAATAAAGCTGTTAGGGCAAATTCGATACCAAGGATAGATTTAGGAATGAACTGTGAAAGCAAAGCACCAAGGAGAGAGCCAAGAACCCAATAGGAATGACTTAATATTTGAATATATAACATGAGTTTTTGGCTTAAATAAAGGCTCTAGAGCGATAAATAAAATCAGCTTTAAGGTACTTATCTTCTTTTAAGTTATGAAAACTGTTATGAAAACTATTTTTCAGAAAATCTGTGATATTTTCTTTATTTTCAACAATACTAAACACTATTATCTCCTTATGGTAAAAAGTAGAAGAAATTATAGTGATGTTAATTGAGGTATTATTGTGAAATATTGCTCATTTTTTTGTAAATAATTGCTCTTTAGCTAATAGATGACTTGATGCTATGAATAGTTCGTGTAACGCCAAACTGTTCCCCCAAGTTAAATGCCAAACAATTAACAAGTAATTGATTTAAAATAATATCTTCGCTATCAGACCAAGATGATAATACTGCATGCTTTTGGGCATTCTTAAAGTAACACGCCCACTAAAATCATCATTTTCTAGATAGGTGAAGGCATTACCTTTCCTTGCTCAGCTAAAGCTTCAGCGGTTATTTCAATACTATCAATCGCAAGCAAATATGCATCTTCGTATGATTCTGCATACTCAGCTACATCAGGTAATTCTTTTACTTTGGCTTCAAAGAAAACTTCGCCATCGAAATTTCCTTTTCGTACAGTGATATTGTATAGACTCGCATCAAACATTTTTTCACTATCCATTTCTTTTCTCCAAGTACTCAAAGCTGTATTGTTCTTTCTGTTCTTTGATTTTTGCTTGCTCGATTCGCCATTTTTGTAATTCAGCATAGTAGTGATCCCACACACAAGGGTTACAAGCACCACCGCCACAGCAGTCATCATCAGCAGGGGGGGAAGGTTTTTCTATTTGTTCAATCATGTTACATCTCGTTCTATCACTGATGCCATAGTATGATAATTTCAGTGATGAAACAAAAAAGCTCTGCAAATGCAGAGCTTTTATATCGTTTGACTCGCTTACTCAAGTTCAGACAGCTTTTTCTCTAAGTAGTGAATATTAGCACCACCATTAACAAAACCTTGATCATTTAAGATATCTTGATGCAAAGTAATGTTAGTTTTGATGCCATCAATGACTAACTCTGATAATGCATTACGCATACGTGCAATGGCAACATCACGATTATCACCCCAAGTGATTAGCTTGCCAATCATAGAATCATAATGTGGTGGCACAGAATAATCAGCATAGATGTGAGAATCCCAACGAACGCCTAGACCACCTGGTGGATGGAAACGTGTAATTTTACCTGGTGAAGGAATGAAAGTACGTGGGTCTTCAGCATTGATACGACATTCAATTGAGTGGCCGGCAATTTTAATATCATCTTGTCTGTAAGATAATGGTAAACCAGCAGCAACGCGTAATTGTTCTTTGATTAAATCAACGCCAGTGATCATTTCTGTTACTGGGTGTTCAACCTGAATACGGGTATTCATTTCTATGAAATAGAACTCACCGTTTTCATATAAGAACTCAAACGTACCAGCACCGCGATAATTAATTTCGATACAAGCATTGCAGCAACGTTCTCCAATTTTGATGCGCATTTCTGGGGTAATGCCTGGTGCTGGAGCCTCTTCAACAACTTTTTGATGGCGACGCTGCATAGAACAGTCACGTTCACCTAAATGAATGGCACTACCTTGCCCATCGGCAATAATTTGAATTTCAACATGACGAGGGTTTTCAAGGAATTTTTCCATGTAAACCATATCATTTTTGAAAATAGTACCCGCTTCTTTTTTGGTTAACGCAATTGATTCTGTTAGCTCCTCTTCCGAGCGAACTACGCGCATACCACGACCGCCGCCGCCGCCAGAAGCCTTGATGATTACTGGATAACCAATGCGTTTAGCATGAGCTTTATTTTTAGCTTCGTTATCAGTTAGTGGCCCATCAGAGCCAGGAACACAAGGCACACCAGCACTCTTCATGGCATAAATAGCAGATACTTTATCACCCATCAAACGGATGCTTTCTGCCGTTGGCCCAATAAAAGCAAAACCTGACCTTTCAACTTGCTCGGCAAAATCAGCATTTTCAGCTAAAAATCCATATCCTGGATGAATAGCTACAGCATTTGTGACTTCCGCTGCGGTAATGATAGTTGGAATATTAAGATAACTATCAGGTGCCGGTGCTTTGCCAATACAGATGGTTTCATCGGCTAATAATACATGCTTTAAGTTTTTGTCGGCTGTAGAGTGCACAGCAACAGTTTTGATGCCTAACTCTTTACATGCGCGCAATATTCTTAAGGCAATTTCGCCACGGTTGGCGATAACAACTTTATCTAACATGGAATGACCCTTATGTTTGGAAATATACGGGCTTATTCAATGATGAATAGCGGTTGGTCAAATTCAATTGCATCTTCATTTTGCGCAAGAACTTCTTTAATAATACCTGATTTATCTGCTTCAATTTGGTTCATCATTTTCATTGCTTCGATAATACACAGAGTGTCGCCAGCATTAACATGCTTGCCAACTTCTGCGAAAGCAGGGGCATCTGGTGAGGCAGATGCGTAGAAAGTTCCCACCATAGGAGAGCGAACTATATGACCGCTAATTACAGGTGCCGCAGTTCCCGCTGCCGCTAAAGGTGCGGCCACAGGCGCCGCAATAGGTGCCGCTTGTATCATAGGAGCTGCTGTAACCATAGGTGCACCACGACAGATTCGTACTGACTCTTCACCCTCAGAAATTTCTAATTCGTTAATGCCAGACTCTTCGACTAGCTCAATAAGTTTTTTAATTTTACGAATATCCATTGTAATACCTTAATCTTTAAGTTAAATGTTTTTTGAGTTTCTAGTGCCAAGTTTCGCTGCTTAGTTATGCAGTTGTTGCCAGCTCGGTACTAATCGGGCTTATTCAACACCCGAATAAGGTGTCGGCTGCGCCACCCCCATTCTATTTGTTATCTGTTTTTTCTAAATACTCTTTTGCGTATTCAAGTGCATAACTATAGCCTTTAGCACCTAATCCACAGATAACACCGTTAGCAACATCCGATAAATAGGAATGCTGTCTAAATTTTTCTCTTGTATGCACATTAGATAAATGCACCTCAATGAAAGGGATATCTACGGCTAACAATGCATCTCGAAGCGCTACGCTGGTGTGAGTAAAAGCCGCTGGGTTTATAATAATAAAATCGATTTTTTGAAATGCTTGATGAATAGTATTAATCAATTCATGCTCAGCATTTGATTGCACATGAGATAACTCAATTTCTTGCGTTTGTGCTTGTTGTGTTAATTGACTGATTATTTCATTTAATGTTTGCGCACCATAAATTTCAGGTTCACGCTTACCTAACATGTTTAAATTCGGGCCATTTAAGACTAAAACTTTGAACTTTGTGGTCATCTTCGTCAAAAATACCTATAAAATTAAATCGCCAATAATAATTACACAAAACCATGCAAGAGTGAACTAAAAAAACGATTTTTCTGATTTAGGCGATTATTATAGTGTTTTCGCAGAATATAACAGCAAAATACTGGTCTTATCTGTTTAGTGATGTTGAAAAGTTGGTTTTTTCATCAATTGTTTATTACATTACAAAGAAGTTACATTTTTTAAGGTGTTGTTTTTAATGGGTTATATCTTTTTAAATCATTAGTTTTAGAAAGAGGCGCTAGTGTTTTACTCACTGAATCTCAAATGGTTATTGTAAGACCTAAGCAGAAAAGCAGCCAATGACGACTGCTTGGCTATGTTAAAATAAATTATTTAAAAGATAGAATTTATATGAGCACTAAATTCTTCAGCCGCCATAAAGCCGGTAACGCGTTGCTGGCTTAACTCTTCACCTTGTAAATCAAAAAATAGAATCGAAGGTAAGCCAAAAACATTGAAATGTTCCATTAACTCAATGTTTTTCTTAGCGCCAGTGTCAGTTAAATCTATTTGTATTAACACCGAGTTAGCTAAAGCTTGCTGTACCTTGCTATCAGAAAATGTATATTTTTCAAATTCTTTACAGGCGATACACCAATCAGCATATAAATCTAGCATAACAGTTTTACCTTGGCTATTGGCTTGGGTAATTGCTGTTTGTAACGCTTCTAGTGTTGTTAGCTGCGTAAAGTGTTGTATTTCTTTATTGGTGTTTGATTCCCCAGCAGGTAAGTTTTTGTCAGGCACAACAAGTTGATACGCCATATTTGCACCAACAAATAACATTAAGAATATGACTAATGAACGAGCACCAAACCAGAGCCCCCTACTGTTACCATTAATATTGGCAACATAGAAATAACTAGCAGCGGCTAATAATAACAAGGCCCACAGTGCTTGGCTGGCAATTTCAGGGATAAAGCGTTCAAGTAAAAATATAGGTACTGCCAAGAGTAATAACCCAAAAACATTTTTGATGATATTCATCCAAGAACCCGCTTTAGGCAATAACTTTCCACCAGAGCTACCCAGTATTAATAAGGGTAATCCCATGCCTAAACTTAATGCGTATAATGCTGATGCACCTAATACTACATCCCCAGTTTGAGAAATGTATAATAAAGCCCCAGTAAGTGGCGCGGTTGTACAAGGAGATGCCACTAAGCCAGAAATGATACCCATCATCACTACACCAGCGATAGAGCCTCCTTTTTGCTTATTACTTAAATTATTTAACTTGTTTTGCCAGCTAACGGGTAATGCCAAATTAAAAAGACCAAACATAGAAAGTGCTAAATAGATAAATAACACGCTTAGTGCAATTAGTACAAAGGGGTGTTGAAATACGGCTTGAAATTGTGCGCCTGCCAAGGCAACAACGATACCAAGTAATGTATAAGTTACTGCCATACCTTGTACATAGAAAAAAGATAATGTGAACGCCTTTTGGGTGGTCAGTGTTTTACCTTGACCGACAATAATTCCTGTTAAAATTGGGTACATAGGGAAAACGCAAGGGGTAAAAGATAACAATAAGCCACCGACAAAAAAAGCAACTAGGGTTAATAATAAGCTATCTTGTTTTAACATATCGGCCAGTTGATGTTGCTCACTGCTTGCTGTTACTTGAGCACTGCCATCATTTTTCTGTATCGATTTTTTTTGCATAGAGAATGTAGCGCTATCATTTTTTTCAGTCAGGGCTGAAAATATCGCGGAAGCATCATTCGATGTGCTATCTGCAAGTACAGTATCTAGTGTTATTACTTGCTTAGTTGGCGGGTAGCACAGGCCTTTATCAGCACAACCTTGATAACGAATGGTGATACTGGCGTTTTCGTCAGCTTGTTCAATATTAATAGTAAAGTTTAGCTTCTCTTTATAGATTTGCTGAACACCAAAAAATTCATCTTCATGATCTATACCTGTTGCTAGGTCAATTTTTGAATGACGGGCATTTTTAGCGGTAAACTTAAATTGATGACGATATAGATAATAACCTTCGCTGATATCGAAGCTGATATGTAACTGATCGTTTTGCTGATCAAAATTGAAAGAAAAAGCTTGGTCTACTTTCAAAAACTCATCATCATTGCTAAATAAAGACGCATTCGAGATATCAAAAATAGATTGTTGAGCATGGCTAGTTGTTGGCAATAGGGTTACTAAGGTAAAAATTAGACCAAGACTTAAGTTAAGAAACAAAGATAATTTTTTCATTTATACTACTTTAATGATTCTGTTATCCAGTTTAAATAATGCGTATCACCTTGCTGGATGTTCAAGGCAATCACTTCTACTACATCAAAGGGATGTAATTCATTTATTCGAGCATTTAATTGTTCAAATTTTGCACTGTCTGTTTTAATCAGTAATTGTACTTCATGGTCATATTGCAGCTCAGCCTGCCAAATATAAACTGAAGTAACATGGGATATTATATTGACACAAGCAGCTAATTTTTCTGTCACTAAATGTTGAGCAATATTTTGGGCGATATCTTTATTCGGGCAAGTAGATAAAACTATTTGATACAAATTTTATTCCTAATTCATTTCTAATAACTAAGTAACTTAACATTCTCTTAAAAAATCTCTCTTAAAAACGTAGCAATGCCAGCATTTAAGACATTAGTATTTAAGACATTAGTATTTAAGACATTAGTATTTAAGGCATGGTTGCTAACAAGTGTGCTAACAAATAATTTGCCTTGAAAAAGACCCGTTCAGCCCAATATAAGTTTCATAGAAAATAAGGAATTATTATGTTTCGTGTATTATTTGTACTTTTTATTATCATCCCTATTATTGAAATTAGTGTGTTAATGCAAGTAGGTGAGTTACTAGGAATGTGGCCAACTATCGGTATTGTTATTTTTAGTGCTTGGCTAGGCGCAAAATATGTCCGTCAACAAGGCATAGCAACGCTACAGTCGGTGCAAGCTAAAATAGCACAAGGCGAAATACCATCAAATGAAATTGTTACAGGGCTGATGTTGCTCGTTGCTGGGGTGTTATTAGTTACTCCTGGGTTTGTTACCGACGTTTTTGGTCTGTTGTTACTTGTACCTAATGTTCGTCAAGCAATAGCAATTAGTGTGCAAAAACATATTAAAGTTAATCCTTATGTTACCAGAAGCGGTGCAAGATCGAGCTTTAATACGGACAATACCTACACGGACAATACCTACACGGACAATACCTACACGGGCAATACCTACGAACATCAAGCTAGCTCTCAAGCATCAAACCAAGACAGTCACAATATCTCTCATCATCAAGGTGAAACAATTGAAGGTGAATATTCTCGTAAAGATTCTTGTAAAGAATAAAAAAATAACCTGTAGGCTTGTGAATAATTATTTTATCCCCACTTCTAGTTCTAGTTATAACAAATTAAACATCCTCAGGAGAAAATAAATGAGCATTCGCCCATTACATGATCGTGTAATCATAAAACGTAAAGAAGTTGAATCAACATCAGCCGGTGGCATTGTATTAACAGGTAGTGCCGCTGAGAAATCTACTCGCGGTGAAGTTATTGCTGTAGGTAATGGCCGTATTTTAGACAATGGTGAAGTACGCGCTTTAGACGTTAAAGTTGGTGACCAAATTATCTTTTCAGAAGGTTATGGCGCTAAAACTGAAAAAATTGATGGTGAGGAAGTACTGATCCTTTCTGAGTCAGACATTCTTGCTATTGTTGATTAATCTCAATAATAATTGAACTCTAATATGGTGTAGAGCGTGCTCCATTATATTTAATTAAAAAAAACAAACACATTATAGGAATAAATAACATGGCTTCAAAAGACGTATTATTTGGAAACAACGCACGAGCAAAAATGCTCTCTGGTGTAAATATATTAGCAGACGCGGTAAAAGTAACGTTAGGTCCTAAAGGCCGTAACGTAGTCATTGATAAATCTTTTGGTGGTCCAACAATTACTAAAGATGGTGTGACCGTAGCGAAAGAAATCGAATTAGAAGATAAATTCGAAAACATGGGCGCACAAATGGTGAAAGAAGTTGCCTCTAAAGCCAATGATGAAGCTGGTGACGGTACAACTACAGCAACTGTTTTAGCACAAGCTATTGTCAATGAAGGGTTAAAATCTATCGCTGCGGGTATGAACCCAATGGATCTTAAACGTGGTATCGATAAAGCGGTAATTGCTGCCGTTAGCGAACTTAAAAACTTATCACAAGAATGTACTGACAATAAAGCCATTGAACAAGTAGGTACTATTTCTGCGAACTCTGATGAAACTGTTGGTCAAATCATTGCAACAGCAATGGATAAAGTAGGCGCTGAGGGTGTTATTACCGTTGAAGAAGGTCAAGCATTAACTGACGAATTAGATGTAGTTGAAGGCATGCAGTTCGACCGTGGTTACTTATCTCCTTATTTCATCAATAACCAAGAAAACGGCAGTGTTGAATTAGAAAATCCATTTATCTTATTAGTTGATAAGAAAATTTCTAATATCCGTGAATTATTAACGACTTTAGAAGGTGTTGCTAAAGCGGGTAAGCCACTATTAATTATTGCTGAAGATGTTGAAGGCGAAGCCCTTGCTACTTTAGTGGTTAACAACATGCGTGGCATTGTAAAAGTTGCTGCGGTTAAAGCGCCTGGTTTTGGCGACCGTCGTAAAGCGATGTTGCAAGATGTTGCTACTTTAACAGCGGGTACTGTTATTTCTGAAGAAATCGGTATGGAGCTTGAAAAAGCAACTTTAGAAGATTTAGGTCAAGCTAAGCGTGTAGTTATCTCTAAAGATACAACTATCATCATTGATGGTATGGGTGACGATGCCGATATTAAAGCACGTGTAGCGCAAATTCGTGGTCAAATTGAAGAGTCTTCTTCAGATTACGATAAAGAAAAATTACAAGAGCGTTTAGCTAAACTTGCTGGTGGTGTTGCTGTTATTAAAATTGGCGCAGCCACTGAAATTGAAATGAAAGAGAAAAAATCGCGCGTTGAAGATGCTCTACACGCTACTCGTGCCGCAGTTGAAGAAGGCGTAGTTGCTGGTGGTGGTGTTGCCCTTGTCCGTGTCGCGGAAGCAATTAAAGACTTAGAAGGCATTAACGAAGACCAAACTCATGGTATTAATGTTGCCATTCGTGCCATGGAAGCGCCACTTCGTCAAATCGTTGCCAACTCAGGTGACGAATCTTCAGTGGTACTTAACGAAGTACGTAATGGTAAAGGCAATTATGGTTATAATGCTGGTAACGGTATATACGGCGATATGTTAGAAATGGGCATTCTTGACCCAACTAAAGTAACACGTAGTGCCTTGCAATTTGCCGCATCAATTGCTGGCTTAATGTTAACCACCGAAGCAATGATTACTGATGCACCACAAGACGAGGCTCCTGCTATGCCTGATATGGGCGGCATGGGTGGTATGGGCGGCATGATGTAATCATCCTTTGATTATTTCATAAGAACTCATAAGGTTTCAAAAAGCCCGTAAAGATATGCTGTACGGGCTTTTTTTTATGCTTGATATATCTATAAAATAGGTATAATAGAATTAACTCAGCGCTAAATTTTAAATAAATAAGTACAGCTAACTATGACAGTAAATACACCACAACCTGATAATCAATTGAATAAGAGCCAAAAATCAGAGCTACTTAAATTGAAAGATCGTTTTAATTCGTCACTTTTGGATATTATGAATACGTCAGGAAAATATAATGCTAACTTAGATTTGCTTAAAGTATGGCCTGAAACGAATAATTTACCTGAACTTTATAGTCAGCTAACCGAGCTAAAAGAGTGTCTTAATAGTTTTAGACCGCTTAATCCAAACATGGTAAAAAACTTAAACAAAGAACTCGACATTAAATATACCTACGAATCAAACTGTATCGAAGGAAATTCATTAACGCTAGGTGAAACAGACCAAGTAATTAATACAGGCCTAACCATTGGTGGTAAGCCACTTGTAGACCATTTAGAAGCTATTAACCATCAAGAGGCTATCCAATACATTCGTGAT
Source organism: uncultured Colwellia sp. (assembly GCA_965261045.1). Taxonomy (GTDB): domain Bacteria; phylum Pseudomonadota; class Gammaproteobacteria; order Enterobacterales; family Alteromonadaceae; genus Colwellia. The sequence goes on from CBDHCJ010000002.1 coordinate 62,523, forward strand.
TTGGCTAAGGATGAAATTGAGTTTTCAGAGCATGAAATTAAAAATATTAACTCGCTTATACTTAAAGGTATTCAAAACGAACATAAAGGTCAATATAGGCAACAACCTGTATTTGTAATGCAGCAAGATGGCAGCAAACACCAGTTTCCACAGCCTTATATTTTGCCAAAATTGATGGAAGATTTTTTTCTGTTTTTTAATAAAAACAAAAATACGTTACACCCTGTTGAAATGGCAGCACACCTTCATCAAAAGCTGGTAAATATTCACCCTTTTATTGACGGAAACGGGCGTACTTCAAGATTAGTTATGAATTTATACTTATTTCAACATGGCTACCCAGTAACAGTTATTGATTCTGAAATGAGTAAACGCAAAGCATATTACACCGTATTATCAAATTATCGTGGTGTCATCAGTGGTGGTGACAGTAAACCATTTCAATTATTTGTTGCTCAAAAAGCAAAAGAATCACTAATTGAACAAGTAAACTTTTTTTCTCAAGATGGTACCGATGAAGGAAAAGAAAAAGGTTATGAATTCTTTAAAAAAATTGAACATTTACTTATGTAAGATTTTAAACACTCAAGGGTATAATGTGGGGTATTTAAAGCACTGTTCACTTTAAGTTGTTTACATCTGCTTACGGTGTGGTGAGCAGCATGATATAGCCAAAGCAAGGTTAACAACGCGTAGCAATTATCCGAGTAAACGTGATAAAACCATTTTATCAAACTAATTAACATTTATTGACAATATTAGTAGCCGAGATAAGGTCTAATAACAATGTACTGTTCATAAGAGAATATGCTAATGAAAAAATTAACAATTGTTTTACTGGTTATGTCTACCTTTGTTTCATTACTCAATGTTGCTTATGCAGCGACATCAGAAATAACTTGGACCGACCATAAAAAGTATCGAGATATACACCCTGGTAACGAAAGTCGCAAACATTTTCGTGAGCGTACTTTTAAACAGTTTGAAAAGCACTTTGCTAAATTGGCAGAAAAACTGCCAGAAGGGCAAATCTTAAAAATTAATGTTACTGATGTAGATTTAGCTGGTGCTACTTATATTGGTGGTACTTATATTGGTGGTATTAATCAATTACGCATTATTAAAGATCTTTATTTTCCTCGAATGAATTTTTCTTACGAATTAGTCAATGTTGATGGCAGTATAGTTACTTCCGATGAAATCGTTCTTAAGGATATGAATTTTATGATGGCTGCCAGTTTAAAGTACCGCAATAGATCACTAGGTTATGAAAAGAAAATGTTGGATGATTGGTTTGCTGAAACTTTCGAAAAACATATTGTTAGCCAAAAAAGAGTTCATTAACATAAATAACGATAACTTTTTATAGGCACGATAAAGACTGAGCAAATATTTAGTCTTTATCGTTTATGATTGTTTTATTGACTATGACTCTGTTCAAACCCTGCAAGTACAGTAAACAGTTGTTCAATTTTTTTTACTAAAGGAATTAACCGTGTTTGTTGCGTTTTATTTTCTTGCCAATGCAATAAATCATCAGCAATTTCTTGCACATAAGGTTGAAAAGTATTGGCGGTGCATTTAAAACCAGCAGCCTTTTTAAAAACGGCTTCAAAACTGGCTTTTTTCTTATCACGTAGATCGGCTAAAGTAGCATCTGCGGTTAAAGATTTTTTTAAAATTACCGAAATATTTTCTATTAATTGTTGTTCTATGGCTTTGGTCATGTTGTCGTTTTCTTACTTCAATATATTGTAGGGATTATGTCAGATCTATCGGAATTTTGTTAGCTGCACCAGCAATTTCTCTTACCAGTCGTGGCATTAAGAACCCTGGTAATGTTGCTAGCATGTCTTTAACTATCGCAACAGCATCTTGCTCTTTTACATCAAAGTGTGCCGCGCCTTGTATTTGATCAAATAAGTGCAAATAATAAGGTTGAATGCCCGCATCAAATAGCTGTTCACTTAACTCAATTAAGGTTTGGCTATTATCATTAATGCCTTTTAGTAAAACACTTTGATTAAAGAGTGCAATACCTGCAGATCTTAAGGGTTTTAATGCCTTGATAAAATCACTATCAATTTCATTGGCATGGTTAATATGCAGTACCAACACTGATTTTAACCGACTACTTTTTAATAATTGAACTAAATTCATGGTGATGCGACGGGGAATTACCACAGGTAAACGGCTATGAATACGCAAACGTTTTATATGATCAATTTTTTCAATTTGCTTAATAAGCCAAGCTAAATGATCATCACTGGCCATTAATGGATCACCACCACTAAAAATAACTTCAGATATTTCATTGTGCTGATAAATATAATCAAGCGCTTGTTGCCAGCGTTGCTTATTTGGACTGTTATCCTGATAAGGGAAATGGCGACGAAAGCAGTATCGACAATTAATGGCACAACCTGCTTTAACTATCATTAGCACACGATTTTTGTATTTATGCAATAATCCTTCTGCGACTGTATCGTGTTCCTCTAATGGGTCGGTAACAAACCCGTCAGTAATAATAAACTCATTTGATAATGGCATCACTTGTTGTAAAAGTGGATCGTTAATATCGCCTTTTTTCATCCGTTTAATAAAAGGCAAAGGCACTCGTATAGGAAACAGTTGCCGCGCTTTAAAATGCTGTAAATATTGCTTAGGGTCAATATTAACTAAGGAGAGTAGTTTTTCTGGCTCAGTAATAACTTTTTGCAAATCTTTTTGCCATGAATTTTGCTCACAAAGATGCAAATCTGTGTCTATTTGGGTTATTATCTGCGGCAATTCTAATTTCAATGGGTAACCTCTACTCGTTATGGCTTGTAGTTTAATGGTTATCAACAATTAATAAAAGAGCACAATTATGGCTAATTTCAGTACTAACCAATTTAAAGCAGGGCTTAAAATCATGCTTGATGGCGAACCATGTAACATTATTGAAAATGAATTGGTTAAACCAGGAAAAGGGCAAGCCTTTAGTCGCGTTAAAATTCGTAAACTAGTTTCTGGTAAAGTATTAGAAAAAACATTCAAATCGGGTGAGTCAGTTGAAGGTGCTGATGTGATGGAAGTTGAGTTGGCGTATCTGTATGCTGATGGTGAATTTTGGCATTTCATGAACAATGAAACCTTTGAACAAATTGGCGCTGACGAAAAAGCTGTTGCTGACGTAGTAAAGTGGTTAGTAGAAGGTGATATTTGTACTATTACTTTATGGAATGGCACCCCCATTTTGGTAACACCACCTAACTTTGTTGAAATTGATATTACCGAGACGGATCCAGGTTTAAAAGGTGATACTGCTGGTACTGGTGGTAAACCTGCTACGTTAGCTACTGGCGCAGTAATACGTGTGCCATTATTTGTGCAAATTGGTGAAAAAGTTAAAATTGACACTCGCACAGGTGAGTATGTATCACGCGCAGCAAGGTAATTCCGTTATTAATATATACTCAAGGGATGTTGTGGCTTATATTCTTACTTGTTATTCAAGATCTTTTTTAGGGTTTACCTAATGAAAGAAAAAGCGACTTCTTTTGATATTGCCTACCAAGCAGGTGTTTCTCAATCAACCGTATCTAGGGCGCTACGCAATAGTCCTTTAGTGAATGAAGAAACTCGACAAAAAATTCAGGCTATAGCCAAAGAGTTAAACTACAAGGTGGATAAAAACGCCAGTAATTTACGTTCACAACACTGTGATACTATCGCTTTGTTATTATTTGAAGATCCCACCAATGATGATTCAGCTATTAATCCCTTTTTTCTTTCTATGTTGGGTAGTATAACCCGCGTTTGTGCCGATAAAGGTTATGATTTGTTGGTGTCATTCCAACAAGCAAGTAATGATTGGCATGCTGACTTTGAAGATAGTAATAGAGCCGACGGTCTGATTTTATTAGGTTATGGTGATTATGTTGATTACGAAGAAAAGTTAATTAAGCTAAATCAGCAAGGTACGCATTTTGTTCGTTGGGGCGCAGAAGTACAAGGCCTACCGATAGTCTCTATTGGTTGTGATAATTTTCTAGGTGGTAAAGAAATTACTAAACATGTAATAAAGCAAGGTAAAAAGCACTTTGCCTTTTTAGGCAGTGCGTCAAGCCATGCACCAGAATTTTTTGATCGCTACAAAGGCCACTGCCAAGCATTAAAAGAGAATGGTTTAGTCGTGAATGATAACTTACAGTTCAATGCTTTTTATACCGAAGAGGCTGGCTATGAAGCGGCCGTTAAATTAATTGATAGCGGTGAAAAATTTGATGCTATTTGCGCTGCCAGTGACTTAATTGCTATTGGCACTATGCGGGCATTAACAGAGCGTAATATTACGATACCAGCACAAGTTGCCGTAGTCGGGTTTGATGATATTGCTATTGCGAGTTTTACTTTTCCACCATTAACGACAGTGAAACAAGATACTAAGCTAGCAGGAGAATTATTGGTGAATACTTTGCTTGAGTCTATTCGCGGTAATGATATATCGACGACGTTGATCACACCAGAATTGGTTGTTAGGAAATCTTGCGGTGCATAGAAAAGAAATACTCTTTACGCTAAACACATTATTAAGAACTGCTCTTATAAAAAACTGTTCTTATAAAGACTTTTAAGCGGCTACTTTATCTTTAACAAAATATACCGACAGTGCCGCTAAAATCATTGAACCACCAGCAAGCATAATAATATAAATTGCTTGGTTATCAAATATGGCGGTTAATATCCAACCAGCGAAAATACCAGAAACAATTTGTGGTGCGGCAATAGTAAAGTTAAAGATCCCCATATAAACGCCCGTTTGTTTAACAGGCAAAGAACCAGCCAAAATAGCATAAGGCATAGCTAAAATAGCAGCCCAAGCCATACCGATACCAACCATAGGTAAGAATAAATCGACCGCACCTTGAGGTACCTCAATTTGTGTAATAACCAAATTAACCAATGTAAGTTCAGGGTTGTGCATCAGCATAATGCTTAAATAGCCGATACCACCAGCAAGTAATGAGAATGAATAAGTGAGCTTACGGCCAATTTTATTAGCGACTTTGGCCATCACTAATGAAGCAATGGCAGCAAATAATGAATAAGCAGCGAAAATAATACCAACCCAATCACCCGCGCTACCTTTCGCTTTGGCAATGTGTTCTGGAATAGTACCAACAGATTCTAAATAATGTGGATCAAACCATTTAGCATCAATATCCCATATGTGCTGCGCGATAGCTGGCATGGTATAAACCCACATAATAAATAAGGCAAACCATGAGAAAAACTGCACTAACGCTAATTGTTTCATTGTGCTTGGCATGGTTTTCATTAACCCAAAAAATGCTGATAATTTTTCGCCAAGCGCGCGCTCGGTATCACTTTTTTCTAACGGCGATAAGCCATTAGTGCCAGGGGCATATTCTTTCGTTCTAAAGACGGTCCATAATACCGATCCTAACATCACAGAAGCGCCAATATAAAATGCCCAAATAACGGATGGCGCAACTGAACCGGTACTAGCTGTATTTTCTAAGCCAATAACATTGGTTAGTACAAAGGGTAAAATTGAACCAAAGACTGCGCCGATATTAATTAAAAATGACTGAATAGAATAGCCGACATTACGCTGTTCGGCAGGAACCATATCGGATACTAAAGCGCGAAACGGTTGAAATGCTAAATTAAATGAAGCATCCATTAAAGCAAGCATCATAGCGCCAAAAAATAACGGAGTAATAAAACTTGCCAAGGTAGCTGAATTTGGCATTAACAACATACCAATAGCGGCAGCAAAACCACCAGCTAATATATAAGGATTACGACGACCTAAACGGTTCCATGTTCTATCGGAAGCAGAGCCGACAATAGGCTGAATGAGCAAACCCATAATAGGGGCGACTAACCAGAATAACGATAAAGAATGTAAGTCTGCACCTAAATCTGACAATATTCGACTAGCATTGGCATTTTGTAAAGCAAAACCAAATTGAACACCAAGAAAGCCAAAACTGACATTCCAAATTTGCCAAAAATTCAACCGAGGTTTATGTTGAGGGATGATGGTACTTTCACTGATATTGGTTGTGATCATATAGCAGACTCTTAGATTAAGGATGTTTAATTTGAAAAATTTAACAATATTTTCAATATCATCAATATACTCATGATGTCTGAAACAAAAAAGCTGCAGCACCCAACAAGCCAGGTTGCTCTTCGGTAATGATATAAGTTGGTGTTCTTTGTGTTAGGTGTGAAAGTCTTCCTTTGGCTTCAAAACGCTCTCTAAAAGCACTGTTTTTAAGATAATCAACAAATCGTGGCACTATGCCACCAGCGATATAAACACCACCTTGAGTATTCATTGTTAACGCTAAGTTACCAGCAAAACTTCCAAGTATTTTACAAAATTGAGTGAGTGTTTGTTGGCAAATAAAGCATGATCCTGCTAGTGCCCGTGAGCTTATTTCTGCCGCGACAAGTTTATCGCCAGCATGAGAATTTATAATACATAAGGCTTGGTATATTTGTACTAAACCGTAGCCAGAAAGTAATTGTTCGTATGAAACCCGCGCTTTGATGTTTTTTAATTGCTGTAAAATTTTGATGTCAATTTCGTCAACGGCAGCAAAATCTACATGCCCAGCTTCACCACTAAAGCAGTGCCATTTATTCACCCCAGAAATAGAGACAGGTACTAAATTGGCAACACCAAGTCCAGTGCCTGGGCCGCATACCGCAATAGGTGCATTTTGAGTGATTTCACCACCACCAACTTTTACCTTTTGTGCGTCGCTCAATAAAGGGATAGCCATAGCAATGGCGGTGTAATCATTAATTAGCGTTAAATTATGTAAATTTAGCTGTTCTTTTAAGGTGTGCTGAGAAAACTGCCAAGGTAAATTAGTCATTGAAATGATATCAGTATCAACAGGACAAGCAATTGCTAAGCAGGCATCAATCCTAGCATCAGCTAGCTGCTTACTGTCTATATAGAGCGCAATAACTTCGGCTAAACTGGCGTAATCAGCACATTGATAAGTTTCTATTTCGATATAATTATCATCGCTTGACGAATCGGCTAGTGCGAGCCGAATGTTGGTGCCACCAATATCGGCAATTAAATTTATGGTCTTTGCTACCGTTGTATTCATTGAAAATGCGTACCTAATTATAGTATATCGACTGTTAATGCTTGATGTTGCCAAGCGAATTTAACGATTAATATTTTTGTTTTTTTATCCCAATTCAATTTATCCCAATTCAATTGTGTGGCTTCTTTGCCACCAAGGGTAAAGCTTGTTGGCTGGCTTGGCCAATTATGAATGGCTAAGGTCATTTGTCTGCTTTGAGGCATACCAACATAATGAGTATCATTTCTTGATAAACGAATACTTAACTTGCCACCTTGTTGATTGGCTTCAAAAGATAATAACTCAAAAAGCCCTTGAGCGTTAGCTTGAAACATTTCACCATCATCTTCATACATTTCGTAGTTTGCTGAGCTAACTGATTTGTCAGCATAATAATGTAAGGTTAGTGTGCTATTGTCATAATTTAAAGTGGATTTAATATCATCAATCATCGGAATGAAAGAGCCCGCACGCACTAAAACGGGTAGTGTTTCTAAGTTTGTTGCCATTTCAATCGTTTTATTGCCTTGATGCTTAGCTTCAGTAAAGTAATCAAACCAAACGCCTTTAGGTAAGGTCACTGATACTGATTTTACCCCAGCATCAACAACAGGGGTTATTAAAAAAGCATCACCCCAAAGGTAACTTTTAGCATTGTCTATTAGCGTACTATCAAGCTCATTTTCAAAGAACATTGGACGCATTAACGGCATACCTGTAGTGCTGTTTTGATACGCTAATGTGTAATTATAAGGCAGTAAGTTATACCTGAGTTTGATAAATTTTCGTAAAATGTCTTGAGTTTCTTTATCATGAAATACCACCTCTGAAGCGATGTTATCTTGGCCGTGTGGACGATAAATCGGTTGAAATACCCCGTATTGTAACCAACGTATATACATTTCCTTATCAAATTTTTCACCACCGCCTAATAACTTTTCATTTTTACTTAAATGAAAACGAAAACCTTGCACCTCATATTGCTTATCATTGTCTAGCCTTGTACCAGAAAAATAGCCTGATTCTTCAGCTAATAATAACTGTCTTTCTTGCCCTTGAGTGTTATAAAAAGCAATATTAAAGGGGGCTTTGGTAATAACGGCGGTTAACCTATCGCTGGAAAACTCTAAGACATCAGCTTTGTTGGTTAACATAAAGCTGGATTCAAGTAATAATTGTTTAGCAGCGCCTTCTTTGATGGCAAATGAAGATAACTTAGCGGCGTTTTTCGCTAAAGCATTAAGGTTTTTGTTTGTTATGAAATAGTGCACTTCAATGGCTTGCTCACCATAAGCGCTCAAGCTCACTTTACCTTGCTCAGTTGTTACCACCAAACGGTTAGCTGTTAATTGATGGCTTATATAGTTATTACTTGAATCCAGCCTTGCCCTTGCTAAATTCGTGTGGCTAAAAGCAGCCGTTTGCATCAAAAATAAAAGGAATAATATGATTGTTTTTACTGACGAAAGTAAAGTCAAAATGGAGACCCTCAACTAAAGCTAATATTGTTATCCTTTGATAATAACCTTGTCCGCTTTACCCCGCATCTTGAATACGTATGCAATGACATTATTTCTGTGCATACGTATGCAAAGACTATTACCATTTTCATTTATTACGTATTCTTATTTCAACGTTAAAAATAACAATAAGCAGATTGCTTAAAAGTTTACTAGAAAATGTACGGAGTTATAGAATGAGTTATAGGATGAGTGAAAAAATGTGGTGGCATGGTGCGGTTATTTATCAGGTATATCCACGCAGCTTTTATGATGCTAACCAAGATGGAATTGGGGACTTAGCTGGTATTATTAGTAAACTTGACTACATTGTCAGCTTAGGTGTTGATGCTATTTGGATTTCACCGTTTTTTAAATCCCCAATGAAAGATTTTGGTTACGATATTAGTGATTATCGCGATATTGACCCGATTTTTGGTACCTTAGCCGATTTTGATGAATTAATAGCAAAAGCCCATATCCGTAATATTAAGGTTATGATTGACCAAGTGCTCAGTCATACTTCTGATCAGCACCAATGGTTCATTGACAGCCGTGAAGATAAAACCAATGACAAAGCTGATTGGTATGTTTGGGCTGATGCCAAGGAAGATGGCACTGCGCCAAATAATTGGCTATCCATTTTTGGTGGCTCGGGTTGGACATGGGAACCACGTCGTCAACAATATTATTTGCATAATTTTCTTTCAAGTCAGCCAGATCTTAACTTCCATAGCCCGCTAGTACGTCAAGCGGTACTTGATAATGTTGAGTTTTGGTTAAAACGTGGCGTTGATGGTTTTAGGCTTGATGCCATTAACTTTTGTTTTCATGATACGCAACTTCGTGACAACCCAGCTAAGCCGAAAGCATTAAGACAAAATATCGGTTTTGATGAAAAAAACCCTTATGCTTACCAATACCATTATTTCAACAATACCCAAGATGAAAATTTAGCGTTTATTGAAGATATTCGTGCATTATTAGATCAATACCCTGGCGCAGTAGCCTTAGGAGAAATATCTTCAGAAGATTCTCTAAAAACCATGGCAGAATATACTCAAGGGAATAGCCGATTACATATGGGTTATAGCTTTGATTTATTAACCGATGAATTTTCGGCCAGCTATATTAAACAAGTAGTGCAGTCATTAGAAACACATGTTGCCGACGGGTGGCCTTGTTGGGCAATCTCAAATCATGATGTACAGCGCGTGATGACTCGTTGGGGGAAAAGCCAACATGCAGAGCATAATAGCGACTTAGCTAAAATGTTGTTTGCGATGATATCCTCTTTACGTGGAAGTGTTTGTAGTTATCAAGGTGAGGAGTTAGGGCTAACTGAAGCAGAGATAGCTTTTGAAGATATTCAAGATCCCTACGGTATTACTTTCTGGCCGCAATTTAAAGGCAGAGATGGCTGTCGCACACCACACCCTTGGCGACATAAGCAAGTCAATGCCGGTTTTAGTAAAGTAAAACCTTGGTTACCTATGCCAACAGATCATATTGAAAAGTCGGTTGATTCACAAGAAAGCCAAGAGAATTCAGTATTAAATAGTTATCGTTATTTTAATCAATGGCGTAAGCAGCATAGTGCTCTACTTTATGGTGACATTGAATTTCTTGATACACCAGAGCCTATACTCGCTTTTATTCGACAAGAGAGCGGTGAAAAATTACTGATGTGTTTTAATTTTAGTAATCAGCAACAAGATGTTTCTTTTGATTTGTTACTCGATGATTTACGAGTCATCACGGATCATAAATTAACCACAGCTGATCTCATTGATGGTCATATTGCGTTGCCTGCATTCGGCTGTTTTTATGCCTCGTTATAACTGACTTTAGGAAATATAGATAATGAAAATATTATTAGCGATTTACTGTTTCTTTGCCTTGCATAATGTTGTTAGCGCACAGAGTTTTTCCACAGACAAAAAACAAAAGCTCACTGCCAAAGCCGTCAAATTAGCACCTTACGCAAAACGTGATTTTCAAGAAGAAGTGTTTTATTTTGTTTTACCAGATCGCTTCTATAATGGTGATAAAAGCAATGATCTAGGCGCTGCCGCCAACGATAAAAAGCGTGCATTGTCTCATGGTGGTTTTGATAAAAGTCATAAAGGTATGTATCACGGTGGTGATTTAGCTGGTTTGACGCAAAAGTTACCTTATTTAGATAATCTGGGCATTACCGCCATTTGGTTAACACCAGTCTTACGCAATCAAGCGATGCAAGCCGATAGCTCAGGTTATCACGGCTATTGGATTTTAGACTTTACGGAAATTGATCCACACTTTGGCAGCAATGCTGATTTAAAATATTTTATCGACCAAGCCCATCAGCGCAACATTAAAGTGTTTTTTGATATTATTACCAACCATACCGCCGATGTAATTAAAAATAAAGAATGCCATGGTGAAGATGGCTTAGGTTGGATTGTTAAAGGCAATGATTGTCCTTTTAAATCATTAGCTCAAATGGCTAAAGGTGATGCTTATACGCCGTTAATACCCGCAGGTTTAGAGAACATTAAGACACCAGCCTGGCTTAACAATGTAGCGGCTTATCATAATCAAGGTGACTCAAACTGGGTGGGTGAAAGCTCAATTCGTGGTGATTTTTCTGGCCTTGATGATGTTGATACTAATCAAGATAAAGTCGTTAATGGCATGATAGATATTTATAAAGCCATTATTGATGAATTTAAACCTGATGGTTTCCGCATTGATACCGTGAAACACGTTAATATGGAATTTTGGCAAGATTTTTCACCAGCATTAATGCAGCATGCTAAAACCTTAGGTATCAATAACTTCTTTATGTATGGAGAGGTATATAATGTCGAACCTGAAATCTTAAGTACATATACCCGAGAAGGAAAAGTTCCATCGATATTAGATTTTGCTTTGCAAGATACGTTACATAAAACCTTGGTTGAGCATGCAGGTACTGACGTATTAGCTAGGTTGTTTGCTCAAGATTATTTTTATCAAACAAGTCATAAAGACATCAGCAATACTGACGCCAATCAATTAGTCAATTTTACTGGTAATCATGATATGGGACGTTTTGCTTATGCCTTAAAAGAAAGCAAATATCATTACAATGAACAAGAGCAAATTCAACGAAACTTATTAGCACATGCTTTTGCTTTTTTTAGTCGTGGCGTGCCAGTGATTTATTATGGTGATGAGCAGGGTTTTGTCGGTGATGGTGGCGATCAAGCCTCTCGTCAAGACATGATGCCATCAAAAGTTGCTAGTTATAATGATGATGATCTTTTAGCAACTGATAAAACTACCGCTGATGATAATTTCGATACGAGTCATTTGTTTTATCAAACTTTTGCTCAATATGCTGAGCTATATCAGCAATACCCAGCACTGCGTTTTGGTCAGCAAATACCGCTTTATTCACAAGATAAACCAGGTATTTTTGCTTTCCAAAGAGCTTATACTTCTCAAGGAGAAGAGCAGACGTTGATACTCGTTTTTAATACGGCGACACAAGTACAAGGACTTGATATTATTGAAAACAACAAAAACAGTGAGTTACTTTATCAATCAATTGCTAATGATGATGGCAAGATCGCTCCATTGAGCTTTATTATTTATGACATGAACTAAAAATATTCAGGATTGATATTAACTGACAGATTAATTATTATTTTTATAACCTATTGAAGATGAAGTACTATCACCATATCCCGTTGAATTTCCTACAGTGTGAAGGGGAAATCCTTTCCACGCCCTAATAAACTTCTGCAATTTGCCAAATTATTAAAGTTAGGTTTTGCTGAACTTGTTATCAACGAAGAGCCACATGCTCCCGTTATAGCTTTTAGAAAAAAAGCGGGCTCTAAAACTAAAGACCACCATGTTAAAAAAGCACCTAAAAGAAAATAATAAGGGTGCTGGTTTTGTTCAAACAGTAACAGATATGCCATTGTTAGACGCTCGAAGTATCCACTCCGAGTTGACTTAATGCCCCAGTCTAAAATTTTAGTTGTTTCCCTGTCATAAGTAGAAAACAAAAAAAAGCGATTGAAAGTACCTTTTAATTCATCTGGGATCATGTTCAAACAGAATTGCCAGGACCATCAAAAGTAGATGCTTTATATATTGCTTATGCTCTTGAATTAGGAATACCAGTGGTTACTGATGATCAAGATATGACGGAACTTGCTACAGCATTGGTAGTTGACGTCTGATAGGTTATTGATTTTTACGCAAGTCATGCAAATGGATAGTTTTACCTTACGCCAGAGGCGTTATAATGAGGAGAGTTCATTGATATAGGCTAAAAAACAGGCTAAAAATGAACTCCGAAACTTGATTTAGTTATAATAACGAGGCAATAAACTTTGTAAAAGAAGCGATATCTTCTCTTACACTAGCTGATTCAAGTGCCTGCGTATAATCATCTCTGCGCTCAACGGGTACAACTGTCCATGGGTACCCACCTGATGCCATCATTAAGTTCATGATGAATCTACCCATACGGCCATTACCATCAAAATATGGATGTATATAAACAAAGAGAAAATGACCTAAGATAACTCTTACGGCTGGATTGTCCTCTTCCATCAATAGATCAAAAAATGCAGGCATCATATCTCGAATAGCTTCTCGACTTGGCGGTGTATGCATCGACTTTCGGATATAAACAGGAGCTGTTCTATAACCAGCCAAATCAGATTGTTTAACAATACCTGCGGCAACACTTGGCCCAAATAACGCTAAGTACCAATCAGCATGAGTAGCCTCTAATACATCACCAGGGTTTTCACCATTTAGCACTTTTTCTACGGCAAGTTTTACTAGCTGAAAAGCATCCCAATAGCCTTTTGCCGCCATAGCGTCTAAATGCTTTTTGCTTTCATCTGATTGTTCTATAAGCCAATTTCCATAACGCACCTGTTCAATCATCTCATGTGTGACACGATAGCCTTCAATTGATAATGAATGATACGCATCTGTCACAAATTTATCTTCTAACTCAGCTAAGTATCCTTGAGTATCAACTGATCCCGTTGGTGCTTCAGGAAAATATTCAATTACGCTCTCTCGCATACTGTGCCACATCAAGCGCATACGATTAACATAAGGCGAGACTTCACGGCGACTAAAAGTGATTTCAGTTTTATCTTCAAAAGGGTCTATTTCTTTGACTCTATAATCAATCGCATCCATACCTTTGATGATGTTGTCGGCAATCAAGCTTCTGCCTATATTTCTAAAGCCTCCAGCTAAACGACCAGCACTGGTGACATGACCACCCTCAAGTAATACCATAAGCACATCTGATGCATCAGTTATCATTGAAAGCAGTGTTCGCATTTGAATCGGTTTTTGCATAAAGTTGTTTTTTGAACAATGCACAAGGCTTGCTGCCAAGCTGTAAACTCGCAAGCCGTCAATTATTGATAGTTGCTCTGCACTTGGAAGCTCCATGCGAATATCAAAAACCGAAGTATTATAAATAAGCTTAGTTGGCTTATTTCGCCCTTTAGGGGAGCGTACTAGTAATTGTGGAGGTACCGTTTTATCGCCAATATGAAGTTGAATAGATTGCTCTGGTGATAAGCACCAATTTTGATCAAGGCGCTCATCGAGATAAGAAGCACAAAAGTCCCAAAATGAAGTATACCAATCGGTACTATCACCCTGTTTTTTATCAGGGCTTGAGGGGATGTACCAGCCACGCATTACTTCATGAATAAAACCGTGTTTAGTTAAGCGTTCTCTATCACTACGCTCAAGCATTTTAGACTGTACAGCCACAACACCTTTATCTTGTAATTGCTTTAGCTTCCCCAATGAATGTGCTAACTTTTCTGAGACTTTATTCATGCCAACCACCATTAGCTTTTGATGAAAGTAATTGTTAGCTTTTAATGTAACCCATAACTAGCTTTTAGCGCAAACAAAAAATAGCTTTTAATGTTTTCTATTGTCATTTTATAGTGGTGGCCTTTGTTATTCTTATATTCCTTAGATGCACTTACTATGTGAATCTAAGTTTTATAAAGCCTTATCGTGAGACATACTTTTTAAATAAAAGCGCGTAAATGCTAAAGATATTTACAGATAATAACGTTAAGATAGCAGCCATATTTGTTATTGAGTATTGTAGAGTGTTATAGGGTGTTAATGTGAATTCAATCGAACGTTTAACTGGTATATTAATGCGTTTAGCTATAGAGGCAACGCAAACCGATGCTATGAATGCGCAAAACAAATCTCATCGCTTAATTGAAAATAACAATTTATTCTCTTCCACACTTTTTGTTAGTCAAAGTGATCGTTTTCTCCCTTACGTTAAAGAAGTCGAGCGTAGATTGGTTGAATTTACCCGTTTAGTAGCAGCCAATAAAATCGAATTATCGCAGGCATTATTACAGCAGTTAGAACAACAAATATCCGCAATATCAAATGCATTACATGCGAATTCAACTATGCATCAAGCAGCAAAGCTAAGCTTTGATGCTAATTATAAAGTAAGAATAAAAAAAGCTAAGGCTAAACAAGCTAATAAATATCGTAATTTGACCAAAAAGTTGGTGTTGAGTAGCCATCAGCTTTATCAAAAATTAACCGAGCATCACGAATTTGAACAACGTTTAATGGATATGCTTATAGAGAAAGAGCGACAAAGACTGAAATGCAAAAGTCATGAAAATGAAAAGTTATCTACTGAAGTCTTAACGCTACACCAGCGCCTTGGTCGCTGTCGTAAAGCCATTTCAACTATTGAACGTGATATTGAGTTAGCTGAAAAGCGCTGATGCTACCTAAATACTCACATTTTACCCACACCATTTTACCTACACCAAGGTTACTCTTTGATTAATGTAACCCTGGTGTGTCATCTTTGTGGTGTCTAAATCGAGCACCTTGCGTTTAAGTTACCAATATTTATAGTGAAGGGTATATGGCGCTTCATGCAGGAGTCGAACCTGCGCATCCAGCTTAGGAGGCCGGCACTCTATCCAACTGAGTTAATGAAGCATGGGAGGTACTATACTAAATTAATAATCAACAAGAAGCTATTCCTCTATTACAAACTAATCAAGCAGGTGGTAAGTTTTATACTCACGCAATAAAATTGATGAAATTATCACTAAATGTGAGTTAGCTTATGCAAAAGTTGAAATGTTAATATCTGTTTATCAAAAGAAAGTCCTTCTTAGTTTTTTTTATCGTAGACTTATCGAGTTAAATTTATGTTAAGCTAATACGGCTTTTCTGCACTTTATTTAAAAAAAAAATTAGTCATTGCAAGGAATTAGACTCTGTGAATTTATCTATATTTCAATGTTCTCGCACGCTTGTATTATTATCTGTTATTTTTATATCAGCTTGCTCGGCAACTTCTGCAGATAAAAGTATTAATGACTCTAGAGATCCACTAGAAGTTATTAACCGGCCACTTTGGACTTTTACTTGGGATTATGCTGATAAGTATGTTGCTAAACCCGCATCTGAATTATATACCGCTTATACCCCCCCGTTTTTACGCACAGGTTTATACAATATGGCTCTTAACCTTAATGAGCCGTCAAGTGCGATTAATAATCTTTTGCAGTTAAAGTTTACTGATGCGGCAAAAAGTACCAGTCGCTTTGTACTAAATTCAACGATAGGTTTATTGGGCTTTTATGATCCTGCGAGTGATTTTGACTGGTCTGGTGAACAAGAGGAGTTTGGAGAGGTATTGGGTAGTTATGGCGTTGGTGATGGCCCTTACCTTGTTGTACCTGGCCTAGGGCCTAGCTCAGTCAGAGAAGAGGTAGGTGATTATGTTGATGGTTTATATTGGCCTTTAGCTTTTATTGATTTTTGGCCAAACTTGGTACGTTTAGGAGTACTTGGTTTAGAGAAAAGAGCGGCAGTTCGTGATCAAGAACAATTAGTGATTGAATCTACAGATCCTTATGAATTTATCAAAAATGCCTACTTCCAGAATATGAACTATCGTTTATATGACGGTAATCCTCCTATCGTTATCGATGAAGATGAAGAAGCTGAAATTGATGCCTTATTAGAAGAATTTGATGACATTGATTAATTTCAGTATATATTTTAGCAAAGTGAATAAACATATACCGAAGTTAAGCACAATTTGCTAGAATTGCGACAATTTTTTACTTATGCCAAATTTAGCTTTGGCTAAATTATTTATTGGAAATTTTTAGATGAATATCATTGAAGGTTCATTTGAGGCAAAAGGCAAAAAATTTGCCATTGTTGTGTCTCGTTTTAATCACTTTATTGTTGATAGTTTATTAGACGGTGCCGTTGATGCACTTAAACGCCATGGTAGTGTTGCTGATAACGATATTACTATTGTCCGCGTTCCTGGAGCTTATGAGTTGCCATTAGCCGCAAAAAAAGTTGCAGCAAAGGCCGAGTATGATGCGATTATTGCTATTGGCGCTGTTATTCGTGGTGGTACTCCTCATTTTGATTTCGTTGCTGGTGAATGTAATAAAGGTTTAGCGCAGGTTTGTTTAGAATCCGAAATACCAGTTTCTTTTGGTGTTATAACCACAGATTCGATAGAACAAGCGATTGAACGCGCAGGAACTAAAGCTGGTAACAAAGGAGCCGAAGCGGCTCTTAGCGCTTTAGAAATGGTTAACGTTTTAGCTCAACTGTAGGATATTTATTGTGAAACCTTCACCTAGACGAAAAGCACGGGAACTTGCGTTTCAAGCTGTTTTTTCATGGCAAATTAATCAAAACCCAGTGAACGATATTGAAGTTAACTTTATAACGGATAACAGTAAACGTCGATTTGATATTGAGTACTTTCAGCTATTATTACGTGGTGTTACTAGCAATGTCAAAGCGTTAGATCTTGCTATTTCTCCCTATGTAGATCGTCCCATTGATGATATTGATCATGTTGAAAAGGCCATTTTACGCGTTGCTGTTTTTGAATTAAGTGATTGCCAAGATGTGCCTTATCGAGTGGTTATCAATGAAGCAATTGAATTAGCCAAATCATTCGCAGCTGATGATAGCCATAAGTTCGTTAATGGTGTGTTAGATAAAGCCGTTAAATTGATCCGTCCTCAAAACTAATTAACAAAGCGTATTTGTAGTATATGAAAGAATTTGAGCTGATAAAGCATTTTTTTACCGAGCAAATAGTCAACAGAAAAGATGTTTTACTCGGCATTGGTGATGACTGTGCTGTTGTTGCTAGTACAAAAAATCAAGACATTGTTGTTACTACTGACACTTTAGTTGCTGGTGTTCATTTTCCTTTAGGGACTTCACCTAGAGCAATTGGTCATAAAGCCGTAGCAGTTAACTTGTCTGATATTGCAGCGATGGGAGCGAAACCAAGCTGGTTGTCTCTTGCTATTACTTTGCCTGAAGTCAATCTTGATTGGCTTGCCGAGTTCTGTGTCGGCGTGTTTGAATTATGTGAATATTATAATGTTCAGCTTATTGGTGGTGACACTACACAAGGCCCGTTAAGTATTACCATCACAGCGCAAGGTTTAACCCCAGAAGGCAAGTATTTATCTCGTTCTGGTGCTAAAGCTGGTGATTGGCTTTATGTTACAGGGGAATTGGGTGATGCCGCGCTAGCTTTACAGCATTATAAAGAGCAAGTTACTGTTAATAGTGATTTTGTTGAGAAAATACAGGCTAAGTTAGACTACCCTAAACCTCGTGTACTTGCAGGCCAAACTTTACGTGAATATGCGTCTGCGGCTATTGATATATCTGATGGTCTACTTGCTGATTTAGGCCATCTCTGCCAAGCATCTAATGTTGGTGCTAATATTGTACTTGATGCTATTCCATTATCTGACATTATGTGTGACACCTTATTATTTGACGATGCGGTTAATCTCGCTCTTAATGGTGGTGATGATTATGAGCTATTATTTACTGTGTCTGAAGATAACAAGGTCGGTATAGAAACCGCTTTATTTCATGCTGGCACCCCTGCTATATGTATAGGTCAAATAAATGCATCGAAAACTATTTCAACAACCTTGAATAATAAACCTGTGCCGATGAAGAATGCTGGTTTTGAACACTTTTTTGCAAAATAATTACTTTAAGCTTTTATCGCAATAATTCATGAAACATATCAACACTAAAGTTACTTTTGATTTAACACAACCTATACAGTTTTTAGCCTTAGGGTTTGGTAGCGGTTTAGCACCTAAAGCACCCGGAACATTTGGTACTTTAGCGGCTATTCCAATTTTCTGGTTATTAACGATGTTAATGCCAACGCCATTGTCTTATGCTATCACTGTGATCGTTTTAGGCTTTGCTGGTATTTATATTTGTGGTAAGGCTGCAAACGATGTTGGTGTTCATGATCATCCGGCTATTGTTTGGGATGAATTTATTGGCTTTTTTATTACCATGTTTATGGTGCCAGTGACTTGGAAAACTATTCTTGTGGGTTTTTTACTTTTTCGAATATTTGATATTTTAAAGCCTTGGCCAATCTCTTTTATTGATAAAAAAATGACAGGTGGTTTAGGTATTATGTTTGATGATGTACTTGCTGGAATCTTTGCTTTAGTTATCATGCAGTTAATTTTTTAAGCTTTTATTTATTCTTTTTTTTGTCCATTTATTGACCTGTATCAATAGTCTTTCCTCTTGTTTTAAGCTACTTTTAAGTTTGGGGAGAGGGAAAATAAATATCCTAAAAGCTTGTTTTTTATTTTTCTACCCTCAGCTATTTATTAGGGCAAAGAACATTTAATCATAATGCTCTGATTGCTAGCTCACCGTACTTGTGTAAAGTAATTGTTAAAAGGAATACCTATGAAAATAAATCTTTCTGGTCACCATGTAGAAGTTACTGATTCAATTAGAGAACATATAGAGGAAAAATTTTATAAAGTCGCTAATCACTTTCCAACGTTAATCACCTTAGACGTTATTATTTCAAAAGAACACAACATGTATCAAGTTGAACTGACGACAAACTATGAAGGTGGGAGAATATCAGCTAAAGGCTCTGATAATGTTATGTACCCTGCTATTGCTACTGCGGCTAAAAAATTTGATGCTGCACTGAAACACCGTAAAGGCCAACGAAAAGCACATTTACATGATAAACCAATAAGTACCGCGCCCAAAATTGCTCATGAAAAAGTACAAGAAATGAATTTGTCATAATGGTTAAGACTCCTTAATGCTATTTAAAAGCGGTGAATTTTATTCACCGCTTTTTTTATGTCATCTGCCCCGTCCTGAAGCAGACATTTTGAAGTATCATGGCTATATAATGAAAACAGCAAAAACACTTATCAATAAACTAGGGATAGAAGGTATTTGCTGTTATTATGCGCCCATTCACTTTCCCTTGAACGTTTTATATCCTAATTCTGAAAATATAGAGGTATCGATCTTGAGTGCATCAATCAATAATGATAAGGCGACATTAGCTTTTTCTTCTTTAAACTTACATAAAAGTTTATTGAAAAATTTATCTACGCTTGGCTATCAGGAAATGACACCGATTCAAGCCATGAGTTTACCTGAAATGTTAGTAGGCAAAGATGTTATTGCTCAAGGAAAAACTGGCTCGGGTAAAACGGCTGCTTTTGGTTTGGCTTTACTTGAAAAGTTACAAGTAAAACGTTTTCGTATTCAGTCTATGGTGTTATGTCCAACGCGTGAACTTGCTGATCAAGTGGCTAAAGAAATACGAAAGCTTGCACGTGCTGTGCATAATATTAAGGTATTAACCTTGTGTGGCGGAACACCTTTTGGTCCTCAAATAGGCTCGCTAGAACATGGTGCTCATATTATTGTAGGTACGCCAGGTCGGATTGAAGAGCATGTTATTAAAGGTACGCTTAAACTAGATGATTTAAACTTGTTAATCCTAGATGAAGCAGATCGTATGTTAGAAATGGGCTTTGAGGCTGCGCTTGATAATATCATTGAGCGTACCCCTATTGACCGTCAAACGTTGTTATTTAGTGCAACCTTTCCAAAACAAATTCAAGCGATCAGCGAAAGTATTATGACTGAGCCAGTGATGGTAAAAGTCAGCGCAAGTGAAGATCAATCTAATATTAATCAGCACTTTTTTCATGTTGAAGATGATACTCAGCGGTTTACAGCGTTACGTTTATTATTACTCGCTAATCCTGTTGAATCGACTGCTATCTTTTGTAATACCAAAAAAGAAACGCAAGCAGTTTGCAATGCTTTACATGAAGATGGCTTTAGTGTTTTAGCTTTACATGGTGATTTAGAGCAAAGAGATAGAGATCAAACACTGTTACGTTTTGCTAACAAAAGTGTGGCAATTTTAGTTGCCACTGATGTTGCTGCTCGTGGGTTAGATATAAATGCGCTTGATTTGGTGGTTAATTATCATATTGCCCATGACAGCGAAGTGCATATTCACCGTATTGGTCGTACTGGTAGAGCAGGTGCTCAAGGTATGGCATTATCCTTATTTAGTGATAAAGAGACTTATAAAGTGGGTTTAATCGAAGATATTCTTGAACAAACGATCAAGCCAGAGTTATTACCATCTACCAAGGTACTAAAAAATGCTAGGCATCAGGCTAAAATGGCAACAATTCAAATTGATGGCGGTAAAAAACAAAAAGTTCGTCCTGGTGATATTTTGGGCGCACTAACCGCGAAAAATTCAAATGCAAAAAACACTGGTGCAGACATTAGTGCTCAAGATATTGGGAAAATTAATATTCTTGATATTAAAGCCTATGTTGCAGTAAATAAAAAAATATTGAAATTAGCATTACGAAAATTAACTAATGGTAAAATGAAAGGTCGTAGTTTTAAAGTGCGCCATTTAACCGTATAAACCAATTTCTAGTATACCTAAACCACTTCAAGATGCAGGATCCTGCTGGAATTAGATGATGGGCAATGGCAACCTTTTGTGGTTTTTTAAGAGAAAAGTAATTATAGCAAGCTTGTTATAAGTTGCGAGTAACGAAAAACATACCGCTATCTTCGCAACTCGCTATTTTTATTTCATGCTAATGCTAGTATGAATTTCAGTACCCTCTTGATGATCAGGTTCAAACCAACGGGTAGTCACTGACTTAGTGTAAGTCCAAAAGCTTATTACTTGTTTACCGTTAGGTCCTAAGTCACCTAGTTTAGAGCCACGTGAGCCAGTAAAACTGAAATAGGCTACTGGTACAGGAATCGGCACATTAATACCTACTTGACCAACATCAATATCATTTTCAAACTTACGTGCAGCCCATCCAGAAGAGGTAAATAAAGAGGTACCATTACCATTTGGATTCCCATTGATTATCTCAATCGCTTCCTCTAATGTTTCAGCTTCTAATACACACAAGGCAGGACCAAAAATTTCTTGTGTGTAAATATCCATATCAGTTGTTACGTTAGTAAATAACGTTGGCCCGACAAAATTACCATTTGGATAACCTTCAACTTGGCAATCTCTGCCATCAACAAGCAAGGTAGCGCCTTGTTCAACGCCTGAATCTAACAGACTAATAATACGAGCTTTAGCTTGTGGTGATACTACTGGACCTAAGTCAGCATCATGTTGTGTGCCTGGACCAACTTTCATTTGTTTAGCTCGTTCAACAATTTCAGATAACCAGTTGCGTGCTTCGCCCACTAAAATGGTTACTGGGTTAGCCATACAGCGCTGTCCTGCGGCACCAAAAGCTGAGCCAAGTAAATCATTAATGGCTCTGTCTTTATTTGCATCAGGCATGATTACCATATGGTTTTTTGCGCCCATCATTGATTGGGCACGTTTGCCATGCTTACTGGCATGATTATAAACGTGTGTACCAACCCCCGTTGAGCCAATAAAAGAAACTGCTTTTACCGCATCCGCTTCGATTAATTGATTAACTACATCAGCGCCACCATGCACAACGTTTAATACACCAGCAGGAATACCTGCTTTTAGTGCTAATTCAACCAGTAGGATGGTTGATGAAGGATCTTGCTCTGATGGTTTTAAAACAAAAGTATTGCCACAAGCGATGGCAGGTGGAAACATAAATGATGGCAGCATTAATGGAAAGTTGAACGCTGTGATACCAACCCCAACACCGAGTGGTTTATTCAATGTGTAAGTATCTATGCCTGTTGCGGCATTGTTGGCCATTTCACCCAGTTGTAAACGAGTAATTGAACAAGCATTTTCAATGGCCTCTAATGAACGCCCTACTTCGCCTTCAGCGTCGGGTAGTGTTTTACCGTGTTCCAAAGTGACTAATTTGGCAAGCTCTTGGCTATGCTCTCTAACTAATTGTTGGAAATTCAACATAATACGCATACGGTTGGTTAGTGAAACCTTTGACCAAGATTTAAACGCCTCAGCAGCACTAGCTATTGCGGCGGCAACTTCTTCTTTAGTTGCCATAGGTACGCGAGCGACTACTTCTTGAGTAGCAGGGTTTAAAACATCTAACCAAATATCTGTAGTTGAACGAACTTTTTCACCATTAATGATCAGTGGAATTTCTTTGATTGTCATAACAAGCCTTAAATAGATGTGAATAGAATTGAGAGTAAAATAGTCTTTTATCAATAATTGAGCAATACGCAAAAAGGCAGCAGGCATTGCACTTTTGCATTTACCTTTGAGTATTGTTAATCTCTGAAGATGAATTGGGATGATATTAAATTATTTTTAGAAGTTGCACGCAGCGAGCGTCTATCAATTGCCAGCAAGCGATTAACAATTGATGCCTCAACTTTGTCACGCCGGCTACACAAACTTGAAGAAAGTTTAGCAACCAAACTTTTTGAGCGTACGGTTGATGGCCATGTCTTAACGTCTGACGGCACTAAGTTATTACAATATGCATGCCGTATGGAACTTGATGCCGGACAAGCTTTTGATGTTATTAAAGAGCAAAAAAACTTAAACAGTGGTCGAGTACGTATAGGAGTAACCGAAGCGTTTGGTAGCTTTTTTATCGCGCCTCATTTAAAACAACTCAAGCAAGCATTCCCTGATATACAAATAGAGTTAGTACATTTTTCCCGTGATGTAAAAATTAGCCGTAATGAAGCCGACATCGCTATCGCAGTGGAAAAGCCCAAAAGCACTTCTACTATTATTACTAAACTTTGCGATTATCAGTTGCAGTTATATGGTCATGCGAGTTACCTTGAAAACATTCCCAACGAAGTAGTGTTTAGTCAGTTAACTGATCATCAATGGGTTAGTTATGTCGATAATCTATTATTCACCGAGCAATTGTCTTATTTAAAAGAACTTAGCGCTGCGCTGAGAGCAGATATTGTGCCTAGTTTTCAAAGCACCAGTATTACTAGCCAGTATAGCGCAATAAAAAGTGGCTTAGGAATCGGCATTTTGCCTTGCTTTTTAGCAGAGCAAGATGCTAGCTTAGTTAAACTATGTATTAATGATATTAAATTAGTGCGTAGCTTTTATCTTGTTACTCATCCAGAAAGTAAACGCTTATCACAGGTGAATACGGTTTGGCAGTACTTGAAGCAATTGGCACAAGAAAAAACTCACTTACTCATGCCTAAATAATTATAAGCATGAATAATTATAAGCATGAATAATTATAAGCATGAATAAAATTTAAAATATATAGGTAAACATGGATAGCTCAAATCAATCATTAGAAAAAAGCGATCAGGTAACTCAAAATAAAGCGTCATGGTCATTAATAATCTTTATTATTTTAGTGATTATTACTATCGGTATAGCATGGCAATTTACTGGCGATAAGACTGAGCAAGTTGTTGCTGAGAAGTCGATCCCTGTAGTTGAAGCAATACCTGAAAAAGTGGACGAACTACCTGAGCCGATAATTGAAATACCTGAAGTTACTATTACTGAAGAGATCATTGAAGAGGTCATTGAGCCAGTTGTAAATCCCTTACCTTTATTAGATGATAGTGATGATTGGTTAAAGATAAAATTACCTGAAATTACTTGGCGTAAAGAGTTACTTACACTTATCGTTGATGAAGATATGATCAGGCGGTTTGTCGTTTTTACCGATAACTTTGCTCAAGGAATTATTGCTTATGAGCATAGCCCTTTTATCTTACCAAAAGTGAAGTTTGCACCTAAAATTGATAGTATTAATTTTCAAAGCCTTGTTCAAAAGCAAGATCAAAGAACAACGTCTTCACAACACGCTTCTCAAGTAAAGCAAAATGTCTGGCAATGGGATATAAATTCAAGCCAACGCTTTAGCTTATATGTCGATTTATTACGGTCAATAGACAGTGAAAGCTTGGTTCAATGGTATATAGAAATTAAACCCCTAATTGATGAAGCATATAGCGAGCTAGGTTATGATGATGACTTTACTAACACCTTGCATGATGCCATAACCCGTGTTTTAGATATGGAATTACCCAAAACATCTATGGCATTAATACAGCCAAGTGTTATGTATAAATTTGCCGATCCTGAACTTGAATCCTTACCAGATACCGATAAGTTATTACTTCGTTTAGGAAAAGGTAACCTGTTAGTGATAAAGTCTGCTTTGTTAGAGCTACATGAGAAATTAGCTCAGCAAGAAAATGGCGTTCGTTAATGGCATTTTACCTTGGTACTAACTTAGGATAATTAAGTAAGGCTTAAAGCAAATTTCACGAAAATTAGAGCAAAAAATATTCAAGCAGTGTAGCACTATTAGAAAATAGCCAACTAGTGCTTGCATCCTAACGTTTGATTAGCGATAATTCGCGCCGCTAACCAATATATAGATTTATAATATATAGATTTATAAAATTTTGGTTCGCTCATTTCATTATGGTGGCCTTTTCGGTCCCTTCGCAATGATACTCTGTGAACTCGGCCAGATCTGGAAGGAAGCAACCGCAGCAGACGACTCATGTGCCGAAGTGTGGCTGGTTAGGTCGCCACCCAATCTTGTTAAACCTATTGACGAAAATCTTTTGTCGTTGCAAAATCTCCATCTTACTTGTGCTTGCTATTTAACCACTATAGACTAACTTTAAGATATAAAACTAACTTTAAAATATAAAATTGGCTTAATTCTCTGACCTATAATCATAAAATCATGATTATAGTTACATTATAAGGTAGGTATATTATGGAATTCATCGATATTATAAATATGTTAGCCCGTTGGGGGCATTTGCTCTTCGGTATAACTTGGATTGGCTTGCTATATTATTTCAATTTTATTCAAGGAGGGTATTTTAAGTCAGCAACACCAGAGGGTTTAGCGGATGGTAAAGCGAAATTAGCGCCAGCTGCTCTTTGGTGGTTTCGTTGGGGGGCAATGTTTACTTTATTAACTGGATTAGTGCTGTTAGTAAGTGTTCACCATATGAATGTGATGAATGATTATATCATCGTCGGAGCAACAATGGGCAGCTTGATGTTCTTAAATGTCTGGTTAATTATTTGGCCTAATCAAAAAATTGCACTCGGCATGATTGAAGGTGATGCCCCAACGGCAGGAGCTAAAGCTTTGCTGGCATCGCGTACTAATACTTTATTTTCCGCACCTATGGCATTTTGCATGATGGCAGGACCTCATTTTGCTGGTTATGGTATGGGGACTGGCTCAACTGCAATGTGGTTAGCGTTGGCAATTGTTGCCGCATTAGAAGTTAATGGCTTAATTGGTAAACAAGGACCAATGACAACAGTTCGTGGTGTAATAATAAGTAGCTTAGTTTTAACCGTGATAATTGTTGGCATCCTTAATCAAATGTAACTTTATTCTTGCTCCGTAGCGTTGACAATTATCTAGCTAAAAACTCACAGTGATGCTTTCTGAGGAGCAAAGATATGTCAAGTTATCGATTCGAAAGTGACTCATTTGGCTCATTGGAAATTCCCGCCGCTAAATATTATGGCGCTCAAACGGCACGTTCATTAATTAACTTTCCGATAGGAGAGGAAACCATGCCTAAGCCTTTAATTAGAGCATTAGGCATAGTTAAATGTTGTGCAGCACAAGTGAATATCGATTTGGGGATGCTGAAACCAACCCTTGGTCAAGTAATCATCCAGGCAGCTGATGAGGTCATCAACGGTAAACTTGATGACCATTTTCCGTTGACGGTATGGCAAACGGGCTCTGGCACACAAAGTAATATGAACTGTAATGAAGTCATTGCTAACCGTGCTATTGAAATACTCAAAGGGACTATCGGCAGCAAAATTCCAGTTCATCCAAACGATCATTGCAATATGAGCCAGTCATCTAATGATACCTTTCCTACCGCGATGCATATCGCTGCGGTTGAACAAATCACCCAGAGTTTAATACCAGCATTACAATATTTGCGGGATGAGTTGTTAGTAAAATCTAATGCTTTTAATCATTTGGTTAAAATAGGTAGAACTCATTTACAAGATGCAACTCCCTTGACATTAGGTCAAGAATTTTCGGGTTATGTTGCACAGATGGATAATGCTATTCGTCGCGCTGAAGGAAGTTTACCCGCTCTGTATCAGTTGGCTCAAGGCGGTACCGCAGTAGGTACAGGGCTTAACACCATTACTTCTTTTGATGTCAAATTTGCTCAACAAGTGGCCAAAAGAATAAAACTTCCCTTTAAAACCGCAACAAATAAATTTGAGGCAATAGCGGCTCATGATGCGATTGTTGAGGCAAGTGGTGCTTTAAATACCATTGCCGTTAGTTTAATGAAAATTGCTAACGATATCCGTATGCTAGGATCAGGGCCAAGGTGTGGCATTGGCGAAATTAGTCTGCCAGAAAATGAGCCCGGTTCGTCAATTATGCCAAGTAAAGTAAATCCGACACAATGTGAAGCTTTAACTATGATTGCAACTCAGGTGATGGGCAATAATCTAACAATTTCGATTGCTGGTTCAAATGGTCATTTTGAGCTTAATGTTTTTAAACCTGTGATGATTTATAACCTATTGCAGTCGATCCGCTTGCTTGGTGATGGTTGTCAAAGTTTTACCACCAGATGTGTGGTTGGTATCACTGCTAATGAAGAACGCATCATTCAATTACGGGATGAATCATTAATGCTAGTTACCGCACTGAATCCTCATATCGGTTATGACAATGCCGCCAAAATTGCTAAAAAGGCGCATCAGGATGGTTCGACATTGTTAGCTGCTGGCTTAGCACTTAAGTTGTTTACTACAGAACAGTTCAAGGCATGGCTTGTACCACAAAACATGACAGCACCAAAAAAAAACCTTTCAAGCCTTTGACCATTTAGGGAAAGTGTTTTAGCAGTTTAGATGCTAGGCTTCCCCAGTTACGGCACTGGCTCCCTGTTAGCTTTTTACTAAATAATCCAGCCACAATCACAACCACAACCACAATCACAATCTGACTAAATTTCATTATAGCGAGCGGGCTTTGTGCTATTTGATTTTTTCGCGTGACTTATCCCTGTCTGTTAAATTTATATTACTTCTCTTTTTTACGAGCGTTTTTACCTGGGCGTTTTTTGCGTTCACTACGCTTTTTCCCTTTGCTTTTTTCTTCTTTAAGCTGGGAAATTTTATTTTGTGGTGACTTCTTAGGCTTTTTATTTGCCGTTTGTGGTTTATCATCACCAACAGATTGCATGGCAAGGTCTATTTTCTTTTCATCTAAATTTACCGCCGCAACTTGCACTGTAACCACGTCACCAACATGATATTTAACGCCACTATTTTCCCCCGTTAAGCACATGCGTACATCATCATAATGGTAATAATCACGTCCAAGAGAAGTAATATGCACTAAGCCTTCGATATGTAGATCCTGCAAACGAACAAAGATGCCAAAATTAGTCACGGTACTGATAACACCCGTAAAGTCATCACCAACATGATCTTGCATGAATTCACATTTTAACCAGTCGCTAACATCACGAGTCGCTTCATCAGCACGACGCTCTGTCATAGAACAATGCTCACCTAGCTCAATAACTTCTTCAAGTTTATAATCGTACAAACCCGCATTAGCTGCTATATCTTCATTTGAGTTATTCTGCTGTCTAAGAATATTTTTGATCACTCGGTGTACCACAAGATCAGGGTAGCGACGAATAGGTGAAGTAAAATGGCTATATGATTGTAGTGCTAAACCAAAATGCCCTAGGTTATCGCTTTGATAAACCGCTTGACGCATTGAGCGCAATAACATAGTTTGAATGAGTTCTTGATCGGGACGATTAGCCACTTTAGCTAAAATATCGCAATAATCTCTCGGCTCTGGCTCTTCTCTTTTCGGCAATGAAATACCGAGCTCAGCCAAATAACTAACAAAATTATTATATTTATCTTCACTTGGCTTATCGTGTACACGAAATAATCCTGGCTTTTTATGCTTCTCAATAAACTTTGCCGTGGCAACATTGGCTAAAACCATACATTCTTCGATGATTTTATGGGCGTCATTACGAATAAGCGGTACGATACTTTCTATTTTTTTATCATCATTAAAAAGGAATAACGATTCTTCAGTTTCAAAGGCAATAGCACCACGCTTATTACGGGCATCACTTAATGCCAAATACATCTCTTTAAGGTTTTCTAAGTCAGGAACTAATGTTTGATATTCAAGCCTTAACGCCTCATTACCATCAAGTATTTGAGCTACTTTACTATAAGTAAATCGCGCATGTGAGCGCATTACTGCTGGATAAAATTTACTGCCCGAAAGTTTACCGCCAGCGCTGATAGTCATCTCACACACCATACAAAGGCGATCTACATTAGGGTTTAACGAACATAAACCGTTGGAAAGTTTTTCTGGTAGCATTGGAATGACTTGGCTAGGAAAGTAAACAGAGTTACCGCGAGAAATGGCTTCATCATCAAGCGCGCTACCATGGCGAACATAATAGCTAACATCCGCAATAGCAACCCACAAGCACCAGCCACCTGATTTTTTTGGTTGACAGTAAACCGCATCATCAAAATCACGGGCATCTTCACCATCAATAGTTACCAGAGGTAAAGCTCTAAGGTCTTTACGAGGTAATTTTGCAAACTCTTCAACTTCATCACTAATGCTAGCAGCTTCCGCTTGAACATCATGAGAAAATTGATGAGGTAAATCATGGGCTCGTAAAGCAATTTCAATTTCCATACCTGGTGCCATGTGCTCACCTAAAACCTCAACCACATGACCAATGGCATGCGAACGTTTAGTTGGCCTTTGCACTAGATCGACTACCACCATTTGACCATGACGAGCACCTAATTTTTCTTTAGGGTCAATTAAAATTTCTTGTTTTATTTTAGTGTCTTCTGGCACGACAGAGCAAACATGATGATCAACATAAAAACGTCCTACAATGGGCGCTTTTCTAGGCTCAATCACTGCTAATATTTTAACTTCTTTACGATCTTTTCTATCGGTACGATCAATCAAAATAGCTTGTACAATATCACCATGAAATACTCGCTGCATTTCATAAGAAGAAATATAAAAATCTTTACCACGTTTGTCTTTCTGAGCTGGATCATTGGGAGCAAAAAAACCAAAGCCATCTCTATGTCCAATAACGTTTCCTGTTAATAAACTGCTTTTTTCTGGTATAGCATATTGTTTGAATTTATTGAAAATCAACTGCCCACTATTTTCCATCGCACGTAAACGGCGTTTCAAACCAACAAGCAAATGATCTTCTTGATATTTTAATGTTTTAGCTAAGGTGTTAAATGTTGGCGGGGGTGAGCATTTCTCAATAATAGAGAGTAATAGCTCACGGGAAGCTACAGGCTTTTCATATTTTTTCGCTTCACGTTTGGCGTGGGGATCTTTAAAAGTCACAATAATTAGATGTTTTTTAATAGTTTAATTGCCTTGCAGTATATCATAAACCCTCACTTAGTGATTGTTAACTCGATACTAATAGCAGGAGACCTTTGCAAAGCTCTTTGCAAAGGTCTCCTGCTATATGCCATCAGTGGTGCAGCTAGCTCCCTCTTCTTCCAAAAAAGCATCAAAAGTGAATTCTGCCCTCTAGCTGGATAGCCTGATCCGCTCCTCGGCTGCCCTCTAGATTGCCACTGCTTTCACGGCGTTCGCCAAACAGATGCAGATCGAAGCGAGCCGTACCCTGCCAGCGTATGCCCAGACGATAGCTATTGATAGTGCCTAGGGTTATTTCGCTGTAAGGGGTTAGCAAGCCAACTAGGCTGGGGGCAAGCAGCCCATAGCTTAGCCTTGCACCTAGGCGTGCGTCGTAGTCTGGTGCGCTATAGTCCACCGCACTGTTGTGCAGGTTGGATTGGGGTAGGCTCTGTTGCCATAGGGCGCTGGTATCGCTACTACTCCCGTTATAGCCATAGCCTGGTCTTAGACTGAATGCCAGACCAAGCTTATCAGTGCCTGGATCTAGGCTGATCAAAGCCTGAATGCCCCATTCTTTATAGTTACCCTGTCCAACTAGGGCATGCAGGTTGCCTTCTAGCGTTAGGCCAGTCAGGTTGGCGTAGCGCATACCTGCCCCGAGCACTGTGCCAGTGCCGCTGTCACCATCATAGCGGGCACCTATTTCCAGCATGGGCTTGATGCTGCCACCGGATGCCAGTGTGTATTGCCCAGCTATTTCTAGCAGGAGTCTAAACCGTTGGCTGTCGATGGTTTGTTTGGCGATATTCATATCGGCTGCTGCGTTGATGTCGGTACGCGCTAGCAATAGGTCGCTTTTGAGGCTTAGGCCAGATATAAGCTGCCCTTTGATGCCCGCCGCCAGAGATAGAAGGTTGGTGTCAGTGCTGTGGCTGTTGTCTTCTTGCTTGATGGTTAGATCACCCTGACCATAGCCTAGGCTGCCCCACAGGTTGGCGCGGGCGTTGTTCCATGCCAGATAAGGGTGGATACTGGTCATTTTGTGGTTGTAGCTGCCCTCATCACCTTCTAGGGTATAGTCGACATCGCCTTCGCTCCAGCTTAGCATGCCCCCCAGCAGTAGGTTATCTAAGCGCTTATCAAGGCCCAGTTGGTAGCTGCTTAGATCACCTTGCCAGTCAAGATCTGAGTCGTTTTCGCTTAGGCGGGTGTAATCACCACTGCCCCATAGCGCCAGTCCTGTGTTCGCAGCACTTGCTTGATCAGCACCTGTTTGGTCAGCACTGTTCAGTGGGATCAGGAAAGAGGAGTTAGTTAACAGCTGTTTCCAGTTTATGTTGCCGTCTTTGTGGGAGCGGGTATAGCCAGCGAGTTTTTGTAGCAGATCAGCGGTCAGTTTTTCGGTTGTTGTGGTTTCGCTGTCAAATTGTATTTGATAACCATCAAGCTGATAGCTTGCCGTTGTTTCTGCTGATGCAAAGGCACTGTCGACACGACGCTCTACCGAGGCGGCGCTGCTAGCGACTAGTGCTTGAGTCAGACGCGGCATAATGGCTAGGTTTAGCCGTTGGATATCTTCTTCGCTAAGCCCATCAGCTAATACGGTGATGCTGAAGGTCAAGCTGGCCGTATCCGTGGCGGCGGTGTTGGTGTCGCTATCGGCTGCTATGTAGGTGTAGCTAGTGCTGGCGGTCTCCGCCTCTGGTGTACCGCTGATGGTGCGACGGGTGGTGTCAAAGGTTAGACCCTGTGGCAGGATCGGGCTTAGGCTGTAGGTTAGGGCGCCATTACCACCAGTGGCCTTGGGTAAGGTGAGCACTGGGATAGCTGTGCCAGCGGTGTAGGTGTAGGACTTGTTAGCAATCGCGGTAATCGCAGCAGAGCCGAAACTCGGTGCTGTGTCTAGCGTGATGATAACAGCATCGGTTGCGTCTGATGTATTGTCGGTGGCATCGGTTGCGGTTGCGGTGAATGTGTTGGCGCCATCATCTAGCGTTACAGCAAGCGACCAGCGAGTACCGGTTACACTTGCGGCACCAATGGATGTTCCATCTTTGAGTACATCAACCGTGGCCCCAGCATCAACGATGCCAGCAAGGGTAAATGATGCTGTGTTGACCGTTTGTGCTGTGGTGCTAATGGCGACTGTCGGTGCGGCAGTGTCTAACGTGATGTTAACCGCAGCAGTTGCGTCTGATCTATTGCCAGTGGCATCGCTTGCGGTTGCGGTGAATGCGTTGGCGCCATCAGTCAGTGTTACGGCAAACGTCCAGCCAGTACCCGATACGATTGCGGCACCAATGGACGTGCCTCCCTTGAGTACATCAACCGTGGAACCCGCCTCAGTGGTGCCTTCAAGGGTAAATGATGCGTCTTTGACCGTTTGTGGTGTGGTGGTGGTAATGGTTATTGTCGGTGCGGCAGTGTCTAACGTGATGTTAACCGCAGCGGTTGCGTCTGATGTGTTACCTGCCACATCGCTTGCGGTTGCGGTGAATGTGTTGGCGCCATCAGTCAGTGTTACGGCAAACGTCCAGCCAGTACCCGATACGATTGCGGCACCAATGGACGTGCCATCTTTGAGTACATCAACCGTGGCATCCGCCTCAATGGTAACGGTGCCAGTAAGCGTCAATGATGCGTCTTTGACCGTTTGTGCTGTGGTAGTAATCGCGACTGTCGGTGCGGCAGTGTCTAACGTGATGTTAACCGCAGCGGTTGCGTCTGATGTGTTACCTGCCACATCGCTTGCGGTTGCGGTGAATACGTTGGCGCCATCAGTCAGTGTTACGGCAAACGTCCAGCCAGTACCCGATACGATTGCCGCACCAATGGAAGTGCCGTCTTTGAGTACATCAACCATAGCACCCGCCTCAACGGTAACGGTGCCTTCAAGGGTAAATGATGCTTCGTTGACCGTTTGTGCTGTGGTGGTAATGGCGACTGTCGGTGCATCACTATCCAGCGTGACGGTAACCGCAGCAGTTGGGGCTGACTTGTTCATTGCCACATCACTTGCGGTTGCGGTGAATACGTTGGCGCCATCAGTCAGTGTTACGACTTTCGACCAAGTACCACCCGACACGATTGCCGCACCAATGGAATTGCCGTCTTTGAGTACATCAACCATAGCACCCGCCTCAACGGTAACGGTGCCTTCAAGGGTAAATGATGCTTCGTTGACCGTTTGTGCTGTGGTGGTAATGGCGACTGTCGGTGCATCACTATCCAGCGTGACGGTAACCGCAGCGGTTGCGTCTGATCTATTGCCAGTGGCATCGCTTGCGGTTGCGGTGAATACGTTGGCGCCATCAGTCAGTGTTACAGCAAGCGACCAAGTACCACCCGATACGCTTGCCGCACCAATGGAAGTGCCATCTTTGAGTACATCAACCATAGCACCCGCCTCAACGGTAACGGTGCCTTCAAGGGTAAATGATGCTTCATTGACCGTTTGTGCTGTGGTGGTAATGGCGACTGTCGGTGCATCACTATCCAGCGTGACGGTAACCGCAGCGGTTGCGTCTGATGTATTGTCGGTGGCATCGGTTGCGGTTGCGGTGAATACGTTGGCGCCATCAGTCAATGTTACGACTTTCGACCAAGTACCACCCGATACGATTGCCGCACCAATGGAATTGCCGTCTTTGAGTACATCAACCATAGCACCCGCCTCAACGGTAACGGTGCCTTCAAGGGTAAATGATGCTTCGTTGACCGTTTGTGCTGTGGTGGTAATGGCGACTGTCGGTGCATCACTATCCAGCGTGACGGTAACCGCAGCGGTTGGGGCTGATGTATTGTCGGTGGCATCGGTTGCGGTTGCGGTGAATACGTTGGCGCCATCAGTCAATGTTACGACTTTCGACCAAGTACCACCCGATACGCTTGCGGCACCAATGGAATTGCCATCTTTGAGTACATCAACCGTGGCATCCGCCTCAGTGGTGCCTTCAAGGGTAAATGATGCTTCGTTGACCGTTTGTGCTGTGGTGGTAATGGCGACTGTCGGTGCATCACTATCCAGCGTGACGGTAACCGCAGCGGTTGCGTCTGATGTATTGTCGGTGGCATCGGTTGCGGTTGCGGTGAATACGTTGGCGCCATCAGTCAGTGTTACAGCAAGCGACCAAGTACCACCCGATACGCTTGCGGCACCAATGGAAGTGCCATCTTTGAGTACATCAACCATAGCACCCGCCTCAACGGTAACGGTGCCTTCAAGGGTAAATGATGCTTCGTTGACCGTTTGTGCTGTGGTGGTAATGGCGACTGTCGGTGCATCACTATCCAGCGTGACGGTAACCGCAGCGGTTGCGTCTGATGTATTGTCGGTGGCATCGGTTGCGGTTGCGGTGAATACGTTGGCGCCATCAGTCAATGTTACGACTTTCGACCAAGTACCACCCGATACGATTGCCGCACCAATGGATGTGCCATCTTTGAGTACATCAACCATAGCACCCGCCTCAACGGTAACGGTGCCTTCAAGGGTAAATGATGCTTCGTTGACCGTTTGTGCTGTGGTGGTAATGGCGACTGTCGGTGCATCACTATCCAGCGTGACGGTAACCGCAGCGGTTGGGGCTGACTTGTTCATTGCCACATCACTTGCGGTTGCGGTGAATGCGTTGGCGCCATCAGTCAGTGTTACGACTTTCGACCAAGTACCACCCGATACGATTGCGGCACCAATGGAAGTGCCATCTTTGAGTACATCAACCGTGGCATCCGCCTCAATGGTAACGGTGCCTTCAAGGGTAAATGATGCTTCGTTGACCGTTTGTGGTGTGGTGGTAATGGCGACTGTCGGTGCATCACTATCCAGCGTGACGGTAACCGCAGCGGTTGCGTCTGATCTATTGCCAGTGGCATCGGTTGCGGTTGCGGTGAATACGTTGGCGCCATCAGTCAATGTTACGACTTTCGACCAAGTACCACCAGATACGCTTGCCGCACCAATGGAAGTGCCATCTTTGAGTACATCAACCATAGCACCCGCCTCAACGGTAACGGTGCCTTCAAGGGTAAATGATGCTTCGTTGACCGTTTTTGCTGTGGTGCTAATGGCGACTGTCGGTGCTGTGGTGTCAACTACGTTTACAGTTCGAGTTGCTGTTGCTTGGTTCGTGCCATCGGTTGCTGTGTAGGTAATGGTGTATGTGCCTACAACATCCATAAATGCAGATGAATCAATGGTTACCGTAGAGCCATCATCAGTTGTTGCGCCAAGCTCGGTGTAACCTGCACCCAACTCAATAGTTTGTGGGGTTGCACCGTTCAGGGTGATGATTGGTGCTGTGGTGTCCGATGCTGCATTAACAGTGATGGTGATGGTGACCTCGGAGCTGCCTCCGGGATTGCTAGCTCTGATGGTGTAAATCTCCGCACTAGCGGACATCGTTGGTGTGCCAGAGATGGAACCAGTCCTGCTAATATAGGACAGACCGGTGTTCTCAGTCAAAGTTTTACCATTCACGCCCGTGAGACTGAAGCCGGTAATGGATGTACCACCGCTATTGGTAATGGTGATGGGGTTAGTTGTAACGGGGATGCCTACGGTGAAGGTCAGCATATTGTGGTTGACGCTGATGTTGGGAGCAGACACTCCTGGCTGAACGGATAGGGTGAAATGGGCGTTATCGCTACCAGCGTCATTGGTAGCCGTGATTGTGTATCTGATACTACCACTGCTCGTCGATGGCGTGCCCGAGATGGTGCCCGTGTTGGGGTCAATAGACAGTCCCGCTGGCAGGTTTGGGCTGATACTGTAGGTGGCTGTACCACCGCTATTGGTAATGGTGACGGGGCTAATGGCAGTGCCCGCGTTGGCGTTCAGGAAGCTGGGACTGGGGAACGCGGGAAGGTCGGGAACCGCCTGTTGAGCATCCTCTTGAGCATTTACTGGCAGAGAAAAAGCCAGACTTAAAATAAGGAGAGGGAGAGTGTTTTTGTAATTACAAAGATTGGCTAAAAACTGCCAGAATCGCGGGGGGGGGGGGGGGGAGTAACTACATGATTATTAAGCATTTTTATTGAAAGCGATGATTTCATTTGGAATATCCCCTAATTTTCTCTAGTTTGATGGGTTATTTACACGACTTATTTTGCGGAGTGTGTGTTGTATTTATTACTTGAATCCAGCAACACCTCACCGATAGCGTTACTATAGTATAGCTCATTGAAAATTGATAGATTGATAGATTGAAAATCCCACTCACTGAATGCTTGATTGGATGTGATCAACAAACTATTCACTATGTTTGCTAACAAGAAATGCTTGCTCATACAAGTATTTCTACCAGCCAAATATATATACTCATAATACTTCAAAATATCTGCTTCAGGACATCTGAGCAACTCATGATCAAGACGCATTTTTTTATTAATGGTTATGCACTTCAAGCTTGAGTCTGTCAGATAAAAAACTGTAAAGTATTAAAAAAGCTAGATAGAGAAAGAAGAGCCACAGCCACACGTTGTTGAGGCATTAGGGTTGTTTACCACAAAACGGCTACCTTCTAAACTGTTGAGATAATCAACTTCGCCGTCAACTAGGTATTGTAAGCTCATTGGATCAATAACCATAGTTACCCCTTGTTTCTCAATGGTCATATCGCCATCATTTACTTTTTCATCAAAAGTAAAGCCATACTGAAAACCAGAACAACCACCACCAGTAACATAAACTCTAAGTTTTAATTCTGGATTTTCTTCTTCCGTGATCAAAGACAACACTTTTTTAGCTGCGGCATCGGTGAACTTAATCGGTAATTCTGGATTTGAGATAAGATCAGACATGGAACTCTACTTCTACTTAAAAAAAGGGGTAAATAACATAAATCGCGGTAATTATCTTAAACCTGACTAATTTAATCAAGTATTATTCAGTTATTACTCTAAAATCCAAGATTGAGCTTTATTAAGCTTTTGATATTTCTGCCATTTACTTTTGGTTAATATTGCCGATACTTGTATCTTTTCAGCAATAAAATCATCAGGCAAAGTAAAATCACCTGTTATGACTTTAAAATATTTAAAGCTAAACGATAAAGTTTTTTTAGTCACAGTAGAAATGTCAGACAATTTTAATTGGCTTGGTTTATTTGCCAAACTGCCTGTTACCATTATTTCGACATAACCTTTGGCATAGCGTTTTTTGAGCTGCTGCTGAACTAAAGTAATTTGAAAGTTATAATGATTAGGGCTTTGACTGGCTGTTATTTTTACATTATCAATTACTAAGCCACCTGCTTCTTTCTCAGGTGCCATCACTTTTTCATAAAATGCCAGTTGCTTCTTAACCTGATAATGATCATCAGCCATTTTTTTTAGTATGACTTGCGCATTTTGATTAGCCAATTGCTCTACAGCCAATTCTACTTCCAAAGTGTGAATACGCTCAACTTGGCTCGCTTGCTCTTGGTATAAGTGTTCAAGCCGATTTTTTTGTTGTGTTAACGTGGTTATTTGAAAGTGGTGGTAAAAATTACCTACCCGATAACCAGTAAATAAACAAAGCGTCATCGAGATAGCTAAAAATAGTGCCGATTTAAATGGCCCTAAACGCTCAATAACCACGGTAAGATTTATTTTTGCTAACCAATTCATGTGTAATGTATAATAACCTAATAAAAATGATGTGAACTGACACTAATCTAATTACCAATAATAATGAAATATTTTCACACAATAAGAAAGCATTTGGCATTACCTAAAACCTCATGGCAAATTTGTTTGCTTGCCATAATTGGTGGCTTTGCATCAGCATTATTAGTTGTTTTGTTTACCTTAACTATTGAGGGGATCCAACAGCTATACCTAATTAAACGCGACAACTATAACACCTTAGATAAAATAAGTCGTTTTGATTTGCCTATAGTTGGCGCACTAATTATTTTATTATTTGCTTGGTTAACTGGCTATAAATATTTAAGAACAGGTATTCCTTTTGTATTACATCGTTTAAAAGTAGCCCATGGCATTATTCCATTAAAAAACACCTTAAACCAATTTTTCGGCAGTGCCGTAGCGCTTGCTTCTGGGTTTTCAGTCGGCCGAGAAGGGCCAGCAGTACATTTGGGCGCTGCATGTAGTAGTTATTTGGGCAGCCTATTAAAGCTTCCCTATAATAGTATTCGTATTTTATGTGCTTGTGGCATTGCCGCGGGCATTGCCGCCACCTTTAACACTCCTATTGCGGCAGTGCTTTTTGTTATGGAAGTTATTATGCGTGAATATAAAGTGCATATTTTCATTCCCATCATGCTAGCTTCATTGGTTGGATCTTTAGTAACTAGCGCTATTTTTGAAACATCACACAACTTTGAGTATTTTCATAAAATTGAGTTAATCCACCAACATTATATTCCCTTAATTATACTCGCGATTTTATTGGGTGTACTTGCCGCCGCTTTTAATAAAAGCTTAGTGGGGGTAATTAAACACAGCGTAAAACTACATATAGTGCCAAAACTGATGTTAGCTGCCATGATCACCAGTAGTTTGGCTTATTTAATTCCTGAAGCAATGGGCACAGGTGCCATTGATGTATCTTTAGCCAACAACTGGCATATCGGATTATTATTTAGTTTATTGTTGGCTAAGTTTTTAATGACTACATTTGCCTTAGGTTTAGGTATTCCAGGCGGTGTTATTGGTCCTATCATTGGTATTGGAGCGATTGCAGGCGCATTAGCAAGCGCTGTAGTTATGCAAATGTATCCAAGTGAACATATTAGCAGTGATTTTATTTTAATGGGTATGGCTGGTTTTATGGCTGCTAGCTTAAATGCACCACTAGCGGCACTGTTAGCCGTTGTTGAATTATCTAGACAACTAGAAATAATAGTACCCGCGATGATAGTAATCACCATTTCCAGCATAATATCTGGTCAATTATTTAAGAATCGCTCAGTATTTACTATGCAACTTGATGTGCAAAATCTTGTTTATCGTACACCTCCCATCGAAAAAACCTTACAAAAAATCGGCGTGTTAGGGTTAATGATAGAAAAATTTGAACTGGTAGAAAAAGCATCACAACGCTCACTTGCTGGTCTTGTTGTTAGTAGTGATATAAGCGTACCTGTAATCAATAAAATTATTAGAAATACCATTGAAAGTACCGATAAAAAGAAAAACCTTGTAGAACAGGTGGATTATTTTTGGGCTGAATTTAGTGAGCAAATCCCTTTAGCTAGCAAGCCATTTAATAATACAGATGATGCACACATGTTTGACGACACTGTTACCTATCAAATTTCAGAAAAAATGCGTTTACATCGACTTATACCTATATCTCATCAAGCTACATTAGCTGAAGCATACCAAGCATTAATGACAAAACGTTGCGGTGGAGTATACATATATCAAAATAGTGTTAACAACATCATTGGGCTAGTTACCTTTGAACAAATTAGACAATATCTTGTTACTGGTAAGTTAGTAACAGGAAAGTTACCGACACAAAGACATTAAAGGAAAATTAATGAACGAATTTATAATAAATCACATTTTATGGTTTAAAGCTTTTCATGTTATTTTTATGGTCGCTTGGTTCGCAGGTCTTTTTTATTTACCCCGTTTATTTGTAAATCATGCCGAAACTGCCTCGATAGAAATAGCTGAACAGCTAAAAGGCATGGAAAAACGTCTACTTTACTTTATTACTCCTTTTGCTATTTTAACGGTATTATTAGGTGTAATACTTATTTATGCCTATGGCTATGCTTGGTTTGTCACGGCAAAATGGTTACATATAAAATTATCTTTAGTGATTTTATTGCTCGGTTATCACGGCTACTGTTTTAAGCTAGTTAAAGTATTCCAACAAAACAATAACACTCGCTCTGGAAAGTTTTATCGAATATTTAACGAAATACCTGTGCTAGTATTATTTGTGGTGATTATTCTAGCTTATGTAAAACCATCCTAATTTTGGACAACATGGCTATCTAGCAGCTCAGAAAACTAAATGGCGATTTTAAAAAAAATTTTTTTATGCTATATTTCGGCAAATTTTTTCTCTAATGCTTTTCAATATGATGAATTTTCAAGGCAGTCATATTTTGTCAGTTTCGCAATTTGATCGCGAAGCAATAGCCAGAATATTAAATGTTTCCGCACACATGGCGCCCTATGCTGCTCGCCAAAAGCGATGCACGGTTCTTGAAGGGGCTATTTTAAGTAATTTATTTTTCGAACCCAGCACTCGTACTAGAGTAAGCTTTGGCACTGCCTTTAACTTACTAGGCGGCTATGTTCGAGAAACCGTAGGACAAGAAAATTCATCTCTAAGCAAAGGCGAATCTTTCTTTGATACGGCACAAGTGATCAGTGGTTACTCTGATATTATCGCCATGCGTCATCCACAAATGCACTCAGTGGAGCAATTTGCCCAAGGTAGTACAGTACCGATAATTAATGGTGGCGATGGTGCTAATGAACACCCAACACAAGCTCTATTAGATTTATTTACTATACAATCTGAAATGATGCACTTTCATAAAGCGCTAGATAAACTTGATATCGTCTTGATGGGTGATTTAAAGCACGGTCGCACAGTTCATTCATTATCAAAACTACTTAGTCTTTATAATAATGTCAAAGTAACCATGGTATCGCCCACTGCGCTGCAAATGCCTGACAGTGTTATTTCAACACTTGAAAATGCTGGCCATCAAGTAATTATCACCGATACCATGGCTGGGAACTTATCTTGTGATGTTATTTATCAAACTCGTATTCAACAAGAGCGCTTTGCCAGCAAAGATGAAGCCGATTTATACCGCGGACATTTCAGTTTAAACAAAAACGTATATCAGCAATATTGCCGTGAAAACACCGTGATTATGCATCCGCTACCGCGTGATTCTCGCCCTGAAGCAAATGAATTAGATAACGATTTAGATGATTTAAACAGCTTAGCCATTTTCAGACAAGCACAAAACGGTGTTTTAGTCAGAATGGCATTATTTGCCTTAACTTTAGGTGTTGAAGATCAGCTAACCCAATATGAGAAAGAGGTAAACTGGCATACAAATAAGTGCTAATTACCTATTTACCTATTTACCACAACTAATATTAATTTGTATCTATTGACTGAGTGAAAATGAGTGAAAACCGACCTGTTTCAGATCAAATAAATTACAAATAACTTATAATGAAAAAAATAAAGAGTGAACTTATGAACCAAACTGAAAATTTAATCACAAATAAGTCAGAACAGCTATTTGCTCAGGCAAAAAAAGTGATCCCTGGTGGCGTAAACTCTCCTGTACGTGCTTTTAATAGTGTTGGTGGTACGCCATCTTTTATTAAACGCGCTCAGGGTGCTTATATTTATGATGCCGATGATAATGCTTACATTGATTATGTTGGTTCATGGGGACCGATGATTTTAGGTCATAATCACCCTGCTATTTTAGACGCTGTCATCAATGCGGCACAAAATGGTTTAAGCTTTGGCGCACCAACAGAACTAGAAATCACCATGGCAGAAAAAGTACGTGAAGTAGTGCCGTCAATGGAATCACTACGTATGGTAAGCTCTGGCACAGAAGCCACCATGAGTGCTATTCGCTTAGCACGTGGTTATACTAATCGCGATAAAATTTTAAAATTTGAAGGCTGTTATCACGGTCATGCTGACTCGTTACTAGTAAAAGCAGGCTCGGGAGCATTAACCTTAGGGGTACCAAACTCTCCTGGAATTCCCGCTGACTTTGCCAAGCACACGTTAACCGTTAGCTATAATAATATTGAGCAAGTAAAAGAAATTTTTGCTAAATACCCTGATCAAATTGCTTGTATTATAGTTGAACCTGTAGCAGGCAATATGAATTGCATTCCTCCTATTGAAGGCTTTCTTGAAGGCTTACGTACTGTATGTGATGAATACAAATCTGTATTAATTTTCGATGAAGTAATGACAGGCTTTCGTGTCGCATTAGGTGGCGCTCAAGCATATTACAATATCAAACCAGATTTAACTACCTTAGGAAAGATCATTGGTGGCGGTATGCCAGTGGGTGCTTTTGGCGGTAAGAAAGAAATCATGGATCACATTGCACCCGTAGGGTTAGTATATCAAGCAGGCACACTTTCAGGTAACCCTATTGCTATGGCCGCAGGTCTAGCCTCGTTAACTGAATTAGCCCAAGGTAACAAACATGAACAACTAAATGCTACCACTGAAAAATTAGCCATGGGCTTAAAAGCAGCCGCAGAGCGAAATGGTATTAATTTAAGTATTAACTATGTTGGTGCGATGTTTGGTTTTTTCTTTACCGATGATGACCATCCAATTACTACTTTCGAACAAGTAATGGCATGTGATAGTGATAAATTTAAACGTTTCTTCCATTTAATGCTAGAGCACGGTGTATATCTTGCACCATCAGCATTTGAAACAGGGTTTTTATCTACCGCTCATAGCGATGATATTATCGAGAAAACCCTTGAAGCTGCGGCTAAGTGTTTTGCACAATTATAACAAAGCTTATAACAAAGCCTATAAAAAATCCGAAAATGGTGAATTACCCCGTGACATCGCTTCGCTCTTATTACAGGGTTTTCTCGACAGATTTACCATAAAGTTTCTCATTTTTTATTTCTTGACCATGTATTCAAATTTAACTAATATTTACAACAACTTTAATTTGTTCGAAAGAACGTTAATCATGAGGAAGTAACATGAATAATAATAAATGTGAACTTAAACGCATAAAATCAAATTTCATAAACCCAATACTGTTGGGCATTTTAATGTCTATTAATGGTCAAGTATTGGCTGCTGAGACTGAACAAAAAACAGAGGAAGCAGCCAAAGAAAATGATCTTGAAGTCATAATGGTTACTGCCCGTAAACGCACAGAAAGCATATATGAAGTACCAACCTCAATTACATCAATGGGGGCTGAAGAAATGGAAAAAGCGAATATCAGTAATTTAGACGATATTGGTAAGTATGTGCCCAACTTAAATATTAGTCGTTACGGTGGCGGTAACTCAGCTCATGCTGCTGTATTTATTCGTGGTATTGGTTTACAAGATCACGTTATTACCACAGACCCAGGTGTAGGTGTTTATGTAGATGGCGTATATCTAGGTCGTCAAATGGGCGCTAATTTATCTTTGCCTAATATTGAGCGTGTAGAAGTATTAAGGGGACCACAAGGTACCTTGTACGGTAGAAACTCTTTAGGTGGTGCCGTAAATGTAATCACTAAAAAGCCAGGTGATGAAGACGTTTTTTCAGTAACAGGGCAAGTGGGATCTCGTGGACGTTTCCTTGGTGAGCTTTATTATAATCAACAAGTATCTGATGACTTTTCACTTTCTGCTAGTACTAGTTATAAAGTACGTAATGGTGTTGGTAAAGCTGTAAACTTATCTGATCCTGAAAGAGAAATAGGTGAAGAAGAAGAATTGAGTGCGCGTTTAGCAGCAAAGTGGCAAGTAAATACCGATCTTTCTTTATTGCTTTCGTTTGATACTGTAGACAACGAGTCTGGACAAAGCCCATATACAATAGAATTTACTGAGCCCGTTGATAGCACTAACGCCTTTAATGGTGACTTTCACTTATTAACACCAAATTTAATCCCTGACAATCCTGATGATTTAGGCACAACGGTTGCAGGTCTTGAATCTACTGCTTCATCTGGCTGGGGTGCTTCATTAACTGCAGACTGGACTATTGATGATAGCTTAAGTGCTAAATTTATTGCCAGTGTACGTAATTCAGAATATGAAGGAGGTTTAGATGATGATGGTTCAGCATTAAATTTATCAGAATTTCCTGAAACAGGTGGAGCTGATCAATACTCATTTGAATTACAAGTAAATGGTACTTACGAAGGTTATGATTTTGTCTCAGGGCTTTATTACTTTAATGAAGATGGCTTTACTGAATCTGGGCCTTATGTCTTTAGCCCATTTAATACGCCAGATGGTGTATTAAATGATGGAATTAATGCTTCATTTGGTAAATATGGTTATTTTGATTTAAACCAAGAAACTAATGCTTATGCCGCTTATGTTAATGTTTATTATGATGTTTCTGAAGCATTTACTTTAGGTGGTGGTTTACGCTATTCAAAAGATGAAAAAGAAGCGAATGCACACTTTCCAACCTTTGACTTTTTACCACCAGCATTAGGGCGTAAATTTGTTGAGGCTAATTTTAGTGCCATAACATGGGATTTTAATGCCTCATATGCGTTTTCAAATATTTATAATGTTTACGGCCAAATTCAGAAGGGTTATCAAACAGGCGGATTTCCACCAAGACCTTTTGGTGGAGCAGATCAGTTTGTTCAGTTTGATGAAACTACTGCAATTAACTATGAAATAGGTTTTAAAGGCCAACCGACGAATGATT
The DNA here is from genome assembly GCA_965261045.1 of uncultured Colwellia sp. Lineage (GTDB taxonomy): Bacteria > Pseudomonadota > Gammaproteobacteria > Enterobacterales > Alteromonadaceae > Colwellia. The sequence goes on from CBDHCJ010000002.1 coordinate 107,326, forward strand.
TATCATTACTTGTTGCGCTATTTATTACCCAGTATAAAGATCTTGCCTTACCTTTTTCAGACCCTACAGCAGGTGGTGGATTTGTAACTATTGTTGAGAATGCGGGGCGTTCGGAAGCAAAAGGTATAGAAATAGAAGCAACATATGATGTTACTGATAACTTTCGTATTAAAGCAGCAATTGGTTACCTAAATGCTGAAATTACAGAAGTTGAAGATGGCGTTTTAGGTATTGCTGAAGGTGATTCACCAGCATTAACACCTAAATGGACCTTCATGTTTGCACCATCTTATTATGTTGATTTAGACGACGGAGAAGTCATCTCTATTTCTGCTGATTATTCATTCAGAGATGAAATGCAAGGCCAGTCTAAGTTTAATGCAAATGAACAAATTGACTCAAGAGAACTTGTTGGCTTCAATGTTAAATACCAATCAGCAAAAGGTGATTGGTCATTAAGCTTATATGGTCAGAACGTATTCAATGAAGTATATGACCAAGGTCGCTTACAGCAGCCAGGCTATGTTGGTATTGTACGAAGTAACGACCGTAGTGAGTTTGGCCTCAAATATAACAAGATATTTGATCTTTAAGCTTACTTGCAGATACAGAAGAGTGGTTAATTACCACTTTTTTACTTTTTAATAAAACAACAAAAATTATACCGTCAAAGGAACTCTGATGATTATTTATAATTTTGGCTCGATCAATATAGATCATGTTTATCAGGTTGAACATTTTGTTCGTCCAGGTGAAACCCTTACCTCTACTCAGTATCGAAAAGTAATGGGAGGTAAGGGAGCAAATCAATCTATTGCACTTGCTAAAGCAAATAACAAGGTTGTTCATATAGGTGCTATTGGCAAAGAAGATCAACATTTACTGGCTGACTTTGCACAAGTGGGCATTGATACAAAACACACTAGCTGTCTTTCACAAGCAACAGGTCATGCAATTATTCAAGTGAATGACAGTGCAGAAAATGCAATCGTATTATTTCCTGGTGCTAATAATTGCTTAACGCTAGATCAAATTAATAATGCTTTAAAAGAAGCAACCCCCAAAGATTGGGTGTTATTGCAAAACGAAACTAACCTTATTGATATTATTGTTAAAGAAGCAAAAAACAAAAATTTAACAATAGCTTACAACCCTGCACCTATGAATAAAAAGTTAGTTGAACGTGTTATTCAGCATATAGATATTCTTATTGTTAACGAAGTTGAAGCAATGGATCTTTTTGAGGTTAACAGCGAACAAGAAGCTCAAAATATTTTACAACATGACTATCCACATTTAACAGTAATAATAACTTTAGGCGCTAAGGGAGTACGTTATCTTTGTGCTGGAGAGTTAATTGAAGTGTTAGCTTTTAAAGTAAACGCTGTTGATACCACCGCAGCAGGGGATACCTTTATTGGCTACTGCTTAACTGGGTTAATGAAAAAAGAATCCCCAAAAGACGTATTAACAAGAGCTTGTGCTGCCTCTGCCATTTGTGTTTCTCATGCTGGTGCAAGTAATACCATACCAACACATGCTGAAGTAGATCATTTTTTACAAGAGAACTCACATAATGTCACGTAAGATTATAATTGATACCGACCCTGGCATTGATGATGCTTTAGCGATTCTTTTTGCACTTAATGCTCCACAATTAGACGTATTAGCATTAACAACTGTTTTTGGTAATGTGCCTGTTGAATTAGCCACTAAAAATGCGTTGTCATTGGTTGAAATAGCCAACCTTACAGTGCCTGTTGCGACTGGTGTGAAAGCACCTTTATTCATTCCTTCATTACCCCATCCTGAGGCCGTGCATGGCAGTGATGGCTTTGGTAATATAAATTTGGCTGAGCCTAAACAGCAGGCTGATAAGAGAAGCGCTGCTGAAATGATTATTGACCTTGTACATGCGCATCCTAACCAAATTAGCATTATTACTTTAGGGCCGTTAGGTAATTTAGCTGAAGTGCTAGCGTTAGATCCTATGATAACAACACTGATTGATGAGGTTATTATTATGGGAGGATCGGCAGCAACCCCTGGTAACATGTCTCCTGTTGCCGAAGCTAATATAATACAAGATCCTTATGCTGCCGATAAGGTATTTTCTGCCGACTGGAAAGTCACAATGATAGGTCTTGATGTTACTCAGAAGGTCATTATGAATATGGGCTTGTTAGAAAAAATTAAGGAAGGCAATCAACAGTATGGTGAATTTCTTTATCAAATTACTCAATTTTATTTTGATTTTCATAAGCAAACACAAAATATGGATGGTTGTTATGTGCATGATGCATCAACCATTGCTTATGCCATAGAGCCTGATATTTTTACTAGTAAACTGGGAGCCGTACGAGTAGCGACAGAAGGCGTAGCGATAGGTCAAACCGTCATTGCACCACCCAATGCAAAATATTGCCTTGATCACTGGGATAGTACGCCTAAATCAAATATTTGTTTAGATGTTGATAGTGAGAGACTTTTAAACTTGCTGAAAACGACACTGACCATGTGAAAAAATTCAGTGACTTCTGTTTGAGATAAACAAAGTTACTTATACCCAAGCCACTTGAATTTGCGTGTGTCAGGATGGCTGAGTAAATAAGGCTCAGCCAGTCTGAGACACCATTACCCGTCAACAATTCATAAGCTGACGTTCCCTGATGTCTGCCTAGCGACGATTTCTCAGATTGTGCCTGGCTTTAAATAATTCAAATTTGTTACCCAAGTTTGATGGGTTCCTTTATTAACATATATAACGATCAAATAATTGCACAGTTACAACTTCACCGGCACTGATCCGACCTTGCTCCGATGCTAACACAATAAAACAATTTGCTTGTGTTAAGCTCGATAAAATCCCCGAGCCTTGCGAGCCAGTTGATACCACAACATTTTCGCCCTGTTCATTTACACTCAGCACTCCTCGCTGAAAATCCATACGTCCAGGAGATTTCCTTAAATCACTAGTACATTTTACTTGTAATTCCGTACGCTTTAGCGGCTGTGCATTTTGCATTTTAGTTAAAGCAATCAAGGCTAATTGGTGAAAAGTCACTAATGCTGAAACTGGATTTCCTGGTAAACCAAAAAAGGCACTGTTAGGCAACTTTCCAAAGGCAAACGGTTTACCTGGTTTCATTGCAATTTTCCAAAAACCAATTTCACCTAATTCATCTAATACGGTTTTTGTATAATCAGCATCACCAACAGAAACACCACCAGATGAAATGACAGCATCAGCTTGTTCATCAGCACTAACAAAGGCTGATTTTATAGCATCAAAATCATCTTCAATCACACCAAAATCAATCACTTCTACATGCAATTTTTCTAACATACCCCGTAACACAAAGCTGTTACTTTCATATATGTCACCAGAATTTAATGCTTGTCCTGGCAATTTTAGTTCATCACCCGTCGCAATTAATGCCACCGTTAATTTGCGATAAACGCACACTTCGCTAATGCCTAACGAGGCTAAGATACCAATATCCACCGCTGATAACTGATGACCTTTAGTCAGTACTTTTTGCCCTAATTGAATATCTTCACCTGCTTTACGCACATGAGAGCCTCGTTGCTTTTCCTTTAAAAAGGTAATGTCATTATCACTTACTTGCACATTTTCCTGCATTTCAACGCTATCACAATCGTTTGGCATTTTAGCACCCGTCATAATACGTATACATTCACCTAACTTACATGCCCCTTCATAAGGCGCGCCTGCCATAGAGCGACCAACTAAGGTCAATGTATTGCTTTGATGTAAACTGTCAAGCGCAAAAGCATAACCATCCATAGCTGAATTATCGTGGTTAGGTACATTAAGAGGGCTAGCAATATTTTGTGCTAATACATAGTTCATCGCCTGTGTTATGTCTAGGTTAAGCCTTTCTGTAACAGGTGTTATTTGTGACAACATATTCTCTATAGCCTGTGTAAAAGGCAATAAATCAGGAGTAGAACAACAATCAGACATAAGATACTCACATTAACTATTTTCAATGGCGCTAGTATCGCTCAATTTCCTAGTAAAGTAATCGTGATTTACCTTTTTATCAGATTTTAATTGCGCATTTATTGATGTTAATCAAAATAAAAACTATTACACTACTTTTCATAAAATGAGATATACTTATTTACTGGCTATGTGGCTAGAATAAGCGGCTAGAATAAGTAGCTAAAATAAATATATTACACCGAGCTGTAAATACTAAGGTCTTTTTAGACAATATCTACTAAAACTATGTATTTGTAAGCCGCAGCTAAACTGCTTGTTATAAAACAAGAAGTTAGTTGCCAGGGTTAACAAGGAAACACGTTAGCCTCCCGACATTTGGAAAGGTGAGATGTTAACAGACAACTTCGGTCGCAAGTTTTATTACCTGCGCCTATCTATTACTGACGTATGTAACTTTCGTTGCCATTACTGTCTGCCTGACGGTTATCAATGTGATCAACCGCGTGATTTTATGTCACTAACCGAAATAAAGCACTTAACTGCCGCTTTTGCCGGTTTAGGTACAGAAAAAATTCGCATCACTGGTGGCGAACCCGCACTTCGTAAAGATCTGCCTGATATTATTGCCAGTTGCAAACAAACCCAAGGCATTAAAAAAGTCGCCATAACGAGTAACGGTTTTAAATTGCCAGAGCACTTACCTCTATGGTTAGATGCTGGAATTGATGCCATTAATATCAGTATTGATAGTTTAGATCCCCGTCAATTCCTTGCCATTACCGGCCATAATAAACTTAAGACCATATTAAAAGGTATTGATATAGCACTAACCGATGGCCGCCCAAGCATTAAAGTTAATACGGTATTAATGCGTGAATACAGTGGTCGAAATATTCAAAGCTATTTAGATTGGTTAAAAGAGACTCCTGTCACTTTACGTTTTATCGAACTTATGCAAACCGGTGATAATAAGAAGTTTTTTGATGCGCAACATGTACAAGGCTCTCGCATCAAGCAAAACCTGATTCTAGATGGTTGGTTGCCTGTGATTCAAGAGAAAGCCGCAGGGCCAGCACAAGAATTTTACCACCCCGATTATCAAGGGCGCATTGGCTTAATCATGCCGTATTCGAAAGATTTTTGTAATAGCTGCAATCGCTTACGAGTAAGTTCATCAGGTAAACTACATTTATGCTTGTTTGGTGAAAATGGTTTTTCTTTGCGAGAGCAAATGCAATCAGACAATATTGAGCCATTACAAGCAAAAATTTTATCTCTATTAGGTGATAAGAAAGCGACTCATTTTTTACATGATAAGCTTACCGGCGCTACTAAACACTTAGCCATGCTAGGTGGTTAGTATTATGACTAGCTGTTTAGGTGTAGTACTAGCGGGTGGGTTATCATCACGCATGGGAAAGAATAAAGCTAAGTTGTTGCGTAATAACATCGACATGCTTAAATTCTCCAAACAACTACTGCTTAATTCGGGTATTAAAGATGTTGTGGTTAGTGGTGATAACTATGATATACCAGACAAAGTAAAACAGAGCGGTCCTGTTGGCGGTATTTATAGTGTGTTGTCGAGTTTTCCCTTGCATAAGTCACCAACAGCAATATTGATACTACCTATTGATTTACCGTTAATGACAGCTAAATATTTAACAGACTTACGTTTGAAAGGCGAACTAAGTCAAAAAGCGACTTACTTTGAAGGCCATAATATTCCGCTATATTTACCTAACAATGCTTATGTAGAGTTATTTTTATCTCAAGCTTTTTCAGCTGATCAGCTAGCAAGTAGCTGTCAGGGTTCAGAGAAAACACTCAAAAGATCTCGATTTAAAGAGAAAGGGCCATCAATTAGAGCATTGTTAAAACAAGTGCCACATCAAGCTATCCAATGTAGTGATAACAATGCTTTATTTAACATCAATACGCCACAGCAATGGCAACAGGCAAAAAAACAATTTAATTGTTAGCTAATTTAGCCTTTTTATCTTTTTATCTTTTTATATAGTAAACAAGGAAAACCTTATGTCAGCACATGGCGGCAAAACTTTTATTCCCTTAAATATAGCAGTATTAACTGTGTCAGATACACGCACAACAAACAATGATACTTCTGGGCAAGCACTGGTTGAACGCTTAACTACTGCTGGTCATAACCTAGCTGATAAAGCCATTGTTATTGATGATGTATACCAACTACGCGCTCAAGTGTCTAAGTGGATAGCTGATGATAGTATTAACGTCATTATTTCAACTGGAGGCACTGGTTTTACCGAACGCGATAATACGCCCGAAGCACTAATGGTATTATTTGATAAAAATGTTGAAGGGTTTGGTGAAGTATTTCGTCATGTCTCCTTGAGCGAAATTGGCACATCAAGCATTCAATCGCGTGCCTTGGGTGGTATTGCTAACAAAACCGTGATTTTCTGTGTACCCGGTTCAACCAATGCGTGCAAAACCGCTTGGGATAAAGTGATTAAAGAACAACTTGATGCCAGCCACAAGCCTTGTAATTTTGTGCCACATTTGAATATAAGTGCAATACAATGTGAGACTAGAAACGAATGAATCAGCAAAAGAATAAAATTGAATTAAGTCACCTAAATCAACAAGGTGAAGCCAATATGGTTGATGTTACCGAAAAAGCCATGACTTCACGCACGGCAACCGCACAAGGGTTCATTAAAATGAATCGCGCGACTTTTGAGTTGATCACCACTGGTAAGCACAAAAAAGGCGATGTTTTTGCTGTTGCACGAATTGCAGGTATTCAAGCGGCAAAAAAATGCAGTGATTTAATTCCGTTATGTCACCCATTAATGCTAAGTAAAGTACAAATTGATTTCACCTTAGCTGCTGAAAATTTATCGGTAAAAGTGACAAGTTTATGTAAGTTAACAGGCCAAACTGGCGTAGAAATGGAAGCGTTAACCGCAGTTTCTATCGCCTGTTTAACCTTGTTTGATATGTGTAAAGCGGCCGATCCTGCGATGGAAATTTTTGGCATAAAAGTGCTGACTAAAGCAGGTGGTAAATCAGAAAATTGGCAAGCGAACTAGTTTCGAGTAACATTGTAAGAGAGAATAATCATGATCAAAGTTGTTTTTTTTGCCGCGCTACGTGAGCAATTAGATTGTAGTGAACTAACCATCAGTAGCAAAAATATAACAACAGTGGCTGATTTAAAACAACAATTAGCCAGTAGTAATGACCAGTGGCAAGCCCTATTTGGTAATACATCATTATTGAGTGCGGTAAATCACGATATAGTTGATAGCGAGCAACAAATTAAATCAGGTGATGAAGTCGCCTTTTTCCCACCCATTACAGGTGGATGAAAATGAGGCATGAGTGTCGACTCACAAGTTGCGATAAAAGGTTACAAAATGACTGACAATACCTTCTCTGAAATATCTATACAAGCAGCCGATTTTAGCTTGGCCGATGAAGTTGCCCTGCTTGAGCAAAACAACGCAGTAGATGGCGCGATAGTCACCTTTACTGGGCGAGTGCGTAATCATAACAATGGTATGAAGGTCATTGGCTTAACGTTAGAGCATTACCCTGGCATGACAGAAAAGTCGTTGCTTAAAATAATTAAAGTCGCCAAAGCACGTTGGCATATTGGTCGGGTAAAAGTGATCCATCGTATTGGCGATCTTAACATTGGTGAGCAAATTGTTTTTGTTGGCGTAACCAGTAAACATCGACATGATGCTTTTGCCGCTAACGAATTTATTATGGATTTTTTAAAAGTACAAGCGCCATTTTGGAAAAAAGAACGCTCAGAGCAAGGCGAAGCTTGGCTTGAGGCAAAAACAGCCGACGATACTAAAGCGCAAAAGTGGTAAGCTAAATAATGGCACTCTTAAGGTTATATACCCTAATACTCATTAGCCCTATGATCATACATTTCAGCCTTGCGGCAAAGAGTCACACAGATAAGCCCTTGCGTATCGCTGTTGCATCAAATTTCACTCCCGCGTTAAAAGAGTTATTGATTGAATTTCATCAACAAACCAATATCACAACCCAAATAATTAGTGCTGCCACAGGAACATTATTTTTACAAATAACTCATGGTGCCCCTATTGATATTTTTATTGCTGCTGACAGCGTTAGACCTAAAAAGCTTGAGCAGCAAAATTTAATACTAACCAACAGCCGACAAACTTATGCTATTGGGCAGCTAGCCCTGTTATCAATGAAAAAAACACTACAACTGAGTGACTTAGATAATCCGCCAAAATACTTTGCTATTGCCAACCCAGATATAGCTCCTTATGGCAAAGCAGCCAAGCAAACATTGCAACACTTAGGTTTATGGCAACAATACCAAAGCAGCTTAATTAAAGGTATTAACATCAATCAAACCTTTGCCCAAGTACGTAGCCAAGCAGTAAGTAGTGGCTTAGTGGCTAATAGCCAGCTGGTCTTTAACAAACTAAATGGCGTTGTTATTCCCAGTAGTTATCATCACCCTATACAGCAGCAATTAGTCATCATTAAAAATAGAGGTAATATTGAATATGCCAAACGCTTAAGCCAGTTTTTATTATCATCAAAGATCCAGCAAAAAATAATAACGTTTGGCTATGCTAACAACTCATTAATTCAACGAGATAAAAGTAATGCCCAGCCCTGATCTGCTCGCCTTAATCGTCACCTTAAAAATGGCAGCACTCACTACCGTGATCCTGTTATTAATTGGCACACCACTGGCTTGGTTTCTCGCTAAAATGACCAATCGCTTTAAAGTAATTATTGAAGCCATTGTTGCCCTGCCCTTAGTATTACCGCCAACCGTACTAGGTTTTTACTTATTAATTGCTTTTTCACCACAGCACTTACCTGGTCAAATTTGGCAACAAGCAACAGGGCAACAACTTGCCTTTAGTTTTTCTGCTATTGTCATTGGCTCAGTATTATATTCACTACCTTTTGTCGTGCAGCCATTGCAAAAAGCCTTTGAACAATTAGGTGACTCATTATTAGAAGCAGGATCTATGCTAGGCGCTGGATCTTTAGATAGGTTTTTCACACTAGTTCTACCCTTAACTAAAGCCAGCTTTATCACCGCTGCTAGCTTAGGCTTTGCCCATACTGTCGGCGAATTTGGCGTGATATTAATGATAGGAGGTAATATTCCTAGTGAAACACGGGTATTATCAATTGCTTTATTTGATCATGTCGAAGCCTTTGATTATGCAAAAGCGCATCTACTTGCCATCAGCTTACTTATTGGCTCAATGATTTTGTTAGCCTCCATTTACTTACTAAATTTACCGAAAAAAAGTAAGCTAAGCCATGACTAAACTTAGCCTTAATTTCACACTCAATTATAAAACATTTGATTTAACCATTAATCAAATGCTTAGTTTAAACGGTATCACCGGAATTTTTGGTCATTCTGGCTCAGGAAAATCAGCGCTTTTAAGGGTTATTGCAGGTTTAGAAAAACATATTACTGGATCAGTAGTATTAGATGAAAAAAACTTAATCGACAGTGTGCAAAATATTTGTGAAAAGCCTGAGCAACGTAATCTTAGTTTAGTGTTTCAAGACTGTCGTTTATTTCCGCATTTAACCGTACACGATAATTTAAAGTACGCAGCTAAGCGCTGTGATAACAGCCAACTCAAGCTCGCTGATATACTAAAGCTGACCGAATTAGACGATTTAGCCAATGCCAATGTACTTGAACTTTCTAGCGGCCAAAAGCAAAGAGTAGCACTGGCACGAGCCTTATTAACTGAGCCTAAATTATTACTACTTGATGAGCCGTTAAGCGCTCTAGATCTGATAAGTAAAACGACACTATTAAGCTTGATAGTAACAATACAACAACAACTTAACTTACCTATCCTATATGTTAGCCACTCTCTAGATGAGCTACAACAAGTGTGTGATAATATGTTGGTATTATCACAAGGAAAGGTAGTAAGTTATGGTAATATTCATCAAACTATTCATCAGCTAAATTTTCTTTCAACTCGCTTATCAAGTGAGCAAATTACCCTCCAGCAAACCAGCTTATCTTTGCCAATAGCAAGTACAAACAATGGTCAAGGGTTAATGGTACTAACACTAGCCGATCAGGAAATTTTATTACCAAGTTTTAAAGGCAAATCTAACAATAATAAAAGCTTACGTTGTTTTATTCTTGCTAGCGATATCAGCATTTGTTTATCTGAGCCTCAAAATAGCACTATCGTTAATCATTTATCAGGAAAGATTAAAGCAATAGAATCAAGTGCTGTAGACCAATCTACTCATTCTGTTTTAGTTACGGTGATTTGCTCAGGACAAGACTTTTTTGTTCATATCAGCACTTTTTCACAACAAAAATTAGCGCTATCTATAAATCAACAAGTGTATTTACAGTTTAAAGCTGGGGCTGTACGGACTTATCTTTATTGAGTTTAGAGTTTCGAAAAAAAATATAAAAAGGAAAAAAACGTGTTAACAACGCAAGAACACCTAAAATATTCAAGACAGATTATACTCGACAAAATTGGTCAACAAGGGCAAGTTTTCCTGCGTAACGCCAAAGTACTTATTGTCGGTGTTGGCGGTTTAGGTAATCCAGCCAGTTTGTACTTAGCGGCCGCTGGCGTTGGTACTTTATATTTAGCTGACGGTGATACCATTGAATTAAGTAACTTACCCAGACAAATACAGTTTAGCGAACAAGATCTAAACCAAAACAAGGCCGACACAGCCGCAGAGAAACTCAATCAACAATTTCCAGATTGTCATATTGAAGCCATTGATGACATGCTAGATCAAGAGCTATGTGATTACTATTTGCCACAGGTAGATTTAGTACTAGATTGCTCAGATAACATAGCCACCCGTTATTTAATCAACCAAGCTTGTGTTACTCATAAAGTGCCTTTAGTTGTCGGCGCAGCAACGGGCTTTAATGGTCAACAAATGGTAATAGACCCAAGAGATAATAGCAGTGCCTGTTATCATTGTTTATTTCCAGCATCAAAAAAACCGCCTATCAATAATTGTCAAACTATTGGTATTTTAGGGCCTGTACTGGCTATAGTCGCAGGCATGCAAACACTACAAGCAATAAAATTATTAACAGGTAATAAGGCTCAAATTAATCAAGTGAACTTGTTCGATGGCCTGTCAAACCAGTGGCAACACTTTACCATGAAGAAACAAGCTAACTGTACGGTTTGCCAAAATAAAGATCAGAAACAAAGATGAGAATAGCCGATGCTAAAGCATTACTTGCTGGTACTTGCTGATATTCGCTGATATTAAAGAGATAGTAAGATCCGCTAAGGCATAAACAAATAAAAATGCCTTAAAATTTCAGCAACCGCTATAATCAAACTATAGTGGTTAGTACCTTTAGCAATGCACACAAGGGATTCAATATATTTATAAGTAATAACAGAGTGCCCACACTCCTCAAATGGTTTTTTATCGCCGTATTAATAACGCGTATTACGACACCAAGCGCTTATGGGCAAGAAAAGAATTGCTCTCAAGGATCACAAAAAGTCATCTTTAAACCGCAAACCATTTTTGATAAAAATGAGCAAGGTTTCGTCTTTGTCCATCGTTGGGCCAATGCCATTCATGTCGACACTAAAATAGTGACTCTTGAAAATGAAGCCGCTTTTTTTATTGATAAATGCGATAAAAACTTTGCTGATATGGCAGAATTAGAACGACACTTACGCACTCGAAAATATCTACGCGATGCTAAAGTCACGAGCGATGAAATGATAGAAAATATTACCGTGACTACTTGGGACAACTGGTCATTAATGCCGACCATTAGTTTTGGTCGACAAGGTGGTGAAAGTACCTATAGTTTCGGTATTAAAGAACGCAACTTGCTAGGTTTAGGTATAGATACCGAAATTCAAACCTATAAAAACTCTCAACGTAAAGGCTATAAAATCAAAAGCACTATCCCCTTATTTAGCAAGAAAAATATATCACTAAAACTACGTTTTGCCGACAACGATGATGGCACTCAGCAAGCATTGTTTTTGCAAAAACAGTTCGCTAGCTTCTATACTAATTACGCCTATAACATAGGCTTTTATAAAGAATCACGTAACGATACTATTTATCAAAATGATAGTGAGCTTGCAATATTTTCTCATGATATTAGCTTTAAAAATGCCGAATATGCTTGGCTCAATTTCAATAACGTTCGTGCATTACTAAGATACCGAGTGGGTATTACCCAAGATCAGCACAAGTTTTATAATATAGACAACCCTGTTATGGTTAAAAACATAGATTCAGCATTTTTACCGAAAAACCGCGATGTTATTTACCCTTGGTTCGGTATTGATTACATAGAGAAAGACTTTAAAAAACTCACCAATATTCACTTAATAACTCAAATAGAAGATTTTAACCATGGTTGGCAATTCAGTTCTCGTTTGGGGCTAAGTAATGGAAATAAAGCAGGCGGCGCCTGGGCTTTATTTCAGGCAAATATCAATAAAGGTTTTGAAATTCATGATAAGGCACTGCTATTAATGAATATAGCTTTTAGTGGTGATCTTTATGAACAAAAAGATCATCGATTATTGCTTAACTTTACTACTGAGTATTTTTACAATATCAATCCAAGTTGGGGCTTTTATTTAGGTAATACTAATGTGCTAAGTAAAAATCAATACCTTGATAAACCTGTCACCATAGGAGGAAATACTGGCTTACGCGGTTTTCCTCTACAATATCAACATGGCGAATATAGTGTAAAACTCACTAGCGAAATACGCTATTACCCACATATAAACTTGTTTAAACTGTTTGATCTTGCTGGTGCCGCCTTTTTTGATGCTGGCAGAGCTTTTGGTGATTATCAAACTAAAAATAGTGAAGATGCTTGGTTATATTCCATCGGTATTGGCGCAAGACTTTATTCACCTCACGCGGCAAGGAGTCACCAAGTGATCCATATTGACTTTGCCTTCCCACAAAGTGATAACCTTGATATTAATAACTTTGAAATTAGAGTTGAGGCAAAGCAATCTTTTTAATCCTTCGACAAACTCAAGAAAAGTGAATACCACTTAGCATAACAACACACTAATCACAAAAAACGCTTTAAAATGCGAACTGCTTGGGTGAGGCGTATCTTTTTAAGTAATTTTCTTGGCTTTTCAGGGTAGTCACTTATACTTTCAAGCTCACTGTAATGATTAACCTTTTTAGTATGCGCCATAATGGTAATAAGTTCAGGAGACACTTTAGTCATCAAACCTTGCGAAGGATCATCAAATAGCAAACCATTTTCTAAATCCAATGACCAAGCACGTGGATTCAAATTACTTCCAGTTAATAAATGATAACGTTCATCACTAATCATCCCCTTTAAGTGAAAACTATTATCTTCATGCCGCCACAAATACATATTTAACAACCCCTTATCAATAAATTTCTGATAACGTTTGACAAAATGCTTCAATAACATTTCATAAACATAAGGTACTATCCCTATGGCGCTAAATTCATTTTCATCGGTAATATAAAAATCATTCGCAGTTTTATCCCCGACAATAATCGTAATATTAACATCACGCTTTAATGCTTTAATCACATCACGAGCTAGCACTGGTGGTAAATTAAAATAGGGCGTAAAAATTAATAGCTTTTTCTCGGCTTTTTTGACCATTTGTCGAATGACTTTATTTAGCTGGTTTTTACTGCGGCCATAACCAATCAAAGGCGTAATGGATATAGGGTTAGTAACAATACCTGATGCCTTACCATTATCAGAAAACTGTATTTGATAAGCTGATTTTTTTAATAATGATTTCAATGCAATAATATTGCGTCTTTGCTGAGCTTGGCTTGGTAGGTTAGGTGCATTCAATAAGGCTGCTAAATTTGATTTCACAAAAGTATTGAGTAAATATTGACAGAAACTATTAGCAAGATTCGCACAGTTAATTTGATAAAACCGATCTAAACGGTAGCGGCTACCTTGATGCATATAAATATCATTAATGCTCGCACCCGTGTAAAAAAGCACTTCATCAAAAATCATACCTTTTAAATGCAAAACACCAAATAACTCTTTACGTTTAACCGCAATACCGTAAATAGCAATTTCTTGCTGATATTGCTCGGCAAGAGCAAGGTATAATGCCCGATTACCTAAACTTGCTTTTTCCCCTATAAGGCCACGTTGACCACGGTGAAAGTCAACGAAGACTTTAATGTCTAATGCTGGGGTATTAATCTTTGCCTTATACAAAGCGTGCAATATTTCTCTTCCAGCATCGTCATCTTGCAAGTAAAGTGCTGTGATATATATACGCTGGCGAGCGTTAGCAATCAGTGTTAGTAACTGTTGCTTATATTGCTTTGGTGTAGAAAAAATTTCAATACCTGCACTGCTAACAACTAAATTTTTCATTTCAAAACTCAAAGGTAAAATCTTACTTACTTCACAATAAATACGTTAGCGGCAGTATAGCCTTGTTTCATACTGATTTACCAACAAATTACCCCCCTTAGATCACCATAGCTAACTCAGCTGCTTGACGAATGGCACGTTTGGCATCAAGCTCAGCAGCAACACTAGCGCCACCAATAAGATGCACAGTCATACCACCATCTTCAAGGGCTTGTTGCAACTCACGGTTAGATTCTTGCCCGGCACAAACAATAACATTGTCTACCGCCAGCAATTGCTCTTTACCATCTACTTCAATCAATAAACCATCATCAGTAATTGATTTATAGCTAACGCCTGGTAACATTTTTACACCATTTTTAAGCAAATTAGCTCGATGTACCCAACCAGAAGTTTTACCTAAGCCTTCACCTACTTTAGTGGTTTTTCGTTGTAGCAAGGTAATTTGTCGCTGTGGTATTTGCTTCTTTACAACACTTTTTGCTAGCAAAGCACCTGAATGCTGATAACTTTTATCTACGCCCCAGTTTTTAAGCCAAGCATTAAGATCCATCGTTAACGACTCACCACTTTCAGCAAGGTAAGTGGCAACATCAAAACCAATGCCACCAGCCCCAATAATTGCCACGTTTTCACCTACCAAAACCTTATCTCGCAGCACCGGTAAATAACTCAATACCTTAGAGTGATCTATGCCCTTAATATTAAGCTTTCTTGGTTTAATACCTGTCGCTAAAATCACTTCATCAAAACCTGCCGCTAATAATTTATCGCTACTTTGTTCATTATTTAAATGCACAGGAATATTAAGCAAGCCAAGTTGTTTATTAAAATATCTTATGGTTTCATAAAACTCTTCTTTACCTGGTATTTGCTTAGCAACATTAAATTGACCGCCAATTTCACTGATTTTATCGAACAGCTCAACTTGATGTCCACGCTGAGCAGCATAAACACTAAAGGCTAAACCAGCTGGTCCTGCCCCTATCACTGCGAGTTTTTTCGGCTTACTGCTTTTATCAAAGCTCAATTCGGTTTCGTAACAAGCGACTGGATTGACCAAACAAGAAGCACGTTTTTGTTGAAAAACATGATCCAAGCATGCTTGGTTACAACCAATACAGGTATTAATTTCATCTGATTTATTCGCCGCCGCTTTATTAACAAAATCAGCATCGGCCAAGAATGGCCTAGCCATAGATATCATATCAGCTTGTCTGGTAGCTAATATTTTCTCAGCCACTTCAGGAGTATTAATGCGGTTAGTTGTTATTAAAGGTAGTGACACTTCTTTTTTCATTTTCTCGGTAACCCAAGCAAATGCGGCTCTTGGTACTGAGGTCACTATGGTGGGTACTCGCGCTTCATGCCAACCAATACCTGTATTGATCAAAGTAGCGCCCGCTTTTTCCACGGCTTTTGCCATGGTAACTATTTCATCCCAACTATTTCCGCCTTCGACCAAATCAATCATGGACAATCTAAAGATGATAATAAAATTTATCCCTACTTTTGCCCTAACCGCTTTTATGGTTTCAATGGCTAAGCGCATACGGTTTTCAATACTACCACCCCATTCATCACCACGACGATTCGTTCGTAAACAAGCAAATTGATTAATTAAATAGCCTTCACTACCCATTATTTCTACACCGTCATAACCAGCTTTTACTGCTAGGTGTGATGCATGTGCATAATCTTTAATCGTAGAGTTAATTTGTCTTACCGACATCGCCTTTGGCATAAAGGGGGTAATGGGTGATTTAACTTTACTCGGTGCAACACTAAATGGATGGTAAGCATAACGACCCGTATGTAATAACTGTAAGCATATTTTAGTAGGATATTTATGCACCGCTGTGGTAACTTGTTTATGTTTATTCACATGCCAAAAATGACTCAGTTCACTACCAAAGGGCGCAATACGCCCACGCATATTAGGGCTAACACCACCAGTAACAATAAGACCAACACCACCTTTTGCCCTAGCTTCATAAAAAGCAGCTAATTTGGCAAAACCACCTTTTTCTTCTTCAAGCCCAGTGTGCATAGACCCCATCAGGGTACGATTCGCTAATTGAGTAAAACCTAGATCTAAGGGGGCTAATAAATGTGGAAATGGATTATTATTTGTTACAGTTGAGCGCATATTACTTTCCTGTTGAACGTACCAGATAAGGCTAACTTACTAACCTTTGCTCAATATTACAAGTTAATTTTGACGCCTGTCAGATTACTTTATGTTCTACTTTCTTTCTCTGGAAAATAAATAATTGAAACAAGAATGTAACTACTCAGGGCAAAAAATTTTAACACTGACTATAATTTTTTTATTAGAAATTCATGTGCCACAATGACACAATACTTGCCTATTCAAAATTAATGAGCCATAATATTCATGTGTCACTTTGACACATAAAAATAAAGGAAAAATTATGGCTACCACATTACCCAGAATCACTGCTAGAGTTGATATTGATACTCAATACTTACTGAATAAGGCTACCGCATTAGCAGGGATGTCCAGTATAAACTCATTTGTTTTGAGTGCGGCGGTAGAAAAAGCCAAACAAGTTATTGAGCGAGAGCAACTTCTTAAACTAAGTCAACATGATTCTATTATGCTAATGGAAGCTTTAGACAAGCCAGTAACAACTAACACTAAATTAAAAATGGCAGCCTCTCGCTATCAAAGTAAAACACAATAATGAAAACTGTTCTGTTAGATAAAGCTAAGCATGATAAAAATAATTTTAACTGTGAAATTAATGCCTTAAATCACTATTTTAAAGCAATGGCAAGCCAGCAAGCAAAAAAGGATAATACTAGAACATTTGTTCTCGAAGATACAATCAACAATTCACAGGTTATTGGTTTCTACACCCTCACCATGACACCTATTGAATTACAGGGCTTACCTGCTAAGCTTCAAAAAAAACATCAGTCCTCCACTTCTGGAGGGTTAATTGCGCGTTTAGGTGTTGATAAAAGGTATAAGAGTCAGGGGTTTGGTGAATGGTTATTAATTGACGCACTAGCTAAATTACTTAGCGCCAGTGACAGTGTCGCTTTTCCAGTAATTATTGTCGAAGCAAAGGACGGCTCAAAACATTTTTATAAAAAATATGGTTTTACCGCCTTTGAAGATGATGAAAATAAATTATTTATCACCATTGCCGATGTCAGGGCAAGTTTAAGTGAACTATAACAAATATGATTGGTTGTAGCTCTTTTAGAACTAAAAAGTATTTTATCCACTCGACCATAAAGCACTTTGGCGATAGGTGAAGTAATGCAAAATTTTTTTGTCCTGAGTAGTTACACAAGAATTAGCATAAGTGATTAATGTCGCAAATACAGCTCATGCAGCAACGGTTGACTATCAAAATGTTGCCGCAACCCAAGACGATACTTTAGCTACTTTCTAATAACGTTAACTGAGAAATATTATTTACAGGAAACATGGTTATGCTCTTCGTTGCAGCAAGGCTTTAACTGCTTGTAAATCAACTTTTTTGTCATCAACCTTCAGATAAGCTACCGCTTCATTGTCTGCTAGTTGATCATGCACTAACGTTGCTTCAATAACACCAGGCATATTTATCAGCAAATCAGCTACTTCATCTGCTTTGCCTTCACAACTAATATTGGTGGCAAAAGTGAAATTTTTAGACTTTGTCAATTTTTGCATACCAAAACTTAAACCTAGCCAGATCAAGCTAGCCACCCCCATCACTAGAAAGATAGTTTGCTCGCCATAACGACTAGCAACAACACCGCCAACAATACCACCAACAAAAGCCCCTAGAAATTGGCTACAAGAATAAATTCCCATCACGCTGCCTTTAACGCCAGCCGGAGCAATGCGAGATAATATAGAAGGCATAGTCGCTTCTAGGTAATTAAAGGCGGTAAAAAATAACACCACAGATAATACTAAGCTCCAAAAGCCAGTTGGTAACAGCCACAATAGAAATAACGCGAAACTAAGTAGTGTAACCGCAGCACTGAATATAGGTTTTTCTTGCTGTTTTTTTATGGCAAAAATCATAAAAGGTATCATTAAAAAGAATGAGCCTAGTAGCGTGGGTAAGTATATTTGCCAATGATTCTCAAGTGCTAAACCACTAGCAACAAACTGTTTTGGCAAGGTAACAAAACACGCGGTGAGTGCCATATGTAAAATAAACACCCCCCAATTCAATCGTGATAATTGCGGGTGACGAATCAATTTACTGATCTGTTCAGGTAAAGCAACACTATCACCACGCGGCGCTTTATTAACCGAATAAGGCACCATAAATTGGATTATCAGCATAGCTAAAATAGTTAGCAAACCAGTAAACCAAAATAAGCCGCTTAGGCCAAAAGCATCAGCGACTATCGGCCCTAAAATCATAGCAAGGGTAAATGATAAACCAATGAACATTCCAATAGTTGCCATCACCTTGGGACGTTGCTCTTCTCGGGTTAAATCAGCGGCTAAGGCAAGAATAGCACTGGCAATAGCCCCCATTCCTTGAATAGCTCGCCCTAAAACCACACCGTAAATAGTGGTTGATAGTGCCGCGACAATACTACCAATTAGAAACACCACTAAACCTGCTAATATCACAGGTTTACGTCCGTACTTATCAGACAAAATCCCCATAGGTATTTGTAGTAAAGCCTGTGTTAAACCATATGCACCAATAGCGAGTCCCAGCCATAAGGGGCTGTAACCTGCTAATTGTTCGCCGTAAATAGCAAACACGGGAAAAATCATAAAAAGTCCAAGCATACGCACACCAAAAACACTGGCTAGCGAAAATGCGGCTTTTTTCTCAATACGGTTTAAGCCTGAAACGCTCATGAAGATACTATACCTAAAAATACAAAAAACCTAAAAATACGAAAAACCTAAAAAATCGCACTAGCTTAGCATGCTATTAGCGACAACAAAATGATCTAGACCTAAGTGAATTAAAAATAAAAGTGTTTATTAACTGAACAAAATACCTGATTTATGGCATAATACGCGGCTGTTATTTTGCGCACGGATTAATAGATAAAAATGAAAAACATTGAAGTCAGGGGGGCTCGTACTCATAACCTAAAAAATATTAATTTAACGATCCCTCGAGATAAACTTGTAGTAATCACAGGACTTTCTGGCTCAGGTAAGTCATCGCTGGCTTTTGATACTTTATACGCCGAAGGACAGCGCCGTTATGTTGAATCACTATCTGCCTATGCACGTCAATTTTTATCGCTGATGGAAAAACCAGACGTTGATCATATTGAAGGCTTATCGCCAGCCATCTCGATTGAACAAAAATCAACCTCACATAATCCTCGCTCAACCGTTGGTACTATCACCGAAATTTATGATTACCTAAGGCTGCTTTATGCCCGTGTTGGCGAACCTCGTTGTCCTGAGCATAAACAACCACTAGCCGCACAAACTGTTTCTCAAATGGTTGACAAGGTTTTAGAGCTAGAAGAAGGTACTAAAGTGATGCTGCTTGCGCCAATATTACAAAACCGCAAGGGCGAACATGTAAAGTTGCTAGACAATTTAGCAGCACAAGGCTTTATTCGCGCCCGCATTGATGGTGAGGTGTGTGACTTATCTGATCCACCAACATTAGCACTTCATAAAAAACATACTATTGAAGTAGTTGTTGACCGCCTTAAAGTGCGTCCTGAAATACAATTACGTTTATCTGAATCCTTTGAGACCACCTTAGACTTAACCGCTGGTACGGCAAAAGTTGCTTTTATGGACGAGCCAGAAAAAGAAGAGTTACTCTTTTCTGCTAATTTTTCTTGTCCTCACTGTGGTTACAGTATGCAAGAATTAGAGCCACGATTATTCTCATTTAATAACCCTGCTGGTGCTTGTAAAACCTGTGATGGTTTAGGTATTGAACAATTTTTTGATACTAAGCGCATTATCACTAATGAAGAATTAAGTCTTTCGGGTGGCGCAGTGCGCGGTTGGGACAAACGTAACTTTTACTATTTTCAAATGTTACAAGCATTAGCTGAGCACTATAACTTTGCCTTAGACAAGCCTTTAAACAGCCTAAGCGATGAGGTAATAAAGGTTGTACTCTATGGTAGCGGCAAACAAAAAATTGAATTTAAGTACATGAATGATCGCGGTGATGTGGTGTTACGTAAGCATCCGTTTGAAGGCATCATTAATAATATGCAACGCCGCTATAAAGAAACAGAATCAAACGCGGTGCGAGAAGAATTAGCCAAGTATTTGAATAGCCAACATTGCCCTGACTGTAATGGTAGCCGTTTACGTTTAGAAGCGCGTAATGTTTTTATTGCTGATACACCACTACCTGTTGTCGCAGAATTTGCTATTAGTGATGCCTTAGCTTTCTTTCAAAGCTTAACCCTAACAGGGCAAAAAGGTCAGGTTGCCGAAAAAATTCTCAAAGAAATTAACGAACGTTTAGGCTTTTTAGTTAATGTGGGGTTGAATTATTTGAATTTATCTCGCGGAGCCAATAGCTTATCAGGCGGCGAAGCTCAACGCATACGTTTGGCCAGCCAAATTGGCGCTGGTTTAGTTGGTGTTATGTATGTTTTAGATGAGCCTTCAATTGGTTTACATCAACGAGATAACGAGCGCTTATTAAGTACTCTTATTCATTTGCGTGATTTAGGTAATACTGTCATTGTGGTTGAGCATGATGAAGACGCCATCCGCGCAGCTGATTTTGTCATTGACATAGGGCCTGGTGCTGGAATTCATGGTGGTGAAATTATCGCTCAAGGTACAATGGATGATATTTTAAATTGTAAAGACTCACTAACCGGAAAGTACCTATCTGGCGCTGAAAAAATTGAAATACCTAAAATACGTCATCCATTTGATAAAAATAATGTGGTTGCATTAAAAGGCGCTAGCGGCAATAACTTAAAAGACGTTGATTTAATTATTCCTAACGGTTTAATGACTTGTGTTACTGGCGTTTCAGGCTCAGGTAAGTCTACCTTGATTAATGATACTTTATACAAATTAGCGCACATTGAACTTAACGGTGCCACGGTTGACGAGCCATCTCCTTATAAAAGCATAACTGGCTTAGAGCATTTAGATAAAGTTATTGATATTAACCAAAGCCCCATAGGGAGAACGCCGCGCTCAAATCCTGCCACTTATACAGGTATATTTACTGCCATTCGCGATATTTTTGCCGCCACTCAAGAATCACGTTCTCGTGGTTATAAACCTGGAAGATTTAGCTTTAATGTCAAAGGTGGTCGTTGTGAGGCTTGCCAAGGTGACGGTTTAATCAAAGTAGAAATGCACTTTTTACCCGATGTTTACGTACCTTGCGATGTTTGTAAAAGTAAGCGCTACAATCGCGAGACGCTAGAAGTGTTATATAAAGACAAAAATATTCATCAAGTATTGGATATGACCATCGAAGATGCTTTTGAATTTTTCAATGCCATTCCTGCGGTAAAACGTAAATTGCAAACTCTGATAGATGTTGGCTTAACTTATGTAAAACTTGGACAATCAGCAACCACTCTTTCTGGTGGTGAAGCACAACGAGTTAAATTGTCGAAAGAATTATCAAAACGTGATACAGGTAAAACTTTATACATTTTAGATGAGCCAACCACAGGTTTACATTTTCACGATATCAAACAATTAATGCAGGTGATCCATCGCTTACGTGATCATGGCAATACCATTGTGGTGATTGAGCATAACTTAGATGTAATAAAAACGGCTGACTGGATTATTGATCTTGGTCTAGAAGGTGGCTCAGGCGGTGGTGAAATTTTAGTAACAGGTACACCAGAACAAGTTGCAAAACATAAAACTTCACATACAGCGCGTTTTTTGAAAACCTTACTTAACAAGTCAATACAGCGGTAACTTTATCGCTATGGACTATCAAATGTTGGTAAAATAGCTTAGTCTAGTTTTTATCTATTTATCCCGTTATTCAATTGACATTTTTTGTTGTCCTTTCTTCGATAAGCTCAGGACAAACAGAAGACAAAAGAAAAAAGCATAATAAAGGAATAAACCACTGAAAAATACAATTCAAGAACAAGGTTACCCAAACACCTTCATCTACATACTCGCCTTTACCAGTGGCTTTTGCATTATGGGTATTGAGCTTCTCGGTGGAAGAATTCTAGCGCCTTTTTTTGGCAGTTCAGTGCATATCTGGGGCAGTATCATTACTGTCTTTATGTTGAGCTTATCTCTAGGGTATTTATTTGGCGGCAAGCTCTCAACTCGTTCAGCTTCCCTTGCCACTTATGGCACTATTTTCATTATTGCCGCTATGGCACTGCTACCTATTGCGTTATCAAGCCAATGGTTAATGGCAGTCATATTTATGAATATTGAAGACTCTCGCTATGGCTCACTATTAGCGTCAATGGCATTATTTTTTATTCCTACCGTTATTCTAGGTATGTTATCGCCCTACTCCGTACGTTTATTAGTAAAAAACTCTAATGAAAGTGGGCAAGTTGCTGGAAAACTTTACTTTGTTTCTACCTTGGGCAGTGCGCTAGGCACTATTACTACCTCGTTTTATTTAGTGCTATGGTTTGATATAAATATCATCATTTTTGGCTTTACTACGGTACTTGCTAGTTTAGGTTTGCTGGCGGTACTAATAAATAGAGCGAGATGTTTACAAAAAATGGAGCAAGTTCATGGTTAAGTCATGCTGGATTCAAGTAATACTTTTTTGGTTAGTTTTTTTTACGCTAATTAGCGTCACACACGCACAAGTTATCCATCAAGAACGTTCTCTTTATCGTAATATTTTAGTAGAAGATAATGGTGATTTACGTTGCTTAAAATTTAATGTTAGAAGCACCAAAACTCAACAAAGTTGCTTCTTAAAGAGCAACCCGCAACAATTAGTCTTTAATTACACTAAACTATTAATGGCAAGCTTATTAGTTATACCTGAGCCAAAGCGCATTTTAATTATCGGCTTAGGTGGTGGTACTATGTCTAATACGTTGGCGCAACTATATCCACAAAGCCAAATTGATAATGTTGAGATAGATGCTGCGGTGATCAAAGTTGCACATGATTACTTTGGCTTTTTTGAAAATGATAAAATAAAAACTTACAACCAAGATGGCCGCATATTCATCAAGCGTGCTTTATTAAAAAAACAGCAATACGATTGGATCATTCTTGATGCTTTTAATGGCGACTATATTCCTGAACATTTAATGACCAAAGAGTTTTTACAAGAAGCAAAGGCCTTGCTAAGTGACTACGGTGTGCTCAGTTCAAATACCTTCTCGTTAAGTGAGTTATATGCACATGAATCAGCGACTTATAAAGCCGTTTTTGGTGATTTTTATCAAGTAAACAATCAAGCTAACTCCAATCGTATCATTATCGTTAGCCGTAATGGTTTTTCTGTTAATAGCCTTAATAAAAATAAGATTAAAAAGCTTAACGCCAAGTTACGCACATACGGTGTAGACATTTACACGCTTTATAGTAATATTAATTTTACCCAAACAGCACAAAATTGGCCTGAAAATACCCGCTTACTTACCGACCAGTTCTCTCCAGTTAACTTGCTCAACACTCAATAGCAACTATGCCAGCCAAGGGGTTAATTGTTCAACTTTGAGGTGTTAAAATTAACCTCTGTTTTATTTGCTGTTTTAGTTGCTGTTTTAGTTGAACTCGCTACTGCTTGATTAATTTCATTCATTTCAACCGATGTCAGATCTCGCCACTGTCCTGGTTTTAGTTGACCAAGTTCAACACTCATAATACGTGATCGTTTTAGTTTTTTAACCTCATAATCTAGGTATTCACACATTCGACGAATTTGACGATTCAAGCCTTGAGTTAATATAATGGTCAAAACAAACCGGCTTTTTACTTGAACAATACAAGGTTTAGTTATGGTGCCTAGAATAGGAACACCACGCGACATTCGCTCAATAAATCGCTCACTTATTGGTTTATCAACAGTAACGATATATTCTTTATCATGCGCGTTTTCAGCTCGTAAAATTTTATTAACAATATCACCATCACTTGTTAGAAAAATTAAGCCTTCTGACGGCTTGTCTAATCGACCAATAGGAAAAATTCGTTGTTTATGACCAATGGCATCAATAATATTACCTCGTACATGGCTTTCAGTTGTGCAGGTAATGCCTACAGGTTTGTTATAAGCAATATAAATACGATCAGATTTATTTTTAGCACTCGCGGTAATAACTTTGCCATCGACTTTTACCACATCCCCCAACTGAACTTTAGTACCTAACTCAGGTATTTTTCCATTAATGGTGACGCGATTAGCTTCAATCAATTTGTCAGCACCGCGACGTGAACAAAAACCAGAATCGCTGATATATTTATTAAGGCGTTTTTCAATGGTGATATTGTCAGTCATTAAGTTGATACAAGTGCATTTGATAATATGGCTATTATACTCAAACTACTTCAATATGCGAGTTGCAGGATGTCTAGGCAAAGCATGATCAAGGAAATTAAAGCACTTGTTTACCGTTTTGAATTAAAGCGCTCAGTGGATTAACACCAAATTGATAACAAAGCTCGGCAGGTTGACTAATATTCCATATTGCAATATCAGCGTCAAAACCGACACTAAGCTGCCCTTTACTGCTTGATAAACCAAGCGCCTTAGCGGCATTACAAGTCACTCCAGCTAAGGCTTCGCTGGGAGTTAATTTAAATAACGTACAAGCCATATTCAGCATTAATTGCAATGAACAAATAGGAGATGAGCCAGGGTTAGCATCGGTGGCAATCGCCATCGCTACACCATGGTCACGTAATAATTCAATTGGTGGTAATTGGGTTTCACGTAAAAAATAAAAGGCACCAGGTAGCAATACCGCAGTCATATTAGCCGCACTCATTGCTTTTACACCTTGCTCAGATAAAAACTCGACATGCTCACTTGATAATGCCTGATATTTTGCTGCCAGTTCAGTCCCGCCCAAATCAGATAATTGCTCGGCATGCACTTTTATTGCTAAGTTATGTTTTTTAGCTGCGGTAAATACACATGCTGTTTGCTCTAGATTAAAACCAATATTTTCACAAAAAACATCCACAGCATCAGCAAGTTGCTCTTTAGCTATGGCTGGCATCATGTCATGACAAACTAACTCGATATAACCATCAGCATCATCCTTAAACTCTATGGGCAAGGCATGCGCCCCCAAAAAGGTACGCTTGATTGTTACAGGTAACTGTTTGGCTAATTCGCCAGCAACTTTCAGCATTTTGATTTCATTTTCAAGATCTAAACCATAGCCAGATTTAATTTCAACGGTAGTCACGCCTTGCTGATGAAGCGCCGTTAATCTAGGTAAAGCACTCGCTAATAACTCGGCTTCAGTTGCCGCTTTAGTCGCCTTAACGGTAGCAACAATCCCGCCTCCAGCTTGAGCAATTTCTTGATAACTTTTCCCTTGCAAACGCATCTCAAATTCATTAGCACGATTACCGCCGTATATAAGATGAGTATGACAATCAATCAAGCCTGGTGTTAACCACTTACCTTGACCATCAATAATTTCAACCGTTGATTTATGGTATTTAGGCAAGTCGGCTTCTTTTCCTAACCACACAATTTTTTTATTACTAATGGCTAGTGCCGCACAAGTCACTTCACCATAGCCAGCACCTGCCTCAGTCATGGTAGCTAGATTGACATTTAACCAAAGAGTTTGCCAATGATGAGTACTGCTTTGCGCTGATTTAAGTGTGCTATACATGAAAAATTACCAAAATAAAGGCTTAATTATAGGGCTAACTTTAGCTGAGCTAAATAAAATTAGCAATAGTTGTATATACAAGTGTTGCTTTAAAATAAGATTTATGCGATTGTATATACAAGCTACCTTCTAATAAATGGAGTTGAATTGCACAATGAGCATAACCAGTTTAACTAAAAATGACCTAAGTAGAAACGACAAGCCAGCCAAGTATATTGTGATAAAACAGCATATTTGCCAAAAAATTGAGTCAGGTCAATGGCCGCAACATTATAAAGTGCCTTCTGAAAACGAGTTAACACAACAATTTGATGTCAGCCGAATGACAGCACGTCGAGCTTTGCAAGAATTGACCGAACAAGGAATTTTAGTACGCTCACAAGGCTCTGGAACTTTTGTCGCCACTTTCAAGTCTCAATCATCATTATTAGAAATTCGTAACATCAGTGATGAAATTCATGAACGTGGTCATAAACATCACGCAAAGCAACTGATGTTAAAGTCGATAGCGGCAACTAAAGAAGTGGCTATTTTATTAAACTTAAAAAACAACAAGCATGTTTTTTTATCACAAGTATTACATTTTGAAAATGATCAACCTATTCAATTAGAGCAACGTTATGTTAACGCAGCTTTAGTGCCAGAATACTTGCTACAAGATTTTACTAGCATCACTCCACACGAGTATTTATCCGCCGTTGCTCCTCTAACTGAGGCAACCCATGAAATTGAAGCGATATTAGCAAGTGATGATATTTGTCAATTGCTCGCTATTGATAATAGCGCACCTTGTTTACAGGTGAAACGACGCACATGGTCAAGTAAAGGGGTAGTTAGCTTAGCTACTTTAACAGCACCTGGTGGTAAATATCGCTTAGGTAATCATCTGATTTTTTAAATATAAATAAATTACAAACACCATTGCTTTACAGATTTTAAAAAGGAAAAAACATGACAGCTAACTCAAAAAATAACTCAACAAATAGCACAGATCTACGGCTTGACACCTCAAGAGTGATCCGTGCTGATCGCGGTAGCAAAATTACCGCCAAAAGTTGGTTAACTGAAGCCGCTAAGCGCATGCTGATGAATAACTTAGATGCAGAAGTTGCCGAACATCCACAATCTTTAGTCGTTTATGGTGGCATAGGTCGTGCGGCACGTAACTGGGAATGTTATGACAAAATTATTGAGGTACTAAACCGTCTAGAAGATAACGAAACCTTAATGATACAATCAGGTAAGCCTGTTGGTGTTTTTAAAACTCACAGCGATGCACCACGTGTGTTAATTGCTAACTCAAACTTAGTGCCAAATTGGTCTAACTGGGAACACTTTAACGAATTAGATAAGCAAGGTTTGATGATGTACGGCCAAATGACCGCAGGCTCTTGGATTTACATTGGCTCACAAGGCATAGTACAAGGTACTTATGAAACATTTATCGCCATGGCAAAACAACATTTTGATGGTAGTGCAAAAGGTAAATGGATACTTACTGGTGGTTTAGGTGGTATGGGTGGTGCGCAACCACTAGCGGCAACGATGGCAGGTTTTTCAGCGCTCGTGGTTGAGTGTGATGAATCACGTATCGATTTCCGTATTCAAACTCGATATGTTGATAAAAAAGCAACCAACCTTGATGATGCCCTAGCTATTATTAATGAAGCCACAGCAAAAGGTGAAGCGATTTCAGTTGGCTTATTAGGCAATGCCGCTGACATATTTCCTGAACTTGTTAAGCGTGGCATTGTCCCTGATGTAGTGACAGATCAAACGTCAGCGCATGATCCGTTAAATGGTTATCTGCCAATAGACTGGACTATGGAATACGCCGCGCAGATGCGCAAAACAGATGAAGCCGCAGTAGTAAAAGCAGCTAAACATTCTATGGCCATTCAAGTGCAAGCTATGCTTGATTTGCAAACAGCAGGCTCTGCGACCACTGATTACGGTAATAATATTCGTCAAATGGCTTTAGAGCAAGGTGTGAAAAATGCCTTTGATTTCCCTGGCTTTGTTCCTGCTTATGTACGCCCATTATTCTGTGAAGGAATTGGCCCTTTCCGTTGGGTGGCTTTATCTGGCGATCCTGAGGATATCTATAAAACCGATGCTAAGGTAAAAGAGTTAATTCCCGATAATCCCCATTTACATCATTGGTTAGATATGGCGCAAGAACGCATTGCTTTTCAAGGTTTACCATCACGCATTTGTTGGGTTGGCCTAAAAGACAGAGCTCGTTTGGCATTAGCTTTTAATGACATGGTGAAAAGTGGTGAGCTATCTGCGCCAGTGGTTATTGGCCGTGATCATTTAGACTCAGGCTCGGTTGCCTCCCCAAATCGTGAAACTGAAAGCATGATGGATGGCTCAGATGCGGTATCAGATTGGCCACTATTAAATGCACTATTATCTACTTCTGGTGGTGCAACTTGGGTCAGTATTCATCACGGTGGTGGTGTTGGCATGGGCTTTAGTCAACATGCTGGTATTGTCATTGTTGCCGATGGCACAGAACAAGCGTACCAGCGTATTGCCCGCGTATTATGGAATGACCCAGCGACAGGCGTTATGCGCCATGCTGATGCTGGTTATGATATCGCCATTAATTGCGCAAAAGAGCAAGGTTTAGATCTCCCCATGATCAACGGTTAATAAGCGCTGAACTCAGCTGAACTCAATAACGGCATCAAAAGTATTCACTGACTAACGTCAGCTCAGTGCTATTGCTTTGCCCTTGAATTCATCCCTTTGAATTAGCTAGATATAGTATTAAAAAATTGGAATTAGTAGAGAAAACTATGACACAACTTACTCAATTAAACATCATCCCAGGACAATTAACTTTAGCGCAACTACGTGCAGTAAACCGTTTTGACGGCATACAATATAGCCTAGATGAAAACGCTTTTGGTGAAATCAAGAAAAGTGCCGAGGCAGTACAACAAGTAATCAAAGACAACCGAGTAGTTTACGGTATTAACACCGGCTTTGGCTTACTTGCCAATACGCGGATAAAAAATGAAGAGCTAGAACTATTACAACGCTCTATTGTGCTTTCACATTCCGCTGGTTTTGGTGAGTATATGGAAGATGCTACCGTGCGTTTAATGATGGTATTAAAAATCAATTCATTATCTCGTGGTTTTTCTGGTATCAGATTATCCGTAATTCAAGCACTGATCACCTTACTTAACGCACAAGTATATCCTTGTGTACCGAAAAAAGGCTCTGTTGGTGCTTCAGGTGATTTAGCGCCATTATCACACATGGTATTGCCACTACTTGGTGAAGGTGAAATGTCTTACCAAGATCAAGTCATTCCAGCTATCGAAGGTATGAAAATTGCTGGACTTGAACCACTAACATTAGCAGCCAAAGAAGGTCTAGCACTATTAAACGGTACGCAGGCATCCACGGCATTTGCCTTAGAAGGTTTATTCTATGCTGAAGATTTATATGCTGCTGGCACCACGATTGGCTCACTAACGGTAGAAGCGGCTATGGGTAGTCGCGCACCCTTTGATCATCGTGTACACCTTGTTCGTGGACAAAAAGGTCAAATAGATGCTGCTCGCGCTTATCGTCATATACTAACTGATAATTCAGACATTGCTCAATCTCATATGGATTGTGAAAAAGTACAAGATCCCTATTCATTACGATGCCAACCACAAGTCATGGGCGCGTGTTTAACTCAAATTCGCCAAGCAGCCACAGTACTGCATGTAGAAGCAAATGGTGTTACTGACAACCCTTTAGTTTTTGCTAACGAAGGTGACTTTATTTCTGCTGGTAACTTCCATGCAGAGCCCGTTGCCATGGCTGCTGATAACTTAGCTTTAGCAATTGCTGAAATAGGCTCTTTATCAGAACGTCGTATGGCATTATTAATTGATGCCAGCTTAAGTAAATTACCCCCGTTTTTAGTGGATAATGGTGGTGTTAATTCTGGTTTTATGATTGCACAAGTTACCTCTGCGGCGCTTGCTTCAGAAAATAAAAGCTTAGCTCATCCTGCTTCTGTTGATAGTATACCAACCTCTGCCAACCAAGAGGATCATGTTTCGATGGCGGCATTTGCTGGTCGTCGTTTAGCTGAGATGGCCGAGAACACTAAGGGTGTACTCGCGGTAGAATATTTAGCCGCTGCGCAAGGCTTAGATTTTAGAGCGCCATTAAAAGGCTCAACAATAATTGAGCAAGCAAAAGCGATGCTACGTGAAACGGTAAGTTTTTATGACAAAGACAGATACTTCGCCCCTGATATTGTTGAAGCATCAGCAATAATAAGTGATGGTGATTTAAATCAGTTTATGCCTGAACAAATACTGCCAAGCTTATTCTCTTAAAAGCAAATGCAACGATGAGTATAGCTATAACCAAGCCAGTAGATCAGGGTAAATAAATGAATAATCTAATTGTTGTTTGGCTTTATCACCACTCACAAGACGATTAGGCTCTAAGGAGTTAGCGGCGCTAAAAGTTGGTAATTCAAGCGCAAGTGATTTCGCTGCGGCTTGGTAGTAATGAGCTTTAGTTACATGAGTGTCGCTAACACCGTTAAAAATCCCATGCGGTGACGCTGATCTTAATAAAGACAATATCAAACCAACAGCATCTTGTTGATGAATTAAATTAACGGCTGCCATGGCATTTTTTAGCGCTCTATTAGCAAGTAAAAACTTGCCAGGGTGTCGCTCTGGCCCGACTAAACCAGCTGATCTCAACACACTAGCTTGCTTGTTAAAATTCAACACAGCTTGTTCAGCGTTATATAATATTTGTGTTTTTTCCATCCGCTTAGATAAAATGCTATTTTCATCAACAACGCCTGCTAGTCCATTATAGACAGCAGTGCTAGAGATGAGAATAATACGCTGTACTAAACTTCTTTGCTCTGCGGCATCAACAAGCTGTGCAACCTTGATCGCATAATCGTCTTGTCCTTGCCTAAACTGCGGGGTAATAGCAATAACTAAACATTGCTGCATAAAAACAGTATGCTGACTGAGCTGTTTCATATTTGATGGCAACACTAATTGTTGTGCTTTTATTCCTTGCCCATTTAACTTTTCAACATTTTTAAGTTGACTGCTAGTTGCAAGCACCGCAACATTTTGCTCTAACAAGGCAACAGCCAGAGCTCTACCAAGCCAACCACAACCCACTATGCCAACAGAGAGAACCTTGTTATGTGTCTTTTTATCACAGATCATCATTTAACAACTGTACCTTCATATCGGCGGCAAATTCACTCGTTGCTATCATTGACTTACCTCTTTAGTTTCTAATTCATACTCTTGCAAAGACACGGTAATTAAAGCGCCACCTAAAACAATAAGCCATGATAAGTAAACCCATAAAAATAAAATTGGCACTATAGCCAAAGCACCATAAATAGCTTGATAAGAAGGAAAAGCGGTCAGGTAAACGGCAAAAATTTTCTTAACAAACTCAAATAAAATCGCGGCAACAAAAGCACCTGCTAATGCATATTTAAATGGCACCGTAGTATTGGGTACTAGCATATACAGCAGCACAAAAGCGGCCATCGAAGACAATAAAGGTAACAGCCTAAAAAACAAGCTAGTTAAACCAAAACTATCATCAACTCCCAGCGAAACCAGAGAAACAAGATAAGAGGTAATAGCAATACTTGCCCCCACAAGAAGCGGCCCTAGAGTCAGGATCATCCAATACATTGAAAAAGAGGTAATAACTCTTCGTTTTTTAGTCACCTGCCAAACATTATTAAATGTTTTATCAATAACAGAAATAAGTAATAAAGCGGCAATAAAGAGAAACGAAATAGCAACTGCTGACATTTTTGAAGCATTATTTACAAATGAAGATAGATACTGTTGTACGACATCACTGGCTGTTGGCACAAAATTATCGTAAATAAATTGTTCTATACTATGATGAATTTCAGCAAAAATAGGGAAAGCTGTCGCCACAGAAAGCGCTACAACCATAAGAGGCACTAACGACATTAAGCTAACATAAGATAGATAACCAGCAACTACTTGCAATTGCTCTTGCTTAACACGCCTTTGTAAAAAGTGAAAAAACGACAGATAATGACGCCAAGGCAATGAATGCTGTAGACCATTTAGTAAACTCATATTTGCTAACAATTGACTTATTTTTTTAGAAGGTAAGATTATATTATGATAGCAACAAAGTATTTACTAGTAGATTAAATATATAATGACGAGTCAAGGTTTTTGAACACCCTTATCATTTAGTCATCTAAATACTGCTACTTCGATTACTTTTTCAGCGAAATTATCATAATACTGGTATTACTAATATTGCTATAAATCATTCGGTTAGTTTTTTTTCTTTTGCTAGTAACTGTTCTAATAATGGCGCTACTTGCCAATAATCACTTCCTGATTGTTGTTGGAACTTTTTAATAGTGGCAATGACTTTCTCTAGACCAATTTCATCGGCATAATACATAGGTCCGCCTAGGTGGCGTGGAAAACCATAACCATTGAGCCAGATAACATCAATATCGCTGGCGCGGCTAGCAATTTTTTGCTCAAGTATAAATGCGCCTTCATTAATTAAGGCAAAAATCAGTCGTTGTTGAATTTCTTCATCACTGATGTCGCTACGTTGTTTAATGCCTAACTTAGTCGCATGAGCCTGAATAAGCATAATGGCTATTTCATCAGGGCTACGCTTGTTGGTTTGTGCATCATATTGATAAAAGCCAGCATGAGTTTTTTGCCCTAATCGTCCTTTTTCTACTAACAGATCTGCGACAGCAAAGTAGCAAGGATCGTCTGGATTATTAGAATTTTCTTGTCGAGCTTTATACCCTATGTCTATGCCTGACATATCGTTAACGGCTAACGGCCCCATGGCCATACCCCATTGCACCATTGCATTGTCAATTTGCTGCGGTGTTGCCCCTTCAAGTAATAACATGTTGGCTTCTCGACCATAACAAGCGTACATACGATTACCGACAAAACCGTAGCATACTTTTACTGCTACGCTTATTTTTCCTATTTTTTTACCTAATGCCATGACCGTAGCCAGTGTTTGCTTGTCGGTGTGTTTAGTGGCAACCACTTCTAATAATTTCATGATATTAGCAGGACTAAAAAAGTGCATTCCCACTACTTTTTCGGGTCGTTTAGTTGCTTTAGCAATTTCATCAATATCTAAATAAGAGGTGTTACTCGCTAGAATCGCTTCAGCTTTACAGACCTTATCTACTTGAGAAAATATTTGTTGCTTTACCGCCATAGTCTCAAAGGCAGCTTCTACAACGAGATCAACTTGA
Organism: uncultured Colwellia sp.; assembly: GCA_965261045.1. Lineage (GTDB taxonomy): Bacteria > Pseudomonadota > Gammaproteobacteria > Enterobacterales > Alteromonadaceae > Colwellia. Next base: position 140,800 of record CBDHCJ010000002.1, read on the forward strand.
GCTAGATCTTGATAATCACAAGTGCCAGTAATTAATGCCATACACTGTTTCACTTGCTGTTTACTCATAATGCCACGAGCTTGCGCCTGTTGATAACGCTTGGCGATGTCGTTAATGCCTTGGGATAAATTGCTTTGGCTCATTTCTAACAAGGTGACAGTAATGCCTGCGTTAGCAAAGCACATGGCAATACCGCCACCCATAGTACCGGCGCCAATAACGGCAACGGATTTTATCTGGCTTAGCCTTGGTTTAGTAGCTGAAGGAAGTTGTAGTTTAGCTGCGGAAATTTCAGCAAAAAAAGCATGACGCATAGCGCGAGATTGGGCAGAGTCCCTACATGCTAAGAAGTATTCACGTTCTTTCGCCATGGCTTCACTTAAAGGTAGAGTGAACGAATTTTCTATTGCATTTATGGCTTTTTGCGGGGCTTGTTGACCATGTGATTTTTTAGCTAATTTATCTCTAAATTGCTGACATAATTGTTGTGCTGCTTGCTTTTGTTCACTGTTAAGTGTCATTGGCTGTAAAGAGACAACTTTACTGCCTTTACCTTGCTCAAGTAGTTGCTTGGTAAAAGCGACGACTTCGTTAAGCAAATGCGCTTCGTTACTGTTATCAGCACTGATTAGCAGATCAACAATGCCATAGTCGTCAAGTTGCTCTACTTTTTGCGGCTTTCCTGATGTGATCATGGTAAGTGCTAGCTCTACACTGGCAATTCTGGGTAATAATTGTGTGCCACCTGCACCAGGAATAAGGCCAAGATTAACTTCTGGCAAGCCAAGTTTGGTGCCCTTAACGGCAGCGCGATAATGACAAGCAAGTGCTAATTCAAAACCGCCACCTAGTACTGTACCAAAAAGTGCTGCGACTATCGGTTTACTACATTGATTGATGCGCTGTAAAACGTCGGGTAAATGTGGCTCTTTTGAGGGTTTGCCAAACTCTTTAATATCAGCACCCGCAATAAAAGTTCTCCCTTGGCAATAGATAACAATAGCCTTGATATTTTTATTTTGTTCTGCTTGGGTAATAGCCTCTACTATGCCATGGCGAACTGCATGTGATAGCGCATTCACTGGTGGGTTATCAATGTTGATGATAGCAATGTTATCAGCATGTGGCGTTGTTGGTATTAGTAATACAGGGTTAGTCATATGCTTATTTTATCCTAGAGCGGTGAAGCCTTTGCTGTTGTTAATTTGATTATTTAGGTTTTTATAGTTTTTCTTTAAGACACAAATCGTTGATAAAATTTATTACCTGCCTCGGGTAATCTTCCTTGCGCATTATTCATATTTTCTTCTATATATACTGATGAAGGCTTCGCAAGAACTTTATACATTCTTTTGACTAAATCATGTGCCTCATCTCCGACCCAGCCTTGTGCTAGCATAGCCTGTGGAAAATCTGGGTCACCTAATAAAATACGGCGATAATCGTGAATTAAGATTGCTCTAAGTAAAACGCATTCGAGAGAGCTATGTTGTTCAGCTTTTTCTTGTTGCTTTAAAAGTTGCTGGCAAAGGGGTCGATAAAAGTTGAGAAAATCGCGATACCTCGCGTCTAATTCTGATAATTGCCAACGATCTTTTATTAATGCTTTAATAACACTTTGTGAGTTTAAATCAGCAACACTGCCGTTAAGTACAATAACATTGTCTGCTAACCCTAGTTCATGAATAGCTTCATCTAATGATGAAGTATCACCAGAAGGATGGGCATAAAGCCCTGATATTAAGGTATTAAACCCCTGCCAAAGTAAACTTTTTCGAAATTTTTCCTTTTTATCTTCAGGCACTGAAATGGGTAAAACTAAAATCCAGTTTTCATTCCAATCTGCTTGCTCTGCGGCATAAATTCTACGGGCTGCTTTTTCGTAATGCGCCATAGCAAAATCGGTAAAACAGTAATAGCTACAACGACCGACTTTATTAACTTGTAACCAGTTACTTTGTACCAAACGATAAACTGAAGTGCGAACTTGACGCTCATTAAAGCCTAAAGGCTCAAGTACTTTTATTAAACTTGATAGCCATAGCCAGCTTCCATGTTGGGAAACTATGTCACCAAAAATAGTCACCACCATTGAGGTACAGCTGATACTACTTTGCTTTATATGCTGTTTAGCAGTGAGGTTAAGTTTACTGGTTTGCATCATGCTATTTTCCTATGCTTCTTCAATACTGATATTTGGTATCATTTGGCTTGCCATTGACCGAATAAAGGTTTATCTCTCATCAAAACTGACAACCACTTCATCTGAAATAGGGTGAGATTGGCAGGTAAGAATATAACCCGCATCTATTTCGTGTTGCTCAAGACCATGATTGATATCCATATCAACTTTCCCTTTAATTAATTTAGCTTTACAGGTTGAACAAACACCCGCTTTACAAGAGTAGGGCAGTTCAACGCTATTGGCCATGCCAGCATCTAAAATATTGGCACCTACGGTGGCTAATTCAAAGCTATTGCTGCGGCCATCGGCAATTATCGTGACTTTACTGCTACGATTTTCACCGTACTCATGAACACGGTGTTTAGCTTTATCTAGTACTAGTTGTGCATCTTCAGACGAGCTAGCGAATAATTCATAATGAATTTGTTCTTCCGCTAAGCCTTCAATTCTAAAGCCTCGTGACACTTCAGAGATCATTGATTCGGGACCACAAATAAAGGCTTCATCAGTAGCGTTAATATCGATAAGCTTTTGTTTTTGTAGTTGATAACCTTTTTTATTATCAATTCTACCATTGAGTAAATCTGTACCTTGATCTTCTTGGCTCATAATGTTGATCCAATTAAATCGCGTTAAATAACGGTTTTTAATAACGCTGAGCTCTTCTTTGAACATCATAGTATGGTTTTTTTGGTTACCATAAACTAAGGTAATTTGTGAATTTGGCTCACGACCTAAAATCGATTTTATTAATGATAAAATGGGGGTAATACCACTGCCAGCAGCCAGTAACATGTAGTTTTTTTTAGGCTGGCTATTTAGCTCAGTGATATCCATGTTTAAAGTAAAATCACCTTGAGGGGGCATGACTTCAATGTTATCACCCACGTTAAAATTATCATTCGCGAAGTTAGAGAATACCCCGTTATCAACTCGTTTTATTGCCACCGATAGTTGCGCTTCATCAACACCAGAGCAAATCGAGTAACAACGACGAATGACTTCTCCATCAATCAATACTTGTAGTGTTAAAAATTGTCCAGGAGTAAAGTTAAATGTTTTGATTAACGCATCCGGAATACTTAAACTCAAGCAAATTGCCCTGTCGGTTTCTGGCCTAATAGCGGCGATAGTAAGAGAATAAAATTTGGTCATGTCGCACCTTAATGTCATTTATTTTTGATGGTTAAATGTGTTTAAAAAGATCGAATGGTTCATTGCAGCTATTACACTGAAATAATGCTTTACATGCGGTTGAGCCATATTCGCTTAGTAACTTGGTATCAGCACTGGCACATTGTGGGCAAAGTACTTGGCTGTCACTATTAAGCGGTTTTTTATGATCTCCTACCACATCATTAGGCGGAGCAATACCATAACCTCTTAGTTGATTTCGACCTTTATCTGTCATCCAATCAGTTGTCCAAGCCGGTGATAATTCGGTGATGATCACCGTTTTTTCAATGCCATGCTCTTTAAAGGCTATTGTTATATCTTCAGCAATAGCATCCATAGCTGGGCAGCCTGAGTAAGTAGGGGTAATGGTTACTGATGCCTGATCACCCTGACGTTTGATATCTTTTAAAATACCGATATCCCACAATGATAACGCTGGAATTTCTGGATCTTTAACTTGATCTAAGCATTGCCATAACTCGGGAAATTCTGAGTTACGACGAAATTGCTCTCGTTCAAATTGTGTCGGAGATTTTATCGGGATAATTTGCATTATAGTCTTCATAAAACTACCACTTGGCACCAGGAAATGAACGGTAAACAAATTGCATTTCAGTTAATAAATGCCCTAGGTGTTCAGTGTGATAACCTTGTCTGCCACCGCTAACAGCCCAATCTTGCTCTGGTACAGTTAATGTTGCTTGCTCAATAATGGCGGTGACTTCTTTAAGCCAATCAGCTTTTAAACGGGTGCAATCAACAGCAATCCCAGCAGCAACAAGACGTTGTTCTAACTCATCCAATTCAAATAGTTCATGGCTATAACCCCATAAGTCATTTAAGGCGAGTTGCATTCTTTCATGGCTTTCACTGGTGCCATCACCTAAACGTAACGTCCAATCTTTTGAACGGCGACCATGATACTTACTCTCTTTAGCGGCTTTTACGGCAATGGCGGCTAAGGTTGCATCAGTGGAGTTTTTTAATTGCTCAAGGAAGTATTTGTTATAAACATCAATCAATAATTGCCTTGCGGTGGTATAAGCAAAATCACCTTTATGTAATTCATGCAGTAAATGATTTTGAAATTGTCTTTCATCACGCAAATAAGCAAAATCATCTTCTGTTTTGTCATCAGTGCCATTTTGTTCATTGCTAAGCTGGGCAGCATAGGTGTAATACATGCGAGCATGGCCAATAAAGTCGAGAGCAACATTACCTAAAGCAACATCTTCTTCAATAAAAGGTGCTTTTGATACCCACTCTGAAATGCGGTGACCAATAACAATAGCATCGTCGCCAAGGCGTGCCGCGTAATCAATAGTGTCTTGTTTGCTTGCTATGAGTGTAGAAATAGTCATATTTTACTCCTAATTACATTGCGCCAACATCTTTGGGAATATCATAGTAGGTAGCATGACGATAAGGTTTATCATCAGATGGATCGAAAAAGCTATCACTGTCATCTTCTTGTGATGCGCAAATGTCGCTTGATTTTACGACCCAAATACTTACACCTTCGCTACGGCGTGTGTATACATCGCGAGCATATTCTAAGGCTTGCTCTTTATCTTCGGCATGTAAGCTGCCAGTATGTTTATGATCTAATCCGCGTTTTGAACGAAGGAATACTTCAAATAATTCTAATTTTTCTAAGCTCATCCTCTTTCTCCTCAATACTTATTTTAATAACAACATTTAAGATGTTAGTTGTTAGCCCGTTGTTTCAGCCTTTGCTTGTCTTTGTATTTTTTTGTGTTGGTATGCTGACATAGCTTCACGTACCCAAGCACCTTCTTCATGGGCTTTGATGTGATGCTGAATTCGCTGACGATTACTATGGCCGTTGCCTTTAATTACCGCGTAAAATTCATCCCAATCAATTTCACCACTGTCATGTTGACCTTTTTCTTCATTCCAAACTAAGTCTTTATCAGGGTGCTCTAAACCTAAATAAGCAATTTGTGTCGCAGTTTGGTCAATAAACTTCTGACGTAAATCATCATTAGTTTCGCGTTTTATTTTCCATTTCATTGAATTAGCCATATGGGCTGATTCTGAGTCATGTGGACCAAACATCATTAATGAAGGCCAGTAAAAACGGTTTAGTGAGTCTTGCGCCATTTGTTGTTGTTTTGGTGTACCTTTAGCAAGTTCCATCATGATTACGTACCCTTGACGTTGATGAAAGCTCTCTTCCTTACAAATGCGGATCATGCCACGTGAATAAGGACCATAAGAGGTGCGTTGTAGTGATACCTGATTAACGATAGCGGCGCCATCAACTAACCAACCAATAGCGCCCATATCACCCCATGTTTGTGCTGGGTAATTAAAGATAGAGGCATACTTGGCTTGACCACTTTGTAAGGCTGCAATTAATTCACTACGAGCAATCCCTAAGGTTTCAGTAGCACTATATAAATATAAACCATGACCACCTTCATCTTGAATTTTAGCTAGCAATACAGTTTTACGACGTAAAGATGGGGCACGAGTGATCCAGTTACCTTCTGGCTGCATACCGATAATTTCAGAGTGGGCATGTTGTGACATTTGGCGAATTAAATTTTTACGATACGCTGCTGGCATCCAATCTTTAGGTTCGATTTTTTGCTCGTTATCTATTCTTGCTTGGAAAGCCGCTTCTAGCTCTGCTTCGCTTTTGTTATATTTTGCCATATCCTCTCCTATTGTTAATATGCCAACCTTTTAATGATACGATTATTTTTATCTATGTCAATAGTTAGTATCATATTAAGTTGTGTTATTTTAAATCACTATCGTTTCTAGTGAGTTACCTGATGGTTAAACCCTTTCAATAATTAAAGCAATGCCTTGACCAACACCAATACACATGGTGCATAACGCATAACGACCTTGTGTACGCGCAAGCTGATACATGGCAGTAGTGACTAACCTTGCACCACTAGCACCTAAAGGATGCCCTAAAGCAATAGCACCGCCATTTGGGTTTACTTGCGCAGCATCATCAGGTAAACCTAAAGCGCGTAATACTGCTAATCCTTGTGCTGCAAATGCTTCGTTTAGTTCAATTACGTCCATTTGCGCTAGAGTTAAATCCGCTTTAGCGAGTACTTTTTGGGTGGCAGCAACGGGGCCATAACCCATAATACGCGGTGCTAAACCTGCCGTTGCCATCGCTACTATGCGTGCTCTTGGTGTTAAGTTATTGGCTTTAATTGCTTGTTTTGAGGCAAGTAATAAGGCACAGGCACCATCATTTACACCAGAAGCATTACCAGCGGTAACCGTGCCATTTTTTTTAAAAGGTGTGGCTAATTTAGCTAGCGTTTCTAAAGGGCTGAGACGTAAATGTTCATCATCAGCAACAATAATATCGTCACCTTTACCTTGTTTGATGCTAACAGGCACAATCTCTTGAGCTAAGAATCCTGCTTGTTGTGCCGCTAATGCTTTTTGTTGACTATTAAAAGCAAAAATATCTTGATCTTCACGGCTTATATTAAATTCTTGTGCGACATTTTCTGCTGTTTCTGGCATAGAGTCTGTCCCATATTCTTTTGCCATTAGCTTGTTAACAAAACGCCAACCGATAGTGGTATCAAAAATCTCAGCTTGACGACTAAAAGCACTCGTGGCTTTAGGTATAACAAAGGGAGCTCTCGACATCGACTCAACACCACCAGCAATAATTAACTCGGTTTCACCACTGGCTATGGCGCGTGCGCCACTGCCAATTGCATCCATGCCTGAGCCACATAAACGATTCAGTGTTAAACCTGGTACATCTATAGGTAAACCAGCAAGCAAGCCACTCATACGGGCAACATTACGGTTATCTTCACCGGCTTGGTTAGCACAACCGTAAAAAACATCATCAACACTAGCCCAGTTAACTTGTGGATTACGTTTGATTAATTCTCTAATAGGAATCGCTCCTAAATCATCAGCTCTTACGGTAGATAGTGCGCCACCATAGCGACCAAATGGGGTTCTGATTGCGTCGCAAATGTAAGCATTGTTCATCATGATTTCTCCTAGGCTACTTCTTTTGTGGCAATACACTGTGCTTTATACCAGCAGCGTTGCCTTTAAAAATTGCAACGAGTAAAGTTGCGGTTAAATCTATCACCGTTATTCTCCAGTGAATGTTGGCTGACGTTTTTCCATAAAGGCACTAACGCCTTCCTGATAATCACGGGTACGACCTAGTGTACTCATCGCCTGTTTTTCTAATTCTAATTGTTGGTGCATAGGTGTTGAGAATGAATTGTTCATGAGTTGTTTGATCATCGCTAAACCTTTGGTTGGCTGTGTTGCTAAATGACGTGCTAACGTTATGGTTTCATCCATGAGTTGTTCATCGTCAACACATTGCCAGATCATGCCCCAATTCTGCGCTTGTTCGGCTGATAATTTATCACCGAGTAATGCTAAAGCTTTAGCTCTTGGTAAGCCTAAAGCGCGTACTAAATTGAAAGTTCCACCTGAATCAGGTACTAAACCTATTTTACAAAAAGCTTGAATGAATTTAGCGCTTTTAGCGGCTAAAACAATATCGCAAGCTAAAGCAATACTAGCTCCTGCACCAGCGGCAACGCCATTAACCGCGCACAATACTGGTTTTTCCATGGTCATGATGTTGCGAATAAGCGGGTTATAGTTTTTTTCAACCGACTCGCCTAAATCAGGCGCTTCATCGGTAACTTTCACTGTGCGATCACTTAAGTCTTGTCCAGCACAAAAACCGCGACCTGTGCCAGTGATAACTAAGCAACGAACATCACTGTTGTCGCGAGCATCTTTCATTGCTTCGCGTACTTGGTCATGCATTTGGCTATTAAAACTATTGAGTGAAGCTGGACGGTTTAAGGTTAAAACAGCTACGCCTTGATCTATTTGATAGGTGATGGTGGAAAAACTCATTTTTACTCTCCGTTTTATCTGTCGTTATTGTTTTGTGGCTGCTTAGCCTTATTTCAGTAGACACTGTGTTGTGGATCAGTAACACTAGTTCATCTATTAAGTATCTGTTTATTCTATAGCTCTTTAAGGAGCCCTTTTCATGCCAAGTTATGCTATTGAAAATCTTGTTCCTGTGGTTGATCCTCTTGCTTACGTTCACCCAACGGCGGTATTAATTGGTGATGTCATCATCAACAAGCACTGTTATATTGGCCCTAATGCGGTATTACGTGGCGATTTTGGCCGTATCATTGTTAAACAAGGAGCCAATGTACAAGACACTTGCGTTATTCATAGCTTTCCTGAAAAAGACTGCGTTATTGCAGAAAATGGTCATATAGGTCATGGCGCTATTCTTCATGGTTGCTATATTGGCGAAAATGCCTTAGTTGGCATGAACGCGGTTATCATGGACGATGCTGTTATTGGTGCTGAATCTTTAGTCGCAGCAACCGCATTGGTTAAATCGGCTTTTAAGTGCCCGCCAAGAAGTTTATTGGCGGGCAGCCCTGCCACAATTAAACGACAGTTGAGCGATAAAGATGTTGCTTGGAAAACCCATGGCACCAAACAATATCATCATCTATCTCAGCGTTGTCAGCAAAGCTTGCAACAAGTAGAGCCCTTAACCGAAATTCAAGCAGATCGACCTCGTTTTACTAATAGTGCCTATAAACCTAAACATGAAGGCTGATAAATTAGTGAGATAAATATCCTCAGTGAATGAGGATATTATCAATAGCTAATTAAGCCTCTTGTCTTTCTACTAAGGTCAGAATGTCATATAAGGCTACAATTACCTGATCTTGATTAGTCACTTCAACATCCCATACCACGACACCTGTGGCGCGTTCTTCTTCTGGGCGTTTGTCCTTTTTGATTTTCTTTTTCACTGTTATTTTTACTTGAATGGTATCACCAATAGGAACGGGTTCAACAAAACGTAAATTTTCCAAACCATAGTTGGCTAATACGGGCCCTGGAGCGGGGTCAACAAACATGCCAGCAGCGGCAGAAATAACAAAATATCCATGCGCAACACGTTGGCCGAACATAGAATCTTTCGCGGCTATTTCATCAAAGTGGGCATAGAAGTGATCGCCAGATACCGCGCCAAAGTTGACTATGTCAGCTTCGGTAACCGTGCGTCTGTGGGTGGTTAAGCTTTCACCAACTTGTAATGCTTCAAAGTATTTTCTAAACGGATGTTTATCGTTGCCAAATGTTGCCGCCCCCGCCATATACTCTTTGGTGATCGCCATTAACGTTGTAGGTGAGCCTTGAATGGCTGTACGTTGCATGTAATGTTTTACTGCACGCGAACCACCAAGCTCTTCACCGCCACCAGCACGGCCAGGACCACCGTGAACAAGTGTTGGCAATGGTGAGCCATGACCTGTTGATTCTTTAGCACAATCTCTGTTGAGTACTAACATGCGACCATGATAAGCGGCAGCTGATAGCACTATTTTAGCGGCTTCCTCATTATCATAAGTCACTAATGAAGCCACTAAGCTACCTTTACCTAAACGAGCAATTTCAACTGCTTCATCGATATCGTTATATGGCATTAGCGTACTTACTGGGCCAAAAGCTTCGATACTATGAGGGGCATCGGTTGCTAGCGGCTTGTCACAATAAAGCAAGGTTGGCGGATAAAAAGCATCGATACTTAATTTGTCGCCTATTAGTTTAAGTTCGCGTAAATCACCACCGTAAACTATGTCGCAAAACTCACTCAATTGCGCGACTTTACTTTCAACATCCATACGTTGGCTTTTACCGACTAAAGGCCCCATACGAACACTTTCGATACTTGGATCGCCTAAGGTAACTTTACTTAAGCGAGCAATTAAAGCTTCTTGTACTGCTGATACTTTACTTTGAGGTACTATAATTCGACGAATTGCGGTACATTTTTGTCCCGCTTTTACCGTCATTTCGTTCGTCACTTCTTTAATGAATAATTGAAACTCTTCATCCTCTACAGCAACACTTTCACCTAAAATACAACAGTTTAGCGAATCAGCTTCCATGGTAAATGGAATACTATTAGCAATAATGTTTTTATGGCTACGTAGTTTTTGTCCTGTGCTAGCAGAGCCAGTGAAAGTAACAACATCTTGTTCATTTAATTGCGCAAGTAAATCACCAACACCACCACAAATTAATTGAATAGCACCTTCGGGTAATATGCCACAGGCGATAATTTCTTCTACCATGGCTTGAGTTACATAAGCCGATGCTGTAGCTGGCTTAACAATAACTGGCATTCCTGCAATTAAACTAGGGGCAATTTTTTCTAACATACCCCAACATGGAAAGTTAAAGGCATTTATATGGACAGCAACACCGGGTTTTGACGTTAAGATATGACGTGCCGCAAAGCTGCCTTTTGCGGAGAGCACTTCTGCTGAGCCTTCAACAATAAATTTTTCATTGGCAAATTCTCTACGCGCTATGCCAGAGTAACTAAACATAGTGCCTAAGCCACCTTCAATATCTATCCAGCTATCAACTTTAGTAGCACCCGTTTTCGCTGAGATGGCATAGAAGTGCGCTTTTTTTGACATTAAATGCTTAGCGACATTTTTAATAGCATTAGCTCGGTCATGAATGGTCATTTCGCATAGCGCTTTACCGCCAATTTCTCGGCCATAGTCCAGCATTTTGTTAAAATCTATACCGCTACTACTCACTTCACATATTTCACTACCATTAAGTGCATCGTAAACTTTAACCCCTTGCTCTTGACCTTTAAACCAAGCCCCATAACAATAACTTTTTGATATCATTAACTAACCCTCATTAACCATGTTTAATTTTTTGTTTTTTAGCTGCTTTTACTAAACAATTATAAAGCCAAATTTAAAAAGTGATACATTTTTATTTGCTTAGACCAAATAAATGTTGTGTATTATCGTCAACTAGTTAATATCGAAAGTATTTTTTAGAGGTTACCCATGTCACAAAAAATTGGTTTTGAGCAAATATGAAAACAAAAATCGAAGTTTGGATATAATAGAGAGTGCAAAATTGGAAATAGAAGAGTATATTAAGGACATTAAATACTCTACTATAATATCGTTTTCTGATAGTCATAAATATCTCAAGTGAATCGTTTATCCAAAGTATAGTAAATAATTTTTAAACATTAATTAACTCCTTACACAGTAAGGCTTATAGAGAAGGTATTGTATGGCGGGTGTAAATAAAGTAATCATTGTAGGTAACTTAGGTCAAGATCCTGAGGTACGTTTTATGCCAAATGGCAACGCGGTAGCAAACATTACTGTAGCAACGTCTGATACATGGAAAGATAAGCAAACGGGTGAGCAAAAAGAAAAAACTGAATGGCACCGAGTGGTCATTTGGGGTAGGTTGGCAGAAATTGCTGGTGAATACTTGAAAAAAGGTTCTAAGGTGTATCTTGAAGGTTCATTACAAACACGTAAATGGACTAACCAACAAGGCTCAGATCAATACACTACTGAAATTGTATTACAAGGCTTTAATGGTGTAATGCAAATGTTAGATAGCAAGTCTTCGGGTCAACAAGCTGGCTTCCAGCAACAACCTCAAGGGCAAGCGAGTGGCGGTTTTACTCCGCAAGGTCAGCAACAAAGTAGTAGCTTCCAACAACAAGCCCCTCAACAGCAGTTTAATAAGCCAGCACAACCGCAAGGTGGCTTCCAACAGCAAGCACCACAGCAACAAGGGCAACAGCAAGCCCCTAAAGTAAACCCTCAAGAGCCATCAATTGATTTTGATGATGATATTCCCTTTTAAAACGTACCCTAAACCAGTTTTGTTAAGTTTTCTATTGAAAACATAATTAGAACATAGAGTTATAATTTAAAAACCCACAAGCTTAGTGTAAAGTTTGTGGGTTTTTTTTTATACATAAATATTGGTTATATCGTACCTTGAGTTTTTGTAAACTTTAGTAAGTCATTCAATCATTAATACCTTAGACCAATTTATCGACTAATGTAAAAATCACATCACTGAATTCTTCTGCGTTATTAATAATTGAATTAACTTTGTTATTTCTTTTTTCTGCGGATTTAACTATTTTTAATAATTCAGATAACTTTTTAAGATCAGCTGGCTCAGGAAATAGCTCATTGATTTCATCATCAGTTAATCTCGTAATAGATGAAATATGCGATGCTAGTTTAGTATCAACAGCATCAACTGATTCAGTAATAGCTTGATCTAGACTTTCGTCAAATTCTTCCCAGTTAATAGGCATGTAAGCCTCCTTATTTAATTGATTCTTTAATGTTTTTGATTTTCGTTACAAACTTCTTCGCAGAGTCAACTTTGTCATCTGCCTTATGACCTGATGCAAGTAAGCCAGATACCGCACTGTCTGTTTTATTGATAAGCGTTGAAAGCTTGTCATCAGTCACACCAACCATTTCCAAGTAGCGTTCTCTATTTTCGGTCACTTCTGCAGCTGAAAGTAAAAAGCTAGTAATACTATTATTGATACTCCTTGCTTGTTCATATTCAGCTTTAATATTACGCGCAATACGCCTTTCTAATTCATCAAGAGGCTGGATTAATTCAATACGCTTTTTGTTAATAGCTTCTTGTAGTTTTTGCCCTGTTTTCATTAGAAATTGTAACCGCTGTTGTTTATCATTTTCAGTCACGATCGTATTCCATGCATTAACCATGAACGGCTTTTGGAAAAATTCGTTGGCAAATTCAGGTAGCCAAACCTCTTGAATAAACCTATCCACTTCCACCCTTTTCTGGTCAAAGTAGCGGTTTAATAACGTGACGTTGGCATTTTCTAATGCAGATATTCTTTTACCTAATTCACTTGATAAACTGGGCGCTTCAGGGGGAATAGTGGCACAGCCAGATATTACTATTAAGAAAATGGCTACCATGAAGTAATTACGCATATTTAAACTCCTTATCTCAGTTTCTGTTTGTTGCAACGATTGCCAATTTTTTGCGGTAAAGACTTATTGAATGGTCAGCCAGAGGTTTGCTCGATGGCAGAGCCTTAACGCAAAGCATTTTGATCCGATAGAAGAAGCTAACTGAATAAAGCAGGTTCACAGCATCATAGTTACCACCAGTACAGTTGGTTAGGTAGCGCATATTACCGCCGTGTAAGTAGCCTCCAAATTTTGATAAAAGAAAACTTCTGATACTTTTCCCAATCCATGGTATTAGACCTAAAACCCAACTAATTGCTGAAATAATGTCTGAGCCAGGAGGCATCATTGTTACGCAGTCTGCCGCATTTACTACTCGATAAAGGGGAGTTTTAATGTTCGATATCCATTCTTCACCACCAACTCGCGGAGATCCAAAGGTATAGCAAGATGCTATTCCTCCAGAATGCGCTAACTTTTTAGCTGCAATTGTAGCTAATGCGCCACCTAAGCTATGACCTGTGATGAATAATGGTTTATTTGCGAATTCCTCTTGATCAAGGGTACTTTGAATTTCAATTGCGACTTCTTCAAACGCGCCTTTAAAACCGCTATGTATGTTGCCGCCACTATCACACTTAGTTGTTGTTGCCTTAGCATCGGACTTTATGTCTTTAATGCTGGTAGCTTCAGTACCTCGAAAAGCTAAAGTAATAAATTTATCTGTCGATATTAAAATGGCTTGAGTACCGTTAGAATCAAACGTCTTGATCGGATGCCTAAAGCATGCTATTCATCTTTCAAAGAGGCAGAGAAAGATACGCTAGATTATATAATCACTCATTATAATTCTAGACGGGGGCATAGCTATAATAATTATCTTTCGCCAAATGAAGCAGAGAGAAGAGCATAAGTTCCTATTACTGTGTACAGATTTACTTGACCACTTCATAGTGTAGTTTTTTGCTGTTCCTGAATTTTCTTTCCATCCCATGAGGTAGCTACGAGTGTCTTCGGCTTCTTCTTCGGTAATTTCCCCAGCATCAATAGCGGCTTCTATATCTTCACTAAACTCATCATTCCATGTGTGTCTTAGTGGATGTGGGGTTACTTTAAATCCAACCGCTTCACTGAGTGTTTTAAATACACCGTTTAATCCCGAAATAGACAGCGCCTTAGCTGTATTGGCGCCTTTTTGATGACTCGGTATTAGAAAAGGGTTTTTTCCCTGAGCCCTTTACCTCGGTGCGATATTTAATGATATAGTTTTCAACCATTTCAAATACATCCCATGAAACACTCACATCTCGACCTAAAGTTTTCACTAACGGTTGTTCTTTTCTATTTTCATCAGGATCATCAGCACTTCTTCTAATTTTTAATTCATTAGAGGCACCTTCAATTTCTGTTGCTTTTATAGTTAGTACCTCTCCCTTTCTACATCCCACATCGTATAGAACATTAACTATCATTTGATTACGGTAGCGGATGGCTAGGTCTGTCCACGGATTGTCTGTTGCATCAGGACGAATAATGTCTAATATGCGTATCATCTGTGATTCAGTTAGTGACTTAAAAAACATTAGGGTCGTTATTTGGTGGTTGTTTCGTTGGCATAAGCGTTTTAAAAAATGTTTCCATTTCATCTAACAGCTTCAATTCACTCGCGGAAACAAGGCTTTTTGCCAGCCAAACAATATAGGGAATAATATTAATTAAACGATTATAGGTTGTATTTACTTTAACAAGATCTGTGTCGATGGCTACCGTATGTCTACTCGATTCAAGCCGTTTAAGATTGGGTTTTAACTCAGTAACGTTTTGTGCACCTTTTACCTTTTGTGCTTTCTCGAGTGCTACTTTCTTTTTTTTCGTCCAGTAGTTAACAAGCTCCATCTCAGGTTTAGTTAACAACTTTCCCTCAGCAAAACGTTTTTCTAGTTTAATATCCAAGTATTCACAAATTTCGTCAAGAAGCCTCAAATCACCTAGACAAGAACCCATTGTGGTAATAGACCCTCCTGTATTTCTAATGTTAATTGTGACGTAGAGGTTTTGATGCATAAACGGAACATTGGTTTGAGCATTGATCAACAATGCATATCGCTCCCCAGACTCAAATGCAAACTGTTGAACTTTATATTTCATTTACTTCATTTCCTACACCTTAGATAAGTTTAAATTTATCATTTAATAGGGGGGGGTACTGTCAATTAAAAATCATAACAACTAACGCGTAATAATATGATTTACAACATATTTATTGTGATATAATATGGCAGGGTGACATCAGTAAACATCGTTATTATTTTTGATAATTCATTGAATAATTGAGGGATTAGATTTTTTTTAGCTTCAATGCTGAGTTTATTTTTTACTGAAAATTTGATAAAAAGAAAGATTAAAAATATTTTTATATTTAACACTTTTTTACAATATTCATTCTAAGAATGTACATTCTGCTATAAATTCAATATCCGACCACTGAAGTTTTTATAGATAAAATTGGAAGTCAGGTTGTTAATAAGTACCTTTTCCA
Source organism: uncultured Colwellia sp. (assembly GCA_965261045.1). Lineage (GTDB taxonomy): Bacteria > Pseudomonadota > Gammaproteobacteria > Enterobacterales > Alteromonadaceae > Colwellia. Next base: position 156,548 of record CBDHCJ010000002.1, read on the forward strand.
AATGAAAATCATTTCATAAATACACTCGAATGTTTGGGGGTGTAATATTATTGCTTTTAAATCTGTTAATGTTAGCTATTATCTTGAATTTTATTGGATTAACCCCATTAAATCATTAGTATAGAACCAATTAATCTATTTAAGGAAAGCAGTAATAACATGAAGGAAAAAATAATAGATTGTGTTAAAGAATCTCCCGGAATTACAGCTAAAGAAATAGGCAAGCTTTTAGGTGTCACTAGAAAAAAATAAACCAACAAATTCAGCATTATGATTACTTAGTAAAGGATAGTAAAACCTTTGGTTGGCATTTTTCTGGTGAAATTACTTTAGTCGAAATTAAGCTGTCATCTAAATGGATTAATTCTGTAACATTTGAAAAATTGCTTGGTTCTTCTAACTACACTGAAATCAATGACGATGATTTAACAATAGTGTTTTCAAGTGGTACTAGTCTTATGATGGATGCCATAGCGAGGCTCTTATCTTTAGTTAATCAAATAGCCCAATCAGGCAGAAAAGTAACAATAGACCTATCATTATCTCCAGATTCGAGATCATACTTAAATAGGGCTGGGTTTTATCGTGTATTACATAAAGATGTTGTTATAGTTCCAAATAGGCCTAAAACTAATTTAGCTAGTCAATACGAAGGGAATGCTCTAACTTTAGTTGAATTTAGAAAACTAGATTCAGACAAAAGGCAAGATGAAGTACCAAAACTATTGTTCGATAGTTTAACTAACTTTTTAGACAATGAATATGAAGCAATATTTACCTTTATTGCAGAAATATATAACAATGTATACGACCATGTATTTGATCTTAAAACCACGACCTTACCCGCATTTGCGGCTTGCCAAACATATAGCAGAAGCAATAATGTAACATACACCCAAATTGTAATATCTGATTGCGGAGCGGGTATTTGTAGCACATTAAGACCTGCTTTAAATAAGAACCCTGAGTTAAAGAAATATATAAATTTAAGCGATATTGAATTAATTATGAAAGCATTCTCTGTTGGCCGAATTACTAGGCATGATCCTATTACCGATTCTGGCCATGGAATTGGTCTATATATTGGTGCTGCCAAGGCACGAGATATGAATGCAAACATAACGATACGTCAACAAAATTTCTCTATAGAATTAAAATGGGAAGATGACCGTTTGGTACTTAATCAATCACGTGAGGGGTTAAAGTCAATCCCGGGAACTAACATTTGTTTTGACTTTTCTATTGAATAATTTAGACTAAGCTGCTTAAATCAAGGCAGTGAACCAGAAATAGTGGATGTCAACATGAAAATAAAACTTCTAGATCTAACTACCAGAGCTGATGCATATGGAACAGATGAAGGGAAAAAAGTTTATCAAAAGTTATTAGATATTGTTTCTACTAATTTCAATGAGAATATCTTTGAGATTTCTTTAGAGGGTATAACTAATTCTGACGCCTCATTTCCTCGTGAAAGTATTCTTTCAATAGCAAAACAATATCGCGATGAAAGTAAATGGTTCTTCGTTAGTGGAGATATGTCTCCAGATATGTGGTTTAACTGGAACTTAGCCGCTGAATTTAAAGATCAACCGATTGTATTGTGGGCAGGTGACCAGTATAGAATACTTGGAAATAATCCTGGAGCTAGCCTTTCTAGCGTTATTGAAGTGCTCATGAAGGATAGTGAAGTAACCGCTGCTAGTATTGCTGAAAAATTGAAGATTAATGTTCCTAATGCCAGTAGTAAGCTAAAAAAGCTTTTCACTAAGGGCTACATCTCTCGTTTTGAACAAGTAGCAGAGTCTGGTGGTATAGAATTCGTCTATAAAGCAATAAAGTAAAACAAATCTGTTTAACCAGCTTTACTTCGCCAGAACAACCTTGTTATATTAATAGTTGCCAGCAGTTATTGCTTTAATATCTGGCTAACTGGCTTAACTTTTACAGGTAAGGTGTATTGAAATGAATAATGGTAAATTTGAAATATTTAAAAGCGTTGCTAATAGCAACTACTACTTCCGTCTTAAAGCTGGTAACGGCGAAATCATACTTGGCAGTGAAGGCTATACCACTAAAGCTAATTGCAAAGGTGGCATTTCGTCCGTTAAGGCAAACTCACCAACTGATTCTAACTATGATCGATTGCAGGCCAATAATGGTCAGTACTATTTCAATTTAAAATCAGCTCATAACGGCCAAGTAATTGGTACGAGTGAAATGTATATTTCCAACCAGGGTCGTGATAACGGTATTGAATCAGTAAAGCGCAATGCGCCGACAGCTGATGTGGTTGACTTAACTGAAGCGGTATATAGCTAGAGCTTGGCTCTAGCTAGTTTTTTACTTCAATCAAAGGTAGTGCAAATGAAAAATGTAATAGCGCAAAATGCTTTAGAAATAGAGCAGGTCAATAAGTTACTGGCCAAAGAAGTACCTACTTATCGCCAAGCATATAGCGATAGAACGTCATGGCTTATGGCTTGTTTTTCAGAACTTGCCTACCTTAGGTTCAATCCACTATTTATTAACAATCAACAGAAAGAGTTGATAACCAGTTATATAGAAGAATTTGCTGAAAAGACTAAGAAAACCAGCCTGTTCAAGTTACTAGATGTTGTAGGTTATGACCATGAAGCTGAGACTGAGAGATTAATAACAGAGCTGGGGTCTTTGAATGCAAAGCTGATCAAGAGGGGGTGTTCATAATTCTGTGTCATTCAAGTAAAATAAATAAAAATTTTAGGAGTGACACATGAAAAAACCTTTTAACTTTGAGCAAGCATTAGAAGATCTACAATCGGGTAAACAACTTATTGGTAAAGATGGGATCTTAACTCCGCTGATCAAACAATTAACAGAAGCTGCGCTAAAAGCGGAATTAGAGCAGCATTTAGCCGCAGAAGAACAACCAAATCGAAAAAATGGTAGTACTCGAAAAACGATGAAAACGACATCAGGTAACTTTGAGCTAGACACGCCAAGAGACCGCTCTGGGACGTTTGAGCCGCAAATCGTAAAGAAAAGTCAGACAAGTTTAACTAACGAAATTGAGCGAAAAATACTGTCTATGTTTAGCCTTGGTATGAATTATTCGGACATCCAAAAACACGTTGAAGAAATTTATTCAATGGATGTTTCCACTGGCACGATAAGCGCGGTCACGGATAAACTGCTCCCTGAGCTTCAGCAATGGCGTGAAAGGCCTCTACAGAGCCACTACCCCATAGTTTGGCTAGATGCCATCCATTATAAAGTGAAGGTTGACGGACGCTATATTAGCCAGGCATTTTATACCGTTCTAGGGCTGACGACGGAAGGTAAAAAAGAAATATTAGGCTTATATTTGTCAGAAAATGAAGGGGCTAGCCATTGGTTATCAGTGCTGACCGATCTTCAAAATCGTGGTGTAGAAGATATTCTCATCGCCTGCATAGACGGGCTGACAGGCTTTCCAGAAGCGATTGCTAGTATTTACCCAAACACTGAAATACAGCTGTGTATCATTCATCAACTGCGCAATTCAATGAAATATGTAGGCTCTAAAAATCAGAAAGCGTTTATGGCTGATCTGAAACCTGTTTACCGAGCAATCAACTTGAGTGCAGCAGAAGCGGCCTTGGATAAGCTGGAAGAAAAATGGGGGGGAATGTATCCTTTAGTTATCAACTCTTGGCGCAACAAATGGCATAACCTATCGGCTTATTTTAAATATCCAGAGCCCATCAGACGCGTAATTTACGCAACCAATGCCGTAGAATCCGTACACCGCCAATTCAGAAAGCTAACCAAGACTAAAGGCGCTTTTCCAAGCTCAAATAGCTTGATAAAACTGCTTTATGTCGGCATACTTAACGCCAGCGAAAAATGGACAATGCCCATTCAGAATTGGAGTCAAGCATTGTCTCAGTTAGCTATTTATTTTGAAGGCCGCCTAGATAAGGTGTTGGATATTTAATAACCTGACACAGAATATTGAACATTTTCGTTATTTTAGCCAAGCTTTTCGCCCCTCTTAGCAAGGCGTTAGAACTACTAGAACTACTAGGACAATCCGTGATCAATCCTGAACATTATCTTACACAACCTCTATCCACAAACGATGGGTATACTTGGACTTTAGCAAGCCGTTTAGGATCTATGCTCCGAGAAATTGAAAACTTATATGGTGAGCGCGACAAGTCTTGGACGTTTGTAGGAGTCGAATTCGAAAAAAATGGCCCTCAGAATTGGTTTCCAGGCAACTGTGGAAATATTGCAATTCAATTAAATACTAATGCATTAGATAATGACATCTTAGCTCATTACCAATTAGCCCATGAAGTTGTTCATTTGTTAGCGCCAGATGGTAAACGTGGCGCGCCAATAATTGAAGAAGGTCTAGCAACTCTTTATTCTGAAGATTATATTTCTAGGGAATACAATGCTGTAGGTTATACAACTATGGCTTCTTACGCTGATGCAGCAAAAAACGTGCGTGATTTATTATCTTTTGATCCAGAGGCAATTAAAAAGTTAAGGGCAGTTCAGCCATCATTCAAAGAAATGACGCTAGCAACCTTTAAAGCAGCCAATATAAACTATTCACAAGATAAGATAATAAAACTCATTTCAGCTTTTGTACGAACGTAGTTCTAACAAGAAAATAAAGCGGGACTGCTAACAGTTGCCTAGGTTTCGCTTCGCTTCACATTTTAGCCAACGATTAATCAGCCCCTTATTTGGGCGTTAATTGCACGCACTAAATCAGCTGAATTTATTTGCTAGTGCCGTGCTTACGTCAATGTTTCGTGTTTGGTTCATTCTTTGGTTTGGCAATGGAAGTGCCTTCAAATACTCACTTCTTCTTTGCCCAACCCAGTTTTCGCCTTTCACAGTTTTAAGATCAAATAAGGTTTAGTTTTTAAGGCTCAAAATCAGGCGCGCATTGCTTCACTAATTATCAAACTAGTAGTAACTTGTTGCCTCATCTAAAATCATACTACTTAAACCATAAAATGGTGGTAATTATGTTTAAATCGATGAGTTTATATGCCAGAAAAGAACTGATTCATGAGATAAAAGGAAAATATCAGCAAGCTAACTGGCTTGAGAAAAATGAAATTTTAAATGGATTTATTGCTGTTACCGATTATAACAGAAAGTATGCAATCCAATTATTAAATTCAAAGCAGGTAGCAGACCCCTTACCGAGAAGATTAACATCTCAAATTTATGATGAACAAGTACGCCATGCCTTAGTCATTTTATGGCAGGCAGCGAATCAAATCTGCTCTAAACGCTTAGTCCCTTTCTTACCTGAACTAGTTGATGCCATGGAGCGCCATGGCCACATTAGGCTTGCTATCGATGTAAAAAAAAGATTGCTTAATATTAGTGCTTCTACTGTTGATCGCCTGTTAAAACCTGAGAGAGAACAAAAAAGGCTATCAATAAGCACGACCAAGAGGGGAAATCTTTTAAAGAATAAAATCCAAGTTAGAACATTTACAGATTGGGATGATGTTATACCAGGGTTTTTAGAAATTGATCTTGTGGCTCATTGTGGTGGTAACACAAATGGTCCATTCTTGAATACATTAGTCATGGTAGATATAAGTACCGGTTGGCTAGAATGTATGCCTATGTTGAGAAAAAGTGCCCTAGATGTAATAGATGGTTTAAATGTTGCCAAAGACTTATTACCTTTTGATGTTCGTGGTATCGACACTGATTGTGGCAGTGAATTTATTAATTATGAGCTATTAGATTATTGTGAAGAAAGACAAATTACGTTTACTAGAGCAAGAACACACCGAAAAAATGACCAAGCTCATGTAGAAGAAAAAAATGGCTCTGTAATAAGACGTCTTGTAGGATATGACCGATATGAAGGGCTAAAAGCTTGGGAACGTTTAGCCTGTTTATACAAAATATTGAGGAAATATATTAATTTTTTCCAGCCTTCATTGAAGTTACTTTCAAAGGAAAGGCTTGGAGCCAAAGTATCCAAAAAGTATGATAAAGCAAAGACACCATATCAACGAATTTTACTTTCATCGCATATTAACGGCTCGGTAAAGAAACGATTAACTTTCGAATATAAAAACTTAGATCCAGTTAATTTATTAGACAATATTCAAAAGTTACAAGATTCACTCTGGAACGTTGCTTGGAATAACAATGCCCAAGTAGATGATAACTTAACCGTTAATAAAGCATCTTTTATTAATACTCCGATTGAATGCCAAGAAAGTATAAATCCTGTCAATCGGTTTTATCATGCAAGCAAAAAAATTGATTTAAGAAAATGTCCTCGTACTTGGCGAACTCGAAGGGATCCATTTGAAAAAGTTTGGGATGAGATAAGGCTGCGCTTGGAGCTTAAACCAGAGTTAAATGCAGTCAATATTATTAAATGGCTTACAGAGAAACACCCTGAACAATCTTTTTATGCACAAACGAGAACCTTACAAAGAAGAATCGCACAATGGCGTTTAACGCAAGAACGTAATGAGGAAAAATTAAGAGCTCTTATGATTACTTAGGGTTAAATGCAAAAATGGTAAAATAAAGCTAAAATAGTTAATAAGTAGTAAGTAGTAAGTAGTAAGTAGAAAATTTATTTACTAAATAAAGCTGATTTAATTAGAGGCTAGGCAGGTAAAAGTTAGATTTTTAAAAGAGGCAATACGATCGGACAAGTTAGTTGACGTCTGATATTCTCCCTTAACATCATGATGACTGGCTCCCGCAGTTCCCACAAAAAGCCAGATATAGAGTCACGGAGAATGTTCAATATTCTGTGTCAGGTTATTAAATATCCAACACCTTATCTAGGCGGCCTTCAAAATAAATAGCTAACTGAGACAATGCTTGACTCCAATTCTGAATGGGCATTGTCCATTTTTCGCTGGCGTTAAGTATGCCGACGTAAAGCAGTTTTATCAAGCTATTTGAGCTTGGAAAAGCGCCTTTAGTCTTGGTTAGCTTTCTAAATTGGCGGTGTACGGATTCTACGGCATTGGTTGTGTAAATTACGCGTCTGATGGGCTCTGGATATTTAAAATAAGCCGATAGGTTATGCCATTTGTTGCGCCAAGAGTTGATGACTAAAGGATACATTTCCCCCCATTTTTCTTCCAGCTTATCCAAGGCAGCTTCTGCTGCACTCAAGTTGATTGCCCGGTAAACAGGTTTTAAATCAGCCATAAACGCTTTCTGATTTTTAGCGCCTACATATTTCATTGAATTGCGCAGTTGATGAATGATACACAGCTGTATTTCAGTGTTTGGGTAAATACTAGCAATCGCTTCTGGAAAGCCTGTCAGCCCGTCTATGCAGGCGATGAGAATATCTTCTACACCACGATTTTGAAGATCAGTCAGCACTGATAACCAATGGCTAGCCCCTTCATTTTCTGACAAATATAAGCCTAATATTTCTTTTTTACCTTCCGTCGTCAGCCCTAGAACGGTATAAAATGCCTGGCTAATATAGCGTCCGTCAACCTTCACTTTATAATGGATGGCATCTAGCCAAACTATGGGGTAATGGCTCTGTAGAGGCCTTTCACGCCATTGCTGAAGCTCAGGGAGCAGTTTATCCGTGACCGCGCTTATCGTGCCAGTGGAAACATCCATTGAATAAATTTCGTAACCACTCAGGACAAAAAAAAATTTTAACCCTGACTATCTAAAATAAAAAAGGATCGACTTGCTTGATCCTTTCTAGGCGTTATTCTATTACTTTCCTTTTGATAATCACGTGAAACAATGAAAATAAGTGGCATCGATATCGAGTCGAATATCGAGAATATTCAAGCACAAATTAAAGCGGATAAAACGCTATCACCTTCAATGCGCACCGCTATGGATTTATTGCTACTTATCGTTACCTTGCTTTGTCAACGCCTCGGGCTCAATAGTAGCAACAGCAGTAAACCGCCTTCATCAGATCCAAACAGAAAGAAGAATTTAAAAACCAATAGTACCAAAAAATCAGGTGGTCAAAAGGGCGAAGAGATCCGCCAAGTTGTTGATATTGAGTTCAAGCGCGTTGTTACTGAATATCGAGCACAAATACTCGAAGATGAGAGGGGTAAACGCTTCGTTGCGAAGTTCCCCAATGAGGTGAAAAGCCGTATTCAATATGGCAAGGGATTGCGGGCTCACGCGGTTTACCTCTCTCAGTACCAATTGCTTCCCTATGGTCGCATTAGAGAATATTTTGCTGATCAGCTTGATATTCCGCTCAGTAGTGGCAGCCTTTTTAACTTCATCAACACCGCCTATGAAAATTTGGAAAAAACCCAAGCTTTAGCTATTATCAAAGCGAACTTAGTGAAAGAAAAAGTGTTACATACAGATGAAACAGGTATCAATATCAACGGGAAAAGACAATGGTTGCATAATGCCTCTTCTCTAGATTGGACCTATTTGTCAGTACACGAAAAACGAGGCGCTGAAACGATGGATGAAATTGGCATATTGCCGCAATTTCAAGGCGTAATGTGTCACGACCATTGGAAACCTTATTATCGTTATAAGAGCCTACATGCGCTATGTAATGCGCATCATTTGCGTGAATTAATCTGTGCTTACGAACAGGATGGCCAAGTTTGGGCTGAAACAATGCGCGTGTTTTTATTAGAGCTCAATCAGGAGGTTGGTAACGCTGGCGGATTACTTAGCCCTGAAAGACAAGGCATGCGAATACTTAACTATCAAGCTATGCTAAAAGCGGGAGAAAAGGAAAGTCCACCGCCGATACAGGTGAAAGGCAAACGAGGTCGGCCGAAGAGAACTAAATCACGTAATCTACTTGAGCGACTGCAAAATTATGAAAGTGATGTGCTCAGGTTCATGACGGATGAAGCGGTGCCATTCACCAATAATCAAGGTGAAAATGATCTGAGGATGGCAAAGGTTCAACAAAAAATATCAGGGTGCTTTAGAAGTGAGAATGGAGTAAAAATGTTTTTTGGACTTCGTAACTATCTGCCGAGCTGCAAAAAGCAAGGAATTAGTGCGTCCACCGTATTAACGTTATTACTAAATGGCATGCTGCCCAATATATTTACCCCTGCTGAGTAGTTACAGCTAATTCATGATTAATATAGCTTAGCTTCAAGATGCTGAATAACCATCTGTTTATTACTGTTCAAAATAAAACTTAGCTCGCTTGTTATCATAATGTCCTATTTCATTCATAGTCTCGGCATTATATAAACGACCATTTACCATGGTATAACTAACCCTATCGCTCAAGCGAATATCTTGACTGACATCACCATCAACCACGATTAAATCAGCTAACTTACCTACTTTAATAGAGCCTAATTGTTCATCCAATCCTAAAGTCTGTGCTGGTGAAATAGTCGCTGTGCGCAATGCTTGTAATGGTGTCATACCACCTTGCGCCATCATCCACATTTCCCAATGCATTGCTAACCCTTCGCGTTGACCGTGACCACCAGCATTCACTTGAATACCTAAATCTTGTAATTCTTTCGCAACTTTAGCAATACGAATATGATTATAGTGATGCAATGGTGCTTTTGGTCTACGCATTGCTTTAGAGTGTAAAAACTCACTTGGCACATATTTACTCAAACGAGGGTGTAACCAAACATCTGTTTTGTCATACCAATAGTTTTCTCCCCAAATACCACCATAAGCCACTACTAAGGTTGGTGTATAAGCCATCTGAGATTGCGACCAAAGCTGCTTAACATCATCATATACTTTCGCCACGGGTATAGAATGCTCTAAGGTTGTATGGCCATCAATCACCATGGTTAAATTATGTTGTAATAATGAACCACCTTCTGGCACCACAAGCATTTCCATTTCGCGGGCGGCTTGAATGAATTGCTGACGTTGATTTCGACGTGGCTGATTATAACTTTTCACACTAAAAGCACCTGCCGCTTTTAAGCGCTCAACATGAAACTTAGCATCTTCTAAACTATCCACATGGGCGGTATAGCCTGCGACATTAGCACCATAAAGAATTTTTCCAGTAGAGAACAAACGGGCAGCAACAATGTTTCCAGCTTTTTGCATTTCACTGGCAGCAAAAAATTCTGAAGTATTATTTGATGGATCATGAATACTGGTGACTCCTAGCGCTAATCCAGCATAATTTTTCCAGTTTTGCTGTGGGATAATTTGACTATTACCTTGAGCACCATGAGCATGAGCATCAATCAAACCTGGCATAATGCTTTTCCCTGTTATATCAATAATTTTAGCCGAAGATGGAATATTTACTTGCGCTTGCGTACCTACCGATTTAATTATATTGCCTTCAACCAATACCACACCATTATCAATGACTTGCTCACCTTCCATGGTAATAATCTTACCACCAACAAACGCAATTAAGCCTGACGGTTTATCCACTTTTTTACTATAACCAAGATAGGTTTTAGTTACATTTTTTGCTGTATTATCATCAACTTTTTTGTCTGTACTTACTTTTGTAATTGCAAACAAGTTAGCAATACTTGCTTGGTATAAATCTGCACCTAAACTCCAATACAAGGTATTGGAATCACCATGCCAATTAATTCCCTGACCTGCGCGAACAGATAATTGCTTAACGGGTAAATTTTCGCCTTTAGGACCAATAGTGATGGCATCACCTCGTTCAACAAAAGGAGTAACAAATACTTTAAAGCGCTCTGCAAAAGCTAGGTATTCACCATTGGGGGACACTCGATATTCGGTAGCAAATTTACCCTGGTATAGGGTTCTATCATCTTTACCGTCAAGGCTTACATAAGCTAATTTCGGCTCATCACCTGCACGCACCACATAAATATTATGATTACTGGCACCAAAGTGAGCTTGCTGACCATGCTCGGTAATTAATGTGGGCTTGCCTGCTTTACGCTCGCCTTTGGCAGAAACGGTATAAATTCCAGTATTTAAATCCCATGTAGGGTTAGTGATATAACCCCCTGATATTTTATGATAAACCACTGTATTACCATCAGGTGAAAAAGTGGGTTCAATATACTTACCTTTTTCTGTTAACAACGCCTTACCTTTGCCGCCACGGCTTGAAACAATACGGATCTGTCCTTGTTGTTGATCTTGCCAAGTGACATAAACTATTTTCTTACCATCACGAGAAAAACTCGGATTTAATTCAAAATGAGATTTTTGTTTGGTTAAGCGCTTAGGTTTGCCTTTCGCTTTACCGTTAACAATACTGCTAATATAAATATACCCCATAGATTCAAACACTACTTTTTTACCATCAGGTGATATTTCAACATCACGTAACATTTTTACCGAAAAAGAATCTTGTGGTAATTGCTGCTTGAACTGTAATGCTTGTTGAATTTTTTTGGTGGTTTTTACCTGAAAGTTTATCACTTGAGACTTTTTGGAATGAATATCAAGACGATTAATTTTTCCATTGTCCCAAAAAACTAAACTATCGCTATTAGGCATCCATGCAATATTAGGGTAAACACCATGAATCGCCCATGTTTCTTGTAGATCACGTTCTAAATTTTCATATATTTTGATTTCTTCGCCACTTTTTAAATCATATAAATATAAATTAGATGAGAAATCATCTCGGCTAATAAAAGCAATATATTTACCATCTGGTGATGGTGTAGGACGAATAGCACCACCTATACCACTAATAATGGTATCAATTTCACCGGTAGCTAATTCAAGGCGCTTAATTTTATAAATACCTTTCACCGAATCTTTCGAATAATGAAACGTTTTGCCTGGTGTTGCATCTTGAGAAAAGTAAACATACTTTCCATCAGCTGAATACGCTGGCTCTCCTAAATCTTTTTGATCATTAGGACGCTTTGTTAACATCACACCACTGCCACCCGTTTTATGATAAAGCCACACTTCACCAGCACCAAGTGAACGGGTACTGGTAAAATGTTTACGACCAATTAAAAAATTACCGTCAGGTGACCACGCAGGGCTATTTAATAAACGAAACTGCTCTTTTGAGACCGCCTTGCTATTAGTTCCGTCACGATTCATGATCCAAAGATTATCACCACCATCCTCATCAGAAGTAAAAGCAATATATTTGCCATCAGGGCTAAAGCGTGGCTGCATTTGCCAAGCAATATCTGTCATTAATGCACTAGCTTCACCACCATTAATTGGTAAAGTATAAATGTCGCCAAGTAAGTCAAAGACTAATGTTTTACCATCGGGGCTTACATCAAGGTTCATCCAAGTACCAGAGGTTACCTCTATATTGGCCGCTATAAACTCACCTTGTGGGGCGTTAACTGACCATGTTGGTTTTTTGGGAATATCTACGGTATTTTTTACAACCGCGTCTTCAGCATTCACCATGGTCGAAAGGGGTAGTACCATACTGGCGACTAATAGCGAAAGTGTACTAATTTTTTTAAATGGGTGAGACATATCTCAGTACCTTATTCGTTGATTTTCTATTCTAATTGGGATGAATAAACACTTTATTGCATGCAGTATAATGCAATAAAGTATTGCTGACACTAAAACATATTGGTCAATAAAAGTGCAATGTATTGCGATAACGGGTAATTGAAGAAGAAAGGTTAGCGCTGATAACCCCAACGCGGCATAATCTTCTGTTCTATGCCAAGGTGATCTAATACCCGTCCTACCATAAAATCAATTAAGTCATTAATAGATTCTGGTTGATGATAAAAACCTGGTGCTGCTGGCATTATGGTTACCCCTTGTTGCGATAAACTCAACATATTAGTGAGATGAATGGTTGAAAAAGGCGTTTCTCGAACCATTAAAATTAACTGACCGCGCTCTTTGATCACCACATCAGCTGCACGTTCAATCAAGTTATCACTCATACCCTGACTAATGGCTGCTAGCGCACCCGTTGAGCAAGGGCAAACCACCATTTGTTTTGGCGCGGCCGAGCCAGAGGCTACTGGGGAAAACCACTGTTCTTTGCTAAAAACAATGATTTGTTCAGCCTTCGTTTGGTATGTATTAATTAACAATGCACTGGCGGCATCAGGCGAGGCAGGTAATTTAAAACCAAGCTCGGTATCAAGTACTATTCTGCCGGCACTTGAGCACAATAAATATACTTGGTAATTAGCAGCAAGTAAGCATTCTAACAAACGTAAAGCATAAGCAGAGCCTGAAGCGCCAGTAATGGCTAGGGTTATTTTTTTATCAAATTGTTTCGCATTAAGTTTTACTGTGTTTAGTGCTGTCAATAGCCTATTCCCTATCTTTAATTAATTGCGGTTAATATTTTCTTATGAATATTAGCAAAGCTGCCATTACTCATTACCACAATAGTATCGCCTATTTGGCTTTGTTCAACAATTTTAGCAACTAAGTTATCAATATCCTTTTCCACAAAACAAGGTTGTTGGCAAGTATCAATTAAGTCATTAACTGACCATTTAATTTGTTCATTGTTAAAAATAAACACTTGATCAGCTTGCGCTAAAGACAAAGGTAAAGCGGCTTTATGCACACCCGATTTCATGGTATTTGAACGCGGCTCTAGTACCGCTAATACTCGTCCTTTTTGAGACGTTTTGTTGCTTATATTATCAACTTGTGCCCGAACAGCCGCTAACGTTTTAGCAATAGCTGTTGGGTGATGAGCAAAATCATCATAAACACTGATATCATTCACTACCCCGCGTAACTCCAATCTACGTTTACTATTAACAAACTGAGCTAACGCTTCAATGGCAATATGGCTTGGTACACCTACATGGCGAGCCGCTGCAATCGCCATTAAGGCATTATCAATATTAAAATCACCAATAAGCGACCACTTAACTACCCCCTGCTCTTTGCCTTTAAACATTACGCTAAATTCACTGCCATCGGCAATACGCTTTTTCGCTTGCCAACCATTAGAGTAGGCACTGTGCTCTGTGGGCGTCCAACATCCCATTGCTAAGGTGTCATTAATCGCCATTTCATTTTGCGGTGATAAAATCAAGCCATTACTAGGTACCATACGAATAAGATGATGAAATTGACGCTGAATATCCGATAAATCATTAAAAATATCGTCATGATCAAATTCTAAATTGTTAATAACTAGCGTTCTTGGATGATAATGCACAAACTTAGAACGCTTATCAAAAAAAGCAGTATCGTATTCGTCGGCTTCAATAACAAAAAAAGGTGCGTTACCTAAACGCGCAGAACACGAAAAATTTTGTGGTATTCCGCCAATAAGAAAGCCAGGAGACAAATGTGCATATTCTAAAATCCAAGTAAGCATACTACTGGTAGTGGTTTTACCATGAGTGCCTGATACGGCTAGTACCCAAGAATCTTTTAGCACATTTTCTAATAACCATTGCGGACCAGAAATATAAGGGATATTACGATCAAGCATATACTCCACCATAACATTACCACGAGACAAAGCATTGCCTACTATGACTAAATCTGGCTCTTCTGTAAAATGTTCGGTTTTATAACCCTGCTTTAATTCTATGCCTAACTGTTCAAGTTGTGTGCTCATCGGGGGATAAACATGAGCATCGCTGCCTGTAACACAAAAGCCAAGTTCTTTGGCTAAGGCCGCAATGCCGCCCATAAAAGTACCGCAAATACCAAGAATATGAAGATGTTGAATTTTATTTGTCATGATGTATAGAAAAATACGTTAAAATATGATGAAAAATTATGACGGTTAATATACCTTAGACCCTCATAACAAGTAAAAAACTATTAAATAAAATATGCCAACCATATGCCAGTTATAAACGTTAGTAATCTTTACATTTATCCCATTAAATCGACTATGGCGATCAGTTTACCTCATGCTGATATTGATGAATTAGGTTTAGCCTTTGATCGACGCTTTGTTATTAGCGATAACTCAGGGCAATTTATCACCGCCCGCACCGAGCCAACATTATGTTTAGTAAAGGCTATTCTTACCGAGCAAGGAATAAAGCTCTCAGCGCCAAATATGCCAACGCTCATCTTAGAATATAAAGATTTTAACAACCAATACCAAAAGGTAAAAGTATGGGGTGATGAAGTAGCGGGGCAATTTTGCTCAACAGCAGCGAGTACCTGGTTTAGTAACTACTTACAACGCCCTTGTCAGTTATTATTTTTTGGACAAAAGTCATATCGTGAAAAAAAAGCACATACAGACAAAGCACGAAAACTAGCTTTTGCAGACGGTTACCCACTACTATTAATTTCTCAAGCGTCATTAGATGATCTCAATCAGCGACTCTTAGCTAATAATCAACAAACGGTTTCAATGGCGCAGTTCCGCCCCAATATTGTTGTTGATAACTGCTTACCATTTGCCGAAGATGGTTGGCAATATATTCGCATTGGCGAAGTAGAATTTAAAGTAAGTAAACCCTGTGAGCGTTGCGTGTTTACTACGATAGATCCTAAAAATGGGGTAAAACATGCTCAACAGCAACCATTACGTACACTTAAAACATATCGACAAACAAGCAATGGCAAGGTGCTATTTGGTCAAAACTTAATACCATTAACAAGTGGTCATATAAAACAAGGTGATAAACTCACTATTATCAAGCAACAAAAACCACTGACATTTAATCACGCTAACTCAACATCCGTAACTACAACAAATAAAAATATAAATAGAAAGAAAAAAGTAAATATATATTTTGAAACATGGCATAAAGATCAGCTAGCGGATAACCAAAAAACCTTGTTAGAACATGGAGAGGCAGCAGGGTTAATTATCCCCTATTCATGCCTTGCTGGGATATGTGGTCGCTGTAAAGCCAAGTTAATTAGTGGTGAAGTAATTCAATTAGCCGATGAAGGTTTATCGGCAAAAGAAAAACAACAAGGGTATATTTTATGTTGTTCTAGTATTGCTCAAAGTGATGTAGTGATTAGACATATACTCACCAAACGGTAATGGTTTGCTTGTGGTGCTTGTTCAATAACAACAATGCGGCACTTTATCTGTGCATACTGCGCAAACCGATAGAAGCAGTGCCAAATAATCACGAGAATGGATACTCTGTTACCCTTCATTATATCCCCTGTCGCTATTTTAATATCTGCATCCCTTGGTTTATGGGGAGCACAGAGAGCAATAAAAACACAGCGAGCTATTGCTCGAAAAAGAGCTAATTTTTCGTTCAAAAATCAAAATTACTCAATAATCCGTACATGGTGCCTAGCGTCAGGTAAACCTCCTTGTTATATTTTTAGGCTCCGCTATATCGCTTTAAGCAGTTTTCGAATATTCTTTTCAAGAACATCGCCCATATCACCTCCAGTAATACCAACTGATAAGTCGCTATCTCCATGGCCCCTATACTTAACCTCACCAGTTTTAGCATCCTTGACCGTCAGGGTAGAATCAACTCCGCCTTTGCCGGCCCCAAAGCCAACAACCCAGCGTAGAGCCCGATTGCCATACATAACATTTACATCAAGATCGATTAACAATGTATCGCCTTTTGTGTCATCTAAAGATTGTACAAGTGTAAATTTACTGGCGTTAATATAACTCTCTATCTGACCACGAGAGTGTGACTCCCAGCTCTTCAGTTTCTCTTGAAGTGCGGCGTTATTCTTAGCAGATGCCTCATTTGAATATACTCTTACATTTTGGATAAAGATGTTTGTGTACTGATTAATATCTTGTGCTATTACTTCCGTTTTAACATGGGCAACTCCACATGCATGTAACAGAAAAGATATTGTTATTATAGATAGCAGTTTTATATTTCTATGGAGTTTCATTTTGATTCCTCTGGTAATAATTGTGAAATTTTGGTAAATCTAACGTCGCGATAATTGCCCGCTTTAGAGGATGCGGTTTTTCTCAATAGCGAACAAACCAAGTTTATTGCCTTGTTATAAACCATCTAAAATTATCTTCAGTTTGCCACTATTTTTTCTTTCTTTTTCTAAGTACAATGCCTGTTGTTCTCTCAACGCTTTAATTACTTCAGGATTGTTGTTTGTTATTGCTAAAAACGCCTTACAAAACCAGAACCTTAACCATAATAACATCTACCAGAAATATAATCTTTAGCTTTTTAACTTCTTTTCATATTGTGGATAGGGTAAGTTTTGTTCACACGGACGACTCTAGCCCAAAACATCAGTAGATAAACAACATCACCAGCGGGTGTGCCTGAGCGCTTAGAAAACTTAGATTGACCTAACATGATATTAAAACCAAGACTTTTCCATGTTGAATTGAAAGCATTGTCAATATTAAGGTTTGCTTGTTTTGAATACCGAAACTTGAGTAATAACTAAATATCATGGATAAAGTGAGACCAAGCTTGTTAATCACCGCCATCAAATGTTGCAAAACGCGATATTTTGTCACATAATTAAAAGCGAAAAATCATTATAGATAGATACTAAACTAAAGGTAAATCAAATGGCAACTAGCGTTAGATTAAATGATGAGTTTGTCACTCATGCTAGAGTTCATGCAGAAGCTGAAAACCGCTCTTTACCAAAGCAAATTGAATATTGGGCTAAGGTAGGGCAAATCATGATAGATAATTCTGATCTTCCTTATGAATTTGTGCATGAATCTTTACTAGCAACGGAAGAAGTTAAACAAGGGTTAGTAAAACGATATGTCCGACGAACAAAACGAGACTAATATTTATGAGACTAGACGTTTTGAAAAGGCTTTAAAAAAATTACCTGAAGCTCAACTCAAAATAGTCGAAGATGAAATTGATAAAATAATTGAGGATCCTGAAATTGGAGAGGTAAAGAAGGGAGATCTTTCTTACCTTAGAGTTCATAAATTCAAAATGAATAACCAACAAGTATTATTAGCTTACTCTTGGGTAAAAGATAAAGTTGAAATATATTTACTTCATATTGGCTCCCATGAAAATTTTATCGAAAAATGAAAGGGCAACGTAAAGTAGACCTTAAACTAATTAATCTCGTAACTACTCAGCAGGGGTGAATATATTATTTAAATGTCCACTTTTACTTATTAACTTTACATGCAATTACTATATGTAAGTCACAAGCCCGTAAACTTACACTAAATATCCATATGTAAACTTACAGCCATAAAGATTACATATAATTATTTATATGTAAGGTAAATTAATCGCTAAATAACCCTAAATATCTTATGAAGAAATAAATACGATTACGTTGATAACCTGTAACTTCAACTAACACATTATCATCAATCAAACGTTTAATTAGTGAAGAAGTTGCTTGATGACTTAGATCTAACAGCTCAGAAGCCTCATTTACTGTGATTGCAGGTTTGCTATATAAACGCTTAAATAATGTTTGAGCATTCTCGGCTCGCTTGCCATAACCTATAATTAACGCATCCATTTCATGTCTAAGCTTCAAAATATCTTGGAAAGTCTCTTTTCCTTTATTAGCGGTCTCAACAACTGCTGATAAGAAAAACATAATCCAGTGAACCATATCATTAGACTCTCTAACTCTTGTTAATGCATCATAATAACTCCCCCTGTTTCTTTCAAAGAAATCAGAAAGGTATAATGATGGCTTTCGAAGCAAACCTTTATTAACTAAATATAAGGCGATCATTAATCTGCCAATGCGACCATTTCCATCTAAAAATGGATGAATTGTTTCAAATTGATAGTGACTAATGGCAATGCGAATTAACTCTGGTACGTGTATCTTTTCATTATGCCAAAACTGTTCAAGATCACTCATCAAGTCAATAACTTGACTTTGATGTGGCGGAATAAAAGCAGCATTACCAAGATTACTACCACCAATCCAATTTTGAGAAATACGAAACTCACCAGGGCTTTTCATCTCGCCCCTAACACCTTGCATTAAAATTTCATGAGTTTGCTTGAGTAACCTGTTAGAAAGAGGAAGTCTGTCTAATTCGTTAATAGCATCATTGATCGCCTGAATATAATTATTAACTTCACTCCAATCATCTCGCTTCTCAGGAGCTAACTGATCTAAATCAAGAACCGCATCATCCATCTCAGTTTTAGTACCTTCAATTTTAGATGATTTGTTAGCTTCCTTGGTAATATGCATTTGAATAAAAAGTTCAACATCTGGCACAATCAAGGTAAACGCATCTAATTCAGCTAAAGCGCGCGAAGCCTTTTCAAGTAAGGTGTTAATTTTAGGGGATTCCCAAGACCACTCCCTGTTGATCTCTGTAGGAGAAAAACTCTTGTATTGATATTGTTGAACCCATTCACCTGACTTAAAGTTTTCAAATTTCATAAATTATTTAAAATCAAAGATATATAATAGCCATAATATTACAGCAGCAAAGAAAGCATAACAACATAATGTCAGCACGAGAGTTAAACAGCATTACCTCCAGATAAACCAAAGTTAATAAATAAAAATATGCTTGTTGGGTGCATATGCGTCGCTATTTTAGCTCTTTTGGCTATTTTAAGAGCGCCTTGTTGATTGAAGCGATAGCCACACAAAAAGCCACTGCCGTCTTTCCTGCGAAAGCAGGAATCCAGTCAAATAGACTTTTCAAAACCTAATCATCATTTTCAATTATTAATCCCCAATGCCCAATTATTTGTTACAATAAAACCCATATTTACCAGCCATCAGCCACCATCATCCATAACAACAAGGAGAAAATTATGAAAAAAAGTCTTTTAATACTGCTGCTTGCTATGGTGTTCAACACTGCCCATGCCGCCTGTCCGTCTGATGATGCGCATTTTTGCTCGCGATACGAAAAGGCAAAGCAGGGGGATGCGGATGCGCAATTTAATTTGGGCACTATGTACTATATTGGCGACGGGGTTGTTGAGAACAAGCCCGAAGCAGTACGCTGGCATCAAAAAGCTGCCGATCAGGGGCATGCGAGCGCGCAATTTAATTTGGCCTTGATGTACGATAATGGCGAAGGGGTTGCTGAGAACAAGCGCGAAGCGGTACGCTGGTATCGAAAAGCTGCCGAGCAGGGGCACGCAAGCGCGCAAATTAATTTGGCCTTGATGTACGATAATGGCGACGGGGTGGCTGAAAACAAACGTGAAGCAGTACGCTGGTATCGAAAAGCTGCCGAGCAGGGGGATGCAAGAGCGCAATTTAATTTGGCCTTGATGTACAGTAAAGGCAAAGGGGTGGCTGAGAACAAACGTGAAGCAGTACGCTGGTATCGAAAAGCTGCCGAGCAGGGGTTTGCAAAGGCGCAAACTAGTTTGGGCAATATGTACCGTAAAGGCGAAGGGGTGGCTGAGAACAAACGTGAAGCGGTACGCTGGTTTCAAAAGGCTGCCGAGCAGGGGCATGCGAGCGCGCAATATGCTTTGGGCGTGATGTACCATTTTGGCAAAGGGGTTACTGAGGACAAGCGTGAAGCAGTACGCTGGTATCAAAAAGCTGCCGAGCAGGGGGATGCGAGCGCGCAATATGCTTTGGGCGTGATGTACCATTTTGGCAAAGGGGTTACTGAGGACAAGCGTGAAGCAGTACGCTGGTATCAAAAAGCTGCCGAGCAGGGGGATGCGAACGCGCAATTTAGTTTGGGCGTGATGTACGATAATGGCGAAGGGGTGGCTGAAAACAAACGTGAAGCAGTACGCTGGTATCGAAAAGCTGCAGAGCAGGGGCATGCAGACGCGCAATTTAATTTGGGCGATATGTACCGTAAAGGCGAATGGGTGGCTGAAAACAAACGTGAAGCAGTACGCTGGTATCAAAAAGCTGCCGAGCAGGGAGATGCGGATGCGCAATATAATTTGGCTTTGAGTTACTATAATGGCGACGGGGTGGCTGAAAACAAACGTGAAGCAGTACGCTGGTATCAAAAAGCTGCCGAGCAGGGGCATGCAGACGCGCAATTTAATTTGGGCTTCATGTACGATAATGGCGACGGGGTTGTTGAGAGCAAGCGTGAAGCAGTACGCTGGTATCAAAAAGCTGCCGAGCAGGGGGATGCGGATGCGCAATTTAATTTGGGCACTATGTACTATATTGGCGACGGGGTTGTTGAGAACAAGCCCGAAGCAGTACGCTGGCATCAAAAAGCTGCCGAGCAGGGGTATGCGAATGCGCAATTTAATTTGGGCACTATGTACTATAATGGCGAAGGGGTTGCTGAGAACAAGCGCGAAGCGGTACGCTGGTTCCAAAAAGCTGCCGAGCAAGAAGATGCGGACGCGCAATTTAATTTGGCTTTGATGTATTGGAATGGCCGAGGGGTTATTACCAGTGAGCGTGAGGCATATATTTGGTTGTCCATTGCCAAAGCAAATGGCAGTGAAAGGGCGGCGAATGCTTTGGAGCATGACTTTGGTCTGACTAGTGCAGAAATAAAATCAGCCCGACTTGAAGCGAAACGCCGATTGGCAGCCATTCAGCAACGCGACTAAGCAGTCATACCGTGCTAGAAGTGGCTCCTTAGTAACTTTCTAATCCCCTTCACTTCCAACTTTTCCCTAAAAATATTAGAATAGCCGCGGTTTTCATGGTTAGGCTTATCTGCTTTTGTTATTAATGATCGACAATTACGACTCTTTTACCTTTAATCTGGTGCATTATTTTCAGGCACTAGGTCAAACCGTCAAAGTTTTTCGTCATGACGAAATCAGTTTAGCGGAAATTGAAAAGCTAAAACCTGCCTACTTAGTTATTTCTCCAGGCCCTTGTGATCCTGACAATGCGGGCATATCTTTAGCGGTTGTAGAGCATTTTGCTGGACGCATTCCTTTACTCGGGGTATGTTTAGGGCACCAGTGTATTGCTCAACATTTTGGCGCTAAAATAAAAAAAGCAAAAAAATTAATGCATGGTAAAACCAGTGCCATTAAACATAAGGGTATCGGGTTATTTAGCCAACTAAAAAATCCTTTATGTGTTACTCGTTATCACTCTCTTATTGTGGATGAACAATCTCTTCCAGATGAATTAGCCATTACCGCTTGGACGATAGACGATCAAGGCAATAAAGATGAAATTATGGCATTGCAACATAAACAGCTTGCAATTTGTAGTGTGCAATTTCATCCAGAATCAATTTTAACCGAACAAGGCAAAGCCCTTTTACAAAATTTTATTGAGTTATACCAAAGCAAACTTAATTGATGATAAGGAAGTCAGTCTTTTATTCGAAACAGTTAAATTAAATAAAAGTGCTATTGACCATATAAAATTCAACTTTAGCTCGATTCAACCCATGTAAATAAAATTATTTTTGATTATTTATGAGATTGACCGCGCTATAGCCTCTATCAAGCAAGCACTTTGCCACTAACAAAAGTCGACCTTATAACTAATTTGTTGACTAACAATAAATATGCATAATATTTGAATAAAACCTTCAAGCCTTTGATTTTATTAGCCTGTAGCGTCATTAAATAAGACAATGTGGTTTTATTCTGTCATACTGGCTGCCTATTTTTTGATCTCTACCTCATTGTTTAACACAAAAAACTCTCTTGCTTATATACTGAGGTTCGTCATTACCATTATAAATAACCCACAATCAATGAGGATTTTTAAAATGTCAGAACATTTTCCTGTAAACCGCGATACATTCGACGAGGTCATGGTACCAAACTATGCCCCTTCTGCTGCTATTCCTGTACGTGGTCAAGGCTCTAGAGTATGGGATCAACAAGATAAAGAGTATATCGATTTTGCTGGTGGAATTGCGGTAAGCTCTTTAGGACATTGTCATCCTGCCTTAGTGGGTGCGTTAAAAGAGCAAAGCGACAAAATTTGGCACTTATCCAATATAATGACTAATGAACCCGCTTTACGTCTAGCTAAAAAATTAGTAGATGCTACCTTTGCTGACAAAGTGTACTTTGCTAACTCTGGCGCAGAATCAAACGAAGCGGCGTTAAAACTAGCACGTCGTTGGGCACTTGATGTTCACGGCAGTGATAAAACTCAAATAATTGCCTTTAAACAAGGTTTTCATGGTCGTACCTTTTTCACTGTAACTGTTGGTGGTCAAGCGGCTTATTCTGATGGTTTTGGTCCAAAACCGGGTGATATTGACCATGCAGAATATAATAACCTAGCGAGTGTTAAAGCACTCATTTCAGATAAAACCTGCGCCATTATGGTTGAGCCATTACAAGGCGAAGGCGGCATTGTATTGCCAACAGCTGAATTCATTCAAGGCTTACGTGAATTATGTAATGAATATAACGCATTATTAATTTTTGATGAAGTTCAAACTGGTGCTGGCCGTTTAGGTGAGCTTTATGCTTATATGGATCTTGGCATTACTCCAGACATTTTAACCACAGCAAAAGGTTTAGGAGGCGGATTTCCTATTGGCGCTATGCTAACCACTACCGATATTGCCACGCATTTAAAGGTTGGTACTCACGGTAGCACTTATGGTGGCAACCCACTGGCTTGTGCTGTTGCTGAAACGGTTATTGATACTATTAATACACCAGAAACACGTGCTGGCGTAAAAGCTAAAGCACTGCTTTGTGTCGATGGTTTAAATGCTATTAATGCTAAATATAACGTTTTTGATGAAATTCGTGGTAAAGGCTTGTTAATTGGTGCGGTATTAAACGAACAATACCAAGGCAAAGCAAAAGACTTTTTAGCTGCGGCAATGTCAGAAGGATTAATGACATTAGTTGCTGGTGCAAACATCATACGTTTCGCGCCGTCATTAGTTATTCCTGATGAAGATATTCTTGAAGGTTTAGTTCGTTTTGAAAAAGCAGTCGCTTTATTGGCGTCTTAAATTAACCGTGCTATTCAATGTTCTTAGACACACTCATCGTTTAATAAATGTAAGTGTCTAAGGTTTTTCTAATCATCGAGAACTATTTATGATTATTATCCGCCCTATTAAAGCGACTGATTACAACGATTTGCATCGAATTGCTATTGATTCAGGTCATGGCTTCACCTCATTACCTGTGAACGAAGATATATTAAAACAACGTATTAACCACTCAGAAGAATCGTTCAACTCACAGGTTAGTGAACCCGGTAATCAAGGTTATTTATTGGTTATGGAAGACACCCAAACAGGCCAAGTAGTTGGTACTGCGGGTATAGAAGCCGCTGTTGGTTTAGATAATGCTTTTTATCATTATCACTTAGGTAAGGTTGTGCATAGCTCACGTGAGCTGAACATTCACAATACCGTTGAAACGCTTGCTTTGTGTAATGATTACACTGGTGCTACCGAGATTTGCACCTTGTTTCTACAAGCAAGCCACCGTAAAGATGGTAATGGTCGGTTTTTATCTCGTTGTCGATTTTTGTTTATGGCTGAGCATACTGAACGTTTTTCAAATTGTGTTATTGCTGAAATGCGTGGAATTAGCGATGAACAAGGTAAATCACCTTTTTATGATTGGCTTGAAAAGCATTTTTTATCTATCGAATTTACCAAAGCCGACTACCTAACCGGTACAGGCAGCAAAGATTTTATCGCCGAGTTAATGCCTAAATACCCAGTATATGTAAGCTTGCTAAGTAAAGAAGCCCAGAAAGTAATTAACAAAGTACATAGCAATACAGTGCCAGCTCTGCGTTTGCTTGAAGCTGAAGGTTTTTCTCGTCGTGGTTATGTCGACATTTTTGATGCTGGGCCAACGGTTGAAGCTGAGCTTAAACAAATAAGAGCGATTCGGGATAGCCTCAAGTATAAAGTATTAATTGATGACACTTATGGCATGCAAAGTAATCTAGATAACGAAACTAACTATATTCTTTGTAATACCAAAATAGATAACTTTAGAGCAACACAAGTTAAATTAACGCTACGAGAAACCGCAAACCAAGTCGTTCTCAATAGCGATACCGCACAAGCGCTACAAGTACAACAAGGTGATTGGGTTCGCCTTATTAGTAACTAATAGGAAATTTTTATGGCTACAAATTATTCAGATAAAGTCCAACTTATTAATGGTCAATGGCAGGCAGGTTTAGGCCATGATGTTAGCTCTGTTAACCCTGCACGTAACGATATTATTTGGCAAGGAAAAACAGCATCACCTGAACAAGTAGAGCAAGCGATTACTAGCGCACGCACCGCCTTTGAGCGTTGGTCTACTATCAGTTTTGATGAACGTGTTAGTGTCATAGCAAAATTCGCTCAATTACTTGGTGAAAATAAAGAAGCATTAGCAAATACCATCGCCTTAGAAACAGGCAAGCCTCGTTGGGAAACTTTAGGTGAAGTAGGCGCTATGGTAGGTAAAATTAATATTTCCCTAAATGCCTATCAAGAGCGTACTGGCACTGTTGAAAATTCAATATCTGGAGCAAAAGCCTTTATTCGTCATAAACCTCATGGTGTTGTCGCTGTATTTGGCCCTTATAACTTTCCTGGGCATTTGCCCAATGGTCATATTGTACCTGCCCTTATCGCTGGTAATACCATAGTGTTTAAACCAAGTGAATTAACCCCAAAAGTTGCTGAGGAAGTGTTAAAAATTTGGCAAGCAGCGGGTCTTCCTGCTGGGGTTATCAACCTTGTGCAAGGTGAAATAGAAACAGGTAAGGCACTGGCAAGTAACAAGATGATCGACGGCTTATTCTTCACCGGAAGTTCAGCAACAGGCCACTTATTACATCAACAATTTGGCGGGCAGCCAGGTAAAATACTCGCCTTAGAAATGGGGGGTAATAATCCGCTTATTGTTAAAGATGTTAGCGATATTACTGCTGTGGTTCACGACATTATTCAATCAGCCTTTGTAACCACAGGTCAACGTTGTACCTGTGCTCGTCGTTTATTCATCGAAAAGGGTACGCAAGGCGATGCGATTATAGCTAAGCTTATTGAAGCAACAAAAGCATTAACTATTGGCTATTATGACGATAAAGAACAACCTTTTATTGGCTCTATGATTTCAGAGAAAGCGGCTTTAGGTTTAGTGGCAGCTCAACAAAAATTACTTAATTTAGGTGCTAATTCATTAATTAAATTAACCCACCTTGAAGCAAATACAGGCTTTATTTCTCTCGGTATCATTGATGTAACAGATATTGTTGCTGATGTGCCTGATGAAGAATACTTTGGCCCATTGCTAAAAATATACCGTTATACTGATTTTGATGAAGCAATTAATGAAGCTAATAACACTGGATTCGGTTTATCCGCTGGTTTATTAAGTGATAGTAAAAATTTATACCATCACTTCTTTAAACGTATCCGCGCTGGCATAGTTAACTGGAACAAGCCTATTACTGGTGCTAGTGGTGCTGCTCCTTTTGGAGGTATTGGTGCTAGTGGTAACCACAGAGCAAGTGCATTTTATGCTGCCGATTATTGTGCATACCCTATTGCCTCAGTAGAAGCTGACAAAGTAGCCTTGCCAGCAACATTAAGCCCTGGTATTAAACTTAATTAACATCGATAGGAATAATTATGACCGCAAAAGTAACTGCCCTTTTTGATAAAATTTGGCAACAATATATAACGGTAACACCCTCAGCAGATAAAATTCACCAATTACTTGGTAATGGTAATGACGTTATTAACGATCATGTTGCTTACCGCACTTTTAATCTAGAGAAAGTTAATTTAGACAAGCTTGCTAAACACCTGCTTGCTATCGGTTACACTGAATGTGGACAATATGATTTTGCGGCAAAGAAATTAACCGCTAAACACTTTGAACATAGCAACAACACTATGCCAAAAGTATTTATCAGTGAATTACGCGTAGAAGAATTTCCAACCGCCATACAAGATATCATTCACAAACTTGTTGATCAGTTACCTGAAAGTATCAGTGAGCAAGCAGATTTCTTATATTCAGGTCGTCCTTGGGAAATAAACTCAACTGACTATCAAACACTACTGGCAACCAGTGAATATGCCGCTTGGCTTGCCGCATGGGGTTACCGCGCTAACCATTTTACTGTGAGCATTAATCACTTAGATAGCTTTGACTGTATTCTTGCTGTTAACAATACGTTAAAAGATGCTGGTTATGCACTTAACAGCACCGGTGGAGAAATTAAAGGTGATCAAACCGTTAAATTAGAGCAATCATCAACATTAGCAGATAAAGCATTGGTTAAATTTACCGATAAAACCTTGGAAATTCCAAGTTGCTTTTATGAGTTTGCAAAACGTTACCCACAAGCAGATGGTGAGCTTTATACAGGATTTGTTGCCGCCTCTGCTGACAAAATTTTTGAAAGTACCAACTCGGCTTAATATTTTTAATGACCTCTTACTTAATATTAGAGGTGACAACTAGTCTGACACAGGGGCGCGCTTTGTCTGAGGAGTTATCACCCAAGAAAAGAATTATTCGATGAGTAAAATCCCCCTATATGGCTTTAATAACTTAACCAAAAATTTAAGCTTCTCTTTGTATAGGTTACATTATCTATATGATAAACAAGCTCATCTTGATTATAACGCTTATATCAATAACCGTTTTTGTGCGGATAATCTAGATCTCTTACTAGTAAAAATTTGTCACGCCATCGGTGGTAATGTTCTCAACATTGCCAAACAAGATTACCAACCCCAAGGGGCAAGTGTTACCTTAATGATTTCAGAAGAGGCACAGCCAGAGTCATTAATTGCACACCTAGATAAAAGTCACTTATGTATTCATACCTACCCAGAAGAGGCACCTAAAAACGGTATAGCTATTTTTAGAGCCGATATTGAATTATCGACCTGTGGTGTTATTTCGCCATTAAAAGTACTGAATTATATCATTGAGGAGTTTGATGCCGACGTAGTTGATATAGATTATCGTATACGTGGCATGACCAGAGATAAGCAAGGGGAAAAATTATTTGTTGATGATAAGCTAGAGAATATTAGTGATCATCTTACCTCTAAATTAACCACCGATTTTCATGTTGAAAATTACAACTTAGCTTCCTGCAATTTATTTCACAGCAAGTTGATAAAAAATGAAGTATTAGTCAAGAGTTATTTACTTGGTGACAAAAAAAGTGAGTTAAGCACTTTTGCACAAAGTAAAATAAAATACCAGATAGAACAAGAGCTTAAACAGCTATTCTCAAACTCATCACTGTGCTTTTAAAGCACTCATCCAATCTAATTGCTTATTTTCTTGGGTCTTACGTTCGATTAAATCACGAATTAGCGGCGTTAAAATCAATTCCATAGCAAAGCCCATCTTGCCACCTGGAACCACTAGCGTGCTTACCCTAGACATAAAGGAGCCGTCAATCATCCGTAAATAATACTGAAAATCAACATTTTTCACTTCACGAAAACGAATAACAACAAAACTTTCATCTAAACTTGGAATGGCTTTAGCACTAAAAGGATTTGAGGTATCAACGGTAGGTACCCGTTGAAAGTTAATATGAGTACGAGAAAACTGTGGCGTAATAAAAGCGATATAATCTTCCATACTACGAACGATACTAGCCGTTACCGCAGCACGACTATGACCGCGCTTTTTAGTATCACGAATGATTTTTTGGATCCATTCTAAGTTAACAATCGGTACCATACCTATAAGTAAATCAACATGCTTAGCGACATCATTGTCAGCCGTTACAACACCACCATGCAGGCCTTCATAGTACAAAAGATCTGTACCTTCACCTAACTCTTCCCATGGGGTAAAAGTGCCTGGCATTTGATTATAAGACACTGCTTCATCAAATGTATGCAAGTAACGGCGCATCATACCTTTACCCGTTTCACCATAGGTTTTAAATAACTTTTCTAAAGCATTAAAATCGTTCGCTAGATCACCAAAATAACTAATATTAGTTCGCGCTTCTTTCGCTTTACGTTGTTCAAGATCCATTCCTTGACGGGAAAACCGGTGAAAGCTGTCACCTTCCACATTAGCAGAGCTTATACCTAAGGTACGAAATATATGTTCAAATGCCGAGGTAGTCGTTGAAGTGCCCGCTCCTGAAGAGCCTGTAATTGCAATAATAGGATTTCGTGAAGACATATAGATAAGGCTCAAAAAGATATGTTAAAAAGTAGCTATTTTATACGGGGTATTTATCAGAACGTCAAGTAACAAAAAACCGAGCCAAGGCTCGGTTTTTTACTTTTTATAAAGTAAGCCAATGCTTAAGCTTCTGCTGACTCTTCAACTACTTCAGAAGCATCTTCTACTACTGGGCGGCCTACTAATTCAATATAAGCCATAGGGGCTTTATCACCAGTACGGAAACCACATTTTAAAATGCGAGTGTAACCACCTGGACGTTCTTGGTAACGTACACCAAGTTCGTTAAATAAAATACCTACTACTTCTTTATCTTGTGTACGAGCAAACGCTAAACGGCGATTTGCCACACTGTCGGTTTTAGCCAATGTAATCAGAGGCTCTACAACCATACGTAGTTCTTTAGCTTTAGCGACAGTCGTTTTAATAACGCCGTGCTTAACTAAAGAGCTTGCCATATTGCGGAACATCGCTTTGCGATGACTGCTATTACGGTTTAACTGGCGACCGCTTTGACGATGACGCATAAGTTAATCCTTCTCTCAAACTATTAATAAAAAAACGATGATCGAACTAGTCGTTGTCAACAATGCTTTCAGGTGGCCAGTTTTCTAGGCGTATACCTAGAGACAAACCACGCGACGCTAACACGTCTTTAATTTCAGTTAGAGACTTCTTACCTAAATTAGGCGTTTTAAGAAGCTCCACTTCAGCACGTTGTACTAAATCACCAATGTATTGAATTGCTTCTGCTTTTAAACAGTTTGCGCTGCGAACAGTTAGTTCTAAATCATCAACAGGACGAAGCAAGATTGGGTCAAATAATGGTTTCTCTTCCACTTGTTCAACTTCTTTGATATCACGAAGCTCTACAAACGCATCTAGCTGTTCAGCTAAAATAGTTGAAGCGCGACGGATAGCTTCTTCTGGATCCAATGTACCATTGGTTTCCATGTCTAAAACTAATTTGTCTAGATCGGTACGTTGTTCAACACGTGCAGACTCAACATCATAAGCAATTCTTACTACAGGGCTGAATGAGGCATCAACCAACAAACGACCAATAGCACGATCTTCTTCCTCGGCATCGCGACGAACTGAAGCTGGATCGTAACCACGACCCATTTCAATTGTAATGCGCATGCTGATAGCACCTTCACCTGTTAAGGTGCAGATAACATGTTCTGGGTTTGTAATAGTTACATCACCATCATGCTGAATATCAGCCGCCGTTACAGGGCCTTCACCAGACTTAGTTAACGTTAGAACGGCTTTATTTTTGCCCTCTAAAATTACGGCTAGTCCTTTAAGGTTTAACAATATTTCGATGATGTCCTCTTGAACACCTTCTTTACTACTGTACTCATGTAAAACACCATCAATCTCAACTTCAGTTACAGCACAACCCGGCATTGAAGATAAAAGAATGCGGCGTAACGCATTACCTAAAGTGTGACCAAAACCACGTTCTAGTGGCTCTAAAGTTACTTTAGCGCGACGAGGGTTGATATTGTCAATACCAACCATGCGTGGTCTAAGGAATTCGGTTACAGAACCCTGCATATATGTCCTCTCTTAAAGTGAAACTTTACTATTTAGAGTAAAGTTCAACGATCAACTGTTCATTAATTTCGGCAGATAAGTCAGCTCTATCTGGAACACGTTTAAAAACGCCTTCTAGTTTCTTGTTATCTACTTCAACCCAAAGTGGTTTTTCACGTTGGTCGGCTAATTCTAAAGCAGCGATAATACGCGCTTGAGTTTTAGATTTCTCACGAACAGAAACCACATCTTCAGCTTTAACATTGAAAGATGGAATATTAACTACAACACCGTTTACCACGATAGCCTTATGGCTAACTAATTGACGAGCTTCAGCACGAGTGCTGGCATAACCCATACGGTAAACTACGTTATCCAAACGTTTTTCTAAAAGTTGCAACAAGTTTTCACCTGTATTGCCTTTTAAACGTGCCGCTTCTTTGTAGTAATTACTGAATTGTTTTTCAAGTACGCCATACATACGACGAACTTTTTGTTTTTCACGAAGTTGAATACCGTAGTCTGACAAACGACCGCGACGGGCGCCATGTTGACCTGGTATTGTTTCGATTTTACATTTAGTGTCAATTGCTCTAACACCGCTTTTAAGGAACAAATCTGTACCTTCACGGCGACTAAGTTTTAACTTAGGACCTAAATATCTAGCCATTTTCTTTCTCCAACTATCCTAAAAAAGGGCGATTAAACGCGACGTTTTTTAGGAGGACGACAACCATTATGAGGAATAGGTGTAACGTCAGTAATGTTGGTGATTTTAAAACCAGCAGCATTTAAGGCACGGATAGCAGATTCACGACCTGGACCTGGACCTTTAACGAACACTTCAATATTCTTCAAGCCAAACTCTTTTGCAGCAGCGCCTGCGCGATCTGCAGCTACTTGCGCAGCAAATGGGGTAGATTTACGTGAACCACGGAAACCTGAACCACCAGCAGTCGCCCAAGATAATGCATTACCTTGGCGATCTGTAAGAGTCACGATTGTGTTGTTGAAAGAAGCATGTATATGAGCCATGCCATCAGCAACTTGTTTTTTTACGCGTTTACGCGAACGAACTGGTGTTTTTGCCATTGTCTAATCCCTCGTTATTTCTTAATAGGCTTACGAGGACCTTTACGAGTGCGCGCATTAGTTTTAGTGCGTTGCCCACGTAGAGGAAGACTGCGACGATGGCGAATGCCACGATAACAGCCAAGGTCCATAAGACGCTTGATATTCATTGATACTTCACGGCGCAAATCACCTTCTACGGTAAATTTGTCCACTTCAGCGCGTAGCAAATCAATTTTTGCTTCGTCTAATTCACTGATCTTCGTTGATTCAGCGATACCTGCCGCTGCACAAATTGCTTTTGCGCGAGTCGAACCGATACCGTAAATCGCAGTAATGGCGATTACTGCATGCTTACGATCAGGGATGTTAATGCCAGCGATACGGGCCACTAACACATCTCCTATAGTTATTTAAAATTACTTTGGTTGGAAAGCCCGTTAGGATACCCAACCATTCTCTTTTTTCGCAAATCGAAGCGGCATTATACAGAGTATTTTGCATAATGCCAGCCTAAAAAGATCTAAGCGTTAACTCATTATTAATCTATAGCTTACGCATTTAACTAACAATTCGTAGCTTGAGCAATTAACCCTGTCTTTGTTTGTGCTTTGGCTCAGTGCAAAGAACGCGAATAACGCCTTTACGCTTAACCACTTTACAATTACGACAAATCTTTTTTACGGATGCACGTACTTTCATATCATTTTCTCCGTGTAATCTTAACGACCCTAGCCTTTAAGATTAGCTTTTTTAAGTACATTGTCATATTGATGAGACATCATATGCGTTTGTACTTGTGCCATAAAATCCATGATCACTACCACGATAATCAATAATGATGTACCGCCGAAATAGAACTGTACGTCCCATGCCATGATCATAAACTGTGGAACCAAACAGACAAACGTAATATACATCGCACCCGCTAGGGTTAAGCGTGTCATCACTTTATCTATATATTTGGATGTTTGTTCACCCGGACGAATCCCTGGAATGAACGCACCTGACTTTTTCAAGTTATCTGCTGTTTCACGCGGATTGAAAACCAATGCCGTATAAAAAAAACAGAAAAATATTATTGCCGCGGCTAGCATGAAAACGTATAAAGGTTGTCCTGGCGACATCGCCTGAGAAACACCTTGTAGGAAATCAGCTATCGGGCCATCACCTTGTCCAAACCAGCTCGCAAGCGTGCCTGGGAACAAGATAATACTTGAAGCAAAAATTGGTGGAATAACACCTGCCATATTCACTTTTAATGGTAAATGTGTACTTTGCGCAGCAAAAACCTTACGGCCTTGCTGACGCTTAGCGTAGTTAACCACAATACGTCGTTGACCACGCTCTACAAATACAACTAAAAATGTAATTGCAAATACCACAACGCCAATTAGCAATAATACTAATAAGTGCAATTCACCTTGACGCGCCATCTCAGCTGTTTGACCAACTGCTGATGGCATGCCAGCAACAATACCTGCGAAAATAATGATTGAAATACCATTACCGATACCACGCTCAGTAATTTGTTCACCTAACCACATTAAAAACATGGTACCAGTAACCAAACTAACTACCGCAGTGAAATAAAAACTAAAGCCAGCGTTAATAACTAAGCCTTGCATCATACCCGGTAAACTTCTGGCAATCGCAATCGATTGTACTGTTGCTAGAACTAATGTGCCGTAGCGTGTGTATTGGCTGATTTTACGTCGTCCTGCTTCACCTTCTTTCTTAAGCTCTGCAAATTTCGGTGTCATCACCGTTAGCAGTTGCATAATAATTGAAGCTGAAATGTACGGCATAATACCAAGTGCCAATACTGAGGCTCGTTCTAAAGCACCACCAGAGAACATGTTAAACATTTCTACAATGGTGCCCTTTTGTTGATCAAAGAACTGAGCTAATACAGCGGCGTCAATACCAGGGATTGGTACAAAAGATCCTAGACGAAGCACGATTAATGCAACGAATACGAACCATAATCTTTGTTTAAGCTCAGACAAACCGCCTGCGCCTTTACTTCCCTTTTGAGAAGCCATTCCTGGTGTAGCCATAATCTGTATTATTCCTCGATGTTACCACCAGCAGCTTCAATAGCTGCACGAGCACCTTTAGTTACGCCTACACCACGAACAGTTATCTTGCGCGAAATCTCACCCGAAAGCATGATTTTTACAGAGATAATGTTGCGAGTGATTAGACCAGCATTTTTTAACGTGTGAATATCAACAACATCACCTTTAACAAGGTTTAATTCATGTAAACGAACTTCAGCGCGAACTAAAGATTTACGAGAAGTAAAACCAAACTTAGGTAAACGTTGTTTCAATGGCATTTGACCACCTTCAAACCCAGGACGTACACTACCGCCAGAACGTGACTTCTGACCTTTGTGACCACGACCACCAGTTTTACCGATGCCTGAACCAATACCACGACCACAGCGTTTTTTAGCTTTGTGAGATCCTGGTGCAGGGGATAAAGTATTTAAATGCATTATTAATCCTCCACCTTAACCATGTAATGAACCTTGTTGATCATACCGCGTACAGAGGGAGTATCTTCTAACTCAACTGTATGATTGATACGACGCAGACCAAGGCCTTTTAATGTAGCTCTATGCTTAGGTAAGCGACCGATAGAACTTTTCACTTGAGTTACTTTAACTGTTTTAGACATGCTGAATTACCCCAGTATTTCGTCAACGCTTTTGCCACGTTTAGCTGCCATGCCTTCTGGCGAATGCATATTCACTAGGGCAGAAACAGTAGCGCGAACTACGTTGATTGGGTTAGTAGAACCGTATGCTTTTGACAATACGTTCTGAACGCCTGCAACTTCAAGTACTGCACGCATCGCGCCACCGGCGATGATACCTGTACCTTCAGAGGCTGGTTGCATGTAAACTTTAGAACCAGAATGACGACCTTTGATAGCATGTTGAAGAGTAGTCCCCTTCAAGTCAACGGTTACTATATTACGGTGTGCTTTTTCCATTGCTTTTTGGATTGCAGCAGGCACTTCACGTGCTTTACCGTAACCAAAACCAACACGACCATTACCGTCACCAACTACTGTTAATGCGGTAAAACTGAAAATACGACCACCTTTAACCACTTTTGATACGCGGTTAACGGCAATTAGCTTTTCAGCCATATCACTTTGTTGTGAGTTTTCTTGATTATGATTAGCCATTATCAACCCCTAGAATTGAAGACCAGCTTCACGAGCTGCTTCTGCTAACGCTTTAACGCGACCGTGGTAACGAAAACCTGAGCGATCAAATGCTACCGACTCAACGCCTTTAGCTTTTGCACGTTCAGCAATTACTGTGCCTACTACAGATGCAGCGGCAATATTACCAGTGTTATCCAATTGAGCAGCAACATCTTTGTCTAAAGTAGATGCCGAAGCAATTACTTCAGAGCCAGTTGGCGCGATCAATTGAGCGTAAATGTGACGAGGAGTACGGAATACAACTAAACGATTCGCACCCAACTCGCTAATTTTTGCACGAGAGCGTTTAGCTCTGCGCAAACGAGATGTTTTCTTATCCATAGTATTACCCTACTTCTTTTTAGCTTCTTTACGACGAACATGTTCATCAGCGTAACGAACACCTTTACCTTTATAAGGCTCGGGTTTACGGTATGCACGAATGTTCGCAGCGGTTTGACCAACTAAATGTTTATCACAACCTTTCAGTGTGATTTCAGTTTGGCTAGGAGTTTCACAAGTAATCCCTGTCGGAATTGCATGTTTGATTGGATGTGAAAAACCTAAAGATAAATCTAATGATTTACCCGCAGCTTTGGCACGATAACCAACACCTTGTAGAACTAATTTCTTTTCAAAACCTTTACTTACCCCTTCAACCATATTATTGATTAAAGCACGGGCAGTACCGGCTTGAGCCCAAGCATTTTTGTCATCACATGCGATTGTAGTAATGATGCTGTTTTCTTCTTGAGAAATAGCAACAAAACTGTGAACCGTACGTGATAATTCACCTACTGGACCTTTAACTGTAATGTCTTGACCTGATAACGTAACGGTAACGCCAGCAGGAATAACGACAGGTGCTTTTGCAACACGAGACATAGTATTCTCCTTACTCTACGAAACCAAGAACTTCACCACCAACACCCGCAGAGCGAGCGGTGCGATCCGTCATCAAACCTTTAGAAGTCGAAATAATCGCAATACCCATACCAGCAAGAACTTTAGGAAGTTCATCACAGCTTTTGTATATACGAAGACCAGGACGTGAAACACGCTTGATCACTTCAATTACTTCTTTACCTTCAAAATATTTCAACGTTACAGCTAGTTCAGGTTTTACATCACCTGATACTGAATAATCTGAAATATAACCTTCTTCTTTAAGTAAGTTAGCAATTGCAACTTTAACCTTTGAAGATGGCATTTTTACTGCAACTTTTGCTGCAGATTGACCGTTGCGAATGCGTGTAAACATATCCGCGATAGGATCAGTCATCATAACCATTTACTCCCGTGAATTACCAACTAGCTTTCTTAAGACCTGGAACTTCACCACGCATAGTTGCTTCACGCAACTTAATTCGGCTTAAGCCAAATTTACGTAAGAATCCATGTGGACGACCAGTAATGTTACAACGGTTACGTTGACGACTACTGCTTGAATCACGAGGTAAACTTTGAAGTTTCAATACCGCATCCCAACGTTCTTCTTCAGAAGAATCAAGGTTTGAGATGATCGCTTTTAATGCAGCACGCTTTTCAGCATATTGTGCTACTAACTTGGTTCTTTTAGCTTCACGAGCTTTCATTGACGATTTAGCCATAACTCTACACCTTCTTCTTGAACGGGAAACCAAAGGCAGACAATAATGCATGTCCTTCTTCGTTATCTTTCGCGCTAGTAGTAATAGTGATATCTAACCCGCGAATTTTATCGATTTTATCGTAATCAATTTCCGGGAAGATGATTTGCTCACGAACACCCATGCTGTAGTTACCACGGCCATCAAATGACTTTGGATTTAAACCACGAAAATCACGGATACGTGGAATAGAAATAGAGATTAAACGCTCTAAAAACTCCCACATACGTTCGCCGCGTAAAGTTACTTTCGTACCAATAGGATAGCCTTCACGAATTTTGAAGCCCGCAACTGATTTGCGTGCTACTGTCGTGATCGGCTTTTGACCTGAGATTGCAGTAAGATCATTTGTGGCGTGCTCTAATACTTTCTTATCAGAAATTGCTTCACCAACACCCATGTTAAGGGTGATCTTTTCAATCCGAGGGACTTGCATGACACTTTTATAACCGAACTTCGCTTGAAGGTCAGCTACAGCTGTATCTTTATAAAAATCATGCAGTTTCGCCATCGTTTACTCCAATTATATTAATTCGTTATCAGATTTGAAGAAGCGAACTTTTTTGCCGTCTTCGAATCTAAAACCAACGCGATCAGCCTTGCCCGATTTCGGGTTAAGGATAGCTACGTTAGATATTTGTAAAGGTGCTTCTTTTTCAACAATTCCACCAGGCTGCTGTAACTGAGGTGCAGGCTTAGTGTGTTTCTTGATTAAGTTAACGCCTTCTACGAATACTTTGCCGCTTTCAACAAGAACTTTAGTAACTTTACCAGTTTTGCCCTTATCTTTGCCTGCAAGTATTATCACTTCATCATCACGACGAATCTTAGATGCCATTATCGTGACTCCTTATAGTACTTCAGGTGCTAATGATACGATTTTCATAAATTTTTCATTACGAAGTTCACGTGTCACAGGCCCGAAAATACGAGTACCAATTGGTTGTAAGTTTGCATTCAAAATTACAGCCGCGTTTTCATCAAAACGGATGGCAGAGCCATCTGTACGACGAACACCTTTCTTAGTGCGCACCACTACCGCAGTAACAACATCACCTTTTTTTACTTTACCGCGAGGACTTGCTTCCTTTACGGCAACTTTGATGATATCACCAATACGTGCATAGCGACGGTGCGAGCCACCAAGAACCTTTATACATTGAACACGCTTAGCGCCACTGTTATCAGCAACATTCAGCTGTGATTGCATTTGGATCATTGATTTTTGCTCCATTATTATCTTTTATAAACCAAAATAAATTTCGATATAAAACAAAAAGATACGTTATAATTCAAGGCCAGAAATTTGACCCGTCACTGCCTAAAAAGACTACCCCATCACCCTAAGTTTTGACCCTAGAGCCACCACTCAAAGTAAGTGGGCGCGAGATTATAACACCACTATAGATAAAGTGGTAGATTAATTAGCTAAAAAATAGTCAAGCCCATGTTGATTTCTCACCTTGCTAATAAAAACAACACTAGACAATGGCGGTACAGGGCTATCTGGTATTATTTCATTATTAAATTAATCCATTGAGTTTTTAAGCGCTTTACTAGTCCTTATTATTAGCCCTTACTTTGCCTGCAAGTTTATCTTACCTAGAGCTGCTAGATTATGAATACGTATGCAGCCACTACTTATCTTTAATCATTTTCTTTATATTAGGGGTGATTACAAATTAGCCTTTCTGGTAACAAGGCTTCACACAAAGACATGACAAAGCGCATGAAACATATACTTATCAAGCTGCTAGGAATAGCTTATAAAAATTAATCAGGGATGGCTAGAGGAGAACATTTAATGTTAAATTTTAAACCAAGCAAAGTGACACTTGCTTTACTTTCAAGTGGTCTTATCGCATTATCAGCACCCACTCTTGCTGCTGAAGAAGCACAAGCGACGAAAAAAAATGGCGAAGAAAAAATTGAAATAATTCAAGTTACTGGCTTTCGTAAAAGTGTTATTGAATCAATCAACCTTAAGCGTTATTCATCTAGCGTAGTTGAAGTAATTTCAGCAGAAGATATTGGTAAATTACCCGATTCTTCTATTGCTGAGTCGATTGCTCGTTTACCTGGCCTTGCGGCACAACGTCTAGATGGTCGTGCGAGTAAAGCTAGTATTCGAGGTTTTAGTGAAAACGAAGGTGGCACTACCTTAAATGGTCGTGAACAAGTGTCTATTGGTGATAACCGCGGTGTTGAATTTGACCTTTACCCTTCTGAAATTATGAGCGGTGTTACCGTTTATAAAACACCTAATGCTAGCCTTGAAGGTGAAGGTATTGCTGGTGTAATCGATTTACAAACCATTAAGCCGCTGAATCAAGATGGCCGTGTTATTCAATTTAATGGGACTTATGAAAAAACGAGTTTCGATAAATTAAACCCTGATGGTGATAATGACGGTTTAAAAGGCACCCTCTTCTACATGGATCAGTTTGCTGACGATACCTTAGGTGTCGCTTTTGCTTATACCACCATGACATCACCTAACCAAGAAAAGCGTTGGAACGCTTGGGGTTACCCTGAGTTTGAATATGAAGATGGCTCAAAAGGCTCTATTTTAGGTGGTGCTAAGCCGTTTGTTCGTTCTTCTACCTTAGAACGTGACTCAGCAATGTTAGTGATTGAGGCAGCACCAAGAGCTGAGCTAAAAATGACATTTGACGCGCTTTATGTTGACTTTTTAGACACCAAAATTTTACGTGGTATTGAAGTACCATTTGCCTGGGGTCAAGGCTCTATCTCTGGCGATACTGCCACTATTGATCCGGCAACTGGCTTTGTTACTAGCGCAATCACTCAAGGTCAACGTGTTGTTGTACGTAATGACTACGAAGAGCGTGAAGCCAATTTACTCTCATTAGGATTTAATACTAACTGGGCAGCTAGCAATGGCTGGATCTTAGACTTTGATGTAAGTTATTCAAAAGTTGAACGTGATGTATACAGTGTTGAAAGTTATTCAGGTACGGGTCGCGGTAATAGCCGTGGTGTTGCTGATGACTTAGGTTATACCTTTGATTCAGGCAATACTGGCGCAACTTTCAGCCACAATTTAGATTATAGCGATTTCAATCTAATTCAATTAGGCGGCCCATTAAGCTGGGGCGGAAGTAAAGCGCTTAACGATAAATATGGTCTTACTGAAGCTAGTGGTTATCAAAACACAGCACAAGATGGTTTTATCAATACACCAAGTATTGATGATGAATTAATGTCATTAAAATTTGCCGCGACTCAAGAAATTGATTCAAACTTTATCACTGACATTACTTACGGTATCGCTTATCGTGAGCGTGAAAAAACTAAAAAAGATGAAGGTTATTTTATGACCTTAAGCAGCTTTAGTTATCCTGATAACCCTGGCATGCAATCAGTACCTGAAGAATATCGCTTAGGCTCAGCAAATTTAGGCTTTATTGGTATGGGCAACATGATAGCTTATGACACCGATGGGGCTAATCAATGATGGCTATTATAACCGATTACAAGCCAGCTTAACTGATCCTAATCGTGTCACCAAATCTTGGACAGTCAATGAGAAAGTAATGTCAGCATTTGTGCAAGCAGAAATTGCCACTGAGATTGCAGGTATGCCATTATCTGGTAACTTTGGTGTACGTTACGTTTATACCGATCAATCTTCACAAGGCCATGCTACCAATACCGAAGAAGGTTTGGTTGTTGCAGAGCCGACCGATGTTAGCCATGATTATAACCATTTTTTGCCTAGCATTAACTTGTCAATGCAAATTGATGATAGCCAAACGTTACGTTTTGGCGCGGCACAAACAATATCTCGCGCTCGATTAGATGAAATGAACGCTTCATTTAGTGCAACATATAACCCAAATCAGCCTGATGAGCTTGGTAACTACTGGGCTGTAGAGGGTGGTAACCCGTCATTAGAGCCTAAAGAAGCACTTGGCATTGATTTGTCTTATGAAAACTACTTCAGTGCTGAAGGTTACTTCGCGGTAGCACTTTTTCATAAAGACTTAAAAAATTGGATTTTTGATGGTACATACCAAGTTGATATGACAGGTGTAGCAGACCCTGCAACAGGCGAGCTACCTGAACATACATCAGGCACAGGTAAAGGTAAAGTCAACGGTGGTGATGGCTCACTTTGGGGTTATGAATTGTCAGCAACCTTACCATTTAATATATTTACTGAGCACCTTGATGGTTTTGGTATTATCGCGAGTTATACTGGCATTGATTCAGACATGAAAGATCCAGATGCTAATGACTACAAATTGCCAGGTTTATCTGAAAGCATTGCTAGTGCAACGTTTTATTATGATAAAAATGGCTTCTCAGCACGTGCAAGCATGCGTAAGCGTGATGACTTTAAAGGTGAAGTTTACGGCATAAGTTTCGAATCGGTGCAAGTCGATATTGTCGGTGAAACTATTTGGGATGCACAAATTGGCTATGACTTTGGTGAAGGAGGTTTTGAAAGCTTAGATGGCTTATCAATATTCTTGCAAGGTTACAACTTAACTAAAGAGCCGTTCACTTCTTTACAAGGTGATAATGCTTTACAAGTTCGTGATTACCAAGATTATGGTAGCACTTATTTATTAGGTTTTAGCTATAAAATGTAATTGAAAATTAGTATCGCATTTACACGATAAACACATAAAAGCCCTTGTATTTATGATACAGGGGCTTTTTTATGAAAAAATTGCAATTAAAAAACGGCAATGAAAATAATTGTTAAAGCAAGCTTAGGTTGCAGGCCTATGAATTGGCTAATGGCGAGCCTGAACTATGGAAACATTTACTGCGCAGAAGATATGGTGGTGATTTACAAGGCATTATTAACAAACTAGATTACCTCGTTGAACTTGGCATTAATGCTATTTACTTAAATCCTATTTTTGGTTCTCCTTCACTACATAAATACGACGGTGCAAGTTACCACCATACTAGATCCAAATTTCGGCCCAGATCCAGAAGGTGACCGAAAAATTATGGCAACAGAGACACCTTTAGATCCAAAAACATGGCGATGGACTAAAGCTGATGAACTTGCTTTGAAACTCATTGATGAATCTCATAAACGTGGTATTCGCATTATTTTTGATGGTGTTTTTAACCATATGGGCATCACAACATAGATACCATTGCTATTAATACTGATCTTAAAAAATACTATCAGCAACTTATAGCAATTCGAAAAAACTATCTGGCATTACAGTTAATCATTACCATGCCAGCTAAAAGCAGCAGGGTATTACTAAAAAAGAATGATTCAAAAATAGGTAAGGTATTTTGCAATCCTGACGATCTATTTATTGAAATTGCTTGGCAACAAGTTATGATAGGTCAAGGCAATGTACCCATTGATCATCACCCACTAGCCGACGATTTATCAAAAGAGAAAATAGATGATTTAACGGCTAATTTAAAAACCTTAATCCGCCGTACGGTAGAAAAGCTACCAAGCCATGATGATTTTTTACAATCACTTTAGCAATACAGAGATAAGAATAATTGATGCAAAAAACAACCTATAGCTCATCAAATATAACTAGCTCTCGCCTTATCTATGGCTGTATGCGTATTGCTGGCGATAATTCAGCCCAAGATAAAGCCAAAGGTAAGATAGCCATTCGAGCTGCCCTTGAAGCAGGTTATACACACTTTGACCATGCCGATATATACGGTGATGGTGCGTGCGAAATACTATTTGGCAAGCTATTAAGTGAATCGCCTAGTATGCGTGATAAAATAATTATCACCTCGAAAGCCAGTATTCGCCGCGATCCGAAGCGTTATGATTTTTCCCATGACTATTTGCTCAGCAGTGTTGAAGCATCATTAAAGCGCTTAAGCACTGACTATTTAGATCTGTTTTTATTGCATCGCCCTGACTATTTATTTAATGCACAAGGTGTGGCTGAAACTTTTCAACAATTAAAACAAAGTGGTAAGGTAAAACACTTTGGCGTGAGTAACTTTAGCCCCTCGCAAGTCTCTCTACTGCAATCGGCCTTAGATGAGCCTTTACTGGTTAACCAAATAGAAATTAATATTCATAATATTGCCAGTTTCACTGATGGCACCTTAGATCAATGCCAACAATTAGGCATAACACCAATTGCTTGGTGTCCATTAGGCGGAGTTGTTTACCCTGCTTGGGGTAATACCTTTTCAGATGCTGATGAGCTACGTATTGCAAATGAATTAGCCCAACAAGCAGAGCAATATAACTGTCATCCTGGGCAATTAATTCTAGCTTGGTTATTAAAACATCCAGCTAATATCTGTCCTATTATTGGCTCAACCACACCCGAGCGTATTATTGCTGCTAAAAAAGCACTTGCGCTCAATTACAGCCATGAAGATTGGTATCGCTTGCTTGAAGCAAGAAATGGTTATAGGCAGCCTTAGCTGTTTAATAACATATACTCATGTTACCTCGAAATACTCGTTTCACGGGTATATGCCAGTAATTAGATTTAACCTTAATACTTTTTTTCTGCTACATTGTAATTACCTTTATAATAAAAGGTATAACTAACAAAAGGTATAACTTATGAAATTCAAATTACTCTTTTTAGTTTTCGTTATTTTATTAACTCCCCCTTTAATAGCAAAAGAACAAGCGGCTGTTGCTATGCCAGACAATTATAGTGCTGATACAGCGGTTATGATTTTAAAAAATGGTGGCAATGCCATTGATGCTGCTATTGCAGCGCAATTTGTTTTGGCAGTAACTTTACCAGAAGCAGGTAATATAGGCGGCGGTGGCTTTATGATGATTTATAAAGATAACCAAGCTGAGTTTTTAGATTACCGAGAACAAGCGCCTATTGCCGCTCATCCTAATATGTATTTAGATGAAAACGGCGAGGTGATTCAAGGATTATCACTATACGGTATTTTAGCAGCAGGTACGCCAGGTACGGTTGACGGCATGTGGCAAGCCCATAAAAAGTATGGCTCTTTACCTTGGAAAACCTTATTGCAACCTGCCATTAATTTAGCCAAAAATGGTTTTAACGTGCATCCTAAACTGGCTAAACGCATTCAAGATATGGCTAATTATTATCGTAAAAATAATATTATCGTTAATTTTGAGCACTACTTTTCATCAGCAAAAGCTGAAGAAGCATTTAAGCAGCCTGAATTAGCCACAACATTAGCGCGTATTCGAGATCAGGGTAAGGCTGGTTTTTATCAAGGAAAAACTGCTGATCTTATTGTTGACTTTATGAATAAAAATAAAGGCTTAATAACGCATCAAGACTTAACCGGCTATCAAGCTAAATGGCGTAAACCATTACAAAAAGAGTGGGCAGGTTATCAAGTATTGACTGCTCCGCCGCCTAGCTCTGGTGGTATTGCCATTTTACAATGGTTGGCAATGTATGAGCTATTAGCTGAGAAAAATATAGTGCATAACTCTGTTGCCTATATTCATTTATTGTCTGAAATAGGTAAACGAGTATTTGCCGATCGCGCCGAGTATTTAGGCGATCCTGATTTTGTCAAAGTACCTGTCAGTCAATTAATTGATGATAACTATCTGGTTACTCGTGCTAAAGGGGTAAACTTAACGCAAATATCTACAACTGAAAAAATCAAACCTGGTTTAAAAGAAAGTGAAGACACTACCCACTTTTCTATTGTCGATCAATGGGGTAATGCGGTATCAAATACCACCACCATTAATATTGGCTTTGGTAGTGGTATGGTGGTAGCAGGTGCTGGCTTTTTATTAAATGATGAAATGGATGATTTCAGTATTAAAGCAGGTGTACCTAATGTTTTTGGTGCCGTAGGTGGTAAAGCCAATGAAATTCAGCCACAAAAACGTATGTTGTCATCCATGACACCAACAATATTACTAAAAGACGGTAAGGTTTCATTAGTAACAGGATCACCTGGTGGCACAACGATAATAACATCGGTTTATCAGTCAATCTTAAATAGTTTAGCGTTTGGCATGACCGCACAACAAGCGATAGATTCACCTCGCTTTCATCATCAGTTATTACCCATTAATGAAATAAGACATCATCAAGGGTTTGATGACGCAACACTGAAACAATTAACCGCTATGGGTTATCATTTAAAACAAAG
This sequence comes from uncultured Colwellia sp., assembly GCA_965261045.1. Taxonomy (GTDB): domain Bacteria; phylum Pseudomonadota; class Gammaproteobacteria; order Enterobacterales; family Alteromonadaceae; genus Colwellia. The sequence goes on from CBDHCJ010000002.1 coordinate 201,000, forward strand.
AGGTTTTGGCGATTTACATTTGATTTTGCGTACCGACAAAAGTTTAGACGCCGCCTCAGCAACATCAGGCGAAGGTATGTCTGTCATCATTGATTAGTTGTATGTAAATAAAAGAGTGGGGGTTACCAATCACCCCACTTTTTAAGGTCTTTACGATAATTAGTAACGGCTTTTTAAAAAATAATCAAATGCTCTGGGAATAACAACACCAAGACTAGTACCGTAATTTGTATAATAATAAAGGGGATTACTCCTTTATAGATGGTAGTGGTTTTAAACGATTTTGGCGCAACCCCTTTTAAATAAAACAAGCTAAAACCAAAGGGTGGTGTTAAAAATGAGGTTTGTAAATTCATTGAAATAAGAATAGCAAACCAAACCAAATCGATATTCAAGGCAATCGCCACTGGCGTTAAAATTGGCACCACCAAGAAAGCAATTTCGATAAAATCAATAAAGAAGCCCAAAATCAAAATAGCTAACATGGCTAAAGCAATAAAGGTCCATTTTTCTCCTGGTAATTCCATAAAAAAGTCTTCAATTAAGTATTCACTACCTGAGTAGCTAAATACCATAGAAAATGCAGTAGCACCGATTAATACCGCAAATACCATAGAGGTGACTTTTACCGTTTCTTTTGATACTTCATGCATTTTGTCAAACGAAAAGCCACCATAGAAAATGGATAAAATAACAGCACCTATGGCGCCAATACCAGATGACTCTGTTGGCGTGGCAATGCCCGTAAATATTGAGCCAAGTACCGCGAGAATAAGCGTTAATGGTGGCACAATATCTTTTAATGCTTGCACCAATAATTCGCACTTATTCTCATTAACTATCATAGGTGGACAAAAGTCTGGCTTCACTTGCCCTAAAATCACTATGTATAAGGTGTAAACAACAATCAGCATCATGCCAGGGATTATCGCGGCTTTGAATAGGTCACCAACAGGCACTCCCATTACATCGCCTAAAATAATGAGAACAATGGAAGGAGGAATAATTTGCCCTAAGGTACCAGAGGCACAAATAACCCCTGCTGCTGTCGGTTGATGATAATTATTCTTTAACATTACGGGTAAAGAAATAACCCCCATTGCTACAACGCTAGCGCCAACAACACCAGTAGAAGCTGCGAGTAAAGCACCAACAACCAGAGTAGAAATAGCAACACCACCTGGCATACCACCAAAAATCTTAGCCGCCGACTCTAGCAGTCGCTCAGCTAACCCCGTTTTTTGCAACACTATGCCCATAAATATAAACATAGGTACAGCCATTAAAATCGTATTCTCCATAATACTCATAATGCGATATGGCATAAATTCAAATAAGTCGACACCTAGCGTTAACACACCAACAATTAGCGATATACCAGCAAAAGTAAAAGCAACGGAATAACCTAAAAACAAGCAAATTAACGCGATAGAAAAAAGAATTAATCCGATCATTATTACTTGCCTTCTACTATTGAGCTATCACATAGGTTTTGAATTTGACTCAGTACTACATGAACAATGGCGAGTACAAGAAATAATGAGGATAAGGGTATCACTGAGCGAACAATCCAACGATGCGGTAAACCACCAGGATCAGCACTGCCCTCGCCCATAGTATAGGCTTCCATGGTGTAATCTATACTGTAGTAAAAAATCAGCAAGGTTATTGGCAAAGCAAAAATCAGTGAACCAAAAATATTAATGAAAGCTTGCTTGCGCTTAGTCATGGCATCATAAAAAATATCTACGCGAACATGGGCATCTTCTTTGAGAGTATAGGCAATACCAAACATAAACATGGCAGCAAATAAGTGCCATTCAAGTTCTTGCATGCCAATACTTACATCATTAAAAAAGTAGCGCATGATTACGTCATAGAATACATTGAGTATCATTAACACCATCAACAAACTACAAAAGTTACCAAGTATATCGATAATTTTGCCAATTATTTTTAAACTAGTTTTCATTATTATTCTCATGACATATTTTATGTCATTTGCCTTCATCACTATGTTTTATTATTCGCATAAAAAAAGCAGATGCTACAAATAATGGCACCTGCTTTTAACGTCTTTCTCATACTACTTAGGATCAGTTGTATCTAAGTAGGCGCGATCAGATAAATTAGTCCACGCTCGAACCTGAGTTTGATACGTTTGTAATGATTTGAGGATTTCTGCTGTCATTGGATCTTTAGCGGCAAATTCTTTCAATAATTCATCATTGGTTGCTTTCATTGCCGTCATTACTGATTTAGGGAAAGAACGCATTTTAACGTTTGGATAACCTTTATTCAAAGTCGCTAAGTTTTTACCACTTTCATGATAAGACTGGATATACATATCATAAGCAGTGGTTTTCATTGCTACTGTTAGAATTTTTTGCAAATCTTTAGGGAGTTTATTATACGCTTTTTCATTCACCATAAATTGTAATTCAGCACCTGGCTCATGCCAACCAGTGTAGTAATAAGGGGCAATTTTATGAAAACCCATACGTAAATCTAATGATGGACCAATCCACTCAAGTGCGTCAATAGTATTACGCTCTAATGCGGTATAAAGCTCACCCGATGGGATATTGGTAGGTTTAGCACCTAGTTTTGCTAATATTTCACCAGCAAAACCTGGAATACGCATTTTCAAACCTTTAAAGTCTTCAACGCTATTGATTTCTTTTTTGAACCAACCACCCATTTGATTACCCGTATTACCCCCTGGGAAGGATAAGATACCGTACTTATCATATACCTTCTTCATTAGCTCCATACCACCACCATGATAGAACCATGCGTACTGCTCTGGTGTTGTCATACCAAAAGGTACAGCGGTAAAAAATAAGGTGTTAAAGTTTTTACCTTTCCAATAATATGAAGATGAATGCCCCATTTGATACTGACCACTTTTAACAAAGTCAAAAATACCCAATGGTGATTTATGTTTATTAGAAGAATCAACACGAATGATTAAACGACCATTCGACATTTCTTTTACCATTTTAGCTAGGTTTTTAGTTGTCTCACCCAAAATGGGGAAATTTGGCCCCCATGTTTCCGCCAGCTTCCAGCGATAGACTTTACCATCAACCGCATTGACTAATCCTGATAACCCTAGCGACAAAACAAGTGCTAGTTTAATAAAAATAGATTTTTTCATATTCCCTCTTTATATTTGAGCTGTTATTTTCTATTGTTGTTTTTACTACTGACTAATTCTAAAGACTTTTATTAATTACACTATAAATATTCAATAAAGATACCAATAAAAACAATCATGCCGACCCAATGATTTTGCAAAAAAGCTTGAAAACACTTATCTCGCTCTCTATTACTAATTAAGAGTTGTTGGTAGCTAAATAAACTGGCACAGATGACTAAACTTAACTGATATGGCCAACCAAAAGCTAACATCTCTCCAACAGTAAATAACAAACCCAACACCGCTAGCTGCAAAAAACCGATAATCCGCTTATCATGATCGCTAAATAAAATAGCGGTCGATTTCACCCCTATTTTTACATCATCTTCTCTATCAACCATTGCATACATGGTATCGTAAGCGACGGTCCACAATAAGTTAGCCATAAATAATAGCCAAGCAATAAGCGGAATCTCACCCCTAGCTTCAGAAAATGCCATGATCATACCCCAACTAAAAGCAGCCCCTAACACTACTTGTGGCAACTGAGTATAGCGCTTCATAAATGGATAAGATGCTGCTAACACCAAAGCCGCTACAGATAAGTAAATCGTTGGCCAGCTCAAGGTTAGCACTAAACCTAAAGCACAACCAATTAAAACGCCAAATAAATTTATTGCCTGTGTTTGAGTCATTAAGCCAGAAATTAACGGCCTATTTTGAGTGCGTTCAACCTTACCGTCAACGTTTATATCGGCTATATCATTAATCACACAACCGGCACTACGCATAACAAAAACGCCCAAACTAAATACCGTCAGTAAATGCAGGCTAGGCCAGCCATCGCTAGCAATCCATAACGCCCAATAGGTTGGCCACAATAATAAATAAGTACCAATGGGTTTATCCATACGAGTGATTAGTTTTATCGCCAACCATTTATGTTGTCGCTGGTTAAACATGAACAACGCTTAAATTCGTTACTGAATTTTCAGTTGTTTGATAAGCAAAGGCCCCTGGCAGAAAAACCTCTGCAACCATTAATGGTTTATTTTTTAACATAAAAATAGAGCGTCGCCCCCATAGCGTATGAGTAATATTTAACTGTAAATCATCTACTAATTTACCTACTGAACTATTTGAATCAAACTCAGCCACTTCAATCACTTTTCGCTCAAGCGATGGATTATTAAATAATACCTGCCCAAGTGATTGTGTACCTAAATTAGCCAAAGCTTGTTCGGCACCAGTTAAACTAGCTATAGGCAGTAAGCTACGGGCAAAAACTTGTGGTTTCTCATTACAATAAAGTAAAACTTCACGTACAAGCACTTGCTCTCCAACAGCAATAGCCGCTACCGATTCATCTGCTTGGCAAGATTCAATTTTTTGACCTAATAACTCAACTCTAAATTGATGACAATGCGTTTTTAATCGTGCTGTCAGTGAGTTAGGATCAAGCAACCAAGACTGCAACTGCTCAGACAATGCACATGTTTCGGCATCTTGCCAATGGCTTGATAGGGTAACGGGGAAAAGTAACTGTAAGTTCATAACGTATTATCGAATATCAATTAAGCAAAATCAACGTTTACGAATTACGAGATAATTTAACGCTAAACACAGCCAACACACACCCTGAAATCAAACCAAGTAAATGTGCTGTATTTGCCATATTTATTGGCAATATATCAACAAAGCCTAACAACAGCCAAAACAATAAAAAACCAATAATAGATTTAGATAAAGACAAACCTTTTTCTGGCGCTAAATAGCCATACCACCAAATAAAACCGACGAGTGCATACACCACACCTGATAAGCCACCAAAATTAGCGCCTGATACAAGAAACTGTCCAAGATTTGAAACGATGGCTGAGATCAATAACAAGTTAATCAACATGCCTTTACCTAATGATTTTTCGATACTACCACCTAATTGCCACCACCACATGGTATTAAAAATAAGATGTAACCAAGAGAAGTGAAAAAAAGCTGGGCCTAATATGCGCCAAGGCTCAGCAAGAAAAGCATCAATAGATATATGTGGATAAAACTGTAATTGACTAAATATTGGTTGCGCCCAACCGAGATTACTACCGAGAAATACCAACCAACATAAAGCAAAAACGATTAGGGTTACGATACTGCCATGGGCAAGAAAGTTGTCTTTAAAATGGGCTAATAAGGTTAAATCACTATTATTGATAGTAACCGTTGCACCGTGCTGCCATGCCGCTTGTTGGTATTTTTGATCAAAAGGTGCTTTGATAAAAATATCAAATTCAGCCTTTGCCTGAGAAATTTTTTCATGTTGACAATAAACCGTATGAATTTGCTTTGTTTCACTAACAACTTTCGCGACAATACCCAAGGTTGCTAAATAATTGGCAAAAAGTAACGCTATATTATGTTGTTCAAGCTGCACTAATGGCTGTAAATTTTCATGCTCTACCATTAGCGAGAAATCTTATCTGGATATTGTAATTGCCACTGAGTAAAACCACCATCAAGCGAATAAACTTGAGTAAAGTCTTGGCTAACCAAAAACTGCGCGGCTTGCTGGCTAGAGTGTCCGTGATAGCAACAAACGACTACCGGAGCATCTGGATCGGCATCACGTAAAAAGTTAGCTAAATTCTCGTTGGTTAAATGAAGTGCGTTAGTAATACGACCATTAGCAAATGATGTTGCATCACGGATATCAACCACCACATGAACTTTATTGTTAAGTACTTGTGCTAATTCTGCTACTTGCATATGATTAAAGGTTTCTGCATTAAACCCGTTGTTGTGCGACGCGTTGTTGTGAGACATAATTAGCCTTACTCCCAATGTAAAATAACTTTTCCTGATTGTCCTGAGCGCATGATATCAAAACCTTGTTGAAAGTCATCAATATTATAATGATGGGTGATAATAGGTGCTAAATCTAAACCCGATTGAATAAGGCTAACCATTTTATACCAAGTTTCAAACATTTCACGACCATAAATACCTTTTATAGTCAACCCCTTAAAAATAACTTGGCTCCAATCAATCGCCATTTCACCGCTAGGAATACCTAACATAGCAATTTTACCGCCATTATTCATATTGTCTAACATTGAAGTGAAAGCTACAGGCACGCCAGACATTTCCATACCAACATCAAAGCCTTCAGTCATACCTAACTTTTTCATTACATCAGTTAAATTTTCTTGAGAAACATCAACAGCACGCGTAGCACCCATTTGTTTAGCTAGATCTAAACGGTACTTATTAATGTCGGTAATAACCACATGGCGAGCACCAACATGTTTAGCAACAGCTGCTGCCATAATGCCAATAGGGCCTGCGCCAGTAATTAATACATCTTCACCAACTAAATCAAAAGAAAGTGCTGTGTGTACAGCATTACCAAAGGGATCGAAAATAGCAGCTAAATCATCAGAAATTTCATCTGGCAGTTTAAAAGCATTATAAGCTGGAATAACTAAATACTCGGCAAAAGAGCCTGAACGATTTACCCCAACCCCAACGGTATAGCGACATAAATGTGTACGGCCACCACGGCAGTTTCGGCAATGACCACAAGTAATATGTCCTTCACCAGAAACCCGATCACCAATAGAAAAGCCTTTCACTTCTTGACCAATACCAACCACTTCACCAGCATATTCATGACCCACAACCATAGGTACAGGTATGGTTTTTTGCGACCATTCATCCCAGTTATAAATATGAATATCTGTACCGCAAATAGCGGTTTTTTTAATTTTAATCAACAGATCGTTATGACCCATTTCTGGCTTGTCAGTATCGGTTAACCAAATGCCTTGCTCTGGTTTTAATTTTGATAATGATTTCATTTTTCCTATCTCTTTGCTATTTTTTCTCGGCACTCGAAACTTATCGTTTATACTCATGTTATCTCGTAGCTTCTATGATTCCCATCTCTTTACCAATTTTGGTAAAGGCTGTAATAGCTTGATCAAGTTGTTCTTTAGTATGTGCTGCTGAAATTTGCGTACGAATTCTCGCCTGGCCTTTAGGGACCACAGGAAAAGAAAAACCGATGACATATATACCTTCAGCCAAAAGCTTATTGGCCATATCACTCGCCACTTTGGCATCACCTAACATCACCGGCACTATGGCATGATCCGCACCAGCACAAGTAAAGCCTGCCGCTTCCATACTGTCACGAAAATAAGCCGTATTTTCTTTTAACGTTTTACGTAACTCAGCGCCCTCTGCTAATAATTGTAATACCCGCAATGAAGCATTAACAATTGCCGGCGCTAACGAATTAGAAAACAAATAAGGACGCGAGCGTTGACGTAACCATTCAATCACTTCTTTTTTAGCTGACGTATAACCACCTGATGCGCCCCCCATGGCTTTACCTAAGGTGCCAGTTAGAATATCAACGCGAGCCATCACCTCACAAAACTCATGGCTTCCACGACCTTGCTCACCAACAAAACCAACGGCATGAGAGTCATCAACCATTACCATAGCATTGTATTTCTCGGCTAAATCACAAACACCTTTAAGATTGGCAATAACACCATCCATTGAGAATACACCATCAGTGGCGATTAATTTAAAACGAGCGCCAGCCTCATCAGCAGCAATTAAACTTTGCTCTAATGCTGCCATATTATTATTGGCATAACGAAAACGCTTGGCTTTACATAAACGCACGCCATCAATAATTGAAGCATGGTTCAAAGCATCACTAATAATAGCGTCGTCATTGGTTAATAATGTTTCAAATAAACCCGCATTAGCATCAAAACAAGAAGAATATAAAATGGTATCTTCCATACCTAAAAATTTACTAATGCCTTGCTCTAACTCTTTATGAATATCTTGTGTACCACAAATAAAGCGTACTGAAGCCATACCAAAGCCATGTTCATCTAAACCATCTTTTGCCGCCGCGATAAGATCTGGATGATTGGCTAAACCTAAATAGTTATTGGCACAAAAGTTAATAACTTGCTCACCAGTATTTACTGCTATTTTGGCTTGTTGGGCGGTAGTGATCACTCGCTCAGCTTTATACAAGCCTTCGGCTTTTATCTGATTTATTTGTTCTTGAATATTTTGATAAAAATTTGCTGATCTATTTTCTGACATAAGAAATACCTACATTAATAGATTAATAATACTCGCTATTGTACCTGTTTAACTTAATAAGCACAGACAATTGCCGAACACAATTTCGTTAAAAAGTAACTTTCCGTACAATTACCCTTACTACATGTTCCCTTACTATATAGTTAAATCATGCAAGACAATAACGCCACCACTAGAATTTAACCATGTACCTCAAAGGTGAGAAAAAGTATTTTATTTTTTGTTGGCTAGGTATAATCTATGACAAACCAACTATAGAACAATTTATGTTTGCGCTTCTAATTTATCGAATAATATTACTGCTTCTTTTGCCTGTTATATTACTGGTGTTATTATTTCGTTCGTTCAATAACTCACAATACCGCCAACGATTAAATGAACGCTTAGGCTTTATTCCAAAGCCATGTAAACAAAATGGTATTGTTGTGCATGCTGCTAGTGTCGGTGAAGTTATTGCACTTACCCCCTTTATTGAGCAGCTATCACAAACTTACCCAGAGCTACCAATAACATTAACCACATTTACACCAACAGGCTCAGCGCAAGTAAAGAAACAATTTGCTTCACGAGTACAACACAGCTTTTTACCATTAGACATTCTTCCTTGTACGCAGATTTTTTTAACACGACTACAGCCTAAGCTCATGATTTTTATGGAAACAGAGTTATGGCCTAACCTAATTAACCAATGCGCTAAAAAACAAATAAAACTTTTATTAATCAATGGTCGATTGTCTGCTAATTCAATGAAAAACTACAAAAAAATAAGCCCATTGATCACACCAACACTAAATCATTTTGATAGCATATTATGTCAAAGCCAAAATAACCGAGCTAATTTCCTCCAACTCGGAGCAAGCAAAGATCGTTGCATTGTATCTGGCAACCTTAAATTTGATATTAGCATCACTGCCAATATTTTAGAGAAACAAGCTCAGCTAACAAAATTATTGCCTGAACATAGACTACTTTGGTTAGTCGCGAGCACCCATCAAGGGGATGAAGATATTGCTTTAGCAGCGTTTAAACAAATTAAAGCTATATTCCCAAAACTACTTTTAGTGTTAGTACCTAGACACCCAGAGCGCTTTAAATCAGTGGCAAAACTTTGTCTATCTCACGGTTTTACGCTTGCTAAACGTAGTGAAAATACCCATGTAAATGTACAAGATATCTGGCTACTTGATACCTTAGGCGAATTAATGGCCGCATACTCTTTAGCAGACATAGTCACTATGGGGGGCAGCTTTAGCCATATTGGTGGACACAACCCGCTAGAGCCTGCCTTATTTAAAAAACCCATTGTGGTTGGTAGTGATATGAGTAATTTTACTGAAGTATTAACACAGTTAAAGCAGCTCCAAGGCATAGTGCAATTACCTGCAAATACAGAACAAGCACCACAGCTAGCCAAAATGATTATTGATTTACTTCAAAAGAAACCAAAAGCTAAATTGTTAGGCAAGCAAGCCCACCAAGTAGTGATTAATAATCAGGGCGCAAGTGCTCACACACTGGCACAAGTACAAGAACTAATGGCATGAATAATAGTTCATCGATAAAAACCTTTCAGCAAGGTAAAAACTACTGCCTTTACGATAGTCGTGAAATCAGCTCATTTGGGTCTAATATACTTGATGTAAGCTATTGGCAAAAAGAAAATGCCATTACCGGCTCAGCGCAGGGTAGAGGGACTACTTGGTTTGTACGATATTCTGCTAATAGCGAGCAACAAGAAAAACATTGGGTTTTACGCCATTATTATCGTGGCGGTTTAATTGGGAAAATAATCAATGACAGTTATTGGTTTACTTCACAGAGCAGTACCCGTGCAGCATGTGAATTTGCTTTACTAGATCACATGCAAGCATTAGCATTACCAGCACCCAAACCGATTGCTTATAGGGTGGTTCGCCACGGTTTATTGTATCGTGCCGATCTTCTCAGTAGTCGCATTGAAAATGCTCAAGATTTAGTAGCAGTGTTGTCAACACAAGACATATCCGCTAAGTTATGGAAAAAAATAGGCGCAACCATTAAGCGCTTTCATGATAATAATATTTATCACCATGATTTAAACGCTCATAATATTTTAATAGATAAAAATAATGAGGTGTTTTTAATTGATTTTGATCGCGGAGAAATCAGAAAAAATAACCAAGCCAGTTGGCGGCAAGCCAATATGGCAAGATTACAACGATCTTTTTTAAAAGAGCTGAATAAACGACCTAACTTTTATTGGCAACATGGTCATTGGCAGTTGCTGCTTGAAAGTTACCTTAGTCATTAATACCGTGTCTTTATAACTTTTATGCTGCGTCTAATGCATCCTGATAGCGTTGCTGATACATATCTCGTGCTTTAAGTAGTTGTGGCAATGCTGTATCGGTAGTGTATGGGCGTAAAATAACTAATATTTTCAATACACCTTGATAAAAAACTGAATCATTAATTTCATTTACAATATTTTGTGTTTGATAAAAACTTAACCAAAAAGTATTGATAATACGTAAAATACTCACCATATCAGCCAATTCTTCATCATCAAAGTCTATAATATTTGAATTACGAAGCGATATTAATAACTGGCTAACTCGTTCAGCAATCGCATGCTGCACTTCTACATATTTTTCACGAAGACTTGGATTTTTATCAAGAAGTACTGGCAAGTTGCTATAAAAGAACCGAAATTTCATCATCATTTGAAACACCGCATCCATATATAAAATAATAGCATCAAGCGGCTTAACTTCACTCGTGACTTGTGGAAAGGTATCAAGAAGTAGGTTACGAGCATATTCTTCATATATAGACAAAATAATATCTTCTTTATTGCGAAAGTGATAATACAAATTACCAGGGCTTATACCTAAATGTGCTGCAATATGATTTGTAGTAACATTTCGCTCTCCTTGCTCATTAAACAATGCAATACTCGCCTGAATTATCTTATCGCGGGTTTTCATATTCTTACTTCTTTTCCGTTGAGGATTATATCCAAACTAATTGTCGCCTAATACTCAACATAAGAGTTCACTTGGATATAATCTAAAAATTAATCAATCACACGTTTTCTATCATACTACCAAAATTCACCAAATTTAAAGTATTTTGAGTAAATACTTTAACACTTAATGATTATTTTTAAATGCCCCTCTTGTCAAAAACTTACCTAAGCCATTACAATAGCAAGAAGAGTAACAATAACCCCTGAGGTTAATGCATAAATCTATGAGCATAATAGCAATTTATCCTGGTACATTTGATCCTGTCACTAATGGACACTCTGACTTAATTGTTCGAGCTAGTCGCTTGTTTGGTAAAGTTATTATTGGTGTCGCTTCAAGCCCAAGTAAAAAACCTCGTTTTTCTCTTGAACAAAGAGTCAAAATGATTAAGCAAACCATCATAGGGTTAAACAATGTTACTGTCGTTGGTTTTGATGGTCTGTTAGTAAATTTTGCTAAGCACCATCAAGCCAAAGTCTTGATACGTGGTTTACGAGCAGTTTCTGATTTTGAATATGAATTTCAATTAGCGAATATGAATCGACGGTTATCGCCTGACTTAGAAAGTGTTTTTCTAACGCCTGCTGAAGGTAATTCTTTTATTTCGTCAACCTTAGTAAAAGAAGTTGCTCTACATAATGGTGATGTCAGTCAATTTGTTCACCCTATTATTAAAGCAGCACTTGAACAAAAACCTCGCTAATTTTTCTGGCAATTAGGGCAATAGACAGAGCTACGGTTTGATTGTCTAATTTCTAGCAACGTTGCTTTGCAGATCAAACAAGCTTGCCCTGCTCGACCGTATACAAATAATGATTGAGCAAAATATCCAGGACGACCATCTACTTGAGTAAAGTCTTTTAAAGTAGTTCCACCTTGCTCTATTGCATGAGCTAAGGTTTGTTTAATATGCCCCGTTAATTCAAGATAATGCTTTTTTGAAACTTTACCTGCTGATTTTCTTGGATCGATTCCCGCTTTAAATAAACTTTCATTAGCATAAATATTACCAACACCGACTACTACATGGTTGTTCATTAGCAAGGTTTTTATTGGTGTGCTCTTATTGCGGGATTTCTTATATAAACAATTATCGGTAAAGTCAGGAGATAAGGGCTCAGGGCCAAGATTTTTAATTAAAGGATGCTCATTAATATCTTCGGTGATCCATAGTACAGAGCCAAAACGGCGAGGATCATTGAGTCTCAAAGATAAACCTTTTTCTAATACCAAATCAAAATGATCATGTTTGCTGACAGGTGTATCTTTATCAATTGCTCTGATAGTACCTGACATACCTAGATGTAACATCAATGTACCTTTAGATGTCTCAAGTAACAGATATTTAGCACGGCGATTCACAGAAATAATCTTTTCACCACAAATCTCTGAAATGGTCGGGGTGATAGGCCAACGCATTTTTGCATTACGGACAACGACATCGCTGACGTACTGGTTTAATACGTATGGCTCTATACCTTGTCTACAAACTTCTATTTCGGGAAGCTCTGGCATAATAAAATAGCCTTCATCACTTAGATCACTAAAGGCTAAAGTATACCTAATATGTCACTGAGTAAGTGAGTTGTTTTATGCCAATTTCTCACCAATTTTCACGTTTTTATCAGGTATAACCAAAACGGTACCTTTTTCATCACACATTACCGCCAAAACAAGAACTTCTGATTTAAATCCAGCCACTCTTCTAGGAGGAAAATTAACAACAGCAAGTATTTGCTTTCCTACAAGCTCTTCTTGGTCATAATTATCGCATAGTTGTGCCGAGCTACCTTTAACACCAAGCTCAGCACCAAAATCTATATGTAGAATGTAGGCTGGCTTTCTCGCTTTACTATTTATCTCCGCCTGAACTATTTGTCCGACTCGGATATCTAAATTTAAAAAATCATCGATTGTAGCCATTTCATTACTCATTTTATGATTTATATCCAGTACTCATTGGGGCGTAGCGAACAATCTACACTGGGCACTAGATATGGCATTTGATCAAGATAGTGAGGCCTTCACCACACATCACCAAAAAACGGAACTGCCCACTTCTAGCACGGTATGATTGCTTAGTTGTATTAGTTGCGTTGCTCAATAGCTGCCAATCGCCGTTTCGCCTCAAGTCGGGCTGATTTTATTTCGGCACTAGTCAGACCAAAGTCACGCTCCAAAACATCCGCCGCTGATTTATTGCCATTTGCTTTGACAATAGACCACCAAATATATGCCTCACGATCATCGGTAACAACCCCTTCGCCATTATAGTACATATAGCCCAAATTACTTTGCGCGCTTGCATACCCCTGCTCGGCAGCTTTTTGAAACCAGCGTACTGCTTCACGCTTGTTCTCAGCCACCCCGTCGCCTTTACGGTACATATCGCCCAAATTAAATTGCGCGACCGCAAGCCCCTGCTCGGCAGCTTTTTGATACCAGCGTACTGCTTCATGTTTGTTTTCAGCCACCCCGTCGCCTTTACGGTACATAGCGCCCAAATTATTTTGCGCGACCGCAAGCCCCTGCTCGGCAGCTTTTTGATACCAGCGTACTGCTTCATGTTTGTTTTCAGCCACCCCGTCGCCTTTACGGTACATAAGGCCCAAATTATATTGCGCGATCTCATCCCCCTGCTCAGCAGCTTTTTGATACCAGCGTACTGCTTTACGCTTGTTCTCAGCAACCCCTTCGCCATTAGCGTACATATTGCCCAAATTATTTTGCGCATCCGCATCTCCCTGCTCGGCAGCTTTTTGATACCAGCGTACTGCTTCACGCTTGTTCTCAGTAACCCCTTCGCCATTAGAGTACATATTGCCCAAATTAAATTGCGCGACCGCATGCCCCTGCTCGGCAGCTTTTTGATACCAGCGTACTGCTTCACGCTTGCTCTCAGCAACCCCTTTGCCAAAATCGTACATAGTGCCCAAATTAAATTGCGCCCTCGCATCCCCCTGCTTTGCCTTTTCGTGTAGCGAAAAGAAATCCGTATCATTAGGCGAACAGGCGGTATTGGCAGTGTTAAACACCATAGCAAACAGCAGTATTAAAAGGCTTTTTTTCATAATTTTCTTCTTGTTACAGGTGATAGGTAATGGCTGGTAAATATGGGTTTTATTGTAACAAATAATTGGGCATTGGGAATTAATAATTGAAAATGATGATTAGGCTTTGAAAAGTCTATTTGATTGGATTTCTGCGAAAGCAGGAAAGACGGCAGTGGCTGCTAATATTGATAATGCGAATGACGGGGCGAACAAATAATATCAAACATTCAAGATAAGGCTAAACAAGATTGAGCTATTTATGTACAAAATGAGCCCAAGAATCAAGAACCAGTCAAGAACCTTAAAACACATTAAAGCAACTGATTTTAAAGGTATAAATATAAATTCATATTGTATTTAAACCCTATTTACTATAATAACCTCTAAAAAATAAAGAGCCAGTCAAGAGAATCCCCCTATGCCCAAATAGGTAAATAACCCGTTCTCGGTTTGTCTACATCCGCTAATTTTATGAATTGATGGTCTAATGTCGCATTGATCACTTTTGTCGCTTGGGCTGCATTTTTTGTTTCTATACCAAACCGTTTGCACAAGGTCGCATTTTTCATTTTTTGTCCACTATCAAGGTACACAATAACGGCATGTTGATAACACGCTCTAATACGCTCATCTATCGTCATTTTTGAAAATGCTCTTGGTGCGTATAACGCCACCTGCATTGAATAATCATCAGCATTGAACTTAGGGGGCGGTAATTGAAATAGCTCCACATTATTAATCACTTTATCTAAACCACTGCCTTGCTCTTCACACAGTTTCATTCGTCGCATTAATGCGGCAAGTGCTTCATTACGTGAACGTGGTGGTAAATCTATCATTCTATCTATGGTCACTAATGGTTTACCAGGATTGGTTATTTCTAATCTATCTGCAAATAACTCAACCTGTGGGCCAGCGCCACTAATGGTCATATCTTGGTGTATTAACGCATTAGCGACTAATTCGCGTATGGCTATTTCAGGGTACAATAATGTTTCTTCACGAAACACCGCGCCAATATGTTCATTTTTGGGTAACAAGTTATTAATAAAGGTTACTAAACCTTCAAAGCCAGTTGCGTAACCTTTAACACCATCTTTTCTGTGTTGTACCGTAGTGGCTTTATTAGTACCTTTATAAGCAGTAAAACGTATTCCCTTACGCGCCATAGCCGAATCAAATTGATTTAGGTCGTTTGCGAATAAAATTGCTCCTAAATTAGTAATATTCCAACGTTCTCCCACATCTTTAATAATTAATTGGTCAGCGGTTAAATGTTCAAGAATACCAATGCGGTTATCGGGTAAATTTTGTTCCGTCAGGCGAAAGTAACTTGGGTAATCTAGTAATTTTAAAATGTCATCCGATTCAATAAATGACTTTGCAATACCTTTTTCCCATGTATACGGGCGTAAATTAGTAATGAGTTTTTGGAAATACTCAGGAAATTCATTGAGCTTTGGTGTTGCACTACCAATGCGAATAAAAGCATCGCCATCAAATGATACTGGTGCTGTCGTAGCGGCGGGTATTTCTAACAACACAACACGACCACAGGGGTGATCAACCACTCTAAAAGAACAGGTGATGCTCGGTTGTAATTTTTTCACTAACCAAAATTCAAATACTTGATTGCTCACCCTTTTAGTCTTGGGATCAAATGACGTTCCCACTACGGTTTGAGTCGCGTCATCAACGCCCCATAAAACATAAGCTAAATCTTGGTTTGCAACGCGTGCAGCATTCGACAACGCCGAACATAATTTGCCAATCATTTTGGGGTCATCATTATTATGTTTAAATTCTAATAGGCTATGTTCAGACTGCTGACTACAAAGCTCATCAATTAAAGCAATATCACGTTCGTTCACACCATATCTCCTTTACATTGCGATTGTTCTACCCATTGCGTTAATTCACCGCTAAAAGCTTTTTGTAAGATTGATTTTTTTAGTTCATCAAGTAATAAGATCTTATCTATATAAATTTGTTCTAATTTATTAGCAGTACTTTTTAGCTGATCTAGCTTGCTTACTGCCTGAAGTTGCTCTTCCATCAGTGGAACACTGATTTTATAATCTTTGAGCTTTTGAATAGGCAAAGCATTATAGGCTGCACCTCTGGCTAATCGATGGAGTTCTGTTACGAAAGACATAAATGCATATTTAAAAAAGTAATAATTAACTGATGCGTTTTATTGTAACAAATAATTGGGAATTAATAATTGAAAATGATGATTAGGCTTTGAAAAGTCTATTTGATTGGATTTCTGCGAAAGCAGGAAAGACGGCAGTGGCTGCTAATATTGATAATGCGAATGACGGGGCGAACAAATAATATCAAACATTCAAGATAAGGCTAAATAGACGAATTCAGCATATCTTTATCACACTAAATCACACTAAATTTTTACAAAAAAACCCAGTAAATACTGGGTTTTTAATAGAAGCTTAAGTTAATTACTTAATTTTAGCTTCTTTATAGATTACGTGCTTGCGAATGGTTGGATCAAATTTTTTGATTTCCATTTTTTCAGGCATAGTCTTTTTATTTTTATCTGTAGTATAAAAATGACCAGTACCAGCACTAGAAACTAAACGAATTTTATCGCGCATAATAATTCCTTAATTAGATCAAAAGTTAACGCTAGGTTAAACTTTTTCGCCACGGGCACGGATATCAGTTAATACTGCATCAATACCTTTTTTATCGATAATACGCATTCCTTTCGGAGTTAAACGTAATTTAACGAAACGATTTTCACTCTCTACCCAAAAACGGTGAGATTGAAGGTTAGGTAAAAAACGACGACGAGTCGCGTTTCTTGCGTGAGAACGGTTGTTCCCTACGATTGGCTTCTTGCCTGTTACTTGGCAAACTTTAGACATTTGAGTCACTCCAAAATTAATTTTAGCTCGAGCTTATTTCTTCTAAGGGCATTCCCCAAGACCGTCGCCTTAGGATCCTGAAAAAGGTGGCATATTATAGAGAAACTGAATGGTGAATACTAGCCCTAAGCGTAAAAAGCTAACAAAAAGGCTAAAAATAGTTTTAGCCTTTATTAATCAATAAATTAAACAAGATTAACAAAGAAAAACTCACCGTAATTCACCGTAATTACCATACTGGAGAGTTTTTGACAGGTTTTTGTTTAATCAGCCAACCAACAATTTAACGAAAAAACAAGTGAATTTAACCAACACCTGATTCAGGAGATTTCGCCATTTTCAGCAAAGGAATAACACCGAGGCCCTGCAACTATCATGTGATCTAACACTCGAATATCAATCAATTGTAATGCTTGTTCTAGTTTGTGCGTTATTTGTTTGTCAGCAATACTCGCTTCCGCTATACCTGACGGATGATTATGAGCCAAAATAACAGCGGCGGCATGGTGTTTTAATGCATGTTCCACCACAATTCTTGGATAAACCGCTGCGGCATCAAGCGTACCAAAAAATAACCGTTCAAATTTTAACATTTGGTGTTGGTTGTCTAAAAAAAGTACAGCAAATACCTCTCTCGTTTCATTGCGTAATTCGCTAACCAAATAATCTCGTGTTGCTTGTGATGAGGTTAACGCGCTACCTTGTTGCATTAATTGTTCAGCCAAGTAACGTTTTGACATCTCTAAACAGGCTTGAAGCTGCACATATTTAGCGTTACCTAAACCATGCTGTTGACAGAAATCTTGTTGATTAGCACGAAAAACATTGGCTAAACTGCCAAAATTCAGTAGTAAGTTTCTAGATAAATCAACAACGTTACAGCCTTTTACACCTGTTCTTAAAAAAATAGCCAGTAGTTCCGCATCACTTAAACTTACCGCACCTAATTTAAGTAGCTTCTCACGCGGACGCTCAGCACTTGGCCAGCTTTTTAGTGTTTGATCTTTAAATTCATTGCCTATCAATCTGTCAGATTTACACATACATTGCTTCCTTGCTTGTTTAATTGATGTTTTCTATTTTTCAACATTCATAATAAATGCTATCGTATTGCCAATATTTATAAGTTTAAGATTAGCAGATTATGCAGAACAAAAAAATTGTTCTCGGTATAAGTGGTGGTATCGCCGCTTATAAAATTCCAGAATTAGTACGTCGATTAAAAGATCAAGGTGCTGATGTACGTGTAGTTATGACCCATGGTGCTAAGGCATTTATCACACCGCTAACCTTACAAGCAGTGTCAGGTAATGCCGTTGCTGACAACTTACTTGATACTCAAGCGGAACTTGCTATGGGACATATTGCGCTAGCAAAATGGGCAGATTTAATTATCATTGCTCCTGCTACAGCAGACATAATTGCTCATATTACCGCAGGTTTAGCAAACGATTTACTTACCACTTTGTGTTTAGCAACAAGCGCCCCCATTGCCCTTGCGCCCGCCATGAACCAACAAATGTGGCGCGCTGTGGCTACCCAAGCCAATATAACGACACTTAATGAGCGTGGTTATCACCTTTGGGGGCCTGGCAGTGGCGAACAAGCCTGTGGCGATATTGGTTTGGGTCGTATGTTAGAAGTCAATGAATTAGTGAGTTTAAGTGGTGACTTTTTTGCTGATAAGTATTTACAAGGTCAACATTGGGTTGTAACGGCTGGCTCAACCCGTGAAGCGATTGATCCTGTGCGTTATATTTCAAACCATAGCTCGGGTAAAATGGGTTATGCCATTGCTCACGCCGCCTTGCGAGCAGGAGCGGAAGTTACGTTAATTTCAGGCCCGGTTGCTATTAGTGCTCCTATTGGTTGTCAATTAATCTCTGTTATTAGCGCTGAAGAAATGTATCATCAAGCACTTATCTATGCTAAGCAATGCGATACTTTTGTTGCTTGTGCTGCTGTAGCTGATTATCGCGTTGCTAAAATTGCCAAACAAAAAATTAAGAAAACGAATGATAATATGCAACTTGAATTAGTCAAAAACCATGATATTGTTGCCGATATTGCCAATTTAACAGATAACCCCTTCATTGTTGGGTTTGCCGCAGAAACGCAAAATTTGGAACATCATGCCCGTGGTAAATTAATGCGTAAAAATCTTGATTTAATTGCCGCAAATGATGTTGCTAAATCAGGGCAAGGTTTTAACAGTGATGATAACGCGTTAACTTTATTTAGCGCCATTGATAAAACTGAAATACCTTTAGCCAATAAACAGATTGTCGCTAAACAATTAGTATCACTAATTAATCAACATTACTTAGCAAAGCAAAACCAAACAATAAAAATTATTAAATAGAGAGCACCTTACTATGCCAGTTAGCCCCAAAAGCACACAAAAACCTGTGCAAAAAATCAATCGCAAACAGCAAATTTTAGAATGCTTAGCACTTATGTTGGAATCGAGCCCTGGCCAACGAATTACTACGGCAAAATTAGCCGCCGAAGTAGGCGTATCGGAAGCCGCGTTGTATCGTCACTTTCCATCGAAAGCGCGTATGTTTGAAGGCTTGATTGATTTTATTGAAGAGTCAACTTTTTCTCGCATCAACTTAATTTTAACTGATCACAAAGAAGCACTAGTGCGCTGCCACCATATTTTACATGTGTTGCTAATTTTTGCTGAACGTAACCCTGGTATGTGTCGTATATTATCAGGTGATGCACTAACAGGTGAAAATGAACGTTTACGCACTAGAGTACATCAATTTTTCGAAAAGCTTGAATCTCAATTTAAACAAGTATTGCGTGAGCGAAAGTTGCGTGAAGGTAAAACCTTTAGTATCAACGAACAAGCCCTTGCTAACATCTTAGCTTCATTTACTGAAGGGAAAATTTGCCAATATGTTCGTTCTGGTTTTGATAAAAAGCCAAGCAGTGACTTTAATGAACAATGGCAATTTTTAATGGCAAGCAAATAATACCAATATGAGTAAGTTAGTGATCAAATATTTATTGTATAACTTTTATCTAGGTATAACTCTTATCTAGGTATAACTCTTATTCAGGAACACACATGAGCACATTATTACATCTCAAACCTAGCCGTTTATGGCAATGACTTATTGCTGTATTAGCCAAAGCGCCAAAGAATAAGTCGCTTTAACTAACAAAAAGACTAAATAACCAACAAAACGAACAAATAACAAACAAGTGTGCTTTGTTATCTGCTCTTTTTCCGTTAGAATAACGGACCCACTGCTAAGGAAATATTTTATGATTCAGCCACAAAAAATAATAATAGCTGATGATCACCCTTTGTTTAGACAAGCCTTGTTAACCACATTGAAGCCTAAGCTAAATTACACCAACTGGCTTGAAGCACAAACAATTACTGAGCTTAAACAAAAACTGCAAGAAAATAGCGATAGTGATCTTTTATTATTAGATTTGAATATTCCTGGCGCTCATGGTTTTAGTACGCTTATTCATGTGCGTAATCTCTTCCCACAAATTCCTGTGGTAGTTATTTCAGCACATGAAGATCATAATACTATTAGCAAAGCTATGAATTATGGGGCGGCGGGGTTTGTACCAAAATCAACGCCTGTAAATGATATTTTTTCCGCGATAATGACAGTTCTATCTGGTGATATTTGGTTACCTAAATCATTCCAAAGTAGCCAAGCAGATAGTGAAAATTGTGATATAGCATCACGTGTTGCCAGCTTAACCCAACAGCAATACCGTATTTTAATGATGTTTGCTCAAGGTTTACTCAATAAACAAATTGCCTACGACCTTAATGTTTCTGAAGCCACTATAAAAGCCCATGCTACGGCAATATTTCGTAAATTAGATGTACGAAACAGAACCCAAGCAGTTATTGCTATTGCTCAATTAGACTTATCAGATACAAGATTTGACTAACACTAATGTTAAGCGCAATTTATTATCCATAATCTTCTTGTAATTTCTGCGCTAATTTAGCACTCATTAACGCTCTTAGTGCCGCAGGCTTCACTAGTTTACGCATAAAACCAACATCGGCATCTTTTGCTTGATCTTCGATGCCACGCTCTGTAGTTGCCGTAATGAGTATCGCGGGTATGTAATGGTTACATTCATGGCGTATATCAGCAATCAAGGTTAAACCATCGGCTTGATGACCTATCAGCAATCCAGGTTGATACCCTAATTGATAATCCACCAGTAAGATATCGATATCACTTTGATGATTCGCAAATTCTAGTAATGCGGTTTCACGTGAATCAGCGGCTAAAATGTTACATTGCCATGCCGACAATAGCTCTACCATACCACTTAAAACATCTGGATCATTATCGACACACAACACCGTAATACCTTTTAACCCCATATTCATCGTCGGCATTGTTAACCGTGGTTTAACGACCAACTGAGCCGCTTGCTCTACTGAAATAGAAAACTTACACCCTTGCATTTCTCTAGATTGTAAATTCAATGAATGGCCTAATAATTGTACTAAAGATTGAGTGATATTCAGACCTAAACCTAAACCACGACCTGACTGACTATCAGGTGTATCTAATTGAATAAACTGTTCAAAAACTAACGTTTGTTTTTCTAAAGGAATTCCAGGGCCATTATCTAGTATTTGAATAATGACCTGATCATTAAACACCCGCGCTCCCAATAAAACTTTACCAGGGCTAGCATAACGAAAAGCATTACCGACTAAATTTTGAATGATTCGTCGTAATAAATGCTGATCCGATTTAATCCATACTTTTGTTGCCACTAATCTAAATTCGATTTGTTGCTCAACAGCCAAAGCGGCAAACTCTTGCGCCAAATCGTCAAATAACTCATTTAAAGCAAACGGTTCAATATCAGCTTTAATATTACCGCTTTCTAAACGGGCAATATCGGCTAAATCAGCTAACAAATCATTCGCTGCTTTAAGAGATCTATCAATATTATTTACTTGCCTTTGCTGCTCTGGCGTTAAATTTTTTTGCTCTGTTAATGCTGATGTAAATAAGCGGGCAGCTTCTAAAGGCTGCATTAAATCATGGCTACAGGCTTTTAAATATTGGCTTTTTTTAAGATGAGCTTGCTCTGCTTTGTCATGGGCTTTAGCAAGTGCTTCATTCGTTTTAGCTAAGGTCAATGTGCGCTCATATACTCGCGTTTCTAGATCTAAATTAGCTTCTTTTAATACTTGCTCAGCTTGACGATAAGCAGTGATATCTGAAAATAACATAACAAAACCGCCATCAGGCAGTGGATTTCCTTCAATGCGAACAGTTTGACCATTGACATGTTGTCGCTCAGAACGATGAGGACTACCCTGGCGCAAGTATTCAAGACGCCTTAGTACTTGATTGTCAATATCGCCCGAACCACACAAGCCACGTTTAACATTATGACGAATCAAGGCTTCAACGGGACTGCCCACATAAACAAGTTCAGATGGATAATCAAATAGATCTAAATATTTTTTATTCCATGCTACAAGTTTTAACTCCTCATCAACAATAGAGATACCTTCACTAGCATTTTCTATCGCACTCTGTAATAAGTTTTGTGAAAATTGCTGCCTTTCGCTTGAAGCATCTTCAACGAATACTGCTAGTTCATCTAAGGCGATGTCTCTACCATCAAGTGCTGAAGATAATACCAAGCGCGCTGATGACGCCCCCATAACCATAGCTAAGGTATTTTCAGTATGTTGTAGCAATAGTTGATTATAAGCAGCATTACCTAACTGTTTTTTGTTATTTGATGAAAGAAACAAACTAAAACTCGATTTCGCCTTAGTTTCGCCAACAAAACGAGAAACTAATAATTCTAATTCACTTACATCTAGCTGACGTTGTTTTTCTACTTTTAAGAAGGTTGGTGATTGCCACTCCAAAAATAATGACGCTTGCACTCGCTCTTGCACACTTTGTCTACTTATTTGTGACAATGCCCACATCACGATGATATTAGCCGCTAAACTGAATAACGTTGCCGTTGTTTTAACGGGTAAAAGACCTTCAGTGAAAGGAGAAGTATACAAGCCAAATTGTAGTAAAAAATTTAAACCCAGCCACAAAATAAAGCCGACTAATATTCCCGCATAAACCCCCACCAAACTGGCACGTCGCCAATAAAAAGCCACCACCAATGCGGGAGTCAGTTGTGCAAAAGCACCAAAAGCCACCTCTCCTAACGAAGATAAAGTATCTGGCGATGCCATAACAAAAACACCATAACCAGACATAATAACAAATAATATTAATAACTTACGTATGTCCAACAAGCGTTGCCTAAAACTATCATAATTGCTTTGTGCTACTTTTTGTTGACGATAAAGCAGCGGAAAAACAATTTCATTGCTAAGCATAGTACTTAACGCAATTGAAGAAATGATCACCATAGAGCTAGCCGCTGACACCGCGCCTAGAAAAGTAAACAAGGTTAGCCATGTTTGCCCGCCAACTCCTGGCAAGAATAAGACATAAGCATCAGAAGGAACGGTATCACCTAATAATAATTGCCCAGCCAAACCTAATGGGGCAACAAAAAAGGCAAAAACAAGAAGATAAATAGGAAATACTCGTCGACCTAACCATGTATCTTTTTGATCCTTTAGCTCAACGACCATCACCTGAAACTGTCTTGGTAAAGACAAAAATGCGGCCATAACAATCACTAACATTGCTAACATTGAACTGATATTGTCAACATTCATTTGCTGTTCAAGTTTCAAACTAGCACCAGATTGTTGCCATATGTCTAAAGGCGAATCGAATAAAGAAAAACAAACAAATAAAGATACCGCGAGAAAAGCAATGATTTTAACCAAGGATTCAAAGGCAATAGCCAACATTACTCCTGGATGTCGTTCGGTAACATCAATATTTCGAATACCAAACAATATGGTGAAACCGACCAAAACCAAACTGACCACTAAACCGATACCCCAACTGGTATAGCTTTGATCGACTTGTAACTGTTGAAATGTATACACCATAGCTTTTAACTGCAAAGCGATGTAAGGCATGGCGCCAACAAACGCAACAATAGTAACTATGATGGCAAGGTTATGTGATTTACCAAAACGTGCCGCAAGTAAATCAGCAATAGAGGTTAAGTTAAGTTTTAAGCTAACGCGAATAATACGTTGAATAAATGGCCAAGCAAAAACAAATAATAATATTGGCCCAAGATAAATAGGGATATGTGACAAAAAATTAGTAGCAGCTTGCCCTGTTGTACCCAAAAAACTCCAAGAAGTACAATACACCCCTAGTGTTAAGGCATAAATAATACCTTGACCCTTTTTCGCTAACTGATGCCTATATTTATCCCCTAAAAAGGCGATAAGAAACAACAAACCAATGTAAAGCAAACTGATACTGACTAATTGCCAATTGGGAAACATAACAACTCTCTATTGTGACAGAATATGTGACAGAATAAATTTGTTCATTTAAAACACACAATACCAATATACCTAAACAGTTACACTCTTATACTCATTTTACCCAAAAATTTTAAATCAACAAAATAGAGTAAAATGTGTTACTAACGTGTGTTAGACTGCACGCCAACCAAGGGGAGCATTGAGTATTAGCCAGTATTGTAAGGCGAAAATCAACTGCTGAGATGCCATGAATCTAATTTATTTAAGTTAGGCGAACCCTTTGAACCTGGACGGGAATTTATTACTTAGTGATAAATTATCCGGCGTAGGAATGGTTAGTACATTAGTAATGAATAACTGTCCAGTGCCGGATCCCATAGTATATACTCGTGATACTTCAAGCAACTGAATCATGCCATTTGAAGTTGTTTGAGTATATTTCATCATACTTATGAGATCTTTATGAACTTTACCAAATCCACTATTGCGTTAACTATGTCTACGGCATTAATTACCAGCATTAATGTACTAGCCAACAATTTGCTAACCAAGAATACACTAGCCAAGAATGAAAAAAATATTGAAGTCATTCGCGTAACGAGTGACTTTCGCCAGCAAAACTTATTGAAAACACCTGCTTCTTTATCAGTATTAACTGACATAGAAATAAAACAACGTAATGCCCAACACCTTGAAGAGCTAATAGCAGTTAGCCCTAACGTTAATTTTGCCAGTGGCTCACAGCGTGCGCGTTATTATCAAATTCGTGGTATTGGTGAGCGTAGCCAGTTTCAAGAGCCGATTAATCCATCCGTTGGTATGATTATCGACGGTGTTGATTTTACTGGCATTGGTAGTATTGCTAACCTTTTCGATGTACAGCAAGCTGAAATATTTCGCGGCCCCCAAGGTACACGGTTTGGCGCTAATGCTCTAGCAGGTATGATCAATATTACGACCAATGCCACTACTGATGAATTTGAAGGTCTTATACAAGTAGATGCTGGCAATTATAACAGCTATGGTCTAGGTGTTGCTCTTTCTGGCCCAACTAACGATATAGTTAGTTACCGCTTTGCCGCCAATCAATATAATAGTGATGGTTTTATCGAAAATGCCTACCTAGACAATAATGACACTAATAATCGTGATGAATTAAGTTTGCGAGGCAAGTTATCCATACAGGCCAGTAATAATTTAACTATTGACTTAACTGGCTTTTATTTTGATTTTGATAACGGCTATGATGCTTTTTCACTTGATAACACCCGCACTACCTTATCAGACCAACCCGGTGTTGACCTACAACAAACCTCGGCATTAGCCGCTAAATTCAGCTACCAAGGTTTTGAAAAATTGACCCTAATAGCTTTATTGAGTGCTACAGATTCAGATTTAACCTATGGTTATGACGAAGATTGGGCTTATGTGGGTATTTCATCGCCTGAAAATATTGATAATCAAGCTTATGCCTACTGGGAATACTCATCAACAGATTATTATTTCCGAGATAAATCAACCCAAACTATTGAATTAAGAGCACTATCAAAAGCAGGTAATGAATTATTTAACGGTTCAACAACATGGGTTGCTGGGCTTTATTTCAAAAATAATGATGAAGGATTACAGCGTCAATATACCTATTTAGATAGTAACTTTACTTCAATTTTTGACTCCCAATCGGTCGCTATCTATGGTCAATTAAACAGTCAACTCAGTGATAAATTAGCCTTAACCACAGGGATACGTATTGAAAAACGCAGTGCCGATTATACTAACTCTGACTTATTCAACGACGCTACAACCGACACTATGCTTGGCGGTAAGTTAGTACTTAGTTACCAAGCAAGTACTAACCGTTTATGGTATGGTTCGATTAATCGCGGCTATAAAGCTGGCGGTAATAATACCGATGGAACTTTACCTAGCGACTTACGCAGTTTTTCCCCTGAATATCTGATGAATTATGAAATCGGTTACAAAGTCGCCTTACTTAATAATGATGCTTATTTACGCACTGCTTTGTTCTATATGGACAGAGCTGACATGCAAGTAAAAACCTCACAAACCATTGTGCGTGACGATGGCAGTTCAGAGTTTATTCCTTATCTGGGTAATGCTGCTACTGGCTCAAACCTGGGTATTGAAATTGAATCTGCCTGGCAAATTAATAACGTCATTCATCTATATGGCTCAATAGGCTTACTTGATACCGAATTCAATGATTTTGTTGATGCTAAAGGCAACTCTTTAAATGGCGAAGAACAAGCCCATGCTCCTAATTATCAGTTCAATATAGGTGTTAATCTACAGCCAACAGACCATTGGTTAATCAACATCTCAATTGATGGTAAAGATGAATTCTATTTCTCTGATAGCCGATACTATAAAGGACAACCAATTAGTGAAAATAATATAAAATCAGAAGCTGTTGCTTTACTCAATGCTTCAATTTCCTATTTGGCTGACGACTGGCAAGTAAAAATGTGGGGGCGAAACATAACCAATAAAAACTATGCTAATCGTGGCTTTTATTTTCCCAATGATCCTCGTGATGGCTATACTCCAAAGCAATATACTCAGTTATCTGAGCCATTGGTTTTTGGTGTAACATTAAACTATCAATTCTAGTTTGTTCTTCGGCGGCTTGTACCTTGCGCTCAGGATTAACGGAAATTAACCGCTAGCCCTGAGTCTGCCGATGCGCCGAAGGGGTAAAGAAAAATACATAAATCAATAAGGAATAGAAATGCAAATATCTATCGAATTAAGCTTATACCCACTAGCAGAAGAGCAATACAAAAGCGAAATTTGGGCGTTTATTAAACGCTTACGTCAAGTTGATGGTTTAAACGTTGTCACTAACGGTATGAGCACCCAAGTTTTTGGCGATTATGACTTAGCGGTAAGCAAGGTCATGGGCGAAATAAAGCATGTACATAGTACTACTGGCGCAGCGGTATTTGTTTGTAAATTTATTAATGGTGATCGCTCAGTCGTTGAAGTAGAAAACTAATGACATCAATCGATTCCAGTATTTTATCTAGTCTAATAGCATACTTCTCTATGCCGCTCATGCTCGAATGGGCGGCGATGTTATTATCTGTTGCTTATATTTTATTGGCCACAAAAGGCTCTTTGTGGTGCTGGCCTGCGGCTTTTATTAGCACCGCCTTATACTCTTATATTTTTTACGACGTTTCATTATTGATGGATAGTGCGCTTAGCGCTTATTATTTAGTTATGGCTGTCTATGGTTATTGGGCTTGGCGAAAAAATAAACCTAATGAATTGAGCGATAGCCCTGATGTCAGCCATCAAACGAACAGCACTATTTTTGCAGTGGTCTCTTGGCAGGCAAAGTGGCACTTAAAAGCCTGTTTAATACTCGCTGTGTTCTCTTTAATATGGGGGTTTTTTATGGCAAGCTACACCCCAGCTGATTTTCCCTACCTAGACACCTTCACCACAGTGTATGCGGTTTTTGCTACCTACCTAGTCACACAAAAAGTGCTAGAAAACTGGCTTTATTGGTTGGTAATCGATCTGGTTTCTATTTATTTATACCTAGAAAAAGCGTTATATCCAACAGCATTACTGTTTGTTATTTTCGTCGTTATTGCATTTTATGGCTACTTAAAGTGGCGAATTATGTTTAAAAATAACGCTGACAGTAACAGCGAAGAGCGCTCCTTTGCTTAAATCTCTTAGCGCTTTACCATGCTTTAATCAAGTTACCCGTGTTAGCGTTATCACTGATGGCTTAAGCAATCCTTGCTTTAAGGTAGTAGCCGATGATCGCTGTTATTTCGCAAAGTTTACTAACGAAAAACGGCTCAGCAATGAGCTAAAATTAGCTAAAACAGCTGCCGTTAGCGGTATTACTCCTAGTGTTTATTATCATGATGACCAATGGTTTATTAGCCACTATATTGAAGGTGAAAACTTAGCGGTAAAACAAATGCCACTGATAGAGAAAATAACGACTAGCATTGCACTAATGATTCAGTTTCATCGGCTTAGCACATCAAACCCTGAGAACATCAATACTGAGAGCATCGACACTGAGACAATGAGCCCTCTAAGCATAACAGACACCATCAATGGCTTGCTGCGTTCTGACCATAAAGCGTCGCTAATTACGGTATTAAATACCATAGCTCATGAGCTAGAGGCATTCATGGCGCCAGAAAAACATAAAACCAGCAAGAAAATGGTGTGTTGTCATAGCGACATTAATTTTAGTAATGTGTTAAGTGATAATGAGCAGCGCACTTGGCTAATCGATTTTGAATATGCCTGCTTTGCACCAATTGAATTTGATTTAGCAATGTTGCTTGCGGTAAATAATATTCCTAACCCATTAATCAATTTCACTATTAATGCTTATCAACAACAAGCAAATATCGACGTTGAGACAAAACTGTTGAACCCGTTACTTTTATTTTGCTACTTCATTAATGGTTTATGGTATTACAACATGTCACTTGATGCTGCTGTTAGCTTAAAGCATAGTGCGCAAGATAACCTACTCAAACTTGCTACTAAACAATGGCAAGCATTTGACCGCTTACACCGCCAGTTAACACGGTCAAAAAACACCATGTCATTACAACAGTTTATTTAGTTGTTTGCGTATAAAACTCAGAGATATATTGACCACCCTTGATTTTGGTAATCAAGCGTAATTTATAACTATCACCTTTATTGCTCACTAAACTTCCCAATTGCGTATTACTACGCCAATAATAAGGGCTTTTTTGCATACCTAACGGATAAGCTGTTATTTTGTCATGTTTATCCACTAAAAATAGTGTTGCACTATCTAAAGGAAAAGTAGAGTTAACTTCAGTTATGCCTGCTTTATCAGAAACATTCACTTTAAATTCTCCTGATTTGAGCACACAACTTTGATTAACAATATCACAGTGTCCCTCTGGCACTAATTGCACAATTTTAGTCTTAGCTGCTTCATTTTCATTATAAAAGTCTGCGCCAATATAACCTAATACGGCAAGGAAAGGAGCAACCATAAAAGCAACTTTCATATGTCTATTCATAATAACTTTTCTTCTTATTCAATCAGGATGGTTAATCTAACAGAAAAGGCTAGACGACTCTTTAAAAAAATGGTCGCCTAGCCTTTATATTTATAAAGATCTAGCTTCAAAACTTGATAATCAAGGCTTGAAGCTTTTAATCTTAGTGATCGTGTGCGGCACTAACAGCACCTGGTATACGCATATGCTCTACCATGTCTTGGATGTGCTGAGGCGCTGGACCTGTTACTTTAAGTAGTGCAAACGCTACACCAAAGTTAACCAATGCCCCCACAGCACCAAAAGCGTTAGGAGAAATACCGAAGAACCAGTTAGGGCTCATATCACCTAGGAATGCCGTACCAGGAATAAACATAATACCTTTATGTTGGAATACATAAAGCATAGTTACACCGATACCTGAACACATACCTGCTACTGCCGCAGTACCACTCATTTTCTTAGAGAAAATACCCATCATTAGTGCAGGGAAGATACTTGATGCGGCTAAACCAAAGGCTAGCGCCACCGTACCAGCCGCAAACCCAGGAGGATGCAACCCGAGATAACCCGCAATTAATATCGCTATGGTCATCACCACTCGCCCAGCTAACAACTCATTTTTCTCAGATAAATCTGGGGTTAAAATCCCTTTCATCAAATCATGAGATATGGATGAGGATATCGCTAGCAATAAACCGGCTGCTGTTGATAGTGCCGCCGCTAGACCACCCGCAGCAACAAGTGCAATAACCCAGTTAGGTAAGTTGGCAATTGCAGGGTTAGCTAGTACCATAATGTCACGGTCAACTTTAACCATTTCATTCGTTGCTTTATCTGCTGTATATTGAATTTTACCATCACCATTTTTATCTTCATACTTTAATAGACCTGTTTTTTCCCAGTCTTTAAACCATTGTGGACGTTCTTCATACACAAGGTTTTCACCCGCTGTTGGTTCAATAGTGTTCATCAAGTTAAAACGGGCCATAGCACCAACTGCTGGCGCAACAGTATAAAGTAACGCGATACAAACTAACGCATAACCCGCTGAAGCACGAGCTGCTTGTACTGAAGGAACTGTGAAGAAGCGCATAATTACATGAGGAAGACCAGCAGTACCAATCATAAGAGACATGGTATAAGCGAACATATTCAACGTGCCGCCTAAGTTAGCTGTGGTGTACTCTTTAAAGCCTAAATCTGTAACAACCATATCCAACTTATCAAGTAAATAAATACCACTACCATCGGCAAGCGTACTACCTAAACCTAATTGTGGAATTGGGTTACCTGTTAATTGTAATGAAATGAATACCGCTGGAATGGTGTAAGCAAAAATCATTACTACGTATTGTGCAATTTGCGTATAAGTAATACCTTTCATACCACCTAATACTGCGTATACCCAAACAACGCCCATACCAATGCCTAAACCTAAACCGTAATCTACTTCTAAGAAGCGAGAAAAAGCAACACCAACACCTTTCATTTGACCAATAATATAAGTCAATGAAGCGATGATTAAACAAACCACGGCAACAACACGTACTGTTTTAGAATAATATCTATCGAAGATAAATTCAGGCACAGTAAATTTACCATGTTTACGCATGTACGGCGCTAAAAGCATCGCTAGTAGTACATAACCACCAGTCCAACCCATCAAGAAAACTGAGCCACCGTAACCTAAGAAAGCAATTAAACCTGCCATTGAAATGAATGACGCTGCACTCATCCAATCAGCGCCAATTGCCATACCATTTTGTAATGGTGTAATACCAGCACTGGCTACATAGAAATCACTGGTTGAACCAGCACGAGCCCACCAAGCAATAGCAAAATATAAGCCGAAGGTGCCAAATACTGCAATGTAAGTATATAGTTTTAACTCTTCCATGCCTTAATCCTCCGAATGATATTTTTTATCAAGCTTATTCATTTTGGCGCCATACCAAAAGATCAAAACAAGAAATGAGTAAATAGAACCTTGCTGTGCAAACCAAAAACCGAGTTTGTACCCACCTAGACGAATTGCATTTAATGGCTCTACAAGAAGTAGACCTAAACCAAATGAAACCACAAACCAGATTGCAAGACATATAAAGATGAGACGAAGATTCTCCGACCAATAGGTTTCTTTATTTTCCACAATAGTCTCCTAGCGACGTTGTTGTAATTTTTATTACGTAATTAGCGTTTTAATATTTTTTATTACGCTAATGTTAATATTAATGAAAAGCACTTAATGTAATAACTTTTAGATTAAAGTACATAGCCAAGCTACCTTTACATGCCAGATTCAGCGAGCATTTCGAGGTAACATGAGTATAAATATAGATTTATGCCAATGGCATCAAGCGACCGCAGCAAAAATTCATATTCAACTTCAACTATCAGTTAATTTAACAAGCTTTTTTTTTCTCGGGTATTAAACTTTAGTCTAGATCACTAACTAAATAGACTTTTTATAAAAGTTAACTACGGTAAACAATCCGTATTAACTGGCTTTATCGCACTTAGCTCTTTTCAACTCCTACTTTAGTCTAGGTCCCCATTTCAATGCTTGACTGTACCGGCTGACCACTCTAAATTAATAACTAACACCAAGGGTATTCAGTGTGGGTTCAATTTTAGCCTGGTGCATTTATTGTATTAGACCAGCAACAACTAACCTAGATGATCTCCTAAACGCAGGCAGGCGCTAATCATGGATACTGAACTTTCTGAAATATCAAGATTTATACAAAGCATTCCCCCCTTTGATAGCTTACCTAGATCTGCGCTGGCTCGATTAATACGAGAATTAAGTATTAACTACATACGTAAAGACCAAACCCTACCTCCCAAAGAGATCAATGAGCCACGTTTATATATTGTTCGTAAAGGTGCGCTAAGTTGTTTAACTCGTAATAAAGAACTTGTTTCGCGTTTAGGTGAAGGAGATTTATGCACCGAATTTTGCAAGCAAAGCTTACAATCACCAAGCAATAATCAACAAAGTTCACAACGACAAGTAAAGACTGACGAAGACAGCTTAATATATAGCCTTGATTGCAAAATATTGCGCGATCTTGGTGCACAGTATCCAAGCATTAGTGATTATTTCAGCTATAACTCAGCTCAGCGACTCAAGAAAAAAATGTTCCAAGTTAATGAAGAAGCCATTATTTCATCTTCATTAATGGATACTCTAGTAACTGATTTTTACCACTCACCCGTCGTAGGTATTGACGCTAATAAAAGCATTCAACAAGCAGCAATACAAATGACCAAACAGGACTATTCCTGTTTGGTCGTGCTTGATAACAACAGTGCTATTGGCATTGTTACTGACAAAGATATTCGCCGCCGGTGTGTTGCACAAGGCTTGTCTATTCATGCTAGTATTTGTGAAATAATGACCCATAACATGAGTACTATCGATATCAAAAGTAATGCTTATGATGCATTAATGACCATGACAGCCAAACACATTCATCACCTACCAGTAACTCAACAAGGCAAAGTGGTTGGCATGATTACCGTCACAGATTTAATGAATAATGAAGGCCATAATGCGGTTAATTTTTCCAGTATTATTCATAAAGCAAAAACACTTTTTGAATTAAAAGAAATCAGTGATTTATTGCCAAAATTACAAATACGCTTAGCTAAATTAGGTGCTAGCGCCGATCATGTGGGCAAAAGTATTAGCGCTATCACTATGGCTTTTACCAAACGCCTAATTGAAATGGCAGAAGAAAAATATGGTCAACCACCTGTGCCCTATGCGTGGCTTGCGGCAGGCTCACAAGCAAGACAAGAACAATTAGCTCACTCAGATCAAGATAATGCCATTATCATTGGTGACTCAATGACACCTTACGATGATGCTTGGTTTAAAAATTTAGCAAATTTTGTTTGTGATGGTTTAGCTGACTGTGGCTTTATTTATTGTCCAGGTAATATTATGGCAACCAACCTCAAATGGCGACAACCCGTACGAATTTGGCAACAATACTTTGATGCTTGGATTGATACGCCAAGCCCAAAAGCCCTACTAAATTCTAGCGTTTTTTTTGATTTAGAAACCATATGTGGCGAACGCAGTTTACTAGAACAGGTGCGCACTAAACTACTTAGAAAAGCGCAGACTAATAGTTTGTTTATCGCGCATTTATCTAAAAATGCGCTAGGATCACGACCGCCACTAGGCTTTTTCCGTGACTTTGTGCTAAAACAAAATGGTAAACACAAAGCCACTTTAGATTTAAAACGTAATGGCATCGCTCCGATTGTCGATCTTGCGCGGATATATGCCCTTTCTCAAGGCATTAGTGCTGTCAATACTATTGAGCGTATTCAACAAGCAGCAGGCAGTGCCGCAATTACCAAATCATCAGCAGAAAATTTAATTGATGCCTATAAGTTTCTAGGTATATTGCGTGTAAAACACCAAGCAAAAAAATTAATGCAAGACTTAAAAGCTGATAATTACTTATCACCCAAAGAACTTTCTAAGTTAGAACGAGAGCACTTAAAAGATGCCTTTAAGGTTATTAAAACGTTACAAGACTCAAGACAAGCTAATTTCTAATGGCAATTCGCTCACTAATTAACTGGCTTTCGGGTTATGAATCCAAACGGAAAGCGCTATTAAAAAAAGTATCAAAAGGTCCCTTATACGACTTTTTATCTGTACCTTTTCCTACGCTTAACACACCCATAGCTGAACTGCCCATATTAGCCGTAGATTTTGAAACCACAGGACTTGACGCCAAAACAGATAAACTACTCAGTGTCGGCTTTGTTTCACTAACACAAGCACAGATAAAACTTAACTCCTGTTATCATCAAATTATTAAAGCTAACACCCAACTAGAAGAAAGTAACGTGATTATTCATCACATTACCGATGAACAAAAGAAACGAGGGCAACCGTTAGAAATTGTAGTAGAACAACTCTTAAAAGCGCTAGCGGGTAAGGTAATGTTGGTACATTTCGCCCGCATTGAACGTCAATTTTTACAGCAGGCTTGCCTTGAGCTTTATGGTTTAGTGCCTGATTTTCCTATGGTTGATACCTTAGTTATTGCCAAACGACAACTTGATAAACGTGATCTAGCTTACGATCCCTCTGAGTTACGTTTATCACATTTACGAAGCAAATATCAACTACCAGCTCACCATGGGCATAATGCTTTAAATGATGCCATTGCCACAGCAGAATTATTACTCGCTCAAATGGCAGAAAAAAACAGTGCTGACAACCTATTGCTCAAAGATATTATCTTATAAATTTTAACGTTACATTCCTCGATATAAACGCCCCCCTAAGATATTATTTTTATCAAGAAGCAAGTTTATAAAACCATCCATCGGTAACAAATCACATGATAAAAACCAAGTAAATCATAAGTTTATTAAGAAGAAAAGCCTTGACGTAAACACACAAAACTTCACTTTTCGACTAAAGTCTAAGATAAAAAATGATATTTTAGACTTAGGTCTAATTCCTTTTCAAGGTGATTAATCTTACCTTATTTAAGCAACGTTTTTATATTAAATATAAAAGTGCTGTAACAAAAACAAGCACAAAGAGGAGACAAAGAGCTCAGCTTTTACAAATACAACACAACAATAAAATGAGGACATACAATGTTTAACAACTCGCTTTTTCACAAAATTTTTAACCAAAATAAATTACTACTCGCCACAGGTTTATTAACTATGGCAGGTGCTGCCAATGCTGGTTATAGCTTCGATTTAACCGACAATGATAAAATAACTTTCGGTGGTTATATTAAAGCAGACGTACGTACAATCAGTGGTGACGTTAGCTCATCTGTAACCAATAATGATTACTGGATTGGTCATGCAAAAGTAACGGATGATCTTTCAACTACTAAATTTTCAGTCAATGAAACTCGCTTCAATGCTAAGTATGTTCATGGTGATGTTACCGGCTTTATTGAAATGGATTTTCTTGGCGGAGGCGGTAACCAAATCATTTCGAATTCAGAACATCCAAGACTACGTCACGCCTTTGTTAAGTATAAAAATATTTTAGTTGGCCAAACATGGAGCACCTTCATTAACACCAGCGCACTAGCTGAAGCAGCAGATTTTGGTGGCCCGTTAAATGCATCTGCCTTTATTAGACAGGGGCAAGTTCGTTACACTATAGGTGGCTTACAAGTTTCTTTAGAAAATCCACATTCAGATAAGGGTGACAGCAGTCAAGATTCGATTCCTGATGTTATTGCTAAATATACCTTAAAAGGTGACTGGGGTAATGTTTCGTTTTCAGGTTTAGCCCGTAAATTAAACACTAAGGGTGGTAATACTCAATCTGCTACTGGTTTTGGTGTTGCTGGTCGCATTAAAACTTTCGGTAAAGACGATTTTCGTTTTCAAGCACATAGCGGCAACACGGGTCGTTACGTTGGCGTAGTTGCCGCAAGAGATTTAGTCGGTGAAGAAGCCGAAGACACAACTTCGTTTATGGTCGCTTATCGCCACTTTTGGACTGATGACATACGTTCAACGGTATTCTATGGCAGCACAGACGCCGACTTAGCCAATACTAAGCGTAATCATATGGCCGTTAACCTATTTAAAAACTACACCAAAAAACTTTCTTTTGCTGTTGAAGTAGGTAACTTTGAAATGTCTGAAGTTAATAAAGATTCTAACTACTTACAATTTTCAGCTAAATACGTTTTATAGTGCTCCTACATCTATGTAGAATGATCACCTATTTGTTCGTATTGGTTTTCGTATTGGTATTAGTTAACCTCCAACCGAGGTGATGCTTGGTGCGGTGCTATGGCAAAGTTTTTGCCTCTCATTTTTTGTTTGCCTAGCCAGGCTGACAAACAAAAAAGCCAGTGATTAAAGGCTAATCACTGGCTAAACCATCAAAATTTTTTAATCGATTCGACTCAACAAAAAAAATTGAATCTGTGCACAAGATGGAACTTAGTGATCATGTGTCCTGAGGCATAACCACTAAGCTACCAAGCCTGTTATTGATTAAGACATCCGAGAGAGCATTCATTTGTCTTAACCAACAAACGAATGATAATCATTACCATTCGTCTGGTCAAGTAAATTTTAACTTTGTTTGATAATTAATTTTTTATCTTGATCATTGCTATTTTTTTAGCTTCGCAAATGCATCGGCAAAAGCGTTCCCCATCGCAGCATTATCGATTTTTTTAGTTTTAGGCTTATGCTGTTTTTTTTGGTTAGACTCTGGCAACTTAACATTTGAACCTTGCTTATTCGTTTGATGTTTCAAGCTTGCACCTTGTGACTTAACACCTGAGCTTTGCTCACTAACTTTATCATTTAAGCGCATAGTTAAGCTGATACGTTTACGCGCAACATCTACTTCTACTACCTTTACTTTGACAATATCGCCAGTTTTTATTAATGCTCGTGGATCGCTGATAAACTTATCGGTAATAGCTGAAATATGCACTAAACCATCTTGATGAACACCAAGATCAACAAAGGCGCCAAAATTAGCCACATTTGAGATAACACCCTCAAGTATCATACCGACAGTTAAATCGGTAATGCTATTGACACCCTCGGCAAAAGTAGCGGTGTTAAATTCTGGTCGTGGATCACGGCTTGGTTTGGCAAGCTCACTGGTAATACCTTTTATGGTCACCTCTCCAAATTGCTCCGTCGCTAACTCGCCAATATTCACTTGTTTTAACTGCTCGCTATTATTGCTGGATTCAAGTAATAAGCTTGCACTGTCTACGTTTAACTGTGCAATAATTTTTTCAACAATAGGATAAGTTTCAGGATGTACCGCACATTGATCTAACGGATTGTCACCGCCACTAATACGTAAAAACCCTGATGCCTGCTCAAATGCTTTTGGCCCTATACGCGCCACTTTTTTCAGCTGTTGACGATTAGTAAAAACGCCCTGCTGATCTCGAAACTGCACAATGTTATTGGCCATGGTTTTATTTAAACCTGCCACACGAGTTAATAATGCCACCGAGGCACTATTAAGATCGACACCAACAGCATTTACACAATGTTCAACAACATCATCAAGACTTTGACTTAGCTGGCTTTGGCTAACATCATGTTGATACTGACCAACACCAATAGCTTTTGGATCTATTTTTACCAACTCAGCTAATGGATCTTGCAAGCGTCGAGCAATAGAAACAGCACCACGTATAGACACATCTAAATCAGGAAATTCATTCGCGGCAAGCTCTGAAGCTGAATATACTGATGCGCCAGCCTCTGAAACAATCATCTTTTTCGGTTTTTTCTGTTCAAATTGGCTAATAACATCACTCACTAACTTGTCGCTTTCACGAGAGCCTGTACCATTGCCTATAGCAATTAGCTCAACCTTATGTTGACGACAAATATTCACCAAGGTTCGTACTGATTTATCCCAATGCTTTTGCGGTGCATGAGGAAAGATAGTGGTGGTGTGTAATAACTTTCCTGTACCATCAACAATGGCAATTTTACAGCCTGTGCGTAAGCCAGGATCTAAACCTAAAGTAACTTTTGACCCTGCGGGTGCGGCCATTAATAAATCAGTTAGGTTTGCCGCAAACACTTTAATTGCTTGCTGTTCAGCATGCTCACGTTGTTGGCCTAAAAGCTCATTACTTAAACTAACACTTAATTTAGTTTTCCATGCCATTCGCACAGTGTTAGTTAAAAAACTTGCCGCTGCTTGTCCTGTCAGTCGTAACGTTAGATGTTCACTGATAATTTGTTCAGCACTAGAAACACTGGTGTTTTCTTGGCTAGGATCAACATTAATTTTTAATTGTAAAAAACCTTCATTTCGCCCCCGTAACATGGCCAACATACGATGTGACGGCACCGTTTTTAACTTTTCACTATGATCAAAGTAATCACGAAACTTTATCGCTGCTTGTGCTTGCCCTTTCACTAACTTAGCGGTTAAATGCGCCTGTTTAAGTATATGATTACGCAGTTTTTGTAATAAATTAGCATCCTCACTAAAGCGTTCAGCTAAAACAGAGCTTGCGCCATCTAACACGGCTTTAACATCATCGAAACCTGCCAATTTATTGATAAATGATAGCGCTTCTTGTTCTGGTTTAAGCTGCCAATTATTAAACAAACGAGTAGCCAACGGCTCAATACCCGCCTCAATGGCAATTTGTCCTTTAGTACGACGTTTAGGCTTAAAGGGTAAATATAAATCTTCTAAGCGCGTTTTGTTATCAGCATTAGCAATTTGCTTGGCTAACGTTACCGTTAATTTATCTTGTTGTCTGATGCTAGTTAATATCACCTGACGACGAGCATCTAAATCACGCAAATAACTTAAACGCTGGGCTAAATGTCGCAAATGATTATCGTCTAACCCTTGGGTTGCCTCTTTTCTATATCTAGCAATAAATGGCACAGTAGCACCACCCTCTAATAAAGTGATAGCGACATTGACTTGGTTGGTTTTGACGTTAAGTTCTTGGGCGATTTGTTCGGCAATTGCTGACATTAATTTACAGTTCCGGTTTTAATTTTAGAGTTTTAATAATTATTCACCAACCCTGATTCTGTTAGCCCTGAGCACAAAGCAGTCAAAGGGAAAAACCATTCATACCTCAACAAACGGTTCATTCCTAACTTGCTCAGCACAAACGACAACGTATAAAATAGCCTGCTGAATAGATACAAATTTTTTATGCTTGTTGATCATACCAGAAACTCTCTTGAGCGGATATTGAACTTTAATGCCAATAATAAACAACCAAATAATAACAATGAAGCAAGCGGCATTATTCCACTACCAATAGTTAGTCTTGAAGCTGTTACTATGAATGCACCATAACCAATACCTGCTATTCCAGCATAAATAATACCTACGTTAATAATAGAGCTTTCAGTATCGAAAATTAAAAACAGCCCTAAAATTGAAACTAACATAGATATTAATTCTGACGGTAATAACATTCTTTTATCTAAAATTGCTTCAAGAATAAAAACAGTAAAGGTAGAGGTGCCAAATAAGAAAAAGACAACAATGGCAATATCTAGCTCTGCATAGGCAGCGGTTTCGATATTAGCGATATTTTCCCAGTAATCAGCACAAATTGGGTTTAAATAGACAAAGTAAGCTAGAGCAACGCTTCATCTTTATGTTACTTAGGTTAGAATATATATCCAAGCCACCTCAAGATGCGATTAACCCCAAGGAATCAAATGAAGACGTTATTAACGGCACAAAATAAAGGTATCCCCCTTTTTGTATTTGAACAAAAACAATCTTTCGAGCATTGGTTATTAAAACAAACGCAATCTAGCCAAAATTGGCTTAAACAAATCAGTTTTTCTGGCGACGGTCTAGCACTTATTCCTAATGAGCAAGGCGATTTAGCACAAGCAGTTTTTATTGTTGATGATGCTAGCCACTTTTTTGCGTGTGGCGATTTAATTAAAAAGCTGCCCTCTGGTCAGTACTTACTACACGCCGAAGCAGAGCATCAGCAAGCTATTTGTTTTGCTTGGTTAATTGGAGCCTATACTTATACTCGCTATGTAACTAAAAACCCTAATAAACAACCTTTACCAACATTGGCAGTCAATGATCAAACGCTAGTGGATAGCGCCATTAAATATGCAGAAGCAACTGCTTTAGTGCGTGATCTAGTGAATACACCCGCTGCTGATATGATGCCAGAGAATTTAGGTGAAAGTACACAAACACTTGCCGATAATTTTGGCGGTAAACTAACGCAAATTATTGGTGATGATTTACTGACTCAAAACTATCCAACTATTCATGCTGTTGGGCGTGCCAGTGTTCACCAACCACGCCTGATTGATTTATCTTGGGGTGATGCACATCATCCTAAAATAACCTTAGTTGGTAAAGGCGTATGTTTTGACAGCGGAGGATTAGATTTAAAATCTGCCGCTGGCATGCGCAACATGAAAAAAGACATGGGCGGCTCAGCTCATGTACTTGGTTTAGCACACTTAATTATGTCGCATAATTTACCTATCAACCTAAGAGTATTAATTCCTGCGGTTGAAAACGCAGTATCAAACAATGCCATGCGCCCTGGAGATGTGTTAACTACACGTAGTGGTCTTACCGTGGAAATAGATAACACCGACGCTGAAGGTCGCTTAGTTTTATGTGATGCGTTAACCGAAGCAGAGCAAGAATCCCCCGAGTTAATCATCGACTTTGCCACATTAACGGGTGCCATGCGAGTGGCTTTAGGAACCGAATTACCTGGCTTTTTTTCAACCTGTGATGATGTTGCCGTAGGTATCATTAAAGCGGGTAATAAAATTACTGATCCCGTATGGCGTATGCCACTTTACCAGCCTTATACCGACTTATTTAAAAGCACCCTTGCCGACATGACTAACTGCTCTTCGACACCTTTTGGCGGTGCGATTACGGCAGCACTTTATTTACAAAAGTTTGTTGGTAAAGAAACTAATTGGGTTCATTTTGATGTGATGGCTTTTAATGTCCGCACCTTGTCTGGTCGCCCTTTAGGTGGCGAAGCTTTCGGCATACGTGCGGTATTTGATTATTTACAAACGCGATATATTTAAGGAATAACCATTAATAAATCGTAAATATTAAGTATATTATGATAACTTTCGAAAACAAAAACTTTCTCTTTATGTTAAGCAAGTGCTGAGCAAATGTTGTGAAAACTAAATTAATTACCCGTGCTGGTTACGAAAAACTACAAAAAGAACATGACCATCTATGGAAAGTAAAACGTCCAGAAATCACCAAGATTGTTTCTTGGGCCGCCAGTTTGGGTGATCGCTCTGAAAATGCTGATTATCACTTCAATAAACGCGTTTTACGTCAAATTGACAGCAGAGTAAGATTTTTAAGAAAACGTTTGCCTGAGTTAAAAATTGTTGATTATTCACCACAACAAGAAGGTAAAGTTTTCTTTGGTGCGTGGGTAGAAATAGAAAATGAAGCGGGTGATGTTAAAAAGTTTAGAATTGTTGGCTCTGAGGAAATTTACGGTGATGCCAAGGGCTATATTTCAATAGACTCGCCGATGGCAAGGGCGCTTATTAAAAAAGAAGTGGATGATGAAATTATCGTAAAAACGCCAGAAGGAGAGAAAGAGTGGTTCATTAATTCAATAACTTATGATAAAAACCAGACTAATATTTAAGGATAATTTCAATTCAAAAATAACGACTATTTACCAAAAAAATAGGTTGAATAAATCATAATTATCATCATTTTAGCAAGGTAATTTCAATGCTATCATAGCGCCTATAGCCAAGCGAATTCAAAATACGGATCTTCAAGTGAATAAAAGTATCATCACCAATTTAATCGCCTTTATTGCAACGCTTATGGGCTACGTTTCAGGGCAACACCTCATTTTTACTATTGGTTTATTTGCACTATCTGGGGCTATCACCAATTGGTTGGCTATCCATATGCTTTTTGAAAAAGTGCCAGGACTATACGGCTCAGGGGTTATTCCAGCACGTTTTGAAGATTTTAAATCCGCCATTCGCCAACTAATGATGGAGCAGTTTTTTACCAAAGAGAATATTGATCGATTTCTATCAAGTAACTCGGGTAGCGCCACTGCTATTGATTTAAGCCCAGTGATAGAAAAAGTAGATTTATCACCCGCCTTTGACAATCTAGTATCGGTTATAGAAAGCTCATCCTTTGCACCCATGTTAGCTATGGTAGGTGGCAGTGAAGCATTACAACCAATGAAAGAGCCATTTATTGAAAAGATGAAAGTTTCCATTCAAGACATAACCCAAAGTGAACAGTTTAGTGCGCTATTACGTGATGAATTAGAACAACCTAATATGATTGCTAGCATGCAAGAAAAAGTTAGCGATATTATTGAAAAACGTCTTAATGAATTAACACCACAATTGGTGAAAGAAATTATTCAAGCGATGATCAAAAAACACTTAGGTTGGTTAGTCGTGTGGGGTGGTATTTTTGGCGGTATTATTGGTTTGGCAGCAGCGCTTACTAATAATTTTTAATAAAGTATTGCTCGCAGCCAAACATGCCCTGATAACTGGCTATTTAGTGGCGCCTTAACAAGCCAGTATAAGCAAATAGGCAATGCCGTGCCTGTCAATTTAGCAAAAGCCGTAGGCACAAGTCTGATTGCTTTATTAAATTCATTAGAAAATCACGCGCCAACAATACCGTCTAATAATTCAACAAATAAATCAGAAATAAATTAGTCTGAAAATATGCGTAAAAAATCTTAATTTTGGCGCTCTTTTGAGCTATGCTTGATTTTTCACTATTTCTTTCAATTAAAGCGTTTAATTCATTAACATTGAACTCTTAACATATAAGGTAATTTCAGTCATGTTTGCTAGCTTAAAAGCGTTGCCTGCCGATCCTATTTTAGGCCTATTAGCTAAATATCGAGAAGATACCAACCCCAAAAAAATCGATTTGGGTGTTGGTGTATACAAGAACGAAGCTGGACATACCGCAATTTTAAATTGTGTAAAAAAAGCTGAACAACATCGTCTCGATACCGAAGATACCAAGGTTTACATTGGTCCAACGGGTTCTGCTTTATTTAATGAAGAAATAAACAAGCTTATTTTTGGTCATCATAAAGTTTTATTAGCAAACCGTGCTCGCACATTTTCAACACCAGGTGGAACAGGCGCTTTACGTGTCGCTGCTGAATTTATTAATTCTTGCAAAGCTGGTACAACTATTTGGGTTTCAAATCCAACATGGGCTAACCATACGGCTGTTTTTGAAGCCGCAGGTTTAACAGTTAAAA
The DNA here is from genome assembly GCA_965261045.1 of uncultured Colwellia sp. GTDB lineage: Bacteria > Pseudomonadota > Gammaproteobacteria > Enterobacterales > Alteromonadaceae > Colwellia. The sequence goes on from CBDHCJ010000002.1 coordinate 244,449, forward strand.
CGTATCCGTATTATGATTACGACAATAAAACCTTAAACTTTGATGGCATGTTAGCGCAACTGAAAGAAGTATCTAGCGATGATATTGTCTTACTACACGCTTGTTGTCATAACCCAAGTGGTATGGACTTAACCAATGAGCAATGGCAACAAGTTGTTGAAGTAGCTAAAGATATTGGTTTTACACCATTAGTTGATATGGCTTATCAAGGTTTTGGTGCTGGTTTAAACGAAGATGCCTATGGTTTACGTTTAATGGCTGAAAATGTAAAAGAGATGATCGTGTGTAGCTCATGTTCTAAAAACTTTGGCTTATATCGTGAACGTATTGGCGCTTGTACTTTAATTGCAGAAACCAGTAACAGTGCTGACTTAGTCGCTTCGGTATTAGCTTATGTAATTCGCGGCATTTACTCTATGCCACCAGCACACGGTGCTGCTATCGTTGAAACTATTTTAAGCTCACAAGAGTTAACGATTCAATGGCACAGCGAATTAAAAGAAATGCGCGACCGTATTAACGGTAACCGTCAGTTATTAGTCAATAAACTTAAAGAAAATGGCGTAACACGCGACTTCAGCTTTATTGCTCGTCAAAGCGGCATGTTCTCTTTCTTAGGCATAACACCTGAGCAAGTTCAACAATTACAAGATCAATACAGTATTTATATGGTTGGATCTAGCCGTATGAGCATTGCAGGTATTGCTAACAGTAATGTTGATTACTTAGCGCAATCAATTGCTAAAATACTTTAAATCTTTTGTACCTGTCATCCTGAGCTCAACTCTGTATCTTGCACAGTAAATTCAAGATACAGGTTCAAGCCCATACATAGTAATATCAAGAGCGATATCAAGCACAACCAATAATATTCAATTTAAAGGAGGGTGTCATGACAGTAACAGGCAATTTATTCATTCTTTCTTCACCTAGTGGTGCCGGAAAATCTAGCTTGATCAAGGCATTGCTAGCACAAAAATCAAGCAGGCCTATGGCCGTTTCGGTATCACATACCACACGCGACCCTCGCCTAGGTGAACAAGACGGTGAACATTACCATTTTGTTTCTGTTGCTAATTTCAAAAAACAAATCAAAAAAAATGCTTTTTACGAACACGCTAAAGTTTTTGGTAATTATTATGGCACTTCAGAAACAGCAATAGATGCTCAGCTTGCTCAAGGTATAGATGTTTTTCTTGATGTTGATTGGCAAGGCGCACAACAAGTGCGCATGAAAAAACCTTCCGTAACGACTGTATTTATTAGCCCACCCTCAAAACAAGAATTAGAAAATCGTTTACGAGGTAGAGGGCAAGACAGTGATGAAGTTATCGCGAATAGAATGGCTCAAGCTCAAGGTGAATGTTCGCACTTTCAAGAATTTGATTACATTATTATTAATGATGATTTTGAGCAAGCCTTAGCTGATTTAACCACCATAGTTAACAATCAACGGTTAAAACGTCGCCAACAAGTTACCCAACATAAAGTTTTATTAGATGAGCTAATTTGTTAAGCCAAGCTGAGATTAAATAGCCTTGGATTCAAATAACAACTGTAACAATAACTGTAACTGTGATAAAGATACTCCTAGTTAACTCAAATTAAGTTCAGTCAGATTGATCAGCTAACAACGTAACTACACATGAATAAAATAGGAATAAAAAAAATGAATATACTTAACGGCACTACAAACGGAACGAAAAATCTAGTTGTCATCGAACCTAAAGATCCTAAATTAGACGATATAACAATCGCTTTACCACCAGCGAAAACTGTTTCTATATTAGCAGCGACCTATGAAAACTATAATGTAAAAGTAATGAGCCAAACGGGGGATCCAAGTAAGGCAGAAAACGCTGAATTAAGGCAGTTAATAACGAACATTATTGCGGTGAAAAAAGACGATGATCTTATCGTTACTGCCGCCGATGCCAGCAAAGTTATTTTCAGAGGTTTTTACACCTTATGTGAAGATGATGCTTGTAGCGTAACATTAGGTGGAGAAGTGGGGGGGGGGGGGGGGTTACAATAACACCGGATAGCCCCGTCGGTCAAGCATTGAGTGATGGCAGTTTTATGGTCTACACCTATGCTAACAGCGCTGTCTTGGCTGATATAGTCACCGAGGTTGATGGAGTAACGTTAGGATTAAGTGCTCTGCCTAAAGGAGCCGTTAGTTATATTCCAACCGCAAACAAAGAAACAAATTATCAAGAGAGCAATAATGAAGCGCCGCATTGGTGGTGGCTTGCTGGTGGTATCGCTTTAGCCGCTGTTGGCATAAAAGCTTTTGACGATAGTGATAACAATGTTAACACACCTACCAAGGGTAAGGTGACCATCACCGGGACAGCCACAGAAGATCAAAACCTAACAGCAAATACCTCAGCTCTGAACGATGGTGACGGTGTAGGCACATTTAGCTACCAATGGTGGGCAAATGATGGCACTAATAACCTTGCTATTGCGGGCGCAACCAATAAAACCTTAGCCTTGACCCAAGCACAGGTGGGTAAAATCATCACTGTGGTAGTAACACATACCGATGCGTTCGACACAGTTGAGCCAGCAAAAACCAGTACCGCAACCACCGCGGTTGAAAATGTCAATGATCCTACCACAGGCGTTGTCACCATTGATGAAGCAGCAACAGCAACAGAAGACCAAACACTCACAGCAAACACCTCAGCATTACAGGACGAGGATGGTAAGGGCACATTCACCTACCAGTGGCAAGCAGATGATGTTGATATTTCGGGCGAGATCAATAACACCTTGATCTTGACACAAGCGCATGTAGGTAAAGCCATTACCGTAGTGGTGATACATACCGATGCGTTCGGCACGGTTGAGCCAGCGATAACCAGTACAGCAACCGCAGCGGTTGAAAATGTCAATGATCCTACCACAGGCGTTGTCACCATTACCGGAACAGCCACAGAAGATCAAAACCTAACAGCAGATACCTCAGCCCTAGCAGACGAAGATGGTAAGGGCTCGTTTACCTACCAATGGCAAGCTGATAATGTTGCTATTTCGGGTGCGACCAGTGCAACCTTGACCTTGACGCAAGCACATGTGGGTAAAATCATCACACTAAAAGTAATACATACCGATGCGTTCGGCAATGTTGAGCCAGTAATAACCAGTGTGCCAACCGCAGCGGTTGAAAATGTCAATGATCTTACCACAGGTGAGGTGATCATTACGGGGACAGCAAGAGAAGACAAAACGCTCACAGCAAACACCTCAGCCCTGATGGATGAGGATGGTTTGGGCGCGTTTAGCTACCAATGGCAGGCAGATGGTACTGATATTATGGGAGCGAACAATTCAACCTTTACCTTGACGCAAGCGCAGGTGGGTAAAACCATCACAGTAGAAGTGAGCTATACCGATGCGTTCGGCACTGTTGAGCCAGTCATAACCAGTGATCCAACTGTTGCGGTTGAAAATGTCAATGATCTTACCACGGGTGAAGTGACCATTACGGGCGCAGCAACAGCAACACCAAAACAAGGTGAAACACTCACAGCAGTCTCAACAGTGACAGACGAGGATGGTCTGGGTACATTTAGCTACCAGTGGCAGGCTGATGATGTGGCTATTGCGAATTCAAACAATCCAACCTTGATCTTGACGCAAGCGCAGGTGGGTAAAACCATTACCGCAGTGGTGAGCTATACCGATGGTTATGGGACTCCTGAAACGGTAACCAGTGATCCAACTGTTGCGGTTGAAAATGTTAATGATCTTCCCATGGGTGAAGTGACCATTACGGGCGCAGCAACAGCAACACCAAAACAAGGTGAAACACTCACAGCAGTCTCAACAGTGACAGACGAGGATGGTCTGGGTACATTTAGCTACCAGTGGCAGGCAGATAACGTTGATATTGAGAATGCGAACGATGCAACCTTGACCTTGACGCAAGCACAGGTGGGTAAAACCATTACTGTAGTGGTGAGCTATACCGATGCGCTGGGTGCTGATGAAATGGTAACCAGTATGTCAACCACTGCGGTTGAAAATGTCAATGATGCACCGAGCATCACAGGCGAGCCTGCTACCACGGTTGCCCAAGATGCTGAATACAGTTTCACTCCGACTGGGGCAGATATTGATGGCGATACGCTGGTATATTCAATTACCAACAAACCAGCTTGGGCTACTTTCGACCCAGCAACAGGCGAATTAAGCGGTACACCCACCAATGTCAATGTTGGTCTTGCAGAAAATATTGTGATTTCAGTAACCGATAATAACATCGCAGCGCCTGTTTCACTGCCACCATTTAGCATCACTGTCACCAATGAGAATGACGCGCCAACCATCACAGGCACACCAGATACCACGGTTGCCGAAGATGCTCCATACAGTTTCACCCCGACTGGGGCAGATATTGATGGCGATACGCTGGTATATTCAATTACCAACAAACCAGCTTGGGCTACTTTCGACCCAGCAACAGGCGAATTAAGCGGTACACCCACCAATGTCAATGTTGGTCTTGCAGAAAATATTGTGATTTCAGTAACCGATAATAACATCGCAGCGCCTGTTTCACTGCCACCATTTAGCATCACTGTCACCAATGAGAATGACGCGCCAACCATCACAGGCACACCAGATACCACGGTTGCCGAAGATGCTCCATACAGTTTCACCCCGACTGGGGCAGATATTGATGGCGATACGCTGGTATATTCAATTACCAACAAACCAGCTTGGGCTACTTTCGACCCAGTAACAGGCGTATTAAGCGGTACACCCACCAATGCCAATGTTGGTATTGCAGAAAATATTGTGATTTCAGTAACCGATAATAACATCGCAGTACCTGTTTCACTGCCAGCATTTAGCATCACTGTCACCAATGAGAATGACGCGCCAACCATCACAGGCACACCAGATACCACGGTTGCCGAAGATGCTCCATACAGTTTCACCCCGACTGGGGCAGATATTGATGGCGATACGCTGGTATATTCAATTACCAACAAACCAGCTTGGGCTACTTTCGACCCAGCAACAGGTGTATTAAGCGGTACACCCACCAATGCCAATGTTGGTGTTGCAGAAAATATTGTGATTTCAGTAACCGATAATAACATCGCAGCGCCTGTTTCACTGCCACCATTTAGCATCACTGTCACCAATGAGAATGACGCGCCAACCATCACAGGCACACCAGATGCCACGGTTGCCGAAGATGCTCCATACAGTTTCACCCCGACTGGGGCAGATATTGATGGCGATACGCTGGTATATTCAATTACCAACAAACCAGCTTGGGCTACTTTCGACCCAGCAACAGGCGTATTAAGCGGTACACCCACCAATGCCAATGTTGGTATTGCAGAAAATATTGTGATTTCAGTAACCGATAATAACATCGCAGCGCCTGTTTCACTGCCACCATTTAGCATCACTGTCAGCAATGAGAATGATCTTCCCATGGGTGAAGTGACCATTACGGGCGCAGCAACACCAAAACAAGGTGAAACACTCACAGCAGTCTCAACCGTGACAGACGAGGATGGTTTGGATACGGATTCGCTTTCTTACCAATGGTGGGCAGATGACGGCACTAGTAACCTTGCTATTTCGGGTGCAACCAATGACACCTTTATCTTGACACAAGCACAGGTGGGTCAAACCATCACCGTAGTGGTGAGCTATACCGATGGTTATGGGGCTTCTGAAACGGTAACCAGTGCCGCAACCGCAGAGGTTGCTTCTACGGCACCAGCACAAACTGTTACTATTGATATGGTGAGTGATGATGTCAGCACTCATGGCAGTGCTATGGCAGCCATAGCGGCTGGCACAACAACAGATGACACCACGCCTACCTTAACGGGCACACTCAGTGCTGCGCTTACTACTGGTCAAGTGCTGGCAATATATGATGGTGATAGCACAACAAAACTAGGTGATGCAACTATAACCGGCGACACCGGCACAGACTGGACTTACACACCGAGCCGCGCATTAACAGCAGGCAGCCATAGTTTTACCGCACAGGTTGAAAGCCCTACTGGTGGTGAGGGTCTAGCAAGTGACCCCCATGTGATTAACATCAATCCCCGCATTAGCATGACAGTAACCGATGATGTGGGTGTTGTAACGGGAGCGCTTAATCTAGGGGTGCGTTATATCCTGCTCAAACAAACACTAGCAGATAATGCCATAGGTGACCAATTAGGGGTTAATGAAGTTGAAGTTATCTTAGATGGCACTAATATTGCTTTAGGTAAAACCGTCACGGCGGGGGATAATCGTCAATTTGAAGGCTTTTCTCTGTCAGCCGTTACTAATGGTAACAAAGGAACCAATACTGATGGTTATGCCGCAGATCATTATACCTCAGACAACTGGTTGCTTATTGACCTAGATGTTAACCATAGTCGTGTTGACAGTGTCAAGGTTTATAGGCTAGGTAATATAGAACGCATCCGCAATGTTGCTATTTTTGCCAGTAACGAAGATCTTAGCAGTCTGACCTATCCACAGTTACTGAATGCTGAAAACGCGATTAACCTAGGCACTACGGGTGCAATACCTAGTATAACAACCACCTTAGATGCGTCTGTTAAGATTAATAATACTACAGACGACACTAGACCAACCTTGTCAGGCACCTTAACCACTGCGCTAGGCGTGAATGAAGAGCTGGCTATTTACGATGGCACCATGAAACTTGCTGTTGTCATGGTTGATAACAGCGATCACTCATGGACATTCACTCCTACGAACGAGTTACCAGATGCTGAGTATACGTTTAGAGCGGTTATTCAAGCGGAAAATGAAACCAATATTGCTAATGCGCGGGTGATCAGCGCAGCAAGCACTGTTACGGTTGATCGTAGCAGCGCGGCACCGACACAAACTGCTACTATTACGACTGTGTTTGATGATAAGAACACTAATGGCGGTTTTACGGGTGATTTGGTGGAGGGTGTTAGTACAGACGACACCACGCCTACATTATCTGGCACACTGGATGCTGCCCTTACTGCTAACCAAAAGCTGGTGATATATGATGGCGACACAAAACTAGGTGAAGCGACTGTGGCAGTAGATAGCAGCATAGGCTGGACTTACACACCGAACAGCGCATTGGCAGCAGGCAGCCATAGTTTTACCGCGCAGGTTGAAAGCCCTACTGGTGGTGAGGGTATGCCAAGTATCGCCCGTGTGGTTAACATCAACCCCGGCATTAGCATGACAGTAACCGATGATGTGGGCGCTGTAATGGGAGCGCTTAATCCAGCGATGCGTTATATCTTGCTCAAACAAACAGGCGCCTCAAATAACCAATTGGGGGTTGGTGAAGTGGAAGTCTTCTCAGGTGGCGAAAATGTTGCCTTAGGTAAAACCGTCACTGCGGGATTTGATAACCGTAACGGCAGTCCTCTAGCAACCGTTACTGATGGTAGTCGAGCATCAGGTACAGGTTATTCCGCAAGTGCAAATTCGAGAGACAACTGGTTGCTTATTGACCTAGGCGATAACTATGTTATTGACAATGTCAACGCTTATACGTCTAGTTCTTTTCTTCCTCCTATGAAAAATGTCGATATTTTTGCCAGTACCGAAAATTTTAGCAGTCTGAGCCATACAGATTTAATAGCTAATGTAAACGCGATTCGCCTAGGCGGTACGGGTCCATCACCTAAGCAGAAAAACACCGTAATGCCAACTGTTATTACCATGATCGACGATAATACACCGACCTTGTTAGGTACTTTAGCCATTGCGCTAGGCGCGGATGAAGAGTTAGCTATTTACGATGGCAGCACGAAACTTAGTGTTGTCACCGTTGACAGCGATAACTCATGGACATTCACTACGTCAGTATTAACGGATGGCGAGCATACGCTTAAAGCGGTTATTCAAGCGGCAGATACCAGCGAGATTGCCAATGCGCGGGTGATCAGTACAACAAGCACTATTACCATTGAGGCTCCCGTTCCTGCGGGAGTTGAGGGAGCCACAGCAGCACAGGGAGCCGCAGCTCCACCAGAAGCTCTGTATTCAAGTTATGCTTCACCTCTTGAAGCATCTCTTGAAGCAAGCGTGGAAGCAAAAGATCCTATTAGTGGGCTGTCGGTTAAAACATACAGTTTGCCATCAACCGCGAAAGAGCAAACCCTTGATTTTCCTGACGAACATACTGAAATCAATGTGGTTAATATCGCTGGCTCAGGCGCTAATACGGTGAAAATTCAGTTAGACGATGTGTTACAAAGTGGCATAAATCTATTTAATGATGCCAATGGCTGGGACGGTTTAGATGGCGCAGGTAAACATCAACTTGTGGTGAACGGTGATGCTGACGATACGCTTGTACTTGATTCGATTGCCGAAGCGGAAAGTTGGATGAAAGAAGAAGCTACGACAACTAACTCGGGTCATACTTATCTTGTTTATCAGTTTGAGCAAAATAATGCTGATGGCGTATCACAAGTATTACAAGTGTTGGTAGATCAAGACATGATCCGTGATGGTGCCATTCTTTAATTAGTCTGACACCGGGGGCAGACATCAACTAACTAAACGCCTCACAGCGTGTTTGCTGTGAGGCGTTTAGTTTTAAAGGATGAATTAAAGAATGAATTTAGCGAGATCACCAAAAAGCGGCGGCCAAAACGAGGCTTTTACTTGCTAAATAGTTTATCAATCAGTAAAATGCAGCGCTATTTTATAATTTTAGTTGGAGTGATCAAATGGCTCGCGTAACTGTTGAAGATGCCGTAGAAAAAATAGGTAATCGTTTTGATTTGGTGTTAGTTGCATCACGTCGTGCCCGTCAAATTGCAACGGGTGGTAAAGACCCTTTGGTTGAAGCCGAAAATGACAAACCAACCGTAATAGCTTTACGTGAAATTGAAGCGGGTTTAATTACTAATGGTGTTATGGATACATCAGATCGCCAAGAACAAATTCAGCAAGATAACGCCGAGTTAGATGCTGTTGCTGCAATTGTTGGTGCTCAAACGCAAGAATTTAGTTAAAACTAAGCTTACTTATAGCCTAATTTAACCTCAGAGCGTGTAACTCTTTCTCCTCTTTCTCTATTGACAGAGAAAATAAGTTACGCGTTTTTTATTGCTCCTTGTACCACTACAGCTCACTTCACAATTTTCTTTGCATTTAGTGTCAAGCCACGTATTCTATACTTATACTAAAATGAATATATTCATTGTCCCTAGTCGTTTACCATCAATTCGGAGTGATAGGTGTATCTATTTGAACCCTTAAAAGAATTAAGCGCTACTTACCTATCAAAAGTGCAAATTGACTTGCTCAAACATGCTTATGTGGTAGCAAGAAACGCACACGATGGTCAAATGCGTTCAAGCGGTGATCCCTATATTACCCACCCCGTTGCCGTGGCACTTAATCTAGCTAATATGCATCTAGATCATGAAACCTTAATGGCGGCACTATTACATGATGTTATTGAAGATACCTCAGTAACTAAAGATGAGCTAGCAGAATTATTTGGTCACACCGTAGCAGAGCTCGTTGAAGGGGTTAGCAAACTTGATAAACTAAAGTTTGATAATAAAGAAGAAATGCAAGTGGAAAACTTTCGCAAAATGGTCTTGGCTATGGTACAAGACATGCGCGTTATTTTAATCAAATTAGCAGATAGAACCCATAATATGCGCACTCTTGGCGCTTTACGTCCTGATAAGCGTCGTCGCATAGCCCGAGAAACCCTTGAAATTTATGCTCCCATAGCTAATCGCTTAGGTATTCATGATATAAAAAATGAATTAGAACTACTTGGCTTTGAAGCGCTTTACCCTATGCGTTCTAGAGCATTAAAATCAGCAGTAAGTAGCGCCCGTGGTAATCGCAAAACCATTGTTAATAATATTCAAGAAGAAATATCTGCACGCTTATCTGAAAGCAATATAGACGCTCAAATTATCGGTAGAGAAAAGCACCTATACTCTATTTATCGTAAAATGCTTAATAAAGAACTTATGTTCAATGAAGTCATGGACATTTACGCCTTTCGCGTTATTGTTGGTAATAAAATTGACGATTGTTATCGCGCATTAGGCGCTATGCATAATTTATTTAAACCCATTGAAGGCCGCTTCAAAGACTATATCGCCATTCCGAAAACCAATGGTTATCGTTCATTACATACTTCACTTATTGGCCCTCACGGGATCCCAGTTGAAATACAAATCAGAACCCAAAGCATGGATCAAATGGCCGATAAAGGGGTTGCGGCACATTGGTTATATAAAGAAGGTGGCGGTAACGCCGATACTACAGCGCAAATGAAAGCCCGTCGTTGGATGCAAAGCTTACTGGAATTACAGCAAAGCGCAGGCAGTTCATTTGAATTCATAGAAAATGTAAAATCCGATCTCTTTCCAGAAGAAATTTATGTCTTCACCCCTGAAGGGCGAATTGTTGAATTACCTATGGGTGCTACCGCGATTGATTTTGCCTATGCTGTACATACCGATGTTGGTAACTCATGTGTTGGGGTAAAAGTTGAACGTAAACCTTACCCTATGAGCCGAGCATTAGATTCAGGACAAACGATTGAAGTAATCACCTCTGCCGCTGCAAGACCTAACGCCACATGGCTTAACTTTGTGGTAACAGCAAAGGCTCGTTTACAAATAAGAACCTACTTACGTAGCCGCGAAAAAACCGAATCAAAAGCACTCGGGTTGCGCTTATTAAGCCACGCATTAGGTAAAGTAAAGCTTGACGATATCAGTGAAGAAAAAATAAATCATGTTGTGCAGCAAAGCGGTAATAAGAATTTCGATGACTTATTAACAAATATTGGCTTAGGTAATGCGTTAAGTATAGGTATAGCGAGACGATTAACCGATGAATTTACTGAAGACAGTGAATTAACGCCAACAAACAACAAAACTAAAATGCCGATTAAAGGTACGGAAGGCATGTTAGTTAATTATGGTAAATGTTGCCGCCCTATTCCAGGTGATTCAATTTTAGCGTATTTAAGCCCTGGAAAAGGTTTGATGGTACACCAACAAGGCTGTAGAAACATAAAAGGCCATGAACCTGGCGCTTTATTCCCAGTAAAATGGGATAGTGATATAGATAAAGAGTTTATCGCCAAACTCAGAATAGAAATCATCAATCATCAAGGAACATTAGCACAACTAACAAACGCAATCGCCAGATGTAATTCTAATGTGCATAGCTTAAACTCTGGTGAAAAAGAAGCAGGTCTTTATATTATCGATATGGAAATTACCTGTCGTGATCGTATTCACTTAGCTGACATTATTCGAAAAATTAAGGTGATGATTGATGTACAACGTGTCATCCGTAATAAATAAGAAGTGGCAAATAGCGAGTTGCTAGTCACAAAAGCATAACAATCAAATAGCAGGACATATAATGAAAAGTATAATATCAACAGATCAAGCACCAAGTGCTATAGGTACATACAGCCAAGCCGTTAAAGTAAACAATACCGTTTATTTATCTGGGCAAATTCCACTTATCCCTGAAACCATGGCAGTAGTAGAGGGGGGCTTCGCTGAGCAAACTGAACAAGTGTTTAAAAACCTTTCAGCAGTATGTGAAGCCGCTGGTGGAAGCATTAATGATATGGTAAAAGTTAACATTTTTATGACCGATTTAAGTAACTTTGCCACAGTTAATCAAGTCATGGCGAAATATTTCCAACAGCCTTATCCCGCACGTGCAGCTATTCAAATTTCAAAACTACCGAAAGATGTTGACATTGAAATTGATGGTGTACTGGAATTACCCAACGTAGACTAGGATGTCGTCAGTGGTGTTATACCAAGCGCTACGAACGCCGACAGCGCACTTTATTTGAAGGTGGTCATCCTATTCTTGCGGGGGCTTGTCAACGTAAAGGTTTACCTTATCCAACCATAGATGATGATAGACAAATTGTTGCCAACAAAATATGGTGGTAAAAAAATGCAAATGGATAAAAGCGCCTGGCAACATTTTGATGACTACTGATTAATGACATAAGAAGGTTTAAACCACGAAAGTAATCATGGAAGCATTGACCAAACTATCACAAGTCGCCCTAACAACACTTAAAGGTGTTGGCCCAAGTATGGCTAAAAGGCTGGATAAACTTAGTTTATTTTCAGTACAAGATTTATTATTTCATTTGCCGCTACGTTACGAAGACAGAACACGCGTAACCACCATTCGAGATTGCCTTGTCGGTACTCATACTAATATCATTGGCGAAATAACCTGTAATCAGCTTACTCATGGTAGGCGCCGCATGATGGTAGTCGACTTAAATGATGGCACAGGTAATATGCAATTATGTTTTTTCAACTTCTCGGCTAGTCAAAAAAACAGCTTAAGTGTTGGCCGTACTATTCGTTGCTATGGTGAAATTAAACGTGGTTCACGCGGCTTTCAAATAGTTCATCCTGAATATAGCTCTTTAGACGATGATCACACCTTGGCCCCAATAGAAGAAACCTTAACACCAGTTTACCCTACGACTGAAGGCTTAAAGCAAATTTCACTGCGTAACTTAACCGAGCAAGCGCTTATTCGGTTACAACATGGACAAGTGGAAGAGTTATTACCTCATCATTTATTTGATGAGCAATACTCATTAACACAAGCATTAACCATTATTCATCGGCCACCACCCGAAACCTCTACCAGTCAACTTGAACTTGGTAAGCATCCTGCGCAATTACGTTTGATCAAAGAAGAATTGCTTGCTCATAATTTGAGTATGCTCAAACTCAGGCAAAATAGTGATGTTCATCGCGCCGTTTCATTAACGACCAAACAACCCATGAAAAGCTCTGATCCTGCTGAGGGCTCTTATTCTGTTGAATACTCTTTTTTAAAAGCGCTGCCATATACGCCTACCAAGGCACAAACGCGGGTAGTTAAAGAAATAAAAGCAGATTTAGTTAAACCTCAGCCAATGATGCGCTTAGTACAAGGTGATGTCGGCTCTGGTAAAACACTAGTCGCGGCTTTAGGCGCATTAACAGCCATTAGCCAAGGTTTTCAAGTCGCATTAATGGCACCAACAGAAATTTTAGCAGAGCAACACGCCATTAATTTTGCCCATTGGTTTAACCCACTTGATATTAGCGTTGGTTGGCTGGCAGGAAAAACCAAAGCGAAAGCGCGTCGTTTAGCACTAGAGCAAATAGCCAGTGGTGAAATACAAATGGTTATTGGCACTCATGCTCTGTTTCAAGCTGATGTGGTTTTTAATAGATTAGTCTTGATCATTATTGATGAACAACACAAATTTGGTGTCCATCAACGGCTGTTACTACGAGAAAAAGGCGTTTTTGATAATAATTATCCTCATCAATTGATAATGACCGCCACCCCTATTCCTCGTACCTTGGCGATGACCGCCTATGCCGATCTTGATACCTCGGTTATTGATGAGTTACCACAGGGACGAACACCAATAAATACCATAGCCCTACCCGACTCTCGCCGTGAAAATGTCATTGAACGCATTCGCCAAGGTTGTGCCAATGACAATCGTCAAGCATATTGGGTTTGCACACTAATTGAAGAATCAGAAGTATTACAGTGCCAAGCAGCAGAAGACACCGCATTACACTTACAAGAACAATTACCTGAATTGAAAATAGGCCTTGTTCATGGCAGGATGAAAGCGCCAGAAAAACAAGAGGTTATGGATGGTTTTAAAGCAGGTGATATCCATTTGCTGATTGCAACAACCGTAATTGAGGTCGGCGTTGATGTACCCAATGCAAGTTTAATGGTAATTGAAAATCCTGAACGTTTAGGTTTAGCACAACTACATCAATTACGCGGTCGTGTTGGTCGAGGCTCGGTCGCTTCGCATTGTGTGTTGCTATACAAAGCGCCGCTATCAAAAACTGCCACCAAGCGTTTAGCAGTATTGAGGGAAAATAATGATGGCTTTGTTATTGCCGAAAAAGACTTAGAAATTAGAGGCCCTGGGGAATTACTTGGTACCCGCCAAACTGGCTTGGCAGCATTGAAAATTGCCGATTTAGTACGGGATGGTTACCTTATCCCTGACATTAAACAAAAAGCTTATTTATTATCACGCCAACACCCTCAGTGTGCTCAAGCGCTTATTCAGCGGTGGCTAGGTAACAAAGAACGCTATTCAAACGCATAATACTCGTACGAGTACGAGTACCCTGACATATAAGTTAGCGATCAAATATTAAGTTAGTGATCAAATATTAATGGGCTTCATCCCAATTATCGCCAACACCTGCTTCAGCGATAAGTGGCACATTTAAGTCTACAGCATTATTCATTAAAGCAACCAACTTAGCGGTAGTTTCTTCAACAATATCTTGGTGTATTTCAAAAACCAATTCATCATGTACTTGCATAGTCATTTTAATACGAACATCGTTTTGTTCAGATAACCAAGCAGCAACCGCTAACATGGCTTTTTTGATGATATCTGCCGCTGTGCCTTGCATAGGCGCATTAATGGCGGCACGTTCTGCCGCTTTTTTACGCATACCGTTTTTAGCGTTAATGTCAGGTAAATATAATCGACGACCCAATAAGGTTTCCACATACCCTTGTTCACTAGCTCGTTGGCGAGTATCTTCCATATAAGTTAACACTCGGGGATAGCGTTGGAAGTATTTATCTTGATACGCTTGCGCTTGATGACGACCAATATTCAATTGCTTAGCTAAACCGAATGCTGACATACCGTAGATCAAACCAAAATTAATCGCTTTTGCACTGCGGCGCTGCTCTGTCGTTACTTCAGCGAGTTCAACGGCAAAAATTTCGGCGGCAGTAGCGCGATGAATATCTTTACCTTCACTAAACGCTGTGACTAAGCCTTTGTCATTAGATAAGTGCGCCATGATACGCAACTCAATTTGCGAGTAATCAATGGCAACAATTTTATGATCTTTCGGGGCGATAAAAGCTTGGCGAATTTTACGACCTAGCGCTGAACGAATTGGAATGTTTTGCAAGTTTGGATCCGTTGATGATAAACGACCTGTCGCGGTTACCGCCTGATGATAAGAGGTGTGTACTCGACCCGTTTTAGGGCTAACCATTAAAGGTAGTTTATCGGTATAAGTTGATTTTAACTTACTCAAGCCACGGTTTTCTAAGATAACTTTAGGTAATGGATAATCAAGCGCTAACTCTTGTAAAACTTCTTCTGCGGTAGAAGGTGCTCCTTTTGGTGTTTTTTTGATGACTGGAATCTTTAACTCTTCAAACAATATTTGTTGTAATTGTTTAGGAGAGCTAAGGTTAAAGTTTTTGCCTGCTAAATTATGGGCTTCAACTTCTAACTCATCTAATCGCTGACTAATACTTTGGCTCTGCTGATCAAGCAAATCACAATCAATCAACACACCCGTTTGTTCCATTTGTGCCAATACTGGCATTAACGGTATTTCAATATCTTTATAAACGCTAAGTTGCTCTGGTAGTTGCTCAAGTATTGGAAAAATAGCTTGATGTAAGCGTAAGGTAATATCAGCATCTTCAGCGGCATAATGACCAGCTTTTTCAATCTCTATTTGATTAAAGGTTAATTGCTTCGCACCTTTGCCAGCAATATCCTCAAAATGTACGGTTTTATAACCAAGGTATTTAAGCGCTAATGCGTCCATATTATGGCGAGTAGCAACACTGTTATAACAATAGGATTCAATCATGGTGTCAAAAGCAACACCTTGTAATTTAATATCATAATAATTTAATACATTGGCATCGTACTTTAAATTTTGACCAATTTTCTTAATGCTGGTGCTTTCTAATAATGGCTTTAATTGTGCTAATACCCAATCTCGATCAAGTTGTTCTGGTGCGCCAACATAATCATGGGTAAGTGGTACATAAGCAGCCTTACCCACTTCTACGGCAAATGATAAACCGACGAGTTCAGCTTTCATATAATCAACATTGGTGGTTTCGGTATCGAAAGCAAAGGCATCATTGGTTTTTAATTTTTTTAGCCAAAGATTAAAACTGGCTCGATCAAGAATAATGTCATACTCACTGTCTGTCACTGCCACCCTTGCTATATCAATATTGTCTGCTTTAGAAACATTAGGCGATTTTGATGGTTTTCCGTTAGTGGTTTTATCTGCGCTACCTTGTTCATCGCCTTTATTTAACTCAGCCAACAAACGCTTAAGTTCAAATTCTTGGTAAAGAGACTTTAACGCTTCAACATCTGGCTCTGTAGGCTGTAACTGCTCAACGCTTTGTGCTAATTCAACATCACATTTTATCGTAGCGAGTAAATATGAAAGTGGCAATTGTTCAAGGGCATCACGTAAATTTTCACCAATTTTTCCTTTTACCTTGTCGGCACTGGCAATAACTGCGTTTAAAGTGCCATGTTCAGCAAGCCATTTTACTGCGGTTTTAGGCCCACATTTCACAACCCCTGGAATATTATCAACTTTATCACCCATCAAAGCTAAATAATCGATAATTTGATCTGGGCGCACACCAAACTTTTCTTCAACGCCTGCCTCATCTAATTCAACATTAGTCATGGTATTAATCAAACGTACATGAGGGCTAACTAACTGCGCCATGTCTTTATCACCAGTAGAAATCACCGTTTCTATGCCTTGCTCGTGTGCTTGTGTTGCTAAAGTACCAATCACATCATCGGCTTCAACACCAGAGATCACTAACAATGGTAAACCCATAGCCGTAATAATGTTATGTATTGGCGCTATTTGACTACGTAAATCATCTGGCATTGGTGGGCGGTTGGCTTTATATTCAGGATATAAATCATTACGAAACGTTTTACCTTTCGCATCAAATATCACCACAACGTTACCGTTTGGAAAGTCTTTCTTCAGACTACGGATCATATTTAATACACCAGTAATTGCTCCAGTAGGCTGACCATCTGCGGTAAATAAAGCTTGTAAATATGGTACATGATAGGCACGAAATAAATAAGATGAGCCATCGACTAAAATAAGTGGTTGGTTTATTTTTGAAGAAGTTTGCAAAGCATTTTCTAGCAAAGTTGTCATAATAATTTAGTTTAAACAATAAGATGGGCTAAGCATGCCACAAAGCGCGCTTTAGCTCTACTACACGGTGACAATTGTCACTAGCTCAATGTGGGTAACTTTGTTGATAAGCACTGGAAAGCGCCATAACAGAAAACATAATCATTCTGTAACTTTTGTTCATCTATATGATTTTATTTAAAAAATTAAAAATATAGCTTGTTTTATAACATAATATTTTTTATTTTTATTTTTGTGGATAAATAAATTTATTATCGTTACTTTTTGATTGTATAAACAGACAGCCACGAAAATAACAAGCTAACAATGGCGTGACCTCACAACGATTCAACCAGTTTTTATTGTCTTAAAAAATATTTAAATTAACGTTACGGTTAATTTATCATGACAAGGCAGCTCACTCAAAAAACACATAATTCTGTAAGTTTATTAGACTCAATCAGGTAAACCGATACTGAGATCCTCAATGGATACACCATAAGGTAACTTGCTTTAATATACGTTGAAGCAAGTTACCTTTTTGCTAGCAACACATTAGCCCAATTGCTTCAGTTTCTGTTGAGAAAACGTTTGGTATAATACAGGCAAAACTAATAACGTTAACAAGGTAGCGCTCACCAAACCACCAACAATTACACTGGCTAATGGCTTTTGTATTTCAGCCCCTACTCCCGTTGAAAATAACATTGGCAACAAACCTAACATCGATGTAATCGCCGTCATTAATACTGGTCGCAAACGTGAAGTTGCGCCAATAAATACCGCTTGCTCTATAGCCAAAGCCATGCTGATTCCAGATTGCATTCGTTGTTTAACCTCACCATTAATGCTTTCCACCATTACCACACCATTTAATACCGCCACACCAAATAGAGTAATAAAACCAACAGAGCTGGGTACAGACAAATATTGCTCAGAAAAGTACAAAGCAAAAATACCACCTATAGTCGCTAAGGGCACATTCACTAAAATTAACAATGCCTGCCTCATTGAGCCAAAAGCGAAATATAATAACAAAGCAATAAGTATTAATGATAACGGCACCACCATAAACAAACGTTGTTGCGCCCGCTGTTGTGACTCAAATTGACCACCAATTTGTATACTATAACCACTAGGTAAACTAACTTTTTTGTCAATTGCATTGCGAATGTCAGCAACAACATTACCCATATCACGTCCTTGTACATTCGCTTGAATAACCACCCTCCTTTGTACGTCATCGCGTCTAACTTGTGGCGGCCCTGATTCAATATTAATAGCGGCAACATCTGCTAAACGTAACCAAGCGCCGCTGGCAGACAAAATTCGTAGCTCACTAATAGCAGCAACATCTTGACGGAATTCGGCAGCTAATCGAACGTATATATCATAACGTTCATTACTATTGATTATTTGTCCTGCTGCGCGTCCTCCTAAGCCATCTTGTACCACATTCATCACATCGCTAACCGATAAACCATAGCGTGATAGTTGCCGACGTTTTGGTTTTATTACCAATTGTGCTTCGCCAGAAATTTGTTCCATGGCAACATCTTTGGCACCGTCAATGGTAGCAATCACTTGAGCTATCTCCTGTCCTTTACTTGCTAATACAGTCAAATCTGCACCAAATAACTTAATCGCCAATTGAGCCTTCACTCCTGATAATAATTCATCTACCCGCGTTGCTATGGGTTGCGAAAAATTAAACAATAAGCCAGGAAACTGCTCAAGTTTGTGTACCATTAGTTTTTGTAATTCCACACGATTATTAGCGCTTTGCCATTGAGCTATGGGTTTTAATCCTAAGTAAATTTCAATATTATTCACTGGCTCTGGATCGCCACCAATTTCAGGGCGACCAATGCGGCTTAGTGCATAGTTAACCTCAGTAAAGCTGAGCAATAATTGCTCTAATTTTGGCGCAACAGCCAATGCGGTAGCTAAACTAGCTGAAGGCGCTAAGGTAACGCGCAAATTAATAGTGCCCTCTTCTAATTCGGGGACGAATTCGGTACCAAGTTTTGGTATTAACGCGACACTTGCTAGCATCAAACTTATTGACACGGCGATGACGGTTTTTCGGCTATTTAAAGCCATCGCTAAGCTACGTTGATATATGACTTCCAATGGTTTAACAATAAAGCTGTCTTTTGGTTTGATACCGCGCTTAAATAATAATGTTGCCAATGCTGGCACAACAACTAAAGCAACTAACAAAGCAGCCACCATGGCAATCATGATACTAATCGCCATCGGTTGGAATAATTTAGCTTCGACTCCCTCAAAGCTGAATAACGGCATAAATACCACAAGAATAATCGCGGTAGCAAAAAATATTGGTCGCACAACAACTTGCGCAGCTTGGCTGATCGCCGCTTCAATTTGCTTCGGTGTTAAAACGGTTTTACTTGTGTGCTTGGTGCTCGTTAAACAAGTCAATTGTTTAACGATATTTTCAACCATAACCACAGAGCCATCAACCAACATACCAATAGCAACGGCTAAGCCACCTAACGACATTAAATTTGCTGATAACCCCAACCAAGACATCACCATTAAGGCAATGCTGATAGCGATGGGAATCGAAATCAACACTAAAAATGTCGCTGACAAATTCATTAAAAACAATGCCAAAACCACAATAATAAAAATAAAAGCGAGCACAAGAGCATCAACAACGGTAGCAACGGCTTGCTCAATTAATTGCGCTTGATCATAAAGCACCTCAAAATGAACACCTTTAGGTAGCGCTTGATTAATAAGCGTCGCCTTAGCATTAATACCATCAATTGTTGTCTTGGTATTCGCACCCATACGTTTTAATACAATGCCAGTGACGACTTCACCTAACGCCGTCACTTGACCATTATCATCTCGACGCGACATAGTCACCGCTCCTTGACGGATTTCACTGCCGATGCTCACGGTAGCCACATCAGCTACCGTTACCACCACACCATCAAAAGTTTTTACCGGTATTTGGCTAATTTGTGCTATACCGTCTTCGCCTGCGGCGAGCCAACCCATGCCACGAATAACTAACTGTTCTTGGCCACGGTTAAGATACCATCCTCCTGCATTTTGATTATTGGCTTCAATCGCGGCAATAACTTGTTGCTGAGACAATTGATAAGCAAGTAAACGTGACGGATTAATATGCACTTGATATTGCTTGACCTCTCCGCCAAAAGACAGCACTTCGGTAACACCATCAATCGGCATCAATAACAGCTTAACTAACCAGTCATTAAGGCTGCGTAACTTCATGGTATTAAATGAACTATTAGCCTCGGCGGTAAGTAAGTACTGATACACCTGACCTAATCCAGACGTATTAGGGCCAATTTCTGGAGCGCCAATATCTTGCGGAATTAATTCTTTTGCCGCTTGTAAACGTTCAAACACCAATTGCCTAGCAAAATAAATATCAGTACCTTCTTTAAAGACTACCGTGATACCCGACAAGCCCGTTTTAGAAATAGAACGAACTTGTTCAACATCAGGCAAAGCGTACATTACGGCTTCTATAGGAAAGGTAATCAGTTGCTCGACTTCTTCAGCAGCAAGGCCAGGCGCTTCAGTATTAATAGCCACCTGTACATTAGTTACATCAGGGAAAGCATCTAAATTAAGTTGCGGAATAATAACGACACTGCTAACGATTAAACAAAGCAAAGCCATAACCACTAATAATCGATTGGTGACAGACCAAGTAATTAAACGAAATAGCATTTCTGATCTCCTAATGGTTATGTGCATCAAAGCCGCTTTTCGCGCTTTGTGAGGCAATAAAGAATGCGCCAGTAATAGCCACTTTACTATTAATAGCAATACCCTTTATTTCACGCACTATTTGCCATTGCTTGTCCTTCGCTAAAAAACGACGGAAAGTACGACCTAATTCAACCTCTTGGGCAATAAAGCTCACTTCGGCGTTATCTTTAACCTTCGTTTCTTCCTCTTGATGTTGCTGTGCCAAATACACTAACCAATCGCCATCACTACCACGAAGCAAGGCTGTTTCTGGCACTACAATCACTGGCGCTTGCAACGGTAAAGCAAAATAAACATCAACAAATAATCCTGGGTGCAATTGGTGATCAACATTGGCCACTTTCAAACGTACCACTCGGGTACGTGTTACAGCATCAATAGTGTGCGCTTCTTGAATAACCTGTGCTTGATAAACATTGTTGCCAATAAATACGTGCGCTTGTGTACCAGCTATTAAGGTAACTTGATTATTCGCCGCCAAACGGGCTTCAACCCAAAGTTCACTTTCATCCGCTAACAACATAATAGTATCGCCAGCATTAACCCGTTGTCCTTGTTGAAAATCATCCGCTAGCACAGAGCCAGAACGTTCGGCTTGCAAGGTATATTCACCTAAAAGCGAACTATTATCTTGAGCCACAGCGTTGATAGCCTGCTCAGTTAGTCCATAAGCTTTTAAGCGACTCAATGCCGCAATATAGTCAGTTTGCGCAGTTAAGCGCTGACTTTCACTAAGCACAGCTTTACTTACTTGCTTAGCTCGCTGCCAGTCAGCAAAAGCAATACGGTATTGTGCTTGCGCCTGCGCTACCGTTTCACTAAATAATGTGACTAAAATTTGTCCTTGTTCAACATGCTCACCCAATACCGCATGACGTCGTACGATAACCGATTCAACTCTTGGTGAAACAAGATAACTTGTATAACCATTGGCTTTAATTTCACCTGGTGCATACAGCTGCTCAGTCATTGATTGAGCGATAATTTTGGTTGTGGTGATATTCGCCAAGCGCATTTGTTTAACAGAAAATGATAACGGTTGTTCGCCATCGTTTTCATGAGTTGTTGATGCCGCATAGGCTTGATTACCAATAACTAATTGGCAAAATAATGCAAGCACAACTAGGCTGCAAAGTTTATTAAAAACATTCATATTTTTCTCATTTAATTCTAAAAATAGTACAGATCAATGCTTATTTGAATCCATTAATCTTGAGGTTTCATTAATTAGGTGATCTACTTTATATACGAAGCAAAAATGATCACATAGTTAATGAGATTGCTATTACTTTTGAAAATTAAATAATAGGAGGGCGTACGTTTGGCATAGCTGAATATGAGATAAACAACGGGTTATGGCCAGCTATCTCTTGATAATTTAAGCTATCGAATAATAGTAATGAATTTAATTCAATATACACCATAGAACTATGATGACAATGATTTTGATGACATTCACCATGGCTGTCATGATGTTGCATATCATCAAGATTCAAAACATTTAATTCAGCCAAGCTATGATGGTCAGTTGCTTGATGAATATTTTGATGGGTAGTTTGATGAGCTGTATCAGTATCTGCAATCGCCAATACTGATTGCATCGCAATCAAAATGACCACAATATAAGAAACTAAATAAGAGACTAATGTTTTTAATACCAATATTCGCAACACAACAACCTAAAACCAGTGAATAAAACGAAGCTATTCTAACAAAGCCATCAAAAAATAACAGTACCCGTTTGTAACACTTTTTTAGCGCAAGCTAAATTCAGTTAAATTAACCATCATCTTCAATGTTAAAAAGGTTTTATGCTATCTTTAATCTAACCAGTAATCACCAATGCAAACAATTAAGGTTTATCCTATGAAAAAAGTTACGCTATTCTCTTTACTTACCCTCGCTTTGAGTACCGTCACCTTAAGTACTAGCTTTGCCGACAACGCTAGCCATAATCAATCAACAGCTTCTCCTAATCATGCCAGCGTTTATATTATCTCTCCACTTGATGGCGCAAAGGTATCAGAAACCTTTACCGTTAGATTTGGTTTACAAGGCATGGGCGTGTCACCGGCAGGTTTTGGCAAAATAAATACGGGTCATCACCATTTATTGGTTGATGGTAAAAAATTACCCGCTTTTAATAAGCCAATGGGTGCTGAAGTACAACATTTTGGTGGTGGGCAAACACAAACAGATATAACCCTATCCAAAGGCACTCATACATTACAATTAATTTTAGGTGATCACCGCCATATGCCTCATAGCCCTGCGGTTGTATCGAAAAAAATTACTATTACCATCGAGTAGTTTTTTCAGATATCATCAGACTTCTTTAGATTTCCACTTAAAGATCATGTTATTTATTATCTTAAAAAAGATGATGAAATTATTTTTGTTGGTGTATTAGTCGAGTTATTTCTCATTCAATAACTCAAGGTAATCTGGCAATCCATCGCTATCCTCATCTTTGAAACTCGGCTTAGTATCAAGCTGTTGCTTAATAGCGTCATCCTCCTCACGATATTTGCGTAAGATCATGCCTGTTTTAATCAAGGCATCAGTTGCAAGTTTAGCGATGCTATATTTTGGTTTTATTTCGACTATATTCGCCAAACCAACAAAGGATTCTACTTGCCCGAGACTTTCCCCTGTATATGGATCAACGATATTCTCGCCTAAATCGAACACCTCAAACTGCATACCTTTTTCCACTGTATCACTGCCTCTATTGACAACAAAGCGATTCGCCGCTAACACTTTAGAGATTCTCGGAGGGTAAATATTTTCAGTTAATTCACCAAAAATCAGCTCTGCCGCTTCGTCTACCACAATATCGACAGCCTGATTCACATCAACAACCTGATTCGGCTCTGTGTTTACAATAACATGCTCAACAACAACCTTTGATGACCATTTTATTTGCCTGGTCGCAACAGCAATGATTCTAAATTCTACTGGCACTGTTACAACAGTAGATACTTTATGCTCACCTAATATGGCGATACTTTTATCTATTTTTTCAACCGAAGCAGGCAAAATTTTACCATATACGATGTAATCTGCTCCCACCACTTTGCCCAACCTAGCCCGTTCAGCCGTACTCATATTATCCGATTGCAGTAACGATGTTTCCTTCTCTGCATAATCTTTACCGTCGTCGTCTCGGCTTAACACCGAAAATTGGCGACTTTGTATTAACAATGCTTCTAGCCGCGAGAACAGAATACCTGAGATGTTTGCCTTTCTCTTTTTAGACAATTCACCCGTTACTACAAATTTCTCTACCACAAGGGATCGGCGTTTATTTTCTGGCCCTGGAACTCGATACTCGGAATATTTAGTCTGAATGGTAACAGTATACAGACCATCAGCATCTCGCTGAGAAGAAATCACATCATAACCCAATAATTCATTTCTTTTATTGGGCAAAGACTGCCGACTCATCTCACGGTGAATTTTAGCTGGAAATGTTGAGGTATCATTGCTACGAGCACTGAATATGGCGGCCTGTGTGTTCGCCGTAACGCGCACGCCATAAATCTGGAAAGTCGCTTCCATAAGTGCATCCTCTACTGCTTTCGATTGCGTTGTGCTGGTTCCTTTAACAGTCACATACTCGGTGGATATTTGGCCAATTGATGTGGCCGTATAAAAAACAACCAAGACTACAACAACATATTTGCAAAAATTCTTCATTGCTCTATTTATCATATTCATGCTCATCATATTCACTCATCAGATTAACCGCGAACGTCAACACTACTATCAAAAATCACTCATATCACCCAGCGCGGTACCTGACAATGCACCGGATGCTTTCTTGACAGCAATAGGCTTCTTTCTTACTGTTGATGGTTTTGTCGAAATTTCAGGCGACCAAGCAACAACTGAAACAGCAATATCCACCCCTTCTACTACTGAGTGTTTGATCATACCTTTGTATTTGATACGGGCACCCTTAAAGTTATCCAGACTCGCTCTACTATGCCATGTAGATTCAATTCTTTCCTTGAATTGACGCTTTCGCACCTCATCCTTAATACACTGACCGTTTTCGTCAAATAATTCATAACCCTTAGACGTGTCAAGATTTTTACTGGTCACCCTCGCAAACGCTAAAGTCGCTGCCACATAGTCAGTCAACTGCCCATAGGCTTCCTCACCAGACATCTCCAACGCAAATTGCTTGTCATCCCTGCGTCTTTCCAGATCTGGACCAAAATAACGTCTGGCTGAATGACCAAATGCTAATAACAATGGATACCCCTTTTCATCACGCATAATCCGCACACCAAAATTATGACTTAAATCTCTTTTTATGTCGTTTATCCATTGATTAACTTTTTTGCCAGACTTGCCCGGCGGATAATCTTTGGGCAAGTTCCCTTTATGTTTAGCCATCAACCGTGTCATCTCATAAACATCGTTCGACCATCTTGCTAAAATCCCGATGCTCGCACTCGACCCGTCTCCTTCCCCGTCAACCACCTCAAAGGTATTAATAATAACCAAGCCGCTCACTTTTGACGGCTTAACTTCCCGACCAGTTGCTCTCTCCAGCGAAGATACGAATTCACCAACACGGCGTGCTAATTTTCTCTGTTTGGAATCTTCGCCAAAACTGCTCGGATCAACATTCATCTCAACAAGTGCTTTGTCCAGTTTCTTTTCAAGCACTGCCCCAGCTTTTCTTAACACTCTGTCATGCCACTTGGACTCATTTTCATTCGGGTAGCACTTTAAATCTTGTGGATCTAAACCTCTTTGTTTGAATTGTTTTTGCTTTGCTGCTGAATCAAGATCTTGCCCATATTCCTGTAGAGCAAACTCTGCAGCTAAATTAAAGTAAGCCGCTTGATAGGTCAACGGACGTGTCGCGGCCCATGTTCCTCTTTCTGAATGGGGCTTAAACTGCGATGTGGCAACCCCGAAATAGAGACCATCACCTTCATTGTTATTTCGTGCATTAGCTGCGCGTCCTGGCTCTGTGTCTCGCAACCATTGACAGGCTTTAATGTTTACCTTCTCGTTAGTATCCGCTGCCTCATAAGCCGCATCGTCAATATCTGCCGGACAAAATGATGCTAGTGATGCTGGTAGAGATTCATCCGCCACATCACTTTGGCTTTGGCTTTGGCTTTGCGCCCATGCACTTGTTGCGAAAATTTGCAAAAAAACACTGAGGGTTAAAAATTTCGCGACCTGTTTCACTGTATTATAAATTCGCATTATGCCATTCCTCTCAAGATACCCATAAAAATTTACCAAGTATGTGACTTGTTGCCACCTTGTTTTGCAATAACTTCTTCAAACTCCCAATAAGCTAGACCAGTTTCGAGATTGGTCATCGTCAATTGAAAATAATAGTCAACTCGTTGTTTATTGCCCAGTTTCATAGTTTTTTGAATAATTTTGCCAGATAAACTTAAATCTGGCGCAATAACGGTACCCTGTTTTGCCACCGTTTTTTTATTAAATAATTCGGAATCCGCAAGTTTTCTGACATCAGCTATCAAATCCTCCTCTGGCCCGCCAGCAGAGACGGCGGTAGTCACAAAGACCCGACCACTGTTTAACAGCTCTATCCGAATTTTTTTAGTCAGTTGACTGGTGTCAATATTTAATGTGGTGTCATTTATAATGCGACCAAGTGCCATAATCCACGGTGCATTACTGTTTGGTTTTCTCGACAAAGGACTTGCTAAAAATGATTCAACCGCTCTTCCTGACGCATATTGAAAATCGCGATAATCCAAACCTAAAGTCGTCTCTCCCTGATTGGCATAAGGTGAAACACTATCGGTACTGCCCGGAACATTAACAACGGTCGTTGGTGTTGCACAGCCTGCTAACAACACCGTGCCAATCAAAATCCCGTATTTTGCCTTGCTATACATGTGCTTATATTTGCTGTCTTTCATTGATTGCTCCTGTTTATTTACTGTTGTCGGACTTAACTTCCGAATTGGTTTTAAAAATCGTGTCTTGGGAATATATCTCCAACCTATATCTGGCAACGCGCTCACTGGGGGCAATCCCATGTAACGTGGCAAAACCTTTCTCCGTTAGCTTGATTGACTTCCAATTAGAAAGCCTAGTTTTAACTGTAAAGTTGTTTTTATCAAGCCAGATAAACCGATAGACAAAATCATACTGATCTTGCCTTTTATTTTGAAAAGACGCTTCAACCTCCAACAATCCACTCACACCAACGGCTTCATTGACCACGAAACCAAACATTCGTGACTTTGTAATCGCGCTATCAACATACACCGTCGGAGGAAACTGGGGAGCAGGGACGGCAACGCAGCCACCAATCAAGACGTATAATACAAAAAGTAGCCCTGCTCGTGTTTGTGTTAGATATTTTTTACTGATGCTAGACATGTTAAATTTCCTAATGATATTAAATTCGACCGAGCAACCATTATATACTCCCTATTAACTGCCTTTTCTGGGCGCGACTTACCAGCACTCACAAAAACACATCACTGGTCTAAGTTATAGATGCTCTCTATAAGCTGGTAACATGCCAACTCAGAAGCCCATCGGTTACTGCTTTCGCCGTAATCATCACATGTTTTCCGTTATATCCGTAATTATTGAGATTGATTTCCTGCGTTTTACCGCCAGCAATCTGGAGCGCAATGATACCATCCTGCGGATATGGCATGTTCGCAACCCCAACCGTATGTGGCAATGCTCGCCATATTCTGGTATCCGCTTGCGTTGAGGCAGTCTGTGCAACTGTTGTTACCATCTTCGAAATGAAACCGAAAACCTCTCCTTGCTTTTCAGCCTCTTTGTTAATTTCATGAGCGACAATGGCTTTGACTAATGCCGAAGTAATCGCTTTGGTAACCACGCGATCATAGGTTGTGGCAAATTCAGTCGATACCAAGCTGTTGGTATCAAGCACAGTTTTGGTCACTATCTGCGATCCGTCCACGGTGATTTTTAGATTACCATTGGTCGCTTTGCCAGGGACAAATTCGGGTATTGCAACCCCAGCATACAGTAAGTTGTTGGAAACCAAATAGGTCGGTAGGTCGATGCGAAACTCGGTTAAATCTGGGCCAATGCCATCTTCATAAATAATCCATACTCTGGGCGCAATCGTTCCGTCTGCTTGGCTCGCTACTTTTTCCGCTAATTTTAAGTCAGCAATAATATAGGGGTTTTCATCTGTTAATACCGCAGCGTTACGCAATAAATCCGAGGCCTTGTTTGGCTCTCCTGTAACAAGGCGAAATACACCATGCAAATAGTCAGTCAACGGGTTGCGCAAACCCTTATATTTTTTGAATGAGTTAACCGCCGCCAATCGCTTGCCCAACTCGGTATCTGGTTTTATAGCATCACTTGCCCCAGAAGCGATTTCTTTGGAATACTGCTGCTTAGTTTTGGCATTCTCTTTATCTTTCGAGCCATCCTGTTGCGCATCTTTACCGTCAAGTTTCGCAACCTTTGCTTTTAACTGAAATACTGCGTTATCTTGTCGTACATCGGCTCGATTAAACTCCACACGCGCACCCGCTAAGTCGCCACGATGGATTGCATTTAAGGCTTTGTAGGTATTGATTAGAGTCCCTTCGTAGATATTGCCAGTATATTTAGCTGCCAAATCACTGGTTAGAAAAGTTCCTATGGCACGCCCAACTTCTTCAACCGAATCCACTTTATCCGATGTCCAATGCAGCTGGCTCTCGGCCCGGTCAAAAGACTCCGTGCTCTGTTCAAATTGACCGTCAGCAAACTGTGCCGATCCCACATTTAAGGCTAAAAGCAGATTATCTTCCTTATAATCCAACCCAGTTTCACCACCGACAGAGGTAACCGCAGCAGCATAATCCCCAGCACCATATGATTGAGAAAAGGTATCAACCTTCTTTAAATCAGCAACACCTGCGCAACCAGTGAGGGCTAGAAGCAATAAAGGCGCTAGCGCACCCCCCCCCCCCCCCGAAAACGCGAAAAGTGGCTAATTTAGCCCTTTCAGGGCGTCTGATTGATGTTCCCCATCCAATAATTGAAGGGAATACTTTTTTATTTGACTCCGTTTTCGCGCTTATTACAAGTTTCATAGCTATACCTTTATTATTGAGCCTGTGGTGCATTTATTACTTGAACCCAGCACCACTATCTTTAGGTTGTTGACATTATTTCCATTTTGTTTATTAAACCATAAAATGAGTGTTAATACAGACATTTTTGATAATATTCGACTAGAAAAACCATCGCATGATTTAGCCTAGTTGCGGCGGCTGGGCAATGGCGATACCACCGCCGATGCCGGACTTTGCTATCACTGCCGTTGCTCAATCGCCGCCAGCCGTTTGGCAGCCTCGCGCTTGGCGGCTTTAATCTCCGCTGGCGATAAATAATTGTGCCAGTTGATTACACGCAAATCATTAGCCGCATTTTCATCACCATTGGCTTTGGCAATGGAATACCAAATATACGCTTCGTATTCATTTTCAATAACGCCCTCGCCATTGTAATACATCGCACCGAGATTGAATTGGGCGTCAGTATAGCCCTGCTCCGCCGCCTTACGCCACCAACGCACCGCCTCACGGCTATCTTTGGCTACGCCCACGCCATTTTTATACATCAAGCCGAGAACGCCTTGGGCGTTTGCATGTCCATGCTCCGCCGCCTGATGCCACCAACGCACTGCCTCATGGGTATCTTGGGCTACACCATAGCCATTGGCATACATCCCGCCGAGATTGCCTTGGGCGTTTGCATGTCCCTGCTCCGCCGCCTTGTGATACCAACGCACTGCCTCACGAGCATCTTGGGTTACGCCATCGCCATTGGCATACATCAATCCGAGATTGTATTGGGCATTTGCATGTCCCTGCGCCGCCGCCTTGTGATACCAACGCACCGCCTCATGGGTATCTTGAGCTATACCCTCTCCTTTTTCATACATCCAGCCGAGACTGAATTGGGCTTTTGCTTCGCCCTGCTCCGCCGCCTTATGATACCAACGCAACGCCTCATGGGTATCTTGGGTTACGCCTTCGCCATTTTTATACATCAAGCCGAGACTGAATTGGGCGTCTGCATGTCCCTGCTCCGCCGCCTGACGATACCAACACACTGCCTCGCGGGTATCTTTGGCTATTCCATTGCTCCTTTCATACATCCAGCCAATACTGTATTGGGCGTCCGCATCGCCCTGCTCCGCCGCCTTACGATACCAACACACCGCCTCGCGGTTATCTTGGGTTACGCCCTTACCATTTTCATACATCCAGCCAAGATTGTATTGGGCTTTTGCAACTCCCTGCTCTGCCGCCTGACGATACCAACACACCGCCTCGCAGTTATCTTGGGTTACGCCCTTACCATTTTCATACATCCAGCCAAGACGGTTACACATCAAGCCGAGATTGTTTTGGGCTACTGCATCTCCCTGCTCCGCCGCCTTCTGATACCAACGCATCGCCTCGCGGGTATCTTGGGTTACACCCTCGCCATTTTTATACATCTCGCCAAGATTGTTTTGGGCTGCTGCATGTCCCCGCGCCGCCGCAAGGCGATACCAACGCACTGCCTCATGGGTATCTTTGGTTACGCCCCAGCCATTGTTATACCTCGCGCCGAGATTGAACTGGGCTACTGCATAGCCCTGCTCCGCCGCCTTGTGATACCAACGCATTGCCTCATGAGTATCCTTGGCTATGCCATCGCCTTTTTCATACATCACGCCAAGACTGTATTGGGCGCTTGCATTTCCCTGCGCCGCCGCCTTCTGATACCAACACACTGCCTCATGGGTATCCTTGGCTATGCCATTGCCATTTTCATACATCCAGCCAAGATTGAATTGGGCGTCTGCATGTCCCTGATCCGCCGCCTTGTGATACCAACACACTGCCTCGCGGGTATCTTGGGCTACGCCATCACCATTGTGATACATCACGCCGAGATTGAACTGGGCGTTTGCATCTCCCTGCTCCGCCGCAAGGCGATACCAACGCACCGCCTCATGAGTATCTTGGGCTACGCCATAGCCATTGTCATACATCAAGCCAAGATTGTATTGGGCATTTTCATGTCCCTGCTCCGCCGCAAGGCGATAGCAACGCACCGCCTCATGAGTATCTTGGGCTATGCCATTGCCATTTTCATACATCCAGCCAAGATTGTATTGGGCGCCTGCATGTCCCTGCTCCGCCGCCTGACGATAACAACGCACCGCCTCATGGGCATCTTGGGTTACGCCTTCGCCATTTTTATACATAAAGCCGAGATTGTATTGGGCTTTTGCTTCGCCCTGCTCCGCTGCCTTCTGATACCAACGCACCGCCTCACGGATATCTTTGGCTATGCCATCGCCATTGTCATACATCAAGCCAAGACGGAATTGGGCTACTGCATAGCCCTGCTCCGCTGCCTTGTGATACCAACACACTGCCTCACGGGCATCTTGGGTTACGCCATAGCCATTGTCATACATCAAGCCAAGACTGTATTGAGCTGCTGCATACCCCTGCTCCGCTGCCTTCTGGTACCAACACACCGCCTCACGGTCGTCTTTGGCTATGCCTTCGCCATTTTCATACATCAAGCCGAGACCGAATTGGGCGTATGCATGTCCCTGCTCCGCCGCCTTCTGATACCAACGCACCGCCTCACGGGTATCTTTGGCTACTCCTCTACCATCGCCATAGTAATACATCCCGCCAAGACTGAATTGGGCTACTGCATCGCCCTGCTCCGCCTTACTAATTTGCCGCTGTACAAAACCAAGCTGTAACAGTTTGTTCATTTAACTTTTCTCCTTTAACAAAACGCAACAATTTCATGCCCCGCATTTTGTTAGTTATAGGTTAATAAAATGGTTTAAGAAAATAGTTGAAGAAAGCGGTGACAATAGAAAAAACACGATCCCCTCAACTTACCCTAAAAAAATTCGCTATTTGAGCATGATCACAAATGAAAATCAATGTTATTTATATTACTTGAATTCAGCATCGCTATCTTTAGATTGTTGATTATTAGGCGACAATTAGCTTGGTCGATTTTGATAAACATCAGGCATATTTTATTAGCAAGAGATTATCGGCAACTGATCATTGGGACAAAATAAGTCATTGATGCAAGTTGATAATCGTACAGTACAACGGTGGCTAAATAGTGCGGCTAAGCAGGGTCAAGTTTTAATCATAGGCATGCGACAGTGCATTTAATTTTTGGTCAGATACACCCATTTTGGGACGGAAATGGGCGTATTGCACGTTTAATCGCTAACCTTATTTTACTGAGAGCGGGTTTCGCCCCTCTTGTTATACCTGTCACACGTAGGCTAGATTATATAGCTATTCTTTCTAAATACAGCGCGTAAGCATAAAGCACCTAGTGCTGGAGAGCCGTTATATCACGTTGGAAATCAGCTTAACGCTTTTATTAGTTTTTGCAAAGAATGCTACCAAGATACAATAAATCTTATCGAGAGCATTAAGTAATCTAAACTCTTGATAATGAGTGCTTGGCATTTTAACAACATCTAAAGCGTAACAAACTCTTCCGCTGATGTTGGATGAATAGCAATAGTATTATCAAAATCAGCTTTAGTCGCACCCATTTTCATCGCAACGGCAAAACCTTGTAATAGCTCGTCACTACCAAAACCTATGCTATGTAAACCCACCACTTTTTCATCAATGCCAGCACAAATTAACTTCATTCGTGTTGGATCACGATAATCGTCAGTAATGGCTTGATAAAGCGCGGTAAACTGTGAGTTATAGACACAAATATTGTCTTCGCCATATTGCTCAACAGCCTCCTTTTCGGTTAACCCTACCGTGCCAATAACAGGATGGCTAAAAACTACCGTAGCAATACCTGAGTAATCTAAATGCTCATCTGGCTTATTGTTAAATAAACGTTCACATAAACGACGACCCGCAGCAACGGCTACTGGTGTTAACTGCGCCCGCCCCGTATTATCACCAACGGCATAAATACCCTCTATATTAGTGTTTTGATATTTATCTGTAACAATAAAACCTTGCGGATTTAGCTTAACACCTGCAAGTTCTAGATTAATATTATCGGTAGCTGGCTCTCTGCCTATTGCCCACACTAGTTTTTCAACGGGACCTACCGATTGACCATTTGTTAAATGTATCATCAGATCACCATCTGCTAATTTTTCAATGTACTGTGGCGTGCTGTGGTTATGTAATCTTGGGCCATGTTTTGCCATTTGCTCAACTAATGTTGTACTTAACATATCATCAAAGGCACGTAGTGGTTTTTCATTTCTAACCAATAAATGTGTTTGAGTGCCTAACGCATGAAATACACCCGCTAATTCTACGGCGATATAGCCAGCGCCAATAACAGCGACTGATTTAGGCTGCTCAGTTAAGGCAAAAAAACCATCTGAATCCATACCAAATTCGGCGCCTTCAATATCAGGAATAGACGGACGACCACCAGTAGCAATAGTAATATGATCTGCGGTGTATAACGTACCGTCTACCTCAACGGTATTTTTATCTACAAATTTAGCAAAGCCATGAATAACGTTGACAT
Source organism: uncultured Colwellia sp. (assembly GCA_965261045.1). Taxonomy (GTDB): domain Bacteria; phylum Pseudomonadota; class Gammaproteobacteria; order Enterobacterales; family Alteromonadaceae; genus Colwellia. The sequence goes on from CBDHCJ010000002.1 coordinate 277,826, forward strand.
TGTTAGCATCAAAACCTCGCTGATATGCGCCATGAATTCGTTCAATATAAGCTTCACGATTTTTAACTAAATGGCTCCAATCGAAACCTTGTTGTTCTAATTTAAAATCACCTAACTTAAAACCATAGTCGTGTGCATATTTTAAGGCATCACTAATTTGTCCGGCATACCACATGGCTTTTTTAGGTACACAACCAACATTTACACAAGTACCCCCAATGTGCTTGGCTTCAATTACTGCCGCTTTTTTCCCAAGCTTTGCTGCTCTATTAGCTGAAGCAATACCACCGCTACCAGCACCAATGGCTAAATAATCAAAATGTTGTGTCATTAGGGAGATCCTTTAAATTAACGATTCTATTTTTACTATGTGGGTACAAAAAGTTATACAATCAAGCGAGAGTTAACCATTTACTTTTAGTTCAACAATATTAGCGGTCAAATAAGTACTGTTCAACTTATTTTGCTAAAACCCAATTGTTTAGTTATAACCGCGCTAACATTAAGCAAAATATTAAATGGTAAAAAAATATCTCAGTTAAATAATTACCCTTGAATATTTCCTTTATTGTCATCACATCTAGACTATCATTTATTTAATTTGTACTTATTATGACTAATCCGTTATTGCTAAACTCGCCTTTGCCCGCTTTTTCACAAATCAAACCAGAACATGTTAAGCCAGCTGTAGAGCAAGCAATAGCTGATTGTAAAAAAGTTATTAAACAAGTATTGGCAGAGCAAAATACCTTTACTTGGCAAAATTTTGTCATGCCTATTGATGAAGTTGATGACATACTATCTAAATTATGGTCTCCGGTGTCTCATCTGAACTCAGTGATCAGTAGTGATGAATTACGAGACGCTTATGAGTCATGTTTGCCATTATTATCTCAATATGGCACTTTTGTAGGTCAACACCAAGGGTTATATCAAGCTTATCAGAGCTTAAAAGACAGTGAACAATTTAATCAATTAACCACTGGGCAACAAAAAGTTATTACTAATGCGCTACGAGATTTTAAATTATCAGGCATCACGTTAAATGATGCGAATAAAAAGCGTTATGGTGAAATAGTTAGCCGTTTATCTGAATTAAGCTCAAGCTTTAGTAATAATGTACTTGACGCAACTCAAGCGTTTAGCATTAATATTAGCGATAAAAACGAACTTAGCGGCTTGCCTGATAGTACATTAGCCGCAGCACAAGCGCTAGCCAAAAGCAAAGAGCAGCAAGGTTATACTTTCACTTTAGATATTCCTAGTTACTTACCCGTAATGATGTACTGTGACAATAAAGCCTTACGTGAGCAGCTATATCGCGCCTTTGTTACTCGCGCTTCCGATCAAGGATCAGATGCTGGTAAATTTGATAATAGCGGCATTATGAATGAGCTATTAGCACTACGTCACGAATTAGCCAAGTTATTAGACTTTGATAACTACGCTGAACATTCTTTATCAACCAAAATGGCCAATTCAACAAACGAAGTGATGACGTTTTTAGAAAACCTTGCGATTAAGTCTAAACATCAGGGTGAACAAGACTTCAAAGAGTTAACCGACTTTGCCTATGATGAATTTTCACAAAAAACCTTACAAGCGTGGGATTTAGCCTACTACAGCGAAAAACTTAAACAAAGCCGATATGCCATTTCAGATGAAGAGCTACGTCCTTATTTCCCCAAAGATAAAGTTGTTGAGGGCTTATTTACTGTTGTAAATCGCTTATTTGGACTAACCATTACATGTCGTGACAATGTTGATGTTTGGCATAACGACGTTAAATTTTACGATGTGTTTGCCAATGATGGTCAATTACGTGGCAGCTTTTATTTAGATTTATACGCCCGAGAGAAAAAACGTGGCGGTGCTTGGATGGATGATTGTGTTGGTAGAGCCAAACTAAGTACTGATGACATTCAACTCCCTGTTGCTTACCTAACGTGTAACTTTAATGGCCCTGTTGGTGATACCCCCGCATTATTTACTCATGACGAAGTAGTAACATTATTTCACGAATTTGGTCATGGTTTGCATCATATGTTAACGCAAGTAGATGCTAGCGCGGTGGCAGGAATTAACGGTGTAGCATGGGATGCTGTAGAACTACCAAGTCAATTTTTAGAGAACTGGTGTTGGCAACCAGAAGCGCTGGCCTTTATATCTAATCATTTTGAAACAGGCAAATCTTTACCGCAAACACTGTTAGATAAAATGCTAGCAGCAAAAAACTTTCAATCGGCTATGCAAATGTTACGTCAATTAGAATTTAGTATTTTTGATTTTACAATGCACGCTAGTTATACCAATGAGGCAAAAGAAGATCATATTCAACAAGTACTAAACCAAGTGAGAGCACAGTATTCTGTGGTAAAAGCACCAGAATTCAATCGCTTTCAACATGGTTTTAGCCATATTTTTGGTGGTGGTTATGCTGCAGGTTATTATAGTTATAAATGGGCAGAGGTACTATCAGCTGATGCCTTTGGTTTATTTGAACAAGAAGGGATTTTCAACCAAGCTACGGGTCAGTCTTTTCTAACGAATATTTTAGAAAAAGGCGGTAGCGAAGAGCCTAGCGAGTTATTTAAAAACTTTCGCGGTAGAGCGCCTGAAATAGATGCTTTATTACGTCACTGCGGCATTGAAGCTTAACCAGATGAAAAAAAACGCCACAGAAAAGTTTAACCGCAATTCAGGCGTTTTTGAATAAACTACAGAGCGACTCTGGTTACAGCCTAACACAGCTTAGCCGCTTGATCGCTTTTGCCAGAGGTGATAATTACGTACAACTTGAGCAATAAAGGCTTTGTTAACTTATTGATGCCGACAAATAAATTTTCTCAGATCACGCTCTTGCCGCATCACATGTAGGATATAAACTTGATCATTTTCTATTTTATAAAAAATACGGCATGGATTAATATTAACTTCTTTGTAATTTAAGCTTTTTAACTCAAGCGGTATTTTTCCTGATTCGGGGTGGCTCTCTAGCCTTGTAATTTTATCAAACACTTTTTGAGCTAATTTTTTGGCTGCTGGTAAATTGCTTAAAGCAATATATTCTACTATCTGGTTTAAATCGCTAAGAGCAGGAGCTGTCCATATTATTTTAGCCATTTACTCATTTTCTTTTTTGCTTCTTCATTAGTGAAAGTATCACCATTTTGAATTGCTTGCTCACCTCTTGCAACACCTTCAAGTATCTCCATTCGTTGTTGCATGAATTCATAATCTTCCACATCAACTAAATAGGCAGATGGTTGTCCGTGTTCAGTAATTAATACTGGCTCTTTTGACAAATGAAGGTCAGCTAGTATTTTAGTTGCATGCCGTTTAAGTGTTGTAACTAGTTCTACTCTCATGATAAAGCCAATTTATAATACACAAAGTATCATTATAGTATCACAAACTATCATCAGTTCAACTCTAAGGCTAAGGCTAATTAGCCTGTAAAGTTTCTAAGTGATTCAATTGATCGCTTACACTAAGTGTGATCGAGTAATTAAGAACTTAGGCGCAGGCTCAAGGGTAAAAACTTTATTACTCTCCCACAGCTATTTGTGTTTCTCTGCTCTAGATCATTCCACAGTTACTGACTTCGCTAAATTTCGTGGTTGGTCAACATCTGTGCCTTTAATAATTGCTACATAATAAGAAAGTAATTGCAAAGGAATGGTGTAAACAATTGGTGCGATAAGTTCGTCACATACTGGCACATTAATTACTTTCATGGTGTCATCGCTAGAAAAGTTGGCATTTGAATCAGCAAATACATACATCAAACCGCCGCGCGCACGTACTTCTTCAACATTTGATTTTAATTTTTCGATTAAATCATTTTTTGGTGCCACGACAATAACAGGCATTTCAGCATCAATTAATGCTAATGGACCATGTTTCAATTCACCAGCAGCATAAGCTTCTGCATGAATGTAAGAAATTTCTTTTAGCTTTAATGCCCCTTCCATGGCGATAGGATATTGGTCACCTCTACCTAAAAATAGGGCATGATTTTTATCGGCAAAATCTTCTGCTAGCTCTTCAATAGAACTCGCTAAAGCTAGTACTTCTTCAAGCTTACTAGGTAAAGTCATCAAAGCCTGTGTTATTTCAACTTGAGTTTGTTCGCTCATACCATGATATTTACCCAATGCTAAGGTCATCATCATTAAACCAACTAACTGAGTAGTAAAGGCTTTTGTTGAAGCCACACCAATTTCTACGCCTGCTTTGGTCATAAAAGCTAAGTCTGACTCTCGTACCAATGACGAGCCATCAACATTACAAATTGTTAAACTCGCTTTGTAGCCTAATTCTTTAGCTAAGCGTAATGCTGCTAAAGTATCTGCTGTTTCGCCCGATTGAGAGATAGTGACTAACAAAGCATTGTTCGGCACATGGGATTTTCGGTATCTAAACTCACTGGCTATTTCAATATTGCAAGACACTCCTGCTAATGCTTCTAACCAATAACGCGCTACCATGCCAGAATGGTAACTAGTACCACAAGCAATTATTTGTACATGATCTATTTCTTTAAAAATATTCTCAGCACTGACTCCAAAAGCGTTAATATCTAAGCTATCACCAATAAGACGTCCTTCTAAAGTGTTGCGAATAGCGGTTGGCTGTTCGTAAATTTCTTTGAGCATATAGTGGCGATATTCGCCTTTGTCACTGCTATCATGCCTTATAGAGGCTTCTTTTGCTTCTCGTTGTACTGTCTGATCATTAACGTCAAAAATATTGACTTCAAATCGAGTTACTTCGGCAACATCCCCTTCTTCTAAAAAAGAAAATTTACGGGTGACGGGTAATAATGCCATCATATCTGACGCAATAAAGTTTTCCCCTAAGCCATAACCAATAACCAATGGACTACCAGAGCGAGCGACAATAATGCGCTCTTTATCGTTACTGTCCATTACCACGGTGCCATAAGCACCTTCTAATTGCTTTACTGTTCTTTGAACTGCGACTAATAAACTATCGCTAGTTTTTAATTCGTGATGGACTAAATGACCAATAACTTCAGTATCAGTTTGAGAAATAAATTTATATCCTAAACTCTGTAACTGGCGACGTAATTGTTGATGGTTTTCAATAATGCCATTATGAACCACAGCAATGGTATTATTTGAAAGGTGAGGGTGAGCATTCTCTTCGCTTGGAGCACCATGAGTCGCCCATCGAGTATGAGCAATACCTGTACCACCACTTAATGCTGTTTCTTGCAAGGCTTGTGCTAATTCTTGTATTTTACCCAAGCGTTTAGTGCTAACCAACTGGTTTTTATGATCGATAGTAGCAATGCCCGCTGAGTCATAACCACGGTATTCTAAACGTCTTAGTCCTTCAACTAAGATCTCTGCTACGTCACGTTGTGCTACCGCACCAACTATGCCACACATTTGTCTTTCCTTATTTTTAAATCGCTTTGGCGCATATTAAGTTCACACCTTGAGCAATTAATTGCGTTCTTACTGATTGATCTAAATCATCATCAGTGATGAGGGTATCTATTTGTTGCCAAGCTAGCTCTAGATTAGGTATTTTTTTGGCTATTTTATCTGATTCAACCATAACAATAACTTCTCGTGCTACTTCCGCCATAACCCGACTTAAACCAATTAGTTCATTGAAAGTAGTAGTACCCCTTTCAATATCAATACCGTCTGCGCCGATAAATAGTTGGTCAAAGTCATACGAGCGTAATACTTGTTCGGCTACTTGCCCTTGAAAAGCTTCTGAATTTGCATCCCAAGTACCTCCGGTCATCAATAACGTTGGTTCGTGTTCAAGGGCATGAATTTCATTAGCTATACTTAAGGCGTTAGTCATCACAACCAAACCTTTTTTACTTTCTAACTCGCTCACTAAAGCAGAGGTAGTTTGGCCACTATCTATAATAATTCGGTTATGATCACGAATTAAGGTAGCCGCATATTTGGCTATTATTTTCTTTTGTTTTGAAAGCTTTTCAGATTTAGGCTCAGTTATCTCACTTGGCAGAGCAATAGCGCCACCATAACGTCTTAATAATAAACCGCTATTTTCTAATGCCGCCAAATCTTTACGAATAGAAACTTCACTAATATCAAATTGCTTAGCTAAACTATCTACGCTCACTTCACCACTAAGATGAAGGTCAGAAATTATGCGATGGCGGCGTTGTTGGGTGTTTCTTGTTGACATAAGTTCTAGATAAATCTTCGATTAGCTTTCATTTTGGTCGCCATTATGTTTCAAAACGAAACCTAAAGCAATAAATCTATAACCTTTTTATCTATTAACACTTTATTATCCAAGTTTGATGGGTTCCACTTTTGTTTATGTTTTTACTGGTCGCTGCCAATTTTTAATATTACGTTGCTTACCACGCCCAACAGCTAAATCATCTTTCTCTACATCTTTAGCGATAACAGAGCCAGCAGCTATAGTCGCCGAATCACCAATGGATACAGGCGCTATTAATGAACTATTTGAACCAATAAAAGCATTATCATTAATAATTGTTTGTGACTTATTAACACCATCATAATTACAAGTAATTGTACCTGCCCCAACATTAACATTTTTGCCTATGATGCTGTCACCAAGGTAGGTTAAATGCCCAGCTTTACTGCCTTCCCCAAGGGTGGTTTTTTTTATTTCTACAAAATTTCCCACATGGGAGTTTTTATCCATAACACTACCAGGGCGAATACGGGAAAACGGGCCAACAGAGCAGTTTTCACCAATTGCTGCATCTTCAATAATGCTATTAGGCTTTATTTCAACATTATCTGCAATCGAGCAGTTTTTAAGAATACTATTAGCACCAACTTTCACATTATTAGCTAAAGTTACTGTACCTTTAAAAATGCAATTAATATCAATACTAACTTCATTACCAATAATCAGAGATCCACGAATATCAATACGGGCAGGATCACGCAAACTTGCACCTGCTATCATTAATTCTTCGGCCAAACGTGCTTGATAAGCACGTTCAAGTGCCGCTAATTGTACGCGATTATTTGCACCTTCCACTTCAATTTCGGTTTCAGGGTGAGCGGTCGCGATTATTTTCCCTTCGCTATGAGCACTAGCAATAATATCGGTGAGGTAGTACTCCCCCTGAGCGTTATCATTAGAAAGGCCACTTAACCAACGCTTTAGATCCCCCCCATTGGCGTATAAAATACCCGTATTAACTTCATTAATTAATAGCTGCTCTGGCTTAGCATCTTTTTGTTCAATAATACCGACTACTTGCTCATCTATACGTACGATTCGGCCATAGCCAGTAGGGTTAGCCAAATAAACAGTTAATAACGACATGCCATTGTCAGGTTTGCCATGTACCAAATTTTTTAATGTTGATACTTTAGTTAATGGCACATCTCCGTAAAGCACTAAAACATCTTCATCATTTTTTAAGAATGGCGATGCTTGGTCAACGGCATGACCCGTACCTAGTTGTTCTATTTGCTCAATAAAAGTTAGATCATTACCAGTATTGTCGGTGGTAAGTGTCGCCTTAAGCACTTCACCGCCAAAGCCATAAACGACATAAATATTAACGGCTCCCAACTGACGTGCACTATCAATAACATGAGAAACCATAGGCTTATCAGCAATAGCATGCAGTACTTTAGGTAAAGAAGAGCGCATACGAGTACCTTTACCCGCAGCAAGAATGACAACAGAAAGCGACATAGAAAATCCATTCAGTTAAGTGTATTTATTATGGCTGTCATTGTAACCAAGTTTTATTTTGCTTAATAGAGCTTAATTGCTCCCTTTGTTCAATAACAAGCATGTTTTAAATCACAAAAAGCAAAAAACCCGACTCTTGCGAATCGGGTTTTTCTTAATGGGAGTTTAGCAATGTCCTACTCTCACATGGGAACTCCCACACTACCATCGGCGCAACTGCGTTTCACTGCTGAGTTCGGAAAGGGATCAGGTGGGGCCACAGCGCTATTGTCGCTAAACAAAAAGGGGACAATCTTAGAAAGCTTTGCTCAAGAGCAATAAATATCGTTTTTAGTTCAAGTAATACCTAAGTACGTGATTTTTCTTTGTCAGTCTTCATACTATCACTTCGTAGCGCAAAACTACTTGGGTGTTGTATGGTTAAGCCTCACGGGCAATTAGTATCAGTTAGCTCAAGGCCTCACAACCCTTACACACCTGACCTATCAACGTTGTAGTCTCCAACGACCCTTTAGGGCGCTTAATGCGCCAGTGAGAACTCATCTTAAAGCCTGCTTCCCGCTTAGATGCTTTCAGCGGTTATCAGTTCCGAACGTAGCTACCGGGCAATGCCATTGGCATGACAACCCGAACACCAGTGGTTCGTCCACTCCGGTCCTCTCGTACTAGGAGCAGCCCTCTTCAATTCTCAAACGCCCACGGCAGATAGGGACCGAACTGTCTCACGACGTTCTAAACCCAGCTCGCGTACCACTTTAAATGGCGAACAGCCATACCCTTGGGACCGACTTCAGCCCCAGGATGTGATGAGCCGACATCGAGGTGCCAAACACCGCCGTCGATATGAACTCTTGGGCGGTATCAGCCTGTTATCCCCGGAGTACCTTTTATCCGTTGAGCGATGGCCCTTCCATACAGAGCCACCGGATCACTATGACCTACTTTCGTACCTGCTCGACGTGTCTGTCTCGCAGTTAAGCTGGCTTATGCCATTGCACTAACCGTATGATGTCCGACCATACTTAGCCAACCTTCGTGCTCCTCCGTTACTCTTTGGGAGGAGACCGCCCCAGTCAAACTACCCACCAGACAGTGTCCCCAAGCCCGATAAGGGCCCTAGGTTAGAACATCACGCCTACAAGGGTGGTATTTCAAGGTTGACTCCACCGCCTCTAGCGACGCGGTTTCAAAGTCTCCCACCTATCCTACACATGTAGGAGCAATGTTCACTGTCAAGCTATAGTAAAGGTTCACGGGGTCTTTCCGTCTAGCCGCGGGTATACGGCATCTTAACCGCAAATTCAATTTCACTGAGTCTCGGGTGGAGACAGTGTGGCCATGATTACGCCATTCGTGCAGGTCGGAACTTACCCGACAAGGAATTTCGCTACCTTAGGACCGTTATAGTTACGGCCGCCGTTTACCGGGGCTTCGATCATCAGCTTCGTCCGAGGACTAACCGAATCAATTAACCTTCCGGCACCGGGCAGGCGTCACACCGTATACGTCATCTTTCGATTTTGCACAGTGCTGTGTTTTTAATAAACAGTTCCAGCCACCTGGTTACTTCGACTGCGCTAAGCTTAGGAAGCATGTTCCCTCACCCATATGCAGCGTACCTTCTCCCGAAGTTACGGTACTATTTTGCCTAGTTCCTTCACCCGAGTTCTCTCAAGCGCCTTAGTATTCTCTACCTAACCACCTGTGTCGGTTTGGGGTACGGTTTCTATTTATCTGACGCTTAGAAGCTTTTCCTGGAAGCATGGCATCAATGACTTCAACTCCGTAGAGTCTCGTCTCGAATCTTGGCATTAACAGCAACCCGGATTTACCTAAGTCACCTGCCTACTTTCTTTCACACGGACTACCAACGCCGTGCTCACCTAGCCTACTTCGTCCCTCCTTCGCAATAAATAAAAGTACAGAAATATTAATCTGTTTCCCATCGACTACGCGTTTCCGCCTCGCCTTAGGGGCCGACTTACCCTGCCCTGATTAACATGGGACAGGAAACCTTGGTCTTTCGGCGGGGGAGTTTTTCACTCCCCTTATCGTTACTCATGTCAGCATTCGCACTTCTGATACCTCCAGCAGACTTCTCAATCCACCTTCAACGGCTTACAGAACGCTCCCCTACCACTCATAATAAATTATGAATCCGCAGCTTCGGTGACTAGTTTAGCCCCGTTACATCTTCCGCGCAGACCGACTCGACTAGTGAGCTATTACGCTTTCTTTAAAGGATGGCTGCTTCTAAGCCAACCTCCTAGCTGTCTATGCCTTTCCACATCGTTTCCCACTTAACTAGTACTTGGGGACCTTAGCTGGCGGTCTGGGTTGTTTCCCTCTTCACAATGGACGTTAGCACCCACTGTGTGTCTCCCGGATAGCACTCATTGGTATTCGGAGTTTGCAAAGGGTTGGTAAGTCGGGATGACCCCCTAGCCTTAACAGTGCTCTACCCCCAATGGTGTTCGTCCGAGGCTCTACCTAAATAGATTTCGGGGAGAACCAGCTATCTCCCGGCTTGATTAGCCTTTCACTCCGACCCACAAGTCATCACCGCATTTTTCAACATACGTGTGTTCGATCCTCCAGTTGATGTTACTCAACCTTCAATCTGCCCATGGGTAGATCGCCGGGTTTCGGGTCTATACCCTGCAACTTAACGCGCAGTTAACACTCGCTTTCGCTACGGCTCCCCTACTCGGTTAACCTTGCTACAGAATATAAGTCGCTGACCCATTATACAAAAGGTACGCAGTCACTCGGCTAAGCCGAGCTCCCACTGCTTGTACGTATGCGGTTTCAGGTTCTATTTCACTCCCCTCACAGGGGTTCTTTTCGCCTTTCCCTCACGGTACTGGTTCACTATCGGTCAGTTAGGAGTATTTAGCCTTGGAGGATGGTCCCCCCATGTTCAGACAAAGTTTCACGTGCTCCGTCCTACTCGATTTCACTGACAGGTTGTTTTAATGTACGGGACTATCACCCGGTATCGTTGTCCTTTCCAGAACATTCCACTAACGTCCTCTCAGCTTAAGGGCTGCTTCCCGTTCGCTCGCCGCTACTAAGGAAATCTCGGTTGATTTCTTTTCCTCGGGGTACTTAGATGTTTCAGTTCTCCCGGTTCGCCTCCTAAGGCTATGTATTCACCTTAGGATACCCAGCTTATACTGGGTGGGTTTCCCCATTCGGACATCAAAGGCTATAACGGTTTTTATCACCTTACCTTTGCTTTTCGCAGATTAACACGTCCTTCATCGCCTCTAACTGCCAAGGCATCCACCACATACGCTTAATCACTTAACCATACAACCCCAAGTATTTTCATCGTTTTTTGTAAGAAAAATAGAAAAATAACCTTGGAATATTCAGATACTGCTCTGAACTCATTGTAAAGTCTGACATGTTCACGTACTCACTATTTCCGAAGAAATAGGATGAGTTACTTGATAAGACAATTATGTTCGAGTAGAACATAATTGAATGTTGATATACACCCTTGGGAGAGTGCATATCGCTTTTGTTGGTATTTACATTCTAGGTAACATTTGGCGCGACACCATTTGTTACGACATAAATACCGATATTTATATCAGCTTTCCAGATTGTTAAAGAACGTCAATTTAAGTCTCATTCGCTTAAATCGTGGTTTAAAAAACCAAAGGTAATGTCTCATCGACACGATGCATTACGTGTAATGTCTTGATCATGTTCTATATCCAGTGTAATGTCTCATCGACACGATGCATTACCTTTGGTCTCTATCTTTAGTTGAAGAAGGTAAATGGTAGGTCTGGGCAGACTTGAACTGCCGACCTCACCCTTATCAGGGGTGCGCTCTAACCAGCTGAGCTACAGACCTATTTTAATACGAATTAGTTTCGAACATCGACACCGACCTCACCCTGCTTTTCTCAGGAAAGGGTGCGCTCTAACCAGCTGAGCTACAGACCTATTTTAATACGAATTAGTTTCGAACATCGACACTGACCTCACCCTGCTTTTCTCAGGAAAGGGTGCGCTCTAACCAGCTGAGCTACAGACCTATTTTAATACGAATTAGTTTCGAACATCGACACTGACCTCACCCTGCTTTTCTCAGGAAAGGGTGCGCTCTAACCAGCTGAGCTACAGACCTATTTTAATACGAATTAGTTTCGAACATCGACACCGACCTCACCCTGCTTTTCTCAGGAAAGGGTGCGCTCTAACCAGCTGAGCTACAGATCTATTTCATCAGTAAGCCAACTGGCTTCCTTCTTCATTTCATTATCATACAATTTGTGTGAATACTCATGAAACCGAAGTTTCCATTAATTGTTTTTACATCAAGATAAGGAGGTGATCCAACCCCAGGTTCCCCTAGGGTTACCTTGTTACGACTTCACCCCAGTCATGAAACACAAAGTGGTGACCGTCCTCCCGAAGGTTAAACTAGCCACTTCTTTTGCATCCCACTCCCATGGTGTGACGGGCGGTGTGTACAAGGCCCGGGAACGTATTCACCGTAGCATTCTGATCTACGATTACTAGCGATTCCGACTTCACGGAGTCGAGTTGCAGACTCCGATCCGGACTACGACAAGCTTTCTGGGATTCGCTCCACCTCGCGGTATTGCTGCCCTCTGTACTTGCCATTGTAGCACGTGTGTAGCCCATCCCGTAAGGGCCATGATGACTTGACGTCGTCCCCACCTTCCTCCGGTTTATCACCGGCAGTCTCCTTAGAGTTCCCGCCATAACGCGCTGGCAAATAAGGATAGGGGTTGCGCTCGTTGCGGGACTTAACCCAACATTTCACAACACGAGCTGACGACAGCCATGCAGCACCTGTCACAGAGTGCCCGAAGGCACACGTCTATCTCTAGTCGCTTCTCTGGATGTCAAGGGATGGTAAGGTTCTTCGCGTTGCATCGAATTAAACCACATGCTCCACCGCTTGTGCGGGCCCCCGTCAATTCATTTGAGTTTTAACCTTGCGGCCGTACTCCCCAGGCGGTCAACTTAGTGCGTTAGCTGCGCCACTCACGTCTCAAGGACACAAACGGCTAGTTGACATCGTTTACAGCGTGGACTACCAGGGTATCTAATCCTGTTCGCTCCCCACGCTTTCGTTCCTCAGCGTCAGTATCTGTCCAGGTGGCCGCCTTCGCCACTGATGTTCCTTCCAATCTCTACGCATTTCACCGCTACACTGGAAATTCCACCACCCTCTACAGTACTCTAGTTTGCCAGTTCAAAATGCCGTTCCAAGGTTGAGCCCTGGGCTTTCACATCTTGCTTAACAAACCGCCTACGAACGCTTTACGCCCAGTAATTCCGATTAACGCTTGCACCCCTCGTATTACCGCGGCTGCTGGCACGAAGTTAGCCGGTGCTTCTTCTGTTGTTAACGTCACAGTGATAGCCTATTAAACTATCCCCTTTCCTCACAACTGAAAGTGCTTTACAACCCGAAGGCCTTCTTCACACACGCGGCATGGCTGCATCAGGCTTGCGCCCATTGTGCAATATTCCCCACTGCTGCCTCCCGTAGGAGTCTGGGCCGTGTCTCAGTCCCAGTGTGGCTGATCATCCTCTCAAACCAGCTAGAGATCGTCGCCTTGGTAAGCCTTTACCTTACCAACTAGCTAATCTCACTTGGGCTAATCAAATGGCGAGAGATCCACTTCGAAAAGTGAAGCCCCCCCTTTGGTACTTTTCACTACAAAAAGCACATTATGCGGTATTAGCAGTCGTTTCCAACTGTTGTCCCCCACCATAAGGCATATTCCCAAGCATTACTCACCCGTCCGCCGCTCGTCATCTTCAAAGCAAGCTTTGAAATGTTACCGCTCGACTTGCATGTGTTAAGCCTGCCGCCAGCGTTCAATCTGAGCCATGATCAAACTCTTCAATTAAAAATCGTTTGTGTAAGCCACCCTGTAGGATGAGCTTACTGCTCAATGAATTCTGTCGTGTTATTTGTTTTTCGCCTACTAAAAGGTGAAAACTAAATAACCCATTACATATAAGTAAATATAAGTATTTATATAAATATTTATGTGAACATCATCATTAAGCGTTTTTTTATGCTTCCACTACTAAAAGTGAAGAGCAAGGTAAAAACAAATTAAGGTGAGTATCCACACAAATTGCATGATAACTAATTGTTAAAGAGCACTCTAAATACATTCTAAAGAGCAGGCAGTAATCGCATTCGTTACTCGCCTTGCGCTTCGAGGTTTGTGCTTAACGTTGCCGTTTGCCCGAAGCAGGATGCGCATTGTACGCGTCCAAGTTTTGATGTCAACATTTATTTTACAAAAAACTGACTCTTTTTTTAAGTTCTTTTAAACTTTCAAACAACTCTACTTAACCTAAGAGTTTAGCCTAAAAGTTCAACCTAAAAGTAAAGGTTAAGTTAGCTCATTTACCTTAAAAGGTTTGGGATAACTTATCAAAACATCCAGTTGATTAAGCTTTTTGGCTTAGCCCCTTGGAACTGGTTGCGCATTTTAGACATTTTTTACTTAAGGTCAACCCTTATTTCATAAAAGTTTCATAAAAACTTCATTTTCTTTTTTTTATGCTTGATATTCATACACGATTTGACTTTGTTGGTGTTAAAAGCATCACTTTGCTTAAATGTTAACTATCTTTGTAAATATTATAAACCCAATAGATCGTGTTTTAATTTTACACAATTCATATTATGTTACTGCTCATTCGTTATTTTATGCTATTTTTACTAGCATAAAAGCTTACATTCAATGGGTAACTCAATGACTAACAATAAATTAACTAATAATTTACGCTCCTATCAAGGAGTTCTTCCTGTTTTAGGCGCTAAAAATTATATCGATAAATCAGCCATTATTGTTGGTGATATATCATTAGCTGATGATGTTAGCATCTGGCCTTTGGTTGCTGCTCGTGGTGATGTAAATACAATTAGCATTGGTGCTCGGACTAATATTCAAGATGGAACTATCCTTCATGTAACCCGAAAAAGTGAGCATAATCCGAATGGCAACCCCTTAATTATTGGGGAGGATGTAACCGTTGGTCATAAATGTATGTTGCATGGTTGTACACTGGGTGATCGTATTCTTGTTGGTATGGGTGCTATTATTATGGATGGGGCTATAATTGAAAGTGATGTTTTCATTGGTGCTGGAGCTTTAGTGCCACCAAACAAAACACTAACAAGTGGTTACTTGTATGTTGGCAACCCTGTAAAACAAATACGACCATTAAAAGAAAGCGAAGCTGCTTTTCTTAAACAGTCGGCAGTTAACTATGTAGAACTGAAAAACGACTATCTAAATGAAATATAAAAGCCTCGTTATTTTTACAGCCTCCTTTAATAATTTACTTAACGCATATTAATATGAATAATATCATTCTCTGGCTCATTTTTTTCAAGCCAGAGTTCGACAATTTCTTCTAAATCAAACTTAGTACAACTGTCTACTTTACCTAGTCGCTTTAATTGCATGGAATGGAAGTAAATAGTAATGAGTTGCCCTGAAAATAACGCAGTAAATCGCCATGCATCTTGCTGTTTATCAAAGATGAGATCATCATTAAACAAAAGCGTTTGATTCATGCTTTCTCCGCATCCAACAACATTCTTAATTCATGCAGTACTGGTTCGACAGCTGGTTTTACTCCACGCCAAATTTCAAAACTTATCGCTGCTTGTCCGACTAACATACCTAGTCCATCTATAACTTTATTAGCTCCTTGCTCACTTGCCCAGCTCAAAAAAGGCGTTAGTGCTTTACCATAGACCATATCATAACAAACAGTTGAATTATTTATAGTTAATGCCGATATTACTGGTAGCTTACCCGATAAACTCGCTGATGTGGCATTAATAATAACATCAAACATCCGGTTTTCTGTTTGTTCAAAACCACAAGCTTTTAATTTTTTATCATTGAATTGTTGAATAAGCATTTCAGCTTTACTCACTGTTCTATTTGCTATGGTGATACTTTCAGGGTTTTGGGCAAGTAAGGGTAAAACCACCCCTTTTGCTGCGCCACCAGCCCCAAGTAATAGAATGTTGCTGTTTTCTAATTGCACTGTATTACGCAATAAATCTTGGACTAACCCTTCTCCATCAGTGTTATCACCGTAAATTTTATTATTCTTAAAACTTAAAGTATTTACTGCTCTCGCTAAGCGAGCACGATCAGATAATTCATCTGACATTTCCAATGCTTGCTGTTTAAATGGTGCGGTAACATTAGCGCCCTTACCCCCCCGAGCAATAAACTCAGCAACCGCATTGGTAAAATCATCAAGCTCAGCAAACTGGATTTGATAACTCAGTATCTGCTTGGTGGTTTTTGCAAATGATTGGTGAATAAAAGGTGAACGTGATTGTTTAATAGGGTTACCAAAAACGCAATATTTGTCCATTAGAGTACTTTGAAATGAAAATTTAACTACAGCCTAACTGAATTATTATTTCAATAACATAAAAAACAGTAACCCTTTTGCATTTATTGTATTAGACCAGCATTTTACTGCTTTTTAATTGATTGATTTCAGACTTTACCGTTTAACAAGTTAATATAACAAGCCGAGACACTAACTGATCACCTAAATAACAATCTGCACCTATTTGCGCAGCAAAGCCAAATGAGTTATCTAAAATCGTTAAAGCCTGCATCCAAATATGTTTTTATTGACATTTATCACACCAGAGGCATTTGTGAATAGTCTTTATTTACGGATGGTCTCACCTGTCAAACCATTAATAATACTTGTTGGTTTTAAAAAGCCTAAGGTTTTAGACTTAATGATAAAATCAACATTATCACTCAATTTTTGTTCAATTTGCTGCCAAGTAGTTGCGGGTGTTTGACCAGCTAAATTAGCGCTAGTTGACACAATGGGCTTATTAGTTTGTTTACATAATGCAACTACATCAGGGTGATTAGTTATACGTACGGCAATAGAATCAAAAGCACCGCAAAGTAATGGTGAAATATTACTATTGGCAGGTAACACTTGCGTAATAGCACCTGGCCAACGTGACAATACGCTAAAACGTTTATCTTGACTTATTGCAGCATCATCAAGATAGGGCAATAATTGAGAGTAATTAGCCGCAAGTAAAATTAAACCTTTATCTACACTACGCTGCTTCAATAACAGCAGATTTTTCACGGCTTCGTCATTATCAGGATCACAGCCAAGGCCAAAAACGGCCTCGGTTGGATAAGCAATAATACCACCTTGGGTGAATACCTCAGCAGCTTGTTTTATTGTTGAAGTATTACTCATAAATGTCACTATTTAGTCAGTGGCGCTATTATAACTCAATTTTCGGGATTCAAACCAAGCAGAAAAACACAAATAACCTAATGATTTAAAATAGGTTTATGTCTCATTGTGGTGAAATACTTGTTGCCTAGACAACGTAAAAAACACAAGAGACATCGAATGAATTCTGTCACAAAGACCTTGCCTTTACCATCATTAACTGCTGACTTATTGAGCCAAACAAACCTTAATATTGATAACACATTCAACTCAACATGGAAGAGTTTTGCTGGTCTAAGACAATAAATGCAACAGGCTAATTTGAAAAATGGATCAACTGCATGTACATTTCGCAGTTAATAACTAACTAAAAGCTATGCTTAAATCTTGCGTATATAGTTCTGCCTCTTGGATCATGTACTAAACTATCAAATGCCCTACGGCCGTTAGCACTGTTACGGTCTATCGCTGGTGGCTCTTCATCGGTAAGGTTATTTACCCCGATAGAAAGGTTTGTTGTTCCTTCACCAATCAAACCACTA
This sequence comes from uncultured Colwellia sp., assembly GCA_965261045.1. Classification (GTDB taxonomy): domain Bacteria; phylum Pseudomonadota; class Gammaproteobacteria; order Enterobacterales; family Alteromonadaceae; genus Colwellia. The sequence continues at coordinate 295,342 of CBDHCJ010000002.1, forward strand.
GTATCAAATGAATATTGAGTATCGAAAACAGTAAAAGAGTCAATAGAATCATAATCATTGTTTGGTGTGCGATCATCATAACCGCCTATATGACGAACGTAAAAGCTAAAGCTGTGCTGTTCATTGTGCCAATCAAAACCTAAATTCACACGAGTATCAGGAACTGAGCCTAATTGACCAAATGATGAATTACGATTATTAGCACCATCAAATTTAGGGCTACCATCACCACTATCAACTTCATAAGTATTGATAAAGGTAATACTAGTATTTAATACTAACTCACCACCAAATACTTGATCAAAATCATAGTTAGCCGTTAAATCAAGACCATCAGCAGTCACACCACCAAGATTGGTAAAGTTATTCACAATAGAGATAGCTTGACCCGTTGCATCACGAGTTACGCGATCATCTGATGTATAAGAGCCGTCACTACATTCATCAGCTAGAATTGATGCTGCTGATTGGCCTGGACCGATTAAGTCTTCGTAATCATAGTTCCAGTAATCCGCAGAAACAGTAAAGGCTTCATCATCAGTTAACACAATACCTAGGTTAAAGTTAGTTGCTGTTTGCGGTTTTAAGTTTCCACCTAAGGTTGTTGTGGTAATATTAAAGGTATCATTAACCGATGGATCACATGAAGATCCAGGGCCTGCTTCATAAACCGCTGAGGTAATAGGGTCAGCTAGTGAACCGCCACCGCCCGCACCAGCAATGTTTCTAACTGATGGCGCTTGAAATGAAGTGCCATAAGAGCCACGCAATTGCACTAAATCAGTAGCTTGCCAGCGAACCCCTATTTTAGGATCAGTTGTATCACCGCCTTCACCATCACCATAATCTTCGTAACGTAGAGCCGCTTGAATTTCTAAGTCTTCTGTAACTGGCACAATAATTTCACCATAAACCGCATAGGTATCTTGTTTGGCACCATTAATTGAGAAAACATAGTCTTCATAACCACCTTGTTGGAATACCTGCGCACTATCAGCAATTTCGCTATATTCCATAGAACGATATTGTATACCAAATGCACCTACAACTTCTAAACCATTAAGTTCAAACAACATACCACTTAATGTTAATTCAGCCGCTTGTTGTTCGGTTTCACGAACAAAAGTACGATAACTAGCAAATTGACCAAGATCTGTTTCGGTATATGGACCAAATATTGTATTACCAGCCGTTGTCACGCCGTCTTTTACAGAAACTGCGTTAGGATCTACCTGACCTATTTGAAATGGATTCCAACGACCACTACCAATGGCCTCTCTAAACCTAAGGCCATTGTAATTACGTGGTAATACATCCGTCATTAGTGAATGAGCATACATGTATGAGCCATATAAGCTCCAATTGTCATTTAGCAGGGTATCGAAGCCCAGCATAATGCGATTATTTTCAAAATTCTTTTCGATTTTTTCACCCAAATCACCATCAAAGTTAGTAAGTGGTCGACCTCTGAAAATAACATCAACGGCTGATGAAGGATCTGCCGCAACAGCTGATTCATCCCAGACAATGCCATTATTGCCATCGTTAACACCATCATCAACGAAATAGTTAAACGGATGATCGCTTGGTACATAAAAGCCACCGTCATCAGTGCGAATATCTAATGGCGCACCACCGATAATGTCATTTACTTCATTGCTTGAATAACTCATTTCAGCAAAAAAAGTTGTCTCATCTGATATTTGGAAATCAAACTGAGCAAATGCTTGCAAACGATTTTCTTCACCTATTAACGCACGTTGATTTAAGAAAATGTAACGACAGTTATTACCATCAACAAAGGTTTGTGTTATACCTGAAATAGGACTTGCCTGTTGACAATATGGGTCAGCAACTTCACTAGATGACCGTAAATAGCTTGTCGGATCATCTGGGTTTTGTGTTGCTAAAGAATATCTACCTGCACCTGTCGAAGAGTCATACTGGTTCTCAGATGAATTAAAAGAATCACCTTTAGAACGTTTAACTAACCAGTCATACTCACCACGCGCACCACCGTCTTGAGCGTAATAGTTAACAAACATTGAGAAATGGCCTTTATCAAACTTATGACCCATAGCGGCATTTAAACTTTGCGCAGGGTTGACCTCATTATCGCGGTATTCACCACCAATCTCTAACCCTTCAAAATTTTTACGCGTGATTATATTAACCACACCACCAACAGCATCTGAACCATAAGTAGCTGACGCTCCATCTTTGAGCACTTCAACACTTTCAATCATATTGGTTGGATACTGGTTAATATCAGTAAAAAAGAAACCTTGCGATGTTGAAATAGGTGAAAGCCCTGCTCGGCGTCCATTAATTAAGGTTAATGTGCCTGCAACCCCTAAACCCCGTAAACTAAACTGAGATGTCCCTTGTGCCTCACGGCTACCAGCTAAGTCAGCACCAGCCATAGAAGGAACCATTTTTATTAGGTCTTGCATTTGACCGATACCTGCTGATTCTATGTCTTCCATATCAACAGTTTCAATTGGAGAGGGGGTTTCGATATCACGATTTCGTCTGATATTAGAGCCAGTAATCAGTATTCTTTCAACACTTGGACCATCAGTTTGTGTTTTAGTTTGTACTTCAGCTGCTATAGCCAATGAAGTGATACTTGCACTTGCACATGTCATTGCGATAGCGGTTTTTTTAAATACTCTTTTAACGATTTGTTGCTTACTGTTTGACATAATATTTTACTCCAGAAACGGTGTTTTTTATTATTGGTTGCGTTGTAATGTTATTAGTTCGTCTATCTCTCTTGTCGTCTGATATTAATATTTAATACCATTGACTAAACCATAAACAAATTCATGGATTTCACTATCCGTCAAAAGACGCAAATATATTTATACAATAAATTACAAATAGTTACACACAGTAAAAGGCTATATAAGTCATTTGACTATATCCAATAAATTTCTTTTTTAGCCTAAAACAAGTCTCTTGCCTGATGTAAATTGACTAAAAAACACCTACTTTATAATGTGTAAAATACTTTAAAAGCATTCATTAGTTTATGGTATATAAAGGGTTGATTTAAGATGATGTCGTTGCAAAAACAGAACGATAAAGCCTAAAAAACTCTCGTTGGAACAACACTACAAAGCCAATAAATGTATACGACTTATAACACAAAATAGGTGACGTTTTGAGCATTCAAATAATCAAAAAGAGTTTTTTAAAGAGTCTTTTAAAGATACTGCTAAGCTGGGCAGTTTTATTACCCATGATATGTCATGCCGATTCAACAACACAAACGATGGATATATGGCAACCTGAATATCCTTTAGTAATAACCGTTCCCTCAAACCCTGGCGGGGGCTGGGATCAGCTTGGTCGTTTTTTACAAAGAGCGATAATCCAAGAAAAGTACTCTCCCGTGTCGATAGAAGTCATTAATAAAGGCGGTGCTGGTGGTATTATTGCGCTGGCAGAGCTGGTTTCTACTTTCAACGCTAACCCGTATAAATTGATGGTCACAGGCTTTGGTATGACAGGAGCCACTATTATGCATAATAGTGAATTTAGCTTGCAATCTACTACTCCTATTGCCAGATTAACAGGTGAATTTCAGGCCATAGGTGTACCTTACGATTCTCCTTATCAAACCTTAGAAGAGCTAATACAAGCATTTAAAGCTGATCCTAAACAAATGATCTGGGGAGGTGGCTCTGCAGGTGGTGCCGACCATTTATTTATTAATTTATTAGCGAATAAATTAGACATTAACCCACAAGACATTAATTATGTTGCTTTCACAGGTGGTGGTGAAGCAACCGCGGCTTTGATGGGAGGACAGGTTAGTGCAGGCATTTCAGGCTACTCTGAATGGGGTGGTGTTGTTGATGCTAAACGCGTACGTTTATTAGGAATATCTTCGGCTGATAGGGTTGTTCATTCTGATATAGCTACCTTTACTGAACTTGGCATTGATCTGGTTTTTCAAAATTGGCGGGCGATTGTTGCTGCTCCCAATATTAGCGAAGAGCAAAGAAAATACCTTATTGATTTAATCACTAAAGCCAGAAACTCTTCGACATGGCAAAACATAGTTAAACGGAATAACTGGCAAGACAGCTTTTTAACCGGTGATGAATTTACCCAGTTCATTCTTGATGATAGTAAACAGACTCAACATATTATAGCGCTTGGTGGACTCGGCTCAGGAGGAGAGGGATACGCTTATATTGGTCCTTTCTTTTTTCCCTCAATTGCAGGAGGGGGTTTACTTATTTGCAGCCTATTTTTATTGATTAGGCTTATCAAAAATCGTCAATCAGCACCTCGAATAAGTAATGAAAACGCATCAACAACTAATTTACATAAATTCTATCTGGCCAGTATAACCATTGCATTGTATTTGCTTGGCTTAGCATACTTAGGTTTTATTTATGTTACCCCAATTTTTATTCCTATCACCTCAAAAATTCTTGGTTCAAAATCGATTAAACGCGACATTATTGTTGGCGTTATATTGACCGCTTTAATTACCCTGATTTTTGAACATTTTTTGAACGTTATCGTTCCTTAACCAAGGCTTTTATTATGGACTCATTTACTGATATTTTTGCCAATATTGCCAATGGTTTTGGCATTGCAGGTACCCCTGAAAATTTAATGTACGGTATGCTTGGTGTGTTACTTGGCACTGCTGTGGGCGTTTTACCAGGCTTAGGGCCTGCGGTCGCTATTTCATTGTTATTACCTATTACTTTTGGCATGGAGCCTATCTCAGCCTTCATTATGTTTGGTGGTATTTATTATGGCGCTATGTACGGGGGCGCTATGACCGCTATTTTAGTTAATACTCCAGGTTGCTCTTCATCGGTGGTTACTACTTTTGACGGTCATCCGCTTGCCAAAAAGGGGCGAGCAGGCACAGCATTACTTACTGCGATCATTGGTTCGTTTATTGGGGGCACCTTCGCCACTTTAATGTTAATGTTAATAGCACCCGCTTTAGTTGAATTGTCATTGTTTTTTGGCCCGCCAGAATATTTCTCATTAATGTTACTTGCCCTTGTTTTAGTTGCCACTATCGGTGGCTCTTCCTTAACCAAGTCATTATTTTCGACCTTTTTGGGTATCACTATTGCTATGATTGGCATAGACATGCAGACGGGTACAGCGCGATTAACCTTTGGCTTGCCAGAACTATATAGTGGTATTAATATTGTTTTAGCTGGTATCGGTTTATTTGCTGTTGGTGAAAGCCTCTGGGTATTGTCTGGTCAAGAGAATAAAGATAATAGTCAGTTTGATACCACACAAAGTAAGTTAGGTATGAGTTCAGCTGAATGGGTACGATCAGCATTTGCATGGTTTCGAGGTACAATTATTGGCTTTTTTGCTGGAATATTACCAGGCTCAGGAGGCACAATTGCTGCATTTATGGCTTATGGTATTGAAAAGAAGCTCTCTAAGCAGCCAGAAAAATTTGGTCATGGTGCTGTTGAAGGTGTAGCAGCACCAGAGGCTTCAAACAATGCTGCTGCAGGGGGGAGCATGGTGCCATTATTAGCATTAGGTATTCCTGGCTCAGCCACTACAGCGGTGATGTTAGTTGCCTTTCAAATGTATGGTTTACAGCCTGGACCTTTACTCTTTCAAAATAGTGGTGATCTAGTTTGGGGCTTAATCGCCAGCTTATATATTGCTAATATTTTATTGGTTGTTATTAATGTTCCTTTGGTCGGTTTGTGGTCTAAATTACTCAAAGTACCGTCAGGATTATTGTATTCATCTGTAATTGTTTTTTCAATTTTAGGTGCCTACAGCTTAAAAGGAAGTATCAGTGATACCATTATTATTTTTATTTTAGGGTTATTGGCATTTACCTTGAGACGCTTTAATTTTCCTATCGCCCCGGTATTACTGGGTGTTGTTTTAGGGCCATTAATTGAACAAGAGTTTCGCCGCTCAATGTCAATTTCTGCTGGAGATTTCAGTGTTTTTTTCACTCGACCTATAACCTTGACTTTTTTGGTAATCATTTCATTATCGATACTCTCTACTGTGATAAAACATCTACAAAAAAGAAAGGCGTTATAAAACAACGAGCTTAGTTTTTAATGGTAGGCAAGGCTATGTATTCTCTGTTTAAGGAGCCATAAAGTCTTCTAGAAAGTAAGCCGCTAAGTCACTACGATTGGCCAAGGATGACTTAGCATAAATAGCACCTGCTTGTTGTCTCACTGTACGTTCACTTTTGCAGCGTGCTTTAGCAATATCTTTAAAAGTAAGCCCTTTGAGTAACATTAAAGCAATCTCTTTTTCTGTCGCGGTTAACTGCCACTTGATAAACTCTTGTTCAATATGTTGCGAGATACCGTTTATTTTTTCTGCTAGTTTATCCTTATTATGTTGATTTTCTAACTCTACTCGCTTTAAATTATTTTGTAGCCTTACCTCTCTACTAATGCTTTGCCGTTTAAAAATAAAAAGCGTAATTAATAATAAAAAACACACAAGTGCAATATAGATAGCCCAGCGGTAGGGCTTATTTAATAAACTTTCAATCTGCTTATTAAAGTTGTATTTAGCGCTTTTACTTGATGGCCGCTGTTGAAATTTAGTAGATAAGGTAAGCTGCTCTTTTTTGACGAAGTCAACAAACGCTTGGCCTACCAAGAAATTATTTTCCCATTGTCTCTTTTCTAGAACACTTTGCCATTTACTACTGTTGGCTAACTGAGTAATTACATCGCTTAATTGCTGCTTTATTAATGCATCTGTTTTTTGTGAGACAAACACGCCATGCCAATCTAATAAGCTAAGTTCAATGCCCTTTTCAGTCAGCGTAGGCGCATCAATATAGTTCACTCGTTGCCTTGATGTAACGGCAATAATCCTTATCAAATCATCACTAAAAGCGTCTAGCAACTCGTCTAAAGTACTGATCGCTGCGGTATAAGATCCTAAAATTAATTGCTCAGATACGGCAATACCACCACCCGGCACTGGATGATAATTAACCTCACCAAAATCTAAGTTCATAATATTGAGTAAGTCTTTCAAAAAAAGATTGTCTGCAGCACCTGCTGATCCCCCGATCCATTTGATTAAAGATATATCTGTGTGCATGCCATCAAACAAATCTTCAACAGTATCGATGGGTGAATCAATTGGTACCGCAATGGCGAGTGGCTTACCATTAAGCCTAGCAATGGCTGTGGTTTGTAATATTGAAACTTGTGAATTGTTATATAAAGCAGCTCCCATCATAGAGCGCCCACCTAATAACACTGTGTATTTACTCTGAAAATCGTTATGAATAAAATGGGTTAATGCAAGTGTACCTCCGGCACCAATAATATGAATTATTTCAACTTTTTCAACTAGATTTTCTTCTAATAACACGTTACCAAAAACTTTGGCTGTGTGATCGTACCCACCACCTACAGCGCCTGGTACATAAATGGTCAAATGCTTAATTATTTGGTTGTAGGAAGGCTCTTCCGCATTGGCTATGAATGAATAACTAGGAAAAAAATATAGTAATAGTAAAAAAGAAAATTTTTTAAACATTTATAGCGAAATCATTCAGTAACCAATAGAGATGTTCTAGTAGACAATTAAAAAGCTTGTATTGCAATAGATTCCGACGCATCACAAGAGATTTTGCTTGGTGACCCTTTAGGGCTTAAACGAACTCAAGCCAAGCCAGAAATGGTGTGTTACATAGTAGCCGCCAAAAAGTCTCGATAAAACAATAGGGTATTAATCTTTAGCTTTTGTTGTCTTAAAAAGGTTTTCATTAAAAAATTGATTGATATCAATGGAATACTCTTGAGCAATAAGAAATAACTGACTTGCATTAATGCTATTTTTGCCTGTTTCGAATTTTGAATATTGTTGGTTGGTGATCTCTAAAATATCAGCAAAGCATTGTTGGCTTTTTTCTAGCGTCAAACGTAGTGATTTTAGATTTTTACAGATTAGTTTATCCGCTTTAGCACTATCAATTTTTTGCATTTTTTATAATTTAATCAGCTCATTGTTGACAGTAGATTAAATTTAGTTATATATTAATGCTCCAACCCTAGATTGGATTTTGCTTTTTTTATAATAAGTTCTTATAAAACTAACTAATAAAAAAGGACAATGAGAGGAGTTAACATAATGAAAATTAAACCTATTCTTTTTGGACTGTTAATTGCGTTAAGTGCATTAATTTCAGAAGTATCTGCTGCTCAGTGGATACACACAGGTAACAGTAATCTATACCGATATGGTGTTAAACCTGTTCTCCAAACGGCTGAGATTGATAAACAATATGTGATAAGTGCACTAACCCCAGGCGCATTAATCCCGAATACAATAAGGCGATGGAATTATGATAGCCCCCTTGGTACGCCTGTCACTATCTATTATGCTTTTAGACGTATAGATTTTGACTATCGTGTTGAAATATTACATTCTCGACTGTCGTCAAGTAATCTTGTTCAATATGAAAAAGATGCTTCACGTAATTTTTATCAATATGAAAAAGATGCTATTGTTGAAGCTTTAACTGAAGTGGAAAATTTTACTAATATTACTTTTGTTGAGGTTGTTGAGTCTAGTGCAAGTGCTCTTAGTTCAGTTAATATTCTTTTTGAAGTTCTGGGTGGTAATATTGTGCGCGATGGTGAAACTCTCAGTGGATTCTCTGAATATCCTCCTAAAAATCAAGAAGATGCTTATGGTTATTATATAACAATATATCCATATTATCGCCTTAAGGAACCCGAAAGCTTTAATTTTATTGGTACAATCTTCAGTGAAGATCTCGCTATGCGTTACTTAGATCCCACAATTGATGCATTGACTTATGAGCCAGATGAACCAGATGAAAGTTACAATATTGATTACAATCATGGTCTTTCTTACGCAAAGTCGGTTTCTTACGCAAAGTGGGTGATTCGTCATGAAATTGGCCATGCATTAGGTTTATATCACCCGTTTGAGAGTACACGTACTGACGCCATGGGTGACGAATTTATCAAACCTATACTGAACAATGAAGATGATCATGAATATAATACGGTGATGTCTTATAGTGGGATGGAGGCGTATTATGCTTCTACAAGCTTTCGACGATTTGATGTGATTGCGCTACAACATCTTTATGGCAAAAATATTAATAAAAACAGTGGATCAACACTTTATCAGTATGATGATACCTATACTTACCATCAAACGATTATTGACGCAGATGGTAATGACACCATCAGTGTAGAAAATAGTCAACGCAAAAATATGATTGATTTACGTGGTGGTGCATTTAGCTCAATTTCGCCTCGCTATGTAGATTGCACAGCAGTGCTTGATGATGTTGATGATTATTATGAAATCCTCTACCTAAGTGATACAAGAACAGATGCGCCTAATATCGATGGTTATTATATTGCATATTGTGGTCATATAGCGGCAGAAGTAGATAGATCAGAAGCAGAGATACTAGAAGATAGAGAAGAAGCAGATAGAAGTGCTGCAAATTACCCTGATGGCACTTGTATAAGAGATGTTTGTACTTATGAGGAGTTACGTCGTAGTTATAACAACTTAGCGATTGATGTTGATACAGTTATTGAAAATGCGATTGGTGGCTCAGATGATGATATTTTTGTCGCTAACGCTGTGGCGAATACCTTAATGGGGGGTGATGGCTCTGATATTGTTATGTTTGCTGGGGCTAAAGCAGACTATACTATTGACGTTATTGATTTTCACACCGTTATTGTGACATCAAATGCTGATAGTGATAATAGCGATAGGTTAACGAATATTGAAACATTACATTTTGTTGCTGATTTTGCTCAACTTTATAATGCTGAAATTGTACTGCTTAATTTAGCGCCCGTTATTACGTTAGATCAGGCGATTACCGTGCAAGAAGGCGCACATGTAACCATTACGGCTACGGTTGTTGATACTGAAAATGACGCGCTTACGTATACATGGACACAGATCATGGCAGGTGAATCTTCTCCTGTAGATAACACCCTAGATAACACAGATACAGCAAGGGTTATGTTTACTGCACCACAACTAAACAGTGCTAATGATAGTTCAATAACACTTACGTTACAGTTAGCGGTGTCAGACGGCACGCATGTTGTCACAAGTCAGATCGTTGTTACTGTTATTGCGGTAGAACAAGTGGTTACCGTGCAAGAAAGCCCTCAAATAACAGTGACGCCACCTACACCTAAAGTGCTTACCGCGCCTAAAAAGGAAGCTAGTGGTGGTGGCTCAATGGCTTGGATCATATTATCTTTAGGTGCATTGGTGGCTTTTCGTAGAAAACAGGTAAAATAAATTAGCCTAGTTTAGCTTGCATTGCTTCATCTTTTGCCAGCAATGCTTTGGCATTAGCTTCTCGCTCAGCTTTGACTTTTTCTGCCATGCTTTGATCAGCAACACCTAATATTTGTGCCGCTAAATAACCCGCATTTTTAGCGCCTGCCTTACCAATTGCAACAGTCGCAACAGGAATACCACCAGGCATCATTACTGTTGACAATAAGGCATCATGTCCCTGTAATGGGCCGCAATCAACTGGCACACCAATAACTGGACGCGTAGTCATTCCCGCAACAGCCCCTGCTAAATGAGCTGCTAAACCCGCAGCACAAATAAATACTTTACACCCTCGTTCTTCAGCATCTTTAACATAAGCTTTTGCTGCTTCAGGAGTTCTATGGGCTGAACGCACACGAACTTCGTGACTGATGTCAAATTGCTTTAGAATATCAATAGTGGCTCGCATTACGGGAAGATCAGAATCTGATCCCATTAAAATAGCAACGAATGGGGAAGTCATAGTGTTTTTTCTCTTAAAGGTTAAAAATAATATGGGTGGTTAATATTAAGGATTATAGGGCTTTACTCTTATAATCGCATTTTTTTTGTGGGCAACTTATTACCTCACCGCTTGCCATGGTTCGCTTGATTAGCACAGGCCACTGGCACTCTGGACAGGTTTGTTCTATAGGTTGATAGTTTACAACATATTTGCATTTAGGGTATTGGTTACAAGAATAAAACGTCTTACCAAAACGGTTGGCTTTTTCTGTTAACTCACCAACTTTACCCTTACTTTTACATGAAGGACAAGCAATACTCACATCATCATGATGCTGTTCATCTTCAATATGATGACATGTTGGGTAATTAGTGCAACCAATAAACATACCATAGCGTCCTTGCTTCACCGCTAATGGATGAGTACATACTGGACATTCACTGCCAAGTAAAACAGTATCTTCTACCCGATCTTGTTCAACCACCGCGCGTGTATATTGACAGTTTGGATAATTAGAGCAACTTAAAAAAGCACCTGATTTACCCCGTTTCATCGCTAACTCGGAATCACATTTAGGGCAAATTTCATAGGCCTTCTCAAGCGCATGTTCATGTCGAGAGAATAAAGGACTCTCTTTATCTAAAGGCGACTGCTTGGCATTAGGTAGATCAGACATAAAATAAGCTATAGTTCAATTAAACGAGATACCACAAATAGCGTTGCGGCATATTATGCCACAACGCTGCTTTTAAAAAAAAACTATTCTTTAATGAAATGCCTTAGTGTAAAGGGCCTTTTTGCTCATCAAAAATAAGATCTTCCATTTGCGAATAAGCACTTTCTTGACCAGGCACATTGAACAATACCATCAACACCACCCATTTTAAGTCATCCATTGAGAAGTGAACTGTGTCAAGCTCCATAACTCTATCGATCACCATTTCACGAGTAGTAAAATCAAGCACATTTACTTGTTCTAAAAATAGGATAAAGCCTCTATTTTCACTATCAAGAAGCTGCATTTCATCTTCAGTATAAATACGGAAAGATTGATTACCAACACGAGTTAAATAAGGGTATGCATCGGTATCTTGCAATGCCGCAAGCTTTTCTAGCCAATTGAGTGCTTTATATATTTCATCTTGGTGAAAGCCTGCGCGAGTAAGTTCATCAGTCAATATGTCATGATCAACCATGACTTCGGCTTCACTATGAATATAATTTTCAAAAAGATACATTAATATATCAAACATAACTAGCCCTTTTACACCTATGGTGAATACTATAATCTAAGGTAGCCCCCTGGAACCGCAGCTACCAGACCACTAAGCTCTAATATTGTTAACCGAGTTAACACTTCCTCTATGGGCAGCTTACTTCGGGAAACGACTTTATCTACAGGAGTAATATCAAATCCCACACTAGCCAACAATGCATCAACACACAAGCTCTTATTTTGACTTTTTTTATCAATATCTTTATTTACAATCTCTTGTGACTTTTTCTGCTGATTTAATTGTAGGCAATATTTTTTTACAAACATTAAGTCTTCTATTATATCGGCTGTTTCTTCTACTAGTTTAGCGCCTTGTTTAATTAGCCAGTGGCAACCTTTAGCTTGAGGGTTACTAACGGCACTTGGAATAGAAAAAACGTCTCTATTTTGCTCTAATGCGCAACGAGCCGTTATTAACGAACCACTTTTCAAAGTAGCTTCAACGACTAATACCCCTATACTTAGACCGCTAATAATACGATTTCTTTTCGGAAAATGCCCTGCTTTGGGTAACGTACCTGGCAAAAACTCACTAATTATTGCACCATGGTGAGATATTATTTGCTTCGCTAAAATTCGATGTCTTGCTGGGTATACCCTATCTAACCCAGTTGCCACTACAGCAATGGTACTTGCACCAGACGTTAGCGCCCCTTTATGCGCAGCTGCATCGATACCTAAAGCTAAACCACTGGTAATCACCAAGCCAGCGTTTACCAACTGTTGAGCTAACTCAAAGGCCATCTCACGACCATTTATACTAGCAGAGCGACTACCAACAATAGCCAATTGACTTTGATTTAATAAATTTTTATTGCCCTGTACAAATATAACTAAAGGCGGATCATAAATTTGTTTAAGTAAATCAGGATATAGGGGATCATCAAAGGTGACTATTTCACTATCACAATGGTTACTGTTGCTAATAATGTTATCTATGAGGGACCAATCAGGGTGGTTAAATGCCACTAACTGCTTAGTTGTTAAATTATGTGCTGAAGTCAACGGCGATAAAACAGGTAAGGAAAAAAGCGTTGCTAATCCATAACTATCAACAAGTGCTAATTTTTTATGAATAGCTAAACGAGGAACAAGTTTTAACGCTAGCCAGTAATGAACATTGCTTTTTTCCACTTGTTTTCCTCCATAAGACTAGCCTTTTAAGCCTCGCTGAAACGAGCATTTCGAGGTAACATGAGTATATATTACTTGAATCCAGCTTTACTTATTCTGGTGCTGTCACTACATCTTGTAACCGAGCAGGTTTTTCCGTTCTTAAAATTAATGCCATGCTTGCTTGTTGATACACTTTAAAAACCATTAACTCACCTAAAAGCTCTTCTGGCTCTGTGCTCGTTTCGACTACAGTCGGGCTTAGACGTTTTATTGCCATAACATCACCTACAGTTACGTGATGCTCAGTGCCACGATTAATAATGACCACTTCCAACTTACCAAATTCACTACCACCACTGACAGCTTTAACAATAGCTCCTCGCAATGACTTATCTGCTGCTTTCATAGTAAATACCGAAGGGAACATTTGCCCCTCATGTACCGGCACAACAAAATCGCCCGAGCGTATCTCACGTTTAGCTGTAGATATTTTTAGTGTTGCCAGCTCGTTTTCATTCCTATTACCCATACGAAGCGCTTGACCTGTTGCAACTAAATCAACGTAAAACCCTAAAGACTCTGTTGTTTCAGGATCAAAAATTTCCTCACCTTTATTATAAATGGCATAAGTTTTTGCTAACTCTAAATTTTTATTCACATAAACTTTAAAGCCATTAATGCTCAACCTATACCCTTCATCGCTACCAATAACATAAGGTAATTTTTCAAGTTGTTCAGCACTAAATAAATGATCGTACATAATGAATGGCGCTATCACTTTTAATGGTAGCAAGCTAATTGCCGAATCATCTTTATTTTTTTTACGTATTTGAGGCGCCCATTTATAACTTGGTTTTACGTTAACTACAACGTATGTCTTAGACGCATCATCATTAATTTTTAGCTGATCTGCCAATGAAATTAAAGAATATGCAAATAAAGAAAGTGTTAAAATTATTTTTTTTAGCATGTACTTCGTTCCTTTATCATGCTTTTATTCACTGTTATAGAAATGCTGTATTATTAATTGCTATAATGATAAACATAACACTCTAAAAGAATTACCGCTAATTCTTTTAATAAACTTTTATAAGATTATGACTATTTTAACTGTATTACGTTTTCCAGATCCCCGTTTAAAAACAAAGGCTAGCCCTGTCACTGAAATTACCGAGGCTACCTCAATCATTATAGACAATATGTTAGCAACCATGTATGAAGAAAAGGGTGTCGGCCTTGCGGCCACCCAAGTTGATATTCATCAACGCATCGTTGTTATGGATGTTTCTGAAAATGGCGATCAACCTATTGTGTTAATTAACCCTGAAATCATCGTTAGAAGCGATGATACTTTGATCAATGAAGAAGGCTGTTTATCCGTTCCAGGGTTTTACGCCAAAGTAGACCGTCATACTAGCTGTACAGTAAAAGCCCTTGATCGCCATGGTAAAGAATTCACTCTAGAGGGCGAAGAACTTTTGAGCATTTGCATTCAGCACGAACTTGATCATTTAAATGGGATTTTATTTGTTGATTACTTATCACCATTAAAACGCCAACGCATTAAAACCAAGTTAGAAAAAGAAGCAAAACTAGACAAGGCCAATGTATAACCTATGTCTAATTCTCAAAAAAGCCTAAATATTATTTTTGCTGGCACGCCTGATTTTGCGGCTCAGCATTTAGCGGCACTACTTAAGAGTGAACACAATATAATTGCGGTTTACTGTCCGCCAGATAAACCTGCGGGTAGAGGAAAAAAATTAACCGCCTGCGCAACTAAATCATTAGCCCTTGAGCACAACTTACCTATTGAACAACCTGTTAATTTTAAAGAAATAAGCGACCAACAACAATTAGCACAATATAATGCTGATGTTATGGTAGTGGTGGCTTATGGTTTATTATTACCCGAAGTAATATTAAATACACCACGCTTAGGTTGCATTAATGTACACGGTTCATTATTACCCAAATGGCGTGGTGCGGCACCGATTCAACGTTCATTAGAAGCCGGTGATAACAAAACGGGTGTAACCATTATGCAAATGGATAAAGGCTTAGATACTGGTAATATGATTCTAACGGCTGAGTGTATTATTGAAAACACTGACACTAGCGCCAGTCTTTATGAAAAATTAGCTCAACTAGGTCCAACAGCATTAATTGATACGTTGACATTAATGGCGGTAGATAATTATAACGCCAGCGTACACAATATTAGCCAAGATGATAGCCTAGCTACTTACGCTGATAAACTTGATAAAACCGAAGCCGAATTAAATTGGCAATTAAGCGCCAGCGAATTAGCTCGAAAAATTCGCGCTTATATTCCTTGGCCAGTAACACAATTCACCTTTACTGAGATTAATGCTAGCGATAAGCAATACATAATTCGCGTTTTGCAAGCTTCAGCGCAAGATATAAATACAGATAAACCTATTGGCACAATTGTGTCTGTAGATAAAAATGGCATTGTGGTAGCAACAGCAAATGGCGCCATTTGCTTAGAAATATTACAATTACCTGGTAAAAAAGCGTTGCCAGTAAAAGACATCCTCAATGGCCGTGCTAAATGGTTCAAAGTAGGTGCTAACATTAATGGTTTAGTGGCTTAGATGACGACAGCTCAAACTTCTCAAGTATATAAACAAAAACCTGTCAATGTTCGAGCTCTGGCTGCTAAGTGTTGCTATAGCGTAATTGATCAAGGACGAAGCCTTGGTGATGAATTACCCAAACAGCAAGATAAAGCAACCGTAAAAGATAAAGCTTTATTGCAAGAAATTTGCTATGGCGTGCTGCGATATTTACCTGAATTAGAACATGATGTTCGTGGCTTGATGCAAAAACCTTTAACTGGCAAACAACGAGTTTTTCATTTTTTATTATTGGTTGGGGTATATCAAATTAAATATATGCGTATTCCTGATCACGCTGCGGTCAGTGAAACCGTTGCTGCTACCAGTACATTAAAAAATCGTCATATGAAAGCGTTAATCAATGGCGTGCTACGAAATTTTGTTCGTGCGAATAAAAATAATACGCTTGATAAACAAGAAACATTGCCAACCTCAATAAAATACAACCACCCTAGTTGGATTATTAAAAAAGTGCAGCAAGGCTACCCCAAAACATGGCAAAAAATTCTAGAAGCCAACCAACAAAAGCCACCAATGTGGCTAAGAGTAAATCAGCAACACCATACCAGTGCTGAATATCAATACTTATTAGCTGTCGCAGAAATAGAGATTAATGCTGTAGAGTTAGCAAGCAATGCGATTGAATTAGCACGCCCAATTGATGTCGCTAAATTACCTGGATTTGAACATGGTTGGATTTCAGTTCAAGATGGAGCTGCGCAACAAGCAGCTCGACTTCTCGATTGCCAACCTGGTGATCTAGTACTAGATTGTTGTGCGGCACCTGGTGGGAAAACCTGTCATATTTTAGAGCAATCACCTGATATTGATTCAATGACAGCCATTGACGTAAAAGCTAGTCGCTTAGTAAGAGTGGAAGAGAATTTAGCTCGTTTAAGTTTGAAAGCTAAGATTATTACCGCTGATGCTGCCAATTCAAAAACATGGTGGGATGGACAACAATTTGATCGTATCTTATTAGATGCGCCCTGCTCAGGTACTGGTGTCATTCGTCGCCACCCTGACATAAAATGGTTACGCAAAGCCTGCGACATTGATGCTCTAGTTATTATTCAACAGAAAATATTAAAAGAAACATGGTCTTTGCTTAAGCCAGGTGGTACTTTACTTTATGCTACTTGTAGTATTTTACCGCAAGAAAACAGTGAACAAATAAAACATTTTATTGAACATAACATCGATGCTAAGTTATTGAATATAAGCGACAACGACAAATCAGAAAAAAATAATATCGGTTGGCAATTGTTACCTGGACAGAAAAATATGGATGGTTTTTATTACGCTAAACTGTTAAAAACGATATTGTAGAAAATAGTAGAAAATTATAGACCCTCGATTAAGTAACCATGAGGCTTATGTTCATTCATAAGAATAAAAACAACAAATGAAAATAATCATAGTAGGTGCTGGCCAAGTAGGTGGCACTTTAGCGGAAAACCTTGTTGGTGAAAATAACGAAATATCTGTTGTCGATATTGACGGTGAAAAGCTTCGTGAACTCCAAGATAAAATGGATTTACAAGTTGTTATTGGTCAAGGCTGCCACCCTGATGTACTTAAAAATGCTGGTGCTGAAGATGCTGACATGGTTATAGCGGTGACCTCCGATGACGCTACCAATATGATCACTTGCCAAATTTGTTCTTCTTTATTTAATACTTATAAAAAAATTGCCAGAATACGCTCTAATCAAGTGTTAAAATACTCACCGCAGTTATTTCATAAACACCATATTCCCATTGATCATGTTATTGCCCCAGAAGAATTAGTTACTCGTGATATTGCCCGTTTAATTGACTACCCTGGTGCATTACAAGTATTAGAATTTGCACACGGACAAGTAAGCTTAGTTGCCGTTAAGGCTTACTATGGTGGTTTACTTGTAGGCCATGCCTTATCAACGTTAAGAGATCATATTCCTAATATTGATACCCGCGTTGCGGCTATTTACCGTAATGGTAAGCCTATTCGTCCTTTGGGTACTACCGTCATTGAAGCCGATGATGAAGTATTCTTTATTGCCGCCAGTATTCACATACGTGCTGTAATGAATGAATTACAAAAATTAGAACCCGCTTACAAGCGCATCATGATTGTTGGCGGTGGTAATATCGGTGCAGGACTTGCACGAATTTTAGAAAGTAACCATCAAGTAAAATTAATTGAACGTTCACCAAAGCGTGCCGCACAATTGACCTCAGAGCTAAATCAAACCCTAGTTTTCAATGGTGATTCATCTGATATAGAGCTGTTGACCGAAGAAAACATTGATCAATTTGATGTTTTTATTGCTGTGACCAATGATGATGAAGCCAATATCATGTCATCACTACTGGCAAAAAAACTGGGTGTGCGTAAAACCATGGTGCTTATTCAACGTGATGCTTATGTAGAGTTAGTACATGGTGGCGCTATTGACATTGCTATATCACCACAGCAAGCGACTATTTCAGCATTATTAACCCATGTACGACGCGGTACAATTGATAACGTTTATAGTTTACGCGGCGGTGCCGCAGAAGCGATTGAAATTGTAGCTAAAGGTGATGAAAAGTCATCAAAAGTGGTTGGTCGTGCAATCAAAAATATCAAACTACCTCCAGGCACCACTATCGGCGCCATTGTTCGCGGCTCTGATGTATTAATTGCCCACTCCAACACCCTGATCAGGGAAGAAGATCATGTTATCTTATTTTTAGTAAAAAAACGCTATATTGGTGATGTTGAAAAATTATTCCAAGTCAGTGCTATTTATTTCTAATTGACATGTTTTTGATTAATTCACCCTAAATTTAAGAGAAAATCACCAATGACTTTGGCTTAAGTGGTAAAGGTGGTAAAGGTGGTAAACGCTAATATTAATTTATGTACGCCAAAATACAGGAGTAAATAGTACTAATAAAGTGAATATTTCTAAACGGCCAAATAACATCGCTATAATTAATACCCATTTACTGGTGTCACCTATTTCTGAATAATTAGCGGCAACTTCACCCAAGCCAGGGCCAAGGTTATTGATAGCAGCAGCAACGGCAGTAAAGGCAGTAATATCATCCATGCCCGTTGCTAACAACAACAACATGCAAATAACAAACACAGCCGCATAAGCAGAAAAGAAGCCCCAAACCGCTTCGACAACACGGTCTGGCAATACTTTTTCACCCATCTTAATGCTAAAGACTCCTTTGGGGTGAACCAGCTTATTTAGCTCACGTAAACCTTGTAGATACAACAGCAACACGCGTACTACTTTCATACCTCCACCAGTGCTGCCAGCACAACCACCAATAAAGCTAGCGAAAATTAAAAGCACTGGCAACAAGGTTGGCCAGTCTGCGAATGAAGTAGTGGCAAAACCTGCGGTTGTACTAATAGAAACCGATTGAAACAATGCTTGATCGAAAGCTTGATCGGCATCTTGATAAGTACCAGAAGTAATTAACACAGTAAAACAAATTAAGGTTAGTAGCAGCTGTATCGCAATAAAAACTTTAAATTCAGGATCGTAAAAATAATTTTTCAATGACTTACTTTGTACAACAGCATAATGCAACGCAAAGTTAGCGCCAGCAATGATCAAAAAGAAGACACAGACTAAATTAATTGTTGGGCTATTAAAGTAGCCCATACTAGCATCATGAGTAGAAAAACCGCCAATAGCGATAGTTGAAAAAGAATGACATATTGCATCAAAAACCGTCATACCAGCAAGCCAGTAAGCACTTGCACAGGCCAAGGTAAGTGAGAAGTAGATATACCATAGATGCTTAGCTGTATCAGCAATACGTGGTGTCATTTTTGAATCTTTAACAGGCCCTGGTGTTTCAGCGCGATATAATTGCATACCACCTATACCTAGCATGGGCAGTACGGCTACCGCTAAAACAATAATCCCCATACCGCCAAGCCATTGTAATTGCTGGCGATACCACAAAACTGCATGAGGTAAACCTTCAATATGGTGTAAAATAGTAGCACCAGTAGTCGTTAAACCAGAAAAGGATTCAAAGAAAGCATCAGTAATAGATAAGGATGGTTGCTCTAACAAGATCAGTGGGATAGCAGAAAAACTCGCTAACACTAACCAAAATAACACCACAATAAGAAAACCCTCCCGGGCTCTTAAGTCGGTTTTTTCATGTCTATTAGGATACCAAGCCAAAAAACCGGTAATTAAACACCAAAGAAAGCCCAATAGAAAAGGAACACCACCGCCATCACGATAGAACATAGAAACCATGGCCGGCGGTAGCATGGTGACGCTGAGTAATGCCACCAACAAACCTAAAATTCGGATAATATTTTTATATTGCACGTTTTATTATTTTTGAATGATTAAATGCTATTTCTTCAAATTAGTTAACACTAATTTTCCTGCCGATAATGTTCGTAATTTTTAAGCGACTAAAACTAATTTAGCCACTGTAATTAACAAACTAAACTGTGTTTGTTCAACAACTTGCCCTTCTACTTGGCTAATGCTAGATTCAAGTGCTAGATTCAAGTAATTAATATAACACAGATAACACATCATCAACTTGGCTATATTGACATGCTAGGGTTTTCGCCGCTATAGCTATTTTAGTTTTCGCTTGTAAAAAAATAAGTGCTTAGCGAACACTATCAGCATAAGCCCGTTGTAGGCTACAAACCTAAATTACGAGTCATATTTTCATTATGTGACTGGTGGACAATAATATTATCTTCAATGCGAATACCACCAAAGGCACGCATTTCATCTACTTTTTGCCAGTTAACTTGATCACTATTTGTCGATTCTTTCAAACTTTGCAACAAAGAATCAATAAAATACAAACCTGGCTCAATAGTAAACACTTGTCCTGCTTCAATTATTCTTGAAGTACGTAAAAAGGAGTGGTTTCGTGGGGCATTAATATGGGTGCCCCGTTCATCAGCCATAAATCCACCGACATCATGCACTTGTAAGCCAAGATGATGGCCTAAACCATGAGGAAAGAAACTACTGACTATGCCTGACTCTACCGCTGTGTCGGCATCAACCTTTATAAAATCAAATTCCACCAATATCTGTGCTATCTCTTGGTAGGTAGCAATATGTAAATCAACATAACTGAGCCCTGGCTTTAAGCCTGCCACCGCATTTAGCATTAATTGATCCATACGTGCTATCAACTCAGCAAATTTATCCCGTTTGAAAGAGTAAGTACGAGTAATATCTGCCGCATAACCATTAAAATTAGCGCCCGCATCAATTAGAAATGACAAATGGGTTTGTGGAGCTCTTTTATCTAATGCCATGTAGTGCAAAATAGAGCAGTTTTTATTTAACGCGACAATATTGCCATAAGGTGTTTCATTCGCGGTATAACCTATAGCATTGAGGTAAGCATTTTGGATTTCAAATTCAGTATCGCCGCTTAAAAAAGCCGCCTTAGCAACTTTATGTGCTGTTACAGCTAAATGGTTTGATTGGCGTAAACACTCATGTTCATAAGGTGTTTTATAAGCTCGGTGATAATGAAAATAATTAAGTAATGATTCCGGGTTAATAGCTTCAAAACCAAGCGCTTTAGCTACTTCAATATGACTACCAATATAAGCGAAGTCTTGCTTATTATAGGGAAGTAACTTATCAACATTGCTCACTTGTTTCAGTATTTTGATATTAAAAAGATCACCCCAATAGCCTTCCGTTAATGGTGCTATTTTATGCCAAAAATCAACAGGTTGATAATAAATCAACGTTGGTTTATCTTCGCCATTAATAATAAGCCAGCAATTAGGTGCATCAATTAATGGCAACCAATGTTTAAAGTGAGGATTTATTCTAAAGGGATAAGTATTGTCATCAAGAAAAGCTTTTATTTCTTGGCCTGAATGAATAACAATACCTTCAATATTTTCGCGTGATAGTACTTGTTTGGTTTTTTGCTGCAATTGTTCTAAATGCTGTGGATATTCATCTTTTAACTTATTTGTTAATTTGCTCATTGAAAACCGCCCTGAATTTTTGTTCATGATAGCACGGCATTTTGTTTTCAAGCTAGATAGCAACTAAAACTTATACTCATGTTACCTCGAAATGTGAGTTCGAGATAAATGTTTGCCGCCTAACCGCCAATACTCATATTAATAACTTGCTCAAAAAGCTGACTAACTTGTCCTGAGCCATGCTGATATATTTCCTGATAAGCCAAAACACTTTTTACATAATCTCGAGTTTCCTTGAAAGGTATGGTTTCTATCCAAATATCGGCAGGAACAGCTTTTACATTATTTAGCCAGCTACTTACTCTATAAGATCCTGCATTGTAGGCTGCGGTAGCTAATACCTGATTGCCTTTGTTTTTATCAAGTAAAATTTTCAAATAACGAGTGCCAAGTTGAATATTGTGATCAGCATTGAGTAAGTAACTACGATTAATTTTGCCTCTTTTTAGCATTTTAGCTGTGTTAGGCATTAATTGCATTAACCCCTTTGCACCCGCAGATGAATGTGCGTCAGTCATAAAAGCACTTTCTCTACGGGCAATAGCAAATACCCAAGCAGGTGCTATTTTTGCTTTATTGGCATGATGATTAATCTCTTTATCAAAGGCTTTAGGAAACCTTAACGCTACATCATCCAAATAACCAACTTTAGCTAAAGTAAAAATAGTTCGGTCAAACCATTCATTTTCATTAGCAACTTTAGCTACAATTAGCTTTTCTCTATTGGTTAATTGACTAATTAGGTAATTCCATTCAGATCGTGCCCGATAATATCGCCCTAAAGAATACAATTCAAATGCCCTTTTCGCCGCTGGATAATTCATAACTCGTCGTTTTTCCGCTAAAGAAAACGCCAGTGGTTTATGTTGCATGCTAGCTGGCATTTGTAAATAACTTGCGGCTAAAAAGCCATAATAGTGTCGTTCATTTGCCAACTGCTGTAATAAATATTGACCACGCTCTACCGCGTCAGTTGCTATTAATGCCCGTGCGTACCAATACTTCCACTTTAAATCATCTTTATGTTTACTTAGCAATAGCTTTAAATCAACAATAAGACCTTGCCAATCTTGTTGTTTTAGCGCCTGTGATAAGCGCCACTGCAACATATTTTCGTTTAAGGAATTAAACTCAAGTTTGTCCAACCAAATTTGTGCTTGTTTATGATTTTTGGCCGACAATGCCAAGGCAAATTTTTCATTTATCTGTTTTTGTTGCGTACGAGTAAATATAAACATCTGTTGCGCTTTTTTATAACTACCAATAGCCCTGTCAGGATAGCGCCAAATAAGACGTTTTAAACCATAGGTTAATATTTCAGTTTCACGTATCGAATTATTAGGAAAATATTTTAACTTACTAACAAGTGATGGATTGCGGCGAACTTTATGCCATAACTTAGCTAAATACTGTTGCTCTGGCGGTAAGAGCTTAGTTAAATAAGGAATTAAGGTATGCTTTCCGCCATCAGCAGCTAACGCAATACGTTGCCAAACTAGGGCATTGGTTCTATAACCAGCTTTCTGCCAACGTTCAAATAAAGGATCGCATGCTCTATCTTGTGATTTCCCAACTAACCATAGTTTAGTTACTTGAGGTAATACCGCGCTTTCTGGTAAGCCTGACGCAAGTCTAAAATTAAGATGCTGGCAGTTTAACTCAGCATTATTTGTTGGCTTATAAGCTTCTAAAAATAATAAACCTTGCTTTTTTTTTGCTAAATACTTTAACCAAACTTTTCGTAATGACCAGTCAAGCGGTGTTCCTTTATATTTAAGTAAAAATTCACTTA
The DNA here is from genome assembly GCA_965261045.1 of uncultured Colwellia sp. GTDB lineage: Bacteria > Pseudomonadota > Gammaproteobacteria > Enterobacterales > Alteromonadaceae > Colwellia. The sequence continues at coordinate 318,969 of CBDHCJ010000002.1, forward strand.
TTTCTTCTGTATCAGACAAACGCATGTTATTTAATAAACGTCGCTGATCTAAATAAGGTTGTAACGGGTAGTAATGTAAATGATTATAAAGTTCTTTATATTGTGCGGAGTTACTTTTATATACTAATTTTTCGGCTTTAATAAATCGTTGTTGCTGAATTTTATCTGTTGTTATGTTTAAAGGTTCACTGGCAAAAACCCCTAGGCTATATCCATAAACTAATGTGGCTAACAAAATATTTCTCACTAAACTAACCTTCATTGATTTTAATTTTTTATTCTATTTATTCAAGGTAACTAAGTATAGTTCAGTGATTAATTAATTGATCTACTCTTAATTATTATTCAAATACAGTACAATACAATACAATATTATCAGTGTTGTTATTTAAATATTTTTATTACATCTATGTTAGACGCTATGTTAGACAAAGTTTTTCAAAAAACTGATCACGTTCTTGATGCCATGGGTTTACGATGCCCAGAGCCAGTAATGATACTTCGATTAAACATACGAAAAATAGCTACTGGAGAAACGCTATTAGTTAAATCTGATGATCCTTCTACTGCCCGCGACATTCCTAGTTTTTGTCGATTTATGGAACATGAGCTTGTTGCCAAACAAGTAGACAAAAAACCTTATTACTATGTGATAAGAAAAAGCTAACTATTCAGTTATATACTCATATTACAATAGAGAAATATCGGCAATAGCTAAAAAGCTATTGCGTATTTCATTTAGTAAGGTTAAGCGATTAACTTTAACTGCTTCATCATCACTCATCACCATCACGCTATCAAAAAAAGTATCAATAGGTGTTTTTAGTTGAACAAGTTCAGATAAAGCCGCTTGATAGTTTGTCTGTGCCATTAATGGCGCTACTTTCAAGCTGATAGTTTGAAAAACATTCGCAAGATCTTTTTCCGCTTGTTCATTAGCTAACTCAACTCTAAAGCCATCATAAAGTTGACCATCAAATTTAGCGAGAATATTACCTACACGTTTGTTTGCTGCCGCTAAGGTTGCCGCTTCTGCTAGTTCACCAAAGAAATTTACCGCTTTAATGCGCTTGTCAAAATCTAAGGGGGCACTAGGCTTTTTAGCAAGTACTGCTTGAATAACATCAATGGCTATGCCTTGCTCTTGATAAAAAGCACGGAAACGTCCAATAATAAAATCAAATACATTATCAGCAGTATTTTCATTAACTAATTTGTCACCGAATAAATTAATGCTTTCGTTAATAAGCGTTATCAGATCTAACTCAAGTTGCTTTTCAATGATGATACGTATTACACCAATTGCCGCTCTTCGTAGCGCAAATGGGTCTTTATCACCCTTTGGTGGCTGATTAATACCAAAAATACCAACTAGGGTGTCTATTTTATCGCTAATAGCAACAGCACAACCAATGTTTGCAGCAGGCAAACTATCACCAGCAAAACGTGGACGGTATTGATCTTCTAATGCTTGTGCTATAGCCGCGCCTTCACCATCATTTAAAGCATAGTATTTACCCATAGTGCCCTGCACTTGTGGAAACTCTAATACCATATCTGACATTAAATCAGTTTTACTCAACAAACCGGCACGATAAGCATCGGCACTGTTTTCACCTAATTGCTCAGCAATAAACTTACTAAGCTCAGCAATGCGCTCAGATTTAGCCTTTAGTGTGCCTAGTTGCTTTTGAAACAACACTGACTCCAGTGTAGATAACCGTGATTCCAATGTTTGCTTTTTATCCGTTTTAAAAAAGAATTCTGCATCAGCTAAACGTGGACGAATAACTTTTTCATTACCAAAAATAACTTGGTTCGGATCTTTTGATTCAATATTGGCAACAAAGATAAATTTATTAACTAATTCACCATCGCTATCAGTAACAGGAAAGTATTTTTGATGATCTTTCATTGAATATATTAATGGCTCAGCTGGTACATTAAGAAAATCTTCATCAAAAGTACCGACTAAGGTTACTGGCCACTCAACTAAAGAAGTCACTTCTTCTAGCAAATCCTCATCAATTAAAGCAACAGCAGAAATATCTATCGCCAGCTGTTTAATTTGTTCTACAATTTTATTTTGACGAGCTTGGTAATCTACTTCTACATACGCCTTTAAAAGCTCAGCTTGATAATCACTTGCATGGTTAAGGGTAACTAAACCTTGATGATGGAATCTATGACCCTGCACTTGATTACTTGAATTAACCCCTAGCGCAGAGCTAGCAATAATTTGCTCACCATACATAAGAGTGAGCGTATGAACAGGTCGAATAAACTGAATACGTTCAGCCCCCCAGCGCATAGGTTTGGCAATAGGTAATTTATTTAAAGCCGTAGTAACCATATCAGGTACTAATTCATTAATTTTTTTACCTGTAACGGTTGCTTTATGTAATAACCATTCACCTTTTGGTGTAGTTAAACGCTCAGCTTGCTCTACAGTAATGCCGTTAGAACGCGCCCACCCCATCGCTGCTTTACTTGGCTGCCCTTGCTCATCAAAAGCAACATTTACCGCTGGACCACGTTTTTCTACGACCTTGTCAGCTTGCTTATCATTCAAATTAAATACTTGAACAGCTAAACGGCGCGGCGTAGCAAACCATTTAATTTCAGTATAAGAGAAACCATTACTATCAAGCTGACTTTTAATATGGTCATAAAATGCAATCGCTAATGTTTTTAGTAATTTCGGTGGTAATTCTTCTGTGCCTAATTCAATCAAAAGAGTTTCATTAGCCATTATTTGCCTCCTTTAACTGAATGATCAGCATTGTTTTTATGTTCTTTTTCTTTACACAAAGGAAAGCCTAACTCTTCTCGTTTTGCATAATAAGCTTGTGCACAGGCTTTAGATAAAGAACGTACACGTAAAATATAACGTTGACGTTCAGTTACTGATATTGCATGACGAGCATCAAGTAAATTAAAAGCATGTGAAGCTTTCATTACTTGTTCATAAGCTGGCAGTGGTAAATTTGCTTCTATAAGCTTTTGGCTATCTTTCTCACATTGATCAAACTGCTTAAAAAGCGCATCAACATCAGCATGCTCAAAATTGTAAGTTGATTGCTCTACTTCGTTTTGATGAAAAACATCACCGTAATACACTGTACCCATAGGGCCATCAGCCCATACTAGGTCATATATACTATCTACATTTTGAATATACATAGCTAGTCGCTCCAAGCCATAAGTAATCTCACCCGTAACGGGTGTACATTCTAAACCGCCTACTTGTTGGAAATATGTAAACTGGCTAATTTCCATACCATTAAGCCATATCTCCCAACCTAAACCCCATGCACCCAATGTTGGCGATTCCCAGTTATCTTCAACAAAACGAATATCATGAACCAGTGGATCAATACCTAGCTCTTTTAGAGAGTTAAGATAAAGTTCTTGAATGTTTTTTGGTGATGGCTTTAGCATTACTTGGAATTGATAATAATGCTGTAATCGATTTGGATTTTCACCATAGCGACCATCTGTCGGTCTTCTGCAAGGTTGTACATAAGCGCTACTGATAGGCTCAGGTCCTATTGAGCGTAAAAAAGTCATTGGGTGGAATGTTCCAGCTCCTACTTCTAGATCTAACGGCTGTACGATAACGCAACCTTGTTGTGACCAATAATATTGCAACTGCAAGATCAGGCCTTGAAACGTTTTACAATTGAAACTAGTCATGAGTGTTCAGGTTCACTTTTTGTTTAAATTTAATTACAAGTTTTGATTTAATTATAATTACTAAAAGATAAAAGCCCAGTAATGAAGACCGGGCATATTATTCATACTTTAACTACTACGTTGTAGCTCTGTATAGAAAGTAGCTCTGTGTATAAAATGATTAAAAATCCAAATTAGCTACATTTAAGGCATTTTCTTCAATGAAAATACGACGCGGTTCAACATGATCACCCATTAGAGTAGTGAATAATTGATCAGCAGCAATAGCATCTTCAATGGTTACTTGCAGCATACGACGTGTTTCAGGATCCATAGTGGTTTCCCATAGTTGCTCAGGATTCATTTCCCCTAAACCTTTATAACGTTGTATATACTGACCACGTTTAGATTCAGCCATAAGCCAGTTTAATGCTTCTTCAAAGCTCTCTACTGGTTTAATTTTATCACCACGTTTAGCGTAAGCACCTTCTTCCATTAAGTCATTAATAGCGTCATTTAATGAAACAATAGCAGCAAACTCACTCGACTGAGTAAATTCATAATTGCAATTATAGTTTTTATCTATACCATGTTGACGAACATTAAATCTAGGGTAATAAATGTTACGCTCGCTATCATGTTCAACACTTACCGAGTAAATAGAGCCATTACCATCTTGGTTATCAAGTTGAGTAATTAAATCTTGTGACCAAGCTTCTACTTTCGCTTTATCAGAAAAATCTTTTTTAGTAATGTTTTCGCTATAAATCATTTTCTCTAGAATATCGCTTGGAATTTGTCTTGAAATACGTTTAATGATGTCCATGGTAGTTCGGAATTGATTTACTAACTGCTCAAGTGCTAAACCTGAAACAGCAGGAGCATCTTCATTTACATGAATAGAGGCATTATCTAATGCTAAAGTAGTTAAATATTCAGTTAGACCTTCATCATCTTTAATATAACGCTCTTGCTTGCCTTTTTTCACTTTATATAAGGGGGGCTGAGCAATAAAGATATGACCGCGTTCCATTATTTCTGGCATTTGACGATAGAAAAAAGTCAGCAATAAAGTACGGATATGTGAGCCATCGACATCAGCATCGGTCATGATAATGATACTATGATACCGTAATTTTTCTGGATCATATTCATCACGACCAATACCACATCCTAATGCCGTAATTAAGGTGCCTACTTCTTGTGATGAAATCATTTTATCAAAACGCGCTTTTTCTACGTTAAGTATTTTACCCTTCAATGGTAATATTGCTTGGTTTTTACGATTACGTCCCTGCTTGGCTGAACCACCAGCAGAGTCTCCTTCCACAATATAGAGTTCAGAAAGCGCTGGATCTTTTTCTTGGCAATCTGCTAATTTACCTGGTAAGCCAGCAATGTCTAAAGCACCTTTACGGCGAGTCATTTCACGAGCCTTACGAGCTGCTTCACGCGCTCTTGACGCGTCAACTATCTTCATGATAATTGTACGAGCAATAGTTGGGTTTTCTAGCAAGTATTCTCCTAGTTTTTCACCCATTGCTTGTTCTACTGCGGTTTTAACTTCAGAAGACACTAGTTTATCTTTTGTTTGAGAGGAGAACTTAGGATCAGGTACTTTAACTGAAATTACTGCCGTTAAACCTTCACGAGCATCATCACCAGTAGCACTGGTTTCAACATTGCCTTTCTTAGCCTTATTTAAACCTTCTTTGTTCATATAAGAATTAAGTGTTCTGGTTAATGCTGTTCTAAAGCCACTTAAATGCGTACCACCATCACGTTGAGGTATATTATTAGTAAAACAATGAATACTCTCTTGAAAGCCATCATTCCACTGCATCGCCACTTCAACCATAATGTCATCTTCTCTTTCTAATTCGAAGTAAAAGATCTCCTGATTGACTGCCGTTTTATTAGTATTTAAATAATCAACAAATGCTTGAATACCACCTTCATAACAAAAATACTCTTCTCTGCCACCATCTCGTTCATCAATTAAACGAATCGACACGCCTGAGTTTAAAAATGATAATTCACGAATACGCTTCATTAAAATATCAAAATGAAATAATACATTTGTAAAGGTTTCAGTACTTGGCCAAAAACGAACTTCTGTGCCTGTTTGATCACTTTCACCTACTTCCGCTAGTGGTTCATCTGGCTCACCTACCGTATAAAACTGTTCATACAATTTACCTTGACGGCGTATAGTTAATTTTAATTTTTGACTTAAGGCGTTTACAACAGAAATACCAACACCATGAAGACCACCAGAAACTTTATAACCAGAGTCTTCCCCACCAAACTTACCACCAGCATGTAATACTGTCATGATAACTTCAGCCGCTGAAACCCCCTCTTCTGGATGAATTTCTGTTGGTATACCACGACCATCATCTTTTACAGAAACAGAGCCATCAAGGTGTATTTTTACAATAATATCTTTACAGTGACCAGCTAAAGCTTCATCTATTGAGTTATCTAAAACTTCAAAAACCATATGATGCAAACCTGTGCCATCATCTGTGTCCCCTATATACATACCTGGTCTTTTACGTACTGCATCAAGTCCTTTTAGCACTTTAATACTGGACGAGCCATATTCATTTTCTACTGTCATAGTTTTAGCCTATTCACTCTATATTGCTTTTTCTGATTTATTCAACTCAGAATCGTCTGGATATATTTCTGATACTTCACCATGTTTCACATGGAACATACTGTAATTCCCATTATAACCTTCACTTAAAAAAGGTTGTAACACTCTTGCTTCAATTGCCGTAATAATAACCTGGCAATCTAATTTTTTTATTGCTTGAGATAAAGCAGTACGAGAATTAGTGTCCAATTCCGCGCCAATATCATCTATCAATAAAATTGGTTTTACTGATTTAACTCTTGCTATAAAACTTGCTTGTGCAAAAGTTAACGCCAGTAAAAACAACTTTTGTTGTCCCCGTGAAAGTTGAGTTTCTATCGCTTGTTTATCAAGTAAAAACTTAACATCAAATTTATGTGCTCCATACAGGCTATAACCAAAATTAGCCTCTCTTTCTTGATTATTTATCAGGACATCTATAAGCGTTTTTTTTTGTGGCCAACCACGCAAATATTGCACGGTTACCTTTTCATTCAAGCTAGGCAATAAAATAGTTAGCCAAGTATTCAATTCTATAATAATTGCCGAAACGTAGTTTTCTCTTACCTCGGCAACTTCCATTGAAAGTTGTGAGAATTGCTCGGTCCAATAAGACAACATAGAATTATTGTTAATATTATTCGTGCTACCACCTAACCGAATACATGCATTACGCTGCTTTAGAACTCTATTAAAGTTTTTCCATTGATTAGAGAAGTCATGTTTCACGTGAAACATACCTAAATCAATAAACCGCCTACGTTCTTTAGATCCACCAAAAAACAGTTTGAAACTTTCAGGGGTAATAATTTGTATGGCAATATTTTTAGCTAAAGCAGATAATCTAGTATGGCGTTCGCCATTAATTTTTATATTAGTTAAACCTAAAGAAATATCTCTACTTAAACCTAACTGGCAATCATTACTATCTTTTACGCTTACTACAAAATTAGTGGTTTCATGACAAGCAAGGGAATCAACCTTACTGGTTCTAAAAGACTTACCATGACCTAGGAAAAAAAGCGCTTCTAGTAAACTACTTTTACCACTGCCATTATCACCAACAAAAAAATTTAATTGCGGATGAAAATTGATCGCTGCTCCTTGTAAATTACGAAAGTTTTGAGTTATTAATTTAGCAACGCTCATTTAGCTCTTAATTTTAAAAGGAACAAAAATTATAAACGCATTGGCATAACAACGTAAAGTGCTTCACCTGAATCAGCACCCTCAATCACTACACTAGAATTTTCATCTGCTAAAGTAAACTTAACTTGCTCATCTTTTATAGCATTAAGCACATCAAGTACATAACTAACATTAAAACCAATCTCTAATTCTTTATAAGGAAAATCAATTTCTAATTCTTCTTCCGCTTGCTCTTGCTCGGGATTGTTTGCAGTAATTTTTAGCAATGAATTAGAAAAATTTAACCGTACACCTTTAAATTTTTCATTCGATAGAATTGAAGCTCGTGATAAAACTTGGCGCAACTGCTCTTTATCAGAAATGAAAATCTTGTCACCATTTAGAGGTAACACTCGGCGATAATCAGGAAAACGACCATCAACTAATTTACTGGTGAATGAAAATTCAGTATCAATAATACGAATATGATTTGAACCCAAATATACTTGAACTTGTTCATCAACTGGCGCAAGTAAACGAATTATTTCTAAAATACCTTTTCTAGGTACTATAACTTGTCTTGCTGGTAATGCTAAAGAGTCATTGGAAATTTTACAAATGGCTAAACGATGTCCATCAGTAGCTACCGAACGAATTTCGTTACCTTCGCTCTCAATAGACATACCATTAAGGTAGTAACGTACGTCTTGATTAGCCATAGAAAAATGGGTACTTTCAATTAAACGTAACAATTCAAATTTTAATAACTTAAATTCAACATCACCTTGCCATTCTTCAATATTAGGAAAATCACAAGCTGGTAACGTTGAAAGGGAATAACGACTACGGCCTGAAATTAATTTAACTGTATCACCTTGGACAGTAAAAGTGATTAATGAATTTTCAGGTAAGCTTTTACAAATATCAAGCAGCTTTTTTGCTGGTATAGTTGATTTTCCATCATCCCCTTGATTTTCTATTTCCGTGTAAGCAACCATCTCTAATTCTAAATCGGTGGCAGTTAAAGTAAGTGATTGACCACTTACATCAAAAAGGATATTTCCTAAAATAGGCAATGTACTTTTACGTTCAACCGCACCAGAAACTAGTAATAGCGGCTTAAGTAATGATTCTCTATTAATTGAAAACTTCATTTATATTCCTGCTTATGTACATATTTATTATTTTTAAAGAAAAAGCGTTAAATGACAAGTGTAAATATATCAGCACACAACTTTTATATATCAAGACGAAAGCGTTCTTATTAAATTAGAATAATCTTCTTTAATATCATGTAGTTCCTCTCTTAATGATTTAACCTTACGACAGGCATGAAGCACAGTTGTATGATCTCTTCCACCAAAAGCATCACCTATTTCAGGTAAACTATGATTGGTCAATTCTTTAGATAATGCCATTGCTAGCTGTCTAGGTCTAGCAACAGATCGGTTTCTTCGTTTTGATAATAAATCAGCTACTTTTATTTTATAATATTCAGCTACCGTACGTTGAATGTTATCTATAGTAACTAATTTATCTTGTAGCGCTAATAAATCTCGTAATGCCTCACGTACAAAATCAATCGTTATAGCACGACCCGTAAAGTTAGCATTAGCCATAACTCGATTAAGCGCCCCTTCCAACTCACGTACATTAGACCGTAAACGCTTGGCAATAAAAAAAGCGACTTGATCAGCGAGGTTAATATTACTCTCTTGTGCTTTTTTCTTCAAAATCGCAACTCGAGTTTCTAGCTCTGGTGGCTCAATAGCAATAGTTAATCCCCAACCAAAACGAGATTTTAATCGATCTTCAACCGCAACCTCTTTAGGATAACGATCACTGGTAAGAATAATTTGTTGATTACCTTCTAATAAAGCATTAAAGGTATGGAAAAACTCTTCTTGGGTTCTGTCCTTACCAGCAAAAAATTGTATATCATCTATTAACAGCGCATCAACACTTCGATAGTAATGCTTAAACTTTTCCATCTCATTATTTTGTAATGCTTTTACCATATCTTGAACAAATCGCTCCGAATGCATATAAGCAATTTTTGCATTCGGATTATTTTCTAATATGGCATTACCAACCGCATGCAATAAATGCGTTTTACCAAGGCCAGTACCACCGTAGATAAATAAGGGGTTATAAGCAGCACCAGGATTATCAGCAACTTGCGAAGCTGCAGCACGAGCCAATTGATTCGATTTTCCTTCAACAAAGTTGTCAAAAGTATATTTTACTCTAACATTCGCTTTTTTAGATAATCCAGTACGCGGTTCATTAACCGGTGATACCTTGTTATTTTTACTAAAATTAGCACTCGCTGAAGATGATATAGTGTTATTTTTTACTGTTGGCGCTAATGGCTTACTACCTACGTCAAATTTTAATAGATAATAATCCTCACCATTGGTCATAGTAATTAATTCATTGATACGACTAACATATTTATCCCGTACCCAATCCAAAACGAATCGATTAGGAGCATAAAGTGTTAAAACGTTGTCGGTTACGACACATTGTAATGGTCGAATCCACATACTAAATTGCTGGGCAGGCAATTCTTCTTGAAGAGCAGAAAGGCAACGTTGCCAAAGTGAGTGTTCCAACCAAAACTCCAAAAAAAAGTTATCTAATTAGCTTGCAAACCATATACACTATTTATGACAAATGAACGTCGAGTATAAATATTATTTGATACCAAAAACTGGATTCAAGTAATAAACAAAATATAGTGAACTTGAAAAACTAGCGCAAGCTGAAATTTTTATTATGTAATGCCATTATCTCTATACTTATCCACAAGTGCAATATTGACATTCGACTATTATTAATTATTTTTTATCTAAAACGAGCTAATATATTGTAAATTATTAATATTAACAACTTACATAGATTAAAATAATGTAAAAAAAAACTAGATAGCACATTTGCTTATAGTAGATAAAAACAATAAATAAGATGATATTATTGATTGACAATTGTTAATTTTAGCTTTAGTATTCGCCCTCTTTTTTTAGACCAGTGTGCTCGTAATGGCTTTTTTGTCAGGGCAACAACAACCGACGGATTAGCGTAATGAAAAGAACATTTCAACCTAGCGTATTAAAGCGTAAGCGTAACCACGGATTCCGTGCTCGTATGGCAACTAAGAATGGCCGTGCTGTTATAGCTCGTCGCCGTGCTAAAGGCCGTAGAAGCCTTAGCGCTTAATCTTAATTATTTTTTACCAATAAATTAGCATTAAGATATGGTAGCCAATAAGGTTACTTATGAATTTAATCGGGAGTCACGTCTGTTGACTCCCGATCACTTTCAATCTGTTTTTAAAAAACCCATCCGTTTTGGCTCTTGTCACTTCACTATTCTTATAACTCCTTCTGGTTTACCTGCTGATTCATGTAAAAATAATCGTTTAGGCTTAGCTATAGCTAAAAAACGAGTAAAGCTTGCCGTACAGCGAAATCGCATAAAAAGAATTATTAGAGAAAGCTTTCGTTTTAATCAACATAATTTACCTGCTATCGATATGGTGGTTATGGTAAAGTCTGGGATTGATCAGTTAGACAACAGAGAAATTAATCAACAATTAACAAAAATATGGCGAAAAATAATTCAGCGCCACAAAAGTTAGCCATAACCTGTATAAAAGGTTATCAGCGCTTTATTAGCCCACTGTTAGGATCAAATTGTCGATTTAACCCTACCTGCTCTTGTTACGCCAGTGAAGCAATAAATCGCTTTGGTGTGATCAAAGGAGGATGGTTAGCGAGTAAACGTATATTAAAATGCCATCCTCTTAATAAAGGTGGTGATGATCCCGTACCAGCTTTAAATAAAGACAAATAAAACGTATGTTATCTCAATAATATAGATTTTAGTCTACATATATTAAAAGGTGGTTGGTTAACTAGCTAACGTATATTAAAATACCTTGCAATTAACTAAACGCAGGAGGTTGTAACCCCCTGTCAACACAAAAAGAAGAGAAATAAACCTTATGGAATCTCAACGCAGTCTGCTATTTATTGCGCTTATGGTGGTTACTTACTTATTATTTAGTCAGTGGCAATTAGAAAATTCTCCAGCAGTTGAACAATCAAGCATTAGTCAAACAACATCAACAGGGCAAGATGCTAACGCAGATTTTGTGCCTGAGCCATCAATTTCGACAGCACCATTAGCAAAATCAACTTATTCTAGTACAAAATTAATTACCGTTACCACAAACACCTTGAGTATTAAAATTAATACTCAAGGTGGTGATATTATTGAAGCAAAACTGCGTAAGTTCGATAACGAACAAGGTAATGATATTCCATTTACCATATTACAAAATGGCAATTATAAATATATTGCACAAAGTGGTTTAACGGGCGCAAATGGTGTTGATAGAGTAATTAAAGGTCGTCCTATTTATAGCAGCATTCAGTCTAGTTATGAATTAATTGCTGATGATTTAACCGTTGATTTAACTTTTCAAGACAAACAAGGATTAATCGTTACTAAACGTTTTTCATTTAATGCTGATAGCTATAGTGTTGGTGTTGACTATGTAATTGATAACAACACCGCAAGCAGTATTTCTGTACAAATGTACGGACAACTTAAACAATCAACACTTACTGATACTTCATCAGGCATGTTACCAACATACCGCGGTGCTGCTTTTTCAACTAACGAAGACCGTTATGAAAAATATGATTTTGAAGATATTAGCGAAGCTAATTTAAACAAAACAACGCCAGGTGGTTGGGTTGCTATGCTTGAACATTACTTTGTTTCAGCTTGGGTACCAAGAGCAACGGATAATAACCAAATTTATACTAGCTATAACAACAATCAAGAAGCAGTTATTGGCTTTAAAGCACCTGCAATCACTATCGACGCAGGTCAACAAGGGTTAACCTCAGCAATTTTCTATGTCGGTCCTAAAGATCAAGAAGTATTAGAAAAAATTGCTCCTAATTTAGATTTAACCATTGATTATGGTTTTTTATGGATGATCAGCCAACCACTATTCTGGTTACTGTTAACTATTCAAAGCTTTGTTTATAACTGGGGTGTTGCCATTATTATCATCACCTTAATTGTTAAAGGTGGTATGTACCCCCTTACCAAAGCACAATATACTTCGATGGCAAAAATGCGTGAATTAACCCCTAAAATAGCTAAATTAAAAGAGCGTTTTGGTGATGATAGACAAAAAATGTCACAAGCAACCATGGAAATGTATCGTAAAGAAAAAGTAAACCCAGCAGGTGGTTGTTTACCATTACTTGTCCAAATGCCTATTTTCTTAGCCTTATACTGGGTATTCCTAGAAAGTGTAGAATTACGTCATGCACCATTCATATTCTGGATTAAAGATTTATCAGCTATGGATCCTTACTATGTATTACCAGTATTAATGGGTATCAGTATGTATGTCATGCAAAAATTACAGCCAATGACAATACAAGATCCAATGCAACAAAAAATAATGCAATATATGCCTGTTGTATTTTCAATATTTATGGCATGGTTCCCATCTGGCTTAGTACTTTACTGGTTTATTAGTAACTTAATTTCAATTACCCAGATGAAAATAATTTTCAGTGGTATTGAAAAGAAAAAATTAGCAAACGCGAACTAGCGGTTACTCGTCACTAATTTTAAGTTGCGAATAAACTAAACTCAGATAAAAGCGATCTCTTGAAAAAGAAATCGCTTTTTTGTTAGTTATAACTAAATAAAGTAAAATACTTCCTATTTACTTATCAATACTCAAAGCTACGTCATGATCTCATTTTCCAAACAAACAACTATAGCCGCTCAAGCTACCGCCCCTGGTCGCGGTGGTGTAGGTATTATTCGCGTTTCAGGGCCCGAGGCAAAAAATGTTGCACAAGCTATTTTAGGTAAAGTACCTGAAGTAAGAAAAGCTGAATATTTACCTTTTATCGATGCTAACAATAAAATATTGGATCAAGGTATAGCCCTATTTTTTCAAGCACCAAATTCTTTTACCGGTGAAGATATTATAGAGTTTCAAGGTCATGGCGGCCCAGTTATTTTAGACATGATACTCAATGCTATTCTAGCTCTACCCAAAGTAGTAATGGCTAAACCAGGAGAATTCAGTGAACAAGCTTTTCTAAATGACAAACTCGATTTAACGCAAGCAGAAGCTATTGCCGACTTAATCAATTCTAGCTCAGAACAAGCTGCACGCTCTGCCCTACACTCACTTCAAGGAAATTTTTCTAAACTAGTGAATGAAATGGTTGATAGCATTATTCACTTACGCATGTATGTTGAAGCGGCCATTGATTTTCCAGAAGAAGAAATAGATTTTATTGCCGACAAAAAAATAGTAACGGATCTAAAAGCAATTATTAATCAAGTTAAAAGTGTTCAAAAACAAGCACAACAAGGCAGTATTATTCGCGAAGGTATGCGAGTAGTTATTGCTGGCCGACCTAATGCTGGTAAATCAAGCCTATTGAATGCATTAAGCGGTAAAGAAACGGCTATAGTAACCGACATTGCTGGTACTACTCGTGATGTGTTAACCGAACAAATTCATATAGACGGTATGCCACTACATATTATTGATACTGCAGGTTTACGCGACAGTAATGATAAAGTTGAACAAATAGGCATAGAGCGCGCTTGGCAAGAAATAAATCAAGCAGATAGAGTATTGCTGATGGTAGATGCCAGTGCCGAACATAGTATACTTAAAGATGAACAAGATATAAAAACTTATAACCCTGAATTTTTTGCCAAACTTCCAAAAAATATAGGTTTAACCTTAGTAAGAAATAAAGCTGACATTAATAACAGTATTACTGGCTTTAATGAGTTTATTGACAATCAAAATAATAAACACGCAATAGTTACTTTGTCAGCAAAAACAGGTGATGGTGTTAATACGTTAAAAGAGCATTTAAAGGCTATTATGGGCTATCAGGGTGGTATTGAAGGTGGTTTTATGGCTAGGCGTCGCCATTTAACCGCTTTAAACAATACCCATCAACATTTAGTCACTGGCTTAGATCAACTTGAATCTTTTGTCGCTGGCGAGATACTAGCAGAAGAATTACGAATCTGCCAACAAGAATTAGATCAAATCACTGGTGAATTTACCAGTGATGATCTGCTAGGAAAAATATTTAGTACATTTTGTATTGGCAAATAACTATTTACGTTTATTATCTATTATTTCCTTACTAAAGCATTACTAATGCTAACTAACTGCGCTGTAGTTAACCTAATGCTGCAGCTAAAATTAGCTTACATAACAGCTGTCTTTTGAAATAATACAATAAGTCCAATGATACTTAATAAACTATTTATAAGGTAAAAAATGAGCTCATTTCAAATCATTGTTGGCAGTATGTTGGGTACTACTGAATATGTTGCTAAAGCATGCGAAGAACAACTAAATACGCTTGATCATCAGGTAAATTTACACCTAAATCCCCATTTTTCATCGATCCTCCAAGACACTTTTTCTCAAAAAACAAACGAAAATAACATTTGGTTAATATGTACCTCTACTCATGGCGCTGGTGACTTCCCTGACAATATTCAAACTTTTGTTAATGATCTTAAAAATTGTGAACAAGATCTATCCCCAATTAACTTTATGATCATAGCTATTGGCGACTCAAATTATGATACTTTTTGTAAAGCGGGCGTTAAACTAAATAAATTATTAAAAACAAAAGGTTGTAATG
This sequence comes from uncultured Colwellia sp., assembly GCA_965261045.1. Taxonomy (GTDB): domain Bacteria; phylum Pseudomonadota; class Gammaproteobacteria; order Enterobacterales; family Alteromonadaceae; genus Colwellia. The sequence continues at coordinate 334,143 of CBDHCJ010000002.1, forward strand.
AAATAATACAAATTAATATGTTAGATATGAGTCTAAATATAGATCCAGAAGATCTTGCACAATTGTGGTTAAAACAAAATAAGGATCTTTTATAACAATATTACTCATAAGTTATCAACAACTAAAGGTAGTTTTTATGATCCTTGTTGATAACTTAATGAATAAGCTATTAATTTACCGTTATTATCCCGTTATTATCTTTGATGATAATTAGACCTGTGTATAACTAGCTGTTTTGATCAAAGCTTACTTACTCGTTGATCAAAGTTTGATCACAAGGTTATCATTGCTTTAACCTAATATAATATAAAGTAAAAAAACACTTACTCACAGAAATATGCGCCCTTAATAAGTAATAATAATAAGATCTTTATAAAGATCTTATATATATAACAAGAGATCAACCCCAGATCTTTTTAATCATTTGATCGTTTCACTCTTGGTAAAAAAGCGCTAAAATACGTTTCCTAATTTTTATTAAATAATTTTATTACGTTGAAAAAAGTTGAAAATAGAAAACATTTTTAATTATTCATTTACTAAGGTTTTACTAAGGTTTTAAATTTATGTGGTATCAAGAATTTTACGATGTAATCGTTGTTGGTGGTGGGCATGCAGGTACTGAATCAGCCCTTGCTTCAGCACGAATGGGCTGTAAAACCCTATTGTTAACTCATAACATTGATACTTTAGGGCAAATGTCTTGTAACCCAGCGATTGGTGGTATTGGCAAAGGTCATTTAGTCAAAGAAATTGATGCTTTAGGTGGTTTAATGGCCACAGCGATTGATCATAGCGCCATTCAATTTAGAACATTAAATTCTAGTAAAGGCCCAGCAGTACGTGCAACACGTGCTCAGGCTGATAGATCTTTGTATCGATCTTTCGTACGCAATGCTTTAGAGAATCAAGATAATTTAACTATTTTTCAACAACCTTGTGATGATCTGATGTTAGAAAATGATCGTGTTGTTGGTGTTTCAACCCAAATGGGGTTGAAATTTAAAAGTAAAACGGTTGTACTAACCGTAGGCACCTTCCTTGCGGGCCAAATCCATATTGGTTTAAATAATTATCAAGGAGGTCGAGCCGCTGATCCAGCTAGCATGAACTTAGCTGCTAAAATGCGTGATATGCCTTTTAGCATTGATCGTTTAAAAACAGGTACACCGCCACGCTTAGATGCAAGATCCTTAGATTTTTCAGTAATGGAAGAACAACCAGGTGATACGCCATGTCCAGTTTTTTCGTTTATGGGATCAAGAAATGATCATCCACAACAAATTTCATGTTTTATAACCCATACTAACGAGCAAACTCATCAACACATTCGTGATGGGCTTGATCGCTCACCCATGTATACAGGGGTCATTGAAGGCATAGGTCCAAGATATTGCCCTTCTATTGAAGATAAAATTACACGTTTTGCGGATAAAAATTCACACCAAATATTTGTTGAACCAGAAGGTTTAACGACGAATGAAGTCTATCCTAATGGTATTTCAACTAGCTTACCTTTTGATGTACAAATCAATTTAGTTCGTTCAATTAAAGGCTTTGAAAATGCTTTTATTACTCGTCCAGGTTATGCTATTGAATACGATTATTTTGATCCCCGTGATTTAAAACAATCATTAGAAAGTAAGTTTGTTGAAAACTTATATTTTGCTGGACAAATTAACGGTACCACCGGCTATGAAGAAGCGGGTGCGCAAGGATTGATTGCTGGCACCAATGCTGCAAATCGTGTTAAAGGTCGAGATGAATTTATTATAGGTCGCGATCAAGCCTATGTCGGGGTGCTTATTGATGATCTAGCAACCCTTGGAACTAAAGAGCCCTATCGTATGTTCACTTCACGTGCTGAGTATCGTTTATTATTACGTGAAGACAATGCTGATATTCGTTTAACCGAAAAAGGCAGAGCTGTAGGTTTAGTTGATGATCTTCGTTGGCAGCGTTTTAATGAAAAAATGGAAAATATTGAATTAGAACGTCAACGTTTAAAAGAAACTTGGGTGCAAAAAGATCATACTTGTGTTGAGCAAGTAAATAAATTATTGAAAAAGCCGATGACTAAAGAAGCTAGCTTAGAAGATCTCATTCGTCGGCCAGAAGTGCGCTATAACGATTTAATGAAAATTAAAGAATTAGGTCCTGCAATTGCTGATAAACAGGCATCAGAACAAATTGAAATACAAACTAAGTATGCGGGTTATATTGACAGACAGCTTGATGAAATAGCCAAGAAAAAGCGTAACGAAGACACTTTGATTCCACTGACGTTTGATTATCAACAAATATCAGGGCTTTCTAATGAAGTTGTTGCTAAGTTAAAAGATGCTCGTCCAGAAACTATTGGCAAAGCTTCACGAATTTCTGGTATTACTCCAGCAGCAATTTCGTTATTATTAGTGTACTTAAAGAAACATAGTTTGCTAAGTAAAATAGCCTAGTAAAGTAAATAATAAAAATGACACTAATAACCAATTTACAAGCTTTACTTGCTAAAACAACATTACAAGTATCTGAGCAGCAGGTGCAATTACTTATTCAGTATGTAGAATTACTAGATAAATGGAATAAAGCATATAACTTAACTTCTGTTCGTGATCCACAGCAAATGCTTATTAAGCATATTATGGATAGCTTAATGGTTGGTGAAGTATTACAAGGAAATAATTTTATTGATGTAGGTACTGGTCCAGGTTTACCAGGAATTCCATTAGCGATATTGTACCCGAAGAGAAATTTTGTATTATTAGACAGTTTAGGAAAGCGTATTACTTTTCTAAGACAAGTCGTTTTTCAGTTAAAGTTAACTAACGTAGAGCCAGTAAAAGCTAGAGTAGAAGAATATCATGTTGAAACCCCTTTTGATGGTGTTTTAAGCAGAGCATTTTCTTCACTTAATGATATAGTTAGTTGGTGCTCACATTTGATCACTGTTGAGCATGGACAGTTTTTCGCGTTAAAAGGACAATATCCAACAGATGAATTAGCGCAATTACCTGAAAAAATAAATTTGGTAGCGAGTCATAAAATCACTGTGCCTGAGCTAATTGGTGAACGACATGTTATTGTTCTTGAAAAGAGGCGCTTGTGGGAAAAATAATTGCAGTTGCAAATCAAAAAGGAGGTGTTGGTAAAACGACTACCGCAGTTAATTTAGCTGCCTCCTTAGCCGCAACCAAGCGTAAAATATTATTAATAGATCTTGATCCTCAAGGTAATGCCACTATGGCCAGCGGTATTGATAAATATGAAGTACCAGCCACCTGCTATGAGTTATTAATCAAAGAACAGTCAGTAGAAAAAGTTGTTCAAAAAGAAACGTCTGGTCATTATCATCTTATAGCTGCCAATACTGATGTTACTGCTGCTGAAATTAAGCTAATGGAAATTTATGCACGTGAACATCGCTTAAAAACAGCATTAGCACCAATAAAAGATTATTACGATTTTATTATTATTGACTGTCCTCCATCATTAAACATGCTGACAGTTAACGCGATGACCGCAGCAAATTCCGTGCTTGTTCCTATGCAATGTGAATATTATGCCTTAGAAGGTTTAACTTCGCTTATGGATACCATTTATAAACTCACTTCAGTGGTTAATGACAGTCTTCATATTGAAGGTATTTTACGTACCATGTATGATCCTCGTAACCGTTTAGCTAACGATGTTTCTGAGCAATTAAAGCGTCATTTTGGTGACAAAGTATATCGTAGTGTTATTCCTCGTAATGTTCGTTTAGCAGAAGCCCCAAGTTTTGGCTCACCTGTTATGTATTATGATAAATCATCAACTGGTGCTAAAGCTTATTTAGCATTAGCTGGCGAAATATTACGTAAAAATAGTTTGGTCAATAAAGCGAAAAGCACACCTTCTTCAGCAGCAAAAGAAGCATCAGCTGAATAAATCCAAGGAATATTATGAGTCCAGTAAAACGACGAGGATTAGGTAGAGGTCTTGACGCGCTACTTACTCCCCAAGTAAAAAATCCTATCCAAGATCATTCAGAGTCTAAACCAAAAGATGGTGATTTAATAAAATTAACAATAGAAAAGTTATCACCAGGAAAATATCAACCACGTAAAGACATGTCTGATGACGCATTAGAAGAACTATCACTTTCTATTCAGTCTCAAGGTATTATTCAACCTATTATTGTTAGGCTATTGGATGCTGATAAAGGAGAGTATGAAATTATTGCTGGCGAACGTCGTTGGCGTGCGGCTCAATTGGCTCAATTAACAGAAGTACCCTGTTTAATTAAAGATGTTCCTGATAAGTCAGTAGTTGCCATTGCTCTCATTGAAAATATTCAACGAGAAGATCTAAATGCTATGGAAGAAGCCATAGCACTAGAGCGTTTATTAACTGAATTTGATTTAACTCATCAAGAAGTTGCTATAGCAGTAGGTAAATCACGTACTACAGTTACCAATTTATTACGTTTAAATAATTTACATGATGAAGTAAAAATGTTTCTTGAAAATGGTGATATTGAAATGGGTCATGCTCGCGCTTTATTAGCACTTGATGATGAGCTACAAGCAGAGGCCGCAGGCATTGTAGCGACAAAAGAATTAACAGTACGAGAAACTGAAATACTTATTAAGAAAATTCAAAATCCAGTAGTAGAAAAGCCAAGTAAAGAAAAAGATCAGGTAAGCACTAATATTGAACAAGACTTAACAGATAAGTTAGGCTTAAAAGTTGCGGTTAGCCATAATAAAAAAGGTAAAGGAAAATTAGTTATCTCTTATGCTAATTTAACTGAACTAGAAGACCTTTTAGCAAAGATAAATAGCGGTTGAAAAATAAGTATATTTACGAAATTTTAGCAGTTATTAAACAAATAGTAATTATTAGCACAAATAAAGGGCGTTCATTGTCCTATCTTCTTGCAAAAAAAGCCAAAATGAGTATACTTGCGCAAACTTTTTAGCGTTAAAGTTTTTACTTTAAAAAAGTATCAAATCTACGAATTTATTTGTATTGCTTTATTTAAGACTTTATATGAGAAGTATAATGAATAATAAATTAACCGCAGCTGGTCGAAAATTAGCGTGGCAACAAAATACCTTTGCAATTGCAGTTGTTTTATTTTTTTCATTAATAACTTATTTTATTTTGGGACACATTTACGCACAGTCAACTTTAGTTGCTGGTGTAGTAACGATAGTACCCAATATAGTTTTTGCTCTAAAAGCATTTAAATATGCTGGAGCTAAGTCGTCTAAATTAGTGGTTGAATCCTTTTTTAGCGGCGTAAAATTAAAAATGGTATTAACGGCTTTATTATTTGCACTCGCTTTTAAATTTTTAGTGCTACTGCCAATACCTTTTTTTAGCATGTTTTGTGTAGTAATGGCACTGCCGTTATTAACCCCGTTTATTTGGAAAAGTTAATTTTTAAATATTAACTAGACCATTAAACAAAAAAAATAATTTTTAAACTTTAATCATTGGGAACATTAATATGTCTGCAGCTGCTGAGTTAACCAGCCAAGCATATATAACACATCATTTAACTAATTTAACGGTTGGTGAAGGCTTTTGGAGCTTGAACTTGGACTCGTTAGGTTGGGCGGTGTTTTTAGGTTTGGTATTTATTACTATTTTCCGTAGCGTTGCTAAAAAGGCAACGTCTGGCGTACCTGGTAAATTGCAATGTGCCGTTGAAATGGTGGTAGAATTTGTTGATGACAGTGTTAAAGGCACTTTTCATGGTAGAAATAACCTAATTGCCCCACTAGGCTTAACCATATTTGTCTGGATTTTACTGATGAATATGATGGATTGGGTGCCAGTAGACTTATTGCCCTGGTTAATTAGCTTAGCAACAGGTATGAATATGGCTGATATTTACATGAAGCCAGTACCAACAGCAGATCCTAGTATTACCTTCGCCTTAGCTGGTGGTGTCTTCTTTCTTATTATTTACTATTCAATTAAGGTGAAAGGCTTTGGCGGCTTTATGAAAGAGCTCTATACGCAGCCATTTGGTCACTGGTCTTTATACCCTGTGAATTTTCTTCTTGAAGTTGTTACCTTACTTGCACGTCCTTTAGCATTATCGTTACGTTTATTTGGTAACTTATATGCGGGTGAGTTGATCTTCTTACTTATTGCGACTCTTGGTTTATACCAATTACCAGTACACTTTATATGGGCAGCGTTCCACTTGTTGGTTATCCCATTACAGGCGTTTATCTTTATGATGCTAACTATTGTATATCTTAGTTTAGCGCACGAAGATCACTAAATTTTCGGGAAGGATCTAGAACGAATTAACCAACCCGAAGGGTAGAGGGCAGGAAGCTCGATTTATTAATTTTATTTTTTAAACTTTTAACTTTTAACAATTGGAGATAAAAATGGAAAACATTGGCTTAATGTATATAGCTGCAGCACTACTTATTGGTTTTGGCGCTTTAGGTACAGCAATCGGTTTTGGTTTATTAGGTGGTAAATTCTTAGAATCTGCTGCTCGTCAACCTGAACTAGCACCACAACTACAAGTTAAAATGTTCATTGTAGCGGGTCTTATTGATGCTATCGCGATGATCGGTGTCGCAATGGGCTTATACATCTTATTCGTTAAAATTGGTTAATTTAGCCACTTTATTTTTTAAACGAATAATAGATAGGAGGTACACAAATGAATATTAATGCCACAATTATTGGCCAATTAATTGCGTTTGTCGTATTTGTAATTTTTTGTATGAAGTTTGTATGGCCACCAATTATGGCTGCCATCGAAGCTCGTCAAGCAGCTATTGCTGACGGACTTGCCGCTTCAGACCGTGCTGAGAAAGATCTTGAGCTTGCTCAAGAAAAAGCCACAGCTCAACTAAAAGAAGCTAAAATTCAAGTTGCATCTATTATTGATGCTGCTAAAAAGTATGAAGCTAGAATTGTTGAAGAAGCGGCTGTCAAAGCACAAGTTGAGAAAGAAAAAATCTTAACAGCAGGTCATACAGAAATCGAAACTGAACGTAACCGTGCAAAAGAAGAATTACGCCAACAAGTGGCTATTCTTGCTGTTGCTGGTGCCGAGAAAATTCTTGAACGTTCAATAGATGCCGCTGCACATAGCGATATCTTAGACAAACTCGTCGCTGAGCTTTAAGGGGATAGCGCTATGTCTGAATTGACAACTATCGCTCGTCCTTACGCGAAAGCAGCGTTTGATTTTGCTGTAGAAGCTAATGCTATTGAAAGTTGGTTAGAACAACTAACGTTTGCGGCACAAGTTTCACAAGACGACACAATTCAAGCCTACCTTAGTGGTGGTCCTTCGGTTGAGCAAGCCATAACATTATTTTTAAATGTTTGTGGTGAGCAAGTTGACAGCAAGGGTCAAAATTTATTAAAAATTATGGCTGAAAATCATCGTTTGCCAGCGCTGCTACAGGTTTTGGAACATTTTTGCGAATTAAAAGCAGAATATGAACAAACCGTACATGTGGATGTTACCTCTGCTGTGAAATTAAAAGTAGCAGAGACTAAAACATTAAGCGCCGCGCTTGAAAAGCGTTTGGCACGTAAAGTAAAGCTCAATTGTAAAGTGGATAAGAGCATTATCTCTGGCTTGATAATTCAAGCAGGCGATATGGTCATTGATGGTTCTATACAAGGTAAATTGAATCGTTTATCACAATCTTTACAATCCTAGCACTGATTAAATAAGGGAACAGAGCATGCAACTGAATTCCACTGAAATCGCTGAACTGATCAAAAATCGTATTGAACAGTTTAACGTTGTCAGCGAAGCTCGTAACGAAGGTACTATCGTTTCTATCACAGATGGTATCATTCATATTCATGGCCTTGCCGATGTAATGCAAGGTGAAATGATCGAACTTCCTGGTAGCCGTTTTGCTATCGCATTAAACTTAGACCGTGATTCGGTCGGCGCGGTAGTTATGGGTCCTTACGCTGACTTAGCAGAAGGACAAAAAGTAAAAGGTACTGGTCGTATTTTAGAAGTACCAGTAGGTCGTGGTTTATTGGGCCGCGTAGTAAATACTCTTGGTGAACCAATTGATGGCAAAGGCCCAATTGAAAATGATGGCTTCTCTGCTGTAGAAGTTGTTGCGCCAGGTGTTATTGAACGTAAATCAGTTGACCAACCAGTACAAACTGGTATTAAGTCAATTGATGCCATGATCCCAATTGGTCGTGGTCAACGTGAATTAATCATTGGTGACCGTCAAATCGGTAAATCAGCGATTGCACTTGACGCGATTATTAACCAAAAAGACACAGGTATTAAATGTATATACGTAGCAATTGGCCAAAAAGCCTCAACGGTTGCTAACGTAGTACGTAGCTTAGAAGAGCAAGGCGCTCTTGCTAATACTATTGTTGTTGTTGCTTCGGCTTCTGAAGCTGCGGCACTACAATTTTTAGCACCATACGCTGGTTGTTCAATGGGTGAATACTTCCGTGACCGCGGTGAAGATGCGTTGATCGTATATGATGATTTGTCTAAGCAAGCAGTTGCTTACCGTCAAATTTCATTACTACTTCGTCGTCCACCAGGTCGTGAAGCATACCCAGGTGATGTTTTCTATCTTCACAGTCGTTTATTAGAGCGTGCTGCTCGTGTAAACGAAGCATACGTTGAAAAATTCACTAACGGTGAAGTAAAAGGTAAAACAGGATCTTTAACAGCTCTACCTATTATTGAAACGCAAGCGGGTGATGTATCTGCTTTCGTACCAACAAACGTAATATCAATTACCGATGGTCAAATCTTTTTAGAGTCTGATTTATTCAACTCTGGTATTCGTCCTGCGGTAAATGCTGGTTTATCTGTATCACGTGTTGGTGGTGCGGCACAAACGAAAATTATCAAGAAACTTGGTGGAGGTATTCGTTTAGCATTAGCGCAATATCGTGAATTAGCAGCATTTGCTCAATTTGCCTCAGATTTAGATGAAGCGACTCGAGCCCAATTAGAGCATGGTCAACGCGTAACTGAATTAATGAAGCAAAAGCAATACAGCCCATTATCAGTAGCTGAAACTGCTGTATCATTATTTGCTGCGGAAAAAGGTTTCTTAACTGATGTAGCAATTAACAAAATCAATGATTTTGAAGATGCGTTACAAGCTTATATGAATAATGAGCAAGCTGAGCTTATGGCTACCATCAATGAAACTGGTAACTATGATAAAGACATCGAAGCAGGTTTAACGAAAGCACTTGAAGCATTCAAGTCAACGCAAACTTGGTAAGAAAGTCTATTAACTAGTTTCGGAGAGAAGAGTCATGGCTGTTGGTAAAGAAATAAAAACCAAGATTGCGAGTGTTAAAAACACTCAAAAGATCACAAACGCTATGGAAATGGTTGCCGCTTCTAAAATGCGCAAAGCGCAAGAATGCATGGCAGCCTCTCGTCCATATGCAAACAATATACGAAATGTGATCGGTCATATCGCGCTTGGTAACTTAGAGTATCGCCATCCTTATATGGAAGAGCGTGAAGTTAAGCGTGTTGGCTATATTGTTGTATCAACCGATCGTGGTTTGTGTGGTGGTTTAAATATTAACTTATTTAAACAAGTGTTAGCGAATGTTGCCAAATGGCAGGGTCAAAAAATTGAAGTTGAATTTGCGGTAGTAGGCTCTAAGGCTACTTCGTTTTTCAACAACATGGGCGCTAACGTTACAGCACAAGTATCAGGCTTAGGTGATAACCCGTCAATTACTGATTTAGTTGGTAGTGTTCAGGTTATGTTGAAAGCTTTTGATAACGGCGAAATTGATAAGTTGTTCGTTGTATATAACAAGTTTGTTAATACCATGACACAATCACCAATAATAGATCAATTGTTACCTTTGCCTAAGTCTGACGATGATGAAATTAAACATCGTTGGGATTACATTTATGAACCTGATGCTAACGTATTGTTAGATCAACTATTGGTTCGTTATGTAGAATCGCAAGTATATCAAGGTGTGGTAGAAAACCTAGCCTGTGAACAAGCTGCCCGTATGGTAGCGATGAAGTCAGCAACAGATAACGCGAGTGATTTGATTGATGATTTACAATTGATATACAACAAAGCACGTCAAGCAGCTATCACTCAAGAATTGGGTGAAATTGTTGCAGGTGCGGCGGCGGTTGGTTAAGTATTGTCTTAAATAAACAAGGCTTAAAGGCAAATAACTAATTTCGTAAATTAACGACAAGCTTACCAAACCAGTGGAATGGTTAGCTTAAATTAAGAGGAATGAACATGAGTACAGGTAAAGTCGTCCAAATAATTGGCGCAGTTGTGGATGTTGAATTTCCACAAGATGCCGTACCTCAGGTTTACCATGCAGTTAAGATTACTGAAGGTGACTTAGAAGGTTTAGTACTAGAAGTACAACAACAGCTTGGTGGCGGTGTTGTACGTACTATCGCTATGGGTAGCTCAGACGGTTTACGTCGTGGTCTAAAGGTAGTAAATACAAAAGAAGCTATCCAAGTACCCGTTGGTGTTGAGACCTTAGGTCGCATCATGAACGTCTTGGGTGAGCCAATTGATGAAGCAGGCCCAATCGGCGCAAAAGAAAGTTGGGGTATTCATCGCGAAGCACCAGCATACGCAGAACAAGCCATGTCTAACGAATTGTTAGAAACAGGTATCAAAGTAATCGATTTAATTTGTCCATTCGCTAAGGGTGGTAAAGTTGGTCTTTTCGGTGGTGCTGGTGTTGGTAAAACGGTAAACATGATGGAACTTATCCGTAACATCGCTATTGAGCACAGTGGCTACTCAGTATTTGCTGGTGTTGGTGAGCGTACACGTGAAGGTAACGATTTCTATCACGAAATGAACGACTCTAACGTACTTGATAAAGTATCGTTAGTTTACGGTCAGATGAACGAGCCTCCAGGAAACCGTTTACGTGTTGCTATGACAGGTTTGACTATGGCAGAAAAATTCCGTGATGAAGGTCGTGACGTATTATTCTTCGTAGATAACATCTACCGTTATACACTTGCGGGTACTGAAGTATCAGCACTACTTGGTCGTATGCCATCAGCGGTTGGTTATCAACCAACACTTGCTGAAGAAATGGGTGTATTACAAGAGCGCATTACTTCAACTCATAAAGGTTCAATCACTTCAATCCAAGCGGTATACGTACCAGCAGATGATTTGACCGATCCAAGCCCTGCAACTACCTTCGCGCATTTAGATGCAACAGTAGTACTTTCACGTTCTATTGCTGAGCTAGGTATTTACCCTGCGATTGACCCATTAGATTCAACTTCACGTCAGTTAGACCCGTTAGTGGTTGGTACTGAGCATTATGAAGTAGCGCGTGGTGTTCAAACAGTATTACAACGTTACAAAGAACTGAAAGATATCATCGCCATCTTAGGTATGGACGAGTTATCTGAAGAAGATAAGCAAACAGTATCTCGCGCACGTAAGATCCAACGTTACTTATCTCAGCCGTTCTTCGTTGCTGAAGTATTTACAGGTTCACCAGGTAAATATGTATCATTAAAAGACACCATAGCTGGCTTTAAAGACATTTTAGCGGGTGAATACGATGACTTACCTGAGCAAGCATTCTACATGGTTGGCGGTATTGAAGAAGCTGTAGAGAAAGCTAACAAGATGTAATTATCTGGTAAGTATTTAACAACTGTTTAGATACTTACGTTATTAGAGGTCGAGTCAAATGGCATTATTTACTGTAAATCTAAATGTTGTTAGTGCTGAAGAAAGTTTATTTTCTGGTAGCATTAAATCATTACAGATCACAGGTAGTGAAGGTGAGTTAGGTATTATGCCTGGTCATGCACCTTTATTGACCTCACTAAAACCTGGTATGGCATTAATTACTAAAAAAGATGGCACTGAAGAAGTGATTTATATTTCTGGTGGTATGTTAGAAGTTCAACCAAATAACGTAATCGTGTTAGCTAATGTTGCTACACGTAGCGCTGATTTAGATGAACAAGCTGTACTTGAAGCGAAACAGCGTGCAGAAGACAACATGAATGCTCATGGCAATTATGTTGACTATGCTGCTGTTGCTGCTGAATTAGCTCGTGCCGTAGCGCAATTACGTGTTATTCAAGCGACTAAAAAGAAAGGCTAGTTAATACCTTTTAGTAAGGTTTGATCAAGGTTTAGTGAATTAAATGAAAACGCCCTGTTATCGTTACTTAATGGTAATGATAACAGGGCGTTTTTTTATGTATTGGCTAACAAGAAAGCCTATGTAAGACATCTAGAAAATCATAGGCATTACTAATACCAATATCACTTATTATTTGAATCCAAGTTTTAATTTATCTGAATTAATTTGGAGTATTTTTTACCTGATCTAACAGCATGACTTTATACTAAATTTACAATTTTATTTGAAATAGTTAATAAACAATTCTGATTTATTGCAATTGATGGGCTAAAAAGATTATTATTGTATTGAATCTATTATTGTGGTGAAACTGGAGTGTCAAGTGTCGGCTAAAAAGTCAGTTGATGGGGCTATTCGTAAAAAAAATAAGGCTATAATTTTTGAAGCAGCAAAAGAGGAGTTTGTAAATTTTGGCTTTAAAGGTGCTTCTATTAAGCGTATTGCAGAAAGAGCAAATATTCCTCGAGCAAATATTCATTATTATTTCGCAAACAAAACAGATTTATATCAACAATTGCTTTCATGTATCACTGATATTTGGAATAGTCGCTATGATACATTAAATGTAGATGATGATCCAAAGCAGGCTTTAACAACTTATATCCGCTCTAAGGTTATGTATTCAAAAGATGATCCCGCAGCTTCACGAATATTTGCCAGTGAAATTATTCATGGAGCACCAGTATTGCACAATTATCTATCATCTGAATTTAAAAAATGGGTAGATAAGAAGGTTAGCGTTATTAATACATGGATATCCCAAGGAAAAATTGAAGCCGTTAATCCTTATCATTTATTATTTTTAATCTGGAGTAGTACGCAGCATTATGCTGATTTTAACGTACAAGTACTCGCAGCTTTAGGGAAGAAAAAAATGGAAGAGGCCGACTTTGAAGACGTTGTATCCTCGTTAACTACCATCATTCTTAGAGGATGCGGAATCCAATAAAAGAGCAAAGCCGTTATTACAGTGCCTATATAGTTTTTGTTATTAAACACATAGTCAATTAATATTTCATCAATTAATATTTTATCAAGTAAGGCATAAATAAAATGAGTTATCAATCATTCAACCCGCCAAGAAGAATCTTAATGGGTCCTGGCCCATCGGACATTAGTCCAGAAGTTTTATCTTCATTATCTAGACCTGTAATTGGTCATTTAGATCCGTTGTTTATTGGTATGATGGATGAAGTTAAAGCATTATTACAGTATGCGTTTCAAACAAAAAATGAATTTACTATTGCTCTTTCAGCTCCGGGCTCAGCGGGTATGGAAGCTTGTTTTGTTAATTTAGTTGAAGCTGGAGATAAAGTAATTGTTTGTCGTAATGGCGTATTTGGTGATCGAATGATCCAAAATGTGACCCGCATTGGCGCAAAGGCTATTATTGTTGATTCTCCGTGGGGCAGAGCGGTTGAAACCGACAAAGTTGAGCAAGCATTAATTGCTAACCCAGATGCTAAGTTTTTGGCTTTTGTACATGCTGAAACGTCTACCGGCGCAGTATCTGATGCTAAAGCTTTATGTGCCCTTGCGCTACAATACGGCTGTTTGTCTATTGTTGATGCGGTTACATCGTTAGGTGGTATTGAGCTTAAAGTAGATGAATGGGGCATCGACGCTATTTATTCTGGCTCACAAAAATGTTTATCTTGTGTACCGGGTTTATCTCCTATTTCGTTTAGTGAGAAAGCGGTAAATGTCATTAAAAATCGTAAGTCGATGGTACAAAGTTGGTTTTTAGATCAATCTTTGGTTATGGGATATTGGTCTGGTGAGGGTAAGCGTAGCTACCATCATACCGCTCCTGTGAACTCACTATATGGCTTACATGAATCACTAGTGCAACTGTATAATGAAGGCATTGAAAACAGCTGGGAACGCCACAAAAAACAACATGAAGTACTGGTCAAAGGGCTAGAAAAACTTGGTATTGAGTTTATCGTGCCGAAAGAAGAACGCTTGCCACAATTAAACGCTATTTATATTCCAAAAGGCGCTGATGATGTCAAGGTTCGTAACTATTTACTTAATCATTACAACTTAGAAATAGGTGCTGGTTTAGGCGATTTCGCTGGCAGAGCATGGCGAATTGGCATTATGGGGTATGCAGCAAGGAGTGAAAATATCGCCTTGTGCTTAACCGCTCTTGAAGATGCACTAAGCCAGTGAATAACTTACAATAATTTTCACTATGTAGAATAAAAAATAGAGATTGATATGAAGCATAAAATTGAGATGATGATCTCAGAGCAAGATATTAAGAATAGAGTCGTGCAATTAGGACAACAAATAAGTGAGCATTATCAAACTAGCGACAACTTGGTTATGGTCGGTTTGCTACGAGGTTCATTTATTTTTATGGCTGATTTAGCAAGAGTAATAAAAGTGGATCATAGCGTTGACTTTATGACCGCTTCTAGTTATGGAAATAACACAGAAAGCTCTCGTGATGTTCATATCCTTAAAGATCTAGATGATAATATTGAAGGCAAAGATGTATTGCTGGTAGAAGATATCATTGATACCGGTAACACGCTAAGTAAAGTGATGCAAATATTAAGTTTACGTGAACCAAACTCTATCCAAATTTGTACCTTATTAGACAAGCCCTCACGTCGTGAACAAGAGGTAAATGTTAAATGGGTAGGCTTTGAAATATCTGATGAATTTGTTGTTGGCGTTGGTATTGATTACGCACAAAAATATCGCCACCTACCATTCATTGGTAAAGTTGTTCCTATTTAAACTAAAACGTTATCTAGCTGAAACTATGGGAAACTCCCGCGTTTATTGGTTGTTATTTTTTGCCAGCCAAATAGCCAAAGTATTACGCTCTTCATCCGTCATTTGAGTTTTATTCATAAATGGCATGTCTTTAGCGTCAATCACTCGGGCTTTAATGCGTGGCGCCCATTGTTTAATGCTTGCTACATCAGAGAAAATTATACCTGCGGGTGCAATGGTGAAAACCTCGTCGGTTGGCGCATCAGCATGACAAGTACCACAGCGTTGTTCAATAATGCTTTGCACCTGTGTTATATCAACTGTTTGTTGTTTTTGCTCTTCAGTCAAGTTAATTGATGTCGGCGCTATGGCATAAGCAAGTATGATGATTGCAACAGCCGAACCAATAAGAACAAATGGTTTTTGTTTACCAAAATGGCGCAAGACAAAATATTGACGAATGGCGGCAGTAATTAAAATAATAACAATTAACACCAACCAGTTAGCATGGTGATTGAAGGTCATAGGGTAATGATTGGAAATCATAATAAATAATACTGGCAAGGTAATGTAGGTGTTATGTGTAGAGCGTAACTTAGCATTTAAACCATACTTAGCATCTGGAGTTTTACCTTTCTCAACCGCTTTTACTAACGCATGTTGAGATGGCATAATACCAAAGAACACATTACCCGCCATAATCGTACCAATAATAGCCCCCATATGCATATAAGCACCACGAGCACTAAATATTTGCGTTAAGCCATAAGACAAAGCGATGGCAACAATAATCAATATCAGGGCTAAAATAATGCCATGATCTCGTAATTTTGTTCTCACTAAAATTTCATAACTACCGACACCAAGCACAATAGAACCAAGACCTAATACAATCGCTTGAAATTGTGTTAAATCCGCCACACGCTTGTCAATTAAATACGATTCGGCGCCAACATAAAACATTAATGACAGTAATAAAAAACCTGTGATCCATGTGGTATATGCTTCCCATTTAAACCAATGTAATGTCGTTGGCATTTTCTCTGGCGCTAGTTTGTACTTTGCCACTTCATAAAAACCACCACCATGGATAGCCCATAAATCACCACCAATGCCTTTATCTTTTTTCCATTGCGGTGGGTTTTCTAAATGGTTATCTAACCAAACAAAATAAAACGAAGCACCTATCCAAGCGATACCAGTAACAAGGTGTGCAAAGCGAATAACTAAATTTAGCCATTCGTTAATATACGGATCCATATTATTTCCCCAATATTTGATTTTTATTAGCTTTATAGCAATGAAGCGTTTTAAAGAAGTTATTAACTACACTCGTTCGCCCATGATGTGAGTTGCCTTAACGTGACGATCATCACCTAACATGCTTAAAATGAACAGCTTCTCTGATAAGTTTTTACAATGTTGCATACGCCTATCCATCAGCGGTGTCGCATGATAATCAAGCACAATAAAATCGGCTTCTGCGCCTTTTGTGAAGTTACCGATAGTGCCCTCAAGATCTAACGCTATGGCTGCCCCTAATGTGGCCAAATAAAACGATTGGAATGGACTGAGTTTGTCACCACGTAATTGTTGAGTTTTATAGCCTTCACTTATTGTACTTAACATTGAAAATGTAGTGCCTGCGCCTATGTCAGAGCCAAATCCCACGTTAATATCGTGTTTTTTAGCCTGTTGTAGGTTAAAACAACCACTGCCAAGAAACAGGTTAGAACTTGGGCAAAATGCGATGGCTGAGTCAGTTTCACCTAAACGTTGACATTCACTGTCATGTAAATGCACACCATGAGCAAAAACACTGCGACGACCCAATAATTTATTTTGATCATAAACATCTAAGTAGTCTTTACTGTCTGGGAAAAGATCATTAACCCAAGCAATTTCAGCTTTGTTTTCACTTAAATGGGTATGTAAATAAACACTTGGGTTTTCGCTAAGTAATTGCCCTGCTTTTTTTAGTTGCTCGCTTGAACAGGTAGGAGCAAAACGTGGGGTGATGGCATATTGTAAGCGATCAACATTATGCCATTTTTCAATTAATGCCTTGCTGTCGTCATAACCACTTTGTGCAGTATCTGATAAATAATCAGGACAATTTTGATCCATTAATACCTTGCCACAAATCATACGTAGTTTTTTCTGTTGGGCAATAGTAAAAAAGGCATCAACCGATTCTTTATGTACTGTACCGAACACTAAAGCCGTTGTGGTACCCGCTTCAAGTAATTGAGTTAAAAAGAACTCAGCCACTTTTTTACCATGTGCTAAATCAGAAAATTGACGTTCAAATGGGAAAGTATAATTTTCTAGCCATTCAAGCAATTGTTCGCCATAAGAAGCAATCATTTCTGTTTGTGGGTAATGCACATGAGTGTCGATAAACCCAGGCATGATTAGCCCATTTTCATAGTGAGTAATCTCAATATTTTCATCTAGTGTTGGTAGTAACTCAGCAGCTTCGCCTATTTGTTCGATTAAACCATCTTTAATGATCAACAAACCATCTTCTAAATATTGGTAACTGTCTTCGAGAGCTACTTTAGCTGGATCGGCCAAAAAGTGCAGTAGCTCTCCACGGTATACTTTTAACATTTTCTTTCACCTATTTGCTTGATATCGCCTATTCTGTAATGGCGATAGTAGTCTCTGATTTGACTAGCTTGCGATAACAAACCAAGTTAATTTATTTCTCGCTTGCTGTCTTTTTACTTTTGCCCTATGGCTACGATGGCTACAGGCAAGCTTTCTTTTTGATGGTCTATTTAATCTATTCATTTGATATCTAACCTTAGATTTTTGCTATGGTCAATAAGCTATTTAATTCAAGCACATCACAGTTATCACCTTCGCCAGCTCTATCAACCACTAAAAAGTCACTTTCACTATCTAAAGCTAAACAAAAGTGATGCCAAGTGCCTTTGTGGTAATTTACCCCTTGACTTGAATTGGCAATAAAAACTTCAATCTTGCTTACATCAAATTCGCCAGCAGGTGCAACCACCACCAAATACGGGTTTTGTCCCATCGGAATGAAGGCTTGGCTGCCGTGAGGATGACGCTCCATCATCTTAATAACGATAGGTTGGGCTAATGGGGTGGAGCGAAAAATATTGATCGAGGTATGACCATTATTATCATTAACATCTACCTTAGCTAAATTGTGATAGCGTTGGGTAAAACCATCATTAATGGCAAAGTTATTTGCGTCAGCTGTCGCTTCAATAACATCGCCAAAGGCACTAAACGCATCTTTTGTCAGAGGCGTTGGTGTAATGAATTGTAACTTATCAGTCATTAGTGTTTCCATTAGAGTATTCGTTAGCTGCCACGATAGGTTGAATAACCAAACGCCGTTAATAGCAACGGAATATGATAATGGTTGTTTGTACCATCAAGTTCAAAGACTATATCAACGTAAGGATAAAACCCTTGCTCGTTATTGCCATCAAAATAAGGCTTAGTGGCAAAATGCATACGGTAAATACCAGCGGCAAGCACCACATTATCGGCTAATAAGCCTGCAATTCTGCCGTCGGAGTTGGTCACGCCAGAGGCTAATTGTTGCCAGCCATAATTGGTTTGCGAAGATAAAGTGATCGGTACACCTTGTGCTGGTAAGCCACGAGTTGTATCTAATATATGCGTAGTTATTTGGCTCATAGTAATTTCTCTAATCTGAGATGGAAAATTTTACGCTGCTCTTCAGCAGCATTAACAAGCTCTGTCGCTTTATCATTAGACAGTCGAACTTTTAAAAGCGCTAACATTTGTGCGGCACTTTTACCGGTAGCGCAAACAATAAAAATAAAACCAAATTTATTAAGATAGTCGGCATTGCCGTTGGCTAAATCAAGCAGTACTTGTTCGCTTGCCTCACTAACCGAGCTTTGCTCACCACTGGCTAATTTTTTGGTGTTAGCGTATTTAGCTCGTAACGTATCGACATTGCCAATTTGTGGGTGTCCTTCAAAGGCTTCTAAGAAGTCGGCTTCAGCCAAGGCTTGCCAAGCAGAGTCAGCCTGTTCAGCAATAGCTGCTTTATCCTTGTATGGACGAGCGGCAACCATAGCGTTAACCCAAGCACTTGAAGTACAGCATTGCATAAAGCTATGGGTTGCTTGCTCTATATTGGCTTTGTTTAAGGTATCTACACTCATTATTTTCTCTCCTTAAACATTACTTTTACTAAGCACTTTGCCATTCACTTTACCAAAGACGCGCAGGCGAGAAACCCCACCATCAGGGAAGATATTTAAACGTATGTGGGTAAAGGTTTGTTGGTTATTCACAACAATTTCATTAATAAATAAATGTTCACGATGTGCGTACAATTTAGTGCGAGCAACGATGGGTTGCCATTTGTCTTCTTGCTGAGAGTCACTAAAATCATCACTGCTCGATACCATGCCTTCTAAAGTGAAGGTATCAGGGAAGTTGCCTTTAAAATGACAAGTATCAAGGATAACTTTTTCAATGCTACCTTGGCTAGCAAGTTTGATGATTGACCAATCAGGGCCTGGATCACGACGACGTTTAGTTTCCCAACCATCACCCATATTTTTACCACGACCAGGCATAATTAAGTTGTTTTTATCACTAAAAAACATGTCACTTACTAATAACGCTTTACCGCCATTTTTGATATAAGCTAAATCAATTAACTCACCATCAATAAAGTCGTTCCAGTTAACATCTACTTCACCGTAAACACGAAAACGTGCAATACCACCGTCAGGAAACATATTTAAACGTGCATGAGTCCAAGAAGTATTTTCATCAATTTCAAAAA
Organism: uncultured Colwellia sp.; assembly: GCA_965261045.1. Taxonomy (GTDB): domain Bacteria; phylum Pseudomonadota; class Gammaproteobacteria; order Enterobacterales; family Alteromonadaceae; genus Colwellia. The sequence goes on from CBDHCJ010000002.1 coordinate 353,854, forward strand.
TGTTTTGGCTATGAGCCGCTACCGCCACTTCTGGTAAAATGGTATGCCAAACCGTGTTTTCATTAGGTTGACCTTCACTAACACAGGTTTCTACAGAAACAGTTTGTGGCGCATTACCACGAAAGTAATTAGTGTCGATATCAAAGCCGCGAATAACACCTTTAATACCAAGTCGGATAATACACCAGTCAAACTCACGACCATTATCACGACCGTAACTACGACGAGATTCCCAACCGTCCATCCATTTGCCGCGATCAGTAAATTTATCATCGATAAAAATACCGCGCCCTACTTTTAGTAAATTTTCCATTTCTGCGAAAAAATCGTCACTACATGAAAGTGTTTCACCACCGACACGTTCACTGGCTAAGTCAACACAATTAGTTGTTAATTTTCGTTCTAATTCAAGCGGTTGGCCGCTTAGTTTATTCTGTTCTTGGGTGTCTATGTCTAGCATCATCGCTTGGTTTTCCTATTTCAAAATTATTATTGTTAATGTAATTACCGTGCTCTTGCCGGTGAGTAGCTCTTGCCAGCTTATCATTACAACTTTCCTTTTAGCTTTCCTTTTAATAAAGGACGTCCTTTAGGCGTATTAATAAATTCATCTTGTTGATATACATGATGACCACGCACAAAGGTATGCTGTACCTGTCCAGTTACTTTACGGCCAGCATAAGGGGTAATGTGGTGTTTATGTTTGATCATCTCGTTGGTAATGGTGAATTCTGCATTAGGATCAAAGACTAAAAAGTCAGCATGATTACCTACTTTAATTTCACCTTTTACTGAGTCTAAGCCAGAAAATTTAGCTGTTTCAGTCGACATTAAGCGCGTAATATCAACTAAACTAAAACCACGATCTTTCGCTTCTGTCCAAATCAGTGAAATTCCAAATTGTAACGCTGAAATTCCACCCCATGCTTTTTCGATGTCTCCAGTATCAATATATTTCAACTCAGGTGTACAAGGAGAGTGATCAGAAACAATAAAGTCTAATCGACCATCCTTAATGGCTTGCCATAAATGTTCACGGTTTTTATTTTCACGAATTGGTGGGCAACACTTAAATAACGTTTTACCATCAGGAATATTTTCCGAGGCAATAGTTAAATAATGTGGGCAAGTCTCGGCAGTAAAGCGCAAGCCTTCACTTTTTGCCTGCGCGATAGTTGCTAATGCTTCATCAGAAGATAAATGCACAATATGAACTTTACAGTTATCGCCCTGCTCTTTTGATGTACGTGCCATATCAACCATTAAAGAAATAGCATCGTTTTCCCAACGCTTTGGCCGTGATGCTAAGAAGCTATTGTATTCTTTAGTGATCTCTACATCATGAAAACCACCACAATCTAATTCAGCATGAATTAAATAGGGTACATTGTGCTTGGCAAGAATAGGCATGGCAGCACGCATGTCTTTAGCTTCAACAGGAGGGAATTCTGCAATGCCAGAATCGATTAAGAAAGACTTAACCCCTAAAACACCAGCTTCAAGTAATTCATCTAAATCATCAATGTTGTGCGGAACAACCCCACCCCAAAAGCCGCAATCTACCCATAACTTTTCATCAACAGCAGTAAGCTTTTCTTGAAAAGCGGCTTTGGTTGTGGTCACAGGTATACAGTTTAATGGCATATCAACTAAGGCAGTAATACCACCAGCCGCCGCTGCTTGTGTCGCAGTATTAAAACCTTCCCACTCAGTACGACCTGGCTCATTAATATGTACATGTGAATCTACCAAGCCTGGCATAATGACATGCTCAGCATAATCAAGTATTTGACATGATAACGCTTGACCATAAGGGTGAATGGCATGGATCAATTCGTTTTTAACTTCAACACAGGCGGCAATCATTTCACTGCTGCCGTTCTTCGTGTTATTAGTGCTTACTATGACGTTTTTACTTTGTAAGGCAAAATGAGACACTTTGCTTCTCCTATTCCTATGTTATCAATCAATGAACTAGATAACATTAGTCAGCGTTACCATTAATCAGTGGTAAGTAATTGCTTAAATTCTTTCCAATGGATACCTTGTTGAGAGATAGGGCGAGATTTAACCTTAGGGCTACTGCCAAGCTCTTTAAGTGCTTTATTTTTCTCTGCTTGGTAAACACTAATAATTTCAGCAACCACAGATATCGCGACTTCCATAGGTAATTTACCGCCAACTTGTGCAAGCCCTATCGGGCAATTCATCCGTGCAACTTGTTGTTGATCAATATCACGATGCTTATAACGCTGCTGAAAACGCCGCCATTTGGTAGCGGAAGCGATAAGGCCTAAATAACTAAAGTCGCCACGCTTTAATATAGCTTGTGAGATGTCAAAATCCAGTTGGTGGTTATGAGTCATCACTACAAAGTAGCTATTTTCAGGCATGCTTGAAACTTCTTGCTCAGGCTCGTCACTGACAACTTTATGAACATGATGATAGCTATCGGTATTAATCGGAAACTGTTCTTCGCGATTATCCACCCAAGTTACTTGGCAGGGTAATTGCGCTAAAACAGGTATTAATGCCTTACCAACATGTCCAGCACCGAATACCATAATATTTACCCCAACAGCGGCGAAACATTCAAACAAGACACTGGCATTACCACCACAGCATTGACCTAAATTAGTGCCTAGTTGAAAGTGCGCTAAATGTTGGTCGTTTTTACCGTTTGCCAACATTTTTTGTGCCTGTTTAATGGTTTTATGCTCTAAATGACCGCCACCTATGGTGTCAAAGGTTTCGTCTTTGCTGATGACCATTTTAGTGCCGCTGTTTCTCGGGGTTGAACCAGAAACACCCACCAAGGTCACTAAGACATAGGCTTTACCTTGTTTGCTTAATTGATATGTGGCGCTGTTCCAGTTCATTGACATAGTCATAGTCATCCCCTTAATTTTATGTGTTAGCTTTCATCGCTTCAACCGCCCAAAATACGCGTTCAGGGGTTGCAGGTGTATCAAGTGCAGGGCTATGCTTGTAATCAGAGATACTCGAAATCGCATCTTTAAGTGCCGACCAAACTGATATACCTAGCATAAACGGAGGTTCACCAACGGCCTTTGAATTGTAAATTGTATGTTCACGGTTTGGTGCATCGGGTACTAAGGCAACGCGGAAATCTTCAGGTGTATCATTAATTGCAGGGATTTTGTATGTTGCTGGATTATTTGAAAGTAACCTACCTTGCTCATTCCACACTAATTCTTCGGTCGTTAACCAACCCATGCCCTGAATAAAAGCACCTTCGATTTGACCAATATCAATCGCAGGGTTAATTGAGTGACCAACATCTTGTAATATATCTGTACGTAAGGTTTTATATTCACCGGTTAAGGTATCAATGATTACTTCTGATACAGCAGCACCAGTGGCATAGTAGAAGAAAGGACGACCTTTACCGCTAGCTCGGTCGAAGTGAATTTTAGGTGTCTTGTAGAAACCAGTAGAAGATAGGGAAACACGCCCCATATAGGCTATTTGAGAAAATTCAGCAAAACTGAAAATCTGCGCACCAACAATAATATTGCTATTTTCAAATTTAACTTGTGTTGCGGTTACCTGATATTTTTCACAAGCAAAGTCAATTAGACGTTGCTTAATCGTTTTTGCTGCCGCTTCTGCCGCTTTACCGTTTAAGTCAGTGCCTGAAGATGCTGCTGTCGGTGATGAATTGGGTATCTTATCAGTACGAGCAGAAGAAATGGCAACCGTATCAACATCAACTTGAAATTCTTCCGCGACAATTTGCGCAACTTTAGTGTTCAATCCCTGACCCATTTCACTACCACCATGGCTTAAATGAATCGTGCCATCGGTGTAAATATGAACAAGCGCACCTGCTTGGTTTAAATGCTGAACAGTAAATGAGATACCAAATTTAACTGGTGTTAAAGCAATGCCTTTTTTCAATATGGTGTTGTTGGTATTAAATTGTGTAACCGCTTTACGACGAGCTTGGTAATCAGAGCTTTCTTCTAATGACTCAATGAGCTCAGCTAAGTTGTTATGTTCAACTTTCTGATGGTAGTGCGTTTCGTTACGGCCTTCCCCACCATATAAGTTTATTTTTCTAATTTCTAATGGGTCTTTACCTAAATGGCGAGCAATATCATCCATGACCATTTCGATAGTCATCATACCTTGCGGACCACCAAAACCGCGATAAGCAGTATGAGAAACCGTATTTAGCTTACAACGATTGCCAGTAATACTGGCTTGATCTAAAAAGTAAGCGTTATCTGAATGGAACATCGCTCTATCAACAATGGCATCAGATAAATCAGGTGAATAACCACAGTTAGCATTTACTTCAATGTTAATCCCCTTGATTTGACCATTGTGGTTAAAACCAACGGTGTAGTTATTTTCAAATGGATGACGTTTACCTGTCATGATCATATCGTCCATTCGCCCCAATTTAAATTTAACGGGGCGATTTGTTTCATTGGCAAGTAAAGCAGCTATACATGCCCAAGGCGCTGCTTGTGTTTCTTTACCACCGAAACCACCACCCATACGGCGCATATCAACTAACACTTTGTTTAATGGAATGTCTAACACTTCGGCAACTAATTTTTGCACTTCACTTGGATGTTGTGATGAAGTGTAAATATCCATGCCGCCATCTTCGGTTGGCACAGCAGTTGAAACTTGGCCTTCAAGGTACATGTGCTCTTGACCACCAACGACAATTTTACCTGATAATTTATGTTGTGCCCCAGCAATAGCAGATTCAGAATCACCTCGTTTCATGGTAAATGGTGGGCGAACAAAATTTTGTTTAGCTAAAGCAGCTTTCACCGTTAATACTGCTTCTAGCTCTTGATACTCAAGCTTCGCTAATTTAACGGCTTTACGCGCAAGGTCATAACTTGTTGCGGCAACGGCAAAAAGTGGCTGACCAATAAATTCTACTTTGCCAATGGCGAGTACGGGATCACCAGGAAATACTGGGCCAATATCTGTATGTCCTGGCACGTCTTCAACGGTAATTACAGCGACAACGCCTTCAGCTGATTTAACGGCTGATAGATCCATCGAAAGGATATTAGCGTGTGCATGGGTAGACTGTCCTACGGCGGCATGTAATTCACCATGTAAAGCAGGGCGATCATCAACATAAATAGCTTTACCTGCCACATATTTATCAGCACTCTCATGCTTTTTAGAGCGGCCAACACCCCCTAAACCAACATTGCTTTGTCCGTTAACAACACTTTTATCACTGTTTGTGTTTGCTTTTTTTGTATCAACTTTTTTTATATCAATTAAGCTACGCATAACTTACCACTCGTGTTTCTATTGTTTTGCTGTGAAGCTCTAAATAGCACTTTTCAATAAGGTTTTGGGCTACTGTCATCCGGTACTTATCAGAAGCACGAACATCAGACATAGGTTGGAAATCATTTGTTAAAGCAGCTTTAGCTTGAGCGACTGATTCTTTGGTTAAGCTATTACCTTGCAACACAGCTTCGGCAGCAGGAGCTCGTTTAGGAATGGCAGCCATACCACCAAAAGCAATACGAATATTATTAATTTTTTGACCTTGTTGATCAATAAATATTGCTGCTAATACGGCAGAAATATCATCATCAATACGTTTAGAAATCTTGTAAAGTTTTAAGGTTTGACCTGCAATAGGTTTTGCTATTTGTACTGACTTGATGAATTCTGAAGGTTTAAGCGCTGTCTTTTTGTAGTCGACAAAGTAGTCTTCTACTAAAATTGTGCGCTCGACGCCATTTACATGCAAAGTCATTGTTGCGCCAAGGGCAATAAGCGCTGGTGGCATATCACCAATGGGTGACGCGTTACCAATGTTGCCACCTAAGGTGCCGTTGTTACGTATTTGTTTTGAGCCAATGCGCTCAATCATATCACCGAGATCAGGGTAATAATGGTGCAAGGAATCAATGAACTTACTGTATGGTAGTGCTGAGCCAATAATTATCTCAGTATCTGTTTCTTCAATATTAGTTAACTCTTTGACGTTACCAATGTAAACAAGTTTATCTATCGTTGCTAAGTTTTGCGTCACTGATAATGCTAAATCTGTACCACCAGCCACTAATGTTGATTTAGGCTTGTTAGTTAACTCAATAGCTAACTCGTCGATATTTTTAGGGGCAATAAAATGATGACCATTTCCCGTTAAGGTAGGAGCAGGTAATTTTTTTAGCTCAGTAAGCGTTGCAATAGTTTCTTGGTAATGCTTAGTAAACGAATCATCGTCATTATTTTTGCTTGAAGTAATAGCCGCTTCGATAATTGAACGATATCCTGTACAACGGCATAGGTTTCCTGCTAATGCTTCAAGTACTTCAGGGCGAGACGGCGTTTGGTTATGTTTATGTAAAGCAAAAGATGACATAACAAATCCAGGTGTACAGAAACCACACTGTGAACCGTGGTTATCTACAATAGTTTGTTGGGCGTGATGTAACTTAGCCCCATCTTTCAAATCTTCAACGGTGATCAATTGTTTACCATGTATACTGCCAACGAAGGTAATACATGAGTTGATTGATTTATAATGAAGTTGACCGACATTGTTGGTATCTAGCTCTGTAAGCACTACGGTACAAGCACCACAATCACCTGAAGCACAGCCTTCTTTGGTGCCAGTATTAAATTGTATTTCACGTAGATATTGTAATACCGTTAAATTCGGATCGATGTTTTCTATGGTTACAACATCGTTGTTTAATAAAAAACGAACTGTACTTTTTGTCATAATTTGTTCCGTAGTTGCTCTTGATTATTTGGATAGAGCTTAATTTCCAATAATGTTAATATAACAGAATTTAAAACCTGACACAAACGACAGTTTTATTGTGTTAATATTCTTTGATAAAAGAGAGTGGTTACTATCGGTAACTCCTTTGGTTCGTTCAAAGCTTGCTGCTGTAGCTCTATGCTGACCCGTTAATTAAGCTGTTTGGTATTACAGGGGCTTTATAGGTTTACAATAAACTTTCTAACGTTAGTTCCATCATAGCCCTAAACGTATTTTCACGTTCATCTGCGGTCATTGCCTCACCTCTTTTAATATGATCACTTACCGTAAGCACGGCAAGTGCTTTTTTACCATATTCAGCAGCAACGCTATATAATCCTGCGGCTTCCATTTCAACAGCTAGAATTCCATATTGTTCCATTAAGGCAAACATTTCTGGCTGAGGAGTATAAAATAAATCGGCAGAAAAAATATTGCCAACATGCACATCTATCGTTATTTTTTCAGCGGTATCAACTACTTTTTTTAATAATTCAAAACTTGCACAAGCAGCAAAATCACATTGATTAAACCTCATTCGGTTGACGTTTGAATCAGTACTTGCAGCCATACCGATAACAATATCCTGTAGATTAATATCATCACGAACAGCCCCACAAGAACCAATTCTTATTATATTTTCTACAGCATAATTTTTATATAACTCAGTTGCGTATATAGATATTGATGGAATACCCATGCCTGAACCCATTACTGACACAGGTTTTCCTTTATAAGTCCCCGTAAAACCGAACATATTACGTACACGTGTGACACATTTTACATTTTCAAGAAAATTGTCAGCGATAAATTTTGCTCTGAGAGGATCCCCAGGCATTAAAACTGTTTTTGCAAATTCATTATTACTTGCTTCGATATGAGGTGTTGCCATGAGATATAACCCTTTAAATTGTGATGTTTCAGTAAGTTTCAAACCTATACTAGCAATGGTATTTTACTGAATGTTTATGTAAAGAACGATATCTAAAAGGCTATTTTATATACCGTTCGATTAGCTTACCTCCTAAAATTTCTCTCTATTATTACAAGTGATACTTATTACAAGTGATACTTTAGAGATAAATACAGTTAAAAGCTTTGTTATCTTTTAACTTGAATATTTTTATTTGAACCTAGGAGTATTAATTTCAATTATTTTTTAAGTTTAGCATTGAAAGCGAAAACAGATGCCTCCATAACCTACCTAGATGTAAAAAGTATAGATTACATAATTATAAAAAATATGTCTTTATATTCAAGTTTATATTCAAGCTTATATTCAAGTAAAGTATAAATAAAAAAACACCAAAGAAAGAGAATAAATCATGGCGAATATCGTTCCAATTAGAAAAGAGCAACATCAGAAGTTAAAACTTGCTAAAGCGCGTGATTTATCACACGTTGCAGGGCAACACATTATTCCACTAACGGCTGCTGAATTCGCCCAAGCATCATCAAGTTTTCCAGCGGTCTTAATTAAAAATCCAGATTCAGATCGATACCGTAGTGTTGCGATGCTAGGCTTAGAGTCGGGCGAAAATTTGTTTTATCAAGATGAAAAGTGGACAGGTATTTCAATGCCACAAAGTATTGCTATGGTGCCATTTTCTTTAGGTGTAGATCCAGATAAAGAAAACACCCTAACCGCTTGTGTTGATTTAGATAGTGAGTTTGTCGGTGGAGAAAAAGACTTACCATTGTTTGACGATGACGGTAAAGAATCTGAAGTTTTAGTTAATGTGCAACAAGCATTAGGTCGTTTATATGATAATGAACGAATGACCGAAACATTCATCAAAGAATTAGACGAAAATGATTTATTGCAAGAGCTTGAGTTAAACATAGCTTTAAGCACTGGAGAAAAGAAAAAATTAGTGGGTATTTTCACTGTCAATGAAGAGAAAGTGAAAGAATTATCTGATGATAAAGTGCTTGATTTCCACAAGCGAGGTTTGTTTGTTCCTATTTATTCTATGCTCGGCTCTTTAAGCCAAGTAAATCGTTTGGCGCAATTACGCAACCAAGTATCTGAAACTAAAATAACAGGTGTGCAAATTGTTCCTGTTGGTCAAAAAGCGGCAAATGAAAGTTAGTTTACAATGGCTAAAATATTAATATTTCAGTGAGAAAAATAATTTGGCTATCCATCTTCCTTTTGCAAAACTAAGCCATTGGCAACAAATTGCTTTTGCTAGTGCTTTATTAGAGCGCATGTTACCTAATTATCAAATGTTTAGTGAAAGCAGCCAGTTTGGTAGCTATGCTTTGTTACGCAATCAGCTTGATTTAATATGGCAGTGGTTATATAAAAACAATAAAACCAAATTTAATATCAATGCTCAATTAAATAAGCTAGAAGAGCAAACCCCTGATCCAGAAAAATTTGATTCTTTTGGTGTTTTTCCTGCGCTTGATGCCTGTATGGCTATGATGTCTTTATGGCAATTAATGCAGACCAATGGTACAAATAAAGACTATGAAGATATCAACAGTGTCAGTCGATTATCGCAAAATAGTGTTAACTACTATGTCGAATTATTACTTATTGAAGAGGGTGTTGAAGATATTCAAGTGTCAAGTATTGATGATCATCCGTTAATGGTTTGGGAAAAAGAGACGCAAAATGAGCTGTTTGATTTTTTAAAGATTGCCGCAGAAACTAAGCGCTCTTGTCAATTAGCAACAGCAATGGTTTTATCAGAGGGTTTATCTAATTTAGGTATAGCAATAGAATAATTTCCTCGATGCCCGAAGCTAGCTAGCTCGTTAGTTTGACTGTTTTTATCAGCGAGTAAAATGGTTTGAATATTCTTCTTGTTGTTCTAATACCAATACCAATAAATAGGTGATCCCTAACTTACTCGTATTGGTATAATGTGTGTTGAAATAAGCGATAAACCACTTGTCCTGCCACTTTTTCTTTCAGTAATTGCCAGTTGCTAGGTAGCGGTTGATTGCTTTTTATTTCCATTTCTACATAAATTAATGCTTGCTTAGCTAACCAACCATTATTTAATAATTCAGCGACTTGTGTGACCAAATTTTGTCTGAAAGGGGGATCAATAAATACTAAGTTATAGCGTTGCTTGGTTGCTGATTTGAGAAAATCTAATGCATTAATGTTGGTTACAATAAGATTATCGGCTTTAAGTCGTTGTTTATTTGCTTGTAACTGTTTTGCTGCGGCTTTATTTAGTTCGATTAAATCCACTTTTGCGGCACCGCGAGATAGCGCTTCAAAGCCAAGGCTGCCAGCGCCTGCGAAGCAATCTAAGCAATTAGCATCATTTATATAAGGCATTAGCCAATTAAACACCGTTTCTTTTACTCTGTCTGTGGTGGGTCTTAAACCTTCAGCTATTAGCACGGGAAGTTTTCTGCCTCGATGTTTACCTGCAATAATGCGAATACTGCCTGTTGTCGCTTTTTTATTATGTTGTTTTTTACCTTGATTCATATCACTGACAGCTATGCTATTAAATGCTAATATAGCGACGATTTTATCCCCCTTTGGTCTCAATACCAATAAAATAACGTAATTTACCTATATAGAATAACAAAAGGTTTAAAAAGTGTCGAAAAAGAAAAAAGGTATGTTTTCCTGCTTAGGCTTTAGTCAGGATGAGAAAGAGCAAGCTATAGAAGAGAACACTCAAGCGGTTGAGCAAAGTGCAGCGGAGCCAGAGTTATATACGCCAAATATAGACCCGTTCGAAGCACAAGCAGCGCCTACAACGGAAGAAAACGAGCTTGAAGAACCAGTCGCACCCGATAAAAACAAATCTGCGCAGGAAGTTAAACTTGGCATCTTTGCTCGTTTAAAGCAAGGTCTTACTAAAACACGACAAAATTTAGGTGGAGGTTTATTTCATTTGTTTCGCGGAAAACAAATTGATGATGATCTTTTTGAGAAGCTAGAAACACATTTGTTATTAGCAGATGTTGGTGTTGAAACCACCATGAAAATTATTAACTCATTAACTCACAGTGCTAATCGCAAACAGTTAAAAGATGCAGAAGCACTGTATGAGTTATTGAAAGTAGAGCTGAAAAAAATTATTGAAAATGTTTGCCAACCGTTAGAAATTCCTGAAAGTGACAAACCTTTTGTTATGTTAATGGTGGGAGTAAATGGTGTAGGTAAAACCACTACTATTGGTAAACTAGCAAAGCAATTTCAAGCACAAGGAAAATCAGTAATGCTAGCGGCAGGTGATACTTTTAGAGCCGCAGCGGTAGAGCAATTACAAGTGTGGGGTGAACGCAACGACATTCCTGTTATTGCTCAGCATACGGGCGCTGACAGTGCTTCGGTAATTTTTGATGCTATAAGTGCCGCCAAAGCGCGTAAAATAGATATACTCATTGCAGACACAGCAGGACGCTTACAAAACAAAGTTCATTTGATGGAAGAGTTAAAGAAAGTCGTGCGAGTAATGAAGAAGCTTGACGTAAATGCTCCCCATGAAGTGATGCTAACCCTTGATGCCGGCACAGGCCAAAATGCGTTAAGTCAAACTAAGTTATTTGATGAAACTGTTGCTTTAACGGGCTTAACTTTAACTAAGCTTGACGGCACTGCGAAAGGTGGCGTTGTTTTTGCCGTTGCCGATAAGCACAGTATTCCAATTCGTTATTTAGGGGTTGGTGAAGGTATTGATGATTTACGCCCATTTGATGGTGATGATTTTATTGATGCTTTGTTTACCAAAGAGTAATAGACTGAGCCAAAGGTTACAGAATAAAATAATAATTATGATCAGCTTTCAAAATGTTAATAAAACCTATCCTGGTGGCTTTCTCGCCTTAAAACAAGTAAATTTCACCCTTGAAGCGGGTGAAATGGCATTTTTGACAGGCCATTCAGGTGCTGGTAAAAGTACCTTGTTAAAGCTTATATCTATGATGGAAAAACCAAGCTCAGGCAGTCTTTTAGTGAATCATACTGAGCTTGCTAAAATAAAATACAAACAAATTCCCTATGTACGCCGCAGTATAGGCATGATATTTCAAAGTCATAATCTGCTAAAAGACCGTACTATTTTTGATAATGTTGCCTTGCCGTTAATTATTGAGGGCGTTAGCCACAAAGAGATTCGTAAACGTGTGGAAACTGCCTTAGATAAAGTACATTTAACGGCTAAATTAAAATGTTTCCCACACATGCTTTCTGGTGGAGAACAGCAACGGGTGGGAATTGCTCGTGCTATTGTTAATAAACCACCCATTTTGCTTGCCGATGAGCCAACTGGAAATTTAGATCCAAAACTGTCCTTAGATATTATTCGCTTATTCGAGGAATTTAATGCCGCTGGTGTGACCGTGCTAATTGCTACCCATGATTTAGGTTTAATTGCTCGGATGAAATACCGCACATTAACACTAAAAGAAGGTACCATGATTAATGATGCCATTGTTGAAGGGTTGAGTGTTGAAGGGTTAAGTGCTGATAGTGTAGCTGTACAAAGGGGCAATGGGTGAGTAATTTGCATTCGAGTAAGTTAAGCCAACGTGATAGTTTGTTAAGGCGCTTATTAACGTTACCAATTAGGCATCTTCAACAAGCCGTAGGCAGCTTAGGTGATTTATGGCGTACGCCGTTTACTTCCGTTATGACGGTATTTGTTTTAGGTATTAGTCTAGCCTTGCCTGCCACTTTACATTTGTTTGTTAAAAATGCCCAACAGATAAGTGAACAATGGAACAGTGCTTCACAAATCACCTTATTTTTGAAATTATCAATCAAGGATAAAAGTGCTCAAAACTTAATAAAGCGACTTAAGCTACATCCTGAAGTTAATGATGTGCACTATATTTCGGCAAAACAAGCTTTGAAAGAATTTAAAATACTGTCTGGCTTTGGTCAGTCACTGGAATACTTAGAAAAAAACCCCTTACCAGCCACTATCTTGGTGACACCAACAAAACGTGCCAGCCAAGCGAATGCTGCTAATGAATTGTTAGCGAAATTAATACAAGAACGAGAAGTCGATCAAGGCAAGCTTGATTTGGAGTGGCTTACTCGTTTAGAAGCAATGGCGCAGCTAATAAAAGATATTGTTAGCGGTGTGGCGTTGTTGTTGTGTATGTCGGTAATACTCATTGTTGGTAATACGATACGACTTGCTATTTTAAGCCAGCAAGAAGCTATTGCTATTATGAAATTGGTTGGCGCAACCGATAGTTTTATTCAACGACCCTTTCTTTACAGTGGTATTTGGTATGGCATTTTTGGTGGTTTACTCTCTTGGTTAGCGGTGAGTTTACTGGCTTATTACTTAACTAGTGCTATTGGTAAGTTAACAGATTTGTATCACAGCGATTTTCAATTACAGGGGTTAGCGTTTAGTGAGGTATTAATGCTTATTGTTTTTGCCGTACTGCTTGGTTTAGTGGGCAGCTATATTTCGGTACGTAAACATATTAGAGCGATTGAGCCCAATGCCGACTAAATTTTCTCTTGTTAAACATTAAAAATACCGTATTAACAAATATTTTACTAAATAAATGAAAGATCATCTTGTTTTACTCTTTCTATTAAGCTAATGTTTGCCTCGCTTTCGTGTATTGTAAGGTATTAATAGTCAAAAAGCCTGTCTTCTGTTACAATTTCGAGCGAAAAAAAGTAACGTTTTTAAGAAAAAGAGATCCTTATATATGAGTAACACTATGCAACTTATTTTACCACAAAGTGGTAGTATTGAAGCGTACATGCAATCAGCGTATAGCATTCCAATGCTAACATCTGAGGAAGAGCATGATCTCGCCACTCGTCTCTATAACGAAAATGACTTACAAGCAGCACAAAAGCTGATCATGTCGCATTTACGTTTTGTTATTCATATTGCAAAAGGTTATTCTGGTTATGGTTTAGCACAAGCTGACTTGGTGCAAGAAGGCAATGTTGGTTTAATGAAAGCCGTTAAACGTTTTAACCCTGAAGTGGGTGTACGTTTGGTTTCATTTGCTGTGCATTGGATCAAAGCAGAAATACATGAATATGTATTGAAAAACTGGCGCATTGTCAAAGTTGCTACCACTAAATCGCAACGTAAATTGTTTTTTAATCTACGTAAAAACAAAAAACGTTTAGGTTGGTTTAGTAATGATGAAGTGAATACGGTTGCCGAAACGTTAGGTGTTAGTACCAAAGATGTTTTGGAAATGGAAAATCGTATGAGCAGCCATGACCAAGCTTTTGAGCTTTCTTCTGATGACGACGATAATGCCAGTGCTGGTAATTTTTCTCCAGCCCAGTACTTAGAAGACAAACAGTCAGACTTAGCCGTTGAAGTAGAAAATGCTAACTGGGAAAGTCATGCAAATAATCGCTTATCTACTGCTTTAGTTGCCTTAGATGATCGCAGCCAAGATATCATTAAAACTCGCTGGTTGAACGAAGATAAATTAACGTTGCAAGCGTTAGCTAATAAATACCAAATTTCAGCTGAACGTGTTCGACAATTAGAAAAAAATGCTTTAAGTAAGCTGAAAAATACCATGGTGCTATAAAGGTAATTTTAGAGCGTATTTTAAACCGACTTAGGTCGGTTTTTTGTGCCTGTAATAGAAAGCCAACAATCAAGTCGCGTACAGAGAAAGAGCAGCACAAGTAATAAATAACTAAAAAAGTCATAGTAATCCCGTAAAAATAAAATTATCGAGTTGACATAACGAACTGAAAAGTTTAGTATCTTTTTCGTTGCGATGAGCGGACGGTCAGTTTTATTAGAGCCTACCTCTAGCTATGCCACTACAGATGCAGACATACTGTTTTAAATTTAAATTTAAATCAAACTTATAATCAAAAAAGAACTTACATTTCAATGACTTACCCCCCCCCCCGCATATCGCCTCAATTTTTCTATTTATACTCTACTTAAACCCATTTAATCAATTATTTGCCATTGACATCTATGGCTCTGGCTTTTCTTATTTAGGTAGTTTAGAGCATGTAGACTCAGCTTTTCCTTATACTCAAAAGTTAAATCTCATTGATAATGGCATCTCGCCTTTTGATTCCGAATTACTAACAAAAACCAAATCTACGAGATTTAATTTTAATTACATTCCAGATCAATTAGCTGACCTAAGAGATGAAGATGCTTTAACATTTACTCTTGCACTCCAAAGTGAGAAAACATCAATTGAAAAGATAGGGAGTTTATATAAAATTTTGATAGAGCTTGAAGGGCAATTACTTTTCTTTGACTTTAATTCAATGTCAATTGTTGCAAGCTTTCCCATAAACATACAATACATTGATGTTACAAATATCTCCCCGTCGGAACAGTATATTGAAGAGCAATACCGAAAAATTTACTTTGGAAATTCAAAAGTCAATTTTTTTAATACTGCCATAAATCGATTGTCAGAAGTGAAAATTAAAAGGCGTTATAAGAATTATATTCAAGTACTTAACTCTGATGTTAGCGAAAAAGTTATAAAGCACTCCCCAATTAAAACCACTAAAGAAAAACAACGGCTATCAGAATACTATGCTCAAAGCTTTAGTCAGTTAATGTCTTCAAATCAATATATATCAGTTCTTCCTTATATAAAAGGTCATGCAATCGGTAATAAACTGGCTGGAAAATATTCAAATGGCGAAGTATATACGCTTGAACTTCCAGAGCCAGACTATGCGGTTGATATTAATGTTCTGGCATTTAAACGAAAGTTATTTTCAGAAGAGAAAGCTGGCAAAAGCTTTATCTATGCAACTCAAGCCAAATTCAACTTTTATGAACCTTTATCAGGCCGAAGCTACTTTAATCAAAAGTTATTTAATGGTTCAACAAAAGTTATCCCCGCCTCTCAGACTGAGGCAGATGATTGGGCGGCATTCAATGAATCGTTAAAAATCCTTTTTAACAAATTTACAAAGCAATTAAACTCGCCCAGTAAAAAATGGCTAAAAAAACATTCAGGCAGTAGTAAAGGATTTAAATCCTTTGTTAAGTTAAAAGAGGTTATTGAACAATGTCGTTAAAAAAAATCATTAAAGCTTTATCGTTTATAGTCATAGCTTTATTTCTACAAACAGTACATGCAGAAGTATCTACAAAAGGAATGGCTGAAATTACTTATAGCAGTTGGGGCTCTCCTGATGATAAAGAAATCAATGAAGCAAAAAGGCTTGCAATACATTCTGCCATTTCAAGATGGGCTTCTAAACAAGGTGGTTCGTTTCTAAAAAACTATGAGTCGGTAAGGCTAGAGATTGAAAATAAACCTAAAGCATATGTGTTAGGTACAAGCTTAATAGATGAAGAAATAAATAAAGACAAGAAAACATACCGCATTATATTAAAAGTTATTTTGGATGATACACGCATTAAAAATTTAGTGTCTTCTTCTTCAGATGTTGCCCAAACAAGCGAAGATGACCTGTCTTATATGACATTTGTATTTGTAAGCAGAAGACAAAGGACAGTGCAAAAATACGATGACAAAGTGTATAAACGCACCGATGTAGAAAATTCATCTGATGGAGAAGAATTTGAAGATACTTCAGCATCTGGCATTGAATTTTCCTCTACATCATCGAAAACTTCAAAAGAAACATCAGGCGGTAGCACTACCCAACGTTCAGATAAAATTGAGTATCAGGTATCGAGTTCGAACGAAATTAGTAGCGCGATGACTGAGGTTTTTTCAAGTAATGGCTTTGAGGTTGTGGAGGCTGAATATCTTGAAGAGGAAACAGGAGGTCTTCTTTCTATCAACGCATTCAAAAATGATTTTAGTTATGGCGATGATATTTCTGGCAAAACAAAACGTAACGCAGCTAAAGGCGCAAAAATGTTAGATATACCTTATATCGCCGTTGGCACGCTAGATATAGGAATGAAAGATAAAGATCCATCGTCAGGCTTAACCAAAGTTTTTGTAACAGTTACAGGAAAACTAATTAGTGTAAAAAAACGTTTTCCTAAAACTATTGCATCTGTTGGTCCTGTGCAATTTGCAGGTATCGGGCCAAATCAAAGTGTAGCAGAAAGAAACGCGTTAAAATTAGCATCTAAAAATGCAGCAACCGAATTAATTAACCAAATGAACGCCAAAGGCGTTAAATAAAAAACAGGAAACTTAAAAATGAAAAACATCTCTAAAGCATTATTATTAGCCTCGACCGTATTACTAGTTACACCATCTTATGCGGACTTTGGCAGTTTACTCGGTAAAAAATCATCAAAACCTGCTGGCGATGCCTATGCAATGCAAGACAAGCTTGTCAAAACATATATATCTTCAGCTACAAGTATAAATGCCGCTCAAATTCTTTTAGCAAAAGCATTTGGATTAAAAGACCAAGTGGCAAAGCTTGAAGCAGAAAAAAAAGCATTATCCTCAGGTAGCGTTTCAGATGAAGACTCAATTGAAAAAAGTATCGAAGTTTCAGATGCCGCAAATAAAGCAATACAAGAAAAAATCAAAAAAGGTGCCACGTTGTCATCTGATGGTAAAAAACACTATATTAAATCTTTTGTTCCTTATGTAAATGGTCTAGTGGGTAGTAAGTCTGTAGTCGAGGAAGCTAAACCATTTTTAGAGTCGGCAAAAAGTACTATTAGCAATGCTGGTTTTACTGACACATTATCAGTTACAAATAAGTTAAAAGCAGGAACTTTCGTCGCTACAACAATGCCAAGTTATGTTCAAAGCTTATGGGAAACTTCAAAGTTAATGGTTACTTACAGCAAAGATAATAAAATTGGAGTGCCTGAAGATGCCACTGATTCTATTGGCGATATGTTTTAAGGATTAATGCCTCTATGATGAATCAAGGTAAGCTAAATTGTATTAATTTCCCAGCAATTCTATTTTTACTTTTACTTTTACTTTTATATTCAGCGCTAACTATTGCCGCGAATGTGAAGTATGTAGAAATAGAAAGCGATGGAAGTGGTGTTTCATTGCATTCGGCTGTAAATTCAGCGTTATTAAATGCAATAGCACAGGTACATGGTAAATCTATTGAATCAGAAAAACTCTCTGTTTCTCTGGAAGTATCTGTCACTAGTAATAACGATGAAGCTTATCTTGCATCTGAAGGGTATTTAGAGCAAATAAAAGAAAAAACTAAGGGCGCCATCTCTTCTTATAACATATTAAAAAAAGCAGAAACGAATGCTGGTAATTGGAGGGTTACTTTATCAGTAAAGATTGCACAATATAAAAAATCTAAACATTCTGATCGTATGAGATTAGTGATAACGCCTTTTATTACTGAAGCTAACTATTACATGTTAAATAATCAAAAAATTAACACTAAATCAGTCACTAAAAATATTTCTGAACAGCTATCAACTTATCTAGTTCAAACGCGTAAATTTACTGTGTTAGATAGAGCTTTTACTAAACAAATTAATAATGAATTATTGAATGCAAAATCAGAAAATGCACATGTTGATGAATCAGCTAGACTGGGTCAAAAGTTAGTTGCTGACTTTGTCTTGGTAGGTTCAATTTCTGAGTTCAATTACACAAGCACAAAAAAGAGAATGAGAACGTCAGATAAAGAATACACTGTAGGTAAAGGCATGCTTGCCGTTTCTTATAAAGTTATAGATACAGCAACTCAGCAAGCTGTATTTGCGAATACCTCTAGAGTCAAGGTTACCCTGAAAGATCTATCATCAATAAACTCTTCAAACAAAAAATCGATTATGATTTTTATGGTGAATAAATTAGCCAAGCAATTATCATTGAAAATTCAAAATCAATTATATCCTTTAACCATTATCTCCAATAATGGTAAGCAAGTTATCCTTTCCCAAGGTGGAAATTCCATTGTAGTTGGTGATAAATACAAAGTTTATAAAACGGGACAGAAATTATATGACCCGTATACAAAAGAGTTTTTAGGGCGAGAAGAAAGCTATTTTTGTGATATCACTATCGTGAGAGTGAATGCAAAACAGTCATATGGAGAAGTTTCAAATGCGGTGTCTGAGTTGCCGTTAGATATAGCTAAAAAAGCTTATATTTTGAGAGATAAAGTTAAAACAACTCCACGAAATAATAAGAAAACAATAAGAAAAGAAAAAAAACCAGAGCAAGATGACGATTGGTAACTTAAGGTGTTTATGATGAAAAATGGTTTGATCATGTTTCTCTTTGGAGCAATATTTACTTCAAGTGCATTAGCACAAGAAGAGTTCACAAATGATGATATTTCTGCGTTAAATAATGATGTCGAAATACAGCCAAGTACTGGTAGACAGGTTAAGCAGCAGATTGATGGCTGGTTTAATAAAAAGGAAATTACGCTAGGGGTAGCTTCCAAATCTAAAAAAACCTATTATTCTGGAACATCGGTAGTCAATGTTTCTGCAAATAACAAAAATTATCCTAAGGCTTTACAACAGGCATTTGAAACTGCTTTTGATATAGCCAGAGCAAAGTTTATTTTTGATAGGGTTGGTGATCAATTCTCAGTTAAAGAAAAAGAGCTTTTTGAAAATGGCAGCTCTAATGCGCACGATTTTAATCCTGAAATGTGTAATAGCTCCAAATTAGGTTCTATTTGGAATAAGGTCGCTGCGCTTACCGACGCTAAACTAGATAAAGCATTGAAAGAAAATGGTGTTGACCCTGAAGAATATAAAGCTACACCTAAAACGGCTCAAAAAGAGCTGTTTTATGAAAAATCTATAGAAACATTGGTAGAAACCTCATCTGGCGAAATTGTTGGTTTATTACCTGTTCAAACGTTTTTAGCGAAAACCCAAGACGGCACTTCATCAGTCGGCGTTATTATGGTGTATTCACCTAAATTGATGTCTTTGGTTGCTGATTTAAAAAGTGGCAATCCACCTAGTTTTTCATCTAAGAGAGCTGGTAAGCCTATTGCTTATTTTGCAAATAAAACAGTTGATGATTTAGAGTCTACATTCGGGCCAAGATTAGTATTTAATGAAAGTGGACAACCTATGGTACTTGCCTATGGTCAATGGGGTGCAAGTTATAGCGGAAATAATTCTCGCCAAAAAGAGCGTTCTCGTGATCTAGCTTTTGAAAAAGCAGATATGCAAGCAATGCAACTAATTGGAGAGTTTTTAAATGGAACATTAGAATCACGATCTGAACAAATTTCTGGCTCTATCGTACGGCGCTATATTGAAAGTGATTGTAAAAATCAGCGAGAAAAAGACGAAGAAACTGTTATTGATGAAATGTCTAAATATATGCGTATTAAGGGTAATGCTAACGCAAAAGGCTCGGTTGTTATTAGAGAATGGTCAAAAATTAATGAGTATGGTGTTGAAGTTATAGGTTCTATTAGAGCGTTTAATTTTGATATATTTACTCAGCACACTAAATATTTAGAAAAAAACTCGCCTAAAGAGCAGGAATTCGACTCGATTATAAAAGAGAGTATTGAAGATTCAGATCCTGAAGAAGATTGGTAATCAAATAAAGGCGTTTTAGTCACGTAAAAGCTAAATCATCGAAAATTGCTGATGAATGTATGCTTTTGCTCGTTTACTGACTTCATTTGAGTATATAATGGCAACAATTAGATTATAGGAGTTTGTTATGGGTGGTATCAGTATTTGGCAATTGTTAATTATTGCCGTTATTGTTGTTTTGTTGTTTGGTACTAAAAAATTACGCAATTTAGGGGGTGATTTAGGCTCAGCGATAAAAGGTTTTAAAAACGCAATAAGCGATGAAAAAAAATCAGCTGATAAAGCAGAAAAAAACTCAGAAACTTTAGCTGATAACAGTACCACTACTGAAAACGAAGCAAGTAAGTCAAAAAAAAGCCAAAAAGAAAACAGTCGGGCATAATTAATGTTTGATATTGGCTTTTGGGAATTAATGCTTATTGCTATTATGGGGTTAGTGGTACTTGGTCCAGAACGCTTACCCGTAGCGATTCGCACCCTTAGAGGTTGGATCACAGGTGTGCGTAAGTTTAGTGATACGGTAAAATCTGAGCTTTCAGAAGAGCTAAGAATTCATGAATTACATGCAAATCTTAAAAAAGCAGAGCAGGCCGATATGGCTAATTTAAGTCCCGAGATCGCAGAATCGGTTAAATCATTGAAAGAAGCTGCTGCCATGGTCAATGAGCCATTTAAACAAAGTACAGAGAATACTGAGCACAAAGTTAAACAAAACAAATGAATTCATCGGCAGAAAACTCAAAACCCTCAGAGCTATTGGCACCAGAAAAAAGCGTGACACTGTTTGACCATTTACTTGAACTTAGAACACGTTTATTACACGCGGTTCTAAGCGTGTTAGTGGTGTTTTGCTGTTTGGTTTATTTTGCTCAAGATATTTATCAATACTTAGCACAACCCTTGTTGCAAACTATGCCGGAGGGCTCACAAATGATTGCAACTGATGTAGCATCTCCTTTTTTTGCCCCTTTTAAACTCACCATAATATTATCTATATTTATTGCTATGCCTTATATTTTGTATCAAATGTGGTCATTTGTTGCGCCAGGGTTATATCGCAATGAAAAGCGGTTAGTTGCACCACTGATGTTAGGCTCAACATTGTTATTTTATGGTGGTATTGCTTTTGCCTACTTTGTCGTATTTCCTGTGGTTTTTGCCTTTTTTACTTCGGTTGCCCCTGAAGGTGTAGTGATTGCTACAGACATTAGTAGCTATTTAGATTTTGTTTTGAAATTATTTTTTGCTTTTGGTGCCGCTTTTGAAATCCCCATCGCTATTATTTTATTGTGTTGGACGGGGGTAACTAGCCCAAATAACTTAAGGAAAAAACGTCCTTACATGGTGGTTGGAGCTTTTGTGGTTGGTATGTTGTTAACACCGCCTGATATTATTTCACAATCTATGTTAGCAATACCTATGTTATTGTTGTTTGAGATTGGCATTATCATCGCCTCGCTATACCACCAAGACGAAGATGAAACAAAGTAGTGAAAAAGTTCGCTTAAAGAAAGGTATTATGGGAGCCGTTTACTTATATAAAGAAGGCAGTCACCCTAGTATTAAAGTTAAACGACTAAAGTAGATCTTGTGTAATGCTGATTGATATAGGTGTTAACTTAACCAATAAGCGCTTTGATAAAGATCGAAGCAATCTTATTATTCGTGCTAAAAACCAAGGTGTTGAACAACTTTTAATTACAGGCACGAGTGTTTATGAAAGTCAGCAAGCCTTGGTTTTATGTCAATATTATCAGCAGCAATTCCCGAATACCTTATTCTCGACAGCGGGTGTTCACCCTCACGATGCTGATGACGCTAGTGAGGATTATTTAGCACAATTAATTCAATTGGCAAAACAACCTCAAGTTAAAGCGATAGGTGAGTGTGGTTTAGATTTTAATCGTAACTTTTCCGCACCAGCGCAACAATTAAAAGTCTTTAAAGAACAAATTTCCTTAGCGGCACAGCTTAATATGCCATTATTCTTGCATCAGCGGGATGCTTTTCCTCCTTGGTTTGCGGAGCTAAAGCCTTTTATTAATCGAATTCCCGCGATGGTTGCTCACTGTTTTACGGGTAATAAAGTAGAATTAGAGCAATGTTTAGCCGCAGGTATGTATATAGGTATTACCGGTTGGATATGTGATGAGCGTAGGGGGAAAGAACTGCAAGAGATTATTAAGTTAATCCCGTTAAATCGCTTATTAATTGAAACTGATGCACCTTATTTAACACCTAGAACTATTAGACCTCGCCCTAAAAGCAGTCGTAATGAACCAAGCTATTTACCTTATATAGTTCAACAAATCGCTGATATAACTGCTATTGACCCTGATGAGGTAGCTTGTCAAACTAGTGCAAATGCCCGTAAAGTTTTTAACTTATAAAGCAACTTGCTGTGACTGACTCAACGCTTCGAGGTAACATGAGTATAAAGATAATATTAAGTAATATCGCATTAATTTTTAGGAAATAATTATGAATAACAATATGAGTCAGTCGCCTTTTGGCCAATATCCAGCACGGCGTATGCGTCGTATGCGCAAAGATGACTTTACTCGCCGCTTAATGGCAGAAAATCAATTAACGGTAGATGATCTAATCTATCCGGTATTTGTTTTAGAGGGTGAGAGCCAATGTGAAGAAATAGCTTCGATGCCTGGAGTCGAGCGAAAAAGTATTGATTTATTATTAAACGAAGCACAAGAATTAGTTGATTTAGGTATTCCTGCTATTGCTATTTTTCCAGTTACACCAAGTGATAAAAAATCTTTAATGGCTGAGGAAGCATATAATGCTGAAGGATTAGCCCAGCGAACTGTACGAGCATTAAAAGTAAAATTTCCACAGCTAGCCGTGATCACAGATGTCGCTCTTGACCCTTTTACCACGCATGGTCAAGATGGTATTTTAAGTGAAAGTGATGAAAATAAAGCGGGTGCAGCAGGCTATGTGTTAAATGATATCACTATGGAGATATTAGTTAAGCAAGCGCTCTCACATGCGCAAGCTGGCGCTGATATTGTCGCGCCATCAGATATGATGGATGGTCGTGTTGGTGCTATTCGTCAAGCATTAGAGGCACATGGTTTTGTTAATACCAAAATTTTAGCGTATTCAGCCAAATATGCTTCTAATTATTATGGCCCATTTCGTGATGCTGTTGGCTCAGCCACTAACCTGAAAGACGGTGACAAGCATACTTATCAAATGGATCCTGCTAATAGTAACGAAGCTCTGCATGAAGTTGCACAAGATATTAGTGAAGGAGCAGATATGGTGATGGTTAAACCAGGAATGCCTTATTTAGATATAGTACGCCGTGTTAAAGATACCTTTCAAGTACCAACCTATGTCTATCAAGTTAGTGGTGAATACGCCATGCATATGGCGGCAATTCAAAATGGTTGGTTAGCTGAAAAACCTTGCGTAATGGAAGGTTTATTAGCATTTAAACGCGCAGGTGCTGATGGGATATTAACGTACTTTGCTAAACAAGTAGCAAGATGGCTAAAGGAAGATAACTAATAAAGCGATGAGTTTGCAGGGGGAAGCATTTCATATAATAAGCCTTCGCGGAGTGCCCCTGTAGACAGCCTTAACTCGGTAATTTTAAAAACCTTAAATAGGGCGATGAGAATACTTAAACCGCTAGCTAACACAGGCGTTCTATCAGATCTTACTCCTGGTAGGGTTATATTATCGATGGTTTTACAGTGAATAAGGGTTTGTTTCATCTCTTGTAAAAAGGCTGAAGTAATTATAATCGGTTGTTGCCTATCATAGAGAATTTCAGCTAATGCTTGCATAGAGCCAGAGCTACCTAAAACAGATCGCCAACCTAAATGGATAAAATCTGCGGATATTGGCGTAATTATGTTGCTAGCAGCAGCAATAGCAGCAGCAAAGTTTTTATCTGTTAATAAATTGTCAGAAAAAAACTTCTCTTTAAAACTAACACAACCTAAATTTAAACTAATGGTCTGTTTAGCATCAAAACCTTGACCGATAATTAATTCAGTACTTGCACCACCAATATCAATAACTAAACGTTTTTGCTCAAAATTATCTTGGCAGGTATGAGCAACGCCAGAGTATATTGTTCTGGCTTCTTGTTCACCACTAAGTAGGGTAATTTTTAAAGGTAAAAATTTATTAGCAGGGATTAAAAAGTCATCGCGATTTACCGCTATTCTCAACGCAGCGGTGGCAACAATACGGATATTATTGACGGGAATAGTTGCTAGGTGTTGGGAAAATAAGGTCAAACAATCAATACCACGGTTAATTGCCTCATAGCTTAATTCATTGTTGCTATTTAAACCTGCGGCCAAACGTACTCTTTGTTTAATTTTGGCTACAAGCTTAACTTTGTTGTTAACTTGTTGAACAATGAGTAAATGAAAGCTGTTGGAGCCTAAATCAACCACAGCATAATGCGAATTGGTATATTGAACATTAAGCAGTGGTATTTTTTTTGACATAATTATTTAAAAAATAAAGAAAACTAACGACGAGTATTGCCACGGTTTCCTTGTCGGTTACCACCACGATTACCACTAGGTCTATGACGACGTTGGCGTGGCATTGGTTTAGGTAAGTCATCAAGCAAATCATCGTGAAGATACTTTGTTACTGGCAATGGGTGCTCAATGTAATCTTCAATGTCTGGCAAGTTAAATACGTACTGCTCACAAGCTAAGCTAATAGCATGACCAGTAGCACCAGCGCGACCAGTACGACCAATACGGTGTACATAATCTTCGCAATCATCGGGTAAGTCATAGTTAAAAACATGAGTAACCGATGGAATGTGTAAACCACGGGCAGCAACGTCAGTTGCCACTAAAAAGTCTAAACTACCGTCAGTAAATTGCGCTAATATTTGTATACGCTTTTTCTGGGGTATATCGCCAGTTAACAAACCAACACGTAATTTGTCAGCGACAAGATGATCGTAAATTTTTTCACAAACATGTTTAGTATTAGCAAAAATAATGGCTTTTTCTGGCCAATCTTCTTCAATTAAGGTTTGTAATAAAGGCATTTTATCTTCATTAGAAGGATAAAATAATTCCTCACTAATGCGAGTATTTGTTTTTTGTTCTGGGGATATTTCTACACTAGTAGGATCATTCATATGTTCGAAAGCAAGCTCTTTCACTCTAAATGATAATGTTGCCGAGAACAGCATGCTTAAACGCTGTGTTGCTGGAGGCATTTTTTTGAACATAAAGCGTATGTCTTTAATGAAGCCTAAATCGAACATTCTGTCCGCTTCATCAAGCACAATAACTTCAATATTCCCTAAGTTATAAACGCCTTGCTTTAAATAGTCTATTAAGCGACCACAGGTACCAATTAAAATGTCAACGCCTTGTTCTAGCGCTAAACGTTGACTTTCATAACCTTCGCCTCCATATACAATACCAAGACGCAGCCCAGTACTTTTTGACATGTCTATGGCATCACGGTGAATTTGAATAGCAAGTTCACGCGTTGGAGCCATAATTAATGCTCTAGGTTGATTATGCGTCGGCGCTTCTGTTTGCAACAATTTGTGGAAAGTTGCCGCTAAAAATGCGATGGTTTTACCTTCACCTGTTTGAGCTTGGCCTGCAATGTCAGTGCCTTGAAGCAATATAGGTAAAGATTTTTCCTGAATGGCCGTACAATATTGGAAGCCCATGGCTTCTAATCCGGTTACTACTTGTGGGGCAAGATTTAAGTCAGCGAATTGTGTTTTTGTTAAGTGTGTTTTTTTCATGGCGCTAGCTTAACACCATAGTTAGCTAATAACTAACTTTAGCACCGATAAGTGGGTATAAAAGAAAACAACCGTTGAAAAATGGGTAATATTGCCCCATAAAGGTAAAAGATATATTATAAGGCACTACAGCCATAACGAACGGAGAATAAAATGAGTGATAAAATTGTTCAGCTAACTGATGATAGTTTCGACACCGATGTTTTAAAAGCATCGGGCTTAGTATTGGTTGATTTTTGGGCTGAATGGTGTGGGCCTTGTAAAATGATAGCGCCAGCGCTTGATGATATTGCCGTAGAATACCAAGGTAAGGTAACGGTTGGTAAATTGAATATTGATCAAAACTCAGAGACACCACCTAAGTATGGTGTACGTGGTATTCCAACGTTGTTGCTATTTAAAAATGGCGAAATTACCGACACTAAAGTTGGTGCTTTATCAAAAACTCAATTAAAAGAGTTTTTAGATAAAAACCTTTAATTAATCATTGAAGCATAAAAAACCTGAAATCATTTCAAGTTTTTTTAATCACAAATGAAAATAATCAAAATATTTGCTTACATGTTAACTAGTGGCTTTACCTAGTTAACTTTTAATGCTAGATTTAGTCCCTGAGTACAAAATAACATTTCTATATCCCTATTCTTTTATCTTTGTTTGCTACTTTATTAGCTGTTTTATTAGATAATAAGATTATAAACATACAGTCGTTGGCAATCGCCAGAACGAAATCACTTAAAAATAGTTTAAGAACCCCCCTATGAACCTTACCGAACTGAAAGAAAAATCCATTAATGAATTGGTTAAGCTAGCTGAGTCTATGAAGCTGGAAAACCTTGCTAGAACACGCAAACAAGACATAATATTTGCTATTTTAAAGAAGCATGCCGAAAACGATAATGATATTTTTGGCGGTGGCGTTTTAGAAATTTTACAAGATGGCTTTGGCTTTTTACGCTCAGCCGACTCTTCCTATTTAGCGGGCCCTGATGATATTTATGTCTCACCAAGCCAAATTCGCCGCTTTAGTATGCGTACGGGCGATACTATTCAAGGTAAAATTCGTTCACCAAAAAAAGGTGAGCGTTACTTTGCTTTGTTAAAAGTAACGGAAGTGAATTTTGATCGTCCTGAAAATACTAGAAATAAAATTTTATTTGAAAATTTAACACCGATACACCCAACTGATCGCCTTGCCATGGAACGAGGTAATGGTTCAACAGAAGATATTACCGCACGTGTATTAGATTTAGCATCGCCAATTGGTAAAGGTCAACGTGGCTTGATCGTAGCACCACCTAAAGCGGGTAAAACCTTATTACTACAAAACATCGCTCAAAGCATTGCCCATAATCATCCTGATGCCGAGCTTATGGTTTTGTTAATTGATGAGCGTCCAGAAGAAGTGACTGAAATGCAGCGCTTAGTGAAAGGTGAAGTAATCGCTTCTACGTTCGATGAACCAGCTTCTCGCCATGTACAAGTAGCTGAAATGGTTATTGAGAAAGCCAAACGTTTAGTTGAACATAAAAAAGATGTCATTATTTTGCTGGATTCAATTACCCGTTTAGCACGCGCTTATAATACTGTGATTCCGTCATCAGGGAAAATACTAACGGGTGGTGTTGATGCTAACGCGTTACATCGTCCTAAACGTTTTTTCGGCGCTGCTCGTAACATTGAAGAAGGGGGTAGTTTAACTATTATTGCTACTGCTTTAGTAGAAACTGGCTCTAAAATGGATGAAGTTATCTACGAAGAATTTAAAGGTACGGGTAATATGGAATTACACCTGTCTCGTAAAATTTCAGAAAAACGTGTATTCCCTGCAATAAATATTAACCGCAGTGGTACACGCCGCGAAGAGTTAATTACTAAGCCTGATGAATTACAAAAAATGTGGATCTTACGTAAAATTGTTCATGAAATGGATGAAGTTGGCGCCATTGAATTCCTTATTGATAAATTAGCCATGACTAAAACCAATAATGAATTTTTCGATTCAATGAAACGTAAGTAACTTTTTACTACTGATAAAAACCAGTCATACCGGCTGGTTTTTTTGTTTTTAAAACACTTTGCTTAAAGTATTAATGACATCTATGAAATATAACGATTTAAGAGATTTTATCCATCAGCTTGAAAAAATAGGGCAATTGAAACGAATTACCGCCCCTATTTCTACTCTCCTTGTTATGACTGAAATTAGTGATCGGACACTACGCGCTAAAGGGCCAGCATTATTGTTTGAAAATGCTGTAGATGAAAATGGTCAGCCTCACAATATGCCAGTATTAACTAACTTATTCGGTACTCCAGATAGAGTGGCTCTTGCTATGGGGCAAGAAAATGTTGGTGCTTTACGTGATGTCGGCAAATTATTAGCCATGCTTAAAGCGCCTGAGCCACCGACAGGGTTTCGTGATGCTTTAGGTAAAATTCCCGTTTATAAACAAGTGCTCAATATGCCAGTTAAAGTGATTAAAAAAGCACTTTGTCAGCAAATTGTTCTCAGTGGCGATGAAGTTGATTTAACTCAATTACCTATTCAAACTTGTTGGCCTGATGATGTTGCACCATTAATTACTTGGGGCTTAACCATTACGAAAGGTCCTCATAAAGAACGGCAAAACTTAGGTATTTATCGTCAGCAGGTATTGTCTAAGAATAAAGTTATTATGCGTTGGTTATCTCACCGTGGTGGCGCATTAGATTTTCAAGAGTTTAAGGAAACTAATCCTAGTGAAAAATATCCTGTTTCTGTGGCGCTAGGGGCAGATCCTGCAACAATTTTAGCTGCAGTAACACCTGTTCCAGACACCTTGTCGGAATACGCTTTTGCTGGATTATTACGTGGCGCAAAAACGACAGTAACCAAATCAATAAGTAATGACTTACAAGTACCAGCAACGGCAGAAATTATTTTAGAAGGCTACTTGGATCCAGAAGAAACAGCACCAGAAGGGCCTTATGGTGATCACACAGGTTATTATAATGAAGTTGATGATTTTCCAGTTTTTACCGTTACCCATATCACCATGCGTAAAGATCCTATTTATCACAGTACATACACAGGAAGACCACCTGATGAACCCGCTATTTTAGGGGTGGCATTAAATGAAGTGTTCGTCCCTATTTTGCAAAAGCAGTTTCCTGAAATTCAAGATTTCTATTTACCGCCAGAAGGTTGCTCATATCGTTTAGCTATTGTGACAATTAAAAAGCAATATGCGGGTCATGCTAAACGGGTAATGATGGGGGTTTGGTCATTTTTAAGACAATTTATGTACACTAAATTTGTTATTGTTTGTGATGACGATGTTGATGCACGAAATTGGGAAGATGTGATTTGGGCAATGACCACGCGCATGGATCCAAGCCGAGATACGGTGTTAATTGAAAATACCCCAATAGATTATTTAGATTTTGCCTCGCCAGTTTCTGGTTTAGGCTCTAAAATGGGTTTAGATGCGACTAATAAATGGCCAGGTGAAACAAACAGAGAATGGGGTGTTCCCATTGAAATGACCGATGAAATAAAACAACAGGTAGATGATATTTGGGATGATTTAGCAATCATTCCTAAAGTAAATTCCTAAAATAAATCCCTAAAGTAAATAGTTAAATTAAAGAGATATATTAATGAAAACAATTAGCTGTCAAATAGTGTCGTTATCTTCACTTACGGCTCATGTGTTTAAAGTGCTATTAAAACCCTGTGAAAAAGTAAACTTTATTGCTGGGCAATACTTAAACTTTGTTATGAGTGATGAAGACAAAAGACCATTTTCTATTGCCAGCTCGCCCAATAGTGACTTGATTGAATTGCAAATTGGCGCTTTTGCCACAGACAGTTATCCTATGCAAGTGATTGAGCGGATCCAATCGGCACAAGCAGATGACAAACCAGTAACAATTGAAATACCTTTAGGTCAGGCTCAGTTACGTACGACAAGTGAACGGCCATTATTGTTGTTAGCAGGAGGTACGGGCTTTTCTTATATCAAGTCAATGTTTGAGTATTTAGCTGAGCAAAAATCGCAGCGTCATATTATGGTGTACTGGGGTTTGCGTGAGTTAGCTGCCGCCTATGAACTTGAAGAAACTGCCGCGATAATTGCTAAATTATCGCACGCTAATTTTATTCCAGTCATTGAAAAGGTAAACGAAAACGTAGCTGAAAATGCGAATAAAACCTGGCAAGGCAAAACAGGCTTAGTTCACCAAGCTGTGATGCATGATATTGTTAGCTTAGAGCCTTACGATATTTATCTTGCAGGACGTTTTGAAATGGT
This sequence comes from uncultured Colwellia sp., assembly GCA_965261045.1. Classification (GTDB taxonomy): domain Bacteria; phylum Pseudomonadota; class Gammaproteobacteria; order Enterobacterales; family Alteromonadaceae; genus Colwellia. Next base: position 384,124 of record CBDHCJ010000002.1, read on the forward strand.
TGATGTTATTCGTAGTGATTTTGTTGAGCATGGCGCATTGCTAGAACATATGTATGCGGATGCCTTTGCCTATATCTAAATAATACCAATACCAATACCAATAAAGAGGTGATCATTCTACATGGACTACATGGATGTAGATACTTAGGTTTTGTCTGGAACTAAAAACCTGTGTTCTCGAAAATAATGCTGTAGAGTAGTGGAATTGATTTCGACAAAATGTTGAAATAAACGCAGATCTACAGCGCACTCACCTTAACCCATACTTTATTTGCGGCTTGATGCTGACCCTCTTCTGTTAGGGCTGTAGCTAAAGCCTGTAAATCTTGCTTATCGTATTGTTGCCCTTCAAGTTTGAGTAAACTGCCAAAAGCTTTTTCTGCCATCGACCATTGCTCACTCACTAAGGCTAAATGACCTAAGCAACTTAACCATTGAGCATTTTGGCTATTGCTGTGGAGATGTTTTTGCACTAAGGCAATTAACGGTTCACTTTGCTTAATAGGCAAGGAGCGTAATTGTTTAAGAAAGCGGGCATTAGGCTGTTTTTTTAACATCGGGATAATTAATTTGGTTAATGGCTTGGTAATGTTTTGTTCAGCTAATACGTGGCAATAAGCAAATAATACCGACTCTTGCTGCTTTATCTTGCGGGCAAGTGACTGCCAATAAGTTTGTAAGCTTGTTTGATCTTGTTGGCAAATAATATTGTTAAAAGCGCCATAGTAAGCTTTGGCTTCCCAAGCTTGTATGGTGTCATCATGGATGGTTTTTTCTTTGCGAGCAGTAGTTAAATAATCTACCGCCGTTTCAAAACGTTTTTCAATTAAACACAAATTAATTTCTAGCGCTAATAATCTGGCATCATGACCAATTTTTTTATGATTTTCATCAATTAATACTCGTGCTTTTTCATTTGCATTGTTTGAATCTTGATTCATCAATAACTTTATTTTTACAATAACACTGGTTAAATCGGGGGTATTTGATTTTATGGTTTCTTGTTCTAATAAGGCTAAATAGTGGTTGGTACTGTCATCAAGTTGCTGTTTTGCTGAGGCGGCAGCGGCAAGTAAATAAGCACTTTGCTGGCGTTTGGCTGGCTCTGCACTTTTAGCAAATAGTTGCTCTGCGCCTTGGTAATCTTCTAACATATAAGCGGCAAGGCCTTTATTAAAAGTAGCAATACCGCGCCTTCTACTGGCAAAGGCTACAGTGTTCCATGCTTTGAAGCTTATTTTAAAACCGCCACGCAAAATTTTATAGATAAAAATTAACATTATCACTATAGCGGTTACCCAAAAAAAAGCGGCATAAACAGTCAGTTCAAAAACCTGGTCACTCACAGTAATTAAAATATAACCTGGATCATCAAGTAACAGTGGGCTAAGAGCTAAAACAGCAAAGAATAATGCAATGATGACAATAAAACGGATCATATGCTGGTCTCATTTTCAGGTGGGTTGTTTTGCCGCTCAGGCAACGGGGATGATTTGTTAGGCTCACTGTTTACTTCTTCAGACGGCTTGCTTTGAGATTTGTTTTTAGTCTCATCGGCTGCTTTTTTAGGTGAGCTTAAGGGGGTAGAAGGCTGATTTTTTAGCGCTACTCTGATGGCGGCTAAAGAGGTTAATTCACTTGGATAATCATAACTCACTCGCTGTGTTTGCAAGTTAGTTAATGCTTGTAGAAAATGCTGGTTAGTTTCCTCAGCCAGATCAAAAAACTCATTAAGCCATTGCTGAATATCAGTTAAGCTTTGTTGATAAATATCCCCTTTACGTCCACTAGCTGCCCATAAAGCCAATTGAATTTTTAAATGTAAATTTTGCTTTAAATGCTGCTGTTGCTCAGACGACATTAGCGGCTCGATCAATCCAGTTCTTTGACGAACACGAATAAAATCATCAAGAAATTTTTGCCATGTTTTAGCTAAATTAGTTTGCCAATCGTTAATATCATCAGATAATGCTAAATCAACCTTTTTCTCGATTTTTTTACCTAAATCCTCCATCGCCAAAGGCAACATCGCGACTTGTTTGTTCATTGCCATTAAGGCTAAAACAACTTCGTCAGTGTGTAAGGTAGGCATCAACTCTAGCGATTTTATATCTAGGTGAACTAATTCACGCACAGGTAAAAACGCAGGATCGTTCAGCTCGGCTAAGCGGGCATCGGCATCTTTAAGTAAACCTATAGCCGCTGTGGTGTCATGCTCTAACCATAAGGTACGTGCAGCAATACGGATGAGGTATTCTGCTTCATGTAATAACCAATCACTAGGTTGACGCTGTTTAATGCTGCGCTTAAGTTGAGTGACAGTCGTGCTGAGCTCAGTAATTTTTGCTTGGTTACTATCATGAACTTGGCTTGCTACTTGTTGTAATTGTTTAGTAAAGGTTTGCTGTTGTTCAATCAGCGCTTGCTTTATTTGTGCTTCATATTGACTCAATGTAGCAGTGTTTTTATGTTCAATTTGCTCAGAAAGCTTTATTACCAGTAATTGGTTTTGTTGTTGTTGCCAAAAATAGTGACCCGTAGTAGCGCCTAATGCGATAACAATAGCAAAAAGAGCTAATGCTGAGCTCTTCTTTTTACCGCTATTTACGGTCGATTTTTTCGTTGACGCTTTTTGTGCTGTTGTTTTAGTCGCTTGAGTGACCGCATCTTGGCTGTTGTTTGTGGTTGGCTCAGTGGCTAATGGTATTTTTTTATCAGTCATTTTTCATTCCATTTTTCCATTATTGTTACTTAAAGCTTCTTTTCAATGAATGCTTGTTGCAATGTTTGTAGCGTTTGTAGTGTAGCGCAAATGGCTTGCTCATTCGCACTGTCACTCAATATAACATTAGTTAAACCAAGCTGTTGAGCATGGTCGGCAATACGTTTACTTACTACTAACCAAATACAGTGGTTTCGCCAGTGGTTAGTTATGTCATTTTTTACGGTTAAACTCATGGCTTGCGTTAATTGTACAAGCTTTTCTAATAGTGCGTTACTGGTAACGACAATACAATTGATTTGTTGTTGATACCATTGTTTGTCTATATCGTTAGGAAATGTTCGCCATACCCTTTGATAGCTTTCAAGATAACTAATCGTTGCGCCGCGTTTGCTTAACTGTGTTGCCAAGTATTCTCTACCGCCATTACCACGTACGATTGTGATAATTCTATTAGATAGGCGTTTATTTAGTAAACTTAATGCTAACACACCCTCACTATTTTCTTGTGAAGGGCTAAGTGCATTTTTAATCGCTAATGCTTGCAGGGCTGCTTTTGTTGCCCTGCCTACCGCAATAATATGCTGATATCGCCAAAGTGTTGCCGCAAAGTTAGCATGGGCAAATTCAACCGCAGCAACGCTAACAAAAATTATTATGTCAGCATTTGTTAGCAATTTTTTATTTTGCTTATGATCAGCTAACGGTTGATAATCGAATAAGGGCTGACTAACGCAAGCTATTCCTTGTTTGTTTAGTAACAAAGTAAGTGCTTGCGCTTTTTTTATTGGCCGCGTTACTAAAACGTTAAGCGGGTAGGTATTATTGATTGTCAGCATTAGCTAAGGCGTAGACCTTTTGCAAAATTTTATCAGCACCAAGACTAAGCAACTCTTGTGCTAGCGTATTACCTAAAGCTTCACCTTGCTCAATGGGGCCGGTAATCTCACTTTCAATTAGTTCACTACCATCTACAGCACCAACTAAGCCACGTAAGTGAATAGTTTCGCCGTTATTAGAGATAACACTGTAACTGGCAATAGGTACCTGACAACCACCTTCCAATGCTTTATTTAATGCTCTTTCTGTTAATACTCTGCTGCGGGTAGTGCTACATTCAAGGGGAACTAATAAGGCATTTATCATCTCATCATCAAGCCGACATTCAATGCCAACCGCACCTTGACCATTAGCGGGTAACATTTCTTCTGGTTCAATATATTGTGCAATACGTTCACTCATTTTTAAACGAATCAAACCAGCAGCGGCTAAAATAATCGCATCATATTGACCTTCATCTAACTTTTTTAAACGGGTATTAACATTACCGCGTAAGTCTCGAATAGCAAGATCTGGTCGTTTCGCTTTTAACTGACATTGGCGACGTAAGCTTGAGGTGCCAACAATGGCCCCTTGAGGTAAGTCGCTAAGACAAGCATAAGTGTTCGAGACAAAAGCATCGCGAGGATCTTCACGGGGACAAATTACAGCTAAACCTAAGCCGTCAGGAAAATCTACAGGTACATCTTTCATCGAATGTACGGCAATATCAGCTCGGTTTTCCAATATGGCGACTTCAAGCTCTTTAACAAACAAACCTTTACCGCCAACTTTTGCCAGAGGTGTATCTAAAATGATATCTCCTTTGGTCGTCATTGGTACAAGCTCAACATGAATGTTTTGATGAAAGTGCTCTAATTGTGCTTTTACGTATTCTGCTTGCCATAATGCTAAGGCGCTTTTACGTGTTGCTATTCGTACTCTAGTCATGTGTTTTGTTCTCAAACGTTTATGCTATTATGCGGTTAGCGTTATTTCAGTATCAGCCTGTTGGCTTACCGCAGCAGATAAAAATTGCCAAAATTCACCACCACCACGTTTATCTGTCCAAACATCATCTGAGAATGAAAAATGATGACCATTAAACTTAGTTGCTACCCAAATTTCATGTAAAGGTGCTTGTTTATTTATGATAATTTTAGTGCTGTTTTTAAAAGTAAGCGTTAATAAGCCGCCAACTCCTTCGTAATCTATATCAACACCACATTCTTCAATCGCTTCTTCAACGGCAAGTAATAGATCTTCGGCGATTAAATTGTATTGGCTATCGTTCATTGCTTATCCTTGAACTGAGCAGTGAAGTGTAAACTGCACAGATAATATCTTTAAGTTAGTCTAAGCATGTGAGTATAATACCAATCAACCGAGATAAATATAGACTCATAACACATAAGTTAAGCTGAAAAACTTGATTTAAACGACTTTCATGGCAAAAACAGTTAATCATGCAGAAAATTAATCACTTCCCTTTCTCTTTCTCTTTCTCTTTATCGTTGATGTTTTTTTTAATGGTGATATTGTTATCTGCTTGTGGTTCGAGAGGTGATTTATATCAAGTTGATGATTCAGAAATTGAGCAAAATAGCGTGGATAAAGCTCACCAAAAAAACCGTAACGACACTAAGAAGAAGCCGAAATAATGTTAGTAAACTTTTCTAAAATGCATGGTCTAGGCAACGATTTTTTAGTACTGGATAATGTAACGCAAAATGTTTACTTATCTAATGAACAAATTGCTAAATTGGCAGATAGAAACTTTGGTGTTGGTTTTGATCAATTATTAATAGTCGAGCCACCCTATGATCCAGATTTAGATTTTCATTATCGCATTTTCAACGCTGATGGCAGTGAAGTAAATCAATGTGGTAATGGTGCTCGTTGTTTTGCGCGTTTTGTGCGTATGAAAGGTTTGTGTAATAAAAATAAAATTAAAGTATCAACCGCTTCAGGTAAAATGACCTTATTTGTTGAGCGTGATGGTCATATTTCAGTGACTATGCCAGTACCACAGTTTGAACCAGCTAAAATCCCTTTTAGAGCCCAAAAAGCTGAGGGGACTTATATTTTACGTAGCGATTCAGAAACTGTGCTTTGTGGCGCAGTATCGTTAGGAAATCCTCATTGCGTGGTAACCGTTGGTGATGTACTTGAGGCTCCTGTTGCTCGCTTAGGTAAAGAATTGTCATTACATGAGCGCTTTCCTGAACATGCTAATGTTGGTTTTATGGAAATTGTCGCGCCAAATCAAATTAAATTACGTGTTTATGAACGCGGTGCTGCTGAAACCTTAGCTTGTGGCAGTGGCGCTTGTGCCGCCGTGGTTATCGGGCAAATGCAAAATAAATTGAACCAGCAAGTGACCGTGGAATTGCCGGGAGGAAAATTAAGAATTTATTGGAAAGGCCCAGGACACCCAGTAAAAATGTCTGGCTCTGCGACACATGTGTTTGATGGTCAAATATCCATATAGTCAGCCACCTTATACCAATATATACCAATACGAGTAAACAAAATGTGAAGAAGATTTTTATGAAAAGTGAACAAACAATGGTAAGTGCAGATGAGCTATCGTTAACCGATGAGTTGGTTAGTGATTACCTACAAGATAACCCTGATTTCTTCAATCGCAACAATGAATTGATGACCAGGTTAAGATTGGTTGATAGCCAACGTGGCACCGTATCTTTAGTGGAAAGGCAGCAACAGCAGTTAAGACAAAAAGTACATAATTTAGAAGATGAAATTACTCAGTTGATGTCGGTTTCTAGTCATAACGAAAGTTTATTTATGCTTTATAGTGATTTGTATTTACGTTTGTTTGATTGCCAGTCGGCTAGTGAATTATTGGATTGCTTAGTGCAAACCACCACTGAATTACTGTCGTTATCGGCTTTTAAGCTTTACTTAATCAATTCCGTTGATATTGAGCATAGCAGTTTGTCAAAGAATGACTGTCAAGCAGTGATGCAAAACCGTTTATCAAACAATGACTATTATTTTGGTCGCTTGCAGCAAAGCGAGCAACAATTAATTTTTTCTCATCATTTTTCTCATCATTGTACTGGTTCAGTGGTATTGGTGAAGTTAACACATGATGAATGTGATTTAGGGTTTTTAGCGATTAGCAGCAATGATGCTCATCATTTTGATTCACGCATGGACACCTTATTATTAAGTCAGTTCAAACGCTTAGTGGCTAAGTTATTAAAGCAACATTTGGCGATTTAACCATTAATCATTAAGCAATAACCATTAACAAGGTATAATCGCACTGAATTACGATCTAATAGGAACACATGAAATTCTCCCGTCGCTTAACTGAAATCAAAGCTATTAGCTTTGATTTAGATGACACCTTATACAGTAATAAACCAGTAATGCTAGCTATCGAAAAGAAGATGCTTGCCTATTTTTCAGGTTTACCTGTGCTAAAAAACACAATACCTGATCAATATAAGGTGTTAAATCAGCGCTTTTGGTCTCACTTTCGTCGCCAAGCCTTGTTAAAGCAATCAAACTTAGTTCATGATGTGGTGCAAGTACGTTTGAACAGCTATCGACTTGGTTTTATGTCATTAGGTTTTACGGAAAATATTGCTAGGCAACAAGCACAAGCGGCATTAGATTATTTTATTTTATTGCGCAGTGATTTTGTTGTACCTAAAAGCAGTAAGCAGTTATTGGCCAAATTAAGTAAAAAGTATCCATTAATTGCTATTAGTAACGGCAATGTTGATACCAAGGCGTTAGCTATTGCTCAGTATTTTCAATATATTTATCATGCTGGTTGGCAAGCTGATGGCACCTTGCTAAAACAAAAACCGAACAGTGATATGTTTAACTTAGCCTGCCAACAATTGGCTATAAAGCCTGAACAATTACTGCATGTAGGTGATTGTGGTTACAGTGATATTCAAGGGGCATTGCAAGCAGGTTGTCAAACTGCTTGGCTGTCTTGTTATGATGTTGGCAAGCCTATTGCTGTGCTTCCTCATATTGAGCTGAATAAACTCAGCCAGCTTGAACTATTATTATCTCGCTAAGCTGTAGAATTAAGCTGAATAGGGCAATCGCATCACCTGTAACATTGTTTCCTTTTAAAGCGTGGGTCGGTGATATCTTTGAAATGTTCGATAAAGGTAGGCAATAACGTCATTCTATCTTTAGCTCCCATGTCTCTTGAAAACTACCGAGGATGACGCTTTTGATTAAAAAGAATGAAGCGCTTGATCCAAAGTAAATACGCTTTTTCAGTTTGAATACTGTAATGCTTCGTACGAAGAATATGACAGATACTTTCTAAAAATGGAGATGAAGACATTATAAAAACCCATGGCTGTATTTATATACAGGCTTTGTAAAGTTTAGTCTTTCAAGTTGTTTGACATTGTGAAAGATTAAGTTAAAATTAATCAAAATTATGGGGTGGCCATTACTGAGAAGTATCCATAATAAGCTGTTAAATGTTTCAGGAGTTATGATGCAATATCTAAGTTTAATTTTCTTAATTTTTCTTTTATCTGGTTGTGTTTCGAATGGTTATAAGGATTTTTATCATCCTAATCCTTATTATGATGTTAATTCAATAAATGAAATTGAAAAGTTAGCTCCTAATGAAGAACCTAAGATTTATTCTTCGAATGATTTAAATAAAGATATTTATACCCTTAGGTCTAGAAATTATATTTTATTGGGATACTCATCTTTTAATGGTGGATATGAAGATATTGATAATGCAAAAAAACATGCTAAAAATATAGGAGCATCTGTCGTTTTAGCGAAGTCAAAATATACTAATACTCAAACATCTACTTCTACGTTAATTTTACCTGACAATAAAACTACTCAGCATAACGGCACTGTAAACTCTAACTCTTCACATTCTAATGTTTACGGACAAAATGTAGGTAGTACATCTTCAACTGGAATATATAGTGGTAGTTCAACAACATATGGTACTAAAGCAATCCCATATACAATTAATCAACGACGTTATGATCAACAGGCTTATTACTTTATAAAAAGCACTAGAAAGCTCAAATTTGGCTTAGGGTCTGGCGATCTTCCTCAAGATTTAAGGTTAAAGCTACAAAGAAATACGGGCTCAATAATCTTGACTGTTTTTGAAAATAGTCCCGCTTTTTACGCTAACCTATTTCCAGGTGATGTAATTATTTCAATCGACGGTATTGATATAATTAACGCCGAGCATGCTTCAAAAATTATGGGCTCTGTACCAAATAATCAAAAAAAATCTGAGTTTGTAATCCTCAGAGAAGAAAAAATAAAAAATATTACTATTTCTTTATAGTTGATATTTATGGCGTACAAACATTTAACAAGTTGTTTAAACGGAAAATAACAGTTGGCTTTTGCTCCTTCGTCGCTTATTTTAGGCTGTTAGCAGGGGCGTTATGTTCATCGTATTGAAGTGCAATATATAATATTCACTTAATGTAAGTCTATATGAGGTAAAAATGTCTGAAAGTATTAGTGGAAATAAGAATTATATTACATTCTTACTCATCCTTGTGTTGGTAGTATTTGCTTGGATATTTAGATGGGATATTGAGGCTGCAGGTGAAGGAGTTTCTCAGCATCACAAATTAGATCGTTGGACAGGAAATTCATATTTTTGCTATAATGATTTCCCAGTTAAATGCATCAAGCAAATAAATACAAAGAATTAGTTCAAAGTATATAAACATAACAAGAGCTTCAAACGGAACAAAAAACAGTTGGCTTTTGCTCCTGCGTCGCTTATTTTAGCCAACATATTATTTGCCTCTTAACGAGGCGTTACATGCCTAAGTTGCCCACCGCTCGTATCTTAATTGATAATTTGAGTGAATTTTACGAAAATCAATGTTAAGATTCTTTTAAATCGTATTCCTAAAACAGTGTACACAGAATGCTTGTAGAATTTAATGTCCAAAATGTAACCTCATTCAATAATAACCAAGTGTTTAGCATGCTTGGTTCAACTGCTACAAAAGAAGATCATATTGAACAAAATACACTAAATATAGATAAATTTGCTGTTGGCAGTATACTAAGATCTGCCGCTTTGTTTGGCGCTAATGCAAGTGGTAAATCAAACTTGATTGATAGCATGCGGATCTTAAAACATATTGTCCTCGACTCACTTTTAACTGCTGATTCAGATACTCTAGATACCGTCACTCCATTTATATTAAAAAAAGACTTCTTTGATATACCAAGCGAATTAGAAATTTCTTTTATAAAGGAAAATATTCTTTATAGGTATGGATTATCGATTTCAAATGGAGAAATCGGTGAAGAATGGCTTTATTATAATAAAAATATTAGAGAAACAAAGTTATTCCATCGGACTGGACAGCGGTTAGACTTTAACCTCACATCTTTTTCAGAAGCAAGTGACTTTATAACAAAAGATGATAATGGTGATATACAGGTTGCTAAGACAAAGTCTAATGTTCCATTTATTTCAGTTTTATCACAATTTGATGGCGAAATTTCCCAAAAGGTAATTGGATGGTTTCAAGATCTCAGAATTATTTCAGGAACTTATGGCTTGGGTGTCAAAGCTTATACATTAAATAAATTTGATAATGATGATGAATTTAAAATATGGGCTTTGGAGATATTGAAACATTTTCAGATCGAAGATGTTATTGTTACAGATGGAGATCATGAAAGCATAGATAAAGATAAATCATTAAACTTTACAAAAAAGCAAAAAGTGAAAAAGAAAAAGGTTGAGGTTTTAAAGAAAGTTTCCTCTGAGTTTAGCCGATCTATGCCTATAGAGATGGAATCAGAAGGCACGCAAAGAGTGATTTATACTCTAGGTCCAATTTATGATGTTATTAAAAACAATAGAGTTTTAATTGCCGACGAATTTGATAGTAAATTCCATACTCTTTTATCTAGATATCTTATTGGGTTGTTTCATAAAAACAATATGGGTTCTAGCCAATTAATTATTACGACTCACGATACTAACTTACTTTCAAAAGAAGTATTTCGGAGAGATCAAATTTGGTTTGTAGAGAAAAATGACCATCATGAAAGTGAATTATTTTCCTTATTAGAATACAAAGAGCATTATACGAGAAAGAGTAGTTCATACCGAAAGGATTACCTCGATGGAAAATATGGTGCGATTCCCTTATTTGATAATGAAGAATCACCAGAAGAGGCTATTCATGGGGAGGAATAGAGGTAAAAAAGGCAACTATAAAAGGCCTGCAAATACAAGAGAAGAGAAAAAAGTAGTATCTACTAGAAAACTAATAACAGTTAGTTTTAAAGATATGGACTTTACTCAACCTAAGGGAAATGAACAAACTTTTGATACCTGGTCCAATGATGGCTTGTTAGGACCCCTTTTAGAAAGAATCAGACAGTTAACCAAACTCAATAGAGACGAAGCTGAAAAACAACAAATAATAAAAGTTTATGGTGATATACCTGACCACTCAGATTTCACTCCCCCCAAACATGTCGATGAAAATGCATCGTGGGCAGTACTTAAAGGTATTGGTGGGCAAATTTCCACTTTAGCTGGTTATATTGTTGAAAACACATTTTATGCAGTTTTCTTAGATAAAGAACACCGCTTTTGGCCAACAGAAAAGAAAAATACATAATAGATAAAGCATGTAACAAGCTGTTCAAGCGGGACAAATAACAGTTGGCTTTTTGCTCCAGCGTCGCTTATTCTAGCCAACTACAATTTGCCCCTTAACAGGGCGTTATGTGTATCGAAAATGGAGTTTAAAATGTCACCTGAAGAGTTAGCAAATAAACTTTCTGAAATGTATAACGGTGCTAAAGAAAAGGAAATTGCCACAATGGTTCACCTATTTGGTGTTACTTTTGCATCAGAAATTAAAGCTTGTGGTGTTTCTCCTGCAAACCTTTCACGTATGGCAAAAATTTCAACTAACTACGGCACTGAAATCAATAAAGGTATAAATCTCTCAAAATACGTTCGGGTTAAATAATACACATAACAAGCCAATCAAACGGAAAAATAACAGTTGGCCACCGCCTCGTGATTATAGCAAACTATTATCAGCCCCTTACAATGGGCGTTATATTTTTCTAATGTTGGTCGTAATGCCCTCCTATTGCGAAAATATAGATATAGTCATCATCAAACTTATAGATCAGCCTGTCTTTCTGGGAAATGCGCTTTGACCATAAGCCAGATAGATTATGCTTTAATGGTTCAGGTTTACCAAGGCCGCTAGCAGGATCCAAACGCATCATCTCCTTTAATAATTTGCAGAGCGCCTTATGAAGCTTTTTATCTTTTTCTCTTATTAGCCCGTAAGTGAGCCAAGTTTTACCTTCAAAGGCTAGTGATCTCATCTAATTGCTCTTTAGCTGGTTTATAGCCTTTATTGTTTTCATGAGTGCCCATAGATTCCGCTATTTGCTTCATCAGGTTACTGCTTTGTAAGATATGCAATGTTTCTTGCTCTCTTTCCCAATCATCAGCACTCATAATAATAAAATCATCTCCAGCGCGGCGGGTAACTTTTATCGGCTCATGCTCATTAACAGTTTGTTCAACGTAGGTTTTTAAGTTGTCCCTAAATTGGTTTACGCTTATGCTATTCATAATCATCTCACTTTTAAGTACGGCAATGTCGTACATTATAACTTTAAAAAGGAGTTATGTGAATATTTTCTGTAAGGTTATTAATAAAGAATTCGTAACTACTCAGCAGGGGTAAATATATTGGGCAGCATGCCATTTAGTAATAACGTTAATGCGGTGGACGCACTAATTCCTTGCTTTTTGCAGCTCGACAGATAGCGACGAAGTCCAAAAAACATTTTTGCTCCATTCTCACTTCTAAAGCACCCTGATATTTTTTGTTAAACCTTTGCCATCCTCAGATCATTTTCACCTTGATTATTGGTGAATGGCACCGCTTCATCCGTCATGAACCTGAGCACATCACTTTCATAATTTTGCAATCGCTCAAGTAGATTACGTGATTTAGTTCTCTTCGGCCGACCTCGTTTGCCTTTCACCTGTATCGGCGGTGGACTTTCCTTTTCTCCCGCTTTTAGCATAGCTTGATAGTTAAGTAGTAGCATGCCTTGTCTTTCAGGGCTAAGTAATCCGCCGGCGTTACCAACCTCCTGATTGAGCTCCAATAAAAACACGCGCATTGTTTCAGCCCAAACTTGGCCATCCTGTTCGTAAGCACAGATTAATTCACGCAAATGATGCGCATTACCTAGCGCATGTAGGCTCTTATAACGATAATAAGGTTTCCAATGGTCGTGACACATTACGCCTTGAAATTGCGGCAATATGCCAATTTCATCCATCGCTTCAGCGCCTCGTTTTTCGTGTACTGACAAATCGATCCAATCTAGAGAAGAGGCATTATGCAACCATTGTCTTTTCCCGTTGATATTGATACCTGTTTCATCTGTATGTAACACTTTTTCTTTCACTAAGTTCGCTTTGATAATCGCTAAAGCTTGGGTTTTTTCCAAATTTTCATAGGCGGTGTTGATGAAGTTAAAAAGGCTGCCACTACTGAGCGGAATATCAAGCTGATCAGCAAAATATTCTCTAATGCGACCATAGGGAAGCAATTGGTACTGAGAGAGGTAAACCGCGTGAGCCCGCAATCCCTTGCCATATTGAATACGGCTTTTCACCTCATTGGGGAACTTCGCAACGAAGCGTTGTACCTTTTCGCCCTTTTTTGACCACCTGATTTTTTGGTACTACTGGTTTTTAAATTCTTCTTTCTGTTTGGATCTGATGAAGGCGGTTTACTGCTGTTGCTACTATTGAGCCCGAGGCGCTGACAAAGCAAGGTAACAATAAGTAGCAATAAATCCATAGCGGTGCACATTGAAGGTGATAGCGTTTTATCCGCTTTAATTTGTGCTTGAATATTCTCGATATTCGAATCGATATCGATGCCGCTTATTTTCATTGTTTCACGTGATTATCAAAAGGAAAGTAATAGAATAACGCCTAGAAAGGATCAAGCAAGTCGATCCTTTTTTTATTTTAGATAGTCAGTGTTAAAACTTTTCCTAATTACCACTATAGATAAGTCGCTCTACCCTGTATATAATCACAGTCTATCTATTTAATTCGTAAGGGGGTATGTCATGGCGCGTAATAAGGTGCAATTCCAGAAAGGGGTTAGCTTGAACGATTTTATCAAACAGTACGGTACCGAAGACCAATGCTTCGATGCGCTTTATGCTTGGCGGTGGCCCAAAGGGTTCCAGTGTCCGGCCTGTGGTCACGACAAGTGCTGCCAGCTGACCATCCGTAAACTTCAGCAGTGCAATCGCTGCAATCGCCAGACATCACTGACGGCTGGAACGATCTTTGAATCCACCAAACTACCGCTCACGCTATGGTTCCAGGGTATCTATCTGATTACACAGGACAAGAAAGGCATCTCGGCCATGAAACTGCATCGCCACTTGGGTATTTCTTACAATGCCGCCTGGCGAATGAAGCACAGGCTTATGCAGGTGATGATGGAGCGGGATCACAATAACAAACTATCCGGGTTGATTGAATTGGATGATGCCTATCTCGGCGGCGAGCGTACTGGGTGCAAGCCGGGACGCGGTGCTGCAGGTAAGACACCTTTTGTAGCGGCGGTAGAGACCACGGACGATCATTGCCCAGTTCGGGTTAAGTTGTCGGTCGTAAAGGGTTTCCGCACAGAAGCGATTAAGTCATGGAGTCAGCAACATCTGACCGAGGGCAGTACCGTTATCTCCGATGGTTTGGCGTGCTTTAATGCCGTTGTCGAGGCCGGTTGCTTGCATGACAAGATTGTGTGCGGCGGCGGGAGAGGGTCTGTCGAAAAACCTGAGTTATTGAGTTCTATAATTAGGTGGGTCAATACAATTCTGGGTAACTTAAAGAGCTCCTTACGCAGTACCTATCATGCTATTCGACCTAAATATGCTCAGCGATACTTGGCAGAATTTCAGTATCGTTTCAATCGTCGTTTTGATTTGAGCGACCTCATTCCCAGACTTGCTTGTGCGGCACTCAGAACGCCACCGATGCCGGAAAACTTGCTGAAGATAGGCTTATGTTAGGTGGTAATTAGGTAAAATGATACCTCTAGGCACTTCCTCGCATAAAAATAACCTATTGTGAAGCAGGTCTAGAAAACGCAGGGAAAATCCGCATCACCTTCAAGCCGCGCTTTGATGTCTTGAACAGCTTCACCTTTCCATCCGTGCTGTGGCAGTGCTGATTGCGAGAGCAGTTGTCTCGGTTTTGGATGGGTTGTGGAAACAGTAGGATGATCGTTTGCGTCTAGGAGTATTTCCATAAGTCACCTCTATGAATTTGGGCACACCGGAGTGTTTTGGCAAAACCAATTTTCTGCGTATTCGATTTCAAGAGTGGTTCAGGTTGATGGGTCTTAAGCTGGCGATGACCCAGGGTGGGATTATGCTTTGCTTGTTTTTTGACCAAATAAAATATCTGCCCTAAATTTAGCATCCCAACATGCTCGTTGCATTTTTCCTGCGACACTGTCTTTTAATGGATGCGATTTTATCAAATTCAATAGCTTACGTCTGATTGTCGCTAAGTTTTTCGCTCCATCATCAGCATAAATTTGACATTCATCTTCTCTAAATGTCACATCTAATACCCAGTGTTGGCTATTCTCAATAGCCCAATGCCGACGTATATATTTTGCCGTTATTTTTACCGCTTCTTTTAATGACGTTATGTAATACGAAGTCTCTTGCTCTGTTTTAGTCTTTAGGTGTCGAGTCCGTTGTACTTCCACTACCGCAAAACTATCTGTAAATTTCTCCGTTTCATCAAACCACTCGGTTATCGGTAAAAGTCGATATACTCGTTCGTTAATTCTCCCATGCTCTCCATCTAATTCTTTAAAGGTATTTTTTTTCAATAGCTTAGGTTCATCACGGTAAGTTTTATGGAAGTACGCTTTGATTTCTTTATATAGCTTCTTTTGATTCTTCTTCACTTGAAGTACGTAATCTCCACCCCCTTCACGTATTACCGTGGTGGTTTTTGTTTGACAGTGCATTGCATCAGCGGTAATAACCGAATTGTTAATATCTATACTCGCTAGCATTGCTTGCATAACAGGTATTTCATTTGTTTTGGTTGAGGTTTCTTTTTGGTAGATGATGAGACCATTATCTACCACCATCGCCGTCATCAGTTGTAAGGCATCTATATCGCCATGTTTAGATCCACAAATGACTTTACCGTCAAAGCTAATATGCGCTTTACCTTCTTTTTCTCGCACCGCATTTGAAAAGTTAATAAAGCTTGAAACAAGGCTATCAGCCTTGATACCTCTAATTATGCGTCCAATAGAGTGTCTTGTTGGAATGCCATTGCTAAAACTTCGGTACTTCCTTAACCAATCAAGTTGAGCTTTCCCAAATATGTTTATCGCTTTCCAGCCTTTTGCCCCACAAAGCACCCCAGCTATTGTTAAGAAAATAATATCAGCTAATTCGTAATCTTTATTTGAGTCTACTCTGTGATCTTCAATACTTTCAATTTCTTGAAATAACGACTTCATAATTAATCTACGGTGAGTTTTTGATACTGATCTGATCGCTCAATCTCAATTAAGTTCAAAATACTTTCATTATACTGTGCTTTTTATCCGAAATGCGTGATCCCACCCTGGGCGATGACCGAGAAACAAACCTGTCCCTTTTCCATATCAACACAACGAACGCGGTTAGAATGACCAGTGCAACACCAAATAGGCCCATCGCATTCAGCAACCCGTATTTATCGGCAAGCGCACCACTTGCAATGACCGGAATTGAGAAACCGACGTAGGCATAGACAAAGAGGCCTGCTGTCGCCCGCGCCCTGTTTTCAGGGGCCCGTAATGAGAATTCGGAAAGTGATGCAAGGTAGGAGAAGCCGTATGATGCAGCGCTTGTGATCGCTGTTCCCAAAAGCACCAAAGCGATTTGCTGGCTCCATGCGCCAAAGAGCATTGTACAAAACCCAGCAGGAACCATCACAAAGCCAATGCCAAGCGCGCTTGCATTTGTCATTTTTTTGGCGATCGGCTGACATAGAAACCCGATGAAAATTGCTAGGAAAATCACAGGCCCCGTCCAGCTGGCAAGATCATGTTGTTCCAGTTGCAACGGAACAACTGCGATAGTCATCCCAGTAGCAGACCACGCAAGCGCCATAGCAATTCCATAGACCCATGTGCCCGCAGGAAAGACAGGCAAACGCAATAGTGATACCGTTTTTTTGATATCGACGCGCGGTAGCACCAAAACACCAAGTGCGATAGCGGGCGCAAGCACGAACAACACCAGAAAACTTGCTGGCAAAAAACTATGTCCTTGCAGCGTAAGGCTAACGCCAGTGGCGAGCGCACCGCCGCCGAAACCGAGCGACGTGGCTGATGTCACCATCAAAGCTGCTGGTCTCGCGCGGTCTTCACCCATGATTTCTGTCATATAGGCTGTCCCCGCGGTTGTTGCGAATGCCGTACCAACCCCCAGTAAAAACCGCGCAAAAACCAATGTGCCCCAGCTTGGAACGACAACAAGCAGGCAGGTTGCCAAAACGCCAAGTAACAAGGCAAAACAGATCGGTACCCGACGGCCAATGCGATCCGAAAGGCCGCCAAGCAACATAAGACTTGGCATAAGACCTGCAACATAAGCTGCAAATGCGACGGTTACTGCAGTTGCCCCAAGAACGTTCTGCCCGACGTAGCTGCTATACAAAGGCGCCTGTAGGTTCACCGCAAATGTAACCATAAAAAGGGCCAGTGCGAGAATGGCAATCGAGAGATACTTGGGCATCGTTAGCCTCACCTTGAAAGATTATAATTCGCGTTAGGGTTGACATAGAGGCCAAAGCATTACAATTTTTAAATTGTCCTAAATACAGTGTGAAATATGCCCCAGATCAGATTCAAAAATCTAGCCAAGACTATGATAGCACTCCTGACTTCGACGGACAACCCTCATAAGTCATTGATTTATAAAGAAACACAAAAATACCTAGGCACTACAAATGCCCAGATATTGAAGGATTATAGTAACTGCCCAGGTTGTTTTTAAGCGTATTTCAGTGTTGCGATAATCTGATCGGCAGGCATCATCAGTGTTTCGATGATGTTCCATCCTTGTTTTCTCGCCGTTGTGATGACGCTGCGCAGGGTGGCAAAATCCTCTGCCCCTTGTTCAGACCTGAACCCTCCCGATATTTTCTGGCGTAACTTCATCATCCGCAGGTCGCGTTCAGCTTCGTTGTTTGTGAATGGCACGTCGGGATCTGTCAGAAAGCGCAGGGTGCCTTCCTTGTGATCGCGCAATCGTAAAGCCAGATTATGTCCTGTCCGTCGCTTCTTGCGCCCCCGTCTTCCGGGTTTTGGCGGCACGAGTGGAGGCAATTCCTCATGGAAATCCAATGCAGCGGTGATGATCCTGTCGTATCGCCGATTGATAAGCGCAACAAGCGGCGTTGAAACCGCCACGCCCTTATCCCGCGCGGCCTGTGTGACATGGTGCGCACGCCGCAGTAGCCTTTGCATCTGACCAGCCCAATCTTCCTGTTCTATTTCGACCAACGCTTGCAGTTCCCGTAAATGGTGTGCATTGCACAACGCATGGGTAACACCATCCAGCGTGAAGTAGGGCTGCCAATGATCATGCACGATACAGCCCGTGAGATTGGATAACAGATTACCGCGTTTGCTGCTGACCCGGTAGAAAGCCAGAAGCGGTGTACAGGCAACGTGAAGCCATTGCAGGCACCCCGTAATCCGGAAACCCGTCTCGTCAAGATGTTTGACGTGGACCTGTTGGGCGATCACATCCTGCAGGTGAGAAGCAACCCCCTTGAGCCGCTCTGATGCTTTGCGGTTCATGGCGGCCACAGTGGCAGGAACCAAAGGGGCATTGAACAAATCGGCCATTATTTGCGCCAGTCTGTCTTCCGGCAGGAAATGGGCGCATTGGAGATATGTTGCCACTCCGGCGATGCGTGGCCCGTACTGCACGGGTGCCTTTACTTCCAGAGGAAACGCCGCCCTGGTTGTTTCCCCACAGTGGCCGCAAAGGCAGACATGTGCCCTGTGTTCCGTTGTCACCAGAGGCTGTGGCTCGGGCAGGTCAAACACCTGTCGTGCGGCGTAATCCTCTGCCATTGATGGCGACAGCGGTGTGCCACATTGCCCGCAGACAGAAGGAAAGTGATCTTCAACATGATCGGGATCTGCCGTTTGGCACAGAGTGCTTCCCTTGTGGCTTTTCTGCCCGCCTGACTTTTTACCGGATTTTCTCCGCAGGCTTTTGGTTCTGGGTTCAGCCTTGGGCTTCTTTAGGCCGTCGCTTGAAGGCGGCTTGCTACTGTTGCTGCTGTTCAAGCTGAGGCGACGCTCAAGGTCTTCAATGCGAGCCACAAGCAGGGCTATCGTTTGTGCATTCTTCTGCTTCAGCTCTTCATAAGCCTCAACGGAAACATAACCTTTGGGCGCGTTTGAAAAAATCATAATCTTAATGAATCACATCGGGATTCCTCAGGCAAGAGAATTATTCCTTAGGGTATCTGGGCAGTTACGATTATTCAAGAGATTAAAACGACGGTTGATATTCAAGGGCAGGGCAAGATTTTGAAAGCCACCTATAACACCGAAGAACGGCTGGCTTTGGACTATTTTGTGCGCCGCCTTATCGATGTCGTGCCCAATCCATGGCAAGCGGCGCGGGTGGCGGCGTGTTTTATTGAACAGCACAGCAACAGCGGACACGATGATTCGACACTGCTGAATAACCGTATTTATCTTGCGGAGGTTTTGCTTGGTCGGGTAAAAAAGACCATAGACGATAAAGCCGAAGCTGTTTTTCGTGGCAAAGTCGGACAAAATGAAATCAGGTTTCACCTTGAAACCGATGAGCGGTTGGACTATGCGCTGGATAAGTCGTTCGAGGTCTTTGTGGCTAGTCAAGAGAGATCATTACAGGACGAAGATGGCAGACTCATACAACAAAGCCTTTTTGAACCGGTGTATGAAAGCGGTTTTAACGGTTTGGAGCAAGACTTCGCACTCTATCTGGAGAGTAGCAACGCCATCTACTGGTGGCACAGAATCGCCACAAGACAAGCGTATTCGCTACAAGGCTGGCGACGACAGCGCGTGTATCCCGATTTTGTCGCTTGCCAAAAAGGCAACGGAAAACTACTGATTCTGGAAACCAAGGGCATCCACCTGAAGGGCAACGAGGACACGAATTACAAGAAAAAATTGCTGGAAACGCTTGAGAGCACTTACAAAAATGCCCTTGACAGAGGTGAAATGATGGTCAAGGAGCCATCGGTTGCTTTCCGCATGGTGTTTGAGGATGGCTGGCGAGAACAGGTTGGCGGACTTGTTGGATGATGGTAATTGGTCAGCCCTTAAAACCCTCTAAACACATTGATTTATATCAACAAAACAAACGAAAACTTTCGTCTAAACTCAGATAGATATGAGACTTTTAATCTAAAAAAGAGAACCTTGCGTGCCCGTTACCCTAATGTAAAGCGTTGAATTGGTGAAACAGCGTCCGGCAGTGCAGCGAACTAGAGTATTTAGTTCAGATTGATATTTGTTTTCGACCTGTTTCCCTGTATTATCCCCGTAAACTGGGGACTTGTAGACGCTTTTGCTATTGACTTCCCATACCGTCAATTTTTAGTACGAAGAAGTCCTGGTTGCAGTGATTTTCCATTCAATTGTCAATTCGGCGATAGATGCCATACCATAGAGCCAATATCTGTCTGGCGCAAATCATACAATTCAAAGATCAAACGTAACTACTCAGCAGGGGTAAATATATTGGGCAGCATGCCATTTAGTAATAACGTTAATGCGGTGGACGCACTAATTCCTTGCTTTTTGCAGCTCGACAGATAGCGACGAAGTCCAAAAAACATTTTTGCTCCATTCTCACTTCTAAAGCACCCTGATATTTTTTGTTGAACCTTTGCCATCCTCAGATCATTTTCACCTTGATTATTGGTGAATGGCACCGCTTCATCCGTCATGAATCTGAGTACATCACTTTCATAATTTTGCAGTCGCTCAAGTAGATTACGTGATTTAGTTCTCTTCGGCCGACCTCGTTTGCCTTTCACCTGTATCGGCGGTGGACTTTCCTTTTCTCCCGCTTTTAGCATAGCTTGATAGTTAAGTATTCGCATGCCTTGTCTTTCAGGGCTAAGTAATCCGCCAGCGTTACCAATCTCCTGATTGAGCTCCAATAAAAACACGCGCATTGTTTCAGCCCAAACTTAGCCATCCTGTTCGTAAGCACGGATTAATTCACGCAAATGATGCGCATTACCTAGCGCATGTAGGCTCTTATAACGATAATAAGGTTTCCAATGGTCGTGACACATTACGCCTTGAAATTGCGGCAATATGCCCATTTCATCCATCGCTTCAGCGCCTCGTTTTTCGTGTACTGACAAATCGATCCAATCTAGAGAAGAGGCATTATGCAACCATTGTCTTTTCCCGTTGATATAGTTACCTGGCGGTAAAAGCGCTCTATCAACGGGCAATTTATGGGTAATATCTGGCGCAATATCAAGCGGAAGCGTTGTACCTTTTCGCCCTTTTTGACCACCTGATTTTTTGGTACTACTGGTTTTTAAATTCTTCTTTCTGTTTGGATCTGATGAAGGCGGTTTACTGCTGTTGCTACTATTGAGCCCGAGGCGCTGACAAAGCAAGGTAACAATAAGTAGCAATAAATCCATAGCGGTGCACATTGAAGGTGATAGCGTTTTATCAGCTTTAATTTGTGCTTGAATATTCTCGATATTCGACTCGATATCGATGCCGCTTATTTTCATTGTTTCACGTGATTATCAAAAGGAAAGTAATAGAATAACGCCTAGAAAGGATCAAGCAAGTCGATCCTTTTTTTATTTTAGATAGTCAGGGTTAAAACTTTTTTTTGTCCTGAGTAGTTACAAAATTGCTTAGTAAATAAATTTTAAACTGAAGCGTTTAAAGGCATAATATATACTGAATTTGCTCTTTAGCTTAGGACGAAATTCGTCTAGTCGGGTGTTTAGCCAGACTCTAATTTATGAACGAGTTTACGGTTGCGATAAATTGTTATGTGCAAGTCACCAAGGAGGATTTATGATACGAAATATGGGGTTCCTAGCCTTATTAGCCTTATCCGGATGTGCAGCCAAACAGGTTATTCCTGAAGCTGCCAGCATTGAAATTGTAATTGAACGTCCTAACTCCGAAAATTGTAAATTTTTAGGTGAGATTGTTGGTTCTCAAGGTAACTGGGTAACGGGTGATTTTACATCGAACAAAAATCTTGTGGTTGGTGCTAGAAATGAACTTCGAAATAGAGCTTACACACTTGGAGGGAATATCGTGTATTTACAGGACATGAAAAATACAAATGCCTATGGTTCTACTGGTACAACCAATACCACCGCTGTTGGCAAAGTTTATAAATGTAGTAAGTAGCACATAACAAGTTGCTCAAATGGAAAATAACAGTTGGCCACCGCTTCGCGATTATAGCCAACCATTATTTTCCGCTTATTAAGGCGTTATGAATCTATTTAGAGATAGAGGTACGTTAATGCCCAAAGTTGAAGATGTCTGGGTGCACCCAGACAAGAAAAAATGCGAAGGAGGATATGGAAAAAATGAATAAAATTTTATCTTTGGCTAAAGCTTTCGGCATTTCGATGGCGCTAACTTTACTTAGCTCGCAAATATTTGCTGATACTTACACTATTGAAGATGAATTTGATGGCTGTGAACGTGACAAGGTTTACTCCTTAACTAATGGTCAGTTTTTTGTATGCGAAGAGTATCAGTATTTTTACGAGTACCGCCCAAGAGTTATCGCAGTAGACAACAAAGTTGTCGTGGTCGGAGACGAGGAAGTATCTGGGAGAATCGTTAATGGAGCAATTTATAACACTCAGGTTGATGGGGATTGGGAAGGTTGTGATTTTGATAGCCATAAATTGACGAACGGTTGGATACTAAAGTGCAATACATATTTCTATGAATATGCCTTTATGCCTTCTGTTGAGATCATAGTCGTGGAGGGTACGCAGACCGTAAAAGTGAATGGTCAGATGAAAGATGGAGTTCAAGTATTCAAATAATGTTGAGTAAGTATTCCAAATCAGACTTAATGAAACTAGCCATTAAAGAACAGCTTAAGTGTGATGAATATCCACGAGTCGGTGTTGTAGTTGCAAAAAGTGGCGAAGTCTTGGCTACAGGGCACCGAGGTGAAACTAGAAGTGTTCACGCAGAGCGTGTTGCTTTGAACTAGTTGAAATATTTGAAAATGATATTATTTTCAAATGGGAAGTTCGAAATGACAACTAGAAAATTTGCATAACAAGTTGCTCAAACGGACGCATAACAGTTGGCTGCGCTTCGTTTCTCGCACATTTTAGCCAACTATTCTGCGCCGCTTAGCAAGGCGTTACATTCTTTTAAGGGTTCGTTATTAATGAAATTTATTTTTTCGCTTTCTACTCTTTTTATTGCAGCAATAATTGGCGGTTGCTCTATAGCCTCAAGCATTCAGCGAGCTGACCAAAGTGAATCAGCTTTTGAAGATGCCGTATATGAAGGTCAAACCACGGTTCTTAGAAATGATATTCCTGACTCCGAGGCATACCGGATATTCCATCAGGGTGCGACAGGGTTTGTTTCTGTGCAGTCTGTTCGCGGCAGTGCGGAAAGGAGGGCAAATTAGTTTTGTGAGGACAAAGGCCTGCGTTATGAGTTACTCCGAGAGTCCACCTCAGTGGGTGCGCATGTAGCAGGAAATTTTCCTCGCTCAGAGTTGGTGTTCTCGTGCGTTAAAAGCAGCACCAGTGCGCGGATTGCAAAAAAGCCCAAAGTTTCATCGGATCGATATGACGAGTTAAGAAAGTTGAAGTCATTGCTTGATGACGGTGTCATTACGCAGGAAGAATATGATCAAGAGAAAGGAGAAATTCTTGGTCGCTAAATGTAACAAGCGCAATCTCTACACCCACTTTGTTCGTCGGACGCAGCTAACGCTGCGCCACTGTTGCGGGCGTTCTGTGTATATGGAGGTTTAGTGATAAACGTATATCTATTTGATTGGGGCGACACTTTAATGGTCGACTTCCCTAGTGCCACAGGAAAAATGTGTGGCTGGGAAATTGTCGAGGCTGTTACTGGAGCTAAAGAGACTCTAGAAGTGTTATCTAAGCATTCCCAAATATATATCGCTACTGGTGCTGCTGATTCAACTGAGTTTGAAATTCAACCGAATAGTGAAATACGTGATCTTATACTTCAGACTGGAATTCAATCGGTTCCATATGTCGGTGGTCCAATAGCATCGCTTTATTTCGGTTCAAAGCAAGAGAAGCGCTTCAAACGTCTAGAGTCCTTTTATCAAGAAATAGCTCAAGAAGTTAAAGCTATGCGAGATACTATTAGAACAATAGAACAACAAGATCCGATAGCGCTTGAAGCACTAATGGAATCGCTTCATGAAAAAATTGAAGTCGAACCAACTCTAGAAAAACGAGAGTTCTTTAAAAACTATTTCAAAAACACATTAAAACAACCTGTTTCATCAAACTACGATGAAAGAAAATACTTTTTAGAAACTCTCAATGAAATGTCCCTTTTAGAGTGTGAAATGCTTGCATTTATTAAGGATGAACCTCAGCAAACTCAAGTTGGGGCGATCAATAAACCAAGCGTTAATCAATACGCAATTGTAGGTGCTATTGGGCGCTTAAAATCAAGAGGCTTCTTAACTGCCGCTCAAGGTTCATTTACTGTAGGCGGTGGTGCGGATAATTCCTTAGAGGAGCTAGTTAAAGTTTCTCCGTTTGGTGTTAGCTTCGCTGATTTTTGTCTTAGCGTATAACAACACGCCTTGAGGTGGACAACTAGTAAATTTAGCTATTTTTTGCCTCTTAATGGGGGCGTTAGTTGTATCGTAAGCGATCATTCAGGGGCTAGATCACCTCATTCAAGCCAGATCTGACGTTAAAAAATTATCGGCGAACTTTTCTTTTCAAACTATTATCGTATATTTAGGCGTAAGCTCTTCAACTTTTGAGGCAGAATGCATGCTGACGCGTTGTAATACATCAACAAGATAATGGTAGGGATTAATCTCTTGGAGGCGGCATGTCACTAATAAGCTTTGTAATATACCCAGTTGAATTTATTGTATTAGACCAGCAAAGCGAAGTAATAGATCAAATTAGGGGATCTGTGTCAAATTATTTTTAATGCGATAGCCCTGCTCAGCTAAAACTCGCATCTTGAGGTGATTTGGGTATAAGTGTTACAATTGCAAGGCTTTACTCATTAGCTCTGCTTCATATTCAGCTCAATAAGGTCTTCTCGCGATGGACGTTTCAGAATTACTCTACTCTTTAAATGACAAGCAACGTAAGGTTGTTGGCGCACCGCAGCAAAATATGTTGGTGTTAGCGGGGGCGGGCTCAGGAAAAACTCGAGTATTGGTGCAACGTATTGCATGGCTGATGAAAGTTGAACAAGTGTCATCGCATGCTATTTTAGCGGTAACCTTCACCAATAAAGCCGCGGCGGAAATGCGAGCTCGGATTGAGCAAGTGGTTGATAGCAATACTCGCGGTATGTGGATTGGTACCTTTCATGGTTTGGCCCATCGTTTATTGCGTATGCATTTTCAAGAAGCGAAATTGCCACAAACTTTTCAAGTACTTGACAGTGATGATCAACTGCGTTTAATTAAGCGTATTCTTCGTTCATTAGCGTTAGACGAGAAAAAATGGCCAGCCAAACAGTTTGTTTGGTATATCAATGGCAAAAAAGATGAAGGTTTACGTCCTCAGCATATTGATACTCAGTTTGACCCGAGCGAAGCTTTGTTTGTTAAGGTGTATAAGGCCTATCAAGAAACCTGTGATCGTGCTGGCTTGGTCGATTTTGCCGAACTTTTATTACGAGCTCATGAGCTTTGGCTCCATAATCCAGCACTATTAGCGCATTATCAGCAGCGTTTTGGTCATATTTTAGTGGATGAATTTCAAGATACCAATGCGATTCAATATGCATGGTTAACTATGCTAGGCAAAGCGCAAGCTAAGGTGATGATTGTTGGCGATGATGATCAATCTATCTATGGTTGGCGTGGTGCAAAAATTGAAAACATTGAGCGCTTTACCACTGAATATGATGATGCGAAAACCATTCGATTAGAACAAAACTACCGTTCATCCGCCAATATTCTCAATGCCGCCAATCAATTGATCAGTAATAACAATAATCGCCTTGGTAAAGAGTTATGGACTGAGGATAAAGCCGGTGACAAGATCTCTATTTATATTGCTTTTAATGAAATCGATGAAGCACGCTTTATTGCTAGTCGTATCAAACAATGGCGTGATGATGGTGGCAAACTCGATGAGGTGGCTATTTTATATCGCAGCAATGCGCAATCACGTCTAATGGAAGAAGCATTATTACAAGGACAATTACCTTATCGAATTTACGGAGGTCAACGTTTCTTCGAACGACAAGAAATTAAAGACGCATTAGCTTATTTACGCATTATTAATAATCGTGATGATGATGCTGCCTTTGAACGCATTATTAATACCCCAACTCGTGGTATAGGTAATCAAACGGTGGCGTTAATACGTGATGCCGCTCGAAGCTTGCAAGTAACCTTATGGCAAGCCTGTCAGCAATTATTAAACACACAGCAACTAAAAGGTCGTAGCGCTAAAACCATTACAGCGTTCATTAACTTAATTGATCAATTAGAAGATGATTCAACAGATTTAGATTTAGATCAACAAACCAACTTTGTTATTCAGCACTCTGGCTTAAAAGCTATGTATCAAGCGGAAAAAGGTGAACGTGCCGAACAGCGTATTGAAAACTTGAATGAATTAGTAACCGCTTGCCAAACGTTTGTAAGCACACCCTTATCGGATCAAGAGTTAATTGAAGAACTAACACCATTAACGGCTTTTTTAACCCATGCGGCATTAGAATCGGGCGAATCACAAGCCGATGAATTTGAAGCGGCAGTGCAGCTTATGACCATGCACTCAGCGAAAGGCTTAGAGTTTCCCTTGGTATTTATTGCCGGTTTGGAAGAAGGTATGTTTCCATCACAACAATCGGTTGAAGAAATAGGCCGTTTAGAAGAAGAAAGACGCTTATGTTACGTTGGCATGACAAGAGCGATGAGTAAGCTATACTTGTTGCATGCTGAAAGCCGACGCATATATGGGCAAGAAAAATTTCATAAAGCCAGCCGCTTTTTACGAGAACTGCCAGAAGATTGTATAGAAGAAATTCGTATGCAAAGCCAAGTGTCTAGACCTAAAAGTGTTGGTAAATTTTCTAATACTTTCACTTTAGAAACTTTTGCTAACACGGGTTTTAAGTTAGGACAACAAGTCGCTCATGCAAAATTTGGTGAGGGCGTGGTGTTAAATTATGAAGGTAGTGGCGCACAATCGCGCATTCAGGTGAATTTTGAAGTGGTTGGCAGTAAGTGGTTAGTGGTTGAGTACGCCAACTTAGAGGCAGTATAGCGTGTCTGGTAAGAGCAGCGTGTCTGGCAAGAATTGATGCCTTGTATAAAGGCGCAGAGACATTCTGATAATTTAGCAATTGCGCTTAGTTATACTGTTATACCGAATTAACGTAGGAATAAAATGGCCCACCCGACAGGATTCGAACCTGTGACTTCATGCTCCGGAGGCATGCACTCTATCCAGCTGAGCTACGGGTGGGTATAAGAGAGGGCATTCTATAAAAAGGCTAGTACGAATGCCAGTACTTAATTGTAAAGTTCAACAATAACCTGTAGCACTCTTGATTTTGGAACTGTAGATAAGTAATCTACAAGTTTTCATTATTAAAAAAAAGCATGGCTAACATCCCTCACAATTTAGATAGAAATGAAGTTAATCGTCATAGAAAAAATATTTACGATAAACTAAAAAGTAATCTGTGGAGTTTTAGGTATGTTCGAGCTTTGGATGATAACCCTCAAGATCTAAATTATAACTATGCTCTAAAAAAAGCTAAAAAGTATTGTGAAGAACAGCTAGAGCTAGAGCGAAAAGCACTAGATAAATTCAAGTTAAAATCATGGGATGAAGTTAATCAAAATCCAGAAAATTTTAAGGTAATTAAACGTGTAAAATTTCCTCTAGAATTGATTGAACCTCAAAAATTAAACGAGCCTGTCGACGATGACATAACAATTGCATTTTTAGATTTCGAAACTACAGGTTTGAATCATAAAACAGATGAGGTTATTGAGTTAGGCTTAGCTAAACCAGAGCAACCATACCAAGCTAAAAATATTGACCCCGCAACAATTCGCAAAGCGAATCAAGTAGATAGATGGGCTCATATGATTGATTCTATGGAGCTTACTGCACGTTTAAGGCAGTTGGCGATTCATGCCACTATTGATGAAGAATCAACAGAAGAGCATTTAATTTTACGCTTAGACCAAGCAACTAAGCATCTGGTTACAAACACTGCGCAACAACAATTGCAGCAAAATATCAGTCAATTTTTATCTCGTCAAATTTTAGTAACTATTAATGAGGTAAACTCTGCAGAAAAGAAACCACAAGCAAAGTTAAGCGATAGTGTTAAGAGCAACTCAATCTACCACACCTTGCCTGATGAAGACGTAATCAAAAAGCTTCGCCAACCGTTTACAGATTATAAGAACTTCCCTCGGGGTTTCACTAAGTCTGGCGATTTTACAATTGCTCAGTCCAAAATCCTTGAAACTTATGGAAATTCGCTTATTGCTTTAAAAGATGGAATAAAACTTACTGAAATAGAGTTGAATGGTATTGAGCTTAAAAGGTTAACAAACACACTGGACACTCAGAAAGCTTGGATTAAATACAACACCTTGATAAACAAAACCAAAGCTGGAATGTTTTTAGGCGGTGGTAAAGCTATGCAAAGAAGCGAGTCTTTTGGTGAAGAGCCTCAATTTGATCATGGCGAGGATCACGAAGTTGACAATGGCTACAAAGATGATGAAGACTACTCATAACACAAGTGAAGGATGCCGTTAGTTCAACTTCACTGACGGCAAACTAACGCCGCGTTAAGGTGTGAGCAACGCTACCACCCACCCTAAAGCATTGCATCGTAAACACAAAACCCAACCTGAACTGAAAGCACTAGGAGTATTCTTTTCATTTGCTTTACTTCAAAGTTGTGGCGATAACTATCCAGATATAGGTAAATTTAACGGTGGTAATTTTTTCGCTAAAAACATATCAAAATATTCAACCGTTTATACCTCAGATTAAAGTGGCATAGTTAATTTGGCCATCTAATTGGAGGTGTTATCATGCACACATTAAACTTAGTTGAGAAAATGACAAAATTAACAAGACCAATATACTCAGCCGAATTTAAGCTTG
This sequence comes from uncultured Colwellia sp., assembly GCA_965261045.1. Taxonomy (GTDB): domain Bacteria; phylum Pseudomonadota; class Gammaproteobacteria; order Enterobacterales; family Alteromonadaceae; genus Colwellia. The sequence continues at coordinate 413,178 of CBDHCJ010000002.1, forward strand.
AGGCGGCACAACTAGTTGTTGATGGTGATCACAGCGTTAAAGAAGCAGTTGAAGGGCTTTATCAATAATTACCAGTTATAAGCCTGTGAAATTGGATTAGTGAGTAGTCGTTATGTGGCTTATTAACCCCACCGAAAAACATATTTATCGCTTATGACTTGAATTCAGGAATCTAATAATTCATTTCCTCTTGGGCAAGGCTCAGGATTGTCGAAACATTTCCTATGGCTTATGATAGCAGCATCAGCTTATTATTTTTTAATGGACCCTAAATGAACGCTAACAATATTATTCCCGTAATCATGTGTGGTGGTAGCGGCACACGTCTTTGGCCGCTCTCTCGCGCGCAATTTCCGAAACAGTTTTTACCTTTAGTAAATGATACTAGCATGTTGCAAGACACCTTGGCTCGCTTACCTAGTCAGCATCAAGCGCCAGTGTTTATTTGTAATGAAGATCATCGTTTTTTAGTGGCAGAGCAGGTTAAACAAGTGGCGTGTAGTCAAGCGACTATTTTACTTGAACCCCAAGGACGAAACACAGCACCAGCCGTAGCGTTAGCAGCACTTAATGCGTTAGCTGATAATGAAGATGCTTTGTTATTGGTATTGGCGGCAGATCATGTTATTAAAGATACGATAAAATTTCATCAGGCCGTTAGTGTGGCAACAACCGCAGCAGTACAAGGTAAATTAGTGACCTTTGGTATTGTGCCCACCCATGCAGAGACGGGTTATGGCTACATTAAAAAGGGTAGCAAGCAAGGTAATGATATATATCAAGTGGCAAAGTTTGTTGAAAAACCTAATGCGGAAATTGCACAGAACTATTTAGATTCTGGCGATTATTTATGGAATAGTGGCATGTTCCTGTTTAAAGCTAGCCGCTACCTTGAAGAGTTAGAAAAATTTAGACCCAATATTTTATCTGCCTGTAGAAGGTCAATGGCAAAAGTAGCAAAAGATTTAGACTTTACGCGTCCAGATAGAGAATCATTTTTACAGTGTGCTGATGAATCTATTGATTATGCGGTAATGGAAAAAACTGAGGATGCAGTCGTTGTTCTACTTGATGCCAGTTGGAGCGATGTTGGCTCTTATTCAGCACTTTGGGAAGTATGTCAGCAAGATGAGCAGCATAATGTTATTAAGGGTGATGTTATAGCTCATGATACCAGCAACAGCTATATTCACAGCCAAAATAAATTGGTAGCCACACTTGGTGTTGATAATTTAGTGATCATTGATACCCCAGATGCGGTGTTGATTGCCAATAAAGATAAGGTTCAAAACGTTAAAAATATTGTTAATGAGCTTAAAGCCAAGCAGCGTAGTGAAAGTACTATCCATCGTGAAGTGTATCGCCCATGGGGCAAATACGACAGTGTTGATAACGGTGAACGCTTTCAAGTGAAACGCATTACTGTTAATCCTGGCGCTAAGCTATCGGTACAAATGCATCACCATAGAGCAGAACACTGGATCGTTGTTTCAGGCACAGCAAAAATCACTTTGGATGAGAAAATCTTTCTCTTAAGTGAAAATCAATCCACTTATATTCCTATAGGTGTTGTTCATGCATTAGAAAATCCTGGAAAATTACCACTAGAAATGATTGAAGTACAATCGGGTAGTTACTTGGGTGAAGATGATATTGTTCGCTTTGAAGATCGTTACGGAAGAGTAAAATAACGAGCAATAGAAGTTAAGAATAGCGAAAACAATACCCTTAAAACTTAAAACTTAAAACTTAAAACTTAAAACTTAAAACTTAAAACTTAAAAAGGTTAAAGAATAATGACTAAAATCTCGACATCGAAGGTAAAGCTGGATTCAAGTAATACTTCTCAGGCTGAAGCTTTCACTTCACCAGTTGAAACTAGTAATTCGCTACTGCTTTCTTGCTTCAAAGCCTACGATATTCGCGGTAAGCTTGGTGAAGAGCTAAATACCGATATTGCCTATCGAATTGGTCGTGCGTTTGCACAATATACTAAAGCTAAAAAAGTGGTTGTTGGCGGAGATATCCGGTTAACTAGTGAAGCGCTGAAGTTAGCACTTGCTAGCGGCTTAATTGATGGTGGTACTGATGTTATCGATTTAGGTTTGAGTGGCACGGAGCATATTTATTTTGCCACCAGTCATTTAAATTGTGATGGTGGTATTGTTGTCACTGCTAGTCATAATCCTATTGATTATAATGGCATGAAACTAGTACGAGAGAATTCTAAACCTATCAGTGGTGATACTGGACTTTTTGATATTAAAGCCTTAGCAGAGCAAAACAACTTTAGTGATGTTGAACGCAAAGGTCAGTTAAGCCGTTATGATATTACTCCGTCTTATACTGCACATTTATTAACTTATATTGATACTGATAGCTTTTCTTTAGTCGACTCTCTGTTAGGTAAGCCATTAAAATTAGTGGTTAATGCTGGTAATGGTACTGCAGGTCCAGCGCTTGATGCCATTGAATCGGCTTTTAAACAGCGACAAGTACCAGTTGAATTTATCAAGGTACATCATCAACCCGATGGAAATTTCCCTAATGGCATACCCAATCCACTTTTAGTCGAAAATAGGGCAGCCACAGGTGATGCTGTTATTAAACATAAAGCGGATATGGGTATTGCTTGGGATGGCGACTTTGATCGCTGTTTTTTGTTTGATGAGCAAGGAGAGTTTATTGAGGGCTACTATATTGTTGGTTTGTTAGCGGAAAATTTTTTAGCTAAGTCAGCAAATGCTAGCACCACATCACAGAAAATAATTCATGATCCGCGTTTAACATGGAATACTATCGATATTGTTGAGAAAAGAGGTGGTCAAGCCATTCAAAGTAAAACTGGCCATGCTTTTATTAAAGAGCGTATGCGCAGTGAAGATGCTGTTTATGGCGGTGAAATGAGTGCTCATCATTATTTTCGTGATTTTTTTTATTGTGACAGCGGTATGATCCCTTGGTTGCTAATTGCTGAATTAGTCTGTCTACGAAAACAAGCCTTATCTAGCTTAGTAAAAGCGCGTATTGAAGCATATCCATCATCAGGTGAAATTAATAATAAACTTGCCGATCCTAAAGAGGCTATCGCTAGAGTATTTGAAAATTATCAGGCAGATGCGCAAGTGATAGACAAAACTGATGGCATTAGCATGGAATTTGGCAACTGGCGTTTTAATTTACGTAGTAGTAATACCGAGCCAGTAGTGCGATTAAATGTTGAATCTAAAGGCGATGAACAGCTAATGCAAAATAAAACGCAAGAAGTATTAGCGTTATTATTACTGTAATGCTGAATTACTGTAATGCAGAAGATCAGTACAAGAGACTTACACAATGACGACCCCTTAAAGGAAGAAGTCATATAAACTATTGGCACCAAAGTTTAGGGTTAACTGCTTCGCCTTGATGGCGAATTTCAAAATAAAGTCCAGCTTGATCTTGTCCACCACTTTGCCCTACTAAGGCAATTGGCTCACCCGTTTCGACTCTATCCCCAACAGA